>OZ244175.1:0-1450000 GCA_965216535.1 Hoeflea sp.
ATAATGCCCCGGAGCTGCTGGGCAGGCCAGGTTGTAGATTTCATCGACCTCAAGCCAGATCGGATGGGTCACATCATGGCGGATGAGTTCGAAGTTGTTGTATTGGAGTAGGTGTTGGACATTGGATTTTTGAGATGTGAAAAAGTTGTCCAAGCAGATGATATCGTGGCCATCCTGGATGAGTCTTTCACAGAGGTGGGAGCCGAGGAATCCGGCACCGCCCGTCACGAGTACACGCTTAATGCTCATAAATACTGCTCTCTCTACTCACTGACGAGTTGAACCTGCGTACCGCTTCTTTCATCGGCAATACGGCGTGCATACTCCACCATCGCGTCCTTTGGGTTCCAGTGTGGTTCCCAGTTGAGCCCTGCCTTGGTTTGGGACATATCGGCGCAGGTGTAGTGCTGGTATGTAGAAACCATTTCCTCAGGCATATCGAAGTACTCGGCTTCGACATCGGTTCCGAGGGCCGTGTTGATGGCGTGTACGATGTCGTTGAAGGAGGTCGTCTGTCCCGAACCGAGGTTGTATACGCCGGCTGTTGCTTCGGGTTGGGCTGCCGCGATGGTGCAAGAAACGACATCATCCACAAAGACTTGGTCTCGTTCGTGCTCACCCATTTTGAATAGGCGTGGACGCTTGCCATCCAGAACCTGGTTCGTGAGGTGGTAGACCATGGAGGCCATCTTGCCCTTGCGTGACTCGCCGGGGCCGAAGACATTGAAATAGCGAAGCCCGACAACATGCGGCAGCGGTTCGCCAGAAGAACGACGCTCATCGAAAAAGCGGAAGACCTCTACATCCATCAGCCACTTTGAGAACCCATATACATTGTTTGGTTTCCCCGCGGAATCGATGGAGAATGGCACACGATCGTTGGCCTGAGGGGGAGATCCGTAAGTCGCGGCGCTGGACGCATATACGAGCGGGACATTACACTCCACGCACGCCTCAAGTATGTCTGTGAATGGCTCGGTGTTTCCACGGAGCATTTTCTGCTCATCGAACTCGAGCGTGTCTGTGATCGCGGCTAGATGGAATACGGCTTTGGGCTCGAGACCGACAAGTGCGGGTTGCCAGTTCAGTTCAGCGATGGAGTCGCTGAGGACTGACCCCTTAAATGGGGGAAGGCCCCTGCGTTCCAACCCTTCGACGATGTTCGCATATGAACCTGTCCGGAAGTCGTCCACGACATAGATCATCGCGTCTGGTTCGCGCTCCAGAAGGGTCGCGACGAGATTGGCACCGATGAATCCGGCGCCACCTGTAACGATGTAGACTGGTTGAGAGTCGCTCATGGGGGATTGTAGCTCCGATCTCAGGCGATCGGATCAATCCTCTGGCAGGGGCGGCAGACGCAGGAGCTGCCCGATCGATATATCGTCCATGGAACGAAGCACATCCCGATTTGAGTCGTAGATGAAGCGTGCGTGGCGGGTTGAACCATAGATATTGAGTGATATCTTGGACAGCGAGTCCCCCGGGCGCACGACATACTCGATTACTGCGTTTGGGTTGGGTGAATGCGATTCGATCACCCCGGGCTCTGTCTCTCGCCCTTCAACGATCCCTTGAATGTTGTCCGGATCCTTTGGAATGCGAATTGCCATGCCTTCCCGGAGCTTTTGCGGGTCTACGAATGGGTTCGCCCTTGCGATCACATCCCATTTATCTGGGGATCCGAAGTAGCGGCGAGAGATAGTCTGCATGGTCTCGCTTTTGGCCACGATGTGTTCGAAGAACTCGGGTTGTTTGAGGATGGGCCCTTTGGGCTCAGTCGGGGGTGGTTCCGCCAGATCTCTTTGGGCGGTAAGTTGCCCGACCAAGCTCCCCTCCTTGGTATTGGGATCCTGATCCTCCTCGGTCGTATCCCCTGATCGTGTGATTAGGGGTGGGTCAATCTGCTCGGGCTGCTCAAAGGTAATCACGGGCGAGTTCTGGTCGCTTGAGGGCTGCCACATCCAGTAGACACCTATCCAGACCACCACCAAGAGGCAGAGCCCGATGAATATTCTGGATGTGCGTTCGTCCATCATGGAAACACCTGAGATCAATTATAACTGCCCCGAATGGTATCGGGGCAGTTGGAGGTGATGCATCAGAATCCGACCGATTAGATCGTTTCGTTGTCGAGGGCGTTCTGTTCTTCCTCAAGTCGGCGACGCTCAGAGATATCTCGTTTGCGGCTCCAGACGAGCGGCGATGCAACGGCGATTGACGAGTAGGTACCCACAAGCACACCCACGAGCAACGCGTAGCTGAATGCGTGGACACCGGGGCCGCCATCGATGTAGAGAAGAAGGATGGCGAGGAGTGTCGTGCCTGAAGTCACGAGGGTACGCGATATCGTCTCATTGATAGAGCGGTTGATTACCGCCTTGGATGCGTACGGGAGCTTGCCGCGATTCTCACGGATACGGTCCATGATGACGATCGTGTCGTTGAGCGAGTACCCGATCAGCGTGAGGAGAGCCGCGATGAGGTTGAGGTCGATCTTGAACGGCTCGATCATGAGGGTATTCGCGATCGATGTGAACGACTCGTGCTCGTAGATAATCTCAGCGAAGGCGATGAGCCCGATGACGACGAGGACATCGTGCGTGAGCGCGACGATCGCTGCGGCAGAGTAGCGCACCGAACCGAATCGCACCCAGATGTAGATCAGGATCAGCATGAGCGAGAGGACCACCGCGGCGACTGCAGTCGCACGGAAGTTCTCAGCGATCGCAGGCGAGAACGACTGCACGCTGAGCTGATCCGAGGAGTTGGCGAGCGATGCGATCACAAGATCCCACTCGCGTTGCTGTACCTCGTTGCGCCAGACATCCTGGTTTGAGAAGTAGTCGAGCGTGGGGTCGAGAACCAGAATGACGGCGGTCGTGGCTGCCTCTGGGGTGCCCTCGAGTGCGATGATGTCGAGCTTGCGTCCGACGATGTCTGAGAAATCATCCTTCTGTCGCGTGATCGCGATTCGTTCGCGGATCTCTGACACCGACTGTGGCGGCGAAAGGTTCTCAAGGAGGATCGCAACGCCGCCGTTGAACTCGGAAACATTGTTCAGGAACTCAGTACGCTTGATATTGTCGCCCAATCGCTGATCGATGATCGGGTATGCGGGCGCAGCGCTGGCTTCGAGCAGGTCAGATCCTTCGAACTGGAGCGCTGGCGGAACATCGATCATGTCGCGGGAAAGCATTCACGATCGCGTCCGCAACATCGTTCTTGTTTGTTGCTGTGGTCTTGATGTTGAATGTGTCTGCGGTCAGCCCGTCATCCTGGGGGTTGATGGGGAGCACTTCAGCGTTTCTGAGCGGCTCGATTTCGGGATCGTTCTCCCCGAGCTGGTGCACGATTTGCTCGACTTCTGGGCGGGACATTGTGTATCCCTCGCCCGGCGTTTCAGGATTGTCCTTGAAAGCGAGGGTGATCTGCGTTCCGCCGCGGAACTCTGTATCGAGCATTTTGTCGCCCTGCACCACGATCATGGTGATGCCGAGCCCGACGAAGAAGATTGATACAAAGACGGATACCCAGCGGATGCCGATCCAGTTGAGATTGGGATTCAGCGCTCGCTCGAGTGGTTTAACCAGCATCGGGAGCATCGCGATCTTGCGGAACTTCAGCTTGTCCACGAGTGCGACGAGGATGATGTGTGAGAAGAACAATGCGGAGATCATCGTGCAGACCACACCGATACCCAGCGTGATCGCGAAGCCTCGAATTTCTTGTGTCCCGACATTTGCAAGGACAAGACAGACGATGAGGTTGGTCACATTGCCGTCGACGATTGAGCTCAGTGCCTTCTCGTACCCGAGACGCACGGCCTGTCGAAGATCGAGTCCGCCGTTGAGTTCTTCGCGGATACGCTCGAAGATGAGGACATTCGCGTCGACCGCCATACCGAAGGTCAGGATGATGCCTGCGATGCCGGGAAGGGTCAGCGAGGCACGCGAGAGTGCGAGCGCTCCAAGGATCAGCACGGCGTTCGCGGCGAGACAGAGTACCGCGACGACCCCGTAACCGAGGTAGTAGAAGAGCATGAACGCCGAGACGATCACGAGTGCCCATTTACCCGCATCGATCCCTGCGTCCAGGTTGTCCTGCCCGAGTTCTGGAGCGATGACATTTTCGCTCAGGGGTTCCGGAGAGAGCTTCGCTTGGAGTGAACCCGCACCGAGGACTCGGATGATGTAGTTGATCTCATCCATCGAGAAGTCGCCCTCGATGATGCCTCGGTTCGTGATTCGTGCGTTGAGGTTTGGTGCGGTGTAGACCTGGTCGTCGAGGAGGACGGCCATGCGGTAGCCGACATTGGCACCGGTGAGGTCACCCATGCGAGCGGCACCCGCGGGGTCCATTTCGAAGCCGATTGCGGGGCGGCCGAGTGAGTCAGCGGTCTGGTATGCACGCGAGACCTTCCATCGCGCATCGTCCTGCGTGATCCTGAGGTCTCGTGTGTCCCACGCGAGCATGTAGTAATCGCCGTTGTACTCTTCAACGACATAGCCGCTCTGGCCGAAGGTGAGGAAGTAGCTGGCGGGGTTTTCGAGGAGTCTGTTGTATGAATCGATCGAGTCGTACCAGGAATCGACCTTATTGATCTTGAACCAGCGAGCATCGCGAGCGTTTGCCTGCTTCGGGCCTTTTTCGCGGAGCTGATCGCGGAGCCGTTGCTCGTCCGGGTGGGAGAGTCCGCCGCCACGCCCCTGCGGATCAACGGTGATGCGGAAGCTCAGGACGCCAGACGCTTGAACGAGGCGTTTGAGGTCGCTGGTATCGTCGAGCGAATCGCGATTGGCGGTGTATTCGTCGAAAGCAGCAATGACGCGTTCGAGTTGATCGTTGATCTCGGGGTATTGCTCTCGGATGTTATCGAGTGCTCGTTTTCTTTCCGAGTCAACGGGGATGTACTTGTCGCCGTCTCGGATGCTCTTCTGCTCGTCCGATCGTTCGAGTGCACGCTTGATTTCTTCGGGGGATATCGCGCTGGCGAGGGCCGGCGACGAGAACCGGTTTTCGGCCGATCCGGTCGGAGACCACGGCGGCGCACAGGCCGACCAGTATCGTCACAGCAATGTTCGCGGCGTTGATTTCCAGCACCAGCGCATGGTCGACGTTCAAATGTTCGACCATCCAGGTCGGCAGATAGATCACCAGCACATACCAGCCGGCCGTGATGGTCATCACCACCGCCACGGCATTGAGCATGCCGCCGGCGTGGCGCGTGACCGCCTCGGCCAGCGGCGCTCGCGACGGGGCCGTCGGCAAAGGCGGCTCCGAGACCAGGAGGCGCAGGACCAACGCCACGAGACCGAGCAGCAGACCAGCCAGAAACGGCAATCGCCAGCCCCAAGAAGCAATCTGGTCTTCGGTGAGCCAGCCGTCTATCGACGCCCCGGCGGCGGATCCGAGCAGGGTGCCGCAAAACAGTCCGGTCGCGGCGAAGCCGGCGATGAGGCCGCGATGGCGCTCCGGCGCGGTTTCGGCCAGGAAAACGCCCGAACCGACATATTCGCCGCCCACCGAGAAGCCCTGAATCAGGCGCAGTGCCACCAGAAGCACCGCTGCCGCAACACCGATCTCCGCATGAGTCGGCAGCAGGCCGACGGCAAATGTGCTGAGAGCCATGGTCAGCGACGAGACGATCAGCATGGCCCGGCGGCCGTAACGGTCGCCGATATGGCCGAAGACAATGGCGCCCAACGGACGCATCGCAAAGCCGCCGGCGAAGGCGCCGAAGGCGGCGATCAGCGAAGTTGTCGGGTCGTCGGACGGGAAAAACAGCTTGCCGATGGTGACCGCGAAAAAGCCATACAGGGCAAAGTCATACCATTCGAGCACATTGCCGATGAAACCGGCCGCAATCCGTGAGACCGAGAAGCGCGGGGCGCTGCCGTCCGACACCGGATCGCGCTCAGCCGTCCTTTTTTGCCGCCTTTTCGAATTCCTCTTCGAGGCGCGCCTCCAGCGCCACCAGATCCTCGGGCAGCGGCTGGCCGGTTGCCTTCATCTGGTTGAGCTCCAGCCGGATCTGCTCCAGCAGTTCCGCCGCGTCCTTCGGCTGGTTTTCCATTTCGACAAACAGCATGTTGATGCGGGTGATCAGGTCTTCAAACGCCACAGCGAACCTCCGAGCGAATCCAGTTGCCCGACGTTCGACAATTCAGGAGGCGCTGTCAAACGGGCTGGTTGTAATGGTTCCTGAGAGGTCGGGTGTATCCCGCGATGCTCTCGGAGGCTGCAATTTTGGGGACAGTTTACTTAATTCTGCATAAGGCACTGATATTGCATTGTTTTGCTTGGAATCAAGTAAACTGTCCTCTATGGACGCCCCCGTGATTGCAAGCGTTTTTGTTGATGTTGGCGGGGTCGGGTTTGCAGTCATCTATCCGGCCTTTGAAGTCGCGGTTGATGACCGCTGGCCCTGATGGAAATCCGAGGATCGACGCCTCTACACCGAAACGGGCTCGAAGCCCGGACAGTTTAACAGGTTTGGCCGATCCCGGTTGACCCTGTCATGCCATCACATCAACTACCCTCGCAATCAATCTGCTTCACTCGTGTAGACTGCTATGCAGCAGCCTGTGCCCGCGGCCGATAGGCCTCCTCGCGGCGCAGCAGCGCCCAGACAATGCGTGCGGTCTTGTTAGCGGTGGCCACCAGAACCACATTGGTCGGCCGTCGGTTCAGCATCGCCTGCTGCCATTGCGATCGATATCCCTTGCGCCTCCGGCTCCAGCGCAGATCGGCCCGGGCACCATGCACCAGCAACCGCCTCAAATAGCGGTCGCCACGCTTCGAAATACGCCCTAACTGCTCCTTGCCGCCGCTTGAGTTCTGCTTCGGCACAAGGCCCAGATAAGCTGCAAACTGGCGAGCCGAGTGAAACTGGGACGCATCACCAACCGTCGCAACAAGCGCAGTAGCCGTGATCACGCCGACACCGGGGATCGTTTCCAGCCGGCGACTGGCCGCATTCGAGCGATGCCAGGCATGAAGCCGCCTCTCAAGTCGAGAGATGCCGACCTGAACCTGGCGCAGCTGTGCGACCTGGATCCCCAGTACCTCTCGCGCCAACTGCGGAAGTCGCTCGTCCTTCTCGTCCTCGATGATGGCAATGAGCTCTTTCACATGGCTCGGGCCCTTGGCCACAACAAGTCCGAACTCGGCGCAGTGGCCGCGCAGTGCATTGATCAGCATGGTGCGCTGACGCACCAGCAATTCCCGACCCCGATGCACCATCAGCACCGCCTGCTGATCCGTGCTCTTGAGCGGTGCAAACCGCATCGTCGGACGCTGAACCGCCTCACAGATCGCTTCCGCGTCAGCGGCATCGTTCTTGTTGGTCTTCACAAACGGCTTCACGAACTGCGGCGCAAGAAGCCGAACCTCATGGCCTTGCGATTGCAGCAATCGGCCCCAATAATGCGCACCGGAACTGGCCTCCAGCGCAACAATGCACGGTGACAACTTGCTGAAGAACTCTTCAACCTGCGACCGACGCAGCTTCCGCTTCAAAACCGCTCTGCCCGAGGCATCAACGCAATGAACCTGGAAAATCGACTTTGCTAAATCCAGCCCAACGGCAATAATGGCTGACATGGACGTCTCCTCTTACTGGATCGACACGACAACCCAGTATGGCTCAATCTGAAGCCGGCGGGGGCGTCCATACCATCACCAAAATTTTTACTCCGCACTCAATTCACACATGCGGCGTGAAGGCCGCCACCACGTCGGTGGGTATGTCGATGAGACTGTAGTCGTCGGAATGCACGAACATCAGCGTCTGCTCGCCCTCGCCCAGCAAGTTCTGCGCACCGTCGAACAGCCTGTGTTCGAGCTGTACGAATTTGCGGTTGAACTTGCCAATTTTGAGCCGCACGACGATTTCGTCGAACTCCTTGGCTTCGCGAATGAACTTGTGCGTGAAGCTGCGGGTGAGGATGTAGAACGGCGTTTCCTTGAGATCGAAGCCGGGCATGCAGCGGCGGAAGAACAGTTCGCGGGTCTTGCCGACCCAGGCAACGTAGTTGGCAAAATAGATGTTGCCGACGGAATTGGTGTCGCAATAGGTGGCCGTCAGCCGGACTTCGAACCACTTGCCGTCGAAGCGTCCGTCATGGGCGCCCGCCACCAGCGCGTGGTCGGCCGCGGCGGCGACCGGGGCATCCACCACCGGACTGCCATTGGCCCGCTCGAGCATGGCCATGTCGCGCCCGGAGGGCGAGCCGCGTTCGGACTTGGCGGCGGTGCGCTCCTTTGCGGGCGCCGGATTCGGAAGCGACGCGCCGGCGTCGCCCGCGGCTTCCAGCCCGAGCGGGAACAACGCGATCAGGCTGCCGACCATCATCAGCATCGGCGCCGTTTCGAAATATCCGACGCTGATGATCAGCATCGACACGAGGCCGCAGAACAGCGTGATCGGCGACAGGGTGCGAAACGCGGTGCCGCGATAGAGGTCGTAGGCGAGATTGGCGCTGTAGGCGACGAAGAGCGACGCGTAGAGGATCATGAAATATTCGAGCCGCCCGCCGGCATACCAGGCCGCCAGCCCGATGACCGCGGCAATGCCGAGCAGTGGCAGGGTGGAGGTCAGAAGACCGGGCGGCAGCATCGCCAGCAGGGCATTGTTGCTGGATTTCGATACGGTGGGCACGAACCAGGACAGGCCCGCCTGGGCGCTGTCGAAGGTGGTCAGCACGCACAGAAGCACCCAGATGCCGTAGAGAAACAGCGCCGCGCCGCCGGGACCGGCCAAGGCAGTCGTGATCGCCGACTGGGCCTGGGGAATGCCGTCAGGTCCGACGAATGACGCCGGCTCGAGACCGCCGGTCAGCATCATGGCAAGCGCGCCATTGACTATCAGGAGCAGCAGGAACAACAGCCCGCCAAGCGCGAATCCGCGCGCGATCGGCATGCCGCGGCGCTGCAATTCGACCGCGCGCTGCCACTGCTGGATGTCGAAGAACGGTCCAAGCAGCAGGCCGACGGTCAGCGGCACGACGAAACCGACAAAGGGCAGGCCGAGCGCTTCGTGCTGCAAGGCAGCGTGACTGGGCCCGGTCAACAGCAGTATCGTGGCGGCGAGTACTGCCGCGACCAGGCACGCCGCCTGAAGGGACACCAGGCGGCGAATTCCGAAAACCTCTCCGATCAGCAACCCGACGGCGAGCACCGCCAGGCCGCCGAAGGCAGCGTAGGCGAGCCCCAGCGGCGCCAGGAAATAGGCGACCAGAGCGAACAGGGTGAGCGCCACCGCGGCGACCTGGTAGAAGGCGAACACCAGCGGGTATTTGGCAAAGGCCGCTTCCGCCAGTTTGCGCAGGTCACCCTCGCGGGCGCGGCGATCGAGCAGCCGACCGAAAATCACCAGGCCAAGCGCATTGGGCACGGCAAAACTCAGCAGTCCGACCCAACCGTACAGAAAAGTAAAGTGGACGGAGAAGAACAGGCCCAGGCCCCACATCCAGGACATGGCGATCGAACCGGCAAAAATGCCGGGTTTGACGGTGGACCAATCCCACCCGCCATGGGTCAGGTGTTCACTGCCTGCGGTATGATCGGTCAACGCGATACTCCTGAACCGATGGGTCGCCGAACTGTTGCTGTTGCAGGCTAAATCGGGCCTTGCTCACGCCTCGACGACGAACAAGCACGGATTATTTCGCAGTGTCAGGAACCGGTGAACTGGAGGAACTGACAGGTTGCCGATGTTTGTTTGACAGAAAGATCAGCCACCCTCCGCAGTCCCGCACCGGGGGCGGAAGCGACTGGACGCGATGATTGGTCTGACAGTAATTCCAGCCACAACCGCCAATTCTGCCAGTTGTGTGCTTTCAAAACCGTGACAAATACTCGTTGTTCGTGGGCTATAAGTGTTGGAGTTGGCCTTTGCGACGAATCGACAATAGTATTTCCTCCGGAAACGGCGCACCTATATTCGGCGGCGACGCCGTCAACAGCCTGGCCCATTCGTTCCTGGCGAAGGCGGCCAATGCCCTGCGCTCACCTCAATACGACCCACGCCTCCCCGCGATGGGGCCTCCCGAGGCGCCTATCCGCCGGGCGGTCGGAGACACCCGTTCAGCAATTGCCGTCTACGACACGGGAACCGGCCGGTGCCTAACCGTAGCCGGTCCGGGCCCTGTTGCCGCGGAATGTCTGATCGGCGGTTCCGTCGGCCATCTCGTGGCGCTACTTCCGGCGATTACACCGGAGACCCTCGGGCATAGCTCGTTCACGGCCGTCCACGGCTGTCAGCATCCCTATGTGGTGGGCGAAATGGCGCGCGGCATTGCCACGGCCGGGATGGTGGTCGCCGCCGGGCACGCCGGTCTGCTCGGCTTTTTCGGCAGCGCCGGCCTCGATCCGGCAGAGGTCGAGGACGCCATCGATGCCATTCGCACGGATATCGCGCCGGGCAGTCCCTGGGGCATGAACCTCATTCACATGCCGGATCATGCGGCGCGCGAGCAGGACATGGTCGAGCTCTATCTGCGCAAGGGTGTCGAGCGGATATCGGCGTCTGCCTATCTGCGGCTGTCCCCGCATCTCGTGCGTCTGTCGGCGGCCGGGTTGAGCACGGAGAGCGACGGGACGGTGCAGCGAAAGACCATGATTTTTGCAAAAGTCTCGCGTCCCGAGATTGCCAGAACGTTCATGCAGCCGCCGCCGCACCACGTGCTGCGTGAACTGGCGGCGGCCGGTCTGATCAGCTCGCATCAGGCGGAGCTGCAAAGCCGGCTGCCGCTCGCCGAGGACATCACGGTCGAAGCCGATTCCGCCGGCCATACGGACAACCGACCGCTCGGCGTCATCTTTCCGGTCATCGACCGGTTGCGGCAAAAACTTACAGATCGGCATGCATATGCGCGACCGATCCGGTTGGGCGCGGCCGGCGGCCTCGGCACCCCGGAGGCCGTCGCCGCATCCTTCCAGCTTGGGGCCGACTACGTACTCACCGGGTCGATCAACCAGGCGGCGATCGAATCGGGCCTGTCGAACCAGGGACGCTCCATGCTGGCGGCGGCGGGTATTGCCGATGTGGCGATGGCCCCGGCCGCCGACATGTTCGAACGCGGCGTGCAGGTGCAGGTTTTGCGGCGCGGCACCACGTTTCACGTCAAGGCGAGACGGCTTCACGACCTCTATCGGCGTCACACCGGCCTGGAGGACGTTGCCGGTGAAGACCGGCAATGGCTGGAACAGCAGATCATTGCCGGCAGCACGGAAGATGCCTGGCGAGAGACCCGCAACCAGGTTGCCCGGTTCAATCCGGAGGTTGCCAACCGTGCTGAGTCCGACCCGAAACGGCAGATGGCCCTGGTGTTTCGCCGCTATCTCTTCCAGGGCGCCCAATGGGCCCGTACCGGATCGCACGAGCGGCGAGACGACTACCAGATCTGGTGCGGTCCAGCGATGGGTGCCTTCAACGACTGGGTGCGCGGGTCCTGCCTCGAACCGCTGGAGAACCGTTCGGTCGGCCAGATCGGGCTGAACATTCTCGAAGGCGCCTGCCGATCGCTGCGTGTCCGGCAATTGCGCCAGGCCGGCGTCACCGTGCCGGCCGAGCTGCTTCACTTCACGCCACGGCAGCTGAAAGTGTAAATCCGGTTGCTGCTGCCGATCGGTTCGAACAGGCCGCTGCGCTCGACCGCGCTTGGCACACCGGCCGCCGTCGGGAACATCCATAGCGCCAGGCGACCGTCGTCCTTGAGGACCCGGCGCATCTCCGGCAGCAGGCGGCCGAGCGGCAGCGTCGGAAAGGGAACGACGCCGAACAGCAAAACCAGATCGACACTGTCGGTGCACAGTTTCGTGTCGAGCGCGTCACGCCTTATGACCTCGACATTCGTCAAGCCCGCCTCGCGCGCCCTCTGTTCGACAGTCGTTGCGTAATCTGCGAGCGGCTCCACGGCGAATAACCGTCCTTCCGCGCCGATCATGCGCGCGGCCGGGAGAGTGAAGAAACCCGGGCCGCAGCCGACTTCCAATACCGTCAGTCCGGCCTGAACACCCGCATCGTCGAGGAGTTTGACAGGATCGTGCAGCAGGCGCCGCAGGCGGCTTTTCATGGCGATGCCACCGGGTTTTCCAAGCCAGTTGAAGATGCGCATCGCACCCAGTTTTGCCGCGTCCATTTTTTGCCTCGCTAGCCCGCATTTCTCATACTCCCTGCGGTCTGCGTTGCGTTTCGGCGAGGCAGATGCGGTTCCGGGCGGCGAAAAGCGTATCGGGCCATACGGTTGAGACGAATGGTGCCGTAGATGTCCGCCGAAACGCAACCCTTCGGGCCGGCTGAAGCGCGCGACAGCGTGCGTTGAAGCGCTTGACCGTAAACCCGGTACACACTGCGCACTTCTCCTTCTCTGACGGGCGCTTGAGCCGGCGCAGACCACAGAGAGTGTGAGAAATGCGGGCTAGGCCGTCCCGATCAGCAGCCCCGCGGCGAACACCAGCGAGCCTCCAAGCACCACCTGAAAGATGGCGCGCGACCAGGGCGTTTCCATCCAGCGATGCTGGATCCAGCTGATCGCCCAGAGTTCGACAAACACCAGCATGATGGCGATCGTCGTCGCGGTGACAAAATGCGGGATCAGGTAGGGCAGGGCGTGGCCGAGGCCGCCGACCGTCGTCATGATGCCGGTGGCGAGGCCGCGCTTGATCGGCGCGCCGCGGCCGGAAATCACACCGTCGTCGGAGGCGACTTCGGTGAAACCCATGGAAATGCCGGCGCCGATGGAAGCCGCGAGGCCGACCAGAAAGGTTTGCCAGGTGTCGCCGGTGGCGAAGGCTGCGGCAAAGATCGGCGCCAGCGTCGACACCGAACCGTCCATCAGGCCGGCCAATCCCGGCTGGATATAGGTGAGGATCATTTGCCGCCGTTCGTCGGCCGCTTCCTGGTTGCGCACATCCGCCGGCGTGTGCGCTTCGCTCAGGCGATGCGCCATCGATCCGTGCTCGCGTTCTTCCTCGGCCAGGTCGCCCAGCAGCTTGCGGGTCGAGGCGTCCTTGGCCTGCTTGGCCGCCTCCAGATAGAAGCGCCACGCCTGTCGCTCCATGCGCTCGGCCTCGTCGCGGATCTGGTCGATCGACTGGTTCTTGGTCAGCCAAAGGGGCCGGCGCTCGAAAAAGCCGCTGACATGTTCGCGGCGGATGAGCAGAACCCGGTCCCCAAAACGCTCCTGGTAGAGATCGATCAGCCGGCGGCGGTGCTCGTTTTCCTCCTTGGCCATGTCGTCAAAGATGGCGGCGCTTGCCGGATACTGCTCGCGCAGCGTATCGGCATAGGCAAGGTAGATGCGTCCGTCATCCTCCTCGTTGGAGATGGCGAGCGCCAGGATCTCCTGTTCGTTGAGCGATGAAAACGGACGGCGGCCGGACCCGGCCAGACGGCGAAGGAGCATGGGTCTCTCCTGTTTAGAATAGTTCTAAAATAGTGGTCTGGCACAGGCGGTCAAGCGGCAGCGTGCCGCAGGCGTGAACCGCCCGTGAAGGGTCGCGGACTTGACCGGCGGCCAGTTGTGCCCGAAGTGTGATGACATGGAGAATGCGCCGCTGCAGCCATCGCCCGATACCTGGCTCGACCGCCTCGGTTCGCTGCTTGCAAGACGCTTGCAATCAGAAACCTCGGGCTATGAGCCCTACACGCCATCGGATCCGCAAACCCTCGAGCGGACCCTGCAGCCGGGCGACATTCTGCTGGTCGAGGGCAACCAGAAGCTCTCCATTGCCATCAAGTACCTGACACAGTCGACCTGGTCGCATGCCGCACTTTACGTCGGCGATGCCTGCGGCGCGACGCATGATGGCGAAGATGCACCGAAACTGATCGAGGTGATTCTGGGCGAGGGCTGCATTGCGGTACCACTGTCGAAATACGCCACCTACAACACCCGCATCTGCAGGCCGGTTGGGCTGACGGGTGACGATCGGCGAGCCATCGTCGATTTCATGGTGTCGCGCATCGGCACAAAATACGACATGAAGAACATCTTCGACATGCTGCGCTATTTCCTGCCGACGCCACCGGTGCCGATCCGGTGGCGGCGGCGCATGCTGTCCTTCGGCTCCGGCGATCCGACCCGCGCCATCTGCTCGTCACTGATCGCCCAGGCGTTCCAGAGGGTGCGCTATCCGATCCTGCCGGAAATCCGCAAACATCCCGGCCAGACGCTGGCGCAGTCGAGCTATTCGCGCCGGGAAATCCTGCACATTCGCCACCACTCACTCTTCACCCCGCGGGACTTCGACCTGTCGCCTTTCTTCCAGGTGGTCAAACCAACGCTGGAATACGGCTTCGACTACAAGGCGATCCACTGGGATCCGGCGATGGACGGGGACGAGGCGGAACCCACGCCAGAGCCGGTAAAGACGACCTGAACCTGGCGCGGTGAAGGGGGTTTCCGTCTACCAAATTCCATCGTCGAGTTCGACCATCTGGTGGTGGAAACTGTTCTCGTGGAGGGCGAAGTCGATGAGCACCTCCTTGCGGCTGAGACCCTCATCCATTTTGCCGACCCAGAAATCGAACCCGCCCGGGTCCGGCTGCCAGCCAAACGCATTGACGTACACCGCCTCGATGTAGTCGCCGTTGCTCGGATTGCTCCCGTAGAGCGACACGAACTCGCTCGATTCGCAGAATTCATCGGCGAGAAACTGGTGTTTTTGTGTGTCGCTCCAACCCTTCTGGTCAAGGTCATCAAGCACGTCGACCCAAAACCGCAGACCCGCATCGTCCGCTGCGCGCCCGAGGGCGGCGTGGTAGAACCGACCGGCAATATCCGCATTGGCAGTGTCGATGGCGAAAACCGCATGGCCGTCGGGCAGTTCGAAGCTGTCGAGCTCGACCGTGGTGTTCACGGGCGGATCCGCGAAGACGATGTCCACATTGCGATCGAAATCCTGAGCGACGCCACGCACCAGAATCGTCGAATCCGACGCGGATAGCGGTTGCCTGACCGTGATCAGCACGTCGTTGCCGACCGTGTCGACCCGGACAAGAAGCGGAGAAATGCCTGTCAGATAGATCGAATCCCAGTTGATCTCGAAGTCCGTGATGATGTCGTGGCCGAAATTCCCTTCGAACAGGAAGGTGTCAATGGCATTGTCAGGATTCACCGCGAAGGTCGTGTTGCCGGCGAGCAGATCGTTTCCGGCGCCGCCAATGATGAAGTCGTTTGCATCACCCCCCTCGACGATGTCGTTGCCCATGCCGCCGGCAACGACATCCGTACCATCGCCGCCTTCCACGCGGTCATGGCCCAGCCCGCCGTCCAGGCGGTCGCCGCCGTCCTGGCCGAAAATCTCGTCATCGCCCAGCTCGCCCAGGATCGTGTCGCCCTGGCCGCCGCCCTCAATGGTGTCATCTCCAAAGCCGCCGGAAATCTGATCGGCGCCTTCGTCACCGAAAATGTCGTCGGAGCCGAGGCCGCCGAACAACCGATCTGATCCCGGTCCACCGCGAATGGTGTCATCGTCACGGCCGCCGAAGATGGTATCGTTGTCGGCCTCGCCGTTGATGGTGTCATTCCCGGCTCCACCGAAGATCATGTCGTCCCCGCCGAGACCCTGGAAGGTGTCATCGCCGCCGAAGCCGATCAGCAGGTCGCCGAAAGAGCCGCCGATGAAGACATCCTCAAAACTGTTTCCGACGTAGGTCCAGCGTATCGGAACCAGAAGATTCTGGATAAAATCCTGCTGCGTCGCGCCGGTGTTGGTCGAGTTCAGCGACGCGTTGTACCCGAATACATGCCAGCTGGTCCCGTCGCTGCCTTCGGCGATCATGCAATGCACGGTGCCCGTGTAGCGGCCATCACTTGTTGTGCCGAAGCCGGTCCCGTGGAAGGTGACCGTGTAACTGATGCTGGAGTCGAAGCCGCCGTCAAACGAGCTGATTGTCGCTTCGGTATCACTGACGACCTGAATGTCGTTTTGTTGGTTGGCAAGGCCGTCGACAAAGTTTGGCCCTAGAAAATTACCCTTTCGAAATAAGGTCGGCACTCTCTGCTCCTCTCTGGAGAATAGATGAAAAGGACGCCCGAAGGCGGTGTTTGCAGAAAAGACCGACCGCAGTTTTTCAATCGGATTGGTGCGCGAATTGCCACGGAAATCAAAGTCAACGACCGGCCTATGGGTTGAACTCTCGGACCGCATCCCCAGCTTGAGGTCCCCACCGGGATTCACCATTGCCGGGTGTAGCGATGATGGCCACTACAATTTTAAAGTTTAGTGACCAAACCGTTAACGCACGGCAAATTCGGCTTCGACGGCACGATTTGGGCGCACACTCCGGTGCGCTGCTTCACCCGCTTAAGCCGGTCGCAACCAACCCGGCCTCCCGCGCCGCGGGCAGCGAGGACCGACTGATCGGCAAGACCGCTCCGTCCTTCAATTCGACGAAATGGCGATCGCCTTCACGGCGGGTGCGGGCAACCGCATCCAACGCGACCCAATGGGAGCGGTGGATCTGCAAGCCAGGAACCGGTTCCGTTTCGGCGATGGCATCAGCGAGCCGCAGCAACACCAGCTTGCTGCCCTTGTCGGTGACGATGTCGACGTAATGATCCTGCATCGACAGGTGCGAGAGGTTTCCGCGCAACTCGATCGGCAAACGCTTCAGAAGCGCCGGGGCCCGCGGCTTGTCGGCTTTTCGCGCTTCCGACGCCTGATAGGCCGCAAACAGTCCCGTTACGCAGACGCAGATCGCTGTGCAGTAAAAATAGAGTTCGGCAATGCCGCTCCAGTTCTCGGCAAAGCGGATGCCACCCAGCCGATTGATCAGAAGCACGGTCGCGGTTACCGGCACACCGCCGATGATAGCCGCCAGAGTATGCGCCGGCATCGGGCCAAGGCGTCGCAACGGCGTGTTCTCGGCCACCAGTTGGGATGTCAGCAAACCGACGCCGAAGGTCGCGAAGGTGATCACCAGCCAGTAGACGATACGACCACCCGGCGGCATGCTGCCGTAGGTGCCGAAAGGGCCCGACAGCCCGAGCACCAGCCCGACCCCAGTGAGCGCAACCATGGCCTGAGGCGTCGTCATCAGCGTCCGCCATTCGCGAAGCGTCAATTGCAGTGTCCGTTCAGTCACGAATTCCGGCTGCCTTTTGCGAAACGCCCGTCACCGGGCCCTCAACGGGAATGTAACGGTCGTGTCCGACAAAACAACCGAGGGACACACCATGGCCTTGCAATCGCTCTTTGAGGCACCTGCGGTCATCCAGATCCACGTCTATGCGGCGCTGGCCGCCACGGTTCTGGGCGCGGCGATCCTGTTTCGACGCAAGGGCACGCCGCGGCACAGGTTGGCGGGCAAGATCTGGGTCGGCCTGATGGTCGTCGTGTCGCTGTCCTCCTTCGGCATTCATGAAATCATGCTCTGGGGGCCTTGGAGCCCGATCCATATCCTGTCGATTGTCACACTCATCAGCCTGGCAGTCGGCGTGCAACGGGCGAGGCGCCACGACATGAACGGCCACCGTTTCACCATGCAGGCCACTTATTTTGGCGCGCTGGTGATCGCCGGCGCGTTCACCTTGCTGCCAGGCCGGCTGATGTATGAGGTGCTGTTCGGAAGCGAAACACCGCTGGCAGAAATCGCTGAGCGGATGACGGCAACGGCTCGCGATGCCCCTCTTTGGGTCTGGCTCCTGCCTGCTGCGCTTATCGCCGGCGGATGGTGGCTGAGCCGGCGGCGCGGGGTGCGTCGCCCGGCATCCTGATCCCAGCCTGGACACAGGTGAAACAACCGCTTTTCTTTGCGGCGCGTTCGCACTATACGGCGTGCCATGAGTTCAAGTTCCACTACACCGCTGTCGCATATCCGCAATTTTTCCATTGTCGCGCATATCGACCACGGCAAATCGACGCTTGCTGACCGGCTGATCCAGAAGACCGGCGGACTGGCCGACCGCGAGATGTCGGACCAGCTGCTCGACAATATGGATATCGAGCGCGAGCGCGGCATCACCATCAAGGCACAGACCGTGCGCCTGCATTACAAGGCGCGCGATGGCGAGACCTATGTGCTCAACCTGATCGACACGCCGGGGCACGTCGACTTCGCCTACGAGGTGTCGCGCAGCCTGTCGGCCTGCGAAGGCTCGCTGCTGGTGGTCGACGCCAGCCAGGGTGTCGAGGCGCAGACGCTGGCCAATGTCTACCAGGCGATCGACAACGACCACGAGATCGTCACCGTGCTCAACAAGATCGACCTGCCGGCGGCGGAGCCGGAGCGGGTCAAGGAGCAGATCGAGGAAGTCATCGGGCTTGATGCTTCCGATGCGGTCGAAATTTCGGCCAAGACGGGCCAGGGCATCGAGGAGGTGCTCGAGGCGATCGTCCACCGGCTGCCGCAGCCGTCCCATGGCGACGCCGATGCACCGCTCAAGGCGCTGCTGGTCGACAGCTGGTACGACGCCTATCTCGGCGTCATCGTTCTGGTGCGGGTGATCGACGGCGTGCTGAAAAAGGGCCAGACCATCCGCATGATGGGCACGGATGCGAAATATCCGGTCGACCGCGTCGGTGTGATCACACCCAAAATGGCCAATGTTGCCGGCCTCGGGCCAGGCGAGATCGGTTTCATTACGGCCTCGATCAAGGAAGTGGCGGACACCCGGGTTGGTGACACGATCACCGAGGACAAGCGTCCGACGGCCGAAATGCTGCCGGGCTTCAAACCGGCCCAGCCGGTGGTGTTCTGCGGCCTGTTTCCGGTCGACGCAGCCGACTTCGAAGATCTGCGCAGCGCCATGGGCAAGCTCAGGCTGAACGATGCCAGCTTCTCCTTCGAGATGGAAACCTCCGCGGCGCTCGGCTTCGGCTTCCGCTGCGGCTTCCTCGGTCTCTTGCACCTGGAGATCATCCAGGAGCGGCTGGAGCGCGAATTCGATCTCGACCTCATCGCCACCGCCCCGTCGGTCGTCTACGAACTGACGATGACCGATGGCAGCCGGCGCGAGCTGCACAACCCGGCCGACATGCCGGATGTGGTCAAGATCTCGGAGATCCACGAGCCATGGATCCGCGCGACGATCCTGACGCCCGACGAACATCTCGGTTCGATTCTGAAACTGTGCCAGGACCGGCGCGGGGTTCAGGTTGAAATGACCTATGTCGGCACGCGGGCGATGCTGACCTACGACCTGCCGCTCAACGAGGTGGTGTTCGATTTCTACGACCGGCTGAAATCGCTGTCCAAGGGCTACGCCTCCTTCGACTACCAGATCACCGAAATGCGGGTCGGCGACCTGGTCAAAATGTCGATCCTCGTCAATGGCGAGCCGGTCGACGCGCTGTCGATGCTGGTGCACCGCTCGGCGGCCGAAAAGCGCGGCCGCGACATGTGCGAAAAGCTCAAGGACCTGATCCCGCGGCACATGTTCAAGATCCCGGTCCAGGCGGCGATCGGCGGCACCATCATCGCCCGCGAAACGATCTCGGCGCTGCGCAAGGACGTCACCGCCAAGTGCTACGGCGGCGACGCGACCCGCAAGCGCAAGCTGCTGGAAAAACAGAAAGCCGGCAAGAAACGCATGCGCCAGTTCGGCAAGGTCGACATCCCGCAGGAAGCCTTCATCGCTGCCTTGAAGATGAAGGACGACTAGAGCGAAGGGCGATAAGTTTGCACCATTTGACCGTGGCGATTTTGGTCTCTGGCTAGGCGGATTGCAGGCCGTGTTGCTATCCCACCACAAGTGCAAGCCAACGACGCCAGGGGCCAAAAGCGCCCGGCCCGAAGGGTGGCTGCATATCGGCCCATCGGCTGCGTTGCGACGCTTGCCCGATGCACCACATCGCGCTGCGCGACGCGCCTGGCCGAGTGGAGCCGATCTGCAGCCATCAAATGATCCAAACTTGTCGCCCTTTGCTCTAAGCCGCCGCCGTTTCTTTGTCCCAGCCAGCAATGTGATCGGCGACCGGCGTCAGCTTGACGTCGAACGCCGCCTCCAGCGGCGCCGTGTCGACGACCATGTCATCGTCGCCCATCCTCGCCATGGCGCCATAGAGATCGGTGAGTGCGAAACTGACGCCCGGATTGCCGAGAGCATCACCAACGCGCTGACCCAAAGCGGCCGGAGTCAGCGGCTCGTAGCGCACCGGCCGGCCCAGCCAATTGCTCAGGAGCGCGGCCAATTCTGTGCCAGTCAACGCACCCGGTGTGGCGACCTCATAGGCGTTTCCAGCGAGATCCGGCCGCGCCAGCGCGGCAACTGCGACGCGCGCCTGATCCCAGTGCGACGTCCACATGACTCTCTGGCTCCCGCCGAGCGGCGGGTAGTCGAGAACGCCCTCGCTCTTCAGCCGCGGCGCGATCATGTTCGTCTGCAGATTCTCCAGATAGATGCTGGGCTGCAGCACGATCGACGGGATGCCGCTGCCCAGGACTGCCTTCATGGCTGCGGTCCCAGCGTCGACGATGGCCGAATTTGGGTAGCGGTCGCCCGACGATCCGCCAGTCGTGTAGACCAGCAACGGCAGCGATACGCGGTGCGCCGCAGCAAAAAGTGCTTTCATCCACATGGCCGGATCGTCCGGTGACTGGGGCATGGGCAAGTGAACGAAGGCCGCGTCGACGCCGTCAAGCGCAGCGGCGACAGCATTTTCATCGTAAAGTGTGGCAGCGAAAGCCTGGGCTTCCGGATGCATCTGTTCGATTTTGGCGGCGTCCCGTGCGACGGCACGAACGGACATGCCCTTGGCCAGGGCCTCGCGCACGACGGGGGCGCCCTGTGCTCCGGTGGCTCCAAAGATGGCGACAAGCTGGCTCATAGTGGTTCTCCATGGTATGATGGTTACTATTGGGAACCACATGTAGGAGAACGCCGTTGAGCGCGAAAGGAGGCACGATTTCGTCCGATGGGCACATGAAGGTAACCGCCGCGCAGGCTGACGCTGTCTATGCCGGGGCCGAGGCCTGGATCGCTAACGATTTCAGCGGCGCCTGTCCGGTCCGAGATCTGCTGGACCGCATCGGCGACAAATGGAGCGTGCTGATCATCCTGCGCCTGGGTCAACAAACCGAACGGTTCCGGGCGTTGCTGCGCGCCGTCGACGGCATTTCGCAGCGCATGCTGACGGTTACTCTGCGCGGTCTGGAGCGCGACGGGCTGGTGCATCGTGAGGTGTTCGATACGCGACCGCCGTCGGTCGCCTACAGCCTGACGCCGCTCGGCCATTCCCTGTTGGTCCACATCACCGCCCTGGCGAACTGGGCGACCGACCACGGACCGGAGGTCGCGGCCGCGCAGGCGGACTACGCCGAGCGGGAAAGCAAGCCGTCCAGCGGTATGACACGTTGAAAATGGAGACGACCAAATACATGGCTCTGTCATTCGCATCGCATACGTGCAGACATCCCTGCCAACAGCTTGCGAACAGAGAAGCAAAGGACTTCCTCCGCTTCTTTTTTCTCGAGCATAGCCGATAGCGTTGAACACGGACTGCACCAGCGGCAAGAAGCCCGCCACAGCCGCGCAAGAATAGCCAGCAGGCGTAACTCTGTCCGCAATCTGGTCTGAGCTCATGTCGTGTGCGCGTTCTGACTGTCAGCCGGAGCCTGCGCCCGGTCAAACATGCCGTAGTCCCGGATCACGCTGGCGATCCGCAGGCGATAGTCTTCGAAAACCCCGCTGCGTCCTTTGGTCTGCGCGCCACGATGGGCGTTGAGGTTGCGCCAGCGTGCAATCGCGTCTTCATCCTCGAAGAACGACAGGGAAATGATTTTGCGCGGGTCGGTGAGGCTTTGGAACCTCTCGACGGAAATGAAGCCCTCGACTTCATCAAGCATGGGGCGCATCTCGGCAGCGATGTCGAGGTACTCGCCCTTGCGACCCTCTGCGGGTTCAACTTCGAAAATCACGGCGATCATGCGCTGTCTCCGTGTGGTGCCGAGGCGAGCTTGAGCCAGGTCCTCTCTTCGCGGAGCAGGAACTTTTCCTTCTGGGCAAACTCGTAGTTTTCGCGCCCGAGCGGGTCGGCTGCGAGACAGGCGCGATAGGCTTCATAGTCTGCAAGGCTGGCTACGTTATAGATGCCATAGGCAAGAGTTGAAGACCCCTCATGGGGTGCGTAGTAGCCGATCAGATCGGCGCCACAGCGTGGGATCGCCTGGCCCCAGTTGCGGGAATATTCCTCGAACTGGGCCTTCTTTGTCGGATCTATGTGGTAACGGATGACGCAGGTCAGCATGCCGGACTCCTTCAAGTGTGTCTGTCGATCATAGCCATTTGCTTCGCGCTGATGCTTCGACTATGATCGAACTATGAAAGAAGGTCCCGATATAGCCCATATTGCCGCTTTGATCGGCGACCCGGCGCGCGCCAACATGCTGACCGCGCTGATGAGCGGCAAAGCCCTGACTGTCAGTGAACTGGCGGAGGAAGCCGGAGTGACGATCCAGACGGCCAGTTCGCATCTTTCGAAGCTCGACGGTGGCGGGCTGCTGCGCCCTCGAAAGCAGGGGCGGCACAAGTATTTTGCGCTTGCCAGCGAAGAGGTGGCGCACGTTTTGGAGGGCTTGATGGGGCTCGCCGCCGGATCAGGATATCTGCGGAAGCGAACTGGTCCGCGAGATGCGGAGCTGCGCCAGGCCCGTGTCTGCTACAATCATCTGGCGGGGGATATGGGCACACAGATGTTCGACAGCCTGCTGGCACGGGGGCATCTGGTTCTGAAGGGTGAGGAACTTGAGCTGACCGAGACCGGCGCTGCCTTTGCTACAGAACTTGAAATCGACGTCGATGGCTTACGCAAGGCGCGCGCGCCCGTCTGCCGGGAATGCCTCGATTGGAGTGAGCGCAGATCGCACTTGGCAGGCAGCCTTGGGCGTGCGTTTCTCAGCCGCTTTGAAGAGCTGAGTTGGGCAAAGCGAGATCAGAAAACGCGGGTGGTAACCTTCTCCCCAAACGGCGAGGAAGCGTTCAAAAGACTTTTTTCCGCGACCTGAATAGCAGATCGGATTGAACATAAAAGACGCTGAGAACACCCTACCGGGCACAAGAAAGCCCCTGCCGCTTGTCGCGACAGGGGCTCCGGCAAAAGCGCCGACTTGTCAGTTAGCCACGCATGTCCGCTGTTTTGCCCGTGAGGACCATGCGTGAGGGGTAGCGCCTGTTACTGACTTGCCAACGCCTCATATTCAGCCTGGTTGAGCACGCCGTCACCATCGGCGTCGGCTGCGAGCAGGGTGTCCGAGGAAACGCTCGGCATGGCTGCCATAGCTTCTTCCTTGGTAATCACTCCATTGCCATCCGCGTCGGCCACGGCAAACTCGACGGCTTGCGCGTAGGCGGCCATCGAGAATGCAGAAAATCCGACTGCCAAAAGAAGCTTTTTCATGAGGTCTCTCCTGTTTTTGCTGAACGCCGCCTTTTCCTCAGGCGGCCGCTCGCCCGGCCCTGCGCCGGACTTCCCCGAGAGTGACGCCGATTTGTGGTTGCATCGGGGACGAAAAAGGGCGTTGCAGGGATCATTTCAGGACAAAACTGTGGGTAACCGTGATTAATATAACTTGTTGAAATATTGGGGTTATTAACGTGATTTGATGCCTCGCTCCCGGCCCAACCATGGGGCGAGCGGCGGCTTCGGGAGACCCTCCGTAAACCGCGATTGACACGTGACGGGGCGATTGGCACCATCCCGTCCATGACCACCGGATCGACTGCGACCAAATCCACAACGGCCATGTCCGACGCGCCGTCTTTTGCCTGGCCCGTCGACACGCCGATCGGCCAATTGGCCGTCGTCGAACGGCATGGCGGGATCGCGCGCCTTTGGTGGAATTCCGGATCGACCGGCTTTGCCGAAATCCGCGAGACCCCGGCATTGAAAGAAGCCGCGGCTCAACTGACCGCCTATTTCGATGGCGAACTGACCGAATTCGATCTGCCGCTGACCCTGTCGACCAACGACTTCAATCGCCAGGTGCAGGAGGCGATGCTGGCCATTCCCTACGGCGAAACGCGATCCTACGGCGACATTGCCCGCGATCTGGGCACCTATGGACAGCCCGTTGGCCAGGCCTGCGGCAGCAACGGCATCCCGATCATCGTGCCTTGCCACCGGGTGCTCGCCGCAGAGGGTATCGGCGGCTATTCCGGCGAAGGCGGCATCGAGATGAAGATCCGCCTGCTCAAGCACGAAGGCGGCTATCCGTTTCTGGTCTAGATTTGTCCTCGTGATCGCTGAGCCTGATTGAGCCGCCCTGGGCTACGATCCTAGGCCTGTTTGGAACATTCGACCTTCTCTCGGCCTCCCTCTGATCCTCTCTCATTTTCTTCAGTTCATGTGCGGGGTCTTTCCAAGGCGGCGCAAGACTGGCCCGAAAAACCTCGTTACGCGTGATGCCAATATCTTTCAGAAGGTGATCGCTGGCGTGAGACAACGTTGTCATGACGCCGTAATGTGTCATGCGTCGACGGATCCATTTGAAAAAGAACAAGGCGTTTTCTCCATCCGGTTCACTCCGGCTGCGGATCCTAGCGCTTTGTTGTTTTCAGGACAGTATGTTAAGTTTGGGAAATATAATCCCGTATTTCAGGATAATTTGATGAACACTCTCACCGCGATGGCCACCTATGTCGAGGTTGCAAGGGCCGGGAGTTTTTCTGCCGCCGCCCGGCAATTGGGTGTCTCCACAACCGCCGTCAGTCGACATGTTGCCGACCTGGAACATATGCTGGGCGTGACGCTGCTCCGGCGATCGACGCGCAGCGTCAGTCCGACGGAGGCCGGGTCCCAATACCTGCCGAGGGCCGCCGCGGCGCTTGAGGAGATCAATCGGCTGAACCTTGAGATCGCCGACACCGGGGAGGAGCCTCAGGGGCAACTGAGAATCACGACGCCACCCACCGTGGGGCATACATCGATCGCTCTCCTGGCCGTCGAATTCGCCGAAACCTATCCCAAGGTCTCGTTGGAGCTCGAAATTACGCAACGGGTCGTCGATCTGGTGGCGGAGGGGTTCGACGCGGCGATCCGTTATGGCCAGCTGAAAAGCTCTTCCCTGATCAGCCACCGCATCATCGAGCTGCGCTATCAGCTCTTCGCCAGTCCCGAGTACCTGAAACGTGCCGGAACACCGACAAGACCGGAGGATGTTTCAAACCACGATTGCATCGGCTGGTTCGGGAGCGCCAATCCGAATGACTGGATTTTCCTGAAGGACGGCAGGTCGATTTCCGTGCCCATACGCTGCCGGCTCCAGGTCACCGACCTGGAGGCACAGCGAACGGCGGCGCTGCGCGGCCTCGGACTGGCAACCCTTCCCTGCCTGAGCGTGCAGGACGATCTGAAGGAAGGGCGGCTGGTTCCGTTGCTGACGGATCATGAGCTGCACAAGTCGATCCTCAGTCTCGTCCGTCCCGGGACCCCCTTCATGCCGACGAAGCTGCGGGTCTTCATCGACTTCATCACGGCGGCGCTGCGCCGCGGTTCCGTCCCCGGAAGCAACGGGTAGAATTCGGCCGCGGCGGCGCAAAATAAGTCATTGACAGGAAAGAAGCGGGGCCTTACATCACGCCGGCACACTGCAATGCCCAGATGGCGGAATTGGTAGACGCGCCAGCTTCAGGTGCTGGTGACCGCAAGGTCGTGGAGGTTCGAGTCCTCTTCTGGGCACCAACAATTTTTCGGGGTCTTCGTCGAATACGGGGGCATCCGCCTATGATCTGCAGAGTGTGGGTCAGTTCTGTATCAGACTTCTCCTTCCTTTGAGCTTCAAGCGTAGAGCGCTCGAACACGCTTTCTGTAGTTGGCAAATACCAGCTTCAACACTTGCCCGTTTATCCTCCAAGATCGGACAACGCTAAGATTTCCGCGAGTTTGCGAGGAAAGTAAAAGCGGTTCGATAGGTTTCCTCGAAAGTTGTGGTTGGCTTGCCGCTGTTTATCAGTCTATCGGCGATCAACGCTTTCTCGGTCTCGATCTCCCGATACGAGCTTCGTAAGCGGCGATGAAGCTGTTGTTGGTGGTTTCGACGATCCTGTCGAGAAACTGGCGTAGATTTCGGCCAAGTGCTGATCCGCGCTTCCTGCTCGCGCTTCAGCGTTTCCGCAACCGCAATGCGGTCGTTCCACAAATCTCGGGAGGTAGCGAATGCACGTGCGAACAGACTTGCGAATGGTTGCATTTCCTTGAGCAGCTCTTCAAAGTCGCCTTCCAGCTGATGTCGCCGGATTGACTGGCGATAGCTTTCCTACCCTTTGGTACAGCAAAATAATAGCAATAATGTACACCACGTCCCACGCTGAAGTGGAGAGATGTAGTGTTTGATTTCAAGGTAATGGAGCAGAACCCAGTTGAGATAATGGTCGCAATGATGAAGCGTTTTGTGGTAGCGCTATTACCAAGTCCTGCCTTGATAGAGGCAATCGTTATCCTCGGTTTTTCAATTGAATTGCATGGTGAAATGCCCGGTGAAAGGCAAACTCTTTGTGAGCCCAGATTGAGGTGAAATCGATCCCGCTTGTAGCGAATAGTACCTTCTTTCCATCAACAGAAGGTAGGTTGGTTTCATCTGTAAGACATACCGCTCCTATTACACAGGCATTATATAGTACATAACAGGCCTTCCGTATTTCTTCCTCGTTCGATCCTAATACAGATGATGTGACACCAATAAAATCGGATTTGTCAATAATTGACTTGTTACCGGAGAACGCACCAAGTAATTCGTTTATCCTCGGGAACACCACTCCGTACTCACTTACAACAGATCCTTTTAACCGGCGAGAGTGGCGCTGGAACACGCTCTCCATTATATTCTGATCCGGAAAAGAGAGTTTTCGTTGTTTGGTCGCTTCGGCAATTTCCTTCATTAACAATATGAGATCTCTCGGGCGACCAATGCTGAGTGATAGAATCTGTTTTCGCGTTTTGTGCATTATCGGGCCTCCTGAGTATCTGGATGGTCCGGCTTCTCTGTACTCCTCCGGCACAAACATGTTCCAAAGGAGCTCACGCGACTTGTCCGCCATCTGCCGATCAACATGCTGGAGCACCCGATCCGGGACATTGCACCTGAGCCTCTCAAGAATCATGCCTTCTAAGTCTTCGGGTTCCCACTGAACGTAATGACATCGTCCAGAAAAGTGATCATCGTGACGTATGACTGCCCAGCTATATATGTCTCGAGGTATGAATAACTTAATATGTACCTTTTGATCGAAAGTCTCACTTTCCCTGTTTATAAACATTCGAAAAAATGATAGTAAACCCTCGAAATATGGTCGAAATAGATCGTTCCCTATTCCCGTTGTATCCACATCCCTGCTTATATTATCATCTACACTATCGATAAGTATATAATAAATCTTTTGCGTTTCTGCCATATGAAGCGAAACCAATTTCCGCATGGAAAAAATTATTTTGTGAGCCTCTAATAAAGCCTCTGATTTATCTTCAGAAAGCTTTTTCATAAATAATATGGCCGCTATAAGCGAGTCCTGAACGGATTCAGAATCAGCTCCAATTTTCTTCTCCAACAAAAAATTGCTTATATCTATTGCTGTTGGCTTAGAATTATCGCTCTCGATAATTCCCCGCATCACGAGAATATAAAAAGCTATCTCCCAAACCGTATGAACCTCGTTCGCAAAAAATTCAGATGTATTTTTGTCGGTCAAATAGATTTGAAGAGCCGTCATCTCGCGAGCTTCAGGATATACAGATAAAACTATTTTGTTTGGCGAGTGTTTCCTCTCAAAGAAAATACGCAGTGCAGTCTTTCCGGAGCCTTTTCTCCCAAGAATGATATTGGACTCATTTTGGCGGACAGTTTCATTTATAGGTATTGTTACAAAATGTTTACATAAGAAATCTATTTCCTGTTCAGCTACTTCGGCGCCAATGTTAAATTCCCTTTGGTAATCTTGCTTATATTTTTCAGTCGCCATTCTTGGCTTCTCCAATCTCATCAATGAATCGCAACTCTACCGCCGGCGGAGTGTTTGATCCCGGGATTTCAATGTGAAAGAGATTCTTTCGTTCCGCATGTGAAAGCCTGTTTAGGATCACCCAATGCTCGATTTTACTGCTCGACGCCAGACGGATGGCTCCGATCCGAACCAAGGTCTGACGCAACTCGTCGTCCGAGAAGCCACCAATGTGATATTGGATCTGGCGAAAAGGAATGAATCGATGTTCCGTGTCACTTAGAAGGCTGGTAATCACGCCTTCTGCTCTACGCAATGTCAAACGTTCAGAGTGGAATTTGTAAATCACATAGAATGCGGAAGCGGAAGAAATCAGAATAGGCATGAAAGACAATATAAAGGACTGCACTGCTTGTAGGGTCATATGAACTGTCATTATTTAGGTCGGAATAGAGTTTTGATTGGCGCTTCAAGTTTCAATTTTGTCAAGACCTCTGATCGTAACGAATCCATTGTTCCGGTCCGGTAAGGGAAGTCAGAAGTTTTCCGGATGACTTTATTGGAGTCCTGCATCGATGCTGCGCCTCGCAAGACTTGTTCGAGTGATACGCACCTCTTGTCGAGGAGGCCCGCTGTGCGCCCACTTGCTTTCCCCCGGCCTAGCATCTGACCCTGATTGAATTCGTCGGCTTTCTCCTCTGGAGCGGTTTCTTCGTCCGGAGTGTTGTCCTGCATTCCCTCCGTTACTCCAACCAGGTACTTTTCGAAGGTGCTTTTCAGATACCGGAGCGAGCTCTCGCGATCGATGTTCGCGCTTAGTTTCTCCTGCTCGAACTGCATGTGCGCCTTGGACTCCTCAATTACCTCGGACCAAGTTCCGGGCCTTTGAGGAACTGATTGCCGAACTGGGCGCAACCTTCCCGTGCGCAAAGCTGGGCATTACCCAGACCCCGCGCAAGAGCCACGCCGTTTACCTCAGGGTTGGCTGGACGCACTTCGGGATGACCCGAAAATGGTCTTCAAGGGCACCGCTTAGGCGGCGACAAGTTTGCCATGTGGAGATACCCGCAACGGCTTGCCAATTCGGACTGCAGATCGTCGGCCACCATTTTGCGGATAATGCCTTGCTGGACGTTGCCAAGCAGTTTGAGGGGCTGACCGACTGGCACACCCGGTGCCCCAATCTTTGAAAGTCTAGCCAAACCGGCGCGGAATCGACGTCTCCCAGTGGCGCTCTGCCACCTTGTCGCCATCCCAGCATGCCGTCAGCGTTGCCTCCAAAACGAAGGTCGTTGCATCGCATCGCGCTGACAGCTCACAGTGGATGTCGGCGACGCCGTCCGGGCGGTTGTAGCGTGCTGCATGGGTAAAGGACGCACTGGCCGAAGTCGGGTCGTCCGGTCTGATCCGGTATTCGGCCCGGGTCTGGAAACCGAAAGCCGTATCCGTTTCGTTATAATACAATTCGGTGAAGGGCTGGTTCCACCCGCCGACAAGCTCACCGTCGATCTCTTCGATCTCGAAACGACGTAGCGGCGGGCTCTCCAGGACGCGGTGCGTTTTGTGCCTTGGGAGATCCAGCGCCGGCGGAAGCGCTTGTTGCAAGGCGGCCGGCTCGCCGGAAAATTTGGGCATAAGCAACGCACCGCTTTCGATCTGCACATCTCCATCGCCCGGGGACGGCCAGACGAGAGGCCAGTAGGAGCGCGCGATCGACAGGCGGAGGCGGTGGCCTTTGCGAAAGCGATAGGCAGTGGTGGGAAACGGGATCTCCAGGTCCCGAGCATCGAGAGAAATGGGGTCGGCCGGGGCATCAAGCCGGTCATCGAGGCCGAGGTTGCGCACGCAAAACGCGACGCGGGCCGACGTGCCATCAGGTGCGACATCGTTGAGGCGGATGGACAGCTGGCACTGCGGTGAGTCGAGCCTGAGGCGCAGCGTGGCTGACGCGGCACCGTAGATCACGACATCCGCGTCGAGCGGTGCAGTTTCGAAGGTCAGAGCCAGCGCATCGTCGTCAGCCTGGTCCAGCGGCAGGCCGCCATGGCGGCCGAAATAGCCCGTATCGCCCGATGCGCGGCCGACCCGCAAGTCCTGCGGTACTTGCCAGCCAGTGTCGGCATTGTCATCGGCTCGCAACTCCTCTCCCAGATGCCATGGTTTCGAAATCGTACATGTCTCCGGCGGTCCGGTTTCGATCCACTTGCCGTTGCGACGGTCAATCGCATCCGCTGGTGGATCGAATTCCCGCAGCCAGACGCGCAACCGGGGCCAATCCGGTGCGCCGGATGCGGGTTTCAACCAGCGGTCCCACCACTCGAGTGCCAGTTGCTGGAACCCGATGGCCGGGCCCGGATGGCCATGGTCCGGGTAGTGGTGCCCCCACGGCCCGACGATGCCCCAGACCAGGTCCGGCCGCGCCGAAACCAGGGACATGACGGAATTGGAGTAACGGTCGGACCAGCCACCGACAGCCAGTATCGGTCGCGACAGACGCTCGGCCCGGTGGATCACCGAGCCGTGTCGCCAATAGGTGCCGCGCGCCTCCTCACGCACCCAGGCTTCGACCGGGAAGGTCAGGTCCTCCAACCGCGCTTTCCAGAGGGCCTTCCAGTCCGAGCCCACACTGGGTGTCGGCGGCGCACCGAGGATGGCGGGCAAGGTCGCACCCCATTCAAACGTATCCGTCAGAAGGCAGCCGCCCATGTGGTGAATGTCGTCTTCGTACCGGTCATGGGTGGCGCACACCGCAATCACCGCTTTCAACGGCTCCGGGGCATCCATGTTGGCCTGAAGGGAGGCCGTTCCACCCCAGGACGTGCCGAACATCCCGACCTTGCCGTCACACCAGGGCTGCGACGCGATCCACTCGATGACATGGCGCGTATCGGAAAGCTCATGGTCGCCATACATGTCCTCCATCCGGCCTTCGCTGTCGCCGGAACCGCGCATGTCGACCCGCAGGCAGGCATAGCCATGGGCGGCAAAATAGGGGTGATTGCGCTCGTCCCGCGCCCGGACCATGTCGGCCTTGCGGTAGGGAATGATCTCGAAGATGGCCGGCAAAGCGTCGGCCGCAGCCTTGTCAGGGAGCCACAGTCGCGCCGCCAGCCGCACACCGTCAGGCATCGGGATCCAGATGTGATCGGTCACCGTCACGTCATCGACCGGATCAAACTCCGGCGTCTCCGTCATCTCCTGACTCCACTGTAAGCAACGGAAGAGTCTGTGAATTCTTGCTGCAAGTCCTGACCTCCCGCAAACCAATTCTAACGGCCGAGCACCTATCGTCAGCTGGAAAAATTTTCGCGCATTGTTCCGAAATTTAAGAATTTTGGAAGTTTTTTCTTGTCACACGCGTTTTCCGGTCTAAACTTCCGCCATCCATTGTCGGGAGGAGATTTGTGAGCAGGCAGAATGAGCCACGCCCTCTGCGTGTAGCCACCGATGAAAGCCTCACGACCTTCGGCGCGGAAGTCCGCCAGCTGCGCAAGGCCCGGGAGATGACGCTTGTCGATCTGGCGGAAGTCAGCGGCGTGTCGGTCAGTCATCTGAGCGCCATCGAACGCGGCAGCGTCAACCCGACACTGGGCAAGATCGCCCGCATTGCAGAAGGGCTCGGCGTTCCGGAGGAGTGGTTTTTCTACCGGCGCCAGGGCGATGGTCCGCTCGAACGAACCTATGTGGTTCGAAACGAAAACCGGCGCAATCTGGACCTTCTCTACGGCGAACCCACGGAAGTATCAGGATATTCGGACGCGCTGCTCTCCTCTTCGCTCGGTGGCGCGTTTCACATGGGGATCTCCGAATATCCGCCATTCAGCGAAGATTTCATCGACGAGATCTACACCCGCGACGGGGAGCAGCACGGGTTGGTGCTCGAGGGCGAACTCGTCCTGAAACTCGGCGATGAGGTCATCACCGTGCGTGCCGGCGACAGCTTCAGCTTCCCTGGTGACATTCCCCATTCGACCCGCAACCGCAGCGACAAGCCGGCCCGGCTGATCTGGGTGAATTCGCCGGTCGTCATCCCGAAATACGCGGTCCTCGAAGAAACGGACTCCGAGCCGGAGGCCAACCGCACCGTAACGCGAAAACGCTCCGGCACCTGATATCCATGCCGGGTGAACACATACAAACCAACGACAACAGGGAGAACCAAATGACCAACAGCTTGAAAACCGGCCTTTCCCGCCGGTCCTTCCTCGCCGGCACAGGCGCCTTTGGCGCGGCAAGCCTTGCGTTTCCGCACATGGCGCTGAGCCAGGACGGCAAAGTCCTGACCGTGCGTTCCTATTCGGATCTGCAGCTTCTCGATCCGGCGTTCCGCCTGTCCCTTCCCGAAGACGATATCATCCGCGCCATCTTTCCGCCGCTGATTGAGCCCGTGGCGGGGGATGTCTGGGAATGGAAAACGGTCGCCGCGGCCTCGATGGAACAGCTCGACGATATGACGATCGCCTTCACGCTGAAGGACGATATGGGATTCACCGACGGGTTCGGTGACGTCACCGCCGACGACGTGAAATTCTCGATCGAACGCATCGCGGACCCGGCCAATGAAAGCCCCTATGCGGGCGACTGGGCCGCACTCAAGGAGGTCGAGGTCAAGGACAAGCTGTCGGGTCTTATCCACCTGAAGAACAAATTCGTCCCCCTCTGGACAACGACCCTGCCGACCCCCGCTTCCTGCATCCTTTCGCGCAAAGCGGTTGGCGAGCTGGGTGGCAAGATCGGCACCGAGCCGGTCGCGCAGTCCGGCCAGTATCTGCTGAGCGAATGGGTGCCCAAGCAACGCACCATCCTCAAGCGCAACCCCGACTGGAAGCACGAACCGGGCGGCTTCGAGGAGATCCACATTATTCCGATCGAAGACCCGGCCACCGCGGAGCGCGGGTTCGAAGCGGGCGATCTCGATTACACCTGGACGTCCGTTTCCTCGCTGCCGCGCCTGAAGGAAAATCCGCCGGCAGGCAGCTCCGTGCTGGAGAAACCGTCGCTGGCCTATGTCTGGCTCGGCATGAACAAGGACAACGAGACGTTGAAGGACGTGCGCATTCGCCGCGCGATCCAGCATGCCATCGATCGGGAGGTCGTTGTCGATGCAGCCTATTTCGGCGCTGCCGGGGTCGGCAACGGAATCATCGCGCCTGGTCTTCCGGGCAGCCGCGACAGCGTGACCTACGACTACGATCCGGACAAGGCCCGTGCCCTCCTGGCCGAAGCGGGTGCTGAAGGTCTGAACGTCACGCTCGACATTCTCAACCAGACGGAGCGCCTTACCGCCGCACAGGTGATCCAGGCGAACCTGGCCGATGTCGGTGTCACCTGCGAAATCAAGCAGAATGACAGCGGTACCTTCTGGTCACTCGGTTCGAAGGACGGCGACTATTTCATGGATCTGCAACTGGTCCTCAGCCGTTTCTCCATGCAGCCCGATCCGAGCTGGGCCACCGTCTGGTTCACGCCGGAACAGATCGGTGTCTGGAACTGGGAACGCTTCGACAGCGCCGAATACAAGGCCCTGCATGATGAGGGTCTGGTGACGAGCGACGCCGCAAAACGCGACGAAATCTACAAGAAGATGCAATCGCTGATGGATGAGAGCGGCTGCTATGTCTTCCTGACCCATGAAGTGGTCGGCGCCATCCACAAGGACACGATCGCACCCGGTCTGAAACCGAACGGCGAGTCGCTGTTGTCGGATTTCAAACCCGCCTGATCGAGAGGCACGCGGTCCCCGAACACGGGGGCCGCCTTGATGCAAACAAGCCAGGGAAGGTCCGCAAGATGCTGAACTATGCCGTCAAGCGGCTTGGATTGGCGGTGGCGATCGTGTCGCTCGCCATGTTCCTGCTGTTTTGCATGATCTATCTGGTCCCCGGCGATCCTGCCTCCGTGGCGCTCGGTCCCCGGGCCACGGAGGCGATGAAGGAAGCGCTGCGGGTCAAGATGGGTCTCGACCAACCGATCTGGGCGCAGTTCTGGTACTTCTTCAGCGGTGCCTGGACCGGCGATCTGGGCGAGGAAGTCCTGTCGGGCCGCCCCGTGCTCGACGTAGTGCTCGAACAGCTGCCCTTTACGCTGGTGCTGATTGCCGGCGGCATCAGCTGGTCCGTGGCACTCGGCATTCCGCTGGGGTGCTGGGCTGCCATCAACCGTGGCAGTTTCGCCGATCGCCTCGTCGGGGTCCTGTCCGTCGCGGTCATCGCGGTCCCGTCCTTCGTCGTGGCGATCTACGCACTGCTGATCTTTGCGGTCACCCTGCGCTGGCTGCCGGCCATCGGCGCCGGCGAACCGGGCGACCTTGGAGATCAGCTTGTCCACCTGATCCTGCCCTCGCTGGCAGTCGGGCTGGGTTGGGTCGGATATATCGCCCGCATGGTGCGCGCCTCGATGCTCGAGGTTCTGGAAGCGTCGCATATCCGCACGGCTCGCGCCTTCGGCCTGCCCGACAGCATGATCACCTATCGCTACGCCCTGACCATCGCCATCCTGCCTACCATCACCCTGCTCGGTGTCGGGATCGGCCAGATGCTGTCCTCGGCGGTGTTTGCCGAGATCGTCTTTGCCCGGCCCGGCGTCGGAAAGCTCGTCTATGACGCCATCCTGACCCGGAACTTTCCCGTGGTGACCGGTGCGGTGCTGGTGACGACAGCCCTTTTCGTTCTGCTGAACCTGATCGCAGACCTCATTGTTGGAGCCCTGGATCCCCGTGTCAGAAGCAGTTTCTAGTTCCCCCGCCAAACAGACCTCCGAGCTTTGGCGCTCGATTCGCCGGCTGCTGCGTGAACCGCTGGGCGCATTCGGTCTGGGTCTTGTTCTCCTGGTCATCTTCGGCGCAGTGTTCGCCGATCTCCTGACCCAGTGGGACCCCACACGGATCAACCCGCGCGATCGGTTCCTCGGGCCATCGGCGGACCACCTACTGGGTACCGACCAGTTGGGCCGGGATCTGTTTTCCCGTGTGCTTTATGGCGGACGGATCGCGCTTTACGTGGCGCTGGTCTCCACCGCCATATCGCTTGCCATCGGGATCGTTCTCGGACTGATTGCCGGCTACGGGCCACGTTGGCTCGACAACCTGATGATCCTTCTGTTCGACGCCGTGAAGAGCTTTCCCACGGTCATGCTCGCCCTGGCGCTGGTAACGATCCTCGGGCCGTCGCTGACGGCGGTGATCGTCGTGGTCATCCTGGTCAATGTGCCCGGCTACGCGCGGATTGTTCGCACCCAGACGATTGCGATCAAATCGTCCGAATTCGTCACCGCTGCCACCAGCATGGGTGCCTCCACCGCACGCATTCTCGGCGTGCACATCATGCCCAATGTCATCGGACCGCTGGTGATCCTGGCCTCGATGGACATTCCCGTGGTGATCGCCATCGAGGCAGGCATGAGCTTTCTGGGCCTCGGCGTTCGTCCCCCGACGCCAAGCTGGGGCACGATCCTCAATGACGGCTTCGGCCAGATCCGCGAAACCCCGTGGATCGCCATTGCGGGCGGATTGCCCATCATCGTCACCACGCTGGGCTTCACTTTCCTCGGCGAAACGCTGCGCGACGTTTTCGATCCGCGCCTGAAAGGACGCTGATGAGCACGCTCAGTATCTCCGGACTGAATGTTCTGTTCTCGACCGAGGACGGCCCGCTTCATGCGCTGAAAGATGTCGGTTTCGAGGTGCCCGAGAAGCGGATCGTCGGGATCGTGGGCGAATCGGGCTGCGGCAAATCCACTCTGATCAACGCCATTCTCGGCCTGCTGGCAGACAATGGCGAGATCAGCAGCGGACGGATCGTGTTCGAGGGAAAGGACGACTTGACACAGCTGTCGCCGCAGCGGATGCGAGACCTGCGCGGCCCGCGGATCGCAACGGTGTTCCAGGACCCGATGGGCGCACTCAATCCGGTTCTGTCGGTGGGCCGGCAGATGATCAACATCCAGTACCGCTCCGGCCAGTCGAAAGCAGATAAGGCCGCTCGCGCCGTGGAGATGCTCAAACTGGTGCGCATTCCAGACGCCGACAGCGCGCTGGAACGCTACCCGCACCAGTTTTCCGGCGGGATGAAACAGCGCATCGCCATCGCCATGGCTTTGATGATGGAACCGGCGCTGCTGATTGCCGACGAGCCGACCACGGCGCTGGATGCGACGCTCGAGGTTACGACGATCGAGCTCCTGAAAGATCTCCAGGAAAAGATCGGCTGTTCCGTCATGTTCATTTCGCACCACCTGGGTGTGATCGCCGAACTGTGCGACGACGTGGTGGTGATGTATGCGGGGGAGGTGGTCGAGCGTGGCACCGTGCGGGCCGTGTTCCGGCAGCCCGGTCATCCCTATACGCGGCGCTTGTTGGAATGCGATCCGGCCCGCCAGAGCGAGCGGACCCGTATTCTGCCCACCATACCAGGTGAAATACCGGACCTGCGCGCCCGGCCCGCCGGCTGTGTGTTTGCGGCGCGCTGCCTTGATCGCCACGATGGCTGCGACCTGCCCCAGAAGCCGCAGTCTCTGGGGGACCAGCATACGGCCCTGTGCAACCTGGCAGGACACGTCGTGCAAGAAGGGGCCACACCATGACCAACGATCCCATCCTCTCCGTCGACGATGTCCAGGTGTCGTTTCCGGTCGGTGGTCTGACCAATCGCGATTCGATCCTCGGCGTCGCCGGTGTCAGCTTCGAGGTGCGGGTGGGCGAGACCTTCGCGCTTGTCGGCGAGAGCGGCTCCGGCAAAACCACGCTGGCGCGCGCGATCAATGGCCTGCAGGCCATATCCAACGGGACGATCACCTTCGATGGCGACCGCATTGGCGGGCTGAGCAAAAGCCGGATGAAGCCGTTGCGCAAGCGCATGTCGATGATGTTCCAGGACCCGGTCGGCTCGCTTTCGCCACGCATGACGGTGGGCGGCCTGGTCACCGAACCTTTCCGCATCCACGGTATCGGCGGGCGCAATCTGCGTGACGAGGCGGCGCGGCTGCTGACGCTGGTCGGTCTGCCGGTGGATTTCATGACCCGCTATCCGCACCAGCTTTCGGGCGGCCAGGCCCGCCGCGTGGGCGTGGCGCGGGCCATTGCGTTGGATCCGGCGTTGATCATCGCCGACGAACCAACCGCCGGGTTGGATGTCTCGGTGCAGGGCGAGGTGCTGAACCTGCTCAATGACCTGCGCGAACGCCTCGGACTGGCCATGGTCATCATCACCCACAACCTGCATGTGGTTCATCACGTGGCCGACCGGACAGCGGTGATGTATCTCGGCCGCTTTGTGGAGACGGGCGAAACCGAGGCAATGTTCGCAGCTCCGCGGCACCCCTACACGGCGGCGCTTCTCTCCGCCAATCCGGAACCCGATCCGGACAAGGCGCAAAACCGCATCTCGCTTCCCGCCGAAGTGCCATCGCTGCTGTTGCGGCCCTCCGGCTGCGAGTTCCATACGCGCTGCCCGTGGGCGCAAGACACATGTTCTTCCGTCCCGCCGCCGGCCGGTGATGTCGCCTGCCACTTTCCACTTGCGCCGGGCGCCCGACCTCCAGTCATGGAAGGTGCGTCTTGATCGAAGTCCTTGAAACCGTCTGGATTCCGATGCCGGATGGCACGCGGTTGGCCGCCCGGCTCTGGCTGCCGGAGGGTGCGCGGGACAATCCGCTGCCCTGCATTCTGGAGTATATTCCCTATCGCCGCCGTGACCGGACCCGGATGCGTGACGAAAGCATGCACCCGATTTTTGCCGAAGCGGGCTATGCCTCGATACGTGTGGACATTCGCGGCTATGGCGACAGCGACGGCCTCGCCGAAGACGAGTATTCGCACCAGGAAATCCAGGACGGTCACGACATCATTGCCTGGATCGCCGCCCAGCCGTGGTGCGATGGCAATGTCGGCATGTTCGGTAAAAGCTGGGGCGCCTACAATTCGTTCCAGGTTGCCGCAACCCGGCCGCCCGCCCTGAAGGCTATCATCCCGGTCATGGGCACCGATGACCGCTGGCGCGAGGATATCCATTTCTACGGCAGCGTCCTGGCGAACGACAATTTCTGGTGGGGCTCGATCATGCAGCTCTACAACGCCATGCCGCCCGATCCCGAGATCGTCGGGCATGACCGCTGGCTGGATCAGTGGCGCGAGCGGCTTGAAGCCGCGCAGTTCTGGCCCGCCATGTGGTTGGAGCACCAGACTCACGACGCGACGTGGCGACGCGGTTCGATCTGCGAGAATTACGAAGACATCCAGGTTCCGGTCTATTTCTTCGGTGGCTGGGCGGATCTGTTTCGCGACACGCCGTTTCGGATCGCCGAGCATCTGAACGTGCCGGTCAAGGTGATGATGGGTCCGTGGGCGCATCTTTATCCGCACGAGGGAATCCCGGGTCCCCGGGTGGATTTCACCGATGAGGCCATTCGGTTCTGGGATCACTGGCTGAAGGGCATCGACACCGGACTGATGGATGAGCCACGCTTGCGTTTCTTCCTTCAGGACAGCATAGCGCCCGCCGGCATTCACCGGCACCGCGAGGGCCGCTGGATCGAGGAGGCCGCCTGGCCATCGGCCAATATTTCCAATCAGATACTCTGGCTGAATGACGGTACGCTCGATGGCGAGCCCGCACCGGGCGCGGACTTGTCGATCTGCTCGCCGCAGACGTTCGGGGCGGCCGGCGGCGACATGTGCTCCTTCGCCATTCCGGGCGACATGGCGATCGACTGTCGTCTCGACGCCGGCGGCGCCCTTCAATTCAGGGGCGCGCCGCTGAAGGAACCCGTTGATATCCTCGGCCAGCCTGAGGTCTCGCTCACGGTCGCCGCCGATCGCCCGCAAGGGTTTGTCGCGGCGTTGCTGGTCGATGAAGCTCCCGACGGCGCGCAGACCCTTCTGGCGCGCGGGTTCTGCAATCTCAACCATCGCAACGGCGACACCGCGCCATCGCCCATCGTCCCGGGCAAGGCCATGGACGTGACCGTGCCGCTCTACGGGACCGGCTGCCGGGTTTTGTCTGGTCATCGGATCGTTTTGCAGATCGCCTCGGCCTATTGGCCGATCCTGTGGCCCGCGCCCGAACCAGTCACGCTGACGATCGCGGCAGGCACTTCGGCGCTGCACCTGCCGGTTCGGACAGAACCGGCCGATGCGCCGGCGCCCCGCGCTTTGCCCGACCCGCCGAAACGCAGCGGCAAGCGACCCCTGACGCGGATGCGGGAAGGTTCGATGGAACGCTCGATCCACACCGACCTGACGACCGGCGAGGTGACCCACCGGTTTTTCCTGGACGGTGGCGTCTTCGGCCCCGTCGGAGATTTGCGCCTTGACGACATCGGCACCGTGCTGAGCGATGTCTCCGACCGGCGCTACACCATCCACGCCGACGATCCCCTGACCGCCCGCGCCACCATGGAGCAGACCGCCGGTTTCACCCGTGACGACTGGTCCGCTACGATCGAGACCTTTTCCGAGCAGACGGCCACCAGAACCGAGTTTCACCTGCGCGCGCGGGTGACGTGCCGGTCCGGGGACGACATCATCTTCGAGCGGGAAACCACCCACACCATTGCGAGGAACGGCATGTGATGCAGGACATCCCGGTCAGATCCGAATTTCCGCGCAAGGTGCGTGAAATCGAAAACACCTGGATCCCGATGCCGGACGGCACCCGCCTGGCGGCGCGTATCTGGCTGCCGGAGGATGCCGACTCGGACCCCGTTCCGGCGATCCTCGAATACCTGCCCTACCGCAAGCGTGACGGGACGGTCGAACGCGATCATCTGACCCATCCCTATTTTGCCGGACACGGCTATGCCGGTGTGCGGGTCGACATGCGCGGCACCGGCGACAGTGAGGGCATCTGCCTGGGAGAATATCTGCTGCAGGAGCAGGACGACGCGCTGGCGATCATCGACTGGCTGGCGGCCCAGCCCTGGTGCAGTGGCCGGGTCGGCATGATCGGCATCAGCTGGGGTGGTTTCAACGGCCTTCAGGTTGCCGCCCGCCAGCCGGCGGCGCTGGGGGCGGTGATTTCCCTGTGTTCAACCGATGATCGCTACGCCGACGATATCCACTTCATGGGCGGCGCTATGCTGACCGACAAACTGTCCTGGGGCGCCACGGCCTTCGCCATCTGCAACACGCCGCCCGACCCGGCCATTGTCGGCGATCGCTGGCGCGACATGTGGATCGAGCGGCTGGAAAACAACGGCCTCTGGCTGCTCGACTGGATCCGTCATCAGCGGCGCGATGCGCTCTATCAACATGGCTCGATCTGCGAGGATTATGCCGCGGTTCAGGTGCCGGTCTATGCCGTGGGCGGCTATGCCGACGGCTACACCAATCCGATCTTTCGCATGATGGAGCGCCTGAGTTGCCCGCGAAAAGCGCTGGTCGGGCCGTGGGCGCACAAATATCCGCACTTCGCCACTCCCGGACCGCGGATCGGTTTCCTGCAAGAATGCCTGCGCTGGTGGGACCAGCACCTGAAGGGCATTGAGACCGGCATCATGGATGAGCCGATGATCCGCGCCTGGATGCAGGAACCCACCGCGCCCGATCCGGTCTCGACGGAGCGCCCGGGGCGCTGGATCTCCGCGGCCCGATGGCCATCGCCGGTCACGCAGGAGCGTGTTCTGCATGTGATACCTTCGGGCCTTTCCGATACCCCTTCGGAGGCACCCATCAGACTGGCTTGTCCGGAAAACGCCGGCAGTGCGGCACAGGCCTGGTGCATGTACGGCGCCGACGCGGATGGCCCGCTGGATCAGAACCGCGAAGCCGGGCGGATGAGCTTCTTTGAAACGGGCGTACTCAGTGAGGACATAGAAATATTCGGCTTTCCGATATTGAAAGTCCTGGCCGCCAGCAATGTCCCCCAGGCCAATCTCGCAGCGGTGCTGTCGCTGGTCGCACCGGACGGACGCGCGACACTTGTGAGCTTTGGAACGCTGAACCTTACGCATCGCAATAGCCACGCGGAACCAGAAGCGCTGCCCGTCGGCGAGCCCGTTGCGGCAGACATTCAGCTCAACGTGATCGGCCAGCGAATCCCGGCCGGATACCGGCTTCGCCTCGCCCTGTCCCAGTCCTACTGGCCGATGATCTTTCCTTCGCCGGAGAAGGCCGAACTGACGTTGACCAACGCCCGTCTTGTGCTGCCGCTCCATGACCCGGCGCAGGACGGTCCGGCGCTCCCGGCCTTCGGATCGTCCGAGGGTGCCGCGCCTCTGCAAGCCGAGATGCTGAGCCCGGACTCCAGCCACCGCACCGTGACACTCGATTGTCCAACGGGTTTCGAGACAATCTCTCGCTACAATGACACCGGAGAAGTGCGGCACATTCACTCCGGTATTGCCGTGCGCTATGTGAACGAGGACCGGTTCGAGATCCATGCCGACAACCCGAATTCGGCTCGCGGCCGGTGCAGTTGGAAAAAGACCTATCGCCGCGACGACTGGAAGGCCGGTATCGACAGCGTGGTCACTGTCGAGGCGCTGCCTGATGTCTGGCGCGTAACCGCACGACTGGAGGCGCATGATGCGGATGGCGTTGTGATGACCCGCGACTGGAACGAAGACATTCCCCGAGATCACGTCTGAGGATACCTGATGGCTGTTTTTCCCGGCTTTGGCGACGAGGCCGCGTTTCACCAATTGACGACAGATGATGGCGTCACCATGCGCGTCGTCGTGCAGGGCACCGGACCGGATCTGGTTTTCGTGCCCGGCGGCGATCAGGTTGCCGATGCCTATTCACAGCAGTTCGACCGCCTGTCGGACCACTACCGCTGCATTTCCTACGATCCGCGCGGAGCTGGTGAAACCACCGCCCCGCCGCCGCCCTGGACGATGGCGGATTACGCACGCGACTGCGCCGCCGTGATCGATGCCTTTTGCAATGGCAAGGCGGCTGTGACCGGCCTGTCGCTGGGTGGGCTCATCACCCAGGCCACGGCCATCGACTTTCCCAACAAGGTGCTGTTGGCGATCCCCATGGGGACGGCTGCCTATATTGACGGCTTTACCCGCGACTGGATGCAGGCCGAGATAGACCTGCGCCGCCAGGGGATCCGCCTGCCCGAGTCATTTCTGGCGCCGCACTATGCAGCCTATGCCTTCCCGGCCAAAGCCCTGCACGAGCCGGAGTTCTGGGCACAGGTCAAGGAGAGCTACACGGAACGCTTTCGCGACCGCGATCCGCAGGACACGATCGACCAGTGGCAGGCATGCCTCGACTTCGACTGTCGTGAAGCGTTGAAAACCTGCCCGGTGCCGTTTCACGTGATTTCGTTTTCCGAGGACGTGCAGACCGCGCCGTCCATGTGCAAGGTTGTTTCGGACCTGGTGCCCGATGGCACGTTTCATGAGCTCCCCGGTCTCGGGCATGTATCGCTGGTTCGGCACAAACCCGAGGTGGTTGCTGCCAAGCTGCGTGAAATCCTCGACCAGGCGCTTTCACCCACCGCCGCTTGATTATGCCGCGCATTGCCCTTGCAGGGTTTCAGCATGAAACCAACAGTTTCGGCATCGGCCGCGCCGGGTTGGCCGAGTTCGAAATGGCCGATAGCTGGCCAGCCCTGCTAAGCGGATCCGAGGTGCTTTCCGGCACGCAAGGCATGAACCTCCCCATCGCCGGGTTTGCGGAAGCCGCTCTGGGCGACGAGGCCGACTTGCGCCCGATCCTCTGGTGCGCAGCGGAACCGTCGGGCCCGGTCACGGATCAAGCGTTCGAAACGATCACCGAACGCGTCCTCGACGGGCTTCGCGCCTCGGGCCCGATCGATGGGCTCTACCTGGATCTGCATGGAGCCATGATGACGGACAGCCACGCGGATGGCGAGGGCGCATTGCTTGAGCGCATCCGCGCCGTTACGGGCCCCTCGCTGCCGATCGCCGTCTCCCTCGACATGCACGCGAATGTCTCCGGTCGAATGGTCGCCCTGGCCGACATCATCTGCATCTTCAGAACCTATCCCCATCTCGACATGGCGGTGACGGGCGCCCGTGCCTGGACCCGCCTGGGAGCCCTGCTCGCCGGACGCAGACCTGCCTGGGCCTTTCGGCAAGCCCCGTTCCTTGTGCCGCTGCACGCGCAAACCACGGACGTTGAGCCGGCGCGGGCGCTCTGCGCCGATCTGCCCGATACATCGGATGCCCACGTGGAACTGGCCTTTGGTTTCACCGCTGCCGATGGGCCTGATACGGGTCCGTCGGTCATCGCCTACGCGCCCGAACAATCCGAAGCCGACGCGCAAGCCGAGGCAACGCTGCAGCGGCTCGCAGCTGCGCGCGATGCGTTCCAGACAGGATTGACCTCCCCGGCCGATGCGGTGGCTCAGGCCATGGCCGGACCGTTCGACAAACCGGTGGTGCTTGCTGATGTTCAGGACAATCCCGGCGCGGGCGCGTCGTCGGACACGACCGGAATTCTTCGCGCACTTGTCGATGCCGGCGCACAGGGCGCTCTGCTCGGCCTGATTCACGATCCGGCGCTTGCCGCCAAAGCACAGGCGGCCGGTTCAGGCGCAATAATCGAGGGATCGCTCGGCGGCCGCTCCGGAGTCGTCGGAGATGCTCCCTATCACGGGCGCTTTCGCGTCGGCACGCTGAGTAAAGGGACCATCCCCTATAGCGGCGCCATGTATGGCGGCGGCGTCGCAACCCTCGGCCCGTCCTGTGTCCTGCATATCGAAGGCGCTGATATAGCAATCGTCGTGACCAGCATCCGCAACCAGTGTCTGGACCTGGCCCAGTTCACGCATTTCGGCCTGGATCCGCGGAAAGCCGACATCATCGTCGTCAAAAGCACGGCCCATTTCCGGGCGGATTTCGAACCCATCGCAGCAATGGTCATTCCGGTCGCGGCCCCGGGATTGTTTCCGTGCGACCTGCCGATGGCGAAAAAGGGTGCTGTCTGACACAACAACCGGAGCGAAGACACTCCTCCCACTGTTCCATTCCTCTTGAATCCAGCCCAATGCAGCGGTTTATTGGCGTATTCTAGTCTGCTGATACTGCGGGTGCCGGCAAAGACCACATAGTCCACGACGAAGGCCGATTAACTTGTCGACCCGCGCTGCGAGGACATGGGGTAGAAGAGTCATTTCCTGATGCTATTCGGACTACAATATTGCTTTTTTCTGTTTTTCTTTCTGATTATTTCACCCGCACTTGCATGCCGATCATTGAATTATGAGCCATCCCTCGAAAAATCCGATGTTGCATTTATCGGAAAAGCCGTCACTATAACGAGATTGCAGGAGACTACAGACGGCCTCATTCCCTTTGAGGCCGTCTTTGTAGTTCAAAAAATGATCAAGGGCGAGAATACGGACATAGCCCTGATCAATCACAAGGGAAATCATTGCTATAGTTCCACACTGGATCCCTTTGTTCTTGGTGAAACATCGCTTGTTTTTGCCGAATATATTGACGGTCAACTCCAGACTTATCACCCACTCCCGATAACGCCCTACTATGAAGACAGCTACTGGTCTCGAAAAGCGCGCCAGTTCGTTGGAAGCCTGGAAAGCGAATGACGCGGGTATCCCTGAAGATGCATCAGTTCTGGATACGCCCTAGGCACTCCAATGCAATGGCCTTGCTGTCAGCGACCGTTGGTTCGTAGATCAGTTGGCCCACCAGATTGCCTGCAAGGGCCATATGCCCCTTGTCACCGCACTCCGCGAAACACTCAAGGTCGATCCTGGCACGCCGACCGTCTGAATCGATGTCGCCAAACCCTGTCCGATTGGTCTGCAGCGACACTTTGAAACGCGGTTCGTCAATTCGAAACCCTGGTCGGGCTTCATATGTGAAGGATCGCGTGCGCTCCTGCTTTTTGCAATCGGCCGCAACCGAGCCGTCGAACTTTCGCCCCGGATCACACATCAACCGGTACTGAGGGCTTGAGAATGCCTCGCTTTTCGCAGCGATCAGTTCGGCGTACGCCGCATCGAGGCAAGCCTCAAACTGTTGCTTTTGTTCCTTTGCAACGGCTGATCCGCAAAGGACCAAACCCGTCACAGCGGTCAGGCATATGTACAGAGCTTTGTTCATTTGGATGGCTTCCCGAAGTTCAACAAAAATGGCAGGGGCCAATTGGCGCCCTGGCCATTTGAGATTGTCGGATTGCCCGCCATCAAACGAAATGTTCTGAAATCTTGTGAAACTCAGGTCCCGCCGGTGACCGATCCATGATCCTCAGCGCCATCATGCTCGACAAAGAAGCGGCGCATCGAATCGGGCAGCGGCGTTTTCTTTCCGGTTTCGGCGTCCAGCATGACCGTGATCGCTGATCCTGTCGCCCTCAGGTTTCCGGCGAATACCGCATAGTCCTGGACGAAACTGGAGGTGCGGAAGCTGCTGGTGCGGGCGGTGACGAGGTATTCCTCGTTGACGTTCATCTCCTGGTGAAACTCGGCCGTGAGTGACCTGAGAACGGTTTGAAGCCGCGGATAAGGCGAGGGGTCGAGGGCGTGCATGTAGCCGACCCGGACCGTTTCGAACCAGATCAGGTAGACGGTGTTGTTGACGTGGTTCAGCGAGTCGATCTCTCCGGAACGGACCCAGTCGCGGCGGCCAAACGCCCATGGTTCCGGCACCCCGGCAGCTCGGAGTTCTGGCAATGACAGGAATGGCGGCTTTACGATCATTCTGCGTCTGTGGTTTTCTGTTTCGAACCGGTGGCAGAGTGAATAGCAATCCGCCACGTCGCGGCAAACACCAAAAGTGATTTACCCGGCAAACCAAAACAGGAGACCTAGAGCGTGAAACTGGTCAGCGGCGGACAAACCGGGGTCGACACGGCGGCTCTCGAAATTGCGCTTGAACGCGGGCTGCCCCATGGCGGCTGGGTGCCGAAGGGCCGCACCAATGAGGACGGCCTTATCTCCGAACGCTTCCAGGGGCTGGTCGAAGCGCCGGACAGTATTCCGGCGACCCGAACGCGACTCAACGCCCGGGATTCCGATGCGACCCTGATCCTGTCTGATGGCTCCGAGAGCCCCGGAACAGCCATTACCGAACAATTCGCCCAGGACCTGCAAAAGCCCTGCAAGGTCGTCGTACTCGACGACACTATGTCGGAACGGGTAGCTGAGGTCGGGCACTGGATCGATAGCGTCAATCCATCGGTCCTCAACATCGCCGGACCCAGAGAAAGCGAAGCGCCCGGTATCCGAGATAAAGCCCGCAATTTCCTGCAATTGGTGCTCGATCGATAGCGCCCGCAATAACGGAAGCAAACATGGCTCACATCGAATATTTCTACTCGGCCCATTCCGGCTATGCCTATCTCGGCTCATCGACGTTGCAGTCGATCGCCGCCAATGCAGGAGCGATGCTCGTTCACCGGCCCTACGACCTGCGCCGGACGGTTGCAGCCGTGAGCGGCACACCGAATGGATCGCGCAGCGAAGCCCATCGACGTTACTTCTTCGGCAGAGAGCTGGACCGTTGGTCGGAGGAGCGCGAGGCACCGATTGTCAGCCATTATCCGACCCATCACGGCAATGATCCCGACCTTGCCAACCGAATGCTGATCGCCGCTCAAGAGTCAGGACAATCGATCGATGATTTGACACATGCCCTGCTGGAGGCCCACTGGCGCGACGATGCCGATCTTGCTGATCGCAGCACACTGCAAGGCATTGCCGATACCATCGGGTTCGATGGAGAAGCGCTGCTCGGGGAAGCGGTTTCGGATTCAATCGGTGCCGCCTACGATGCGAACACAACGGATGCGATCGAGCGCTCGGTGTTTGGCTCACCGACCTATTTCGTCGATGGCGACATGTTCTATGGCCAGGATCGTCTGGAGCTCGTGGCGCGGGCGTTGAAGCAGCCATACCGACCGGGCTGAGTCATCGATCAGGGCGGAACACTGATTCGCGCATATCGTGTATATCTTTTGATTCTTACTTGCCTAAGGGTTGCATATATTTTGTGATGTTGTCCGGCCGAAATATTTCTGACATTCTGTAGTCCTCAAGTGCCCATCGGAATAGCCGCCAGAGGGTCCTTCCGGTTGCATTTTGAGTATTGCTAAACAAAAAGCTGTATTTTCTCTTGGGGACGCACATGAAAAAACTTCTGGTATCAGTACTATTCTTTGTTGTCGCCGCAACGTCGGCGCATGCCGGCGACGCGCTCGATACGCTACCGTCCGGCACATACGATCTTGATCTTTCGCATTCGAGCCTGGTCTGGAAGGTCAACCACAGCGGTCTTTCCAACTACACGGCACGCTTCACCAAAATGTCCGGGTCCCTGGATCTCGATACACAGGATCCATCGAAGAGCACGCTGACAGTCGAAATCGACCCGATGTCTCTCGAGACGCATTTCCCGTTCGACTACAAGGACTGGAACAAGGAGCTGAAGGAAGACGCGAAGCTGTTCAACGCAACCGCCCATCCGACCATCACGTTCAAGTCAACCGGCGTTGAAATGACCGGTGAAAACACCGGAGTGGTGACGGGTGAGCTGACCTTCCTTGGCGTGACCAAGCCAATTGCCCTTGATGTCACCTATAATGGCGCCTACCTGGAAATGCCATTCGTCGGCAAACCTGTCGTCGGGTTCACTGCTTCCGCGACCGTCGAACGGTCGAAATGGGGCATGGAGTACTTGTCACCAGGGATCGGCGACAACGTTTCGCTGCTGATTGAAGCCGAATTCATGAAGCACAAGTAAGTCGACTGTCATGTCGACCCTGGACCGGGCGTCCACCAGCGACGCCCGTTACAATATCGTGTTGCGCCTGCTGCACTGGCTGATGGCCATCGGCTTTCTGCTGATGTTCGGATCCGGCATCATCATGGAATATGCCGGCATCTCCAACCAGTTGCAGTTCGAGATGATCCAGTGGCACAAATCGGGCGGTGTGCTTCTGCTTCTCGCGGCCTGCGTGCGCCTCTCGGCCCGCTGGCTGATCGGCACACCTGAGGAACCGGCCTATCTGACCGAGCAGGAAAAGACGCTGTCGAAGCTGGTTCATCGCGGCCTCTATTTCATGATGATCTTCATTCCGATCAGCGGCTGGGTCATGGTTTCGGCCAGCGTATTCGGGCTGCCGACCATTGTCTTCGGTCTGTTCGAATGGCCGCACATTCCGGGCATTGCCTTCAACGAGACCATCGAAGGCATCGCGCGCACCGTGCATGAATGGATCGTCTATGTTTTTGCCGGCCTGATCGCCTTGCATGTGGCCGGCGCCCTGAAACACGTGATCATCGATCGCGAAAACGTCCTTCAAAGAATGGGATTTGGGAAAACCGCCTCATGACACCGCTCAACAGACTCCTGTGCGCAAGCGCCTTTGCTCTTGCCTCCATCCCGGCTTTGGCGGCGGACTATGCCGTCGACACCGGGGCCAGCGAAATCCGCTTCTCCGGCATTCATGCGGAACGCAACTTCACCGGCACCTTCAGCGCCTGGTCCGCACAGATTTCCTTCGACCCGAACGATCTTGCAGGATCAAAACTCAGCGCCAGCTTCGATCCGACATCGGCCACCACCGGCAATCCGCAATATGACGGCGCGCTGCCCACAGGTGACTGGTTCGTCGCCAAGAGCCACCCGGAAGTCACCTACACGTCGGAATCAATCACGGCGAATGGCGACGGGACCTTCAAAGCCACCGGCACACTGACCATCAGGGACATCGCCAAACCGGTGACCTTCGACTTCACACTGAGCGATCTTTCCAAGGCCCCGGTCACGGCAACCGCAGAGTTCGTCGTGCTGCGGCTCGACTACGATATGGGTTTGAAGTCAGACCCGAAGATCGAGTGGGTCAGCAACGAAATCACCATGAACCTGAAGATCGTGGCCTCGCCGTCCAATTAAGACGCTTCGAAGTTTGGTTGTTACCGGGGAGCGATCCCGGTCACTTCTAATTCAGAACGCAGCTGAATCTGGCTTTTGGAACAGAAAGCGCTCGCTATTTACCCTTTAAGCAAAACCGCCGTGTCCGGTCTGGACACGCCGGGCAACAGGCACTTGTCCAGATAGTTTGGATCGAAAAAATCGTCCCAGGGCTCCAATCCGAACCAGGCTCTCATCAAGCTGACTATAATTCCGGAGCCTATCACCTTGACGCCAACAAAGTCAGCCGCCTCAAATCGCTGCATGTCCAAATACTTGTCCGCCGAATCATGTTGTGACTCGTGTCTTATGACCGACCACTCTCCGTCATTCAGTTGATCAGGCGTGGTGAAGAGAACAGCAACGATGTCATTTTTTTCGAAGGATGCGCTGCGATCTGCAAGCGATGTCCGCACTTTGGAAAACGAGCACACCACACTATTCAAAGCCCGCTTCGTTATTTGCAACACTTGACCGACGCAATGCGATCCATCTTCCAAAGGAAGAAGGAACACATCCCCCTCTTTCCATTTTTGTCTTTTTCTAGCCATCAGTTTTCTCTGACATCATTGCCCGGCGCAATCGCCTCAGTAGTCCTCATCGAGCTCATAGCAAAATGGGTTTTCCTGGAAGCCCCGCCAAAACACATAGAGTCGCTTACATTTTGGGCATTCCATCATGGATTTGAAGGCCCGAAAAAGCTCTTCCGAATCGACCATGCCTTCGTATTTGTCGTATTCGACATCCGAAATAATTAGCCATTCCAATCGGTTAGGGATATCACCCCAGCGCAAAATTTCTCCGCATTTACAACTCATGCCAGGCATGCTTCAGCCCTCCGACTACAGACCATCTTCCCATGGTTACTGTACCGCCGTTACGCGATAACCGCGCTCGCGCAGGAGCTCCACCAGACCAACCTCACCGGGCAGGTGCAGCGCGCCGACCGCTATGAACACGTTGCCTTTTTCAATCAACGGCTGCGCGCGCTCCGCCATGGTGTGATTGCGGTTATCGACGATCAATCTCATGAAGTCAGCGTAGGCATTCTCGTCATAGGTCAGGCCCCCGCGCTTCACGATATGCCGCAGGACAGGCATGATCATGTCGACGTCTCCCGACACATAAAGATCGATCATGGTAGCCTTGAAATCGGGCAGATGGCGGTAGATTGCAGCGGTTTCGATGAGCATGGTCAGCTGGCTATCGAGCGGGAGCCCGGCTGAAGCCATCAATTGCTCCCTGATTGTTTCCAGACCTACGACCGTCTTGCCCTCGGCGACGGCGTCTTGCGCGAGAACCTGATCCAGAAACGGCTTTCCTATCTCGCAATCCATTGCCGTTACCAGGAACGCCGGCAACCACGGCTGCATGCGTGATACCAGCGTAATGGGTATACCGATTTCCGTGAGCATCGATTCGACCTGGCGAAACTCACCTGCCTCCAGAAGCGACGGCAAAGTGGTTCCGTCGGGCAGCATTGCTATAGCGGGATCAGACAGAAATTCTGCGATAAGCGCCAAAGCATTGGCTTCCAGATCCTGCGATTCGCCCAACTCCAACGCAACGGTGTCGGCCGCTCCGAAGCCCTTTCGCGCCGCATCGCTGAGAGCCAGCACACGCGGGTCGGAATCATGCATGGTTCCGTAGAGCCAGGACGGCGGCGTTCCTTCCTGCTCGATTTTCCATAGAAGCCCCTTGCCATTCGGGGTGGAGCGTGCGGCGGCCTGGATGCGAGCCAAGTCATCGGCAGACAGCGTCTCCATCAGATTTTCACCGCCGCAGAGGTCATCCGAGGCGGCTGCCGGATCCGCACCCAGCGCCGGCAGCAGCATAAGGGTGATGGCAAGTATGCTGTTGCGAAGGAGTCCGCCGACAGTCCGCGCTACGCGAGTCCACGCTGCGCGCAGGCCTCGCTGACTGGTCGCTCCAGAGGTAGTGGCTCGAGAGTAAGTGGCCATCGTCATCTATCTGTTGTCAGAAGGCCGCCCGCATTTCGTTCTTACGCAACCTGTATAGCGAATGCAATACTATGCGCTTCACTACCTATAGGTTTATCCCGTCAAGAACGTCCTACAACATCGCCGATCGCACTCGCAAAGAGTGCGGCCCAGCGCTCCTGCCCGAGCGGATCGGCGATCAGATCGTGTCGAATTTCGGCCAGCACATGGTCGATACCGCGGGCCTCGCCGTGGACGGGGATCGTGTAGTCGGTGAAATCGTCCACCTGGTACGGCTGGTTGAAGGCAGCCGGCAGGTCGGGTTCTCGGGCGGTCAGATGCTGCATCAGGTCACGAGCGAGACGGTCGTTGCGGTTGAACAGCAGGCCGACATGCCAAGGGCGCGGTATACCCGACACGCGCAGTTGCGGGACGAAGCTGTGCACGGCGATCAGGATCGTCGGCCTGTCCGCGCTCAAACGCTGATCGATTTGCTTGGCGATCATGTCATGAAACGGAGTGTGGATGGAGCCATAGCGAGACCGGTGGGCTGCTTCGTCCAGACCCTGGTTGGCCGGAATCGGCGTACCGTCGCTGACTTCCGGGATGCAATCTGCAGCCTCCAACGGCCGGTTGCAGTCGATGACGAGGCGACTGTAGGGCTGAAGCACCAGCGTGGCGTCCAGTCTTTCGCTCAGCAAGCGCGCAACGGCGGCAGCACCGACGTCCCACGCGATATGACGGTCCATCTCGGAGGCCGGAATGCCCAGATCGCCGAGCACTTTCGGCACCCGTCGTCCGGCGTGTTCGCAAACCAGCAGCACTGGCGACGAACCGCCAGGATTGACCAGCTCGAACGGGGCGGTGTCGTCAGGGCCAAGCAGAGCGGTCGAGTCCATTTCCTCAGACCTTTTCCGAACCGACGGTCGCCGCCGGAATCAGACCGTTGGGGCGCAGGAGCAGCACCAGGACAACGAAGCCAAGGCCGATCGGTTCCTTGAACTCCTGCAATTGCGTCGGCAGGAAAGCGGTCAGATAGATCTCGATGAAGCCGAGCAGAAACCCGCCCGCGACCGCGCCGGTGAGCGAACCGAGGCCGCCCAATATGGCCGCAATGAAAGCCTTGAGAACCGGCACGAACCCCATCAGCGGGTCGACCGAGGCACGCTGGGATACCCACAGGACCGCGGCAACGCCGGCGAGCAGGCCGGACAGGGCGAAGGCGCCGGCAATGACGGCGTTGGCACGTATGCCCATCAGTCGGGCGACGGGAAAATCCTCGGCCGCGGCGCGCATGGCGATGCCGACGGCGGTGCGTTTCAAAAGCCAGTTGAGAAAGATCAGCATGACGATTGTCGTGCCAATGGCGGCAAGCTTGTTGACGCCGATCAGGTAGCCGAAGACCGGAACGCTGTCGGAAAGAATGTCGGGTATGACCACCGGCTTGGAGCGGGTGGCAATCAGGTTCTGGAACAGGATCTGCAGAATGGTGGCGACCGCGAAACTGGTGACCAGCATGGTTGCCGGCGAGGCGTTGCGCACCGGCCGGAATGCGATGCGTTCCATCAGTACGGCGGCCAGCACCGCCGCGCCGATTGCCAGCGGTATGGCAATGACAAAGGGAATGCCCGAAAGGCCGGCATAAAGCAGCGTGTAGCCGGTGATCGTCATCAATTCGCCATGGGCGAAATTGATCATGCCCATGACCGAAAAGACGATGGCCAGCCCCAGTGCCAGCAGCGCGTAAGTTCCCCCTAGCGCTATCGCGTTGATGGTCTGCTGCAGGATCAAATCCATTCAATGCGTCCCAAGGTAGGCCTCTTCTATGAGGTTGGAGGACTTCAGGTCTTCGGCCGATCCGTCGGCGACAATGCACCCGCCGGCCATGACATAGCCGCGATCGACGATATCAAGCGCCATGGCAACGTTCTGTTCGACCACCAGGATGGTGATGCCGCCCTGCCGCAGCTTTGCGATCAGTTCGAAGATCGTGTCGACGATCTGCGGAGCCAGGCCCAGCGATGGTTCGTCGAGCAGAAGGATTTCCGGCTCGATCATCAAAGCACGCCCGATGGCCAGCATTTGCTGCTGGCCACCCGACAGGGTGCCGGCAAGCTGGGTGCGGCGATCCTTGAGGATCGGAAACAGGTCGAACACCCTTTCGTAGGCGTCAGTGAGGTCTCCGGGGCGGCAATAGGCACCGATGCGCAGATTTTCGGCGACGGTCAGGCCGGCAAAGACCCGCCGGCCCTCCGGCGCCAGGGTGATGCCCTGACGCACCAGCGTCTCCGTCGGCTGACCGGTGATCTCTGCATCGTTCAGCATCACGCGGCCGCCTGCCGTGTCCGCCAGGCCAACGATGGCGTTGAGGGTCGAAGATTTGCCGGCGCCGTTGGCCCCGAGCAGGGCAACCAGTTCGCCCCGCTCGACCTGCAAGTCCACACCCCTGACCGCCTCGACGGCGCCGTAACGCACCGTCAGGCTGGCGATCGACAGCAACGCCATCGGTCCGGTTACCCGTGTTACTGCATGCGCGGCGCCGGGATCAGGCTTGCATCGGGTGAGGGTTGACCAACCAGCTCGCGTTTGCCGTCTTTCACCCGCACCAGCGACACCTCACGCACGGGCATTCCCTGGGTGCCCTTGTAGGTAATCAGGCTGGTGGCGCCCTGGACGTTTTCCAGATTCGCGATGGCATCGCGAAGCGCAATCGGATCGGTCGACCCGGCTGCCTCGACGGCCGCCGCAATCACCTTGACGAGATCGTAGCCGATGGCGTTGAACACCGTTTCGGACTCATTGCCGGTCTTTTCCTTGTAGAGCGCGTTGAACTTCTCCAGCTCGCTGCCCGGAGTGGCGTGCCCGGCGGTGGTGAAGACAACACCCTCCGCAGCATCGCCGAGCGAGAAGGTTGTCGGTGAATCGATGCCGTCGGAGCCGATCACCTGGGAGGTGACGCCGGCCGCCCGCAACTGCTTGATGAAAGCCGGGAAGTTCGGCTCATAGGCCGCCGTCATAATGACGTCTGGCTGCGGGTCGAGCGCCTTGATGTTGGTGACCTCGGCTGAAAAGTCCTGCTGGTCAAGCTTGTAGGTGGCCTTGCCGGCAATGGTGCCGCCGAGCTTTTCCCACACGTCGCCGAAATAAAGCGGCAGTGTGGTGTATTGCGAATCAGGCGAATAGAGCAGATAGGCCGTCTTGTGGCCCTGACCTTTCGCCCACTCCGCAGAAACCGTGGCCTGAACATTGTCGCCCGGGAAATTGGCGAACATGTAGTCGCCGCCCATGAGCGGCAGGGTCGGCGACGAGGCGCAGGTCGAAAAGGCCGGGATCTGAGCGGCGCCGGCGATCGAGGCGGCCGCAAAGGCCGGATCGGCATCGCAGGGCAGCACCAGCACGTTGACCTTGGCGTCGACCAATTCCTGGGTGGCAATCGAAGTCTGCGCCGCGTCGGAGCGCACATCCTTGTCGATGGTCTTGATCATGATCTTGCCGCCGATTCCGCCAGCGGCATTGATTTCATCGACGGCAATGCGGAAGCCCTCGACCACCGGCCCGTCATAGGGCGCCAGGCCACCGGTCTGCGCGGTGGCGACGCCGATGGTCAGTTCGTCGGCGGCAGCCGCGACGGCCACCATCGAGACAGACATGGCCGCGGCGGCGACAATGGAAGTGATTCTGGTATGAGACATTTGCTTGTGCTCCCTTCTTTTGGATTGGTCAGGCCGCCATGCCGTCGGCATGCTTTCGGCCAAGATAGGCGGTGATAACCGCCGGATCGCTCTGCACCTCTCGGGGTCCGCCCTGCGCGATCAGATGGCCCTCGTTGAGGACAATCACCCGGTCGCACAGTTGAACGATCAGCGGCAGATCGTGATCGACGATGAGGATGCCGATTCCAAGCGTGTCGCGCAGGTCACGCAACGTCTGCATCAAAGCGTCCGTTTCCTCGCGGTTCATGCCGGCGGCCGGCTCATCGAGAAACAGGTAGTCCGGCTGCAACGCCAGCGCGCGGGCAATCTCAACGCGGCGCTGGTCGCCATAGGACAGCGTGTGGGCCTTGAGATGTGCCTTGTCGGCCACGCCCATCCACTGCATCGCGGCGTCGGCCTCAACGCTTGCCCGGCCGATCGAGGTTCGCGGCCATCCGTTGAGCGCCGCGCACAGCACGTTCTGGCGCACGGTCAGACCACGGAACAACCGGATATTCTGAAAGGTTCGGGCAATCCCGAGGTCGGCAACCCGGTGGGCCGGCAACCTGCCGATGTCGCGTTCGCCCAGTTTCAGTGATCCGGCGGTGATCGGCAGCACGCCCGACAGCATGTTCAAAAGCGTCGTCTTGCCGGAACCGTTGGGGCCGATCAGGCCGAGAATTTCACCCGATTTCAGTTCAAGCGATACGTCATTGACCGCGACAAGTCCGGCAAAGCGCTTGGTAACGCCTTGCGCGGACAATGGTTCCGCCTCAGCACGCCTTTCCAGTGCGTTCCGACCAGCGGGTGTCGCGGGGTCCCTGCTCTGGCCAAACAGTCGCTCGTCCCACTCATCCACGCCGGCCAGCCCCTCGGGTCGGCGGAACATGACAAACAGGATCAGCAGGCCGATACCGATCTGGGTCAGACCGAAGACCTCCGGCAGCTGGATGCCGAGCATTTCAACGCCACCCTCGAGGCGGCGCAGGATTTCCGACACCAGCGTAATCGACACGGCGCCGACGATTGCTCCGGTCATGGTGCTCATGCCGCCGACAATCAGCATCGCGAGTAGCGCGAACGTATCGACGAAATAGAACTTCTTTGGCGAGAAGGCCCCGAGAAAATGGCCAAGCGCCACACCGGCAAGCGCAACCAGACCGGCGCTCAGGACCCAGGCGAGCAGCCGTTCGCCGCGAATGCCAACTCCGTTGGATCCGGCGGCTATGGCGTCTTCACGGGCGGCGCGCAGACGCAGGCCGGGCACGGAATCGCGAAACAGCCGCATGATAACGATGGCGACGATACAAACACAGGCTGCCACCCAGATCCCGGTTTCGCGCGGCACGCCAAAGAAAGACTGGCTGCCACGGGTGATATCGCGGGCGCCGATGATGATGCCGTGGACGATAATGAGCAGTGCCAAGGTGGCGATTGTGGCGGCCGAGCCCTCGAGCCTGGAGATCACAATGCCGGTTACCAGCGCCACGGCCATGGCAACCAGAACGGCGAGCAGCAGCGCCGGGACAAAATCGACCGCGTAGCCCTGCAGGAACGCCGGCAGGTTGGGCAGGGTAAGCTGCTTCATCTGCGCCGGCAGGGTCAGAATACCGGAGGTGTAGGCGGCAATGCCCATGAATGACAGGTGCCCGAAGCTCAAGATGCCCGAATTGCCGCTATAGAGCCCCATGCCGATCACCGCCGTCAGGCTGATGAAGAACACGATCATGGTGCGCTCGATGCCACCGCCAACCGCTCCCGCGCCAAGTGCGGCGAGCACCACCAGCATCACCGGGCAAAGCAGCGCCACAAGCAGTATGCGGCCCGGCAAAATGCTCACGAAGCCACCGGCGCTATAGGCCGCCTCAGGTTGTCACGCGGGATCGACATCCTCGAATTGATCTGAAATTTTCAATCAATGTCAACGATTATTTTGATATTGACAAATTATTTTCAAAATCCAAGATGCCGTGATATCCGCTATAAGGCCTGGCATGACCCTTGTTCGAGACCGCATCGACGAAATCGGCCCGCAGCTGACATCAAGCGAACGCAAGGTGGCGAGCGTGGTGCTGGCCGACTACCCGTTCGCAGGCCTGCAGACGATCCAGGAACTGGCGGCCGTCACCGGCGTCAGCCCACCGTCGATCACCCGGTTCGTCTCCAAGGTCGGCTGCAACGGCTACCAGGAGTTTCAACGCCGGCTGATCGGCGAATTGAAGGAAAGCCACCGCTCGCCCGTCGATTTGAAACTGACCGAGAACCCGGCGCAGTCTGGCCGCTTCGTCGCCGACTATGCCGAACGCATCGTCAAACAGGTCAGGGAGCTGGCGTCCGGCGTCAGCCAACTGCAATTCGACAAGGTGTGTGATCTGCTGGGCGATCCGTCGCGCGACGTGTTCCTGATCGGCGGTCGCATGAGCGACAGCATTGCCGGGCTGCTGTCGATGCATCTGCGGCAGATCCGCGGGCGCATCTACCATATTCCCGGCAATCCCGAGATCTGGCCCGATTACGTGCTGCGCATGCGCAAACAGGACGTGCTGATCCTGCTGGACTTCCGCCGCTACCAGCCCAGCCTGACCGAATTGGCGCGCACGGTCTCCGAAAAACGCAACGCCCAGATCGTGGTGATTACCGATCGCTGGCTGACACCAGCCTCGCGCTATGCCCAGCATGTCTTCGCGGTTCCCACCGAGATCGGCACCGCGTGGGACGGCCAGGTCAGTGCACTGACACTGGCGGAAGCGATGATCGTCAAGATTTCCGAACAGGACTGGGACGCCACGCGAAAGCGCATAGAACAATGGGACGACGTCCGCATGCAGCAGCCGCATGGTGCCGAGGACGAAGAGAACCGCGGCTGAATTTGCAACCGGCAGAGACGCAGGACAGGCCGGCCGGTCTCTAGAAACAGTGCGTGGTCGACGAAACATGTCCTTCATCTCTGTCATCCGTTCATATGACAGAATTCCCCATCATTAGCTGCGACCTTTGACCTCTCAAGGGAGGAACGCATGCGCACACTATTTGCAGCTGTGCTTGCGGGTGCCGTCAGCCTGGCGGCGGCCGCGCAGGCAACCGAAATCAAGCTTTCGCACTTCATGTCGCCGCAACATCCGTTTCATCCGATGATCTTCGAATGGTGGGGCGGCAAGGTCAGCGAAGCCTCCGACGGCGAGGTCACGGTGCGGATTTTTCCGGCCGGCGAACTGGGTCAGGGGCCGCTGGAACAGTACAGCCGCGCCATTGACGGGGTCGCCGATGTTTCCTTCGTCGTTCAGGGCTACACCCCTGGCAATCCGTTTCCGCTGTCGCTGATTGCCGAACAGCCGGGCGCCATCAAGGACCCGATGAAGGCGACCGAGGCGATGAACCGCGCGCAGGATCTGTTCGCCGACGAATACAAGCGGGTGAAGCTGCTGGCCACGTGGGCGATGCCGCCGGCGGTGCTGTTTTCCCGCGAAAAGCCCGTGCAGTCGATTGATGACGTGCAGGGCATGAAAATCCGCGCCGGCTCCAAGGAAGCAGGCAAGCTGATCGAAGCCTGGGGCGCCACCCCGATCTTCATGCCGGTGACGGAAATCTACACGGCGATGCAGACCGGTGTGGTTGACGCAGTGCTGATCAACGCGTCCGGCGCCGCAGCCTTCAAGCTGACGGAAGTCTCCCAGTACATGATCACCGGTTTCGACAGCCTGCCGGCCGTATTCACGCTGGTCATGAACCGCGACACCTATGCCAGCCTTTCCGACGCCGAGAAATCTGCGCTGGATTCGGTATCGGGCACGGTGCTCGAGGCCCATGCCGGCGAGGTCGGCAACCGCATGACGCTTGGATCGATCAAGGCGTTTCTGGACACCGACGGGCGCAGCGAAATAATGCTGTCGCCGGAAGCGGCCGCCCCGTTCAACGAGGCCGCCGCGGGCGTGCTGGAAGCGGCTGTCTCCAAACTGGAAGGCGACGGACTGCCGGCCCGGCAGGTCCTGGCGAAAATGCGCGGCGAGTAGTGCCCGTTAGTTTGATCGATCGGGTTTTGCGCAGCATCTCGCTGCGCCTTGCGCAGGCCGCTTGCGGCCTGTTGCTGGCCATCATGCTTCTCACCGTGCTCGATACAGGCCTTCGCTATCTGGCCGGGCGCCCGATCGGCGGCAGCAACGAAATGATCGAGATCATGCTGTCCTTCCTGATCATGCTGTCGATCCCCTATTGCACGGTCGAACGGGCACATATCCGTGTCGATCTACTGAACGATGCGCTGGGTGCCGTCGGGCGCCGTCTGACTGATCTGCTGACCGGCGCCATCGGCATCGTCACCCTGGCGTTTCTCAGCCGCCGGGCCTGGCGCAAGGCAGTTGACGCCTGGACCTATGACGACGCGACGATCCTGCTGGGTTTCCCGCAATGGCCGCTCCACGCCACAATCTGCCTGTCCATGGCCGCGTTTGCGCTGATCCTGTTGTGGCAGACAATGCGCTCCGCCCTTGGAGCACCATATGACTGAGACCAGCGTCGGCATAGTGGGCATGGTCGCCCTGCTCGGGTTGCTCGCCTTACGCATGCCCGTGGGGCTCTGCCTGCTGGCCGTCGGATTCGCCGGTATCACCCTTTTGAATGGGCTGAACGCGGCGACCGCCACCATGGCCTCCACGGCACAAACACTCAGTTCCAGCTATCTGCTGGTCATCGTTCCGCTGTTCGTGCTGATGGGCAATGTTGCCACCGTTTCGGGCATGAGCCGCAGCCTGTTCGACGCGGCGTTCGCCTGGATCGGCGGATTTCGCGGTGGCCTCGCATCGGCTGCAGTTGTCGGCTGCGCCGGCTTTGCAGCAGTCTCCGGGTCGTCCGTGGCCACCGCCATGACAATGGGCCGGGTGGCCCTGCCGGAGATGGACCGGGTCGGCTATTCAGCGCGCCTTGCCACCGGCGCCGTCGCAGCCGGCGGTACACTTGGCATCCTGATACCACCTTCAGCCGGCTTCGTGATCTATGCTCTGTTGACCGAGGTCAGCATAGGCCGGCTGTTCATGGCCGGCATCCTGCCTGGATTGCTGCTCACCCTGCTTTTCGTCGCCACCATCAGCCTCAATGTGCGGATAAACCCGGAGATCGCTCCACGGGCGCTTGCCATGCCCTGGTCGGAACGCTGGCGCACGCTTGCCGGCGCGCTGCCGCTGCTGTTCGTGGTGTGCGTTTCGATCGGCGGCATCTATCTCGGCATCTTCACCCCGACGGAAGCCGCCGGCGTCGGTGCTTTCATCATCACCGCGCTCGCCTTCGCCATGCGCCGCATGACACTTGCGGATTTCGGGCCGGTCTTGCTCGACAGTGTCAGGACGACCGCGGCGATCTTCCTCATCGCCATCGGCGCCAGCGTGCTCGGCCCGTTCCTGGCCCTGACACACCTGCCTTCGGACCTTTTGAACCTGCTGGTCGAAGCTGGTTTCGGACCCTACACGACATTGCTGCTCATCCTGGCGAGCTACATCCTGCTCGGCACTTTTCTCGAGGCCTTTTCGATGCTGGTCATCACGGTGCCGATCTTCCTGCCGATCGTTGCAGGCTTCGGCTTCGATCTGGTCTGGTTCGGCGTGCTCATCGTCGTGGTCGTCGAGATGGGCATGATCACGCCGCCCGTCGGGCTCAATGTGTTCGTGGTGAAATCCGTCGCGCAAAAAACCCCGATGGGCGAGATCTTCATCGGCGTGATGCCGTTCTGGGCCGCCATGATGGTGGGCCTCATCCTGCTCGTCGCGTTTCCGCAGCTCAGCCTGTTTTTGCCTGACTCGATGATCCGCTAGTTCTCACGTTAGACCGGTCGTTGATGATCAGGGCCATCAATTCACCCGCGGAGTTGATGCCGAGCTTTCGGTAGGCGCGTTGGCGAAGAGTGCGCACCGAGCTCGCGGCGACGCTGAGCTCGATTGCCGTTCCCTCCACTGAGAGCCCGCGAACGATGCAGTCGCAGACCTGCGACTCACGCCGCGACAGGATTGCGAAAGCCTCGACGCCGCGTTCGCGCAGGCTCGAAACGCTCAGGCCGGAGGTGAAATGAAAGGCCTCCGAGCCGACAATGCGATGGCGCAGGCCGATCAATTCATGGGCCACTGGAAGCACGTCCTTCAGACCCGTGATTTCCTCCGGTTTGAGCGGCCCGTCAGTGACACTGCGCAGGAAGAAACTCTGATAGCCGGAGCGGCCGCGCCGGGACGCCACCGCGATGCGCTCCAGCACGCCCGCCCTCCGGTACATGTCGTGGCGAAAATCGCCTTCCGGCGGCGCCCACCATTCGAAATGCACGCCGTCTGGCGGCGCCTGCGCAATCCGCTGCAGGATCTCGGCCTGGATCGTTGGAGAGCCGAGAATATCGGCGGCGTTGTTGCGGAACCAGTAGTCACTGATCTTGCCGGACCAGACCGACAGAACCGGCCGCGGGTGGGCCAGGTCAGCGAAGTAAAACGTGCCGAAATCGCGGATCACCGCCGCACTAGAGACGTAGGTCAAAAGCGCCTTGCCGAAACCTTCCGTCGACACCGAAGCGACCAGCTTTGCCTGATCGCTGAGCTTAACCCGCATTTCTCCCACTCTCTGTCGTCTGCGTTGCCTTTCGGCGCGGCAGATACGGTTCCAGGCGACGAAAAGCGTATCGGGCCATACGGTTGAGGCGCATGGGACCGTAGATGTCCGCCGAAATGCAACCCTTCGGGCCGGCTGAAGCGAGCGACAGCGTGCGTTGAAGCGCTTGACCGTACGCTCGGTACGCTCTGCGCACTTCTCCTGCTCTGTCGCGCGCTTGAGCCGGCGCAGACCACAGAGAGTGTGAGAAATGCGGGTTAAGGATCTCCGGGTCCATTTTGTCCATCATACGGATGACAGAATAGCGGTTTTGCCGTTCCCATAATAGTCCCCGACCCAGGAGGACTCGGACATGACACAGCAATCGCTGCAGCAGAAAATCGACGCCCACGGCGACGTTTTCGACATGATGTACAACGCAAAGGGCCGGCCGTTCGGATTTCCTCTGCAGCCGGAATTCAGCAACTGGCAGGACGAGCAGCGGGCCTGGCGCGATTCCGCGATCTTCCAGGACATGTCCTTTCACATGTGCGACGTGATCTTTGCTGGGCCGGACCTCTACCGCCTGCTTTCCGATCTCGGCATCAACAGCTTTGCCGGCTTCGGACCGATGCAGGCCAAACAATATGTCGTGTGCAACTACGATGGTTTCTACATCGGCGATGCCATCCTGTTTTGCGAAGAGGAAAACCGCGTCAGCGTCGTCGGCAAGCCGGCCGTCGCCAACTGGGTGGCCTTTCACGCCGAAACCGGCGAATACGACGTCACGATGGAGCATTTCGACAGGCCGTCGCCCGACCTATCCGCACGGCGTCTGTTCCGCTACCAGGTGCAAGGCCCGAATGCCGACCGGATCTTCGAAATCGTGCATGGCGGGCCACTGCCAGAGATCGGCTTTTTCAAGATGGGCAAACTGAAGGTTGGACCGCACGAGGTGACGGCGCTCAACCACCGCATGTCGGGCGCGCCGGGTCTGGAGTTCTGGGGGCCGTCGGAAATCGGACCGGCCGTGAAAGCTCTCATCCTCGAAGCCGGCGCCGAGTTCGGCCTGCAGCAGATCGGATCACGCATCTATCCGGTCACGGCGGTTGAGTCCGGTTGGGTCGGCTCGGTCATTCCGGCCATCTATTCGGGCGAAAAAATGCAGGCCTATCGGGAATGGTTGCCGGCTAATGGTTTTGAGGGATTTATGTCAGTTGGCGGCAGCAACCGGACGGGCAACATCGATGACCTCTACCAGACGCCGTACGAGCTCGGCTACGGGTTCATGATCAAGTTCGACCACGACTTCATTGGTCGCGAGGCGCTGGAGCGCATGGCGCAGGAGCCGCAGCGCTGCAAGGTCCGGCTGGTGTGGAACAATGACGACGTCGCCGCCGTCGGCGCCAGCATGCTGGGCGACGGCGAGCGTTACAAGTTCATGGATACGCCGATGGCCAATTACGCCACTTCGCCGCAGGACACGGTGTTGCTCGACGGGCGTCCGGTCGGCATCTCCTATTATCCGGTCTACACGGTGCACCTGAATGGTTGGTTTTCGCTCGCTGCCATCGACGCCGACCTGGCGGTCGACGGCCAGGAACTCACCCTGATCTGGGGCGAGCCGGATGGCGGTTCGGCCAAGCCGACGGTCGAACCGCATGCTCAAAAGAACATCCGCGTCACCGTCGATTCGCGTCCGATCAAGCGGGACTGATTGGCGTAGCGCCTCTCACGCGGCGCTTGACCTTCCAGCGGCTGGAAGCGCTATCCAATCTTGATGTCAGACGCTCTCAAACGCATTACTGCGACGCCGGAGTTCAATGTGGCGGTGTTCTCGTTCCTGCTCAATTTTGTCTGGGAGTACATCCAGGCGCCCACTTACGCCGGCATGATCGAGATGAACCACTGGGACGGCATCAAACTGTGCACGTCTGCAACCTTCGGAGACGTCGGCTTCGCGCTTACCGCCTTCTGGATCACCAGTCTCGCATCACGATCACGACAATGGATCTTTGAGCCCAAGGCATGGCAATTGTTGTTGTTTCTCGGTGTCGGAATCGGTCTGACCATCGGCTTCGAGTTCTACTACACCACGATCTCTTTGCGCTGGACTTATTCCGAGCTGATGCCACTCGTGCCGCCCTTCGGCACCGGCCTGAGCCCGCTGCTGCAGTGGGTCGTTGTTCCGCTGCTTGTGCTGTGGTTCGCGCGCCGCCAAATTCACGGCGTTGGATAACCTTTACTGGCCGGTCCGTTCATTCAGCATATCGTGCCGTTCGCGAATCTCGGGCGGCCACTGCGCCTTGATGAAGGACAGGACAGCGATGATCTCGTCGTCCGACAATACGCCCTCGTAAACCGGCATGCTGGTCTTGTGATCCTTGAGGCCGGCAAACTCGGCGAGACCGTATTTGGTGATGCCGAACAGCACATCGTCGGCATGGTGCCAGGTATGTCCGCTCTCGTCATGCGGCGGCGCCGGCAGAAGCCCGTCGGAACCCGGCCGGCGCCAGTTCGGTTGCCCCTCGAGCTCGGCACCATGGCAGGAGGCGCAATTGTCGCGATAGACGTTTTCGCCGAGAGCGACAACGGCCGAGTCGCTGGGTCGCAGCAGCCCGGCACGCTGGGCAAACAGGTCGGATTGCAAAAACAGGACGATTACAGGCACAGCGACCAGCGCCGCCCCTATCAACAGCCGTTTGTCCATGCTTAACCTCCCTTTCGGTCACCAGGTCTGGCGTCGGGAAGCTGACCGATGAGGCCAGCTTCGATCGGAGTCGACGCTTATTCTCCAACCTCGAAGAAGACCCGCGGCGGAGCCGTAGCGTCTCGGTCGAAGGCAAAAACCTGATAGCGCGCCTGGGGATCATCCCCCATGCCCAGCGACCCCGCCGGCATGCCAGGGACCGCGATACCGCGGATCGCCGGTCGCTCGCTCATCAGTTTCTCCACGGCCGCGACCGGGACGTGACCCTCCAGCACATAGTCGCCAAGAGCCACCGTATGACACGCCTGCAGGTTGTCCGGCACACCGGCCTGCGTCTTGATGGCGGTCAGGTCTTCGAGATCGCGAACGGCGACCTCGTAACCCTGGCGCTGCATGGCTTCCGTCCAGGCAGTGCAGCAGCCGCACCAAGGCGTCTTGAACACCGTCATTTTCTTCGTTTCGTCGGCTTTTGCTGTTGTAAGGCCGGCAAGGCCAAGGAGTGTTGTCAGGGTAATAAGCGGAATTCGTCTCATTGTTCGGTCCTTCCGATACGAATACGTATCATCGCCACCAGGTGGCTTTGTTCGGATGCCGGGCGTATCCCGGCTTGGTTTCTGAAGTGTTCGCGGCCCGAGACCGCTAAGCCCTCAGCCAATTGGCGGACGAAAAACCGCGCTGGTGTAGCGCGTGCGTTGAGGCGCTGCGCCGGCACTTTCATGGTGCTGAATTACGAGCGGCAGGTCAGCACCAATCGGGCCCGGCGACCAGGAGCAATCGGCAATACAGGATCCGGAATCTGCCTGACCTGAGATATCGGCGTCCATGCAACAGGACATGGGCGCACCGGTCGTATGCCGTGTGGGCTGCTCTGCTGGCTCCAGGGCAACGGCTGCGGCCGCACCGTGAACCGGAAGCGCAACATGGACGGCAAACATCATCATCAATACAAGGCCGACAAAACGCCTCATGCCTTTGTCACTTCCGATGCCCGAACTGTCAGTTTTTCTTCACCCGAAACCTGCCGTGGCAATCGGAACAGGTTTGGGCAAGGGCTTTGAATATCACATCGGGCGGACGGTCCGACATTTGTTCCGGGGTCAATCCGGCCAGTGCGCCCGCCGACGCGCTATCTCCGGACAGACCGTTGCCGGCAGCCATTTCCAGGCCGGTCGCGACATCCGCAAGACGCGTAGCCAATGCCTCGAATTCACTCCAATCCGTCCATATGTCCGGCTTCGCTTCCGACGGATGGTTCAGGCTTCCTTCCGGAAACAGGTCGGTCAGCGCATCGCCCGCATGGGATCGGATGATGCCAGCCGCCTCGGATACCGCATCGGCGTCATAGGGTTGCGCACCGCGCATCATCGAGGCGAGCGTCTTTGTCGCATTACTGATGGCCGTCATGCCGTCCATGCGCTGCTTGACGATGCCCGTGGCGCCACCATGGGCAAACGCGCCCGCCGTCAATGCCGCCAGGGCGGTTACCGAAATCCAAAATTGCCTTTTGCTCAACATGTCTCGATCCTCTCGCCATTGAAGCCGTTCCGGCGCTCGGTAACCCGAACAGGCTTCATTCAATTCCGTTCGCCCTCTGCAAAGTTCTGACGTAGGCAATGATCGTCTCGATCTGCTCGTCGCCAACCCCATCGACCGGCGGCATGTCGCCGAAACGCCAATGATGCGCCCGCACGCCGTTGTGAACCGCCAGGAAAAACGACGGATCCCCATGGTGGCTCGGTTCGTAGATTCGGTGCACCAGCGGCGGCCCAAGACCCTCGCGTCCGGCAGCGTTGTCGCCGTGGCAGGCGGCACAATTTTGGTCGAACGCCGATTTACCGGCAAGCGCAGCACCGGAAAGGTCGGGTAGGATCACCTCAACCATTGCCTCGCCGCTGGCCATCGGAGCGTCTCGCGGCAGCAGCCACCACACGATCAGGCCGACGACCAAAACACCAAGCAGGATGCGCACGGTCACTGACTGCGTTTCCCCGCAAGGTCGTCAATAATCGGGCAGTCGGGCTTGTCGTCACCGTGACATTGTTCCGCCAGTGCCGACAGGGTCAGGCGCAAGGATTGCAATTCGTCGATCTTGCGATCAATCTCGGCGACCTTGTCGAGCGCCAGCGCCTTGACGTCGGCGCTTGCGCGATGCCGGTCCTGGTAGAGAGACAGCAGCAGCCGGCATTCGTCGATGGAAAACCCGAGACTGCGGGCGCGCTGCAGAAAGCGCAGGCGGTGCACGTCCTTGTCCGAATAGCGCCGATAGCCATTGGTACCGCGTTCGGGCGTCACCAGGTCGATTTCCTCGTAGTAGCGGATGGTCTTGGGCGGAAGGCTGGTGCGTTCCGCGGCCTCGCCGATATTCATCGCGCTCTCCCGATCATGTAGCCAAGAGCAAAGACGATGGCCAACACGATCAGGGCCGTCAGGATCATGCCGCCACCCATGGGGATCATGGTCCAGTCATTCATCATCTGGTTCATGGCTTTGCTCCCTTCGGCTCCTATCTACCGCTTCCAGTTGCTGGAAGGTCAAGGAGAACCCTATCTCAATCCAGGCGCGTCGCCCGCAACCGCAGAGCGTTGCTGATGACCGAAACGGACGACAGGCTCATGGCGGCAGCCGCGATCATCGGCGACAGCAACATGCCGGTCAGCGGGTAGAGGATGCCGGCGGCAACGGGCACGCCGGCGGCGTTGTAGCAGAAGGCAAAGAACAGGTTCTGACGGATGTTGCGCATGGTCGCGTGGGCCAGCCGGCGGGCTCGCACGATGCCCGTCAAATCACCCTTCAACAGGGTGATTCCCGCACTCTCGACGGCGACATCGGCGCCTGTACCCATGGCAATTCCGACCTCGGCCGCCGCCAGCGCCGGGGCATCGTTGACGCCGTCGCCGGCCATCGCCACCTTGTGTCCCGCGGCCTGCAATTCGTCGATCAGGTCTTTCTTGCCTTCCGGCAATACACCAGCGCGCACGTCGTCGATACCGAGACTTGCCGCAACGGCCCGCGCCGTGCGTTCATTGTCTCCGGTCGCCATGATGACGGTCAGGCCGGCCTCATGCAGCGCCTTGATCGCGGCCTCTGTTGTCTCCTTGACGGGATCGGCAACAGCGACGATACCGGCAAGCCTGCCGTCGACAGCAACGAACATGCTTGTCTTGCCCTCCGCAGCCAGGCTATCGGCCGTTTCCTCGCCCGCAGCGAAGTCCACGCCGGCATCCGCCATCATGGCGCGGTTTCCGAGGGCAACGGCTTTGCCATCGACCTTGCCGCGAACACCCTTGCCAGTGATGGCTTCGAAATCGGCAGCGTCCGGAACTGTTATCCCGCGCAATTCAGCACCCGCAACGATCGCTTCAGCCAACGGATGCTCGGACCCCTTTTCGAGGGCTGCTGCCAATGTGAGGACTTCGCTATCGTCAAAGGCACTGAACGCCGCCACATCCGTGAGGGCCGGCCTGCCTTCCGTGAGTGTCCCGGTCTTGTCGACGACAAGCGTGTCGACACGGGCCATGCGTTCCAGCGCTTCGGCATCCTTGATCAGCACGCCGGCCTGGGCACCGCGACCGGTTGCGGTCATGATCGACATCGGCGTCGCGAGACCCAGCGCGCAGGGGCAGGCAATGATCAGCACCGACACAGCGGAAACGATGGCAAAAACGAACGCCGGACTCGGCCCGACGAACAGCCAGACAAAGAACGCAAGCACCGCGACCGACACCACGGCGGGAACGAAGTAAGATGCAACCCGGTCGGCCATGCCCTGGATGGGTGCGCGTGAGCGCTGCGCCGAAGCGACCATGGCGACAATGCGCGACAGCATGGTCTCATCGCCGACCCGCGCGGCCTCGATCACCAGACCGCCATTGCGGTTGAGGGTTCCACCGGTCACCTGATCACCCGCGGCCTTTTCGACCGGCACCGGTTCTCCGGTGAGCATGCTTTCATCGACTGACGATCGTCCCTCGAGAACAATCGCGTCGACCGGGATCGCCTCACCTGGACGGACCCGCATGCGATCGCCCTCTATGATGTTTTCCAGCGGCGCATCGTATTCGTCGCCATCGGGAGTGATGCGCCTTGCGGTTTTGGGCGCCAGATCGAGCAGCGCCCGGATGGCATCACCGGTGCGCTCACGGGCGCGCAGCTCCAGCACCTGGCCGACAAAGACCAGGGCAATAATGACCACAGCCGCTTCGAAATAGACTGGCACATGCCCGCCGTCCATGCGGATGTCCGACGGAAACAGGCCTGGAAAGAGCGTCGCAATGACGCTGTAGCCGTAGGCCGCGCCGACACCGATCATGATCAGCGTCCACATGTTGAGGTTCCAGGTGCGGATCGATGACCAGCCGCGCTGAAAGAACGGAGCGGCCGCCCACAGCACGACCGGAGTCGCCAGAACCAGCTCGATCCACATCGACAGCGTTTCGCCGAACCACTCACGGATCGGCAGATCGACCATCGGACCCATGGTCAGGATCAGCAGCGGCACGGCGGCACCGGCACTGATCCACAAACGCTTGGTGAATTCGACCAGCTCGTGGTTCGGTTCGTCCGATATGCCATCCATCGGCTCCAGCGCCATGCCGCAGATCGGGCAGGTTCCTGGTCCTTCCTGGACAATTTCCGGGTGCATGGGGCAGGTAAACCGCGCGTCCGCGGGCGCCGCCACTTTCTTTTTGGCGTTGTTGCCGGAGGCGTAGAAATAGGGATCTGCCTCGAACCGATCGTGACACTTGGTGCTGCAGAAATGATAGTCGGTGCCCTTGTAGTCGAGCGTCGGCTTGCCGGCATCGACGGCCACTGTCATACCGCAGACCGGATCGACGACGGTGCCTGGCTCCAGCGCCTTGGTGGCGCCATCCGGCTGATGATCGTGGTGGCCGTTGCAGGCCGTGCTGTGAACGTGCTGGTCCATCGGTTGCACCTGTCGAATGATCGCGTGCTTCAGGATATAGAGGTTCCAGCGACTGGAAGGTCAAGGGGAAGCCAGGGAATAGCGTCCTCGGCCGGTTTTCCTCAGCATTCCGCGGGAGACGAGCCGCGCGAGAGCCCGGTAGGTCGCTTCGTGGGTGAGGCCAATTTCCGCGGCAAAAGCCTTGATGCTGCCATCGAGAAGGCCGTCGGAAACGGCGGCAAAAACCCGTTCCTCAGCACTGCGGATCGTCAACAACTCAAATCGGCGGCGCGCCGTTTGGACTTGTGTGGCAAAACGTCCGGCCAGCGCGGTCGCGAATCCGCCATCCTGATTGAACTGCCGCAGGACCGCACTTCGTTGCAGTTCCACGACATGTGACCGGACCCGCGCGATCGCGTCGCAATGGTAGACGTCGGAAAACAGCGAGGCTTCAGCGAAGGTTTCACCCGGCTTGGTGCGATGGATCCCCACCGGGTCTCCATTGTCGGTCACCCGCTCAAGATCAACCTGCCCGGATACGAGGAAGAACATGCCCCGGGTCCGGTCGTCCCGGCGAAACAGGACCTTGCCTGCCGGCATATCGAATGCGCGCCTTGCGGATTCAGGCAGGGAATCGAATGGTTCCGGAAGCATCGCAACAGCTCCAAATATGATCCAAATCATATTGGTACAGATGGAACCACCTTACAAGTCTGTGGACCATCAAGATGGAGACCGCCTTGAACAGACCCTACTCAACGACCGCCGCGATCCTGCTTTGCGCCGCACTCCTCGGCCACACCGCCACCGCAGCCGCCCAACACCACCATCAGGCCGACGGCCTTGTTCCATCCGAACCGGGGCAAGGCGCTTTTGCCGCGATAGCCGAGATCGTTGCTCTGCTTGAGAGCGATCCCGCAACGGACTGGTCGAAGGTCGACATCGATGCGTTGCGAGCGCACCTGCAGGATATGGATGAATTGACCTTGAAGGCGGCGGCAGTCCAGTCCGAGGACGAAAACGGGATCCATTTCACGGTCACCGGCACCGGCGCAACTCTGCGAGCCATACATGCAATGATGCCGGCCCATGGTCGGGTATTGGATACGACGACCGACTGGACCGTCCGTGTCGAAACCAATCCCCGCGGAGCCGTGATGCACGTCGCCGCCACACCGGACGCGTTGAAACGCATACGCGCACTGGGCTTTTTCGGCATCATGGCAACGGGTGCTCACCACCAGGTCCACCACCTGCAGATCGCCCGCGGCAACCCACACTAGCTAGCGAACGTCCGCCGGTTCGAAACGTTCGATCGTCACCAGGCAGGTCTGCGCGGCAGTCGCCTGGGACAGAGCCGAAGCTGCGATATCCGTCGTCACCGCGTTGGGGTTGCCGCCCGGATCGAGATCGGCGGATCCGCCCTCGAACCAGGGGCCGGTCTCCATCACCGCGACACCCGGTCGACACTGGTCGGACAGCCAGAGGCGGGCAAGACAGCGACCGCGCGGCGAGGTCACGGCCACCGTATCCCCGTCGGCCAGATCCCGTCGGCCGGCTTCCGAAGGATGGATCTGGACCGAGGGCGGCGCCTCTTCAGCCAGGCTGGTCTGAGCCAGCTGGCTGTGCAGAAAATGTCGCGGTTGACGGGTGAGCAGAGCAAGCTCGTCTGATGCGGCGGAGCCGATCCACTCGACCGGTTGCATCCAGGCCGGGTGACCCGGCGCATCGGCACAGCCGAAGGATGCTATGCGCTCACTGCCAAGCTCGATACGGCCGCTTGGCGTGGCCAGCGCGTTTGCGGTCGGGTCGCGGCGAAACTCCGCGAGATAGATCTCCGGTGTCTCGGGGAGCGGCACCCGCCAGACATTCAGGCGCTTCAGTTCCTCGAAGTCCGGAGCATCGATGCCCTGGTCGGCCGCTTTTTGCTGCGATGTTCGCCACAGGTGGGCAAGCCAGGCCTTTTCGTCGCGTTCTTCGCAATAGGCGGCTTCAATGCCCAATCGACCGGCAAGATCTGAAAACGCATCGTAGTCGTTTCGCGCCTGACCCACCGGATCGATCAGTTTGGGCATGTAGAACACATGCGGGTCCCGCGACGACCCGCCGATGTCGCAGCGCTCGAGGCTGGTCGTCGCTGGCAACACAATGTCCGCACGCCGGGCCGTTGCCGTCCAATGCTGCTCGTGCACGATGATCGTCTGTGGCCGCGCCCACAGGCGCTGCAGGCGGAACAGATCCTGGGCATGGTGAAACGGATTTCCGCCGGCCCAGTAAACGAGTTCCGCCCGGGGCAGGGTGACTTCGCTGCCGTTGAAAGCAATTGTCTTTCCGGGATTTTCGAGCATGTCGGCAAAACGGGCGACCGGTATCGTCGTCCCCATTTCATTGCCCAGCCTTGGCAGGCTGGGGACCAGCCCCTTTCTCGCGCCCTGACCGACCGCATTGAGCGATCCGTAGCCGAAGGTGAACCCGCCACCCGGCTCTCCGATCTGGCCGAGCATCGCGGCCAGGGCGATCAGGGCCCAGAAGGGCTGTTCCCCATGATGGGCCCGTTGCAACGACCAGCTCGCCGTCAGCATGACACGACCCGTTTCGATCATGTCGGCCAGCTCGCTCAGGGTTTCGAGCGGCAGGTCGGCGATACCGGCAGCCCAGTCGAGCGTCTTCGCCTCGCCGTCGGTTTCGCCTTGCAGATAGGAAATCAGCACCTGCCCACCGCTGCAAAAGCGATCGAGAAAGGCGTGATCGGCGCGCCCGCGGCGGAGCATTTCGTGGCAGAGCCCCAGCATGATTGCCGTGTCGCTGCCGGGTCGTGGCGCGATCCATCGGGCGTCCGACCCGTCGGGGATATCGTCGGCGACAGGGCTGATGACGACAAAGCGGGTTCCGCTCCGGCGGGCCCGGCGTACATGGTCAGGCATGTGGTGAAATCCGGCGCCGCCTGACGTCACGTGCCAGTTTTTGTGATTGAGGCCGCCAAACGCCACCAGGACATCGGTATTGCCGACAATGCTGTCCCAGGCGGTCGCAGCGCCCGCCACCGCTTCGTCGCTACCCAGCACGTGTTGCAGAATGATCTGCGCGGCGCCCCAGCTGTAATTGCCTGTCTGATCTGTAAAGCCGCCGAATGCCCCGAAAAAACGCCTGATCTGACTGCGCGCGTGGTGAAAACGTCCGGCGCTCGACCAGCCGTAGGAGCCAGCAAAGATCGCGCTGTGCCGATGCTCGTCGCGGACCCGGGTCAGTTCCTGCGCGACGAGGTCCAGAGCATCGTCCCAGCTCATGGGAACCATGCGGTCGCTGCCGCGGGCGGTGCCGTCGGAAGCGGCCCGGTCGCGCAGCCAGCCCTCGCGGATAACGGGTTGACTGATGCGGCTTTGTCCATGGACAAGCTCGGGCAGGGCACCGATCATGGCAGGATCGGCGCCACTGCCGGGCATGGGCGTCGCGGCAACCAGGCGACCGTTCTGGACATCTGCCTCGAACGGCCCCCAGTGACAGAGACTGACCGGTTTCGTCATTTCAAGCGACCGCTTCAATGAGCCAATCAGGTTTCGCCGCGTTTGGCCTTGCGTTCGGTAATCGTCTCGCGGTTGACGACCCAGTCGTCAGGGGCCACGTCCTCGAAGACGACATAGATATGTTCGGCATGGGCGCCGCAGTGCCGCACCAGCGTATCCGTGATCTCCAGTGCTGCAGATTTCTTCTGCTCAGCGGTGCGGCCCGAGGCCATGGTCACCTTGACGATCGGCATTGCAATCCTCCATCAAATCAGGGATAGCCCACCATCGACCCGCAAGCATTGGCCGGTGATGTGAGCTGCTTCGTCGCTCAGGAAAAAGGCGACGGCCGCAGCGATATCGGCGGGTTTCGCCAGGCGTCGATCCGGCGTCATTTCCGCCGCGGCCTCCCAGGAACTTTGAGACAGCGCGGAATGCCCGGCGGTTTCCTTTTCGGTAAAGCCGGGCGCAACGCAATTCACCGTCACCCCATCCGCTGCGACTTGCGCCGCAAAGGTCGTGGCCAGCGCCTGCAGCCCACCCTTTGCCGCTGCCGTTGCCGGAAACAGGCGACCGCCCGGCATCTGGTCGACAACAAAGGAGCTGATGGCAACCACGCGACCGCATTTCGAAGATTTGAGATGCGGCAGGGCTTCGGTGATCAACTCGAAAAACGCACCGGTCATGACGGAAAGGGAGTGATCGAGCTCCTGTCTGGACAGTTCTCCCACCGGCTTGTTGAGGGCAAAGCCGGCGTTGGAAACGATCCGGTCCAAGCCTCCATGGGCTGCGACAGTTTCGCTGACCAGACGAGCGGCAACGCCAGGTTCAGCCAAATCGCCTGTCTTGACGGTAGCGTCAGCTCCAAGCTTCCTTACGTCTTCGGCGACTGCATCCAGAAGCGGCACCTTGCTGCCATCGACGCCGCCACGAGCGTGCAGGACAAGACACTCTCCGGGGGCAGCAATGCGCCGCGCCGTGGCCGCGCCAATGCCGCTCGAAGCGCCCGTGATCAGGGTGACCCGTTGTCCCATGGTTGCTAGGCCGCCTTGGCCCGGCCGTCGATCCGGAAGCCGTAGCTTCTGTCGAGCCCCAGTCGGGCGACGATGTCGAGGCCCTTCTGAAGCTGATCGCCGGTCAGCGGCTTCAAGGGTTTGCGCAGCGGTCCGGAGGGCAGACCCACGGCCCGCATCAGGCTCTTGATGGCAACGGGGTTGATCGTCGAATAGGCAAAGTGAAGCATGTCGAGATTGTGCAGATAGGCTTCGCGGAAATTCTGCGCGTCCTCGGCATTTTCCCACGGCTTGGAAATCACGGCAAATTCCTTCGGGATCAGATTGCCGGTCATGTTGGCCGTTCCGTCACCGCCCAGCGACATGGTCGGAACCACCAGTCCGAGATTGGGCGAGCAACAGCACATAATGGAGATATCCGGCTTGGCCGCGCACATTTGCGCCACCTGCCCCACACGCGTGGTGCTTTCCTTCAGCACCACCATGTTTGGATGCCTGGCGAGACGCAACAGGTCGTCCCAATGGAGATCGGTCTTCACCCGCGGCGGATTGTTGTAGAAGCCGATCGGCAAGTCGACGGCATCGCAAACCTCCTCCACATAGTCGGCGATGTCCTCGTTGGGTGCACAGATATAGGACGGTGCGGCTATGATCGCGCCGTCGGCACCCTCTCCCTTGGCGAACCGGACCATGTCGATGGTGGCTTCGGTGTTGTTGCCGGAGCAGCCGTAATATTTGAGAATTCCGGGCGCTTCCATCTTGGCGGTCGCGCTGATGATCGACTTCTTTTCCTCCGGCGTGAGCATCGAAACCTCACCGGTGGAGCCCATGATCAGGACGGCCTCGGTGCCGTTTTCGGCATGGAACTGCAGCAGCGTGCGAAAGCCCTCCAGATCGACGGAACCGTCTTCGTTCATCGGTGTGACGAGGGCGACGAAGCTGCCCTTGGGTTTGATATGCGCCATGTTGCGTTTCCTCAGTTTTGATCTAGTTGGCAAAGATATTGGGGAATGCGAGCTTGGGTAGTCCGAGCACGATATCCGGAACGAAGATCGACAGGATGGCGATCAGCACGGTCAGCGTGACGATCGGGATCACCGCCAGCATAGCTCGGCCAAGCGGCACGTCGCCGATCTGCGATGCTATCAGCAAGCAAATACCGTAGGGCGGCGTGATCAGACCGACCGACAGAACGATGGTCGACAGCACGCCCATGTGAACCGGGTTCATGCCGGCAGTGTCGCCCAGCCCCTGGATGATCGGCAGAAAGATCAGCACGGCGGAGATCGGATTGAGCACCGTCCCGATCATCAACAGAAAGCCGATCAGGAGAAGCATGATCCCGACCGGATGGCTGGTCTGCGCGGTAATGAAACCCACAACGATATCGGCAGCGCCGAGAAAGGCGATGAGCCAACCGAAGATGCCGGCGCCCGCCACGGTGAACAACGGGACGGAGAACTCGAGCGTGGCCCGAGTCAGATGACCCGGCAGCTCTCGCAGCGGCACGTCGCGATAGACGATGAAGGTCAGAACCAATGCCCAGGCGACCGCACTGATCGCCGCTTCCGTGGGCGTGAACAGGCCGGCAATCACGCCGCCCAGCACGAAGACCGGAATCAACATGGCGGCGGCTCCGCGCCATACCGCCTTGCCGAGTGCCCGAACGCCCGGAAAGGGATTGGACGGATAGCCCTCGCGCACGGCCATGACGTAGGCGTAAGCCATCATGGACAAGCCGATGATGAAGCCGGGGACGACGCCGCCCAGGAACAGGGCGCCAATGGAGACATTGCCGAAGGCGCCGTAGACAATCAGGATAATCGACGGAGGGATGATCACTCCGAGCGTCGAGGACGCGGCGGTCAACGCCACCGAAAAGGCCGGACTGTAGCCGGCTTTCTTCATGGCCGGGATCAGGATCGAGCCGACGGAGGCGGTATCGGCGGCGGCCGATCCGGACAACGACGCGAACACCATGGACACGAAGACGTTGACCTGGCCGAGGCCGCCCCGCACGTGGCCGACCGAGGCATTGGCCACATCCAGCAAACGGCCGGTGATCGACCCGGCATTGAGGATGCGGCCGAGAAACATGAAAAACGGCACCGCCAGCAGCGTGAAACTGTCGATGTTGGAATACATCTGATTGATCACCGAGGTCAGCGGCAGGTCTTCCCACAGGATGACGGCGACCGACGACAGGATCAGCGAAAAGCCGATATTGACGCGAAAGGCGACGAGCACGAAAAACCCGCCCAATAGCAAGACCAGCGGGTTCATTTGCGCAGGCTCGCAAGCGTGTTCTCCAGAAGAAACAGAGCCATGCAGGCCCCACCCAGCGGGATCGGCAAAAAGAACCAGAACTCGGAAATCCCGAGAGAAGGCGATGTCCGGTTGAGACCGATCTCCGTCATAAGGGCGCCGTTGCGAACGAGGACGTAGATCACAATGGCCGACGCCAGGACGGGCACGATCACGGGCAGGATGTTGAACGGTCCGGACTGCGGCCAGATGTCGACCACGTAATGCTGCCCCTTTCTGAAGGCCAGCGCGGCGCCGACGAAGATGCACCAGGAGAACAGAAGCTGGGCCAGATCGAGCGTCCAGATCATCGGCACCTGAAGGATGTTGCGGGCAACCACTTGAATGAAGACCACGAGGATCAGCCCGGCAAACAGTCCCGCGAGGACGGTGCCGAACAATCTCTCCAGAACGCTGTTCAAGCGAACCAGCATGGGTGCTTTCCGACTGATGTTCCGATCGGGATCGGTGGTTGCGCGCAATTGTGCGGCGGCCGAAACCGCCGCACGCGGATGCCTGGCTTCTCAGTCGCCGCTGATGGCGGCCATGGCGGGCTCCAGCCCCAGCTCCGTGGCGAGCGATGCCTGAAGCGGGCCAAGGGCCGCCTTGAATTCGGCGACATCCGGATTGGTAACGGTCACGCCATGCTTGGACTTGAGCGTTTCAACCAGTTCGGTCTCGTATTTGCGCGCCATGTCGATGCCGAGAACCGAGGCTTCAGCCGCCACTTCCAGAAACATCTTCTGCTGCTCCGGGGTCAGCTTGTCCCAGGCGCGCTGGCTCATGGAGATGTGATTGACCTGGATCGTGTGTCCGGTGAGCGCCAGGTAGGGAGCGACCTCATAGAGCTTGGAGCCGGTATAACCGGGGATCGAGCTTTCGAGCGCTTCGGCTACGCCTGTCTGTACCGCAGCATAGAGTTCGCCCCAGGCAACGGTCACCGGCAGGGTTCCGAGTTCCGCCCAGGTCTTGGAAATCATCGGCGAGGGCGGCGTGCGCATCTTGAAACCCGATATATCGCCCAGCTTGTTGACCGGACCCTTGGCGTTGGAAAGGTTGCGCGTGCCGGAACCGCCGAGCGCCAGAAGCTGCATATTCAGCGAATGATCGCCATAGGCCTTCTTGAAGTAATCTTCAGCCGGCGTTCCCGGTCCGACCCGTTCCATCAGGTCATCGAAACCGGCGAACAGGTAGGGCATGGAAAAGACCTGGTATTCCGGAACCTGCTTGACGGCGTTGTTGGTCGAGCTGATCATCAGATCGATGGTGCCGAGTCCCATTTCGCCTATGACGGCCGGATCTTTTCCGAGCTGTCCGGCATCGAACACCTTGATCTCGATTGCACCATCGGACCGCTTGGCGATCTCTTCGGCCATGAAATTGGCCATGTCGTTGTATGGATGAGGCGATTTGACGAGCGTATGCAGTCGCATCGTCGTGTCCGCGGCCATCGAGACGGTCGTAGCCATCATCACGGCAAGCGCCGACGCCGCCAGTTGTTTCCATGCTGCCATCATTCATCTCCCTGTTTTTGTTCATTGCCCGGAAGCGGACCAAGGATTCTTGATCCGACACATTCCGTCAAATGCCGAAAGAGTGGCTATTGATCCATCTTGGTTATGTGTGAGCTCCTTCCAGTCCGGACTCAACTGGTGAGATGATGGTCGTGCATGATGTCAAGAGCAATGTCGGCAATGTCGGTCGCCAGAACCGATGATCGCGCGCCGGCCGGTTTGATCAGCTTGAATTCGAACGGGATGCCGGGTCCGAAAGGGACAACGGAGATTTCATCGGAGCCGAAATACTCCGCTGTCAGAGCATCGATAACCGTGATCCCCAGCCCCTGAGCCGCCAGCAGGCAGGCCGCATAGGATGGCTGAGCCTCGACCAGGATTTTTGGGCGCACGCCAGCATTGCGGAACACCTGCCCCAGCCACTGTGCGGTATCGGTCTGGTAGGACAGCGACACGAAGGCCTCGCCATCGAGATCCTCCGGCCGCAAGACCCTGCGGTCGGCCAAGTGGTGACTGGAGGACATGACGCAGACACAGTCCACGTGCCAGGCCCCCAGGACCTCGATTTCCGGGCGGTCGATCGACAGGTGGCCGATGCCGAGATCGAATTGACCCGATCCGATCAGGTCGCCGATGCGGGGCGAGGTATGAACGTCCAGTGTGGTCTTCACGGTTGGATGTTTCTCGGCGATTCGGCCGACGATGGCAGGAGCGACCGACAAGGCCAATGCCGGCATGACGGTCATGCGCACGTGTCCCCTGCGCAATTCACGGATTTCCTCGGCCGCTCCGGCAATGCGATCGAGCCCGATGAAAAAAGTGTCGACCTCGCGTTTGAACTGGTGCGCCTCGGGCGTTGGTTTGACGGCGCGGCCGCTGCGTTCGAACAATGTCAGTCCGGTGGCCGCCTCCAGACCGGAGATCATGCGGCTGACCGCCGGCTGGGAGATGTTCAGCATCTCGGATGCCCGGTTGATGCCGCCATGGTTCATCACCGCGCGGAAAACCTCGATTTGGCGTTCCTTCATGGTTGCACTTTCTTGCTTGCCTTCCGGTTATATATCGCGGTCAAAATAGACGATCATGCTATGCATTGAAATCCACCGCCGCGAGAACGATGGCTTCCCGTCGGGCGACGATTGTTGCGGGGTTGCCTTTCAACCGCGAACGTCGCAGTTCATGCCTCGATGATTTACCTGGACGACCTTCAATCGGGGCGGCTTCACCTGCGCCGTGTTGCCGAAAGCGACCTGGAGCTCTACTGCACCCTGTTTTCCGACCCGGCCATACTGGCGCATCGGCCGGACCCGACACCGGACAGCCGCGATCAGTGCCAGGCCAGCCTGACGCGTGACATGGCGCATTGGCGGGATCATGGCTTCGGTCGTTGGACGATCAGCGTCGACGGCAGCACGATCGGACTTGGCGGCTTGAGCCGCAAGTCGGGCTTTGCCGGCATCAACGTCTCCTACCACATCGGCCCGGCCCATTGGGGCGGCGGCCTTGCCACGGAGTTCGTCAATGCGGCAGTGCGTATCGCTTTCAGGGATCTTGCCGCGCCAACCGTCTACGGGCTGGTGCGGCCGGTCAATGTCGCGTCGATCGCGGTTCTGCGCAAATGCGGCTTCCTGAAAAGCGGCAGTGTCGATTGGGGCGGCGCCCCAACCCTGCATTTCGTGCGCTATCCCTGAAGGCTCTAGTGGGCTTCGTCCCAATTGTCGGCGGCGCGGGCATCGACCTGCAGCGGCACCTTCATCGCCACTGCTGGCATGGCGGCGTTCTGCATGATGTCGGTGACCAGTGTGATCGTCGGCTCGACCTCGGCATCGGGCACCTCGAAGACCAGTTCGTCGTGCACCTGCAGCAGCATGCGCGCGGTTAGCCCAGCCTGTTCCAGTGCCGGGTCCATCTTGACCATGGCGCGACGGATGATGTCGGCAGCCGAGCCCTGGATCGGCGCGTTGATGGCGGCGCGCTCGTTGAAGGAACGGGTATGCGGGTTTGACGACACGATGTCCGGATAATGCGCGCGGCGACCGAAGATCGTCTCCACATAGCCGTGTTCGCGGGCAAAGGCCTTGGTCGAATCCATGTAGTCCTTGATCCCGGGGAAGCGCTCGAAATAGGTCTTGATGTAGTCGCTCGCCTCGGAGCGAGGAATACCCAGCTGATTGGCAAGCCCGAAGGCCGAAATGCCGTAGATGATGCCGAAGTTGATCGCCTTGGCGCGGCGGCGCACTTCCGGCGGCATGTCCTTGACCGGAACGCCGAACATCTCCGAAGCGGTCATGGCGTGAATATCGAGGCCGTCGGTAAAGGCCTGTTTCAGCGCGTCGATGTCGGCGACATGGGCGAGCACACGCAATTCGATCTGCGAATAGTCGGCAGAAACCAGCTTGGTGCCCTTTCCGGCGACGAAGGCAGCGCGGATCTTGCGGCCCTCGGCGGTGCGGATCGGGATGTTCTGCAGGTTGGGGTCGGATGACGACAGCCGCCCGGTGGTGGTCGACGCCAGGGCGTAGGATGTGTGGACGCGCTGGGTTTCCTGATTGATGAAGCCGGGCAGGGCATCCGTATAGGTCGATTTCAGCTTGGTGAGCTGCCGCCATTCGACAATCTTGCGCGGGAACTCGTGCCCCTCGGCGGCCAGTTCCTCCAGCACCTGGGCGGAGGTCGACCATTGGCCCGTCTTGGTCTTGGAGCCGCCAGGCAGGCCCATTTTGCCGAACAGGATCTCGCCGAGTTGCCGCGGCGAGCCGATGTTGAACTCTTCGCCGGCCAATTCCTGGATCTCGGCTTCCAGCGCCGCCGCCCCTTGGGCGAAATCGCCCGACAGCCGCGACAGGATCTGGCGGTCGACGCTGATGCCGCGCTGCTCCATGCAGGCGAGCGTCGGCACCATCGGTCGCTCAAGCCGCTCATAGACCGAGACCAGTCCGTCCGCGGCAAGCCGCGGTTTGAGCACCTGCCAGAGCCGCAGGGCGATATCGACGCATTCGCCGGCATAGGCCGTCGCCCGCTCGACATCGACATATTCGAAGGTCACCGCAGATTTGCCGCTGCCGGTCAGATCCTTGAGCACCATCGGCTTGTGACCGAACCAGCGATCGGACAGTGCCTCGAAATTCTGGCTGCCGCGGCCGGCGTCGAGCGCATAGGAAATCAGCAAAGTGTCGTCGAGAGAGACGAAGTCGATCCCGTAGCGGCGGGCAATCAGCCAATCCTGCTTCAGGCCGTAACCGACTTTGAGAACGGAAGGGTCTTCGAGCAGGTGCTTCAGGCGTTCGAGCCCGTCGTCAATGGGCAATTGGTTTTCGGCAAGGCCGCCGGCCAGAAGGTCTTCGCCGGCGCGGTGGGCCAGCGGCACATAGGCCGCCCTGACGGGACCGGCAGCCAGCGACTGCGCGTCCTGCGGCTGAAAGGCCAACGAGAAGCCGGCCATCTCGGCCTGCATGGCATCCGTCGAATTGGCTGCGATTTTGACCGCAACGAAGCCGGTCTCGCGGGCCTCTGCGATGAAGGCGTCAAGGTCGGCGACACTGCGCAGGCAGTCATATTTGCCGGTATCGATGCTCGTCTTCGTCGCCGCCTTGACGCGGGCCTCGACCAGATCCTGCGGCGTCCAGCCGTCAGACCGTCCGCCCTTGGCGGATGGAGCGGGCGTATCGCCGAAATCGAGATCCGGGCCGCGCGCCGCTCCACCCCATTCGACGTCAACGGTCGTCGCATCGACGGCCGCAGCATCTGTTGCGGTCGCCTCAGCGACCCGCCGGATCAGCGAGTTGAACTCCATCGTCTTCAAAAAGGCGATGAGTTTCGGCCCGTCCTGCGGCTCCAGTTTGAAACTGCCGAGGTCCTCGGTGACCGGCGTGTCGGTTTTTAGCGTCACCAGTTCCCGCGACAGGCGAGCCATGTCGGCGTTGGCGATGATGTTTTCGCGGCGCTTGTTCTGCTTGATCTCGCTTGCGCGCTCCAGCAGCGTGTCGAGATCGCCATAGGTTTCGAGCAGCTGAGCGGCGGTTTTCGGGCCGATGCCGGGGATGCCGGGAATGTTGTCGGTCGAATCGCCGGTCATCGACTGCAGATCGATCATCATTTCCGGCGGCACGCCGAATTTCTCGATCACCTCCGGCGCGCGGATCTGCCTGTCCTTCATGGTGTCGTACATCGACACCCGGTCAGTGACGAGCTGCATCAGGTCCTTGTCGGACGAGATGATGGTGGTCTCGGCTCCGGCGGCCTCCGCCTGCCTGGCATAGGTAGCGATCAGATCGTCGGCTTCGTAGCCCTCGAGCTCGACACAGGGCAGGTTGAAGGCGCGCGTCGCTTCGCGAATCAGCCCGAATTGCGGAACCAGATCTTCCGGCGGTGCTGAGCGGTTGGCCTTGTATTCGGGAAACAACTCCTTGCGGAAGGTTTTGGCCGAATGATCGAATATCACCGCCAGATGGGTCGGCGTTGCGCCGACGGAGGTGTCGCGGGCGTCCGACAGCAGCTTCCAGATCATGTTGCAGAATCCGGATACGGCGCCGATGGGGAGGCCGTCGGATTTTCGGGTGAGCGGCGGCAGCGCGTGATAGGCCCGGAAGATGTAGCCGGACCCGTCGATGAGAAACAGATGATCGTCCTTGTTCATGGTGAGAAGGGATAGCGCAGCGGTCGGGCGAGGTCTATGGCGATCACCGCAGCCCACTGACATTTGCGGGCGGTTGACGGCAAGCGGTTGATATCACGACCCGGGCGTTGATCCCCCCGCCGCAAAAATCTAGTGTCCTGACACCAGGCTTCGGCCAACCCTCGTCAGCGGCGCCGAAACGCGAGAGACAAAGCTCATGTCGAAATCCATCTGTCTTATCGGCGCGCCGGTGCAGACCGGTGCCAGCCAACCGGGATGCCTGATGGGGCCGGACGCATTGCGGACCGCCGGAATCGGGCCGGTTCTGGAGAAGCTCGGCAACACGGTCACGGATGCAGGCAATCTTGCCGCTGAGAGCGGCCCGCCGATTCCTCATCCCAATGCTTCAATCCGTCATCTATCCCAGACAGTCAGCTGGGCGAAGGCGATATTCGAAGCCGGGGTTCAGGCCACCGAAAACAGCCATTTTCCGGTGTTTCTGGGCGGCGATCACAGCATTGCCATGGGCAGTGTCCCGGCCATTTCGCGACATGCCGCGCGGTCCGGAAAAACCCAGTTCGTGCTGTGGCTGGATGCCCATCCGGATTTCCATACGCTCGACAGTACGGAAAGCGGCAACCTGCACGGCTTGCCGGTCGCCTATTTCACCGGTCAGGCCGGCTTCGATCCGGTCTTTCCGAACGTCGAAGCGCCGGTCGATCCGAAAAATGTCTGCATGCTCGGCATTCGCTCGGTCGACGGTGGTGAACAACAGGGCCTGGGCCGCACCGGGGTGACCGTGCACGATATGCGGGACATCGACGAACACGGATTTGCCCGTTTGCTGAGGAATTTCCTTGAGAAGGTCGAGGCGGCCGACGGCGCGTTGCATGTCAGCCTCGATGTCGACTTTCTCGATCCGGACATCGCGCCGGCTGTCGGCACCACGGTGCCTGGCGGCGCCACTTTTCGCGAGGCACATCTGGTGATGGAGATGCTGTGCGACAGCGGCCTGGTCACGTCGATCGATGTGGTCGAGCTCAACCCGTTTCTGGACGAGCGCGGCCGAACCGCCAAACTGATGGTCGACCTGGTCGCCAGCCTGTTCGGCAAACGGGTCATGGACCGGCCGACGCGGTCCTACTAGACCGGCTCGCGAGGGCCTCTTGTAGTTGAATCAATTGTTTCTTCGAACGATCAGGTAGGACCCGACAACGAGAACCATGGCGCCTGCCAAGCTAAGCGTTGAGACCGGATCCGTTTCAAACAGTCCGGGATAAAGAGATACCGTCAGGTGAGCAAAACCCAACGCGATCAGCGGGACGGTAGACAGGACGGCGCTGATTTTTGTGGCTTCCCAGTGCTGCAGGGCTTCAGCGTAACAGCCGACCGCACCGAGAGTGGTGACAACGCAGAACAGAAGAAGGGCTATGCTCGTCCAACTCAAGTCCATCGCCTGAGGGATGTTCTCTACGGTAATGGGCAGCATGACGACGGTGCCAACACCGAAGACCAATATGGAAATCTGCAGGGAACTGAATTTCACCAGCAGTTGTTTTTGCGCCAGGGAGTAGGCGGCCAATGCAGCGGCTGAAAGCACGAGTATGAGAACACCCAGCGAATACTCGGTAAAGGACGTGAACAACGCGTTCAGGCGATCGTGAAAAAACATCACTAGACCGGCAATAATCGCAATCAGGCCAACTACCTGGACGCCAACGAAACGCTCCCTGAAGATGAATATGCCGCCCAGGATCACAAAGACGGCGTTGAGCTGGATCAGAAGCTGGGCGGGGCCTGGCCCGATGATATCCAGGCCCAGCACGTAGGTGATGTAGTTTGTGCACAGCCCAAGACAGGTGATCGCCAGAAGCAGCGCGTATTTGCCGTCAAGACGTCTCAGATTCGGGAGCCCTTTCCTCACCGACAAAAACACGAGCAGAACCACAAACGCCAATACAAGGCGGTACCATGTAATGGTGTAGGCATCCATGACGCCCACGAGCACCTTCAGCGCAGTGGGGAGTATGCCCCAAAGAAGTGCTGCCGTTAGCGTCAGGAACAGCCCAAACTTCCAGCGGCCGCTTGTGGTGTGGATACTGTTGGCCTTCCGTTCGAAATCTTTCGGCAGGGCGTTTTCTGTCGACGTGGTGCTCACCTGCGAATCCCCTCTTTCTCGCAACAACAACAGCACGGCTGTTTGTGCTATCCGGCGTGCACCCGGATGGTGCGCCGGATTTCCAGGCAACGGCTGCAAGAGTCGCTTGTTGTATTCGGTAAGATCCCGAGTCAGCGTCCCGGGAGTCGGGTTTCAGGAGCGGCTCGCGAGCCAAGCACGCAAAGTCGACAGTCCCGACCCGGCGCAGTTTGTCCTCTCAAGAACCTCCCGCGCCACAATTGGGCGCGGCCCCTCAATCCTTGATTGCATCGGTTGCAATGTCAAAAACCGATTTTCGAACTGGCCGATGCCAAAACGGCACCAATGACCGGGTCATCAGAGTCCCAAGGACGGACGGTCATGGAAATGGTCTGAAGCCGTCACAACCCAAGTCGCGCCCGCGTGGCTCCGCATCTCGCGATCTGATCCAACTCAACCGTTCATCGGTGTGTGATGGTCTGGTCAAGTCCATGGCCGACTCGGTCCCAACAGGCCGATTGTTACCGAACTTTCACATAAGCGATTCGAAAGATTCGCTTTTTTTGAAATTTTTTATGCCGGCCCCACAATGCCAATTCGATGGCGAATCGTCGGCGCCAAATCGGTCCGCAATCCTGCCCGGTCTCACGGGCCGGTTAACAAATGTGACGGTGTTTGAAAGGCTTATGAATAATTGTTGCGGAGGCTGACGAAGGGTGACCGCGAAATGCGGCGGCGAGACTCGGTCTGACTCACGGCATGTGTCACGCAGTCGTGAGCCGAAATCGGGCAATCATGTCCTTGAATTGCCACATTCATCGGACCAAATCGGGTGTACCGGCAACAAAATGCCGATGTCTGGCGAGAGGCATGTCCCCCGCCACGCCGGACATGAGCGGCGACCTCATCCCCCCCTCTCCGGGTCGCCGCTCACATCCCCAACGCCACCGTGACTAGTCCCCTCCAGCCACGGTGGCACTTTTTTGTCCAGCTTTCCAAACAAGAATTGTGGTGCAAACGGCACCGCACGAATCGGCACGCAATCGTGCACTTGCACCCCGGCGGAGTCCTTCTATGGTGCGGCCAACGTTACCCAGGGAGTACCGAATGGCCGATCTCGAAACCGTGCTTGCAAAGGCAGACAGCAATCTTGACGCCAGCCTCCAGCGGCTGAGCGAACTGGTGCGCATCAAATCGATCTCCACCGATCCTGCCTATGCCGCGGATTGCCGCAGGGCGGCCGAATGGCTGGTTGCGACTCTGACCGAAATTGGTTTCGACGCCAGCGTGCGCGACACAGAGGGCCATCCCATGGTGGTTGGCCACCATGACGGACCGAATGGCGCGCCGCACGTGCTGTTTTACGGCCATTACGATGTGCAGCCTGTCGATCCGCTGGAACTTTGGACCAACGATCCGTTCGATCCGGAAATCCGCGAGCTCCAGCCTGGCCGCAAGGTCATCACCGGCCGTGGCACCAGCGACGACAAGGGCCAGTTGATGACCTTCGTCGAAGCCTGCCGCGCCTACAAGGATGCCACCGGTTCATTGCCGTGCCGGGTCAGCATCCTGTTCGAGGGCGAGGAGGAGTCCGGATCGAAATCGCTGAAACCCTTCCTGGACGCAAACCTGGAAGAACTGAAGGCCGACATGGCATTGGTCTGCGACACCGGCATGTGGGATGAGGAGACACCAGCCATTTCGGTCAGCCTGCGCGGCCTGACGGGCGAGGAAGTCACGGTCAAGGCGGCGAGCCGCGATCTGCACTCCGGCCACTTCGGCGGCACGGCGGCGAATCCCATCCATATTCTGACAAAAGCGCTCGGCGCCATTCACGATGATACCGGCCGCGTCACCATCCCGCATTTTTATGACGGCGTGGCCGAAACACCGGACGACATCAAAACCATGTGGGAGGGGCTTGGTCGCACGGCGGAGAATTTCCTCGGTGAAATCGGCCTGTCGATCCCGTCGGGCGAGAGCGGCCGGTCGGTTCTCGAACAGACCTGGGCGCGGCCAACGGCGGAGGTCAACGGCATTACCGGCGGTTACACCGGCGAAGGCTTCAAGACCGTCATCCCGGCGGAAGCCTCGGCCAAGGTGTCGTTTCGGCTTGTTGGCGACCAGGATCCGCATGCGGTGCGGGCCAATTTCCGCGATTTCGTGCGTGCCCGCATTCCGGCCGACTGCTCGGTGGAATTTGCCGAACATGGCACATCGGGCGCCATCCGTTTGCCGTTCGATTCTCCGGCGCTGGCCAAGGCAAGCGCGGCGCTGGAGGCCGAATGGAGCAAGCCGGCGGCGATCATCGGCATGGGCGGCTCGATCCCCATCGTCGGCGACTTCCAGTCGAAGCTCGGCATGGATTCGCTGCTGGTCGGCTTTGCGCTGGAAGACGACTGCATTCACTCCCCCAACGAAAAATACGACCTGCGGTCCTTTCACAAGGGCATGCGCTCCTGGGTGCGTATCATGAACGCACTGGCCGAGTGATCGTGCTTCATGCCACCCGCTCGGCGCGGATCACCGCGCCGGCCAGGTGTCCTTGCCGCAGCACGTCACGCAAACCGGCATAGAGACCGCGCACCCGGGCAAAGCCTTCCGGCCCGGCCAGGGCCTCCATGTCGGCACGCTTGCCGTCAATGCGGGTAACAAGCGCCTCGTACCAGCGAACATAGTCGGCGTCGATGCGGTCCACACCGGTCACCTCCCAACCGGCGGCCGCAAGGCAGGGCTCGATGTCGGCAACCGCGATCGGATTCGGTAGAAAGGGCTTGTCCCCCTCGCGGATGGCATGGTCGCTGTAATCCCCCGGGTCTGCATAATCGAACACCGTCAGGCTTGCACCATCGCGCGCGGTGGCCGCCAAGGATGACAACGCGGCGTGGTGATCGGTGATTGCGTAGAGCACGTTGAACATCGCGACCGCATCAAAACCGACGTCGAAGCGACCGGAAAGATCGGTAATGTCAGCCGCCTCGAAACACACACCCGGATGGGCAGACCTGGCCCGTTCGATAGACTGCGCCTCGACATCGATGCCGGTGACCCGGCCCCAGCCATGCTTCTGCAGATAGGCGGCGGTGCCGCCACGTCCGCAGCCGGCATCGAGCAGCCGACGATCGGAATCGCGCCGCATCGGCGCCATGGCGATCTCGATCGCCTCCTCTTCGCCCGCATGGGCGTAGTCGCCATCGCGCACCAGCGCCAAGAGCTGTTTGCCGAGATAGGAATTCATCGTAAAGGTTGCTGTCACGGTCCGCCCTCCGAAATCATCGCCACCGGCACGCTCCTTACGAGCGACCTGTGTCGAAGACATGGCGCTTCGATGTCAGCTTTCGGATTTCAATCGTGCCCAGGCCGGTCGCTCGAACAGGAAGCGGCCCAGACCGGTGGCCTCGATCAGAACGAACAGAATGACCGGTCCGAGCACTGCGGCAATCCATACCAGCAACGAGATCGTGCCGACGTCGGAAATGATCCCGAGTTTGAGAAGCACGGCGCGGGTGATGGCCATAGGCAGGAAAAAGGCAAGGTAGATGACGATCGAGTGGGCGCCGCACCAGCGGATGGCGCCAAGCCATTGGCGGTGCGCCAGCACCGAACTGAGCACGATCAGGGCAGCCGATCCGACGAGGCCGAGAAGCAGCGACACGACGGGCATCACGGAAAGCGGCAGCTCCTCCACTCCGGCGGAGACCGCGTACGGTGCCGGCAGCGCTGCCAGCGGGATGTCGATTTTGGTCACCCACCAGGTGATGACGATCACCGCGGCGGTCGCGGCCAGTGCGACGGCTGCGTGCTTGCCGGCCCAGGCCGCCAGTTCAAAGGCGCGGGGCGCATAGGCGTAGCCGAGGTAAAACCACAGGAAATAGCTGGCGAATTCGTCGATAACCACGGCGCCGGTGTGCACCGGCAGAACCTGCAGCAGAACGGCGGCGGCCAGCATGATCGGCGGCGCGATCATCCGCGTAAGCCGGGCGACGACATAAAACACCGGCAGGATATAGATGAACCACAACGTTCCGAAAGGCTGAATATAGGACAGAAGGTAGGTCGCGGCGGCGCCCGACACTCCTTCTTCCTCCACCATGCCCGGTGCCTTGAATACGAACTGGATGCTGAGCCAGAGCGCATAGAAATAGACAAAATGCAGGACCTTGCGGTCGAAGAACCGGTTCAGCGGCGCGTCGATGCCACGCATCAAAAACAGGCCTGAGGCAAGGAAGAAAGCCGGCATGCGCATGGGCTGTGCCGTGGCGACGACGACATGCATCCAGCCTTCGGACCCGGCAGCCTTTTCGACGCCGAGCACCGCGTGCATCATGACCACGAGCAGAATGCAGAAGCCCTTGAGATAATCGACCCAATCGACCCGACCCGATTCGATGCGGACATAGTCGGCCGAGTGTGCGGCGGCGATCGCGACGGGCTGGCGGGAGACGAGGTTCATGGGCTCATAGGCTCGATTTCGGACCCACAGTAAAGCCTCATTCGGTGGGAACGGTTAATGTCACCGGTTAATGAAAGTTGCCCAGATACCACCATTAACGCGCCCTTAAATTGACGCCATTAGGGTTCAAATCCGGGACCGGATGCGGGTGGCGACCGCGCAAAGTCCTGTTTCCACGAACCAGTTTCACCGGACCGCATGGCACGCAAAGGCAAGAAGCAGACCCGCATCGAACCGACGTTCAGCGGCCCGAAGAAGAAGAAGGGTGGACTGCGCGCTGACCCGAAGGATCGGGTGGCCGGCGGGCAGACGACCAGTCGCAGGAAGAAGGGCAAGAAGAAGAGCCCGAAATCGCGATCAGGATCAGCCCGGCGCGGACTTTCCGGATTCCTCAGGCGCGGCTTCTACTGGTGCTTCGTCATTGGCCTGTGGGCAGGGATCGGCGTGGCCGGTCTCGTCGCCTTCTACGGGGCCAAAATGCCGAGCGCCACGACCTGGGCGGTGCCGCAACGGCCGCCCAACGTGAAGATCCTGTCGGCCGAAGGCAAGACCATGGCCAATCGCGGCGTGACCGGCGGCGAAGCGCTGACCCTGGCACGCATGTCGCCCTATATCCCGCAGGCCGTGCTCGCCATTGAAGACAGGCGTTTCTACTCGCATTTCGGCGTCGATCCGATCGGTCTGGCGCGCGCCATGATGCACAATGTCATGGCCGGGCGCATGGTGCAGGGCGGCTCGACGCTGACCCAGCAGCTTGCCAAGAACCTGTTCCTGTCACCGGAACGCACATTGGAGCGCAAGGTTCAGGAGGTGCTGCTGGCCTTCTGGCTGGAGCACAAGTTCTCGAAGGACCAGATCCTCGAAATGTATCTGAACCGGGTCTATTTCGGCTCCGGCTCCTACGGCGTCGAAGCAGCGTCACGGCGTTATTTCAAAAAGCCCGCACGGGATGTCAATCTGGCGCAGGCAGCACTTCTGGCAGGCCTGCTGAAGGCGCCGTCAAAGCTGTCGCCGGCGCGCAACCCGGACGCCGCTGAGGCCCGCGGCCAGCTGGTGCTGGTTGCGATGCGCGAAGAGGGCTATGTCACCGATCGCGAAATCACCACGGCGCTGACCCGGCCGCCGACCCGCGCCAAGAGCTACTGGACCGGTGCGGAAAACTATGCCGCCGACCTGGTGATGGACCGTGTCGAAAGCCTCATCGGCGGCGAGGTCACGCAAGATCTCATCGTGCATACGACGATCAGCATGCCCATGCAGCAGGCGGCCGAAGCGTCGATCCGCAATGCAATCGACGGGCAGGGCAAGAAACTGAACGTGTCGCAGGGCGCGCTGGTATCCATCGAAGGCAGCGGCGCCATTCGCGCCCTGGTCGGCGGCTACGATTATTCCGCAAGCCAGTTCGACCGGGCCACCGACGCGAAGCGTCAACCCGGATCTGCCTTCAAGCCCTTCGTCTATACCGCGGCGCTGGAGCGTGGTCGTACGCCGCGCTCGGTGCGCAACGACGCGCCGGTGCGCATCGGAAAGTGGACACCGTCCAACTATGACGAACAGTATCGCGGCCCGGTGACCCTTTCCGAAGCGCTAACCAAATCGCTCAACACGGTGGCCGCACAGCTGGTGATGGAAGCGGGTCCGAAAAATGTCGCCAAGACGGCAAAACGGCTGGGCATCGAATCCAAGCTGCAGACCAACGCGTCGATCGCGCTTGGCACATCGGAAGTGACGTTGACCGAGCTAACGGCCGCCTATGCGCCATTTATGAATGGCGGCTACAAGGCAACACCGCACGTCATTCGTCGGGTCACGACGGCCGACGGCAAGGTGCTTTACGAAAACACCTACGATAATCCGCCACGGGTGCTGAAACCCGAAATCATCGCCATGATGAACGGCATGCTGACCCGCGTCGTGCGCGAGGGCACCGGCCGCCGTGCGCAACTGGCGCGCCACCGGGTCGCCGGCAAAACCGGCACCAGCCAGGCGTTCCGCGACGCGCTGTTCGTCGGCTATACCGGCCAACTGACCACCGGCGTTTGGTTCGGCAATGACGACGGCACACCGACCAAGAAAGTCACGGGCGGAGCGCTTCCGGCCACGGCCTGGAAGGCCTACATGGAAGCCGCACTCGACGGCACTCCGCTGGAGAACCTGCCCGGTCAGTACGAAGTACCGGCCGACCCGAGCCGCGTTGCCGTGCCAACCGCCCGTCCGACCAACCTGCCGACCCGGCAACCGCCCAACGACGTCGCTGCGACCCCGCAGCCGGCACCTGCCAATGTCTCGCAGGACAGCACCGGCTCGACCCGCGTCCGCGTGCCGCCGGCCGAGATCGCCGGTGGTCCGTCGAACGACAAATCAACGACATTGCTGGAAATTTTGCTCGGCAACTAGAACCGCATTGTCGGTTTTGAGGGTTGGCCGGAGTTCTCACCAACCGTTTCACAGGAACGTCAGGAGAGTTTACGTTCGCAAGTGTGGGCCAGCGCCAGCGCGCTCTATATGAGCAGGCTGACTGCGTTGCGCCTGGGAGACATCTGTTGAGCGTGAAACTGGCTGGTATATCCACCGCCGTGCCCGGAGCTGAAATACCGCAAACCGTGGTTCTGGATTGGGCCCGGCGAACCCTTGGCGGCAAATTCAAACAGTTCGAGCGCATGTCGAAGGCCTTCGACAATGCCGGGATCGATACGCGCTACACGGTGGCCGACGTTTCCTGGTTCGAGAGCCCGAAAAGCTGGCCCGAGCGGAACGAAGCCTACCTGAACGGCGCGATGGCTCTGTTCATCGAGGCGGCGAAAGCGGCTCTGGACGACGCCGGCTGGGCCGCAGGCGACGTCGACGCTGTCGTGACGGTCTCTTCAACCGGCATCGCCACGCCATCGATCGAGGCACGGGCGCTGGTCGAAATGGGGTTTCGCGACACGATCATGCGTGTGCCGGTCTTTGGGCTCGGCTGCGCCGGCGGTGTGTCGGGTCTGGCAATCGCCCGCGACCTGGCCTCAGCGCATGAAGGTGCACGCGTGTTGATGGTTGCCGTCGAGGCCTGTTCGGTTTCCTTTTGTGCCGGCGTTCCTCGCAAGGCCGACATTATTGGAGCAGCGCTGTTTGGAGACGGCGCGGCGGCAGCATGTGTCTCCTCAGCGACGAGTGTGGATCAGGGCGGTGAAACCACTCTCGGCAGAGGAGTGCAGAAAATCTGGCCAGACACGCTGTCGATCATGGGCTGGGACGTCAACGATTCCTCACTCGGGGTCATCTTCGACAAGGCCATCCCGGACTTTACCAAGGAACATTTGTCCCCTGCCGTCGCGGACGTCCTGTCATCGCTGGGCAAAGACGCCGACGAGATCGACCGCTTCGTGTTTCATCCCGGCGGCACAAAGGTAATCCAGGCCATCGAACAGTCGCTGGATCTGATACCGGAATCACTCGCCATCGAGCGCCAGGTGCTGCGGGACTTCGGCAACATGTCGGCGCCGACGGTGCTTTTCGTTCTCAAACGGGTTCTGGAATCAGGCCAGACCGGCAACATGCTGATGGGCGCGTTCGGTCCCGGTTTTTCGGCTTCCTTCATGCCGATCGAGAGTGCATGACATGACCGTATCCCTGCCGGCCTTGCTGCTGCTGATTTTTCTCGTCGTCCAACGGCTTGGCGAGTTGGTCCTGTCCAATCGCAACACCCGAAGGCTCCTGGAGCAGGGAGCAACCGAGGTCGGCGCCGCACACTATCCGTTCATGATCGTCCTGCATGGCACATGGCTTGTCGCCCTTGTGTGGTTCGGGATCGGGCAGACGTTGTCGCTCGGCTGGCTGGCCGTCTTCGCAGTGCTTCAAGTGCTTAGGGTGTGGATCCTCTGGAGCCTCGGCAGCCGCTGGACCACCCGTATCATTGTCCTGCCGGAGCCGGTGGTGACAAAAGGCCCTTACGCCTTGACCCGCCACCCCAACTACCTGCTTGTTATCGCCGAGATCTTCACCGTGCCGATGATTTTCGGGCTGCCCATGGTCGCTGCCGTCTTTTCCGCCCTGAACGCCGCGATGCTGGTCGTGCGGATCAGCGAGGAGGAAGCCGCCCTGGCACAGTGGCGCTAGAGGTCTGCCTTGCTGGTCGAATGGCGCCAACACGGATAGGATGAACCCTTGATTGCATCACCGGGAATGGAAGACAGAATGGCTGAGTTGAAACTCGAAGATTGCTCCAACAAGACCTGCCCCTGGTCAGGGAAACCTGTCGCTGCGGATTCGCTCACGGTCTTTGAGGGAAAGGTCGTCGGCTTCTGCAATCCCGGTTGCCGTGACAAGTTCGAGAAAGCCGTCAAACACTTCTCTTCAGAAGCCTGAACTGAACCTGTCACAGACTTTTGTTAGCCTGCTCGAATCGGTGATTGCGAGGAGAGCCAATGAGCGCGACGCTTCAGGAGTTGAGTGACCGTATCGGTCGTGTGGGCGACATTTACGCCCGTCGTCACACGATCGAGCGCAACAGCGATTGGTATCTTCTGAAACTGACCGAGGAGTTGGGGGAATTGACCGCGGAGCACCTGCTTCTCGGCCGCCGGGCTCGTCCAGACCGCGAGGCCTCAAGCGGGACCCATGAAGCGCTCGAGAACGAGGCAGCCGACCTGTTCGGTCAATTCATGCTCTATGTACGAGCACACGATATCGACATCGAAGGGGCGATAGAACGCAAATGGCTGCGGCACCTCGATGCGGATGACAAGGATTCCTAGCCAGGCTTCCTCGCAATGACGCTGACGAAGGCGATCGAGCCGAAGAAACTGCCCGAGGCCACCCGGCGGCGCGCTTCTGCCTTTATGCCCTGAGCAAACTCCTCGCCGATCACGCCTTCCTGAATCAACGTCTCCGCGCCACGATCGATGATCGTCAGGAAATAAGGCGAGTCGCTTGCGGGCAGATAGAGATGGCCATCGCGCTCAAGCAATTCGAAGCCGGCTTCCGACAACAGCGCCGGCATGCGGCGCACCAGCCAGCGGTCGTGCACATAGGCGCGGATCAGATTGTCGACGATCGGCCTGAAGGGATCGTGATCCGCGATTGCCCCGGTGACGGATGGCGGGTCTTCGTCGAAGACCGTGAGATAGCCGCCCGGGCGCAACAGGCGATGGGCCTCGGCCAGCGCATCTTGCGGATCGGGGCAATGGATAAGCAGCGTGTGCATCATGACGAGATCGAAGGACGCCTCCGGCAGGCCGGTGTTCCTGGCATCGCCTATTTGAAAGGACAGGCCGGGCACGTCCGCGTGGCGCGAACGGGCGGCCTCGACCATAATAGGCGACGGTTCGATCCCGATCGCGGTTTCGGTGCCGACCACGTCGATCATCTCGCGCGTCACATCGCCGGTACCACTGCCGAACTCCACACCCTTGGCACTTTCCGGCAGATTCAGTTTGGCCAGGTAGGAGCGGCGCATTTCGATCTGCTTGGGGTCTTCGGCCCGCGCAATCATGGCATCGACCAAGGTTCGCTGCATCTCCTCCGATGCGTTGCCAAGATCGGCATAGGGATCTTCGGACATCGTGATCCTCCGCGCTGAGTGTTCTTCGCCACCAGCCCACACCAGGGTTTCACCGGGAGTCAAGTTCTCAATCGATTGGAGACGTGCTCAGCCGGAAATCCGCGCAAGTCGCCTTTCCGCGGCTCTGCTGGCGCCGGGTCCGGGTCGTGGCGCAACGTCGGCACCCTGTAGCGGCCGATCGTGCCGGTCGAGCAGCGCAACGCGACCGACCGGCTCGCCGCTGTGGCGGTCGACAAGAAGCACCGGCTCGCAGCCGTGGCCATAGACGTGTTCGTTGCCCCATTCCTGCACTGCGAAGAGCACGGTTTCCAACGCCCGTCCCTTGTCGGTCAGGTGATAGGCGTAGCGCGTACCACGTTCGCCGATGTCGTGTTTTTCAAATATGCCCGCCGCGACCAGCGACGCCAGGCGGTCACTCAACAGGTTCCTGGCGATGCCGGTGTTGGCGCGGAATTCCTTGAACCGCGTCACGCCGTACAGCGCCTCGCGGATGATCAGCAGCGTCCAGTTGTCGCCGAAGAGGTTGAGGAAACCCGCCACCGCGCAGGTCTGGGTGTGTGGATGAGTCATGCCGGCATAGGTCGCAACAGACGACGTCCGTATTTTGGTTGCATTTCACTACCAATATGATATTTGGTTTAAAAAAGCAACCAATTTGCAAGCAGGGAGGATGCTTTCATGGCGGACAAACAGGCCTGTCTGGTCATCGGCGCTGGCGACGATACGGGCGGCGCTGTCGCACGAGCTTTCGCACGTGAGGGCATGGTGTCTTGCCTGGTGCGCCGGCCACGCCATGCGGCCGCCCTTGAAGAGCTGGCCGAGAGCATTCGCGGCGAAGGCCATGAGGCTGTTGCACTGCCGACCGACGCGCGTGAAGAAGAGGCGATGATCGCCTTGGTGGACAAGATCGAAAGCGAGATCGCGCCGATCGAAGTCGCGGTGTTCAACATCGGCGCCAATGTGCGCTTTTCGATCACCGAGACGACCGCCCGCGTCTACCGCAAGGTCTGGGAAATGGGCACCTTCGCCGGCTTCCTGATGGGCCGCGAAGTGGCCAAGCGCATGCTTGAGCGCGGCCATGGAACGATCCTGTTTACCGGGGCCACAGCAAGCGTGCGCGGCCGGGACGGCCACTCCGCTTTCGCCGGCGCGAAACACGCGCTGCGGGCATTGGCCCAGTCCATGGCGCGTGAACTGGGGCCGAAGAACATCCACGTCGCCCATGTGGTGATCGACGGGGCGATCGATTCGGTCTTCATTCGTGAGAACTTTCCGAATGCGGACCAGATGCGTGAAGAGGATGCGATCCTGGCGCCCGACCACATCGCGCAAAACTACGTGATGCTGCACAAGCAGCCGCGCACCGCGTGGACGCACGAGCTCGACCTGCGCCCCTGGAAAGAACCCTGGTGAGGAGAACCGGCATGCCAGCCACCGTGGATTTCATTTTCGATTTCGCCAGCCCCAACGCCTATCTCGCCTACAAGGCGCTCCCCGGTATCGTCGAACGCACCGGCGCGAGTTTTGCCATCAATCCCTGCCTGCTCGGCGGCATTTTCAAGGCGACCGGCAACCAGGCGCCATTCATGGCCTACGCCAAGATCCGCAACAAACTCGACTACGAGCGGCTTGAACTGAAGAGGTTCATTGAGCGGCACGGGCTGACCGCATTCCGGCTCAACCCCAATTTTCCCGTAAAGACGCTGATCCTGATGCGCGGTGCGATCGCGGCGCAGGAGCAGGGCATTCTCGAACCTTATGTTGACGCCGGGTTGCGGCACATGTGGGAAGAGGGTCTGAAAATGGACGAGCCGGAGGTCTTCGCCGAAGCGATGAATGCCGCCGGGCTCGACGGCGATGGCCTGCTTGAACGCACCCAGGATCCGGCCATCAAGGAAAAACTCGCCGCTAATACGGAAGCGGCGGTCGAGCGCGGCGCCTTCGGCATTCCGACCTTCTTCGTCGGCACGCAGATGTTCTTCGGCAAGGAGCGGCTTGGCCAGGTGGAAGAAGAAATCGTCAAGGCCGGTTAGGAAACGCCTCCAGCAACCCGGATATATCCGCGCCCTTGCCAATGGCACGGTAACTGACAGCCGGAGGGCTGGTTTCCGCATCCACGATGCGTTCGATCCAGCCAGCATCGACACAATCCGTCAGCGCCAAAGTCAGGGCCCGATCGGTGATCGGTTTGAGCGCCTTTCGCAGCTCGTTGAAGCGGCGCGGTTCATTCAATTCAAACAGGATCGGCAATGTCCAGGCGCGCCTGACGCGGCGTCGATCCACGTCGTCGTCGAGCAGCGTCTCGAGCTGCAAAGCCCATTTCGCAATCTCCCGCCCTTCCGCGCTCAGCATGAATTCCGGCCGCAGCGGATGACCGTGACCGGGTGAACGCACCATCAGACCGAGTTCCAGCAGCCGCTCGAACGACGCCGTCATTGCTGTGCGGCCGCAACCGGCCGCATGGGCAACCGGCGACACCCGGGCCTGAACGCCGGAAGCGATCAGCGCCAGGGCGGTCAAAGACCAGCGGCGAGAACACAGCTTGACGAACAAGGTTTTGTCCATTTAGTATAGTTACACTACTTATTGGACGAACCCAAGAGGAAACCATGTCGACCGTCAAACTGCTCAACACAATAAACCTGTCCTTTTCCGTGTCCGACCGCGCCGCGACCGCCGCCTGGTACGCGGAGCATCTCGGCTTCGAAGTGCTCTACAGTGCGGATGAGGCCGGATGGACGGAGCTCTCCACCAACACGCCGGGCGTGACCATCGGTCTCGGCGACGCCATGAAACCGTCGCCCGGCAACAGCGTTCCGGTGTTCGGCGTTACCGACTTGGATAGCGACCGTGCGGCCCTGGAGGCCAAGGGCGTCAAGTTCGATGGCAAAACCGTGGTTGTCGAGGGCATGGTCAAACTTGCCACCATCTTCGATCCGGACGACAACGCGCTGATGCTGGCCCAGGATCTCAGCGGTCAAGGTGGCTAGAGCCGGCCAGTCATTGAAACATGGCGTCTGCGCTCGATGCAGACGCTAATCACCGGACCCGGGAAAGACCGGGTCCGCGAGCAATTCGAAAAGTCACAGCATTCGGTCTCGTCGGTATGACGAGCCTTGCCCAAACCGGTCGCATGGCCAGGATGGAAGTCAAGAGCGCTTCCATATGATCCCTCCAAATCACCGCAAATTGACCGCTCTGCAATCGTCCTCAAAAGCCACCGGACGGTTGGATTGAGCAGCCCGTTTCGTCGACCGAAACGGCGGCAAGTCGTCGACTGCAGAAAAGGCCTTTGCATCTGCCCCTCGGCAATGCTATCGGCTGTCGCGCGAAAGCGAGCGCCGGATGGGGAAACCGGTTTGACAAACAGGCTCCAAATCCCGCCTTGCAGTCCCAAAACGGCTTTCTTATATACCCATCAACACTGCGCCCCGAGGGGCGTTGGGGGATATCACCGCCAGGGGCTGTCTTACGGAACGCCGATACGGGTCCCGACAGCTCGCTAAAGGAGAATGTGACATGGCAAAAGTTATAGGTATTGATCTGGGAACGACCAATTCCTGCGTCGCCGTAATGGACGGATCGGACGCGAAGGTCATTGAAAATGCAGAAGGCGCGCGGACCACACCGTCCATGGTTGCCTTCACCGACGACGGAGAGCGCCTCACCGGTCAACCGGCAAAGCGCCAGGCCGTCACCAATCCGGAAAACACCCTGTTCGCCGTCAAGCGCCTGATCGGTCGCCGCTACGACGACAAGATGGTGGAAAAGGACAAGAAGCTTGTCCCCTACAAGATCACCAAGGCTGACAATGGCGATGCCTGGGTAGAGGCCGGCGGCGAAAACTATTCGCCCTCGCAGATCTCTGCAATGATCCTGCAGAAGATGAAGGAAACCGCCGAAACCTATCTCGGCGAAACGGTCACGCAGGCCGTCATCACGGTTCCCGCCTACTTCAACGACGCCCAGCGTCAGGCCACCAAGGACGCCGGCAAGATCGCCGGCATGGAAGTGCTGCGCATCATCAACGAGCCGACGGCAGCCGCGCTCGCCTACGGGCTCGACAAGAAGGACGGCAAAACCATCGCGGTTTACGACCTCGGCGGCGGCACCTTCGATATCTCGGTGCTTGAAATCGGCGACGGCGTTTTCGAAGTGAAGTCGACCAACGGCGACACCTTCCTCGGTGGCGAGGACTTCGACATGCGCCTGGTCGAGTACCTGGCAGCCGAGTTCAAAAAGGACCAGGGCATCGACCTGAAGAACGACAAGCTGGCCCTGCAGCGCCTCAAGGAGGCTGCTGAAAAGGCCAAAATCGAACTGTCGTCCTCGGCCCAGACCGAAATCAACCTGCCGTTCATCACGGCCGATCAGACCGGACCGAAGCACCTGACGATGAAACTGTCGCGGGCCAAGTTCGAAAGCCTGGTCGACGATCTTGTCCAGCGCACCGTCGCACCCTGCAAGGCCGCCATCAAGGATGCCGGCATCCAGCCGGGCGAAATCGACGAAGTGGTTCTGGTCGGCGGCATGACCCGCATGCCGAAGGTCCAGGAAGTGGTCAAGCAGTTCTTCGGCAAGGAGCCGCACAAGGGCGTAAACCCGGATGAAGTGGTCGCCATGGGCGCTGCCATCCAGGCCGGCGTTCTGCAAGGCGACGTCAAGGACGTGCTGCTGCTCGACGTGACACCATTGTCGCTGGGCATCGAAACGCTGGGCGGCGTGTTCACGCGGCTGATCGATCGCAACACGACGATCCCGACCAAGAAGTCGCAGGTCTTCTCGACTGCCGAAGACAACCAGAGCGCCGTGACCATCCGCGTTGCCCAGGGCGAGCGCGAAATGGCCGCCGACAACAAGATGCTCGGTCAGTTCGATCTGGTTGGTCTGCCGCCGGCACCGCGCGGCGTGCCGCAGATCGAAGTCACCTTCGACATCGACGCCAACGGCATCGTCAACGTTTCGGCCAAGGACAAGGGCACCGGCAAGGAGCAGCAGATCCGCATCCAGGCCTCCGGCGGTCTGTCCGACAGCGACATCGATCAGATGATCAAGGACGCCGAAGCCAATGCCGAAGCCGACAAGGCGCGGCGCGATGCGGTGGAAGCCAAGAACCAGGCCGAAAGCCTGATCCACTCGACGGAAAAATCGCTCGAGGACTATGGCGACAAGGTCAGCGAAGATGACCGCAATGCCATTTCCGAAGCGCTCGAAGCTCTGAAGGAAGCGATTTCCGCTGAAGAGCCGGACGGCGAGGACATCAAGGCCAAGACCCAAACGCTGGCCGAAGTCTCGATGAAACTTGGTCAGGCGATGTACGAGGCGCAGCAGGCCGAATCCGCCGAAGCTGATGCCGCGGCCGATGCCGCCGCTGATGGCGAAGACGTCGTTGACGCCGATTTCGAAGAAATCAACGACGACGACGAAAAGAAATCGGCTTAAGTCAATAGGTCGGCGCGGGAGCACACAAAGCGTCCCGCGCCGACCTTTTTTACGCCTGTGGCGTTTTTCGCAATGTACAGCTATTAAGGTCCGACACGCGCCGGGGCGGCGCCATGGCGGGACAGCTCGACAAGTCAGGAAGCGGAACGTGATGAAATCCGCGGAGCATATGAATGGCCAAGGCTGATTTCTATGAAACGCTCGGCGTCTCCAAAAGCGCCGACGAGCGCGAGCTGAAGAGCGCTTTCCGCAAGCTGGCCATGAAATACCATCCGGACAAGAACCCGGATGATCAGAGCGCCGAGCAGCGTTTCAAGGAAGTCAACGAAGCCTACGAAACCCTCAAAGACCCGCAGAAGCGGGCGGCCTACGACCAGTTCGGCCATGCGGCTTTCGAACAGGGTGGCCCGGGCGGATTCGGTGGTGGATTTGGCGGCGGCGCCGGCGGTTTCTCCGACATTTTCGAGGACATTTTCGGCGAGATGATGGGCGGCCGCGCGCGCCGCTCCTCCGGAGGTCGCGAGCGCGGTGCCGACCTGCGCTACAACATGGAGATTTCCTTCGAGGAATCCTACGCCGGCAAGACCGCTCAGATTCGGGTGCCTTCATCCGTCCAGTGCGATGAGTGTTCCGGGAGCGGCGCCAAGCCAGGCTCGTCGCCATCAACCTGCGGCACATGCCACGGCGCCGGCCGTGTGCGTGCCTCGCAAGGCTTCTTTTCGGTCGAGCGCACCTGCCCGACCTGCCACGGCCGCGGCGAGATCATCACCGATCCCTGCACCAAGTGCTCCGGACAGGGCAAGGTCACCGAAGAACGATCCCTTTCGGTCAATATTCCCGCCGGTATCGAAGACGGTACCCGCATCCGGCTGGCCGGCGAAGGCGAAGCCGGTTCACGCGGCGGCCCGTCGGGTGATCTCTACATCTTCCTGTCGGTCAAACCGCACGAGTTCTTCCAGCGTGATGGCGCCGACCTTTACTGCTCCGTGCCGATCTCCATGACCACGGCGGCCCTCGGCGGCCAGTTCGACGTGGTCACGCTCGATGGCGCCAAGACCCGTGTAAAGGTACCCGAAGGCACACAGAACGGACGCCAGTTCCGGCTGCGCTCCAAGGGCATGCCGGTGCTGCGCTCCGCCCAGAAGGGCGACCTCTACATTCAGATCGCCATCGAAACACCACAAAACCTGACCAAACGTCAGCGGGAACTGCTGCAGGAGTTCGACGAACTGTCGTCGCAGCACAACAACCCCGAATCGGAAGGGTTCTTTTCGAAGATGCGGCATTTCTTCGAGCAACTGAGCGACTGAACGGGACAGGCAGGGGCTGTCGCATCTTAGGGAAGGATCGTGAATGGCCCACAGGCTGCCGCAACATGTTTTCAGACAGGTCAAAGGCAATCTGCGGTTCTTCCACGGACTGGTAACGCAGCCGAAAACCGTGGGCGCCATCGTGCCGACGTCGAATTTCATGGCGCGGCGCATGGCCAGCATCGCCAACCCGGCGTCGGCTTTGCCGGTGCTTGAGCTTGGCCCCGGAACCGGCGTCGTTACCCGTGCCTTGCTGCGCCGCGGCATCAAGCCGGACATGCTGGTCTCCCTCGAATACTCCGCGCGGTTCTGCAAGCATCTGCGCAAGGAATTTCCCGACATCCGCGTCCTGCACGGTGACGCCTTCGATCTCGACAAGACCCTGGGCGACCTGAATTCCACCCATTTCGACTGCGTTGTCTCGGGCCTGCCATTGCTGAACTTCTCTCCCGAGCAGCGCGTCTCCCTGATCGAGGATGCGCTGTCGCGTATTCCCAAGGGGCGACCGATGATCCAGTTTTCCTACGGTCCCACATCACCGGTACCGCCGGGACGCGGTCACTACTCGGTCGAGCGGTTCGGCATTGAAATCCGCAACATTCCGCCGGCCCAGATGTGGCTCTACCGGCGAACCGGTTAGGATATCCATGACACCCAAAATCCTTGTCATGCCCGGGTCGGTCAAATCGACCTCGGTCAACGCCAAGCTGGCGAATGCCGCCCAGCTGACGCTTGCCCAACTGGGCGCCGATGTCACGCGCGTGTCCCTGCATGACTATCCGCTGCCACTGGTCAACGAAGATCTGAAGGCGGAGAAAGGCATTCCGGAACCAGCCATGCAACTGGGACGCATGATTGCGGCCCAAGACGGCGTGTTCATCGCCAGTCCTGAATACAACAGCTCGATCCCGCCGCTGCTCAAGAACGCCATCGACTGGATCAGCCTGATTTCAAACGATGGCGAAGCCGTTCTGAAACCCTGGCAGGACCGCTATGTCGCCCTCGGAGCAGCGTCGCCCGGCCGCCTCGGCGGCATCCGCAGCCTTGCCCATCTGCGCTCCGTCATGGTCAGCGTGGGTGCCCAGGTGATTTCACAGCAGGTGTCCGTGCATGGCGCCGGTGGCGCCTTCGACGAGCATGGCTCGCTGACGGATGAGCGCACGGCGGGAATGCTCGACAAGACCTGCCGGTCGCTGTTCGATCATTGCCGCCGGCACGGGATTGCCGGATAGGGGCACTGCCATCAGCAGAATTGTTTAAAGACTGCCCAGCAGACCGGCGACAGTTGCCAGCAAAACGACCAGCAGAATGCCCCGAAACGCCGTTTCGGACAGCCATCCGGTGACGCGGTTGCCCGCAAGGATGCCAAGCACGACCGCCGGCGTGAGAACCAATGACAGTTCGACGGTCGATTTTGAAACCTCCCCAAACAGCACGTGCAGAAGCAGTCCGGCGCCATAGGCAAACAGGAAGAAGGTCAGGATCGTTGCGCGAATTTCGGTCTTTTGCCAGCCCCTGATCGACATCCAGGTGGAAGCAATGGGGCCAGGCATGGCCAGCATACCGCCCATGGTTCCGGCGATCGCGCCGACAATCGTCGGTTCGCCTCTCCTGATCGCTGGGCTTTCCCCGGCTCGCGCCGACTTGGCCATGTCCATGACAAGCGCAGCAGCGACAAAGAACACGGCGACCGCCGACACAAGTTTCAGGATCATGACCCCGACGAGAGCCTGAATGATAAATCCGGCCGGAATTCCGAATGCGCTGCCGATCAAAAGACATCTGAGCGCGAACCGATCGGAGCCACGGAAGACGAATGGCGTGAGCATCAGAGCGATGAGAAAATTGTGCACCGTGCTGATTTGAAAGGCTTCGTTGCCGTTCAGCACCACCAGCAGGATCGGCCCGGCGATCACCCCGTATCCGATGCCGGTTGCCGCCTGCAGAAGGGATGCGCCAAAGACAGCGGGGACGAGCAGCCAAAACGCGGGTTCAGTCATCATGGGTCGCAATAGCGGCCGGGTGGCGATGGTGCAACCCGGCCGGCATGCGGTCAGTCGAGGGAAACGCGGTCCGTATTGATCCCGGCCAGGAATTCCGGTGCCACATAGGCACGCATGAGTTCGACGGTCGGAACATCGCCTTTGATCGAACCGCGTCCGTGGATCCAGACCCCCTCACGGACCATCAGGTCGAGAAGCGCGCTGTTCAGGTTCATGTTGTGGCGATAGTTGCCCCAGGCGGCGGCCACGTCATCGGGCTTGAGTGTGCCGGACAGCACGCGCGACACCGCAGCGTGCGCTTCGGCGGGGTCTGAAAGCACAACCTCTTCACCATTGTAAAGCGCTTGCAGAACACCCGTAACAGCCTGCGGGTTCTCATCGATCATCTTGCGCGTTGCCACCAGAATGAAATGGGTACCGTAGCTGTCGATCCGGATCTCGGAGTAGCGATCGCCGAGGGTTTTTTGGGCGCCTTGATAGAATGACGGAAACATGGCGCCCGCAAAGACATCGCCGCGCGCCAGGGCGGGAACGATATCCGGAGGGCCGACCGAGACGATTTCAGCCTCAATACCGGCAGCCTTCAGTTCGTTTTCAAGCATGAAATGCCCGTTGGTTCCGGCGGTCACGCCGACCGGCTTTCCGGCCAAATCCGCGACTTCCTTGATGTCGCCGCCGCCGGTGTGGATAAGCCGCGTCGCAGTGTATTGCGACATCTCGGCGATTACCGCGAATTCCTGGTCGCGCATTGCACCGATCACCGCTGGAAACTCGGCCAGGAATGCAAAGTCGAGCTGGCCGCCGAGCAGCGCCTCGAAGGCAGCGCGGCCGGACTGGAATGGAATAACTTCGGCTTCAAGGCCTTGCTCGGCCCACAGATTGCGGTCCATGGCGACGGAAAGCTGGGGGATATCCAGATAGGGCCCGCCGCCAATCGTTACCTTGGTGGCATCTGCCGCCGCCGGCAGGGAAAGGGCTGCCAATCCCGCTGCGACGAACATCGATTTGAGCTGACTGAGCATGTGTGTTCCTCCTGTTATGGATCAGTGGTCATCGGAACTGCCGTGGCGCAGGAGTCCGATGATGTGATTGCGATTTTTGACAAAGTCCTCGGAAATCTCGTCGACATGGCGCGGACGTTCTGTGTCGATATCGATGGTCTCGATAATGCGGCCGGGCCCGGCACTCATGATGTAGGCGCGGTCGGACAGGATCAGCGCCTCATCGACGTCGTGGGTGACGAAAATGACGGTTGCCCGGTGGGCTTCCCAGATGCGCAGCAGAATGTCGTGCATGACGATCCGGGTCTGCGCGTCGAGGGCGCCGAACGGTTCGTCCATCAGCAACACCTTGGGCGAAGTCACAAAGGTGCGAGCGAGCGCCACCCGTTGTCGCATGCCACCGGAGAGCTGGCCCGGAAAGGTTTTTTCGCGGCCTTCCAGTCCAACTTCCTTGAGCGCCGCATAGGCGCGGTCGAGACGCTCCGCCTTGCTGATCGGAAAGCGCTTGAGCGCGAACATCACGTTGCCGAGGGCGGTGAACCACGGAAACAAAGCGTATTGCTGGAACACCACGCCGACATCCGGATTGATGCCGTTGACTTCGACGCCGTCCAACTGGATCGAACCCGTCGTCAGATCGACGAACCCGCCGACGGCATTGAGCAGGGTCGACTTGCCGCATCCCGACGGGCCGATCAGCGAAACAAAGGAGCCTGGCTCGATGACCAGATCGGTGCTGGAGAGCGCCTGGATCGTGCGGCCTCCCGGGGCCTTGAATTCGATCGAAACACCGTCGATTTCGATCAAGCCGACTTCCGGACGAGTGTCGGGCATGGTTTCGGCGAGTTCCTGGATTTTGTGTAGGACTGCAGTCATCATGCGTTCTCCCAGTGCACCAGCCTGTTGCTGATGGCGACGAAGATCATGTCGAGAGTGGCGCCGAGGATTCCGAGCTCAATCAGGCCGACGAACATGCGGTCGGTGCGTATGAACTGGCGGGCGTCCTGCAAGCGAAAGCCAATGCCGGACGAGGCACCACTGAGCTCGGCCGCCACGAGACTGAGGAAGGCCAGCGCCGACCCGAGCCGCAGGCCGACGACAATGTGCGGGGCAGCCGCCGGTACGATGACTTCGAAAAACTCACGCAAACGGCTGGCGCCGAGCGACCGGGCGGCGCGAATATAGGTGCCGGCAACATGGGCGGCACCGTGGTGTGTATTCAGCCAAACCGCCAGAAACACCGTGTAAGCGATAACGAAATACTTGGAGCCCTCGCCAATTCCAAACCAGACGATGGCGATTGGCACGAGGGCAATGGCTGGTATTGGCCGCAGCAGAGTCAGAAACGGTTCCAGCGCCACCGAGACGACGCTCACCCGGGCCGTGAGAAGCCCCACCAAAACACCCAAAGTCGCCCCGATGGTGAAGCCGATCGCCGCTCTCGTCAGCGATACCTGGAGATCCTTGACGAGGACACCATCCTGGTACAGTTCGACGGCTGCACTGAAGACCATTCCCGGCGTCGGGAAAAGGTCCTGACTGATAACTCCGGAACTGGCGACCAGCCACCATACGATGACCACGCCGGTCAGCGACAGGACGAGTTGCCCGATCTGGAGGAGTTTGGTTCGGTTCAGCATGGGTTTGCTCCGATCATTCGATAGTCTGACGGACTGCCGCCGGGCGCCGGCTCGATGAACCGGCGCGCCGATGTGACGACAATCCGTGTTTTCTGCTGATCGGCGCGGCCGACACCGCTTCCATTGCCCGATCGAGATTGTCCTTGATGAAGTCTTCGGCATTCCAACCGATCGGTTGTCCCTGGCGCATGACCTGCCGGCCATCGACAAACACCGCTTCGATCTGATCGCGGTTGTAGAGGCGCACCAGCTCCCATTCGAAGTCCCAGGACGGCATGACCTCGGGACGGTTCCGATCAAGTATGAGAAAATCGGCGCGCAGCCCGGGACGCAGTTCGCCGGTGGTCCCCTCCAGCCCGGACACATCGGCGCTGCCGCGGGTCGCGGCGTCGATCCAGGTCCAGGCTGCACCGCAGGAAAAATCGGCCAGCGACATTCCCTGGGCGATGCGCTGACATGTCTCGGCGGATTCCAGCAGGCGCAGCGCATCGGAACGCGTACTGTCGGTGCCGATGCCAAAACGCACGCCCCGAGCAGCGTAGGCCAGGGCCGGAGCGACGCGGTCGCCCTTCCAGGCGGAAGCGAGCGGATTGTAGCTGACGCCCGATCCGGTTTCGCGCAGCAGTTCGATTTCGTCGTCAGTCACCAGGGTGCAATGATGGTGAAGCGTGTGCGGCCCGACGGCGTTATGTTCGGCGAAAAACTCCAGCGGACGCTGGCCGTAGCGCACGACGCTCCAGTGCACCTCGACGTGGTGCTCGTTGGTGTGGATCTGAAACAGCACGTCGTTATCGGCGCAGAATTCCGACAACGCCTGCATGAGCGCCCCTGACGCGCCCTGAACGCCGGACACGCACAATGATGGCACGATCATCGAATTGCTGGAGCAGGCCTCGACATGGGCCTCCGCACGCCGCAATGCGTCGTCGATCAGCCGGTTGCTGTCCGCCGGGCTCAGCTCGTCGGGAAGATCAATCGTCTGCGCAGCGCCGGTACTGGACACCAGCCGAATGCCGACGTCCGCCGCAGCACGATGCACCGCGTCGGCTTTTTCGCCGTTAACAATGGCGAAGTTGTTGATCGTGGTAAACCCGCCGCGCAGCGCTTCGAGGAACATCCACTTGGCCGACGCATAGGCCAATTCGGGATCGAGGCTTGATTCAAGCGGGACCCAGATTCGACGCCAGATCTGCGACGGCTCACCGCCCGTCAGTTTTTTGCCGAAGGCTTGTCCCAGATGGGTGTGGGCATCGATGAACCCAGGCACGATCGCCCGACCCGGCAGCCGGTCGACAACAATATCCGGGTGACTGACCCTGAAATTCTCGAGCTCGCCGACAAACGAAATCTCGCTGTCACGCACCGCAAGAACCCAGTTCGTCTGCGGGCCTTTCGCCGTCAGCAGCAGGTCAGGCGCCAGCGCATAGGTGCCCGCTGTGAATGCGTTCGAAGCATTCAGCATCAAAGAAGTCCTCTTGTGGGTCAGGTGGCGGGAAGAGTGGGATAGCTCGCACCGCCTCAGTACGATTGAACGGTAGGAGATTTCACCTATAGAAGATAATATTATCTTTTGCGGAGCTCATAGATTGAAACTATGGCCTGAGGAGAACGGGCATGAACATCCGACAATTCGAGTGCCTTCGGGCGATCATGACGACGGGCAGCATGACTCAGGCCGCCGAGAACCTCGGTATTTCGCAACCGTCGGCCAGCAGCCTGATTTCCAATCTGGAATACAGGCTCGGCTTCAAGCTGTTCGACCGGGTCAAGGGGAGACTGGTTGCGACGCCGGAAGCCAAACACTTCCTGCCTGACGTGACGCGGGCGCTCGACAGCATCGACCAAGCCATGCGGCAGGCCCAGCAAATCCGGGACAACCGCTACGGAGATCTGACGATCGCTTCCTATCCGAACATTGCCATCGATTTTCTGCCGGCGGTCATGAGCGCCTTTCTGGCCGACTCGCCCGATGTCCGGGTGCGGCTGCTGGCACGCCGGTCGGAAATGATGAGCGGCCTTCTGCCGATGCAGGAGTTCGACATGGCGATCGTCACCCAGTTGGCCGAAACCCGGCAGTTCGAGATCGAGAAGATCGAGATGCCCTGCGTTGTGGCCTATGGCCGTGGCCGGGCACCGGTATCCGACAGTGTCGGCCCGCGCGACCTGCAGCATGAGAAACTCGTTACCCTGATGCCGACCCACCCGACCGTAACACAGCTGGAGGAACGGTTTACCCAAGAGGGTACACCCTATCCGGCGGCATCCATCGAAACGCAAACCTTCGAATCAGCCTGCGGTTTCATCGGTCGAGGCGTCGGCGCTGGCCTCATCGATCCAATCACCGCCGGCAGGTATGCGGGTGATACGATCGAGACCCGTCGCTTTACCCCCGAAGTGACCCAGACGATCTACCTGCTGACACCGGCTGATCGCCCGGTTTCGACCCTGTTAAGGGCTTTTCGCGAGCGGCTTCTGGGTGAACTGAAGGCCCTGTGCCAATAATCATGGAGTTTCGCTGCCGCCAGGCATCCATGAGCGCAAAACAGGTCGCTGCCAAAGTCAGGGCCACGAGCAGCAATCCTGTTGCCTGAAACGTCGCGTCGTAGCCGAAGGTGGCGATCGATGGCAGGCTGATGAAGGGCGAGACGAACTGTCCGACAAACACGGACGTTGTCAGCAGACCTCCCACCAGGCCCCGGCGGTGCGCGGGCGTCAGCGTCAGGGCAATCGCCACGAAGTTCGGCATGACGATGGCAAAGCCGATGCCGATTGCCGTCAGGCCGGCAAAGATCGGCCAGAAACCGGCTGGTAGCAGCAGGAAACCAGCGGCCATCATTCCATATCCGAAGCCATAGGCGCCGGCGAAGCCGATGGCACGCTTGATCCTGGCAAAGAACAGGGCCGCGCATCCACCGGCCAGTGTCAGCGCGCCGAGCCCGGCACCGGTCATGGCGGCGCTGTCGTGACCGAGCGCATCGAAAAAGAAGGGCAGCTGCGTCGGCATCATGAAGAAGATCATGGTCGTCAGCATCTGCAGAAACGCTAGCGCACAGATCAACGGGATCCATCTCGCATGGCCGTCCGCCGCGCCCCGCGATGCGGACTGATTTTCGAACTTCCGGACCGGTGGTTCATGAATGCTCATCCACATCAGCGGAAGGAACACGGCCGCGAGGCCATAGACGGCGAAGGGCAGGCGCGGCGAAGCGATCGCAAGCCAGCCGGCGAGGGCTATGAACACGAACCCACCGAAATTGCGCGCCGAAACCTGCAATCCGGTCATGGCGTTGCGGCGGTCGCCCGTAAAGTAATCACCGATCAAAGCCGTCTGCGTGGTCATGATCATGGCCACCGCAATGCCAAGCGCCAACCGGCTGGCAAAGATGGCAGTCAGATCGGGCAGAAACAGCCCGGCACAGCCTGTCACCACAAAAAGGATGACGCCGGCAAGCAGCAGGGGGCGTCGTCCGTAGCGGTCCGCGGCCCAGCCGGCGAGCGGTGCGAACAGCACAACGGTCAGCGACGGGGCCGGCACCAGCAGACGCGTCAACAGGGCGGCATGCGGGTGATCGGCGAACATCTCTTCCAGCCCCGCCAGCGCCGGACTGATCGTGGCGTTGGCCATTGTCGTCAGCGAGGCGGCCAGCAAAAGCGCAATGGCGCGCGGGTCCAGCCAGACCGGTGTTTCGACGCGATTGGCGACCTGATCCATATCCTGATTTCCTGTTGCCTGATGGGTCGTGAAAAGGCACCCTACGAACTCAAGCCAACTTGAGGTCAAGCATGAAAATTCTCGATATTGCCGAGGTGATCGAACATTCCGGACTGCCGCCGTCGACGCTGCGTTATTACGAGGAAGTCGGACTGATCAGTTCGATCGGCCGACACGGACTGCGGCGGCAATTCGGTCCGGAAACATTGTTGCAATTGTCGCTGATCGCCATGGGTAAATCGGCCGGATTTTCGCTCGAGGAAATCGCCGGCATCTTTGGCCCGGACGGGCAGCCGGAGTTGCCGCGGGACGAACTGCACGCCCGCGCCGACGAACTCGATCGGGAGATCCGCAATCTCCGTTCCCTTCGCCACGCGCTGCGCCACGTGGCCGACTGTCCGGCGCCATCGCATCTGGAATGCCCGACATTCAGACGTCTGCTGAAGGTCGCGGGACGCCGCAATCCGGCTCGCCGCAAGCGAAGGGCTGCGACCTGAACTGAGCCGCCATGTCCTGTTGATCAGGTCGTGGAACGAGCCTCAAGCCATGGGTCGGCGACCTCGATTTTGCCGCTGGCGACCAGAACCGCGGGGCCGCCCACTTCGACCGCAGCGATATTCCCGTCCCGCAATATGGCCGATGCGGCCATGGTGCTGGCGCGGCCCATGGCAACGCCCTGGTACACCGTCAGGCTGACCTTGCCGTCCGCCAAACCGCTGCGCTGCCCGGCCACCGCCATCAGAGCAGCCGCGGCGCTTCCCGTTGCCGGATCCTCGTCGATACCGTGGGCCGGCGCCGACATACGGGCGTAGATTTCGCCGCCATCGTCCAGCGATCCGGCAAAGAAAAAGACGTTCGAAGACCACGCCTCGGCCAAATACTCCTGCCAGGCCTGGCGGTTGACAACGGCCCGGTCGACGGCTTCACGGCTGGACAGGTGCGCAAAGCAGAATTCGAGGCCGACACTGGCAAAGAACCCGTCGATCACATCGTCCTCGTCGATAGAAAGGACACTGGCGAGAGCATCGGCGGCCGGCTTCTCTGCCGGGTGCTGCAACGCTGTGGTGCTGATCAGCGTGCCACTGAGTACCTCGTCATGGCGTTCAATCCTGACAGGTACGGGGCCGACATTCTCCTGCAGCACCACATCGGATGGCGTCGGCTGTTGGGCGTAGGCAATCGCGCAGGCGGTCCCGACAGTCGGGTGACCGGCAAAATCCACCTCCGCATTGGGTGTGAAGATCCGGACCCGGGCCGTCGCGGACGGATCCTCCGGTGGCAGGACAAAAGTCGATTCGGCAAAATTGAACTCGCGGGCAATCTTCTGCATTCCAGCCGGCGTTATTCCCTGAGCATTTGGCAGCACCGCAAGCTGGTTGCCGCCGAACGCGGTCGGGCTGAAGACATCAAGAATATGGAAGTCGTACTGCATGACATCTCTCCTGCTCTTCCACACCGGCGGATTGGCCGACCGGCGGAACCGTGATATCTAATTCGAATATCATCAATATAGATAATCAACAATATAGAATCTGATCGATATAGATGCCCGACGATTCGACCCTTCCCGTCCTCAAGGCGCTGGCCAACGAAAAGCGTCTGCAGATCATGATCTGGATCAGTTCTCCGCGCGATCACTTTCCACCGCAACGGGATGGCGACCTGGTCGAAGACGGTGTTTGCGTCGGCTTCATCACCGAAAAGATCGGACTGTCGCAGCCGACGGTCACCTCGCACATGAAGGTGCTTGAACAGGCCGGGCTGGTCAGCGGCAAGCAGATCAAGAACTGGGTTTTTTACAAGCCGCAATCCGAAGCGGTATCGGCGGCACTGCAGGCGCTTTCCGATAAACTGTCTTCCAGTTAGCCGACTGATTGTCGGATTGACAGCAGTCCGAAGCGGCGGATGATAGCGACTATGGTCTATGATGCCGACACCGCACGCCTGAACGAAATCGTTGCAAGCGACCCCTCGTTTCGTCACGTCGATGGCGACCGGCTCGCTGCCGCCGCGGCCAGCCTTAACGAGTCGAAGACATGCCTAAACACTTTCACCCTCGCGGCGATGCACCTCATGGCACTGGCCGGAAACGGACACAGCCGGGTGATCCCCAACGGCATTGCCCGGGTCTGGCCGTTGCGCCTTGTCTGGCTGGAGGACGGGCCGTGTGTAGTCGATGCGGACGAGCGATTTGGACATCTGGTCGGATGCCGTTTGCTACGCGTCGGAAGCCACGATGCGGACGCGGCCCACGAAATGCTTCGGCCCTATCTCGCCGGCACCGGGCCACGCCAGAAGGTTATCGGGGCCATGATGCTGGCCTGGCCGGACGCGTTGCAGGCATTCGGTGTCGAGGCGAGTGACCTGATGTTCGAAGATGACAATGGCGCGGTGGCGTCCATCCGGCCGGCACTCACCAACAGCATTGGTGCGGAGAGCCTTTATCCGGTGCACGAAACCGGCATTGCCCACCGGCTGATCCACAAGGGTGGATTGACGATGAGCGAAGATGAAGCGCGCTCTCGCAACACCTGCACCCTCTTGCCCGGGTCGCCGGCCTGGTATGTCCGCCTGGCGGATCTGGTCTCCGACGAGTCATCGGTGCTGGCGCAGGGCCTTGAGGCGATGCGGCTGCGGATCAAGGCGGAACGGCAACAATCGATCGTGGTGGATCTGCGCGGCAATCCCGGCGGTGATTTTTTGTCCACTGTCGATTTCGCCAGGCACATCAACGACCTCTATGCCAAGGACGGAACCTGCATCGTGCTGGTCGACAAGTTCACCTTTTCGGCGGCCATCGTCGTTGCGGCGCTGCTGAAACATCACGCTCACACTTGCCAGATCGTCGGCGAGGAGATGGGAGATGCCGAGCAGTTCTTTGCCGAAGGCGGAACGATCACGCTTGCGCAATCGGGCCTGAAAGTGCGCCATTCGACCGGATACCATGACTGGCGCAACGGCCGCGCCGACCCGGAATTGACCCCGCCCGAGATCGCAACGCATATGGTTGCCGCCGGGCTGCTGATTCCAGACATCGTCACAGCACCAACGTCCCGCGATTTTCGCACCGGCAACGATCCGGCCTTGCAGGCGGCAAGACGTTTGGTCGGCTAGAAGATCCGGCCCGACAAGGCTGCACGGCCGGCTTCCTCGGCCTTTTCCAGTTTGCCGACGCCGGTTTCGGTCTCCCAGGCCGTGCGCAAGGCTCTCGCCGAGTCCGCAAATCGAAGGCCGGTGGGTCGGCATTGCTCGATCCGGTCGACGCGGAAATGGCGGAATGCCTGGCGCAGCTCGCACCAGGCCGCCAGGATGACCACCTCGATGAAATAGATCAGGGCAACCGGCCTGATATCACGGTTGGTTCGCCGGTCCTTGAGATCCAGATAGGCAATTTTGAGTTCCGATGCATCGCGTATGTGACGGCGCAAGTCGGCCGTTTCGACATTTGTCTGCGGCATGGGGTTCCAAAGCGACACATGCAGTGGCACGGCGCGCTGCGCATCTTCCGGGATGACGTCGGAGATCTTCGATGCCGCACTCTCGGCGGCGCGTTCCAGGCCGCGGTCACCGGTACGGCCAAGCAGCGCCAGACCGACGACGATGGCCTCGATCTCGTCCTGGGAGAACATCAGCGGCGGCAGGTCGAACCCGGACCGCAGGATATAGCCGATGCCCGCTTCCCCATCGATCGGTACCCGCATCGCCTGGAGTGCGGCGATGTCGCGGTAGATGGTGCGCTTGGCGACTTCCAGTGTGTCGGCCATGGCCTGGGCGGTAACCGGCGTTTCGGCCCGGCGCAGGATCTGGATGACTTCGAAAAGGCGTGTCGAACGGCTCATGCCACTATCCATAGCAGAACACTGCTGACACGCTTCTGTCAGCAGTGTTCTGCTACATCGGCAAGCCCGAAACCCGATCCAGGAGTGAGGCCTTGCTCGAATCCTATCAAGCCAAATCCGGCACCTTCGAACCGGTATGGACGCTGGAAATCCAGACCCTGCCGGAGGACACGGACCGCATTCTCGACGCGGTGCTGGCGGTGCATCCGCTGGGTTACGGCCGGTACCACCGAAACGCGTCGATTTCGGCCGTTGGAAAGGAAACCGCCCGCCCGCAGCCGAACTCGACCACGGTCGCGCACAAGCCCGGATACGAGGCCGATGCTACCGAAACCTATCCGATGGTGGAGCTGAAGATCTCGATCGAGCGCGACCTGCCTACGCTGCAGCGGGTCATGAACGCGATCCTTCACATGCACCACTACGAACAGCCGGTGATTTTCCTGCGCGAGGACTGGGCCAGCCGGTCTGCCTACGACCCGCACAGCAACAATCCGAACCGCTGGTGGAATAACGGGCGCGGACTGCCCACCCAACTGGACTAGATCAAAGGGCGATAAGTTTGGATCTGACAGGAGAAAACATGATGAGCGATACAAACATCCTGGCCCGTGGCTTCGACACCCGGCCAATCGAAATGCAACCCATGTGGCTGATGATGTTTCAGGCGCCTGAAGAAGACGTCGACCGCATCTTCGATGCCATTGTCGAAGTGGCGCCACTTGCACAGGGCAAGACCGACCGGAACGGTTATCGCACTCCGGCCGGCATTGAGTATTACCGGCCGCGCAAGGGCACGCCCACCGGGGCCGAAGAGGAGACCCGCCATCGTCCGAATGTCGACGAAATGCGCTTCTTCATCCCGCGCGATCCCGCGCTCCTCAACGCGGTGATCGAAGCGATCTACGAGGTCCACAGCTACTATGAACCGGTGATCACGGTCACCGAAGTGCTGCGCAGCCAGTGCAAAGGCCTTGACGACAGCGACAACCCGCATCGCTGGTGGAACAAGGACGGCGACTGGAAAAAGAGTTAGATCAAAGGGCGATAAGTTTGCACCATTTGATCTAGGTAACCCTCAAGACCGCCCCAGCCGTTTCTCGATCTGCCGTCTTTCCCAGTCGACGCCGAACAGCGAAAACCACTCGAACACCGTCAATCCGTGAGCGGCGACGCCAAGGCCCCAGCCGAGTGCCGGCCAGATGAACCAGATGTAATCGGTGCCCATATACAGGTTGGCCACGGCCATGGCGGCCACGGAGATCACGTAGACCGCCAGGTGGGTATAGAAGCCTTTGATATCGCGTACATATTCAACGGCTTCCTGCTCGCGGCGGGAATAGTCTTGTTGCTCATTCATGCCTGTCTCCTTGGTCAGTGTGGGTACGTCCACATCAAGGACCGCGGCGAGAGCATTCATGGTTTCAAGGCTTGCCTTGCCGCCGCGCTCGATGCGCTGCACGGTTCGCACGCTGAGGCCGCTGACCTGCGCCAGCGTCTCCTGCGACCAGCCCTTGTCGATGCGTCGTTTGCGAATATGCATCGGTTCGGTTCTCCCTTGGCTGCGGTCCATCACGGCATGAATGCACAGCATTATAGACCGATTTGCCACGGCAGCACCCCGCCATGGGGGCGACAGCAAGGCGACAGTGGGGATTGCAGATCGGTGACGACACGGTTATGCCATGGCGCACGCGTCACAGGCGCGGGTTGCATCCACCGCATTCGACACCCCAACGTTCGGACTCGCCGGCTCCATGGATATCCTGCGCAATCGCCAGGCGGCACTGATCCTTCTGCTGCATCTGTCGGGCGTCATCTGCAATTCCATGATCATCCCGTTCATGGCCTTCTACATCGTCGAAGGTCTCGGACAGGAGCCGTGGCAGATCAGCGTCTACACCGCCGTGGCGCTGGTGCTCGCTTTCGGTATCAATCGGCAGTTCGGAGAATGGATCGACGGCGGCGCGCGCATTGCGCCGCTGGTGCTTCTGTCCATCGTCAGCTTCGTTGCAGCCTGTGCGGTCATCGTCGGGGTGCAGCAATATTGGGTGCTTCCGGTTATCGCCAGCATCGGCTTCAGCCTGTCGGCCGGGGCCATGGTGACCATGTTTGCCTTCGGCAGAATGTTTGCCGAACGGGAAGAGCTCGACACCGACAAATTCAACGCGCTGCTGCGTGCCTCCCATTCGCTCGGCTGGATGATCGGGCCCGCCGCCGCCTTTGTCGTGGCAGACCGGTTTGAGCCGATCGACGTGTTCAGGCTCGCCATTGCACTTGCCGTCGTGTGGGGCGTGTTGTGGTACCTGGTCGTACCGAGGGATTTCGCCAAACCGATCGAAGACCGAGCCCATGCTAACAGCGGTGTCGACCCCCTTAATCGGCCGCTCTGGTATGCGGCGATTGCCTGTTTTTTCCTGGCGCTTGCCCACATGCTGTGCACCAGCGCGCTGCCCCTGTTCTACGTGCAGGAAGCCGGCCTGCCGACCTACGCGCCGGGCCTGTCCTTCTCGATCAAGACCTTCATCGAAATCATTGCCATCTTGAGCGTGCCGCGGCTGATGCGGCAATGGGGCGCCAGAAACGTGCTGATGGCAACCTGCGTGCTGGCGGTCATCTCCTTTCTCGTGCTGGCTCAAGTCGCCACACTGCCGGGTTTGGTGATCGGTGCCGCTTTGGAGGGCCTCTATTATGGCATTTTTGCCGGCGTCGGCATTTCCTTCGTCCAGAGCTTTGCCGGCGGTCGGGTTGCCCGGGCGACGTCGTTCTACGTCAACAGCCTGATCGTCGGCGGGCTGATCGCCGGCCCCTCCATGGGATTGATCGCGCAGTTCTATGATTTCAGGTCGGCCATTTTGCTGGCTTCCCTCGGTGCCGTAGCAGCCTTTGCCATGTTGTTCGCCACGCGCCGCTCCGACGTTACTGCCTCTGCTATTGCAAGAGAAACCGATTGAACAAGGGACATCCCATGCAGCAGAAACCCCCACCCTTTCTGGAAACGCATCGATTGCGGCTGCGCAGCTGGCAGGACTCGGATCGGGATGCCTTTGCCGCCCTGAATGCTCATCCCGAGGTCATGGATGATCTTGGTGGACCGATCGACCGGGCCGCCAGCGATCGCAAGCTCGACAGCTACTTGTCGGCCTTCGAAAAGCATGGCTATGGCCGCTGGCTGATCGAGGATCACGCCGGAACGTTTCTCGGTTACACCGGCGTGATGTTGCGACACGACGATCCACCGCTCGGTATGCACAACGAAATCGGCTGGCGGCTGATCCGCGATGCCTGGGGCGGCGGATTCGCCACGGAGGCCGCACAGGCTGCCCTCGACGATGTCTTTGCCCGGATCGGACTGGACGAGGTGCTGGCCTATACCCGGCCGGACAATCTGCGCTCACAGGCGGTGATGCGGCGTCTCAACCTGGAGCGCGACGAAGCCCGCGACTTTGTCATGCCCATGGCAAACGTGGATGAATGGCCAGGTTGGGTCTGGGTGGCGCGGCCCCTTCGGGCCGGCTGAAGCGCGCGACCACAGAGAGTGGGAGAAATACGGGCTAGGCCCGTTCATCCTTGGGCGATCCCATGACGATGTAGGTCGTGATGCTGCTGACCTGTGGCACCATGCCAAGGACCTCGGTGTGAAAGTGCTTGTAGGACGCCAGATCCGGCACTTCGACCCGTAACATGTACTCGATCGTGCCCGAGACATTGTGGCATTCGCGCACCTGCGGCGCCGCGGCAACCATGCGCTCGAAATCGATCTGATCTTCCTTGCGGTGACGGGCCAGTCCGACAGCGACCAGAGCCGTGAAGCCGCTGCCCATCGCTTCGCGATTGAGCACTGCCCGGTAACCCAGGATGGTGCCGTTGCGTTCCAGTTCCTGAACGCGCCTCAGGCAGGCCGAGCTGGACAATCCCACCCGGCGCGCAAGTTCGGTGTTGCTGACGCGTCCATCGCGCTCAAGCTCGCGCAAGATTTTGCGGTCTATTTGATCCAACTCACTCATTTGTTGCAAACATTGGAATCTGAAGCGCCAGAAAGCAAGCACATTGCGCCACATGCGCCATAATATTGCTTCGCCATGACAATCGAATTGCTTGCAGCGCTCGCTGCCTTTGCCTTCATCTCGCTGATCACACCCGGCCCCAACAATCTGATGTTGCTGGCATCGGGCATGAATCACGGCTGGTTGCGGACCATCCCGCACATGCTCGGGATCGGTATCGGCTTTCCGGTGATGATCGTGCTTGTCGGGCTGGGAATCATGCAGGTCTTCGACCTGGTGCCTGCAAGCTACACGGTGCTGAAGATCCTGTGCGCCGCCTATCTGTGCTACCTCGCCTGGAAGATTGCCACCGCTGCACCCGTTCAGTCCGACGAAAGCGAAGGCGGCACAACCCCGCTGACCTTCTTCCAGGCCGCGGCCTTCCAGTGGGTCAATCCCAAGACCTGGGCCATGGGCGTGACCGCGATCAGCGTCTACACGCCGCCCGATCGCTCGCTGGCGACGGTCATCGTCGCCTCGCTGACCTTTGCATTGATCGGAATCTTCTCGCTGAATTGCTGGACCCTGCTCGGTCAGCAATTGAGACGGCTACTACAGGCGCCGGTGGCGCGCCGCGTGTTCAATGTCGGCTGCGCTCTGATCCTCGTTGCTTCGCTCTACCCGATGATCGCCTGGGGCTTTCTTTAGGCAGAAATCAGCAGGAGCAGGCTGCCTTGCTCTGCGGTCCGCAACAGGCCGCTCCGTTACCCTTTGCAACCGACGCCATCGCCGGTTTGCATGCGGCGCGACCGGGCTCAAGGGCAATGGCGATGCGGCTGTCGTCGACTTCGACATCCTCGATGCGGAAGCGCTCGATGCCTTTGTTTTCCAACGCGAATTCCACATAGAACGGGACGTCTCGCAATTCGCTGATGGTATCGACGCTCTTGCGCAGGATGCCGGTGAATTTGCCGGCGCGCATGTGGTCGGAACCCGGCGCGTCGAGCAATTGCAGATAGGCTTCCGACCAACGGTGCCGATTGCCGCCGCAGTCGATGCTTTCGAAATGCGCCAGTTTCAGCTCGGTGACATGGTAACCGGCACCGATCTCGCCTTCGCTGGTCTCGAAGACCACACCGGCGCCATCGGCCAGCGGTTTGAACGTTTCCATCAGTTGTCCCAATGTTGCGGGCGGACGAAGCATGATGTAGTCTCCAATTAATTTCAACATTTCAAGAATTATTGAATTATGGAAGAAAGTCAAGCCGTCGAAGCGCTGTCTGCCCTGTCGCAGGAGACCCGCCTCAGAATTCTCCGCTTTCTGGTAACGAAGGGCGAGACCGGCGCGACCGCCGGTGACATCGGCGAGGTCGTCGACGCAATATCATCGCGCACGTCATTTCACCTGTCGGCGCTGGCACAGGCAGGGCTGATCACCCGAACGCGGGTTTCGCGCAATCTGATCTACCGGGTCGACTTCGCGGCGATTGGCGGTCTGATCGGCTATCTGGTGCAGGATTGCTGCCAGGGAAACGAGGAGGTTCTGGCCTGCTGCCAGATGCCTTCGGATTGCTGCTGACGGTCAGCTTGAGGAGGATTAGCGGTATGCCTCGACAAAATTCCGCAGAATACGTTCCGGCATATGTACGTCCTGGCTGTGGCAATACTCGATCAGCCGGTCGGCATCGTCCGGCGGAAAATAGCCGGAGTCCCGATAGATGCGAATGCGCGATTCGAACACCGCGCCATCAGCCTCCGGATGGAACTGGGTGGCGTAGACATTGGACTTGTAGCGGATCATCTGGAACGGTGTCGGCGCTGAAGACAACAGATGCACGCAACCGGCGGGAAGCTCCTGAACAGCCTCCTTGTGGCCGACAAAGGCCATGAACCGGTCGGGCAAGTCGGCGGTCAGAGGATCAGCCGCCGCATCCGGCGTTTTGGTGCACTCGACTGCACCGACCTCCTCGCCGTAGCGTTCCTTGTTGACCCTGGCGCCAAGCTGTGCGGCCAGGATGCCGATCCCGTAGCAGCAGCCGAGAAACGGGAAATCCGTCTCGGTGACTGCCGGCATCAAGCCGAAGACAGCCTCCTCGATGCGTTTTTCGACCGGCGTCTTCTTGTCCTCCGGATCGCTAACGCAACCGGGTCCTCCGCCGACAATGACCGCGGCGTAATCGCGAACATCGAGACCGTCGGGAATCGGCTCCTGGTCGAGACGGATGCGGTGGGTTTCCTCGCGGCTGAGACCACCCTTGTCGAGAAAGGCTTCGAATTCGCCATCCGAGGTTTCGGTTTCAGGGCGCAGTTGCAGGATCAGAAACGGTTTCATGGTCCGCCGCAATAATATCGCGCGGCCCGAACTGGCAAGAGGGTGCGCCGAAAAAACTGCCGTTTAGCGGCGCCTTCGCTCGTTGAAACTTGTGTCATGCGTTCCCGTCCAGCAGCGCGGCACATAGGGAAATTCCCGAGTCAGGAAGTAGGCATAGGTGCCCTGCGGAAATTCCTTCGATATTGTGCGGGCGCCGTTGCATTCATCCAGATCGCCAAGGCCGGCACCATATTCATAGTCTTCGACAAAGGTGCCGTCGTAGGTCCCGCCGGGCTGGCGACCGCCCGGGCGGTTGCCCGATTTCAGCCGATAGGAGCTGACGACCTCCTGCATGCCGTTGCCGAGATCGCCGGTCAGCACGTAGACCGGGTAGCCGTCGGCAGCCCAACCGATCAGCGGCGAATGTTCCGTACCGTCCCAGTTCAGCTCCTCCATCAGGCCCGTCGGCGTGAAATGATAGTGATAGGCCCCGTTTGGCTGCACATGCGCGTAGTTGGCGTCGAGACCGAGCCTGACGGCGCCACCCAGCGCATCGTAGTTCCAGCCGGAATTGCGGTCGCCCTTCCAGAATTCCGCCGTGCCGGGTTCGAAGGGAATGCCATTCAGCCCGACGCCCCAACAGGCAAAATCCGCCGGCGTGATGCGGCCGGCGGGTGCCGGCTCGGTGGTCATGCGAAATTCGAAATTCTGTTCCGTGATGGCGTGCGGATTGCCGCGGTTGGGGAACGCTCCGACCGGATGCTCCGGAATGCCGTTGGTCCGTACGATGCGGGTGTTGCCGCTGACTTCGATCGAGACCTGTGCGGGAGACAGCGTACGGTCGGCCGGTTCGAGTGTGACCGTTCCACGCTGCGTTGCGGACAATCGGCGTTCCCGCTGCTCGCGATCGCGTTGCTGAGCTTCCGCTATGACGCTCACCGCGACACTGGCCACCGCTCCGAGAAACAGGACGCCGATGATTTTCCTCATAGCGCAACTCCCTCCGTTGCCATTTGTGCTAGCCGAAGCAGATGGCAAAGTCATGCCGCTGTCCGAAATTCGAGTGTTGACGAGTAACTGGGGACAAACGGTTCCATTTGCCGCCGAATCCGACTAAACGGATGCCCAAAGCATCCCACAGCCAGGAGCGAACGCATGCAGGACGCGAAGGACAGCCTGATCGTCGGCCTCGACGTGCCGACCGTCGACCGGGCAGAGGCAATCGTCGACACGCTCGGCGACAGCGTCGGATTTTACAAGATCGGCTATCAGCTGGTGTTTGCCGGCGGTCTCGAATTCGCCCGCGACATCATTGCCGATGGCAAGCGGGTGTTTCTCGACATGAAACTGCTCGACATCGACAACACGGTGGCCAAGGGCGTCGAAAACATCGTCAGGATGAACGTCTCCATGCTGACGCTGCACGCCTATCCGAAGGCGATGCGCGCCGCTGTAGAAGCAGCCCGCGGGTCTCCGCTGACGCTGCTTGGCGTCACGGTGCTGACCTCGATGGATGACGCGGATCTTGGCGAAGCCGGCTATCACGACACGGCGCAGGGCCTGGTGGCCATCCGCACGCGCCAGGCGAAAGAAGCCGGCATGGGCGGCATCGTCTGCTCGGCGGCGGAATCCGCCACGGTGCGGGCAATCGTCGGCCCCGACATGGCCGTCGTCACACCCGGCATCCGGCCCGCCGGCGCCGACCATGGCGACCAGAAGCGGGTGGTGACCCCCGCCGATGCGTTGCGCAATGGTTCAAGCCATCTGGTTGTCGCACGGCCGATCGTCGCTGCGCCCGATCCAGCCGCCGCCGCACAAGCGATTTTGTCTGAAATGAGCGGAGCCTTGAGCAACGCCGCATAAGGTCTTCGGACCCCGATAGGAGGAAACATCATGGCCAAGGGCTATTGGATTGCCCGCGTCGACGTGCGTGACGCGGAACGCTACAAGGATTACGTCTCCACCGCCAAACCGGCATTCGAGCGCTACGGAGCCAATTTCCTGGCCCGCGGCGGTCCGATCGAGGTTCTGGAAGGCGATGCGCGCGCCCGCAACGTGGTGATCGAATTTCCGTCCATGCAGGCGGCCGTCGACTGCTACAATTCCGAGGAATACCAGGCCGCCAAGGCCATCCGCCAGGAAGTTGCCGACGCCGAGATGCTCGTGGTCGAAGGCTTTGAGGGCTGATTATCACATTCGGCCCATGCGGCCGGAGGAAGCGGCACGCCTGGCCGAAATCGACCGGGCGGCGGACCGACTGTTTTTGGAAACCGGCATTCCAGAGGCGGTCGCGATGGTCTCCGGGCAGCCCGCGCCGGTGGCCGATTTCAACAGGATGTTGGGGGCCTGCCATGTGCTGGTCGCCTGCTCAAGCGACGACCAACCCGTTGGTTTAGCCGCGATCCAGCCGCTTGACGGCGGATGCTGGCTGCGGCTTTTGGCGGTCGATCCCGATCACGGCCGCCGCGGCATCGGATCGGAACTGCTGCGGGAAACGATCCGCCACGGACGCAGCATCGGGGCTTCGCAGTGTGGGCTATCGACCTTTCGCGACATCGCCTTCAATCAGCCCTTCTACGAAGCCATGGGTTTTCGCGAACAGACCCTGAGCGAAGCAACCTCCAGCCAACGCGATCGATTTGAGGCCGAGGTTCCGGAAGAAGCGAGACCGGATCAGCGGGTGCTGATGGTCATTGATCTTTGACGTCCGCCTCTTCCCGTCGGCGCGCATTTTGATTAAGAGAACTTCTAAAGTGCATCATCGAGCATCGAGCCCGGGAGATCAGGCCGTCATGACCCACAGCAACGTCCCAAAACTGGTTACGGTTTTCGGCGGTTCCGGCTTTGTCGGACGGTATGTGGTCCGGGCGCTGGCGCGCCGCGGCTATCTGGTGCGGGTAGCGGTTCGGCGCCCGGAGCTGGCCAATTACCTGCAGCCGCTCGGCAATGTCGGCCAGATCGCCCCGGTGCAGGCCAACCTTCGCAACCGTCCGTCGATCCAGCGCGCCATGCGCGGCTCCGATTATGTGGTCAACCTCGTCGGCATCCTGTTCGAAAGCGGCCGTCAGTCGTTCGACGCCGTCCAGGATGAAGGCGCTCGCGCCGTCGCCGAAGCCTGCCGCGATGCCGGGATCGGGCTCACCCATGTATCAGCCATCGGTGCCGACAGCCAGGCGGAAGCGCAATATGCGCGAACCAAGGGACTGGCCGAGGAAGCGGTGCGCTACACGGTTCAGGATTCGACCATCCTGCGCCCGTCGATCATCTTCGGTCCGGAAGACGGTTTCTTCAACAAATTTGCCGAAATGGCGCGCTTCTCGCCCGTTCTGCCGCTGATTGGCGGCGGAGAAACCCGCTTTCAGCCAGTCTATGTCGGCGACGTAGCAGAGGCCGTTGCCCACAGCGTCGACGGAACCATCGAGGCGGGCAAGACCTGGGACCTGGGCGGCCCGGAAATCCTGACCTTCAAAGAGTGCCTGGAATTGATGCTCAAGGTAATCGTGCGCAAACGCAGCTTTGTCACCATTCCCTGGGCGCCGGCACGCTTGATGGGCAGTGCGATGTCCATGGTGCCGCTGATCGAACCCATGCTGACCAAAGATCAGGTGCTGATGCTGGAGAACGACACCGTCGTCTCGGACGAAGCCGAAGCACAGGGGCGGACGCTTGCCGGCATGGGCATCGATGCCACGACGCTTGAGGCCATCCTGCCCTCCTATCTGGTGCGTTACCGTCCGGCCGGACAGTTCACCCGGGACCAGGCCGCCTGAGCGCGCTGAGCGAACTCCTGGCCGGCGCGTTGCCGGCCTCGGTTCTGCCAATCCATGCGGCCCTGCTGATCGCAGCGAGCTTCCTCACATCACTGATGACGGCGGCGCTTGGCATCGGCGGCGGATCGTTGATGATCGTCGCGATGTCCTATTTCATCCCCACCGCGGCGCTCATCCCGGTGCATGGCGCCGTTCAGTTCGGATCCAACTCAGGCCGAGCCTTCGTCCTGCGCCGACATGTCAACTGGGCCAAACTGGGAGCTTTCAGTGCGGGCGCCATCCTCGGTACCGGATTAGGTGCAGCGATCGCGGTGCGATTATCGAGCGGTATCCTGTTGACCGGCCTCGGACTGTTCGTCATCGCGTCGACCTGGATTCCGCTGCCCCGGCTGGCGACGATCGGTAAAGCCGGTATGGCGGTGATTGGCGCAGCAACGTCATTTGTCGGCATGTTCTTCGGGGTTACGGCGCCGATCAACGCGGCGCTGCTCTCCAACAGTTTTGACAAGCGGCAAACGCTGGTGGGGTCGCTGGCGGCGATCAATGGCGCACAGCATGGCTTCAAGATTGTCGGCTTCGCGGTCGTCGGTTTCCACTTCCTGCCATGGCTACCACTGATTCTGGTGATGATCGCCAGCGGCTTCCTCGGCACCCTGGTGGGCACGCGAATCCTTCACCGACTCCCGGAGCAAAACTTCCGACTGGCTCTGAAACTGGCCCTGACGGCACTGGCGCTGGAACTGCTCTACCGGGGCCTGAGCAGCCTTCTGTGACACAACGGCAACGGCGCGCAGATTATCCCTCGGGGCTCTTGATTCGGTTCCCCGGAGCCATTACATCCATCACTAATCGTTAGGATTTTTTTGCTAAAAAAGTTCAGCTTGGTGGGGACCAACGACGCTGAGCCGTGGGCCAACGAGTCCGCGTGTGCGTAAAAAAGGGTGAGGGGTATCATGACGGGACAAAAGACGATGGGTCGAGCCATCTTCTCCTCGTTTATTCTGGCAGGAGCGGTCATTCTGGTCGGTGCATTTTTCGCGCCGCCGGCGTCGCTGACCGGCTCCGGTAGCTGCCATTCCGCCTATGGCATCGAAGGCTGTGCCGTCGAGCAAGCCGCCAGACAGTAATTCAAGCATGAGCCGGCCATTGAGCCGGCTTTCGCGCTCTAACCGCACCATATTCGACAAGCTCTTTTGAGGCTGTGCGCTGAACAATGCCCGGCCATCGCAATGTCGCGGGCTGGGCGACGGCGAATCACTTGAGTGGCCGCCCCATTCGCCACCTATTCTCCACATCAGCCGTTCGACCGGACCTACGGTGTCGAGACCGCCGGAAACCACCTCGAATCGACGCGAAAAAGATCGTCGGCAGATTTGGATTCACGGTACAAAACCTTTATATTTCAGGCACCAAGCATGTGTGATTCGAGGCGCGTGGGCACACGAACGCCGATTTCCAGGAAAGACCACAGCATATGAGCGACACGCCGGAAAACGGCCACGGCGAGAATCCCGAATACGGGGCCGATTCTATCAAGGTTCTCAAGGGTTTGGACGCCGTCCGCAAGCGCCCGGGCATGTATATCGGCGACACCGACGACGGATCCGGTCTGCATCACATGGTCTATGAGGTGGTCGACAACGCCATCGACGAGGCGCTGGCCGGTTACGCCAGCCACGTGACCGTGACGCTCAATGCCGACGGATCCTGCACCGTGACCGACAATGGCCGCGGAATTCCGACCGATATTCACGCGGAAGAGGGTATTTCAGCCGCTGAAGTCATCATGACGCAGCTTCATGCCGGCGGAAAATTCGACCAGAATTCCTACAAGGTCTCGGGCGGTCTGCACGGTGTCGGCGTGTCGGTGGTCAATGCACTGTCTGTTTCGCTGTCGATGAAGATCATGCGCAATGGCCAGATCCATGAAATGAGTTTCACTCACGGCATCTCCGACGGCCCGCTCGCCGTCACCGGCGATGCCGGCGATGAAACCGGAACGCAGATCACCTTCCTGCCGTCGACCGAAACCTTCACCATGACGGAGTTCGACTTCGACACGCTGGAGCACCGGCTGCGCGAACTGGCGTTCCTCAATTCCGGCGTTCGCATCATCCTGACCGACAACCGCCATTCCGACGTCCGACAGACCGAGATGGTCTATGACGGCGGCATCCAGGCCTTCGTCCAATATCTCGATCGCAACAAGAAGCCGCTGGTCGACGAGCCGATCGCCATATCCAACGAAAAGGACGGTATCACCGTCGATGTCGCCATGTGGTGGAACGACAGCTACCACGAAAACGTGCTGTGCTTTACCAACAACATCCCGCAGCGGGACGGCGGCACCCACCTGGCCGGTTTCCGTGGTGCGCTGACCCGGCAGATCGTCGGCTACGCCGACAGCTCCGGCCTGACCAAGAAGGAAAAGGTCTCGCTCACCGGCGATGATTGCCGCGAGGGATTGACCGCAGTGCTGTCGGTCAAGGTGCCGGATCCGAAATTCTCGTCCCAGACCAAGGACAAGCTGGTGTCGTCGGAGGTTCGGCCGGTGGTCGAGAGCCTGGTCAACGCGGCGCTCAACCAGTGGCTGGAAGAACATCCGCAGGAAGCCAAGGTGCTGGTCGGCAAGGTGGTGGAAGCCGCCGCTGCCCGCGAGGCCGCCCGCAAGGCGCGTGAACTGACCCGCCGCAAAGGAGCGCTTGATATTGCCTCGCTGCCCGGCAAACTCGCCGACTGCTCGGAACGCGACCCGGCCAAATCCGAACTGTTTCTGGTGGAGGGCGATTCCGCCGGCGGTTCCGCCAAACAGGGGCGGTCGCGTGAGAACCAGGCAATCCTGCCGCTGCGCGGCAAGATCCTCAATGTCGAGCGGGCGCGCTTCGACAAGATGCTGTCGAGCCAGGAAATCGGCACGCTGATCACCGCGCTTGGCACCGGCATTGGCAAGGACGAATTCAATCTGGAGAAGCTGCGCTACCACAAGATCATCATCATGACGGATGCCGATGTGGACGGCGCCCATATTCGCACGCTGCTGCTGACATTCTTCTTCCGTCAGATGCCGGAGCTGCTGGAGCGCGGTCACCTCTACATCGCACAGCCGCCGCTCTACAAGGTCTCGCGGGGCAAGTCGTCGCAATACCTGAAGGACGAGAAGGCGCTGGAAGACTACCTGATCGGTGCCGGCCTCGAGGATGCCGCGCTCGAACTCGACAGCGGCGAGGTGCGCACCGGGGAAGACCTGCGCGCGGTCATCGACGACGCGTTGAAATTGCGCAACCTGATCGAAGGGCTGCATTCGCGCTACGACCGCACCATCATCGAGCAGGCGGCCATTGTCGGCGCTCTCAATCTGGAACTGATGAACGATCCCGAGGGAGCGCAGACGAAAATCGCCGAGCTGGTCAAACGCCTCGATCTGGTATCGGAAGAAACCGAGCGCGGTTGGCAGGGCGAAATTGTCGGGGATGGCGGCCTGCGGCTGGAACGTACCGTGCGCGGGGTTCGCGAATCGCACCTGGTCGACGCTCAATTGGTGGCTTCGGCCGATGCGCGGCGTATCGATCAGCTGGCAGAACGGCTCGACGAGGTTTATGCCGGGTCTGCGGCTCTGAAGCGCAAGGAAGATTTGACCCCGGTCACCGGGCCGAGCAGTCTGCTCGACACCATCTTCGCGATCGGTCGCCGGGGCCTGACCATGCAGCGATACAAGGGTCTCGGCGAAATGAATGCCGATCAGCTGTGGGAGACCACGCTCGATCCGAACGACCGGACCTTGCTGCAGGTCAAGATCAACGACGCGACGGACGCCGACGGCCTTTTCTCCCGCCTGATGGGAGACGAGGTCGAACCGCGCCGCGACTTCATCCAGGAAAACGCTCTCAGCGTCGCAAACCTCGACATCTGACCGCGAATCAGCTCCCATTGCCGACAGAACCGGCATTCGACGGCACTCGACTTTAGTCTAAGCCTGTTGCGTTGCAGCAGAAAAATGCTAGGCTGCAACAAAGGGTTACGGCGTTGCACAAGGGGATGTGGGCAGCGCAGTACGTGGCTCTTGCGTGCTGTGCACGCCATTGGGACCACGGCAAGGGGTACGGGATTTCATGTTCTATCAGCTCTACGAATTGAGCCATGCTGCAATGTCACCATGGCGCGTAGCGGCGGATGCGATGCGGCTGACTTATTCCAACCCACTCAATCCGATGTCGAAGACACCCGCCGGGCGGGCGATGGCCGCAGGGCTCGAAGTGTTCGAACGGGCGACCCGGCGCTACGCCAAACCGACATTCGACATCGACGAGGTGTCGGTCAATTTCAAGACGGTTTCGGTTCACGAGAAGATCGTCTGGAAGAAACCCTTCTGCAATCTCATTCATTTTGAACGGGCGTTGCCGCCCGGCGAACGGCCCGGCCCGAAGATTCTCATCGTCGCACCGATGTCGGGGCACTATGCCACGCTCCTGCGCGGCACCGTCGAAACCCTGTTGCCGAGCGCCGATGTCTACATCACCGACTGGATCGATGCCCGCATGGTGCCGATCACCGACGGTCGATTCGACCTCGACGACTACATCGACTATGTCATCGAAATGCTGCGGGTGCTGGGTCCCGAGACCCATGTGATGGCCGTGTGTCAGCCGTCCGTTCCGGTGCTGGCGGCTGTCGCCGTCATGGAAAAATCCGGGGACAGCGCGGCGCCGCGCTCGATGACCCTGATGGGCGGCCCCATCGACACACGCAAGAATCCGACTGCTGTGAACCTGCTGGCCGAAACCAAGCCGCTGGAGTGGTTCGAAGACAATGTCATCATGCAGGTGCCGTGGCCGCAGCCCGGCTTCATGCGCGACGTCTATCCCGGGTTCCTGCAGCTGTCGGGCTTCATGTCGATGAACCTCGACAAGCACATGATCGCCCACAAGGATTTCTTCCAGCATCTGGTGGAGAACGACGGCGATTCGGCGGAGAAGCACCGGGATTTCTACGACGAGTACCTGGCGGTGATGGACTTGACGGCCGAATTCTACCTGCAGACCGTCGATGTGGTGTTCATCAAGCATGCGCTGCCGAAGGGCAGTTTCATGCATCGCGGGCAAAGGGTGGACCCCGCCGCAATCCGCAACGTTGCCCTGCTGACCGTCGAGGGCGAGAACGACGATATATCGGGCGTCGGCCAGACCAAGGCAGCGCATGATCTGTGCGTCAATCTTCCCGAGGACCTGCGCCAGCACTACATGCAGCCTGCCGTGGGCCACTACGGCGTCTTCAACGGCTCGCGCTTCCGCACGGAAATCGCGCCGCGCATTCTCGATTTTATGCGCACCGCCGATCACCGGCGCAAGGCCGCCAATAGCAGGCGCGCACCGCGCAAGAAAGCCTCCTGAATCCGATCGGACAAATCGTCCGATACACTTCATGGTTGCGCTCGCCAATTCACGTTTTTGCGAATTCTTAAAGCAATAACAATTGCTTAACAAAATAGTCGAAGCACTTTCTTGAATCACGGCGCACCGCCACCCACATCCAAAAACGTGGGACGGCAATGTCTGCCGTTTGATCTCAAAAGGGCTTATCGATGACCAATACAGCAATGCTGCGTCCGGCCTGGACACCGCTTACTATCGCTCTGATGGTACTCGGCTTTGTCGTATTCTGGCCTCTGGGCCTTGCCATGCTCGCTTACATCATCTGGGGCGACCGCCTCGATGGCTTCAAGCGCGACGTAAACAAGGCGACCGATGACATGTTTGCAGGATGCCGGCGCAAGGCGCGCCACAGTTATGCACGCACCGGAAATGTCGCTTTCGACGACTGGCGTGAAGCCGAGTTGGAGCGGCTGGCAGAGGAGCGGCGCAAGCTCGAGGAAGCTCGGGCGGAATTCGAGGAATATGTTCGCGAATTGCGGCGGGCCAAGGACCTGGAAGAATTTGATCGCTTCATGTCCAAACGAAGGACGGCACGAGACCGATCCTCGGACAGTGACCTGGACTAACACCTCCTCCCATCAATCCAGTCACCCTCTTCGGCGCCCTCGGGGCGCCGATTTTTTTGTGCATTGGTTCTTCGGGAATCGGCTAAGAAGACAACCATGTTCGGCCGGAAAACACGCAAGGTGCCATCAAAGCCGCGCGGTCGCGATATCGCGGTGGCGGGGCGACGGCTGCCGCTGACCATCCGGGAACATCCGCGCGCCAGCCGCATGACACTGCGGATCGAACCGGGGGGCGGCGCACTCAAACTGTCCGTGCCGACAGGCATGTCTGATGGCGAAATCGACCGGTTCCTTCAGCGTCACCATGGCTGGCTGTCAACACGCCTTAAAAGCCTGCCCAAGCCCAGCAGCGTCGAGGAGGGCGGAACCATACCGATACGCGGTGTGGCGCACCGTATCGAACGCACCGGCAAGCTGCGCGGCGTCAGCGAAACAGGCACCAGCAACGGCGAGGCGGTTCTTTATGTCGGCGGTGCCGCGGAGCATCTTGGCCGACGCGTCGTCGACTTCCTAAAGAAGCAGGCACGCACCGACCTCGAAGCCGCCGTGGCAAGGCACACGGCCGAACTGGGCCGCAAGGCGACGGCGATCCAGGTCAAGGACACCAAGAGCCGTTGGGGATCCTGCTCTTCGACCGGCCGGCTGTCGTTTTCCTGGCGTATCGTGATGGCGCCGGACCATGTGCTCGATTACCTGGCCGCACACGAAGTCGCGCACCTGCAGGAGATGAACCACAGCGCGCGGTTCTGGGCGCTGTGCCGCAAGCTCTGCCCAGGTACTGACAAGGCCAAGGCCTGGCTGAAGAAAAACGGCTCCGGACTGCACGCGATCGATTTCCGAGATGCGACCAAAAGCGCCGCCGGAAGCGGGGCGCCAAAGCGCTAAATCGCTCGACTCCGTGACAATTTCATGCGACGAGCAGCGCATGACCGTTTCTGTCAAGATTTGCGGCCTGAAGACGCCTGAAACCATGCGTGCGGCACTCGATTGTGGCGCCGATCATGTGGGTTTCATCTTTTTCGGAAAAAGCCCGCGAAACGTGGCGCCTGAGGTTGCTGCGGACCTGCGCAAAGCGGCCCGCGGACGGGCAAAAGCGGTTGCCGTGACGGTCAATGCCGACAACGAGACGCTCGAGCGGATCGTGGCGGCCGTTGACCCGGACATGCTGCAACTGCACGGCAAGGAAAGCCCGGAACGGCTGGCCGAGATCAGGCAACGTTTCGATCGGCCGGTCATGAAGGCCTTCGCCATCCGCGAAGCCGCCGATCTCGACGCCATCGCGCCCTATAAAGGCATCGCCGACCGGTTCCTGTTCGACGCCAAGCCACCGGCCGGCTCCGAGCTGCCGGGCGGCAATGCAGTAAGCTTCGACTGGACGCTTCTGGCGCGGCTCGACGACGATGTGGACTACATGTTGTCGGGCGGTCTCGATGCCGACAACATCGCCATCGCGCTCCACCAGACGGGAGCAAAGGCCGTCGATCTCTCGTCAGGTGTCGAAAGCGCACCTGGCGTCAAGGATGTCGGCCTGATCCGTGATTTCTTCAAAGCGGTCGGCGCGGCCAAAGCCGCCTGACTGATCGGGAGTATGCTGTGAACGAAACCGTAAAACCCAATTCCTATCGAGCCGGCCCGGACGAGGACGGCCGTTTCGGCATATTCGGCGGCCGCTTCGTTGCGGAAACGCTGATGCCGCTCATCCTCGATCTGCAGGATGCGTGGAACGAGGCCAAGAACGACCCGGCCTATGCGGCCGAGTTGTTGGAGCTCAACACCCACTATACCGGCCGGCCGAGCCCGCTCTATTTCGCCGAGCGGCTGACGGAGGAGCTGGGCGGCGCCAAAATCTACTTCAAGCGTGACGAGCTCAACCACACCGGTTCGCACAAGATCAACAACTGCCTGGGCCAGATCCTGCTGGCCAAGCGCATGGGCAAGACCCGCATCATCGCTGAAACCGGCGCGGGACAACACGGGGTCGCCTCGGCCACGGTTGCCGCCCGCTTCGGCCTGCCCTGTGTCGTCTATATGGGCGCCACGGACGTCGAGCGGCAGTCGCCCAACGTGTTTCGCATGAAACTGCTCGGCGCGGAGGTGATCCCGGTCACCTCGGGCAATGGAACCCTGAAAGACGCCATGAACGAGGCGCTGCGCGACTGGGTGACCAATGTCGAAAGCACTTACTACCTGATCGGCACCGCCGCCGGCCCGCACCCCTATCCGGAGATGGTTCGCGACTTTCAGTCGGTGATCGGCGATGAGGTCAAGGAACAGATCATGGCGGTCGAAAGCCGGTTGCCGGACCTTCTGGTAGCAGCCGTCGGCGGCGGCTCCAACGCCATCGGCCTGTTCCATCCGTTCCTGGACGACGACGGCGTGCAGATCGTCGGCGTCGAGGCCGGCGGCAAGGGTCTCGACAGCCAGGAACATTGTGCCTCGCTGACCGCCGGGCGGCCCGGCGTGCTCCATGGCAACCGCACCTATCTGCTGCAGGACGGCGATGGGCAGATCGAGGAAGGCCATTCGATTTCCGCCGGGCTGGATTATCCGGGCATCGGGCCCGAACACTCCTGGCTCAAGGAACACGGGCGTGTCGAATACGTGCCCATCATGGACGATGAAGCGCTCGATGCCTTCCAGCGACTGACCCGCGTTGAAGGCATCATCCCGGCGCTGGAGCCGGCCCATGCCCTGGCAGAGGTGATCAAGCGCGCTCCCGCCATGAGCAAGGACCAGATCATCGTGATGAATTTGTGCGGCCGCGGCGACAAGGATGTCTTCACCGCCGCCAAGCACCTCGGAGTCGACCTATAATGACCGAACGCATGGATAGGCGTTTTGCCAAACTGGCGGCCGAGAACCGACCCGCCTTCGTGACCTATTTCATGGGCGGCGATCCGGACTACGATACGTCGCTGGCGATCATGAAGGCCCTGCCGGATGCAGGAGCCGACATCATCGAACTCGGCATGCCCTTTTCCGATCCGATGGCAGACGGCCCGGCCATTCAGGCGGCCGGTCTGCGGGCGCTGAAGGGTGGCCAGACCTTGGCCAAGACCCTGCAGATGGCCCGCGACTTTCGTGCCGACGACGCCGATACGCCGATCGTCATGATGGGCTATTACAATCCGATTTACACCTATGGGGTCGAGCTATTCCTGACCGATGCGGTCGATGCCGGCGTGGACGGCTTGATCATTGTCGACCTGCCGCCGGAAATGGACGATGAACTTTGCCTGCCGGCTCTCGAGCACGGCATCAATTTCATTCGCCTGGCAACGCCGACCACCGACGACAAGCGTTTGCCCGCGGTGCTGAAGAACACATCCGGTTTCGTTTACTACGTGTCGATGACCGGTATCACCGGCAGCGCCTTGCCGGACACCGACAAGATCGGCGACGCGGTTGGCCGTATCAAGGATCACACGCAACTGCCGGTTTGCGTCGGCTTCGGCGTCAAGACGGCGGAGCATGCCCGCACCATCGGCGCGAAGGCCGATGGCGTCGTGGTCGGCACGGCGATCGTCAATGCCGTCGCCGGTTCGTTGAGCGATGCCGGAGCCGCGTCGGACAGCACCGTCACGGACGTTGCGACGCTGGTTAGAACCCTTGCCTCAGGTGTGGCATCGGCGCGCCTTGCAGCCGCCGAGTAAAAGCCCCACATTGGGACAGAAGACAAATCCTCCAACCGCGCGGGAGTGATTGGCCGTGAACTGGATTACCAGCTTTGTGCGCCCCAAGATCAGTTCGATGCTGGGGCGCCGCGAAGTGCCCGAAAATCTTTGGATAAAATGCCCCGAAACCGGAGAGATGGTGTTCCACACCGATCTCGAGGAGAACATGTGGGTGGTCCCAAATTCGGGCTATCACATGAAGATCTCCGCCAAGGCTCGGCTCGCTTACCTGTTTGACGACGGAAAATATGAGGAACTGCCGCGTCCGCCGGCGCCTCAGGATCCGCTGAAGTTCCGCGATTCGAAAAAGTACTCCGATCGGTTGCGTGACATGCGGACCAAGACCGGCCTGGACGATTCAATCGTTGCCGGTATCGGCACGGTCAAAGGGGTCCGGCTTGTTGCCTGCGTTCACGAGTTTTCCTTTATCGGCGGGTCGCTGGGCGTGGCTGCCGGTGAGGCGATCATCAAGGCCTTTGAAGTGGCCGTCGAACACCGCTGCCCGCTGGTGATGTTTCCGTCGTCGGGCGGGGCGCGCATGCAGGAAGGCATCCTGTCCCTGATGCAGCTGCCACGCACCACCGTTGCTGTGGAGATGCTGAAGGAAGCGGGTCTTCCCTATATCGTCGTTCTCACCAATCCGACGACCGGCGGGGTGTCGGCCTCCTATGCCATGCTCGGTGATATCCATATCGCGGAGCCGGGTGCGGAGATCGGATTCGCCGGCAAGCGGGTGATCGAGCAGACGATCCACCAGCAGCTTCCCGAGGGCTTTCAGACTGCCGAATACCTGATGGAGCACGGCATGGTCGACATGGTGGTGTCGCGCCTTGACTTGCCAGACACGCTGGCTCGATTGCTGAAGATCCTGCTCAAGGAACCGGCCGATCCGGTCGAAGAGCAGGAGGAAGAACAGCCCGTCGAGGCTGCGGAACCCGAACCCACTGAAGACAACGATGCGGAACCGGCGGAGGCTGCCGAGGAAGCACCATCGACGGCAGAACCCGAAGACGATGACCCAGACAACCGCGGCTGAGGAAATCGATCGCCTGATGGGGTTGCACCCCAAGGGCTACGATCTCTCTCTCGACCGGATCAGGCGACTGCTCGCCAAGCTCGGCGACCCTCAGGATCGCATGGCGCCGATCATCCATATTGCCGGAACCAACGGCAAGGGTTCGGCCGCGGCGTTCTGCCGGGCCATGCTGGAGGCTGCCGGTCTTGCAGTTCATGTCCACAGTTCGCCGCATCTCATCGACTGGCACGAGCGCTACCGCATCGGCCAGCCGGGTGGCCGCAGCGCGCTGGTCGACGACGCGACTTTCGCGGAAGCGATCCGGCGGGTGGCCAGAGCCAATGATGGCGAGACCATTACCGTGTTCGAGATCCTGACGGCTGTCGGCTTCGTGCTGTTCAGCGAACACGAGGCGGATGCCGTTCTGATGGAGGTGGGGCTTGGCGGCCGTTTCGACGCGACCAACGTCATGGACCATCCCGCTGCATGCCTGATCATGCCGATTTCGCTCGATCACCAGGCGTTTCTGGGGGACCGTGTCGAACTGATCGCTGCCGAAAAGGCCGGCATCATCAAGCCCGGTGTTCCCGTTGTCGTCGGCTTTCAGCAGGAAGAGACGGCGCGCGACGTCGTTGTGGCGACCGCCGATCGTCTGGGCTGCCCGGTCAGTGTCTACGGACAGGATTTTCACGCCCATGAGGAGCACGGCCGCCTGGTCTATCAGGACGAAACGGGCCTCGCCGACCTGCCATTGCCCAACCTGCCGGGACGGCACCAGCTGGCCAATGCCGCCGCGGCCATCCGCGTTCTCAAGTCTGCCGGTTTCGACCTGACGAACCGTGAAATTGAAACCGGGCTTCAGCGGGTTGAGTGGCCCGGCCGCATGCAGCGTCTGACCTCGGGTCGCATTTTTGACGCCGCTCCGGCCGACGCCGAAATCTGGATCGACGGCGGTCACAATCCGGGCGCCGGCGTGGTGATCGCGGAAACGCTGGCCGAACTCGAGGAGCGCATGTCTCGCCCGCTTTTCCTCGTGTGCGGCATGATCGATACGAAAGATCCGGGCGGGTTTTTTGCGGCTTTCGAAGGCGTGGCCCGTCACGTCTATACCGTGCCGATCACCAATTCAGAGGCCGGCATCGATCCGGTGGTACTGGCGGGCGAGGCCGCCAAGGCCGGTCTTTCGGCCCAGCCGGCGCTCGATGTGCACCAGGCCTTGCAGCTGTTGCAGGAGGACTGGGAAGAGATGGAAGCGCCGCCGCGTATTCTGATCTGCGGCTCGCTTTATCTGGTGGGTGACGTGCTGGAGCAAAACAGCGCCACGGTGTCATAAAAACCGAGCTCTCGACGCATAACGCGATCCTCAAATCACCGTGACACCGGCTGCCGGGACTTGCCGGAGGTCAAAGCACATCTATTGTTAATCCAAATCCGGGCGAAGCCGCATGCGGAGGAGGAAACAATGCTGAACACGGTGCGTTTGCTTGTCGGAGCCATTTTGCTTTCGGCTGCGCTGACAACGGCGTCTCTGGCACAGGAAATTTTCACCAAGGGCAACAGTTCGCTGGCGCTCGAGGGCTTCGACGCGGTGTCCTATTTCGTGTCGGGCAAACCCGTTTCCGGGCAGGCCAACCTGTCGACACAATACAAAGGCGTGACCTGGAGATTTTCCAGCGCCGACAACCTGGCCGCCTTCAAGGCCAATCCGAAGAAGTATGCTCCTCAATACGGTGGACATTGCGCCTGGGGAACGGCGCGGGGCTATGCTGTTCGCGGCGACCCGAAGGTCTGGCGCATCGTCAGCGGCAAGCTCTACCTGAATTACAACCGGTCGGTTCAGAACAAATGGAACCGGGACATCAACGGCTATATTTCCAAGGGAAACCAGAACTGGCCTGAGGTGTTGAAAACCAAGTGATCGGGCACGGGATCCGCTTACCGGGTTTCTTCCGATCAATCGGCCGATGGGCCGATATGCAGCCACCCTTCGGGCCGGGCGCTTTTGGCCCCTGGCGTCGTTGGCTTGCACTTGTGGTGGGATAGCACCACGGCCTGCAATCCGCCTAGCCAGAGACCAAAATCGCCACGGTCAAATGGTGCAAACTTGTCGCCCTTTGATCTAACGCAGCAAACACTCCAACAGAGACCTGGCGGCCTTGCGATAGGGCTCTGCCGGTTCGCCATTGGCGATAGCCAAGGCTGCCCTGTCGAAGGCCGCGCCAAGGATTTCCGCCAAGGGCTCAAGAGGCACACCTGCCAATTTGCCCGATTCAGCAGCGAGTCGAAGCCACTCCACGAGCGTCTGGCTGCCGGTGTTTTTGTCGATATCGGCCACTTCCACGGTGCCAAGCACAGCCGGAGCCTCCAGCAGCAGCAACCTTGCGCGTCCCGGCACAGCCATTGCTTCAAAATAAGCCTCGGTTCCCTGCACCAGAGCAAGATGCGGGTCTTTCTGGTCGTGCGTGGCGGCCGTAATCGTGTCCGCGACGGCGGCTGCCTCGGCTTCGATAACCGCCCGCAGCACATCGGCCTTTTCCGTAAAGTGGTGATACAGGGCCCCGCGCGTGACCTCAGCCCTGGCAACGATCTGCGGTGTGCTGGTTTCGGCAAAACCCTTCTCGGCAAACAGCTCGCGAGCGGCGGACAAAAGAGCGGCTTGTGTCGTCTCTGAACGGTCCTTGTTGGTTCTTCTCATCCACGCCTCTTGCAAACATACAGGCTGCATGTTATTTACATACAGGCTGTATGTATCATAATTTTCCAAAGGAGAACAGCATGAAGTGCACGCAGTTCTATCCGGTCCTCATGACCGACAGGGTAGAAGATACGGCAAATTTCTACCGGGAGCACTTTCGCTTCCGACCGTCCTTCGAGAGCGATTGGTACGTGCATCTGCAATCGATGGAAGATGAATCGGTCAATATCGCCGTTCTCGATGGTCAGCACGAGACGGTTCCCGCCGAAGGTCGCGGACAGACCTCTGGCCTCGTCATCAACTTTGAAGTCGAGGATGTCGACTCCGAATACGCCAAGGCAAAAACCGCGGGGCTGCCGATCCTGCTTGAATTGCGTGACGAGCCCTTTGGCCAGCGTCACTTCATCACCAGGGATCCAAACGGAGTGCTGATCGATGTGATCAAGCCGATCCCGCCGAACGCGGAGTTTGCACAACAGTACTCGGACACCGCGTTACAGGAGTGACGCTGGGGCGAGCACCACTGTTTCGCCCGCAATGAAGAGAAACCGCGCCGGTCATCCGGCACGGTTTCGATACAGGCCGCTCACAGAACACAAGCCAAACGAGGTTATTCCGCCGCCTGCTGGCTGCCCTCAAAGCGCTCGATATCGGCCTCCTGCCCGCAATTTCTTGGAATTCCGGAGAGCGCACTCATCAGGAGCCAGTCCGGTAGGGCCTTGCACGCCTTGGCACCACCTTCGACCCGGATCTGCCCGGCCGCAATTTCCGTTCGCATATCGCGAAAACCGCGCCAGGCCTCGACAAAGCGTCTGATATCCGCCTTGACCGTCACGTCGGGCTCATAACCCGGGTGCTTCAGGCACATGTCCACATGGCCATCCACCACGACCAGCCAGAAGCGACTGAAGCCCTTGTGGGTGCCTGAGAACTCGAAACCCAAAACGGTTCGGTCGCTTGGCATGGCTGCAATATTCAGCCGTGTGTGCATGCTCCAGGCGAGAAAGGCCGGATCGAGATCCTCGTGCTCCATGTCACGCGCCCATTTCTGACCCCAACCGGCAAGGCTCATGATGATCGGATCGAGATCGCGGCCGGCTTCTGTCAGTTCGTATTCGTGGCCACGCCGGTTTTCCAGCGGCTTCCGCCTTATCAGCCCGGCATGCTCCAGTTGCTCCAGGCGTTGGCTGAGCAGCGTCGCCGATATCTTGGGCACGCCCCGGTGAATTTCGTTGAAGCGCGTGCAGCCATCAATGACCCGGCTGATCACCAGCAAGGTCCACCTTTCGCACAGCACCTCCGCCGCCAGGGCCAGGGGGCAATATTGACCGTATCCTTTGTAGGGCATCCGTTCCTCCGGGGGCTTTGAGTGGTGCAAGTATCGCTCAACTCGGCCCAGTGCCCAACTACAGAATCTGGAGCACTCCAGATTCTCTAGTTTTTCCTCGTCCAGGATCGTGTCAGTCATGATCCGAGGCAACCGAACGAACAGCCCGGATGGAGACCTTCATGCTGACCGACACCCTTGGACCTCGATTTGCCGAGCGGCTGCTCTTGCCCGGAAGCCAGGGCTACGAGGAAGCGCGCACAGTGTGGAACGCCATGATCGACCGCAAGCCCGCGGCGATCGCTCAATGCCGGAATGCCGAAGACGTCGCCGCAGCGTTGGCGGCGGCCCGGTCCGCCGGCCTAGCCGTGTCAGTGCGCGGCGGAGGCCACAACATTGCCGGTTCGGCTGTCGGCGAAGGCGCCGTGATGATCGATCTCAGTCCCATGGATGGCGTCGAGATCAACCCGGCGCGGCGCATTGCTCATGTGGAAGGAGGCGCAACCTGGGCGCAGGTGGATGCGGCGGCGCAGGAACATGGGCTTGCAGCACCCGGTGGGGTGGTCTCGTCGACGGGCGTGGCCGGGTTGACCCTGGGTGGCGGCTTCGGATGGCTGGCACGCCTTCACGGACTGTCGGTCGACAATCTGTTGTCGGCGGACCTGGTCCTGGCAGACGGCCAAACGGTCACCGCGTCGGAGACGTCGCACCCGGAGCTTTTTTGGGCAATCCGCGGCGGTAGCGGCAATTTCGGTGTCGCGACACGGTTCACGTTCAAGCTTCATGCCGTCGAACCGGAGGTTCTGTTCGGCCCGACCTTCTTCGCTCTGGAGAACGCCCGCCAGGTCCTCAACGCCTATGCGCGCCATGCGCCGACTTTGCCCCGTGAAGCCTGTGTCTGGGCGAACCTGATGACGGCACCGCCGGCTCCGGTGCTGCCGGAATCGGTTCACGGCACCAAGGTCCTCACCCTGATGCAATTCCATAAGAATGCTGAGCGGGGCGCCACCAACCTGACGGCTCTTTATGGCGGTGTAGAACCCTTGGGCTCGGCCCTTGCCCCCCGTCCCTTTGTCGAGGCCCAGGGTTTCCTCGATCCAACCTATCCTTTCGGCGCGCGAAACTACTGGCGCGCGCACAATCACACGCAATTGACACCGGAACTGATCGATCTGCTGGTCGACCTGACGCCACACCTGCCGACGCCCGAGTCGGAGCTTCTCATCTGCCAATTGGGCGGCGCCATTGCCGATGTCGCACCGGAGGCCACCGCTTTCCCGCACCGACAGGTCCCTTTCGTATCGACGCCAGGCGTGCGCTGGCACTCTTCGGACGAAGACGAAAACGTCATCGGCTGGTTGAAGGACGTATCGGAGCGCATCTCCCGCCACGCCGTTCCCGGCGCCTATGTAAACTTCATTGCGGAAGCGGAAAACCGTGCCGGCGATGCCTATGGAGGCAATCTGGAACGGCTGAGCGACGTAAAGCGCCGCTACGATCCCGACAACCTGTTTCGGGTGAACCAGAACGTCGCATCCACCTAACTCATGTCAAACCAGGAGGTAATTCAGATGATCGCATCGAAGACCATTCTCGCAGCCGGAGCCATTGCACTGGTTTGTTCCAGCGCGACTGCCATGGAGACCGGAAAGTCGACGGAATTGATACAGCATGTTGAGCACATGGCGACGGAGAACACGCCGGCCCGAGACATTCCCGGCGCAAAGGTGCGCCTGATGACCTCGTCAACGGGCGCCACCATGACCTTGACCACCGAGGAACTCCAGCCCGGTCACGTCACCACGGCGTGGTGGGTCATCATCACAAAGCCGATGAACTGCGAGGCCAAGCCCTGCTCACCCGAAGATGTGATCGGCCGGGCGGACGACGTCGGCACCCAGATCGTCTATGCCGACGGGGTGGTGAACTCTCCGGACGGCAAAGCCAGCTTCGCGGCCTATTTGCCGCAAGGCTCCGTGCCTCACGGCTGGTATGGGACGTCCTTCGACAACCCGACCACGGCGGAAATCCATCTGGTCCTCAACGATCACGGACCGCTGATCCCCGAGCTCGCCGCATCGATGCTGACAAGCTATCGCGGCGGCTGCCGTGACGACAGCCTGCCGCCGCCGTTCCCGGACACAGCCAAGGCCGACGGGCTTTCCGGCCCCAATGGCTGTGCGCTGATACAGGACGCCATCTTCATGCAAGAGGCGCCATCGCAATAACCCACGGCGTTGCAGAACGTAAAACCGCACCGGATTGCTCCGGTGCGGTTTTGTTTTGATTGGTTGTTTCGTAACGACGCCTAAGCGGCGCCGGAAATCCAGCTCGAAAGGGCAGACTTCGGGGACGCTCCGACCTTGATGTCGGCGACTTCGCCGCCCTTGAACATGGCCAGCGTCGGAATCGAACGCACGCCGTATTGAGCGGCAATATCCGGGTTTTCGTCGATATTGACCTTCGCGACTTTGACCTTGCCCTCCATTTCCGAGGAGATTTCCTCAAGGCTTGGGGCAATCATCTTGCAGGGGCCGCACCATTCCGCCCAGAAATCCACCACGACCGGCTCAGCGGATTCGAGGACTTCCGATTGAAAATTGGACGTGTCGACCTTCACAGTGGCCATCGCATTTGCTCCTTCATGACATCTGCGGCAGGGAATCAGTCCACTGCCGATGCGTTGGACCCAATATCTGGTAGGCCGATGCGGATTTCAAGAATGCATGCGTCACATTGTCGTTAATGTCGCGAGAGCCATCTCCAGGGTGTCGGATGGCAAAGCGATCAGGCGCGGCGCCTCGGTGAAAAGCAGGGCGGTTTCCACAGGCTTTCCGGGATAAAGCGGCTGCAGTAACGCCCGATAGAGGGCCATCTGAGTGACATAGGAGGGAGGCACCTCAGCGATGGACTCCGGCGGCACCCGATTGGTCTTGTAGTCGACAACTCTGACCGTCTGCGCGTCGACGCAAATGCGGTCGAGCCGGGCCGAGAGAGCGCGTTGTTCACCGCCGATGATAAGTGTTCCCATGACCGAAACTTCCGCCCGGCTTCCGGGCGCAAACACCGGCGCGAAGGCAGCGTCGTCGAGAACCGAAAGGACCGCGGTAACGATCTCATCCCGATCCGACCGGGTCCACTCAGGGACCGCCCGCTCCAGATAGCGTTCGGATGCCATCATCCGCTCCGCCTGATCGAGCTCCGGGAGCAGTTGCAGAAGGCGGTGAATGATGCGGCCGCGTTCCATGGACTGGCCGACCGGGCCGGAAGCATGGAAGAGTGGCGACCGACCCGCGGTCAGCCCGCTTTCCGGGTCGATGACGAGGCCCGTGGACGATGGGGTCAGAGGCCGGGGCAACCGTTCCGGCCTTGGCAACGGCTGCGAAAGCCTGTCCGGCGGCCTGTCATCGGTGGATTCGGGCGCAACAGCCTGCGGCGACACAACGCTCTCATCCGGCGGCGACACGGCGAACCGGCAGCCGTCCCAGGTTTCGCCGCCAGCAGAAAATTCGCGCGGGCTGCTATTGGCGTGGCCGTCCAGTGCCTCAGCCACCATTTTGTGCCAATGGCTGTAAGTCGGAACATTGAGACCGTGATAGCCGCATACCACCAGCCGGTCGGCCGCGCGCGTCATGCCGACATAGAGCAGCCGGCGGTATTCCTCGGTCATGGCCCGAGTGATGCGGCTTTTCAGCTGACGGGTCGTTTCATTGGCAACGGATTTGCCGGGCACCCACACAATGGCCGGCGGCAACGCTCCAATGGTCTGGTCGATGGGCAGTTCCTGCAGTTTCGGCAAATGCTGATGTTCCGCCGGCTTGCCGCCGGAATCGACCAGAAAAACGATCGGCGCCTCCAGACCCTTCGAGGCGTGAACGGTCATGATGCGGATTTCGTCGCGCCCCTGCTCCAGCTCGCGTTTGATCTCGGGCGACTGCGCCTCAAGGGTGGCGAGAAAGGCTTCGAGACCGGGAAGCCCGGCCATTTCCTGATCCAGCGCAAACGCCAGAAATTCATCCAGCACTTCGCCTGCCTCGTTTCCAAGGCGCGCCAGGATGCGGGCGCGGCCGCCATCGCGCCCGAGGATGCGGGCATAGAACTCGTGCACCGGTACGCGGTCGGCGTGATCGAGGAGCGCGGTCAGGCGCTCGTGGGCCTCCCGCCATTTCGCCGCGCCACGATCGGCCAAAAGCGCCAGCCGACGGAAAACGCTCTGGTTTTCCTTTCGCTCGGCTGCCAGGCGGTAGATATCCGCTTCGGTGAAGTCGAACAGCGGACTTTTCAGCAGCGCACACAGAGACAGGTCGTCTCCAGGCATCAACACGAAGCGGCCAAGCGCCATCAGATCCTCGACGGCAATGTGCTGAGTGAGCATCAGGCGGTCAGCGCCGGCGACGGGTATGTGGGCCCGCTTGAGCTGCCGCATCAGTGCCGGCACGAAACCGTCGCGTTTGCGCACCAGAACCAGAATATCGCCGGCCGATACGGGACGCTTCTTGCCGTTGTGCACGATGGTCTCGCCCTCGGCGAGCCACCGGCCGATCGTTGCCGCCACACGATGGGCGAGGCGCGCTGGTGGCGCCGATTCGGGCGTCGCATCAAACGGCGCCTTCCAGTCTTCGTGGTCGTCGGCGCCGTCCTTGGCGATCATCTCCCAGAGATCGACACAGCCCGGATCCTGGGCGCGAAACGCGGCGTGGCTCACCGCATCGTCGCCGGACTGCAGTCCGTCGCGGTTGATGGGATCGTCAAAGACCACATCGACGGCCGACAGCACATCCGCCGTCGAGCGGAAGGAAAGATGCAGATTCAGGGCTTCGAAATGCCGTTCGGCATGGAATGCCCGCTGTCGGACGCCACGGCCGGTCTGCATGAACAGTTCGGGCCGGGCGCCCTGGAAGGAGTAGATGGATTGTTTTTCGTCGCCTACGGCAAACAGAGTCCGCCGCTCCTCGCGCGACGATTGCCCGGCAAAGAACTCTTCCGCCAGCTTTTCGATCACCGCCCATTGTTCGGGGCTGGTGTCCTGAGCCTCGTCGACAAGAATGTGGTCGATGCCGCGGTCGAGCTTGTAATGGACCCAGGGGCCGGCGCTGTCCCGCTGAAGCAGCGCCGCGGTGTTGGCCACCAGGTCATCGAAATCGAGCCGCCCGCGGCGACGCTTAAGGGTTTCGTAATCGCGGTCGAGCCGCCGCGCCAGCTCCATCGCAGCGACACTGAACTCGACGGTCTTCAACAGCTGCATTCGTTCGCGGGCCGTTTTCATGACGGTTTCGACTTCCGTGAACCAGTCAACCGCCTCAGGCAAAGCTTCGCGCATCGATTTCGACACAGCGCTGCCGAGTGATCTCGATGAACCGTCCGATTTGAAGAAATGCGGTTCGAGGAAGGCGAAACGGTCTGCCGGATCGAGGATCTTGTCGGCTTCGCGGAAGACTTCGGCAAAATTCTTCGGTGTTTTGGCCGACTGCCTTGCAGCGGCGGCACAATAATCGTTGAGACCCATTCCAGGGTGCTGCGGAAGCGGCCAGGTCGCAGCCAGCACGGCCTCGGTCGTATCGTCGGGTTTCAGCCGCAGCGCACGCCGCAAAACCAGGTCGACACCGCCCAGCCTGTCTGCTGTCTCCAGAAACCGCCGGATCGGCTGGCGCTTGCCGGCTATTTCGGCAAACAAACCCTGCAGGCCTGCTTCGCCGGCGGCTCCGAGAACGATCTCAAGCGCTGCCTTCAGCGCGCCGGTGCCGTTGCCAGCGGCGGCCAGCAGTGCCTGCTGTGTTTCGTTGAGCAGCTGCGCGGTCGCGGTGTCGTCCATCACCTCGAAATGACCGGCAACATTGGCTTCCAGCGGGAACTGATGCAGCACCGCTTCACAAAAGGCATGGATGGTCTGGATCTTGAGACCGCCCGGCGTCTCCAGCGCGCGGGCAAAGAGCTGGCGGGCCCGGTGCAGCCGGGCGGCATCGGGACGTCGCCCTTCAAGCTCCGTCAGCTCCGCGGCCAACGCCTTGTCATCGATGCGGGTCCAGCCGGCCAGTCGGTCGAATACCCGGTTGGCCATCTCGGACGCGGCGGCCTTGGTGTAGGTCAGGCATAGGATCGCCGAGGGCCGGCAACCGGAGAGCAGCAGCCGGATGACCCGTTGCGACAGCACATGCGTTTTTCCAGAACCGGCGTTGGCCGAGACCCAGGCAGACCGGACCGGATCGGATGCCAGCGACTGCTGGCGGGTGGTCCAGTCGAGATCGTGCCGCGGCGCGGCGAAATTGTCATTGGCGCCGCCGCTCACTGTTCCGTCCCCTCCGTGTCATCCGTGTCGACGGACGACCATTCGCCCAATCGCGCCAGATGGTCGTAATCGCGGCCATAACGGGCCTGCGGATCAGGGATGACTTGCGACGTGAAACCGAGGCTGCCCTGGGCAAGGGCATCAACCAGCTCGGTCAGCCGGGATACGGCCTCATCGCCCAGTTCAATCGCCGATTTCTCGCTGTCTTCTCCCTTGAATTTGCCATCGATCCGGTCGACCTTGAGCTCTTCCGCCGGCTTCAAACGGATATAGGCGAGGCTCGCCGGCCGCAGCGGTTCGAGTCCATCGAAGGCCCCGGCGGACAAGGCTGCCGATTCGAGCGGCAATTGCGGATCGAGCAGTGTTCTGGCCACCCTGCGGCTCGGCGACGAGCCGGTCTTGTAGTCGATGATCTCCGCCATGCCGTCGGTACGCAGGTCGATACGGTCGGCAATGCCGGATAGCGTCAAGCCGGAATGCAGATCATACCGGGCTCGATGCTCCGTATGGCGGGCGACGATATCGGCGTTCCTGCCGCGTTCCCACTTGAGGAACGCGTCGGCAATGCCCGCGAACTGGTGCCTCCAGACCAGGGCGATATGAACCGGCAATCCGGTTTCGGCGAATTCGCGGTCGGCGATCAGCGTGAGGCGGTCGCCGGCCTCAGGCGCCGTCACATCTGGAACTTCGCGGGTAAAGCACTCCAGAATCCGGTGGTAGAGCGTACCGCGCTCCGCCGGCCCGGGGTCGCCAATCAGCGGCTCCGGCGCATCGAGTTGAAGGATCCGCCGCGCGTAGATGGCATAGGGGTCGCGCCGCAGTGTTTTGACTTCGGAAAAGGAATACCGCCTGGGTTGCCGGTTGGCCGGTGGTTTCGGCGAAGGCCGGCTGGCGATGGGCCGGTCCTTTCTCCGGTCGAGGGCTCCGGCCCACCGCAGGTAGCGGCGACCGCGCGATCGCATGCGCTCTGTCTCGTCGGTTCCGACCACCGCCTGAAGCCGCTGAAGCCAGCGCGAGGCGACGGTCGGCGCGTTCTGCGATCGTGCCGATCGGCTGAGCACAACATGCGGTGCACCGAGTCCCATCTGCACGTCATGGGCGGCAAGACCGATGCGCCGCTCAGGCGGATCAAGGCCGATCGCTGCCTTCATCGCGCGGGACAGGAACGGATCGCCCGAAACAGCACCCGGCCACGTCCCCTCGTTGAGACCGGCCAGAATGATCGTGTCGACCCGCTGCAGTCGCGCTTCCAGCGCGCCCCAGATGAAGATCTGCGGGTGGCCTCCAGCCCGAGGTTTAACCATCTCGCCGCCAAGCAGTGCCGGGACGGTCGCCACCCACTCCTGTGCGGCGCAGGCCAAACCCGATCTGTCATCCAGCAGATCGCCAAACAGCGAGCCAAGTCTTTCGCCGGCTTCTGATTCCCACAATGCCGATAGTGAGCCGGATTCATCGCGCGCGATATCTTCCAGCAGCCGACCGGTGTGCTCAGCCCACTCGGAGACGGTCAGTTCCACCTTCTCCTGCCCCAGGAGTGTGGCAAAGGCCTCTTCGATCCTGTGCGCGACCGACCGGGCGAGGGCGATATCCTCCAGATCGAGGCGTTTTTGCCAGTGGGGCGCATGACGAAGATTGGCCTGCCGTTCCGACAGCCGACGATCGAACAATTTGGCCAATGCGCCGATATCTGCGGTGCCGGTGCCACCACGCAGCGCCACTCGCTCGATCAGCCGCGCCGCCCGGCGCATCGACGATGCCGGCAGCCCGAAACGGACCAGCGGGTGTTTCATCAGCGCGACAAGGGCAATGGCGCTGCGCGCGCCGAAGGCCGTTTCAAGCGCCAGTTCAAGCAGGGTTGCCTGCGGCGACAGCGCCAGCAACCGCCCGCCGGAATCGTCGGCCTCGATGCCGAAGCGCTGCAGTTCACCGGCAACACGGCGCGCCAGGGTGCGGTCGGGGGTCACCAACGCCACATCCCTGGCCGCTGCATCGCCTTCGGGCTGAGCGGCGAGGCGCATGGCAACGGCGATAGCGAGCGCCTCCTCGCGCTCACTGGCCGCCTCGATCAGTTCGACATGCTCGAACGCTGCGGCCACCCGGTCCGACTGCATGTTTTGCAAAGCCCAATCGGCGGTCGCCGCGGCCGGCATCATCGCGGTCGAAACCAATTGGTTGCGGTCACCGACGCGATCCGATGGGTTGGCAAGGCTGACCACATCGTCTCGATCAGCCTGCAGTTTCTGCAACAGGCGATAGAGGCCGTATTGCGGATGAGCACAGGTCGCCGGATCGAAATGCTCATGCGCCGGATTGCCGCCCACCAGCATCCATGCTGCCTCGTCCATCTGCTGGTCGAGCCCGGGCAGCACCACGGCGCCCTTGTCCAGTTGCGCGACGGCCGCCATCAGCTCTGCAGTTGCCGGAATGGAACCGGTCGAACCGGCAACGATAACCGGACCGGAAGGTGGCGCGGTCCGCATGCGTTCGGCCTCAACACGCAGCACGGCGTTGCGATGGTCTGCCGGATTGGATGCGTGCAGCTCGATAAGCCGGGCCGGCCAGTATTCGCCGGCGATCTTGAGGAACTCCAGCGTCAGTTGCCACCACTGCGCATGGTCGGCCGCCACAAGGTCATCGAGTTCGGACCAGGCGCGCTCCTCTGTGTCCATCGCATCCAGAAGCTCCGCCAGACCGCGGGCGAGCCAAACGGCATCGGCAGGGCTGGCCGGGGCGATCAGCCGGTTTTCGCCATGGATTGCCGACACGCTCTCCGGCAGGCGGCGTTTCCAGGCGATGATCAGCCGGGCGAGTTCCAGCAGCCGATGGGTGCTGCCGACGGGCGGCGGCAAATCGAGAAGAACGGGCCGCTCCTCGTCGAAAAAGTCGGCATCGTCTTCCGCGTCACCCAGTGCTTTGATGCTTGGCAGAACTGCGCTGCTGCCGCCCAATAGGTCGACAAATTCGGAGCGCAGTGCGCGCGCCGCGCGCCGTGTCGGCAGATAGATTGTCGCTGCCGAAAGAACCAGCGGGTCGTCCGGGTCGTTGCGAAATCCCTCGATCAAGGATCCGTCACACAGGCTTTGCGCCAGGCATTGCAGGAAGGCGACACCCGGCGGGACCGTAAACAGCGTTGGCGCGGTCATGGCAGGGCTTCGGCGGCCGCCTCCGCGGCACGGAAGGCGCGCATGGCGGCCTCCGCTTCGCCGATCGCATCAGGTGTGCCGACGGTCAACCACAGGCCTTTTGAGGGCATGCCAAACAGGCGCCCGGCTGCGATCGCCCGATCGAAACACCAATTGAGCGAAAATGGTTCGTCCGGCGCATCGGCGAAGATGCCCGGATGGGTCATGATGACGCCGGCATAGACCTGTGGGTTGGGCGAATGGCGGTCATAGCGGCGAAGCCGTCCGGCCGCATCGGCCAGAAAATCACCCCTGCCGTCATAGCCGATCGCTCGGTCCATCGGCGCGGTCATGATCAGCATGTCCATCTGCCGTGGATCCCAGGCAGCGGCCATCCTTGAAAGGTTGGTTTGATCCGCATCGGGCGCTTCCAGCCAGAAGGAATCGCCGTTGAGGATCAGAAAGGGACCGTCGCCCAGAAGCGGCAGTGCTTTCACCACGCCGCCACCGGAATCCATCAGCCTGTCGGTTTCATCGGAAATGACCGCGTCGAAATCAGGCCGCGCCGCCAGATGGTCGATCAGCATGTCGCCCAGGTGGTGAACATTGACCACGACGTTGCCGATTTCGGTCGCCTGCAGATGGTCGAGCGTATAGTCGAGCATCGGCTGGCCATCCACAGGCACCAACGGTTTTGGCAAGCGCTCGGTGATCGGCCGCATGCGCATGCCGAGCCCGGCTGCGAGCACCATGGCGCTGTCAGGTGTCTTGCTCATCCGCACTTACGATTCGTCCAGCGTGATTCCTGCTTCTGTGTAACACGGTTGCAAGTCACGAAGCACCTCGTGCCGCAGGGCTTCACACAGATAGGTCTCGATACGCGGCAGGTGGCGGATATACCCGGATTTGCCGTCACGGTCGCGCAGCCGCACGAACAGGCCAAGCAGTTTGGTGGCACGCTGCGCCTGCATGATCGCCAGGGCCTGGCGGAAGGCCGCCGTGCCGAAGGCAGGATCGGCGGCAAGGCGTGCCGCTTCGTATCGTTGCACCAGCCGCTCCGCGAAATCCGGCGGGATGGTGATACGGGCGTCGTGCACCAGGGACGCAATATCGTAGGTGACGGGCCCGATCATCGCGTCCTGAAAATCGATCATGCCGACGCGGGCAATTCCAGCCGCATCGGCCTGCCAGAGAATGTTCGGTGAATGGAAGTCGCGCAGCAGCAGCCCCATTTCGGCAGCCTGCGCCAGGTCAATCAGCCGTTGCCAGCCGTCTTCGAAGCGCGACCGCTCCTGCGGCGTCGCGGCCCGATCGAGACGATAGGGCAGATACCATTCGAGGAACAATTCCACCTCTATCGTCATCGCCGCCGCATCGAAGGCCGGAATGACGTGATCGGTCGCACCGGGATTGGATATCGTGCCGGGAATTGTCTGCGCGTGCAGGGCGACAAGGGTGTCGATCGAGGCTTCCCAGCGCTCGGGAACTGGCTGGCCATCGTCATCGACGAGACCCTCACTGCCGAGATATTCGATCAGCGCGAGACCATGCGGCTGGTCCTGCGCCAGGATGGCCGGAACGCGAAAGCCGCGGCTTGCCAGGAACAGGTCGAGGGCGACGAACGGTCCCATATCCTCGGCCACACGGGCAATTTCCGCATAGCGCTTTCCGTCGCGGATGATGGGACCCAGCTCGCGCCGCGGCGCGTTCATCAACAGTTCGACGGCGTCACCATGGATGGTTTCATAGGCGCGCACGGACGCATCGCCCAAGAGAAACCGCCTTTCGGCACCCTGTCGAGCGTTGGCATCGAGAAAGGCGCGGATCTCCAAGCTGCGGGCGATGCGGTCGAGCGCCTGGTCCGGTCCGGTAATACTTGCCCGGCGGCCGTTGCCCTCATGGTCCAGTCGGATTGAAACGGCATCCGGGGGCAGATGGTCTCCGGCCCGCTGGGGCCACTCGATCAACACCGCTCCGTCGGCCAGGGCCTCGTCCAGCCCGAGTTCCACCAGTTCATCGGGGTCGCCAATCCGATACAGATCGAAATGGCCGATGGCGATGCGCAGAGGATAGCTCTGGACAAGCGTGAAGGTGGGGCTCGGCACTTCCAGGTCCGCATCGTCGGCGACAGCGCGGATCAGCGCCCGGGCCAAGGTCGACTTGCCGGCGCCCAGATCGCCGTAAAGCGCCAGGCAGTCGCCAACACCGATCGCAGCCGCCAGGTCTTCTCCGAGCTGTTGCGTGGCGCGCTCGTCGGGCAGGGCAATCTCGAGTTGGCGGCTCACTCTGCTGCCTGGGAGGGAACCGTCGGTTCGGCCGGCAGACGGCAGACGACCGTGGTGCCCTTGCCTTCGTTGCTGATCACCTGGACGGTGCCGCTGTGCAGGGTGACGAAACTGTCGACGATCGACAGACCGAGACCGGCGCCACTGCTGCGCCGACCGGCAGCGCTGTGGGTTTCAAAACGGTTGAAGACGGTCTGCAGAACTTCTTCCGGGATTCCCGGTCCCGTGTCGCTAACAGAAAAAACCAGCTCGTCGCCGTCTCGCCGGCTGGAGAGCGTCACCGCCGAATCTTCCGGTGCGTAATTGGCCGCGTTGCCGAGAAGCTTGAACAGAATTTGCTTGAGCCGCTGCGGGTCGGCCACCAGCGTGCCTGCGTCGTCGGCGATGTCGACAGTCAGCGACACGCTGTTTTCCTTCAGCCGGTCGGCGATCAGCGCCGCAACCTCATCGACCAGTTCCGATACGTCGACCTTCTGCATATCGAGCTGCATGATGCCGGCATCGACGGTGGTGAGATCGAGAATATCGTTGACGATGGTCAAAAGCAGGGCCGAGGAGGTGGAGATATGATCGACATACTCCGCCTGCTTGTCATTGAGGTCGCCGATCTCCGGCGTCTTGAGAAGATCGGTAAAGCCGATGATGTTGGTCAGCGGCGAACGCAGCTCATAGGACACGTGCTTGACGAAATCGTTCTTCAGCGCGTCAGCTTTCTGCAGCGCCTCGTTCTTGTCGGTCAGCGCCTTCTCCACCCGCGCGCTGTCGGTGACATTGACGAAGGTCAGCATCATCTGGGCGTTGGGCAGCGGGACGATAGCAAAGTCGAGCACCAGGCCGCTGTTGAGTTCCAGCCGGCCCTCATGGGTGCGGCGCTCTTCGTCGTAGCCGGTGATGATCGAGGCAAAATAGGCCCATCCATCCGGTTCGTCATAGGACGGCTGGCAGATCTCGGCGATGCGGTTGATGTGAACACCAGCCACGGCGACCTTTTCCGGCACCGCCCAGAGCGCCCGGAAGGCGGGGTTGGACAGCTTCAACTTGCCGTCGGCGCCGAAGACGCAGACGCCCTCGGAGAGGTGGTCGATGGTTTCGCCCTGGACCTTGACCAGCGTGTTGTAGCGGGTCTCCAGATCGTATTTTTCCGTCAGATTGTCGAACACCCAGGTGACGCCACCGCGCGGATGGATGTTGGCGAAGACATTAAGGGTCTGGCCGTCCGGCAGGTGCCACAGATGTGGCTGCGGATCGACCGCATGGTAGACCGACAGGATCTCGTCCTTCCAGTCGTGCCAGGAGGGGGGTTCCGGCAATTTGCCATCAGCCCTGAGCCGCTCGAGGAATTCGCCGTGATCGGGGCTCTTGTCGAGGAACGGCGTGTCCAGATCCCACAGATTCTGGAAGGCCTGATTGTAAAACTGCAGACGCTGGTCGGCATCGAATATCGCCACCGGCGTCGCCAGGTGATCGAGGGTTTCGGCGTGGCTGTCGATGGTGCGCTTGAGTTCTTCCCGCACCGCCTCGATTTCGGTGACGTCGCAGGCGAGCCCGGCCGAGCCGTTGATGCTGCCGGCATCGGTGATCTCGAAAAAGGCGCGATTGCCGCGAACCACCGTCGACAACCGGTCGATGAACGGGCGATCGAGCGTGCGTTCGGCAAACACTTTCTGGCGGGACTGTGTCCCGAGCAGTTCGAGATTGCGGCTGACGGCATCCGAGCTGTCGACGGCTTCGACGGCCACCGCATAGGCCTGGTTGACCCAGGTCAGCTCATTATCCTTGTCGCGTAGCCAGACCGGCATGTCGATCGTATCGAGCAGGGTCTGCAGCGTCTCCATGCCGTTCAGAAGCCGGTCGCGTTCGGCCTTCAGGCCTGCCAGCTCCGCCCGCAAATTGGTCAGTGCGGCAAAACGGACGAAAGCCCGGCCGCCGGAGGTGCGACCCTGCGCCTCGATGAGTTGGCCGCGCTGGGTCTCGATGGTGACGTCGAAACCGTTGGCATCGGAACGCAGCGAGTCGATGGCGCGTTCGATGCGGGTCGCCGACGCGGCGTCCAGCCAGCGACCGAATGCCAGGAATTCGGCGCCAGGGCGCGGCGCGCCGGTGTGCACCGGCAGGCTGCCGAGATACTGGGTCGGGGACTGGCCGTCCCAGATGACATAGGTTCGGTCTTTTTCAACGATCAGCGATTCAAGGCGGGCGACGTCCGTGTGGGCTTCGCTCAGAGCCGAACGCAGCTCACTGTTGTCAGCGGCGATCTTGCCGCGTTCGCGAATGAGCCAGATGGCGGAGATCATGGCCGCGGAAACAGCGCCAATGACGAGTGCAAAGTTGACCACTTCGAAGGAGTTGGCAAACAGCCCGCCTTCGGTCAGCGCCCGCACGACGCCGCCTTCCTGCGCCAACGCAGGTCCGCAAGCCGCCGTGAGCGCGGTCGTCGCCGTCAACAGCCCGCGCCAAAGCCTCCCACCGAATTGCCCGGAAAGGCTGAGTGACTGTTCCCCGATGATCCTCCCGTTCGGCCGATCCGCCCGGGACGATTCAGTCTTCGGCATGTCTTGATCCCTTTTTGCCGCATCGTTGGCAAGACAGCCCCCAATCGCACCCGATCAGGCACGAATCATGGTGTCTTTATAGTAACTTGTTCGCGAATCGGGGTGAAGGTGCGGCGGCAAAAAAGAAAACCGCGCCCGATGTCAAGGGCGCGGCTACTATATATTGTGGGTAATGATTTGAAAATCAGTACCTGTAGTGTTCCGGCTTGAACGGGCCTGTTGTTTCGACGCCGATATAGTCGGCCTGTTCGTCCGACAACTCGCTCAGCTTGGCGCCCAGCTTGTCGAGGTGGAGCTTCGCGACCTTCTCATCAAGGTGCTTGGGAAGCACATAGACCTCGTTGCCGTATTCGTCGCCCTTGCCGTAGAGCTCGATCTGCGCCAGCACCTGGTTTGTGAAGGATGCTGACATGACGAAAGACGGGTGGCCGGTGGCGTTGCCGAGGTTGAGCAGGCGGCCCTCCGACAGCAGGATCATGCGCTTGCCATCCGGGAATTCGATCATATCGACCTGCGGCTTGACGTTCTGCCATTTGAGATTGCGCAGCGCCTGAATCTGAATCTCGTTGTCGAAATGGCCGATATTGCCGACGATCGCCATGTCCTTCATGGCCCGCATGTGGTCGAGCCGGATGACGTCCTTGTTGCCGGTCGTGGTGATGAAGATGTCCGCGTTGGGTGCGGCATCCTCGAGCGTCACGACTTCGAAACCGTCCATGGCGGCCTGCAGCGCACAGATCGGGTCGATCTCGGTAACCTGCACGCGGGCGCCGGCGCCGCGCAGCGACGCAGCCGAACCCTTGCCGACATCGCCATAACCGCAGACGACGGCCACCTTGCCGGCCATCATCACATCGGTGGCACGGCGGATGCCGTCGACCAGCGATTCACGGCAGCCGTATTTGTTGTCGAATTTCGACTTGGTGACCGAGTCGTTGACGTTGATCGCCGGGAACGGCAGCAAGCCTTTCTGCTGCAGCTGATAAAGACGATTGACCCCGGTCGTGGTTTCCTCGGTCACGCCCTTGATGGCGTCGCGCTGGGCGGTGAAGAAGCCGGGCGACTGTTTCAGCCGCTTGGCGATCTGGGCGAACAGGACCTCTTCCTCTTCGGAGCCCGGATTGCTCAGTACGTCCTCACCCGCCTCGGCACGGGCGCCGATCAGGATATACATGGTGGCATCGCCGCCATCGTCGAGAATCATGTTGGACGGTTGACCATCGGGCCACTGGAAGATGGCATCGGTATAGGACCAGTATTCCTCCAGCGTCTCGCCCTTGACGGCGAAGACCGGTGTGCCGGTTGCAGCGATCGCGGCGGCCGCATGATCCTGCGTGGAGAAGATGTTGCAGGAGGCCCAACGGACCTCGGCGCCGAGCGCCTGCAGGGTCTCGATCAGCACGGCCGTCTGGATGGTCATGTGGAGCGAGCCGGAGATACGGGCGCCTTTCAGCGGCTTGGCGGCGCCGAAATCCTCGCGGCAGGACATCAGGCCGGGCATTTCCGTTTCAGCGATCTGGATCTCGGTACGGCCGAATTCCGCCTGGCCGATATCTGCGACGATATAATCTTGTTGCGTGCTCATGCTTCACTCCGATTGCGGCCCTGGCGCCGGAAAGACGCGGCCCCCGAAAATCTACCCGCCGCCTTTAGCAGGCGAGCGGGTATAGCGCAACAAGATATAAAGAAGTCTTTATATGATTGAATTCGGCGCGGGAAGCGGTCAGGTGTCTTCGCCGAAACGGCCGGCCACCAATGCATCGAGCGCATCGAGTGCCGGACCCGCTTCAGGGCCTTCGGCCGAGACGGTTATGCAGCAACCGGGGCTCGCGGCCAGCATCATCAAGCCCATGATAGACGTGCCGCCGACGCTGGTTCCATCCTTGGTGACAGTGATATTGGCGTCAAAGGTTTCAGCAAGTTTGACGAATTTCGCGGAGGCGCGTGCGTGAAGCCCGCGCTTGTTGACGATATCGAATGTCCGCGTCAGTTGATGCTCGGCGGCGGTTTCGCTCATTGCCTATTTTCCGTTGAGGACGCGGCTGGCGACATTGATGTATTTCCGGCCGGCTTCCTGAGCCTCGGCGAGCGATTTTTCCATATCGCCCTCGGTGCGGACGCTGGCGAGCTTGATCAGCATCGGCAGGTTGACCCCGGCAATCACTTCAATCCGGCCGCCATCCATGACGGAAATGGACAGGTTGGAGGGGGTGCCGCCGAACATGTCGGTCAGAATGATGACACCCTGGCCGTCCTCTGCTCGCGATACAGCCTCTATGATGTCCATGCGCCGCTGGTCCATGTCGTCCTCGGGGCCGATAGACACGGTTTCCAGCAATTTCTGGGGTCCCACCACATGTTCCAGGGCGTTGCGGAACTCCTCTGCGAGCTTGCCGTGCGTGACAAGCACCAATCCAATCATCTGCTACCTGCTCCTGCGCTCCGGAAGGACCGCAAAACTCCCATCGCCCCGAGTCTGCACCCGATCCGGCTATTTAGCCAATCGCGTCGGAATTAAACGCATAATTGCGCGCACCATTCAATTCAATAGAATTTGCCGGGTTCCGTGAACTTTGTTGCGAAAGTGCCGGACCACAACCGCCGATCAGCCAAGCATTCTGCCGTCGGTGAAGGCGTCGACAAGCTCCAGCGGGTTCCGCAACTGGCCTGCAACGGCGTGGACCATCGGTATCGAAAGGCCACCGCCCGGCTCGTATCGGTCATCGGCGGGCGGCAGGCGGGTGGCATCGTCCTGCGGACTGACGGCAATCGCCAGGTGCACGACGGCGCGTTTGAGAACGGGTACTCGCAAGATGCCGCTGCCGCGCAGTTCGATCAGACCGCTGATGGTTTCGGGAGCGACGGCAAGAACGCGGCCACCGACCGCGCGAAGAAACACCTGATCATCCGCAACGAGTACGGCAAAACGGCCGGCCACGCGGGCCGATTGCAGCAACTCCATCGCCAGCCGGCTTTTGCCGCAGCCCGACGGACCGGTGACCAGAATGCCGGTTTCACCAACGACAAGAGCGGTGGCGTGGACGTTGCCGGCGGCGCGATCGTCCTGTCGCGTCACCGAACGTGTCCGATCATGGCTTGAACCGCGGCAGTTGCACGATGAACCGTGCACCCCGGCGCGCACCGGTCTTTTCATCGACGATGTTTTCGGCCGTCAGCTTGCCGCCATGAGCCTCGATGATCTGGCGGCTGATGGACAGGCCGAGGCCGGAGTTCTGACCAAATGCCTCGTCATCCGGCCGGTCGGTATAGAAGCGTCGGAAGATGCTGTCGATTTTTTCCGTGCTGATGCCCGGACCGTTGTCCTCGACCTTGATGAAACAGCTTTCCTTGTTGGCAGACAGACGCAGAACGACGTGACCACCGGTCGCCGGCACGAAGGACCGGGCGTTCTCGATCAGGTTGGTAAGCACCTGGCCGACACGCAGGTCGTGGCCGAGCACCATGAAGCGGCTGCGTGCGGCATTTTCCGGCGTGACATCGAAACTGATGTCGACAGCCTTGCCGCCCTTGCGGATCTGCCGAGATATATCGACGAAATCCTCCACCAGCCGCCGCAAGTCGACCGGGCTCGCGTCGTGGCGAGCCAGCTCGGCATCGAGGCGCGACGCATCGGAAATATCGCTGATCAGCCGGTCCAGCCGGCGCACGTCGTGCTCGATGACATCGAGCAGGCGCTTGCGGGACTCTTCGGTCTTGGCTCGAGGCAGCGTTTCGACGGCGCTGCGCAGCGACGTCAGCGGGTTCTTCAACTCATGGCTGACATCGGCGGCAAAGCTCTCGATGGCATCGATTCGGTCGTAGAGCGCGTTGGTCATGTCGCGCAAGGCGGCAGAGAGGTTGCCGATCTCGTCCTGACGGGCGGAGAAGTCCGGGATCTCCTCACGGGCGGTGATGCCCTTTCGGACGCGCTGGGCGGCATCGGCGAGCCGATGCAGCGGGTTGGCAATCGTGCCTGCCAGGAGAAGCGACAACAGGATGGTCACCGCTGCGGCCACCGTGAAAACGCGGACGATGGCGAGGCGCTCGTCACGCACGATCTTGTCGATGTCGCCGGCCTGGGTCGACAGCAGCAGCACGCCAAGCACCGCCCGGAAACGCTGCACCGGAACGGCAACGGAAACGATCAGCTCGCCGCGTTTTGTGGCCCGCACCACGGCGCTGCGGCCACCGGTGAGCGCCGTCAGGACTTCCGGATAGATGGAGCCGTCACCACCGGGCTGTTCCTGGTAGATCGGCAGGTCGGCCCGCTGGATCAGCCGATTGACCGCCGTCAGCATCTGCTCGACCAGCGGCAGTTGCTCCTGTTCCAGCGGCGGCAAGTCGTAGCGAAGGATGCGGCCGCGCGAATAGAGGCTCTGGGAATCCAGCAGCAGGCTGGAATCACGGTCGTAGATGCGTGCCCGGGTGCGGGTCGGCGAGATCAACCGCCTCAGGACCGGCGCCACCCGTTCGGGCACGATGGGGAAATCGAGATTGTCGATATCGGTGCCCGGCGAAATGCTCTCGCCGGCCTGCAGTTCGAGCAGCTTGAGCGGGTCGATGGTGATCGAGTCGGTCTCGACACTGGCCGAGCCGGCAACTGCTGCTGCGATGATCTCACCCTGGGTCAGCAGGCTTTCGACGCGGGCGTCGATCAATCCTTCGCGAAACTGGTTCAGGTAGAGGATGCCCGACAGCAGAACCAGCAGGGCCGCCAGGTTGAGAAACAGGATGCGGCGGGTAAGGCTGGAGAAGATGATGCGGCTGAAACCGCGGCGCACCAGACCGAAGGGATAGGTCCACGAGCGCCGCTGCGCTTCTTCCTGCGAAGCGGCCGAAACCGTCTTGGCGATATCTTCGTGCTCGAGACCTGCCGTCATGCCTTGGTCTACAGACCCTAGTCTTCCCGGAACCGGTACCCGACCCCGTAGAGCGTTTCGATCATATCAAAATCGTTGTCGACCATCTTGAATTTCTTGCGCAGCCGCTTGATGTGGCTGTCGATCGTCCGGTCGTCGACATAAACCTGCTCGTCATAGGCGGCGTCCATGAGCGAGTCACGGCTCTTGACCACACCGGGCCTCAGCGCCAGAGAGTGCAAAATCAGGAATTCCGTGACCGTCAGCGTCACCGGCTGGCCTTTCCAGGTGCAGGTGTGGCGCTCCTGGTCCATGGACAGCTGGCCGCGCTCGAGCGTGGTGCTTTCCTCGGCGCCGCTCTTGGCCGGAGCGATGGCGTCACGGCCCGATGCGCGGCGCAGGATCGCCTTGACCCGCTCGACCAGCAGGCGCTGCGAGAAGGGCTTGGTGATGAAATCGTCGGCCCCCATCTTGAGCCCGAACAGTTCGTCGATCTCCTCATCCTTCGATGTCAGGAAAATCACCGGAATATCGAGTTTCTGGCGCATGCGGCGCAGCAATTCCATACCGTCCATGCGTGGCATCTTGATGTCGAAGATGGCCAGTTGCGGTGGCCGGGCAACCAATCCCTCCAGGGCCGAAACGCCGTCCGTATAGGTTTCGACACGATATCCCTCAGCTTCCAGAGCAATGGACACGGAAGTGAGGATATTGCGGTCGTCGTCGACGAGCGCGATGGTCTGCATGTGGTGTTCTCCGTCTAGTCTCGATCAGCCCGGGCCCGTCGGACCCGGCCGATACCCCCTTTAACCGCCGGGTGTCATGAGAGCAAAGGTAGAACAAAATGTGGCACAAAACGCCTGGCTTGTCATTTTCGCGGCGACCTTTCCGCTCATCCCGTGCGCGCCCATCGGTCTTTAATTGAGAACTAAACAGAATTTCAACCGATTTAAAATATTTGAATGTTTTTTAAATCGATTAATATCTTGAAATTATTAATCTTTTTCCGAAGTTTCTGTTGCGGGGTTTAAAGTCTGCCCCTAATGTCCGGCGAATTTTCAACGGCCACCCAGCGAAAAGGCGAATAGACGATGCGAGCAGCAGTTTCTGAATCAGGCACGCGCAATCCGACCGTCGGTGTCGAAACAGCCGGTTTTCAGGGGCTACAGCACGTCTATTACAATCTGGTCGAGGCCGAGCTTTACGAGCAGGCGCTATGCCGCGGTGAGGCGCAACTGACTGCGCAGGGCGCGTTGCGGGCGATCACCGGCCAGCACACAGGCCGCTCGGCACAAGACAAGTTCGTGGTTCGTGACGCCGTCACCGAGCCGCAGATCTGGTGGGACAACAACAAGGCCATGCAGCCGGAGCACTTCGCAACCTTGCGCGAAGATATGCTGGCGCATGCCCAGGGCAAGGAATTGTTCGTCCAGGACCTGATTGGCGGTGCCGATCCGGCCCACGCCTTGCCGACGCGGGTCGTCACTGAATATGCCTGGCACTCGCTTTTCATCCGCAATCTGCTGATCCGCCCGGAGCGTTCGGCACTCAACGCTTTCGCGCCCAGGCTGACGATCATCGACCTGCCGAGTTTCCGCGCCGATCCGCAGCGTCACGGCTGCCGCAGCGAAACCGTCATCGCGGTCGATCTGGAGCGCGGCCTGGTGCTGATCGGCGGTACGTCCTATGCCGGCGAAATGAAGAAGTCGGTGTTCACGGCGCTCAATTATCAGCTGCCGCAAACCGGCGTCATGCCGATGCACTGCTCGGCCAATGAAGGTCCGGACGGCGACGCAGCCGTCTTCTTCGGCCTGTCGGGCACCGGCAAGACGACATTATCGGCCGATCCGGCGCGCACGCTGATCGGCGACGACGAGCACGGCTGGAGCGACGACGGCCTGTTCAATTTCGAAGGTGGCTGCTACGCCAAGACCATTCGACTGTCGGAGGAAGCCGAGCCGGAAATCTATGCCACGACACAGCGTTTCGGCACGGTGCTCGAAAACGTCGTCCTCGATGACCGGCGCGAGCCGGATTTCGATGACGGTTCGCTGACAGAAAACACCCGCTGCGCCTATCCGCTGGATTTCATTCCGAATGCCAGCACCAGCGGCCGGGCAAGCCAGCCGAAGAACATTATCATGCTGACGGCCGACGCCTTCGGCGTGCTGCCGCCGATCGCCCGGCTGGCGCCGGCGCAGGCCATGTACCACTTCCTGTCGGGCTACACGGCCAAGGTTGCGGGCACGGAAAAGGGCGTGACCGAGCCGCAGGCCACTTTCTCGACCTGCTTCGGGGCACCGTTCATGCCGCGCCACCCGTCGCAATACGGCAACCTGCTGCGTGACCTGATCGCGCGCCACGATGTCGATTGCTGGCTGGTCAACACCGGCTGGACAGGTGGGGCCTACGGCACCGGCTCGCGCATGCCGATCAAGGCGACGCGCACGCTGCTGGCTGCTGCTCTCGACGGTTCCCTCAACGCGGCCGAATTCCGCACGGACCCGCATTTCGGCATCCAGGTACCGGTCGCCGTCAACGGGGTCGATTCCGCCATCCTCGATCCGCGCTCGACCTGGGCCGACCCGGTCGCCTACGATGCCCAGGCGCGGCGTTTGGTGGCCATGTTCAGCGACAATTTCGCCAAGTTCGAAGAGCATGTCGGCACCGACGTTCTGGGTGCCGCACCGCAAATGGCACAGGCGGCGGAATAGACCTCAGCAGCCATCCGAATGAATGCGCGGGGTCGCCCCACGTGGCGGCACCGCGTTTTTTTTGCTATGGCGTCCGCCCGTCCCCAGTTGAGGACGGTTTAACGGACCTGAGGCCATGGCCAGCGAACCGCTTTACGTCAACAACGCGATCACGATAGCCGGTTGGGAGCTGGTGGAGCAGTTCATACGCGCTTCCGGCCCGGGCGGGCAGAACGTCAACAAGGTTGCGACAGCCGTGCAGCTGCGTTTCGACGTGCGGTCATCGCCATCGCTTCCGGATCGGGTGAAGGCCAATGTCGGAAAGCTGGCAGGCCGTCGTTTGAGCAAGGACGGCGTGCTGGTCATCGAGGCCGACCGGTTTCGAACCCAGGAACGCAACCGGGAAGACGCGCGCGACCGGCTGAAGGAGTTGATCGTCAAGGCCGCCGCGCCGCCGCCACCGAAGCGGCGCAAGACCCGACCCACCAAGGCGTCGGTCGAGCGGCGGCTGAAGGCCAAGTCCAGCCGTTCGACGCTGAAGAAAAACCGCGGTTCGATCGACTTCGATTAGAGCAAAGGGCGATACGTTTGCACCATTTGCTCTAACCCCGATCGTCTCTCTCCAGGTTCAGCCAGGCAACCTCTCCGGCCGACAGCGTGACCGCCAGGGCCGGCAGGGTCGTGGCGATCTCGCCGGGAGTGCGGGGCCCGATCAACGCAAAGGATGGAAAGCTTTGCGACAGGACCCATGCTGCGGATACATGGTGGGTCCCGACGCCGCGTTCCCTCGCCAGCTTTTCGGCGCGGCGGCGGCGCTCCTCGTTGGCAGCACTGGCGAAACAGGCATCCGGCGACGTGTCATCGGAAAGTGCCGTTCGCAGATGCGCTTCGACGAAGTATCCGCGCGCCTGGGAAGACCAGCTCAAATGCGCCGTACCGGTGCGCCTGAGATAATCCAGAGCCTGCGCAGTATTTGCGCTCAGGCATCCAGGCCATACGGGCTGTTCCATCACCGCCAGCGACAGATTGTTGTTGAGGACGGACAAACCGGTCCGACCGGCTTCCGCCGCATGTTCATTGGCTTCGGCAAACCGTTCGACCGTCCAGTTCGACCCGCCGAAAACACCGATTTTGCCAGCGTCTTTCATCCGGTTCAGCACATCGATGAACTCGCCAACCGGCACGTCGGCGTTGTCCCGGTGCATGATATAGATCGGCGCGTGATCGAGCTGGAGACGATCGAGCGAGATTGCCAGCTGCACCTCGATGGCTTCCGGTGTGCAATAGGGCGTGTGTGCGCCCTTGACCACGACAACGCAGTCTTTCGACACGCCACGACCGGTCATCCAACGACCGAGCACTTCCTCATGCCGTCCGCCGCCATAAACGAAGCCGGTGTCGAAGGCGTTGCCACCGGCTTCGAACCAGGTGTCCCAGACGATTGCTCCCTCTTCGAGATGATCGCGGTTATCGCAGCCGAGAATCAGTTGACTGACGTCGCGATCCAGACCTGCAATACGGGCCATGCGCATCGCCGGCAGGCCTTTCGGCAGGGCTCCGGAAAGCCGGCGGAGGCCAGCAACGGTGTCTCCTGGAAGCTGGTAGTTGCACTGACGGCGCCAGTCGTCGAGCACCCGCTGCGTTCCGAGCGAATCGGCTGCATCAGCCGCCGGGAAGGCCGGGGACGTTTCGCCGTCCAGGATCGCGCGAGATGCAGCTTCGGCTTCATGGGCAAACAGCATGCGCGGGTCCTCCAACGTCTCGATGCTGGTCCTGCCATCGACCGTCACCTCGATCACGGCATCGGACGGCCCTGTATCCCGGCCTGGCGTCCAGGGATCAGGGAGCCGGATGGTGCCTTTCGAACCGGTGATCACCGCATCATTCGCCATCTCCTGCGTCACCGCCGTCGATACTTCGGCCGTGATGCCGCCGTCGAACAGAAGATGGGCGCGAGCGACCTCGTCGACGCCGGTCGACCCGACGACGCCGAGACCAGCCACACGGATCGGATCGGCGGGACCGGAGCCGCGAGCGACACCGGCAACCAGACGGGCGAGTGAGACCGGATAAATGCCCACGTCAAGAATGGCGCCACCGGCGAGCGCGGGATTGAAAAGCCGGGAGGTGGCATCGACCGATGCGGCAAAACCGAAGCTCGCCGCGATATGCCGCACCGAGCCGATGGTGCCTGCACGCAGGAGCTCGACAAGGCGAGCGATCTGAGGGTGTGTTCGGTACATCAGCCCTTCCATGTAGAACACACCTTCCTGGGCAGCGGCTTCCGTCACGGCAACCAGTTCTCCGGCGCAAAGACCGCCGGGCTTTTCACACAAAACCGCCTTGCCGGCGCGGATCGCGTCGATCGACAGCTGGGCGTGGAAGGGATGGGGTGTGGCGATGTAGATCGCCCGGACGTCCTTGTCGGCCAGAAGCGCCGAATGGCTGTCATAGCGTCGAGCCGGATCGACGCCGAATTTGTCGCCGAAGGCATCACGGCGCTCGGCTGATCGGCTGGCTATGGCAAAAAGCTCACCACTTTCGCTTTCGCTGAGCCCTTGCGCAAAATTTCCGGCGATCGCGCCGGGACCGATGATTCCCCATTTGACCCTTGCCATATGTCCGCCCTTGGTATGCCGGAGTGATTTTGGCGCGATCCTAGGTCAGTCTCATCACGACACAACGGCAAAATTGACATCACTGGTGTTTGAATGTGTTGCCGCGCTTGTCGAGCAATAAATCCCGGGCCTTTTCGCCTACATCCAATCGAAGCAGGTATCGGCCGTGTGGAACAACCGGATCCGGGGTTTCGAGTCCGGCAACGGTCAATGCCTGTCGCAGATGGGTTCCGGACATCGGCAGGTATTGCGGGTCTTCACCCGCCATCCAATTGTAAAAACGGCCTCCAAACCATCGGCTCCGCCGATTTGCAATCCTCGCAGACTGCACCCGATAATGGAGCACTCTCAACAATCCCTGCTCATCATGCGGATAAAGCTCGGCCGCCTTGCTTCCCGCTTGAAGCAGCGGAGCAAGCCCGGCGGACATTGCCTTGGAAAAGGCATCTCCCAGCAAAGAGTTGCTTCCTTGAGCCTTGATTATAGGGCCCTTCATTGACAACGAAATTCCGCAATTGAACGGTGTGGAGAGATCTCGCTGGGTTATCGCCAATCAACGGCACAATTGTGGCGGTTGAGGGTTTCTCCAATGGGTTGACTCTAAACTTGAAGCAGTGCTCCGCTGCGCTTCAAACTGAATGGTTTTCATATTCTTTTATTTAAGACTATTTGCTGTAGGCTGTCTGAGCGATTCGGACTTAGGGGGCCAGGATGGGGATTTTCAGTCTTTTCAAAGCGGCGGTGCGGTATCGCCCGGGCACCTCAACACCATTTGAGGTTTCAAGGTGAGTGATCGCCCCTTCCTGGAAACGGAAACAGTGGTCAGCAAACTCCTTGGGGACATTGGTGGACTCAAAGTCGTCGACATCGGTGCCGGAACGGGTGAGGTGACGCGGAAACTTGATGTGTTGGGGGCGTGCGTCACCGGTGTCGAGCCGAACGCGGAAGCCTTGAAGGTCGCGCAGAGCGACGGCGAAGAAATTCGCTACGTCGAGGCCGCTGCGGAAGCGACAGGTCTGGAGACGGAGGAGTTTGACGTCTCGCTGTTTTCATTCAGCCTGCATCATACGGATGACATGAATACCGCTGTCCAGGAAGCGTGCCGATTGACCCGAAGCGGTGGGCGAATGCTCGTTATCGAACCTGAAGCTGCCGACCCGATTTTTCCCGTCATGCGGTTTATCGATGATGAAAGCGCAGTCTATGCCGAGGCACAAAAGGCGTTGGACCACGCAACGGCGACTGGACCGCTGGAGCGTATTCGAACCCTTCATTTTGCCTCAAAATACAGAACTGATTCACCTGCCGGCATGCTTCACGATCTCATCCGCGTGGATGCAGACCGGCGTCTGGCAGAAAATGACAGAGCAGCGTTTGAAGAAGCCTTTTTCTCCGCGCATCAGCGAGATTCGAGCGGCGGCTATATTCCATACTGGTCACGCGCCGATCTGTTCAGCAGGCACTAATCCATGAGTGAACGCCCTTCGCTGTGACTTTTCTCTATGAGCAGCGCGATTCAGGGTAATTTGTAATCTACAACAGCAATTCGGCATTGGGGGCCAAGATGGGGATATTCAGTTTTGTGAAAGCGGCGGGGCCGCAGAGAGGGGAAGCGGGCGCACCGGATGCCGCCCATGTCAAGCGGGACCTCGATACCCTGGGACTGGGGACCGCGGGCGTCACTGTTTCGGTAGACGGCGACAAAATCCTCCTGGCAGGCACAGTTGCGGACCAGACGGTGTTTGAAAAGTCAGTCGTGGCGGTCGGCAATACCAACGGCATTGCCGGTGTCGACGCAACCGGGTTGTTGGTCGCTGGGGGCGCCCCGGAAACGCCAGTCCTTTACAGCGTTGAAGTCGGAGACGACCTGTGGTCGATTGCCGAGGCCGCTTACGGCAAGGGTGAGCGCGAGAAATATGCGACCATTCTCTCGGCCAATGGGCCGATGCTGACGGATCCGGAGCAGATCTATCCCGGGCAGGTGCTGCGCATTCCGGACGCATCGACACTTTAGATCGGAGCTTCATGGACGGCCTTCCAGACGGCACTTTGCATCTGCCGGCCTATCTCGACCGGCCGGCACAGCAGGCGCTGCTCGATGCCGTGCGCGATGTCGTCCGGCAGGCGCCCTTGTACGTCCCGACCATGCCACGCAGCGGCAAACCGATGCAGGTCCGAATGAGCAATTGCGGATCGCTCGGCTGGGTGACCGACAAGGAGCGTGGCTATCGCTATCAGGGCACCCACCCGGTCAGCGGCAAGCCGTGGCCCCCGATCCCGGCTGAGCTGATGGCGCTGTGGCAAGACCTGGCCGACTATCCGGCGCCACCGGAGGCCTGCCTGATCAACTTCTATGCGGACACCGCAAAAATGGGCTTGCACCAGGACCGCGACGAGGAAGAATTCGACGCGCCCGTGCTTTCAGTCTCGCTGGGCGATGATTGCCTGTTTCGCATCGGCGGGACCGCCCGAGGTGGCAAAACCCGGTCGATACGGCTCGCCAGCGGTGACGTCGTGCTGCTCGGTGGCCCGTCACGGCTGCGCTATCACGGCGTCGATCGGATCTATCCGCAAAGCTCGACGCTGCTGAAGGACGGCGGACGCATCAATCTGACATTGCGGCGGGTTACCAAACCGGATTGACGGCATCGAGCGAACCGCGGAGACCGAAAGGCTCGATAGCCGCGCGGGCCTTGCGTTGCCACACGGCGATATGGCGGTTTTCCGTCAAAGGTTCGTAGTTGGCCAGAATGGTCCGGTAGGCCGGCATGGCTTGCAGATGGCGCACCCAATGATAATCCAGTGAACTCCCGGATTTGGCCTCGATGATGAGGTCCGGGCGCTCTGCGCGCATCGCTGCAAGCTTGTTTTCGACATAGTCGTCGAACACGGCACGAAGCTGCTCAGCTTCCAAGCCGTCGGCGGCCAGTTCGCCTTCGTTCAACCGATGCAAAGCGTGGGCCGGCACCCAGTCGCTGCAAAAGGGTGCACTCATGCGACCGTTGATCTGCCGCAGGAGCGGAAAGGTCAGTCCGATATCGGAACCAACGATCAGCACGCTCGGATTGTTCGTTTGACCTTGGATGTCGGCAACCAACGCGGCATCCGCCTTGCCCTCTCGGGTCGACCAGTCATGGAGCGGACGGGCAAAGGCTACAAGTGCCAGGACAACGCAGCCGATGCGATAAACCGCACTGCCGCCGCCTTGCCGCAGGAGCTGTTCCAGGGCCAGGATCGAGGCGATCAGTGCAGTCGCCTGGGCCGGGTAGCGGTGGTAGTACCAGCCTTTGCCAAGGACCACCATGGCGATGAAAAACCCGATGGCCGCGAGCGCCGCCACATCGGCCAGGGGCGATACGGGTCCGCGGCTGCGACACAGTATCCAGACCGACAGCGACACCGTGAAGATGATGGCTATCGGCAGCCAATCACTGGTTTCCGCGCGGATCGGCAGGTAGACCAGTTTGAGCAGCGGGTAGAGAGCGTCGAGAAACTCAGGGTGAATGGCCAGCACGACCAGCAAATAGCCGGTGGCGATGGTGCCGATGATGACGAATTCGATGTTGAAGAGCGCCGCGAACGAGCGCCGCGATACCGCGGTCCACAGCGCCGGCAGAGCTATTGCCAGCGCCCAGTGAGGCTTGACCACTATCATGACAGACCCGGCCAGCCCGGCGAGCGCCGCCAGTGTCAACGGCGGTCGGTTCACGCCCGTTTCGCGCCGTCGCCAGGCCATGACGGCCAGAAGCGGCAGGAACAAAGCCAGCCCGATATGTTCGCGCTGCGAAAATGCTCCGACAGGCAGGATCAGCAGGATTGCCAGAAGCGCGGGCCATAGCCACCAGCGCGCTTCGGCTGCCAGCAAACCGCCGCGCCGAACAATCGTCGCCGTGAGGGCGAAGCCAATGAACACGGCAGCATAGGTATAGGCCAAGATGCCGATTTCCGGCGCGATCGAGAGCCTGTTCGCCATCCAGACGGCCGGCCAATAAAGCCAGACGGTAAAGGGCGGGTTGGCCTCCATGATGTCGATATAGAGGCGCTGCCCGGACCACAGCCGTTCGATGATGTGTATGTTCCAGGAAACGTCGCTGACGGTGCCGGCGCGCTGGTTCAACAGAAGCGAAGTCGCGACAATGGCCACGCAGCCGATGATCGCGAACAGCCGGTCTGTGGACAGGGTCGGCTGTGTTCGGTCGGAGCGTGCGACAACATCGGCCATGGAGGCCTATCCGTTGCCGGTGCTGACGCCGAACACCCAGCGATCCAGCGCAATGTAGTTGAGCAATGGGATGACCACGCAGACGACGGCCACCGGAATGATCATCGGCAAAAGCAGCCATTGCGCCAGCACGAGTGGTACAATGAAGGAGATCGTGACGCCGCTCAGCGTCAACACGACAAATCGCGGAATCTCGAACCGGTAGGAACCACTGGACGCGAAAGTGAAGATCCGGTGGGCGCAGTAGGAAAAGACCGCCGCCGCCCCATAGGCCAAAAGCGAAGCCGCCGCCTGTCCGGCATCGTCACGCATCCATGATCCGAGCAACATGGCCAGGACGGCGTAGATGCCGGTTGCCGTCAGACCGACGAGGGCAAAGCGAGAGACGGACTGGAGATGATTGCGCATGAGGTCTCAGACCTTCGCGCTGCTTGCATATTGAGCGCCCAGCGGCAAAGCGGCCAGTCGCTGCTCGATCGCCCGCACCAGCCGGCCGGAGCGCGGAAACAGCAGGAAATGATCGCTTGCAATTTCCGTCAGGCCGGCACCGGCGAGCAGTTTCTCGGCCTTGCGCCGTCCCAGCAGCACTGCATCCTCATCGAACGGGCAGCGCAGCACGGCAAGCCGCGTCAACGGATTGAGCGGGTTGTGCTCGATCAGGCAGACGGCTCCACCGGGACGGACCACGCGCCGCATTTCGACAACGAATCCGGGCCAGTCCGCCGGCGGAACGTGGTGGACCACGCAGACCGCGAAAGCCAGGTCGAACGTATCATCGTCATAGGGAAGGCGCGGCGGCGCATAGGCACGGTAGTCGGCCCAGGGATTGTCGGATGTCGCCCGCTCGATCGATTCAGCGGAAATGTCGCAGCCGCTCAGTTCAGGAAACAGGGCGCGGCAGAACGGGTGCAGAGCGCCGATGCCACAGCCAACATCCAGCGTGCGCGGCGGTTGTCCGTCCCTGTCGAGACCGCGCGCGGCGATAATGCCACGCAGGATATCGACCTTTGCCTGCAGGAAAAAATCGTGTTTCAGCCCGGAGAAGCTGACGGAGTCCTCGACGACGTCGCCATAATCCGAGCGGTAACCGTCGAACAGCGTCGACATCAGGCCGCACCCTTCTCGTGCACGGCCTTGGGTTCCTGCGCCGGAACACGCTCGAAACCGGTGAGCTTGTCGACGACATAGAGCGGGCGCCGCTTCACTTCGGCGTAAATGCCGCCGACGTAGAGACCAATAATGCCCGTCATGAAGAGGTTGATGCCGAACAGGAAGCTGACGACAACGATGGTCGATGTCCAGCCCTCGACCATGCTCGATTTGAAGAACCAGGCGAGCACCGCGTAGATCCCGAACAGGGCGGCACAGGCAGAAATCGCGAAGCCGACCCATAGCGCCACGCGCAATGGTTTTTCCGAGAAGCTGACAATGGCGTGCACGGCGAGCCGCAGCATCTTCCAGAACGGATACTTGGTTTCGCCGGCGGCGCGCGGCGGTCGCTCGAACGGCACCTCGGTCTGACGAAAGCCCATCCAGCCGAACATGCCGCGTACGAACCGGTCGCGCTCCGGCATGCTCTTGAAGGTGGCCAGCGCCTTGCGTCCGACCAGGCGAAAGTCGCCGACGTCGCGCGGGATGTTGACCGACGTCATGCGATCCAGGATGCGGTAGAAGATATTGGCGCTTGTTCGCTTGAACCAGCCTTCGCCCTCGCGCCGGATACGGCGGGCGTAGACGATTTCAAACCCTTCCTTCCACTTGGCGATGAGGTCGAACACCACCTCCGGTGGGTCCTGCAGGTCCGCATCCATGACGATGACCGCTTCGCCCTCCGCGGCATCCATGCCGGCAGTGATGGCAATCTGGTGGCCGAAATTGCGCGACAGCTCGATCAGCTTGCAGCGGCTATCGCGACGGGCAAGGTCGCGCAAAAAGATGGCGCTGGTATCGCTGGAACCGTCATCGACAAATATCGCTTCGCATGGTCCGTCGAGGCGATCGAGCAGTTCTCCAATTCGCCGCACCAGAAGCGGCAAGACGGCCTCTTCGTTGTAAATGGGAAGAACCAGGGAATAGACGGGTGCCGCCCTGTCATTCGCCCGGCTGGCGGAGTGCTTCATCGGATTGGCCAATCGCGCTTCAATAGAGTGTTTTGAAGCTATAGAAGCGGGGTAAACGGCGCGTTAAACGGCATTCAGCGGCCTGCGCAGCACCACCCGTTCGACCCACTCCGGACTCTCTTCAAAACTCGGACAACAGATGGTCCAATATCGGGCATTGTCCGTCATTGCCGTCACACAACCTGATCATCTCGACCAGCGCTTTCTCCATGCGCTTCAACTCCGCCATCTTGTGCTGCACATCCGCAAGGTGTTTGGAAGCAATCGTTTGTGCCGTCGCGCAGCTTGTCTCAGAGCCGTCGGTCAATCCGAGCAGTGACCTGGCACCGGATATTGGAAAGCCCAGGTCCCGACATTTTTTGACAAAGCGGAGGCGGGCAATGTCACCTTCTGAATACGCCCGCCTGCCCGAGGCCGTTCGATCCGGTTTTGGAACAATGCCCTCGCGCTCATAGTAGCGGATGGTTTCGATGGTAACGCCGCTTCGTTGTGCAGCCTGTCCAATGGGAAACATGATTCAGCCCTTGATCCTGTAGCGGCTACAGGATGCATATTTGGGAGAAGATGCCAAAATCCAACGGAGACACCTTGAAAGACCGACTTCTTCCGATTGGTATCGTGGGTACGATTGTGGCGGCAATCTGCTGCTTTACGCCAGCGCTTGCACTGTTGTTTTCGGCAGTCGGACTGTCGGCCGCGATTGGCTATCTGGACATCGTTTTGCTGCCGGCCCTGGCAATTTTCATAGTGATGACGGGATATGCGCTATGGCGACGCCAGCGAGAGTAGAGCTCCGTTCGACAATAACCTGCCCGGACTGTGGGCATGTCGAGACTGAAACAATGCCGACCGATGCATGCCAGTGGTTCTATGACTGCAAGGGATGTGGTGCGCTGCTCAAGCCCAAGGAAGGCGACTGCTGCGTTTTTTGCTCCTACGCCACCGTTCCCTGCCCACCGATTCAAGAGGGCAATACCTGCTGCTAGTTTCCTAGAGCTTGCGCAGCGCCACCTGTTCGATCAGGTGATCCGGACCCTTTGTCAGGATCAGATTGGCCCTCGGGCGGGTCGGCAGGATGTTGTTGCGCAGGTTCTTCAGGTTGATGTTTTCCCACAGGCCATGAGCGATGGCGCGAGCCGCATCCTCCGATATGGTCGAGTAGCGATGGAAGAAGGATTCCGGGTTCTTGAACGCCGTTTCCCTGAGCCGCATGAACCGCTCCACATACCATTTGTGGATCTGGTCTTCCGGCGCGTCGATATAGATCGAGAAGTCGAAAAAGTCTGATACGAACGGCACGATCTTGCCGTCCTCCGGCAAATCGCGCACCTGCAACACGTTGATGCCCTCGAAAATCAGGATGTCCGGCCGGTCGATCTCAATGTACTTGTCGGGGATGACGTCGTAGGTCAGGTGGGAATAGCACGGAGCTCGCACATTCGGCTGGCCGGCCTTGATCTGCGCCAGGAAGCGCAGCAGCGTCCCGACGTCGTAGCTTTCGGGAAAACCCTTCTTGTCCATCAGGTTTTCGCGCCGCAGATAGGCGTTGGGATGCAGGAAACCGTCGGTCGTCACCAGGTCGACCTTGGGACTGCCGGACCAGCGGGTGAGCAACTCCTTCAACACCCTGGCCGTGGTTGATTTTCCGACCGCGACCGAACCGGCAATGCCAATGATGTAAGGCGTCTTGGACGCGTTGGGCAGCGACAGGAAATGCCGGCGCTGATCGAACAGCAGGCTCGACGCCTCCACATGGGCATACAGCAGCCGCGACAGCGACAGATAGATGCGGCGGACTTCGTCCAGATCGACCGGGTCGTTCAGCGAGCGCAGCCGCCGCACTTCGTCCTCGGTCAGGGTCAGCCGCGTGTCGGCACGAAATTCGGCCCAGCGTTCCGCGGTAAAGAAACGATAGGGCGAATAATCGGATGGCGCGAAATGGTCGAGCTCACCTTCCGCCGGTGCCTTGGCGTGTTCGTTCATCATGACGTCCGCCCCGCCTTTTCCTGCAGGCCCGACTGGGCCGTTCGCCGTTCAAGCTCCGCCATCACATCGGCGAGCGGAATGCCGGCGATATGGAGCACTACCAGCAGATGATAGAGCAAATCGGCGGTTTCCGCTGTGAGACTTTCGTTGTCTTCGAGCATCGCGGCAATCGTCGTTTCGATTGCCTCCTCGCCGAATTTCTTGACTGCCCGCTCGCGGCCGGATGAGACCAGCTTGGCCGTCCAGGATTCATCGACCGGAGCGCCGGCGCGGCGAGCAACAATCCGTTCCAGATCGGCGAGCGAAAAGTCGGCCATTTTCAACCCCTTGTTAGAGCGCTTTGTTAGCGGATAGGGTCATTTGACCGCGGCGATTTTGGTCTCTGGCTAGGCGGGTTGCAGGCCGTGGTGCCGGCCCACCACAAGTGCAAGCCAACGACGCCAGGGGCCAAAAGCGCCCGGCCCCGAAGGGGTGGGGAAAATCGGCCCATCGGCTGCGTTTCGACGCTTGCCCGATGCACCACATCGCGCTGCGCGACGCGCCTTGCCGAGTGAACCGATTTTCCTCCATCAAATGACCCTATCCGCTAACAAAGCGCTCTAGTCGAGCCTCATTGGCAATCCGGCTTCGGCCATATGCTCCTTGGCCTGCCTGATCGTATAGGTGCCGAAGTGAAAAATCGAGGCCGCCAGCACCGCCGTCGCGTGGCCCTCGCGCACACCATCGACCAGATGATCGAGCGTGCCGACACCGCCAGAGGCGATCACCGGCACGGTCACCGCGTCGGCAATGGCCCGGGTGAGGGCAATGTCGAAACCCTGCTTGGTGCCGTCACGATCCATGGACGTCAGCAGAATTTCACCGGCGCCCAGTGCGACGACCTTCCTGGCGAATTCGATGGCATCGATGCCGGTTGGCTCACGACCGCCATGGGTGAAGATCTCCCAGCGATCCGGCTCGCCATCGGCGGAGACCCGCTTGGCGTCGATGGCCACGACAATGCACTGATTGCCGAACTTGTCGGCTGCTTCGCGCACAAAATCAGGGTTTTTCACGGCCGCAGTGTTGATCGACACTTTGTCGGCGCCTGCCAGAAGCAGCTTGCGGATATCGTCGACGGTGCGTACGCCGCCGCCGACGGTCAGAGGCATGAAACAATGCTCCGCGGTGCGGGCAACCACGTCGTAGATCGTTTCGCGATTGTCGGAGGACGCCGTGATATCGAGAAAACAGAGCTCATCGGCACCCGCGGCATCATAGGCTTTCGCCGATTCCACCGGATCGCCGGCATCGATCAGATCGACGAAATTGACGCCTTTGACCACGCGACCGTCCTTGACGTCGAGGCAGGGAATGACACGGGCTTTCAGGGTCATGGCAATTCTCCCGGCGCTCCGGCGAGCAGCGCCAGCGCCTCGGCCGGATCGATGCGGCCATCATAGAGCGCGCGGCCCGAAATCGCGCCCTCCAGGCGACCGGCATCCGGCATGGTCATACGCAGAATATCGGCCATGGACGCCAGTCCGCCGGAGGCAATGACCGGAATATCCACCGCGTCGGCCAGGGCCAGCGTCTGCTCCCAGTTTATCCCGGTAAGCACGCCGTCGCGATCGATGTCGGTGTAAATGATGGCCGCCACGCCAGCGCCTTCGAAACGTTGCGCCAGGTCCACCACACCGAGTTCAGAGGCTTCGGCCCACCCCTCGACGGCGACCTTGCCGCCTCGGGCGTCGATGCCGACCGCAATCCGTTCGGGAAAGTCGCGGCAGGCCTGTTTGACCAGGTCCGGGTCCCGCACCGCGACGGTGCCGAGAATGACCCGCGCCAAGCCTTTTTCGAGCCAGTAGGCGATGTTGTCCAGCGTGCGGATGCCGCCGCCGAGCTGCACCGGATTGCCGGTTGCCGCAAGAATAGCCTCCACGGCGGCGCCGTTGACACTCTCTCCGGCGAAGGCGCCATTGAGATCGACAACGTGCAACCACGAAAAGCCTTGTTTTTCAAACTCTTGAGCCTGCGCGGCGGGATCGGTATTATAGACCGTCGCCTCGTTCATGTCGCCCAGTTTGAGGCGAACGCATTCGCCGTCTTTCAGGTCGATGGCCGGAAACAGGATCATGGCGTCCACCTCAGAAAATTGGCGATCAGGGCAAGTCCAAGCGTCTGGCTCTTCTCCGGGTGAAACTGGGTGCCGGCCCGATTGCCATGCGCCACGGCCGCCGTTACCGGACCGCCATAGTCAGTTTCGGCCAGAACATCGCCTTGATCGGTCGCGTCGAGGAAATAGGAATGCACGAAATAGGCATGCAGCCCGTCCGGACCGGTTCGAATGCCGTCAAACAGCGGATGATCGCGTGTCAGCTTCAGAGTGTTCCAGCCGATCTGCGGAATTTTCAAATCAGGATCGTCCGGCTCGATCAGCTTCACATCACCGGCAATCCAGTCGAAGCCGTCGGTGACGATTTTCTCGAGGCCGCGCGTCGCCATGAGCTGCATGCCGACGCAAATGCCAAGAAACGGCCGGCCGCGCTTTTCGACGCATTCGAACAATGCTTCGTCCATGCCGTCGACAGCAGCCAGCCCCTGGCGACAGTCGGCAAAAGCGCCGACCCCGGGCAAGACGACCCGGTCGGCCGTTGCGACCGCCTCCGGTTGGGCGGTCAGGTCGATCTGCGCGTCGACACCGCTCTCGCGGGCCGCGCGCTCGAAAGCCTTTGTGGCCGAGCGCAGATTGCCCGACCCGTAATCAATGATGGCAACACGCATCAGTGTTTTCCGTTTATGTCCAGGAGACCGAGAGCTGGTCCTTTGTCGGCGGGTGCTGTCTTCGTGTCAGGCTGCACTGTCCATCCGCGGCTGGGCGGAGGCGGCACCTTGCGCTTCGGCGTATGACCAAGTTCAGCCAGATAGATCGCCTCGGCGGTCGCGCCGTTCGGCGCCTCGATGATGGCATCGACCTGCCAGTCCTGGCGTTCGCGTCTGGCAATGCGCAGACCGTTGCCTTCCAGAGCCACGTAAATCGAAAGCAGGACGGCGGCGGTGAAGAAGGCCGCCGTCCAGTCGGGAAAGGTATCCATGCCGAGAACGACGCCGACCGAAGCCAGCAGCATGAGGGCAGCGGAAAACCAGAGCCGATGCCAGAGCAACCAGAACACCGGAATGATCAGGGCAAACCAGGCAAACCCGTCACGGATGATTTCAGCCCGTTCCGGAGCTTCCGGGTCGTCCGGCGGTGTCAGAACGACAAAGCTGGCCATGTTCCTATCCCAGCGTTCCCTTGGTCGACGGAATGGCGCCGGCCTGCCGCGGATCGATCTCGACCGCGCTGCGCAGAGCCCGGGCCACAGACTTGAAGCAGGTCTCGGCGATATGATGGCTGTTGGCGCCGTAATGGTTGGTCACGTGCAGGGTGATGCCGGCATTGTGCGACAGCGCCTGGAAGAACTCGCGGCACAGTTCGGTATCGAAGGTGCCGATTTTCTGTGACGGAAACTCCACGTGCCACACCAGGAAGGGCCGGCCGGAAACATCGAGCGCTGCCCGCGTCAACGTCTCGTCCATGGCCAGGTCCATCGACGCATAGCGGGCAATGCCGCGACGCTCCCCCAGTGCCTGCGACAAGGCCAGTCCGATGGCGATGCCGGTATCTTCTACCGTGTGGTGATCGTCGATATGCAGGTCGCCCTTGGCGGAAATCTCCATGTCGATCAGCGAATGGCGCGATAGCTGCTCCAGCATATGATCGAAGAAGCCCACTCCCGTGGCAATCTTCGACGATCCCGTGCCATCCACGTTCACCGAAACGGAGATGTCCGTCTCCTTGGTGGCGCGGTTGACGCTGCCGGTGCGATCCTGCCGCTGCTGGGCCATTTACGCGTCTCCATGGGTTGGCGATAGCGGCTGCATAACAGGGCAGGCTGAAAATATCCAGAACGCACCGGCCTGCGTGCTGCGGCCATTTCCCCCGGAAATTCGGCCGGGGGTTTGCAAAGCCGGATATCCGACATACATAGGGCTACGAACCCGGCCGCATTGGCGGTAGGCACCTTTCTTCTGTAGGGTTCGAATCCCGAGCCAAAGGACAGCACGATGAGCGAACACGACCCCTATGGCGTGATGCATGCGACAACCATTATTACGGTTCGCAAGGGCGATCAGGTGGTGATGGCCGGCGACGGCCAGGTCAGCCTGGGCCAGACCGTGATGAAGGGCAATGCGCGCAAGGTCCGGCGGATCGGCTCTTCCAAAACGGGCGGCAAGGAAGTGATCGCCGGATTCGCCGGTGCAACCGCCGACGCATTCACCTTGCTGGAACGGCTGGAAACGAAGCTTGAGCAATATCCCGGACAGTTGATGCGCGCCAGCGTGGAACTTGCCAAGGACTGGCGCACCGATCGGTATCTGCGCCGGCTGGAGGCGATGATGCTGGTGGCCGACCCCGATATCACGCTGGCCCTGACGGGGACCGGCGATGTGCTGGAACCGGAGCACGGTACCATGGCCATCGGATCCGGCGGCAACTTCGCCTATGCGGCGGCTCGGGCGCTGATGGACAGCGACAAGAGCGCCGAGGACATTGCCCGCCGGGCCATGGAAATCGCTGCCGATATCTGCGTCTACACCAACGGCAACATTGTCGTCGAAACGCTGGACGGCGGTGCCAGTTAAGCCGGCCGAACCCATTTCAATCAGGTTGAAACCATGACCAATTATTCTCCGCGCGAGATCGTTTCCGAACTCGATCGCTTCATTATCGGCCAGAAAGACGCCAAACGGGCCGTTGCCATCGCGCTGCGCAACCGCTGGCGGCGGCAACAGCTCGAGGGTGACCTGCGCGACGAGGTCATGCCGAAGAACATTCTGATGATCGGACCGACCGGCGTCGGCAAGACGGAGATTTCACGCCGTCTGGCCAAGCTCGCCGGAGCACCCTTCATCAAGGTCGAAGCGACCAAATTCACGGAGGTCGGTTATGTCGGCCGTGACGTCGAGCAGATTGTCCGGGACCTGGTGGAAATCGGCATCGGCCTGGTCAAGGACAAGAAGCGCGAAGAGGTGAAGGCCAAGGCCCATCTCAACGCCGAGGAACGGGTGCTCGACGCCCTGGTCGGCAGCACCGCGTCGCCGGCGACACGCGATTCTTTCCGCAAGAAGCTGCGCGATGGCCTTCTCGATGACAAGGAAATCGAAATCGAGGTGGCGGACACCGGTTCCGGCATGCCGAATTTCGAGATTCCCGGCATGCCCGGCGCCAACATCGGCGTGCTTAATCTCTCCGACATGCTGGGCAAGGCCATGGGCCAGCCCCAGAAGAAGATCCGCACCACTGTCAAGGAAAGCTACGAACAGCTGATCAACGACGAGTCGGAAAAGCTGCTCGACCAGGATCAGATCAACCAGGAAGCAATGCGCATCGCGGAAAATGACGGCATCGTCTTCCTCGACGAGATCGACAAGATCGCCGCACGCGACGGCGGCATGGGCGCCGGCGTCTCCCGCGAGGGCGTGCAGCGCGATCTCTTGCCGCTGGTCGAAGGCACCACGGTCGCCACGAAATACGGTCCGATCAAGACCGACCACATCCTGTTCATCGCCTCCGGCGCCTTCCACGTCTCGAAACCGTCCGACCTGTTGCCCGAACTGCAGGGGCGGCTGCCGATCCGTGTCGAGCTGCGGGCGCTGACCAAGGAAGACTTCCGTCGCATCCTGACGGAGACCGAGGCGAGCCTGATCAAGCAGTATGTGGCGCTGATGGAAACCGAGGAAGTGACGCTGACCTACACGGAAGACGCCATCGATGCGCTTGCCGATGTGGCGGTCGAACTCAATGGCAGTGTCGAGAATATCGGCGCCCGTCGGCTGCAGACCGTCATGGAACGCGTGCTCGACGAAATCTCGTTCGAGGCGCCCGACAAGTCCGGCAGCGAGTTCGTGATCGATGCCGACTATGTGCGCAAACATGTCGGCGATCTCGCCAAGGATGCAGATCTGTCACGTTACATTCTGTGACTTTTACGCATCGGTATCGGAAAGAAGACATTAAGCACAAGCGCCCAAGGACCAATCAATACTCGACATTTGAAGTCAAATTCCTAGAGTCCCGCTGTTGAACAATGAGCCCGGTATACCGGGCGACAGGGAGACCGGGGGAGATGATCGGGCGCCGTTTGGCAATCGTTTTGAGCATGGCTGCGGGCCTCGTCGTGTCCGCCGCGCCGGCTGTGAGCGCCAAGATCGTCACGGTGCCGGAAGGCAATCGCAACGTCAGCCAGCCTCGCGTACCGGGCGCCTCCGTCAAGCGAACCCGCCAGACAAAAACCACGTTCGACCGCAAATACGAGAAAATCCGCGACCTGCTGAAACAGGATGCCAAACTGCGCAGCAAGATCTCGAAGGCGGCGGCCAAATACGGCATTGATCCCCTGCATATTGCCGGTGCTCTGGTCGGAGAGCACACCTACAATGTCGACGCCTATGACCGGCTGCAGTCGTACTACATCAAAGCGATGGCCTATGCGTCCGGCGGCATCTCGTTCAGCTATGGCGGCGAGGACATCGACAGCTTCATCAAACGCGACGAATTTGAACGTTGCACCTCGCTGAGCGATTCCTTCGATCTCTGGACCTGCCGCGAGCAGGTTTGGGAAAAGACGTTCCGCGGCAAGCGGGTGAACGGCCGCAAATATCCCAACGACCGCTTCAGCGCCGTGTTCTTTCAGCCGTTTTACGCAGGCCAGACCTTCGGCCTGGGCCAGCTCAATCCGCTGACCGCTCTCAAACACACCGACAAGGTCAACCGGATATCGGGCCATCGCAAGCTCTCGCACCGCGACGGTGAAGAGGTCTACAAGGCGATCATGAACCCGGACATCTCGCTTGCCTATGTGGCGGCGGCTCTGCGCCGATCGATCGACGTCTACAAGCAGGTTGCCGGGTTCGATATATCAAGGAACCCCGGCGTCACGGCCACGCTTTACAATGTCGGCAATCCCGACCAGAGGGCCCGGGTCCTGGCGCGCAAGAACAAGCGTCGAAAGGCCCAGGGGCTGAAGCCGAGCTATCCGCAAGAGAACTATTACGGCTGGCTGGTCAACGACAAACTCGACGAGTTGCGCGAGCTTTTCTAGGGGCCCGAAGCCGACTGTCCATCGACGACTTAAATCCCAAGCGATCTGTTTACGCCGCCGTCTACAGTCAGACATTGACCGGTAATGTAACTGGACGCGTCCGATGCCAAGAACGCTATTGTACGGCCCACTTCTTCGTTACGGCCCACCCGTCTGAGGGGTACCGTTCCAGCCCATTCTGGATGAAACTCTGTTTGTCCACTTTCCATCAAACCCGGCGCAACGGCATTGAATCGAATCCCGTCTGGACCAAACCGGTCGGCCAGGAGTTTGATGAAACCATGCAGTGCAAGGCGCGTCGGCCCCAGAGAAAAAGGCAACCTCGGCTGACCGGCCTCGATGCCGGAAATCGCGACAAATGAACCCCGACCGTTAGCAGCAAAATGCGGCAGTACCATTTTGGCCAGCCGCATTGGCGCCACCACCATCATTTCATAGTCGTCGTGCCAGGCCGGCCATGGGATATCAAACAACTCACGTTTGTATTCGGGATCGTAGGAAAAGCTGTCGCGCGTTGCAGGAGGCGGCACCGGAATCTCATGCCCCTTCATGACTTCGCTATGTCGCCCCGCACCGAAGATGGCGGCATCTACCCTACCAAAAGCATCCAGGGCAGTTGCAACTGTTCGGTCAACATCCGCATCGCTCAACACCGATCCGGCGATACCTATTCCCCCCGTTTCTTCCGCAATATCCTTACACCCGCTACGGGACATCAGGACCAGACGATAACCTTCGCTGGCCAGAGCACGAGCTGTCGCTGAGCCGAGCCCCCCGCTTGCCCCTGTTACAATTGCGACTGGGCGGCTGTCAGTTGATGAATTCACTATTATCGCTCCAACAAATCCTGTGACTCGAAGCGATCCAATCCGAACAAACAAACCCCGTTTGGTGTGTCCGACAACGACGAGCCTAGAGTGCAATGTAACACGCTAGCGAAAGGACAGCTCCGTCCGCAACACGCTTGTTGACCCGACATTTCTCGAACGACCGGCGATTGCCGAAGGAGGCAAGCGAAACCTAACTTTCGTGTCTCCTATTCGAGTGGCAGGTTAGTCCGCCACTCTCGTCATTCGTAAAAGGAAACAAATGACGGCAACGAGCCCAAACTGCACATTCCAAAAGATAACTATTGGGCGTGCAGCAGATCGTGGACCAGCTGTTCTACTTTTTGAAGCGGTATCCCCTCGTTTTGGTCTGTGAAGAGCGCGTGATCTTTTTCTTGTATTTCGACAAATGGCCTTATGCCGTTGTCGAGTAGATGAACAGAAGTAGCCAGATTAAGTGAGCCTTCGTAGAACGGTAGCTCCGTGTTGAGCCAGCCAAAAAAAGGACCAATGTGCGACCGCCTATCCAGCTCATAGGCATCCTCCCATTGAGCATAACTTTCTTTGCTAAGTGAGCACCAAACCAGCCAGACGAAGGATTCATCCGTTCCAATGATCGGGAGCTCTATCCGGCCTCTCACGAAGAAAAATTCGTTCTTGATTATACAGTTATCACTACCCAAAACTGCGTTGTTGGACCTATCAAGTTCGCTCATGGCGGCATAGCTGTACGGCGCATCTGGTCCAAAACTTGGAAGCCCCTCATGGGTCTCACCACAGGTTCGGCATCGAAAACTAAACGGCATATGAAGCACCTGAATCGGTTTGAAGCCCTTCCGAGGCATCTATGATCGCCACGAAATGTCGAGATTTCAAGCAACGGCAGCTTTGCCCCGCAGCCCGGTAGTGGCCCGATTTTGTCGAACGTCCGCTGTTTGTAAAAACTGCCGTTGAAATTGGAGCCAGATTGCAGGCTCTGACCCTAGCCATCGCCATCGATAATGGCGTGCAGTGCCCTGATGCGATCCTCATCGAGGTCCGCGATGCAAACGGCTAACCTGTTGGCGAGCGCGGTCGCCTCCGGGGACAATCCGGCGGTATCGATGGTTACCCGCGGATGCGAGAGGCCGGCCAGGCGCTGCAGCTCCTCGGCGTCGTCCCAGATGATGTTGAAGAAGCCGATGATCCGTTGCAGCATTTCCCAGCTCGGCTGGCCGCGATGGCCGTGCTCGAGCGCCGACAGGTAGGCGGCCGATACGCCGATCGCGTCGGCCATCTTCTTTTGTGAAATGCCGCGTTCATCGCGCATGCGGCGGATGGCTTCTCCGAACGGGGTCAATGGTTGGGCCTGCGCAGACGCACATAGAAGGCACCGTCGCCGCCATGGCCGCGGGCGGCCGGCTGACAGCCCGACGCCATGCCGCGAAATTCCGGCGTGCGCAACCAGTTCGGCACGGCGCGGCGCAGCACGCCATCGCCGCCGGAAGAGGTGCCCTTTCCGGTCACCACCAGGACGTGGCGAAGACCCCTGGCATGGGCGCGCGCGATAAACCCATGCAGAAGACCATAGGCCTCGCTCTGGGTGAGGCCATGCAGATCGATGCTGGCTTCCAACGGCAACCGACCACGCGCCAGTTTGCGGTAGGTCGGCTTCTCGATCGGCGCGACACCCGGTTCGCGGCCCGGCGCTCGAACAGGCTTCTTCGGTTGGTCTTGCGGCACAACCTTCGAAGACGGCGGCGGGCTGAAACGGTTGTTGGGTTCTGAAAAGGGGGCTTGGCCCTCGGCCTGCAGAGACTCCAGTGCCTCCATGCGCCCCGGGTAAGCATCCACCGAGCGGGCGACCTGTCCCCACAAAACGCGGTCTTCGCGACTGAGTTGCTTGACCTTGCGGCTCATTGCACAAGCCTCTCGGCCGCCGGATTGGGCAGCAGGACAAAAAACACCGCGTCATGACGGACTGAACCGGCCTGTTCGCCTGCTTCGGCGCCCGAACCGAGAAACAGGTCGCCGCGGGCCGGGCCGACAATGGCCGTGCCGGTGTCCTGCGCCAGCATCAACCGCCGGAAGGGGCGATCATCCAGGTGGGTCAATTGGTCGGCCTGAATGAAAAAGGGCGTCGCGAAGGTGTGGATCCGTCGGTCGACGGCCAGGGAGCGCCCGGCACGAAGCGCCACCTTGGCAGCTGCCACCGGTCCGCGTTGCGAGTCTGCCACCGGAGCTTCCCGAAAAAATATGTAGGAGCGATTTTGCCACAACAACGAGTCCATCCGGTCCGGATTGTCGGCAAGCCAGCGGCGGATCCCCTGCATGGTGGCCGCTTCACGATCCAGCTCACCCCATTCGATCAGCACCCGGCCGATCGGGGTGAAGGGATGGCCAGCCTTGGCGGCATAGGAGACGCGCATGACGCCGCCGTCCTCAAAGCGAAGCCGTCCGGCTCCCTGAATGTGCATGAAAAAGACGTCGGCCTTGCTGTCGGCCCAGGCAATCTCCAGGCCGCGCCCGTCGAGATAACCTTCGTCGATGGCGTGACGGTCCGGGTAGAAGTCGACGCCTTCGGAGGATGCAAGTCCGAACGCGTAAGATTCGTCCATACCCTCCGGACGGTTGCCGTCGTCCACATCGACGAGATCGTCCGGACGGCGATAAATCGGATACCGGAAGCGATCCGACCGTTCGGAGGATACAGTCAGCTCCGGTTCGTAATAGGCGGTGACAAATCCGCACATGCGATCGGACGGATCGACGCGGAAAGCTTGAAAGTGGCCTTCGAAGAACCTGCGTGCGTCCTCGGGCGAGCTTATGGTCTCGCGACGCGCCGCCTCAAAGACAGCAGCGTACTCGGATGTTTCGGCGCCCAGCGAGCCCGTCTTATAGGGTTTGACTGTTTCGACGTGACCAGCGCAGTCGACCAGGCCCTCGATCACCGGCGTCGGGTCGTCGGACGTCCATCCCGGCAGCGCATGGAACGGTACCGGGGTCAGCGTCGCAGACATATCGGATCAGTCTTCCGATTCGGTCGCGATGAGCTTCCAGTTGGGATCGCGCGACCGGGTGTCGCGGGCAAAGGTCCAGACATCGTTGACCTCTCCCACGCTGTCCGGATCGCCATCGACAACATTGCCGTCCTTGTCGAAGGTTGCGGAGATAAGCTGGCTGATGAGGCGCAGGGTCACATGCGCTTCCTTGCCTTTCATCTCGGCCTGGACAATATCGGCCTTGTCGATACCGACAAATGTCGAATTCACGGTTTCGGACCGCTGTTCGCGTTCCTTGATGGCCGAAACGAAACCGTCATAGACCTCCTTGGACAGCAGCGACTTGAGGGTCTTGCGATCGCCCTCGGCAAAGGCGCTGACAATCATTTCGTAGGCGGTCTTGGCGCCCTCGACGAAACTCTTGGGCTCGAAGCTTTCATCATTTGTGATGATCGAGCGAATGCCATTGTTGAGGTCGGTACCGGCTTCGCAATAATCGTCCGCCGCCGCAAACCGCTCGTCGGCCGGCTTGTCGCCGTCGCGACGTGGCAGGGTGATCACCTTGCTGTCATCGTCCCCTTCACCGGAGCCGGTTTGCTCGCCTTCACGTGCACTATAGGGGTCGAAAGGCTGTCTTTCGTTGCCGGTCCGACGGCCCAGCACGTTGCGTAACTGCAGAAAAATGATCACCGCAGCCACGAAGAAGAAAACGGTTACAAAGTCAAACGAACCCATTCGCCGGTACCGGTCAGAGGAAAATTATAAAGCGCTTCAGTCTTTTGATTCTTCATATAGTCCGTTGCCTCTGATCATTCAAATCCAGAATCCCGGTAACCTTAAAGCGCAAGGCCCTGAACCACAGGTGTTTGCACCGGATTCGACCTTGACTCGCGTTGCCGGCCGAAATGCCTATATGAGCGGTATAAGAACCGTCGCCATCGGGCGCGGCAGCGCGTATCCTCTGCTGAGGGCCGAATACCCCAGGGAACAACTGTCCATGCCATTTTCCATCATCCCGTTTCTCCTCCTGATCGTTCCGCTGGCTGAAATCGGCGCATTCATCGTCATCGGTCGGGAAATCGGCGTGCTTTGGACACTGGCCATGGTGTTCGTCACGGCAGTTATCGGTTCGATTTTACTGAGAATTCAAGGCTTTGGTCTGATCAACCGAATCCAGTCGGAAATGCAGGACGGCCGGGTGCCGGGACGCGAGCTGGTACACGGAATGATGATCATGATCGCCGGCGTGTTGCTGCTCACACCTGGTTTCATCACCGACACGCTTGGTTTCCTGCTCTTCGTTCCGCAAATCCGAGACGCCGGCTGGGCGATGATTCGGAAACGGGTTTCGGTGGTTTCGGCCGGCGGGTTTTCACATGGTCCGGCTGAGGGTGCGCGCGAAAAGCCTGATGATGATCGACCCTCTCAGACAATTGATCTCGATGCCAAGGAATTTCAGCGCGATCCGGATCGTGATTCTCCCTGGAACAAGGAATAGGGCCTGTTGCAGCCCCCCGGTCGGCAACGCGCCTTTTTGGTTGTAAGCCGCAGGGCGAAATGCTAGCCAGTGCCCCGAATTGGCCGGGCCCGGCCGACAGATCATCATTTTAAGGACAGTTTGATGTCAGACCAACCCGAAACGACGGCAGCCGGCGGCGCGACGACGGCCAATGGTCCGCAGCCTTCACTCAATGTGCTGGCGCAATATATCAAGGACCTTTCTTTCGAGAATCCCAGCGCGCCGCAATCCATGGCCAACCGCGAGGGCGGTCCAGCCATCAACATCAACGTCAACGTCAACGCCAATCCGATGTCGGAAACCGACTATGACGTGCGGCTGTCGCTCAATGTCGAGGCCAAGGATGAAGGCAGCGACGCAGTGGTCTTCAACGTCGAGCTTGAATATGGCGGCGTGTTTCGGATCCAGCACTTCCCGCAGGAACACATGCTTCCGTTGCTGTTCATCGAGTGCCCGCGGCTTCTCTTCCCGTTCGCGCGCCAGATCGTTGCCGACGCGACCCGCAATGGCGGCTTCCCGCCGCTGCTGATCGATCCGATCGATTTCAATGCCATGTTCATGCAGCGCATGGCCGAAGAGCAGGCCAAGGCAAAAGTCCAGGCACCTTCCGGCGCCAACTGACGTTTAGAGCAAAGGGCGATAAGTTTGCACCATTTGACCGTGGCGATTTTGGTCTCTGGCTAGGCGGATTGCTCGCCGTGGTGCCCATCCCACCACAAGTGCGAGCCAACGACGCCAGGGGCCAAAAGCACCCGGCCCGAAGGGTGGCTGCATATCGGCCCATCGGCTGCGTTGCGTCGCTTGCTCGATGCACCACATCGCGCTGCGCGACGCGCCTGGCCGAGTGGAGCCGATCTGCAGCCATCAAATGATCCAAACTTATCGCCCTTTGCTCTAGCCTGAATAGGCTTTCCAAAGAGCAGATCCGCCGAGCCGCTCGATGAGCGCCTGATGGGCCGCCGTTTCTTCGGCGGTCAATCGCGGTGGCAAAGGGTCCGGCCGGGTGCCGACCGCTGCCGTCTGGGACGAACCGTCCTCTGCCGATACGCCGGCGATTGACTGAACCAGACCGAGGGCCGCCTGGCGGCCGCCGTTCATCTCGATATAGACTTCGGCCAACAGTTCCGCATCGAGCAACGCACCGTGCTTGGTGCGGTGGGAGTTGTCGATCCCGTAGCGTTTACACAACGCGTCCAGCGAATTGGGGCCCATCGGATGACGGCGGCGGGCCAGGGCCAGCGTGTCGATCACCCGTCCGGGATCAACAGGCGACAAACCGAGCCGGGCGTATTCCGCATTGATGAAACCCATGTCGAAGCTGGCGTTGTGCGCAACCCACTTGGCGCCATCGAACAGGGCGGACATTTCCTCGACGACTTGTGAAAAGACCGGCTTGTCGGTCAGGAATTCGTCGGTGATCCCGTGCACGGCCAGCGCTTCGGGATGCACCTTTCGGCCTTGAGCGTTGATGAACACATGGAAGGTGCGCCCGGTCGGAAACTTGTTGTCCAACTCGACCCCGCCGATTTCGATAACCCGGTCGTGCTCCGGATCGAGCCCGGTGGTCTCGGTATCGAAGATGATTTCCCGCACGTCAGTCAAACGCCCCGAACGTTATGACTGCGATGATTCGCCGTCAGCCAGTATCCTATCGACAATCGCATCAACCTGCGCCCGTGTTTCCTCGAAGGTTCCGGACGTATCAACAACATAATCGGCCCGAGCCCGCTTTTCGGCATCGGGAACCTGGCGGGCAAGGATCGCCTGGAACTTCTCTTCCGTCATGCCCGGTCGCTTCAGTACGCGCTCCCGTTGCAAGTCGGCGCTACAGGAAACGACGAGAACGCGGTCGACATGGCGCTCGCCGCCGCCCTCGTAGAGCAGAGGAATATCGAGCACGACCAACGGTTTTCCGGCCTTCCGCTGCCGTTCGACGAACAGTTGTCGCTCCTCCTCGACCAGCGGATGGACAATGGCTTCAAGCCGCTTGAATGCCGTTTCGTTACCAACCACGGCGGCCGAGAGCTTTTCGCGATCAACCGTTCCGTCGATGACAGTTCCGGGAAAGGCCGCCTCGATCAACGGCGCGCCGCGACCGGAATAGAGGTCATGGACGATTTCATCGGCGCTGATCACCGGGATGCCCCGATCGGCAAACATTTTGCCTGCCGTGGATTTGCCCATGCCGATCGATCCCGTCAGACCAAGCACGATCATCAGTGGCTCTCCAGATCCGCGACCACCAGCGCGCGCAGTTCATCATCGACCGTCGGGCGAACACCGAACCATTTTTCGAATCCCGGTACCGCCTGGTGCAGCAACATGCCAAGCCCGTCGACAACGCGAAAACCCTGGTCCCGGGCCATCGTCAGCATGGGCGTCACAAGAGGGGTATAGACAATGTCGGTGACGACCGCGTTGGCGTCGAGCAGTGAGAAGTCGATCGGCGGAACCTCCGACCCTTCCATGCCCAGCGAACTGGTGTTGACGAAAATCGTGGCATCCCTCATTGCATCATGCAAGGCATCGAGCGGATGCGCATGGATCGTGTCGCCAAAGCGCTCGGCCAGTGCCGCGGCGCGCTCGACGGTGCGATTGACAACATGGACGGCTTTGAAACCGCGGTCGCGCAAGGCCACGATGACGGCGCGGCTGGCGCCGCCGGCGCCCAGCACCACGGCCGTCTCGCCGTCGGACCAGCCCGGAGCCTGTGCGTCGAGGTTGGCGATAAATCCATAGCCGTCGGTATTGGATGCCCAAAGCTGGCCGTTTTCGAGCCACAGCGTGTTGGCGGCGCCCAGTTCCCGGGCGATCGCATCCGGGTTCTGCGCCCGGGCGAACGCCGACTCCTTGTGCGGAATGGTGACATTGCCGCCGACGAAATCGGATTTTCCGGAAATCAGATCGCCAATGAACCCGTCGAATGCCTCGGGCGCCACCTCAACCATTTCGTAGCTGCCATCCAGTCCGTACTGGTTCAGCCAGTGACCGTGGATAATCGGCGAGCGCGAGTGTTTGATCGGGTATCCGGTGACAAAGGCTCGCTTAGCCATCGATCGCCTCCAGACGTCGCAGCTCGGCAAGAAGCGGCAGCATGGGCAAGCCGATGACGGTGAAATAGTCGCCCTTGATCTGCTCGAACAGTTGCACGCCCTCTCCTTCCAGCTGATAGGCGCCCACGCTCTGCAAAGCGATGTCACCGACCCGTGACAGATAGCGGCCGATGAATCCGGGGTCGAGAGACCGCATCGTCATGTCGGCCGATCCCACATGACGCCAGATGGTTTCGCCGCCGCGCGCCAGGACAACGGCACTGTTGAGCTGGTGCGTACGACCGGAAAGTTTCAGAAGATGGCGACGGGCTGCCTCCATGTCGACCGGTTTGTGCAACAGGTCGTCGCCGAGCGAAAGGGTCTGGTCGGCGCCGATCACCAGCGCATCCGTTTCGTCCTCGCTGACGGCCATGGCTTTGGCTTCGGCGAGCACAAGTGCAATGTCCTGTGGGCCGACGCCGCCATCGACAAGCGGCGCCTCAACGGTTCGTTCGTCGATGCCTGACGGTTGGGCATCAAAGGTCAGACCGGCATTCTTCAGAAGCGCCTGGCGAAACGGGCTGGTCGAAGCAAGAACAAGTCGATCGGGCATTTCGATCCTTCTTTACGAATTTCGGTCGTTGACACCCAACGCGATAATCGCCGCGGCGGTTTCTTCAATGGACCGTCGTGTCACATCGATAATGGGCCAGTTTTTTCGAGAACACAGGGTGCGGGCATATTTCAGTTCTTCGGCGATCGCCGCGCGATCGACATAGTCTTCACCGGTGAATCCCGCCGTTGCTCCAAGCACCCGGTTGCGCCGGACCTGGGCGATGCGGTCGACGGTTGCCACAAGGCCGACGACGATCGGGTGTTCGACCGAATCGAGAATGTCCGGCAGCGGAACCCCGAAGACAATCGGAATGTTGACGGTCTTGTAGCCACGGTTGGCGAGATAAATGCTGGTCGGCGTCTTGGACGTGCGGCTGATGCCAACGAGAATGATGTCAGCCTCTTCAATGTTGGCAGGCATCTGACCGTCATCATGGTCCATGGTGAAGTTGAGCGCTTCCATGCGGCCAAAATACTCAGCGTTCAACGAGTGCTGGGCGCCGACACGATAAGTGGAGGGCGCTCCCAGGTAAGATTGGAACAGGGCGATCACCGGATCCAGGACCGAAACACACGGAATGTTCATGGCGCGGCAGCGATCAACGATGGTTCCGGAGATATCCGGATCCAGAACGGTATAGAGAACAATACCGGGAGCCCCATCGATCGTGTCGAGCACTGATTCGGCCTGACGTTGGGTGCGAATCAGCGGGTAAACGTGCTCAAGCGCCCGCGTATCGGTGAATTGTGCAGCTGCGGCTCGGCCAACCGTGATCAGAGTCTCGCCGGTCGAGTCCGAAATCATATGAAGATGAAAGTAGTTTTTCGGTCGATCCACACGATTCACCGGCGGCTGTTGAAACTCTTGAACAAGGTCGGGGCTTGGCTCGCCCGCTCTATCACCTAGTGAATAAGCGGCCGACTTGTCCACACCGAAGGGTGCGGGGACAGAGTTCAGGGCTTGCCTGTGGACGGATATTCATCAACAGGCAAGCCTGGCGTTAACCACTTGTTATCCATAATTTCTCCGATCGTGTAGAGGACGTAGCCGCCTGAATCGGTTGGAGAAATCAAGACAATCCACACAAGCCACAGACTGTTGCTTCAGCCGGGTGCGCGTTCATGTCGCTGGTCTTGGGATAGGAACAACCGGTGGACTGGGTTTAATCCTTGAAACCCACCGACTCAAAGAAATAGAAGACCTTTCTATATAATTTCTTTTTTATTGGAGAAAGGACGCAGGCGTGGTCGCCAGCCGCAAGGTGCTGAGAGTTTTGGACGGTGAAACCGTCTTTCCGCCACCCGTCTGGCTCATGCGCCAGGCCGGTCGCTATCTTCCCGAATATCGAGAAACCCGGAAAAGGGCCGGTGGCTTTCTCGACCTATGTTACACTCCTGATCTGGCAGTGGAGGTGACGCTTCAGCCCATTCGTCGCTATGGCTTCGACGCGGCGATCCTGTTTTCCGACATCCTTGTCATTCCCGATGCCCTCGATCGCGATGTTCGCTTCGAAGAGGGGCGCGGGCCTCTGATGACACCGATCGACGCCGCGGGTATCGGTCGACTTGATGGCAGCGGGCTGCTCAGCCACCTTGCGCCGGTTCTGGAGACCGTTGAACGGCTTCGGGGTGCCTTGCCCCCGGAAACCACGTTGCTTGGCTTCTGTGGCGCTCCCTGGACGGTAGCGACCTACATGATCGCTGGTCATGGGACACCGGACCAGGCGCCGGCGCGGCTGTTTGCCTATCGAGAGCCCGAGGCCTTTGAAGCACTGCTGGATCTGCTTGCCGATCTGTCGGCCGAATATCTCAGCGCACAGATCGATGCCGGCGCCGATGCCGTTCAGATATTCGATTCCTGGGCGGGTGTGCTGGGTGAAGCGGAATTCGAGCGGTTTAGCGTCAGGCCGGTGCGCAAGATCATCGAGCGGGTGCGAGAACGTCATCCGCAGGCGCGGATCATTGCCTTTGCGAAAGGCGCCGGTCCGTTGTTGGAGGGCTATCGCGAAAAGACGGGCGCGACTGCCATCGGTCTCGACTGGACGGTTCCGCTTTCCTTTGCCCGGACGCTGCAGGCCGACGGCCCGGTTCAGGGCAATCTCGATCCCATGCGTGTGGTCGCCGGTGGAGAAGCGCTCGACGCTGGGGTTGATTCCATTCTCGAAGGACTGGGGAGCGGGCCGTTGATCTTCAACCTTGGCCACGGCATTACACCGCAGGCTGATCCCGATCACGTCACGCGCCTCGTTGAACGCATACGCCGGGCGGGCACGAAGTGAGCGACGACGCACGACAGACCGGGGCCAGGATCGGCGGCAGGGCAGCGAGCAGAGCTCGTATCGCGCTTGCCGTCATGGCGGTCATCGTCATCGCGCTTATGGTCTGGAACCCGCCACAGCTCTATCTGTGGCTGAAAGCGGTGCACGTGATCGCGGTCATCTCCTGGATGGCCGGCATGCTCTATCTGCCGCGGCTGTTTGTCTATCACGCCGACACTGAGGTGGGATCGGAACAGTCGGAGACCTTCAAGGTGATGGAGGCACGGCTCTACAAGGTCATCATCACGCCGGCCATGTCGATCACCTGGATCGTCGGCCTATGGCTTGCCTGGGAGGGATTCGGTTTCTCGGGCATCTGGCTGTGGCTGAAGATCCTCGCGGTTCTGGCGCTGTCGGCCGTGCATGGCTATTTCGGTCGGGCGCTGCGTCGCTTCCATGCCGATCATCGCGACAAGCCGGCGCGCCATTGGCGTTTGGTCAACGAGATCCCGACTCTCCTGATGATTTTCATCGTCGTCATGGTCATCGTGAAGCCGTTTTAAGCTTGCCGTTCGGCGCAGAATATGCGACACGCAGGTCAACCGGATATTCCTCCGGTGTTTCACGTGAATCGCCGGTCCTCATTCCCCTCGCCGGCAGACGGTTATCCGCACAGCGTTACCCCCTGAATTTCCCGTAGCCTGTTCACACACCCACCCCCTGACATCCCCCAAAAAGAAAACGAATAAGCCCCATGCAGGAAATGAAGCTTCAAGAGCTCAAGAACAAGACTCCTACGGAACTGCTCGAGTTTGCCGAGACCCAGGAAGTCGAGAACGCCAGCACCATGCGCAAGCAGGAGCTGATGTTTGCGATTCTGAAAAAGCTGGCCGCGCAGGACATCGAAATCATCGGCGAAGGTGTTGTCGAAATTTTGCAGGATGGCTTTGGCTTCCTGCGCTCGGCCAATGCCAATTACCTTCCGGGCCCTGACGATATCTACATCTCACCGTCGCAGATCCGGCGGTTCTCGCTGAAAACCGGTGACACCGTCGAAGGGCCGATCCGCGGACCGAAGGAAGGCGAGCGCTATTTTGCGCTGCTCAAGGTCAATACGATCAATTTCGACGATCCCGAAAAGATCCGTCACAAGACCCACTTCGACAATCTGACGCCGCTCTATCCGGACGAGCGCTTCAACATGGAATTCGACGATCCCACATCGAAGGATCTGTCGGCACGGGTCATCGACCTTGTTGCCCCGCTCGGCAAAGGCCAGCGCGGGCTGATCGTGGCACCGCCGCGCACCGGTAAGACGGTACTGCTGCAGAACATCGCCCACTCGATCACCGCCAACCATCCGGAATGTTACCTGATCGTTCTGCTGATCGATGAGCGGCCGGAAGAAGTGACCGACATGCAGCGCTCGGTAAACGGCGAAGTGGTGTCATCGACCTTCGACGAACCGGCGTCCCGTCACGTCCAGGTCGCTGAAATGGTCATCGAGAAGGCCAAGCGTCTGGTTGAACATGGCCGCGACGTGGTGATCCTGCTCGATTCCATCACCCGCCTGGGCCGTGCCTATAACACCGTGGTTCCGTCATCCGGCAAGGTTCTGACCGGTGGTGTCGACGCCAATGCGCTGCAGCGCCCGAAGCGCTTCTTCGGCGCCGCCCGCAATATCGAGGAAGGCGGTTCGCTGACCATCATCGCCACGGCGCTGATCGATACCGGCAGCCGCATGGACGAAGTCATCTTCGAAGAGTTCAAGGGCACCGGCAACTCGGAAATCGTGCTCGACCGCAAGGTCGCCGACAAGCGCATCTACCCGTCCATGGACATCCTCAAATCCGGCACCCGTAAGGAAGACCTGCTGGTGCCGCGCCAGGACCTGCAGAAGATTTTCGTGCTTCGGCGTATTCTCGCTCCGATGGGTACCACGGACGCGATCGAATTCCTCATCGACAAGCTCAAGCAGACGAAGAGCAATGCGGAGTTCTTCGATTCGATGAATACCTAGGAGGATCCTGGTCGCAATGCGAGCTTGAGTTCCTCAGCGTCGGTGATCGGCGCCAGACACACGGGGCCGTTGCACAGAAACGCAGCGGCCCCTTTTTGTTTGCCGGATTCGACATGGGCAGAGACAGTATCGCCCGGAACAATGGTATCGGCGGTATCTGCGTCCCTGACGATCAAATCGAAGCGGCCTGGATCTACGCTTTCCCGCATCGCCTGGATCATATCGTTAGCCGGATTCAGCAGAACCAACTTTCTCGGGTTGGCCACCGTGGCAATGGCGTTGACCGCTCCGCTGGCCGCCATCGGCATTTCCTTGACGCGTCCCCACATGGCTGCCGCCATGGTGCGTGTCCGCAAGGTGAGATCGGCATTATCGTCGATCAAAGCCAGGCGGGCGAGTGCTTCCAGCACCTGAGAGGCGGCCGAGGGGGCGGCCTCGTCATGTTCGTGGCGCGTCCGCAGCAAGACGTCACTGGCGTCGTCGGCAGTGAAGTAGGTGCCGCCCGCGCCGTCCAGGTAGTGGCGATCCAGCACGTCCGCATATGATCGGGCGGCAATCAGGTACTTTTCATCGGCGTCGACGGCATAGAGTGAAAGAGCAGCGTTGATCATCGCACCGTAGTCCGAAGAGAGTGCAGGATAGGTGGCGATACCGTCGCGCCAGGCATGCGCCAACCGCCCTTCCCTGGACATCGATTCGGATACGAAATCAAATGCAGTCTTTGCCAGGCCAATCCAGTCAGGCCGATCGAGCGCCTGCCCAGCTTCCGCAAGCGCGCGGATCAGCAGCCCGTTCCAGTCAGCCAGGACCTTGTCGTCGCGTCCCGGGCGCACGCGGCTGCCTCTTTCAGCGAGGAGAATGCGTCTGCCGGCTGCCAGTGTTTCTTCCATCGGTGTGTCGTCGGTCGGCGGGTTGGCAAGGCGGTTCAGGATTGTTTTTCCCTCCCAATTGCCGTCTCGGGAAACATCATAGTTCGTGCAGAAAACCTCGGATTGCTCGCCCAGGAGGCGGTCTATATCGCCTTTGTCCCAGACGTAGAACTTGCCTTCCTCACCCTCACTGTCGGCGTCCAGGCTGGACGCAAACCCGCCTTCGGGCAGAAGCATTTCGCGCTTGAGCCAATCGATGGTCTCTTCGATTCGGACTCGAAACAATTCATCGCTGGTTTCCGCATAGGCCCAAACCAGGGAGCGAAGAAGTTGGCCATTGTCGTAGAGCATCTTTTCAAAGTGCGGCACCAGCCATGCCGCATCGACCGTGTAGCGTGCCATACCGCCGCCAAGGTGGTCGTAGATGCCACCATTGATCATGGACCGGATCCAGCTGATCGCGGCGTCACGGGCCAGTGGTGAGGCGTCGGTTCTCCAAGACCTCCACAAGGTCTCCAGCATTGAGGCGTTGGGAAACTTTGGCGCCTGACCTATCCCGCCATTTTGACGATCGATGATCGACAGGATACCGCGCGCTTGCTGCCCCAAGGTCTCGGGCAAGGGATCCTCGGGCATCTTGTCCGATGCCAGAGTCTGGTCGAGATGTGCTCGAACGGCAGCGGCGTTGCGGGCAACCTTGTCCGGTTCCTTCCGGTAGATATCGGCAATGCTGCGCAACACTGTCACGAAATCCGGTCGGCCGTAGGCGGAAGTTTTTGGGAAATAGGTGCCGCCCCAGAAAGGCTCGGCGTCGCTGTTGAGGAACATGGTCAGCGGCCAGCCCCCCTGTTCTCCCATGGCATGCAGGGCTGCCATGTAGATCTGATCGATATCGGTTCGTTCTTCGCGGTCGACCTTGATGTTGACGAAGAGCTCGTTCATCACCTCCGCCGTCGCCGGATCCTCGAAACTTTCATGGGCCATGACGTGGCACCAGTGACAGGCCGCATAGCCAACCGACAGGAGAATGGGCTTGCCGGTGCGCCTGGCCTCCATTAAGGCACTGTCACTCCACACCTGCCAGTGAACAGGGTTGTCTTTGTGCTGCTGCAAATAGGGGCTGGCGGCATCGCCAAGCACGTTGGTCAGATCTGAATGGGTCATGGTCGCCGCTGGAGTGTCTGTTGAAGGAGGCTGTTTACCATATGGACACCATCTTCGCCTTGTCGAGTGGCGCTGTGCCGGCCGGCGTTGCCATCGTACGGATTTCCGGCCCGGCGGTTCGATTCGGACTCGAAACAATCTGCGGCGCCATTCCGGACCCACGCCGCGCGACCTTGCGTGTCTTCAAGAACGTCGAGGGCGATGCGATCGACCGAGGCCTTGTCCTCTACTTCCCTGCCCCGCATTCCTTTACGGGCGAAGATTGCGCGGAACTCCATGCGCATGGCGGAAGAGCGGTCGTGGATGCGCTTTTGCGCCGGTTGGCGGCACTTGAAGGATATCGCAGCGCCGAACCGGGAGAGTTTACGAGAAGGGCCTTCGAAAACGGCCGCATGGATCTGACCGAAGTAGAGGGACTGTCCGATCTCATCGCCGCCCAAACAGAGATGCAGAGGCGCCAGGCGCTTGACCAATCTGCCGGCGGTCTCTCAGCGGTCTATGGAAGCTGGCGGACCGATCTTGTCAGGACCCGTGCCATGATCGAAGCCGATTTCGACTTCGCTGACGAGGAGGATGTACCGGGGTCGGTGGCTGAAACGATATGGCAGCCGATGCGGAATTTGGCCGCACAAATCCAGGCCCACATAGATAAAACTTCCGCCGGAGAGATCATCCGTGATGGTTACCGAATCGTTATAGTTGGTGCGCCGAATGCCGGGAAATCCAGCCTGATGAATGCGCTGGCGCAGCGCGACATCGCCATCGTTTCTGATGAACTCGGAACAACACGGGATGTTCTCGAAGTGCATCTCGATATTGCCGGATACCCGGTCAATCTGTTTGATACGGCTGGCCTGCGCGATGCCGCCGGCGGCGTCGAAATGGAGGGCATGCGCCGTGCTCGGATCGCTGCGGAAGGGGCAGATCTTCTTCTGGTTCTTGAAGACACGCATGATCGCATCTTGATCGACCTTCCGGATGTCGATCCCTCGAGGGTTCTGAAAGTCGGATCCAAATCGGATCTGATGGCGACGTCGACGCCGGATGAATACGATTGCCTGATTTCCGTTCGCTCAGAGGCAGGACTGAATGGGCTGATCAAGTTGATCGAAGAACGGGTTCGTGATGCGGCCGGTTCGGTCACAAGCGCCCTCCCCAACCGGCAAAGGCATCGCGAGTACCTTGAAAGGTGTCGCGATCATCTCCAGCTTGCGATCGAGAACGATAGTTCTCCCCTGGAGCTGCGAGCCGAAGAATTGCGCCTGGCGTCGGATATGCTGGGACGGCTCACCGGCCAAATCGATGTCGAGGACCTGCTGGACGTGATCTTTCGCGAATTCTGCATCGGAAAATAGTGATGACTCACGTGAAACACGCGCTGCGGCAATGGAGTGACTCACGTGAAACACTATTGGTGAGTGGCCGCTGAACACGAGCATTTGTTTCACGTGAAACAATGATGCTTGACAATTGGACGGCCCGGAGGGATCAGGAGGCTTGGAGACAACCATGACGGACAAGCATTCTGCGTCTTACGACGTGATTGTGGTCGGAGGCGGCCATGCGGGCTGCGAGGCTGCCGCCGCTGCCGCGCGCCTTGGCGCGCGCACTGCTTTGGTGACGTTGCGACGGGATGCCATCGGGGTGATGTCCTGCAATCCGGCCATCGGCGGATTGGGCAAGGGACATCTGGTCCGCGAAATCGATGCGCTGGATGGGCTCATGGGTCGGGTGGCCGATGCCGCTGGCATCCAGTTTCGACTGCTGAACCGCAGCAAAGGGCCGGCTGTTCGCGGTCCGCGGACCCAGGCTGATCGCTGTCTTTATCGCCAAGCCATGCAAGACGGTATCGGCAAGGTCGAGAACCTTGATGTCATCGAAGGCGAAGTCGACGATTTCGACCTGGACGATCAGAGGATTTCGTCCGTAAGGCTTGCCGATGGGCGCAGCTTGTCGTGCGGCGCCGTTGTTCTGACGACCGGGACTTTCCTGCGCGGTCTGATTCACATTGGGACGCGACAAATTCCAGCTGGCCGCATGGGAGAAGCGCCGGCCAGTGGCCTGTCGAAAACCCTGACGGCGGCCGGATTCCAACTGGGCCGGTTGAAAACCGGTACTCCTGCGCGGCTCGATGGCCGCACAATCGACTGGGCCTCAATCGGGCGCCAGGACGCTGATACCGATCCCGTGCCGTTCTCGTTCATGACCGATCGTATCGTGAACCAGCAGGTTGCCTGTGGGGTCACTCACACGACTGAGGACACGCACAAGATCATCGAAGAGAACCTCGGCCAATCGGCGATGTATTCCGGTCGGATTGAGGGCACTGGACCGCGTTACTGTCCGTCGATCGAAGACAAGATCGTGCGCTTCGCCGACCGCAAACAGCATCAGGTGTTTCTGGAGCCGGAAGGTTTGGATGACGACACGGTCTATCCGAACGGTATTTCGACGTCGCTTCCCGAATCCGTTCAGGAGCTATTTCTGCGGACAATCCCGGGGTTGGAGAGGGCAACCATCCTTCAACCCGGCTACGCAATCGAATACGACCATATCGATCCGCGGGAACTTCATCCCAGCCTGGAGACCCGTCGTATTGCAGGTTTGTACCTGGCCGGCCAGATCAACGGGACAACCGGTTACGAGGAGGCCGGTGCGCAGGGTCTTGTTGCCGGGCTCAATGCCGCACTGGCCTGCGCCGGTGGTGACCCGGAGCTATTCAGCCGTTCGGATTCCTATATCGGCGTGATGATCGATGATTTGACGACGCGTGGCGTATCCGAACCCTACCGCATGTTTACGTCACGGGCCGAGTATCGCCTGTCTTTGCGGGCGGACAATGCCGATCTGCGCCTCACTCCGCGCGGTATGGCGCTGGGACTGGTGAAGTCCGAGCGGGAGCAGCGGTACAGGGATTGGAGTGAAAAAATCGAAGGGCTGCGCGTCACGCTGAGGGACCTCAAAGCGACCCCGCGAGAAATTTCAGAGGCCGGGTTCAAAATCAACCAGGATGGGGTGCGTCGCTCGGCCTATGATTTGCTGGCCTATCCGGACAGCAACTTGCAGCGCGTCTCTGCGATCTGGCCGCAGTTGGCTTCGGTTGATCCCTCCATTGGCGCGCCGCTGGAGATCGAAGCGGCCTATGCCGTCTATCTTGAGCGGCAACAACGGGATATTGCGATCGTCAAGAAGGAAGAAGCGCGCCGGATTCCGGAGGGGCTGGATTACGGTCCTCTGCCGGGCCTCTCCAATGAATTGAAGCAGAAACTGCAGGCGGCGCGTCCGCGTACGATTGCACATGCATCTCGCATCGAAGGCATGACACCAGCTGCGATCACACTGATTTTGGCTCAGATTCGCCGAATGGAAAGCGCCGAAACCACCACGCCGCTCGCTTCGTAACCACCACGCGGCTGAAAAGACGCGATTAAAAGATATAGTAAAACAGTGTGTTATGGCTGAACAACCAGATCCGGTTCACGTCAGAAGAGCTTCTGATCTTCAACGGATTCATCCTGTTTCACGTGAAACATTGGACCGACTGACACAATTCGTGGAGTTGTTCCAGAAATGGTCCAAGGCGATCAATCTGGTCGCACCGTCCACCCTTCCGGATATCTGGGAGCGCCATGTTGCCGACAGCTTGCAGATCGCAGCGCTGCGGCCTGGTCCGATCCGGTGGCTTGATTTGGGCAGCGGGGGCGGATTTCCGGGGATAGTGACCGCTATCCTGCTGTCGGAAACCCCCGGGGGCCGCATCGATCTCGTGGAAAGCAATCAGAAGAAGGCCGCATTTTTGAACCGGGCGCTGGCTGAAACGGGTGCTCCCGGCAACGTGCACGCCATTCGCGCGGAGAAGGCTTTTGCGGCCATCGGTCCGGTCGATGCCGTCTCCGCGCGCGCCCTGGCCGACCTGGAGTCCCTACTCAAGTTGTCTGAGCCCTGGATCACTGCCGGTGCGACGGCGTATTTCCATAAAGGGCGGGATTATCAGCGCGAGGTCGACAATGCCCGTAGAAGCTGGTCCTTCGATCTGGTAGAACATCCAAGCAGGGTGGATGCGGACTCGGTGATCCTGCAAATCGAAACATTGGCGCCCCGGCATCCAGGCAAGCAGAGCTAATCCCACCGGTTCGGTTCGAATCGGACAACGAAGACGAGGCGTTATGGGGCTCAAGGCGATGTTGGGTGGCGAAAACCGAATCATTACGGTGGCCAATCAGAAGGGCGGTGTCGGTAAGACAACGACTGCCATCAATCTTGCAACCGCCCTTGCGGCGATCGGTGAAAAGGTCCTGATCATCGATCTCGACCCGCAGGGCAATGCCAGCACGGGTCTGGGTATCGATCGGCATGATCGGACGCTTTCCTCCTATGATCTGCTGGTCAGCGGCGCCGACGTTGGCGACGTGGCCATGGAAACCGACGTTCCCAACCTGTCGATCGTGCCATCGACCATGGATCTGCTCGGCGTCGAGATGGAAATTGCCGACCAGCGGGATCGGGTCTTCAAGCTCAAACGGGCCGTATCCGTGCCTTCGGCGGCCGCCTATGACTACATTCTGATCGACTGTCCGCCCTCTCTCAATTTGTTAACCATAAATGCGATGGCCGCGGCCCATTCCGTGCTGGTGCCGTTGCAGTGCGAGTTCTTTGCTCTGGAAGGTCTGAGCCAACTTCTTGAAACGGTGGGTCAGGTCCGGTCGACACTGAACCCGGATCTGGATATCCAGGGCATCGTCATGACCATGTTCGATTCCCGCAACAATCTGGCGCATCAGGTCGTTGAAGACGTGCGGTCTCACTTGGGAGACAAGGTGTATCAGACCCTGATTCCGCGCAACGTTCGGGTATCTGAAGCGCCGTCCCACGGTAAGCCGGCTATCTTGTATGATCTCAGCTGCTCGGGCAGCCAGGCCTATCTGCGCCTGGCGTCGGAGGTCATTCAGCGGGAACGCGAACGCAAGGCGGCGTGAGGGCGCCGCACCAATTGAAAGTCTGACAGCATGACCGACGATCAATCCAAAAAACGGCTCGGCCGCGGTCTCGCGGCGCTGATTGGTGACATGGACCAACCCATGGGTGCGAGTGCGCCAGAAGCGCCTGTACCGACGGCAGACCGGCATGTGCCGATCGAATTTGTCAGCCGCAACGCCAACAACCCGAGACGGCAGTTCGATGAGGCCGATCTGCAGGACCTGGCCCGTTCGATAGCGCAGCACGGTATCGTTCAGCCCGTGGTGGTGCGGCCGGCCGGTGAGGGGCGCTACGAAATCATCGCCGGAGAACGCCGTTGGCGCGCCGCGCAACGGGCCGGACTGGTGGAAATTCCGGTGATCATTCGCGATGTCGATGACCGCACCGCGCTGGAGATCGCTATTGTCGAAAATGTCCAAAGGTCCGACCTCAACCCTTTGGACGAGGCGCTCGGTTACGATCAGCTCATTGCTGAACACGGCTATACGCAAAACGATCTTGGCGACATCATCGGCAAAAGCCGCAGTCACGTCGCCAACAGCCTGCGCCTGTTGAAATTGCCCGAGCAGGTGCGAGACATGCTGGCCTTGGGCAAATTGACCGCTGGCCACGCTCGTGCCATCGCCTCGACCGAGGACCCGGTCAAACACGCCAATGCGATCGTCTCGCGCGGTCTTTCGGTGCGAGATGCTGAACGGCTGGCCCAGAAGGAAGCCGAGCCCACGCCAAACCGCGCACCGGCGCAGAAAGATGCCGATACGCTGGCGCTCGAAAAGATGCTGTCGGACCGTCTGGGCTTGAAGGTGACGATCGCCCACAAGGAGAAGGGCGGGCATTTGAAAGTCGACTATCGTTCCCTTGAGCAACTGGACGAACTGTGCCGCCTGCTGCAAGCAGGATAAATCGTCGAATAGAGTAAAATAGCCGGCTATCTGCCGAGTCTCGCCGATCGCTGCGCGACCGCGAGCAGTGCTTGGCGCGCCATGCTTTCCTGCAGGGCCGGATGCCGGCGACCTTCCAGGATTGCCGTGGACAGATGGCTTAGCACCTGGGCAACGGCCTTGCCGTTCCAGTTGCGGGCAGCGCGTTCAAACGCCGGTTTGCGGCGAAAGTGCATGCGTCGCGTGAAATCGCCGATCACCTGTGATGCCTGCTGGCGTTGGCCTTCTATGCGACCACGAACGACGTCAATCGACTGAAACTGCCTAAGACAGGCTTGAAGGACCTGAAAAATGGGCGTTTTGGAGGCGATGATGCGCGACAGGGCGTGATCGAGGCCGGCGACATTGCCGGAGAGTACACAATCGACGGCCTCATCGACCGACAGCGCCGATGCGTCACCCGTCACCGCCCGGACGTCTTCTTCTTCGATGCGTTCACGCCCGTGGCAATAGAGCATCAGCTTTTGGATCTCACCACGGCTCGCCAGGCGGTCACCGCCCAGATTGCCAACAAGCACCGACCGCGCATCCGTTGTCATCTGCAAACCGGCGCGACTCAGTTCTTCGTCAATCAGGGCCTGCAGGCTCCGGCCTTCGTCGGCATAGCAGGGAAGGGCCATGCAGGCGGACCCGGTTTCGGCCGCTTTGCGCAGGGCGGAACTCTTCTTGAGGTCGCCCGCCTCGACAATCAGCAGCGTGTCGGTCGGGGGATCCTCTGAAATGGCTTCGAGCGCCGTGACGATGGCCTTTTCGTTGCCGGCGTTTTTGACCCAGACCAGACGCCCCCCGCCGAACATGGCGAGGGAATTGACCTCGTCAAGCAGTCGGGCCGGATCGTCCTTGATGTCCTGGCTGTCCAGCTTGGCGACATTGAAGGGATCGGAGATATCGACGTCGACGGTTTTCGACAAGGCCACCGCGCGCTCGGAAACCAGACCCCGGTCGGGTCCATAAATCAGGATGGCGCGATAGGCGGGATCCGGCCGGCGAATGAACGGATCAACTTCGCTGGCTCTTTTGTGCGCCATGGATGGTTCAGCGGGTTGTGCGGCTGAGGATCGACGCCGTGTCTGCCCGAATGATTTCTGCCAGCTCTTCGGCTGCCCGGTTTTCCGCGTCCCGCAGAGCGCGCCGGTTGGCGAATTCCTGGGTCGTCTGATCGTAGAAGGTCGTCACTTTGCGAGTACCGCTGCCTACGATGGCCTTGGTTTTGACGTCGGTCAGCACGAAGCGTGCCGTTGCCTGATAGCGCTGTGCCGTGATGCCGTCGGAAAGCTCCTCGCGCAGCGCGGCACTGGCTCGTCCACTGAAGCTCAAGTTCATCGTATAGTCCGGACTGGCGGGTTCGCCCTGACCGCCGGAATAAAGGAAAATCAACCGGTTACGAAGAACCTGAGCGACCCGGTTGTCCACCGGATCAATGCCGACGGAGGCAAGATTTTGCGCGGTCAGTGTGTTGGTGGCATAGAGCGGTTGCACCTGGCAGCCCGCCAGCGACAAACCGCCGACGACCAGCAGGCTGGCCAAAAGCCCCCTTCTGCCAATGCGATCAGATGACGACATTCACGATCCTCTGCGGAACGACGATGACTTTGCGCGGCTCGCCCCCGGACAGTGCGGCCCGGACGACCTCCAGTTCCAGCACAGCCTTCTCGACGGTCAGTTGATCGGCATCGCGGGCAATTGTCAAATCGCCGCGTTTCTTGCCGTTGATCTGAACCGGCAGGGTGATCGATTCGTCCGTGACCAGTTCCTGGTCGTAGTCCGGCCAGGCGATTTCCGCCGCCAGCGAACTGTTGCCCAGAACCCGGTTGCACTCCTCCGCCAGGTGCGGCATCAGCGGGGCCAAAACCGTGACCAGAATTTCGGCAGCCTCCCGCAGCGCCTGAAGCGTATCACTGTCGGCCTTGCCTTCCGCAGCCTTCCCCAACGGCCCGGCCAGTGTGTTCACCAGTTCATGGATCCGGGCAACCGCCTTGTTGAAGGCCAGTTTTTCGATGTCCTCGCCGACATGTTTCAAAGTCTTGTGGGCAGCTTTCGAAATACCCACCGCTGCACCATCTTTAGCCGGCTTGGCTTCAACGTCTCGCAGCACCGGCGCCGCTTCGCCGAGCAGGCGCCAGACGCGCTGCACGAAACGGTGGGCACCTTCAACGCCGGCTTCCGTCCAGATGACATCGCGCTCAGGCGGCGAGTCCGAAAGCATGAAGAAGCGGGCGGTGTCGGCGCCAAAGGACGCCAGGATGTCCTCCGGATCAACGACGTTTCGCCGGGACTTCGACATCTTTTCAATCGCGCCGATGCTGACTTCGCGGCCGTCATCGAGTGCTACGGCACGCCGTTTGCCCTCGTGTTCATCAATCTTGACCTCGGCCGGCGCCAGCCATTGGCCATTGCTGGAGTAGGTCTCATGGACAACCATGCCCTGGGTGAAAAGCCCCTTGAAGGGCTCTTTCAGGTCGACATGGCCGGCAATCCGCATGGCGCGGGTGAAAAAGCGCGAATAGAGCAGATGCAGGATCGCATGCTCAATGCCGCCGATATACTGGTCCACGGGCAGCCATTGTGTCGCCGCCTCGGGATCCGTCGGCTCTTCTTCCCAGGGCGCCGTGAAGCGGGCGAAATACCAGGATGAATCGACGAAAGTATCCATCGTGTCGGTTTCGCGCAGGGCGTCGCCGCCGCATTTCGGGCATGTGGTGTTGCGCCAGGTCGGATGGTGATCGAGGGCATTGCCCGGACGATCGAAATCGATGTCGTCCGGCAGCACCACCGGCAGATCCGCGCGTGGCACCGGCACCACGCCGCAGGTGTCGCAGTGAATGATCGGAATGGGGCAGCCCCAGAAACGCTGGCGCGATACACCCCAGTCGCGCAAACGGTAATTGGTCTCTCGCTGTCCTTTTGATTTGCCGGCTAATTCGTCGGATTCCAAACGCCGCGCGGTCTCCTCGAACGCTTCCGCCGGGCTCATGCCATCGAGAAAGCGCGAATTGATCATCACGCCGTCATCGACATAGGCCTCTTCGGTGATCTGGAAGGTAGCGGCATCTGCATCTTTCGGCATCACCACCGGCACCACGGGCAAACCGTATTTGTTGGCAAAGTCCAGGTCGCGCTGGTCACCTGAAGGACAGCCGAAAATGGCGCCGGTGCCGTAGTCCATCAGCACGAAATTCGCAACATAGACCGGCAGCGTCCACTCCTCGTCGAAGGGATGACGCACCCTGATGCCGGTGTCGTAGCCTTTCTTTTCGGCGGTTTCCAATGCGGCCACCGATGTTCCCATGCGGCGGCATTCCTCGCAGAACTCCGCCAGTGCCGGGTCCTTCTGTGACGCTGCAAGCGCCAGTGGATGGTCCGCGGCGACCGCCATGAAGGAAGCGCCGAACAACGTGTCGGGACGCGTGGTATAGACTTCCAGGACGGATTCGCCATCCGGCGCCGTGTCGGCCACGATCTCCCAACGAATATGCAGGCCCTCGGACCGACCGATCCAGTTTTTCTGCATCAGGCGGACCTTGTCCGGCCACTGATCCAGACCATCCAGGGCTTCCAGCAATTCTTCGCTGAAGTCCGTGATCTTGAAGAACCATTGGGTCAGCTCGCGCTGTTCCACCGGTGCGCCGGAGCGCCAGCCACGGCCGTCGATAACCTGCTCGTTGGCCAGCACCGTCATGTCGACCGGGTCCCAGTTGACCTTCGACTGTTTGCGGTAGGCCAGGCCCTTGTCGAGGAAATCCAGGAACAACTGCTGCTGGTGCTGGTAGTAGCTGGCATCGCAGGTGGCGAATTCGCGCGACCAATCGAGCGACAGGCCCATGGATTTCAACTGGGCGCGCATCGCATCGATGTTTTCGTAGGTCCACTCCTTGGGATGAACCTTGTTCTGCATGGCGGCGTTTTCCGCCGGCAGACCGAAGGCGTCCCATCCCATGGGGTGCAGCACGTTGAAGCCGCGGGCGCGCTTGTAGCGGGCGATGACGTCGCCCATGGCATAGTTGCGCACGTGGCCCATATGGATGCGCCCGGAGGGATAGGGGAACATCTCCAGCACGTAGTATTTCGGCCGGGGATCGTCATTGTTCGTTTCGAACAGTTTCTGGTCGTCCCAGACCTTTTGCCAGCGCGGCTCTGCGTCGCGCGGATTGTAGCGTTCGATGGCCATCGATAGGATCCGCTGTCTTTTTGGCTGTTTTGCGCGGAGCTTCACCACGAAAGCAGCCAAGCGTCAACCGTTGCCGGCGAGATTGAACCCATGGCTTGCCATGCGGCGGTGAAACGCTATTGCTAGGGGCGACAAGAGCGGTGGGGATGAGCGGGTCACGATGGACGCAACGGAACGACTTGAACAGGTGAGGCAGGATATCGCGTCCGCTGTCGAAGAGGCAGGTCGTCCTGCGGACAGCGTGATGCTCGTGGCTGTCTCCAAAACCTTTCCGGCCGAGGCCATCCAGCCGGTGATCGAGGCGGGGCAGAGGGTCTTTGGCGAAAATCGGGTGCAGGAGGCGCAGGCCAAGTGGCCAGCCCTGCGCGACGGGACCGAAGGGATCCAACTTCATCTGATCGGGCCGCTGCAATCCAACAAGGCAGGTGATGCCGTGGCGTTGTTCGACGTCATCGAAACCGTCGACCGGGAGAAAATCGCCCGCGCCCTTGCATCCGAAATGAACAAACAGGATCGCCGACCGCGCCTTTACGTCCAGGTCAATACAGGCTCGGAGCCGCAGAAAGCAGGCATTGATCCACGTGAGACAGTGAACTTTGTCGAGAAATGCCGCCGCGACTTCGGTCTCGAGATCGAGGGGCTGATGTGCCTGCCGCCGATCGACGAAAATCCGGGGCCGCATTTTGCGCTTCTGGAAAAACTCGCCCGCGAAGCCGGTGTCGGCAAACTGTCGATGGGCATGTCGGCCGACTTCAAAACCGCGATCGCCTTTGGTGCGACTTCGGTGCGCGTCGGCTCCGCCATTTTCGGGCCGCGCACCGCTGCGACGACCTGACGCAGCGCCGGAGCCCGGGAATCCGGGGTTTTCGGGGCGGTGTAAACCTATTGTCTGATTTACCGCCCTTTCGGTGAATCGGTAAAGAACCGGCGAAAGCGATCGGGAGGACGTCATGACCAGCAGCTACCACGCCACCTATTCCGAGTGGGAAGCCGATCCGGAGGCCTACTGGGGTGCGGCCGCATCGTCGATCGACTGGTTCACGCCGTTTGAACGGGTTTTCGATCCTGATGCTGGAACCTATGGACGCTGGTTCACCGGCGGCACCACCAATACCTGCTACAATTGTCTCGACCGACACGTTGCCCAGGGCCGCGGCGACCAGCCGGCGGTGATCTACGACAGCCCGATCACGGGCGCCAAGAAGATCTACAGCTATTCGGAATTCCTAGGTGAGGTCAAAGCCCTGGCTGCCGTCCTGCAGGATAATGGCGTGACCAAGGGCGACCGCGTCATCATCTACATGCCGATGATCCCGGAGGCGGCCATGGCGATGCTCGCCTGTGCCCGGGTCGGGGCCGTTCATTCGGTCGTCTTCGGCGGCTTTGCCGGCAGCGAACTGGCGACCCGTATCGATGATGCCAAGCCGAAACTGATCGTTGCCGCGTCCTGTGGCATCGAACCCAATCGCATCGTCGCCTATAAGCCGATGCTGGACGAAGCGATTTCGTTGGCCTCGCACAAACCGCAAGGGTGCCTGATGCTGCAGCGCGAGCAGCACCCGGCGGAGCTGACGCAGGGCCAGGATGTCGATCTCGGGGCCGCGATGGAGGTTGCGCGCGCGGAAGGCCGCGACGTCCCCTGCACGCCGGTGGCGCCGACCGATCCGCTCTACATTCTCTATACGTCCGGGACCACCGGGCAGCCGAAGGGCGTTGTTCGCGACAATGGCGGGCACATGGTTGCCCTCTACTGGTCGATGAAGGCCATCTACGGCATGGATCCGGGCGAAGTCTTCTGGGCGGCCTCCGATGTCGGTTGGGTCGTCGGCCACTCCTACATTGTCTATGCGCCGCTGCTGCACGGCAACACCACCATCGTGTTCGAGGGCAAGCCGGTCGGCACGCCCGATGCCGGCACGTTCTGGCGGGTAATATCCGAACACAACGTGGCGGCGCTTTTCACCGCGCCGACGGCGTTCCGGGCGATCAAGAAAGAGGACCCGCAGGGCGAGCTGATCGGCAATTACGATCTCAGCAAGTTTCGAACCCTGTTCCTTGCCGGCGAGCGCGCCGATCCGGATACGATCGAATGGGCTCGGGAGAAGCTTGGCGTTCCGGTGATCGACCACTGGTGGCAGACCGAGACGGGGTGGACCATAGCCGGCAATCCGGTTGGCCTCGGCGCCCTGCCGGTGAAACTCGGTTCGCCCACCGTTGCCATGCCGGGTTACGATATCCAGGTGCTCGACGACGAAGGCCATCCGGTAGAGCGCGGCACGCTCGGCAACATCGTCGTCAAGCTTCCCATGCCACCCGGCAACCTGCCGACCCTGTGGAACGCCGAAGACCGGTTCCGGGAGGCTTATCTCGAGGAATTTCCCGGCTACTACAAGACCGCCGACGCCGGCTACATGGACGAAGACGGCTATCTGTTCATCATGGCGCGCACCGACGATATCATCAATGTTGCGGGCCACCGGCTGTCGACCGGTGCCATGGAGGAGGCGATCGCCTACCATCCGGACGTTGCCGAATGCGCCGTAATCGGCATAGCCGACAATCTGAAGGGCCAGATTCCCGCCGGATTCCTGGTGCTCAACGCCGGTGTCGACCGGTCGGACAACGAAATCGAACAGGAAGTGGTCAAGCTCGTCCGCGATCAGATCGGACCGGTGGCCGCGTTCAAGCTGGCGCTGACCGTGCAACGGCTGCCGAAGACCCGCTCCGGCAAGATCCTGCGCGGAACCATGCAGAAGATTGCCGATGGCGAGACCTGGAAAATGCCGGCAACCATCGACGATCCGGCAATCCTTGACGAAATCACCGATGTGCTCAGCGCTCGAGGCCTGATGCAGCGTTAGGCAACGTGATCATTCCGACAGGAATTGTTCGTTGACCGCCACCCGCCTGCCGGTCCAAGGTCCGTGCGATCGGATACGGAGGGGATGTGGCGATGGAAGGCAAGGTTGCGATCGTGACCGGCGGCGCGAAGGGCATCGGCTACGCCATTGTCCAGCGGTTTCTGCAGGACGGCGCCCGCGTCGTCATTGCTGACATAGACGAAAAATCCGGAGAAGCCGCTGTCGCAGATCTGGCCGACCTTGGCGAGGTCGAGTTCGTGCTCACCGATGTCGCCCAGCGGCTTGATGTCCGCAACCTGCTCGCCTCCACGCTTGACACGTTCGGTGACGTCGATGTCATGGTCAACAATGCCGGCATCGCCCACGAAGCAGACTTTCTCGAGCTGACCGAGGCCGATTTCGAGCGGGTTATGGCAGTCAACGTCAAGGGCGCCTTCCTGTGCGGCCAGGCGGCGGCCCGCAATATGATCGAGGCGATCGCAAAAGGTGCCGATCCCGGCTGCATCATCAATATTTCGTCTATCAATGCTGTTGTCGGACTGCCGCAGCAGGTGCCCTACACCGTTTCGAAGGGCGGCGTGGCGCAACTGACAAGGGTCATGGCGCTGTCGCTGGCGCGGCATGGTATCCGGGTCAATGCCGTGGGCCCCGGTTCGATCATGACGGGAATGTTGGCCTCGGTCGTGAACGAACGAGACGCACGGGATCGGATCCTGTCGCGCACACCTTTGGGACGGATCGGCGATCCTGCTGAAATCGCTGGTGTTGCGGCGTTTCTGGCCTCCAAGGATGCTGCCTATGTCACCGGCCAGACCATCTTTGCCGACGGCGGCCGGCTGCCGCTGAATTATACGGTCGACGTGCCGGAGACCTGACAGGCTCCTGTGGCTTTTCCCGAGGCAGCGCTAGCCCTCCTGACAGAATGTTGTCAGGAGGGGTGTGCGACAACGGCTCCATTGCTCACCAATGGAGAATGAAAATGTCAGTATCCGCTCCCCAGAACGCCGCCGTCTGGTTTGAAATCCCGGTCAACGACCTGAAAGCCGCTACGACCTTTTACAATACTGTTCTGCAGACCGAACTCGTCGAGAAGGATATGGGCCCGCAAACCGTCGGTATTTTTCCGTGCGAGGATCCGATGTCCGGTGTGGCCGGCCACATTTACGAAGGCAAGCCCGGCGAGGCCGGCAATGGCAATACCATTCACCTTGCCACTCCCGACAAACTCGAAGATGCCATGGACCGCGTGGTCGCGAGTGGTGGTCAGGTGGTGTCGGACATCGTGACCATTGATGCCGGTCGCTTCGTCTATTGTCAGGATCCGGACGGCAACAGCATCGGTCTGTTCAACTGATTGCCGGTTTGGGCGGACGCGCAGACCGACTATAGTCCGCCCACCGGTTCACAGACGGGACAGGATCATGCGCCGCGCAGACCGACTGTTTCAGATTGTGCAATATCTCAGGGGCGGCCGCCTGGTAACGGCAGCTGCCCTTGCCGAACGGCTCGAGGTATCGGAACGCACCATCTACCGCGACATCGCCGACCTGCAATCGACAGGGGTGCCGATCGATGGCGAGGCGGGCGTCGGCTACATCATGCGCGAAGGCTTCGATCTTCCGCCGCTGATGTTTTCACGCGACGAGATCGTGGCGCTCGTCACCGGGGCGCGACTGGCCCGTGCCTGGGGCGGTGCGACGATCGCCCGGGCAGCCGAGGAAGCCCTGATCAAGATCGAGGCAGTGCTGCCCGACAGCGAACGCCGTCGTATTTCCGGTACCGAGATCCATGCGCCGGATTTCATGATGCGCGACGAGGTGCGTCACCGCTTCGACCTGCTCGAGCAGTCGGCGGATCAGCGCCAGGTGCTGGATGTGGAATATTATGACGCTGGAGGCGTTCCCACCCGGCGGCGAATTCGACCGCTCGGCCTGTGGTTCTGGGGCAAAGTCTGGACACTGGCTGCCTGGTGCGAAATGCGCACCGATTTCCGAACCTTCCGGCTCGACCGGATGAAGAGCATCGATGCAACCGGCGAGACTTTCAAACCGGAGCGTGGGAAGATGCTCAGCGACTACTACCGCACCATGGAAGCACGTGAAATGCCGCTGCAGACCAAAAGGTTTCTGTAGTCGGGGCCCATCGCAGTGCTGCTGCTTCTCAATGGGACGCCTTCACGCTATGAAGGGACGTACACCCTTCCAAAGGCTGCCTCCCGTGGTCAAAATCCGGATTTCATAGCGGCATGGACCCATTTGTTCTGCCCGATGCGCTGTCGGTCGGTGCCATCATTGTCATTGCTGGCATCATCGTTGCGGGCAGCCTGGTGCAGGTCGGGCTCGGACTCGGCTTCGGGCTGACGGTGGCGCCGCTGCTTGCCTTGATCGACCCGGTTCTTGTTCCGGCTCCAACACTCTATCTCGGCATGCTGACGGCCGCCTGGGGAGCATTCGCGGAACGCCGGGCGATCATCTGGCGTGAGGCGGGTATGGCCGCTTTTGGCAGAGCCGTCGGCGTGGTTGCCGGCATCGCAGTACTCGCGAGCGTCAGCAGCGAGGCCGGGTTCGAGCTGGTATTCGGGGGTCTGGTGCTGCTGGCGGTGCTTTTGACAGCCAGTGGCTGGCAGCTCGCATTCAACTCCCGATCACTGCTGTCGATGTCCTGGATATCCGGATTGATGGGAACAATCACATCGGTTGGGGCACCGCCACTGGCGCTCATCTACCGGAATCGTGACCCGGCCACGGCGCGTCCCACATTGGCGGCTTTCTTCTCGCTCGGCTGCCTGGCGTCTCTGATCGGGCTCTACGCTGCCGGCGAGGCGGGCTGGCGCGACGCCTTTCTTGCTGCCCTTATGCTGCCGCCATTGGTGGTCGGCATTGCCGTGTCGCGCCTGTTGAGGAGTGGTTTCGATCGTTGGTATCGCTCACTTCTGTTGGCCGTATCCGGTGGGGCCGGCCTCCTGTTGATGCTGCGGGGCCTGTTCTCATGACTGCGCTGCTGACTATTTGCCGGGCGGCGGCTCGGCATGGGCGATGGTTGCTGGTGGCCGGACTGGTGGCCGGTGCGACCTTGCCGTCGCTTGCCGAATATCTGCGGGGTCATTTGCCGTGGCTGGTTGCCGTGATCCTGTTCCTGGCGGCTCTGCGGATCGGGCCGAAACGTGCCTTGGGCGCGCGTCGCGATCTCGGTCAGTCGCTCGGCTACATCGTGGTGCTGCAGATCCTGTGTCCGCTGATTTATGCGGTGCTGCTGGTCGTCACCGGCTGGCAGAGCCCGTTGGCCTTTGCCCTGGCGCTGATGTTTGCCGCCTCGCCGATCTCGGGCAGTCCGAGCATCACGCAGCTGACCGGTCATGACGGCGCACCCGCCCTTCGTGTGTTGATCGCAGCAACGGCGCTGTTGCCGCTGACAGTGCTGCCGGTCTTCTGGCTGCTGCCGGAGCTCGCCGGCGGCGGGATTTTCGACGCGGCGTTCCGGCTGTTGCTGTTGATCTTTGCGGCCGCACTCTTGGCGTTTCTCATTCGCGGATTTGTTGTCCCGGAACCGTCCGAGGCGGCACTGCAAGCGCTTGACGGCGTTTCCGCGGTGGTGTTGGCGGTGATGGTTGTCGGCCTCATGTCGGCAGTCGGTCCTGCAATAACCGGCAATCCGGCTGGACTCATTGCCAATCTGGCGGTTGCATTTGCTGCCAATTTCGGTGTGCAGATCGCCACCTACCTGGTGCTGAAAAACACCTCGCTCAAGCCACAGGCCGTCGGCCTTGCAGTATCGGCGGGAAACCGCAACATCGCCCTGTTCCTGGCCGCCTTGCCGGCCGCCGTCATTGATCCGATGTTGCTGTTTATCGGCTGTTACCAGGTTCCGATGTATTTGACGCCGCTGCTTTTGCGACGGTTCTACCGGTAAAAATGTCGCATGCGACGCGAGAGGTCGCAAAGTCGTGTTCGCAAAATTGGAAATCGGGTAGAATTGCACGGTATGAAGGTTCCCAGGCCGATTCGACAGGTCGGCCGGGCGAAGAGGGAAGCCGGTGGAAGACCGGCGCTGCCCCCGCAACTGTAAGCGGCAGTTCCTCCCCAATGCCACTGGCCAGCGGCCGGGAAGGCGGGAGGCAAACGAAGACCCGCAAGCCAGGAGACCTGCCTTCATGATGTAGCAACCCGGGCGGGGTGCCCCGGTGAAGCGTCGGCGTTTCCCGCCTGCGGTGGACGCCCGCACTTTTCCGACCCCGTCTCACTCTGAACGGAGAGAGACAGTTTGCAGCGAATAACCGAGGGGAGGCGCCGATGACCTCCCACCCGATTCCGGACGATTGCGATCTGGGCGAACTGGTGCGCAGCATGGCGGCGCCGGATACCACCAACGTTGTGCAGATTCATGATCACGACAGCGTGCGGTCGCTGACGCCAGAAGAAGCGCTCGTTCAATGGATCCTGGACCTGCCCGACGACGCGGCGGTTGATCGGGCAGCGGAATATGCCCTTCGGACCATCGATGGTGGTCGCAGAAATTCACCCGAGCTGGCGAAGCTGTGCGATTACCTGCGGCAGGCCAAGGTGGCCGGTGAGGAGGCGCCCGTGCGGGTTCGTCGCTCCTCTGGGCGGCGGTAGAGCGTTACTGCTCTCCAAGCTTCATGTCGGGAGAATAGGTCTGGCCGGAGGCGTGCTTGATCACTGCCTGGGCGCACTGCATCTGACCGGCATCGGCATTGTAGGCATAGCAGGGGTTGCCGTGCAGCTCCCAGCCGTCGTGAAGCGCCTTGCTGACCTTGTGGCAGAAGCTCGAATCGTCCGGGCCTGTCAGGAGCCGGTAGAGTCTCATGTCACTTTTCCTTCCTTTTGCAGGGCCGCGCGGGCAAGCAGCGCTTCGGCTTGGACCAGATGCAGCCGCTCGACCATGCGTCCGTCGATCTGGATGACGCCGCGACCGTCATTTTCCGGACGCGCAAAGGCCGCCACCACTGCCCTGGCAGCTTCCGCATCGGCGGCGCTGACGCCGAAGATGCGGTTGGCCGCTTCGATTTGTGTTGGGTGAATCAGCGATTTGCCATCAAAACCCATGCTTCTTGCCTCCCGGCACTCGCGATCGAAGCCGTCCAGGTCGCGAAAATCGTTGTATACGCCATCGATGACATCAAGCCCGGCCGTGCGCGCAGCAAGCACCATCTGCATCAGCCAGACGGAAAGATGCGACCGGCCGGGTTCGAGGGCGACGCCGGTGTCCTTCGCCAGGTCGTTTGTTCCGGCAACCATGCAGTCGAGGCGACCATCCGGCTGGCGACCGGTTTTGGCGATGGCGACCGCATTGGCGATGGCGTGGGGCGTTTCCATCATCGCCCACAGGCGGATGTGCGCTGGTGCGTCGTCGAGCAGTGTCTGGGCATGGTGGATATCGTCGGGCTCGTTCACCTTCGGCAGCAGCACTGCGTCGGGTCCCCACGCGCGGGTGGCTCGAAGGTCCTCCGCGCCCCAGTCAGATGAGAGCGCGTTGATCCTGACGACGAGTTCACTGCCTGGCCGTGGCAGGGAGAACCAGTGCTCCAGTGCGTTGCGGGCGGCGAGCTTTTCCGATGCGCCGACAGCGTCTTCAAGGTCGAAGATTACCGTGTCGCAGTTCAGGTCGCGGGCTTTCTCCATCGCACGCGGTTTGCTGGCGGGCACATAAAGCACCGATCGCCGGGATCGTACCGGACGGTGGGTCAATTCGCTCTTTTCGCTGTCCATGGCCCGAGTTTTGCCTCCGCTGGCGCTCGTGCGCAAGCCGTCGGTTTCGGTTCGGATGAACGATTTGTCATCTTCGGCCGCTTGAAATTGGCGAAACGGATCGCCACCTCAGGGCCAAGCCCGATCATGGGTGGTTTGCGATGCCTGCGGGCCTGTCCGCCCGATTTGACATCGCAACCTGAACCGGGGGTCGAATGAAAATGGAAAGCATACGCAATATCATTGTTGGAATCGTCGGGCTGGCCATCGCCGTGCTCACCCTGTTCGTGATGGCTACAGTTGGCCTTGCCGTTGTCGGGTTTGCGGTTGTCGCCGGACTCGTTGGGCTGATCTATGCCCGCTTCGTCGCACGGCCGAAAGCGCAAAAACAGCGCGAGCCGCGGGTCTGGAACGACGGCCACGGTACGATCATCGACATGTAGGCGCGGAATCCCGCGCCTGACCGCCGGGAATCGATCCCGGGGTCTTCTTTTTCCGCTTCAGCTTTGATAAACGCTTGGCGACAGTATCCAAGCCGGTCCGCATCCCTGTCCGAAACAATGCTTCGGAATCTACGCGGGTGCGGCAGTTCGAGGTTCGCCATGAAGAAATTTTCCAGACATAGCGGCGTTGCCGCGCCCCTGCCGATCGTCAATGTCGACACCGACATGATCATCCCGAAGGATTACCTCAAAACGATCAAGCGCACCGGCCTTGGCAAGGGTCTTTTCGCAGAAATGCGGTTTCATCAGGACGGGTCGCAGAACGAGGAATTCGTTCTCAACAAGCAGGCCTATGAAAAGGCAACGATCCTTGTTGCCGGTGATAATTTCGGCTGCGGTTCATCGCGCGAGCACGCTCCCTGGGCACTGCTCGACTATGGGATTCGCTGCGTGATCTCCACCAGCTTTGCCGATATCTTTTACAACAACAGCTTCAAGAACGGATTGCTGCCGATCGTGGTCACACCGGAAGAGCTGGAGCAGTTGCTGGACGACGCGTCGCGTGGCGCCAACGCAACGCTGACGGTCGATCTCGAGGCTCAGGAAATCCATGGGCCAGACGGCGGTATCATCACGTTTGAAATCGACGCTTTCAAAAAGCACTGCCTGCTCAACGGTCTCGACGAGATCGGCCTGACGATGGAAAACGACCATCACATCGACCGGCACGAAGAGCACATCGGCAACCATCGGCCCTGGCACTGAGGCCTGAGCGGCGAGACAGGAACCCATGCGTCAACTGATATCGAGCGGCTCTCCATTCGAAGAGGCGGCCGGCTACTCCCGCGCGGTGGTCCAGGGCGACTGGTGCTTCGTCGCCGGGACAACCGGTTACGACTATGAGACCATGGTCATGCCGGAACGGGTTGAAGATCAGACGCGCAATGCCATGGCCACCATCGAAAAGACGCTGCAAGAAGCCGGTTTTTCACTCTCCGATGTGGTGCGGGCGCAATATTACATCATCGATGCTTCCGATGCCGGTCGCGTTTTCCCCGTTCTGGGTGAAATCCTCGGCGACATCAGACCGGCCGCCACGATGCTGGTCAGCGGGCTGATCCGGCCGGAAATGCGAATTGAAATAGAGGTCACCGCCTTCAAGGGAGGCTGACCCTCTCACCCCCACAGACAAGGAAAGTATTATGGCAACGCGCAAACTGCTGCTTCTGCCCGGCGACGGTATCGGCCCTGAGGCAATGGACGAGGTCCGCAAGATCATCGTCTTCATGAACGAAGCGCTTTCGGCCGGTTTCGAAATCGAAGAGGGCCTGGTCGGCGGCTCTGCTTACGATTCTCACGGCAAGTCGATTTCGGAAGAGCATATGGATCTCGCCATGGATGCCGATGCCGTGCTGTTCGGCGCTGTCGGTGGACCGAAGTGGGATGGCGTACCCTATGACGTTCGCCCGGAAGCAGGGCTGTTGCGTCTGCGCAAGGACATGGAGCTCTTTGCCAATCTGCGGCCGGCGATCTGCTATCCGGCGCTTGCATCCGCCTCCTCGCTGCGACCTGAACTGGTCGAGGGGCTCGATATCCTCATCGTGCGCGAGCTGACCGGCGGTGTTTATTTCGGCGAACCGAAGGAAATCATCGATCTCGGTAACGGACAGAAGCGGGCGATCGACACGCAGGTCTATGACACCTACGAAATCGAACGTATTTCCGGCGTTGCCTTCGAACTGGCGCGTACCCGCGCCAACAAGGTGACGTCGATGGAAAAACGCAACGTCATGAAATCCGGTATGCTGTGGAACGAGGTCGTCACGGCGACCCATGCCAACGGCTACCAGGATGTCGAGCTGGAACACATGCTGGCCGATGCCGGCGGCATGCAGCTTGTGCGTCAACCGAAGCAGTTCGACGTCATCGTCACCGACAATCTGTTTGGTGACATGCTGTCGGATGTTGCCGCCATGCTGACCGGCTCCCTGGGCATGCTGCCATCGGCCTCGCTTGGTGCACCTGATGAGAAGACCGGATCACGGCGGGCGCTTTACGAACCGGTACACGGCTCGGCGCCGGATATTGCCGGTCAGGGTATCGCCAACCCGTTGGCGAAGATCGCGTCCTTCGCCATGTGCCTGCGTTATTCCTTCAACATGGTTGAGGAATCCGACCGTCTGGAAACGGCAATTGCCAACGTGCTCGGGCGCGGGATACGCACACCCGATATCGCCGCCGAGGGAACCACAACGGTGAGCACAGGCGAAATGGGCGATGCGGTGCTGGCGGAATTCCGGTCATTGATGGGTTAGCGGTTGCCGCTTAACATGGGCCGGAGAGGCTCGATTCATGGCAGAACCGGATGAGCACGGCGGCGCTAAGCGCGACGGTGAGGGCCGCCTGCGGCGACTGACGCGGTCGGTCTACGAACAGTTTCGTGCCAACGTGCATGCCAACCGGCGGCTTCTGAAGAACCGCCGGAATGTGCGTCCTCGCATTCCCCGGCTACATGGCTGGCGCTATTTCATCATCATCGGCATGATTGTCGTCATGGCTGCGATCGTGCTCGACCAGCCTGTCGGTGCCTATCGGACGCAATGGCCTCCCGAGGTGATCCTCTGGGCGGCACGTTTGACCGATATCGGCAAGTCCGGCTGGATCCTGATACCGACAGGCGTATTTCTGGCTGTCGGCTACGCGCTCAACTGGCAAAGGTTCACCAGCCGGGTGCGACTGCGGCTCGCCGTGTTCATGTCGGCAGCGGCCTACATCTTCCTGTCGGTGGGCGTTTCCGGCCTGATTGTCACCATTCTCAAGCGGTTGATCGGCAGGGGCCGGCCGAAACATTTCGAAGAATTCGGCGCCTATTCCTTCCAACCGCTGTCCGACTACAGCTGGGCGAGTTTTCCATCCGGACATTCGACGACTGCCGGAGCCCTGTTTGCCGCCATCGCCATCTATTTCCCGATTTTGCGCATTCCGGCTCTGCTTCTTGCCATCTGGCTCGGCTTTACCCGGGTGCTGGTGGGGGCGCATTATCCCAGCGATGTCGTCGCCGGTCTCGCCTTTGGAGCCTGGTACGCCTATTTCAGTGCGCTGGTCTTTGCCCGCTATGGCTTCATATTCACCTATGGTCCTCAGGGTTGGCCGGTGCGGCGCCGGGGAGTCGAGCTCCTGCGACTGTGGCGAAAGAGACCCAAGGCAAGCAACCCGTCCTGACCAGCGCCAGTGAATTGCGATTGAGCATTGACTCTGCAGGAGCGGTCTGTAAAACGCCCGCTGAACAGGAAGAACCATGCCGTCACGTATTCTACATGACCATCCCGCATTGAGTTCGGCAGCACTTGCCGGCTGCGGGTACGCATGCGCCTGTTCCGTCACGAAAACGGCCACGAAGACGACCAAAACGGTTTGATGTCTCTGGCCTGTCCGCCCTCTTCCCGGCACGGCCGGGGGCGAGGGACCCGCACCGGCCGGCGGGTTTGGACAGGAAGAGAGACAGGAGAACGGATCATGGGATTCAGAGTAGCGATTGCCGGCGCCACCGGAAATGTGGGCCGGGAAATGCTGGATATTCTGGCGGAACGCAATTTTCCCGCCGATGATGTGGTGGCCCTGGCCTCCAGCCGATCGGTGGGTAAGGACGTATCTTTCGGCGATTCCACGCTGACGGTGAAGAACCTCGAGACGCATGATTTCTCGAATACCGATATCTGCCTGATGTCGGCAGGTGGTTCGGTATCGGAAAAATGGTCGCCGAAGATCGGCAGCCAGGGCTGCGTGGTCATCGACAATTCGTCGGCATGGCGCTACCACGCCGACGTGCCGCTGATCGTGCCGGAAGTCAACGCCGATGCGGTGGTCGACTTTACCAAGAAGAACATCATCGCCAATCCGAACTGTTCCACCGCCCAGCTGATGGTTGCGCTGAAGCCGCTGCATGACGCGGCGAAAATCAAGCGTATCGTCGTGTCCACCTACCAGTCGGTTTCCGGCAGCGGCAAGGATGCGATGGAAGAGTTGTTCGCCCAGACCAAGGCGGTGTTCGTGTCCGATCCGCCGGAAGTGCAGGTCTATCCGAAGCGCATTGCCTTCAATGTCATTCCCCATTGCGACGTCTTCATGGAAGACGGCTACACCAAGGAGGAATGGAAGGTGGTGGCCGAGACCAAGAAGATGCTGGATCCGTCGATCAAGGTGACCTGTACCGCCGTGCGCGTGCCGGTCTTCATCGGTCATTCGGAAGCCGTCAATATCGAATTCGAGAATGAGATCAGTGCCGAGCAGGCGCGCGATGTCCTGCGCGAAGCGCCGGGTTGCCTCGTGGTCGACAAGCACGAGGATGGTGGCTATGTCACGCCGCTCGAATGTGCCGGTGAGGACGCCACGTTCATTTCCCGTATCCGGGAGGACGCAACCGTTGAAAACGGTCTCAACATCTGGGTCGTTTCCGACAATCTGCGCAAGGGCGCCGCTCTCAACGCCATCCAGATTGCCGAACTGCTTGTCGCCCGAGGCCTGATCAAGGCGAAGAGCCAGGCAGCCTGACCGGTTGTAGAAACCAAGTATGATTGAGCGGCCCGGTTGTACTGGGCCGCTTTTTTCTTGGCTGTTCTTGGAGCAAAGCCGGCTGAACGTCAGGACTACTCAACCGACGCAGAATTGAGTTCTGGCGGGACTGCCCCTACAATGCCGTTATTGGGCGAAGTGGAATCGATGGGGGTTTCCTGTGAAGATCGGTATGACGAAGATCGCAGCTGCACTGTGCATAGGTTTGTTTGCAGCGACCACGCAGGCACAGGCAGCAAAGTGCGGCAACAATTCCTCCGGCTTCAAGCAATGGGTCGTTGACACAAAGAAGGAAGCGGCCCGCAAGGGATTCAGCCAACGGACGATCAACGCGACGCTGGGCAATGTGTCCTATCAGACCAAGACGATCCGTCTCGACCGCAACCAGTCAAGCTTCAGGCTTTCGCTCAATCAGTTCATGAAAAAGCGCGGTGCCAATGGCATCGTGTCGCGCGGCAAAAGGCTGAAGAAGCAACACGCCAGGCTTTTCAACAGGATCGAGCAACGCTACGGCGTGCCGCCAGGCGTGATTCTCGCCATATGGGGCATGGAAACAGGATTCGGCAGCTATACCGGCAATTCGGATACGATCTCGGCCCTGGCAACACTGGCCTATGACTGTCGGCGTTCCGCGTTTTTCACGCGGGAATTTTATGCCGCGCTGTCGATCATCCAGAGCGGTTCGCTGACGCGCAAGCAGATGCGTGGTGCTGCGCATGGCGAACTCGGCCACACACAGTTCCTGCCCTCCTCCTACGTCAAATTCGCCGTGGATGGTGATGGAAATGGCCGCCGTGACCTGCTGCGCTCGAAGACCGATGCGCTGATGTCGACGGCCAATTACCTGCGCGGTCACGGCTGGCGGCGCGGTGCCGGCTATCAGAAGGGTCAGGCGAATTTCCGCGTGATCAAGAAGTGGAACGCAGCCGGTGTCTACCAGCAGGCGATCGCGATCATCGCCTTGCGGATTGACAGCTAAACGTTAGCCGGATTCGCCATCAATTCCGGACGCATAAAGTCGCCGGAGTTGGGATCCATGACCCACAGCTCGCCGCTGGAAATGTCAAACCAGGCGCCGTGAAGCTTGAGCTTTCCCTTGTCCTCCAGGATCTTGACGCAGGGGAAAGTCCGCAGATTGGCGATGGAATTGCGAATGGAGATACGCTCGAGCGCGGTTTGCCTCTCGCCGCTTGTCAGCAGCGTGCTGTCCTGGATTTCCTTGGCCACCGGCGCCAGAAGGCTCATCCAGCGACCGATGAAATCGCCGGGTGACAGTGGCTCGGCGGCGGGATCGAGGGCGGCTGAAATACCGCCGCAGCGGCCATGCCCCATCACAACGACATGCTTGACGCGCAACGACTGGACGGCGAATTCCAGTGCCGCCGAGGTGGAGTGGTACTCACCGTCGGGGGCATAGGGCGGCACCAGATTGGCGACATTGCGTATGACGAACAGTTCGCCCGGACCAGCGTTGAAGATGGTTTCCGGCGCAGCGCGTGAATCGCAACAGGCGATGATCAGTGTTGTCGGTTTCTGGCCGGTTTCGGCCAACGCCCGGTAGCGTGCGCTTTCCTCAGCATAGCGTCCGCTCATGAAGCGGCTGTAGCCTTGCAGCAGAATGTCGGGGAATTCAGTCATGGCAGTCTCGTCAGTCGATTGAGGCCCTTGGTTTGCGATCGGTCAGCCGGCGCATCTGCACCATTGCAAAGGGGCGCGCGAGGCTTGCGGCTTCGCTTTCGATCGCCAATTCGTCGGTGCCGCGCTTTGCCGTTCGTGCGACGATTTCGAACACCGAAGCCGTGGTGTCCTGCAGTGCTTTCTCGTCGTCGCGACCATTCAGAATGTGGGACAGGAAGGTCGCCGCGGTCAAATCGCCAGTGCCATTGGGCGGATCCGGGATCTCGCGATGCTCGGCCATCAGGGCCTGACCGCCCGATACCAGGATGTTGCCGATGGAACCGGCCATCATGGCCGGCGAAGATGTCACAAGAACCCGGTCGGGACCCAATGCCATTGCCGCTTCGATAATGGCCGAGCTGCTGTCGGCCGGAAGGCCGGTCAACCACTCGAGCTCATAGCGGTTCGGTGTCGCGATGGACGCGCGCGGAATCAAGGTGTCGCGCACGGCTTCCGCTGTTTGCTCGGAGACATAAAGACTGCCGTGATCGCCAATCACCGGATCGCAGGCATAGATTGCCTGCGGATTGCTCTCACGGATCCTGTCGACCAGTCGGGCGATGTCAGCCGCCTGTTCGGGCCGCCCGAGAAATCCGGAAAGCACACCCTCGATCTCCGCAAGCCAGGGAGCTCGGCAGAGATCGTCGATGATCGCCGAAAAATCCTCCGGCGGCATCATCGATCGCGTCGCGGGTCCATGCCCGAGGTGCCAGGGCAAGATCACGGTTGGGAGGGCCCAGACCGGATGGCCTAGCATCTCGAGGGCAAAGACCGCGGCGCGGTTGCCGACCGAACCCCGAACGACGTGGCTCGATATCACAAGAACGGGGCCTGCGGCTGCAGTGTCTGGTGGTGTGCTCATGCGGTTGTCTTAATGGCGTGGTGGTGAATTGACCAGTCGCATTGAGACCTTTCGGTGAATGGTTGCGAAATCCAGGTGTTTGTTGGGCAGACGCTTTCCTTTGACGGCACATTCGATATGCTCCCTGCGAGTGAATCGGGGATGACAGGCATGAACGCCACCATCGCACGGGGACGCAATCCGGGAGTGGTGATCGCCGCTCTTTTCACCCTGTTGCTTCTGTCCGGCTGCGGCATCAATGCCATTCCGACCTATGAGGAACAGGCCAAGGCCGCCTGGAGCCAGGTGCTCAACCAATATCAGCGGCGTGCCGACCTGATCCCGAACCTGATCGAAACGGTCAAGGGATTTGCGGCTCAGGAAAAGGATGTGCTGACCTCGGTGGTCGACGCCCGTGCCAAGGCGACGTCGGTTCAGCTTCCCGCAGACCTGCTGACCGATCCAGCGGCCTTCGAACAGTTTCAGGCGAACCAGTCGGCGATCAGTTCGGCGCTGACACGGCTGCTTGCGGTATCGGAGAGTTATCCGGACCTCAAATCCAACCAGAATTTTCTGGCACTGCAGTCGCAGCTGGAGGGCACGGAAAACCGAATAGCCGTGGCGCGGCGCGACTACATCGAAGCGGTGCGGCGCTATAATACCGAGCTCAAGACTTTCCCAGGACGCTGGTGGGCTTCGTGGTTCTATCCGGAGGCCAAACCCATGCAGACCTTTACCATCGACAGCGACGCACGTGCCCTGCCACAGGTCAAATTTGACGATTAGCCGGAGTCCTTTCGGCTGTTTATCGGTCAGCGGTTTCGCGTCGCTGATCGCTATTCTCGCGTTACTCGCGCTGGCTCTGGGCTCCGCATGGGCACAGGAGCTGCCGTCGCTTTCGGGACGGGTCGTCGATCGCGCCGGCATCCTGTCGAGCGAAGTCGAGGATGCACTGACGGCGACACTGGCCAGTCATGAACAGGCCTCCTCCGATCAGGTGGTCGTCGCGACCGTCGACACCACCGACGGCGAATCGATCGAATCTTACGCCAACCGCCTGTTCCGGCACTGGGGCTTGGGTCAGGCGGAGGAAAACAACGGCGTATTGCTGCTCGTTGCCGTTGATGACCGCAAGATGCGCATCGAGGTCGGATACGGGCTCGAGGGCACTCTCACGGATGTGCTCGCCAAGCTGATCATCGACAATACGATCGTACCGCATTTCCGCGACGGCGATTTCGAGGGTGGCATCCGCGCCGGCGCCGATGACATCATTGCCGTTCTTTCGGGAGATGCCGCCGAGTTACAGGCACGGGCGGAGCGCAATGCAGACCGGTGGGATAACAGTCTCATCGGCCGGTTCGTGTTCCTCGCCCTGTTTGCCACAATCTTCGTCGGTACTTTCGGATTTGCCGTTTTGGCGCGAATTTTTGGCCGCAAGATTGCGCCCGGCCGGTATCGATGGCTGGGCATGGACATCACCTATGGGGGCAGCTCCTCGTCATCAGGATCATCCGGTTGGAGCGGCGGCTCCAGTGGCGGATTCTCGGGCGGCGGCGGGTCTTCAGGCGGAGGAGGCGCGTCAGGCGGATGGTGATCTTGAGCCAATCTGAGCACGCGCGGCTGGCCGAAGTGATCCGGCAGGCGGAACGCAAAACAAGCGGCGAGATCTTCTGCGTGCTGTGCCGGTCAAGCGACGATTATTTCCTGCCTGCCGGTTTCGTGCTGGCCTGCATGTCAATCCTGTCGACGGTGCTGGTGGGGGTGTATGCCCACCTGATGTGGATCGACCTTGACGCACTGACCCTCCTGGCCTGCCAGATCGCGGCCCTGGCCCTCGGGCTCGCTATCATAAGAATAAAGCCGGGCCTCAGGCCATGGCTGTTGCCGAAGAGCCTTTGCTACCGGCGCGCGCACGGCAATGCGCTTCGCCAGTTTCTGGCTCACAATATTCATGCCACGCAGGATCGCACAGGCATATTGATATTCGTTTCGCTAGCGGAACGGTATGCGGAAATCATTGCCGACACGGGGATATCCGAAAAGGTCGGGCAGGATGAATGGAACACGATCGTCGGCTCCATGACCGATAAGAATGCAGCGGGACAGGTCGCGGACGCGTTGGAGGGTGCGGCCGAGCGGGCGGGCGCCCTGCTGGCGCAGCATTTTCCGCCAAGCGATGACACCCGCAACGAATTGTCCGACCATGTGGTGGAATTTTAGCCGGCTTCCTAACGCGCCATCCCGTGGTATTCATCGTTTGGCTGCATCTCGGTCGCTGCCGCCATCCGGTTCGACATGTTGAAGAAGGAAGCCGTCGCGGCGATGTCCCAGATATCGCGATCGCCGAAACCGGCTTTTCTCAATGCATCCCGGTCTTCCTCGACAATACGATCTGGTGTTTCCGTCAATTTGACCGCGAAGTCGAGCATCGCGCGTTGCCGTGTGTCGAGATCGGCAACGCGGTAGTTCATGGCGATCTGCTCGCCGAGAGCCGGATTGCCGGACAGCTGCCGGACGGCGGCGCCGTGGGCGGCAAGGCAATAATAACAGTGATTGACCGAGGAAACGGCGACGGCGATCATCTCCCGCTCCAGTTTGCTCAAGCCGGAGTCGCCAAGCATGAGATCATTGTAGAACATCGAAAATGCCTGCAGCTTGGCTTCATCGAAGGCATAGGCAAGCAGGACATTGGGTATCATGCCCAGTTTTTCCTGGCATTTGTCGAAATAGGCTTTCGTATCAGGGCTCAGATCCGCCATGGCGGGCATGTCCAACGCCGTGACCGCCGGCTCTTTCTTGCTCATAGTTTGAACTCCGGTGAAATTTGCTTTGCCAGTGCATTATTGCATCGCTTCCCGTCACAGTTCTGCTACCATCCGTCGATGGGCGTGGGCAATGCCGGCGCCCGGATTGCACAGACTCAGGGAGAGAGTAATGGGCGTGCGCCGTCACCCGAAGCGAGACAAACACATCGCCAGAGTGGCGGATATCCTCAAGAAGGAGAAACGGCCGGCGATCGATCCGGACATCCTTTTCGGGCGTGTGAGTGCCGATGACGTGGTCACGTTCCGTCCCGATGCCTTGGCGGCGGCAGCCGCCGACGCCCATCGCCAGCTGATGGCATGGGACGGCAAGGGCGCGCTCGTCAATGTCGAGACCGTCGAGGGGATTGATGTCGCCGGGCGACCGGTGACGCTGGTGAGCATCATCGACCGCAACATGCCCTTCCTGTTCGATTCGGTCATGGCGGAGATTTCCACCTCGCACCGCGACACCTATCTTGCCGCGCATCCAATCCTTTCGGTCAGCCATGGCAAGGGCGGCAAGGTCGAGGATGTGGTGCTTTATGTCGCCGGTGAAAGCGACGAGGACTGGTCCAAGGTCAGCCTCATCCAGGTGTACCTGCCCAACATTTCCGCGGCGGCGATGGGTGAGCTCAAGGATTGCCTGCTCAAGGTGCTCGATCAGGTGCACCGCGCGGTGGTCGACTGGCGCGGCATGCTCGAAAAGCTCGACGGTGTCATCGACGAACTGGAAGCGTCCAGTGCCTTCCACCACGTCGCCGAGCGCGATGAAGCGCTGGCCTTTCTGTCGTGGCTGCGCGACGACAATTTCACCTTCCTGGGCATGCGCGAGTATCACTATGCCGGGACCGGCAAGGAGGCCCGGGTGGAGCGCGCCGAGGACACGGGGCTCGGCATTCTGTCCGATCCCAATGTGCGGGTGCTGAGGCGCGGCACCGATCATGTGACGACGACCCCCGAATTGCTCGCATTCCTGCAGGGTCCTGATGCGCTGATCGTCACCAAGGCCAATGTCCGTTCGCTCGTGCATCGGCGCGCCTACATGGATTACATCGGCGTCAAGCGTTACGACGAGAGCGGCCGGGTCACCGGCGAACTGCGGATCGTCGGCCTGTTCACGTCAACGGCCTATACCCGTTCGGTCACCCGCATTCCGCTGCTGCGATCGAAGGCCGACGCGGTCATTGCCAGTTTCGGCTTCGATTCGGAAAGCCATTCGGGCAAGGTTCTGCTGAACGCCCTGGAAAGCTATCCGCGCGACGAGCTGTTCCAGGTCGATGTGCCGATGCTCGCCGGCTTTTGCGAACAGATCATGGAGCTCAACGACCGGCCTCGTGTTCGGGTGCTGCCACGCATCGATCGCTTCGACCGCTTCGTTTCCGTGATGGTCTATGTTCCGCGCGACCAATACAATTCCGATGCCCGCGAGCGCATCGGCGCCTACCTCAAGGACGTCTTCGACGCCAGACTCTCGGCCTATTATCCGGCCTTCCCGGAAGGCGGCGTCGCGCGCGTCCATTTTGTGCTCGGTCGTTCGACGGGCAAGACGCCACGCGTGAACCAGGAAACGCTGGAAAACTCGGTTCGCACCATCGTCACGCGCTGGGAAGACCGTTTTGCGACCCTGGCTGGGGTGGAGGCCCTGTCGCTTCATACGTCCGATGCCTATCGCGATTACTTTACGCCAGAGGAAGCGGTCGAAGATCTCGCCAACTTCCTGACCTGCAGCGACGACAATCCGATCAATATCGATTTCTACCAGCGCGACGGTGAGGCAAGCGACCACCTGTCCCTGAAGATCTTCCACCTGGACGAACCGGTCGAACTGTCGCGACGGGTGCCGTTGCTTGAAAACCTGGGTTTCAACGTCATCAGCGAGCAGACTTTCGATCTGTCGATTGGCGCCGATGTCACGGAAACCCGCAAGGTTGTGCTGCACAACATGGAACTGGTGCACCGCGAGGGCATGGCGGTGGACCTGGCGCTGCTCGTGCACATGCTCGACGAGGCGTTTCTGTCGACCTGGTACAGTCGCATCGACAATGACAGCTTCAACCGGCTGGTCATCAATGCCGGCCTAACGGCCCGTGAGGTCGTCGTCATGCGCGCCTATGCGCGCTATCTGCGGCAGGCCGGCATTACCTACTCGCAGGGCTACATTGCCGGTACGCTCAACCGCTATCCGGACATTGCCGCGTCGATCTTCCGGCTGTTCCGCAGCCGGTTCGATCTGAAGGAACGCGGCAAGAAGTCGGAACTCGATTCGGAGAAGATCATCGCCGATATCGAGGAAGAGCTGACCCGCGTGCCAAGCCTCGACGATGACCGCATCCTGCGGCGATACGTCAATGCCATCATGGCGACGGTACGGACCAACTATCACCAGCGGCAGGATGACGGGTCACCGCGCGAGTCATTGGCCTTCAAACTCGATCCGCGAGAACTGGACGGCATTCCGGAGCCGCGCCCGTTCCGTGAGATCTTTGTCTACGGGTCCGAAGTGGAAGGCGTTCATCTGCGCTTCGGGCCGATCGCCCGAGGCGGTCTTCGCTGGTCCGACCGGGCGCAGGATTACCGCACCGAGGTGCTGGGGCTCGTCAAAGCGCAGCAGGTCAAGAATGCCGTGATCGTTCCGGTCGGGTCCAAGGGCGGATTCTATCCGAAAAAACTGCCGGCGGGCGGCAACCGTGATGATGTCTTTGCCGCTGGCCGAGAGGCCTACAAGACCTTCATCTCCTCTTTGTTGTCGGTCACCGACAATATCGTCGACGACAAGATCGTGCGGCCGAGCCGCACGGTCTGCCATGACGGCGAAGATCCCTATTTTGTCGTTGCTGCCGACAAAGGCACGGCCACGTTCTCCGACACGGCCAATGCCATCAGCCAGGCGCATCACTTCTGGCTCGACGATGCTTTCGCGTCGGGCGGTTCCGCCGGTTACGACCACAAGAAGATGGGGATTACAGCACGCGGCGCCTGGGAGGCGGTGGAGCGCCATTTCCGCGAAATGGACATCGATATCCAGAAAACGGAATTCAAGGTGGTCGGTGTCGGCGACATGTCCGGCGATGTGTTCGGCAATGGCATGCTGCTGTCGCCGAAGATCCAGTTGGTGGCGGCGTTCGACCACCGCGACATCTTCATCGATCCCGATCCGGACTGCGCTTCCAGCTTCAAGGAGCGAAAGCGTATGTTCAATCTCGGCCGCTCCAGCTGGCAGGACTACGATCGCTCCAAGCTGTCGAAGGGCGGTATGATCATCCCGCGCAGCGAAAAGTCGGTCACCTTGACCGCGGAGGCCGCCCAGGCCATCGGCTTCAAGCATGCCAAGGCGACACCGTTCGAGATCCTGACGGCGATCCTCAAGGCCGACGTGGATCTGCTCTGGTTTGGCGGCATCGGCACCTACGTCAAGGCGGCGGGTGAGAGCGATGACGAGGTCGGTGATCGGACCAATGATTCCATCCGCATCACCGCGAGCGAAGTGGGTGCCAAGGTCATTGGCGAGGGCGCCAATCTCGGCGTCACCCAGCTTGGTCGCATTGAATACAATCAGCACGGCGGCCGCTGCAATTCGGACGCCATCGACAACTCCGCCGGGGTCAATTCCTCTGACGTCGAGGTCAACATCAAGATTGCATTGGCGACAGCGATGCGGGACGAGCGGCTGACGCTTGCCAACCGCAACAAGTTGCTGGAGTCGATGACGGACGAGGTGGCCGCGCTGGTATTGCGGAACAACTACCTGCAGACGCTGGCGATTTCACTCGTCGACAGACGCAGCGCTCGCGCTACCGGTGATCTCGTGCGGATGATGAATCGGCTGGAGGCGGAAGGTCATCTCGACCGCGAAGTCGAGGAGCTGCCCGACGATACGACGTTGGCCGAGCGGCTGGCTGCCAACAAGCCGCTCACGCGGGCGGAAATCGGCGTGCTCCTGTCCTATGCCAAGATCGTTCTATTCGACGATCTGACCAGTAGCGAGCTGCTCGATGATCCTTATTTCGAACGGGAGTTGATCGATTATTTCCCCAAACGCATGCATCGCCAGCATGGTGCCGATATAAAGGGGCACCGGTTGCGCCGCGAAATCATCGGTACATTGCTGGCCAACGATGCGATCAACCGCGGCAGCCCGATCTATGTCAGCCGGCTGGTCGATGCCACCGGCATGCTGCCGGCCGATATTGTCAAAGCTTACGTCATGATCCGCGACGGTCTCGGTCTGCCGGAGCTCTACGATGCCATCGATGCACTCGACAACAAGGTTCCCGGCGATTTCCAGAACGAACTCTATGCCGGCATGGGTCACGTCGTTCAGGCGGTCTCACGCTGGGCACTGAAAACCGGTGTCAACCGGCAGCCGATCGGTGAAACGGTCAAGGCCATGCAGAAGGCGGTCGGCTCACTGGAGGCGACGCTGCCGTCGCTGCTGCCGGAATTCATGAAGGAAGAGACGGAGATGTGGTACCAGCGCTCGGTGGATAACGGTGTGCCGCGCAAGCTGGCGCGGCGCCTGTGCCAACTGCCGGCGCTGTCCCTGCTGCCGGAGATCATGCAGGTTTCTCAGAATGCCAAGGCGGACCTGAAAAAGACCGCTCAGGTGTTTTTCGGCGTCGGTGACTTGTTCCGCATCGGCCGCATCGACCTGGCGGCGCACCGTGCCAACATCTCCGACTATTATGAGGCGCTCGCTGTCGCACGTTGCCTCGATGAGATCGGCGCGGCGCGGCGTTCCATCACCCAGGCAGCGCTTGAGCGGTTCGGAAAACAGAAGGATCCGATTGCTGCATGGCACGACGATGATCGGGTGCGTGTCGACCGGGCACATGAGCGTGTCAGCGCCCTGATCGAAAGCGGCGAAATCAGCGTCGCCCGGCTGACGGTGGCTGCCGGCATGATGACGGATGTGGCGCGGGGACGGGCCTGATCCGATCGTTGATTGAGGGGAACGTAAGCCGATGACGGACCAGACCATGAATGGAGGCGATAGCCGCCCGGTCGACCGCAAGGGAGTTATCGGCTGGATGATGTTCGACTGGGCGACCCAGCCGTTCCACACGTTGATCATCACGTTTGTCTTTGCACCCTACTTCGCCGCGCACGTGGCGGCCAATCCTGTGCGGGGTCAGGAAATCTGGGGTTTGGCCACCGGACTGGGCGGCCTCGCGATCGCCATCATGGCTCCGGTGCTGGGCGCGATCGCTGACAGCACCGGGCCCCGAAAGCCCTGGATCCTCGCGTTTTCCTTTCCGGCCGTCATCGGCTGTTGGATGCTCTGGTATGCGTTGCCCGGCGGCAGCGATATGACTCTGGTCATCACAGCGCTCATTCTCGGCCTGATTGGAATGGAGTTCGCGGCGGTCTTCAACAATGCCATGATGCCGGATCAGGTGCCGCGTTCGCATCTTGGCCGGCTTTCCGGTTCCGCCTGGGCGCTGGGCTATGTCGGCGGAATTGTCTCGCTTGTTATCGTGCTCGGTTTTCTCGCGGCCGATTCCTCCAGCGGAAAAACCCTGTTCGGACTCACCCCATTGTTCGGGCTCGATCCACAGACGCATCAGGGCGATCGGGCCTCCGGCCCCCTGACCGCCATTTGGTACGTGATCTTCGTGCTGCCGATGTTTCTGTTCACGCCGGATGTGCACCGTCGTCGCGTGAGCAAAGGTGCCGTTGCCCAGGGTCTAAGCCAGTTGCTGAAGACCTTGGAGGCATTGCCGCGGGAGCGCAGCTACTTCAGCTTTCTGATTTCCAGCATGCTCTACCGGGACGCTTTGGGTGCGCTTTATGCTTTCGGCGGCATCTATGCAGCTGGTGTGTTGGGGTGGCCAACAATCAAAATCGGAATTTTCGGCATTCTGGCAGCGACCGTCGGTGTTTTTGGAGCCTGGGCCGGCGGACAGATTGATGACCGCTACGGTCCTAAGACCGTCGTCAATATCGGCATCGCCTTGCTGATCCTGTGCTGCGTCCTGGTGGTGTCGACGTCGCCGACCGAAGTGCTCTTCATTGCCGTGGGCAGCGAGGCGTCACCGTCGAATCTTCCGGATCTGGCATTCTATGTCGCCGGTTGCCTGATCGGTGCCGCCGGCGGCGGTCTCCAGGCCGCATCGCGGACGCTGTTGGTGGACCAGGTGCCGGACGACCGTGTCACCGAGGCTTTCGGCCTCTATGCCCTGTCGGGAAAAGCCACGACGTTCATCGGCCCGCTGCTGATAGCCGGCGCGACCGGCCTGTTCGACAGTCAGCGGCTCGGCGTGACGCCAGTCATTTTCCTGTTCATCGCAGGCGCCCTGCTTCTGCCCTGGGTCAAGAGTGCCCACGACGCGCGGCCCTGATCGGTTACCACTGTGGCTGATCTCAGTGCCGAAAGTGCCGCATTCCGGTGAAGACCATGGCTATGCCTGCTTCATCAGCGGCTTTGATGACCTCGTCGTCGCGCATTGAACCGCCCGGTTGGATGACGGCCGTGGCGCCGGCCTCGATGGCCGATATCAACCCGTCGGCAAAGGGGAAGAAGGCGTCCGAGGCGACAACGGATCCCCGCGTCAGCGGTTCCGCCAGGCCAAGCGCCTCGGCGGCATCCTCCGCTTTCCGGGCGGCGATGCGAGACGAGTCGATGCGGCTCATCTGGCCGGCGCCGATGCCTACTGTGGCGCCGTCGCGGCAATAGACAATGGCGTTCGACTTGACGTGTTTGGCGACGCGGAACGCGAATTTCAGATCGTTCATCTCAGCGTCGCTCGGTGTTCGGGCCGTCACGCATCTCAATTCGATGTCGTCGACGCAGCCGTTGTCGCGCGACTGCACCAGCATGCCGCCGGCGACGGTTTTGGCCGACAGGCCGGGCGCACGCGGATCGGCGAGGCCGCCGGTCGACAGGAGGCGCAGGTTCTTCTTCTCCGCGATCACGGCGCGCGCCGCGTCCGTGACGTCCGGTGCAATGATGACCTCGGTGAAGATCTTGACGATTTCACGGGCCGCTTCTTCGTCGAGTGCACGGTTGAAGGCAACGATCCCGCCGAATGCCGAGACCGGGTCGCAGGCAAGGGCCGCTTCGTAGGCAGCTTTCAGGCTCTCTCCGACGGCAACACCACAGGGATTGGCGTGTTTGATGATGGCGCAGGCCGATGCATCCTGCGGGGCAAATTCGCTGACCAGTTCGAACGCAGCATCAGTATCGTTGATGTTGTTGTAGGAGAGCTGCTTGCCCTGATGCAAAACAGCGCTCGCCACGCCCGGTCGCGCATCGCCCGAGACATAGAAGCCGGCGGTCTGATGCGGGTTCTCACCGTAGCGCATGACATCCTGAAGCGAGCCTGCAAGGACACGCCTTTCCGGAGTTGCCTGCTTTAATTCGTCGGCGAACCATCCAGCGATGGCGGCATCATAAGATGCGGTTCTCGCATAGGCCCGCGCGGCCATGGATTTCCGGAAAGCCAGGCTCAGGTGGCCGTCACCGGCATCGAGTTCTTCACCCAGCGCTGCATAATCCGTAACATTCGTGATCACGGTGACATAGGCATGGTTCTTGGCCGCGGCGCGGATCATCGCCGGACCGCCGATGTCGATGTTCTCGACCGTCGTGTCGTAGTCGCCCCCTGCTGCCCGCACCGCCTCGAAGGGATAGAGATCGATCACGGCGATATCGATCGGTACGATCGCATTGTCCCGCATGGCGGCGGCATGATCGGCATCGTCGCGGATCCCCAGCAGCCCGCCATGCACACCGGGATGCAGGGTTTTGACCCGTCCGTCCATGATCTCCGGAAAGCCGGTCAGGTCGGTGACATCGCGTACCGCCAGCCCGGCATCGGCCAGTTTTTTGGCGGTTCCGCCGGTCGAAACGAGTTCAATCCCGTGGGTTGTCAGTTTCTCGGCGAGCGGCACCAGGCCTGATTTGTCGGAGACCGACAGCAGGGCTCGGCGGGGCCGAACGAGATCCGGCGCCGGGATGTGTTTGGACGAAACGGCCATAGCAACGATCCTTCAAGGGGAAACCGTCGTTCGCGTAGCATAGTGCAGCGCAATATTGAACCGTCTGCCCACCGTTGAAGGTGGGTTCGAAGCCGGTTTCCCCGGCTTGTGGATCGGGATGTTATTTTCGGGTCTTCGGAACCGAGCGGACAAAGGTCCAGGCGATTTCGGATTTCTGCGAAATCACCATGTTGACGACGATCTGGGCCGACCGGCGCGGCCCGGCGAGATCGGCAAAGAAGATGTCTTCCTCGATCTCCGCACCGACATCGGGCGAATAGAAAGTCCAGAACTCGCCATCGCTTGCGGTCAGGACGATGTCGTTGTTCTTGTCGCGAGACAGCTGGATTTTTGGATGAATATGGAAACGGATTGCAGCCTGCGTGTCGCGGGCGATCGACAGGTCGTAACGCGATGATTTGGCCAATCGGTCGCGGCCGGACAGGACATTACCTTCCGCACTGAGCTGCAAGGAGCGCTCGTGCACCAGCCCGAAGCGTTCGGCGAAACCATCATGCTTGGCGACAAAACCCTGGCGGCCGGAATCGTCGTCGCGGCGCTCGACGTCGACATTGGCCGGGCCTGAAACGATGACCGGGCCCAGGTAAGAAGAGTTGGAAATCGTTGCCGAGGAGGTGTCGGCCACCGTCAATGTCGTGTGGGCGGCCGTGGTGCGCGCCAGCTTGGCATAGCTTGGCTGGAAATAGGCCGGGGCGCCGCAATTGACGATAAAGCGGTTGCGGCCACACGACATTTCAAAAGACAGGCAGCCGGCATGGGCGGTGGCCGACAGTTCTCCAGGTGGTGGTGGCCCGGTATCGGCAAGCACGATCGTCTTGCGGTTGGCCAGCCGCTGATACTTCATCTGCGGCGTCAGTTTCAGCGGCTCGCCACCGGCTTCGTCATAGCGCAGGACCGACAGCAGCCGGTCGGCCGGTTGCGCTGTCGTACCGTTGAACAGCGCCAGCGTGCCATCGGTGTGACGGAAGAAGCGCAGCGCCTGGAACATGCGGTCGATGCTGGGTACCAGCCCTTTGGGCGGTGTGTGGCCGAGATTGAGATAGGTCTGTCGCAAGGGCAACAAGTCGGCCAGCAAGGTCATGTTGACCTGCGGATTGCGCGACACGTGGCCGCCATCCGGTAGGATCTGTTTTTCCAGTTCGATGTCGAGGTTGCGCGCCGCGATCTTGATGGCGGACGGACTGGCCGGCGTCGCCAGCGTCGTCATGGCCAGAGCCATGTAAACCCGGAACCGTGACTCGCCTTCGCGCATGACAGGCGCCATGCGCCGCAGGTAACGGTTTTGCTGGGCGATGCTGCGAATAAACCGCTTATAGAAGCCACGATCCTGGTTCTTCAGGATGATCGGTGAGTGCGACAGCCATGCCAGAAGGCGCTGTGCGGTAACATCCGGCTGCCAGGCAATGCCGACTTTGCTTTTGCCCCAGGTGTTGATCCAGTCTTCGGTGAGTTGGCGGGCATCGGCGAATGCCTCGTCGGTCTCCGCGGCGCGCAGGTGGCGCAGCCAGCGGAAGCTGTGGAGCGATTCGTCGAACCCCTCCGACGGCCCCACCATCAGGAAAGGCGACTGTCCGTCGGTTTCAAGCACGCGGCCTGCCAGCGGAAAGCGACCGGTGTGGATTTCGTGGGCAATATAAGGGTCTGCAATGCGCAGGTCGGTCGGTGCGACGATGAGACGGTCGGGCACCTTGCCGAAAATACGCCAGGCGGCAATACGGCCGATCGACAGCCGGCGCGTTATGCGTCGTCCGGTTTCACGCAGATAAAGCGGCACGACGTGCCGAAACTGAGTCAATGCTGCCGCCAAACCCTATCCCCGTACTCCCCGTGAGGGGGCGCCCGTCCGTCTATACCATAAGACTATTTCGTCGACAGGGTAAATGAATGCCAACTATTTGTCCTGATTGTCCATAACTATCAGGACACTGGCATAGAAGCCATCAAGGCCGGAAAACCGCGCATCATCCGCCGGCAGCATGGCCGGTGTGGTGCGAACATCGCCCTGAGGGGTCACTGCCGCTTCGAGGCCCGGCCATGCATCCGGGTCAATGGGCTGCCTTTGGACATCGGGGCGCTCCTCAAGCAACGCTGCGACAAGGTCTTCGCCCTCGGCAGGATCGAGCGAGCAGTTGGAGAAAACCACCGTTCCGCCTGGCCTGACCAGCGTTAGCGCCCGGCGCAGCAAGCGCGCCTGCAGGTCCGCCAGTTTGGCCACATCTTCCGGGCTTTTGGTCCAGGGGATGTCGGGGTGTCTCCTGACCGTGCCGGTCGACGAACACGGCGCGTCGAGCAGCACGCCATCGAACAGCTCGGCCGGTTGCCAGTCCAGCAGATTGCCCTGGCAGATCTCGACTTCGAGCTGCAGGCGCTGCAGATTCTGTTCCAGCCGCTTCAGCCGGTTGGCGGACAGGTCGAGCGCCGTGACCCTTGCTCCGGCAGCCGCAAGCTGTGCGGTCTTACCGCCCGGCGCGGCGCACAGATCGGCTATACGCTGACCCGCCACGTTGCCGAAGAGCTTGGCGGGGATTGCCGCCGCGGCGTCCTGCACCCACCAGGCGCCTTCCGAGAAGCCCGGCAGCTCGGTGACAGGTCCGTCGGGGCCGACAAGACGCACACTGCCGGTCGGCAGAACCGTGCCGCCAAGCCGCTCGGCCCAGCCATGTGGATCCGCCTTGACGGTCAGGTCGAGGGGCGCCGGCGTGGCGTGTGCTCGCAAGATGCCGTCCGACGCATCGACATAAACGGCGTGAAGTCGGTCGGCGAACCAGGCGGGGGCGTTGACTGTATCGGCTTCGAGCTCCGGCAATCGGGTGGATTTTTCACGGCTCATGCGACGCAGAATAGCATTGACTAGCGGCGCAAAGCGGCGATTGCGCGGATCGCCGCGAGCCTGCTCCACGGCAAGATCGACGGCCGCGCGGTCCGGTGTACTGAGATAGAGGATCTGTGCCGCGGCAACCGTCAGCACATGCACGAGCGCGCGGGCTCCTTCAGGTAAAGGCCGCTCCACCAGCTTCGCCAGAAATGCCTCGATCACCGGCAAGTGGCGAAGCGAGGCCAGGATGATGGCTCGCGTCAGTGCCTGGTCTGCTGGAGAGAGATCCCGATAGGCCCGGTTGCCGTTGGTGGGATCCAGCATCCCGTCGAGCGATGTCTGCCGGTCGATGACGGCCGCCAGAATACGGGCTGCGACGCGCCGCGGCGCCAGCCCGGGCTTGTCGCCGTCATGCGAGGACGGTCGCGAGTTCTTTGTGGCCGCGCGGCCGCGGCTCAAGACCACGGCCCCTTCGGTGTTCGACGGCCGCCGGGATTGCGGCCCCAGGGTCCGTTGGTGTCCGGCTCGACCGGTTTCTCAGGAGCTCGGGATGCCCGGGGTTCTTGACGGGCCCGAGGTGCCGGCGTGTCGGACTGGCCCCACTCGGCGGCCATCTGATGCAAGGCGGCGACACGGTTTTCGGTCGCCGGGTGGGTCGAGAACAGCCCATCCATACGCTGGCCGGCTAACGGGTTGATGATGAACATATGAGCTGTTGCTGGGTTGCGCTCGGCGTCTTCGTTGACCACGCGGTGCCCGCCGCCGGCGATCTTTTCGAGTGCCGATGCAAGCCACATCGGGTTGCCGCAGATTTCGGCACCTCCACGATCGGCCGAGTATTCGCGGGTGCGACTGATCGCCATCTGCACCAGTCCTGCCGCTAACGGCGCCAGGATCATGGCGGCCAGAACACCGACAATGCCCAGCGGATTGTTGCGCGCACCACGGAAGAAGAAGGCAAAATTGGCGAGCATCGTGATGGCGCCGGCAAGTGTTGCCGTGATCGTCATGGTCAAGGTGTCGCGGTGTTTCACATGAGCGAGCTCATGCGCCATGACACCGGCAACCTCTTCGTGGCTCAAACGGTGCAGAAGGCCGGTGGTCGCCGCGACGGCGGCATTTTCCGGATTGCGGCCTGTAGCGAAGGCATTGGGCTGATCGTTGTTGATCAGATAGACCTTCGGCATGGGCAGGTCGGCGCGTTCCGCCAACTGCTTGACGATACCATAATATTCCGGGGCGGATTGGGCATTCACCTCGACAGCATGGTGCATCCGGAGCACCATCTTGTCGGCGTTCCAGTAGGAAAACAGGTTCATTCCGGCCGCAATAGCGAGGGCGATCAACATACCGCCGGTTCCGCCGATCATAAATCCGATCGCCATGAACAAAGCGGTCATGAAGGCCAGCAGCATTGCGGTTCGCACCATATTCATGGCATGCACTCCAATGCGGGGTCCTTTGCCTTATATGATGGGGTGTGTGGGAGCGGAGTTCAATGCGCCAGGAAGAGCAATCGAACAAGACCGACGAGGCCTTGGACCAGCCTGGCCCGACTACTGAATCAGCAGGCGGCGAAAAGTCTGACGCACGACGTTTCGAAGACCTTCCGCCGGCTGCGCAGCGTGCCTTGAAAGAAGCCCAGGCGCGGCGTGAAAAACAGGATGACCATGCCGGCCAGCCGACCGAAGTCGGTGGTCGCGGCGGCAAGGATCCCTCGCGCTACGGAGATTGGGAAATCGATGGCCGGGCCGTCGATTTTTAACGACAGACTTAAGTCTCCATTAAGCGTCTTGGCAAAAGCAGGGCGTTATTCCGCCCATTTCGCAGCCGGTTAACTTTCGTTCAAGGCTGTCTTTTCATAGTCTCGGATGCAGTACCGCCCCGGATGGCATCGGGGTTGTGGTGACCGGACTGCACCGTTTACTGACATTGGAATCCATAAGATTCCGAGTCCCGGTCGCAAAGCAATGCCGCAATCAGTGCGGCGATGCGATGGTTGGCCGGGGGAGACGAAGCCGCTACCGCAAAATCTGCACACGGTCCGCAAGGACCGAGGGACATTGATTGCGCATTGACGCGGTTTCGTTGAGCGACGAAACCGGTGGCACTTCCTTGTCCCTTTATTCGTAGGGGCAACGACCATGAAATCCGCTCGCTCAAGGTTCTCCGCCAAGCGATTCCTCCGAAACAGGAACGGCAATTTCGCCATTCACTTTGGACTTGCGGCGACGTTCATATTTTTGGCCGGTGGCCTCGCAGTCGATTATACGATGGCGCTTGGCACCAAGGTCCGGATCAACAACGCGCTCGATTCAGCGTCGTTGGCGACAGGCCGTGCACTGGCCATTGGCGAAATCCCATCGACCGGCGATGCGGCCGAAAACTATTTCAAAGCGGTGTTCGCGGCGAATGTGGGTGATGACGCCTTCGATTCGACCACCTACACGCTCAAGAACTTCAACCTGGATATGGCTGCAAAGACCGTGTCGGCCGAGGTCGAGGTCGACCAGAAGCTGACTCTGGCAAGGGTCAGGACCCTCGACGCAGACCAGACCGTTGCCAGCTTCTCGGCGGCGAGTTTTGGCATCGGCGCGGTGGAAGTCGCCATGGTGCTCGACGTGACCGGTTCCATGGGCAACGGATATGGCAGCAAGCTGAACAATCTGAAAGCGGCGGCAACACTCGCCGTCACCGAGCTTCTGGATGCCAATACGCCGACGGATGAAAACATCCGCATCAGCCTGGTGCCCTACGCCTATGGCGTAAACGCCGGTCCGCTAGCGAAATATGTCTATCCGGATTATCGCGAATCGAAGAGCGATGCGCCGGTCTATGATCCCAGCTTCCCGGCCGGGTACGATGTCGATGCCTTCCAGGCTCCCTACAAGACCTATTGTTATTGGGTTCAGAACCGGGTTGCGCCGCCCGCCTTCGACTATGCCGGTTTCGACGGCACGTCAGGGATGCCGAAACCCATCAATGCGTCCTTCAACCTCGGCACCAGCGCCGACGCTCCCTTGTTCGAGCCGCGCTATCAGCTGGCCAGCCACGGCGGTTACAGCGGCACCTATACGTGCTTCCTGCCAAATGATTTCCGGGTCAACAGCGACGGAACCAGTGTCGACGATTGCGCGACGGACCGGAAGGCGCCGAAAACCAGCGGTCTGCCAAACTACCAGTATACGGATGAAAATCCGTCGAAGGGCATGATCAGCCGCGACTCCAGGCTCTATAACAATTACTGCCCGAGCGCTCCGCTGGTCACTTTGACCAGCAATGAAACGACGTTGACAAATGCCATCAGCGGACTGACGGGCAGCGGCTATACCGCCGGCCATATCGGTCTGCAGTGGGCCTGGTACACGATCTCCCCCAAGTGGGTGGATTATATCCCCGGCACGGCGTCGGATCCTGGCGACATGGCCATCGACGACGATCTTGCCAAGTTCATCATTCTGATGACCGACGGTATCTTCAACACGGCCTATGCCGGAACGAATTCCAGCTACGTTACCAGTCAGCCGAGCCTGTCGGAGTTCCATACCGACAAGCTGTGCGACAACATCAAGGGCCAGGGAATCAAGATCTTCACCATCGGATACGCCACGCCGTCCTATGCGGATGCGATGCTGGAAGATTGTGCGTCACCGGATGAGGGCACGTTCACCTATTCCTATGAGCCGAACACGGCGAACGAACTGAAAAGCACCTTTCAGACCATCGCCAACATGATTCGCACGCTGCGGCTGTCGAAGTAAGCCGGAGTGCCGGAACAACCATCGGGTGTTCCACATCAGATTGACACGATCGAACGATGCGCCGACCAACCTCGGCGCATCGTTTCGTTTTGGCCGCCCAAATACCTGAGGTTCAGTCGATTTATGCGAAGAATCAGAGCCTTATGTAAATCGGTAAAATTGTATCGATCGATTTAAATTCATCTAAAATCAAATCTTTTACAGTGGAATATGATCGAACCCGGCGGACAGTCCATGAACCGGGCCCCGGCTGTCGGGATCAAAAACAATGTTGTCAATCTGATGGGAAGATTCGCAATGAAGACCGGAAAAAAAGACACCCCTCTCATGAAGAGGTTCCTGAAGGATAGAAGCGGCAATTTTGCCATTGCCTTCGGGTTCTGCACCGTCGCTATCTTTCTGGCGATCGGGCTGGCCGTCGACTTTTCCAGGTCGATGGGAGAAAAGACGCGGATCAACAATGCGCTGGACGCCGCGTCCCTGGCCACGGCTCGAGCCCTTTCCATCGGTGAAATCAGCGAAACCGGAAACGCCGCGGAGAATTACTTCAAGGCTGTTTTCGCTGCCAATATGGGCATCGATAGCCTCGCGGGCAGCGACTATGCCATCAAGAATTTCCATATCGATCCGGTCAACCAGTCCGTGACGGCGGTCGCTGAATACGATCAGGAACTGACCTTCACGCGCGTTGGAACGAACCAGAGCACGAGAACGGTCGCCAGCAAGTCGGCCGCCGTCTACGGCATCGGCGACATCGAGGTCGCGATGGTGCTCGACGTCACGGGGTCGATGTCGGGCTCGAAGATTGAGGCTCTGAAGGATGCTGCCAAGCTAGGCGTGACGGAACTTCTTGCGCCGAATACGGCCGATGACACGCATGTGCGCATCAGCCTGGTGCCCTACAGCGACTCGATCAATGCCGGTCCGTTGTCGAAGTATGTCTATCCGGACTACAACCAGGCCAAAAGCAATGCGCCGGTATACGACTCCAGCTACAAGGCCGGATATAACGTCGAGCCGTTCCTGGAAAGCTATGGCGCCGACTGCACGCTGAAGAGCAACGGCCATTTCAAGTGCACCGACATCCCGAACGACTTTGTCGTAAAGTCGAACGGCAAGCCGGAGGACAAGTGCGCCACCGATCGCAAGGCACCGTTCAGCGGACCGTCATACCAATACACCGATGCCAACCCTTCACAGGGCATGATCAGCCGCGACTCGCGGCTGCCGAAAGACGGCTGCACCAGTTCCAAGCTGATTACGCTGACCGACAAGAAGTCGAAACTGAACAACGCCATCAACGGCCTTTCCACTGGCGGATGCACGGCCGGTCATATCGGCCTGCAGTGGGCCTGGTACACGATTTCGCATAATTGGGCCGACTACCACTCCAAGGACTCCAAACCCGACGATTTCGCCACCAACGACAAGTTGGCGAAATACATCATCCTGATGACGGACGGCGCGTTCAACACCGCCTATGCAGGGTCCAACGATGACGATGTCGAGTGCAGCGAAGGCACACTCTCGGTGGCCCACACCGCGCAGCTGTGCACCAATATCAAAGCGTCCGGCATCAAGATCTTCACCATTGGATTTGCGACCTCAAACTCCGCCGATGCCATGCTCCAGGCCTGTGCCTCTCCGGATGAGGGAACGCTGACTTATGCCTACGAGCCCAACACGGCTGCGGAGCTCGAAGACACCTATTCGCACATTGCCAACCTGATCCAGTCGCTGCGCCTGACCCAGTAGCCCACGGACACAGTTTGAATGCCAGGCCGGTCGGGATCAGTCCCGGCCGGCTTTTTCTTTGGTTTGATAGAGGTCTGCGCGGGTCGGCGGCAGGCCACTCGGCCCGCGCACCCGTTTGCTTGCCAGCGTCTGGTTGATCTGCACCGTGCCACGCTCGAAAGCCAGCGCGCAACCGGTCAGGTAAAGCAGCCAGAGCCGCGCTTTCGGAGCGCCGACTTCGGTGATCGCCTCGTCGAAACGGGCGTTGAGCCTCTCCGCCCACAGCCGGCAGGTGCGCCCATAGTGCTCGCGCAGATTTTCGACGTCGTGCACTTCGAAACCATGGCCCTCGAGGTTCTCGATGCTCATGCCGAGATGGTCCAGCTCGCCGCCCGGAAAGATATATTTGACCAGCGCCTTGTGTTCGGCGCTCTTGCGGCGAAATCCTTTTTTGGTTCGCTTGGCGCGCCGCGAAATCGCGTGGTGCATGTAGAGGCCGCCAGGCTTCAGCAGGCGATTGACGGTGGAGAAATAGGTGTCGTAGTTGGCGCTGCCCACGGCTTCGAACATGCCGATCGACGAGATCTTGTCGAACTGCCCGTCGAGATCCTCGTAGGACTTGATCTCGATGGTGATCCGGTCTTCCAGGCCTTCGGCGCGAATGCGCTCCCGCGCCAACGCGGTCTGTTCTTCCGACAGCGATACGCCGTGGCCGGTCACGCCGTAGTGCTTGGCCGCGTAAATCAGCATCGCACCCCATCCGCAGCCAATATCGAGCAGGTGCTCGCCGGGCTGCAGCCGCAGCTTGCGACAGATATGGTCGAGCTTGTCCGCCTGCGCCTGGTCGATCCCGTTGGACCAGTCGGTGAAATAGCCGCAGGTGTAGACCATGCGCTCATCGAGAAACAGCGCATAGAATTCGTTCGAGATGTCGTAATGGTGCTGGATCGCTTCCTTGCCGGAACCGGATACAAAGGGGTTGTCGCCGGCGAGACCGGATTCGGCGGAACCACGGCCGAGCAGGATCGAAGGCAGGTCCTTGGCAAGCTGCCATTTGGGCAGTTCCTTCAGCCGGTGCTTGAGTTTCTGGCGCGTACCCCGTTCAGCAAGGTCGAACAGTGTTCCGTTTTCGACATCGATCTGGCCGGTGACCCACATCTCGATCAGCGAATCGATGTTGGGACGCAGCGCCATGCGTCGCAGCAACAGCGGGTCGTTGATGGCCAGCACCGGACCGTCGGTCGGACCGATTTGCTCGCCGTTCCACAGCCTGACGCCGAATTGCGGCTCCAGAACCTCAACGACGGTCCGGATCATCCTGGCAGGTTTGTCCGCCGAGCCCATGACATCTCCATTCGCGATTTTTGTGCCCGCCGGCCGTTTCAGAAGACCCGCATATACGGACAATCGCTGGCAACGAAAAGGGGCCGCATGGCGGCCCCCGCTGAGAGCAATGAAAACCCGCGCCTACTTCTTGTTCTGGCGGTTCTCGATCAGGTCGTCCACGACCGCCGGTTCCGCCAGCGTCGAGGTGTCGCCGAGCTTGTCGAAGTCGTCCTCCGCGATCTTGCGCAGGATGCGGCGCATGATCTTACCGGAGCGGGTCTTCGGCAGGCCGGGCGCGAACTGGATCTTATCGGGCGAGGCAATGGGTCCGATCTCCTGGCGCACGTGCTTGACCAGCTCGACGCGCAACTTTTCGTGGCCCTTTTCGCCTTCCATCAGTGTGACATAGCAGTAGATGCCCTGTCCCTTGATGTCGTGCGGGTAGCCGACGACGGCGGCTTCGGAGACCTTGTCATGGGCAACCAGGGCGCTCTCCACTTCGGCCGTACCCATGCGGTGGCCCGAGACATTGATGACGTCGTCGACGCGGCCGGTGATCCAGTAGTAGTCGTCCTCGTCGCGGCGACAGCCGTCGCCGGTGAAATACTTGCCTTTGTAGGTGGAGAAATAGGTTTGAACGAAACGCTCGTGGTCGCCATAGACCGTGCGCATCTGGCCAGGCCAGGAATCGGTGATGCACAGGTTGCCGTCGGTGGCACCCTCGAGCACGTTGCCTTCGCCATCGACCAGTTGGGGCTTGATGCCGAAGAACGGTCGGGTGGCCGAGCCGGCTTTGAGGTCGGTGGCGCCCGGCAGCGGCGTGATCATGATTCCACCGGTTTCCGTCTGCCACCAGGTGTCGACGACAGGGCATTTCCGGTTGCCGACGACGTTGTAATACCACTCCCAGGCCTCCGGGTTGATCGGTTCGCCGACGGTGCCGAGCGTGCGCAGCGATTTGCGCGACGAGCGCGTCACGAAATCATCACCTGCACCCATCAAGGCGCGGATCGCGGTCGGCGCGGTGTAGAAGATGTTGACCTGGTGCTTGTCGACCACGTCCCAGAAGCGGCCGGCATCGGGATAGTTGGGCACGCCCTCGAACATCAGCGTCGTGGCGCCGTTGGCGAGCGGTCCGTAGACGATATACGAATGGCCTGTCACCCATCCGACATCGGCCGTGCACCAGTAGATGTCCCCCGGATGATAGTCGAAGACATATTCATGGGTCATCGAGGCGTAGACCAGATAACCGCCAGTGGTGTGCAGCACGCCCTTCGGCTTGCCGGTCGAACCGGAGGTGTACAGGATGAACAGCGGATCTTCAGCCTTCATCCTGGCCGGCGCGCATTCCGGTTTCGCCGCCGCGGTCGCCTGGTGATACCAGACGTCACGGCCCTCGACCCAGCCGATCTCCCCGCCGGTGCGGCGCACGACCAGAACGTTGCGAACCTTGACACGCTTCTTCTTGGCGATCTCGATCGCCTTGTCGGTGTTTTCCTTGAGCGGGATGGTCCGGCCGCCGCGCAGACCCTCGTCTGCGGTGATGACGAAATCGGAATCACAGTCGATGATGCGGCCGGCCAGTGCGTCCGGTGAGAAGCCGCCGAAGACGATCGAGTGGATGGCGCCGATGCGGGTGCAGGCGAGCATCGCATAGGCCGCCTCGACGATCATCGGCATATAGATGGTGACCCGGTCGCCTTTCTTGACGCCGAGCTTCTTCATGGCGTTGGCGAGCCGGCAGACCTTTTCGTAGAGCTCGTTATAGGTGACCTTCTTGTCGTCGTAGGGGTTGTCGCCTTCCCAGATGATCGCCGTTTGGCTGCCGCGCTTCTTCAGATGCCGGTCGATGCAATTGTAGGAAACGTTGGTGACGCCGTCCTCGAACCACTTGATCGAGACCTTGCCGTCGAAGGAGGTGTTCTTGACCTTGGTATAGGGTTTGAACCAGTCGATCCGCTTGCCGTGCTTTCTCCAGAATTTCACTGGACTGCGGGTGCTTTCCCGATACCAGTCGAGATAGGTATCGTTGTCGATCAGGGCGCGCTCGCTGGCGGCCTTGAGCACCTTGTGGGTTTTCACGGTCATGCATTCCTCCTTCGCTGGCTGCCCGACGCGGTGGCTTATATCCGGTCGGTCCCCTCCGGTCCAAACTGCGCCATTAATAGCGGCTTTTTTGCTCCGGGCAATTAGACCTTGGGTCTGAATGGGCCCGGGTCGATCATAAGCGCATGCTGGAACGAATTCTTGATCGAACGCAATCGGGAATGGCCGGATTTCATCCCGTTCGATTTCGTTGCATTTGTTTGGCAACGGCGCTATATGCTGTGCGCAATTCCCGGAAATAAGTGGTTGATACCCACGGCCCGCGCTCCGGAGCGGGCGGACAGGAGACCTTTATCCAATGGCCACGACACTTCTCATGCCGAAAGCCACCGCCGTCTGGCTGGTCGACAACACGGCGCTCAGCTTCGAACAGATCGCCCAGTTCTGCAAACTGCACACGCTGGAGGTCAAAGCGATCGCCGATGGCGAGTCGGCGCAAGGCATCAAGGGCCTCGACCCGATCCAGACCGGCCAGCTGACGCGCGACGAGATTGCCAAGGGCGAGGGCGACCCGAGCCACAAGCTGAAACTGTCGAACCCCAAGGTTCATGTGCCCGAGCTGAAGCGCAAGGGCCCGCGCTACACGCCGGTGTCGAAACGCCAGGACCGGCCGAACGCCATCCTGTGGCTGGTGCGCAACCATCCGGAACTGCGCGACGCCCAGATCTCGCGGCTGGTCGGCACGACCAAGTCGACCATCGAACAGATCCGCGATCGCACCCACTGGAACTCCGCCAACCTGACGCCGCTCGATCCGGTGACGCTGGGCCTGTGCACCCAGATCGACCTCGACATCGAAGTCGAAAAGGCCGCCAAGGACCGTCCTTCCGAGGTTCTGCAGCGCGAGGACGAGACCCTGCTGCCGGCCAAGGAGACCGAAGGCTTCTCCCTCGACATGACCACGCCGCCGGCACCCAAGAAGGAAGAAGACGAAATCGACGCCGACGCCGTCTTCGCCAAGCTGAAATCGCTGAAGGCGGAAAACGAGGACGAGCCGGGCGAGCCGCAGCCTTAAGGTTGCAGTTTCTCTAGATACGAGGATCGGATTCAGGCGCTGGAGTCGGAACTGTCGGTTCTGGCGTAGCGACGGTATACCGCTTCGACTTCTTCGTCTGTCGCCATGACCGGGTTCAATTCGGCGAGCCGGCAGCGTACGATTTCACGCTGTTCTTCGGTTAGGCGCACCCTACGACCGCTTCGGAGAGCCTTTTCGTTGATTGGTATTTCTGCCATTCGCGAATTCTGTCGCAGGTGGTTGGTCTGGGGATTTGCAGTTTATTCTGGAATACGTGAGCTGCAGAATTATCGGGTGATTCTCGACGGAACCGAGGTGCTTCCCGATGCTGGTTTTTGCTCATGGAAACTTGTTCGATGCAGATACTGAGGCGCTTGTAAACGCGGTCAATACAGCCGGCGTCATGGGGAAGGGCATCGCCCTCGTGTTCAAGAAAACCTTTCCTGAGAACTACGAGGCTTACCGCGCGGCTTGCAAAGCGGGTTTGGTCCAGCCCGGTTCGATGTTCGTCACCGAACGAGCTGGCAATCCGAAATGGATCGTCAATTTTCCGACCAAGCAACATTGGCATTCGCGTTCGAAAATCGAATGGATCGGCGACGGTCTCGACGATCTGCGGCGTGTCATCAAAGGCAAACGCATTCGTTCAATCGCTTTGCCGGCGCTCGGTGCGGGACATGGTGGCCTCCCGTGGGAGCAGGTGCGCGGCCTCATCGAATTAAAGCTTGCTGATCTCTCCGACGTCGCCGTGACCGTCTACGAGCCCCTTTCCGATGGCGCTTGACTCCTGCCAGGCTTTTTGGAATCAATATGAGAACAAAACAGGAACAAGTGGACCCATCATGCAGGGCAATCGGGCGCGGCAGGATCTGCAGGCGTTGCAGGATGCCGTCGCGCGTATCGACAGACGACATGCCGCCTTTGCACCGTCCGCCAGCCTTCAGGGCGATGGCGACGGGCTGTTGCGGTTCGGCATCGCGGCGATGGATGACGTCTTCGACGACGGCTTTCCGCTGCATGCCCTGCACGAGGTGCGCTGCGGCTTGACCCGTGACATCGGCGCCGCCAGCGGTTTTCTCGCCGGCTTGCTGACGGCCGCCGCGACGCGCCGGCCGGGACGCATTGCCTGGATCCGGGATCCGGCCTGCACGCTCGATGGCGGGCAGCTTTTTCCGGCCGGGCTGGCGATGTTCGGGCTCGATCCGGCGCGGCTTCTGATGGTGCAGCCGGCGGATCTGAAGACGGCGCTTTGGGCGGGCGACGAGGCGGCCAAGTGCAAGGACCTTTCGGCTGTGGTCCTGCAGGTCAAAGGCAATCCGGCGCGCTTCGACATGACGGCGACGCGCCGGCTGATGTTGAAGGCCCAGGGCAACGGCCTGCTCGTCGGCATCCTGCGCCAGGGGGGCGAGGAAGAGGCGAACGGCGTGGCGACCCGCTGGCAGGTACAAGCCCGGCCGTCGGCGCCCGATCCCGATCTTGAAACCGGCATAGGACCGCTGCGGCTCGGTCTTGTGCTTGAACGAAACCGCAATGGACGGACGGGGCATTGGACCATTGCATGGAACCAGCAAGGACAACAGTTCGAGCATGTCCCAGAGGATCATGTCGATCGCCCTGCCGCATCTGCCGACCGACCGGATGGCACGCCGCAAATGGGGCAGGTCATGGCGTTCAAACGGGCGTCCTGAATCACCGCCGCTGGCCGCCATGGCCAGGATCAAGAATGCCATGCGGCTCGTCGCCATCGACGGCACCGGCTTTCAGGCAGGCCTGCGAGTCGGCCAGACGCTGAGCGACGCACGGGCGCTGATACCCGATCTCGACAGTTTCGACCACGACCCGGAAGCCGACGCGGCCCTGGCCGAGGCGATCGCCGGCTGGTGCGACCGCTACACGCCGCTGGTGGCGCTGGAACAGCCGGCCGACGAGATTGCCGGCGCCTGTGCCGGCCTGTTTCTCGACATTTCCGGCTGCGCCCATCTGTTCGGCGGCGAGCAGGCCATGCTCGACGATGTCGTCGGTCGGCTCAGGTCAGGGGGTTTTCTCGCTTCGGCGGCGATCGCCGACACGCCGGGTGCCGCCTGGGCGTTCGCCCGCTACGGTGACCACCGGGTGGTGGCGCCGGGTGAACACAAGGCGGCGCTGCTCGACCTGCCGCTCGCCGGATTGCGTCTTGAAAATGATCTGCTCGACATGCTGCGCAAGCTCGGCCTGCGCACTGTCGGCTGTATCGCCGGCCTGCCGCGGGCGCCGCTGGCGGCGCGCTTCGGCAGCACGCTGCTGCGCCGTCTCGACCAGGCGCTGGGGCGCGAGGACGAGGCGATCTCGCCGCGCCTACCGGTGCCTGAACTCACCGCCGAGCGGGTGTTTGCCGAACCGATCGTCCTGGCCGACGATATCGAGCGCACGGCAACCCAGCTTGCCGCCAACCTGCGCAAGGGCCTCGACGAGCGGCAGCTCGGCGCCCGCGAGCTGGAGCTCAAGCTGTTTCGCGTCGACGGCCATGTTGTGTCGATCCGTGTGCGCTCGGCCAGCCCCGTCTATACGGCGCCGCGCATCACCATGCTGTTTCGCGAACGCATTGCCGGTTTCCACGAGGATCTCGACGCCGGGTTCGGTTTCGACCTGATCCGGCTCAACATTCTGGAGAGCGAGGACCGGCCGGCCGAACAGGCGGATTTTGCCGCCAAGAGCGGTGGCGGTGAAGCCTATGGCAGCCTGGTCGACAAGCTCGGCGCGCGGCTCGGCACCGACCGGGTGCAGCATTTCGTTGCCGCCGACACTCATATTCCCGAGCGCAGCTTCGGGCTGCTGCCGGAGGCCGCGGCCGGAGCCCGGCCGGAGCCGGATCTGTTGTGGCAGACGGATGATGAGAGGCCCGGCGGTCCGGTGGTGCTCACCCGCCCGTTGCTGCTGTTCGAGCGGCCGGAACGGGTCGAGGCGGTCGCCGAGGTGCCGGACGGACCGCCGATCCGCTTTCGCTGGCGTCGGGCGCTCTACCGCATCGCCCGCTCGGAAGGGCCCGAACGCATCGCCTGCGAATGGTGGCGCGACGGCCGCGGCGGCCTGAGCCGCGACTATTTCCGCGTCGAGGACGATCAGGGCTACCGCTTCTGGATCTTCCGCCAGGGGCTGTTCGAGCGCGAGACCCGCCACCCGTCCTGGTTCATGCACGGGATGTTCGCATGACGGATCCGACCCTCGATGGCGGCTATGTGGAACTGGCCGCGACCAGCAATTTTTCCTTCCTGCGCGGTGCCTCGCATCCCGAGGAGCTGGTCAACGAGGCGGCTCGGCTCGGGCTTGCCGGCATCAGCGTCACCGACCGCAATTCGCTGGCCGGTGTGGTGCGGGCGCATATGGCGGCGAAGGAGGTCGGACTGACCTTCGCTCCGGGCTGCCGGCTGGTCTTCGCTGACGGTACGCCCGACATTCTGGTTTGGCCGCGCGATCGTCTTGCCTATGGGCGGCTGTGCGAATTGCTGACGGCCGGCAAGCGGCGGGCGCCCAAGGGCGAATGCCATCTGGGGCTCGATGACCTGTTCGAACACGGCGAGGGGCTGATCATGGCGGTGGTGCTGCCGTCGGCGCTGCCGCTTGCCGAACCCGCCTGTCTTGCGCGGCTGGCGGAGCGCTTTGCCGGTCATGTCTATCTTGCCGCCGCCTGGCGCTACGCGGCCATCGACCAGCGTTTCCTGGCGCTGATCGAACGGCTTGCCAGGCGCCTTGACCTGCCGCTGATCGCCATTGGTGACGCGCTCTATCACGAGCCCGGGCGGCGCTTCCTGCAGGATGTGGTGACCTGCATCCGCGAGCACCTGCCGTTGCGCACCGCCGGCCGCGAACTCGAACCCAATGCCGAGCGGCACCTGCGCTCGGCGGCCGAGATGCAGCGCCTGTTCAAGGGGTACGAACGGGCCGTCACGGAGACCGGCCGGCTGCTGTCGCGGCTCGGCTTTTCCATGGACCTGCTGCGCTACCAGTATCCCGAAGAGCCGACCGGCAGCGAGCTGCCGCCACAGGAGACGCTGGAACGGCTGACGCAGGAAGGGCTCCAGATGCGCTATCCGGATGGCGCGCCGGCCAAGGTGCTCGATGCGATCGACCATGAGCTGGCGCTGATCCGCAAGCTCGAATACGCGCCCTATTTCCTCACCGTCTACGATATCGTGCGCTTCGCCCGCGACCAGCAGATCCTGTGCCAGGGGCGCGGCTCGGCGGCCAATTCGGCCGTCTGTTATTGCCTCGGCATCACCGAGGTGGATCCGGAAAAGGTCGACCTCCTGTTCGAGCGCTTCATTTCGGAGGAACGCAACGAGCCGCCCGATATCGATGTCGATTTCGAGCACGAGCGGCGTGAGGAGGTCATCCAGTATATCTACCAGAAATACGGTCGCGAGCGGGCCGGCCTCGCCGCCACGGTGATCACCTACCGGTCGCGCTCGGCGCTGCGCGAGGTGGGCAAGGTGTTCGAACTGTCGGACGACGTGATTACCGCCATTTCAGGCACCCGCTGGGGCGCTTCGACGGCGCAGCTCGATGCCGACGACGCCAAGCGCGCCGGGCTCGATCCGGACGACAAGTACCTGATGCAGATCCTCGACCTGGCGACGCAGATCATCGGGTTCCCGCGTCACCTGTCGCAACATGTCGGCGGCTTCGTGATCACCCGCGACCGGCTGAGCTCGGTGGTGCCGATCGAGAACGCCGCCATGGAAGACCGCACCGTGGTCGAGTGGGACAAGGACGACCTGGAATGTCTCGGCATCCTCAAGGTCGACGTGCTTGCGCTCGGCATGCTGAGCTGCATCCGCAAGGCCTTCGAGTTTCTCGAAAAGCACTATGGTCGCAGTGAGACCCTGGCGTCGCTCGGCGATGGCGACGAAAACGTCTACGACATGATCTGCCGGGCCGATACGGTCGGCGTCTTCCAGATCGAAAGCCGCGCCCAGATGTCGATGCTGCCACGGCTGCGGCCGCGCTGCTATTACGACCTGGTGATCGAGGTGGCGATCGTGCGGCCCGGTCCGATCCAGGGCGACATGGTGCATCCCTATCTCCGGCGGCGCCAGGGCAAGGAGCCGGTTACCTATCCCAAGCAGGAGCTGGAGCAGGTGCTGAAGAAGACGCTGGGTGTGCCGCTGTTCCAGGAACAGGCGATGAATATCGCCATCGTCGCCGCCAATTTTGCCCCCGGCGAAGCCGACAAGCTGCGCCGCGCCATGGCCACCTTCCGGCGCGTCGGCACCATCCATTCCTTCCGCGTCAAGATGGTCGATGGCATGGTTGCCAACGGCTATGAGCGGGAGTTCGCCGAACACTGTTTCAGCCAGATCGAGGGCTTTGGCGAATACGGCTTCCCGGAGAGCCACGCCGCCAGTTTCGCGCTGCTGGTCTACGTCTCCTGCTGGCTGAAATGCTACTATCCGGATGTCTTCTGCGCCGCCATCCTCAATTCCCAGCCTATGGGCTTTTATGCCCCGGCGCAGCTGATTCGCGATGCTCGCGAGCACGGTGTCGAGGTGCGGCCGGTCGACGTCAATCTGTCCGACTGGTATTCGCACCTGGAGCCCTGTGCGCCGGATGGCAGCACCACGGCGGCCATCTCGCCGCGCCATGCCAGCATGGCCGGCATCATGCGAAACACCCACGCGGTGCGGCTCGGGCTTCACCGCATCAAGGGGTTCGGCGAGGACGATGCCGAGCGGCTGACCGAGGCCCGAGGCGCCGGCTATGACAGCGTGCGCGACCTGTGGATGCGGTCCGGCCTGTCGCGCCGAGCGATGGAAAAGCTGGCCGAGGCCGACGCCTTCCAGTCGATCGGCCTGTCGCGCCGCGATGCGCTGTGGGCGGTGCGGGCGCTCGACCCGCTGGGTGCGGCCGAACGGCTGCCGCTGTTTTCCATCGCCGGCCAGAAGAGCCTGCAGCAGGAGCCGGATATCAGCCTGCCCCCGATGCCGCTTGGCGAACAGGTGATCAACGACTATCGCAGCCTGTCCTTTTCGCTGAAGGCGCACCCGGTGTCCTTCGTGCGCGAGCAGCTGATCGCCGCCGGCTACCGGCAGAACGTCACGCTGCCCGACTGCCGTGCCGGCCGCTTCGTCTCCGTCGCCGGGCTGGTGCTGGTGCGCCAGCGGCCGGGCTCGGCCAAGGGCGTGGTGTTCGAAACGCTGGAGGACGAGACCGGGGTCTCCAACATTATCGTCTGGCCAAAGGTGTTCGAACGCTATCGCACGGTGGTGATCGGCAGCCGCTTCATCGGTGTGCGCGGACCGCTGCAGTCACAGGACGGCGTCATCCATGTGGTCGCCCGGCAGATGACCGATCTGACGCCGATGCTGTCGGGTCTGTCGGACAGCGACGGTCCGATCGACGGCCTCGCCCGCGCCGACGAGGTGCGCCGCCAGCCGATCCCGCCGGAAGAACGCCAGAAGGCAGCCCGCATCCACCAGATGGTGATCCAGGCGCCGCAGCGTCGCAGCACGCCCAACATCCACGCCATGGCCACACGCGGCATTCTGCCCAAGGGGCGGAATTTTCATTAGGGTTGCTTCTCGACAACTTCCAACAGGTCGACGGAGCTCAGCCAGGCCCGCACTGACGCCTCCTCGGCTGTCGACAGACCATCGACGTGGTCGACGATCATTTGTCGGGACTGCTCGATATAGGGGCGGGCCAGGTAACTGACGTCCTCGCCATAGATAGCAATGACGAAGGCTTTGTCCTTTTGGGCAAGCGCTCTGGCGTTGCCAAGGGCGAAGGGCTTGTAGGTCCGTGCCATCTCGTCCAGGACGAAACGGCCGAAGCCCGTTGTTTCGGGAAACGCCGGCAAATCGCCCGTGCCGTCCCATGCGTCGGCGGTCTCATCGACCCACTTCACGATGCCCGGGTAACGCTCGTAGAGCGCTTTCCTGGGGGCCGGGTCATAGAGGAAATGCGCCCGGAGTCCGGCGAGGACGATGCAGTCAACCGCTGTCGGGCGGTCGCCCAGCAGATATCGCGTTTCCTCAAGTTGCCGCTCAGCCGTCTGCATGATGCGGTGATATTCGTTCTCTGCTTCCCGTTTCTGCGTATCGCTGCTAACGCCGTCGCCCGGCAAACCTTTGCACCCCATTCAACGAAGGATTTGGCGAAGGCCGCATCGCCCCCGGCGGCATCGAGGGCCAGGAGCTCATGATTCTCCGGGTAGTTCCAGCGCCAGTGTACCGTTGTGCGAGCGATCCACTCGTCGAAATATTCTTCCAGGAGATGCACCAGGATCCCGAGCTCGCCGCCGGGGAACATTTCCCGGCCAGCGAAGCGGTGGTCAAGCATCTGAAGGATCGGCGTCGTGTCGCCCAGCATCCAGTTTTCCGGCGTGTGCAACACCGGAATCTGATGGGTCGCCGCGCGCAGACGAATTTCGTCCCCGTTGTCTCTCGTCTTGGCGCAGAACTCCCAGTCGGCGCCATAGAAGTGCAAGGCGGCCATGAGTTTGTGGGTGAAATAGCTGCGCTGCCAGCCGTAGACAATATAGCGGTCCGGGCGATCCAACTGGTTTTCCGATCGGGTTGGCTGTGGCGTGAACATCGAGCTTCCGGATTCCAATTTGACATTACGGCTATAATGCGAGATATCATTTCGCATTACAAGCGTAATGGGAATTGGCATGGCAGATCACTCCACGCAGCGGGCGCGTCACAAACAGGAATCCCGGCAGCGCATTCTCGATGCAGCGGCTGCCAGATTGCGCGAAGACGGCATCGACGGCGCCTCGATCATTCCTGTCATGAAAATGGCCGGACTGACCCACGGCACGTTCTACAGCCACTTCGAAAACAAGGATGAGTTGGCCGTCGAAGCCTTCCGGCACGCAATTTCGGACAACCGCGAGCAATGGATCGGGTCCGTCCAGAGCCGGTCATGGAAGACGCGGGTTGGACAACTGGCCAAGGGATACCTGAACCGCAAGCACCGGGATGGCCGTTCTGAGTCCTGCCCCTATTCGGCATTGGCCACCGACGCGGCCCGCGCTTCGGACGAATTCCGCCAAACCTTTGAAGAGGAGCTGCTCAGGTCGCTGAACGCGATGGGTGGCAGCGCCCTGGATGAACGGCAGGAACACGCCCATTACGATGAAACCATCGCGCTCATGGCGCTGTTTGTCGGCGGGCTGTCGCTGGCACGCGCCGTCGACAGTCCCGCACTGTCCGACCGGATCCTGAAAACATGCCGAACCATGTCCAAGCGCCTGATTGATGAGGAGACACCCTGAATGCCGATCGATATCGCTCCATACGCCGAAAAGAAGACGATCACCATCAACGGCCGTTCCATGGCCTATATCGATGAGGGGGACGGTGACGCCATCGTCTTCCAGCATGGCAATCCCACCTCATCTTACCTGTGGCGCAATGTCATGCCGCACCTGGAAGGCCAGGGACGGCTGGTCGCCTGCGATCTCATCGGGATGGGCGACTCGGACAAGCTCTCGCCGTCCGGCCCGAACAGCTACACCTTCGCCGAACATCGCGAATTCCTGTTCGCGCTCTACGACGCTCTGGGGCTTGGCGACCGCGTCGTCCTGGTGCTGCACGACTGGGGATCCGCCCTCGGGTTTGACTGGGCCAACCAGAACCGGGACAGGGTTCAGGGGATCGCCTACATGGAGGCCATCGCCAAACCGGTGACCTGGGACGAATGGCCTGAAAATGCCCGGGCCGTCTTTCAGGGGTTCCGATCGGAAGCCGGCGAAGCGATGGTGCTGGAGAAAAACGTCTTTGTTGAACGGGTGCTTCCCGCTTCGGTGATGCGGGACATGCGCGAAGAAGAAATGGCCGAGTACCGGCGTCCCTTCGTCAATGCCGGTGAGGATCGTCGCCCGACATTGACCTGGCCGCGCCAGATCCCCATCGAAGGAGAGCCCGAGGACGTGGCCAAGGTTGTTGAGGACTATGGCGCGTGGCTGTCGACCAGCGACCTTCCCAAACTGTTCATCAACGCGGATCCAGGCTCGATCCTCGTCGGAAAGCAGCGGGACTTCTGCCGGACCTGGCCCAACCAGCAGGAGGTCACCGTCAAGGGCACCCATTTCATTCAGGAGGATTCGCCGGACGAGATCGGCAAGGCCGTTTCCGGTTTTGTCCGTGAGCTCAGGGGTTAGTCGACCATGACCACCCCTGCGCGGCGGCTGGTCGAAGCCTTTGGTGACTGTGAAACAATGGCGTCGCTCTATGCGGACGACGTCGTTTGGCGCCTCAACCACTCGCTCGCACCGAACATCGCCGGCCCCCACGAGGGCAAGCAGTCCGTCGTCGGGTTCAATCGGGCGGTGTTTGAAAAGTTCTATGAACGCGGCTCCGTCATCATCCGCATCCACGACGAAATCGGCGACGAGGCCTCGTCCGTCGTGCGTTTCGACTTTCACGCCAAAAGCACCAAGGGGCATCCTTATGATGTGGAGTACGTGCTGTTTGCCAAAACCCGCGATGGTCTGATCCACGAGGTCATCGAGCTTCTCGACACGCTGGCCTCAAACGAGCAGCATCAGGGAAACAGGATCGGTGTGCCGCCGCCCGTGTGAAACCAGTCGCACAGCGCACGTGTGCTAACCGTCCCGTTCCGGTTCGTCCGGATTGCTGGAGAAAGGCCAGCTTGTTGCCCTTGCGGATCGCGCAAGTTGGCCCGGCTGCATCACGTGGTGATGAACTGGATTAGAACACGCCCTACATAAGGTGGTGCGTCGGAGCCCCGGTTCCGGCACGCGGACAATCGAGGCACGTGGAGCGGATGGTTCCAACCCAAACTGAGCAGCGGCCGAACGTCGCGAACAAAAGCCGAGAAAAGACCCATTTCGGCTACCGAATGACGATCGAACCGGAGGCCAAGCGCATACGCGCCGTCATCGACGGTGTGACGGTCGCCGACAGCGCTTCGGTGATGGTCATGAAGGAAACGCGTCTTCGGCCGGTGTTCTATTTCCCCCGGAATGACGTTCGGATGGATTTGCTCCAACCCACCGACCGCAGGACATACTGCCCTTTCAAAGGCAATGCCTCCTATTGGAGCATTACAGCCGGCGACAAGACTGCGGAAAATGCGGCATGGAGCTACGAAGACGCCTATGACGAAGCGGCCATGGTCGAGGACTACATCGCGTTCTACTGGGGCAAGATGGACCTCTGGTTTGCCGACGATACCGAAATCAAAGAACAGCCGGCGGCAGACACAAACGCGAAAGACAATCCTCTCGTCGATTGGCTCGTACACGATGCGTGGAAGGCAACATCAACCGTGGAGCTGGTTGAGGCGCTGGTCGCGGCACTAACCCGCGCAGGCTTCCCGGTGTGGAGCCTTCGACTGTTTGTTCGCACGCTCAATCCGCAACTCTTCGCCCGGTTTTACAGCTGGAAACGCGATCGCGAGGAAATCATCGAGCGCGAAGCGACGCACGCTGGGGCTCAGTCCGAACAGTTTCTGGATAGCCCATTCGCTCTTGTCATCGACGGTCAGGGCGGCGTTCGCCGGCGGCTTGAAGGAGCCAATCCGCGACTGGACTTTCCGATCCTGCGCGACCTGATCGAAGAGGGAGCCACGGATTACGTTGCGGTTCCGCTGCGCTTCTCGGACGGGCAGATCAACGTGCTGACCCTCATTTCCGATGAGCCGGAGGGGTTTTCAACCGATCAGCTCGGACACCTCTACGAGGTCCTGCCCAATCTGGGCCGCCTGCTCGAGGCGCACGCTCAACGAATCTCGTCGCTTACCCTGCTGCAGACCTATCTTGGGCGCAATGCCGGCGAACGCGTCAACAATGGTTCGGTCAAGCGCGGCGATGGCGAACAACTCCATGCCGTGATCTGGTTCTCGGACCTGCGACAGTCGACGACCCTCGCGGATACGCTTTCTCGCGAGGATTATCTGGCAGCCTTGAACCAGTACTTCGACTGTGTCGCCGGGGCTGTGATCGAGCACGACGGGGAGGTGCTGAAGTTCATTGGCGACGCGGTGCTCGCCATTTTTCCCATCGAAGACCCGTCCGAGACCCACCCCGAAGCCTGTCGTCGGGCACTTGCTGCCGTGCGTACGGCCGGTGAGCAAATCGCAAATGCCAACTCCGAGCGCAGCGCGTCCGGCCTGCCGCTTCTGAAATTCGGAACGGGCCTCCACCGGGGCACAATCACTTATGGCAACGTCGGGACGGAACGCCGCCTCGACTTCACGGTTATCGGACCAGCGGTGAATGAGGCGGCTCGGATCGAAAGCCTTTGCAAGTCGCTCGACGTACCGGTGCTTGCGTCCTCGGCCTTTGCGGCTGGCGTGACGGACGGTTTGCGCTCACTCGGCACCCATGAGCTACGTGGCGTACAGGCCGAGGAGGAAGTATTTGAGGTCCCGCTCACCTGAAGAGCGTTACTCGCTGCCCAAAAGCGGACGTCCCATCTCGATTGGCTTGATGTTAGAGCAAAGGGCGATAAGTTTGCACCATTTGACCGCGGCGATTTTGGTCTCTGGCTAGGCGGATTGCAGGCCGTGGTGCCACCCCACCACAAGTGCAAGCCAACGACGCCGGGGGCCAAAAGCGCCCGGCCCGAAGGGTGGCTGCATATCGGCCCATCGGCTGCGTTGCGCCGCTAGCCCGATGCGCCACATCGCGCTGCGCGACGCGCCTGGCCGAGTGGAGCCGATCTGCTGCCATCAAATGATCCAAACTTATCGCCCTTTGCTCTAGATTATGGCTGAGAGTGGGGTTGACCTGGAGTGCACTCCAGCAAGTAAGTTGGCTCGAGTTGGAATAGAGAGCGCCCCGAAAAATGTTGATCGGCAAATTCGCAGATAGAGTTGGCCTGTCCGTAGACACGCTGAGATATTACGAAAAAATCGGATTGATGCCGCCCGTTGATCGTATGCCTTCAGGCAGACGCAATTACTCATCCGATCATATTGCCTGGGTGGAATTTCTGAACATTCTCAAAGCAACGGGAATGGGCGTGAGCGACATGTCCCGATATGTCGAATTGCGCTCAAAAGGCCTCGCTTCCTTGCAGGATCGCCAAGACCTGCTGATCAAACATCTTCAGGTCGTGATCGCCAAGCGCAAAGAAATCGAGGAGATGGAGACAGTTCTCAGGGAGAAAACAGCGTTATTCCAATCGGTCTTGGACGGAAAGCTAGATGGTCAAACACTGGCCTGCGCCACTGGAGTTGAGCAATGAAAAAGAGTGCCTTGGAGCGTGGTCGCGAACTGCTTGAAAATTTGAACCCAGAGTTGGAGCCAATCATTTCCGATCGGTATGATGATCTGCTGCCGGGTTTTTCGGATATCTTGGTCGAATTTGCCTATGGACGGCTCTACTCGAGGGGTGTCGTTGATATCAAAACGCGCCAGTTGGCCACCGTCGCTGCATTGACTGCGATGGGGGGGCAAACTGGACCGCAGCTCAAAGCCAACATTGATCATGCTTATAGTGCGGGTGCGAGTGAGCGTGAGCTCGCAGAAATCATTTTGCAGATGTCTGTCTATGCCGGAATGCCCGCCACCATCAACGCGTTGAACAGCCTGCGCGAAGTTGCCGGTTCAAAAGAAGCAGCCGGCAAGGTGGTCGATCAAAGCACTTGATATTTATATCCGCGAAGTCCGCTATCCGTCCCGTCCCGGTTCGTCCGGGTTGCTGGAGAAAAGTGCGAGCTTGTTGCCTTGCGGATCACGCAGGTAGCCGACATAGAAGCGTGGCCCGTAGGAGGCACGAAAACCCGGTGGACCCTCGTCGGAACCGCCTGCGGTAAGCGCGGCGGCGTGAAGGTCTCGAACCTGCTTTTGGTTGCTCGCTTCGAAGGCGACCATGGATCCGTTGCCGGCTGAGGCCGGACCTCCATCGAAGGTCGGTTTGACGTAGAACTCAGGCAAAACGGGAGACTGGCCGGGTTCGACAGGCAGTGCGAAGCTCAACCCCTCGGGGCCTTCTTCCAGGCCATAGCCAAGGGCTGGCAGGAACGCGCAGTAAAACCGTTTTGCGCGGTCGATATCATCCGCGCCGACTGTGACGTAGGAAATCATGTGTTTCTTTCCGGCAGTTTGCTTGTATCCATCAGATTACCGCAATTGTTGGCCGCGACGGAAATGACGGTTCTGAGCTCATCCACGACAATACGCTGAACATCAGGTAATCTTGCGCCAACCGGCACAATCTGGAGAGGCGCGATGTTCAATGGCGGCCATGTTGTGATTTATTCGAGAGACGCGGAAGCGGATCGACGGATGTTCAAGGATGTCCTTGGACTTGCCAATGTGGATGTGGGCGGTGGCTGGCTGATCTTTTCCCTGCCACCCAGCGAGGTGGCGTTTCATCCGCATGAATCGTCGACCGCCCATGATTTCTTTTTCATGTGCGATGACATCAAGACCGCATGCGAGAAGCTCGACGATCATGGAATCGAGTACTCGGAGCCGGTTGATGAAGGATGGGGCATCCTGTCGGCCTTTGTATTGCCCGGTGGCGGAAAGGTCGGGTTCTATCAACCGCGGCATGAACGTCCACAGTAACTCCGGCAGCACGGTTTCCCGGGCTTCTGCCCCGTTTGAAGATACGGGGCAGGTCCGTTGATGAGCTCTATCGTTCGTTCTGCGGCAACCCGTCCGCGATGTCGTAGTAGTCGCCCTTTTCCGAAACAAAGATGTGCCGCTCGAGGGATGTTCCGGTCGGGTCGTCGAAGCAACCCATGGCAATGGCTGTCCAGTCATGAAATACCGGGTCCCAGAACAGGGTCGATCCACAGGTGCCGCAAAATCCACGCCGCACTTTTTCCGAGGATTGATACCAGCGCACGGCCTCTTCTCCCTCGATCCGCACCTTGCTGCGGGGGATGTCGATAGACGCCTCGTAGTGACCGGTCTGTTTGCGGCAGGCCACGCAGTGGCAGGCCGTGGGCCGTGGCAGGTCGCCTTCGACAACAATCCGAACGGCGCCGCAGAGGCATGAACCCTTATGCATCGGCCGCCTCCTGTTGTGGCATCATGGTTCGGGCGCGACGCCGGGCCGCGATAACCTTGATCAAGGCCTTTGCCTCGGCCGGGGGTTCCTGCTCCATCCGGCGGTAATCCGATCCGTCCGGGCGTCGCGAGAGGAGCCCGCAGGAGATCATGGTCCGGCGCAGCGTGGCTGGATCTTCGAAAAGATGCTCATCCGACAGCCGGTCATTCACCTCGCGTTCGGACATGGTTTGTCCAGCGGGCAATGTGGCCCACAGCGCCCACAGGGCAAGCGTTTGCACCGCCCGCTTTGAAGGCCATTGCAGAAGCCGGCCCATAGCATCGAACTGGTGCAACGTGCGCTCAACTGCGCGCGCATCGGCGGGGCGTTCGTCGGTGGTCCGGTCCAGCCGTCGTGTCGCCGCCTGGGCCGAACGCATGTGCTGGACGTTTTCAAAACCAGCCGCGCGGGCCAGCATGTTCATCAGTGTCAGGTGTGAGGGGCTTGTGTCCCCCAGTTGTCGGGACAGGGCGCGGGAGAACGTCGTGAGATCGTCCACCTCAAGCCGCAATGGGTTCTTGGCCATAGTGCATCCATTTCAAGCGCCATGCTGGGTCGTTGGTCGCTGGCTTGACGACGCGGCGCCGGTTTGGGTGCGGAGCCAGGTGGTCATATTGGCAGGTTTAGCTCTCCTCAAGGAGCAGCGACGCCTCGGTGTCTGCCGACCGTGAACGCTCGATAGCAGGTATTTGGCATCTGGCCAAGCCGCGTCTTCTTGAGACGGTTGCAAAAACGACTTGAAGAACGTGCGCATCAGCCCAAACATTGTGAAACAGCATTTTGGCGCGATTGGTAGGCATTTTGTCGCTTGCAACGATCGTGATGACCATAGGGTTGGCGCCGGCCCGGTGCGCATCAAAAAGTGCGTTTTGGGCCTGTTTGCCGCAATTGAAGGATCTGAAGATTTGGCTTCATTCGATGATACCCGCTTTGCGGTAATAGCCGACATTCATGGCAACGCGGATGCTCTTCGAGCTGTGCTCGAAGACATTGATGCGCAGTCAATCCGATCTGTCGTCAATCTCGGCGACCACGTCAGTGGCCCTCTGGCCGCACGGGAATGCGCGGAGTTGCTGATGGAGCGGGACTACCCTTCGATCAAGGGCAACCATGATCGTTGGGTTGTCGAGATGGCACCGCGGGAGATGTCATCCATTGACCGGTGGTCCCACGCGGATCTCGATGAACACCACCGCGCGTGGCTGAAGGCGATGCCGGCGACCCGGCAAATCACGCCCGATATTTTTGCCTGTCATGGCACGCCGGCATCCGATACCGAGTACTGGCTGGAATCGGTCACCGAACAGGGCGATGTTGTCTTGCGGTCTCAAAGCGAGATCGTCGCGGCGGCGGAAGCTGTTCCCGCCAATCTCTACCTTTGCGGACACACACATATTCCGCGCCGAGTGGACTTGTCGGGCGGCCGCGTCATTCTGAACCCCGGCAGCGTCGGTTGTCCGGCCTACGGCGATTCCAGACCGGTTCAGCATGTAGTTCAGACGGGAACGGCCGCTGCATGCTACGCTATCGTCGAACGTCGACGCCATGGTTGGGCGAGCAGTTTTCGCCATGTTCCCTATGATACCGGCCGCATGGTTGCGCTTGCTGCGGAAGCAGACCATGCAGCGTGGCAGTCGAGGCTGGCAACAGGTTGGCTAAGAAGCACCGGCTGAGCGCGACGGCAACTTTCAGGCCATGAAGGCAACTCAGTAATCCTCGCCGGCGTAGCGGTTGGGCTGCCCGGCTGCGTCGGGGAGCCCGACGAAATCGGCCCAGTCGGACCCCGGTCGCCAGATGCTCTCCATGTTCTGAAACGCGTCAGATACCGACAGGCCAAACCCTTCCGTGGCGTACCGGTAGAAGAAGGCGCTCACCCGGGCATTGTAGATACAGTGGACATGGATCGTTGCATCCGGGTGATCGGCAAGCGCTTCCTTGAACGCCTTATAATCTGCATCCGTCGGCTTCACGAAATCGACGGGAATGTAGACATATTCCATGCCCAGCGCCGAGACCGTGCCGGGCTCATCATCCAATGCGCCCTTGCCATTGTGGTGAATGCCAAGATTGACGATGTGGGTGACGCCACAGGATTTGATGTCGGCCATCTGTGACTCAGTCGGCTGGCCCGACGTGGTGATCCGTTCATTGATCCGCCGCCAGTTGAGGATTTCAGGAAGGTCTTTCATGGCTGTGCCTCGAGTTTCTTTCCGTATGCGGGCCAGGATATCCCGACAACGGCCTGTCAAAGTGACAAAACGCCCACGATTTCGGACACGGTTTCAGGTGTTGCGAACGTCAAGATTGAACCTTTGCCGATAGTCGACAGGCGAAATGCCCAGTTGTCGGGAGAAAGATCGCCGCATCCGTTCGGCATCCTTGAAGCCACATTTAGCAGCGATGGCCTTGATGCTTGTGCCGGTTGTTTCCAGCAGTTCGCGCGCCGTTTGCAAACGGATTGCTTCAATGGCCTTGGCTGGAGTTCTTCCCATGGTCGCGACATAGGATCGGTGAAAAGTGCGCAATCCCATGTTTACCTGGTCGGCAAGATCCTCAACACGCAGGTCTTTGCGCAGGTTTGCGGCGATCCACGCATGCAGGTCATCGAACCGCCCCTGGCGGTCGCGCCGTTGGCGTTCCAGCATCGGACTGAACTGCGATTGCCCGCCGGGCCGCACCATGTAGGTGACCAGCGCCCTGGCCCGTTCCAACGCGGCCTCCAGGCCCAGATCTTCGGCAACGATTGCCAGAGCCATGTCGGTTCCGGCCGTGACGCCAGCCGACGTCCAGATGTGACCGTCGCGGATGTAGATCGGGTCCAGCTCGACCCGGACATCGGGGAATCGAGTTCGCAGGGCGTCGCCATCCTCCCAATGGGTGGCTGTGCGCCGTCCATCCAATGCGCCGGTAGCGGCCAGCAGATAGGCACCGGAACAGACGGAACAGACGCGCTTGGCGTTTCCGACCAGGGTCGAAATACTCTGAACGAATTGGTCATCAGCAGCGGCCGAATAGACCCCGTCACCGCCAATGATCAGAAGCGTGTCGATTGCCCGACCCGCCCAGGCATCAACCGGTTCGGTTTCAACGGTCATGATGGTATCGGTCAGGATAGGCCCACCCCGGCTCGACAGGATCACTGTTTCATAGGCCAGATCGCCATCACCATGGCGCGCCCAAGAAAACACTTGCAGCGGACCGGCGAGATCCAACAGAGAAATGTGCGGAAACACCACATAGACGATGAGGTGTTTGTCTTCAGATGATCGCTGAGAGTTGGCAGAATTTGATGTCATACTGTGGTTTCTGCCACGAGCAGTCACGGTAGTCCATTCGAACATGGTGCTTGATGAAGTCCCGAGGTCAGTGTCAGGATGGCGTTATGGGATATGTCCTATGACCAAGCACAGGCTCTACCATGCCTGGCGGTTCGAGACCGCGACTGAGACCAACGCCACGATTTGTCCCGATGGCTGTCGCGACATTCTTGTGCTCTCCGACACGAAGGGCGAGCGCATAATCAGGCTGACCGACTGGGATTTTCGGCCTCGAAAAGTCGTGCTTCGCGCCGGCACCAGGATCGCTGGCTACCGCCTGCGCCCCGGAACCTCGATACCGTCGAAAGCGATCGATGCCATGGCGGCGGGCGCCGATTGCCCGGAAGACTGGATCAGCGCCCATGCGGTGACCAGCGACGAGGTGATCGACGCGCTGATTGAGCCCGGCGCCTCCGTTCCCGGTGCGGCGAAATCCGTCGGCGTGACGATGCGGACGCTGCAGCGCAGGCTCAAGGACCACTCCCTGCCCCCGCCAGAGTTCTGGCGCCTGCTCGGACGGGCGCGCCGCGCCGCGTCGATGTTGCCCTGTCGGTTGCCGCTGGCCGACATCGCATTCGAAAACGGCTACAGCGATCAGGCGCACATGACCCGCGAATTCAAACGCTGGTTCGCGCAGACGCCGTCCGAGCTGCGCCGAAACAAGGTGCTGCTCGACGACATCGCTCAACCGGCGCTCGGCAACTGGACCGGCGAACAGATCTCGATGAGATAGCCGTTGGGATCGTTCACATAGGACGTGGTCTGGCCCCACGGCTCGTCGCGCGCGTCCTGGATGAGGTCGGCGCCGGCTTCCACCGCCCTGGCGAGCGCGCCGGAGACGTCATCGGTTTCGAAGGCAATCTCGAAGACCGGTGCGTCAGCTCGCGGTTTCTTCGGGTTCTTGTCCAACTGCCGCATCAGCGCAGTCGAGGAGAAGGCAAGCCTGGTTTCGCCCGTTGCAAGCTCACCGTAGTCGCCGCTTTCATGCAGGAAGCGCCTTTCCAGGCCGAAAGCGCGCTCGAAAAAGTCGAGCGAGGCGGCAACGTCGTCGACGTAGAGGATCGTATATCTGAAGTGCATCGGGGCCCTTCCCGTTGTTGAGGGTCATCGCAGGGCACCGATCTCTGCACAGGGAGTTCGCCCACGTCTTGAAGAATTGCGACATGTAGCGTGCGTAATCGTAACGCGTGGTCTCACGCGGCCGATGAGAGAACTTCAGTGAGACCGGTTCATCTGTAGAGGTCGGGCGCACCGATCTGGGCATGGATGGCGTTGACGGTTCTCTCGTCGATACCAAGGCTTCTCGCAAGCTGGTCGAGATAGCGCGCTTCGTTCTGATTATCGAGATCGATGCCCATCACCGACATGGCATAGACCTGGGTTTCAAGACCTCGCGGCACATCGCGAACCAGGCTTTCGACATCGATCGGCTTGTTCAGCTCTTCGTTGACGAACCGGCGTTCTGCAGAACTGACGTCGCCCAGTCGGCCGAGCAGTTTATCCTGCTCCGCCTGGTCGAACCGGCCGTCTGACTTCGCCGCCTGGATCATGGCGCGCAGCATCAGGCCCGCCGCCACTTCCTGCGGTTCCGAGGGCTGCAGGTGCATTGCGCCCCGTCCCCTGCCGGCAATGGCCTGATTCAGCAGATCGCCGAAAGAGCCGCCGGCACCCTGCGACCCGCCGGAATTGGCAAGCGCGCCGGCAACCGCGCCGATGATCTGGCCAAGGCCGTCGCTTCCGCCGCCCTGCCCGCCACCTATCAATTGTCCCAGAAGATCATCGAGACCGCCACCCGATCCACCTCTGCCGGACGACTGCGCCAGCGATTCAAGCAGGCCACCCAAACCGTCCTGGGCACGCCCGTCGGAGGAACGGCCGCCGTGGCCGCCGAGTGCCGCGCCCAGCAGATCTTCAAGACCGCCGCCACCGCCCTGGAGTTGGCCGAGCAGTCCGCCACTGCCATGATGGCCGGTTCTTGATCCGCCCGCATTTTTTGCCGCGGATACGTTCACGACGGCTTCCGCCAGTGCTTCCAAAAGACTCATGACAACCTCCCTGACCTGTCAAACACTTGCACAAGTTTGCGGTGGTGGCCACCGTTTGCGGTGACGGGAGACTGAAAGTGTTACTCCTCGGTCAGCTTGTGGCTGTCCGCCGATGTCAGGTCCAGACGATAGGCCTTGCGCATCTGCTCGATGAAATCCAGCGACTCCCTGTCGAAGGGCGACTTTCCTTCGAAACTGTGGAGCACGATGCCTTCGATCAGATCGCCCAGTCCCATTTCGTGTCGTGCGGCCAGTGCCTTCAACACCTGGAGGACGCGTTTTTCAATGCGTACCCCCGTCTGAACGCGTTCGACTTTCTTTCCGGTTCCCGGCATGCCGCGGCTCCTCTTTGGTCATTTTGTACCATGGTAGCGGTGCGCATCGCCAGCGCTTAAGGCGCTACCTTGACAGAATGGTACATTGGTACCAAATAAGATAGGAACAGGAGCGCGGTTGTGCGCTGCCTGTTTTTGGAGATCCAGGATGGGAGATCGGTGCCATGGGCACGGACTACGCAAGCATGACCGACGAGTTCGAGAGATATGAGGTCGATGCCGGGAGCTTCAGCCACGAACACCATGTCGGCGTGGCCTTCGAGATGCTGCGACGGCACGCGTTCCTGACCGCCGCCTACCGCTATGCCGATATCATCAACACCGTTGCGACACGCGCCGGCGCGGGCGACAAATTCAACGCGACGATTACCGTTGCCTTCCTCAGCATCATTGCCGAACGCATGAACCAACGGGACTACGATGATGCGCAGGACTTCCTGGCGAACAATCGCGATCTGCTCACGCAGAATCCTCTGAGCTCGCTCTATTCCCGGGAGCGGATCATGAGTGCCGAAGCGCGTAAGACATTCCTGCTTCCCGATCTCAAGCCGCAACCGGCGACACGGCCGGGGGGCGGAGTAATCACCTGAGAGGTTGTCGGCGGACCGTTTCTTCGCATGACATTCACGTCGATTTTAGATCGCGCTTGAAGCATCGGTCTTCGGCCTTCGATAAGGCACCAGACCCTTGTGCGCTTGCTTTACGTGACAGGCGGCGAGCTGAATCAGGCCGCCGTCAATGGTCCCCAGCGATACCAAAGATATTGTCGATTGACTCCGTCTCGAATAATTCGCATTGTAAACTGACATGTCACATGTTACCGTTCAAGATGTTTTCGAATGAGGGAGGAACCGATGAAGAGAACTCTGTTAGCCACCACCGCGCTCATGATGCTGGGTGGTGTCGCTCACGCGTGTGAAGATAGTGATCGTGTTGAAATCACCTGGTCGACGATCGCGGGCTTCTACACCGACGCCATGGCGCAGTTCGCCGAGGGCTTTGAAAGTACGGAATGTGCCAAGGTCAACATCGTCAACATCGACAACTCCCAACTCTACAACAAACAGGTCATCGAAATGGTCGGGCAGACCGGGGCCTATGACGTTGTGACGTTGGAAACGGCCGAGAAGGCCGAATTCGCGGAGAACGGTTTCATTCTGCCGATGACCGACTTCTTTACGGACAAACAGGAACTGCTGGATGACGTTTCACCGACCCTGCGGGCGATGACGGTCGAGTATAAGGGCGATGTCTGGGGCCTGCCCTACTATACCTATTCCGCTGGCATGTTCGTTCGCCAGGATTTGCTGGACGATGCGGGTGAACAGGCGGCCTTCAAGGAAAAATATGGCTATGACCTTGCGCAACCAACCACCTGGGAGCAGCACCGCGACATTGCCGAATTCTTTACCCGCGCCGCTGGAGAGAAACTCAAGGGCGAAACGCTGGAGAAAGATTTCTACGGCGTAGGCCTCATGGCGGGTCGGTTCCCGGAAATCCAGGACGAGCTTTCGGCGCCCCTTTGGGGCATGGGTTCGGATTGGTTGACCGATGATGGCACGGTTCCAGTGGATGATGTCGAGAAGGTGCTGTCAGACTACCTGGAACTGCTGAAATTCGCACCGCCGGCTGCCTTGACCGTCACTTATGACGGGGTGATGAACCAGATGAAGGACGGCCAGATTGCGATGACGCACGGCTTCTTCCTGGATCAGTGGCCCAATGCCGTGCAAACCGAGAAGATGGTGCCCGGGGCCAAGATGGCTGCAATGGAGGCCCCCTTGAAGAAAGCCTATATTGGCGGCTTCCTCCTCGGTGTGTCTTCGAGTTCGGCGAATCCCGACATGGCGATGAAATTCGTGGCCTATATCGGCGGTCGCGGCGCTCAGGTGCCATTTGCAGAAATGGGCGGCGCATCAACGCTGACAAGTGTTCTGACGGATCCGCAATTCGCGTCCGATGAGAAACGGGCGACAAATGGTCAATATGCCACGCTGAACAAGGTATTCGAGAGCATGTCAGGATTCTCGTCCAACCTGTTCTCAACGCCGTTCGGAGCGAAAATCTACAATACGATGCATATCCCGCTTCAGGCTGCTGCCGCCGGTCAGACCGACGCGCGCACAGCGGCCGAGACACTCGCTGCCGAAGTCGAAAAGATCTGCGGCGGCCCCTGCCCGATCGCCAAATAGCCTCCTCCCAGCAAGGGGCAGCGGTTCACTCCGCTGCCCCTTTCTTTTGACATCCGGGGATATTCATGGCGTATTCCACAGCCATTCCAAAAACTGCGTCCACACGACCGATCAAGGCCGGACTGTCGGACCGCTGGTTTTCCTTGCTTCTGATCACCCCTGCTATGGTCGTGATCCTCAGCTTTGCGCTCTTTCCGCTGGTCTACGCTCTCGACGTGTCGTTCCGGTTTGCCGATCTAACCCGCGGGAAAATCGGCGAATATGTCGGCCTTGACAATTACCGCACGGTCTTTGCGGACCAGGCTTTTTGGGATGCGAGCTGGATCACGTTGAAATTCACGGTGGTTGCCGTCGGCGCCGAGATGGTACTTGGCATTGCCATCGCCTTCCTGCTGCATGGCGCAACCCACGGCAAGGGCATTATTCGATCGCTGATCATTTTACCGCTCGCGACATCTGCCGCGGTGACCGGTCTCTTCTGGAGATATTTGTACGATACGCAATTTGGTGTGCTGAATTGGCTTCTTGGCATATTCGGCATTTACGAACCGAATTGGCTTGGTGATTTCAACATCGCCCTGTGGTCCGTGGTAATCTTCGACATCTGGCAATGGACACCCTTTGTGGCCCTCATCACGCTTGCCGGATTGCAGTCACTTCCCAAGGAACCCTTTGAAGCCGCGGAACTCGATGGCGCATCAACCTGGATGGTTTTGCGCACGCTGACTTTTCCCTTGCTGAAACCGGTCCTTTTCCTGGTCCTGGTCCTGCGTACGATCGACTGTGCCCGGCTCTATGATGCGATCGCGGTTCTGACCCGCGGCGGTCCGGGCACGTCGACCGAAACGCTGACATTCTATCTCTATCGGACCGGGCTGAAGTTCTTCCGCATGGATTACGCCTCGACGATGAGCATTTTCTTTCTCTACGTCATGCTGGTTGCGGCTGTCTTCGCGCTGACGCCTCTCCTCAAGCAATTCACATCAAGAGCGGCAGAGGGCTGACCCATGCTTAAGCACAAGACGTCTCCAGCCAAAGAACTGCTGCGCTACGGGCTCATTGCCCTGATCATCGGTTTCTTTTTCTTTCCGATTTTCTGGATGATCGTCACCAGCTTCAAGCCGGCTGACACGATCATGGTCTCACCGCCGCAATTCCTCTTTACGCCGACGCTCGACAATTATGTGCACGCGTTGGATCAGAAGAATTTCCTCTTCTACGTGAAAAACTCGCTGATCGTCTCGGTTGCGTCGACGGCAATCGTGATCGCGGTGGGATCCCTGGCGGCCTACAGCTTTGCTCGATTCAACGTGGGTGACGGGCACATATTGTTCTTCATCCTGTCGACGAAGATGATGCCCGCGATTGCGGTCATCCTGCCATATTTCCTGATCTTTCGCGATCTTGGCCGGACCGACTTCGGATCGGCGTTGCAGTTGGGATTGGATCAGTATGGTGCGCTCATCGTTTCCTACGTCATGTTCAACCTGCCCTTTGCCACCTGGCTTCTGGTCAGTTTCTTTCAGGAAATCCCGCGCGAACTCGAGCACTCGGCACGGCTGGACGGGCTAAGCCGTATGCAGGTCCTTCGCAAGGTGACCTTTCCTCTTGCGGCGCCGGGCATTGCCGTCACGGCGGTGTTTACGCTGATATTCAGTTGGAACGAGTACCTGTTCGCCTCGATCCTGACCCGCAAATTTGTCTCCACGGTCACCGTCGGTGTGGAGAGTTTCTTCACGCTTCAAGGCATTCTCTGGGGACCGGTCGCTGCTGCAGCGACGATCTCCGTTGCACCTATGCTGATCTTTGTGCTTGCCATGCAACGCTACATGGTGCGTGGCCTGACCTTCGGTGCGGTAAGGGGGTGATGCCATGACCTTTTCGCAAGGATGGGACGCCGGCTTCAAAGCTGTGCTGATCTATGTCGGCATCATCTTCGGTTGGCTGATCTTCGTCGAGCAGTTCTTCTCCGACCTTTCCCTGTCGGTGTGGATCATGAACCTCGTCGCGATCGTGCTCGCGGTCGGGTACTTCATACGTCGCCGCCGGATACATCTGTCGGAGAGGGCTTCCGCTGAAGCCGAGATCCGTCTGCTGTTGAAAGAGGAAAGCTGATGTATTCGTTTCGCGACGTGCACAAACGCTACGGACTTCGAACCGTTGCTCTGCGCCGGATCAATCTCGACATCTCGGCCCGGGACTTCTTCGTCCTCTACGGCCCGGCCGGGGCCGGCAAGTCAACCATGCTGAACCTGATTGCCGGGATCACCAAGCCCACATCGGGGGACATTCTTCGCGATGGCCAGTCCATCGTCAGCCTGTCACCCGATCGACGGGATGCCGCCATGGCATTCGAGAACTACGCGCTCTATTCGCATCTGTCGGTCGGCGAGAATCTGGGATTCCCCCTGCGCGCCAAAGGGATGGGTAAATCCGAAGCTGAAGACCGGGTCAAAAAGATAGCCGGCACACTTGGTATCGATCACCTTCTGGATCGTCGACCTGGCTTCCTGTCCGGCGGACAGAGGCAGCGAGTGGCGCTCGGCCGGGCGATCATCCGGCCGGCGGACATCTATTTGCTGGATGAACCGATCGGACATCTCGACGCCAAGCTTCGGCACCGAATGCGCGCCGAACTCAAGGCGCTTGCCGAGGAGCTGAATGCGACCGTGGTGTTTACGACCACATCATCGCGGGAGGCGCTGGCGTTGGCGGACCGGATGGCGGTTATCAATGAGGGAAGACTGGAGCAGGTCGGAACGCCGCGAGAACTCTACGAAACCCCCGCCAATTCGTTTGTCGCGTCATTTGTCGGCGATCCACCGATGAGCTTCCTGAATGTCGAGGCCGTTGCCCGTGGCGATGCCGCCGACCTCATCGGTCATGGTGGCTGTACACTTGGCAAAACGCGACCCGATCTTGCTGGCCGGTCCGAGCTGAGCATCGGGCTCAGGGCAAGCGCCATCAAATTCGTCGATCGCGGTGACAATGGTTCGGTGCCGGCCCGCGTCCGGGTGATCGAACATCTGGGTTATTCCAACATTGCGGTGGTCGATGTCGGCAATGACCAGATTTCGGTGGCGCTCGCTGCCGACAGTCCCCTGCGCCCAGGCGAAGAATTGGGACTCAAGTTTGACCCGAGTGCGCTGCATCTGTTTCAGGGTGGGGTGGCCGTGGAAAACGGAGGCCGCTGAGCATGGCACGAATCAGGGCTGAGAATCTGGTCAAGAACTATGGTTCGGTCAAAGCCGTCCATGGGATCAACTTCGACATCGCGGATGGCGAATTCGTGGCCATCCTGGGTCCGTCCGGTTGCGGGAAATCCTCGACCATGCGGATGATTGCAGGACTGGAGGAGATCACCAGCGGGCAAATCCTGTTTGACGAATGTCCCGTAAACGACGTGCGTGCACGCGACCGCAATGTGGCGATGAGCTTCGAAAACTACGCGCTCTACACGCCGATCACGATCTTCGAAAACATTGCATTCCCCCTGCGCGCCTCCGGGGTCAATGACGCGGACGTCAACAAACGTGTCCACGACATTGCCCGCAAGATGGAGCTCGAACCACTTCTTGATCAAAAGCCGACCGGGCTGTCTTCCGGTCAGGCACAGCGCGTCAGCCTGGCTCGCGCATTGGTACGCAAACCGGAGGTGTTTCTCCTTGATGAGCCGATCAGTCACTTGGACACCAGGCAACGATACCGCATGCGCCGGTTCATCAAGTCGATCCACCAGGAATTCGGATACACGATGATCTACGTCACGCACGATCAAGAAGAGGCGCTGGCATTGGCGGATCGCGTCATGGTCATGTCGGACGGCGAAATTCAGCAGATGGATACAGCGCAGGAGGTCTATACCCGACCTGTCAACGCGTTTGTCGCGGGTTTCGTCGGCGAGCCGCCAATCAACTTCCTGCCGTTTTCAACCGAAGGCGAAGAGATCGTCATAGAGGGACACAAAATCGCGGTGCCGTCAGCCGCCGTTCAGCGTCTGAAACAGATCGGCAGCAACGGACGTGCCGGTATCCGACCGCATTTCATGGCGCTTGGAGACAATGGTGGAATCTCGTTTTCCGCCAAGGGGTTTGTCACCGAGGAACTGCAGGATCACAACGAGATTTTCATCGACATAGGAGGGACGCGAGTCTCCCTTGTCGCGGCGCCGGACCAGCGCGTGCAGCGGGGCGAGGATGTGACGGTGTCGATCGACCCTGAACACCTCCTGCTGTTTCCGGCGGGCGCCGAAAGGGAGTTTGAGTAATGGCCGGTACCTATGACTATGTGATCGTGGGCGGCGGGTCCTCCGGATCGCTCATTGCCGGCAGATTGGCGACGGCAGGGGCAAAGGTGCTGGTGCTGGAAGCCGGCGGGTCCGACAAGAATCCCCTCATCCGAATGCCTGCCGGCTTTGTAAAGCTGCTGTCGGTTGAGAAATATATGTGGTTTTACGAATCAACCGTTCAGCAGCGCCTTGCTGGGCGTCAGCCGGTGGTTCCCACCGGACGCGTCGTCGGCGGTGGATCGTCGGTCAATGCAATGGTTTACATTCGCGGCCAGGCCGGCGACTACACGCCCTGGGTTGATGCTACCGGTGATGAAAGTTGGAGTTGGGACGCGCTGCTTCCGCGCTTCAAGGCGATGGAGGGCAACAATCGGTTTAACAATGATCTGCACGGCATTGACGGCCCGTTGAAGATCTCCGATCCGATTTACATCACGGAAGCGAGCCGCAAATATGTGCAGGCTGCCCAGGCAGCCGGGCTTCCCTTCACGCCCGATTTCAACGGTCCTCGACAGGCGGGGACCGGCTACTTTCAGCTCTCGATCGACAATGGACGGCGGTGTTCCGCTGCCACCGCATTCCTGTATCCGGCGATGAAAACCGGAAATATCGAGCTTCTGACCGGTTGCCTGGTTCATCGCGTCGTCATGGAAAACGGGGAGGCAAAGGGCGTCGAGTTCTCCCGCAACGGTGCGGTGGAAACGGCGCATGCATCCTCTGAAGTTGTCATGTGTGCCGGTGCGATCGCGACGCCGAAGATCCTGATGTTTTCGGGGATTGGTCCGCATTTCCACCTGAAGGAGATGGGGATTGATACCAGGATCGACCTCGATGGCGTCGGTCAAAACCTGCAGGACCATACCGAAGTTCCGACACTTGCATTCTTCAATGGTCCCTATGGCTATTTCGGCCAGGATCGGGGGTGGAATCAAATTCGAAACGGCCTGCAATACACGCTCTTCAAAAGCGGTCCGGTCGCCTCCAATGGGGTGGAGGCTTGCTCGTTCTTTGATCCTGACGACCTCTCCAATGAAGCCAAGATTCAACAGTTCTGCGTGCCGTCGGTCTATCTCGAACCGGGGACAACCGATCTGAAACCGACTTGGGGACTCACGCTGAACTCCTGTGTCCTGCGTCCGGGCTCAAAGGGATCAGTGCGGCTGGCGAGTGCCGATCCAAAGGATCAACCCCGGGTCGACACCAACTACTTCGAGGATCCGGAAGATCTCCGTCTGTCGATCGGTGGTGTCCGTATCGCTCGCAAGATTCTGGATGCCGAACCGCTCAAATCGATCATCAAGCAAGAAGTTTTCCCTGGGCCGGGTATCGACTCCGACGAAGAGCTTGCTACCCACGCCAAGAAATTCGTAAAAACGGTCTATCATCCCGTGGGGACGACTGCCATGGGCCGAGAGGGAGATGAACGTGCCGTCGTGACGCCGGAGCTCAAGGTAAAGGGCATTGAGAAATTGCGTGTTGGCGACGCCTCGGTCATGCCTGCCATTATCAGCGGCAACACCAATTCCACCACGCTTGTAATCGCGGACCGTGCGGCCGAGTTCATCCTGGGGACAAACAGCTGATGGCAGCGCACGACCGGATAACGAAAATCGAAAAACCCAAGGCGGTGTCGGAACTGGTGTTGGAGCGCTTGCGCGAGGACATCATCCAGAACCGGTTCAGTCTTGGCGAAAAGGTATCCGAAGCGCAACTGTCGGAATTGTACGGCGTGACGAAAGCGCCAATCCGCTTCGCTTATATCCGTCTTGAAACCGAGGGTCTGCTGGAAGTCAGGCCGCAGGCCGGGACCTTTGTCTTCAAGCCGAAAATCGACGAGCTGAAGGCGCTTTGCGAATTGCGGACAGCGCTTGAGCTGGAGGCTCTGCTTCTGGCAATGCAGCGCAATCCCGATCAACTGCAAAACGAAATCTCTCGCATTTATGACGAAATGCTCGAGGCGCTCGAGGTGATGGACCAAAACACCTATCAACGGCTCGACAGTGCGTTTCACATGAAGATCATGGAAATGTCAGAGAGCCCGCTGTTGGCCAAGACTTATGATTCCCGGGTGAATGGTCGCTTCTCTGCCTTGCGCAGTCGCTTCAGCATGAACAATGAGCACAACAAAAACTCGATCTCCGAGCACCTGCAATTGCGTGACCTGATACGCAATCGGGATCTGGAAGGCGCGCGCAAGGCGATGCGGGCACACATTGCCTATACGGAACGCTACTATCAGGGCATCCTGTCAAAGGAATAGGCATGCCGACCGAATAGAGAATCGTATGAACTTGTAACATGTTACCTTTTACATTTGTCGAGCCCCTTAAGGGCCAAATGGGTAAACGATGACGGAGAAAGGCCATGCCTGAATTGCGTATGATGCACACGATGCTGCGGGTGCATGATCTCGAGAAGTCAAAAAGGTTTTACACCGAACTCCTTGGCATGACGCTGATCAAGGAACTCGATTTTCCCGATGGAGAATTCACGCTCGTCTTTGTCGGATATGGACCTGAAGAATCGAACACAGTCATCGAGCTCACTTACAACTACAATCATGAGCCTTATGATCTGGGTGACGGTTACGGCCACATCGCACTCGAGACATCGGACATTTATGCGACGACGGAGGTGCTTCGCGCCGGCGGCGCCGAAATCATCCGCGAACCCGGCCCGATGAAGCACGGAACCACTCACATCGCCTTCATCAAGGATCCCGATGGATACCTGATTGAACTGGTGCAGCCTGACTGGGTGGCCAACTAGAACGATGCGCACGGCTCAGTTTCCCAATCGATATGTGCAGGGCCCTGGCGCGTTGAGCTTGTTCGGCCAGGAAGCCGGGCGCCTTGGCTCCCATTGTCTTGTTCTGATCGACAGCAACCTGCCGCAAGCCATCATTGACGCGATCGACATCGGAGACCTGCGGGCTGAAAGGCTCCTTGTGAAACCGGCCTGCACGCCCGATGCGATTGATGCAGCGGTGGAACAAGCACGCAAACTCGGGGTCGACATGATCGCGGGAATGGGCGGCGGCAAGGTGGTCGATCTTGGCCGTGCCACCGCCGACGAAATGAGATTGCCTTTCATCTCGGTGCCGACGATTGCCGCATCCGATGCACCCTGCTCCGCGCTCGCCGTGGTTTATGGCAATGACGGCAAAGTCCTTTTCGATCGTTTTGTCCGCAAGAATCCCGACCTCGTTTTGGTGGACAGCGCGGTCGTTGCAACCGCGCCTGGCCGGTTCCTGGCGGCCGGAATCGGCGATGCCCTCGCGACGTATTTCGAGGCCGATGCCTGCTTCCGCTCCGGTGCGAACAATGTATGCGGCGGTCAAGCAACGCGCCTGGCGCACGCAACAGCGCGCCTCTGCCTCGAGACCATTCTCGAAAAGGGCGCTGCTGCCATTGCCGTATGTGGGAGTGGCCGACCGACTGCGGAATTCGAGGACGTGATCGAGGCAGCCATTCTTCTGTCCGGTATCGGTTTTGAGTCAGGTGGCGTAGCGGCGGCGCATGCCTTTCACCACGGCATCGCGGAGCTGCCCGAAAGCCACGGCGCCCTGCACGGCGAAAAAGTCGCTTTCGGTGTGCTCGCTGAACTGGCTCTCAACAATGCAAGCGACGACAGGATCGCCGAAATCGCGCGATTCAATCTGTCGATCGGGCTTCCCGTCTGCCTGTCCGATCTCGGCATCACCGCGTCTGAACAAGCGGTACCGGAGATTGCATCGCGCGCGACGCGTGAAGGCGAAATCATCCACAACGAACCATTTCCGGTGACACCCGAACTCGCTGCCGCTGCGTTGTCGCGCGCCGATGTGATCGGTTACAGGGAGAGGAAGGCAAACAGTTGAAAGCAATACTTTGCACCGAACCAAAAGACGATTTGTCGACCACTTCTGTGGCCGACATCCCGGTGCCTGAACCCGGACCCGGTGAGGTCCGCGTCAAGGTGAACGCCGTATCTCTGAACCCCGTGGACTGGAAGCTTTGCGCTGGCGTCGCTCCCTGGTGGGACGAACCGCATGTCGTTGGTCTGGATGCGACCGGCATCATCGATGCCTTGGGCGACGGTGTGGAAGGATGGTCGCAAGGCGACCATGTCGTCTGGCACGGGGATTTGAACAGGCAAGGCGTCTTTGCCGAATACGCCACGACCGTGGCCCACGTATTGAGCCGCATGCCGGCTGGCGTGGACGACGCAGCCGCAGCAGCGCTCCCCTGTGCCGGCTACACGGCCTATCAAGGGCTGGTGCGCAAGGCGAGAGTTGGGCCAGGCGATGTGGTGGTCGTTCAGGGCGCGACCGGTGGTGCCGGCGGTTTCGGAATTCAGATTGCCAAAGCACAAGGGGCCCGTGTCATCGCACTGGCCCGCAGTGAGGAGTTCGACTGGGCGAGACGCCTTGGCGCGGACGAGGTTCTCGACTATCGCGATCCCGATCTTCCCGCCCGTGTTCGCGCAGCCAACAACGGCGAAGGCGCCGATATCATGTTCGAGGTCGCCAATCCCGGCGACGCGCGCAAATCCCTCGACCTGATCCGCTACAACGGTCAGCTCGTCACCATCGATCCATTGCCTGATCTGAGCCAAACACCGGCCTACACCTATGCGGCCTCGATACACGAGGTGGCGCTCGGTGGCGCCTATGCGCATGGCCATATGCCGACGCAACGCGATTTCGCCAAGATCGGCGATGAGATGTTGGCCATGCTCGGATCCGGCCGGATCGATCCCATGATTACCGAGAGCTTGTCGCTTGCCGATATTCCGGACGCGTTGAAACGGCTGCGGGCCCGGCAGGTCAAAGGAAAACTGGTCGCGGTTCTGTAGACCGTGGCCGCGAATTAGGAGCGGCTGACAATGGCAAGCGAATATCTGATGTATATCGGCGGAGAGTTCACGCAAGGGAGCTCGCCAACGCGCATCGAGGTGGAGAACCCGGCCGATGAGAGTATCATCGCCACGGTTCCCGGGGGTACTGTCAACGACGCCATCCATGCGTTGGAGGCGGCGAAGGAAGCGCAGCCGGAATGGGCCGCCACGCCGGCCATCGAGCGTGGAACGCTGGTTCGTAAACTGGCGGACGCGGTGCTGGCTGAAACCGATCGTCTGGCCGAGATCGTTGTGAAGGAACAGGGAAAGCCGCTTGATCAGGCCAAAGGCGAGATCGCGGCAACGGCGATGTTCCTGGAATATGCCGGTCAACAAGCTCGGCGGATTCAGGGTGAAATTCTGCCCTCGGACCACCGCAATGAAGATGTTTGGATCCGCCGCTCTCCCTATGGCGTGATTGTTGCGCTGACGGCGTGGAATTATCCTTCTGCGCTCGCTGGTCGCAAGTTGGGTCCGGCGCTCACCGCCGGCAATACCATCGTCCTGAAGGGTCACGACATCACGCCGCTTTCCGGGCTGGAGATTGCGCGCATTGCGCATGAGCTTGGTTTCCCGTCCGGTGTATTCAACGTCATTACTGGCGATGGACGCAACGTTGGCGAAACCTTGGTCAAGAGCCCTTTGACGGACATGCTTTCGATGACCGGTTCGGTCCGGGCCGGCAAGGAAATCTATGCGGCCGGGGCCGAGGATCTCAAGGTTTTGAGGCTCGAACTCGGCGGCAAGGCGCCGTTTATCGTCCTCGAAGACGCCAATGTCGACAGCGCCGTCGAGGCGGCGATCGTTTCCCGTTTCACCAATTGCGGACAGATCTGCACCTGCGCGGAGCGTATCTATCTGCACGAAGCAATTGCGCAGGAATTCACCGACAAATTTGTAAACGCCGCCCGCGCCTTGACCCTGGGCGATCCGATGCAAAGTCCGAATATGGGGCCAAAGGTTTCAAGGCCGGAGGTCGAGAAGGTCGCTGAAATCGTCGCCAATGCCAAAACCGCCGGTGCGGAAGTTCTCACCGGTGGCGGCAGGCCAGATGGCTTCGACAAAGGACATTGGTTCGAGCCGACCGTGATGGTGGCACCGAAAGATGCCGATCTGATGAAGCAGGAGATCTTTGGGCCTGTCGCACCGATATCAAACATTATCGATTTCGAAGAAGCACTTTTTGAAGCCAACTCCACCCAGTACGGGCTTTCGGCGTATCTTTTTACCAATAACATGAAACGCGTGATGAAGGCCGCGGACGCACTCGAATTTGGCGAAATCTATCTCAATCGCCAATGCGGTGAACTGGTACAAGGCTTTCATACCGGCTGGAAACATTCGGGGCTCGGCGGCGAGGACGGTCAGCACGGTTTTGAAGGCTATATGCGCAAGAAGACAATGTATGTGAACTGGAACTGAGCTGCAAAATCATGCGAAGGGGGCATATCCTGACGATTGAAGACATGCGTCGCGCGGCCCGGCGCTGCGTTCCGCGCATGTTTTTCGGATATGTCGATAGCGGATCTTGGACGGAATCGACTCGGGACCGCAATCAGTCGGATTTCAGCCGGATCCAGTTTCGCCAGCGCGTCGCGGTCGATATCTCAAGGCGAAAGCTCGCCGTTGATCTGCTCGGTCGCAGGTATGCCATGCCCATTGCGTTGGCTCCGACCGGTATGGCAGGCATGCTCTACCCGAATGCGGAAATCGAAATCGCCAAGGCCGCTGGTTCCGCCGACATTCCCTACACGCTTTCAACGATGAGTATTTGCTCGATGGAGGCGGTTGCCGAGGCCGTCGACAATCCCTTCTGGTTCCAGCTTTATGTCATGCGAGACCGGACATTCGTTCGCGCCCTGATCGAGCGAGCCCGCGCCGTTCAATGCTCGGCGTTGATGATAACTCTCGACTTGCAGGTGCTGGGCCAACGCCACGCTGACATTCGCAATTCGCTGGCGGCCCCGCCGCGACCATCGTTAAGCTCCGCCATACAGATATTGTCACGGCCTCTGTGGATGGCGAGAATGTTGCGGGCTCGGCATGTCAATTTCGGCAATATCTACGGTCATGTGCCGGGCATCAACAACCTCGCCGACATGGCAGGCTGGACTCAACAGCAGTTTGATCCAACGCTGACCTGGGAAGGCGTCAGAGAAATCAGGGATCAGTGGCAGGGACCGCTCATCCTCAAGGGGATCCTGGATCCCGACGACGCTGAACTTGCGAAAGGGATTGGTGCTGATGCGATCGTTGTTTCCAATCACGGTGGCCGGCAACTTGATGGCGCGCCGAGCACGATCTCTGCCCTGCCAGAAATCGCCGATAGGGTCGGAGGCAGTCTGGAAGTGCACATTGATGGAGGCATCCGTTCCGGGCAGGATGTTGCACGGGCGATGGCAAGTGGCGCGCGAGCTGCGCATATCGGACGCCCCTTCCTTTACGGCGTTGCCGTCGCCGGAAAGAATGGCGTGAGCCAAGTGCTCGAAATTCTCCGATCCGAACTGGATTTGACAATGGCATTTTGCGGCGAAACAGATGCCACGGCCCTTTCAACCCGCAACCTCATTGCAGACAGATCGGCAGTGGATTCTTCAAGGGAAGCAGCCCATGCAGCGGAATGAACAGTCAAAACGATTTGCCAAGCTCAGGGAAAGGGACATCAACAAGGAAGTCTTTGTCGATGAACTGCCCGAACTGGGGCTTATCGTCATGGACAGCCCCACCGACCCGAACCCGTCGATTGCGATCCAGGATGGCAGGATCGTCGAGATGGATGGGCGCAACGAGGACGAATTCGACGCGATTGACCGGTTCATTGCCAAATATTCGATCAACGTTGAGCGGGCGGCAGCGGCGATGGAACTGGAATCGCTGGCAATCGCTCGCATGCTGGTGGACATCAATGTCCCCCGAACAAAGGTGATGGAGACCTTCGCCGGCCTCACACCTGCCAAGATCGCTGAGGTCATGAGTCATCTGAATGTGGTGGAGATGATGATGGCCATGCAGAAAATGCGTCAGCGTATGAAGCCGGCAGACCAGGCGCACGTCACGAACTGGAAGGAGAATCCGACACTTCTGGCCGCCGACGCAGCCGAAGCCAGCCTGCGCGGATTTTCCGAGGAGGAAACCACAGTGCGGGTCGCGCGCATGGCACCCTTCAGCGCCTTGGCCTTGCTGGTTGGATCGCAAGTGGGGCGTCCCGGCGTCATGACCCAGATTTCGTGCGAGGAAGCGCTGAATTTGCGCCTGGCGATGAAAGGACTGGCGACTTACGCTGAAACGCTGTCGGTTTACGGGACCATTCCCTCTTTCCTCGACGGGGACGACACACCCTGGTCGAAAGGGATTCTGGCCTCCGCCTATGCTTCGCGCGGCATTAAATCGCGATTTACCTCCGGCTCCGGATCCGAGGCTCTGATGGGCTATGGCCTTGGATGGTCGATGCTGTACCTGGAAATCCGTTGTATTCTGATGGTGAAGGGTGCCGGCAGCCAGGGTGTGCAGAATGGCTCGATCTCCTGCATTGCGCTCCCCGAAAGCCTGCCCAATGGCGTGCGCGGTGTGCTGGCGGAAAATCTGGTGGCCGCAGCGCTCGGCCTGGAGGTGGCGGCCGGCAATGACGCCATGTCGTCACACAGTCAGATGCGCAAGACCGCCAAGCTCATGTTGCAGATGCTTCCGGGAACCGATTTCATCACTTCGGGACATTCGGTCATGCCGCGCAAGGACAACCTGTTCGGCGGCGGCAATTTTGATGCCGAAGACATGGATGACTGGCTGGTGATCCAGCGGGACATGCAGGTCGACGGCGGTCTCAGGCCGGTCCGCGAGGACGACGTGCTCGCCATTCGGCAAAAAGGTGCGTTGGCAATCCAGGCGGTTTTCAAGAAAATGGGCTTTCCGGAAATTTCGGATGAGGAGGTGGAAGCAGCCGTCACCGCCTTCTCGTCGGATGACATGCCGGATCGCAATTCCATCGAAGATCTGGCAGCGGCCGACGCCTTTCTTGAGAGCGACAAGACCGCGCTGGATGTCGTGGCGGCACTCGCCACAACCGGGTTTGAGGATGTGGCGGAAAGTGTTTTGGAAATGCAGCGCCAACGCGTGCTGGGTGACTATCTGCACACTGCAGCGGTGTTTGATGAGGATTTCAACGTGCTCAGTGCGGTCAATACACCCAACACCTATGAAGGACCCGGCACTGGATACCGCGTTGAAGGAAAGACCTGGGAGGAGATACGAGCACTGCCTCAGGCACTTGATCCTCAGTCGCTGATAGAGGGTGAGGCTGGCGATGAACGACTCTTGTTTAAGTCGCTGGGAGAGGCTGCTGAAGGCGATGGCAGCGAAGTCGTTATCGCGCTTGGTGCGGCCTTTGGGACAGTCATGAACCGCACATTGGCGGAGTTGTCCCACGCCGATGTTCTCAAGGCGATTATCGAGGGCGTTGAGGGCGAGAGCGTTCGCGCCAGGGTCGTCAAAGTGTGGCACGGTGCCGATGTCGCCGATATCGGACTCTCCGGCGCCAAGCTTTCCGGTTCGGGTATCGGTATCGGTCTGCAGTCGAAGGGCACGGCGCTCATTCACAAAAAGGGCCTGGCACCGCTCAACAATCTCGAACTCCTTTCCATGGCTCCGAATTTGATGCTCGAGAGCTATCGGGCGCTTGGCCGCAATGCTGCCTGCTACGCGACAGGCCGCGCACCTCACCCCGTGCCTATGAAAATCGACAATATGGCGAGGCTTCGGCTCATCGTTCATACGACGTTGTTGCATCATCGGGAGGTCCGTCAGCTTGATCCCGATCGCGGAGTTGAAGAATTGGAGGTGTCGTTCCGATGAATGACAATTCAGGGGAAAAAACCTTCCAGTTCCCGTTGGGCAAGCACCACCGGGACGAGATTGCCACCAAATCCGGGAGGCCGCTGTCGAATCTCGGTCTTGACCAGGTATCAGCGGGCCAGGTTGGCCCCGACGACGTTTCGGTCAGTGCCGAAACGCTGCAACTGCAGGCCGAGTTTGCCAGGCAAGCCGGCTATGCCGAAGTGGCCGCCAATCTGACCCGGGCCGCGGAAATGACGCGGATTCCAAACGCGGAGATCCTCGAGATCTATGAGGCGTTGCGCCCTGGCCGTTCGACCTATTACCAACTCCTCTCGGTTAGCCAGCGGATTGCCAGCATGTATTCGGCCGAGCACACGGCGGCGCATATCCGTGAAGCAGCCGATGCCTACCGCGACACCGGCCTGCTGAAGATGGACGAAGATTGATTGAAGGGGTTTAGACTCAACAGGAGGCTCCCGGAGCCACGACGGGTGGATCCAGGATTGTCCGACCGAGCCACAGGAACGAGCCACGGGATATTGTCCCAGCGTCGGCATGCTGTCGGCGACCGATCATGAAACGCACTGCAATTGACCACGAAAGGGAAGTCCGCCATGCACACCGTTTTCAAGGAGAACCTGTTTGCAGGCAAACGTGTCCACGTTTCCGGCGGCACCCGTGGCATTGGTCTGGCTTTGGCGCAGGGTTTCTCGGATGCGGGCGCCAATGTGATCGCTTCAGGCAGTTCCCAATCCGGCGTTGATACGGCGCAGCAGGAGAATGAACGCGAAAACCTGCGCTTTGCCTGTCTCGATGTTCAGGATCGCGGTGCAGTGACGAATTTCTACTTGGACATCGATGACCTCAACGTTCTGGTCAACTGTCAAGGAATTGCGCGGCGCGAGGAAGAATGGGACGAAGATACCTTCTTGAAGGTCCTGGATATCAACCTTGCCAGTGCATTTCGCCTGTCGAACGCTGCTTTTCCGCTGTTGGCAAAATCAGGCGGAAACATCATCAACATTGCCTCGATGTTGAGCTACCTGGCTGATCCCTTTGTGCCCGCCTATTGCGCCAGCAAAACCGGCCTTGTGGGGCTGACCCGCTCCATGGCCCACCGTTACAGTCCGAAGGGTGTCCGGGTGAATGCCATTGCACCGGGATACCATACAACTGACATGACCGAGCCACTGTGGTCGCAGGATGATGACGCGAAGCAAATCGCGGAACGCTCTGCGATGAAGCGATGGGGTACCGTCGAGGATCTCGTCGGCCCCGCGCTGTTTCTGGCTTCGGAAAGCGCCGGCTTCGTGACCGGCGCGGTGCTGCCCGTTGATGGCGGCTATCACACGGGGTGACGTTGATGGCTCTTGAAGGAACCAGACAGCGACGCGTCGTTGCGCCCGGCATCCTGTTGGGCCCAGGCTATGCTGATCACACCGTGGAGAAGGACGCGCTTTCCGCGTTGGGGGCCGAGTTGATCCGAATCGACGATGTGGCCGAAGCTCCAAAGGCAATACGCGAGTTGCAGCCGCAAATCATCCTGACCAGAGAGGCCCGGGTGGATTCCAAGATCCTGCGGGCGTCTCAAGCCCTTCGCGGCGTCATTCGGTATGGCGTAGGCGTTGACAATGTCGATTGCGAAACGGCCCGGGGACTCGGTGTTTATGTCGCCAATATCCCGGATTACGGTGCCGAACACGAGGTCAGCGATCACGCTGTCGCGCTTTATCTGGCAATCAACAGACGGCTTCTGGAACGGGATCGCTCGGTTCGGTCCCATGTGTGGGGAAACTCACAGGCACTGCCGATCCCGGGCAGAAGGGGTGCGACACTCGGTCTGTTGGGACTGGGAAAGATTGCCCGTGCGGTCAACCAGAAATTCCGGGCTTTGGGATTTTCGAGAGTGCTCGCCCACGACCCAATGGTCGGTGACGCCGAGTTCCAGGTTCTGGGCGTGGAACGCGCATCGGTTCATGACATTTGCCAAACAGCGGACGTTGTCAGCCTGCATGTCCCGTTGACATCAAAAACCCGAAACATTCTGGGCCGCGAAGAAATTGGCATGTTCGGCCCGAATACGATCCTGATCAATGTGGCCCGGGGTGGGTTGGTTGATGAAGCAGCTTTGGCGCAGGCCTTGCAAGATCAGCGCATGTTCGGTGCCGGTATCGATGTGTTTGATGCCGAACCGCCGGAAGCTGAAAATCCGTTGTTTACCGCACCGAGATGCATCTTGAGCGACCACAATGCATGGTATTCAGAACATGCCGTGGTCGAAATTCAGGAAGCAGCCGCGAAGGAAATTCGCCGGATTTCAAAAGGTCTGAAACCTGAAAACTGTGTGAACGCCTAACGAGTTGAGCGCTGAGCAAGATTGCTTTCGCTCGTCTTTTTCCTCCCCATTCTGAAGCTCCCTTCCTCAATGGAACTGTTGCCGGACAAACCGGGATTGTTGTAAAGCCGGAAGCCCTGCCGCCATCGTAATCGCCAGAGACAGCTGAAGTCATGGAAGCCTGGATTTTCATCGCGATCGCTGCGGCCGCGTTTCAGACCCTGCGCTTCATGCTTCAGAAGCAATTGAGCATGGGAACCCTGTCGACGGGCGGCGCGACCTGTTCCCGGTTCTTTTATTCCGTTCCGTTCATCTCGGTGCTGGCGCTGGGCTATGCATTCGCCATGGGGCATGGCGTCCCTGCTCTCGGACCTCTTTTCTGGGGCTACGCCTTCATCGGCGGTTTGTCGCAAATTCTGGCGACCTGGTGCGTGGTCGCACTGTTTCAGCAACGCAATTTCGCCGTCGGCATCACCTTCAAGAAAACCGAGGTTCTGCTGACGGCGCTGGTCGGGCTGGCCGTTCTCGGGGACCGGATTTCGCTGGCCGGTTTCGTTGCCATTTTTCTGGGGCTGATCGGCGTCCTGGTGCTGTCGCAAAAACCGGGTGACACCGAAGGCACATTCCTGTCTCGTGTCTTCAATCTCGGCACGGGGCTGGGCGTCTTGTCGGGCGTCTTTTTCGCGTTCTCCGCGGTTGGCTATCGCGGTGCGACCCTGGAGATCATGAGCGATGACCCGCTGTTTCGCTCCAGCATTTCGCTCATGCTGGTCACGATCGGCCAGACCGTGGGCATGCTCATCTGGCTTCGGTTGCGGGAGCCCGGTGAAATCACCCGCATGGTGGCCGCTCGCCGGACCGCGGTCTGGATGGGGATTACCGGCATGGCCGGTTCGCTGTGCTGGTTCACCGCATTCACCTTGCAGAACGCCGCCTATGTCTTTGCCGTCGGACAGATTGAGGTCATCTTCTCGCTTCTGGCGTCGGCACTCTTCTTTCGTGAAGTCATTGCGAAGAAGGAACTCGCAGGCATTGCCCTGATCACCGCAAGCATTCTCTATCTGGTTGTCGCGGCCTGACGGTTGCCTCCCGCTGTTCCCTATGGTGGGACAGGTTGAGGTGCTGCCGGGCCATGCCAACACGACGATGTGAACGGGGCTGCCATATTCGTTCCCTTTTTCGCCGGATTCGTTTCGAGTTCCCCCTCAGGCTATGTTGCTGTGGAAAAAAGTTTGGGCGGTGGGGAGAATATTAAAGCCGTTCATTTTTGTTGATTCTGCGCCCCTCGCGCCGCGAAATCTCGTTCCGGCTTAGTATGCAGACTGTATCCAGATCGGATTTGATGAGTCGACGCCATATTTTGGTGTTACACTTTGAAGACGGATCCCTGATTCGGTGAATTTGGGGCAGGCAAATCACCGGCAGGCTTCGCAAGCATTTCAACTTGATTTGATTCGCCCAGCGTAAGCCCCGGCACCAACTTAGGTAGTGAGACAGAAATGGCCGTGGGAGGAGGGCGCTAGTACAGGAAAGGACGACGACGATGGACGTGTTTTCTCTACAATCCGAGGTTTACGAGCGAACCAAGGTGGAAGAGATTACCCTGCAAGACTACCTACTTGCATGTCGTGAAGATGCGGGCATGCGCGCTACAGCGGCAGAACGGATGATCGCCGCAATCGGTGAGCCGGAACTGGTCGATACCAGCCAGGACCAGCGGCTCAGTCGGATATTTCTGAACCGGACCATCAAACGCTATCCGGCGTTCGCGGATCTCTATGGCATGGAAGAGACGATCGAGCGCATCGTCGGCTTCTTCCGCCATGCCTCCCAGGGTCTCGAAGAACGCAAGCAGATCCTCTACCTTCTGGGCCCCGTCGGGGGCGGCAAGTCGACCGTTGCCGAGATTCTCAAACGGTTGATGGAACAGGAGCCGATCTATGTGCTCAAGGCCGGCGAACAGGTTTCGCCGGTGTTCGAATCTCCTCTCGGCCTGTTCAATCCCGAGCGCATGGGTGACCTGCTCGAAGACAAGTACAACATCCCGCGACGACTGCTGACCGGTCTGATCTCGCCCTGGGCGGTCAAACGACTGGACGAGTTCGATGGCGACATCTCGAAATTCTCCATCGCCAAGATCTACCCGTCGAAGCTACGCCAGGTCGGCGTCACCAAGACCGAGCCGGGTGACGAAAACAACCAGGACGTCTCGTCGCTGGTCGGCAAACTCGATATCCGCAAGCTCGAACATCTGAGTCAGAACGATCCCGATGCCTACAGCTATTCGGGCGGCCTCAACCGCACAACCCAAGGGCTCCTGGAATTCGTTGAGATGTTCAAGGCTCCGATCAAGGTGCTGCACCCGCTTTTGACGGCGACCCAGGAAGGTTCCTATGTCGGCACCGAGAACATCGGCGCCTTTCCCTATAACGGCATCATCGTGGCCCACTCCAACGAGGCGGAGTGGCAGCAATTCAAGAACAACCGCAACAACGAAGCGTTTCTCGACCGGATCAGCGTCGTCAAGGTGCCCTACTGCCTGCGCGCCAGCGAGGAATCACAGATCTACGACAAGCTGTTGCGCGACAGTGCCCTGCGCGAAGCGCAATGCGCGCCGGAGACCCTCGACATCATGGCACGCTTCAGCGTGCTGACCCGGCTGCATGACCACGAAAACTCGACGCTTTTGTCGAAAATGCGCATCTATGACGGCGAGACCCTGAAGGACACGGATCCGAAGGCCAAGTCGCTGCAGGAATACCGCGACGTGGCCGGCGCCGACGAGGGCATGAACGGCACCTCCACCCGCTTTGCCTTCAAGGTGCTGTCTGAGACGTTCAACCACGACACTGACGAGATCGCCGCAGATCCGGTGCATCTGATGTATGTGCTGGAACAGGCGATCAAGCGCGAACAGTTCAGCGAAGAGGTGGAAGGCCGGTACCTGGAATTTCTCAAGGCCGAACTGATGACGCGCTATGCGGAGTTCATCGGCCACGAGATCCAGAAGGCCTACCTGGAATCCTATTCCGACTACGGCCAGAACCTGTTCGACCGCTACATCGCCTATGCGGATGCCTGGATCGAGGAGCACGATTTCAAGGATCCGGACACCGGCCAGATGTTCGACCGCGAGATCCTCGACCAGGAACTGTCCAAGGTGGAGAAGCCGGCCAGCATCGCCAACCCGAAGGACTTCCGCAACGAGGTGGTGAAATTCGTGCTGCGGGCCCGGGCGGAGAACAATGGCCGCAACCCCGACTGGCGCAAATACAAGAAGCTGCGCGGGGTGATCGAGAAGCGCATGTTCGGCCAGGTCGAAGACCTGCTGCCGGTGATCAGCTTCGGCGCCAAGCGTGACAAGGAGGCTGATGCCAAGCACCACGAGTTCGTCGACCGGATGATCGAGCGCGGCTACACCCGCCGCCAGGTCCGCCGGCTCGTCGAATGGTACATGCGCGTCAACAAGGCGGGTTAGGCACTTGAGCGTGAAGTAGCGAGGACACAAGCCCCATGGGTCATTTCGTCGATCGCCGCCTCAACCCCAAGGACAAGAGCCTCGGCAACCGGCGGCGATTCCTCAAGCGGGTGCGCTCGCATGTCAAGAAATCGGTCGACGAGGCGGTGCGCAAGCGCGGCATTGCCGACGCCGACCGCGGCGAGAACGTCACCGTTCCGGCGGATTCGATCGCCGAGCCGACCTTCCGGCACTCCAACAAGGCCGGCCGGCGCGATTACGTGACCACCGGCAACAAGACCTTCAGCACCGGCGATCGCATTCGCAAACCGTCGGCAGGCGCCGGTGGCGGCCGTGGCAAGACTGGCAGTGATCATGGCGAGGGCGACGACGAATTCCTGTTCGTGCTGTCGCGCGACGAATTCCTCGATCTGTTTTTCGAGGACATGGAACTGCCCAATCTGGTCAAGCGCGGGTTGAAGCAGATCCAGCTCAAGCGGCCGCATCGTGCCGGATTTTCGATCACCGGCTCGCCAGCCAACATCAATCTCGAACGCACCATGCGCAATTCTCTGGGACGTCGCCTCGCGCTCAAACGCCCCAAGGATCAGGAAGTGCGGGCGTTGCGCGAGGAGATTTTCGCACTCGAAAAAGTGTCGTCGCCAACGCCGGAGCAGCGGGAGGAACTCAAGCGGCTGCGCACCCTGCTGGAGGACACGCTGCGGCGCAAACGGGTGATCGCCTACATCGATCCGCTGGACGTTCGCTACAATTATTTCGAACAGCGACCGGAGCCGCGCGAGCAGGCGGTGATGTTTTGCCTGATGGACGTGTCGGCCTCCATGGGCGAGCGCGAGAAGGATCTTGCGAAACGGTTCTTCGTGCTCCTGCACCTGTTCCTGTCCCGGCGTTACAAATCCATCGACCTGGTGTTCGTTCGCCACACGCACAATGCCCAGGAGGTTGACGAGGAAACCTTCTTCTACGCCACCGAAACCGGCGGAACGGTGGTTTCGACGGCCCTCACCGAGGCCAAGCGCATCATCGAAGAGCGCTACTCACCGTCGGAATGGAACATCTATATGGCCCAGGCCTCGGATGGCGAGAATTTCTCCGGCGACTCTGAAAAATGCGTGGCGCTGCTCAACGAAGACCTGATGCGGTGCTGCCAGTATTTCGCCTATGTCGAGATCGTCGACGAGGCGGAAGCCGAATTCCTCAACAGCGAGGAAAACGGCATTGAACTCTGGCGCAATTACCGTCGCGTGGCGCGCGAATGGCCGAATTTCGCCATGAAGCGCATCGCCAAACCGGCCGACATCTACCCGGTGTTCCGCGAACTCTTTGCCAAGAAATCCGCCGGAGGCGCTGATGGTTAGCCCCAGGGCTAGAGCGGTGAAAAAGCAGAAACCGCTGTTCGATGGTGCCGACTGGACTTTCGAGACCATGCGTTCGGTCTATGACGCCATCGAGGATGTGGCGCGCAACGACCTGAAACTGGATGTTTACACCAACCAGATCGAGATCATCTCATCGGAACAGATGCTCGACGCCTATTCCTCCATCGGCATGCCGCTGATGTATCGGCACTGGTCCTTCGGCAAGCACTTCGTCACCAATGAGCGCTACTACCGCAAGGGCGCCATGGGGCTGGCCTATGAGATCGTCATCAATTCCGACCCCTGCATCAGCTACTGCATGGAGGAAAACTCCATGCCGATGCAGACCCTGGTGATGGCGCATGCCGCCTTCGGTCACAATCACTTCTTCAAGTCCAACCACCTGTTTCGGCAGTGGACCGATGCCGCCGGCATCCTCGACTATCTGGAATATGCCCGCGGCTACATTGCCGAATGCGAAGAGGTCCATGGCGTCGCCGAGGTCGAGACGATGCTTGACGCCGGCCATGCGCTGATGCCCAACGGGGTCTTTCGCTACCGCAGGCCACGGGCGCCATCGCTGCGCGAAGAACAGCAGCGGCAGGAGGAACGTCAGCGCCACGAGGAGCAGACGGTCAACTACCTGTGGAGCACGCTCACGGACGCGACCCAGTCGGCATCGGCCAATGCGGAAGCGATGGAACGCAAGCGGGAACTGCACCTGCCGGAGGAAAACCTGCTCTATTTCCTCGAGCACTACAGTCCGGTGCTGAAGACCTGGCAGCGCGAATTGCTGCGCATCATCCGCAACATCGCGCAATATTTCTATCCGCAGAAACAGACCAAGCTGATGAACGAGGGCTGTGCCACTTTCGTGCATTTCCACATCGTCAACGAAATGCACGCCAGAGGCCTCCTGTCTGACGGAGCCCTGCTGGAAATCCTGCACAGCCACACCAATGTGCTGTTCCAGCCGGATTATGACGACCCGCGTTTCAGCGGGATCAACCCCTACGCGCTCGGGTTCGCGATGATGCAGGACATCAAACGCATCTGCGAAGATCCGACGCCGGAAGACCGCGAATGGTTCCCGGAATTTGCCGGCGAGAAGGACTGGCGCTCGGTGCTTGCGGAAGCCTGGGCCAATTACCGCGACGAATCCTTCGTCCAGCAGTTTCTCAGCCCGACGGTGATCCGCCGCTTCCGCATGTTTGCCGTCACCGACAAGGCCGACGACCCCTATTATCTGGTGTCGGGCATTCATGACGAACGGGGGTTCCACCAGGTGCGTGACGTGCTGGCGCAGAACTACGACGTCGCCTCGCAGGAACCGCATGTCCAGGTTGTCGATGTCGATCTGCTCGGCGACCGCAAACTGATGCTGCAACACGTCAAGCGCGACGGGGTGCCGCTTGACTCCGAGCTGCGCGACGCGACCCTCAAACACCTGAGGACACTTTGGGGCTACGAAGTGGCGCTTGAGGAAGTCGCTGCCTGACCTGATGAAACAGAACAGAGAGTCGTTTTCCTGAGAGCAAAGGTCAGCTACGTTGGCCAGCCATGACCGAACCATTCCAAGACATGCTCGCCGGGGGGCATCCGAATTCACTCGGACGAACGGTCGAGGTGGTCGAACTGGTTTTGTCCGAACCGGAACGCTTCGACGAGCTGTTTCGCTGCTACGAGAGCGAGGATGAAGTCGTTCGGTTGCGGACGTCGAACGCCATGAAGCGTGTCGAGGCCGAGCGTCACGACCTGCTGGTCCCATATGTTGACCGCTTTATTGAACAGATCGGAGCACTCGACCAGGCTTCGGCTCAATGGACCCTGGCGCAGCTTTTTGATCGCCTCTCGTCGGATATGAATGACGGGCAGAGGAAGGCGGCGACGGACATCATGAAGCGCAATCTGAAGAGCCACGATGACTGGATCGTGCTCAACGCCACCATGGAAACCCTGTCGAAATGGGCATCCAAAGACTGGGCCCTGGCGAAATGGCTCAAGCCGCACCTCGACCGCCTCAGCGCCGACAGCAGAAAATCGGTGGCATCTCGCGCATCCAAGAAACTGAAGGCCCTCGGTTTCACACGCTAAACGACGGCCGACAGGCGCTCGAAAATCCACCAGGTGGAGACCACGGCGATAGCGCAAAGCACAACCATGCGTGCGGGCTGGACCGTCGCCATCGATAGCCGCGACAGCACGAAAACGATGCCCAGCGTGGCGGCCAAGAGCGCCACCTGGCCGACTTCGATGCCGATATTGAAGGCTGCAAGCGACAACACCAGGTTTGGTGAATCGCGTCCGAGGATGTCGCCCAGAACGAACGAGAAACCAAGACCGTGCAGCAGCCCGATCAGGGCGAAAACCCAGGGCGATCCGGATTTTCGGAACAGCGCAACCATGCTGGCATAAAGCACCGATGCGGCGATGCCGGCCTCGACCACCGGGATGAACCAGGACCAGCTTGGCGTTGCACCGAGGAACGTGGCGATCAGGGTTACGGAATGGCCGACGGTAAACGCCGTGACCATCCAGAACAGCCGCATGGTCAACCCGGCGCCGAGCGCAATGCAGACCACCAGCAGCACGTGGTCGGGTCCTTCGACAATGTGCAGGATGCCCTGCCAGACAAATTCCAGCGCCGCATTCAGCCGGCTGCCGTCGATGTGTAGCGGTTCCTGCAATTGGCCGTCGCGGGTGAAGGTATAGGGCGGCGAAACGCGTGCATCGACGACCACGTTCTCGATGGTCATGCCATCGCCGAGCACCAGCTCGGGATATCCGGAACGGATCGTCAAAGTACCGCTTGGCGAGGCGCCGGATAGCAGGAACTCGGCCTCGATCACGGCATCGCCGAAGACCGGGTCGGTTTCCGCGCCGGGTTTGGCGAGCTCGGCACGGGCCGCGTCGAGTCCATCGAAATCGCCGTGTTCCGGTGCCGCCGCGATTCGGTACTTTTGGAGCTGAGCAGCCAGCGTTCGGCCATCCTGTTCCCAGACCAGCGAGTCCGTCAGGCGCTTGCGCAGACCGGCATCGTCGTCGGCGACGGCTTGCAATGACAGGTGATAGAGCCAGATCGCGCCGGTATCATCGAGATAGAGATAGGGTGACTGCAGCCGCTCGCCGCTAGCCTGTGACCCGGCGATCAGGTCGGAGAAGATCAATGGAAGAGGCGCCTGCATAGAGACGAGCAGCGCGTCATTGTCTTCAGCCAGGACGATGGTGCGGGTGCGCACGTCTTCCGAGAAATGCGCCTGCGCCTGCGTGCAGACTGCCAGCAGCGCCAAAAGCAAAGTCAGTATCCGCATGGTCTCAATCCCCCTTAGTCCGATGCCGAACCAGACTAATTCGTGGCAAATGACACGCGGGTGTCCGCTCCATTACAGTTCGATGGCCGGGACATGACAACCCGGTAATGCCGATTGACACGGCGATCAGAGATCATCCGGCGGTAGCGGACGGGTCAGGATGAAGAGACTGACCGCCGACAGGACCACGAGCTGAATCACGATAATGTGGGTTGCGACGCCGAACAGGACGCTTGCGATCAGCACAGCGACGATGGCCACCATCGCCATCCACTTGGCGCGGCGCGATATGGCGCCATGCGCCTGCCAGTCGCGGATTGGCGGACCGAGGCGTGGATGGTGGACCAGCCAATTGTGTAATCTTTCCGATCCGCGAGCGAAACAGAACGCGGCGAGCAGCAGGAACGGCGTGGTGGGAAGCAGCGGCACCACGATACCGACAATGCCGGCGGCGAGGCTGAGGAAGCCGCCGACGAGCCAGAAGAACCGGATCAGCTGGTGCCGCGTCGCCATCCGGCTCTACTGAGCTCGCGCGATGTCGCGGATCGCTTCGAACGCGGTGAGCATATCCTCGCGTTGCATCTCGAACTGGCCGGCGACGAAGCGGATGACCAGCTTGCCATCGTTCAGCGTCTGGGTCAGATAGATCCGTCCGTCATCATTGATGGCGTCGATGAGGTTGCGGTTGTGCTCATCGAGATCGCCGTCGAAGCCCTGTGGCACATGCCGGAAGGAAAACAGCGAGAGGACCGGCGCGGTAGTGATCTCGAAGTCCGGTTCGGCGGCCAGCATTTCGGCAAGTTCCTGTGCCCAGGCGACGTGGTTGCGGATACGGGTGCGCAGACCGTCCAGGCCATAGGCCCGTATCAGGAACCACAGTTTGAGCGCGCGGAAGCGGCGGCCGAGCGGCACGGACCATTCACTGAAGTTGACGAAACCTTCCTTGCCGTGGGTCTTCAGATATTCCGGGTGGATGGCCAGCGTGCGGACCAGGCTTTCGGGATCGCGGACGAAGTGGGCCGAGCACTCCATCGAGGCGCCCAGCCACTTGTGCGGATTGAAAACGATGCTGTCGGCCGCCTCCACGCCGCTCCAGAGCGGGCGGAATTCGGGGCAGATCATGGCCGTGCCGGCCCAGGCGGCATCGACATGGACGTAGAGGTCCTCGTCCGTGCCGACCTTGCACACGGCGGCAATATCATCGGTGGCGCCGGTCGACGTGCCGCCGACACAGGCGACGATACCGGCCGGCACCAAGCCCGCTTCGCGGTCGGCACGGATGGCCGCCCGTAGTGCTTCAACGTCGAGGGCTTGGTTGTCGTCGGTCGGGATCTTGACCAGATTGTCCTGCCCCAGGCCGGACACCCACATGGCCTTGTCGATGGATGTATGGGTTCCCGTGGAAGCATAGACGCGCAACGGCGGCCGGCCGAACAGTCCGGTCTGGTTGCCGGTCCAGTCGAGTGCCCGCTCGCGCATGGTCAGGATTGCGCACAGGGTTGCGGTCGAGGCGGTGTCCTGCAGTGTTCCGCTGAAACTCTCCGGCAGGTCCAGCGCCTGGCGCAGCCAGTCGACCATGCGCACCTCGAGTTCCGTGGCGGCCGGCGAGGTCTGCCACAGCATGCATTGGGTTGCCATGGCGCCGGCCAACTGTTCGGCGATGATGGCTGCCGGTGCGGCATTGCTCTGGAAATAGGCGAAGAACCGGGGATGCTGCCAGTGGGTCATGCCGCCCGGAATGATGCGCTCGAAATCGGCGAAGATCGTTTCCATCTCTTCCGCGGCATCAGGCGGAGAATCCGGAAGCATGGCGCCGATGTCGCCGGGCTCGACCTGTGGGCGCACCGGACGATCGATCAGCGTGTCCAGATAATCGGCAGACCAGTCACTGGCGCGGTGCGACCAGGTTCGAAATTCGCTTTTGTCCATCATAGGCCTTTCAGTGGAAATCCGGATCGACCGTAGAGACTGGGCCGTCGCAAATCCAGATTCATTTCGGCTGTAGGCCGATTTGATCGCGACGGGGCTTTGCGGGTGCGCGCGATAGTGTTACGAAAGCGCTTTCGGAACGGATCGATGGGAGGTTCCGTTGGCATTCTGGGGTCGGGCCCGGGGTCGGGATGCAGGGAGGCAATGAACGACATCATGGCAGCGCAGGGCAAGCAAACGGAAACCTGGTCAAAGCGCGATGTTCCGACTCGGCTGCGTCACGGTCTGCACCAGTTGCTGGCCGATATCTATCCGGATCATGACGCCGATCGCCTGTGCGACCAGGCAGTCGATGCCTATTGGGGCAGCCGGGTGCGGCCACGCCGTCGCGGCCGGCAGTTGAGCAAACCCATCTGGAGCGAACGGGACAGCTATGTCATCACCTATGGTGACAGCATCGTCGACGGTGAGAGCCGCCCGTTGCAGCTTCTGAACGAATTTCTCGACCAGGAACTGGACGGCTGCATCAACGGCGTTCACATCCTCCCCTACTTTCCGTTCACCTCCGATGACGGCTTCGCCATCACCGACTACAGACTGGTCAATGATGCGCTGGGAGACTGGACGGATGTCGAGCGAATCGCCGGCCGCTTCAAGCTGATGTCCGACCTGGTGCTCAATCACTGTTCGAGCCAAAGTCCTTGGTTCCAGGCCTATCGTGAAGGTCGCGCGCCCTACGACCGATTCTTTTTCGAGGCGTCCCTCGACGACGATCTTTCCCTGGTGGTTCGCCCGCGCGCGCATCCCCTGCTATGTCCCGTCGAAACGGCCAACGGCGTGCGACATGTCTGGTGCACCTTCTCCCACGATCAGGTCGATTTCGATTTTTCCAATCCGGAAGTGCTGCTTGAATTCCTGCGCATCATGCGGTTCCACATCGATCGTGGCGTGCGCACCATCCGGCTCGACGCGGTGGCCTTCGTCTGGAAGGAAGTCGGCACGTCGTGCATTCACCTGCGTCAGACCCATGACATCGTGCGGCTGATGCGCCTGCTTGCCGATTTCGATGAAGAACCGCTGGTTCTCATCACCGAGACGAATGTGCCGAACGTTGAAAATCTCAGCTACTTCGGCAATCGCAACGAAGCCCATGTCATCTACAATTTTTCGCTGCCGCCGCTGATTCTGCATGCACTGTTGAACGGGACGTCGCGCAACCTCAATCTTTGGCAGATGGCCATGCCGCCGGCGCAGCCGGGCTGTACCTATTTCAATTTCACCGCCTCGCATGACGGCATCGGGCTTCGACCGGCCGAAGGCCTGCTCGCCGAAGAGGACATCCAGTCGATGATCGATACCGTGCGCAGCTTCGGCGGACTTGTCAGCATGCGCGCGGCGGCCGGTGGAGCAAAACGGCCCTACGAGATCAACGTGTCGCTGTTCGATGCGCTGAAGGGTACGACCGGCGGTGAGGACGATTTCAATATCGAACGTTTCCTGTGCAGTCAGGCGATCGCCATGGCGCTGGAGGGGATCCCGGCCTTCTACATCCATTCGCTGCTGGCGACACCGAACGACAACGCTGCCGCCGAAGCTACCGGCCACAACCGCGCCATCAACCGGCATCGCTGGCACTATCCCGACCTGCGGGAAAAGCTCGACGATCCGCAATCCCGCCACCGCATCGTTTTTGACGAGTTGAGACGGATGATCGGCATCCGCGTCCGCCAGCCGGCGTTTCACCCCAACGCCACGCAGTTCACGCTGCAGCTCGGCGACAAGTTGTTCGGCTTCTGGCGACAGAGCGCCGATCGGGCGCAAAGCATCTTCGCCATCCACAACGTCTCGGACGAGGAGGTGGACATCTCTGCCATGTCGCTGAACCTGATCGGCGGCGACCAGTGGTCCGACCTGCTCTCCGGCGAGCCCGTTGAGGCATTTTCCGGAACGATCCGCTTTGCGCCCTATCAATGCCGGTGGATCTCGAACTAGACTTTGTCCAGTTCCTTGTACTGACCAGTGGAAATCGGTGCCGATTTCATGGAATTGTCATGGCGACACGACAATGCTTGTCGCGCTCGATCGAACTGGGGAAAGCCATGACCGAATCCGACCTGCCCGTATTGGGTGCTGCCCTGCAACTGCCTGGCTACGAAATGCTGATCGACTGGATCCGAGCTGCCGACCGGGATGTGGAATTGCAGGATTTTTACGAACCGCGGGTGATGGACGGCGATTGGCGGGCCATTGTCGAACGCTACCGGCCGCTGCTCGAAGGTCATCGCGGCCGTCTCGGGATTCACGGTCCCTTTATCGGCCTCGATTTGGCATCCGGCGATCCGGACGTTCAGGCGGTGGTCAGCCGCCGATTGCTGCAGGGGTTGGAGATCTGTGAAGCGCTGGGGGCCAACCAGATGGTGGTGCACAGCCCGTTCAACCACTGGCATCACAACAATTTCGGCAATTTCGACTGGCTGAAAGGCGTCATGTTCGAGGCTGTCCATGCTACCCTCAAACCGGTCATTGAGCGTGCCGAGGCGACCGGCTGCGTGCTGGTGATCGAGAATATCGAAGATGTCGATCCGCTGGAGCGTTTGCGCCTGGTTGAATCCTTTAACAGTGCTGCGGTGCGGATTTCACTCGACACCGGTCACGCCCATCTCAGCCGCGGCATGAGCGGTGCGCCGCCAGTCGACTATTTCGTCAAGGCCGCCGGCGGATTGCTGCACCATGTGCATGTGCAGGATACGGACGGCCACGCCGACCGACACTGGCTGCCCGGCGACGGCACGATTTCATGGCACGCCTTTTTTGAGGCCATCGCTGCATATACCGATGATCCCCGGCTGGTCATCGAGGTCTTTCCGGACCGCATCGCGGGCATCCCGGACTGCGTCAAACGCCTGGAGGCGCTTGGTCTGGCGCGCTGACGCTTTGGCGGTTCTTTAACCGCAACCGATTATGGTATTGCCGCCGGCCGAGGCATGCGACCCGGCCGATACTTGGGAAATGCCATGATGGAAAGTGGATCGGACCTGCCCGTTTTGGGCGCCGCGCTCAACATGACCAAGCTGCATGTGCTGCTTGCCTGGCTGCGCGACAGCGACCGTGATGTCGAAATACAGGATTTTGGCCATCCGAAGATTCTTGACGGTGAATGGCAGGGCGTCGCCAAACTCTATCGATCCTCCCTCGATGGTCATGGTGGACGCATCGGCATCCACGGTCCGTTCTACGGTTTTGACATCGGTACGACCGATCCCGAGATCCAGGCCGTGGTTCAGCGACGTTTGGTTCAGGCGCTTGAGGCGGCGGAGGCCGTTGGTGCGACCCAGATGGTCGTCCATAGCCCCTTCAACCACTGGATTCACCGCAATTTGGGCCATCAGGAAGGGCTCAAGGACCAGATCTTTGAAGCCAGTCATGCGACGCTGGGACCGGCGGTTCGGCGCGCCGAGCAGATCGGCTGCGAGTTGGTGATCGAGAATATCCAGGATGTCGACCCGCTGGAACGGGTCCGCCTGGTCGAATCCTTCGGCAGCGCCGCCGTGCGCGTATCTTTCGATACCGGCCATGCCCGCATGATGAGCGATATGGCCGGTGCGCCGCCGATCGATTATTTCGTAAAGTGTGCCGGCAAGCTGCTTCACCACGTCCACCTGCAGGATACAGATGGTTACGCTGATCGGCATTGGTTGCCGGGCGACGGTGACATCGAGTGGCGCGGCTTCTTCGAAGCCCTGCGCCATGCGGACAATCCGCGCCTGATTGTCGAGGTCACGTCCGGCCGAATGGCCGATATCCCAAACTGCGCGACTCGGTTCGCTGAAGCCGGCCTGGCCCGGTAGGTTGGATTCGGGCAGGCGTCATTCGATGAAGCTAGTCGGCTAATTTAAAGATGTTTACCTGTGAGGACGGGACTACCGCAGCCCGTCTTCTCCTTTGACATCCTTGGCCTCGAGGCCGCCCATGCGATTGTGGATGCGGGGACCGCAGGCCATGGCCAGGACGAACACGATCTCGTCCGCCCGTGGAGCATCTGCCAGACCGACCTCCATGCCATCAAAGTGACTGCGCACGTACGCGGCGTTGATATGGCCGAGCGGAATGTCGATACGTGCGCCGCACCCGCCGACCTTCTTGCACGACGGGACGATCGCAGCCGCCTCCCCCAGTTTCTCACGCATCGCATAGCCGCCCGGCACATGCCACAGGGCACCATGTTCCAGCTCGCCATTTTCACCCACAATGGCGCCCTTGCCGTAACCGTCGATGAGATCGACATCGCCCAATGCCGCAATCAACCGGTCGGTCATCATCGCGCCGAGCGGCTTCAAATCGTCCATGGCGCTTTCCAGGTCCGGCTGGTATTTGCCGGCAAAGGGGTTGCGCACGACGGCGAGCATGGCAGCCTTGCGACGAGGCGCAGCAGGCGGCGGCCCGTTTTCATGCAATGTCTCTTCGACCAGCAGCAGGGTCTTGCGCACTACGAATTCAACCATGGTTTCGCTTTCCTTCATCCAGCATCATTGTGTCCCGTGTCACCCACCGGACTTCGTTGTTGAGCATCAAGACCGCTCCTTCGATGGTTCCGGCGGTCAGCAGGGCTTCGGCATAGGTGGCACCGCGATTGAGCGCGGCGTCGGTTTCGGCACTCGTCAAGTCGCCGACGGCAGTCGTTACCAACCGGTCGCCAAGATCGCTGTCGGGCGAGAGTTCCAATGCCGGAGTGCGTCGGATTGCCGGGTGATCCGGTAAATCGGTTTCGTTGGCTATCAGTGTGGCGGCGACATCCGCCAATGCAGCGCCTTGTGCCAACACGGTCACGGAGTCGGCGATGCCAAGAGAATGGCTCCTGCCGCGCCAGCCAGATGTGGCGACGCCGCGGACCGGGTCTTCCGAACCGACGGCGATATGACCCATCGGCCGTGAGGCGATGTCGATATCGAAGTGTGCACCCGGTCCCAGGTGAAAGGCGATATCGCCACCATTGTTCACATAGGCCTTCGGCACCGCGTTGCCGGCGAGCATCGCAGTCAGCATTTCGTCAGCGACTGCTCCGGCGACCGCCGCCATGGGCGTCACGAAGCCGCCGGAAAAAGGAGTGACGGCCTCAAGCATTCGTCGCGCCACGGGTCCTTCAAGTGCAGGATTTTCAGATATCGGCCGGCGCAATTCGGTCAGCTCGCCGGCAAGCGGCGCGAGGATTGTTTCGAAGCGAGAGACGGCGCGCCGGTAGAAACCGTCGCGATCGGCGTCGAAGACCTCGATGATCAGGTCGATGGGCCCATGGTTGAGGTGCAGCCGCCTGCCGTCCGGCAGCAGCGTCGCTTGCGGCTTCTCCCAGGGCATTATCCACCGCCGTTGATGGCGCTGCCCTTTGGCGGTGTGACGGCGCGGGTCGCGGAACCGTATTCCCCACCCGTGGCGAGGATATCCTCCACCGTGCGCACGGCGTCGTCATGTCCTCCGAGGGCGCGATAGTCATCACGGCTGACATTGAATTCGATGGGCGCAACGATGGCCGGCGTCGGCACGTAGCCGAAAGAGTTGTCGGGCATTCTGGTCACATCGACCATCACCGTGATACCGCCGCCCGGCCAGACATAGACCGGAGCGCCGCCGCAGGTCACCCGGGTCGATGTGCTCTGCACCGAGCGGGTCAGCTTGACCGGGTTCTTTGTAGCGCCGGAGCGCAGGGACCCGCCGGCGCCGCCCATGAACAGAACCGAACACATCGCCGGTTCACAGTTTTCACCGATCAGTTCCACGGATGGAACAAGGTTTTCCGGAAGATTAGCCGGCTTTGGTTCCAGATTGTCGTCAAGCACGTAGTAACCGTACTGTTCGCCCGTGGTCGACACCATCAGCATGGTCAGCCCGGGTTTTGCCCCCTTTTTGGCATTCCACGGTCCCAGAATGGTCAACGGGTCTTCGACGTCGGTGCCGCCCCAACCGAGACCAGGCTCTGCCACCTGGAAGTAGCGGCCCGGGGTCGAACGGCGGCCCTTGATGCGAATGCCGGTATCCTGCCAGTCGAGCACTTTGCCGGCCTGGTGTTCAGACACAACGCCGGTGATGTGGTCGTCGACCACAACCACCTCATCGACCAGGCCGACCCATTGCGACGCAAACATGCCAATCGTGGCCGAGCCGCAGCCAACCCGCATGCGGGTTTCGAGCTGTCCGTCGACGACCGGCGGTTTACCGGCCTGCACCAACACGGTCGAGCCGCCGTCGATCGTCAGTTCCACGGCTTCCTTGTTGCACAGCCGCATCAGCGCATCACACGTGGCGCGGCCTTCCGATTTGGATCCGCCGGTCAGGTGGTCGACGCCGCCAAGCGACAGCATCTGCGAGCCGTATTCGCCGGTCATCACATGGCCGATGGCCTCGCCTCCCGCGCGCACCGTCGCGGCTTCGGCGCCGACGTGCCGGTCCGTGTCGATCTTCACCTTGGCACCGCAGTAGGAGAAGATCGCTTCGGTCACTACCGTGACGACGTCGGCCCCGTCGATGTCGCGGCTGACGATGAAGGGTGCCGGCTTGTAATCGGGATAGGTGGTCCCGGAGCCGATGGCCGTGACAAACACCTCGCCGCCGGAAAACGGCTTGTCTTCCCAGTCCGACTTCAGGAACGGCTTGATTTCGTCGCCGGCGGCAATGCGCCGGTCCAGGATGGTCAGCGGATCGCAACGGACGATGCGACCGTCCTCGTTGGCGTAACGGTCGCAGGCACCCGTGCGCCCTTCGGCGACATAACACATGACCGGGCAGGCATCGCAGCGCACCTTGTCAGGTTTGGCCTTGCCGGCAGCTTCGGGAACCGAGCCCTCTCGCGCGGCATGGGTATGCGGTTCCGTCATGTCTTCTCCGTTGCGAGCGGTGAATTTTGAAAGAGCCTTCCAGGCGACGGGTGTGGCGGCTGCAATTTCGGGGACAGTTTACTTAATTCTGAATGGGCACCCGGTTTTTGTGAGAACCGAGGGGAGTTAAGTAAACTGTCCCCGAAATTTGGGCACATCGTACCACCACTCATCAGATCGACCCCTTCTTTTTGATGGCCGCCAGCACCCGGTGTGGCAGCGCGGGCAGGCGGTCGACGCAGGCGCCGGTCGCATGGCGAATGGCATTGAGGATCGCTGGCGCGGTCGGAATTAGTACGTGCTCGCCCAGCCCTTTGGCGCCCATCGGGCCTTCCGGATCGGTCTTCTCAATCAGGATCGATTCGATCGGCGGCACATCACCGATGGTCGGGATCAGGTAGTCGTGCAGGTTTTCCGTGCGGCCGGGGATGAACTCTTCCATCAAGGCCAGCCCGAGACCCTGGGCAATGCCGCCCTCGATCTGGCCCTCGGCCAGCAACGGATTGATGGTGCGGCCGAGATCATGGGCAGCGGTGATGCGCAGGACCTTGACCGTTCCGAGCTTCGTATCGACTTCGACTTCGGCAAGCTGCGCGCCGTAGCCATAGACCGCGTAGGGCGTGCCCTGGCCGTTTTCGTCAAGCGGCGAAGTCGGCGGGTCGTAGCTTTCTTCGACCGACAGGGCGTAGCCGTTGTCGTCGGCGCCCTCATCAAGTGCAATGGCGTGCTCCGTGTCGCCATCGATCACCGACAATCGGCCGCCTTGGAGCCGCAGCTCGGCGCCAGGTCCCGCATTGCAGCGGCGCAGGATCTTATCGCGCAGCGCCAGGCCAGCCGCTTCCGCCGCCTTGCCGGTGACATAGGTCTGGCGGGATCCGGACGTCTTGCCGCAATCGGGCGTCAGGGCCGTGTCCGGGCTGATCAGTTCGAACGTGGAAATGGGCAGGCCAAGAGCATCGGCGCAAATCTGGGTGATCACCGTGTTCGAGCCCTGGCCGATGTCTGTTGCGCCCTGGTGCAGCATCAAACGTCCGTCGGCGGTGATGCCGAGGCGGATGGTCGACGGGTTGGGCAGCGCCGTGTTGCCGCAGCCATACCAGCACGAGGCAATGCCGATGCCGCGTTTCAGGATGTCCGAGCCCGCATTGAACACGCGGCAGTCTTCGAGCATGTCGCGCCAGCGCGGCCGCAACGCTTCCAGGCACTCCACAATGCCCACTCCAAAAAGCTGCTGGCCACAGACGGAGTGTTCGCCGTCGCGCAGGGCGTTCTTGATGCGAAACTCCAGCCGATCGATGCCGCAATCCTCGGCCAGTTCGTCATAGGCCGTTTCCTGCAGGATTGCCGCCTGCGGCACGCCGAAGCCACGAAACGCGCCGGAGACCGGACCGTTGGTGTGCAACGCCCGCGTTGTCGCGTGATAGTTCGGCGTCTGGTAGGGGCCGGAGGCGTGAACCGGCACGCGGGTCGCCACGGTCGGTCCCCAGCTGGCATAGGCGCCGGTATCGAAATCGCCGTGAAAGGTCATGCCGACAATGCGTCCATCCGCATCGGCGCCGATGCGGGCAGTCATGGTGCCGGGATGCCGCTTGGTGGTCGTCGCCATGGATTCGGCGCGGGTATAGACCATGCGGCAGGGTTTGCCGGTTTTCAGCGCCACCAGGCCGATCAGCGGCTGCAATGAGATGTCGAGCTTGGACCCGAAGCCGCCGCCGGTCGCGGCCGGTATGACCCGCACCCGGTCTTCCGGTAGGTCCAGCATGGTGGCCACGTCGTCGCGGTCCATGATTGGCGCCTGGGTACAGACCTGCATGGTCAGCACATCGCCATCGACCCAGGCGACGCCGGCTTCCGGTTCGATATAGGCGTGTTCAACGAAACCTGTGGCCATCGACGTCTCGACGGTCCATCGCGCCGCGGCAAGTGCCGTCTCTGCGTCGCCGCGCACCACCCTGCCCCGCGTCAGGATGTTGTCCGGACGGTTCTCATGCAGTTGCGGCCCGTCCGGTGCGCGGTCCATATCGGCGATCTCCGGCTGCGGCGACCAGGTGACAGGGAAGCTTTCCAGGTCGAGCGCCTCGATCGCTCCGGCTTCGCCAGCGACGATCGCCACCGGTTCGCCGCGAAAGCGCACCCGGGTTTCAGCCAGCGCCGGCTGGTCGGCCATCGGCGGAATGACGCCGAACACGTTGCTGCCGGGAATATCGGCCGCGGTGAAGACCGCCTCGACGCCTTTGTAAGCTGACTTCCAGGTGTCGATGTCGCCAAATGTGAAACCGGCATGGGCATGCGGAGAACGGATGGCCCTGACGAGAAGCGCGTCCTGCGGCCAGAAATCGGCGCCGAAAATCTCGGTGCCGCGGACCTTCGGATCGCCGTCGAGCCGTTCTAGCCTTGCGCCGACGGCGCTTCCCGATCCGGGCATATCCGGTTGCTTAGCCGGCTTCACTGCGTCGCAGACCGCGTCAATGATCTTGCTGTAGCCTGTGCAGCGGCAGAGAACACCGCCCAACGCATCTTCCACCTCGGTGCGGTCGGGTGCAGGATTGCTCTCGAGCAACGATACGGCTGCCATCAACATGCCCGGCGTGCAAATGCCGCATTGGGCGGCGCCATGCCGCAGGAAAGCCTCCTGCAGCGGCGCCAGCGTCTCGCCCGACAGGGCCTCGATCGTGGTGACTTCGCGACCGCTTGCCTGAATGGCGGGGGTCAGGCAGGCGCAGACCGGCTCACCGTCCATCAGCACCGTGCAGGCGCCGCAGTCGCCGGCGTCGCAGCCGACCTTGGTTCCGGTGAGACCAAGGTCTTCCCGCAGAACATGGCTGAGGCGCCGGCCCGGATCGACCGGCAGTCTGGCGGGTTGGCCGTTGACTTTGAGGCCGAATGTGTCGGGCCGGACATTCATGCTGCAAGCTGCCCTTCCGGCAGCAATTGGCTGATGGCGCGGCGCACCAGTTCAGCCGCGGCAGCCGAACGATAGGCGGCATCGCCACGCGGATCGCTGATCGGATCGAGATACTGCGCCACGGCGTCATCGGAGATCGAATTGGCGAGATCCGGACCCGTCGCCTGGCCGATCAGGCGGGATTCGATCCCGCTCAACCGGGTGGCGACGGCACTGCAGGCGCCGACGGCGATGGCCGCGTCCGCAACCTGGCCGTTGTCGATCAGGATCCGTGCGGCCACCATGGCGATGGAGATCACCAGGTATTTTCGAGCGCCGAGCTTGAGGAAAACCGAGTTACCGGAGGTGGAACCCTCCGGGATCACAACGGCTGTCAGCAGTTCGTCTGAACGGAGCGCCGTCTGGCGCGGTCCGGTGCTGAATTCGGCGAGCGGCAGGGTGCGCGTGCCCGACTGCGAGCTGAGTTCCACAGCGGCATCGAGCACGAGCAGCGCCGGAACGCCATCCGCCGCCGGAGAGGCATTGCACAGATTGCCGCCGATCGTCGCGGCGTTCTGGATCTGCACCGAGCCGACCTCGCGCGCCGCCAGTTTGAGCTGGTCGAAGCCGGCTGGCAACTCGGCCTTCAAGATGTCCGTCCAGGTGGTCGCCGTGCCAAAGCGATAGCCGGTTTCCGTGCGCACAATGCCACGCAGCGACTGTATTGCGGTGATGTCGAGAATATCGCCGGTCAGAGTCTGTCGGCTGGTTGCCGGGAACAGGTCGGTGCAGCCGGCGGCTATGCGCCGATCGCCGGTCGCCAGACAGGCCAGCGCATCTTCGAGCTCGGTGGGTCGGACATAGGCCACGACGTTACCTTAGAGCGAGTTGTGATTGGATTGCATCATTTGACCGGGCCAAAAGCGCTCGGCCCGAAGGGTGGCTGCATATCGGCCCATCGGTTGCATTACGCCGCTTGCCCGATGCACCACATCGCGCTGCGCGACGCGCCTAGCCGAGTGGAGCCGATCTGCAGCCATCAAATGATCCAATCCAATCACAACTCGCTCTAGACCGCGCCGCGGCGGAATTTCGTTTGCATACAAACAAATTTGCCTTAGCCATCCAAGGGTGTCAATATGAGCTCGCAATAGCCACGAGGACAGGGATGGCCACAGCACAAAGACAGGCGGTTCTGGAGACCGCCTACCGGCTCGACGACCAGATCGGCTTCATCATGCGGCAAGCCAACCAGCGGCATCTGGCGATTTTCGGCCGCAACATCGGCGACTTCACCCCGACCCAATTTGCAACGCTCGCCAAAATTCACGAAATCGGCACTGTGTCCCAGAACGATCTCGGCCGCCAAACGTCGATGGACGCGGCGACCATGAAGGGTGTGATCGATCGGCTGAGCCGCAAGGGATTGGTCACGACACGGCCCGATCCGACAGACCTGCGTCGGCTGCTGGTGGAGCTGACCCAAGCCGGATTGAATGCCTATCTCGACAATGTCGACGCCGCGGTGACGATCACCGAAGAGACGCTGGCGCCGCTCAATGAGCAGGAGCGGACGCAGCTCGCGGAACTTCTCGAAAAGATGGTCAAGGCAAAATAGATAATAAAAACAATATTTTAACAAAAATACGCTGATTTCTGGAGAAACAGAAATGTCCGAAAACACCGAATCGACAGCACTTCTGGTCATCGACGTCCAAAACGATTTCTGTCCCGGCGGTGCTCTGGCGGTCGCTGAAGGGAACATGATCGTTCCGGCCGTCAACCGCCTGCTCGAACTGTTTGAAATCAGCATTCTGACCCAGGACTGGCACCCGGACGAACACAGCTCGTTTGCCGACAATCACGACAGCGCCGAACCGTTCAGCCTCAAACCGATGCATTACGGTGACCAGGTGTTGTGGCCCAAACACTGTGTGCGCGGCAGTCAGGGTGCGGACTTCCACCCGGATCTCGTCATCCACAGTGCGGATCTCGTCATCCGCAAAGGGTTTCGGCCGTCGATCGACAGCTATTCGGCGTTTTTCGAAAACGACAAGACCACCCAAACCGGCCTCGCCGGCTATCTACGGGAACGGGGCGTCGACCATGTGGTTCTCACCGGCCTCGCTACCGATTTCTGCGTCTATTATTCCGCCATGGATGCCCGCCGTCTCGGTTTCGAGGCCACGCTGGTCACCGATTGCTGTCGGGCGATCGACCTCGAAGGCTCGTTGGCCGCGGCGCTGGCCGACATGGAAAAAGGCGGCGTGCGCTTTGTCACCAGCGAGGCCTACGCCTGAGGCGCCGGGTTCTCAAGCCCGGTAGGCCGGCAGCGGTGAGCGGTCCTGCAGGGAAATCATGCGGCGCAGCATCGTCTCGATCAGCCTTACCTTGACGGGTTGAAACTCCGGATCGTCGTACCGGTTGTCGAGTTCGTGCGGATCGGTTTGCAGGTCATAGAGCTCGCTCCAGTCCTCTCCCTCGCGTAGCGACATGCGATAGCGGTCGGTCACCATGGTGCGGACCCGTTGCGGCCTGTTGAAGCCGGTCATGATTCGCTGGCTGTCCTCTTCCACCAAAACTGCTTTCGGCGCCTTCTCCGACAGGAGATCACGGCCCTGAAGTCCGTTGAAGGGCTGGATCCCGGCACGGGCAAGTATGGTCGCGGCGATATCGATGGACGATCCGAGCGTTTCGTCCAGACTTCCCTGGTCGGGAGACACCGGATCGCGCCAGATGAATGGAACCCGGATGATACCCTGATAATGCAGCAGGAGTTTCAGCATCAGGCCATGGTCGCCCATGTAGTCCCCGTGGTCTGACGTGAAGATCACCACCGTATCGTCCGCAAGCCCCAAACTCTGGAGGTCTGCCAGAACGCGTCCGATCGCATCGTCGATCATCGTGATCGAGCCGTAAGTCAGGGCGATGATCGCACGCGCCTCGTCTTCGGTTACGGCGAAGGGGTTCTGGTTGTCTCGCGGATCGGTTCCGTTCTCCAAGGCTTCGCGCATGGCTCGAATGGGCGGCAAGTCGCCCTTTCCGAACGAGGCGGGAAGCTCAATGTCTGCCGGATCGTACATGTCCCAGTAACGTCCCGGCGGCGTAAACGGATGATGCGGGTCGGGGAAGGACATCTGCAGAAAGAAAGGCTCGTCCGCACGTGCGCATTGCGCCAGCCAGGCTTGCGATCGATCGGCGATCCAGGACGTGGAATAGAGTTCCTCGGGCACCGCCGTCCGCCAGGCCTGCGGTGCCTTGATCCTGTTATCGGGCAGGGCGTTTTCCGGACCGACAAGTGAATCGAAATCGGATCGCTGCGAACGGGCCCAGAGGTGATAATCGCCGGTGGCCTGGTCGGCATGATCGGCAGCGATTTCCACATGAGCGAACCCATAGAAATTTCCATCGGTCCGCTCAGCCAGCGGCTTGTCCCAGGCCGGCACGACCTCCAGATCGTATTCGCTGCCGTGACGATTGCGCTTGTGCGCATCCCGCAAGGCTGGTGACGGCGTGTGAAGCCCTTCCTGCGGCTGGAACCGATTGGTGGCCGGCTTGCCGGTGAAGCTCTGCAGGTGCGATTTGCCAATCAGGCCGGTGTTGTAGCCGGCGTCGCGCAGCAGTTCGACAAAGGTGGTGTGGTCGTGGCTGAGCGGAATGCCATTGTGCCGGGCGCCGTGCAGGGAGCACATGCGTCCGGTCATGATCGAGGCCCGGTTCGGCATGCAGATCGGATTGGCGACATAGAACCGATCCCATCGCCGCCCGCCAGCGGCCAGGGCATCGATGTTGGGCGTGCGCACCACGGGATTTCCGTAGCAGCCCAGGTGATCGGCGCGGTGCTGATCCGTCATGATCATGATGAAGTTGGGACGCTTGCTCATTTGGCACCCGCCGTATCGATGGCGCCTCCTCGCACACGTCGCCAGTCCCAGGCCATTAACGCAAGGCCCACGGCCAGAGCAGGCAGGTAGATCTGCGGGTCGAGCGCCAGCAGGGCAAAGGCGGCCACAAACCGCAACACGACCTCCGGGATGCTCAGCCTGCCGCGGTCATAGGCCGACAGCGCCGAGGAAAACAGCCAGATGCAGAACAGGGTGCGCAGCGTGATCCACACAAAGGTGCCCAACTGGAAATCCTCGACGATCAGCAGTGTCGGATAGAAGGCGAAGACGAACGGAATGATAAATTTGGCCATGCCGAGCCGGAACGACATCAGCGCCGTGGTCAACGGATTGGCCTGGGCGATCGGCGCCGCTGCATAAGCCGCGATCGCAACGGGCGGCGTGAGCGAGGAGGCGACGCCGTAGTAGAAGACGAACATGTGCGCCGTCAGCATCGACAGGCCAAGCGCCTGGATGGCCGGGCCCATTACCAGGATGATGATCAGGTAGGCGGGTAGGGTGGGCATACCCATGCCGAGAACCAGTGCGCCGACCATGGCGACCAAGAGAGCCGAAAACAGGCTTTCCCCGCGGATTGCCGCGATCACGTTTGCGACCTTCAGGCCGAGGCCGGTGGAATCGAGCGCGCCGACCAGGATGCCAATCGCGGCGACGGCAATGAGCAGTTTCGCCCCCGAACCCGACCCGGACAGGAATGACTTCCACACTCTCAGCGGGTTGCTGCGAACCTCGGGGTTGATCACCGACAGGGCGAGCAGGACGATCACCGCGTTGAAACCGGCCGCCGATGTCGACAGTCCGAACAGCAGCGACCCGATCACGGTCAGGATCGGTCCGAGAAACAGCACTGAATTGATCAGGTCCACCCGGGTGATCCGGTCGTCCATCGTCAGCGGCTGGACCTCAATCCCCTGGCGGCGCGATTCCACCGTCACTGCCGCGAACAGGCTGAAATAGTAGAACAGGGCCGGACAGAGGGCGGCGATGATGACATTGAGGTAGCCGGCTCCGGTCAGGTCGGCCATGACGAGTGCTGCCGCACCCATGATGGGCGGCATGATCTGTCCGCCGGAGGAGGCCGTCGCTTCGATCCCGGCGGCAAAGGCAGGCGAAAAGCCACGCCGCTTTATCATGGGGATCGTGAACGTGCCGGTGCCGACGATGTTGGCGACGGTCGAACCCGACATCGTGCCGAAGAGCGACGAGGCCAGAATGGCGGCGTGGGCCGGGCCGCCGCGTGTGCGGCGGGTGGCGAGAAAGGCGAATTTCAGAAGGGTGTCGCCGGCGCCGGTCCCCTCCAGCAACGCACCGAAAATGATGAAGATGAAAACCGTGCTGAGCACGATGTTGGTGATCGAACCGAACACGCCCTTGTTGGTGTTGTACCAGAGCGCTTCCGCGGTTTCGGTGAGCGTGAAACCGGTGTGCTCCAGCAGTCCCGGCATCCAGGGTCCGATGAAGAGATACACCACCGCAAATGCGCCGACGCAGAAAAGGCCCCATCCCCAAAGACGGCGGCACAGTTCGAGAAACACGGCGATGCCGGCGAGAGCAGGCCACGCGTCGCGGCGCGTTACGTCGTAGAGCGCCGTTTCCATCTGCGTTTGTACAAACAGGAAGGACCAGATCGACCACAGGCCCAGTATGACGAGCACAAGGTCGCCGATCAGGTGCGGCCAGCCGGTGCGGCCGGATGCCTGGCGCGCGGCGACCACGGCGACAATCAGTGCCAGGGCGAAACCCCCGGCCCGGTGTGTCTTCGGATCAAGGAGCCCGATGCCGGAGATGTAAAGCGCCACGAGGCCGAGGATCAGGCAGCAAATGGCCGATGCAAACGAATACGCATCGAGGATGCTGCCAGGCTTTTTGTCATTGCCTGTCATGGAAAATGCTCTCGCGGTTTGATGTTGCGAGGCAGGCCGCAGCCCTGGGCCGCGGCCTTAGCCGATCGTCAGCTGGCTGGACGGAGTTCGTCCGGGATGTTGAAGCCGGCTTCTTCGTAGTAGCGCAGCGCGCCCGGGTGAAGCGGAACGTTGATCGACGTAAACGCGGTGTCCTTGGTCACGTCCTGCAGGAAGAGCGCCGTTGCATGGACCTCGTCGAGATTCTCCCAGAACGCTTTTGTCGCAGCATAGACGACGTCGTCCGGAACATCCTTGTGGGTGCCGACGAACTGGAAGAAACCCAGAGCCGAGATCTCGCCATCGGTGAGCTGACCCTTGTAAAGACCACCATCGAACGAGGCATAACCGCGCCCGGCGCGACCGAACAGGGACTGCATCCCTTCCGACTCGATCTTGTCTTTGGGGATCGACAGGACGCGAAACTCGCCTGACAGGCCGAATTGCTCGATCCGGGCCGAGCCAATTTCCGCCGGACGGACCATCATGTCGATCTTGCCGTCGGCAAGAGCGGTATAGCCCTCACCCCAGGCCAGGCGAACGGCCGTGTAGTCCTTGCCGGCCTCATAGCCGGTGAGCGCCTTGATCAGAGCTTCCGACGTCGCTGATGCCGATCCGGCCGGCGGTCCGGTGAACACGGTCTTGCCGCGAAGGTCTTCCCAGCTCTCGATGCCCGAGCCGCCGAGAGTGACCGGGTGGTAGGCTCCAGCCCGAAATCCGATGATGGACCGCAGGTTCTTTGAGAGCTCCGGCGCTGCATCAATGTTCTTGTACATGGCCTTCTGGCCGGCCATCAGATTGACCAGCGACGGCACCGAGGAGAAGAATGCGATCTCGCCCTTGGCCCCCTTCAGCATCGACTTCGTCAGGGTCTGGCCGGCATTGACCTGAATCTCCACGCCGTCCTTGAGCGCCTGGTTTGAAAAGGCGACGAACATGGTGTGGACCGGGTCGCCGACGCCGGCCGTTTCGCCCTTGAAAATATCAGCTTTGGCGCCGCCCGAAGCGAGCGCCGCAAGTGTCAGTGCGGCCGCCAGTCGGCCGAATCGTCCCAATCGGTTCATGGTACTCCTCCCTTGGATTGAAGCGAGGCTAACAAAATCATATGATACCGAATAATCATTTTTAATGGGCTTCTCATAGAAGATTGGTATGAAACTTGATCCCAAGCATCTGGCGCAGCTATCGGTCATCGTCGAAGCCGGGTCGTTTCAGACCGCAGCGGATCGTTTGGGACTGACCCAGCCGGGGCTCAGCCGCAACATGAAGATCCTGGAGGGGCGGGTCGGTGCGCCGCTTTTCAGGCGCGAAGGACGACGATCGGTTCCAACGGAACTGGGGCGGCGCCTGGCGCGCAACGGATTCGCCATTCGCATTGCCGAGGAACAGGCCAGCGCCTATGGCAGTCTGTCTACCGTCGGCGCAGCAGGCGAATTGCGGCTTGGCGTTCCACCCATTGTGGCCGGCAAGTTCCTGACGCCGGTGCTGTCGGAATTCGTTGTCGAGAACCCGGAATGCGTGCTCGAATTGCGGGTCGGGCTGGTTCATGAACTGCGCTCCATGCTGGAGCGAGGCCAGATCGACGTCGTCATCGGGCCCAGGAACCTGTGCGACGGCGTGCCCGAACTGTCCTATGACCATCTGATCGATGACCGGGTTGGCATCCTGTGTCGCACGGGCCACGTGCTTGCCCACAAGAGAACGCTCGCACCGGACGATTTTCGCGACCAGATGTGGCTTTTTCATTCGCGTGGCAGCCTGCTGCGGCAGCAGACCGAGGCGGCGATGAACGCCTCGGGCATCGACCAGATCCGCATCGCCTGCGAAACCGATTCGATCCGGTCCGCCCTGGAAATCACGGCGTCGACGGATCTGGTCACAACCATGCCCAAGGCGACAACCAAACCTTACCTGGGAGAGGGGCTGATGTTCCTGCCTTTCGACCATCCGAAATTCGAGCGGCCGCTGGGTGCGGCGCGGCGGCGCGACGCACCGGAAAACAAGATCGTGGACGGGTTTTTGAGGCGATTGAGGGGGGTCATTGACGTCTGACTGCGCTCTCACGAAACAATCAATGGAGGCTCATCAAATGTGACATCCCCCGGTTGTAACGGATGGCGCCGTGGCGGGTGACACACTATCTTAGGTTTCTGGATGTGTTTGTGATCAGCATGGAGATCGGAAATGCCCCGCAATCCCTATCCCTCGTTCCGCGGGCTTATGCGAAAGCCACCGACGTTGCGCCAGGCAGTCTGGTTCTTCGTCATCCTCTTTTCAGGCTTGGCCGTAGTTGTCTTGTTGCAGGATGTCGGATATTGGCCGGAGAGTTGGACACTCAGTCCGGGCGCCGTTCCGTAACCTGACGAGACGGTTTGCTGTCTTTCCTCATACCGCGAGCATCGTCTTGATCAACTGGGCCATCCTGGGAACCGGCTTTATCTCCCGCACCGTTGCCGATGCCATCAACAACAGCGACGGATCGCGGCTGGCAGCCGTGGCCGGCCGGTCTGCCGCCGGCGTGACGGCGTTCGCAGCGGAGTACGATATTCCAAAGGCCTATGCCGATTTCGGCGAAGCGCTGGCCGATGATCAAATTGATGCCGTCTATATCGGCCTGCCCAATCATGTGCATCTGCCGATGGTCCGTGCGGCGGCGGAAGCCGGAAAGGCGATCCTGTCTGAAAAGTCGCTGACGACAACCTTTGAGGATGCCGAACAGCTCATCGCCTGTGTCGAGAGGCACGATGTCTTCTTTGTCGAGGGGCTGATGTATCTCAGCCATCCTCTCTACAAACGGGTGGGAGACCTTCTGAGAGACGAGAGGCTTGGATCGATCCGCTCCATCAACGCCGTCTACGCGGCTGACATCAAGGATGTGACGAATCCGGCCGGCGGCGGAACGCTCTACAATCTTGGTTGCTATCCGGCCTCCTTGCTGCAATTCGTCGTGCAGCAATGTTGCGGCGAGGGCGTCTTTGGCGAACGAACGCTTGCGGCGGTCGGCAGTCGCGACGGGCATGGCAACATCATCGACGCCGCGGCATCGGTCCGGTTCGACAACGGCATCCACGCCACGCTGCAATCGACCGACAGCTACGGCATGCACCATAGTTTCGATGTTGTCGGGGATGCCGGCAGCCTGTCGTTTCGCACCAATCCGTGGCTGCCCGCCGCCGGCGACAATGTGATCGAGATCAGAACGCACAAGAAGTCGGCGGAGCAGATCGTCGTTTCCGACCCTCACGATGCATTCCATCATCAGATCCGGATGGTCGAAGATTGTCTGAAACAGGGATTGCGGCAAGCGCCTCGGCCATCACCGCGCTGGAGCGACTCGCTCGAGATCATGCGTTTCCTGACGGACTGGGAACAAGCAGCCGGCGCCTGACCGGACTGCAGGGTCAATCCACAAAGGTATCGTACGGCCATTGAGCCGCGAGGCCATTCTCCTGAGAGTGTGATGTCCCGGTTAAGGTCTTGTTAACTATTGGGGCTCACACTGATTCGATAAGATTTTAGGGAGTTTTGCATGAGCCGACCATGTAATGGTTCAGCTTACAAGCGCGTCTGACGCACGTACATGAACATACCTCTCGTCAGACCTTCTTAAGCGGCTGGGAAAGGTATGAACATGTTCAAATCAAAACATAGAATCTTCAAGACATTACTGGGTATTACTTTGCTTTCGGGTGTGATGGCGATGTCGACACACGCGCAAGCTGCGGGAATGGCCTGTGGCGAGCGGACGGCGCTGCTCAAGGCACTCAACGACAAATACAAGGAATCGCCCCGTGCCCTGGGCCTGTCGTCGTCGGGCAAGGCGATGTTCGAAGTGTTCACGTCGAAAACCGGCACCTGGACCATCGTGATGACCACCACCAAGGGCGTCACCTGCATCATGGCTGCCGGTCACTCCTGGGAAGATGCTCTTGAGGTGGTCGAGGGGCCCCAGGTCTGACGAAAGTCCGTATTTCTGTTGGGTGCTGAACCAGGGCATTCGTCCGCAACTTGTGTCGACATCAGGCCCAACGGGCGTTTACGATGATTCCGGTTGTTGCTACCTTCCATTGAAGTGAGGTGGTATTGCAATCCCTGATGGATTTTACCGCAGGGATGACAAGCAACACCTATGGATGCCTTTCTGACCAACGACTCGGCGATGACGTACATCGTTGCCATCGTTCTGATGTTCCTGTTGGCAATCGCCGCTCTTGCCTTCATGTTCTTCACGGCCCCTCTTCCTTTCCTGGCGGTGAGCTTGCCTGTTTTTGCGCTGGGGCTGGTCCTCAATCGTTATCGTTTCGGGTATTGGCCCGAGTTGATGTGGTGGCGGCTATGGGCCGTGTTGGCCAGTCTTGTCGCGCTGTTCGGGCCGGGGATATCACGTTCACCCCTCGGGATCGGTGCTGAAATCAGCATTGCGATCGGGTGTTTTGTGATCGTGGAAGGTGTCATTCGGCTGATAGAGCAGCTGGAACCGCGCTTCGGGCCGATCAAGCTGCGAAAAGCCCGGGATCAGAATTCTGAAGCGCCGATCGATGTACCGGTGAGCGAGGGCCCGCAAAAGCCGGTGTTCGGCCGCCGATCCTCGCCCCCGCGGGCTACCTACTGGAACTTGCGCTGACTGCTAGGCAATCCCCTAATCTGCTTCGGTGTAGTCTGCTTGCCGAAGATTCTAAGTCATTTCTGGCAGTGCTGAATTAGGCGTCTTATTCGGTCAGTCATTCAACCCGAATGTGGCTTTGGCAAACTTCATCGTGTTGACGATTCTGCAATGAGCCCACAGTGACATTGTTCTGCATCGCAGCTAACGTCGGCTCGTGGGAGGGGTTGAAGAGTATCCAGGGATGTTGATGGAGCAATCGCTCAGGGACGAATTTGAACGTTCTGGCCGGGTTTGGCTTAGAGACGCCGTTTCGGAAGATGACCTGGCACTATTCGACAACGCCGCGACGGCTTCTTCCAAGGCTGGACAAAGACTTGATTTATCGACCGCATTGCACGCGGCTATATCCAATAAAAGTTCACTACTTTGCGCTGTCCGGCTTCTTGCACCTGATGCGGTCCCCGTCCGAATGGTCGCGTTCAACAAATCGGAGGGCGCTAACTGGGGTGTTCCCTGGCATCAGGACAGGGTCATCGCGGTTGCCGCGAAAGCCGACATCGCAGGGTACACAAATTGGACCAATAAGTCGGGAACCTGGCATTGCGAACCGCCCCAATCCATCTTGGATGAGATGCTATTTGTCCGTGTCCATTTGGATGACACTGATCAGTCGAATGGCGCGATGGAGATTGCTGTCGGAAGCCACTCTGAGGGTGTTGTGCCTTCGCCAAGAGCCGACACCGTGGCAAATGCCTATCCGGTCGAGACATGCGCGGCCAAGCGTGGCGACGTATTGATACTAAAAATGCTGACGTTGCATTCCTCGAAGCCTGCGACGGTCCAGTCCGGTCGCAGAGTATTGAGGATAGACTTTGCGACGTGCCAGCTTCCGTCGCCGCTGTCCTGGAGCGGGCAGGCTAGCGAAACCATTCGTGCCTCTTAGACGAACGGCTGGTTTGTCTGAATAGCTGTCGTTTGCCCGATCACCCTGTGACGAAAGATGTCTTTTGGGTTCACTGGTCCACCCGCCTTAATCACGAACCACGCCACCTCAAAATGAATACTTGAGCTACGTACAGGAACTCGCGCCGACCAGCGCCTTCCGGCGCTCTGTCGGGCCGAGTTTGCCGATCTTGCCGACCGCCCGATAAAACCTTGGATAGTCTCCGCCGCAGAGCTCAAGCAAGCGTTTGAAATCCGGCACCAGATCGCTGTAGACGGCGATCGGGGCGAGTTTGGCGTTGTTGATCGGCTCGTCGAACCAGCGGTCATAGCCGTTGAAACCGTTCCACTGACTGTCCCGCATGCGGCGGTAGCGGGCTCGCAAATCCGCGATTGTTTCGGCCTTTTCCGTTCGCTTTTGGGCGTCGCTGGCGTCGCTCGTATAGATGGCGTGCAGCTTCTCGCGGGCAGTTGCCACCAGCGCAATGAACTGCGCGTCGATCTTCTGGCCTGCATGGTAGCGCTTCAGCGCCGCGATATCGCCACGCTGGCGCAGCCATTTTTCCACACCGGTTTCCTCGACGGCCACCGCAAAGGACTCATTGAACACCGCGTCTCCGCCGAAAAAGTGCACCTGGTGCGCGAGTTCGTGGAACACTGTCGCGGCGAGATAGGTTTCGCCGCGACCGAACATGGTGTTGAGCAATGGGTCGGCGAAAAATCCGAGAGTCGAATAGGCAGGAACGCCGGTGACGTAAACGTCGAAACCGCGTCGGCGCAGGCCATCCGCAAAGCGTTCAGCTGCGGCCTCGGAAAAATAACCGCGATAGGGGACGCAGCCGGTCACCGGGAAACACCAGGTGTGCACCGCAAGTGACAATTCGGGTGCGGCGAACACCGCCCAGGTCACGTATGGGCGGCCGGTGTCGACAAATTTGCGGTAGGAGCCGTTATCGGGCAGCCCCAGGTCGTCGATGGCGTATTGGCGGATGGCGCGGGCCTGTGCCAGTTGCTCTCGAGCAGCCGGATGCAGAGCAGGATCATCGATCAGGCTGTCCACGGGCCGCGCTGACGACATCAGGTTGAGATGGCCGCTTGCCGAGCCCAGCAGATAGGTCGGGCTGCAGCCCTGCAGGGCAAGCAGGGCCGTCAAGACGACAATCCAGCGTGTCAGTTTCGCCAGCATTGTTGGTCTCGAATCCCGATTTCCGATGGCGGTGACAGAATGTTGCGTCCTAGCATCATTGGTGATGCCCGTCACCTCGGGGCCCAGGAGGTTTTGCCGAATGAAGCGGTTTGTCTGTAATGATTGGTATTGAGAACAAACGCTTATTGGAATTTTTCAGAAAATTCCCCACCGAATGTCGGTTGGATGCCGTCCTCCTCGTCATGTCCGTGAAAGCAGCGTCTTTCGCACATCAATGACAAGGAGATACCAGCATGACCACACCTCTCATACTTGGCGCGATTGCCGTTATAGGCGTCGCCGCGGTGCCATTTCTGTTGCCGGCAAGCACCATCGTCAATCGATCGGCCATCGTCGATGCACCGGCAGCCACCATCTTTGCGATGATCGCTTCCAACAGCGGCTATCAGCGCTTCAATCCCTGGAAGGCGAAGGATCCGGAGTTGAAAATCACCATGCATGGACCGGACCGTGGTGTCGGATCCGGCTTCGCTTTCGACGGCAAGGGTGGCAAGGGCACCCAGACGATCACGGCCCTGGAGGAAAATTCCTCCGTGACCATGCTGCTCGATCTTGGCGCCATGGGTCAGCCGGTCACGACCTTCCGTCTGGAACCGGCCGGCGAGCGAACCCGGGTCACATGGTTGACGCGGGCGGAATTCGGCATGAACCCGATCGGCCGCGTGTTCGGGCTTTTTCTGGACGGCATGCTGGGCTCCGACTATGAACTCGGTCTGAAGCTGCTCGGCGATGCCGCAGGCAATCGGGCCTGACAGGAGGGACAGAACCATGCGCTACACGTTTTTTCTCTACAGTGACGAATCCAGTATGGCTGATGCCGATCCGGCCCAGATCGATCAGGCCCTCAAGGTCTTCGGTGCCTATATTGCCTCTCTGAAAGAGGCCGGCGTTTTGGTCGATACCGACTGGCTGCAGCCGACGACGACCGCAACAACCATCAGCAAGGCAGGCGGCACGAAGACGGTGCAGGACGGACCCTACGCCGATACCAAGGAACAGCTTGGAGGCACATTCGTCATAGACGTGCCTGATCTCGACGCGGCGCTCGCCTGGGCGGAAAAATGCCCGGCAGTCCACTTCGGCACCATTGAAATCCGCGCCTCGGCCCTGCCCGAAGGCGGTAACCCTTACGCTTGATGGCGGCAGCGGAAGTAACTGCGGAAGAGGCGCGCGCAACGGCCACCAATGTAGCGCGCGCCTCCTACGGCCGGCTTGTGGCCATTCTGGCAAGCCGTAACGGCAGTATCGCCGATGCCGAAGATGCGCTCGGCGAAGCCTTTGCCCGCGCCCTCGCCGTATGGCCACGCGACGGCATCCCGCAAAGCCCGGAAGCCTGGCTGGTGACGGTGGCCAGAAACCGGCAGATCGACACCGCACGCAGCGCGGCGGCCCGGACCACCAGCGCGTCAATCGATGAAGAAAGCCTGCAGAACGTCGCCTCCATTCTGGATGATATCGATCCGGAAGCCATACCGGAGAAGCGCCTGGAATTGCTGTTTGCCTGTGCTCACCCGGCAATCGATGCGACGGTGCATACGCCCCTGATGCTGCAGACCGTGCTCGGCTTCAAAGCCGCCGACATAGCGTCCGCCTATCTGATGCCGATGCCGACGCTGGAACAGCGGCTGGTGCGCGCCAAGCGCAAGATCCGCCAGGCGGGCGTGCCCTTCTCAATACCGGCGCGAGACGCCATGTCGGACCGGCTGCCGGCCGTGCTCGAGGCGCTCTACGGCGCCTATACACTCGGCTGGGAGCAGTTGCAGGACGAGGCGACCGAGGATATGGCCGGCGAAGCGCTCTATCTCGTCAGCGTTCTCACAGGACTGCTGCCCGATGAGCCGGAGGTGCTGGGTCTCGATGCGCTCATCAGCTTTTCCCATGCGCGGCGCGATGCCCGCTTCGATGCGGATGGCGCCTTCGTTCCGCTCGATCGGCAGCCGGCAGAGCGATGGGACCAGACGCTGATGCGCCGTGGCTCCGTGCTGTTGTCGCGGGCGGCACAGGCGGGCTCTCCCGGACGGTTTCAACTGGAAGCGACCATCCAGGCTCTTCACGCCGACCGGCTGGCAACGGGCAAGATCGATTGGCCGGCAATCTGTCAGCTCTATGAAGGTCTGATGGCGGTTGCGCCGTCATCCGGCGCGGCCGTCGCGCGGGCGGCTGCGGTGGGCCACGCCAACGGTCCTGACGCCGGGCTCAACGCGCTTTCCGATGCACAGTCGATGATCGGCGAGCGCGCGATTGACGGTTTCCAACCCTACTGGGCCACCCGAGCCCACCTGCTGCGCATGGCCGGCCGCCGGGACGAAGCATTTGCCGCCTATGACAAGGCCATCTCCCTGACGACTGAAATCCCTGTTCGGCTGTGGCTGGAAGCACAGCGACGGGAGCAGTCCGGCAGCTGAGGACTACGCTTCCGACTGCGAAGCCTTAACGCGCGCCAAGGCATTACGGGCAATCAGGATGTGGAACGGCATGATGACCTTGAGGTAGAAGCGACCGCCGAAATTGTGCGGATGCACCCAGGTTGCCAGGAGGACGCGCCCTTCGTCCGACATCACGGATACCCGAAAGTTCAAATGGCGGTCGTTGAAGCCGGCGATCAGCTCGCGGTCCGTTTCCGATTCGACCGGGAAGATTCCGACCCTGTCGGCGGCCGGAGGACCGTCATTGGACAGGCCAAAGGGCGTTGTTAGAATCCGACGGATGGCAACGAGAAACCGGGCCCAGCGCGGAAAGGCGGTGATGATCTCGGCGGCCCGCCGCGGCCCAGTCTCGGCCGCGACGGCGTAGCAATCGAGGAAATCACCGTTCGCAATGCGCGCGTGAAGTGCGCTGTCGGAGGGCAGTTCGGTTGCGGTCACACCTGTCGCAAACATGGCCAGCCTTTCGCCGGTTACAATACCTCCATGCAAATATAGGGACGGCGCCCGAAACCGGCAGGCCTATCCACCGTGTCATAACGGCGCAGCCGGCTTCCTGAGCCTCCAAATCTGCTCCGACGGATAGCGTTTGCCCCACTCCGCCGGCACGGTGAAACGGGTGCCGGTGGCCGTTTCAGGGGCATAGAGTTCCTTATAATCGCGGACCTCGAAGCCGATTTCGGCAAACAGCCCCATCCAGTCGCCGATGGTCAGGTTGAACTCCATGCCGCCCGGATCGATGTCCACATCGGTCCAGTCGAGCATGCTGAGATTCCGGTATGGCCGGTGCAGGGTGAAGTCGCAGTCGGCGCCACTCAACGGACTGCAGACCATCAGCAACGGATGATTGCCGAGAAAGACCAGTTCGCCGCCCGGACGCAACAGCCGCCAGGCCTCGCGCAGCCACAGATCGGGATCGCACCAGATCGCGGCGCCGTATTCGGAGATCGCGAAATCGAACGATTTTTCAGGCAGGTCGGTTTTCTCCGCGTTCCCCTCGATCAACGTGATCGACACATCATGTTCGGCGGCCAACCGGCGGGCCGTCGCCAATTGACGGTCGGAGACGTCGATGCCGGTCACCTGGGCACCGCGGCGGGCCATCCAGTTGGAAACATAGCCGGTGCCGCAACCCAGTTCGATCGCGTCGAGGCCAGACATGTCCCTCGGGAGGAGCTGAAGGTCCGATTCCGGCAGACCCCAGATGCCCCATGCGGGCATCGAAACGCTCCATAGCCGTTCGCCGGCGCCGACCCAGTCGTGAGCCATCTCGTTCCAGTAATCGCGATTGATGGTCACGTGTTCACTCGTTGCCATGGGCTCCCCTGGGCTTTTCGCTCCGTCCGCAAATCGTGACCGCAACGGAAATAACTGGCGGCATAAGATTACGGACTTATGTACCAACGGAACAAGGGTTCGATTGTCCATGTCTTTTTCGAAAGATAGTCCATTCGGGGGCGCAGATGCGATTCCGGCTATGAACGGGCGGTCAACACCGCTATAGGCCTTGCGCGGGCGTATCGACTGACCAACGGAAAGACACCGATGTTTGGCAATTGGCCGAAAATCACTCTTGGCTACGTATCGGGAATTCCGATCCGCCTCGACTTCACCTTCGTCATCGTTCCCCTGCTTTTTCTCAACCGGTTTTCGGCCCAGGCCGGAAACGAGCTGTGGTTCGAAATCAGCGCGGTGATTGTCGGCGTTTTCCTGTCCGTTCTGCTGCATGAACTGGGTCATGCGCTCAGCGCGCGATCGTTCGGCATCAGGGTTGCCGAGGTGGTGGTCGGTGGATTTTACGGCTATGCGCGCATGCTGCCGCATCGTACCACGCGACGCCGGTCGGTCGTGGTGCTGGTGGCCGGACCCGGTGCCAATTTGCTGATCTTCCTGGCCCTGTGGGCTTTCCTGTCGTTTCCCTCGATTGGAGAATTGAGGACCATTGCCTTTTTCGGTTATCCGGAGACGGTCGTGCCAGTCTGGCTGGCCAAGGCCCTGGGGCTGCTCGCGCTGATCAACCTGGCAATGTTCATCTTCAACCTGTTGCCGGCCTATCCGCTGGATGGCGGCCGCATCGTCGATCAGGTTCTCAGCTATGTGATGACCGCGCAAAAGGGTGTTCGGGTTTCAGCCATCCTTGGTGTGATCGTCGGCGCCATCATCGCTTATCTCGGCATGGGACTGGGCATCTTCATGGCGTTGATCGGCGTGTTTATCCTGATCGTCAATCTGGGTCGGCTGCGGGGCCGACGCCCGCAGCAACCACCTCCGCGCAATCCGTCGATGCAACAAAAATAGACCGGTCATTGCGGTCAGCCGCGGCCGAGATACTGGTCCTCCGTAACCTGTTCCATCCATTCCGCCGCGGACCCGTCCAGCGCCTCCTGGATGGCAATGTGGCTCATGGCGTTGTCGGGTGCTGCCCCGTGCCAGTGCTTTTCGCCGGGGGCGATCCACACCGTATCTCCGGCCTGTATCTCCTGGATGGGTTCACCGAGTTTTTGGACACGGCCGACGCCGGCAACGACGTGCAAGGTTTGACCCAGCGGGTGGGTGTGCCACGCCGTACGGGCGCCCGGCATGAAACTGACCCGCACCGCATGCACCCGTGCCGGTTCCGGCGCCGAAACGATGGGGTCCATCGTCACGGTGCCGGTGAAGTAATCCGGGCTGGCGAATGTCGTCGGGCGGCTGTTGGCCTTGTGAATGTCCATATAGCGTCCTTCTCGAAATGAGTGTGCGCCATCCTTAGCAGATTCTCTCAAACGGTCGCCATGCGGGCGTCGGACCTTGACCTGAGGCTGTTCCACAAAACGACCGCGCAAACCGAACCGACAGCCAGTTCAAGACCGGTGATCTGTAGCATGGCGCCGTTCGGGACGCCGTCCAGAGCGACGCTGACAAGTCTTGCAAAGCCGTAAGCGAAATAGAGCATGGTCGCGGCGGCGAGTGCCGGAACGGCCAGGCGCAGCCAGACGGCACCGGCGAGCGCAAACAGTCCCCCGACCAACACCGGACCGGACGAGGCCCGCAGTTCGTTCAGGAGGTTCACGTCGTCGCCGAGGAGGATGCCCGACGAGGCGTAGAATGCGTGGGGCAAAAACAGGATTCCGATGCCGACGCCGATGGCAATGAGGCCGGACAGCGATAGGGTTATGCGAACAAGAGCCGGGTTCTTCATGGTGTGTCTCCTTTTTCGGTTCATCCGAAAATATTCCGAATTCCAAGACGAACAATTCCATAGTGTCCGGATATCTTATCCGTTCGTCCATAACCGCTGGACAATGGTGTTTGTGCCTGCGAGAACCGACAGACCATGATCGTGCATCAGCCCCATGTCCCGGACCCATCTCTGATTGCCCAGCCGCTGGGCGACCCGTTGGGCGAGATCCTGCACCTGCTGAAATTGACCGGCACGTTTTACTGCCAGTCCAGGCTTTCGGCGCCCTGGGGCATCGAGGTTCCCGCTTTCGAGGATGTCATGAGCTTCGTCATGGTGACGGGCGGCCGCGCCTGGCTCACGGCCGGATCCGGCGACCCCCTTGCGGTGGAACAGGGTGATCTGGTGCTTCTGACCGGCGTGTGCGAACACCGGCTGCAAAGCGACCCGGACGCGCCGGTGGTCGGCCTGGATGCGCTGCCAATTCGCAAGGTCACCGAAATTTACGAGACCCTCGACTATGGCGGTGGAGGAGACGTGACGGCTGTCACCTACGGCATCGTCCGCATCGATCATGCTGCCGGGGGCATGTTGATGGACTTGCTGCCGGACGTTCTGAAGATCGACACCTGGAGCGGCGAATCCGGTAGCTGGCTGCAGGCCACGCTGCAGTTCATCGCCCGCGAGGCACGCACGCTTCGGCCGGGCGGCGAAACGGTGATCACCCGCTTGGCCGACGTTGTCGTCATCGAGGCGATCCGCAACTGGATCAACACCGCGCCGGAAGCCGATCGCGGCTGGCTGAAGGGTGCGCGTGACCCGCAGATCGGCCGGGCGATCGTTGCCATTCACCGGGCGCCGGCGCAGGACTGGACGGTCGAAAGCCTGGCCCGGGAAGCCGGAATGTCGCGCTCGGCCTTTGCGGCCCGTTTCACAGAGCTGATCGGCCAGCCGGCCATGCGCTATCTGGTCTGGTGGCGCATGCAGCTGGCGCGCGAACGATTGCTTCGGACCCCACAGTCGCTGGCCCTCATTGCATCGGACCTGGGCTATCGCTCCGAGCCGTCTTTCTGCCGGGCGTTCAAACGGGTGTTCGGCCAACCGCCGGGCCAGGTAAGGCGCGAGGCGGAATGAGACAACCTGAGTTGACCGCAAGCCGGCGGCTTCGCGCGTGTGTGCGGGTCGCTGCTCCAGTCGGGCGCCTGCGATGACCGGGCGGCGGCAACCCGAAATCGGCGAGTTCGTGGCCATGGGCGCCGTGCTGATGTGTGTCGTGGCCCTGTCGATCGACATCATGCTGCCCTCGCTCGGAACGCTGGCCGAGGATCTCGGTGCCGCCGACGGCAATCGCCGTCAGTGGGTCCTGACCGTATTGCTGATCGGGCTGACCACCGGGCAGCTCTTTTTCGGGCCGATTTCAGACGCCGTCGGACGGCGCCCGGCGATTCTGACGGGCGTGGCGGGTTTCATCACAGGCAGCCTCATTTGCGCGGCCGCAACCTCGTTCGAGATGATGCTGGTGGGTCGAGCCCTGCAGGGGTTTTCTGCCGCCGGTCCGCGCACGGTGATGGTTGCGCTGATCCGCGACCGTTTCGAAGGCCCGACCATGGCGCGGGTGATTTCGATCATCATGGGGATTTTCGTGCTTGTTCCCGTGCTCGCCCCGGCCGTCGGTCAAGCGCTGCTGCTGGTGATGCACTGGCGGGGTCTTTTTGTGGTTCTGGCGGCGGTTTCGCTGGCTGGCGGGCTTTGGCTCCTGGCGAGGCAACCGGAAACGCTGTTGCAGCGTCGGAAACTTGGCGTAGTGCAGTTTCTGCGCGCCATAGGAGAGGTCTTGAGCAACCGAAGGGCCGTTTCCTACACGCTCGCTTCGGCCTGCTGCTACGGCGCCATGATGGGGTACATCATTTCTTCGCAGCAGATCTTCCAGGACCTGTACCGGGTGGGTGAAGCCTATGCGCTGCTGTTTGGCGTGTCGGCGGTCTTCATCTCGGCCGCGACGCTGCTGAATGCGCGCCTGGTCAAGACCCTTTCCATGGAAGGCATCTGCATCTGGGCCGCGGCCCTGTCCACTGTCTGGTCCGTCGGGTTTCTGCTGTTTGTCCTTGTGGCCGGACTGCCGCCGCTTTGGATCTGGATGATCGTCAACGGCCCCATCCTGTTTCTGCTTGGACTGCCGATCGGCAATTTCAACGCGATCGCTTTGCAGGATCTCGGCCATGTGGCCGGGCTGGCAGCGGCGCTGGTCGCCTCCGCCACGACCGGTTTCAGCCTCGTCATCTCAGCCGGAATCGGACTTTTATTCGACATGACCGTGGTTCCGGTCGTCGCCGGCTACGCCATCTTCAGCGGCGCGGCGCTTGTCCTGATTTTGCTGGGCGGAAAGCGGAGGGTTTAGCGAGGTTGGTTGTGACGTGCTGGTAGGTGCTCGAGCACAATCAATTGACGATTTCGATCTCGAATGGTGTGACAAACTTGCCTGTCCTGAAACAGTCTCCAACCCGATTTGTTATAATCTGTAGTCTGTCCGGCAACCAATTCAGAGAGACATTGGTTTCCGGATCGCACTGGACGCCGTCTCGGCTGAATGTTGGAACTGCTGCGTGCCTTCTGGTCCAGCGAATCGTTTCAACGCTCACATAGTCAAAGCCCAGCGTCGTTTCCTTTCGGACATACACGCATCGATCGGACGCCGGATCGCAATCTTTGCGAATTGTGACATACGGACCGTCCAGCATAAGCCATGTTGATCCATATTTGAGCTCCATGAAATATGCGATGGCCAAACCGACGACAATTCCGAGAAAAAACCTTCATCACGATGTACGCTCCATCAACGGCTATTCCGATACGCTTCAAATCGGAGTCCTGATTTGAAGCCGTCGTGGACTGGATCTCGGACCGTTGTTGGGCCGTACTCGCGAATGCAGAAAAAATGCTGAGATAGCGAGCGGCTGTTGGTCTTATTGTCTCGATGAAGACGAGGTGGTGATTTTACACGCGCCGGAGAGCAGATTTTTTCGTCTTGTTATGAAAGCCGATTGCTGACCTCAACGAGGTTCCCGTCGGGATCGCGGAAATAGACAGACATCAGCTTGCCGATCGCACCGATTTTTTCGGCCGGACCTTCAACCGTTTCGACGTCATGGGCGCTGAGTTGCGCGATCACGTCGTTGATTGGGGTTTCGGTCACAAGGCAGAAATTGCCGCTGCCAGGCACGGTCTTCGTGGCAAGGCCCGGCGCCGTGGCTGCGTCCTGGAGGCTGATCTTGGCGTCACCGAAATGCAGCGACCATTTGCCGGGCCGCTCTTCGCGCGGTTCAAGACCCAAAACCCGTCTGTAGAACTCGATACTGGCGTCGACGTCGCGCACGCACAGAACGATGTGATCGAAGCCGGTGATGTTCATGGCGGGCTCCCTAGGGTTGGGCAGACTAGATCTGCTTCTGGACTCTCCGCAAGAGTTTGATGCATGTCCTGCGCACCAGATACTCGAGATCCTCGGCCTTTGCGTAGGACTCCATGCGAAAGAAGGCCATCGGGTTTCGCAGCCGGCGCAGCCAGATCTTCCATTGGAGCTTCTGGTGGACTGTGTGGGCATAGACATCCTGACCGCTGTCGATCCGGTAGACCCGAGCCGTCATGGAGATCTGCGGCCGCCACGCCAGCGGAACGCTCACCGGAATCCACGGGACAAACATGAATTCTCCCACGTCGAAATCCGATACGGTGATATCGATGGCCATATCATTGCTGCCCGGTTCCATCCGGCTTGAAGCGGGCGGTAAAGCCATGATGTCGCGCAAGGTTTGCTCGATCACACCGGGATCGACCGGATTATGCACCGGTGCCAGCTTGGCGAGACCTTTCTTGAGGCTGAAACTCGAGGCGACCGTGATGCTTCCCAGGTAAAGGGGCTGCCTGATACCGAACAGTCTGCGCCAAAACCCCAAGCCCTTGCCTCCATTGATCCACCCCCTCAGATAGGGACGACAGGCGGTGTTTTGAACAGTGTCGAATGCAGAGCTAGTCTAGGGTGCTACCCAGGTCCCGCGCCAGCCGTCGCTGCGTTCGAAACGGGCGCGGCGGTGGGTGGGCTCGGAAAGCACGACCGTGTCGAACGTCTTGATATGGCACTCGACCGCGACGAAGAGGCAGCGGTCAGGGATGCGTTCGTATCGGTCATGATCGGCGATCGGTGTGCCGGGCTCCGGGTGGACACCGTAGTTGAGGCGCGATCCCTCGGATAGGGCATTCCAGCGACCACTTTCACCCGGCAGCAGGCGGGCCTCGGCGGTGATGCGCAGCTGGAACTGGCGGGCCGGGTCCCAGACATGCAGCGCGATATGCGGATTGACGTGAAGGGCCGCGACTTTCGGGGTCCGGCTGTCGGTGTTGAACTCGATCACCTGACGCTCGCGGTCGGCGACGCGCAGGCCGACGGTGCGAATCTCAGGTCGGTCGCCGGTCACTGTTGCGATGGCCAGATAGCGGAACGGCGACTGGCGGTCGCGGGTTGCATTGTCCAGTTCGGCCCAGACCCGGTTGAGGGTTTCAGGCAGGTCAAGGATCCAGTCATTCATAGCCGGTCATCTCCAGGTAGCCGCGGCCGGGGTGGCTGCCGTCGGCAGTAACGGGGCCTTCCCAGTAGGAAACAAGCGAGTTCATCCAGCTGTCCGGGTTTATGGCATTGACGGTGATGTCGAGATCGCGATCTGGCAGTTGCAAACGCCATTCGACGGGAATGGACTGGCCGGCAACCTCGGCGGTGCGCCCGGGAGTCATCGACAGGGCACCGTCGCCATAGGCCGTTGCGCTGCCGTCGGACTCGATCCAGGTGGCCGACGTATAGGCACTGGCTGAGCGGCTGCGGAGGCGGAAACCCATGAGCTTGGAACCATCGTCGAAATGCAGCGACAGCCAGTCCCAGCCGGTCTGATCCGGGTCGAGCGGCTGCGACGACCATTCACGGTCGAGCCAGGCCTGGCCGCTGACGTTCACCGGTCCGGTTGGAAGATTGACCGTGCCGGTGACGGAATAGAAAGGCTGCGAATAATAGTAGCTCGCCTGGCCTGAGGCGGATTTGACCGAATAGCCATCCTCGCCATGGCGGACGAGCGGGCCGGACGCCGACAATTCGATCTCGTATGCGAAGTCCGGGCCGCGGGCCGTGATGTGCAGGGCCGACAGCGGATCGGCGCCGGCGGTCGCCCGGCTCTCCATCTGCCAATCGTCGATCCAGGCGGCAAACGGCGCGGTGGCGACACCGGCCTGGCCGATCCCGCCGCGGGCGAAGCGCTCGGTCGAAAAATGATCGTCTTCGGTTGTCAGGCCGGCGTGGGCCATGAAGGTTTGCGACGTCGACCAGCCATTGTCAGACTCTGGCTTGAGGGCCGAGCGGAACAGCGTCCATTGCAGACCGAGATCGGCGCCGCTTTCGTCGTTCAGGTTGGCGGTCAGGTACCACCATTCGATGCGGTAGTCGGGATGCGCGCCATGGTCCTGCGGAAACGCCAGTTGGCGTCCAGCCTGCGGTATGGAAAATCCTTCCGCATCGGTTCCAAGGCCGGCAAAGCCCTGGGCGAAGGCAGCGCTCGCCATCGTAACAAAAAAGTAAGTCAGCCAACTACCTCTCATGGACGAACACCTTGAGAAAGCTGGCCGGCCGGGTGCGGGCGAGGCGCCAGGCGGGAAAGGCGGTGGCGAGCCCGGCAGCAATCAGTGCCAGGACAAGCAGGCGGAGCCAGTCGATCGGAAAGATGAACATCGGCAGGCGCCAGCCAAAGGCCTCGACATTGACAATCGACAGCAACACCCAGGCCAACAGAAGCCCGACTGGCAGGGCAGCCAGCCACGTGAGGGCGGCGAGCGTCAGCGTGCGCACGATTTCCAACTGCGCCAAGGACCTTCGCGTCGTCCCAAGCGCCCAGACCGGCGCCAGTTGGGACAGTCGCATGGCCGACAGGGTCAAGAGATTGGCGAGAATGGCGAAACCCGCAACGCCCAGGGTGAGAGTGTTGAGCGCTCCGGTCACCAGGAAGGTGCGGTCGAAGACACGCAGCGAGAAGCGTTTGACATCGTCCTGGTTGAGGATGTTGCTGGCGGGCAGGCCGAAATCGGTTGTGAGCGCATCTGCCAGGGCAGGCGCTTTTTCGGGCGCCACGCGCACGGCGTGGCGCAGTTTGGGAAGATCGGGAAAGAAACCCATCAGCTTGCCGTGGTTGACGATCATCTGGCCTGTTGGGTTGCCGTAGTCGGAATAGACACCGACGATATCCTCGGTCCAGCCGGGCGCCAGGGTCAGGTGGTCGCCGAGCCGGTATCCGTTGCGGCGAAACAGTTGCTCGTTGACCAGCACGCCGTCGCCGGCCGCCACCCGGTCCCAGACGTTTTCGGACTGTTCGAGCAATGGCCAGTTCTGCCGGTAAGTCTCGTGGTCGACGACACCGTAGAGAAAGACCGGCTGGCCGGCGATCTCGACCTCGGTCGAACGCATGGGCAACACGGCATCGGCCCGATCAGCCAGGAAGGTGCGGAGTTCTTCGGCCCGGGTCTCGTTTTCCGCCGTAACGTAGAGTTCGGAGGCCAGGCGCTGGTCAAGCCATCCGGTGAAGGTGTAGCGAAACGAGGAGACCATGGTGCCGACTCCAATATTGGCGGCCAGCGCCAGCATCAGCGCCATCAACGCCAGCGACAGGCTCGGCACCTGTTGGCGCATGTCCGCCCACACCCATTCGGCCAGAGCCGTGTGGGCGGTGCGCGCGCCTGCCTTGAGAAGCAGGATCAGGATCGCCGGCAGAAGCAGTGCGGCGCCCAGCAGCAGCGCACCAAGGGTCAGGAAGCCGGATACCAGGCCACTGCCCAGCCATGCGGTCAGAAGTGCCGTCAGAAGCAGGGCAAAGGCGGCAAGCGTCGACCAGCGGCTGGTGCGGCGGCTGGCCATGGCCCAGGCGCGCGGCTGTGCGGGAGCCAGCAGCGGCATGGTGGCGATGCGCCACAGGCCCTGGCCGGTTGCCAGCACGGCACCGCCGAAGGCGATGGCAAGGCCCGTCAGCACCCAGTCGGGCCGCAGGGTCAACGACCCGGAGACCGAGGCGCCGTAGAGACCGGCGAGCGTTGCCGCAACATCAGGCAGCAAAAGGGCGGCGATAAGATACCCGAGCGCCACGCCTATCAGCCCGGCGACCAACGCCAGCAAAAGGGTTTCGGTCAGCAGCAACAGTATGACCGCGTGGTTGGGAAGGCCCAGCGCCCGCAGGGTGCGGATGACAGGACGGCGCTGTTCGAAGGCAAGGCCGATGGTGGCGTGCACGATAAACAGGCCAACGGCAAAGGAGAGAAACCCGAAGGCGGTCAGGTTGAGATGGAAACTGTCTGTCAGCCGGGCGATATCGCCCTGCGCGTCCGGTGCGATGCGTTGGAGATCGGGTGCGATCTCGGTCAGCGGCGCAAGTCCGACAGGTTGCTTGGGCGCCAACAGAAGATAGTCGAAATCATCGCGCTGAAGCAGCTTCCAGGCGGTCGCGATATCGGCCATCAGATCGCCCGGTGCGACCTGCAACGAGGTGCGCAGATTGAGGCCGCTGTCAGCCAGTGCTGCGGCGGTGTCGGGATGGGCAAGAATCAGATCCTTGCCGGCGACGAAAGCGCCAATGTCCTCATTGCCGGACAGGCCGAGAGGTGCTGCGCCGCGCGGCATGGTGAAGACATCGAGGCCGAGCACGCGCAGGCGTTCGCGGCCGATCCGCAAGGGGCCCTCGACGACAGGCGACACCAGCCAGCCGGCGCGCCGCAGCGCCACGAAACGCTCGGCGGCGATCGATCCGCCCTCTGCCGCCTGCAAACGCTCCAGCGTGTCCTGACCAAGCACCGACGCGGCTTCGGCATAGCTGGAGCGCGCTTCGCTGTTGATGGCCTGTACGCCGGTCCATAGGCCGGTCGCCAACGCCAGGCCGACGATCAGCGTAACAAGCTGCAGCGGCCGATAACGCCAGTGAGACAGCAGTGCCGTGATGCCGGCGCCGATCATTGCAGCTGGCCGTGAGTCAGGTGCAGCCGGCGGTCGAGCAGGCTGGCGAGACGGGTCGAATGGGTGACCAGGATGAAGCCGGCGCTGACATCGGCCACCAGTTCCAGCATCAGCGCGATGACGGAATCGCCGGTTTCCTCGTCGAGATTGCCGGTGGGCTCGTCGGCAAGGATCAGCGCCGGTTTGGCAGCGAGCGTGCGGCCGATTGCAACCCGCTGCTGCTGGCCGCCGGAGAGCTGTTCCGGATACCGGTTGAGATAGTCGGCAAGCCCCAGCCGCTCGCCGAGTTCGGCGGTCCAGTCGGTGTCGAGCCGTCCGGCCAGGCGGGCATGGAAGGCCAGGTTCTGCGCCACGGTCAGCGACGGCACCAGATTGAATTGCTGAAACACCAGCCCGATGGTGCCACGCCGCAGCGCCGCGAGGCCGGCATCGTTCATCGGCGCGATATCCGTCCCGTCGATGCGGATTTCACCGGAATCCGGCACATCGAGCCCGGCGATCAGGTGCAGCAGCGTGCTCTTGCCCGACCCGGATTCGCCGGTCAGCGCCAGATGCTGCCCGGCATCAAGCTCAAGCGACACACCTTTCAGAACATCGACGGGTCCTTCCTCGGTCGGGTAGGATTTGGTGACGTCGCGAAGCGCCAGCAGCATGGTGGGTCCGGGGTTGGTGGTTGCTGCTGCTATTTAGGGCGATTTGTACGCCGTTGGAAATATTCAGCCGTCGTGACCCTCGGTCGCTGATCGGTGGGACGCCTTGGCTGCGCCTAGGAGCGAAGGAACACGCCGCCGTCTATTTGTTGGTTTCGATTGTCATACCGTGGTGCTACCAGTCGGTCATGAACAAATACGAAAACATAAAATTCAAGAAGCTGGAACTGAGATACATCGATGCGGTTACCGCCACACCCTACGCCGTCAGGGCTGGTTCGGACGTGTTGCTGAGGTATCCCACGCATGATGACTTCGACATGGCCAATGAGGTGCGTTTCACAAATGCGATCTGTCATCGAATCGGTGATCCGAATGACGAGGGATTCTACTCCGATGGGACAGGACGCTGGATCAACTCCACCATCTACAATGTTTGCAACTTCCCGGATCTCGACTTCGGTAATTTCTATGAAGTGACAGGCAGAGATTTGATGGATCTGTCGCAATCCAGGGGATTTGTTCCCAAACGGATATGCAGCGGGGACGACCTCAAGAAGATGAGGCACTATCTGTATTTCATGAAGGACGCGACATTCGAGTGCCTGTCCGAAGGGTATAGCGAGACCGGGTTACGGCCGGGGTCTATTCTGGAGGAAAGTCAGTCCGACTATACGGGCGAAGACCGATGGCGTCCGTAGAACGAACACCTCCGACGATTTTCACTCTGATCTGCCTGACCGGGGTGTCGACGGTGTCGCTCAACATGTTCCTGCCGTCGCTGGTCAATATCGCATCGGAATTCAACGCCGGCTATGCGCTCGTCAGCCTGTCGATCGCCGGCTATCTGGCGGTGACGGCGGTGTTGCAGATCGTGCTTGGCCCAATGTCCGATCGCTACGGCCGACGGCCGGTGCTGCTGGCCTGTATTGCGTTGTTTTGCGCGGCGTCACTCGGATGCCTGCTCGCGCAGGACATCTGGACATTTCTGCTGTTTCGCTTGCTGCAGGGGGCGATCATCTCCGGCGGGGCATTGGCGCGGGTGGTGGTGCGCGACGTGCTGCCGCCAAAAGAAGCGGCGGGCATGCTCGGCTATATCGCCATGGCGATGGCGGTGGCGCCGATGCTGGGGCCGCTGGCCGGCGGCGCCCTGGACGAGCTTTTCGGCTGGCGCGCCAGCTTTCTGGCGTTCCTGCTGCTCGGTATCGCGCTTTATGCACTGACCTGGGTTGATCTGGGCGAGACCAACCGGAATCCCTCGGAAACGTTCGGCCGTCAGATGCGCACTTACCCGGCGTTGCTGCGCTCCGGGAAATTCTGGGGCTATGCCGCCTGCATGACCCTTTCCGTCGGTGGCTTCTTCGTCTTCATCGCCGGTGTGCCGCTGGTTGCAAACGTGGCTTACGGCATGTCGGCCGGTACGCTGGGGATCTATATCGGTTCGATCACCGGCGGGTTCTTCGTGGGCAGTTTCTGCGCCGGCCGCCTGGCCCGGAGAGTGCCGATGATGACGATGATGGTCTCCGGCCGGGTGATCGCCAGCGCCGGCCTCGCTATCGGCCTGATCCTGTTTGCCGCTGGGATTACGCACGAGTGGGCATTGTTCGGCTCGACGCTGTTCGTCGGTTTCGGCAACGGCGTCACCATGCCGAGCGCCAGCGTTGGCGTCATGTCGGTGCGCAGCGACCTCGCCGGCACCGCCTCGGGTCTCGCCGGCGCCATGACCGTCGGCGGCGGCGCGTTGCTGACCTGGCTGTCAGGCCTGATCGTCACCGGGGAGACCGGAGCGGTGGCCCTGCTGGGCCTGATGTTCGTGGTGGTGCTGCTCAGCCTGCTCGCAGCATTGTGGGTTGCCTGGCTCGACAGGCAAAAACAGCCGGAGGCATGATCGACCCGGCCGGTGAAGGTGTCTGAGCAATGCGAGCCGCGGCGGGGAGGACGCCGCGGCTCTGGAGCCGGCTCAGGTCTCTTCGCCGATATAGATCGAGCTGAGTTCGGCCCCCGGGGCCAGCCGGCAGAACAGAACGAAGGTCGATCCGCTCGGGCCGGTTCCGTTGGCGCTGGTGAAGTCCGGCACGGACAGGTTTACCCATCCGACGGCGATGATGGCCGCGGCCTGTTGCGACTCGTCCACCCGAACCATCGGTTCGTTGGCAGCCGGTGACGAGGACCGCGCCTGGTCGCCCGACATCTGCATGATGCGGAAGGTGCAGCGGCTGTTGCCGGGGCAGGTCTGGCCTTCACCGCGGCCGGCGCAGTTGCGGTGGATGCCCCAGGCCTTGATCCGCTCGATCTTGCCGCGCATGGAATCGCGGACGATCGGACAGACGATGCCGAGGCGCTGGTTGTTTGACTGGTTGATGATGCGCCCGAATTGCGACACGGCCATAGCCGACCGCGGCGCGTTTTCGGGGGCATTCCAACGTTCGCAGACGGTCGCCGGATAGGTTTTGCCGTCAGCGGCGTGTACCTTCGTCGTCATGCTGGCTGCAATGACCGTGAAGACAATCAGAGTGGCCAGAAGAATTTGCCGGGCGAGATGCGACGGTTGCCGGGCGGTCGTCGAGTGGGTCGATGCAGACATGGTATCGCTCCTTTGCTGCGGAACCGGATCTCGACCGGTTTCCGCGTTGCCGATTTGCCCCACGCTTATGTCGCCGGCGACGGGTCCGGAAACGGACATCGCGGCGTGCCTCAGAGATGACAGATGCGCGTAGGCCGCTCAGTCATGTCAGCGTCATGTTTGCGTTTGCCGGGGAACAGTGGCGGGTCCGCTTCCGGAGGATATAGTTCAGCCTAGTTTAGGCACCTAGATTAATCGAGAGCCCGGTCCTGGCCACGACCTCAAGTGCCTGCTGGCGCAAGACCTCCTGATCCGTCGGCAAGTGGCGCTGAAGATCGGTAAGCGATATTCCTGGCATTTCCCTCGCCAGCTCTTCGATTGCTGGTTGCAGCAGCGAGGGTAGCAAGGAGTGATCCGTCTCAATTGCCAGGCGGACCACAATGTAGGGGCTTGGAACCTTCTTCGTATCGGCTGCTGGATCGCGAACCATGACGATGGTCAGATCCTCGTCATGTGCGGCGATCCAGCGCGTCGAGCAAGTCACGCACGTAAGACGGTAGAGCCAGTCATACAGATCGGTCCGGGTGCAGTCGAACACTTCATCTACGGTTGAACCGCCAATCACATAGTCAACATGAGAGCCAAAATCAGCGATGGTGTGGCAATCGCAAGCGTATGGGCTTGGAAGGCGCTCATGTAGTTGTCCGCGGAATTCTGCGATCCGCTTGGCATCATGAAAATCGACGGAGATGGCATCGAGATAGGCGTTTTGACCCAAGACGGTTTCCAGGTCTTCGCCTGCATATAGCCAGGCTTCGAAATCTCCGGCTTCGGTATCCCCTCGCGCAAACCGCCAGAATGCATCGAGCGTTTCCGGGTCGTTTTCCAAGTGGTCCAGATTGCCGATCACGCCGTTACCCTCGTCGGCTGAGCAATGAGCTGTTGATGGATCGACGCTGCCAGTAGAACTCCGCTCCGGTTATCTGCCGGCAGATCTCGAAGCCAGAAGCCTGGAGCACACGCTCGAGTTTGGGATTGGGTTCAGCACAATTCCGCGCATAGACGGACCATTCGATAGCCGACAAATTCCGATGTCGCGCCGACTTCTCGATAACGTCGATCAGAACGAACAGCACCCCTTCGCCGCCCTGGTCGACCACCGCAAGCTCGATACCGAGTACCGAGTCGTTGATCGAGAACTCCGCCAGCACCTCCGCCGATCCGACCGAAATCACGATCGGTCTGCCAATAGCCGCGTAGATTTCCAAATCTTCCAGCGAAATCAGCTCATCGGGCCTCAGACCTTCGATGAGGATGTTTGCTTTCTTCACTGCTTATCCCCGGTGAACTCGGTTTTTGTCGTGATCCAACGGAAAAACTCTCGCGAAGGGATGATTGTCGAGGGCCCATCCAAAATATGTGCGGCCGCCGTTGTTGTCGGGCGATCCGCCCTTCAGCGCCGCTCTCAATCCGATCATCGCAGGTTCGAACCCCTCGCGAAATTGTTGCGTCTGTTCAGCGTATGCCGCTTCGAGGTTCCGAAATGTTGTTTCTTGATCGTTCGGTGTCATTTCGGACAGAAATGCGATCATCTGACGCCAGGCATAAGCAGCGTTCTTAAGGGCTTGAAGTTTCGCGTGCATGTGGGGCAGCGGCATCTGGAGTTTCGCGCAGACCCATTCGAAGCACCGTCGGGACATGGCGTCATAATCAAGGTCTGAAAGATCAACCGCTTCAAACAAAGCCGCCATATTGTGCGATGTGAGGATGAGCTGCTGCTCGATCACCATGCCGTTCCATGAGACGGACCAGTTGTCCGATTGGCGACCGCCGGCCCGAAGTGCGCAAACAGCACCAAGCTGGCCATGTGGGATACTCTTCGGCAGGTTGTAGTATCTCCCGTAGAGGGCATCCCCATAGCGGCGAATAGTCTGGTGTGCCGCCTTCTCGAAGGTGTCTGAGAAGTCACCCATGAAAATGTCGGCAGCAAGCTCGCGCGTGAACGGTGTGTTCAGATTGGCGCGCTGTGCGAGCCTCATCATTTCCTCAATCATCGCATTCGGCAACTGCGTTTGTGGAAAGTGTGTCAGCGTGAGAACAGCAGTTTCACGAAGCGCTTGCAAAGCGATCTGTTCGTCGTTCTGTGACGTTGAACGCCTTTCCAGCAAGGCAGAGGCCCAGGGCAGCTCCTCGACGCGGACCTGACTTTGAAAATCAAGCAGAAGAAGCGAGCGGCGGGCGCGGAAGGCCCGATACAATGCAGCGTAGACTGCCCGCTCCGAAGGCTTGGTTAGTCCTTTGGCGTGCAAATCGGCCGTGACCTGCGGCAGAACCGCTGCAAGAACCTCCGGTGACGATATCTGACCGCCGGCTACGAGATCGGCAACGGAGGCAACTCGGACGGACCGGACCTTTCGACCAATCTTTGGAGCAATCGTCGTTCCTGCGGCTGCACCTGGGCTGGCTTCTTCTGCGCCGATGGGAACCAGGACGGCATCGATGTCGTGTATCCCCGCGCCGTCCGGAATTCCTTCGATGCGCCGGAGCATCGCCGCTGACAAGGCATCCCACCAGACATCGACGTTCTGTCGAGCCTGTTCAGCCCGATAAGCATCCCGTTGGGAGCCCGATCCGTATTTTTGCGTTCTTCGCGCAATGACCAGGTCGACATATTTTTGCTCAGCTGCAGGCAGTTTGTCGGTTGCAAGACGTTGCTCCAATGCGGCCCTGCACCGCTGGAACGGTCCGTCCGGTCGGCTCCACCTGCGCGACATGTCGCTCGGGTCGGCGTCCCGATATGACTTTAGCCAGGCGCTAGCGCGATTTCGCCACGATCCGTTCAGCGGTTCGGCGAGCAAATCGACCAATCTGTCGTAAAGGGGGATCCATTGTGTCAGCGTTGCGTTCTGTTGGAGGATATTCGCAGACGGCCGCATGGCTTCCAGAGCCTTCCGAAGGTTGCCGACGGTTCCAACGTGGACGCCCTCGCCGCGCGGTTTTGCGACGGGTCGGGGAAAGAAACGAAGCCGATCAAAATAGGGTGTGATCTGTTCGAGAATTGGTTCGCAGGTCACGGGATCACTTTCCAGCAGCAAGGCGATGGCCAAAAGTGCGGTCTCTTCCGGTGTTTCTGCCTCGAAGCAGCCCGAGCTCGCCATCTCTCGCAGCTGCGCGAGCCCGTCCTCGGTGAGATACCAGGCATTGAGTGCCCCGCGGAGGCGTCCTGCATCGGCCAAGGTGAGCGACAGCTCCCGCGCGAGCTTGCTTTCGTGCGGTTGCACGGGGCCGCCGGCCGCGTAACCGCCTGTTGCAAAGCCGCCGCGAACCACCTCCGGCGTAGCCCAGGCTGGCATGTCTGCAACAGGCGCCCTTTTCCCGATACTCAACTCGCCAAGCCGCATTCCAGAGAGCACTTCGCGCCACTTTGCGGCCTTCTCTGCATTGCCCGCGCTCAATGCTTTGGCCAGCTGAAAAAACGGGTACTGTTCTCCAATTCGGTTGTTCATGGTGTCTCGTGAATGGGTCCGGGGGCGGGATTCGCACCCGCGCGCTCTTCGGGTGCTGAGCCCGACGCTTTGGCTGCTAAGCTACCCCAGAGAATGAAGGTAGCGTACGGTGATATTCCACGATCGTGTCGGATTTGGGTCCGAGGGCGGGATTTGCACCCGCGCTCACTGGGTTAAGAGCCCAGTACTTTGCTACTAAGCTACCTCGGATCAATACAACGTGCGGTTTAGCCGATCACGGTGTTCTTGTAAACAAACCAATGCGGTTCGCGTCTATCAGGCCTCTGCTGCGAGGTCGGTCGACCCCAGCTGGACTAGCTTTTGGCCCACCAAGGTTCTAGATCTGGGCTCCCCTCGGAGTTCTATTTCGTGAACAGATCCACATGTGGCTGAGAGTGACCATCCTGATCGGCGCGGGTGCTGCCGTGGCGATGCTCGTTGGCAAGGTGCCGGCGGCGTTGCCGGACCTGCAGGCCGAGCTGGGGTTGAGCCTGGTTCAGTCGGGCTGGGTCATTGCCATATTCAACCTGGTGGCTGCCGCGACGGCGGTGTTTCTGGGGACCGTGTCGGACCAGTTCGGGCGGCTTCGGGTGGCGCTCTCCGGCATGGTTCTGGCGGCGCTTTCCGGGATTGCCGGCGGATTCGTCGACAGTGGAACGGCGCTTCTGGCAACGCGTACCCTTGAAGGTCTCGGCTTCCTGCTGACCACGACCTCCATGCCCGGGCTCATTCTTCACGCCGTTTCCGAACGGCACATGAAGACATCGTTTGCGCTGTGGGGCATGTACATGCCGCTGGGCTCCGGCTTCATGCTGGCGCTGTCGGGGCTGATCCTGGCGCATTTCGACTGGCGGGTACTGTGGTGGTTCACCTCGGTTCTCATCCTTCTCGTCACGGTTCCGGTCTACCGGGTGGGGCGAGGCCTTGGGGCAAGCGCCGGGCAACCGGCAGCAAAACCAAAGCTTGGGCAAAGCCTTCGTCATGCTTTCGGTCGCGGGCCGGTTCTGCTCAGCATGATCTTCTGTTTCTATGCGGGTCAATATCTCATCGTTGCAGGGTTTCTTCCGCTCATCCTTGTCGAACTGAACGGGTACACCCCATCGGGTGCGGCCGCCGTCAGTGCCATTGCGGTTTTCTCCAATGCCGCCGGCAACGTCCTATCCGGTTGGCTACACGATCGCGGTGTGCGCTCCACGACGCTGATCCTTTTCGGTTGCGTCATCATGGTGATTGGCGGATCGATCGTGCTGTTGGAAGACATTTCCGGGCTCTGGAGAACGGTCGCGGCCTGTGGCTTGTTCATCTGTACCGGCCTCATTCCAAGCTCGCTGTTCGCGCTGATTCCCGATCACGCGCCGGACCGTTCCGTCATTGCGACGGTCAGCGGCATGGTCATGCAAGGCGCCGCCGTCGGCCAACTGGTCGGTCCACCCATCGGCGCCGCCGTGGTGGCGTGGACGGGCTTTTGGGAAGGCGCCATTCCCGTCGTCCTGGTCTGTGCGGTGGTTTGTGCGAGCTGCGCGCTGTTTTTGCGCCGGACCGGACCTCGTGCGCAGGTTGGGCAAGCCGGCTGATCCATTCGATCGATGTGAGAGCTGGCAGCGCCCTTGCCGGCTCATTCCAGATCTAACAAGCTTGACTTGTATACTTCGAATGCCCACACGTGGATTTCGTTCAATACCGGCGCGCACCGGCACGTCGCCCAAAAACGTGGGTTTGCCACGGTTAATCTTGAAAGAACGACATATCTCGGTCGGACAGCTGCTGTCCGCATTCTGGCTTTGCAGTGAATCTCAGATCAACGGACCCGGAACCACTCTCCAACAGTTGAAGCGCTTTGCTGATGAGAGGCGATTTGCAATCACTGATGCCGACTTTGAGGGCGCCGCCAACCACCTGGAAGGGGGAGTAGCGTCGGGCGACGCCGGCGCTTGGGTCACTCAGCTGTGCTTCCTCGGACATCCGCATGCCATTTGGAACTTCTTGATCGACGCCGTCAGAATGGCGGACGATGATGAGCATCTCAAAGTCATTGCTGCTGGCCCTGCGGAACATATCCTTGCACATTACGGTTCAATGATCCCCCATTTCGAAGAACAGACCTTGAGGGATCCAAAGTTCAAACGCATGTTGACCGGGGTATGGCGGCACCGCATGAGCGACGACATCTGGATGCGCCTTCGCGCGATACAGTCTGAGGTTTGCGATCCGCTTTCCAATATGATCCCACTGGAGCACGGCGTTGAGTACATGTCGCATAGTCTTAGTCAGGATGATCGAGAGAAAGCCGATAAGGCTTCGCGGTATTTCCGCGACGCAAAAGGCGTCTGGCAAAGAAGGCAAGAGTCTTGAGCTATCCAGCTTCAGACCAAAGGGAGTGAAACATTTCTAACCACCAACCCGTTCCCATCCTCGAAACCGAACGGTTGCTGCTCAGAGGGCATCGGACCGACGATTTTGAGGAGAGCGCTGCGATGTGGGCCGATCCGCAGGTAGTGGCCCACATATCGGGCACGCCTTCGACGACCGAGCAGTCGTGGTCGCGCCTGCTGCGATACTCCGGCCACTGGCAGCATCTGGGATTCGGCTACTGGGTCGTGGAATCAAAAGTCGATGGCGCGTTCATCGGTGAGGTCGGCTTTGCCGACTACCATCGCGACACCACACCAGGCATCACTGGCCTGCCGGAGGCGGGCTGGGCGTTGAAGACCGCCGCCCATGGCAAGGGATATGCCACGGAAGCCGTGTCCGCCATGCTGGACTGGGCGGATCGCAAGCTGGATGCGAAACGAACGGTTTGCCTGCTCGACCCGACCTATTCCGCGTCGATCAATGTTGCCCGGAAAGTCGGATTCGCCGGTGATGTGATGGGTACCTACGGATCGCTCGAAACGCTCTTCATGTATCGGATGCGCGGGTCTTGCTGACTGATAGTCGAGCACCTCTAAGATGAATGAATAGCCGCGCAAGAATCGGATGGCTGGACATATCCCAGGTGCGTAACTCTCCGGAAAAACAGCCGGAGAACTCGTCATGTCCACCGTTCGTCGTTTAACCGGGGCCGCCTATGGCATCCACCTGGCCGACCAGATCGCCCTCGTTGCCGTACCGCTTGTCGCCGCGCTGGCTTTCGACGCTTCCGCCGAGGTGATCGGCATTCTTGTTGCCTGCCAGTCGATGGCCCATCTGTTGGGCTCCATTCCGTTCGGCATAATGGTCGATAGCACTCAGCAGCGCAGTCTCGCCATTGCCGCGACGCTGGTTTCGATCGTCGGCTCGTTCGGCGCGGCCGCGAGTGTCCTGGCTGGAAACGTCCTGGCGTTCGGAGCGACAATCACGTTAGCCGGGTTCGGCGCCGTGCTGTTCGTTCTGACCGCGCTCTCGATCCTGCCAAAGGCGGTGCCCGCCAACCGGTTGGCCAGCGCCAATGCGGCCATCGAGATTCCGCGCGCCGCCTGCTCCTTTGCAGTGCCGCTTGCGGTCGGCCTGGTGGTCGCCGATATCCCGGCTACTTGGGTCTTCGCAGTGGCGGGTGTTGGCGCCTTTGCTGCGCTGGCCTTCGCACTGTCGCTGCCGCGATTTGAGACCAGCGTGCGCAATCGTGAGCCCGTGATCCCGCAAATCATCGAGGGCGGTGCCTACGTACTGCGCCACACCCTGCTGCTGCCGATCTCGCTTTGCGCGATTTTCTGGAATTTCGCCTTTGCCGCACTGCTCGTCGTCCTGGTGCCGACAATCCAGGATGTGTACCGCTTCGATCCCGGCACGTTTGGCATCGCCCTGTCGGCGTTTGGTCTTGCCGCAATTTGCGGATCGTGGCTTGCGGGCCGGTTCGCCCAGCAGGTCGCGCCATCCGTCATCCTGCTGTTCGGGCCCGGCAGTTCCTTCCTGGCAGCGGCGGGCCTGTTGGCTGTCGGTTCGGACGAGATCCTGCTCTATGTCTGCTTCTTCTTCCTGGGTTTCGGCCCGTCCATGTGGCTGATCGCCCAGAACTCGGTCCGCCAGCTGGTGACACCGGGAACCATGCTCGGCCGGGTCAACGCGGTGATCCAGACCGCGATCTACGGCATCCGCCCGCTGGGGGCGCTGATCGGCGGCGTGGTCGTGGGCGCGTCCGACCCGGAAACCGGATTGCTGCTCGTGGTCCTGGCGTTCGGTGCGTCGTTTCTCGTGTCGGTGTTCAGCGGGCTGCGGAGCGTGATGAGCTACGACGGGCTGCAAGCGGCCGAAGCGCGTGGATGAAGCGCCGACGTTGGTTCAAAATTCTCCGACCGGCTTTGACATGTCGGTCAACCTCTCGCCGATCCGGCTCGGATGGGGTCGCTCGCCAATCCGTCGAAAGCCGGCTTTGAGATAAAGCCTGATATTGGCTTCCATGCGGCTGTTCGTGTAGAGGCGCACTTCGTTCAAACCCATTTCGGCAGCGAGGGTCCCAGCCTGCCGGAGCAACGCGAGACCCAGCCCCTGGCCCTGGAAATCGGGATCCACAGCGATGCTGTAGATCAGCAGAAAATCCTGGTCGGTCTCGACAACCAGGACACCGGCGGTTTCGCCGCCGATTTCTGCCAGCCAAACACGGCCGTCGGCGATGCGCTGCGAATAATCTTCCCAAGCCGGCTTGGGTGCCTCGCCGATGATTGCTTCGTAGGCCGGGACGTAGGCTCTCTCGCTGATATCAGATACTTTTCGGGCATCGTTTGCTTCAGCCAATCGGAACTCGAATACTGTCATGTCCAGCAAAATATGGCATACGACATGCCACTGTCATCAGCATGTGATCGGTGGACGTTGGACTGCACACTAACTGGTGCGGATTGCAGTTCGCCGGGGAAACGCGGGAGACTGGGAAGAAGTGGCTGCTGGCCGTCATTGCCTGAACCTGGGTTTCATAGCGTCACACGGTGGAAGCAGTATGGTTGCCATCCTGGCAGCGATCGAAGACGGCCGTCTTCAAGCACGGGGACGTGTCGTTATTTCAAACAATGCCGGAGCACATGCGCTGACAGTGGCGCAGCGGTACAGGATTCCGGCTTTCCATCTGAGCCAGACCGTGCTTGGGCCAGACCGTGACCTCGACGACACTGTTGTCGCCACTCTTGTCGCGAATGAAGTCGAAATCGTCATTCTATCCGGGTATCTGAGAAAACTCGGGCCGAAAACGCTGAACCGGTTTCGGGGGCGCATACTCAATATCCATCCGTCATTGCTGCCCAAATTCGGTGGAAAAGGGATGCATGGAATTCACGTCCACGAGGCTGTGATCGCGTCAAAGGAGCCAACCAGCGGTGCATCGGTTCATCTGGTCGAAAGCGAATACGATACAGGTCCGGTCATTGCTCGGCGAGCCGTTGAGGTTGGCATTGACGACACTCCCGCCGATCTGGCCCGAAGGGTCAACGCATTGGAACCGAGTTTGTTTGTCGATACCCTCAGAGGCATAGCCGAAGGGACCATCAGGTTGCCGTCGCCATGCCGCGAATCCGAAAGGAAGTCGTGAGGGGGCGGGGCACGATATTCGGTCGGCTGCGGAGGTGTTCAGCCATGATACGATGCGCGCTGTTGATGTCAGCCAAACGCCTTGAACCGAGCTGGCGTTCCTCAAAACGATGCGGTCCCGGCCACTAAAATCCGCAGGTCGCCAATGGTCGTGAAGCCCGCCGAGCGAGCCTGCTCCAGGGATGTGCCGGATTCATAACCGACGATCGGCAGGTGTCGGTCGACCGACGAGACCGCGGCCGCCGCCTGTTCGAACAGGTCGGAGGCGTCTGCGAACACGTTTGATAACCCGATACAGTCCGCTGACCTGTTGGCAATGCATCCGGCCTCGTATCCACCCGATCCCTTTCGGCCCAGAAAAGAAATGTCGGAACGCCGGAGCATTTTTGCATTGAACATGCGTCGATCGGTGGGCGATCCGGACCGTTTCCAGGCCGCTTCCCAGAGCCCCAGGTCAGTCTCGTCTTCGATCCGATGCCACCCGTGCGACACCGGTCGGGCACCGGGTTCTCGCCAGATCCAGGAGGCTTCGAACAGGGTTCTGAAACCGTTGACCTCAAGTTCAAGCCGACAAAAACTGTCCTTGACGCCGACAGTACCACCGAACCGCTCGGCGAGCGTCTTGATGTGCTCGACAATCTCGTCGGTATGATCCGGAGACAGAATAGTCAGGTTGGAATAGTAGGGTGGCGGTTCGTCTTGGCCGACGAAAGCGAACGGCAGCCGCTGGTAGGCAAGCCCCTGCGACGAGAACATCGCTTCATAAAGGTCGGCATTGTTTCCGGCGGCCATGACGGCCCGCTCGTCGACGCTCATCCCGGTATCCTTTTGTGTTCAGGAGCGCCGACCTTAGGCAATGGCCATGAGATTGCAATCGAAGGATCCAGTGCGAACAGGCGCGCCCTCGAAGACGCGCCTGGTCCAATCCTGTCGGCATGTAGCCAATCAGTGCAGGAAAGCGTCAGCTTCCCAACCCGTTGACCTCTGCAACCGTGCCATGATGGATGCCCGGCCATGTTGCGGCGGCTTTGGCGAGGATGCCGGCCTTGTCCTTTTGATAGGCTTCGAAGACGGCGGCGTTGAGGAACACGTAGAGCTTGCCGTCGACGATGTCGGCAAAGCGCGGGCTGCCGTCGAGCTTCTTGCCCAGGGCGACTCCGAGGGTGCAGTAACCACCGTATTGCGGCATGAACTTTTCCGGGGCCTCGGCGAATTCCTGCAGAGCTGCTTCGGAAACGAAGTAATAGGCAACGCCATCATGCACATAGGTGTGTTTCGCCTGTCCCGGAACGATGCCGAGGCCGTTTGCCATCGCCACCAGATCGTTGCCGCGGAAGGCGACGCCGTGGCCGTCGACCGTGGTTCCCTTGGACACGTTGTATTCGTCGGCGGCGTGGGCCGCGGGAATGGTTGCGAAGACGCCGGCGATCATCGCGGCAGCAGTCAGTGTTGTGATGGATTTCATGTCATTCGTCCTTCTTGGTTGGTGCCCTGAGGGGCGGTTGAAAAAGCTTGGCAAGCGGGTCCGGCGCTCACAGGTCCAGGTCGGAGAGCCCCGGATGGTCGTCCGGCCGGCGGCCCTGCGGCCACAGGAACTTGCGTTCGGTCGGATCGATTTCGAGATCGTTGATGCTGGCAATGCGCCGCTGCATGAGGCCGTCGGGGGCGAATTCCCAGTTTTCGTTGCCGTAGGACCGGAACCACCGGCCCGTAACGTCGTGCCATTCATAGGCAAAGCGGACGGCAATGCGGTTGCCGGCAAAGGTCCACAATTCCTTGATCAGCCGGTATTCCCGCTCGGTTTCCCACTTTCGGGTCAGGAAGCGCCCGATGGCGTCGCGGCCGGTGAGGAATTCCGACCGGTTTCTCCATCGGCTGTCTGCCGTATAGGCGAGTTTCACCTTGGCGGGGTCGCGCGTGTTCCAGGCATCTTCCGCAGCGCGGACTTTCATTGTGGCGGTTTCTTCGGTGAAAGGCGGCAGGGGCGGGCGGGTCATCGTTCCGGTTCCAATTCGGTCTGCTTTTTGGGGCTTTCCGACCGCCTTTCGGGGAGGAGGCGGCCGGGCGCGCCGGGAGGGGCGGCGCTTGGAGAATGTCAGTTGGTGGCAGACGCCTGGATGGCAGCCACGGCCGAGCTGGTGTCCGTGACGTGGCTAGCGATCATGCGGAAGTTGGTCAGTGCGGCCGCATAGCCGTCATAACCGGGGACCTGGGCGGCGGCCGTTGCGTCGGCCACGACCATAACCTCGAACCCTTCCTCGATGAGCGCCCGCATGTGGGATTCGGTGCACAGGTTGGCGGACATGCCGGCGATGATGACCTTGTCGATGCCGCGCTTGCGCATCTGCAGCACCAGGTCATTGGTTTCCGGGCCGTAGACCTTGTGCGGGCTGGTCACGACGGTGGCGCGATCGTCGATGTATTTCTTGTACTGCTCCAGCCAGTCGGCCCCGGAACCCTCGAACCCTTCCGTGTTCAGCGGGCCCTTGCGATTGAACATGCCGATCTTGTGCATCAGCGTTTCAAGTGCGCCCTCGAACTTCCAGCCGTGATCGTGCGGAAAGTAGTAGTGCGGCGAGATGAAGACCGGCATGTCGGTGGCCTTGGCGGCCGCGAACAGCCGGTCGATGTTCTCCACTGTGCCGTTTTCCTCGACGTTCTTGCCGACAACACCCCAGGTGACGCCCAGCGGGCTCAGAAAGTCGTTCTGCGGATCGGTGACCAGCAGCGCTGTCGTGCCCTGAACGATTTCGAAGCCCGGATCCGGCAGTCCGCTGTTGTCGGCCTGGACGGCATTTCCGGCGACGGAAAGAGCCAGGGCGATGGCCGTGGTCAGTGCGGCAGCGGGGCGGCGGACCCTGCTTCCCATGATGGTCTTCGAAAGGATTTTCATGTCGGTCTCCGTTGGTTCATCCTAAAGGTTACCGATCGGTACACCTTGTGTGCCAATAAGTGTACCGATCAGTAACCTTTGTCAACCGAATTTGGTGGCGAAGCTATCAGCTGATGAGGCGGTGTCGCGCTAATTACCTGAAAACGATCACGAAAAATTTTTCGAAAAAATTCGGAGAATCCCCTATATTGTGTACAGATCGGTTAACTAATGGATCCGGAAATGAGACCCACAAAGAGAGATGAACTGGTTCAAAAAGCGCTGAAAGTGTTCTACCGGGACGGCTTTCATGCGACCGGAATGGACAAACTCGTCACCGAGACGGGCATCTCGAAGACGTCGATGTACAAGCACTTCCGCACCAAGGAGGATCTCATCCTCGCCGTCCTGCGGCTGCGGGACGAAAACTTCAGAAATTGGCTCTACCGCCGCATGGAGGATTTGGCAGACACGCCCAGGGATCAGCTGATCGCCATGTTCGATGCGCTGGAGGAATGGTTCGCGGAAACGGAATACAAGGGCTGCATGTTCATCAAGGCCTCATCGGAATACCAGGAGGCAAGCCACCCCATTCACAAGCAATCGGCCGAACACAAACGCCTGCTCGAAGTCCACATGCTGGATCTGGCGCAGCAGGCAGGGCTGAGGGATCCCGGCCTGCTGGTTCGGCAACTGCTGCTGCTCAAGGAGGGCGCCATCGTCACGGCCCATCTCGGGCATACTGAGAACCCGGCGCGGGATGCGAAGCAGGCAGCAGTCGAGTTGCTTCGGCTGCATGGCGGGTAGGGACCCTTCGGATCTCAGATCCGCGATTTGAGGGTCCGGATGCGTTCGATGGAGCGTTCGAGCTGTTCGAGGGATAGCCGGCCGTCCTCGACGGCTTCGACGATCGCCGCGTTGATCCGGTCGCCGAGTCCGGGGTCGAAACGCCCGTAGCTGGTCAGCATGACCATGTCGTTGCCCGCTTCCAGGGCGCGAACGGCGGCTTCCTCTGAGGTGAAACGCCGAGATATCGCGTCCATCTCGAGGCAGTCGGTGAGGATTACGGCCTCGTCGCCGACGATCTCGCGGGCGGCGGCGACACCCTTTCTGGAAAGCGACGCGGGAAGATCCGGCGCATCGGAAAACCGTGAATGCACGACGTGGGCCATCATGACCATGTCTGTCAGGTTGCCCTGCGCCAATAACCGATAGGGCGCGAGCTCGCTCTCCTGCCAGACGGACTCGATATGGGGCAGAACGCGGTGGCTGTCCTCGGTGGCGCTGCCGTGGCCGGGAAAGTGTTTCAGGCTGGTCAGAACGCCGGCCACCTGGTGGCCACGAATGAAGGCTTCGGCGCATCGAGCGACGATATCGGCATTGGCGGAATAGCTTCGGTCAAGCCTGCCGATCACCGGGTTGTCGGGATTGATGTTCAAATCGACAACCGGACCGAAGTTGAGGTTGATGTTGAATTCCGGCAGTTGGGCAGCCACACGGGCATAATACTGCGTGGAAATGTCCGGGTCGCAGTTGCCGCTGAAATCGGGCATGTCGGCCGGCGCAACCCAGGACGACACACCCGTCAGGCCGGCCATCCGCTGGACCCGGCCGCCTTCCTGGTCGATGGCGATGAAAACGTCTGGCGCCTGGGCTCGAAGGTGGGAGGTCAGCTCTTTGAACTGGCGAGCAGTGCCGATGTTTCGTCCCATGATCGTCACGCCGCCGATTTTTCCATCCGCCAGCTGAGCCGACACGGCACGGACGCCGTTGTCGTGAGTATTCGTGCCGTCGAACCCCACAAGGATGAGCTGTCCGACTTTGCGTTCCAACTCGGAAACATCCGGACGGCTCCGGTTTACGAGAGTAAAGGCGACGGCTGCCGCCAGTATGCCGACCAGGATTGCCCCATAGACAAAGCGCCTGTTGACCCTCATGCGTGGCCGCTGTCAGTTCTGGGCCGACCGGCGGGGTATGGCCGATATGTCGAAAGCCCATGGCAGTGCCGACTGGCACCAGACCTGCTTCTTTGGAACCAGCTGGTCTCTCTGCCGGATCGTCCCGACCCGTAGCCCAAAGAACGCGTTCGGGTCGCCATCGGTGCGGGCGTGAATGCGCGTTCCACATTGCGGACAGAAACTCAACTGCCGCTTGCGGCCGCTCTCGGCGACCTTTTCGTACTCCTTCAACTGGCCCGAAAGGAGATGGAACTTTCCGTCGATGACGCCGGCCACAACGCCGTAGGCCGTTGCAGAGTTGATCTGGCAATCCCGGCAATGGCAGATGGCCACTCTTTCCGTATCGATTTCGGCTTCATAGCTGATGTGCCCGCAAAGGCAGCTGCCGTCGACTTTCATGGCCACGTCTCCCCATTTCAGACATGTAGCGACCCGATAGGGACGTCGCACGCGCCCGACACAAGCAGCCCTCGATTTGATTGGCAACACCTGATCTTTGCTGGGCGTCCCTACCACCCGCGGAGGAACGGCAGGTCTGGGCGTGACTTGAGCCGTTAAACCCCAAGATACCGGGTCAGCTTCGCCGTATCCTCGCGCAGCTCTGCCGCGTCGACCGTTTCGACATTGCGGCCGTTCTCGATGAAGGCGACGCGGTCGGCGATGGAGAGCACGGCGTCGACGCGTTGCTCGACCAGGACGATGGCGACGCCCTCCGCCTTCATCTGCACGATGACCTGGCGGATCTGGTCGATCATGGAGGGTTGCAGGCCTTCCGTCGGCTCGTCAAGCAACAACACCTGCGGTTCGATGCACAGGGCACGGGCGGTTGCGAGCATCTGCTGCTCGCCGCCGGACAAGGTTTCGGCGCGCTGGGTGAGACGCTCGCGCAGGCGCGGGAAAATGTCGAGCACGCGTTCGCGGACGTCGCTGCCGCCGCCTCGGACCATCAGGCCGATTTCGAGATTTTCGGCGACCGTCAGTTCGGCAAACAGGCGGCGACCCTGAGGCACGTAGCCGACGCGCCGCTTCGGCACCTCGTCGGCCGGCAGGCTGCCGATGTCCTCTTCGTCGAGGCGGATCGTGCCGGCCCGCAGGGGCAGCAGGCCCATGATCGCCTTCATGGTTGTGGTTTTGCCGGCGCCATTGCGCCCAAGCAGGCAGAGGATCTCGCCCGGCTTTGCCTCCAGCGACAGGCCGAAGAGGACCTGGACGCGGTCATAGGCGACGTCGATGCCACTGACTTCAAGCATCGGCCGTTCCCGTTCCAAGATACGCCGCCTGGACCTCCGCGTTGGCGCGGACGTCCTCCGGGCCGCCTTCGGCAAGCACCCTGCCGTTGTTGAGCACGGTGATGGTGTCGGCGGTGTCCATGACCACGTCCATGTTGTGCTCGATCAGCAGGATCGTGGTTTCGCCGGCGAGGCTGCGGATCAGGCCCTTGAAGTCTTCCACTTCGCTTTCGGCCAAGCCTTGTGTCGGTTCGTCGAGGATCAGCAGACGAGGCTCCTGACCGAGGCCCATGGCGATCTCCAGCAGGCGCTGATGGCCATAGGCGAGGTCGCCGGCGGTCTGGTCCATCCGGTCGGCGAGACCAACGCGCGACAGCACCGTCTGGACGCGAGTCTCGACGGCCTTCGCATCGCGAGCAGTACGGCGAACGGCCAGGGCGACGTTTTCGTGCAGCGACAGCCGGGCGAAAATAGAGGTAATCTGGAACGTGTAGGCCATGCCAAGCGCGATGCGCTTGTGGGCCGGCAGTGGCGTGACGTCGGCGCCGTCGAACTCGACCGTGCCGGAACTGGCCGGAATGCGGCCGCAGAGCAGGCCGACAAAGGTCGATTTGCCGGCGCCGTTGGGGCCGATCAGCGCCCGCACCTCGCCTTCAGGCAGATCGAAATCGACATCGTCGACGGCCTTGAGGCCGCCAAAATGGCGCGACAGGCCGCGGGTCGACAGGAGCGTCACGGCAGCCATGGCAACGCCCGCCGTTTCAGTTCGCCCACCAGCCCCTGCTTTGCAAACAGAGTCAGCAGCACCAGCGTCAGGCCGGCGATCAGCATGTAGGCGGTGGTCAGCCCGCTGGTGAAGTCGATCAGGTAGAACATGAAGACGGTGCCGACCAGCGGACCGATGGTCGTGCCGGCGCCGCCGAGCAGCACCCACAACAGCGGGAAGATCGAGTACTGCACCGAGGCGAAGGTGGCGCCGACATAGCCGAAGAGCAGCGCGTAGGCCGCGCCGGCGGCGCCAGACATGGTGCCCGACAGGATGACGGCAATCAGCTTGTGACGCAGCACGTCATAGCCGAGCATGCGCGCCCGTTCCTCGTTTTCGCGGATGGCGACCAGCACCCGGCCAAAGGGCGCCTGGACGACGCGGGCGACGATGATCAGGCAGATCGAGAACAGGGTCAGGGCGGCAAAATAGCGGTTGCCCGGCGTCGTCAGGTCAATGCCGGCGATCATGCGTTCGGGCTGCTGGATGACGAAGCCCTCGTCGCCGCGAGTGTACTCGCCGAACAGCAGCACGGTCAGAAACCCGGCCTGGGCGAACATGAGCGTTACGATCATGAAGGCGACGCCCGTGGTGCGTAGCGCCAGGAAGCCGATGACGGCCGACACCAGCAACGCCGACAGGATGCCGGCGAGGATGGCCGGCGAGGTGGAAAGGTCGAGTTGGGTCATGGCCAGGCCAAGGCCGTACATGCCGGCGGCGAAGAACAGCGCATGGCCGAGGCTGAGCAGACCCGTATAGCCGAACAGCAGGTTGTAGCCCATGGCATAGACGGCCAGCACCATGATGCGCGCCAGGTTGCCGTGGTGGTAGGCGGGCAGCACGAATTGCAGGACGAAAAGCAGGGCGATAACGCCGCCATGCAGCAGGACGGAGCGGGCGGTCGTGCTCATACGGCGCGCTTCCCGAACAGACCCATCGGCCGAAAGATCAGCACAAAGGCGACAAGCAGCGTGGCGATGATCTTGGCCAGCGTCGGCGAAAAGAAGACCGAGATGATGCCGTCGCTCATGCCGATGAAAACAGCGGCGACGACGGTGCCGGCAATGCTGCCGAGGCCGCCGATGATGACGACGATGAAGGAGAGCAGCAGCGGGTCGGCGCCCATCAGGTAATGGGCCTGCTGGATCGGCACGACCAGCACGGCGGCGAGGGCCGCGAGCCCCGCGCCAAGGCCGAAAACCAGGGCGTAGACCCGGTCGACCTTGATGCCGAAGGCCGTGGCCATTTCGGAATCAAGCTGGCTGGCGCGCAGGACCAGGCCGAGCCTGGTCTTGGTCAGCATCACCCAGACGCCGAGCAGAATGGCGATCGCCGCGCCAATGACGAAGAACTTGTAGGTCGAATAGCCGAACCAGGGGAAATAGTAGCGGTAGTTGAAGGGGGCCTCGACCGGCCGGGCATCCGGGCCGTAGGTCATCAGCACCGTCTGCTGGATGATGTAGAGCAGGCCGATGGTGGCGACGATGGTGGTCTCGGGGTCGTAATTGAGCCGCTTGAGCACGACAAAGTCGGCCGTCGCGGCGATCACTGCTGCAATCAATGGTGCGCAGACCAGCGCGACCATGAAGCCGAGCGCCGGATGGGCGCCGACCAGCGTGGCAAACCACCAGGCAAGCACCGCGCCGAGCATGAAGAACTCGCCATGGGCCACATTGACGACGCGCATGACCCCGAAGACCAGGCTCAGCCCGACCGCGGTGAGCGCCAGCACGGCGGCAGCCACGGCCCCCTCGAGCGAGGCCAGCAGGAGATAGGGTCCGAGATCCATGGGGTCGTTGCCTGTCAGGTATTCTGGCGGCCGAAGCCGGGTCGTTTCGGGCGTATCCCCGTCGACAAGTCGGGAGGTGGCAATTTCGGGGACAGTTTACTTAATTCTGGGCGATGTGCTGATCTTGCGAAAAACAGAAGGGAATTAAGTAAACTGTCCCCGAAATTCTGGCACGTCGTTTCTGTTTGACACCGCATTTTTGAGGTTCTCACCGAGATTGGGCAAGGCCGCAGCTGCCGGTGCCGCTGCGGCCTTTGTTCCATTCGGATTACAACGACTGCTTCGTGTAGTCCGTCTCGTCCGGATAGAAGGTATCCTCGATCGAGGTGGTGTGGGCCAGATCGAGCCGGCCGTCCTTGACTTGGCTGATGTACTGATGGCCGAAGACCTGGTGGGTTTTGCCATTGAACTTCTTGGCGCCCTGCGGATGGGCATTCGAATGCGGCATGTCGGTCATGGCCTCGACCGCCTCGATCAGCTTGCCGCGGTCCTGCGGACCCTTGTAGTCGGCGGCCTCCATGCCGTCCTTGATGACGTGCAGGGTCTCCCAGCAACCGAACATGTGGGCGTAGGTGGAGACGTCCTTCGAATCGGAAACCGAAGCACCGTTGTCATCAACGCCGACGGCGGCGCGGTAGGCCTTGTCATACTCGGACTGATCGGCCTGGGCGTAGCGTGGATTGCCTTCCCAGAAATAGGAGCCTTCGAGGAATTCGAGACCCGGGCTGGCCAGATCGACCGCTTCGAGGCTGTCGATGAAGCCGAATATTTCCGGCTTGTTCGGGCCGTAGAACTCGCCCATTTCCTTGACGAAGGTCAGCACCGCGGGACCGACCATGACGTGATAGATAACGTCGGTGTCGCGCGGGATCTTCGGGAAGTATTTGGTGAACGAGGTCTCGGTCGGCGGAATGGCGATCTTCTCGATGACCGTGCCGCCCTGCTTTTCGAGCGCCGCGGAAAAATAGTCGCGGTGGTCGTGGCCGAAGGCGAAGTCGGGGAAGATCATGGTGACCTTCTTGCCGAGATTGCTCGACACGAACGGCGCCATTGCCTCGACCTGGCTCTTCACATCGGTGATGCCGGGCTGCAGGGTGTAGCGGTTGAGCATGCCGCTCGCCACGTGGTGACCTTCGGATACCACGAAATAGGGCAGCTTGAGCTCACCGGCGCGCGGCGCCGAGCCAATGACAACATGGCTGAACAGGGTGCCGTAACCGACGTCGCAATTGTGCTGGTTGGCGAATTTTTCAAGCACTTCAGCACCGCGTTTCGGATCGGTGCCATCGTCTTCGGCGATGATCTCAAGCGGGCGGCCGTTGATACCGCCGGCATCGTTGATGGCCTTGGCGGCGGCCTGCGTCGTGCGGTCGTACCAGCGGCCGTAAGCGGCGCCGATGCCAGTGCGGTGGACCTGGAAACCGACGCGGACCGGTTCGGAGGACTGCGCCTGGGCATAGCGCACGAAGCCCGGCATCGTGGCGCCGGCGGCGGCAACCCCGGCCCCGGCAGCCAGCGTCTTGATGGCATTCCGGCGGGTCACCAAAGCGGGTGACTTTTTGATAATCGGCATGATTGTGCTCCCGTTCGGCTGTTATGCGGCGCCTTTTCCGGCGCTCGATATTTATATGCATACAAACAAATTGTTCCCCCATAAGCGGGGTGGCGTCAAGCCCCCTTGGGCGCCGCCAGGAGCCACAGGCCGAGAAACGTATAGAGGATCATGAAGCCGGCGAGCGGTATCTGGCTCAGCAAAGCCGGGCGGTTTTCACCGTAAAGACGCAGCGCCATGGCATGGGCGGCGAGGATCGCCAGCACGTGGCCAATCACCACCGCGCCGGCCTGGGTCAGAAAGATGACACGCACCGTATCCTGGGTGTTGAAGAAGCCGGTGGTGACATAATAGGTGCCGAGACCGAGATAGTCGGCACCGGTGGCGAAGGGATCGCTCGCCGCTGCCAGGGCATATTGGCCGTTGACCAGGAAGACCGTGAGATAGTGGGCGATGTGGTAGCCCAGGGCGATCGGCAGGATGGAGAGCGCCAGCAGGCCGAAGGCCGTGGCGTAGCCGGGTGGTTCGAACGGTCCGCCGAATTGTCGGGCAAGGATATCGCCGAGCCACACCAGGGCTGCAAAGGCCACGACCAGCAGCACGTTGGCGATCAGCAATCCTCCGACGGTTTCCGTGATTATCGCCGAACGGCCCGGAAAGGCCAGCGGATTGATGTCGATCAGAGCCAGCCACCAGAAGGTCTCGTTGAGTCCGTCGAAACTGCCGGTGCCGAGGATGATCAGCACGAATATGCCGCCGCTGACGGTCAGCGGTTCCAGTTTCAGCAACTGCCAGCCGAACAGTCCGGCGCGGCTTTCGTTGCGGCCGAAGCGGACCGGCGACAGCGTGGCGAAATGGTGCATCAGAAGAGATATGAACTCGCCGCGCTTCAGCCAGTCGTCGCCGAACAGCGCCATGCCGGCAAAGCCGTAGAGCCAGTAGAGCGCAACGAAGACCGCCAGCCGCGCCGGGTCGTCCGGGGCCGGGTCGGCAAGCGCAAAGGCCGAGAATGCCAAAATTGTGATGATGGCAGGCCAGGTCCCGAAACCGTCAGGCAGGCGGATCGGTGGTGTTCGGTCGCCGGCGCCCAATACCAGCCGTGCCGGACCCGACCACGGATTGATCCAGCGCCACAGATCGCCAACCAGCGCCTGCAGGATCACCAGGATTACCCAGAACACCGTCCAGATGAAAAGCGGCAGCGGATTGGCCAGCGGATCCCGCGATCCGGCAAGGCCGACATAGAGGAGCCAGCAAAGCACCAGGAATGCCAGGCAGCTGGTGGCCGCTTCCCAATGCGGCATGGGCAGGCGCGGCAGCCGGAGGGAAGCAAAGATCTTTTCCCCGATATGGCCCGGAGTAACGGCCAGCGCCACCGCCGTCAGCGCCACGACCCAGATGCCTGAGGTGATGTAGACATCGGTCGGCAGAAGCAGCACGAAGCCCTGCTGGGCGACATGTGCCGCGGCGGGCCAGGCGGTCAGGCCGACGGCGAGCGTCAGGAGGAGTTGGGACGGGCGGCGCAAGGAAGCGTGTTGACCTGGTTTGGCGGATGCAACATGTTTTCATGGAATCACGATTTCGGGTCCGGCACAATGACTTACCTGCGTCCTCTGATCGTTCTGGCGGTGCTCGCCGCTGTCGGCTGGGCAGGCCTTCGGCTGTTCGACCCGTTCGGTCAGCCGCTTTTGCTGCAGAGCGTCCAGGCGGCGCCACTCGAGGATGGAAGCGATGGATCGTTGGCGCTGTTCCTCACCATCGACAATCGCGGCGGGCCGGATCGGCTGATCGCCGCGACCGCGAGCGATGCCTCGGAAACGGTGCTCTATGCGCCTGAGTCGGACGGCACGATTCCGCTACCGGGGGCAAGCACGCCGCTGCTTGCGTCGGACGGCGCCCATATCGTCTTGCGCGGCGTTGAAGGGCCGCTCGATGACGGCCGGCTGTTTCCGGTGTCTCTGACCTTTGAAAGAGCCGGAACAGTAACCGCCCGGGCGCGGCTTGCGGCTCCGGTATCGCAAGGCGACGCCACCCAAAGCGGGCTGTTCGGGCTCGGCGACATCTGCCGGGTCGAAGAGGGTGAACCGGCCCCGGCGATCTCGCTGCGCACGGAAGCCCGACCGGACGGCGCCGGCTGGCGGGTCATTGTCGACGCCGAGGAGTTCACCTTTTCCAAGGAAGGTGCGGACAAGGAGCACATTCCGGGCGTCGGTCACGGGCATCTCTATGTCAGTGGGCTGAAGCTCGGCCGGCTCTACGGCCCACAGGCCGATATCGGACCGCTGCCGCCTGGCGAGCACACGGTGCGCGTCACCCTCAACACCAACGACCACCGCGCCTACGTGGTCGACGACGAGCCGGTGACGGCCGAAGCGACAATCGTCGTGAAGTGACGGGCCGTTTGACACGACCGTGCGATTTTGTTTGTGTACAAACAAATTTTGACGACAGGTGCATGAATGAGCGAAACGGGTCGCGGTCTGGTGGTCGGCGTCGATGTCGGCGGCACCTTCACCGATCTTATCCTGCTGGAGTCGGGCGGCACGGGCGGCAATGTCCGGCTTGCCAAGGTCCCGAGCACGCCGGACAACCAGGCCTTCGGGGTGCTCAACGCGCTGGCCGAAAGCGGCGCGGATCTGGCCGACCTCGACCTGATCATCCATGGCACCACGACGACCACCAACGCGGTGCTGGAACGCAAGCTCTGCCGCACCGGGCTGATCACCACGGCCGGCTTTCGCGACGTGCTTGAACTCGGCCGACGCACGCGGCCGCAGGCCTATGGCATGAAGGGCGTATTCGACCCGATCATCCCGCGCGATCTGCGGTTGGAAGTGGCCGAACGGATGGATGCTGCCGGCCGCGTCGTCACGCCGCTCGACGAAGATGACGTGCGCCAGGCGGTGCAGGCGTTGCTTGATGCCGAATGCGAATCCGTCGTCATCCACTTTCTGCACGCCTATGCCAACCCCGAGCACGAGCGGCGCGCTGCAGAGATTGTCCGGGACCTCTGGCCGAACGACTACATCACCATGGGCCACGCCTTGCTGGCGGAAAACCGCGAATTCGAACGCGGTGTGACGGCTGCCGTCAACGCTTCGGTGCGGCCGATTCTGGAGCGCTATGTGGAGCGGCTCGGGTCCGAACTTGCCGACAAAGGCTACCGCGGCGATGTGTTGGTGATGAACGGCAATGGCGGCATGGTGTCGTCGAAGCGGGTGGCGCGCGAGGCGGCGAAGACGGTGATGTCGGGGCCGGCGTCGGGCGTCATCGGCGCTGCCTATACCGGCCGTGCTGCCGGCATCCCCGACCTCATCACCTACGACATGGGCGGCACCTCGACCGACGTGGCGCTGATCCGCGATGCCGAACCGGCTGTTTCGGCGGAGATCGAGGTCGAATACGGCATGCCGATCCACGTACCGATGGTGGATGTGCGCACCGTCGGAGCCGGCGGCGGCTCGATCGCCCGGGTCAACGCGGCCGGGCTGCTTGAAGTCGGACCGGAGAGCGCCGGCGCTGTGCCGGGGCCGATCTGCTACGGCCGCGGTGGCACCGAGCCGACGATTTCCGATGCCAACCTGCTTCTTGGCCGACTCGATCCCGGCAAGCTGAAATCGGTTGAAGGCGGTGTCTCCATCGAGGATGTTCGAGCCGTGTTCGAGGATACGATCGCCAAGCCTCTCGGGCTCGATGCGACCGGGGCGGCGGAAGCGGTGGTCCGCATGGCCAATACCAAGATGGCCGGCGCCATCCGCATGGTGTCGGTATCACTGGGCGCCGATCCGCGTGATTTCGCACTGTTCGCGTTTGGCGGCGCCGGGCCGTTGCATGCCACGGCGCTGGCTCGCGAAATCGGCGTGCCGAAAGTGCTGGTGCCGAGCCGGCCGGGCATTGCCAATGCCATCGGCTGTGTCGTCGCTGATCTGCGCCACGATTTCGTCAACACGCTCAATCGGCTGCTCGATGCTGTCGATGCGGCGGAACTGCACCGGGTCTTTGCGGATCAGATCGCCGAGGGCGAGCGCCTGTTGTCTAAGGAAAGCGTCGAGATCACCGAAATCCGCCACATCCACAGTGTCGACATGCAGTTCGTCGGCCAGTCGCACCTGCTGCGCGTGCCGCTGGAAACACCGACACCGGACCGGGCGACCCTTCGGCGGCTCTTCGAGGACGTCTATTTCAAGCGTTTCCGGGTGGAGCTCGCTGAAATCCGTGCCAACCTCGTCAACGTCAACACCTCGGTGATCGGCGTCCGACCGGCGCTGGACCTGTCGACGCTGATCGATCCGACCGGCCGCAAGGGCACCATCGGTGACGCCCGAACGTCCACCCGACCGATCCATTTCGCCGGTGAATGGCATGACACGCCTATCTATTGGCGTGATCATTTGCCGGCTGAATTCCATATCGAGGGGCCGGCGGTGATCGAGCAAATGGACACTACTGTCCTGATTGAACCGGGCGATGTCGCCGAAGGCGATGGTGCCGGCAATATCCTTGTCAGCGTGGGAGAAGCGGAATGAGCCTCGATCCGATCACCCTCAGCGTTATCCAGGCCGGTCTTCAGCAAGTCTGCGACGAGATGGATCTCAGTTTCTCCCGCGCCGCCTTCTCGCCGGTGATCGCCGAGGCGAATGACCGGTCGGACGGCATCTACTCGGCCGTCGACGGGTCGCTGATCGCGCAAGGGGCGGGCGGCCTGCCGGTTTTCGTCGGCACCATGCAGTATTCGACCCGGGTGCTGATCGACATGATCGCGGCGGGCAAGGCGCCTGCGCCGCATCCCGATGATATCTACATCATCAACGATCCCTATCTCGGCGGCACCCATCTGATGGACGTGCGTTTCGCCAGGCCGTTCTACCGCAACGGCGAGATTTTCTGCTGGCTGTCGAACACCGGCCACTGGCCGGATATCGGCGGCTCGGTGCCCGGCGGCTTCTCCGCGTCGGCGACGGCGGTCGAGCAGGAAGGCCTGCGGCTGCCGCCGGTCCGGCTGTTCAAGCAGGGTGTGCTCGACGAGGAACTTTACGCCGTCATCTGCTCCAACATCCGCGTGCCGGATCAGCGCATCGGTGATGTCAAGGCGCAGGCCGCGGCGTTGATGGTGGGCGAGGAACGGCTGGCAGCTCTGCTCGACCGCTACGGCGACGACACGGTGCACCAGGCCATCGAGGAATTGCGGCAGCGGGCGGCCACCCAGATGCGCGCCTGCATTTCGGTCATTCCGGACGGGCAGTATACATCCGTCGCCTGGGTCGACAGCGACGGCGTCGTCAACGAACCGCTGGCGATCCGGCTGACGGTGACGAAAGCGAATGACGAACTGACTTTCGATTTCGCCGGTTCAAGCCCGCCCTGCGCCGGGCCAATGAACTCGGTGTTGGCAACGACACTGAGCTCTGTCTATCTCGCCATGCGCCACATCTTTCCCGAAGTGCCGATCAGCGCCGGCGCCTTCGAACCGCTGAAGGTGCTGACGCCGGAAGGCACGTTCCTCGACGCGCATTATCCGCGGCCGGTCTCGGGCTGTGCGGCGGAAGTGTCGCAGCGCATCGCCGAGGCGGTCTTCGCGGCCCTTGTCGAAGTCCTGCCCGACCGGGTGACGGCGGCGCCGGCCGGCACCAGTGGTAACTTCGCCCTTGGCGGTCACGATCCGGAACGCAATCGCGACTTCGTCATGTACCAGCTGTCGGGCGGCGGCTACGGCGGCAATGACGATCACGACGGCCTGAGCAATGGCTGCTCGACCATCGGCATTTCCAAGGCGCCGCCGGTGGAAATCATGGAGCAGGCTTTTCCGGTGCTCTATCACCGCTATGCGCTGCGTGAGGGATCGGGTGGCGCCGGCGCCCACCGCGGCGGCTTCGGCCTCGACTACGAGCTGGAATTGAGGCGCGGCCACGCCCGCGCCAGTTTCGTCATGGACCACGGCCGCTTCGGCCCGCAAGGTGCGCTGGGTGGCGCCGACGGTGCGCCCAACGAGGTCACGGTCTGGCGCAACGGCGAGGCCCACACGCCGGAGCACCTCTCAAAGGAACAGGATATTCCACTGCAGGCCGGCGACCGGGTACGCGTACGCACGCCCGGCGGCGGGGGCTATGGCGATCCGACCGCGCGGGACCCGGATGCGGTGCTTGAGGATGTGCGGCTCGGGCGCTATTCGGCCGAAGATGCGCGGGCCTTGTTCGGCGTGGCGATCAGCGGAGAGCCGCCTGCGGTGGATGAGGCCGCGACGCAATCGTTGCGACGCGGCTTCGCTTCAACGGCACGGTAGTTCAACCTGCTATCGCCATTTTCTCTAACACCAAGTGTTCGGCAAAAGGTCGCTACACTCCAATGCAGGCGGTCAATCCCCCATCGATCTTGTAGTCTGCGCCGGTGCAGAACCCGGCGCGATCGCTGCACAGGAACGCTATCAGCGTGCTGGTTTCCTCAATTGTACCCACTCGACCGATTGGATGTGCCTTGCCAAAATCCGCCAGCGTGTCGTCGATCGGGTTGCCTTCGCCCGCGACCGTTTGTGCTGCGAATTCAAGCAGTGGTGTTCGGATCGAGCCCGGGCTGATCGAGTTCACGCGGATATTGTCCCGCGCGGCGTCAACGGCCTGGGCCCGCGTCATCGCATGAATGCCGCCCTTGGTGGTTGCATAGGCCAGAACGCCAAACTGGTTCTGGTGACCTTGAACAGACGACACGTGCACAATGGCGCCGCCGCCGCGTTTCTTCATATGCGGATAAGCAAAGTGCGAAGTCAGAAAGCATGAATCCAGATTGATGCTCATCACCCGCCGCCAATGCGCCACATCCGTACTCTCGGTGTCGCCGTAGGTCTGAATCGCTGCTGAGTTGACGAGTATGTCGATTCCTCCGGCTTCCTCAGCCACGCGTTCGATCCACGCCTCAACTTGATTGGCTTCGGAGACGTCAACCTTCGTGACGTCAAGATCAAGATCTCCAGCGACCTTGAGTGCTTTCTGGTTCAGGTTGTCGTCAATGCCGCAGCAATAGACCTTTGCTCCTTCCTGCGCGAAATGCAGTGCTGCCCCCAAACCGATGCCGCTCGAACCGGTAACGACGGCTATCTTGCCCTCGAATTCTCCCATCTGGAATTCTCCCTCATGCTTGCGCGATCAGCGCTTTCATGTACCCGACGGCAAAGGCCTTGCCTGCATGCCAAGGCGCATCGCACTCCAACTCCGGTGTGTGATCGGGGATGAGGACACCCTCGAATTTGGCTTCTTTCAGGATCGAAATGATCCGGGCCATGTCGATATCGCCCTCATCGATGAAAACTTCGCGGTAGTTTGGCACTTTGCCTCTTACATTGCGGAAATGGATGTAGCCGATACGGTCGGCCTTTGCGAATTCCGAGACCGTTTCGTAGATGTCGCCGTCGGTCATTTCCTGCAGGCACCCAAGACAAAGTTCGGCCTTGTTGTTTGATGACGGGTTGATGTCAAAGGCGCGACGATAGGCGTCGTGGCTGTTGATGAGTTTGGCGGTCATCCGCAGGCTATCGACCGGCGGATCATCGGGATGAGCGGCAAGAACCACGCCTGCTTCCTCCGCCTCCGGAAGCAATTCGTTCAGGAAACGCGTGTATCGGTCCCAGATCTGTTCATGACTGATCGGTGCTTCGGTATCGGGGCCAACCTGGTCCGAGTAGGCCATGTTCCACGCCATCCCGCTCGGAATTGGTTCATTCGGATCGATCTGGTTTATGTCGAATCCAACCGACATTGCACCACCACGGGCCAACGGAGCCCGTTTCCACCCCCAAACCCCAACGGCCGAGAAATTGTAGCCAATGCAGGGCACACCGGCTTCACCGGCGGCGCGGATGATGCGCTTCAAGTGGGCCATCTGCTCGTCCCGCTTTGGACCATCCAGTAGAATGTCGTGCCAGTGGCGTACGGCAAAGTTCTCGATCGCGGCCAGTTCCAGATCATGATGTGCCAGATCGGCAATAAGGTCCGAGAACAACTCGACCGTCCAGTCGTCGCTCTGACCCGCTCCCCAACTCATGTCGTCGTCCTGCGCAAGCTGCGGATTGGCCGAGAAATAGTCTTCAAGATGTGCGACGACATGCGATACGCCGAGCTGTTGGGCGAATGTGTAGTGACGTTCATCCAGCATCTGGCGATACAGACCAAGTCCGATTTTCATGGGTGCTAATCCTCACATGGTGATGCTGGTGAACGACCGGAACGCGCCTGCGATTGGCTTTGGCCGATCAACCAAGAGTGGCCTCCAGCGCCTTGGCCACGCCACGCAGTTCGGCCAGGCCTTTCAACCGGCCGATAGCCGAATAGCCGGGATTTCCATCCTTGCCGATATCGTCAAGCAGCAGGTGCCCGTGATCCGGACGCATGGGGATGTGATGATCGGGCCGGCCCTCCTCTCGACGGCGGATCTCTTCGCGGATCAGCGCATCGACAACCGCGATCATGTCGGTCGATCCGTCCAGATGATCGGACTCATGGAAACCGCCGCCGGGTTCGCGTGTCACGTTTCGCAGGTGGGCAAAGTGAATGCGCGGTGCGAATTCTTTTGCCATCGCCGGCAGATCGTTGTCGGCGCGGACGCCCAGCGACCCGGTGCAAAACGTGATCCCGTTTGCCAGCGATGGCTGCGCTGCAAATATCGATCGATAATCATCGGCGGTGCTCAGCACACGCGGCAGACCGAACAATGAAAAAGGCGGATCATCCGGGTGCAGGCACATCCTCAATCCCAGTTCGTCGGCCAACGGAATTGTAGCGCCAAGAAACTCGATCAGGTTTCCGCGAAGCCCCTGGAGGCCAAGCCCGTCGAAGGATGCGATCAGATCGCGAATTCCGTCGCGGGAATGAGTGGCTTCAGCACCCGGCAACCCGGAAATGATGTTGAGCTCGAGCGAGGCGACTTCTGACTCGGTCAATCTGTTGTGGCGCTGTTCGGCCTTGTCCAGAAGGTCAGGCGGGTAGTCGTCCGCGGCATCGATACGCTTCAGGCAAAATACGTCGTAGGCGGCAAAGTCGATGGGGTCGAATCGGAGAGCCAATCCACCATTCGGCGCGCGATAGGTCAGGTCGGTGCGCGTCCAGTCCACGACGGGCATGAAGTTGTAGCAGATGACTTCGAGACCGGCGTCGGCCACCGCACGCATCGAGGCTTTGAAGGCTTCGATCTGTTTGCGCGCCGCCGCGCCGTCTCGCTTGATTTCCTGCGGAATGGGTATGGACTCGACCACGGACCAGGTGAACCCGGCGGCTTCGATCTCGGCTTTGCGGCGCAGGATGTCCTCGGTCCGCCAGGGCCGGCCATCGTATGTCTCGTGCAGGGCCGTCACGATCCCGGTCGCTCCCGCCTGGCGTATGTGGTCCAACAAAACGGGATCTGTTGGTCCGAACCATCTCCAGGATTGCAACATTTGCGGCCGTTCTCCTCAAGTTCCCTCCCAGCTCTTGCCCAACTGACCCAACAAAATCAAGTTATTTGTTGTACCAGAAGCGAGAGATTTTAATATCACGCCCAGCGAAGAAAAGGCCAAAAAAGAAGTAAACTATTGATAAAAAATGATATATAGCTTGCGTTGATTTATCCCTTGCGTTTCGATCGGGTTCGGGTATTTTGTCATTGGACCAACAAATAGTGATCAAATGACCGACCTGACCAACAAATCCACCTCTGCACAAACCGCCAGTCAGACCAGTGCGGTGGATACGCTGGTTCAGCAGATCAAGGAATACATCGCTGAGAACCGGCTCGGTGTGGGAGATACGCTTCCGTCCGAGAGGGAGCTTGGCGAGCGGTTCGATGCGGCGCGCAATACCGTGCGCGAGTCGGTTCGCATCCTGAAGGCCTATGGCGTGGTGGACGTGCGTCCCAAGGTTGGTGCGGTGATCGTCAACCGCCACATGGATGCGGTCCTGAACCTGTTTTCCTTCCAGTTGTCGATCTCACGCGAGACGTTTCAGGACATTCAGGGGTTCCGGCGATTGATTGAAGTCGGTGCGGTTGATGCATTGTTTTCCCGCGCCGATGACCAGGACCTCGGTGAACTCACCCGTATCAACTCGGCAATCCTGCGTGCGCAATCGGAAGAAGAAGCGGCACATCTTGATTTCGACTTTCACGCAACGCTCCTTGCGATTACCGGCAACGATACCATTCTGCTTGTCTACAACACGATGCGCCCGATCATCTGCCGGCTGATGGAGACCGGAAAGCATACGGATGGGTTGCAGAAAACCTATGAACAGCACGCCCAGATCCTGGACGCTTTGGCACGACGGGACCGGCTGGCATTCCAGTTCCACATGTCGGCCCATATGGATCAGGGTTTGAAATACATCGAAGCGTCGGTAGGGGACCGCGCTATGTAAAAGCGGCTTTTCGACACCGGACTTTCCTGACATCGCGATCCCTCGCGGTGAACGGAGTCTTTTTGCCTATTGGCAACTTAGGAGGAGTACCAATCATGAAACTGAATCTGAGGCTTACCGCGCTGGCGATCGCAGCAGCTCTCACCGCGTCATCCGCCGCTGCAGACGACCTTACCGTCGCAAGTGTTGTCTTCCAGCAAGACCAGTTCTTCCGCACCATCCAGATGGGCATGAATGCTGCTGCCAAGGCGGAAGGCGTCAATCTTCTGGAAGGCAACTCGGACAGCAAACCCGAGAAGGAAATCAGCCTGATCGACACGTACATAGCGCGTGGTGTGGACGCGATCGTGATCTCGCCAGTTTCCAAGGTGGCCTCCATCCCGGCGCTGAAACGGGCGGTAGACAATGGCATTCAGGTCGTCACCTACAACTCGACCATTGACGATGCCTCGATCCCGGTCAGCTATCTGAACTCGAAACAGCGTGATCTGGGCAACTCAACCGGCACCATGGCCGCCGAATTCATCAAGTCCAAGCTTGGTGGAAGCGCCAAAGTGGCGACACTCGGTTTCAAGGCGCTGCTGCCCGAAATATCCGCCGACCGGGTCGATGGCTTTCTTGAAAAAGCCGAAATGGGTGGCAGCGTCGAGGTTGTCAGCCAGCAGGATGCGTGGCTTGCCGAAAAGGCCGTTCAGGTGGCTGGCGACATCATCACCGCCAACCCTGATGTCAACATCATCTATGCAGCCAATGAAGGTGGTACGGTGGGTGCCGTCCAGGCAGTTCGCAATGCGGGCAAGGCGGGCGAGATTTTCGTCTTCGGCGTCGACGGTACCGAGCAACTGGTCAATTTCCTGCTGGACGGCGATAATGTCCTGCAGGCGACCACGGCGCAGCAGCCCTACGTGATGGGCGAGATGGCCGTGCAAAACGCCATCGCCGCCGCAAGGGGCAAAGCGGTCGAGAAGACCGTGGTTGTCCCGGTGCTTGGCCTGACGCGGACGAATGAAGCAGAAGCACGCGAGTTCCTCGACTATCTGAAGTCGCTGAACTGACCAACCATGATCCTTGGGGGCGGCATGGTCGCCCCCTTGACGGAATTTTGAGACGGACACCATGACCGTAGATGTGCAAACGCAAGGTTTGACAAAGGTCTACGGCAGTGTCGTTGCGCTCGACGCCTTCAGCCATGTGTTCGAAAAATCTCGTATTCACGCCCTGATGGGGAAGAACGGATCGGGAAAGTCGACCCTGGTCAAAATACTGGCCGGCGTGACCCCACAGACATCCGGTGACATGGCCTTGGCGGGCAGGACGGTTGCGTTTTCATCGCCCGCTGACGCCCTCAACCAACGCGTCGTGACGGTACATCAGGAACTCAGCCTTGTTCCCGAGTTAACGGTGGCCGAAAACATCTTTCTCGGACGGCTTCCCAAACAGAAAACGCTCGGCGTGCCGAGGATCGATTGGTCAGCCGCGCATCGCCACACAAAAGAACTGTTGCAGGATATGGTGCTCGACATCGCACCGACGGCGGTCGTCGGCAAACTGAGCGTCGGTCAACAACAGACAATCGAAATTGCCAAGGCTATGAGCTTCAATCCCGCACTTTTGTTGTTGGATGAACCGACCAGTGCATTGGCGACCAAAGAAGTCGAGATGTTGTTTACCTTGCTGCGCCGCCTGAGGGAACAGGGTGTGACGATGATGTATATCTCGCACCGCATGTCGGAACTCGCGGAAATTGCCGACACCTGCACCGTTTTGCGGGATGGACATCATGTCGGCTCGGTTGAAATGTCGGACGTTTCGAACGCCGACATCGTTGACATGATGTTCGGCGACGTGGCCCATGATCGCCCGTCCGGGCGCCAGAGCCATGTCGACAAGGGCCATCCTATCCTCGAAGTGAAGAACCTGTCTCGCGAACAGGCGTTCGAGGATGTCAGCTTCACGCTTTACCAGGGAGAAATCCTCGGATTTGCGGGTCTTTTGGGGGCAGGGCGGACGGAAGTTCTTCGATCCATTTTCGGGGCTGATCCGTTTGACAGCGGAGAGGTCCTCGTAGAAGGCAAACGTATCGACAGACCCGATCCCCGCGCCATGTCCGGGATCGGATTGGGTTACACGCCCGAGAACCGCAAGGAAGTCGGGTTGGTTCAAGCCCATTCGATCCACGCCAACCTTTCCATGGCGAGCCTGCGCAAGAACGCAACCAACGGCATTATCACAGATACCGCCGAACGACCCGGCGTGAGAAAGCAGATCGACCAGTTGCACATCAAAATCGATCGCGCATCCGATCCGGTCAGCAGCCTGTCAGGCGGTAACCAGCAGAAGGTGGTGATTGGCAATTGGCTCAATACCGAACCCAAGATCATGTTCTTTGACGAACCCAGCCGGGGCGTTGACGTCCATGCCAAGCAACAGATCTTCCAGATCATCTGGGAGCAGGCCGAAAAGGGAGTGTCGTCCATCTTCGTCTCGACCGAGCTCGAGGAACTGCTTGAGGTCTGTGACCGGATCCTGGTGATGAAGGAAGGTCGCATGCTGGGCGAACTGGATCCCGCGAAAACCACGCTCTCGCAACTATACGCAGCCTGCATGGAGGGACTCTGATGGCTATGGGTCAGGTGTTCCGGCGGTACCCAATGGAGATCATCCTGATCGCCATGTATGTCTATCTCGTTTTCGCCGCGCCCGGTTTTGCAACGGTGGACAACCAGCTCAATGTCCTGCGCAACATAACCATGCAAGGCATCATCGCGTTCGGGATGACGATGATCATAATCTCGGGCGAGATCGACCTGTCCATCGGGTCGGGCGTTGCTTTTTCCGGCTGCGTCACAGCCTGGGTGACTCGCGCCTTGAGCGACATCACCGGCCCTTACCCCGCGATTGCCATCGGGGCACTGGCGGCCATGGTGTTGTTGTTTTTGGTCGGGGTCTTTACGGGCAAGCTGCGTCAGCATTTCAACATGCCGACCTTTATCACCACGCTGGGGCTTTTGACGGTCCTGTCAGGTGCCGCCAATCTGATCACCGGCGGCTTCCCGATAACCAGCTTTCCATACCAGTTCAATTTTCTCGGGTCCGGTTTCCTCTTCGGAATTCCCTTCCCGGTCTACATTTTTGTTGCGGTGTTCGGTCTGGTCTATTTCCTGATGAATTACACCAGCTTCGGCCGGGCCGTGTATGCCGTTGGGGGCAATCTGGAAGCTGCGCGCCTTTCGGGTATCGATGTCTGGAAAACCAAGACGCTTGCGCTTGGACTAACGGGGATCTTTACCGCCATTGCCGGTGTGCTCATCGCCAGCCAGATCCTGTCGGGCAGCGCCTCGGCTGCACGGGGTTGGGAGCTGGATGTGATCAGTGCCGTTATCATCGGAGGCACCAGTCTGTTTGGTGGCAAAGGAACCATCCGCGGCACACTGATCGGTGTTCTTTTTCTTGGCGTGATAGTCAACGGCATGACACTGCTGAACGTCAGCGAATACTGGCAGTACGTGGTGCGCGGCGCGTTGATCATCGGCGCGGTTCTGATGAACCATGCGATGGACCGGCAGGCAAAGGCATGAGCCAAACGACCACGGGAGATGGGTGATGTCCGAAGTCACATGTGTTGCGCCAGTCGGCGACATTTGCGGCGAGGCCGCGACCTTTTCGGCAGAGGAAAACTGCATCTATTGGGTCGATATCAACCGGTTCCTGGTCCACAGGATGGACCTTGCAACGATGAGCGTGAGGTCGCTGCTGTTTGACGAACCCGTCGTTGCTCTTTCGCTGACAGATCAGCCGGGGCGCCTGTTGGTTTCGCTGGCATCCAAACTGATTTTTCTCGATCCGGTGGCCGATCGCCGCGAGGATCTCGGAGTAACCCTGCCGGACACGCCGGCAGCGCGCTTCAATGATGGCCGCACCGATCCGAAGGGCAATTTCTGGGTCGGTAGCATGGGCAACAATGTCGGACCGAATGGAGAAGAGCTGGACGTAACCGGCGGACTGGGCAAGCTCTATCGCTACAAGTTCGGCGGCAGCCTGGAGAAGTTCGAGTCCGGGATCGACATCTCCAATACGCTTTGCTGGGCACCTGATGACAGGACGTTTTACTTCGGTGACACGCTGAAGAATGAGGTGCGTGCCTACCCTTATGATCCTGAATCGGGGGATATCGGGCCTGGCCAAACATTCTTTGCCGGTTTCGACCGTGGTTTGCCGGATGGCTCCGCCATGGACGCGGAAGGTTTCATCTGGAATTGCCGTTTCTCCGGCGGCTGCATCGTGCGGATTGCGCCGGACGGTTCCGTTGATCGCGTGATCGACATGCCGGTCAAGAACATCACCACATGCTGTTTTGGAGGCGCGGATCTCTCGACTTTGTTCATCACGACCGCCTCTGCGCAAAAAGATGAAAGCGATCGTCTTGCAGGTTCCCTTTTTGCCATCGAAACCGCCACCAAAGGCCTGCCAGAAAACCGATTCAGGACAAAGCGATGAGCATGCAAAATCTCACAGGGCGGTTGGAGAATTGCTACTCCGGCGCAATCTATGACGTTATGCGCGCAAAAGGGCGACCCAATTGCGTGCTACCAAACGACATAGTCGGACTGGATGCCGAAACCCGCTGCTGCGGTCCGGTCTTCACCTTGCGCGGAGTGGCTTTTGACGCCGAGCGCGAAAATGAGAACACCGACTATCTGCTGCCCTGGGTTCAATTCCTGTCCGACGCGCCGCGGGATCACGTCGTGATTTGCCAACCCAATTCACACTCGCTCGCATTGATGGGTGAATTGTCTGCCGAAACGCTCAAGCATCGGGGCGTCCGCGGCTATATCGTTGACGGTGGCAGTCGCGATAACAGCTTTATTCGGAAGATCGGATTTCCCGTGTTCTGCAAATTCAGAACCCCTCGCGACATCGTCGCCAAATGGGTTCCTGATGCAACCGGAGAGCCGATTTCGATTGGCGATGTGTTGATCCGGACCGGCGACTATGTGCTGGCCGATTTCGATGGTGTCGTGGTCATCCCCGCTGAAATTGTTGAAGACGTGGTGGCGGAGGTCGAGAACACCATCGCCACCGAAGACAAGGTTCGTGCCGCGATTTTGTCCGGAGTAGACCCCGTCGAGGCCTACAGGATGTATGGCAAATTCTGAAGAACACAGCCCTCTGACCTGGGCATTTGAGTGGGACAGGGGATACGGTGAAGTCGCTGCCCTGGGCGGTATGCTTGGGCCTGTCACATTCCGCCTGAAAAACGATCGAGAATTTCAGCCGTTCGCCATCGCGCCATGGGCCGATGAATCCGGAAGCGCGGATGGTCTACCAGGTATTTTGCAACGTCTGCGGGGAGAGTGGCCCTGCGTTCCATTTGGAATGCCTGCGCCGCCTGCCGGACTGCCAAAGGAATGGCAGGCAGCCGACGACACGGACTGGGGTTTTCATCTCGATCCCCACGGCGTGTCGTCGAATGATGAATGGAAGCTGTGTGAACACTTTGGCACCGGCGTCTTGATCGAATTTGTCTATCCCGACACCCATCCGGTTGAACGGATAGTGCGCAAGGTCGAAGGCCGTGAAGGCGAGGCGGCCATTGACCTGGAGCTCGAAATCCACATGCGGCGCGATGAAAATCTGCCGGTCGGACTGCATCCCGTGTTCACGCTCCCTGAAAGATCCGGTGCTGTTGAGCTGCACCTTTCTGCAAAGTCAGCAACCGCTTATCCGGCGGAAACGGAACCGGGCGTTTCGCGCCTTTTGCCGGAAGCGACTTCTACCGATTTGACAAAAATGCCCGGCCTTGGCGGCGTCCCCGTCGACATCACCAATCTTCCGCTTGCGGGCCAGACGGAAGAGCTTGTTCAGGTGGCCGTGAATGCGGGGAAGGCTCGGCTGAATTACCATGACGTTGGATTTTCCGTCGAACTTCTGTGGAATGCAGCGCAATTTCCATTCTGCCTGCTCTGGATTTCAAATGGCGGTCGCGCGGCATCCCCATGGAACAATCGCCACTATGGATTGGGGATAGAACCGGTGGCGTCCCTGTTTGATCTGGGAATCGGGCCAAGCCGGTCCGAACGCCATCCTTTGACCTCCTTTGGCCACACAACACTCGGGCTTAAGGGGTCATCACCGTTCAAAACGGTGTACTCGATCTCAGTTGAAGCGGCTTAACCGAAGGCCTCATTTGAGCTCAAGCCCAACCGGGCCGCATCCGCTCGCCTGAAGGGTCGAAAAGGGGCGCATAGCTCAGCTGAGCCCGAAAACGCTCGCGGGCGACGTCAACTTCTACGATAGAACCGTCAGGCAGCTTGGTTGTGGAATGCGCCAGAGCGACCGGTTTGCCGATCCGGTAGCCGAAGGCGCAGGAGCTTGTTTGGCCGACGATTTCGTCGTCGACATAGATCGGTTCGTGCCCGAGCGGCACGGCAGCCTCATCTTCAAAACACAGGCTGACGGTTTGGCGGCTGGCGCCGTGCCGTTTGCGCTCCTGCATCGCTTCGAAACCGGTGAAACCGCCTTCCTTTCGGGTGGCAAAGTCCAGCCCGGCCTCGATGGGTGAAACATCGCCGTCCAGTTCGTGGCCCATGGCGCAGAAGCCCTTTTCGATGCGCATGGAGGTCTGGGCATAGAGACCCGCCGGTCGCGCGCCCGCCGCGACCATGGCGTCGTAGATCGGCTTGGCATTGTCCCACAGGCAGGTGATTTCCCAGCCGGCTTCGCCGACATAGGACATGCGGGCAGCCCGAATGTGCTTTTCGGCCAGGTGGGCGGGGCCGACCTTGAAATAGCCGAGCTCGTTCAGCTCGCTGGCGCCGCATCGGGTGACGATTTCGGCGGCCTTCGGGCCCATCAGGGCGAGCGTTGCGTATTTTGTCGTGCTGTCTTTCAGGTGCACGTCAAAGCCACCTGCCAATGCGCTGCGGCTGAGCCAGGCGAAATCGCGTTTGATGGCGGCCGTGCCAACGAACAGGCGGTAGTGATCGTCCGACAGGCGTTGTGCCGTCAGGTCGCTTTCAAACGTGCCCCGTTCGTTGAGCATGGCCGTGTAGATGACCGACCCCGGCGCCCGGGCCATGTGCCCTGCACAAACCTGCAAGAGGAACCGTTCGGCGTCCGGTCCGGTGACTTCGATCTTGCCGAAGCAGGAGGCATCGAAGATCGCTGCCTCTTCATGCGCCGCCATCACCTCCTCGCGGACATTTTCAAACCAGTCGGGGCGCCCGAAACGCAAGGTGGGTTCCTGCTGCTTGCCAAAGAACAGAGGCCGTTCCCAACCGTAGAATTGCCCCATATGGGCGCCGGCCTGCCGATAGTCGCGGTCCAGCGGCATGAGGGTCAGATCACGGGCTGTCTTCAGCTGCTTGCCCGGATAGGCGATGTCGTAGTGGGTGCCGAGAATTTCCGGCGCCCGCGCCATCAGGTGATCGATCGAGTTTAAGATGGGGGCAAACCGTTTGGCGTCGGCCTCGCCAAGGTCATAGGCGGTGTGCCCACGAACAATGCAATGGGCGAGGTTCATGCCAGCGCCGCCGCCGGAGGCCAGACCCACGGAGTTCATGCCGCATCCCAAAAAGAGTCCCTTGGTTTCCGCCGTTTCACCCAGCATGAACGTTCCGTCGGGAGTGAAACTTTCCGGCCCGTTGAGCAGCATCTTGACCTCGGCCGTCTCAAGCGGCGGGAGGCGATGCAGGGCAAGCTCCATCATCGGCTCGAAGTGATCCCAGTCTTCCGGCAGCAGGCCGAACTCGAAGCTTTCGTTGAGAACGCCCGGAGCAATGGGTTTGCCCATGGGCTCGAAACACCCCACCAGCAGTCCACCGGAATCGTCGCGAATGTAGAGGTGGCTGTCATGGTCCGACAGGGTCGGCGTGTTGCCGACAATGCCATCGACGGGTTTGGTCAGCAGGTAAAAGTGCTCGCAGGCGAGGGCCGGAACGTCGGCACCGGCCATGCTCCCCAGTTCCCGCGACCAAAGGCCAGCGCACAGGGCGATGGCGTCGCAGGTTATGACCCCGTTGGTGGTTTCAACGCCTTTCACCGTGCCATTTTCCGTCAACACCCCTGTTACGCCTGTGTTTTCGAAGATTTTTGCTCCCAACCCTTTCGCCGCCCTGACCAGTGCCGCACAGACATCGGAGGGAGAAACACGGCCGTCATCCGGAGACCAGACCGCGCCCAGAACATCATCGGCATTCATCAGGGGCCAGCGCTCCTTGGCCTCGCCGGCGCTGATCGACGTCGCCTCGATGCCATAGGCATGGGCGAGCGCTTCCTGCCGTTTGATGTGGGTAAGACGGTCGGGATTGGTGGCGATGGAAAGCGATCCTTTCTGGATCCAGCCAACCGATTGCCCGGTTTCCTGCTCGAGTCTTGAATAGAGATCCACCGAATATTGGATCATCCGTGTCAGGTTGCGCGAATGGCGCAGTGCCCGCACCTGGGCGGCGGAGTGCCAGGTCGTGCCCGACGTCAGCTTGTTGCGCTCCAGTAGAACTGCATCCCCAACGCCCATCTGGGCCAGATGATAGAGGGTGGAACACCCCATGATTCCGCCACCGATGACGACAACGGATGCATGGGCGGGCAGTGTGTTCATTTCGATCGTTCCTTCAGCATCTTGTTTGGGCGCAGATCTTGATGCCAATCCGTCGGCTCCATTTCATGTGCCATATCCATCTATCAAACAAGATACCTCCAAAGTCGTGTTGACTCCGCATGCGATTGTCGGCGGAATGGTGATGCGCAGTCTGGACGTAGAAGCCAGAAAGCGCAGCAAGAATATGGGAAAGACCAGCTGCTGGGTTTGGGCCTGTTTCGACCCGACTCGGCTGGGAACAAAAAATCAGGAGCAATCAATGTTCAAAAGAATTCTCAATACGACCGTGGCCTCGGCGGTCATTTTGGGTGTGACCGCCGCGTCGGCACAGGCGGCGTGCACAAATGATGTCTGGAAAAAGGTCATGGCTGCCGGCAAGGTCGTCGTCGGCGTGAAGGCTGACTACAAGCCTTGGGGTTACCGTGATCCAAGCGGCGCGATCGTCGGCATGGAGATCGATATTGCCCAGGCTGCGGCAGACGCCATGGGCGTGGAGTTGGAAACCGTTGCCGTGCAATCGTCGAACCGCATGCAGTTCCTCGAGCAGGGCAAGACGGACATGTTCATTGCGACGATGTCCGACCGCGAGGATCGTCGCAAGATCGTTGGCATCACCTCGCCGCCCTATTACACGTCCGGCACCAACATCATGGCGCCGAAGGCCCTCGGCTTCAAAAGCTGGGAAGACCTGCGCGGCAAGCCCGTCTGCGGCAAGCAGGGCGCTTTCTACAACCAGGTGGTCACCGAGCGCTACGGCGTGAACATCGTCGCGTTTACCGGCAACGCCGAGGCCAAACAGGCCTTGCGTGACAAGAAATGCGTGGCCTGGGTCTATGACGATTCTTCCATCGGCTCCGACCTTGCATCGGGCGAATATGCCGACTTCGAGATGCCGCTCAACTCCGAGGATGATAACCCCTGGGGTCTGGCCGTTCCCTTGGCTGAGCGGAACTGCATCTTCGGCAATTTCATGTCCGGCCTGATCTACAACATGCACCAGGACGGAACCCTGATCGAGTTGGAGAAGAAGTGGGGCATTCAGCCCACCGCATATCTGGCCAAGCAAAAGGACCAATACGCCGACTGGCTGAAGTAAACACTGAGACAGCCTGAGAACGGGGCGCTCGCGCCCCGTTCATTGCGGTGCATTGGGGAGAATTCTGAATGCTCGAGGCATTCACGGAGTTGTTTCGGCACATTGCCGAGGATCATCCACGCTGGAATTTCATCTTCTTTTACGATGAACGCCAATTCTGGCGCATCGTCGGCGGCATCCAATATACGATCCTGCTATCCGTCGCCTGCGTGATCTTTTCGGTCATCATCGGTGTCGTCGGTGCCTGGCTGCAGGGATCCAACAGCCGCATCCTGCGCAACGTCGTGCAGGGTTACATCCAGTTTTTCCGCAACACGCCACCCTTCGTGCAATTGCTGTTTTTCTATTTTGCGCTGGGGCAGTTCACCCCGACGGTGCTCGGTGAGGATGGCTGGACGGAATATCCGATCATCTCCAATGTCGGCTGGGCGATCATCTCCCTGTCGTTCTTCGCCGGGGCTTTCAATGTCGAGATTTTTCGCGCCGGCATCGAAGCGGTGCCGGAATCGACCCAAGAAGCCGCCAGCTCGCTCGGCTTCACGCGATTGCAGACCTATACGGAAGTCGTGCTGCCGCTGGCGTTCCGGGTATCGCTGCCGGCACTCAACAACAATCTGGTGAACCTGGTGAAAACCACCACGCAGGCCGTGGGCATCGCCGTCCCGGAACTGCTTTACGAAAGCGTGGGCATCTGGAACGACTTCCCCAGCGCGCAGTACCCAACCATGCTGGTGCTGTTCGTCACCTTCATTCTCCTGGTTGGCGTGCTTGTCTACGGCATGCACCGTTGGGAGCGTGCGTTGAAAATCCCGGGCTACGGGAGCTGACACCATGAGAAAAAGCTCCATCCCCGGTATCAACACCCCGCCGACCACGGATCTTCCCGTGCTCAAGCCGTTCAAGGCGCGCGCCGCCGGCGAGGCGGACGACCTGCTGTTTTCCCGCTGGCTGGCCGGAATACCGGGGTCGGCCTGGCTGATCGCCGTTTGCATCCTTGCCTTCGTGCCGACCTGGGCGCTGGCCGCCAATGGCTATAGCTATGGAGACGCCTTTGCCGCCCTGGTGAAATGGATGCCGTTCATTGTCGGCAGCGGCTTCCTCTTCAACGTGCTGATCTCGTTTTTTGCCATGGCCATCGGCACGCTTCTCGGTGTGGTGCTCGGCCTCATGCAGATTTCTCCGAACGGTTTCATCCGCGTGCCGGCGCAGATCATCACCCAGACGTTCCGCAATTCTCCGTGGCTGGTGCTGCTGTTCATCGTTCTGCTGGCGCTGCCGTTCCAGGTGACGATCTTTGGCGTGACATTCAACATTCCCGATTGGATGAAGGCGGTCTTCGGGCTCTGCCTGCCGATTATGGCCAACATTGCCGAGATCGTTCGCGGCGCCGTGCAATCGGTCCCCAGCGGCCAATGGGAAGCTTCCGAGTCGCTGGCCTTTAGCCGGCAACAGACGCTCTGGCAGATCATCCTGCCGCAATGTTTCAAGCGGATGATCCCACCCTGGATGAACTGGTACGCCATCCTCACCATGGCAACGCCGCTGTGTTCCCTGCTGGGCGTGGAAGAGATCATCACGCTGAGCCGTCAGGCCATTGAAGCCGAGAACAACCGGCCGGAACTCCTGGTTCCCTTCTACGGCTTTGCCCTGCTCATTTTCTTTGTCTACTGCTACCCGATCGCCCGCGCCACCATCGCGCTTGAACGGCGATTTGCGGTGAAACTCTAGGAGGCCATCATGACCGCCGGTACCTGGTCACCCGATCAACCGATCGTCTCCATTCAGGACGTGCACAAATCGTTTGGCGAACTTGAAGTGCTCAAGGGCGTCTCGCTCAACGTCATGAAGGGCGAGGTCATCTGCATTATCGGTCCGTCCGGTTCCGGCAAATCGACGCTCATCCGCTGCATCAATGCGCTCAACGATATCCAGTCGGGCTCCATCAAGGTCGAGGGGCAGGAGGTCCACGACCCCAAACTCGACAAGCTGGAACTGCGCAAGAAGGTCGGAATGGTGTTCCAGCAGTACAACCTGTTTCCCCACAAGACGGCCCTGGAAAACGTCATGATGGCGCCGTTGAAGGTGCTCAAGCAGCCCAAGGAAGAGGTTGAAAGGCGCGCTCGTGCGCTGATCGAAAAGGTGCGGCTGCAGGGCAAGGAAAACAATTATCCCGGCGAACTGTCAGGCGGTCAGCAGCAGCGCGTCGCCATCGCCCGCTCATTGGCAATGAACCCCGATGTGATGCTGTTTGACGAGGTGACGGCGGCGCTCGATCCGGAGACCGTCAAGGAGGTCCTCGTGACCATCAAGGATCTCGCGGAAGACGGCATGACCTGCATTCTGGTCACCCACGAGATGGGCTTTGCCCGCGAAGTCGCCGACCACATCTATTTCACCGATCGCGGCATCATCGTCGAGCACGGTCCGCCGGATACATTCTTCGACAGCGCAAGCGACCCGCGCACGAAAGAATTCCTCAGTCAGATCCTGTGACGTTGTCTGCGCAGGGCGTTAGCCCTTCAGCCAGGCGATTACGTCTGCTGCATTCCGGTCCGGCGGAAAGACCGGATAGAAGACTTTCCGGATCGTCGCGTCCCGCACGATCATTGTCATGCGTTTCAGCAGGACCATCCCGTCCACGTCAAAGGTGGGCAGCCGCATCGCCTTGGCGAACTCGAGCTTCGCATCCGAAAGCAGCGGGAAAGGCAAGTGCATCCTCTCCGCCGCCTCGCGCTGGTACTCAGTTGTCTGCGTCGAGAGACCATAGAGATGGTCGACTGCGAGTGCCTTCAGGTCGGCATAGTGGTCGCGGAAGGAGCAGGATTGCGGCGTGCATCCACGGGCACCCGGTATCTCGTCCCAACCGTGGGGGAGCGATTGATCTGGCCGACCCGTCATCGGATAGATGTAAAGCACGGTCGTGCCTGAGAGTGCCGGGAGATCCACATGCGATCCATCCGTTGCCGGGAGCCGGACCTTGCACAACGACATACCGGTCAGATGCGCACAGGCGTTGTCGTCCTGCGGCTGTGGTAACTGCGACCAGTCGACTTCGTTCAAATTGACCATCACATCCTCATGCTTTCGTCAGTCGACGTTGATCCGAGTGTATGTCTTGTGCGTAATCCAGAGTTGGGCCCGGCCAGAGGCCTCCATCCTGTCGGACAAATTCGGAAACTTTGCAAATGTCAAAACCTACCCTTAACCGGATTGCCAATATACAGTCTGGACGGCGAATCGGGTTTGAGTGGGGTAAACGGATGAACAGTTCCGTAAAGCGAGTTCTGGCGGTTGGGGTCTTTTTGGCGGCGCAAGGTGCTGTGGCCCATGCCTCCGACACGTCGGGCGGTTTCACGACGCCGCAGAAGCAATATGTCATTCATCTGGGCATCGGCGCACAGTACCAGCCCAAATATCCGGGCGCAGACTCCTACATCCTCACTCCCCTGCCGATCGTCGCCGTCGACCGGCTGTACCTTCCGGGGCTCGGCCAGGTGGTCGACGGAGAGGAAAAGACCCGCGGCTGGGGCTTCTATCCGGCCTTTTCCTTTATCGGAAAACGTGAAGCGTCGGATTCGCCCGACCTGACCGGCACGACAACCATCGATTCATCCGTCGAGTTCGGCTTGGGGGTTCGCTACCGCTACGACTGGCTTCGTGGTTATGCTGAGGTAAGGCAGGGTTTCGGCGGTTATAGCGGCCAGGTTGGCCGTTTCGGTCTGGAGGTGATCACCGAACCGACAGATCGCCTGGAACTGGTTTTCGGCCCCCGCATCAACTGGGGTTCCGGGGAGTATATGCGGACCTATTTCGGCGTGACCGCAGCGGAGGCCGCAGCACCCGGGTCCACGTTGACCGCCTACCGGCCCAGTGCCGGGATTTCGTCCGTGGGTTTCGATCTGACGGCGAACTACGCCATCACTGACAGGACCACGTTGCATGTGCGGGCCGGTTGGGACCGCTTTGTCGGCGATGCCGCGGACAGTCCGATTGTCCAGCAGGGTGATGACGACAACATCACCATCGGAGCCGGACTGACTTATCGCTTCGACTTTGACGCGTTTCGGTGACAGATCGCCCTTCAATCTAGTTGCGCCACGTTTGCTACAGATTTGCTAGTGACCGACGGGGTTTGTCGGGCCCGCGGGTGTGGTAAGGCAGAGCCCTCGAATAGCGATTGAGTGGGCCATGACGCGCGATTATTTGTCGACGAACAGGGATATCTGGAACTCCGACGCGGCCAATTGGGTCGAGTTCGCCAAGGAGCGTTGGAGTCTGGAGACACCCGAATGGGGCACCTGGGGCAATCCCGAGGAAGGCCTCGACATGCTTCCTGCCGACATGGCAGGTGTCGATGCCATCGAGCTGGGGTGCGGGACAGGATACGTTTCCTTCTGGATGGCACGGCGCGGGGCGCGGGTCACGGCCATCGACATTTCCGCAGAACAGTTGGCAACGGCGCGCGATCTCGCAGAAGAACACAAGGCCGAGATTACCTTCATCGAGGGCAATGCCGAAGCAACCGGCTTGCCGGACGGCGCGTTCGATTTCGCCATCTCGGAATATGGCGCATCGATCTGGTGTCCGCCGGAGAAGTGGCTGCGTGAAGCCTGGCGGCTGATGCGTCCGGGCGGGCGGCTGGTGTTTCTCGGAAACCACCCGCTGTCGCTGATCTGCTCGCCCCTTGACGGATCGCCCGCCGACCGGACGCTGCATCGCCCCTACCGCGACATGTGGGGTGCTGACTGGACCGAGGTCGAATTCGAACCGACGGGTGTGTGTTTCAACCTGACGATATCGGACTGGATGAAGCTGTTCGCAGAGATCGGCTTCGAGGTCACGAAATACGATGAGCTCTACGCACCCGAATGGGCCAAGGGAACACGTGCTGCCATTCCCTCGGACTGGGCCAGGATTTATCCGGTGGAACAGGTCTGGCGCCTCAAGAAACCAGCATGACGCGTTTTCGTGATAACGTCAGGCAGTCTGAAGCGACGGATGCGATATGACACTTGTGATGTGCGATCTTGGCGGCACGAATTGCCGCTTCACGACCCCGGACGGCGGCGGTGGTATTGACCGCGATCGCATCGTGGCGCTCAAGAACGACGACTTCACCGATTTCCTGTCTGCGCTGCAAGCCTATCGCAACGGAGCCGGAATTGGGCCCATCGAGCAAGTTATCGTCGCTTTGGCAGCGCCGGCCCTTGCGAGTGAGGTTCAACTGACTAACCGCGACTGGGTTTTGTCGAAGCATGAATTGAGCACCGCTTTGGAAGGGGCCGAGGTGGCCTTCCTGAACGACTTGCAGGCCGTCGCCCTTGGGTTGGACGCCACCGGTTTGCGCACACGCCAGCTCAACCAAGGGCACCCAGATCCGCTCGGAAACCGCCTTGTCGTGAACTTCGGCACCGGATTCAACACGGCAGTGCTGGCACCCAATGGAACCGTGCTCGCCTGCGAAGCCGGACATGCGACATTTCCGGCGGAGACTGCTTTCGACAGGAAACTGCAGGACTGGGCCGGCAAGCTCTATGGCCGATGCTCGCTGGACAGGGTGCTGTCCGGGTCCGGGCTCGTTGCCATCCATGATCTGGTACGTGGCGAGCAATCCGGCAAGACGAGCCACGCGATCCTCACGGCGGCTTTGCGCGGCGATGACAGTGATGCCGTGCAGGCCTGTCACGAATTCTGCCGTATTGCCGGAAGAGCCACCGGCGATCACGCCATGACGTTCTTTGCCACGGGCGGCGTCTGGATCTCCGGCGGGTTGGGGCGCGCTCTGTGGCCCTTGCTCAACGCGCCGGATTCGGGGTTTCTGCAAAACTGTTTCAGAAAAGGCCGGATGCAGGCTTTGGCTGAAGCGCTGCCGATTCATGTCATCGAAGGCGACGAAGCACCTTTGTTCGGGTGTCTGCAGTTTGCTCGTTCGCAGATGTAGTCAGCCACCGCGGATCCTCGGCAATGTCCGTGGGATGTCAGTGTTCCGCGGACCGCGCTTGCAGCAGGGATCGTGCCGTCTTCGTCAATCGCTCCCCGCCCGACGGCGTTACCATCACCGTTTCGGAGACGGAAAGTCCATCGGCCGAAACGTACATGTGGAAGACCTGGCGGTCGGCAAGTGTCCAGTCGGCGGCGGGGTGGAAGCTCAGGGATGTGTCCGAGGATCGCGGCGTCTTGGCATAGAGGCCCAATTGATAGCCGGTGATGTTCGGATAGTCGTTGCGTAAGCCGGCAGCGAGTATCGGTTGTCTCACCAGTGCATCGATGTCCGAGGCTCGGGAACCCGGAGACATCGCTGCGATCTGTCTGTCCTGCACGGAAACAAGCGTTTCCATGGTCTCCCGTTCCTGGTTCGAAGCGGGTCCCAATCGAATGGACCGCATCATACGGGCAGAATATCCATTGAATTTCGGCACCAGCTCGACATGCAGGACATCGCCGACTTCCAATCGGCGATCATCGTTTCGGGCATGCAGAAAGCCCATGGAATGGCCCCCTGACGCGACGCTGCGGGAAACCGAAATAGGCCCGACCCAATGGTCGTCGGCGCCTTTCGAAATTGCAAAAGCCGAGGCCCGGGCAATGACGTCGCGCACGCGCTCACCTGTGTCGACACTGTCCGCGAGGAACGCCATGGTCTGGTCTGCGATTGCTGCCGCCTGGCGGATATAGCCCAGCTCACTTTCGTCCTTTTGCGCGCGAATACGATCCGACAGGCGGGGCAGGTCCACGATCTCGACATCGGGCAGAAGCTGCCCAAGGCTGCGCCAGCTGTGAGCCGTGAAGCCAAAACTCTGGAAATCGGCGCCGAGCCGTCTGGCCCCGGTTTTCCCGATCACCTCGCTGACGACCGCGTAGGGATCTTCATCGTCGTGGAAGGTTCGGATGTCCTCGATCCATGTGGCGTCGCGGCACGGTTCGCGATCGATTTCGCGCAGGATCCAGGTTGGCATGCCGTCTCGCGGAACCACAACGCCGCGATAGAACGTCTCCGAAATCGTAAAATCGCTGAGCCAGGCAAGCATCTCGGCGTGATCGCACAGGAACACGTCGACATCCGCGTCGGCCATCGCCTTGCGAAGTCTGGCCAACCGCTCGCGAAATGGAGACGGCGCCGTCATTCGGTCTCGCAGATCTCGAGGATGGCCAGAATGTACATTTTGACACAGTCTATGAACTGCGACTTGCGGACGCGTTCGTCCGGCATGGTGTTGAATTCACCCCCGGGGCCGCAAACAACACCCTCCATTCCGGCATCGGCCAAATGAGCGGCATCGGTGCCGAAAAAGCAGGGTGGTGCGATCGGGCCCGTTGGCTGTGCCGCACCGCGCACGGTTTCGTGGGCGCGATTGATCGCCGCGACAACCGGACTTTGCGGGGACACTTCGAAGGGCGCCATGCTCGGTCCCTTGTGCAGAGCCTCGCGCTGAGACACTTCATAGGAAAGATCGGGAAAATCCGTTTTCAGCCCCTCGCACAGCGCCCGCATGTCGTTCAGGCATCCTTCAATCGACTGCGACGGGCCATAGCGGCCCGATCCGAGCAGGCGGGCGCGGTCCGCAACCTGTGGCGGGCGCCATTCCAGGAATTCGTCGCCCAGACCCGCTCGCATAACTCCGACCTGCGCCCTGTTGACCATGGTGTGCTCCGGCCGGTCGGCACCGGAGAAAGTCATCGCGTTGATTTGCGGCACGAGTTGCGTAGCCGCGGCAAGTGCGTCGGTCGCTTTCTCCCGCTTGGACATGTGCCGGGTGTCGCCGATCAGGTCGATGCAAAAGACGAAAGCGCCGGCATGCAGCGTGATGGCCTGCAGGTCCGTCGGCTCGGAATTGATGAAATAGTCGGTCCGCACACCATCGGCGATCATGTCGACGGTGCCGATGCCACCCTGCAACTCGCCGACAACAAAGGACAGAACGACATCGCCTTTGAGGCGGATTCCGGCCTTTTGAAGGGTCTCGACGGCACACAGGTAAGCCGCGTCGCCGGCTTTCATGTTCGACACGCCAATCCCGTAGATGAATTCGTCATCCATGACGCCACCCCAGGGATCCACCGTCCAGCCGGTGGTCACCGGATTGGTGTCGAGGTGTCCGTTGAAGAGAAGACTCGAGCCACCGCCGGTGCCTGGATAGGTGGCGATCACATTGAAGCGGCCTCCCGTCACCGGCTGCAGCCGGCTCTGCAGACCCATGGCCTGGCAAACCGAGTGAACGTGCTCCGCCAGCTGTCGCTCCCCATCGGTCTGCGTGTAACTTTTGTGGCGGATCAGATCGATCAGCCGTTGATAACAGGCCTCTTCGTCGAGGTTATCAATCACGTTGGTTTGGGTCATTTTGCTGTTTCCGCAAGTCCGTCGAATTGCCATATGGCCGGGACGCTCCGGAGGCTCTGGGCGTCCATGTGACATAGAATCCTGTGACCATCTTCCAGACTGTGGATCGGTGGTCGGGTTGTAGAGCAAATGTCACCGAGGTTGCGTGGGCAGCGGCTTGCAAATGCACAGCCCGGGTTACGCTCCGTTCGGGTCGGCAGGGTTCCGCTCAACCTTACCCGCCGTGTCGTCGCCATGGGATCCAGGGCGGACGACGACGACATCAGTGCCTCGGTATAGGGGTGGTAGGGCGGCCCGTTGATGGTTTCCATGGCGCGCTCCTCGACGATTTCTCCGAGGTACATGACCGCCACGCGATGAGCCAGATGACGCAGAATGGCGAGATCATGGGAAATAAAGACGAGCGAAATCTGTGTCTCGTCCTGGATATCGCGCAACAATGCGACGATCGATGCCTGGACCGCTGCATCGAGGCCGGACGTGATCTCGTCGCACAGGATGATCTCCGGCCGAGCGGCAAGGGCTCGGGCAATGGCGACCCGTTGCTTCTCGCCGCCGGAGAGCTGGTGCGGATAGCGCTGGCTGTAGTCCGCCGACAACCTGACCTGCTCCAGGATGCGGTTGACTTCATCGGGGATTTCGGAGCGTTTCAGATCGGGCCGATACAGGCGAAGCGGTCGGGACAATATGGTCCGCACCGAGTGCCTCGGATTGAGCGAACTGTCCGGATTCTGGAAGATCATCTGGACCCGCGACCGGTAGGCCTTGTTCAGGTCATCGACCGGCTGGCCATTGAGACTGACGCTGCCCGAAAAGGGGAGCAGCCCGGCGAGAGCTCTCGCGAGGGTTGATTTTCCGCAGCCGGACTCGCCGACCAGTGCCAGGGTTTCGCCGCGACGCACCGCAAGATTGGCCTCCGTAACGGCGTAGACGGATGCCGCGCCCTTTCCAGCGAGCCGGTTGAGCAAACCCTTGCGTCGATGGACAACCGTGAGATCCCTGATCTCGAGAGCGAAGTCGCGATCCGATGCGGCAATGTCCGCTTCGCGCTGGTTCCACTCGTCGCCTTCAAATCCGCCGCGCGCGCAGGCAAGCGACCGGTCTCCCTGTTTCTGAAGCGTAACCGGCGCCGTGTCGCAAACGTCCGGCGCATGATGCGGACAGCTGGCGGCGAAAATGCAGGGCGGCGGAGCGGTGAGTCGCGGAGCGGGATTGGCTGCGTTGGTGTTCAATGCACGGTGCGTCAACGTATCCGACGGTCGCGGGAGCGAGGCAAGAAGAGCGCGCGTATAGGGATGACGTGGTGCGGAGAATAGCAGGTCCGCCGGCCCTTCTTCCACGACACGCCCGCCATACATGACCGCGACACGGTCGGCCACCGCGGACACGGCGCCAAGGTCGTGACTGATAAACAACGCCGAGAACCCGGTGCGCTGTTTCAGGTCCCGAATGAGGTCGAGAAGAGTTGCAGCCGTAGTGGCGTCAAGCGCCGATGTTGGTTCGTCAAAAAGGATCAGGTCGGGGTTGGCGGCGAAGGCCAGGGCCAGCACGACGCGCTGTTTCTCACCGCCGGACACCTCATGCGGATACCGATCCTGCAGTTCCCTCGGGTCGGGCAAGCGAACCGTCTCGAAGAGTTCCATTATCCGCTCGTCCGGATCGCCCTCGAAGCCGTAGGCGGCCAGCGCTTCCCGCAGGTGTCCTCCGAGCGTCTGAACCGGGTCGAGGGCGGTCGCGGCATCCTGGAAGACCATGGCGACGCGACGTCCACGAATGGCTCCCAGCCCTGCCTCATCAAGTGTCATGAGATCGTCGCCGGACAGTGCAATGCGCCCGGCCTCGAATGTCACCTTTCCGGGCAGGTCCCGGATGATGGCATTGGCGAGGGACGATTTCGCCGAGCCGCTTTCTCCGACGAGCCCCAGCACCTCGCCACGGGAAATCGACATGTCGATCTGGTCGAGAATGCGGACTTCGCCGCGTGCCGACGCATAGTTCAGGGCGTAGCCTTCGATCGCCAGAACGGTCATGACACGACTTTCGGATTGAGAACGTCGCGCAGGCCATCGCCCAACAGGTTGAAGCCGATGGCGACAGTGGCGATGGCGACTGCCGGCGCCAGCACCGGCCAGGGCGACCGGAACAGATGATCGCGGGCTTCGGATATCATCAGGCCCCACTCAGGCGAGGGCGGCTGAGCGCCCAACCCCAGAAAGGACAGGGTCGCAAGCGTCATGATGGCGAATGCGACGCGGATCGTGCCTTCGACAACCACCGGAGCGGCGACGTTCGGCAGGATTTCAGCAAAGATGATCCAGCCGACGCCCTCGCCTCTAGAGCGTGCAGCAGCGACGTAGTCGAGATTCCTGACCTGCAGCGTGATCGACCGGGAGATGCGCGCCATGCCGGGCGTGAACGCTATGGCGATCGCCAAGACGGCGTTGATCGAGGACGATCCGAGAACGGTCAGGATCATCAGCGACAGCAACAGCGAGGGGATGGCGATCAGCGCGTCGGTCAATCGCATGACGATCTCGTCCGTCCATCCGCCGGCATAGCCGGATGCAATTCCAATCACGGCGCCGGCGCCGGTTCCGAGCACCGTGGCCAGAAGCGCCAGAAGAATGGTCGGCTGTGCTCCGACCATCAGCCGACTGAGCAGGTCGCGCCCATACCAATCGGTGCCGAGTGGGAATTCGGCGCTGGGTGGCGCGAAACGGCTGCCGAAATTCATCGTTTCGGGATCATGGGGAGCTAGCAATGGCCCGAAAATCGTGATCAGCAGCAAAAACACGCACAGGAGCAGTCCAATTGCGCCATGGGGCAGCCGCAGCAGGGTTTTCAGAGCCGTCATTCCAGGACGATCCTCTTGTCGAGCATGGCATAGGCAAAGTCGGAAAGCAGATTCGCCAAGGCATAGGTCATCGCCATGATCAGTGCGCCGGCCTGCAGCATCGGAAGATCGCGGTTCTGGATCGCCAGGATGAGTTGCCGCCCGACGCCGGGAAAGGCGAACACCTCCTCGACCACGATTATGCCGCCAATCAGATAGCCAATGTCCAGGGCGACCACGGTGATGGCCGGCAGCATCGAGTTGCGCAGCGCATGGGCGATAAGAACGCGCCGTTTCGAAAGGCCGCGTAGCCTCGCCGCCCGGACAAAGTCACTCTGCAGCGTATCGGCCATTTCGGACCGGACCATTCGGCTGATATGGGCGGTCAGAATGATTGCCAGCGTCAGGACCGGCAGCGCCAGATGATGCAAGGCCTTGAGAGGTCCATCCGCGAAGGGCGCGTAGCCGGATGTTGGGAACAGGCCGATATCCGGGCCGGCGAGCCACACGAGCAGCAGCGTGGCCAGCACGAATTCCGGCATGGAAACGCCGATATAGCTGACCAGCGACACGGCGAGATCGGTCACCGATCCCCGTTTTGCTGCCGCCAGTGCGCCGATTGGAAAAGCGATCAGGCAGACCAGAAACAGCGATAACCCGGCCAGAATGGCTGATCTGCCGAGGGCGGCAAAAATCGTGTCGCTGACCGGTTGACCGGTTCGCAAGGAGGTGCCGAAGTCTCCATGAAGGACACCCCGGAGCCAGTCCCAGTATTGCACGTAAACCGGTTGGTCGAGGCCCAGGCGGCTTGTCAGGGTCGCCAGGGCCTCGTCCGTCGCGTATTCGCCAAGAATCATGGTCGCTGCATTCGCCGGCAGCACCTGTGTCACCCCGAAGACGATCATCGAGACGACCAGCGCCGTCAGAACGAGATAAAACAGACGCCTGATGACGTATGCAGCGCTCATGCCCGAAGTCGCCTATCGAGACGGTGCGTCAGCGGACAGGGAAACCTTGTGCAGCGCGAAGTTCGCGCCCCTTGGGTGCTGCACATAGTTTTCGACATGGGTTGAACGCGCTCCCAGCAGATCGAAGAAACATGGGATCAATGCGGGAACCTGGTCTCGCATGAGCTTCTGAGCGGAAGCATAGAGCTCACCGCGTCGGGCCGGATCAACCGTGGCATCGGCTTCGGAGACAAGCGCATCAAATTCCGCATTGTTCCAACGCGTTTCGTTCCAGTTCGCTTTCGACGTGAACAGCAGGTTGAAGATCGTGCCTTCCGTCGGCTGCATGTTGTAGAAACCCACATAGAACCGGCCTTTGCGCCACACGGTGTCCAGATAGGTCGGATGGTCCATCGTCTGGACCGTGATGTCAAAGCCGGCGGGCCCCGCCATTTCACGCAGGACAACCGCCATGGCCGACCGATATGCCGGACGCACGGATGCCACAAGGTCGATCTTGATGCCGTCAGGATAGCCGGCTTCGGCGAGGAGAGCCTTTGCGCCGGCCGGGTCGTAGGTCTTGAGCGGCGCTTCGCTGTAATACTGATAGGCCGAGTTTACGGGCGTGTCGTTGCCGGGTGTGCCGTAGCCTTCTGCCACCAGTTCGACCATTGCCTGGCGGTCAACGGCCATGGCCAGCGCCTGGCGCACGCGCGGATCGTTGAACGGCTCGACCGTGCAATCCATCACCACATCCAGGAAACGCCCTGACGGTGTGCGCATGCCAACGACTCCGTTGGCGGAGCTGATGCGTTCGTAGTCGGTCGGTTGCACTTCCAACAGCAGGTCGACCTCTCCGGCCAGCATTGCGGCCGCTGACCCGGCGGCGTCTGGATAGGTGATGATTTCAACACGGTCGAGATAGGGCTGATCCGGGATGTAGTAGTCCTGGCTTTTCACCAGTACCGCCTTTTGATCCGGGAGAAACTCCTCAAGGCGGAACGGGCCCGAGCCGACGGGCTTGGTGGCCAGACTTTCGAAATCGCCCTCAGCGATCGAAGCCGGGATTACCTTGGCGGTCGGATAGGACAGGGCCACCGGAAGGTCGGCAAATGGCGAGGCGGTGCGAATGATCACAGTGTTGCCATCACCGGCGACGACCTCGGAGATCGGTCCGAGGTTTCGGCTGCCCGGAGCGGCCGTTTCAGGATCCAGGAGCTTCTTGAAAGAGGCGGCAACATCCGCCGGCGTCACCTTATCGCCATTGGAAAAGACGGCGTCATCGCGCAAGACGAAGGTCCACTCCGTGGCGTCGCCATTTGCACTCCATTCGGATGCCAGATCAGGCCCGGCGGACATGTCAGGCTGAAGATAAGTCAGGCCCGAATAGAGCATCTCGCTGATCATGTATTCGGAGTTGAGGCGCGTCAGCATCGGGTTCAGAACCGACGGCGTCACATTGAGCGCCACGCGCAGCGTACCACCGGGAGTGGCCGCGAAGGTGGGCATTACCGGCGCCAGGGTCGCCAACGCCATGGCACTGGTTGTCGTATAAAGAAAGCCTCGACGGGAAATCCGATATGTCATTGTGTCCTCTCTGTTGCTGGTGGATTTATCGGCAGAGCTGGGGAGAAGGTCGCATCGAAGAACAACTCGAGCGCTTGTGAGAGTGCGAAGATATCGTCGTATGTCGTGAATTCGTCGGCGGCGTGGACATTGCGGTCCGGTCGGGCCAGTCCACCGAGAACGAATGTGCCTTCCGGCTTTTGTGTCAGCCATCCGAAATCGGATGATGAGCCGGATCCGTAACGGCGAAACTCGCTTAACGGCACGGCATAGGCCTGCGAGCGCGCATGATTCCAGCGGTCACTCGGGGCGCCGGGCGCGTTTTCAACCGGCGGCAGATGGCCGGTTTCCTCAAGGTTCCACGCAGTGAGGCGGCTTTCCGAGAGTGCCTCCTCCAGCGTCTGATGGATTTCGTTCAACACGCTCTCATAGCGTTCCTCGGGCAGGTAACGGCGGTTGATCGTGACAGTGCATTTGCCGGGAATCGCGGCTGCACCTTGTCCGGCCTCGACGGCGGTAATCGACAACCGTGCGGTCAGTGGCCCGGAAGCTGAGGGGTGCGGCGGCATTTCGGTCGCACGTTGCGACAGGTCCGCGGCAAGCTCTGACAGCGCCGTGAAGGCAGGTATCAACTCTTCAAACGCATTGATGCCCGCGCCGGACCCCGAATGGGCCGAACGCCCCTCAGCAGTGAGCTGCAATGTCAACGAGCCGAGGCAGCCCGCCCAGATCCGCGGCTCTGCGGAACCGTTCAGATTGATCACCACCGGAGGCACCAACTGCTGCTCCTCCAGATAGCGGATACCGGGATAACGGCCGCCTTCCTCATCGGTGCAAAAGGCAAGGACGGGGCGATAGGCCAGCGGAACACCACGTTTGGAGAGCCGCAGCAGGGCGTCCGCGATGGAGGCGATGGTCCCCTTCATGTCGGCGGTCCCGCGTCCGTAGAGGCGGTCGCCGTCACTCACGAGTTCAAACGGATTGCTGCTCCAGCCGTCCCCGGCGGGTGCCGTATCGGTGTGGACGTAAATCATCGCTTCCGGTGTGTCCGGTGTTCCGAGGTCGGGCCGAATGATGAGATTGACGCGCTCGCCGGACGCTCCGGCCACCTGCCACAGCCGATCGGGAACCAAGATGCGCTCACTTGATCCACCCAATGGAGCAAAGGCCCGCTCCATCAGATCGGCGAAAACCGCATAGTTCTCACCGGGCGGATAGCTCGTGTCACAGGCGATTGCCGTTTTGAGAATGGCAACCACCCGTTCCTTGCGTATGGAGGCATCTTCCATTTCTATATAGAAATACAGATCGGCTCTTGACGCAAGCGTTTTGACATGCGTAACGACAAGGCCCGCAAACCCAAGGCAAGCTGCGCTGGAATATGACAACCACTCCGCTCTATGAGCAGGTCAAAGAAAACATCCTGAAGCGCATCATTTTGGGAGAGTGGCCGGAGGGCTTTGTCCTTCCGACCGAGATGGAGCTTGCCGAGACCCTGGGTGTGTCCTACGGCACGGTCCGGCGCGCGATGGCCGAACTGGTCCGGCAATCCGTCATCATGCGTCGTCAGCGCGTCGGCACGGTTGTCACAGGCCGGTCGACCCTGAACACGCTTGATATGTTCTACCATTTTTTTCGCCTGCACCGGATCGACGGGACGGTCGTCAATTCCGAAGTGGAACCGGTCAGCACGGAAGTGCGAGCCATGACCGAGGAAGAACAAAAACTGTTTCAACCCGTGTCAGATGACAGGGTTGTCCAGATCAATCGTGTTCGCACGACCGAGGATGGTCCGACCATGCTGGATCATTTCGTGCTGCCCGCGGTCTACGCAAAACCGCTGGCTGCCGGTCAGCAGGAAGCGCCGACGCTCATCTACAAATGGCTGCTTGAAGTGTCGGGACTGAGGCTTTCCGCCGTGCGGGAAGAACTGGGAGCGAAGATCGCGACTCCCGAGCAGGTGAAGGCCTTGCGTATCACCAGCCCGCCACCGCATGCCCTGCTCGAGATGCGTCAGGTCGCCTACGACCACCGCAACCGTCCGATCGCCGTCAGCCGTCACTTTGCCCGCACGGAAAAGCACCGTTACGTGAACGAAGTCCGTTAGGCAGGTTACCGCGGTTTTACGCCGCTGCTTGCCGTTTGCAGCTAGTTCAGGAACACTTGGATCGGGTTGCGAACGCCAATGTGCTGCTCGGCCAGGATTCTTCGGACCCTGAAGGGGTAATTTACGTGGCGAAGAAGATAGAGACCGATCTTCCTACGCCTCTCAATGGAAGACATCTCGGTGCAGTAAAATGCATCACTTCCAAACACGGATCCGAAATAACCCTTATCCAGGGCGCTCTTTTCGAGAATCTGGAACAACCGCACGCATTTCTTGCCCGACAGACCGGCACGTTCACACGTGTCGACCGCAAACAAATCAGCTTCAACTTCCCTGCGCGCACGTGCGAAAGGCGTCAAAACACCTCGCAATTGCAGCATTGCAATCTTGATCCGACCGTTCGCCCCTTCAGATACGTTGGGAAGGTGGCCCAACTCATGGTGGGCGATCTCGTGAGCAATCGCAAATGCAGCCATGTCAACTGACCTGCAAAGCTCGAGCAGGGACCTAGTCAGAAAAATATGATCGCCCGCCGCGGTGAACGCAAAGTAGTCCGGGTAGTGCAAAACCCGGATGCGATAGCGAGACATGTTTGGGAAAGCCGAACACAGTATACCAAAGGCTTCATCGGTGAGCCTTGCACTCCAGTCGACACTCTCCTGGTCGCGAGAGGTAAGGTGATCGATGGCGTCGCCAAGCGAATGGAATTTCCGCATAGACAGAATATGGTGAGGTGTGCGGCTCGATACAACCAAAGGTAATGTTCGGGGCGCCGTTCAGGTTGGATACCATGGTTATCCCGGACCAATTGCCACTTACTCAGTTTGCTTCAGCGGATGAGTTTTCTGCCTGGGGTCATTTCGTCACTTGACTCCGGCAACCTGCAGGCCCCGGTTGAACACTTCCTTTTCTCGCTCTGCCATCGGCCAAGTCCGATTGATGGCGTAGAGTGAAAAATTCCCGATCAGATCGTTGTGGCGCTTGAATGCTGCCTGCGCCTTCTGCTCTTGCCCGGCATTACCGTAGGCGGATGCCAGAAACAGGTACGGAATGTGCCAGTTCGGATCTGCTTCCGACCATTTTTGGAGATCGCGGACGGCCTGATCGGCCTGCCCGGACAGAAGAAAGGCAACACCGGACGCAGCGTAGTACCAATTGGGATGCGCGGGATTTAGCTCCATCGCGCGCCTGATCAACCCCAACGCCTCTTGTGGTTGGCCGGCAAAGGGAAGCGTCGATGCGAGATCGGCAAGTACGTCCGGATCACCTGGCTGCAGCTGCCGTGCGGTGTTTAGGTGGCCAAGGGCTTTTTCAAGATCACGGCGATCATCGACTTCGAACAGCAAATTGAAATAGCGCTTGGAAAGGGTCCGGTGGGCCAGCGCGGTTTCAGCAATCTCCAGGGATTGTTCCGCGAGTTCGAAAGCCCGGCCGGGGCCCCGGTAATAGTTGACGGACTCGTAACTGATGAACTCGGTCCAGGCGAGGCCGGCATAAGCCAATGCGTAGTTCGGGTCCAATTGGATTGCCTGTTTGAAGGCTTCTCGTGCGGCCTCGACGGCTTCGACGTCCAGGCGTCGACGTGCGGCAATGGACCGTAATCCGCGCAAGTAAGCATCGAATGCGGCGGGGTTGTCTGTGTCGGCGGCGCTGATCGCGGATTTTTCGGCTTCAGTCAGATTGATGCGAAGCGCCGTGACGACAGAGGCACGTATCCGGTCCTGAAAGCCGAAAACATCCTCAACCTGGCCGTCATAGCGCTCGGCCCAGATCGGGTGGTCGGCGGCAACGTCCACCAGGCGTGTTGAAATTCGGAGCACTTCGCCGGAGCGGCGGACACTTCCGGACAGCACGTGGCTGACATCCAGCCGCCTGGCGATCTCGTCAGTCGGTATGTCCGGATCAATGGTGAAAGAGGAGTTCGGGGAGAGCACTCGAATGCCCTCGACCTTGGTCAGGTCCGTAATCAGGTCTTCGGCCATTCCGGTGGCGAAGTAGGCCTGCTCTTCGTCAGAGGAACGATTCTCGAAGCGAAGGACTGCGATGCGTGGCAGCCCAGCGCTGTCATTCCGATTGGACATGGTCCAGAGACCGAAACCACCGGCGGCAACCGCCAGAATGACGAGGGCTGCCAACGCCTGCAGCAGCCAGGGTCGGCGCGGCGCGACCTTCTGCGCCGTCCCGCCGAGCGCGAACACCTCTATCGGCTTGGGCAGGTTTTTCAACGTCCTTTGGCCGACGGGCTCGAATTTGAAACCGGCTTTCCTTCGAGCCTGCTCGACGAAAGCAGCAGAGGCCAGTGTCCCGCCCGGTTCTGCTTCACCTTGCAGCCTGGCAGCGACGTTAATCCCGTCGCCAAAGAGATCGCCGTCACGCACGATCACGTCACCCAGGTGAAGGCCTATGCGGAGCTCGAGATCAATATCACTGTTGCGAAGTCTGCGACGGATCGCTTCGGCGGCCAAGGCAGCCCCAACGGCGCTTGGAAATTCGGCCAGAACACCGTCGCCGACTTCCTTGAAAACACGGCCCTCATGGGCCTCAACTTCGGGACCGATTATCTCACTCAACAGCCTCTTCAGACGGAGCATCGTTCCGTCCTCATCCTCATACATGGCGCGGGAAAACTCGACCACATCGGCCGCCAAAATGGCTGCAAGCCTTCGGCCGAGCTTGTCTTCGGTCAACTGCGATCTCCATGGACGAGGCCAAACAATCCTAGTGCCGGTTCGACCTCAAGTCCAACTTACCGCGTAGATTTAATGGCAGGCGCTATGCCAAAGACGCCGTGTTGACGAAGCTTTGCTTTGTCTCGTCCCATGGCCGCTTAAGGCAGTCGACTGACCGGATCCCGGCTGGCAAAGATGACCTTGGCTTCAACCGTTTCTACGTGCATTCGACGCGATCAGCCCGCACCGCACTGTCGCTTCGCTGAATCGGGCGCAGTGCACCCGCCATCAGGGCGATCAGGAGGGCGAAGGCGGCCAGCACGGCAAAGGCCAGGCGGATCGACGTTGCTTCGGCGATGAAGCCGATGAGCGGCGGGCCGGTGAGGAAACCGCCGTAGCCGAGCGTGGATACGCCGGCGATGGCGGCGCCCGGTGGCACGTGCGGGTCGTTGGCGGCGCGGGTGAAGGCCAGCGGCATGATGACGGCGTAGCCCAACCCCATCAGAGCAAAGCCGGTGAGCGCTGCCGGGAAAGATGCGAGCACCACGGCGATGGTGGCGCCCGCTGAAGCAGTGATACCGGCGAGACCGGCCGCGACGACCGGACCGAGGCGCTGGATCACTCGATCTCCCAACAGGCGCATCACCACCATGGCGACGGAGAACACGGCATAGCCGAGTGCCGCGTGGGCTTCCGTCACACCGGTGGCGAACACAAGGAAGATGCCGCTCCAGTCGGCCATGGCGCCTTCGCCCAGCGCTGCGCAGAAGGCAACGAAGCCGACGGCCAGCAGGCCGCCTTTCGGCAGCGAGAAGACGGGAGCCGCCTCGCCGGACGGGCGCAAGTCCGATTGCCATTGGATCTTTGCAAGCGGCAGAGCGATGACGGCAAGAACGGCGCTGACGCTGATGAAATGTACCGGGACGTTGAAACCGGCGGTTACGGCGAGGTAGCCGGAGCCGGCACCAAGACCGGCGCCGAGGCTGAACATGGCGTGAAAGGATGACATCAGCGGCCGGCCGGCGCGCCGCTCGACCTCTCCGGCCCAGGCATTCATCGCAACGTCCATGGCGCCGTGGGCGGCGCCGAAGAGGAAAAGGGCTGCCGCCAGCCAGGGTGTGCCGGGAGCCAGTGCGATCAGGAACAGGGTGATCGTATAGGCAATTGCGACGCGCCAGGTGATCAGGTTCGCGCCGAACCGGTCGGCGCCACGGCCGGCAAGAGGAAAGGCGATGATCGCGCCAACTGCCAGGAGCAGCAGCAACAGGCCGAGTTGACCGGGCCCCAGGCCATGCGTTTCGGCGATGGCCGGGATGCGCGACGCCCAGATGCCGAACAGCGCGCCGTTGAGGATGAACATGGCGATGACGGCGCGGCGCGCCTTGCGAATGTCAGACACGGTCGACCTCCACGCCCTGCTTGATGAACTCGGCGCAGGTGGCCCGGTCGGCATCCGTAACGACCAGGTCGATGGCGTTGGGCTGGAGCGTTCGATGCCGCGCCCGCCGACCGACCTTGCTGGCGTCGGTCAGAATCATGCAGCGTGCGGCCGAACCGGCCATGGCCTGTTTCAGCCGGGACTCTTCGAAATCGTCGGAACTCATGCCGAAACCGGCGTCGAGGCCGCAGGCGCCCAACACGGCGGCATCGGCGGCCATATCCGACAGCCGCGAGGCGGTTTCCTCACCGACATTGACCCCGCCATGAACACTCAACCGCCCGCCGAGCATGAAACATTCGACGTCGTTGCGATGGCAGGCGACGGCAACCCAGGGAGACGGCGTCATGACGACCAACCCATCGGCAGGGCGCAGACGCTCGGCCAGGCACAGGACCGTGGAGCCACCATCAAGCAGCAGGGTGGAACAGCCATCGAGCCTTGCAAGGGCCGCGTCGGCGATGGCCGCATGGGCCGGTCCCGCCTCGGCAATGCGATCCTGAAACGCTGCGGCCGGCTTGATGACGGGGATAGCGCCCCCGCGAACCCGATGAGCTCGGCCGGCCTCCTCCAGGGCAATGATGTCGCGCCGCACGGTGTCGACGGAAATGCCGAATTCGCTGGCAATATCGGTCGCGACGATCTGCAGGCCGTTCGCCAGTCGCTCGGCCAAAAGGTCCTGTCGGGTTTCGGGGATATTGAGGTCCATCATCAGTTTCCTGCAAAATACTGCAGAAAACTGCATAACATTGCAAATCGGCGGAAACAAGCCCTGGTTGCGCTTGCCCCTCGCAGCGGGCCATACTGCCTGCGTGGCGAAATCAAACGAGGACGCATCTATGACAGGACTGCCAATCGACCGCCGTTCCCTGCTCGTATCCGCCATTGCCGTTGGCGCCGGACTGGCGCTGCCGCGGACTGCGCGCGCGCATGGCGATGTGACGCTGGACCAGGCTCGGCAAATCATCGGCGACCGGCACAAGCAATTCGTGCTCAACGGCACCGACCGACGCATGACTGCCCCGGAAATTTCCGACCTGGTGACCGGCAATACGATTTATGGTGTGCTTTACGACGACGATCCCTATGTCCTGGCCTTTCGACCGGACGGCAGCGGCGGCCTGAAGATTGCAGACCGGCCGCTGGACACCGGGCGTTGGTGGATCGATGAGGACGCTGGCACCATCACCTCCCAATGGGACGTCGCCGCCGGCGGCGAGGCGCTGGTGCAGGACTACTTTCTGACCGGGGAATCCGGCGTCTACAAGACGATCACCCAGCCGAAGGACCGTTGGAGCATGTTCCTGTTGGAAGAGGGGATCGCACCCGGCATGGCCTGATCCGGCCCATTCGCTATTCATAGTTTTTTGCAGCCTTTTGTCCGAATCGATCTGCGAATACTATGGATGCGGAAGGGGAGGCAGGACATGAATCTGCGACAACTGGAGGCGTTTCGGGCCACGATCGAGTCGGGATCGATTACCGGGGCGGCCGAGCTTCTGCACATCTCACAGCCGAGCGTCAGTCGGCTGATTGCCGACCTCGAGCGCTCGGTCGGATTCCCGCTGTTCCGGCGCGCCGGCCGAGGGCTTGCGGCGACCGTGGAGGCAAGACGCTTCTATCAGGCGGTGGAAAGCATGTTCATTGGCATCGACCGTTTGCAGGAGCTTGCCGGAACCATCCGGACCACAGCCGGCGGCGTGGTTTCACTTGGGGTCATTCCGGCATTTTCGCAGATCGTCATGCCGGAAGTCGTCAGCGAACTTTATGCCGAGCGGCCCGATGTGCAGATCATGATCTATACGCGCAATACGCCGGCGATCGTCGATGCCGTGCGCATGCAACAGTTCGATCTTGGCCTCGTCGGACGTTCGCCGCCCTACGAGGGCGTGGAACTGCTCTATCGAACCTCGGTGCCCTATGTCTGCCTGATGCCGCAGGATCATCAGCTGGCAGAAGAGGAACGGCTCGACCTGGACTCGCTGGCGGGAACCGAAACCTTCGTGACCTTTGGCGGCGCCTATCCGGACGAGATGCTGGAGATAGATCATGCGCTCTCGGCGCGACTGCGGGATGGTTCGCGCCTCTCCGCTGCCAACATGCCAGTCGCCGCCGCGCTGGTACGCGGCACGCGGGCTCTGGCCATCGTCGACCCCTATTCGGCGCGCATAGCCGAACAGCTCGGTGGCGTTACAAGCCGGCCAATCGCGCAGGATCTCAAATACAATATCGCCGTCGTCACCCGCGGTCAGGACACTCTGTCCATGGAAGCCCGGCAGCTGGCCGACCTGCTCGTCGACCTGCTCGAGGAGGGGCCGGAGTACTATAGAGTTTCTGAATGAAAGGCAGAAACATTTCTATTTGTTCTATGGGTCCTCTGCCCATACCCTCCGTCGCAGGACCGATGAAAGGTGCGCCGGGTGCGCCGAATCGGTCAGGGAGGAACATGCCATGACATATCGTCGCTCGCGTCGCTGGATTTCCGGCGCTTTCGCATCACTTGCCCTGACGGCCCTCGCCGCAACGGGCTTGCCGGACAAGGCCTCGGCGGATGAAATCGTCGCCAAGCTGTCGTTCCACTGGAGTCCCACTCACCACAGCGCGACCTACGCGCAGAAATATGCCGACGCGGTCAACGAGAGGGCCAAAGGCCGGCTTCGCATCGATGTCTTTCCTTCCGGCCAGCTGTTCGGCGTGCGCGAGGTTCTTGGAGCGGTGACCGCCGGTGCCGTCGAAATGGGCGGCATTCTTGGTGTCGTCAGCTTTCCGCCGATCAACAAGAACTACAACATCGCCGTGCACCCCGGAATGTTCAGTTCCTACCAGCAGCAGCGGGACTTTTTCACCAATTCTGAAGCCGGCAAAGCGATCTGGGACGACCTGACCAGGAAGTCCAATACGAAGCTGTTGATGTTCGATCCGGTCGGACCGGTCATGACCTTCAGCGCCGCGCGCGAGCTGGACAGCGTCGCCTCGATGGAAGGACTGAAGGCGCGGGCCCTGTTCAAGGGCGAACGACCGCGTTGGAAGGCACTCGGCGCCAATACCGTGTCGCTGCCGACCGGCGAGGTCTATACGTCCCTGCAAACCGGCATGATCGACACGATCAACAGCCCGCCCGGCAGCATCAAGGCCTACAGCTGGTGGGAGTATCTGAAATATGGCCAGTTGCCGTACCAGTCCTTTGCCGATGCCTATATCATGGCCAACAAGACCTGGTTCGACGGCTTGCCGGAAGACCTGCAGGCGTTGCTTCTGGAAGTCGGCATGGAGATCGGTGCACAATCGACCGCCACCATCATGCAGGCCGGCGAAGAAACGCTGACGGAATTCCGCGAACGCGGCGGTGTCGTAACGATGCTCGATGGAGAAGCGAAGGCGGAGTTCGATCGGCTGATGGAAGAAAAGGTGCTGCCGGAGATGACAGAGCTCATCGATGCCGAGGTGTTGCAGGCGGCCACCGCATTCACCCAGAACTGATGATCGGGATGCCGCCGTTGGCCTGAACGCCGGCAGCGGCATCGATTTTCACCGGAGACCGCGCAACATGATAGAGACGGCCGCAGCGGTCTTGGGTCGGATCAACGACCTGCTGGCAAAGGTGGCTTTTGCGCTCAGCACGGCCATTGTCTGCCTGATGGTGGCGGCGCTGTTTGCCAGTGCGCTCACCCGCTACATAACCGGTACCGGATACGACTGGCTGATCGAGCTGCCACCTATTCTCATTCCCTGGCTGGTCTTTCCCTTGCTTGGACCTCTCCTGCGATCGCAAGCGCATATCAGTGTCGACGTTTTGCCGACGTTGCTGTCTTCCCGCAAGGGGCTTTTCCTGCGGCTTGCCTGCAATTGCATCGCGCTCGCAGCGGCCATCGGCTTCTTCATCGCCGGAACGGAGGCCGTCGAACTCTTCCGCATGCTCGGCCAGGTGGTTGAGCTCGAGATCGAGTTTCCCATCTGGTACATGTATCTCGCCTTTCCGGTCGGCTTCGCCATCCTGGCGAGCTTCGCGTTCGAACTCATTCTGCGCGATGTTCTTGCGCTGACGACCGCTGAAGCGCAAACGGTGCAGACGCCATGAACATCATGGCAATGGGCCTTTCGGTCGTGCTGCTGGCCATGGCGCTGCCGATCTTCCTGGTGTTCGGCATCGGCGGCGCGGTGTCGGCGATCGGCGCTTTGGGCCTGCCCTGGTCGACGCTGATCCAGGTTTCCTTTGGCTCGATGACCAAGCATGTGCTGGTTGCCGTACCGCTGTTCATTTTCGCCGGAATGGTGATGTTGCGCGGCGGCATTGCCACGCGACTTGTGCACATGACGATCGCTTTTGTTGGTCACTGGCCGGGTGGTCTGGGCATCGGCATGGTCATCGCCATGGGGTTTTTCGCCGCCTTCTGCGGCTCGATCCTGGCGGCGATCACGGCGGTCGGCACGATCATGATGCCGAAGATGATCGAGCAGGGATATCCGAAACCTTTTGTCATCGTGCTGGCGGCGTCTGCCGGCCTCCTCGAGGCCCTGATTCCGCCGTCCAATGCGGCTATCCTGTTCAGTGCGCTGACCAATGTTCCGGTGTCGAAGACCTTCGCCGCGGGCATCCTGCCGGGCTTTGTGCTCCTCTTCATGCTGGTTTTCCTGGTGGTCTGGCGCTGCCGCAACATCCGCAATCCAAAGCGCGCCAGCACGCGTGAGAAACTGATCGCTACCCGCGACGCATTGCCCGGGTTGATCACGCCGGTCGTTATTCTCGGCGGCATCTATGCCGGCCTGATGACACCGTCAGAAACCGCGGCCGTTGCCGGTGTCTGGGCAATCCTCATCGGCTTTTTCGTCTATCGCGAGCTGACCATCTCGGCTCTGATCGAATGCGCCCGCCAGACGGCCGCGGTGACGGCGACGATATTTGCAATTATCGCCATGGCGACCTTCCTGTCGGTGGTTCTGACCTATGCGAAGGTACCGCAGGCGATCATCGACTACTTCACCGTCTTCGGTGATACGCCGCTGATGTTCTGGCTCGCCGTCGCCGTGATCTGCCTGATCTTGGGCACGTTCATGGAGATCGTGCCGGTGTTCTACCTCACCGTGCCGATCTTCGCCGCCATCTGCCTGACCCTGAGGCTTGATATCCTGCATCTCTATGTCGTGTTCGTCGCCTTTGCCGGCATCGGCATGATCACGCCGCCGGTCTGCGTCGGCGTTTACACCTCGGCCGGTGTGCTGGACGAAAGCGCCGACCAGGCCTTTCGCGAGGTGCCGCTGTTCGTCGCAGTCGGCGTCGTCTACGGCCTGCTGATGATCGCCTTCCCGACAGCTGCCACCTGGTTGCCGACCGTCCTGCGGTGATGGGATGACGATGCGTTGTGGCTGACGCTTAGAGCAAAGGGCGATAAGTTTGGATCATTTGATGGCTGCAGATCGGCTCCACTCGGCAAGGCGCGTCGCGCAGCGCGATGTTGTGCATCGAGCAAGCGGCGCAACGCAGCCGATGGGCCGATATGCAGCCACCCTTCGGGCCGGGCGCTTTTGGCCCCTGGCGTCGTTGGCTTGCACTTGTGGTGGGGTGGCACCACGGCGGGCAATCCGCCTAGCCAGAGACCAAAATCGCCGCGGTCAAATGGTGCAAACTTATCGCCCTTTGCTCTAGTTGGACCACCAGACCGAGTAGCCGTTGGGCGCCAGAATAAGCGGAACGTGGTACCCGGCCTCGGGGTCCGACATCTGAAGGCGGATCACGATCTCGCGAATCGGTTTGAGACCGCCAGGCTGTTGCCCGGTTGATTCGAAATAGGCGCCAACAGCGAAAACCAGCTCGAAGACCGTATCCGGACCTATAGCCGCCGCATCGATGGTCTCTCGCAGGCGGCCGCCTTCATCGGTGATGGTGGAAAATACTCTGGTTCGCTTGTCGGACGGCAGGACGCTGTAAAGGGCAACAGCGACGCCAGCAGCGTGGGTTCCGTCGACGGCGTTCAGAGTATGAGATGTCAGTATCGCCATTACTCGATTGACGCCTTGTCGCGCTTGTTGGTGGTGGCAAGCACGATGGGACTGATGACGCCCTTGGCCTTGACGTTGACGCAGGCCGGCTTGCCGCTGGCCAGCGCCCGCTGCAAGGCCGGCGCGAGCTGATCGCGGGTTTCGACAAGCTCGCCATAGCCGCCCAGACCCTCGAACAGCGTGTGGAAGGGAATGTCACGGAAATCCGTGGCGAAGTGGGTGCCGCTTTCGAACAACCGTTCCTGTTGCTGGGAGATGCAGTCGAGGCCACCATTGTTGTCGATAACGACGACGATGGGTGTCTTTTCCTGAAACGCCGCCTCGATGCCCAAGCCACCGGACAGGAATGCGCCGTCGCCCGAGATCAACACCACATTGCTGTCCGGGTGGGTGTTCTTGGCCGACAGAGCAAAGGAAACGCCGACGCCGAGCAGGCTGTAGGCTCCCGGATGCAGGATGCCGGCCAGTTGCTGTCCTTGCCAGCCGGCCAGGTTGACTGCGATTTCCGACCAGAAATGGGTGTTGCCGCCATCGAAGACGAGCCAGTCGTCCTTGCCGAGCGCCGCGTTGACGTCGAGCGCCAGCTGCAACGGGTGGATCTTGCCGCCGGTGGCCTTGGCGGCCTCGGTATCTGATTTCAGTTCGGAAAGCGTCTGTTCTACCCATGCGGCGCGCTTCAGCCGGTTGGTTTCGAACCAGTCGGCGTCTCCGGACCAGCCTGAGGTCCCGGCGAAGTCGGCCAGCGCGTCGAGAAACGCACCGGGATCGCTGAGCAGCACGTGGTCGGCGGCGCGGTTGTACTCGGTCTCCTCGTGCGAGCCGTTGATGCAGACCAGCGTCGTGGTTTCCGGAAACAGCGGCGGATTGCCGAAATTCATCTGGTTGTCGAGCCGACCGCCCAGCATCAAAACGACGTCGGCCTCCTGCAACGCGAACTTCGACGGCGGATACTGGTGGACGTCGGCAAGCCCCATATAGGCCTCGCATTCCTCGCCCATGAGCTTCTGGTGATAGGGCACGTTGAAGACCGGGATGCGCAGCGCATGCGCCACCTGCTCCAGCTTCTTTTCATTGCCGGACCACCAGACGCCATGCCCGCCCACGAGCACCGGGCGCCTGGCTGCGCCGACCACTTGCCGCAGCAGCGGCTCGAGATCGCGCGGGTCCGGCCAAGCCCTGGGAGTGGGATTGGCATCTCGAACAAAGGGGCGTTCCTCACGCCCGGCATCCTCGTCGAACGACGAGAACATGATGTCGACGGGAATGCTCAGATGAACCGGACCGGGATAGCCGCTCAGGGCCGTCTTCCAGGCGCGATCGACAAACTCGCCGATGCGCGTCCCGTCGGTGACGCTTACCGAGTATTTGGTCAGCGGCGCGGCAATTGCGACGTCGTCGATCTCCTTGAAACCGCCGGAACCCTGACGTTTGAGCGTGCTCGAACCGGTGACGAAAATGACCGGCGAGCGCTCGCCCCAGGCCTCCATCATCGCTGGCACCGCATTGGCGAAGCCCTCCGGTCCGACCAGGCAGACAGCCGGCTTGCGGGTGATGCGGGCGTGACCGTCGGCAAGGTGGCCGGCGATCTGTTCATGCGGACAGTTGATCACCGGTATCTGACATTCCATGAAGCCTTCCAGCGCCGGATTGCAGAATCCGCCGGCCAGTGTGAAGACATGCTCGACACCTTTTTCATGCAGGGCCCGGGCCAGAAGGTTGCCACCTCGGATGCGTCTTTTGCTCATCGGTTGTCTGCTTTCTTCAGGGGAACGAGGACCTCTGGTTCCGGGTCCATCTGTGCCGGTTCGTCCGCCGGTTCAGCGAGAACGGTGCTGTCGATGTCGGCTATCCTGCGCCGCCCGATCTGCGCCATTGCGACGCCGATATCGTCGGCGATGCAGTCGATCAGTCGCGCTAGGCCAGGAGCGCCGCCAGCGCCGATCGCATAGAGGATTGGCCGACCGAGCATGACGAAATCGGCGCCCAACGCCAGCGCCTTGACGATGTCCTCGCCGCCGCGCAGCCCGCTGTCGAACAGCAGCGGGTAATCCGGTCCTACGGCGGCGCGGATCTGCGGCAGCGCCTGAATTGCCGGTGGGGCGCTGTCGAGCTGGCGGCCGCCATGGTTGGAAACATAAACGGCATCGGCGCCCGCATCGCGGATGCGCACCGCATCTTCAGCCGACATCACGCCCTTGACCACCAGCCGGCCGGTCCAGCGTGCGCGCAACTGGTCGAGAAACGTCCAGTCGATGCCGCCGCGGCTTTCGCCGCGCTCGAACTCCCGTCCGGCGGTCTCGAAGTTCATCGGCAGGGGCGGGCCGGCGACCAGGGTCGAGAGCGACCAGTGCGGATGCAGGGCAAAGTCGAGGACCTGTTTGGCGCCCATGCGAAAGGGTACCTTGAAGCCGTTTTTCAGATCGCGGATGCGTCGCGAGATCTGCGGTGTGTCGACGGTCAGCACCAGGACCCGGTAACCGGCATTGGCGGCACGATCGACGAGATTGAAAGCGGCTTCGCGGCTTTGTCCGACATAAAGCTGGAACCAGGCGCGCTCGCCGGCCAGGGCTGCCATGTCTTCCAGCGAGGTCGAGGCGGCGGAGGAGGCGCATAAAGGGATGCCGCGTTTCGCCGACTCCGATGCCAACATCCTGTCGGCGTCCGGCCAAACGAGGTTGCACATGCCCATGGGGGCAATTCCAAAAGGCAAGCCGAAGCTCTCGCCAAACACATCAGTCGCAAGGTGTCGGCCCTCGACATTTTCGAGAACGCGCGGCTGCAGCTTGATCTGTTCGAAGGCCGACATGTTCTGTTTGGCGGCTATTTCCTCGCCGGTGGCTCCGTCCACGAAATCGAACATCATGCGAGGCAGTCGGCGACGAGCCAGGAGACGCGCGTCGCTGGCACGGTGGATGCGCTCAGCTAGCCGTCGATGTAAGTATCCACCGCCTGAAATTGCGCTGCTCCGGTCCCTGATTCCTGGTGCCGAAAGCGGCTTGCCACCGGCACTGGCGGCAAGCTAAGCGCAATGGGATAGATAGCACAAATCGATTTATTTGCCGGATTCATCCAGATTTTCTATGTGAACGAATCTTTGGTTGAAAGCGCCACCGGCGGTTGGAGAGAACCCCGAACCGCCGGTGACTTCCGGCCCGTCACCATCCTGCCGGGCCGAATGGCAGGCGCCCCGGTGAGGCGAGCGCATTGAAATCGCTTACCGAACCGTCAGGATTTCGTCGAGCGGTTTCTTGATCTTGGCGACCGCCGGTACAGTCGCGTCTTCAGCCGGATGGCCGACGGCGAGGATCATCACGGGCTTGTCCGATTCCGGCCGGTCCAGTAGGCCGTTGAGAAAGCGCATCGGATTGGGCGTGTGGGTCAGCGCAGTCAAACCGGCATGATGCAGCGCGGCTATCAGGAAACCGGTGGCGATGCCGACGCTCTCTGGGACGTAGTAATTCTTGTAGCGCGTGCCGTCGTCGAGCACGCCGTAGCGCTGGGCGAAGATGACGATCAGCCAGGGGGCGATATCGAGATGCGGCTTCGAGCCATCCGTGCCGATGGGCTCCAGCGCTTTCAGCCACTCTTCCCCGGCGCCGCCGGCGTAGAAGCGATCCTCTTCCTTCTCAGCCTCTTCGCGAATGCGATGCTTCAGGTCCGGTTGGGACACGGCCACAAAATGCCAGGGCTGGTGATTGGCGCCGCTGGGTGCGGTTCCGGCTGTCGCGATGCAGCGTTCGATGACGTCAAGCGGCACCGGACGGTCGGAAAACTGCCGGACCGTGTGGCGTCGGCGCATGCGGTCGTAAAACAGTTCGGCGGCCGCCCGCATGGCTTCGTCTGTCAGGTCCTGCCGATCCGGCAGGGGAAGCGGCTCATAGTTCAGATTTTCTCGCGCAAACATGGTCCCTCCCGCGGTGTCGGCAATGTGCCGCCGGTCGGCAGTTATGACCGCCGTCTGGCGTCGCGGTCAAGCGCCAGGCGATTCCCGGCTCAGGCAACCCATGCTAATGCTGGTTGCATGTGCGCAAAAACCGGCAAGACCGGATATGGATAGGGCAACCTGGCGCCTGCCGATGCTTGGCGGCGTTCTGCCGCTGCAACGCCAGCGCATCGCCGGCGATGTCATCGCCGGTATCACGCTTGCAGCGCTCGCGATACCGGAGGTCATGGGCTACACCAAGATCTCGGGAACTCCTGTCATCACCGGTCTCTACACCATGCTGGTGCCGGCCCTTCTCTACGCTCTGTTCTGCTCGTCGCGGCACTTGGTGGTGGGCGCCGATTCAGCGACCGCGGCCATTCTGGCGAGCGGTCTCGTTGGTGTTGCAGCGGCCGGATCTGCCGAATATTTGGCCCTTGCCGGTCTGTTGGCCCTGCTGGTCGGACTGATGCTGATCTGCGCCAGCGCCGTCGGACTCGGCTTTATGGCGGATTTCCTGTCGCGCACCGTGCTTGTCGGCTTTCTGAGCGGCGTCGGGATCCAGGTGGCCTTGCGGGCGCTGGTGGAACTGGTCGGCCTGCCCGACCATCATCACGGCACATTCATGATGCTTTGGGAGAATCGGGGTAAGGGACTTGCTCTCGACCCTTGGGCGCTCTCCGTCGCTGGCCTGGTGATTGTCGTCATCGTCGGCAGCCGCTGGCTCTCTACCCGGCTGCAACGCAACATCCCGGGCGCCATGATTGCCGTAGCGGGCGCCATCATCGCCAGTTGGGTGTTCGACCTTTCGAGCCGCATGCCTGTGGTCGGCCAGGTGCCCGTCGGCCTGCCGTCGCTGGTGCTCCCGAAGGTCGATTGGAGCTTCTCGCTGCTCTGGCAATTGCTGCCGACGGCGTTTGCCATGCTCGTGGTCATCCTGGCGCAAAGTGCAGCCACGGCGCGCGCCTATGCGGCGCGATATCATGAAAAGCTTGATGAAACCCGCGATCTCACCGGGCTTGGCCTTGCCAATATCGGCGCCGGACTGACTGGCACATTCGTCGTCAATGGCAGCCCGACCAAGACGGAAATGGTCGATGGTGCCGGTGGCCGCAGCCAGGTGTCGCTGATCGCGGCAGCTGTCGTTGTCCTTCTGACCCTGCTGTTTCTGACCCGGCCGCTGAGCTATCTGCCGCAGGCGGTGTTGTCCGCCGTGGTGCTCCTGATTGGTCTCAAACTGATCGACTTTGACGGACTGCGCGACATCTACCGTCGGCGGCGCTCGGAATTCTGGGTGGCGCTGGCGACGGCTGCGGTGGTGGTGATCTTTGGCGTCGAACAGGGGATCGTCTTTGCCATCCTGTTTTCTCTGGTCGTGCACACCCGCCACGGTTACCGGCCGAACAACCTGCTGCTTTTCCAGGACGGGTCGAAGCGCTGGCGCGCCAAGGGGCTCGATAGCCGCACCGAAGTGCGGCCGGGCCTGGCGATCTACCGCTTCGGCCACAGCATGTACTACGCCAATGCCCAGCGTATGCAGGATGAGATCCTGGATCTGGCGGACCGGGCCGATCCGACGCTTCGATGGCTGTGCATCGACGCGTCCGCGGTGGATGATGTCGACTATACTGCCGCCGAAGCGCTGTCTGATATCAGCACGACGTTGGCGTCACGTGGCGTTACGCTGGCCTTTGCCCAGGACGTTGATGATATCAACGCAACCAGTCGTCGGCAGTTGCGACAATTGTTTCCTGACGCGCCGTTCTTCGATTCGCTGGATAAAGCGGTGGCGGCTTTCGACAGCTCGGCAAAGGAACCTTCGTGATGGCGGATTGGCCGATCAGTAGATGTTTTCGCCGCCTGGCGGTTTCAGCAGATGGCTCTCGCAGGTGTTGCAATCGCTGCTTCCGAAGCCGGGAATGGCCGTTTCGAACCGGCCGGACGCCAACAACCGGCGGACGAGGTCGCATTCATCACCCTTGGCAATCAGCAGCGCGGCCATGGAGCCGGCTTTCAAGGTCAGTTGGTCGACGTGCCAACGCGTGGTCTTGTCCTGGCGAAAGTGGCGATTCACCCGCGCCATCAGTCCGCCAGGACCTTTGGCGCTGCCGGCGTAAACATAGTCGCCAGACGCAAGCCGCGGCGAGCCCAGCCGGGTCAAGTCCGTCTGCACCGCTGTGCTGAGTTCGAATGTCAGAAGATAGGCGCCTTTCTTGCGCAGTTCAGGGCAGTCTGAACCGGGCGAAGCCCAGACACCGCTGATGCCGGCTGCCGCGATATTGTCGCGAACTTGATTGGTGACCTTGCTTTCGAACATATCCTTTGGCTTTGCCCCTTTTGACGCGGAGCCCATGGTAGCGGTCTTGGTGCCTCTGCCCCAACAAACTTGTCGAGCGACATAAAATCGCCTAGTTCTGCACCAACCACAGATTGCAGGTACGTACCGGGCGGCAGCGTTCCTGATGGAACCCAACCCCATTTGCGGCAATACGCCGGCCCGAGATACGAATATGCACATCATCCTCGCAATCGCCGGCATTGCCGCCGCGTTCGGTTATTACTGGTTCGCCTTCCGGAGGACCCGAGACGCGGTCGACGACGTTGTCGATATGGCCGGGCGAGCCCGCGGTGCCTACAAACGACGCCAGTTCAAGAACAAGGTCGAAGCCTCCTCACTGACGGCGATCGGCGATCCGCGTACGGCGGCAGTGGTGATGGCGATTGCGGTCGCCAGTCGCGATGGACACCTGGGCGCCGAAGAGGAAGCGACGCTGAGGGACAAAATGAACTCGGTTCTCGGCGTCGACAATGAGGACGAAGAGATCACCTTCGCCAAGTGGGTGGTTCAGGAAAACCAGGATCCCAACAATATCTCGCTGCGTCTCGGCAAATTGTGGACCGGCAGCCTGTCGATGCAGGAACGGCAAGACCTCGTCGATCTCGTCAGCGATGTGGCGCAGGCCGGTGGTCACCTGAGCCACCTCCAGGTCGAGGCGATCGACCGGCTGCGGTCGCGATTGCATATTGTCTGACGACGCTCACGGATTGTTTCGCTCGTTCACAAAGTCGCCAAGTTTGGTTCCTACATGCGTTTGAGATTTCCCGTATTGCCTGCATTCGGAAGGTAAAAGACAACATCTGGATCCTTGGATTGAGCACAAAATGCAAGAACAACAATCGATGCTCGTCAAATCTACTCACCCAACCGAGTCCGAATGCGATGGACGGCTGACGCCACTCCGCTTTCAACTGGCTCGAAGCTGCAAAGCCTTTGGGGGGACCGCACTGGTCCTGCTGACAAGCGCGTTTCTGTTGTCGCAGCAAGCCGGTGCCTCCTCGCCCTCGATCACGGGCGAAGATCTTCGTGCTGACATATCGCAGGCCCATGACCTGTTGCGGAAGTATCATCCGAATTTGACGGCGCACACCAGCCGCAAGGATCTCGACGCCTTGCGCGAGCGGCTGCTGGACGCCACGAATGACCGAAACACGAAGGCCGAGGCTTTCCTGGCGATTGCCGAGCTGGTTGGTGCAGCCTGTGATGAACATACCTGGGTTCAACCCGGCTACGAGATCGAGGATGCCTGGCCGGAAGGCTGGCCCTGGTACGATTATCCGCTGATTGTCGATAGCGGCCGGCTTTATGTCGAAGACCCCGATACCGGAATGAAGGACGAGGTCCTGTTCATCGACGATGTCAGTGGTCTCGACATCGCGGAAAGCCTGGCCAAGCGCAGCGGCAGCAATGGCTGCATGGAAGATGACGGAACGCTCCTGGTCAACGAGACGCTGATCGTCTACGGCAATGTCGTTGCCGCGCTGATCGGCGTCTCCGAGAGTTACGTGCTGAAAACGCGGCCAGCCGGGACGCAGGGCGTGTGGACAAAAACCGTGCAGGGCACAGATCTCTATGCCACGGCGATGGACAGCATCCAGGTCATGGGAGAGGGGGCGCGGCGGCATGAAGCCGTGCTGGCAGAGGCGGGTTTCAATCCGCGTCCTCTGGATCCGGCGGTCAAGCGGGCCGGGCTGGACTACCGCTATGCAACCGACCGCAATCTCGCCTATCTCGGGATCGAGTCGTTCAAGGAAAGTGCGCTGGCGGACAAAGGCGTTGATCTCGCCATGCGCGACATCATCCGGACGAAGCCGGATGCTCTGATCATCGACCTGGTGGACAATCCGGGTGGGACGATCAACACCGTGCAGACGGTGCTGGCATTCCTGCTTCCGAGGTCTCACCGCCTGTTCAGCCGTGTCTATACCCGCAATGTATCTAAAACCCGTCCGGACAATTTCGCGTACTACGATGCGGAAGCGGAGAAAGGCCACAGGGAAGAAGTCAAGTTCTTCAGAACGATCCGGTCAAAGGGCGGAAAGCGGTCGGCATCGATTGCTCGCCGGTCGTTCGGAAAGCCCGACTTCAAGGGGCGGATTTATGTTCTGGTAAACCCGGCCTCGCGATCGGGCTCGACGGCGCTGGCAACCAATCTGAAGCGACTGAGGGATGTAACGATCGTTGGCAGCTTGTCGGCGACAAACACCGTTACCTATTGCTCCACTGCCAGCGGTTCCTTTGTATTGCCGCATACCGGCTTTCACATGCACATTCCCGATCTGTGTTACCACGGCGCGCAAAACCGGTTGAACGACGACGCCACGCTGGTTCCGGATATTGAGGTCAGCACGCTGGATAACCGGCTTGTCGATCTGCGATCGAATATCCTGAAAGCGGCCCTGGATGACTTTGACAGGTCGGTTACGAATTGATGGTCAGCGGAACATAGGTATGAAAAGAAAAATGAAGAAACTTCTGGCAACCATCGCGCTTTCTACAAGCGTTGACGTCCGTGATCGACTTAAGACGGCGACCTTGCGGATGCGAACCTGCGGCTTAACCGCGTTGATAGGCTTGTGCGTCGCACATCTGCCGGCCAAGGCCGCGGAGTTCATATCGCGGGACGAGCTTCGGGCCGACATTACGCAAACCTATGAACTGCTCCGGAGTCATCATCCAAACCTGAGCGCTCACACTGGCCGCAAGGATTTCGATGACCTCTACAAGCGTTTGCTGGATGATGTCGGCGAAAGCAACTCGCAGGACGAAGCTTTTTTTGCAATCGCAGAGCTCGTCGCATCCGTTTGTGATGAACACACGAGGGTCATCACAGGCAAAGCGGATCGCATTCTGCTGCCGGATGGATGGCCCTGGTACGAGTTTCCGCTGATCGTCGATGACGGCCGGCTCTTCATGGAGGAGTTTCAGACCGGAAAAACGGAGGAGGTCATCTCCATCAATGGTATTGCCGGACAAGATATCGTGTCGGCGCTGGCAGCCCGGAGCCCGAATGACGGTTGTCTTGGTGACGCCACGCTGATCGTCAACGAGGCGCTACCGATATACGGCAGCCTCATGGGCAAGTTGATTGGGTATGACGGTCCCTACAAGGTGAGGTCAAAGTCGCCGGATTCCCAAACGGTCACCGAGCGGACCGTCCGTGCCGCCGGTCACTTCGTTTCAACGACGCATCGCAGTCAATTCCACAAGCAGCAGGATCGCGTCATGCGGACAGGGCTTCTGGTCGACGGTTTCCGTCAGCGGCACTTGGGATTCGCGGTTGGGGAAGCCGGTCTGGACTATCGCTATTCCGAACGCCACAACGCTGCCTACCTGGGTGTCGATTCCTTCAAAACACCGGAAAAGGCCAAGAAGGGCGTCGAGCTCGTCATGCGCGATATTATCAAGAAGAACCCGGATCGACTGATCATCGACCTCGTCGACAATTCCGGTGGAGCAACCAAGACTGCGCGACAGCTGTTGGCCTTTTTGCTACCGCGATCCCATCGCCTGCACCACAAGGTTCGAGTCAAGAACGTTAAGAAACAGCGCCCGGAGAATTTCGAGTACTTCGACGATGAGGCGAAAGATCTGCACCAGTACAACGCCCGCTTCTTCGGCAAAATCAGGCCGAAGCAAGGGGTCCGGACGGCGCCCATTCGCAAGCAATCATTTGGCAAGCCGGACTACAAAGGCAAGATCACTGTGCTGATCAGTCCGACGTCACGCTCGAATTCGATCCGGGTCGCGGCGAATCTCAAGCGCTTGCGAGACGCGACCATCGTCGGTGGCGCGCCTGCAACGCACACCGTGACCTATTGCGCCCGGGGCCACGGAGATTTCACGCTGGATCATACCGGTTTTGTGTTGAACATCCCCGAAAACTGCTACGACAGCCCGGAGAACCGTTTCAACGACCAGCGAACGCTGGAGCCGGATATTGAGGTCGATGTGCTGGACGGCCCGTTGGCAGGACTGAACTTTCGGATCATCGAGGCGGCCGTTGACGATCATCAAAAGGTTGCCACGAACTGATTGCGATTGATCCTCAATTGTCCTGCTCGGTCAGGAAATCAGACCCGAAGCTCATCAACAGTCGAACGAACTGAGTGCGGGTGGCGCAGCCTGTCTTGGACAGGATCGACTTTACCTGGCCGTTGATCGTTGCAACTGCGCGGCCACGGCGCTCCGCGATCTGTGCATTCGTCAGTCCCTCGGCGATCGCGTCGGCGAGCGAAAGTTCGGCCTCCGTCAGGCCATAGGCGAGTTTGACGGGCAAGGTCTGACAGCGCAACGGCAAGCTCGTGTCGGTGCTGTAGACAATGCAACCGCCGAAGATCCCGGATCCGATCTCATCCGACCGGTCGAGGGGTGACACTTCGATACACAAATAGGTCTTGTCGTCGGCAGACACTGCCTCCTTGCGCGGCCGGGCGCCGAATTTACCGTGGTTCAAGGCGTCACTCTTGAGTGTATCGAAGAGTTTCTGATCCTGGTCTTCTGTCAGCTGAAGTTCGCCATCTGGTGCTGTCTTGAAGACACGGTAGGCGGCCTGCTGGCGCTCGAATTCCGCATTGGCCTGAACGACCCGGCCTTTCGGGTCGAGAATGCAAACCCCGATATTGAGTCGATCCATCGCCGCCAGTAAACCCCGGTTTTCCCGTTCCAGCTGCCGCGCCGGCCGGCCAAGTTCGAGCGCTTTGGCGATATGGGGCAGAAGACTGTTCAGATAGGCGCTTTCGACCGCTGTGATGCCACCTCGATCGGACCGGAATTGAACGGAAAAGCGCGAAATGTTGGGATTGTCCTTGCTCAGCAAAGCAGCCGCCCGATGCAGAATGCCGAATTGCATGACGTGCCGTACGTTCGGGCGCGACCGGAACTCCGCCAGATCCTCGTAGAGGACGCTGTCGGGAACGATGTCGACGGAATCGTGGGCAAGGCTGTGATTTTGGAAGATGCGGTGGTCCGCAAGCTCGGATTCGCGATGGGTGTCGATGTAGTCTCGCAGCGCTGAAGCATCGTACCACGACGACGTCAGCGGCGCCGACAAGCCCTGATTTTCCATTTCGAATATCAGGCAGCCACGGGCGTTGAGCTGGTCGGCCAGACGATCGAGAACAGAAGGCCAGATCGACTGGTCCGCTACGGTGTCGTAGATGCCCAGTACGGTCTGTCGTATGTCGTGGTCCATTCGGTCCAATTGTCGAGTTCGCCCGCACAGGTGTTGGAACAGGTCTGCAGGGCGTATCCTCTTCAAATACAAACCTTTTTCAAGCCTTGATTTAAATGCTGCCGCTGACCGTCAGTTTGTTGTTGTGTCCAATCTGACGCCTACACGACCCAGACCCCATCATCGAGGTCGGGCGCGGTGCGGTCGACGTTCTCGTCGCTCTTGGTGAAGGCGATCAGGATGTCTTCGCGGGTCAGCCCGTCGTTCACCATGCCGCCCACCCAGAAATCGTAGCCGCCCTGGTCCGGCAACCGGTCCAGAACGTTCTGGTACATCGCGTCGATGTACTCTTCGTTCGTCGGGTTCGCCCCGAACAGGTCTTTGAATTCGTCCGATTGGATGAACTGCGAGGCCAGGAACTGTTCCTTGTCGTACTCGCTCCAGCCCTGGTTATCGAGGTCGTCCAGCACGCCGATCCAGAACAGCGCTCCACCTTCATCGGGCGTGCGGTCGAAGGAGGCCTGGTAGATGCGGTATCCGAAGCCCAGGTTAGGCGTGTCGACATCGTAAAGCAGTGACCCGTCATCGAGATCGATACGTTCGACATTCGTCAGCGTGTCGGTTCCCTCGCCCAGCGCGGTGCGGCTGACCACGATGGTCCCGTCGTTCATCCAGTCATGGGTGATCTGGTTTCGGCCTCGGGCATAAATGACGGTGTCGGTCCCGGGCCCGCCATCGATATCATCGTCACCGTTGGAGGCGTTGATCACATCGTCACTCTCAAGCGCCTGGATATCGTCATTGAATTCCGTGCCGTCGAGGACGTCTTCGTCTGGTGTGCCGAGGATGGGCCCGACATTTTCGACGAAGATGTCGAAGCTCTCTTCGTAGGCCGGCCCGTTTCCATCGGTGGCGGAGAAGGTGATGAAGTAGTTGCTCTGGTCGTCGAAGTCGAACGTTGCGCCGGGCGACACTTTGAGTTCGTTGCCGTCGAGGTAAAACTGGCCGTCGCCTCCGGAGACGATAGAGACATCGGCCGTCGGCTCGACTGGGTTCTCGGACGCCTCGAATGTGGCGACCACCGTGTCCGCTGCGGCACCTTCTTTCACCGTGCCACCGGACACCATCGCGATATCGCTGATTGGCATGTTCGCGATCTGGATGATGAAATCTTCTTCGTAGGCCGCGCCAGTGCCATTGCTGGCTGCAATCCTGACCGTGTGCTGAGTAGCGGTTTCAAAGTCGAGATCGGCGCCCGCCGCGACGACAAGCTTGTTGCCGAGAATGTCGAAGAGCGGCTGGTTGCCGACGATCGAATAGTGCGTGACGTCCAGTGGGCCCGCCCCGGTGGGTTGCAGGATCCCGACGATCGTATTCTCCGAGGCGTTTTCAGAAACCTCGGTGCCATCGAGATCGAGATCGGTGATGCCGTTGGCGCCATCTGTCTGGGCCAGCAGATAAAAGTTGGCGATCGGCGCGGGCTCGCCGGAACTGTCATAGACCGTGACGGGGATGTCGGCGACGCTGATCTGAGCGAAGTCGAAACTGTCAGAGGCCTTGATCTGATTGCCCTCGATGGAGAAGAAGGTCTCCAGAAACAGAAAATCGAAGGTAAGGTCCTCAAGCGCCAAACCGGATCCGGGATCGATCTGGAACTGAGCAATCACGTCACCGGCTTCCGTATCGGCGTTGAAGGCGAAAAGGTCGATATCGAGGATAGAAAACCGGGGCTGCTCCGCCAGGGTGACCGCATCGACGATACAGTCGTCGAAAATCAGTGTTTCGACATTGGTCAGGGAGAACGACACCCGGCCGTCAGCGGATGTTACGGTGATCTCACCGGCGTCCTGCACGATCTGAAAACGATCCTTCTGACCGGTAAAGACGGCCTGATCGTCGTCGTCACCGAAATCGACCGAGCCCGATCCGGCGTGGATGATGGCGGTATCCCGGCCGCTTCCGGCTTGAACCGAGTTGCTGCCACCATCGATGATGATGAGATCGTCGTCTTCGCCCAGGTCAACAGTGCCGACATTTCCGTAGAGCGTGACCTGATCGCTACCCGGTCCAGTGTTCAGCTGGTCGATCTGCCCGGCGGAAATGACCGTGTCGTCGCCGCCCATCGTGTTGAGCGTTCCGATGGTTCCGGAATTGAGGACGAAATCGCCATAGGGCGTCGTATCGATCTGCTCATGGGCCTGTGTCAGGAACAACACGGCGGGCAAATCGACCAACGGATCTCCGACCTCGATGGTCGTGTAGTCGACATCCTTCTGATAGTTCAGGAGAGGAAATTCCCCGGCCGTTGCCCCGTCATCATCGGTGCCATATTGAAAGAACACCGTATCGGCGAGTTGGGCTACGGCGAACGTCTCGCCTGAACCGGCGACCTGCAGCGGCTGCACGATCGGCGGATTGGGCAGGTTCGGAGCTTCGCATTTGAAGGCATCAAATCGGCCTTCGATCAAGCCGGAGGCCGCACTTCCCCAACCCTGAAAGAAATTGAGCCCCGGATTGGTGGTCGGCACGTTCGGGTTCTCGCGCATCTGTTGTTCGAGTGAAGGAAACCCAAGCCAGGCCAATGCGTGCGCGAAGGATTTTACTATGTTGTAGGCTGGGAGGGTGGCCGTTCCTCCCTGAATCAAAAGATCGTCAAATCCGCGCACATAGGCGCTCTGACGTGAAATGAGGTGGTAGCTCGCGTCACGCAGAGCCTGGGCTCCCTCCGATTGCGGGTCGCAGGTGCTGTCTCTAAGCTGCTTTATCGCGCGTTGAGCATCGTTGATCACATCCTTTTGGTAGTCCTGGATCGCCCGGCAGTCGGACTGCGGGCCGATGATCGGTCGATCGCCATCCGGGTTTGCGGTGGCATCGGCAATGGCCTGGTCGATCAGCTCGCTGCTCGACATCGTGGTGTCGAAGCAATCGAGGATCTCGATGGTGATCGTCCCGCTGATCGGTTCCCTGATCAGCGTTCCCCGAACGAGGCCTCCGTTGATATTTGTATATTCGGTGTCGCCGCCCGGTCCGACGTAATCCACGAAGCCAGTGACGGTGGCGACGATCGTCTCGGCCTGTTCGGGAATATCATCCTGAATGACTGTGACGTTGATCGTCGCTGAGCCGACGCCTTCCGTGATGTTGACCGAATAGTCCGCACCTTGAACAGCAGTCCCGCCGAGCGAGTAGTTGATGTTGTAATCAACCACCAGATCCGCCAGGAAGCCGAGATCATCCAATGTGACGGTCTCACTGATGCCGCCGGCGTTTTCTTTCACCGTTCTGTTGATGTTTGCCATCCGAAGACTGCCCCTCCCGCTTGGATGTTAGACGGCATAGTAACGGCAGTGGCGATCTGCACAATGCCTGTTTTCGACTAGGTGGTTGTATTTGCGGCAAAAATAACCCTGGCGTGTCGTGGGCAGCAATTGCGATATCGCGGTTTCCTGTCACCCGATCGGTGTACAGACCGGATGCCGACCACTTAGTATGGACGGAACAGGAGGATTGGTCGGAATGCAGATAAGTAAGCAGGACTTCGAACGCAGGGCAAAGCGGGAGATGGGTGAAAACCTATCGCGCCAGGACTTCAATATCCGCCAGCAGTTGACCATTGCGGCCAGGATGATGGCGCTGGAAGGCCACGGCTCGGGCGTGGCAGGGCAACTTACCGCAAGAGGTGAAGAGGCTGGGACCTACTGGACTCTGCGGCTGGGTTACGGGTTCGAGGAAGCCACTCCGGATCTGTTCCTGCTGGTCGACGATGATCTCAAGACACTCGACGGCGAGGGACGTCCCAATCCGGCGACACGTTTCCACACCTGGGTCTATCGGGCGCGGCCCGACCTGAATGCCATCTTCCACGCACACCCGCCGCATCTTTCAGCGCTCTCCATGCTGGAAACACCATTGGTGGTGGCGCATATGGATCAAACACCGTTTTTCGAAAACTGCGCCTTTCTGGCGGAATGGCCGGGTCTTCCCATTGCTGACGAGGAAGGGCGGATTATTTCCGAAGCACTGGGTGACAGCATGACAATCCTGTTGGCCCATCATGGCTACCTGGCCGGAGGCAAATCCGTGGCCGAGGCCACCTGCTACAGCATCTTTCTGGAACGCGCCGCCGCGATGCAGCTTCGCGCGTCGGCCGTTGGAAAAGTGAAGCCGGTGGATCCGGCGCTGGCCCGGGAATCCCGCGATTTCCTCAACTCACCGCTGGTCGTCGATACGACCTTCGCCTACTTCGCCCGCAAGGTTATTGCCGCTGGCGGTGCGGACATATTGGACGATGCGCGGTCTTGATGGTGGCCGTCAGGAATAGGACTCGATCAGCGCCGTGACCTCGGCATCGCGTGCCTTCTTGCTGGATCCGCCGATGACAACGACGATCAGCCGCTTGCCGCCGCGGTTGGCGGTTGCCACGAGATTGAATCCGGACGCGCGAATATAGCCGGTCTTCATGCCGTCGACACCGCGCACGGTGCCCAGAAGCTGGTTGGTCGCCTTGAAGGTGCGGCCGTTATAGGTGAAGGTCCGGGCGCGGAAATAGGATGAGTAGCGGGGAAATCGCGTTTTGAGCAGGCGCGCCAGTTTCGCCATGTCGCGTGCCGTCGTGACGTTTCCGGGATCCGGCAGTCCGGTGGCATTTCCGAAACGGGTGCGCGACAAGCCAAGCGCGCGCGCCTTGTTCGACATGCGTGCCGCGAATGCGGCTTCCGAACCCGACAGCCGTTCGGCGACGACCACCGCGACGTCGTTGGCCGACTTGACCGCAAGCGCCCGGATCGCATCGCGTACCGTGATGGTGCTTCCCGCTTCAAGGCCGATGCGCGTGGGCGGCTGGGACGCCGCTTCGGCGGAAACCGTCAGCGGCGTGTTGAGCGACAGCTTTTTCGTCTTCACCGCCTCGAACAGGATGTAGAGCGTCATCATCTTGGTGAGTGACGCCGGGTGGCGTGGCGCGTCGGCGTTTTCAGCAAACAGCACCCGGCCCGAGCGGGCGTCCACGACCAGTGCGGACTTGCCCCGGGTGATCGGTTCCTTCGGCGCATAGGCGGTCGCCACAACCGACATCGGGTTGGTTATGCCCGACTGGCAACCGGTCAGCACGACGGCCGCCAAAAAGGCGACAATGGCTGTCTTCATGCTGAATCTGCGACCCATGCAACCCCCCGCATCGAAATCGGCGGCATAATTGGTGTTTCGGGGCGAAGTTGCAAGGGCGGTCTATGCCGGAAACCGGAGCGCAGACCGACAATTTCGCTCGCTGTTGCTTTTCGACAATTCAGGACCGGTTCTCGAATGCAGCGTCCAGGAACGAAGCCTGTGCGTGGCACCGACATAGCCGATTGCTTTCAAGTATCTTGCAGAAAAGCTAAATGAAAGGTAAATTGGGTTAGATCTGCTGAAAGGACGTCGCTTGACACAGAATTCCAACTTGCCTGAAGGGGGGCTCGGTCGAGGTCCTGAGTTCGATATCGTGGGCCGGGGCATTGCCCAGTGGCAGCGAGAAAGGCCGGACATTGATTGTTCGGGCAAGGCAATCGTCGGCCGCATTCTGCGTCTTCAGGACGTGATCTTAAGGGCGGTGAACGATGCTTTGGCTCCTCATGGTCTGCGCTATCCGGCCTATGCCGTTCTCGCCACTCTGCGAGCGAGCGGAGCGCCCTTCCGAATGTCACCCTCAAGGCTCAACCAGACGCTCTTGCTGTCGTCCGGTGGCGTTTCGAACCTGTTGACCAGGCTGGAGCAGTCGGGCTGGATCCGCCGCCACGCCGATCAGGTTGATGGACGTGCGGTCATTGTGGAACTCACCGACGAAGGGCGCGTTCTGGTCGATAGAGCGATGCCGGATCATGCGGCGGTCGAACGGGCGCTGGTGGCGATGTTCGATGCCGGTGAACAGAGCGACATGGCATCCCTGCTCAGCCGCATGATGGTCTATGGCGGCTCGGCCGCGGTAGCGCCCGGTTCGCAGCCTGCCCAGGCGATTGCACTTTCATCGGAGGGCCCGGATCTCGCCGGGTCGCCCAACGAACAAACGAACCAAACATAATCAACAGAAGGAGGAGACGACATGAAACGGACCATAAGGACTCAGTTGGCAGCGGTCGTCGCGGCCAGTGCGATTGCCGCTGCGGCAGCTGTTCCGGCCAGCGCCGAGGGGGAGCTTGTCATCGCAACCTTTGGCGGTTCCTTTGCTGAAGATACGAAGACTTGCCACGTGGCGGCCTTCGAAAAGGCGACCGGCGCCAAGGCCATCATAACCCTTGGCAGTTCGGTCGATACGGCCGCGAAAATTCGCGCAACGGCAGGCAGCCCTGAAATTGATGTTGCCTACATGGACATCTCGATCGCCAAGCAGATCAAGAACGAGGGTCTTCTGGAAACCGTGGATTTCGGCAAGCTTGCCAGCCACGGCGAAGTGGCGCCGCAGGCCTTCGATGCCGACAATCAGTTTGTCAACTTCATGACTGCCGGTACCGTGATTGCCTATAACCCGGAGATGGTCTCGAAGGCGCCGACCTCATGGGGAGACCTTTTTGATCCGGCCTATTCCGGCAAGATAGCGCTCGGCGACATTACCGGAACTTCCGGCATGCATTTCCTGATTGCCGTGAACAAGATGAAGGGCGGCAGCCTCAACAATCAGGACGCCGGCTTTGCTGCAATCGATGAACTGATGCCGAATGTGGTGATGCTCTATACCCAGGCCGACCAGTTGGTGCAGCTCTTCGAGCGCGGCGAGATTGCCATGGCGCCGTGGTATCCGGACCGTATCGGCTCGGCTGCCGATCAGGGTGTGCCGGTCGCGGTAGCCTATCCGGATGAAGGTGCGGTTGGCATCCGGCCAACCGTTTCAGTGCCGAAGGGTTCGAAAAACGTCGATTTGGCGATGGCTTTCATTGATGTCCTGCTGTCAGCCGAAGGCCAGAAGTGCTTTGCGGAGAAAAAATATGCGGGGCCCGTCAACACCAAGGTCGAATTGAGCGACAAGGTGAAGGCCGTGGTTCCGTTCGGTGAAAGCTATGAAAAGCTCTGGTACCCGGACAGTGATGCGATTGCAGAATTGCGGCCGGGCTGGACCGAGCGTTGGCAAAAAGAAATCGCGCGCTGATCGCGACAATTGGGAAGGGCGGCGATCAAGCCGCCCTTTGTCTTCGGGTGTAGAATGGCGACCCTCGACATCTCCGGGCTGACCAAGCGTTTCGACGCATTTCTGGCGGTCGATCAATTCGCGATCAACGTAGAACAGGGAACGTTCGTGTCGTTGCTTGGCCCTTCGGGCTGCGGCAAGAGCACGATCCTGAGGATGATCGCTGGGCTGCTCGAACCTGATGCCGGCACAATCCGCATCGCCGGCGAGGATGTCACCTGGCGACCGATCCACAAGCGCGATATCGGGCTGGTGTTTCAATCCTACGCGCTCTTTCCGCATATGAGCGTCTTCGAAAATGTTGCCTTCGGGCTCCGTCGGCGTCGTCTCGATTCAGACACCATCCAGAAACGCGTCGGCGAAGCGCTTGAGATGGTGCACCTGTCGGGCCTGGAACGGCGCCTGCCCAGCGAGCTGTCCGGCGGCCAGCAGCAGCGTGTCGCGTTGGCCCGGGCCATTGCGCCACAGCCGGCTTTGCTGCTGCTCGATGAACCGCTGAGCAATCTCGATGCCAAACTGCGCGATGCCATGCGGTTTGAAGTGCGCCGGTTGCAGCAGGAGCTTGGCATCACCACGGTCTTCGTCACCCATGACCAGGAAGAGGCGCTGACCATGTCGGACCAGATCTGCGTCTTGTCACAGGGCGTGTTGCAACAGCTGGGCACTCCGCGCGAGATCTACGACGACCCGCAGACACCATTCGTGGCTGAGTTCTTTGGCCGATCGAACGGTTTCGACGGAACCATTGCCAGCGTCGGTGAAAAAGCCACGGTTGCGCTGTCCGAGAACCTGCTGCTGGAAACCGCCCGCCTGCCGCAGGGCGCAAAAGTCGGCGACAAGGTCCGGGTAACGATCCGTCAGGAAAGCCTCAAAGTTTCGGCGCCTGAGCCGAACGGAAACCACGCGGCACTGCAAGGCAGCCTTGAGATTGTGTCGTTTGCGGGCTCCACGGTGCAGTTCCTGGTTCGCCTGGCGGACGGGATCGAGCTGAACGCCGAGACACCCGTCAGCAGAGGCCATGATCTGCCGCCGAAGGGCGGTATTGTCGACGTGTCGCTGATGCCCGACGATGTGATCGTGATGGCAAGTCCATGAAACGCGGACTGATTGCCTGGTTCGACCGCACCGGTTTCGGTCTTTTGTCGCCCTCGGTGCTGATGCTTCTCGCTGTCTTCGTGGCGCCGCTCCTGTTTCTGGTGCCAACCAGCCTGCATCCCTACGTTCCGGGCAAAGGCATCGGCACGACATGGACGCTCAGCAATTACACCGACATTCTGGGTGACGGGTTTTATCTCGAGATCATCGGGCGCACGCTGGCCTTGGGGCTGATCGTTGTGCTGGCGACAGCGCTCATCGGCTATCCGCTGGCTTATTTCCTGGCCCGTACACGATCCCGGTTGCGCCCCTGGTTGATCATCATGGTCGTCTTTCCGCTGCTTCTGAACATGGTTGTGCGGTCGTTTGGCTGGATCGTGCTGTTGGCCAATCACGGGCTGATCAATGACTGGCTGCGTGCCATGGAAATCATCGAAAGACCAATCAAGCTCCTGTTCAATTTCAGTGGCCTCCTGATCGGGCTGACGCACATCTTCCTGCCTTTCATGACCCTGGTGCTGATCGGGACCATTCAGAACATCTCCCGCGATGTCGAAGACGCGGCAGCAACACTCGGCGCGACCAAGAGTGAGGTCTTTCTCAAAGTCACGCTGCCGCTCAGCCTCCCGGGTCTGCTATCGGGTGCGATCCTTGTTTTTGTGCTGACCATCAGCGCACTGGTGACGCCGCGCCTTCTTGGCGGGCCGACCTATCAGGTGATGTCGACGCTGATATTCGACGAGTTCCTGAAAGTTCTCAACTGGCCGCGTGGGGCAGCCATGGCCTTTATCCTCACGGCCATCGTTCTTGTTCTCGTCTGGGCATCAGGCCACCTGGCCCGCAGGCTGTCGACGTTCCGATGAGTGGTCGCCCGCCCCTTCGCTATCGCCTTTCCAGACTGATCGGCGGCAATGCCCTGCCGCTCTATGCAGTGCTGGCGCTGGCCTTTCTGCAGGCGCCGGTGGTCATTGTCGTATTGGCGTCTTTCACCACCAAGTCCTATCTCACCGTTCCGCCGGTGGGCTTCACGCTCGACTGGTATTGGCGCGTTCTGGGTGACGGTTCCTATATCGACGCCATCCTGTTCAGTCTGACCCTTGCGCTGACCGCCACGGTTGTTTCGCTCACTCTCGGGACGGCCGCGGCCTATGCGTTGATCCGGCGCAAAGTGCCCGGCTCCGAAGCAATTTCTGCGGCGCTGATGGCACCCCTGGTCTTTCCCGCCGTGGTCGTCGCCGTCGCCCTGTTGCAGTATTATACGCTGACAGGGGTGCGCGGCTCCTTCGGGGCTGTGGCCGCAGCGCATGTACTGATTACGCTGCCTTATGTGGTGCGTTCTGTCCTGGCCAGCCTTGCCGGCTCTGATCCGTCGCTGGAAGAAGCGGCACGCACGCTCGGCGCCGACCCTTGGACCGCATTTCGTTTGACGACACTGCCCCTCATCAAACCCGGGCTGGTGGCCGGCGGGATCTTTTCCTTCATCGTGTCCTTCGACAATGTTCCGGTCTCGATATTCCTGGTCAGTGTTCGCCAGACAACGCTGCCGGTAAAAATCTTTACCGCCGTCGAGCATGGGATCGACCCCGGTATCGCGGCAGTTTCAACCATGTTAATCATTGTCACCGGTCTTTGTTTGGTGATCGCCGAGCGCTGGGTCGGATTCCACCGATTCGCCTGACCTATCGAACGTGGAGTCATCCCATATGCCCCTCGCGCCTCAAGGTTTCCCCGTGATGCTCACCTTCGATCTCGATGCCGAAACCATGTGGACGGCACGGGATCCGAAGAACGCGGAACGTCCAGTCGTGCTCTCCCAGGGCGCCTACGGCTGGAAGGTCGGAACGGGCAGGATCCTCGACCTGCTCGACCGCTATGGCATCAAGGCGACGTTTTTCGTGCCCGGACTGGTGATCGAACAGCGATGGGGACTCTGTGAGGACATCCTGGCTCGTGGTCATGAAATTGCCCATCACAGTTGGTCGCACCGCTGGATCCTGACGTTGACGCCCGAGGAAGAGCGCGAAGAAATGGAGCGCGGTATCGAGATCATAACGCGGCTGACCGGCAACAAACCGGCCGGATGGCGTTCTCCGGCAGCCGAGTTCAGCCCGATTACCATGTCGCTGCTGCTGGAACACGGCTTTCGCTATTCCACGAATTTTTTCGATGACGATTCACCTTATCTGCATTGGGTGGATGGCAACCGGACAGATCTGGTGGAGTTTCCCTTTGCCTGGGTGCTCGATGACGCGCCCTTTTTTCAGTACTCGATAACGCTCCCTGGGCGCACCCTGCAGGCGCCGTCAGCGGTGGCAGAAGCGTGGTGCGCCGAATTCGATACGCTTTATGCGGAGGACCGTGCCTTCACACTGGCAATGCACCCGCAACTGATCGGACGAGGTTCACGGCTGGTCGCGTTAAAGCGCCTGATCGAGCATATTCAAAGCCATGACAATGTCTGGTTTGCCCGTTGCGACGAGGTGGCGGAAGCAATCCGTCCGGCGCTCGAGGCAGCGTCGGGGGGCGGCCGATGAAGTTGGCGGGACGACGTATCCTCATAACTGGTGCCGCTTCCGGAATTGGCCGCGCAACGGCGGCGCTTTTCCGGACGGAGGGCGCTGCCGTCGGGCTCCTGGATCACAATGCAGAGAAGCTGACTGAGGCGTTGCGTGAAATCGAACAGGGCAGCGGGCCAATGGTCTGTTCAGAGGTCATCGATCTGACCGATGATGACAAAGTCCCGCCCGCGATCGATCGGCTTTCAGAGGCGCTGGGCGGTCTTGACGGTCTGGTCGGATCCGCGGGCATCGACCTGCGGCGCCCGTTTGACGAAATGAGCGCCACCGACTGGCGGCGGGTTCTCGACGTCAATCTGACCGGCGCCTTCAATGCGACCCACGCCGTTCTGCCTCATCTTCGCGATGCCGGCTCGGGAACCATCGTCCAGATCGCGTCGGGCGCGGCATTGCGTCCGCTGGCGGCCCGAAGCGCCTATTGTGCATCGAAGGCGGGGCTGGTGATGTTTGCGAAGGCTTTGGCAGTCGATCTCGCGCCCCACGACATCCGGGTCAATGCAATCTGCCCGGGCATCGTCGATACGCCGCTTTTTCGCCAGTCTTTCGAGCATGCCGAGGAGCCCGAGGCAGAGTTCGAAAGCATCCTGGATCGCTATCTGATCCAGCGTGTTGGCCATCCCGCCGATATCGCCAACGCAGCGCTGTTCATGAGCTGTTCGGACTCATCCCAAATCACCGGCACGGCGCTCGCGGTCGATGGCGGGCGGACTTTCCACTGAGAGGCAGAGCACATGTCTCCATTCGATCTCAAAGGTGTGGCGCTTGTTACCGGAGCGGCCAACGGAATTGGCCGCGCCAGCGCATTGGCGTTGGCGCGAGCTGGAGCCGATCTTGCGCTTCTGGATCTTGAAGAACAGACACTCGAGAGCCTCAGGAGCGAAATCCACACCCTTGGACGAAACGTGCTTCCGATCCGGGTCGACTGCACGAATGCCGAAGCCATGGAGGAGGCGGTCACACGCGTCGAGACCGAGTTGGGCACGATCGAAGTGCTGTTCAACAATGTCGGACAGAGCGCACGTGAACGCGCCGGACAATTTGTTACATCAAAGGAGGAGACTTGGCGTTTTGTCCTCGAAGTCTCGCTAATGACCACCTTGCGCACCAGCAGACTGGTTGCGCCGGCCATGGTGACACGTGGGCGTGGTCGGATCATCAACATGTCCACGGAATCGGCCTTTGTTGGTGATGCCGGCCTGGCCGATTACGCGGCCGCCAAAATGGGAGTTGTCGGCTTTACCCGCACGTTGGCGCGTGAACTGGCGCCGCATGGCATTAACATCAACGCCGTTGCACCAGGCGCCATCAAGACTCGGGCCCATAAAAGTCTGCCGACCGACGTGATCGATCGGATTCGCGACAGTGTGCCACTCGGTTACGTCGGCGCGCCGGAGGATGTGGCCAATGTGGTTCATTTCCTCGCCAGCGACGCCAGTCGTTACGTCACCGGTCAGACTCTTCTGATCGACGGCGGGCGGTGGATGATTTGAGGGGCAGCGATGCAACCGGATAATCCGATTGGGATGACTGCGATCGACATAGCGCGACGGGTCGGTCGGCGTGAAATGACCGCCCGTTTCGTGACGGAGGCGACGCTGTCGCATATTGAGGCGACGGAGGCACGCGCCAACGCATTCATTCATGTCGATGCGACCGGTGCACTGTCCGCAGCCGACGCGGTTGATGCAAAGCTTGCGGCCGGAGAAGAGCCCGGACCACTGGCCGGTGTTTCGGTTTCGGTCAAGGACCTGGTGCATGTCGCAGGCATGCCGACCTCGTTCGGCTCGCGCGCCTTTGAAGGCGCTCCGGCGCCGGAAGACGCGGTGCCGGTTGCGCGTTTGCGTGCGGCGGGTGCTGTTCTAATCGGCAAGACGACGACCCCCGAGTTTGGCCACAAGCCGATCACCAGCAGCCCGCTCTTCGGCAAAACACTCAATCCGTTTGATCCGGCCTACACCAGTGGCGGTTCGAGCGGCGGCGCAGCTGCATCCGTTGCCTGGCAACACGTGCCGCTGGCCGTCGGGACCGACGGTGGTGGTTCGGTCCGTATTCCGGCGTCGGTCTGCGGGATTTTCGGGCTGAAGGCGACGCAAGGGCGTATTCCGCATGTCCATGCCGGCGATCTCTTTGCCAATAATTCCTTCATCGGACCGATGGCGCGCACCCCTGACGACCTCCGCCTGATGTACGAGGTCATGTCCGGGCCGACCTCTGGCGACCCGTGGTCGAAATGTCTTCCGGGCGACCACCGGCCGCCGGAGCAACTGCGGATTGGTTGGGCGCTGACCGTCGGAAACAAGGTGGTCGAACCGGATGTCGCGGCGGCGGTCAAAGAGGCAGTGACCAGTTTGGCTGCCATCGGAGCAGAGGTTGCCGAGGTCGATCTCGATTTCGTCTCCCTGGAACCGCATTTCCGCGTCATCCTTGAAACGATGCTAGCGGCCCGTGCCGGGGAACTCGTGACCGACCGGCCGGATCTGTTCGACCCGACCTTCGTCACCACGGTGCACCACGGACAGGAGCGCACTGGCGTCGAGGTCCAAAACGCAGCAGGTTTTCGAACCCATGTCTACCGACAGGTCGAACAACACTTTGCTGGCTATGATTACCTGGTCACACCGACCCTGTCGGCCACATCGATCCCGATGGAAACCGATCCGCATGCCGAGCTGACAATCGCCGACACCAATTGCGGCAAGATCCGCGCGGCCTGGTATCCCTATACTTTACCCTTCAACCTGACCGGCCACCCGGCAATAACTCTGCCCATTGGATGGGATCGGAAAGGACTGCCGATCGGGTTGCAGATCGTCGGGCGCTGGTACGATGAGAACGGATTGATTGATCTCGCCAGCAAGCTTTACGCGGCCCTCTCCCCGCAGGTGCGTGTCGCCGGCTGAGTATTGTTGTGGCAGGCGGCTTCGCCGGCGATAGCGTTAAGCCGGCCCCCTACATCAGGACCGGTTCTCGAACGCGGCACCCAGGACGATAGAGGACGTCGTGCGTTCGACGCCTTCGATCTGACCGAACTCCTGCAAAACCTGGTTCAGGCGCAAGGCGGTCTCCGCATCGACGATGACGATCAGGTCGAAGGCGCCGCTGACCGAATAGCAGGACCTGGCCTCGACGGTTTCGCCGATCTTGCGGACGATCTCGGTCGTGTATTTCGGATCCACAGTGAAACGGACGATCGCCTGCAGCCGGTCTTCTTCCGCATGCTTGCCCAGACGGATCGTGTAGCCGGCGATGACGCCATCACGCTCCAGACGGGACATGCGGTCCTGAACAGCCGAGCGGGACAGGCCGAGGCGACGCGCCAGCGAAGCGGTGGCTTCGCGCGCATTCGCCTTGAGAAGCTCGACCAATTTCGAGTCCACACTGTCCAACCTGCGTTTCATCGCCTGCTCCGTTATTTCGATGGCAAATTTACCGAAAAATTGTCGATACGAGGGATTGTATCCGGTTTTGCGCCATTTTTACAATAAATCAGACAGGCATTCCATCGTTTCGACGACAATTCGCCGAATCGTTGGCACCAAGCGAAACAACAAAACCAATAACCGGAACACGATTTCGGGCCCGTATTCGGAGGCAGCGCCGTGGGCGTCGTCAGGTCCAACAAAGGAGTCAGGAAACCAATGAAAAAGTATCTTTCAGCACTGGCCATCACCGCCGCGCTCAGCTCAACCGCTTTGGCGGCCGAACTGAGAACCAACATCAATGCCGACCCGGCTATGGTCGATCCGATCACCTATTCCGAGCTCATTGCCGGCGACGTCATGGCCAATGTCTATGAGGGTTTTGTCGCCCTGGATGCCGAGGGCAATGTCGTTCCGGCGCTGGCCGAAAGCTGGACGGCGCATGATGACGGCCTCGGCTTCCAGTTCAAGCTGCGCCCCGGCGTCAAATTCCACAGCGGCCGTGATTTCGGTGCCAAGGATGTCAAATACACGTTCGAACAGTTGCTGATCCCCGGAAATCGCGGCGGTCTCAACGCCAGATATCTCAACAACATCGTCGGATCGAAGGCCGTCAAGGATGGCGAAACCACCGATCTGGAAGGCGTCAAGGTGGTCGACGATCACACGCTGGATGTCCGATTCTCATCACCGGACGTGCTCTTCCCGATCTATCCGTTCTTCTTCATGGACAGCGGTATCGTTGACGAACTGGGCGATGACTGGGCAACCAAGGCATCGGCCGGAACCGGACCGTTCAGCTTCAAGGAATGGAACATCGGACGCAACGTCGCGCTGGAAGCGTTCCCGGACTACTGGGGTGGCGCACCGGCGATCGACGGCGTCCAGTTCCTGATCGTGCCGAGCGGCGATACGGCTGTTTCGATGTACGAAGCCGGCGAATTGGACCTTGTCTACGCCGATACGCCAACCATCCGGCGCATCCTGAAGGACCCGCAGTTCGAGCCGGATATCATCAAGTCGCCTGCGGCGCAGATCCGCTATCTGGGCATGAACCAGAACCTCTATGAGCCGTTCAAGGACATCCGCGTTCGTGAAGCCGTCTGCATCGGTTTCGACCGCAACGCCATGATTGACGGTCTCTACCAGGGTGCGGCCTTTCCGCTCTACGGCCAGGTCACGCCGGGAGTTGCCGGCTACAATCCGAACCTGAAGGAAATCCCGTACGATCCGGAGCGCGCCAAGGCGCTGCTGGCCGAAGCCGGCTATCCGAATGGAGAGGGCATGCCGCCGATCAAGGTGACCAGCACCGAACCCAACAAGAACGACATCACCTATTTCGCCAGCCAGTTCAAGGAAGTGCTGGGCATTCCGGTCGAGGTCGAGGTTGTCGAACGCGGCACACACATCAAACGCATGAATGCCGGTGAAGTGCCGTTCTTCCCGTGGGGCTGGTCGGCCGGTTATCCCGACGCGCTCTACTTCCTCAGCCAGGTCTGGTACGGACCGAGCACCTACAACCGCTCGCGCTGGCAGAACGATGATTTCGACGCGCTGATCGAGAAGGCGCAGGGCACGGCGGACGAGCAGGAACGCTACAAGATGTACAACCAGGCCGAGGAAATCCTCATCAACGATTGGGGAACCTGTCCGACCACGGTGCGCATGCAGGTGGCATTGGCGAAGCCGAACGTGGAGGGCGTGGCCTTGACACCCTTCCGGTTCCTGCCCTTCGGTGATGTAAAGATCAGCGAGTAAACCAAAGCCGCACCCCCGGCCCTGTCACGAGTTCGACCATGTTAAAATATGCCGCACGGCGAATGACGGGCCTGCTGGGGGTGTGGTTCCTCGCCGTGGTCATCACCTTCATCGCCGTGCAATTCGTGCCCGGCGATCCGATCATGGCGCTGCTGTCGGATAATTCCGGAGATGTCGAACTCGAGGCCCGGCTTCGCGCCGACTACGGTCTCGACCGGCCGCTGCCGGTCCAATTTCTCGACTATCTGGGCAACATTGCCAATGGCAGTTTCGGGCTCTCCTACCGCTATGCCGGCACCACGGTGTTCGAGGTGATCTCCGGCGGCTTGTTGATCTCGCCTGTCCTGGCGGTTCTGGCGATCGTGATCGCGGTGCCGCTGGGTGTCATTCTCGGTGTCTTCGCCGCGAGGCGTGCCAATTCCTGGGCCGACACGTCGGTGATCCTGGTTCTGGTCGCCGGCATATCGATCCCGAATTTCGCCATGGCGTCCTTCATCGTCTACCTCCTGTCGATCCAGTGGGCGCTGCTTCCGGTGGCCGGTTGGGGCGATCCCCAGCACATGATCATGCCGGTGGCCATTCTGGTTATTCCGCCGACCGCCTATATCGCCCGCCTCACGCGGACCTACATGCTGGAGGTGCTGCAGCAGGATTTCGTGCGGACCGCCAAAGCCAAGGGGCTGCGCGATCAGCTGGTGATCTATCGCCACGCCCTGCGCAACACGTTTGTGCCGCTGCTGACGACCATCGGCATCATCTTCGGCGGCCTGTTGTCGGGAACCTTCGTCGTCGAAACGATCTTCAATATTCCGGGTCTCGGACGGCTGGCGATCGAATCGATCTTTGCCCGCGACTACCCGGTGACCATGACCATCGTGCTGCTGTTCACGATGTTTTATTCGCTCATCAACCTGGCGGTGGATCTGGCCTATGGCGCGCTCGATCCGCGCATCCGCCTCGACCAGGGGAAAGACTGACCATGGCGGAGCCCACGGTATCGTCAGCCGCAAGGTCGCGTTCGGATTTTCTGCTGCGGTTTCGCCGGTCGCGCAATGCGATAATCGGCGCGACCATCGTCTCCCTGGTCATTCTGATGGCTCTGTTCGGCCCCTTTTTCATGACCCATGATCCGGTTCGCGTGAATGTTCTGGCCAGCTGGCAGGCGCCAGATCAGACCCACTGGATGGGAACCGACGCGCTGGGGCGCGACGTCTTTGCCCGCATCGTACTGGGCGCGCGCGTGTCGCTGCTGGTGTCGTTTTCGGTGCTGGCGATCACACTGACGATCGGCACCGTGCTTGGAATGTGCGCCGCCTATTTCGGCGGCTGGGTCGACGCGATCATTATGCGCACCGTCGACATCATCTTTGCCTTTCCCGAGCTGATCTTTGCCATTCTGATTGCCGCCATGCTGGGGCCGGGAACGCTGACGGTGATCATTGCCCTGTCGATGGTCTGGTGGCCCGGGATTGCGCGGCTGACGCGCTCGCTGGTGCTCGGACTCAAGCACGAGATGTTCATCGATGCGGCGATCACGTCGGGCACGCCGGTTCACAAGATCATGCGCCGTCACTTCCTGCCCAACATCGTGGCGCCGCTGATCGTGCGCGCCTCGATCGGTGTGGGCTTCATCATCATGGCCGAAGCGACGCTGAGCTTCCTGGGTATTGGCATCCAGGAACCGCAACCCACCTGGGGCGCGATGATCCGGGACGGGCTGTCGCAATTGCGCACCGATCCGCATCTGGCGCTGTTCGCCAGCCTGGCCCTGGCGGTCACGATGATCGGCTTCAACCTGCTGGGCGACGGCCTGCGCGACATTCTCGATCCGAAGGTGCGCACCCAGTGAAACCGCAAACCGACCCTCTGCTGGACGTGCGTGACCTGTCGGTTTCCTTTGCCGGCCTGCGTGGCTCTGTGCAGGTTCTCGATCGGGTGAGCTTTTCGGTCGAGCCTGGAGAGATCGTCGGCATCGTCGGCGAAAGCGGTTCCGGCAAATCGGTCACATCGCTGGCGATCATGGGCCTTCTGGGCGCGCAGGGAAAAGTCGACAGCGGTGCCATCCGTTTCGGCGACGACATGCTGACCGATCTGAGCGCGACCGAAATGCGCAAGAAGCGTGGCCGCGACCTGGCGATGATCTTCCAGGAACCGTCGACCAGCCTGAACCCGATCATTACGGTCGGGTTTCAGATTGCCGAGGTGTTGATCGAACACACGGACGCGGATCCGGCCGATGCGCATCGACAGGCCGTCGATCTGATGGACCGGGTCGGCATTCCGGCGCCGGACCGAAGGGCGAAGGATTATCCGCATCAGCTTTCAGGTGGCATGAAGCAGCGGATCATGATCGCCATGGCGCTGGCCTGCCGGCCACGGCTGCTGATTGCCGACGAGCCGACCACGGCACTCGATGTGACCATCCAGGCGCAGATTCTCGACCTGATCGTCGAATTGCGCGACCAGCTCGACATGGCCGTGCTGCTGATTACCCACGATATGGGTGTGATTGCCGAGACCGTCGATCGGGTCGTGGTGATGTATTCCGGCCAGATTGTCGAGCAATCGACGGCGCAGCGCCTGTTCGCCGATCCGCAGCACCCTTATACGCGGCTGCTGTTGCGCTCGATCCCGTCGGCGCAGCACAAGCAGGACGTGCTGCCGGTGATCGAGGGCTCGGCCGCCGCTCCGTCGGAAGTTCTGCCGGGCTGCCGGTTTGCACCGCGCTGCCCGCTGGCCGCGCCGGAATGTGAGAACCCGGATCTGCCGCTTAAGACAATTGCTCCCGACCATTCGGCCCGCTGCGTCCGTCTCGACGCTGCTGGACGGCTGCTTGAGGAGGTGTCGGCATGAACGGCACACCGATCCTGCGGCTCGAAAATGTCACCAAGAACTTCGCCATCCAGTCTGGCGGGCTGTGGCAGGCTGAACAGCATCTGCGCGCCGTCAACGATGTGAGTCTTGACGTGCACGCCGGAGAAACGGTCGGCGTTGTCGGCGAATCCGGGTGCGGGAAGACCACGCTGGGCCGCACGATCCTGCGTCTGACAGATCCGAGTGCAGGGCGCATCCTGTTCGACGGACGCGATATCACGCAGCTGTCGCGCGCCGAAGAAAAGGCCATGCGCCAGGACATCCAGATCATCTTCCAGGATCCCTATTCTTCGCTCAATCCGCGCATGAAGGTTCGCGACATCATCGCCGAGCCCCTGGAGAATTTTGTCTCCGACCGCGCCGAGATCGCGGCGCGGGTGCGGGAGGTGATGGAGATCGTCAAACTGCCGGTCGATTATGCCGACCGGTATCCGCACGAGTTTTCCGGCGGCCAGAGACAGCGCATCGGCATTGCCCGTGCCATCGCCATTCGCCCGCGCCTTATTGTCTGCGACGAGGCGGTTTCGGCTCTCGACGTTTCGGTACAGGCCCAGATCCTCAACCTGTTGAAGGCGATCCAGCAGCAGACCGGTGTGGCGCTGCTGTTCATATCCCACAATCTGGGCGTCGTGCGGTTTCTCAGCCACCGGGTGGCGGTGATGTATCTCGGGCGCGTCGTCGAACTGGCCCCGGAACAGGCGCTGTTCGAGACGCCGCGCCATCCCTATACCGCGGCTCTGCTGCGGGCGATCCCCGAAGCGGATTATGAACGGCGCGGCACGCGCGCCCATCTGACGGGTGACATTCCCAGCCCCATCAACCCGCCACCCGGCTGCCCCTTTCACCAGAGATGCCCCAAGGCGCAGGATCTCTGCCGGAGCGATGAACCGGGCTTGGCCGAGCTGGAGCCCGGCCACTGGGGCGCCTGCCACTTTCCGAACACCGAGAATGAATGGATTCGCGATGCTGTATGAGCGCACGACCTATACTCCCAAGGCGGGTTCTTTCGACGCGGTCCTTCAAACCCGACGAACTGCCTGCGAAATCCGCCGCAAGCTTGGTCTGCCGGTCGGTGAAATCTTCGTCGAAACCAGTTCGGACGGCGAGGACCTGGTGCATTGGGAATGCCGGTTTACCTCAGACGAGGAGCAACGAACCGATTTGCAGGCCCGCGACGGCAGCGGGGAATTCGGTCGCATTCGCGACACCATGCGCGAGCATATCGACGATTTTCAGCGCCGCCTGTTCAAGCGCGCCCAGCAGCAAGCCAGCCAGTTGCGCCAGACGTCGCTTGAAGGCTTGGCAGTGGTCCCCGAAGAGATCAGCTTTCGCAGTGGCGATCTGACCCTCAACGGGTATCTCTACCTGCCGCCGGGCGAAGGCCCGTTTCCCTGCATGGTCACCAATCACGGCAGTTCCATTCACCAGGGGACATCGGATGTCTGTCGGCCGGGGACGGCCGCCGTGCTGATGAGCTGGGGGCTGGCTTCTTTCCTGCCGCACCGGCGGGGCTACGGCAATTCGCCGGGGCGCGCCTGGCGCGAAGACGTCAGCGCCGACTACGGCACCGAGGCCTATGATGCGCAGCTCTCCAAACGCCTTGATGACGAGAGCAATGATGTGGTTGCCGCGCTGGAGGTGCTGGAACAGCGACCGGAGATCGACGCCGGCCATATCGGCGTCATGGGGAGCTCCTTCGGTGGCACCGTCACCCTGCTTGCGGCCGCCAAGTGTGACCGCTTTCGCTGCGCCGTCGAATTCGCAGGCGCGGCGATGAACTGGGAGAGGACGCCGGGATTGCGCAAGACCATGTTCGATGCGGCCCACCGGCTGACCCAGCCGATCTATTTCATGCAGGCCGCCAACGACTATTCCGCGGCGCCCACCGCCGAGCTCTCGGCGGCTTTGGAAGGCACGGACAAGATCGTCAAATCAAGGATCTATCCGGGCTTCGGTCTGACCAAGGACGAGGGACACTTTCTCTACGGCCAGGGTGCGGCGCTGTGGGGCAAGGAGGTACGGGAGTTTCTGGATCAATGGCTCTAACCGCATCAACACCCGGTCGCTGGCTCGAAGATCTGACATGGCCCGAAGCGGAGGCCTGGATGAAGCGCCAGGCAGTGCTGCTCGTGCCCATCGGCGCTGCTTCCAAGGAACACGGGCATCACCTGCCGCTGTGCACCGACTATCTGTTGGCGCGCGGCATCTGTGACGGTGTGCTTTCGGAGCTCCCGGTATTGGCGGCGCCGGTAATCAGCTTCGGCTACTATCCGGCCTTCCGCCATTATCCGGGCAGCCAGCATCTGCGGCCGGAGACGTTTACCGCCCTGCTGCGCGATGTGCTGGACGGGTTCATTACGCAAGGGTTCGGACGCTTGCTGGTGGTCAACACAGGCATTTCCACCGAACCCATCGTCAATGTCGTGCTGCGTGAAACCTATGAGGACACCGGCACCCGTGTCCGGGCAGCACACATCAGTCGACTTGGTCGGGCGGCCGACGGGTTGATGGAACAGGAGCTTGGCGGGCATGGCGATGAGCACGAGACCTCGCTGATCAAGGCACTGGCGCCGGAGCGCATTCGTGCGGGCAAGGCCCGGCAGGATTACGGCACCATGCGCGAGCAGCCCAAAACCGTCTTTTATCAACCGACCATCTTCGATCCGTCACCGGACAGCGGTCCCGACTATAGCGCAACGGGCGTGCGCGGCGATCCGACACTGGCCACACCGGAAAAGGGCGAGGCATCGCTCAAGGCGACGGTCGCCGATGTCGTGGACGGGATCCGCGCGGTCTGGCCGGATGCGCTGACGGGAGAACCATGACAGCGCGGGAGACATATGACGTCATTGTCGTCGGCTACGGTTATGCCGGCGCGTTTTCGGCTATTGCCGCGGCCGATGCCGGCGCGCGGGTGCTGCTGCTGGAGAAGGCGGCCCTTCCGGGCGGCATCTCCATCTGTTCGGCCGGGGGCTTGCGCACGGCCGACGATGCCGATCAGGCCTTCGCTTATCTTCACGCCAGCGCCGGCGGCAAGACGCCCGACTCCGTGCTGCGCCAACTGGCCGATGGCATGACTGCGGTGCACGAGGTTCTTTGCCGGCTAGCCGATGGCACCGGCGCCCGCGTCGACAACCGCAAATCGCCGGCGAACTATCCCTTCGAAGGCTATCGCACCTTCGGCTTCTCCTATGTCGAGGAGTTTCCAGGCTTCGACCCCGTTGCCGCCTGGCCGCATGTGCGGGGCGCGGCGCAGGGAGCGCTGCTGTTTCGATTGCTGCAAGTCAATGTGGAGAAGCGTGACAGGATCACCACGAGACTTGATTCTCCGGTTGCGGGGCTAGAGCGCTCTGGCGATGCGGTTACAGGCGTCCGCATGGCGAACGGGACCCGCATTGCCGCGCCTGGCGGCGTCGTGCTGGCCTGTGGCGGTTTCGAAGCCAGCCCGGACATGCAGGCGCAATATTGGTCCGGAGGCCCGGCGCTTTCGGCCGCCTATGCCGGCAACACCGGCGACGGCATTCGAATGGCGCAGACGGTCGGCGCCGATCTCTGGCACATGTGGCACTGGCATGGCTGTTACGGCTACCGGCTGCCGGACAACGCCTATCCGTTCGGCGTGCGAGTGAAACGGTTTCCCGACTGGACGCCCGATGGCGGCGGTGCGGCGCCGGACGGTTTGCCGGTCATGCCCTGGATTTTGCTCGACCGGCGAGGCCGGCGGTTCATGAATGAATACGAGCCCTATGTTCAGGACACCGCGGGGCGGATGCTGGCGAAATACGATCCGGCGCTGCAGCGCTACGAACGCAATCCGGCCCGCATGGTGACCGACCGGGACGGGCTGGCCATGTATCCGCTGGGCAAGCCGACCCGCAACGATGCATCCGCGCGCTATGACTGGAGCAGCGATAACAGCCAGGAACGCGAGTCCGGCCTGTTTCGCGAGGCATCCGACATGCAGACGCTTGCAAGCCTGTGCGAGGCACCCGTCGAGATTGTCGAGGCGACACTGACTCAGTGGAACGCGGCATGTATCGATGGCGCCGATGGCGAGTTCGGGCGGCCGGCGAGTTCGCTGCATGCGCTTTCGCCGCCCTACTTTGTCGCCGCGGTCGAGCCTGTTGTCTCCAACACGCAAGGCGGTCCGGTCCACGATGCACAACAGCAGGTGCTTGCTCCGGACGGATCAGCCATCGCGGGTCTCTTCGCAGCGGGTGAGTGCGGATCGGCCTTCGGGCACCTCTATATGTCCGGTGGCAACCTTGCGGAATGCTGCATTGGCGGGCGCATTGCCGGGCAAAATGCAGCGGAAAGGGCGGGTCCATGATTTCCCTGGCTGACGATGCGGCACTTCTGTCGCCTGCCGAGATGGCGAAACGCCTGGCCGAGCTGACAGCCGACGGGCAGACCGTGTCGGACTATTACGGCAATGGCGGTGCTGTCGAAGCGTTCGAGACGCAGATCGCGAGTCATCTGGGCAAGGAACGGGCGGTGATGTTCCCAACCGGCACCCTTGCCAATCTGTGCGCCATGCGGCGGTTGGCCGGGCCGGACAATGCGCGCATTCTTGTGCATCGCGACGGCCATTTCTTCAACGACGCGGGCGACAATCTGGCCGCTCTCGGTCGCTTTACCATGGTCCCCATGGCGGGCGAGGGTGCGGGCTTCGGTGCGGATGACGTTCGACGTGAAATCGACCGGGCGGCAAGCGCACGGGTCGCGGCCCGCATCGGATGCATCGCCATAGAGAGCCCGAGCCGTCGCATCGACGGGCGGCAATTCGGCGCCGGCCGCATCGCGGAAATAGCCGACGTCGCGAGAGCCAACGGCATTCCGATGTTTCTGGACGGCGCGCGCATGTTGATTGAATGCGCGGTCACCGGGCAGAGCCCGGCCGACATGGCCGCTCCCTTCGATCTGGTCTACATGTCGCTTTACAAATATCTCGACGCGCCGTTCGGCTGCGTTCTCGCCGGGCCGGCCGCCATGCTGGACGATCTCTATCATGAGCGGCGCGGCTATGGCGGCGGGCTTTGGCAGATGTGGCCCTCGGCCGTCATGGCGGCCGACAAGCTTGAGCGCTTCGATGCGCTGTGGCGAGATGTCATCGCCCATGCCGGCGCCGTAATCGACCACCTGCAGGACGGCCCGGTGACGATGATGCCATTCGAAGACGGCACAAATGCCGTACGGCTGACCCTGCCGCAGGCGCCGGCCTCACCTGAAGTACTGGTCGAAAAAGCCGCTGCGCTGGGTCTCAAAGTACCGCCTTCGGCGAACGCGCAAATGACGATCAAATTCAATGAATCCTGGCTTTCCGTCCCACCGGAGGAGCTGGCCGACAAGATACGGGGTCTCGCGACATGATCGACTATGTGAAGGGAGAACTGGGGCTGGATCACGTGCTGTGGGCCGTGCCTGACCTCGAGGCCGGCGCGGCGCAATTCGCCGACGCGACCGGCGTGACGCCCGGCAATGGGGGCAGCCATGCCGGGTTCGGAACCCGCAACTCGCTCGCTTCATTAGGCGACCAGATCTATTTCGAGATCATTTCGGTCGATCCGGCTCAGGACCGGTATCGCGAACGGGCCCAGCGCATCGGCGAACTGACAGCGCCGGAGATGCACACATTCGGCATTCGTGGCGAAGGCCTGGAAGCCTATCGTGACGCTGCCCGGGGGCTTGGGTTGAACGCTTCCGATCCGGTCGGCATGTCGCGCATGCGCGCCGACGGCGTCAAGATCCAGTGGCAGTCGATCTATATCGATGATCCGGTCTGGGGCGACATGATCCCCTTTCTGATCGACTGGATGGGCAGCCAGCACCCCTGCGAGACCACGCCGACCGGTCTGGAATTCGTCTCCTTCGCTGCCCTTCATCCCAGGGCCGACGAGCTGACCGAGATTTACTGCAAACTGGGTGTGCGCGTGCCCGTGCGCCGCGCGGTGTCGCCCGGGTTCATGCTGGAAATGGACACGCCAAAGGGAAGGATCCTGATGGTATGACCCGCGATGACCTTGCAGCCATGGTGGAAGGCTGTCCGTTCCACCGCTTTCTCGGGTTGAAGCTCGAGGATTTCGATGCGCAGGCCGGTCGCGTTTCGATCTCGGTCGAGGCGCATGAGGACCTGTCACGCAGTGACGAACGGGTCGAGCTGCACGGTGGCGTGATCGCCAGCCTGATCGATCTTGCCGGCGATTACGCAGTGGCGCTGAAAGTCGGCCAGGGCGTGCCGACCATCGGACTCAATGTCGACTTCCTGCGGTTTGCGCGCGGCGCCAAGGTTACCGCCGCAGCGACTATCGTCAAATGCGGCCGCTCGATCGCGGTCGCCGAAATCCGCGCCACCGACGAGACCGGCTCACTGATTGCCATCGGCCGCGGCACCTATTCGTCGGTCGTCAGCGCCGGTTGAGTGCCGGCACAGGAGAAAACCATGCGCGCCATCCAGTTCGACCAGCACGGTCCGATCGAAAATCTCTACCTGGCGGACATCCCGGTTCCGGCGATCAGCCCGATCCAATGCCTGGTCAAGGTCAAGGCCGTGACGCTCAACGGTTTCGACCCGATGGTCATGCGCGGCATTCCGGGCTTGCGCACGCCGTTGCCGATGATCCCGGGTGCCGATATCGCCGGTGAGATTGTCGAAATGGGCAATGACGTGGACACTGCCCGGTTCAGTGTCGGGCAACGGGTCGGCGTCGATCCGAGCAGCGAAAAGGGCATGATGGGAGAAACAGCCCTCGGCGGCCTGTGCGAATTCGTTGCGGTGGAAGCCAGCCACCTGGTCTTGGCGCCGGATGCGGTGGACGATCATGCCGTTGCCTGCCTGCCGACAGCTTATGCCACGGCGCACCGGATGCTTTTCACCCGCGGCCAGATCGAACGTGGCGAAAAGATCCTGATCCTGGGCGCGAGCGGTGGCGTCGGCACCTGCTGCATCCAGCTGGCGAAGATGGCCGGCTGCGAGGTGATCGCCGTGACCTCGAGCGCCGACAAGGGCGATAGGCTGCGCGCTATCGGCGCGGACCATGTCATCGATAGCTCGGCCACCGACTATGTGGCCTACATCGTCGACACCTTCGGCAAGCCGCGAACCCGCGGCACATCCGGCGGGGTGGATGTCTGCGTCAACTATTCCGGCGGTGAGGACTGGGCAAAGTGCTTCCGGACCGTGCGCCGCGGCGGCCGGATCCTGACCTGCGGGGCGACCGGCGGCTACGATCCAAAAACCGACATCCGCTACATCTGGTCGTTCGAACACACCATCGTGGGCTCCAACGGATGGGGCCGTGACGATCACGAGAAGATGTTCGAGTTGATGGCGAAAGGCCGCATCGCACCGGTGATCGACCGGGTGATCCCGATGTCCGGGATCCAGCAGGCGATGCACGACCTGCAGGACCGCAAGGTGATCGGCAAGGTCGTTCTGCAAGTTGAACAGGGGGATTCGGCATGATTTCAAAAAACCTGGGCAAGTGTTTTGACGCCGCGCGCTGGGGCGACAAGACCGCGCTCATCGAGCCGGGCGACTTTTCGGCGCCGGCGCGGCGCACCAGCTATGCCGAGCTCGACCGTGAATGTGATGCCGTGGCACGCGGGCTGCTTGGACGCGGCTATCAACCGGGCGACCGTATCGGGCTTCTGGGGCAAAACAGCCGGGAGTTCCTGTCGGCCTATTTCGGGATCATGCGTGCCGGCATGGTGGCCGTGCCCTTTTCCTACAAGCTGCCACAGCCGACGATCGACCACATCGTCAAGGATGCGGAACTCAAGGCGATCTTTCACGACGACGCCAATGCCGGCAAATGTCCCGACACCGTTGCAAGCATCGCGCTGGATGGACCGGAGTTTCAGGAGCTTCTCGACTTTGGCGCCTTCACCACCCATGAACCGGCGCCCCGGGAGGTCGGCATGATGCTCTACACATCCGGCTCGACCGGCATGCCCAAGGGCGTTCTGCTTAGTCACGATTCCCAACGATGGTCGCTGGAACGCGGCGCCCGTCTGTTCGGGGACCGGGACAGCAATGTCTACATCGTCGCCGCGCCGATGTTTCACATGAACGCGACCATATCGACCAAGGGTGCGATGGTGGCTGGCGCGACGACAGTCTTGCTGCCGACCTTCGATGCCATGGCCTATGCTCACTCAATCGACGCTTTCGGTGTCACGTCCCTGACCTCGGTCCCGACCATGCTGGCCCTTGTTGCCAAACAAGCCGACGCGCTGGACGGTCTGGATTTTTCATCCGTGATCGAGGTCACGATGGGCTCTGCGCCGTTGACCCAGGCGCTGATCGACAAGGTTCAGGCACTGTTTCCCGGCGCCACCATCTCAAACAGCTATGGCACGACCGAAGGCGGTCCGTCGCCCTTCGGGCCCCATCCCGACGGTGTGACGCGCCCGGCCCTGTCGTTGGGCTATCCGGCCGAGGGTCTTGAGGTCGAACTGCGCGAGGGCGACAGTCTGGACGAGGGCGTGTTCCACATCCGCGGTCCGATGTCGATGGAGGGTTACAACAACCTGCCGGAGAAGACCGCCGCTGTCATGCAGGACGGCTGGTACCGGTCCGGCGACATCATGCGCCGCGATGACCACGGCTTCTTCTACTTTGTCGGCCGGGCCGACGACATGTTCAATGTCGGCGGCGAAAACGTCTGGCCCGGCGAGGTGGAAAAGCTGATCGAAACCATGGAGGGTGTGCACCAGGCCTGCGTGGTTCCCGCGCCGCACGAAACCAAGACCTATGCCCCATTTGCCTTCGTGGTGCCGCAGTCAGGCGTGGAATTGACCGAAGATGCGGTAAAGCAGTTCACTCTCGCGAACGGACCGGCCTTTGCCCACCCGCGCAACGTCCGCTTTGTCGACAGGATCCCACTGGCCGGCACGAACAAGCCGGATCGCAATCTGCTGACGGAGAGGGCTCGGCGGGAGCTGGCCGGATGAGCAACTATGTGTCCGTCGGAACGTCGTCCCACGGATATCCCGCGTCAATTGGGGCAGCGAGCCAGTTGAGCGCGTAGTGGCGCTCCAAAACAACACTGGAATTCAGACCGGCCGGAGGGTCCAGCCCGTTCAGCTCAGCATCCCTTGCGGCCCAGTGAATCCGGTAAATCAGGTCAGCCTCGTCCAGAATTGCGGCTTGCTCGCGGAGGGACAATTTCTCAAGAAACTCCGTCCTGGTGGTTCTGTGGAAGCCATCCCAAAAGGCGTTCCAGTCGCAGGTGGTGGACGGGTAGAGCAATGTGTCGACCAGTCCGAGCGACCACATCAAGGCGTGCGCCGCTTCGACACGCCATGAAAACTGGAGCATTGTATGGTCGGACGGCTGAGGGTCGAAAACAAAGGCGCTTTCATCCGGTGAAAGGTCGTCCCTTACGTCGAAATGCTGCACGCCTTCGAGAACGAACTGGTGGTCGGCGCCGGCGCCTTTCATGGAAACCAAAGCCAGGCAGAGAACTCGTGGTCCAACTTCTCGCGGTGTTCTTCGACGCGTTTCTTGCACCGTTTCAATCGTGGGCAGGTGATCAATGATCTGGATGTTGTGCTGCTGTAGCTTTGACAGCGAGCGCAAGCGTCTCAGTTCAGCTTCTCCGACAAAACCAGCCATCATTCTTCGAAACCATTGGCGGAAACGGATTTGCGGCATTTATCGTTGCACATTAGAGCTCGCGGTTTACAGGTTCCAGGACATTACCCGTTCGACCTCTGACTCGACGCAACCGAACAGCGGAGCAATGTCGTCGGTCCGTCCTGCTTTGGCCGCGTTCTCAAGTCGCTTGAAGCTGTAGCTGAGCTCGATTGCGGCAACCGATCCGGCCGCACCGGCTCCCTTGTGGGCGGCCTCGGCAATATCGGTCAGGCTTCCGCTCTCTTGCAGTTGGTGAAGTTCATTGACCGTATCCGAGAGGGAAACCTTCAGCTTCCCCACGATCTCGCGCAGACCGTCGAGGTTGCCTTCCCCGGAAATCTCACTCCAGAACTCCAGGTCGAAAGGATTGTCATCGGAATCACAGTCTGCACCATTTGAACCGGGTGTCTCGGAGTGATTGGCCGATGACCGTTTTTGTCTCGGTTGGCCGATCCAGCGGACAAGGGTATCCCTCAGTTTCTGTATGCCGACAGGTTTTGAGAGATAGTCGTCCATGCCGGCATTCAGGCAAAGGTCTGCCTCGCCGAGCAGTGCGTTGGCCGTCAGGGCGACGATGGGCGTTCGGGAACCGCTTTTTGCCTCCGCGGACCGGATCGCGCTCGTCAACCCGAAACCATCCAACACCGGCATGTGACAGTCGCAGAGAACAAGTGCGTACGGCGTCTGTCGCCACATCGCCAGCGCTTCCTCACCATCGCCGGCGATGTGTGAACCATATCCGATAGCTGTGAGTTGCCGTTGGATCACATCCCGATTGGTTTCGTGATCGTCGACGATGAGGATCAACTGCGTTGTATCGATGGCGTCGGAAATCGATGGTACCGCGTTGGCGAATATGGGTTCGGAAGGCGTTACGTCATCGTCTGGTTGAGAGATTGCCTCGTGGTCGGGGCTGGCCAAGCCGAGGACGATGCCCGCGGCCCGGAGCAGCGAGTTTCGGCCAGGTTGTCGATCCCGGTAAACACTGGAAACGGCCTTGGGGTCGCCGCCGAAAATGTCGTATCCGGCGCAAATACAAATGCCGGATTGGCCTGATCGGGCTTTCTGCCCGGCCAACGCCGGCAATCTCTCGAATTCTTCAAAGGAAAGACGGCCGTCAATGATGACAAGATCGAAGGGCGTCGACCGGAGCTTTGCAGCCATCAATTCGACTTCAGCCTCGGCCGGTGATGCAGCATGGTGGACTCGGGCGCCGCATTCGGCGAGCAACTTCTCAATCATTTCGTAAACGACTGGGCTGGCGGTTACGACCAGTGCATCTTTGGCTGAAAAGTCAAACTCATGTACCAAGTTGTCTTTCGTCTGCTCTGCAGGCTCCAAAGGCAAGGTGAACCAAAACGTCGCGCCTTCGCCCGACTCGCTGATCACACCGATCCTGCCGTTCATGTTTTCGATCAGGCGCTTTGATATTGCCAAACCGAGACCAGTGCCCCCGTATTTCCGGATCGTCGAACTCTCCGCCTGGCTGAAGGGAGAAAATATCTGTGACAATTGATCCTTGGCGATGCCCACGCCAGTATCGGTCACGCTAAACCGAATTCGTTCGCCATTGTCACCGGAAATCCGTTTGACGCGCACAACGATTGAACCCGCCGCCGTGAACTTCACGGCATTTCCGAGCAGATTGATGAGGATTTGCCGGAGCCGCAAGGGATCGGTGTAGATTGAAGGGGCCACATCCGGCTCGACGATCAGCGCAAGATCGAGACCCTTTTGTTCCGCCTCGGGGGCAATTAACGTCATTGCGCTTTCGCATACTTCTCGCAGTGGCGTTGCGATGCGCTCTATTTCGATTCCGTCCGCTTCTATTTTCGAGAAGTCCAGAATATCGTCAATAATAGCGAGCAGCGAAGTGGCGGACTTTGTAATTGTCTCGGTCATGTGCCGCTGTTCATCGTCAAGTGGCGAGCGTTCGAGCACCTCCAGCATTCCGAGCACACCGTTCATCGGCGTTCTGATTTCATGGCTCATGGTTGCCAGAAAAGTGCTTTTTGCCTCGCTTGCGGCCTCGGCCTCTATGCGCGCATGTTCGAGCTCGGTCACATTGGAATACACGGCGACGATTGAGCCGTCATGGGTTGTTCGTTCGGCGATGCGGATCCACTGACCGTTAATCTGCAGTTGAACAAATCTGCCGCCAGGTGAGCGGCGCTGCCTTAACTGTTCCTCGATCCAGTCAACTTCCTGTCCGGCCGGGATATCGAGGATTCCACTGTTTGCCGCAAACCGCAGAATCTCCAGAAAGGATGTACCGGGCGGAAACGAGCGCGCCAATTCTTCAGCCCCGGCGTCCGGCTTTAACAACTGCTTATACTTCGTATTGCAGACGATAAGACGATCGTCGCTGTCGAACAGTGAGAACCCCTCGGAAGTGCTTTCAATGGCTTCACTCAATTGCCTGTTGACGATCGCTAGTTCGTTCGTCCTCGCCTGGACACGCTCTTCCAACCGGTCCTTCGATAGCCGCAATTCTCTTTCGTGGGCCGCCCGCTCGTGCAGCATTTCGTTGAATGCCGCTATCACCTTTCCCATTTCATCACTGCTCGTCCATTCTACCGCAGTCGAGTGGGTGTCGATTTTCGACGCCCGTATTCCATCAAGCAATCGCCCGAGCGGCGTCTCGATGATGCGCCGGTAAGAAAAGAGGATGCTGCCCACCACGCAGATCAGCAATGCAATGGCAAGACTGGCGACCAGAAAAAGGCGAAGCCTTGCTTCCGCAACAATGCGTTCGTCGGAGACACCGATGATCAACTTGCCTATGACGCTGCGTCGCTCGGCGCTTTCATTGAAGATATCCGCTTCACCAACGAACGAGGTCTGCGCGTCTGGGTTTTCAGCTTCGTACAGATCCTGAAAGCCGGCCGAATCGCTGAAATCGTAAACTTTGACCAACACAATGTCCGGATCGCTCATCAGCGCATCGACCGTCAACCTCACCTGCTGTTCGTTTATCGTCCAGATTGAGCCAGCCAAGGCTGAGCTTTGAACCGTAAGCAGGGAATTCAGGCGATGGCGAAGGTTGGCCTCTGCCCTCTGAATGGACACATACTCGAAAACGCCGAAAACAATCACAATCGCGGCGAGAGCAATGGGAACCACAATAGCCAGGAACTTCGACCGCATTGAACCAAATCCAAAACGGAAGTGGCTTTTCGATGAATCCGCCTTGAATTCTGTCTCGTGTGCCATGGCCTAGCGATCTTCAAGAGGAAAACGGCGTGGCAGGGACGGCTCCGAATTTCGACCAGCGGCAGATGCGACGCTGCCTCTGTGCCCTGCCGAAAATGTCGGAGGTTGGATGATACGTTGCCGTCAAAGTTGCAAATCGGAGGTTCATGCGGGCCGTACCAGAAGGAGTGATGAGTATCCGCACTCTTCACCCGCATCCCCCATCACCATCGGCTTTCGTGCCGCAGCGCCGCGACCGGAGGATGACAGAAATTGATGCAAGTACGGCGGTGTATCGAAGCCACAACTCCTATCCCGCGGGTACTGCACATCAACACTAATCATGCGCGTTTGCATATCCGGCAATTCTGAAATTTGATACTGTTCATATCAACAGCTTTCCGATGGGCATTTACTTATGCCGTCAGACGGGTTTCTGCTCTCCTTTGCGACTGTTGGGATGCTCCTTTGTCCAGATATTTCGCACGGCAAACGCAATGGATGTGTGGCATTCCCCGAAAGGTATAGCACAATCCCAAAGTCGCGCTCTCAGAGACTGACCTGAACTCGTTTGATCCCTTCAGAAAAAAATGAAACGTATGGATTTAAGATAAAGACATTCTCATCATCTTTAATCATTAAAATGCCCGAAGCATTTTATGTGTCGTTTTCTAAAAATGTGTGACGAGTGTTATGGAACGGTTCGACACCTGAGAATAACGTGACTGCGGAAAGCAGGCCAAGGACGGGAATATTCCATGAGAAAAAAGTGATGATTGGATTATTCGCTGGGCATCAAATTCGCGAGAACTTTCATCAAGGTTCACGCAAATGAAATGCGCTGCGAAAGCCTTTCAAATGTTCCTGTGGGCGATATCCTTCGTGTTTATCTCAACCGTCACAGGTTATGCGAGCGACGAGGGGGCAAGGGGGCCGGTCATCCGGCTGGTAACGGGTGACAATTATCCACCATTTGTCGATCGCGATCTCGAAGGGGGTGGCTGGGTTGCCGCCGAGGTAGTTCTCGCGCTCGAAAGGGCGGGCTTCCAGGTCGAGCCGCTGCAATGGTGGCCTTGGAAAAGAGGCCTCAGGGAAACCCGCGCGGGCAACACGGATGGGACCTTTCCTTGGGGTTACACGGATGAGCGCGCTGTTGATGTCCTCTATTCCAAACCTCTTTTCCACAATACCGCACATGCCTGGATTCGTACTGGATCGACCGTATCGTTGGAAAACGCATTGCGCATGAAATTTTGTTTGCCCCTTGGCTATGTTGAATTTGGTCGGACAAAGGAGCTGATCGAAAAGTTTCCCCAGTCCCGTATCTCGGTACCGACGATGACACAGTGCTTTCTCATGTTGCGAACGCGACGGACGGACATTGTTATCTCAACACAAAATGACGCTGAGGCGGCAATGGAGGAAGCCGGCCTCGAACCAGACGATTTTGAAAGGCTCGAGCCTCACATGCATCGTATCACCTACCACTTTATCGTTGGCCGGGATCGCCAGTACGCTGAAGAAATCATCAAAGCGGTCAATACCTGGTTCAGGGAGTCGGCAGGCGATACCATGCGGTAGTTGTCTCTGTTTCAGCTATCTGGGTTGCGGTTGGACCAGAGGATCCGCACGTCGAGTGCCAGGTCGCCGAGGCTAAGGCGGGGCGGCCACCGGGCACTTTTTCGGTGCTTGAAGCGAACGAAGCATTGGTTTCGTAAGAGCTCAGTTTTAGTGCCGACATCTTGCGACTTCCCGGCATTCAAACAGCCACTTTTTCGATTTCCAGGACGGGGTCGAATCCCTCCCAGGCACCCTTGCTGGCGATGATGCGGGCGCGGGTGAAAGAGCTTCTGTCGAAACTGCTTACCTGTTTGTGGGTATCCATCTGGCTGCGGTGTTCGCCTGATTTGTAGGCGGCTTGCATCATTGCTTTGTCGTTCCGCCAGAGCGACACGGTGATCCCATCGCAGCCATCAACGCCCACGCCGCTATAGACCGCCTAGCGCAGGTTGCCGGGCAGTCCCGCATAATAGTCCTGCACGGCATAGACCCCGCGCAGGAACCTCAAAATCCGTGGCGCTATCTCCGGCCCGCGGTCCTCGAATCCGGCGGATGTGAACACGACGAGTGGGCCTCCGGGGTCCGTTGACGCGACCTCAAAAGTATCGTTCTCGCGGACGTCGCCGCGCCAATTCACCCTGCCATGATGCGCGTAGGGAACGATCAGGGCATGATAGGCCTCGACGGTATCTCCCAGAAACGAAAGATGCGTCTCGGGTGCTTCAAACACCGCCTGGGCCGCTGCCCGGGTCGGGTAGATGCCAAAACCACCCCACTCATCACTCTTGAAGTTCCGCAAATTGTTTTCACAGAGCTGCGAGGCGGGATAGAACCGCCAAGCCTGCGCGCTGGTCGGCCCGGGGAAGGGTTTGCCGAGGCCGTCAATCGGTTCGGCAAACCGGACACGATGAAACACGATCCAGTCGTGGTCGGTACGAGACATGCACCTATTCCTTCTTCGGATCAACGCTCGGCAAATTCCGAAATTCGCCTTTTGGCGGGGTTGGGCTCGGGGCTGAGTGCATCCTCAAGGCTTTGGTCGCGGCAGCAAAGAGGGCAAACAGAACGGCCAGGAAAGCCGAAGCAGCTATGGCAATGACGGCAAGCTCGAAAACGAAAACCAGCCAAGCTGAAATCCAGGTCGTGATGGCCATGGGAACGCTGTCTCCTGCGAAAGCCAGCTCACTTGTGAAACACACCGTCTCCTGGCTCCCCTGCGAGGGGCGCAAGCTTTCCGCGCGCTCCTGCAAGGCCTCCATTGGCCCCACGCAATGGGGGAGGACGGTGTGTGTCGCCGTGACGTGTCCGTCAGCGCATCTCAATCGCGTCGGAATAGCTCACCGTTTCGGGCGGAACGGTTAAAAGAGAGGCGAGATCACTCCAGATCGCCTGGATTTGCGCCGTTGAGGCTTTTGCAGCAGCCTCGGATTCGTAAACAGCGGTGGTGACCCCCGAGCCATCCTCGTTCCAGGCAACGTGGCAGGTAACGATGCCGGGAAGGGACATGATCTGCTGGCGCTTTTCTTCGACGGTTGACCGTACAGCGTCGATATCGTTGCCGTTCCAAGTGGTGATTCGCATGAACATGATTTGTCTCCTAGTCTTCGATGATCATCTCGTCCGCCCTGGGGCCGACGCCGTCATGTTGCGTGGTCATTGCGCCAGCCTCCTCGGCCGTGACGGCTGCGAACCGCTCCGGGTCGAGGAAGGTGCCGGAAAGACCGAACACCTGCTGCCCGGTAGAAAGTTCAGAGGCCCCGTGCGCAGTGCGCTCTGCGAGCGCCAACAGTTTGGGATGAAGGCCATCGCCCCTGGATGCGGCAAGCGCGTGGAGCGATCGAAAGCCGGTCAGCACAGGCTCTTGCTCAAGGCAATCGATCTCGTCAGCTTCAATCACATTTTTCGGCATGGAATTTGCCCTCAATTCTTCGATAAACATGCGTGTCTCTGCAGGTCCTTCTGGTGGAAGGCTGACCCCGCAGTGGGACATGTGTGACGGCTCCGCGCACCGTTCACATGAGCAAATTTACCTAAGAGGGGCTGATTTTATTTTTGGGTGCGTTGCTCTAGACGCGATCCGGATCGTCGCCGTCGAACAAGGTGCCGATGGTCCGAAACACCAAAAGAGCGTCCAGCAGACTGGTGTTCGAGGCAACGCCTGTCTTGTCGTAGATGGTCTGGATCTGATTGCGAATTGTCTTCGGCGAGCGCCCGAAGCTTTCGGCGATCTCAGGAACCTTGCGGCCCATCAGGAGCTCCTTGCAGACCTGGGCCTCGCGTGCCGTCAGGTCCAGCACATCCTCCAGCAAGGCACTGGAAATGGTGTCTTTCGACCTTTGGCCGACCACGATTGCGTAAAGGCGTTCTTCGGCGAGCAGGTGGCGATCAATCGCGCTGGCATCACGCAAGGCCGGGCGGAAAGGGGTGATGATGAGCGACAGCGGATCCGGCTCCGCCTCGAGTCGCATGCCACCGGGTGCCTGATGCGCCTCAAGCTGCTTCAGCTTGTTGTGGAGCGCCCTCGTGTCTATCGGATCGGACAGGCTCAGGATGCCGTTGGCGCCGACCCTGAAGGGCGCATTGCGATCAATCATCCGCCGGCCGGCAGCATTGCCGAGCAGGTATTTCCCGGTCCCGTCGGTGATAACAAGGGGCAAGACGATGCCGTCAATAAAGCCGGCAAAAACCTCATTGGCCCGTTTCGCCAGCGCAATTGCGCGCGCAAGCTTGGTTGCCCGCAGCACATGGGGTGACAGGAGTTTGAGCAGGTTGAAGAGCGGGTCATGGACCCGTGCTTCATGGTCCGGGTCTGCCGGCAGGGCAAAGCCGATCAGCACACCCTTGTCGCCCAAATGCTCGATTTTCATCTGCAGGGCATGTTTGAAGCCACCGGGCTCGAGCATTTCCTTGTAAACCGGCGTCTGGACCCACATCGCCTCGTCGAAGAACACCTTGGTTCGGGCAACAAAGCCGTTCTGCATAAGCCGCATCCCTTCTGCCACGGCCATTGAGGCGGGTGTCGGGAGATTGAGGTAGTCCGGGACATTGAGCCCATGTTCCATCAGGTCAATCGGAGTCCGGTCCGGAAAGAATTCGTGCCCGCCCGAATGGGTATATTCCGGCAAAAGGCCGTTTTTGTCATAGGCATAGACATTCGCACCGACTCCCGGAAAGAGAGCGGTCAAACGATCCAGCAAAGACTGCCAGGGTTGAGGCTCAAAGGCGGAATCATAAGCCAGCCCAATGAGTTCGCTCAGTTCCTCCGGGGAGAGGTTCACGCTAGTCATACGGACATTAGATAGCCAACGCATCCTTGGCCGCAAGGACAAATCACACAGCAGGTGTGACTGCAGCTCAAACGCATTGGTTGCATGGACCAGCAAGTCTCAGTGCCGGACGTGCCCACTTACCTCAGGTTTCTGAAAGTTCAATTTGAGGCTTCACGATGGCTTGGTCATGGTGACGTCGGATCAGTCGTCGGCAGAGGCTGCACCTTGGGGTGTATCGTCACTTCGTTCGGCTTCCCAATCATCAGCACGTTGCAGGACGACACTATTGATAATTTCGATAGTGTCCTCGTCAGACAGGCCGTCTCGTATGACTTTTGGGATTGTAAGGACCACAGCGTCTGGGTCCGCCGCGATATTGTTGCGCATTTCCTCCAGCAAATTGGAGGGATTGGACACAACAGCGCTAAAAAACCTTTTGTTTGTACTGTGTCCAGAGATCAGCCCTCTTTTGAACCAATGAGCCTGCGTTTTATAAAAGGACGCTCTACGAACCAGGAACACGGCGATCCTAACTTGTGTACCTCTTACGGTGCGCGTCGATATCCAGGCGGGGCCAACATCGTGCCACTTAAACAGCAAATCGCAATATCCGTGGTAAATCCCCTCTTTCGAAAAGATCAGACTTCCTCGCCGAAAAAGTACTGGCAAAAAGTGCGGTGCAATCAGGATCGCAGAGGCGATGCCAAGGACACCAATACTCTTAAGCAAAATCTCCTCGGCGATCGCTATAGTAGATACACATGCAAGCAGCCAAAGAGCACCGCCACCAACAGCCAAACGGTGATCGGCTTTGAGAACTATGGGCGGATCTAAACCGCTCTTCCGAAACTGCTGAATCGGGCTGAGCGCCGAGCGTGATGTGTCATCTTCCTGTGAGATCATGGTTATCCCTCTTATGAACGATCATACCCGTACCGAGCTCGCTGCTGGTCATTTCCGCCGCCGCGGTGATCAGCAGCCTGACGTCGTTGGCGAGCCGGGTTTCCGTTCGGTGCTTGGGCCTGATCAGCTCGACCGAAAAGCCGATCTCCGTCCGCAATGAGGCGATTCCGATGCCCTCTGAAACAAAGTCGAGAGCCGACAGGGCATCGACGATCGCGACGCCCGCTCCCTGCAGGGCGAACTTGCAGGCGATGTGGGTTGTGAAAACCTCCAGCTTGCGGTTCGGCCGAATGCCCCTGACAGTCAAGGCGTCGTTCAATTCGAGGGGCCAGCGGTCGAAATTGCTGAGGGTGATGAGGTTTTCGCCGGACAGATCATCCAGGTCGATCCGGTCGCGTCTGGAAAACCGGTGCCCTGGCTTGAAGACCGCAACAAGGGGCAGTTCCATCAACGGCTCTGCGTGAATACCCACAGCGCGTCCGCGCGCCAGCGCCAAGCCGATATTTGCGCGGCCCGCGGCGACAGCATTGATGATCCAGTCGGTGCTGCGCACCGGGACAGACAGCGACACGTTCGGGTGGTCCCTGGCGAAATCTCCGAGGACCCGTGGCAGCCAGTTTTGAGATATAAGAGGCATGGCCGCAACGGTCAGGGCTCCGATCCGGTTGTCCCGCAGGTCTTCGGCAAACCGGGATAACGAGTCCATGCCGGCGTAAACCTGCTCGACCTGTTCGAACAGGGCGCGTGCCTCCTGGGTGGGCTCCAGGTGATTGCCTGCCCGGGCAAACAGCGAAAACCCGACATCGTGTTCCATCAGTTTGAGGTGTTTGCTGACCGCGGGCTGGCTGATGTTGAGCGCCGTTGCGGCCCGGGTTACCGATCCTTGCACCATGACCGCCCTGAAGATCTCGACTTGCCGTATGTTCATAACTTTTCTTTAGGCTGGAAGAAAATATTTCGATTTGATGTTATGGGTAAACCAATTCACACTTCTGCGAAAGAGCATGTTCGCAGGAGGCATTCGTTTGCTGGAAGACCTGACAACCGCACCAATCGGCGAAGGTCGCTCGGTTTGGCCGGACGAATTGGGTTTTCCGCCATCGGAATTCCTGGAGCGTATCGCGCTCGTTCAATCCGATCTGAAGAACCGCGGTCTGCGCGGCGCACTGATTTTCGATCCGGAGAACATGTACTGGCTGACGGGATTTCAGACCATCGGCTATTTCACGTTTCAGGCCATGTATATCCACCCGGACCGGTTGCCGACGGTGATCACCCGGATTGTCAACCGGGACATGGCTCTGGCTCTTCCGACCATCGGTGACGTGGTGGCTATCCGAGACACCGAGGATCATTGCGACCAGGTCATCGCGTTTCTCAGCTCGCAACCGGCTGGATCAACCGGTCTGAACTGCACGTCGCGCCACCTGAATGTTTCCGACTATCGCAGATTGATTGCAACGGGCCTCACCTTCGAAGACTGGGACGGGGTGATAGAGGCCGAGCGGATCATCAAGACGCCGGCACAGCTGGATGCGATGCGCCGGGCGGCGCGTGCCGTCGAGGCTGGCATGGACGCAGCGCTCGGGACCATCGCACCGGGGCGGACGGACAACGATGTCGCGGCCGCGCTCTATCACGGATCCATCGCGGCCGGCAGCGAGTATATCGGTCACCCGCCGATGGTGGTCAGCGGCGCCCGCAGCGAGCTGTGCTTTGCGCTGTGGAAGCGTCGCGTCATCGAATACGGCGATGTGGTCTTGCTGGAAGGTGCTGCCTGCATTGACCGCTATCATGTCATGATGTCCCGCTCGGCGGTCGTGGGCAGTCCGACAGACGAGCACAGAGCGACCGCCGACGCGCTGATCGGCATTCTGGAAACGGCGGTCGAGTCCATCAAGCCTGGCGAAACCGCCGGCGAGGTCGACCGCCGATGCCGCGCAGGCATCCGGAAACTCGGGCTGGACAAGTTCTACAAGAGCCGACTGGCCTATGGCATCGGGATCGGGTTTCCGCCCAACTGGGCCGAGGGACATATCTATGCCATCCGGCCGGACGATCCGATGATCATCCGCGAAAACATGACCTTCCATATCATCCCGACGATGTTCCGTCCGGGGTTCGGCATGGCGATCAGCGACTCGGTGCGGGTCACCCGCACCGGCTGCGAAGTTCTCACACAATGTCCCCGCGATCTGGTTGTCGTGGACTAACCATCACTGACAGGAGAGTGACGTGTACAAACCAGCAAAATCCAAACTCATGATCGCCTGCACCGCCATTGCGCTGGCGACTGTTGCCACATCCGTAAGCGCCCAGGAAAAGTGGGATATGCCATCGGCCTATTCTGCCGGGAACTTCGTGTCGAAGTCCTATATCGGCTTTGCCGAGGCCGTGAGCGCAAACTCCGGCGGCAAGCTTGAGATCGTCGTGCATCCCGCCGGATCGCTGTACAAGGGCTCCGAGATCTTGCGGGCCGTGCGCACCGGCCAGGTACCGATCGGCGGCCGGTACATGGGCGCGCATGCCAAGGAAGACCCGATTTTCGGCATGGATGTCGTGCCATTCCTGGCCACTAACTTCGATGAAGCCTGGGAGCTGTATCAATCTTCCAAACCCGCCATCGAAGCGGCGTTGGAAAAGCGTGGCCTGAAACTGCTTTATATGCCGGTCTGGCCTCCACAGGGGCTGTTTTCCAAGAACGCGGTCAACTCCATGTCGGATATGGAGGGTGCAAAGTTTCGCGCCGCAGACGCCAATACCTCTCGTCTCGCCGTTCTGATGGGCGCGACACCGACCAAAACCGAGGCGACCGAGATCAGTCAGGCATTTTCGACCGGAGTTGCCGACAGCATGATGGGCTCCGGTGCCATCGGCGTGTTCCAGAAGATGTGGGACAATGTGGACTATTTCTACACCGTGAACGCCTGGATGCCGAAGAGTGCGGTCGTCGTGAACATGGACGCCTGGAACGGCCTCGACGAGGCCACCCAAAAGGTGCTGATGGATGAAGCGGCCAAGGCGGAGGCTGCCGTCTGGGAGACGGCGAAATCAATCACCGAGCAGTACAACGCGACCATGGCTGAAAATGGCATGCAGGTCCTTGCCCCCTCGGATGACCTTGCGGCTGCCTTTCGCGACATCGGCAAGACCATGTCGACGGAGTGGGTCGAAGATGCGGGCGACAGCGGCGCCACTGCGCTGCAGAGTTTCAGGGCATCGTCGCAATAAGGAAGCAGACCAGACCCGGTTCCGGGTCTGGTCTCGATCTGGACAGGAGACCTTCCATGTCAGCGTCCATCGACAGGCTAATCAAGGTCCTTTGCCGGCTATGCGGTCTGCTGGCCGCTCTGGTTCTGGTGGTCCTGGCCGGTCTCGTCGTCGTCAGCATCGCCTCACGAGCAATGGGAATCTATGTCCCCGGTTTGACTGACTACGCTGCCTATTGTCTTGCCTGGGCCGGCGCATTGGGCATGACCTACACCTTCGGCGAACATGGCCACATCCGGGTGGAAATGCTGGTCGATAGTCTGGGTGGCAAACTGCGCTACGGCCTTGAAGTCAGCGTGTTGGGTCTGGCGGCGGCCATGGTCAGTTACCTGGCGTTTTACCTGACGAGGATGACATGGACGTCCTATGAATTTCAGGACCGCAGCGACGGGTCCGACGAAATTCTGATCTGGATCCCGCAAGCCCCGTTTGCCGCCGGGTTCATTCTCTTCGCTGCCGTTCTGGTTTTGGCGTTTGTACGGGCCATCCTGCGGGGTGACCTGGAAGGGCTGGCGGCGACAAAACAGGCCGAGAGCTGGGAATAGGATCATGGCCGAGACAACCCTTGCCATCGTCATGATCGTTACCCTTCTGGGGCTGTTGGCGCTCGGTCTTTGGATCGGGCTTGCGCTCATGGGCGTGGGCTTTGTTGCGATGGCACTGTTCACATCCCGCCCCGTGGGCGATGCACTTGCCACAACAATCTGGTCCCACAGCGCGCTCTGGGGCCTGGCGTCACTGCCGCTGTTCATCTGGATGGGCGAAATCCTGTTTAGAAGCCGCTTGTCGGAAGGGCTGTTCAGCGGATTGGCACCGCTGATGCGGCGAATGCCGGGCGGCTTGATCCATGTGAATATCGTTGGCTGCGCGACCTTTGCCGCGATCTCGGGTTCGTCCGCGGCAACCTTGGCGACCATTGGAAAGATCACCGTTCCCGAGCTGAAGAAGCGTGGTTATCCGGACAAGATGTCCTACGGCACGCTGGCCGGCGCCTCGACCTTGGGGCTCCTGATCCCGCCATCGATCATCATGATTGTTTACGGTGTGACGGCACAGGTGTCGATCACGCGGCTGTTCATGGCGGGCGTGTTCCCGGGGCTGATGCTGGCGGCCCTGTTCATCGGCTACATCGTCGTGTGGGGGCGGTTTACCGAAACCGGCCGGGGACTTCGCGAAGAGCGTGCGACGGGCCGCGAAAAACTGCAGGGCCTTGTTCGCCTGGCTCCAGTGGCCGGGCTGATTCTGGTGGTCATCGGGTCGATCTATACCGGTCTCGCCTCGCCGACCGAGGCGGCGGTACTGGGTGTCATCGGCGCGCTGGCGTTGTCGGCCATTGAAGGGTCCCTTACGCGCGAGGCATTCATGCAGGGCCTGATGGGTGCCACCAAGACGACCTCGATGATCATGCTGCTGGTTGCTGGTTCGGCCTTTCTCACCTTGGCCATGGGTTTTACCGGGCTGCCGCGCGCCCTGGCCGACTGGATCGGCGGTTTCAATCTCGAACCCTGGATGCTCATCGCCGCCCTGACGGTCTTCTATGTGATCCTCGGCTTCTTTCTCGACGGAATTTCCTCGATCGTCCTGACCATGGCCGTGGTCGAACCGCTGGTGCGTGGCGCCGGCATCGACATGATCTGGTTCGGCATCTTCGTCGTGCTGGTCGCCGAAATGGCAATGATCACGCCGCCGGTCGGCTTCAACCTGTTCCTGGTTCAAAGCATGACGGGACGCGACCTGAGTTTTATCGCCCGCGCGGCCTTCCCGATGTTCCTTTTGATGGTTGTCGGTGTTGTCTTGCTCACACTGTTTCCCGGCCTGGCCCTGTGGCTGCCGGAAGTCCTGACGGCGAGGAATTGACCTGATGCTCAAGAACATCGTGCTTGCCGTCGATGCGTATGACGCCGATTCCTGGTCCATGGTCCGGCAGGGTTTTCAGCCCTTCATGGAGACCGATGCCACAGTGCACATCGCTCACGTTATCCCAAAGACCGACGCGCTCGGACCCCTGTCGCAGTTCGTGCCGGAGGGATTTGAGGAAAATCATCGCCTTGATGTCAAAGGAAAGCTGTCTGCCATGAAGGACGACCTGACCGGTTTCCCGGGCAAGGTGCAGCTGCATCAGCGTGCCGGCAATGTGCATGTCGAGATCCTGGATCTCGCCGACGTGGTTGCGGCAGACCTGATCGTTGTCGGCGCCTATGGCCAGGAGTTGAAGGACTATCACCTGGGGCCAAAGGCTGCCCGGATCGCCCGGCACGCGACCTGTTCCGTCTATATCGCGAGGCCTTAGGCCGTCACCCGATGACACTTCCAGCTTCCGATTTGCTCTTCATGGCCTTTGGCCTTGCCGGCGCGGGCTGCCTGGCCGGATTTCTTTCGGGGTTTTTCGGCATCGGTGGCGGTGTTGTGCTCGTGCCCATACTTGCGGCCGCATTCGCAATACAAGGCGTTGCTCCGGAGCTTGCCAGTCATATGGCTGTCGGGACGTCTCTGGGAATCATCATTCCGACCGCCATACGATCATTCCTGTCGCACCGGAAACTGGGTGAGGGCAATCAGACGCTGCTGCGCCTCTGGATTTTCTGGGTTCCGTTTGGCGTGGTCATCGCGGCCTTCATCGTGCCTTACGTATCCGGCGTGGTTCTGAGATACCTCTTTGCTTCTGTGGCGACGCTGATTGCCATCAAAATGCTGATCAGGCGCATCGACTGGACCATATCCAGGGACCTGCCATCGGTTTGGGCAAACCGTTTCGCCGGGTTCGGGATCGGATTCCTGTCGACTTTCATGGGGATCGGCGGTGGAAACCTGAACAACCTCTTCATGACCCTGTTTGGCCAATCCATGCATCAGGCCGTCGCCACGTCGGCCGGTCTTGGTGTGCTGATCGCGGTCCCCGGTGCACTGGGCTATTTGGCCGCCGGTTGGGGACTGTCCGGGCTCCCGCCATTGTCGCTGGGATACCTCAACGTCCTGGCCATGATCTGCGTCGCACCGTTTTCCATTCTCCTGGCCCCTGTTGGGGCGCGCGTGGCCCATGGCCTTGACGCGGACACCCTGAAGACCTGTTTCGGCGCTTTTCTGCTGATTGCTGTTGCTGTGTTTCTGTTTGTTTGAAAGCCCATTCGTTGGGCTCAACGAAGGTTTGTTTCGCCATACCGAAATGTCTTCAAACGGTCGATTTGGCGACGTCCAAAATCAGCATGGTGGAGGTTTCCGATACGCTGGGGATCGCCTTCAGTTCTTTCAGGACAAAATCCCTGAGAGCCTCCACGTCCTTGGTCTGGACCTTCAAGACGTAGTCCAGATCGCCAGTGACAAGTAGACACTCCTTGATCTCCGGCAAGCGGTGAACGGCGGACATGAACGCTTCGATGTCAGCCGGTGTCTGTTGCGACAGGCGAACCTGCACCATGACGCTGACGCTCTGACCCATTGCCGCGGGATTGATCCGGGCGCCGTACCCCATGATGATGCCTTCTTCTTCAAGCCGTCTAACTCTGCGGCTGCAGGGCGTTGGGGAAAGACCAATACGATCAGCGAGCTCCAGGTTCGATATCCGCCCCTCGTTTGCGAGCACGGCGATGATCTTCCTGTCAGTGTGATCGAGCTGGGTCGTAGTCATATTCACTCATGGTTCCGGCTTTTTTAGGAAATATACGCACCATTTCACCACGATAGGACACAATTAACAAGGATTCACTCCTGTGACTGGCTTACTCTGGTCAAGAAATTTCTTCGGAGTTTGCGCATGCTTTTTGACCACCCAGAGTTCGATGCCCATGAGCAGATCATCTTCTGCAACGATCCTGCGGTTGGGCTGAGAGGCATTATTGCACTGCATTCCACGGTTTTGGGGCCCGCTGCCGGTGGTTGCCGGATGCACCCATACGCATCGGACGCCGAGGCGCTGACGGATGTGCTGCGGCTGTCCAGAGGAATGACCTACAAGAATTCCGTAGCACGCCTCCCGTTGGGAGGCGGCAAATGCGTGATTATCGCCGACCCGAGCGACCCCAGGAAACCCCAGATGCTGCGGGCAATGGCAGCTCATGTGCAATCCCTGGCGGGGCGCTACTGGACTGCAATTGATATTGGCGTTGGACCCGAGGATGCGGATATTCTGGCGGAACGATGCGATTATATCTTCGCCCGTGCTTCGCAATACGAACCCGGTTTCAACCCATCCGCCTTTACCGCGCTCGGCGGTTTCATGGGCATCAGGGCCGTCGCGGAGGCGTCTCTGGGGCGCGACGATCTGGAGGGCCTGCGAGTCGGTGTTCAGGGGCTGGGAGCCACCGGTTATGCCCTGTCGGAACATCTGCACAAGGCAGGCGCCGAGCTGATCGTAGCCGATGTGCGCGCAGATGCCGTCGCACGAGTGGTGTCCGACTTTGGCGCGACGGCGACAGAGCCCGACCGCATCCATGCCGCCGATGTTGATGTGTTTGCCCCGTGTGCCCTTGGTGCCGGCCTCAACGACCAAACCATCCCGGAGATCAAAGCGAAAGCGGTTTGCGGTCTCGCCAACAACCAACTGGCCGAGGATCGCCATTGCGAGATGCTGCGCCAGGCGGGCATCGCCTATGTGCCTGATTACGTCGTGAATGCCGGCGGGGTGATGGGCGCCTCGACCATGATCTTTACCGAGCCTTCACGGGAGACCTCGATCAGGCGGATCGAAGCGCTGCAGGGCACGATCGTGGAAATCCTCAGACGCGCAGAGACAGAAGGCCGCCCCAGTTCCGAAATCGCGGACGCGATGGCGCTGGAACGTATTGCGCACGCGGGAGGTTAGAGGTGGTGGCCTATGTGATCGCCCGAATGACCGTTCATGACCCAGAGAAACTGCGCGAATATGCCAACCTCGCCGCTCCGCATACGGCTCGCTTTGGCGGGAAATATCTGGCGCGCGGCGGCGAACTCACAAACCTCGAAGGCACAAGTTGCGATGATCGGGTGGTGATCGCGGAATTCCCCGACAGGGAGGCCGCTGTCGCGCTGTTCTCCGATCCCGGGTATCGCGAAGTCGCCAAAATCCGCGAAGCCGCGGCAACTACAAGAATGCTGACGGTTATCGACGGTGTCGATTACATAGACCTGCCCGACGCGGGCGTTTGAAGGGGGGAACACATGCCAGCCTATGTCATTTCGATGATGTCGATCCACGATGCCGAGACGTACAAGACATACACCGACCGCACTCCGCCCATCGTCAAGAAACACGGCGGCAGGTTCCTGACCCGCGGTGAGGCATTCACCTGCATCGAAGGCCAGAACTATGACGGGCGTCTGGTGATCCTCGAGTTCCCCTCCAAGGCCGATGTGGAGGCGTGGTTCAACGATCCGGACTACCAGGAGGCGATGGTCTTTCGCCACGCCGCCTCGACCATGAATTACCTGTTGGTGCAGGAAGGCGAGGAGAATACCGAAAACCCCGACCCGAAATTGTAGTTCGCCGAGGTCCGGGGGCAGGTAGCGGGCCTGAGCTAACCGGAAGATTTCACCTCAAATCCGTCCTTGGCATCCTCACGATAAGGACTTGGGCGGCACGAAATCCGTTCTGCAATACCCACCGGAGGTTTGCAGCAGCGACCTTCTTTGAGAAGAAGCTGGCGCAAGATTTGATTGAGCCGCTTTTGGAGATCGTTCGGGATTGAGTTGCGGGCTGTTCTTTACATTGATCGCTTGGCGAGATTTGCCCGATTTTGGCGAGAATTGTACCGGCTTTTGGCGAGAATTGTCCTGTAAAGCTCGGCCCTATACATCCATCTTAGCCTCAGCAACGATTGACCAGAGAATTGAGATGAAAAGCGTTTTTCAAATGTCCGGCACATCTGAAAGGTCCCCTTTGATCCAATCTCATGCTGAATTGCGTCGTGTTTTGCCCCGGACGGAATGCGCAAGGGTTCAGTCATGGCGACGGTAAGCAACGGAACCGTGATGACCGTCGTTGCATCCGCTCTTTCCCGCGGACTGACGATGTCCGAAGTTCAGGATGCTGCCGGTATCTCCTGCGACATACTGTTGAACCCGCAGAACCGTCCTCCGGAAGATGTTACGCCGAGAATCATGGCGCTGATCGGCGAGCGGTTTCCCGATGAGCCGATCACACTTGATATCGCCCGTGCCGCTCCGTTTTCGTTTTTTGGGGGGCTAGCTGAGGGCGCCCGTTTTGCAGATGACCTTCGCGCGGCAACAGTGCTCCTGACCAGAAACTGCTCTGTCATTTCAGATCAGTTGGAACTGACTTTCCACGAAGGGCCCTCGGAGGCGAAGATAGTGTCCAGCCATCCCATGAATCACATGGATGGCGGTCGTTCGGCTGAAATCGGTTCCGCATCGATACCACGTCTCTTCTCAGAGTTTCTCGGCGTGCCGGACTGCTTTGAGCGCATCACTTTCTCGCACCAACCCCATTGCGACGTCGCGCACTATGTCGACTACTTCGGCGTGCCGGTGGACTTCAACTGCGAGGAAATCAGCCTCATCCTGAAGCCGGAAAAGCTGGATGAACGGATCAAGCAGGCGAACGTTGAGCTCTTCAAATACGTTCAGACCCACCTGTCTGGTGTCAGAAAGCAAATTGATGCCGCCAGAGAACCGAAGGAACTGAAGGCGCTGAGAAGGGCGGCCGCGGAAAATGTACGATCGGGTGTGTTCAACACTGCCAGCGTCGCTGCCGCTGCCAACATGAGCGTGCGGACCGCCCAAAGAGTTGCGGCGGAACACGGCACGACCATTCAAGGTTTGATCGACAAAGTTCGCGAGCACAAGGCAGCGGAGCTTTTGCGCAACAATCGCAACGACATCGGGTCGATATCTTTCCTGCTTGGCTACTCAGACGAAAGAGCGTTCCGACGGGCCTTTCAACGATGGACCGGACAGACGCCCTCGGACTTTCGAAAGCAGCTCAACAAGGCAATCGAATGAGACTGCGCAGAGCAGGACGATCAGAACCCTCGGAATGATCTAAGGGCCGGCAATCAAACACAACCAAGCCAAGGCTGACCGATGCGCTGCACCGGATGATCCTTTGCGCCCGCAGTCCGACCAACGAGAACCACCAGGAGGATATTCCAGTGAAGAAAACGATTCCGGCTATCGCAATTCTATCGTCCCTGACTTTCGCGCTGCCCGCTTCGGCTGCCGATGGCGATTGGAAAGAGCTTTCCGGTCTGGCCTTCAGGTCGATTGATGCAGATGGCAATGGCGCCATTACCCCAAGCGAATACTCGGACTTCGGCGGCGATGTTTTCTCTTCAATGGATCACGACGGTTCCAGATCGCTGTCTCTCGGTGAGTTTTACGGCTGGGGCTTTGGCATGCACAACGCGGCCGAAGACGTCGGACAAGCGGAGGCTTTCAAAACCGCAATGCGTGTTGTTTTCGCGCTCTGGGATCGGGACGCGGACAACCAGGTTACGGCGGATGAATACCGGCAGTCGCTGGATTTCGATTTCCAGCGCGCCGATCTCGATCAGGGCGGCTTCCTGTCTGAGAGAGAATATCTCTCAGGCTTTTCCGTCGTCGTGGCTGCACAGGCGGCGATTCATCCTCAACCCACGAACAACTAAGCCCCCCGGGAAGGAGGCGAGACCATGCTACGCCTGCAGGGAATCAATGCCATTGTCGCCCTCATCGCGGTTTTCGTCCTGTTGCATCTGGCTTTCGTGCCAGAGCAACATACACTCAGAACGACGCTGTCCACGCTCCTCGGCGGGGTCGGATTCTTGCTGATGACCTGCTCGGTGGTCCTGGCCACGCGGCTGGAAGTCTTTGAGGATATGTTCGGCGGCCTCGATCGCATGTATCAGGTGCATCGCGTCGCCGGGACCTTTACAGCGGTTTTTGCCCTGGTGCATTTCTTCAGTATTCCAAAGGAGCTGCCAACAGGTGCCGACCCGGTTCTCAATTCGACCTTTCCGTCGGCCCAAATTGGAATGGCCGCGATGGTGCTCCTGGTGATCGGGCTGTTCGTCGCTCTCAATCGAAAGATCAGCTATTCCCGCTGGCGCAATCCCCACAAGGTTATGGCGCTGGTTTACATTCTGGTGATTGGTCACTTCATGAATGCACCGGGCATCTTCTTCGAACGGTTTAGCGCATCTGGAATCTATTTGATCCTGGCAGCACTGATCGGGACAGTCGCACTCGTCTATACGATGTTCGGCATGAACAAACGCACGGCCATGCACTTCACAATCGAGGCTGTGAATTCACTGGAGAGAGCCACCGAACTCGTCTTGAAGCCGGTTGGGGACATGCTGAAGTTCAAACCCGGCCAATTTGCCTTTGTTGAAGTCCAAGGCAAGGGTTGGTCAGAGCCCCATCCCTTCACCATTTCCAGTTCACCCGATGAGGATCGTTTGCGTTTCACGATGAAGGTGCTTGGCGACTGGACCAGAAAGATCCGTGAAGAACTGGAACCCGGCGGTGAGGTCATTGTTCGCGGACCTTATGGGCGGTTCGATGCAGCGAAGTCCGAACGCAGGAAACAAGTGTGGATTGCGGGCGGAATCGGCCTGACGCCTTTCTTGTCGAAGCTGCGGGCGATGGATGAGACCGACGATCGGGAGATCCATTTTGCCTACGCGGCTCGAAACAAGGAGGAGGCCGTATTCCTTGACGAACTCCAGGAAATCGCAGCGGAGCGCAGCAATTTCACGCTTTATCCGTTGTTTTCGGATGAGGGCGAATTCGCGAGAATCGATATAGCGAAGGAAAGGTTGCCCGACGCTCTGACTGACTATGAGTATTTCATCTGCGGACCAAAGCCGATGGTTGATGGACTGATGCGTGAGCTCAAGAAAGATGGTGTGAAGCGCAAGTCGATCCACGTCGAGGCGTTCGAATTCAGATGATCACCGAAATTCAACTGACGTTCGCATTTGGTCACTTGTCTCAATATACGGAGTCAGGACCTGAACGAAGCGTACGCTGCCCTGTCATGCCCGCCGAGCGTTCGCAACAGCGACACCCAGGCCGTGCAGCCTTCGTCGATGGCCGACAGGCGGAAGAATTCGTTGGGGGCGTGGAAATCCTCGTCTGCCGTCGAGAAGGAAAGCATGACCGTGTCGAGGCCCGAGGCGCGCTTGATGATGTCCGTCAGTGGCAGAGTGCTGCCCGTGCGCACATGGACGGGTTTGCGGCCAAGTGCAGTTTCGATTGCCTGTTCGGCGGCCACCAGCAGCGGGTGTCCGGCCGGGACCGTGTAGGCCGAGCAGCCGGTCTGTTCGAGCTTGAGGTCGAGTGTTGCGCCGGCGGGGCAATGGGTGCGCAGATGGGCTTCGAGCACGTGGTTGAGGTGCTCGGCTGTCTGGCCCGGGGCCAGCCGCATGGTGAGCTTGGCGAACGCCTCGTGAGGGGTGACGGTCTTGGAGCCTGCTCCCGTATAGCCACCCCACATGCCATTGATCTCGAGCGTTGGCCTGTACCAAAGACGCTCCAGCGTCGTGTAGCCGGGTTCGCCATGGGCATGGCCACCAATGCCGTCGAGGAAATCCACCTCGCTGAACTCAATGCCTGCCAGGCGTTTGCGTTCGTCCTCGCTCAGCGGCAGCACCTGATCGTAGAAGGCTTCGACGGCGATCTGTCCGTCCGGGCGGTGCAGGGTCGCCAGCAACTCGGCCATGTCATGCAGCGCGTTTCGTACTGCGCCGCCATATCGCCCCGAGTGTAGATCCTTCGCCGCGGTGGTGAGCGAAAATTCGCACCGCAGGCTGCCGCGGGAGCCAGTGTTGATGCTGGCCAGATCGGCGCGCCAGCGCGCTCCATCGGCCGAGATCACGGCGTCCGCCGTCAACAGGTCGCGATGCATGGAAAAAATGGCCGGCAGGCTGGCGCTGCCGATTTCCTCTTCGCCCTCCAGCAGAATGCGGATGTTGACCGGGAGGCGCCCTTCCACGGCGAGAAACGCGAACAGGGTTTCCAGCGCGATCGAAAACGGGCCCTTGTCGTCGGAAACGCCGCGGCCGTATAGCCGGTCGTCGCGAATATCCGGTTCGAATGCGGGTCTGTGCCACCTGTCCTCCGGGTCCGGTGGCTGCACGTCATAGTGGCCGTAGACCAGGAAGGTCGGCGCATCGCCCGCGTCGAGCCAGTCTGCGTAGATGGCCGGGTGGCCACCCGCCTCCAATTCCTGAACGGCAGAGAAGCCGGCTGCCCGAAGGCGGTCCATCAACAACGCGCGAGTTTGCGCCATGGGCTCGAGATAGGCCGCGTCCGTGCTGACCGACGGGATCGCGACGAGCTGTTTGAGCCTGTCGATGAAGCCGCTCCGGTCTGCCTGCAAATGCGTCAGGACGGGGTCGTTCACGCGCGGCCACCATCGACCGAGAGGATCTGGCCGCTGATCCACGATGCCTGTTCGGAGGCCAGGAAGAGGGTGGCGGCAGCGATGTCCTCGGGCGTGCCTAGCCGGCGCGTGTGAATGCTCTGCAGGAGCCGCGCCTGACCATCCGCGCCCATGGCCTGCCACTGTTTCTCGGTGGTCGGATTGGAGCGCACGAAGCCCGGCGCGACGGCGTTGACGGTGATGCCCTTGGGCCCGAGTTCGAGCGCCAGCTGCCGCACCAGCCCAACCAGCGCATGCTTTGCGGCCGTATAGGCCTGAATGCCCGTGAGCGATGGCCGCAGCCCGGCGCCGGAGGCAATGGCGACGAAGCGTCCATAACCTCTTTCAGCCATCGCCGGGGACACGGCCTGCGCCAGCCAGAACGCCGCATCCACGTTGGCTTTGAAGATCGTTCGCCAATCGGATTCGGAAATTGCCTCAAGCGGGCGTCCTGCCTGCCCGCGGGTGCCGCCCGCCGCGTGGACCACAATGTCGGGCCAGCCGTTTTGCTCGGCCAGGTCGCTTACGAGACTTTTGGCGGCCTCTTGATTGCCAATGTCTGCCGCCTGGCTGGTGGCGTTCAATGTGTCGGCCGTTTTCGCCAGGCCATCCGCATCGATGTCCGTCAGAAGGACGGTGGCGCCGGCGTCTTTCAGGGCCCCCGCTATGGCGCGCCCGATCCCTTGCGCCGCGCCTGTGACGAGCGCGGTTCTGCCGGTGAAGTCTAGCCGCATCGCCGCATCAGCTCGTTCAGCGTGTCGGCGGATTGTTCTCGGCGGCCCTCTTCAATGTCGTGGATCAGATCGACGATCGCGTGCAGCGCGGGAGTTGGCAGACCGAGCGTATCGCCCATCTCGGCGATCACACCGATCTGCTCGTCGACTTCCGTTTTGCGCTTGCGAACGGCGAGATCGCGCCAGATGCCCGTGTGTGTCTTGGCGGTTGCGCGGGTGAAACCCACGAGCTTCTCGATGGAAGCGTCTGCTTGCGCATCGCTCGCGCCCGGCGCGAATGCATCCGGTTCAAAGCCGTTGAAGCCCCTGGGCGATACGCCTTTGGCCGCGGCGACGGCCATGACCTCGCGGCCGAGCGCGCGCCAGGCCGCCCTGCGCTCGGCATCGGCAAAATTGTCGGCCATGGAGTCCATCGTCAGGGCCGTGCCGAACAACATGGCGCCGTAGCCGAGCTTGCCCCAGAGCCACGACCATATGTCGTCCGTCAGCTGGGCGTCGGGATCGAACACCTGCATCAGGGCATGCATTTCTTGCGTGCGCGGCCTGATCACGCCATCGATTTCGCCGATGGCGATGGCGCCGCGATTGCCGAAGAGAATGTCGCCCGGGCCGAGCCAGTCAGCGGCGAAATTGACAAAGGCGCCCATGGTCCGCTGCTCGCCGACGACTTCGGCGATGGCAATTTCATTGAGACCGTTCTGGGCCGACAGCACGAAGCCATCGTCATCCAAATGCGGCTTGAGTTGCTGAACCGCCTGTTTCGTATGCTGCGCTTTCACCGCCAGGACGATCCGACTGAAGGTCCCGATCAGCGCATCCGGCGTGGTGGCCGGCACAAGCTGGCGAAATTCCTCGACCGGGCCGGTGATGTTGACGCCCTCCTGCGTGCAGCGCGTCGCGTGCTCGGCAACCACATCCACCATGAGAATGTCTTCGCCCGCGCGGGCCCAGTAGGCGCCCAGCGTGCCGCCGATCGCGCCGGCGCCCCAAATCAGGATCGGTTCGGCCATGGACCTTCCAACGCTTCTTGAACTTCGGAGACGCCGACCGCCCACAGCGCCAGCATGGCATCGTCATCCTTCTGATAGTCGCCGCCGAAAGCTCCGTCGCCAAGCAACGCGCGTGTCGCGTCAGGCGCAGATGCCTTGGTCAGCGCCATATCGGGCGGAGGTTTGGGCGTGTTCGGCTTCGGCGCCGGCGCGTGCGCGAGCCGCGTCCAGGGGAAGTTTTCCATCCAGTTGGCGTGACTTCCCGACGGGTCGATCTCCAGCGCCTTGGCCATGGTTTTCGGGGCGCTCCACCAGTTGTGGAACTTGATGGAGAGATGCGGATAGTCGATCAGCAGTTCGTTGGCCACGGCACCGGCAGGCTGGTTGCCGCCATGGCCGTTGACGATCAGGATCCGGCGAAAGCCGGTGCGCTCAATGGAGGCGACAACGTCACGAATGACCGCCGTCAGTGTCTCGACGCGCAGCGTTACCGTGCCCGGATAGGCGGCAAAATAGGGCGCCAGTCCGAAGGGCATCACCGGGTAGACCGGCACGCCGAGAGGCTGCGCTGCTTCCGTTGCCACCCGCTCCGCAAGGATGGAATCGACGCTGAGCGACAATTGCGCGTGCTGCTCGGTGGAGCCGATTGGCAGAATGCAGCGATCGTCGAGCGCCACCTGCTTTTCCACATCCATCCAGTTCATCTCGCTGATGCGCATCGGGTCGTTGCTTTCCTTGGGATTGTCGGTCTGGGGTGAATTCTCAGGCGGTTTCGACCGGTCTTCGGGCGGTTTCCAGGCGTGTCGGCCAGGCGGGAGAGGCCATCACCATCTTGGCCATGAGCTGTGACAGGGTCTCGCGCTCGTCCTCGCTCAGGGCATCGAGCATCATGTGCTCGTAGTCGACAAAACGGGGCTGCGACTCCTTGAACAGGTCGCGGCCCTGTTCGGTCAGCCGCAGCAGCTGGCAGCGGCGGTCGGCGGTATCGGTGCTGCGCACGACATAGCCGGCGGAAACGAGCTTGTGGATCGCGCGACTCAGCGTGTTTTGCGGAAAACCGGAAGACATCGCGATATCGCGCGCCAGGGACCCATCCTTCAGGCCGAGTGAATAGATGACCACATATTCCGGTCGTGAGAGGCCGTAGGTCTTTTCCACCCAGTCATAGAGTGGAACGTTGTAGCGCAAGGCCAGATAGTTCAGTCGGTAGGTCAGCCAGCAGGGATTGTTCCACAGCTTGACCGAGGTCATCTCGTCGATGCCGGTCGGCTTGGCCTTTGAGGCCTCTGCGCGGCGCTCGCCGGGTCCCTTTCCCGCCGAACCGTTTTCCTCTTGTCCCCGCTCCTGCCAATCCATTGCCGAACCTGTTGCCGATTTTTTCAACTTGACGCCTGCAGGATGGACCATCATTGTGGATGAAACAAGTTCCAATTGGAAATTTCCAAATTGGAACTAATTTCCAAACGGTGGGTCGGTTCGTCGTGATCCATCGACTTGGGCGGTGCGGGTCGCTTGAAGCCCATACTGTGAACAAGGGAAGAAAAAGAGGAGCGAACAGACGATGAAGAGGTACGCAGCAATAGGCCTGTTGACCGCGGCGCTTGGCTTTTCGGCCACGCTGGCGGTGGCGCAGGAACTGACCGTCGGCGTGCGCGGCGGTCCGGAAAGCATGGATCCGCATTTCTCCGCACTCGGACCGCAAGCCGATGCGGTCAAACATATTTTCGATCCGCTGGTCTGGACCGGTGACGATCTTCAGCTCGAGCCGGGTCTGGCCGTCTCCTGGGAGCCGCTGGACGAGGACACGTGGCAGTTCAAGCTGCGCGAAGGCGTCAAGTTCCATGACGGTTCGGACTTCACCGCCGAGGATGTCAAATTCTCGATCGAACGCATTCCGAATGTCACCGGCCCAACCACCACGGAAATCTACGTGCGGCGCGTCGCCGACGTTGAAGTCGTCGACGATCATACCCTGAACATCCACACCAACGGACCGGCGGCGACCCTGCCGTTCGATTTCGTGCGCCTGTTCATCGTCTCGGCCGATGCGGCAAAGGACTATTCCACGTCCGAAACCTCCGCCGAAGGCTTCAACTCCGGCAAGGCGACAATCGGCACCGGCCCGTTCAAATACGTTTCCTGGTCGCCCCAGGCCGATCTGGTGCTGGAGCGCTTTGACGACTACTGGCGCGGTCCGGCGCCGTGGGAAAAGGTCACGCGCCGCGAAATGGGCGATGATTCCTCCCGGCTCGCCGCACTGAAGGCCGGCGATGTCGACGTCATCAACTACGTGTCCTCGGCCGACTATCTGGCGCTCGGAAACGATCCTGACATCTCGACCTTCATCGGCGATTCCGTCTACGTGATGAACCTGCAGCTCGATCAGCGCGAGCAGACGCCGAAGGTGCGGGCCAAGGGCGGCGGCGCTCTGGACAAGAACCCGCTGCGCGACCCGAAGGTTCGTGAAGCGATCGACCTGGCCATCGACCGCGAAACCATGGTCGAGATCGTTCTGGAAGGTCTCGGCAACCCGGCAAACCAGATGATGCCGGCCGGCTTCTTCGGCTCTTCCGAAGAAATCCCGATGCCCGCCTATGATCCCGACAAGTCCAAGGCGCTGCTGGCCGAAGCCGGTTATCCGGATGGTTTCGAGATCGACCTCTACTGCACCAATGACCGGCTGCCAGGCGATGGCGCAATCTGCGAAGCACTGGGTCAGATGTTCACCCAGGTGGGCATCGACACCAACGTCAACGCCATCTCACGCACGGTCTATTTTCCGGCGCAGGCCCGCAAGGAATATTCGGTGTTCATGAATGGCTGGGGCACGCTGACGGGTGAAGCCTCCTACACCCTCGGTGCGCTGGCGCATTCGCCGAACGAAGAGCTGAAGCTCGGCGCCTTCAACCGCATCGAATACAAGAATGACGAAGTCGATGCGTTGCTTCAGGACGCGGTTCAGGAGCTGGATGCCGACCGTCGGCGCGGCCTGTTCGAAGACGCCATGGAAGCAACGGTTGCCGATCGCGCCTACATCTCCATTGTCGTTCTTCAGACGGTCTGGGCAGGCGACAAGGACAAGGTTGTCGTCACGCCGCGCGCCGATGAAGAGACGCTGGCCTACTTCATCAAGCCGGCCGAATAGGTCCGACTGAAAACATTGAAGCGCCGCGGCGTATCTGCCGCGGCGCTTCACTATCCGGCAACGGGTTTTCCAGGCGATCATGGCAAGTTTCGTACTGCAGCGGATCCTTCAGGGCATCGTGATCATGATCGTCATGTCGGTGATCGTCTTCGCCGGCGTCTATGCCATCGGCAATCCGATGGATGTGCTCATCCCGCCCGAGGCGACGCAGGATGTGCGCGAGCGAACCATCGCCCGCTTCGGTCTCGACCGGCCTCTGTGGGAGCAGTATTTCTACTACATGCGCAACCTGTTTCAGGGCGACCTGGGGCAGTCCTACATTTTCAACGAGCCTGTTCTGAAGCTGATCGCGAGCCGCATGCCAGCGACGCTGGAACTGGTTCTGACCGCTGTCCTCGGCGCGACGCTGATCGGCATCCCGCTCGGCATCTATGCCGGTTATCGCCCGGAAAGCCCGTTCTCGCGCACCGTCATGGCGGTTTCCATCCTGGGCTTTTCCGTGCCGACCTTCTGGGTCGGACTGATCCTCATCCTGACCTTTGCCGTGTCGCTCGGCTGGCTGCCATCCGGTGGACGCGGCGACACGGTGGAGATTTTCGGTATCGGCTGGAGCATTTTCACGCTTGATGGCTGGTCTCACCTGATCCTGCCCGCGACCAATCTGGCGCTGTTCAAGCTGGCCATCATGATCCGGCTGGCGCGCGCCGGAACCCGCGAGATCATGCTGGGTGACACCGTGAAATTTGCCCGTGCCGCCGGCCTTTCGGAGTGGGTGATCCTGCGCAGCCATGTGCTCAAGCTCATCTCGATCCCGATCGTCACCGTGTTCGGCCTGGAGCTCGCGTCCACGCTCGCCTTCGCCGTGGTGACGGAAACCATCTTCTCCTGGCCCGGCGTCGGCAAGCTGATCATCGATTCGATCCGCAATCTCGACCGCCCCGTCATGGTGGCCTACCTGATTCTCACCGCCGGTCTGTTCGTGACGATCAACCTGCTCGTCGATGTTGCCTATGCGGTGCTGGATCCACGATTGCGGCGGGGGCGTGCCCAATGAGCGACCGTGCCATTTCTCCCTGGCGGAATTTCTGGGACCGGTTTGTCGAGGACAAGATAGCCGTGGTGGCGCTGGCCGTCGTCGCGGTCGTCGCCGTGCTGGCGTTGCTCGCCCCCTGGATCGCCCCGCAGGATCCCTATGATCTCGCCAATCTGTCGCTGCGCGACTCCCGTCGACCGCCGGGCTTCGTCGGCTCTGGCGGTTACTCGCACTGGCTGGGCACAGACGCCCAGGGGCGCGATCTCTGGTCGGCCATTCTCTATGGCCTCAGGGTTTCGATCCAAATCGGTATCTTTGCCGGCGCCATTGCGCTGGTCATCGGCACGACAGTGGGCATTGTCGCGGCCTATACCCGTGGCCTGGTCGAAACCGTGCTGATGCGCATCATCGATCTTCAGCTGTCGTTTCCGCCGATCCTGCTGGCTCTGGTGCTGGTCGCGATCCTCGGTCAGGGCAAGGCCCAGCTGATAGCCGCCCTTGTGGCGGCGCAATACGCCTATTTTGCCCGTACCGCCTACGGCGCCGCCTCGGCCGAGCGGTCCAAGGACTATGTCGAGGCCGCCATGGCGACGCCCTTGTCGAACATGCGCATCGTTTTCCGGCACATCCTGCCGAACTGTCTGCCCGCGCTGATCGTCGTGGCGACGGTGCAGGTTGCCTATGCCATCGCGCTTGAGGCGACATTGTCCTTCCTCGGGCTCGGCCTGCCGGTAACTGAACCGTCTCTTGGCATGCTCATATCCAACGGCGTCAAATACATGATGAGCGGTCGCTACTGGATATCCGTCTATCCCGGCATCGCGCTGATCATCCTGATCGTGGCCATCAACCTGGTGGGCGATCACGTGCGCGATATTCTCAATCCGAGGCTGAACAAATGACCGCCGCGACGGACCAGTCACCGATCCTCGAGGTCGATGGCCTGTGCACCCATTTCTTCACCCGTGCCGGCGTGGTGAAGGCGGTGGACGGTGTCAGTTTTGCCATCCAGCAGGGCGAGATCATCGGTCTGGTGGGCGAGTCCGGTTCCGGCAAATCGGTCACCGGCTTTTCGATGATCGGGCTGGTCGATCCGCCCGGCCGCATTGTCTCCGGTTCGGTCAAGCTCAATGGGCGGGAACTGGTCGGTCTCAGCTCGGCCGAGCTGCGCAAGATCCGCGGCGCGCGCATGGCGATGGTCTTTCAGGACCCGATGATGACGCTCAATCCGGTTCTGACGATCGGCCAGCAGATGCGCCTGGCGCTGCGCGCCCATGAGAAAGTGTCGGACAGGGCGGCCCGCGCCCGCGCCGCGGACACGCTGACACGGGTCGGCATTCCCGATGCGGCGGCGCGGCTGGACGCCTATCCGCACGAGTTTTCCGGCGGCATGCGCCAGCGCGTGGCGATCGCCATTGCCCTGCTCCACGGCACCGAGGTGATCATCGCCGACGAGCCGACGACCGCGCTGGACGTCTCCATCCAGGCGCAGATCCTGACGGAAATGCGTGAGCTTGCGCGACAGTCAGGCACGGCGCTGATCTGGATCAGCCATGACCTGTCCACCGTGTCGACGCTGGCGAGCCGCATCCTGGTCATGTATGCCGGCCGCATCGTCGAAGAAGGGCCGATCGCCGAGGTTCTGAGCGCGCCGCGCCATCCCTATACGGCCGGGTTGTTGCGGTCTCTGCCCGCCATGGCGCAACCGGGTGCCGACCTGGAACAGATCCCGGGCACGACGCCGTCGCTTTTGAACTTGCCTGAAGGCTGCCCCTTCATGCCGCGCTGCGACCGGTCCGATGCGACCTGCCGCACGGAACCGCCGATGCAGCGCGCCGGCTTGCGCGGCAATCGCTGCCATCACCCGCTTGAAAAGGTCGCGCCGGCATGACCGAGGCTTTCATCTCCGTCAATGATGTGCGCAAGCGCTTCGCCCCGACCATTTCACTGGCCGACCGCATGCTGGAAAAAGTCGGTGTCGCGGTCGACCGCCGTTTCGTTCGAGCGGTCGACGGTGTCAGCCTTTCGCTGCAGCGGGGTGAGACGCTTGGGCTGGTCGGCGAATCCGGTTGCGGCAAATCCACCCTGGGCCGCATCATCGCCGGCATCATTGCGCCGACATCGGGCTCGGTCGCCATCGACGGCAAGCCGGTTCGCGAAAACAGTCGCAAGGCCGGCACCCGCGTGCAGACGATCTTCCAGGACCCGTTTGCCTCGCTCGACCCGCGCATACGGGTGGGCGACATCATCGCCGAAGGCCCGCTTGCCCATGGCCTTACCGACCGATCGGGCGAGCAGGCCTATGTGGCCGGCTATCTGGAACAGGCGGGCCTGGACCCGGGTCTCTCCAACCGGTTCCCGCACCAGTTCTCCGGCGGTCAACGCCAGCGCATCGCCATCGCCCGCGCGCTCGCCATGCAGCCGGATGTGCTGGTCTGCGACGAGCCGGTTGCCTCGCTCGACGTCTCGATCCAGGCGCAGATCGTCAACCTGTTCCTCAAGCTTAAGCGCGAGACCGCCATCACCCTGATCTTCATCTCGCATGATCTCTCGGTGGTGCGCCACATCTCGGACCGCGTGGCGATCATGTATCTGGGACGCATCATCGAAGCGGGCCCGACGGAAGCAATCTACACCGACCCCCGGCATCCCTACACGCAAGGACTGCTGGAGAGCGTGCCGAAGCTCGTGATGGATGCCGATGCGCTGGTCGAACTGAAGCCTATTTCAGGCGAGATCCCGTCGCCCCTGTCGCCGCCGAAGGGCTGCCATTTCAACCCACGCTGCCCGCGCGCCGTGGACCGCTGCTATACGGACGATCCGGAGTTAAAGAGCCTCGATGCCGACCATGTGGCGGCCTGTCATCTGGCGACTTGAGCCTGCACCTTGGTGATGCGGTTTATCGAACCGCACGGTTCATGCCGCCGTCCGCCAAAATGCTTTGCCCATTGATGTAACGAGCACCTTCGCTGGCCAGAAACACGCAGGTCTGTCCGATCTCTTCAAAGGTTGCGGCGCGCTTTGCGGGAATTGACGCTCGAGCGAATTCCGAAAGGTTCACGTTTTCGCAGAACCCCGGCAGCAGGTTGTTCATGCGAATGTTATGGCGTGCGTAGCGATCCCCATAGAGCTTCGAGAAGCCGTGCAGCGCGCCGCGCACCATGCTCATCGGATAGGGCGCCCGCGGCTCGATCGTGTTCATGGATGAGATGTTCACAAAGGCACCGCCACCCTGCTCGATCAGTATCGGTGTCACCATGCGGGCGATCCTGACGATGCTCAGCACGTACATGTCCAGGCTTTCGTGCCAAAGGTCGTCGCTCAATTCCAAAAGCGGCCCGTCAAAATCAGGATCGAAACCCACTGTTTTGATGGCTTCCGGCACGGATCCGCCATGACCCATGTTGCTGACGATAGCATCGATCCGGCCATATTTGCTCATGGTGCCATCGATCATCGACCGCAGGTCAGCGACATCCAGAACAGAACCACGCCGACCAAGGCCTCCCAGCTCCTCAGCCAGTTGAACGGAGCGGCTGGACGGCGACATCAGTGAAACCTTGTAGCCCGCCTTGGCCATTTCAATGGCGCAACCGCGGCCGATCCCCTGACCGGTTCCCGTCATCAGTGCGACCCTTGTTTCCGACATGGCGCGGCCTCTCTCAATGCACTTGGTGTGATTTATCTTGAATGAAGAACAATGTATGGCGGCACGAAGGGGATGATCTATCGAGATTTTGGGTCGCGTCTGTTAGTTTTTCTCACATGGAGAAAAACCTCAGGCACCTTCGCGCCCTTCAGGCCTTTGACGAGACGGCAAGCCATTCCAGCCTGACCAAGGCGGCAGGTGTGCTGAACGTGACCCACGGGGCGATCAGTCGGCAAATCAAGGTGCTGGAACAGTATCTTGGCGTGATCCTGTTTCACCGCCGCCCCAATGGGGTTGAACTGACAAGTGCAGGGCGGCGTCTGCATCAAGCCACGCGCGGAGCCTTTACGGCATTGCAATCGGGAGTTTTGGACGTCAAGCGAGTCCATCGCCGGCAATCGATTACGGTTTCCCTGTCGACTTCGCTGGCTCTGAAGTGGCTTGTTCCAAAGCTGTCTTCATTTCAACAACAGCACCCTGATATCGCCTTGCTGCTTGAAACAAACGACACCTTGACTGATTTCGATACGTCAGAAGTCGACGTCGCTCTGCGATTTGGCAAACCCGGTTGGGATGGGCTTTACCACGAGCGCATAAAGCAAGAGGAGCTGGTGGTTGTGGCCGCACCATCGCTGATCGCGCAATCGAAATTGCCGATGAGAGCCGCGGATATCGTTCAGCTGCCACTCTTGAATGATGCATTCAGTGTCGGATGGGAAAGCTGGGCGGTGCAGGTCGGACTGCCACCTGATCGGATCAATGCGCAGAATATTGAATATGTGGATAGCGCGGTCCTGCTGGAGGCCGCGATCGACGGACAAGGCGTGGTCCTGGCCAGGCATCTTTTGGCTCGGAGAGATTTGCAACTCGGTCGGCTGGTCCGCCTCGACGAAAGCCGTGTTCCGCTTGACCGCGGTTTGTATTTTGTATGCCGTCCCGGCGACCAGGAGCGGGTTACGGTAAGACTGTTCAAGAAGTGGCTCACGTCGATTTGAAGGCCGGGGGACAAGGGCGCATTATTGGTTATTGCAACCGCAATAAAGTGGCGGTTCCCATGGCATACGGAGTTAATGCTTTCAAACAAGTGTCCATCCAAACTTTATATGTCGCCATGGGAAAGGTTCAAAAGAACCTCCTGGGGGACGCATACAACGGAGTGTTCGCTCCGACATCGGATTGAAAGCAAGCGCAGTGGCTTGTTCGACACCTGTTACCGCCGAGCGACCTGCGACGCATTTCTGCTTGAGAGATCACAGGACACACAGCACTGCGCTGTTAAAATATCAGCAGAGCTTATGAATCGATTATCAAATCGAAATTATTGCCGCACCTCATTCTCTATAAAGTGCTGCATGTGGAGTTCGCTCATGAGACGCAGAGCCCGCTTCGCGGTCACCGGCTCGGTTCGGTGGCAATTTTTGGGGAGGGGTGGCAGGACAATAAGGGACACCGGCAATGGACAGCCGCGCCTCGGAGCCGCAATGGTCGCCTCCCGGGAACTTACTTCACGCAGAGCTTGATGCCAGACATATCCCCTGCGATATGCGGCTTCAGATGCTCGATGAACATTTGAACGGGGGTGCTCTACCGTCCGAGCACCGTGTTGTCACCAGCCCCATCAGCGCCGACAACCCGAATGTAAATATCGGGGAATTGCTGGTCGGTGAGTGCTGCAACCTCCTTGTGATGAAATCAAGTGGCTATGAAATCACTTGCGTCGAACCCGCGCGATTGGATACCCGAGCCGACTTCATCAACGTTGCGATGATCCGCGAGGGATACGTCGAAGTAGACAACAAGATATGTAGCGAAAGGCTTGGTCCAGGCGACATTTATATCAACGCAACGAACGCCTACCGACACACCATCCTGGAATCCGAGATCGTTCGCTTGATGTTTCCTTCCGGGTTGCTCGCCCGCTCAAGTCGCCTTGGAGAGTATTTTGCAGTGCGCAAAAGCGAACCCGTATCTCAAGTTCTGAAAGCTGCGATCTCGAGTTTGGAGGCCACCCGGCGCGAAGGCGGCCTCAACAGCAGGCTGGCAAGCCGGTTAGCCCTTGACCTGGCTTCCAAGGTTTTTGAAGAACACATCAACCGTTCGGCGATCAGTGGTTACGACGTCGTTCGCGCGCGTGCGCTCGAATACATTCACGATCAGATCGCCAATCCCGAGCTCAACATCGACGAGATTGCGGCTTACTCGGCTGCTTCTCGTTCAACCCTGTACAGAGCGTTTGAGAGTTTGGGCGGCATCAGAGGCTATATCACCTTCGTTCGAGTGGAGATGGCGCGCACAAAGATGGGTGTCGGCAAACTCAGTCGGGGTGACGTATCCAATATTGCATATGCCTGCGGGTTCTCTTCGCCCGAGCAATTTTCCAAGGCATTCAAGGCACGCCTTGGTGTCTCTCCGACCAGCCGGGCCTGATTGTCGTTGTAACAACGCAAGCTATTCGATGGTGGGCTCTCTGGGCCAATCTGACATTCGACAGGCTATTGTCAAAGTCACGGGCTGGCGGCCCGGGGCACTCGACCAACGCTGTCGTGAAGCGCCCCACTCTCCGGGTGCAACCGGATACCCACGCCGGCGCGTGGTCGCCTCATGAAATCCACTGTGACGTCGGGAATTGGGAGCGCTAACTCCCTGAGAAGACGCAATTTTATGGAATGAGACGGCACGGGTGCCGATTGAGACAGCTGATGGTTGTTGCCTCTCCATACCGCAAGTAACTGAATGTCCGAAGGTGCTTCGTGAACCCTGCCGCTCTGGCGGTTGGCGGAGTGCCCACTCTTCTACGAGGGAATTGTGGGCAGCCTTCGGAGGACGAACGGCGCCGGATCGCCGCCGCGGATTGTCGTGCGGTCAGGTCCTTGGCTGTTCGGCGGCAGCAGAGGCGGTGCTCGCATGAAGACACGATCCCGGAAAAAAGGGTTAGCCCGATTTTACACCGAAAAGGGGGGCAATTTTGTCGTCCTGTTCGCATTGCTCGCCACAGTCATCTTTGGTGTTGCGGGACTGGCCCTTGACTACGCCCGTGCACTGAACCTGAAAATTCGCATCAATAACGCGCTGGATGCAGCGACCCTGGCGACCGCGCGTGCCGTCGCGGTCGGCGACGTCGCCCCGACCGAAGAAAAGGCCACGGATTATTTCAAGGGCATTTTTGCCGCCAATATGGAGCACGACAGCTTCAAGGAAAGTGTCTATGTTCTCAAGGACTTCGAGCTCGACAAAGACGAAGAAAGTATCTACGCCGATGTGAGTGCGGTCCAGAATACGACCTTTCTTCGCGTTGCTTTCGGTAAGACAAGCCAGTCGGTCAGAAGCGTATCGAAAGCCAGTTTCAAGGTTGGCAACAGTGAGACGGCCATGGTCCTTGATGTGACCTCCTCGATGGGGAGCGGGCCCGGCAGCAGGCTGGACAATCTCAAGCAAGCGGCGAAGTTGGGGATATCAACCCTGCTTGCCGTCAACACTCAGTACCATACGCGCTCGCGTGTCAGCCTGGTTCCCTACTCCTACGGCGTCAATGCCGGCCCGCTTGCCGATTACGTTTTCCCGGATTACCTGGATGCGGAGAGCGATGCTCCGGTTTACGACCCCGACTACCTCAACAATTATGACGTCAAGACCCATCTGGAGTCCTACGGAGCCGAGTGTGCGAACCTCGGCACCAATGAAGATGGCCAGACCGAGTTCGAGTGCACCAACATCCCGTACGATTTCGTCGTAGAATCAAACGGCAAGAGCAAGGATGGCTGTGCCACGGACCGCAAGGAGCCGGCATCCGCCGGTTCGTCCTACCAATTCTCGGACGCCAATCCTTCGTACGGCATGATCAGCCGCGATTCACGCCTTGGCGTCGACGATTGTCCCTCATCGGAATTGGTTCTTCTGAGCCGCGATGAGACCATGTTGAAGGAAGCAGTCGATGATCTCTCGCAAAGCGGCTATACGGCTGGCCATATCGGTCTGCAATGGGCCTGGTATACCATATCCCACAATTGGGTCGATTACATCGCCGGCACTGATTCGGACCCGGGCGACATGGCCACAGACGATAAGCTGGCGAAGTACATCATCCTGATGACGGACGGCATCTTCAACACGGCCTTTGCCGGGAACGATATCCCATCAACGTCCTATGACACATATACGGCAAACAAGAACACCCTAGATCTTTGCAGTGCCATCAAGGTGCAGGGCATCAAGATTTTCACCATCGGATATATGACCCCGGGCAATGTGGAGATCTATCTACAGCAATGCGCATCTGCGGACGAAGGTGATTTTACCTACTTCTACAAGCCTGAGACGGCGCAGGATCTCATGGAGACCTACGAGACGATCGGCCGGCAGATCCAGCAGTTGAATCTGTCTCAATAAGCCCAGGACGGTAACGGCGGAATTGCTTTGGGCTGGACGGGCTTGACTCCTTGCCTTACCCGGCGGCCAACACATCCACCTCGACAAGATATTGGGGATTGCCCAGCGCTTTCACCACGACCAGCGTCCAGGGCGGTTTGTGACCCTCCACGATTTCCTTGTGCGCCTGGACATAGGCGCCAATCGGATCTTCCCCGACGATGTAGGATGTGACCTTGACGATGTTTTCGATGCCGAGATTTTTCTGCGCCAGAATGGCGAGAACATTCTGCCAGGCTTGGATGGATTGTTCGTAGGCGTCCGCCGGGCAGGAGCCATCGGGTCGCTCACCAAGCTGCCCGGACAATGACAGCAATCCCAATCCCGCCGGTACATAGAGGCCATGATTATAGTGGCTGGCCGGCTTGGCGATGGTGTCTGGGTTTATGGGCTCAAACACGTTGTGTCCTTTCGCGTGACGGGATGCCAGTGTTCGGGGGACAACTCTCAGATGAAGGCCATCAAACCGGGCCACCCGATTGTGGCACATTACAGGAAGACCCGGAGAGTGGGACAAAATTCACGGTGCGGGGAGACGCAGATTTGGCGCTTTTGTAGGCGCACAAGCGCCGTTGGATATGCCCGTCCTGATTTGGTCGGACGGCTTTCCATCGAGATGATCCTGATAAATTGCCTCGGCGTCAAAGAAATCCCCGACCGGATTTTCCGCGAAGGCGGGCGCCGTGCGCATCCAGTCAGTTGAAGCGTTCGAGTTTTCAAAGTTGTCGGCCTGTAGCTCAACAAGGTTGTCGTCCGGATCAGCGTAGTAGAGCGATGTCGTAACCCCATGGTCCAGACAGACCTCCGGCATCAGCCCAATGGCTCTCAGGCGCGCATAGGACACCATGAGATCGACGAAGCTGTCATGGTCGAAAGCGAAATGATGCATGGGAAGTGGTAACCTGCGGCACACGGAAGAGCGCCGGATACGGTAGGGGCGGGAGACCGATCGATGCAACGACTGATGTACATGCTCGCTTTAGTGTGGGTGGTTTTGATTGCTACATCCATCATCGCGGCGCGACAGGTCGAGGGACCGCGCAACATCGATACCGGGTTCAGGGCGCTGGAAGTGCTTGTTCTCTGGCAAATGGCGGCCCTCGGTGTCGCGATCGTCGCGATGGTCGTCGCCATTTTCAGCAAGGCGCTGACGCGCTCCGCCAGGTTGGCCGGATTTGCACCGATTGGCCTGACGGTTGTCGTTGTCGCTTGTGTCCTGCTTTATGCGACGTTCAATCGGCCGGAATCGGCTCCGGCACCCGACCGGCCTGTGACCGCTCCAGCACCCAGTACGCCCGTGCCCGTTGACTGAAAGCAAAGGATTTGTGGGTGTCTGCTTGCAGGATATTTAATGCGATCAGCGCTGGACATTGTGTGGCTGGATAATGTTTGACGTCGCAATCCACTCTTCGACTTCGGCAAACACATCCTCAATCGTTTGCAGCACAATACCCCGTAGCCATGTGAGTGCCGGATCGGCATCAAGCTCGGTCTTCCAGATGACCCGGAACACAAGGTCGGGCATTGCCTCGGGAGGTTCGAAAATCTGAAGATCCTTGCCGTCTGCACACTCCATGACCGCCACGCCAAGAGTGTTGGCCAGCATGTTGGTGCCCTTGAGCGCGGAGGCGATCCCCGACCAACTGGCTGCATGCAATCCGATGCGTCGCTTCAAACCCAAAGTGGAAAGATGCTCCTCCACCGTCCCGTGGATGGCGGCGGGTATCCGAACGACGACATGGGGGTAACGCAGCCAGCTTTCCAGTGACCAATCGTTGGTTGCCGGATGGCCGCGCCGGGCCCACACATATCGCTTCATTGGCCGCAACACCTGGCCCGTTAGTCCTTCAGGCAGCGGAAAATTGGCATTGGCAAAGGCGATATCGACTTCGCCGCTCATCAGCTGGCTGATGGTCTCTTTGGTGTAGTGCTGCCAGGCGAGGCCCGTGTCGGGGGCGACCTTATGCATCCGCGAGACGATACCCGAAGCGAACGTGTCCAATGCTGGCCCCGCCATCGTGAACACTCGGGTGCTGCTGGTCGGATCGAAGGCAGCGGGTGGCTGTACGGCGCGTTCGATCCGCGAAAGGATCGGCCGAACTTCCTCATAGAGCGCCTTTGCCCGGGGGCTTGGTTGCATGATCCCACCAACACGCGCCAAAAGAGGGTCATTCAACTGTTCACGCAGCCTTCCCAATGCGTGGCTGATCGCAGACGGCGTGCGGCCCAATTGTTCGGCAGCCCGGTTCACGCTGCCTTCCTCCATCAGCACCCGAAAGACGAGGAGCAGGTTGAGATCAAGGTTCCGAATCTGAATTTCGTTCATCTGGTCTGCATATTATTCGCTGGTTTGACACCATTGTGAGGGCATATTCGGGTCAATGCCGAAGAAAAGGCAATTCAAAAATGAAGGAAATTCACGATGGCTGGCACCAACTTGAAGCAGACCCTGATGGTCAGCGCCCCGCGCATTTTGTTGGGGGGGATCTTTCTGATCGGCGCGGTGGACGGTTTAGCGTTCATCCTCACGGGCAGCCATTTGATCCATCCGCCCACCTCTGCCCAAGGCCTCGCCTTCGAAGCGGCATTGAAGGAAAGCCGGTTCTTCTGGCCGCTGATGAAGGGCGTCGAATTGATTGGAGCGCTTCTATTGTTGAGCAACCGGGCACCAGCGCTTGGCCTGGCGCTTTTGGCACCGATCATGACGGTGATCGTCCTGTTTCACGCAGTGCTCAACCCGGGCGGGCTGCCGCTTGCTCTCATCCTTATCCTGACCGGTGGCCTGGTGTTCTGGACCAATCGGGCCCGATTTGCGGCGCTGCTGTCATCTGGCACGCCAGAATCTGCGGCCGAAACCGTTGGCGCAAGTACCCATTGAAGAGGAGAAAGAAAGATGCCCCGGGTTATCGCAATTCACGAAGTGGACGACGTCGAGCATTGGCTCGCTTCGCCCAAACGCCACCAGATTTTCAAGGATGTTGCCTTTGACATCGTGACCTTTGTGCACCCCACCGACCCGAACAAGGTCGGCCTGTCCGCACGCGTCCCCGATATCGACAAATTCCTTGAAATCAACAACGGACCTCTCGGCGCCGCGGCCATGGAACATGATGGTGTGCGACCCGATACCATTGTCATGAGCAAGGCGCGGCCTGGCAAATCGCCAGGGTTGGAATTTCGATGTGTATTGTCAACACGTGGCCGCGCTATTGCAGATTTAGAGTCAGAAATCCCGATTGATGCTGCGCCTCAAGCGAACATAGTCGCTTGGTGTAACCTGATACCTAGCCTTGAATGCCTTACTGAATTGATCGGCGGTTTTGAATCCACAACGGTAGGATATATCTTCCACGATCCCACGAGTGGTTCGTTGGCTTCGCAGCAATTGGCGGGCATATTCCAGTCGCATTGAAAGGATCAATTGGCGAACGCCGCCATCTGGCTCAAGCGCCCGATACAGTGTCGCGCGAGAGGCATTCACGTAGTTTGCAAGACTAGCAACGTCGAGATCGTGCTCGTGTATGTTCTGTTGGATGAAATTTCTTGCACTTTCTCGAATGAGATCATATCGGCTCATCCTCGCCGAAAGACTGTTTGAGGCAAACAGCGAATGGACAAAACAGCTCGCGATGAGCGACGTCTGTTGAAGAGGCCGGCTTTGACCGGTGCTCATCGCAGTTTTCAGAGACCGAATGGTTGCTGTGGCGATTTCAGCAATTGGGTCGTTTTTTCTGACGACGACCAGGTTGGTGTCGTCTGCCAGGGGAAATTGCGGCTCTTTGCCGGGCACTATCACGCGCGTTATGTCGCCTGGGCCGACTTCGATTTGAGCCTCGTGAGCTCTGGTTATGTAGAAATCACCGGCAGACAGGGATACCGTTTCCCGGGGTGTTCTGTACTCAACCGCTCCTGACTTGATTTGACAAAAGGAAATTGTCGCCAGCGGGTTTCGCCTCACCTCCTCTATCTTGTCAGCGGAAAGCTTGTAGCCCGACGTGGTCATTTCGCAGAGCTTGATGTCCTCTGCAACGATCTGTTTGCTCAGGTGGACGTTCTCATTGCCCGAACTCAAGGCTTCGAAAGCTGTGCCTATCATCGACGTCATCGGAGTGCGATGAACAAAGCGCTCGAATGACGCAAGTCTCTCTGATTTTGGAGAGTGTCGAGAATCAAATTCGATGAACTTCAGATCCGTCGAGACAGATTCTGGAATTCCCATTCTTGCGATCTCCCGCCCGTGCTGACTTACCGATCCGTGTGAGAAGGACCAAGTTTCACCTGCTTGGAAAATAGGTGCGATTGTCAGGATTGTCCAAGTGACATGACTGTTGGGGATCGCACGGGCAGCGGGACGGTCCCGGCTCTCAAGAAATTTGATTACACTCTGTCTCACATACGGCGAATGTGGTCAGGCATGAGTGGCAGATCCGTATCCTCCGGTTTTGCACCGGCGGCCGTCAGCATCGCGTGGACCTGTCCGCGATGGTGTGTCTGGTGGTTGAAAAACTGAATGACCAGGGTTTTCCGGGGTTGGGTCAACTCACGGCCCACGGACCCTGCAAACCATGTGAGATCGTCCTCAAACCAATCGGGTGCAACTTCACGCGCCCAATTGAGGATCTGGTCGTCAAAGGCCTTTCGATCGACACTATATTGCTCCCAACTTCGGATGAAGTTGACCGATTCCTGACCGCTGCCATCCGGCGGTGGCGTTCCCGCGAACCGGCTCATCCACAGCATGTCGCCCCAAAAGACATGCGACAGGGTTTTTTCGATCGAACCGAAAAAAGCGCCGCGATCCTGTTCTCGTTCGGCGGCTGAGAGACCATTGGCTGCCGCCATCAAGCTCTGGTTTTGCCACAGATTGTAGCGAGCCATTGTCAGCGCGTATTCCTTGTTGGGCATTACTGGTTCCTCCGAGGTGTGGTCTGGAGCACGTGAAGTCAGGCATTCGCGGCGAATGCACACGGCAACGGACCGGCCGCGGACAGACGTCCGGACAAATCGATGAAAAATGGGAGAAAACTGGAGCGGGCGATGAGATTCGAACTCACGACCCTAACCTTGGCAAGGTTATGCTCTACCCCTGAGCTACGCCCGCTCGGCATTGCCGGATCAAAGTGACAACCGGCTGAGGTAAACGCGAAGCTTGCCCCGCGTCGGGCGCTATATGGCGCAACCGCATCGCAAATGCAACAGGAAAATGAATCGGCGTCGGGGCGGCTTGGGCATTGCGATTTTGTTGCGTGCCGCCTATCACCATTGCCGATGAAACAGACCGCCTGTCGGGATCCGAAATGACCGCCGAAACAACCAACACGCCGCTGACCTCCGACCAGCTTTTCGAACGGCTGGATGCGCTGGGCATTGCCCACAGCACCAAGGACCATCCGCCGGTCTTCACCGTCTCTGAATCTCAGTCGCTGCGCGACGAGATCCCGGGTGGACACACCAAGAACCTGTTCCTGAAGGACAAGAAGGGGCGGTTCTTTCTGGTGACGGTGGAGGAAGATGCCGAAATCGATCTCAAGGGGATCCACCGACTGATCGGCGCCAGCGGGCGGGTGTCCTTTGGCAAGCCGGAGCCGTTGATGGAACTGCTTGGCGTCATTCCCGGCTCGGTCACCGCCTTCGGCGCCGTCAACGACACTGAGGGCAGTGTAACGGTGGTGCTTGACGAGGCCCTGATGCGGCATGACATCATCAATGCGCATCCGTTGCGTAATGATGCCACGACGTCGATCGGTCGCGATGATCTGGTGCGGTTCCTCGAATCGACCGGACACACACCGCTGATTGTGGCGCTGTCTTGAAAATGACGGCCAAACGGCCGATTTTACGATCACGATGACCGGGGCCAGAGCCCCTGATCCGGAGATGACGATGCAGAACGACGACAATCCCTATGGCGGTTCAATGGGCGGTCAGATGTCCGGGACCGTAAGCTTCGGCGGCCAGCCGGCCAATGATCAGCCTCAGGCCGCGGGCGGTGCGCTGATCAAGGACACGACAACGGCCGGCTTCAACCAGGATGTCATCGCCGAATCGCAGAACCAGCCGGTTCTGGTCGATTTCTGGGCGCCCTGGTGCGGCCCCTGCAAACAGCTTGGGCCCATTATCGAAAAGGTGGTGACCGAGTCGGCCGGCAAGGTGAAGCTGGTCAAGCTCAACATCGACGACCACCCGGCAATCCCCGGTCAGATGGGAATCCAGTCGATCCCGGCCGTCGTGGCCTTTGCCAATGGCCGTCCGGTCGATGCCTTCATGGGCGCCGTACCGGAAAGCCAGATCCGCCAGTTCATCGACAAGGTCTCCAAGGAAAGCGGCGGCGCCCCGGATGTCGGCGCGATGATCGACGAGGCCAAGGCCATGCTGGCGGCTGGTGACGTCAACCAGGCGGCGCAGATCTTTGGCGTCATCATGCAGGAGCAGCCGGACAACGTTAAGGCGATGGCCGGCATGGCAGAATGCCTGATTGCCGCCGATCAGAAGGATCGCGCCCAGGAGATGCTGGCGGGGCTGACGGACGAGCAGAAGGCGGATCCGGATGTTGCCGCCATCCTGGCCCGCTTCGCGCTGGAGGAGGAAGTGGCGGAGCTTGGCGATCCGGATTCGCTGCGGGCGCGCCTTGCAGCCAATCCTGACGACCACGAAGCGCGCTTCGACATGGCCAAGATCCTCAATGTCCAGGGCGACCGGGAGCAGGCCGCCGATTTTCTGCTGCACATCATGAAAGCGGATCGCGAGTGGCAGGACGATGGTGCCCGCAAGCAATTGCTGACCTTCTTCGAGGCCTGGGGCCCGACGGATCCGGCCACGATTGCGGCGCGGCGCAAGCTGTCTTCGCTGATGTTCTCCTGAGACGCTGTAGAAAAACCCCAAAAAGGCCTTGAGAAATCGGCCGCGCGGCCCACATCCTTAGTGCAAGTTGTGACTGATGCGGAACTTGTTCTAGTATCGTGAGTGCAGATCGAGGCGTGTGGCGTTGCTTGCTGGAAACGTACATTACCGAACGGAGAAGGACGTGCCCGTTCACGTCCCGCTTTTTCCGCTTTCAGGTGCTCTGCTTTTGCCCTGCGGCCAGATGCCGCTGAACATCTTCGAACCCCGCTACCTGGCCATGATCGATGACGCGATGGCGTCGAACCGCATCGTTGCGGTTATCCAGCCACGTTTCGATGCAGCCGGCAATGTGGAGAAATGCGAGTGCCCGGAACTGTGCACGGTGGGCACGCTGGGTCGCATCACCTCGCTGTCGGAAACCGGCGACGGCCGCTACATCATTTCGCTGATCGGCATCTGCCGGTTCCGGTTGCTTGAAGAAGCACAGCAGAAAAGGGCCTACCGGCAAGGCCGCATTGCGCCCTTCCTCAACGATCTGTCGGTCGATAGCGGCGAGGACAATGTTGACCGGACGGCTTTACTCGACAGTTTCCGCGCCTATTTGGAAGCCAATGAATTGGAGGCTGATTGGGAAAGCGTCGAACAGGCGAGCAACTCGACCCTGGTCAACACGATGTCGATGATGGCGCCCTACGGGCCAGCGGAAAAACAGGCTTTGCTCGAAGCGCCCGATTTGAAAACCCGCGCCGACACGCTGATTGCCATCACGGAGATTGCACTGGCGCGCGACAATGACGATTACGACACGGTGCTGCAGTAGAGCGCCATAAACCGGAGACCCTCGGCCCGACATGACCGAAGCGCGGCGCTCTGCGACCATCGATCCGAAACTGCTTGACCTACTGGTTTGCCCACTGACCAAAGGGCCGTTGACGCTGGATGCCGAGGCCAACGAGCTGGTGTCGACACAGGCAGGGCTGGCCTATCCGATCCGCGACGGCATTCCCATCATGCTGCCGTCGGAGGCGCGCGTGCTGGACGACGAGGGAACAGCAGGGGGCGAAGGGGCGTAAGCGGTGAGCAAACGGGGCGCGATGCGGCGGCAGCAACTGCTTGCAGCAGCTGCCAATCGATTCTGGCAGTTCGGCTATGGCAGCACCAGCCTGGCCGATATCGCTGGCGACGCAGATGTTCCCCTTGGTAATGTCTACTATTATTTCCGCACCAAGCAGGCCATCGCCAAGGGCGTTGCCGATATTTTCGTGGCGGAGACCGAGTCGATGCTGTCGGACATTTCCGGGGCCGAAAACGATCCGCGTCGCCGGGTTCTGGCGCTGATCCGCCGACTGTCGGAATCAAACCGGAGCCGGGTCGAGCGCGGTTGTCCGATAGCGCTCGCGGTTCGGGACTTCCGCAGCGATGCGCCGGATGCATCGGCCCGCGCGGCCGAGGCCTTCGACCTGCTGATCGGGTTCATCGGCCGCGAGCTGCAGCGTACCGGCGCGAGGCCCTCGATGGCGCTCGCCAAGGCGCGAGAAATCATCGTCGAGTGGCAGGGCGGCATTTCGCTTGCTCATGCGTTGGGCGATGCCACGGTTTTGGCGGAGAGTTTTCGCCGTGCCGAGCAGCGGATCGTGCAGGGGAACTAACTTGAGCCCCGATGCGGGCGGATGGGAGCAGTCGGTTGGACCTCGACGAGCAGATAGGCTGGTTTTCACGAGGCACTCCGGGTCATTTGCTTGGAATGGTTGGCAAGGATTGTCCAGAGCTTGGGCTTGGAGATGGCGGACACGGGGAACTGATTGCTATCGGCTACCGGCTGAGGTGCAAATGCGATTGCCAGACCTTCATGGTAACGGCCTTCCGCTGGCAGCGTGATCCCAACACTCCCGAGGTGCTCCTAAGTCCGGTTCGCGCAACATGTTCCGACTGTGGATGTCAGATATTGGTGTTCGACAGCGACCAGCACGGATATGGTCCGGTTGCCTGTAATGTTACATCGCTTGCCCATGGTGAGCGGCAGGAAAGCGCTGTTGAGGAATTCATTGCGTCGAAAGCGAACCCGGCTACGATCGATATCGTCGTGTACTATCCGGATGATCTTTTCGACGATGACTTTGAGCAATTTGCCGGTCGGCGGCACGATCTGTTTACCTGGTTGAAAATCGTCGTCGGAGAAAACACAGATCCTGACTATCCCTTGCTTTCCTTTGAATGCGCCTGACGGATCTCAAAGCCGCCGAAAATCGCCGAATCTAGGTCTAATCCCGTACCGTGCTCCTGAATGCGGCCGAGAGGCCGTCCAAGGCCTCGCGACCGCGCCCGTCCCTGATCCGCGTATGCAGAACTATTGGCAATTGCGGCAGATCGGGAAGTCCGAGCCTGGTGCCGACATCGACAGCGCCAAGCGGCAACATGCGCGGTGCGAGTGCCGCGACACCAAGACCGGCCATGACGGCGGCGGACACCGCCATGACGCCTCCTCCGACGAACACTTCCGTCCAGGCTATGCCCGCGTCGTCCAGGTGTTTCTCGGCCATGGAGCGCACGCCGCAGGGCTCCGGCATTGTGACTAGCGGCAGCGGTTCGCCCTCACGGAGTTGCCAATCGGAAGCCGCAAACCAGCTCATTGTTTCCTTCGCAACTGTGTCCCCGTCATCCCGGTCGGTGTCGAAGCGTACGATGACAGTGTCCAGCTCACGCCGGTCAAAGCTCTGAAGCAGATCGCCTGACGACCCGATGCGGATTTCGATCAACAGCCGTGAATCCGCATCATTCATACGCGCAATCAACGCCGGGAGTTCCGGTCCGGCCACATGATCGCTGATCCCGATGGTCAGACGTTCGCGGACTTCGTTGAAGGCGGCGAAGGCGCGGTCATGAGCCCTGAGCAGTTCGCGGGCGTGTTCCAGAAAGGCAGCACCTTGTGCCGAGAGTTGCACATGCCGTGGCGTTCGCTCGATGAGCCGGCACCCGAGCCGTTCTTCGAGACGTTTCAGTTTCAGACTGATCCCGGCCTGGGTTGTCTGCATAGCCTCAGCCGCGCGGGTGAAGCTGCCAAGATCGGCGATGCGAATGAAGGCCTGGACGGCATCCAGATCGAGTGGTCGATTGGTCATTTGAGACTTTTATCACGTGCCGCAGTAGAAATAAGGCTTCGGTCTTCAGCAACGGGGCAATTGGATACCTGGGCCTTCAAGTCCCGCGACTCAGCGTGTCATTTCGAGAGCCGGTCCAGGGTTTCGGTCCACCAGGGCAAAGCGATGTCCTCCGGCATGTCGGGTGCCGACGCATCGAACAACCCGCGTTCGCCAATCATCTTCGCATCGCATGCGAGCATTTGCTCCATCAGCCTTTGCGAACCGTGGTTGAAGGTCTCGGCGAATGTGCGGTCGCCAAGTCCGAAGACGGCGAAACGGACATCGCTCAGAACCGGTTTTTTTGCTTCCAGGGTGTCAAAGAAGACCTGTGCCGTTCCCGGCAGGTCGCCGCTGCCGAATGTGGCGCTCACAAGGACGTAAAGAACATCCGGATCCAGCGATGTCGGATCGACATCATTCATGGCGGACACCTCGCATCGATATTGCTCGGGTGTAGCATCCACCAGGTCATCGCAGAGAAACTGCGCGCTGCCGGTCTCGGTGCCGTAAAGAAAGTGAATTTGCAAAGGTTTCGTCATGGGACCTAATACGCTGATAGACCCGGTATGGTTCAGGCCCGTTCGCTTGTTTGGTCCCCGTTCGGGAGAATGCGCCTCGCGCTGGCTTGCGTGCCAGGCCGGACGCTATCAAATTCAACGTTGCTTTGAAATCGCTTTCGGGATGCGGTGTGCTCGTGTTCCACCGATTTGACGCGATCGTTTCCGGGATGGATCGCCACCTGAGTGGCGGAAGCCGGGCGGCCCATGGACCGCCCGGTCTCCAACGCCCGTCAGAGAAAATAGAAGTCGGCGTCCGTGTTCAGTCTGGTCTCGTCCAGGTTCCCTTCATTGAGCGAGAAGCCGACCTCCACGGTCTCTCCGGCGCGCACTGTGCCGTTCCAGCCGACATCCGAAACGGTGATGCCGTCGCCCTGGGGGGTCTCCATCCAGGAATTGTTCCAGCTGCCGCTGATGACGTCCGCATTGAAATCGAACGAGAGTTCCCAACCGCCGGTGTGATCCGACTGACTGGTGTTGGTGATCTCCAGGTGAACGGTCGCACCGGACCCCCAGTCGTTCACCACGACGAGGCGGGCGTCCAGCACGTCGGAACCATCGCTTTCCTCGACCATGGCCACTTCTTCCACACCAGCTGCGACTTGCGGGCTGCTCGCCTGCGACGCCGTCGACCCGCCGAACATGGTCGTTTCGATGAGCTCGAGACCGGCGCTGGTACCGGACCCCTGCAAGCCCACTTCGATGGTTTGGCCGGCGGATACGTTGCCGTTGTAGGACACATTGCTCACCACGAGGACGCCGTTTTCGTGGCTGACAATCTCGGCGTTCCAGATGTTGACGATGTCGGCCGTTGTGGCAATGCGCGCTGTCCAGCCGCCGCTAACGTCGGTGTCCGGGGTCAACATGAACCGCGCCACGAAGCCGGCGCCCCAGTCGTCGAGAACCAGTTCGTGGGAACCGGTGCCACTTCCGTCGTCACCTGAACCGGGATCGCCCGTGTCATCGTTTCCACCACCGGAATCGCCGCCGCCCGTGTCATCATCGCCAGAGCCATCATCGATTGAACCGTCGCCGATCGGCGTGCCGGTATAGTCGGGCTGGCTGTGATAGGGCGCGCGGTCGACACCACCGGCCATGGCGACACTCTTGCCGCTGAAGATATTCTCAGTGACATAGGTGAACCCTTCGACCACGGCATCCAGACCCATGCGACCAGCGATGCCGTCTTCGAGCTGGTTGGCGCGCCATTCGAAATGGGAGCTGTTGAGCTCCGAGAAGGAGACATCACGCAGCGTCAGGCTCTGACCCGACAACGGGTTGTAGAAACGGGCGCCCTCGGCGGTGTCTTCGACCGCGAAATTGCGCTGCCCGTCACCGCGGACGCTGAGATAGAAGAAGCTGATCTTGTCGATTGCCGGATTGAAGTCGACGATCTCTCCAAGGCCCTGTTCGTGCGAGCGGATGTAGATCGTGTTCGGCCGGACAAGGCCGGTGCCGTTTTCGTAGGCGAGAACCGCGCTCAGGTCCTGCTGCAGATGAGCATCGGAAATCGGCGCGAAGTTTTCCGGATGCAGATCGGCGAGGCTGACGCCTTCCACCAGCAGCGACAGGCTGCTGTTGAACATGTGCAGCATCATGAAGCCGTCGGGCGTGTCGATCGGGATCTGGTTGTGGATCGAGTTGGGTCCCAGATCGAGCACGTCGCGTGTCGGGTCGAACCCGGTTACGACCGTGGTCTGGCCAACATAGTAGGTCTGCCCGCCGCCGACGAAGGGTCCACCATCGCCCGTGTCACCGCCGCCCGTATCGCCGGTATCATCGGTGTCGTTGTCGTAGATCGTGCCGGTGGCTTGGAGAGTGCCGGTGATGTTGTCCCCGGAAACGGCGAAGGTGAAGGTCTCGGTGTCTTCGACCAGCGTGTCGGGATGCACCGCGACCGTCACCGTCTTGGTCTGCTCGCCGACGGCGAAAACCAGGTCTCCGGTGGCCGTGTGATAGTCCCAGGCGACGTCACTGGTCGTGTCCGCCACGGCGGTGCCGTCCGCTGTGGCGTAGGACAGCGTCAGCTCTTCGGTTGCCGGCGCGTCGAGCGATACCTGGAAGGTGATGTAGCGGTGACCATCATCATGGACGTGGGTCGAGCCATCATCGTGCATGTGGTCCATGCCCGGATCGGCTTCCGTCACGGACCCGCCGGTGACGGTTACCACAATCGGATCGGGGTCGTCGCCCGTATCGCCACCGCCGGTGTCTCCTCCGCCAGTATCCCCACTACCATTGTCCGAGCCGCCGCCGATGGGCGTGCCGGTATAGTCCTCATATCCCTGCACGCTGTGATAGGGCGCGCGATCGACGCCGCCCGCCATGGCGACGCTCTTGCCGGTGAAGATGTTCTCCGTGACATAGGTGAAACCGTTGATGACGGCATCGAGCCCAATGCGACCGGCGATCCCGTCCTCCAGTTGGTTGGCCCGCCACTCGAAATGGGAGCTGTTGAGTTCCGAGAAGGAGACATCACGCAGCGTCAGGCTCTGACCCGACAACGGGTTGTAGAAGCGGGCGCCCTCGGCAGTGTCTTCGACCGCGAAATTGCGCTGTCCGTCGCCGCGGACGCTGAGATAGAAGAAGCTGATCTTGTCGGTTGCCGGATTGAAGTCGACGATCTCTTCAAGGCCCTGTTCGTGCGAGCGGATGTAGACGGTGTTCGGCCGGACAAGGCCGGTGCCGTTTTCGTAGGCGAGAACCGCGCTCAGGTCCTGCTGCAGATGGGCGTCGGAAATCGGCGCAAAGTTCTCCGGATGCAGATCGGCGAGGCTGACGCCTTCCACCAGCAGCGAGAGGCTGCTGTTGAACATGTGCAGCATCATGAAGCCGTCGGGCGTGTCGATCGGGATCTGGTTGTGGATCGAGTTGGGTCCCAGATCGAGCACATCCCGTGTCGGGTCGAACCCGGTCACCACAGAAGTCTGGCCGACATAGTATGTCTGACCGCCGCCGACGAAGGGTCCACCATCGCCCGTGTCACCGCCGCCCGTGTCGCCACCACCGGTATCGCCTCCGCCTGTGTCATCCGGATCGTCGCCAGAGTCGTCGGTATCATCGTCAATGATCGTTCCCATCGCGGAGACTTCGTTTCCGTCGTCGTCGATCAACACGAGTGAGAAGGTCTCGTTCCCTTCCACATCCGTATCCGGCAGCAACTCGACCTCGATGGTTGCGGTCTGTTGTCCGATCGCGAAAGCAAGATTTCCCGACGTCGCGACATAGTCTTCGCCCGCCTGGGCCGTGCCGTCGCGGGTTTCGAAGGTGTATTCCACCGGAGCACCTGCCGGTGCATCCAGTGCAATATCGAAGGTCATCATGATTGGCCCGGATCCACCTCCGGGAGTGCCGCCGGTCGCGTCACTCTCCAGCAGCGGATCGAGCAGATCGGCAGCATTTTGCCGAACGGTCAGCCAGTCGTCATTCAGATAGCCGCCCGTATCGCCGGAATTCGGGTTCCAGGACCACCAGGCAAAGCTCGGACCCATTTCGCCGTCGCCCAGATCGTTGACGCCGTCGCCGTCAAAATCGCCGGCCAGATAATTGGTGATGGCCTCGGCCCAAACGAGATCGAGCGGGTTTTCGAGACGGGAGCCGAACTCCCCGAGAAGAATCGGCGCTATTCCCTCTTCGTGAATGAAACCCCAGTTCTCGCGGAATACCTCATAGAGGTCGGAACCGTCGGTGAACCATGGCTGATTGAAGATCGACGCCGGATAATCGTGCGGCGAATAGACAAGCTTGTCATCGGCATTCAGAACGACTGGCCGGTCGCGCACGCCCTGGAGTTGACCGCCCCACCAATAGGGATCGCCATCGTAGCTGCCGATGCCTTCGACCAGGATCAGCCAGTCGGGGGCGATGTCGAGCACCGCGTTGCCGGCGATCTCTGCGGCTGCCGGCCAATCATTGCGCTGACCGGTGCCCCAGGTGCCGAGATGCGGCTCGTTGAGCAGATCCGCGCCAATGACGGCGGTCGAATCGCCATAGCGGTTGGCGAGAATTTCCCAGGCATCGATCCAGTCGGTTTCGTCATACTGGCCCGAGTACCAGATGCCCTCGGCACCGTTGCCCTGGGTGACCCGGTGCGCATCGAGAATGATCTTGATGCCGATCTGCTCGGCATAGTCGATGATCCGGTCGAATATCTCCAGAGTCGTCAGCCCGGCAAGGCTCGGATCGCCCGCGACACTGGTCGCCACCTGATCCTCAAGGATGTTCTGGACCGAAAACGGTAGGCGGATGGCGTTGAACCCCTCGGCCGCCATCTGGTCCATCATGTCGGTCATCGGACGGGACCACAGCCCGTGTGGCGCGCGCACGTCGTTTTCGGCGCCGAACCAGTTGACGGCCCGGATCTGGACCGAGTTGCCGTTTACGTCGATGATCTGATTGCCCGATGTCGACAACGGTCCGTCCGCAATCAACGACCCCGTACCCGGTGATGGATCGGAAGATCCAGTGCCCATATCGCCCGGGTTGCCTTCGTTCGCGCTGGTATCGGCTACCGACACCACGGGCGGTGCCGGATCCGGTGGCGTGTCACCCGGATCACTGTCGGTGATCTGCCCAAGGCCCGTGCCATCGGCGATTTCGGCTCCATCGGCCGATGTCAATCGAAGCTCGAATTGTTCGGTACTCTCCTGTGCCGTGTCGTTCACCAGCGGGACGCTGACCGAGACGCTGGTCTGGCCGGCCGGAATGACGACCTGCGTCATTTGCGGCACAAAATCGCTGCCTGTTTGAGCCGAACCGGCGACCGTCTCGTAGGTGATTGTGACATCCTGATCAGAAGCTTCCGACAGCGAGATGTCGAAGCTGACCGTCCCGTCCTCTTCCGAGGCCAAGGCATCCGACACCGACACCGTCGGCAATGGATCGGGGTTCGTGTCATCGGAGGTTTCGCCGTTGATGGAAATCGGCCTGATTTCGGTCGCGCTTCCACTGCCCTGGAAGCCGAACCCCGTCGTCTGGCCGGCGGCGACGGAGCCGTTATAGCCCATGTTCTCGATCACATATCGGTTGCCGTCACGCGATACGATGCGGGCGTTCCAGATGTTGACGATCTCGCCGTCATATTCGAATTCGATGGTCCAGCCGTTCAGTGCAGACACAGCAGACAGCCCGAGATCGACCACCATGCCGGAACCCCAGCTGCTGCGGACATCGATGTCGAGAGATGTGGAATTGAAATCGTAAGAGGGCATGTGTTTCGCCTTGTCCCATTCGGCTCGCCCCAAAGGCGAGACCGCAAAATTCTATTGTCAGACGGCCGCGCAGGCGGCCGACTCCTGAACCCGCTCGATGTCAAAACACCTCCCGAGCGCGCGTGCCGGGACGATTATCGAACTGTATGAAGGACAGATTGCGGCGTCGGTCTGTAACGTTAAGTTTCAATTATTACAGCGGCTTAATTCGGATATTAGCCGGAGTCAGATCCGACCCACAGGTCTGCAAACCTGATCAAAGCGGGGCCGGCTTCCGAGCCTGCATGCCACCTGTAGGCATCGCCTACTTGCTATTCATATCGAAACATACCTGAAAATCAGCGCGTGCATGAAATTGGTGAGTTTCACCGTCGATATTTTCGTAGCTGCCCTTCGCAAAACCATAAGCTTTGAGCGAGTTACCATCAGCTCCCAACAAGTGACCTCGCATGAATGGAATTTCAGCAGTCATCACTTTCCACTCTCCTGGCTTGTGACCGGCCAGTCTTTGGTTTTGTCCATTGACTTCGCCCGACAAGGAAACTGTGCCGTCAGAATTGATTTTCAGGTTGATCGTGCCCGCGGCATCACCAACCGAGTGCCCTGCGCCTTCGGTAATCAGGAAAGTACCGGAGTTATCAGAAATGGTGAGCTTTCCGACAAAGCCGGCGGAACCCAGGTTCCCAAGATAGTACCCAGGTTCTGGTTTTATGGTCTTTTGTTCGAATTGAGCTTGGGAAATCAAATGTAATGACAGGTATGCAAATTCCGCGGTCGTTTTGGAAGGCTCGCCGGGAGTGGGCGGTATCGTACAGCCACCTACAACAGTACCATGCGCATCGGGAAGGTTTTCGCTTTCTGTCAGAGATCCGTTGAAGACGAAGTACTCTTCGTTATCGGTGCAATCTATGTTTGTGAACCGCAGATGGGTGCGAAGCGCTTGCTCGCGTGATGAATCGATTATTTCTAAGATTTTGCCATTCTTGCTCTTTTCAACCAGCGTATACCCGCTGCGGGGTTCGTACGACGTTACAGTACCCGTTTCTTCGTCGATACAGATATCGCTTAGAACCGTGATTGGCCCCATCGCCGTGAAATGCCAATAGGTTCCAAATCCCCTTGTCGCTTCACATTGGTCGATTCGGAAATCTGTGAATGGCTCATTCGGGATCGGATGGGTTGCATGACCCTTTGGTTCAGCAAATGCGGTGTTTGTCACTAACAGTGAAAAGAACACACCTAAACTATATCCGCGCATCATCCCGCCCCCTCATGGCCATACAGTCGCCCTGCTTGATATAGCAGTGGTGGCGTTGCTGGCCTATCCATGGTGCTGAATTATCGGGTCGCTTTTGTCCTGCCCGATCCAAAGCGGATGATGGTACCGCTCTCGACATCATGAGACCCGAAGGGAGCGTCAACATCTTAACGGGGGCCGGAAAGCCGGCAGCCAGTCTGCAAATAGCTATTTGCAGCAGTTATTATTGAAATAAAATAAAACTACAATTCGTTATGGCACATTGTCCTTCGACACCAGGAAACGCGGAAGGGACAACCATGCCGATTGTCAACATCTCCATGCGGGCCGGAAAGCCGGCAGCCTACCGACAGGCGATATTCGATAGCCTCTACCAGGCTTTGCGTGAGGCGCTGGGTGTGCCCGAAGGCGATCAGTTCATGACGATCACCGAGCATGAGGCAGCCAACTTCCGCCACGGCAATGCCTTCGGGGTCGATCGCAGCGATGATCTCGTCTACATCCGGATCACGGTCTTCGACTCGCGCACCGTCGAACAGAAAAAGGCACTGTTTCGCAGAACTGCGGAGCTTCTGGAGGAGAGCCCCGGCCTCCGGCCACAGGACGTTTTCGTCAACGTCTATGATGCACCGAAGGAGAACTGGTCCGTCGGATACGGCCTGGCGCAATTTGCCTGAAAATGATGAACTCGGATCATCTCGTCCGAGCTCACGCTCCTACCGCAACACGTGCACCGCGCACTGGGCATGGCGGACGACCCGCGCGGCGGTCGAGCCCAGGAAATAGTCTTCGATGCCCGGTCGATGCGAGGCGATGATGATGCAGTCGATGTCATGGTCCTTCGCGTAATCGACTATAAATCGACCTGGATGGCCTGATTCGAGGCATGCCTTTGCACCGGGTAAGCCGGCCGCTGTTTCCGCCAGGGCTTTTTCCGTCTCGCCGTGGGATCGGGTGACGACCTCCTCGGGGATCTGGGAAGCGACATAGCTCGGGATCGTTTCCATGACGTGCATCACGGTGTACTGGGCGCCGTCGGCCGCGAGCGCCCGTGCGACCTCGAAAGATGCTCCGGCATCATGTTCTTCGTCCAGGAGGACAGGAACGAGAATGTTTTTGTACATGGCTTGATCTCCCGCAGACCGGATTCAGGCACCGGCATGTCTTTTATCCCACCATAGTCCGGTTCCCGACTTGACCTGGCTCAATTCGGGAACCGGAACGTGCGTGAGATCACGCCAGCCGGCGAGAGCCATCAATGTCTCATGGCCTTCATCATCCACAGTTGCTGCTGGTGCCAGCCCTGGCGGTCGGCCAGCAGACCCGCTGACGGCTCGTCACCGGCATCCTGAGCTGTGTGGATTGCCGTTTGCAGATCCGCCGCGAGGTTCTCATGCGCGTCGATCAGGGCATCGATCATCGCGCCGGCCGAATTCACCGGAGCTGGCTCTTCCGCACCCAATGCAGTCAACTCGGCGATCGAACCCGGCGCGTGAGCACCCAACGACCGGATGCGTTCCGCAAGCGGATCAAGCGCGCCCCACAAGTCCTGATACTGGGCCTCGAACAGGCTGTGCAACTGCAGGAACTCAGCGCCTGCGACATTCCAATGGTAGCCGTGGGTCTGCACATAGAGGCCAAATGTTCGTGCCAGCACACGGTTCAGATTTTCAGTAACTGTTTCGGTCATCGGTCTGGTCCTTCCGTTGTTGAGGGCCGCGGCGGCGCCGCGGCTTCTTACAGGTAGGTCCTTGCAGATTGATTGTGAAATTAATAAAACAACTGAAAATTATCGAAAATATCTATAAGAGCTGTGAGATGATCAGCCTTCGCCAACTCCGTTTTTTTGTCGCCCTTGCCGATGAGCTGAATTTTTCCCGCGCGGCGGAGAATTGCTACGTCACCCAACCAACGCTCAGTGCCGGCCTCAAGGAACTGGAGGATATGCTCGGGGTACAGCTGGCCGAACGAACCAAGCGCTCGGTGCTGCTCACACCCGTTGGTGAGGAAGTCGCCCGCCGGGCGAAATCAGTCCTTCTGGCGACACAGGAAATCGAGGTATTGGCCTCGCAAAGCAGACTTCCGCAGGAAGGCGATTTGAAACTTGGAGCGATCCCGACGATCGGCCCCTTTTTGCTTCCAAAGGCGCTGCGTGGCATTCGCCGCCGCTTCCCGAAGCTAAATCTGTATTTGCGCGAGGAGATGACGGAACAGCTGATCGATGGGTTGGTCGGCGGGCGGCTGGACCTCATTTTGATTGCCATGCCGTTTGAAATCGGAAATCTGACCAAACGGGTTCTCTTCGAGGACGGATATCAGCTGGCATCTCCGCGCGGTGGCCGCTTGAGTCAATTGAAACGGGTCACGTCCCGAGACCTGGCCGGCGACCGGCTGATGCTGCTTGAGGGAAACAATTGCCTGCAGCGCCACGCAATTGCGGCTTTTCCCGACGGCATTCTCGAGCAGGACCGGAGTTTCGCTGCGACCAGTTTGCAAACGCTGGTCTCCATGGTTTCGGAGGGGCTCGGGGTTACTCTCTTGCCGGATCTTGCCGTCGATGCGGGCATTGCAAAAGGGCAGAGCCTGTCTCTCACACCACTCGCAGGCGCCCGCGCGCGCCAGGTCGCGCTGGTATGGCGCCCGACGTCACCGCGTCAGGAGTTGTTCGAGGCTCTGGCCGAGATCGTTGCAGGAACCCGCAGGCAAATGATGAGCTCCAGCAAGCCGGATCATCTCTCGGCAAGCGCCTCGACGTAGTACCAACGTTTCGCCTTTTTTCTGAACCGGCTAAGTTCGCGGTGGGTTGTAAGCTGCCCGCCGGAGAGATAACGGGCTTCGAAGAGCACGGTGCCCTCGCGGTCGGACGGGCCGCCCATGGAGGTTTCAAGAACTTTCAGGCCGGTCCAGTGATTGCTTTGCGCCCATTGCGCAACTGCCGCGGCGTCAAACCCGAGCTGGTGTTTCGGCCACAGTGTGTCGCGGAGATAGTCAATGTTCTTCAGCACATAGGCTGTGTAGCGCGACCGCATGAGCTCTTCAGCGATCTGGGGAAGGGTCTCGCCGCTGAGGAAGCGGTCGCAGCACTCGGATAGCGTTTTGCCGCTACCGCAGGGACACTGATCACTCATGGCCCCTCCGCATCAACATCTGCAGGCGCCGCATGACCTCTGCGGCAGAGACCGTTTGCGCGCAGGGCTGCATCTGGCCTTTCGGGACCAGCGGACAGTCGCGTTTGCGGCAGGGGGCGCAGTCGATATCCGCGGCAACGGTATCGACGCGGCCACCGCGTGGGCCGGTGAGGCCCGGCACGGTGCTCAGCGAAATCTGCACTGTCGGCAGATCGAATGCGCAGGCGAGATGGGTGAGGCCGGTATCGGTTCCGACCGCGGCGACGCAATGGCTCATGATATCGGCGACTTCCGCCAGGCCGGTTTTGGGGACCACGCGGGTTTCGGGTACGGCCCGCGCGATTTCCTCCGATGCGGCCTGCTCGGCAGCCGTGGCATAGGTCACAATGGGACGAAAGCCGTCATCAATGAGCAGGCGGGCCAGATCTATCCAGCCGGCCTGATGCCAGTGCTTGCTTGGCCAGCTGGTGCCGTGGAGCAGGAAGACGCCGCATTCGCTGGTCGTGCCAGCCGGCTGGGCAAGCAGCCCATATGACAACGAGGCCAGATCCGGCTCGTAATCCAGCGCCTTGCCGAGCAGAATGCGGGTGCGGTCAATGGCGTGCAGGTCCTTGGCGACGGTGTGACGAGCGGCATAAAACATGCTGGCCATCGGTTCCCGGATGCTGCTGCGGTCCAGGCCGGCGATCGGTGCTCCGGCAAGCCGCGCCAGCAATGCGCTCTTCATCAGGCCCTGTGCGTCGATGACGAGATCATATTTTTTGGCGCGAATGGTGCGTCGGAACGCGGCGATCTGCTTGCGGGTCGACGGCGCGAACGCCGACTTGCGCCAGCGCCGCACGGCAACCGGATAGATGTGGCCAACGCCGGGATGCAGGCGCACAAGGTCGACGAAAGGTTCTTCCACGCACCAGTCGATTTCGAGGTCGGGACGCATGGCAAGGGCGTCGGTGAGGGCCGGAAATGTGTGAATGACGTCGCCCATGGAGGACGTCTTGACCAGGAGCACCTTCATGCGGGTGTCTCATTGGCCGCAAGCAGCCGCTCGGCGGCAGCCGCGACCCGCTCGACATCGAGCCGGTTCATGCAGTCCATGTGACCAAGCGGACAGGTGCGCTTGTGGCAGGGAGAGCAGTCCAGCTCGAGCCAGGGCAGTTCGCGATTTTGCGTCAGCGGCGGCGTGTTGTGCGGCGACGTCGATCCGTAGACGGCCACCACCGGCGTGCCGACCGCCGCCGCGATATGCATGAGGCCGCTGTCATTGGTGACCGAAATCCGGGCGGCGGCAAGGATGTCAATGGCGTCGTCCAGCGCCGTCTTGCCGGTCAGGTCGATGACGTCGGGCGCCAGGGCTTTGATCTCGGCTGCGACTGCGCAGTCCTTCGGCGAACCCAGCAGCACGACGGGCAACCCACCGGCGGCCAGCCTCGAGGCAAGCCCCGCATAATGAGCCGAGGGCCAGCGCTTGGACGGCCCGAATTCGGCTCCGGGCATGAGGGCTGCATAGGTTTGTGCCTTCAATCCGTGTTCGGCGAAGAGGCGGGCCTGGTTGTCTGCATCCACGTCCAGCTGCGGGTCGCGATAGTGACCGCCCCCGGCGAGGTTGAAGAACATTTCGGCGGTGCGTTTCTTCAGATCATCGGGCAGCGGGACGATGGTGTTGAGCAGGCCGTAGCGCATCTCCTTCCGGTAGCCGGTGCGGTGGCGGATGCCGGCGAAAAACGGGATCAGCGCCGATTTCCAGTTGCCTTGCATCACATAGGCATGACTGTAGCGCCCGCGCATGGCGCGTCCCGCCGTCAACCGGTCACGGAAAGCAATGCGGCCGCGCGGAAAGGCATCGTCGACAAAGCCGGTTATTTCGGGCATGCGGCGCACAAGCGGCGCCATGAAGGACGGCGCCATCACATCGATCGCGGCACCGGGAAAGAGCTCTCGCAGGGCCGAAAACAGACACTGCGCCATGACCATGTCACCGACCCAGCGCGGGGCGATCACGAGGATGGTTGTGTCTTCAGCCATTCGACATAGTCTCTGACGCCGGTCGCCACATCGCGAAAGTCGCCGTTGTAGCCGGCCGCCCTGAGGCGGCTCATATCGGCTTGGGTGAAGCTTTGATAGCGACCCTTCAGATGGTCCGGGAAGTCGACATATTCGATTTCACCGCGGCCTAGTGTTTCGATTACCGTTTCGGCAATCGTCTTGAATGGTTCGGCCCGGCCGGTGCCGCAATTGAAGATGCCGGAGAGGCCGCGTCGCCAGCACCACAGCGCAACATCGGCGACGTCCGCCACATGAATGAAATCGCGGCTCTGCTCGCCCGGGCCGTAACCGTCATGGGCCCCGAACAGTTTCGGATTTTCGCCCTTGCCGAGCTGACCGAAGAGATGGAAGGCGACCGATGCCATCGATCCCTTGTGGGCCTCACGCGGTCCGTAGACGTTGAAATAGCGCAAGCCGACGACCGGAGAATGATTGTCACGGCTCAGCACCGTGCGCCTGACATAATCGTCGAACAGCTTTTTCGAATAGCCGTAGACGTTGAGAGGGAGTTCGTTTTCCCGGGTTTCCGCAAACACGGAGCCACCGCCATAGACGGCAGCAGAAGAGGCGTAAACAAAGGGAATGGCGCGCTGGAGGCAAAACTCCATCAGTGTTTTGGAATAGGCGTAGTTCTCACGCATCATGTAGCGGCCGTCCCACTCCGTGGTGGACGAACAGGCGCCCTGGTGGAAAACGACCTCGATAGGGTCTGCCGTTCCAGCTTCGATGCGGGCTTGGAAATCGTCCTTGTCTTCATAGTCGGCGATGGCGAGATCGGCGATGTTGCGGAACTTGGTGCCGTCGGTGAGATCGTCGACGACAAGGATATCGTCGCGGCCGGCGGCGTTCAGCGCTGCCACCAGATTGCTGCCGATCATCCCCGCTCCGCCGGTGACTACGATCATGAAACGCTTTTCCTTTCCGCCGCTTGCTCACCGTCCTGCCAGACGGTATTGGTGACCGCGCATTAGCACAAAGCCCGTTGGCCGAACAGATGGACCTCCTCCCCGCATGCAAATAGAAACCGCCCGGGATGCCCTGGGCCAGTTCTCCGATCTCAGCGTGCTTGTTGTCGGCGATTTCATGGTCGACAGCTTCGTTTATGGCGACCTGGAGCGGATATCTCCAGAGGCGCCGATCCCCATCCTGCGCGGCCAGGACCAGCGGCAGATGCTGGGCGGCGGCGGCAATGTGGTGGCGAATGTCGTGTCACTCGGCGCAAACGCCCTGCCGTTGACGGTGATTGGCGACGACAATGCCGGCCACGATCTGAAGACGATGCTGATGGAACTGGGCGCGGCCGGCGATGGCGTGTTGACCGGTGAAAAGCGGCAAACGTCTCAGAAAACACGCTTCATCGCCCAGCGCCAGCAGGTGTTGCGCTTCGACCAGGAAGATCGGGCAGCTCTGGACCAAGCCGACCGCAAGAGGCTTCTCGAGCATCTGCCAACGCTTCTGGACAAGGCTGACGTGGTGATCCTGTCGGATTACGGCAAGGGCGTGCTCGGCGATGGTGTCGCCGCCGAAATCATTGCCCGCTGCCGTGCCGCCGGTAAACCGGTTCTCGCCGACCCGAAAGGGCCGGATTACTCTATTTATGCCGGTGCAACGGCCGTCACACCCAATCGCAGCGAGCTGAGCGAAGCCAGCGGGATGGCGCTCGACAGCGACGCCGATGTCGAGGCGGCGGTGCGCAAGCTGGTCGCCGCGCACGGCTTCGATTACGTGGTGGCGACGCGCAGCGAGGACGGCATGAGCGTCGTCGGGCCGGACTTCGCCCATCACGTAGCGACACCAGTGCTCGAAGTTTTCGATGTGTCGGGTGCTGGAGACACGGTGATCGCGTCATTCGCGCTGGCGCTGGCCGCCGGGATGGACCTGCAGCAGGCCGGCAGCCTGGCAAATGCCGCCGCCGGCGTTGTCGTCTCCAAACTCGGGACCGCTCAAGTCAGTCGCGAGGAGCTGCTGGTCGCCCTCAACGGTGCTGCCGAAAAGCACGGCCACGTGGCCTTCGATCATGCGGTGCACCTGGTGAAGAGCTGGAAAAGCCGTGGGCTGACCGTTGGTTTCACCAATGGCTGTTTCGACATCCTGCATGCCGGGCACATATCCCTGTTGCGCCAGGCTCGCGACGAATGCGACCGACTGATCGTCGGGCTCAACAGCGACGCCTCGGTGCGTCGCCTGAAAGGCGCCGAGCGTCCGGTCAACAATGAGAACGACCGCGCGGCGGTGCTGGCGGCGCTGAAGAGCGTCGATGCTGTGGTGCTGTTCGGCGAGGATACGCCGGCAGACCTGATTGAGGCGCTGATTCCCGATGTGCTGGTCAAGGGCGCGGACTACACCGTCGACCAGGTGGTCGGAGCCGGTACAGTGACCGCTCATGGCGGCCGGGTCGTGCTGGCCGAGCTGGTGCCGGGCCGCAGCACGACGGGCACGATCCGCGACCTGCAAGCGGCGAAAACCAAAGAATAGGGACTGCCATGAACCGGCTGAACGACTATCTCGCCCGCTCGGTGGAAACGATCAAGGCGATCGCCGATCAGGATTTCAGCCGCGAGATGGACGAGGCGACGGCGCTGATTGTCGCGGTCCTGACCGCCGGCAAACCGCTTTTGATATGCGGCAATGGCGGTTCGGCGGCTGACGCCCTGCACATTGCCGGCGAGCTGGTCGGTCGCTATCTGCGCGAACGCGAGGGCTACAATGTCATCGCTCTGCCGGCCGATGCGGCCACGATGACGGCGTGGAGCAACGACTACGGGTTCGACGGCGTCTATGCCCGCCAGGTTCAGGCCTATGGCGGCAATGGCGGTGTATTGCTTGCACTGTCGACGAGCGGCAATTCCAAGAACGTGGTGGCGGCTGCCGACAAGGCGCATGCAATGGGGCTGAAAGTGATCGGCATGACCGGCCGCACCGGTGGGGTGCTGGCGCCCTTCTGCGATGTGCTGTTCAACGTGCCGGCCGATGACACGCCGTTGATACAGCAGGGGCACGAATGCCTCTATCACTACCTTTGCGAAATGGTGGAGGAACGGCTTGCCGGCTAGCCCGCATTTCTCCCACTCTCTGTGGTCTGCCGGCCCGAAGGGTTGCCTTTCGGCGGACATCTACGGTCCCATGCGCCTCAACCGTATGGCCCGATACGCTTTTCGTCGCCTGGAACCGTATCTGCCTCGCCGAAATGCAACGCAGACGACAGAGAGTGGGAGAAATGCGGGCTAGGTTTGACGGTCTGGAAGAGGCCGGGCTCTGGGTCCGGCACAACGGTCCCGAGGGTGCGTTCGCCGGCCGGCCGGCCCTGTTTCTCGACCGCGATGGCGTGATCAACGAGGACACCGGATATCCACGCTCACCGGATGAGATTGTTCTGATCGAGAGGGTTGTCCCGCTGATCCGCGAGGCCAACCGGCAGGACATGCCGGTGATTGTCGTTTCCAACCAATCGGGTGTTGGTCGAGGTTACATGGGCTGGGACGAGTACGTGGCGGTGACCGACCATATCGAGGCTCAGCTGGCGGCTCGGCAAGCGAAACTCGACTGTCTGCTTGCCTGCGCGTATCACCGCGATGCCGAACCGCCCTATGCGGTCGATGATCACCCGATGCGCAAGCCCAATCCCGGGATGCTGCTGCGCGGCGTGGCACTCACGGGTGCTGACGCCAGAGATTCCATGATCGTCGGTGACAAGGCGAGTGACATGGAAGCCGGGCAACGGGCCGGCCTGTTGACCGGTTGGTTTGTTGGATCGGAGGCCGAGGCACGGTCGGCAGCCAACTCGGGATTCCCGGTTCGGGTTTTGCCGGACGATCCGGTCGATGTTCTGGCCGGCCGCTGAGGACGCTCGGGCGCAAGCGGTCAACACTTCAAATGCAGCAACCTGGCTGCCGAAAGGATGATGTCACATGATCAAGGAACCACCCGCACTCACCGTGAAAAGCAACCGGCGCCGTCCATCCGATGCGCAGATCGCGGCCTTCCAGGGCACGCCGACCGGTTTCGTCGTCGATGCCCTTTTCGGCGACGGGGCGCTTGCCTCGGACATCAAGCCAATCGGCGAGGGCCGGGACATTGACTGCGTGGCGGCGGGGCCGGCTCTCACGGCCGAATGCGGACCGGCGGATATCCTGGCGACCATGGCGGCCCTGAACTTCGTTCAGCCCGGCGACATTCTTGTGTCGTCCGTCGGCGGCCACCAGGGCTGCGCCGCGGCCGGCGACCGTGCGATGGGCATGCTGAAGAACTGCGGCGCTGCCGGTTTTGTGACTGACGGACCGATGCGCGATTATGCCGGCCTCGTTGATGTCGGTTTGCCGGTCTGGTGCAGCGGCCTCAATCCCGGGTCGCCGTTTACGCTCGGGCCCGCCAAGGTCGGACTGCCGTTGCAGCTCGGCGGCCAGCAGGTCGAAACCGGCGACATGATCGTCGCCGACCGCGACGGTGTTGTGGTGGTGCCCTTCGACCGCATAGACGAGGTTATCGAAAGGTTGGAAACCATCCGGGCTCTCGAAACTGAACTGGACGGTAAAGTCGCCGAGGGCCTGCGCGTTCCGCAGTCCATCCTGGATCTGTTGGAGAGCGACGCGGTGGTCTTTGTGGATTGACGGGATTGGCCGATGCCGCAGGGTACCGGTGTCGTGGTCATGATCAGCGAATGATCTCGATGTCAGTCGCCGGCCGTCTGAGGCGGTAGAGCATTGCGGGTCGGTGTGCGCCTTCAGCCTTTTTGTTCCCGGTCTCCTCGAGGGCGTCGAGTGACAGCAGCCATTTGCGGAAATTGCGTTTGTCGCGCGGGCGCCCGGAAATTGTCTCGTAAAGCGCCTGCACTGCGGTGAGTGTGAATTCACTGGGCATGAACTTCAGGCCGATGGTGGAATATTCCAGCTTCGCGGTCAGTCGATCGCGCGCTGCCTGCAGGATATCGCCGTGGTCGAAGGCGAGATCCGGGAGAGAGGCGATGGCGTGCCAGCGTGCCTCATGCGCGTCCGTTCCTGCTTTCGGCACCAGACGGTCCGCCGGAACCAGAGCGAAATAGGCAACGGTGATCACTCGCTCCCGCGGGTCTCGATGCGGCGCGCCGAAGGTGTAGAGCTGTTCAAGGTAGATGCCTTCGAGTCCGGTTTCTTCCTGCAGTTCGCGCCGCGCGCATGCGTCCAGGCTCTCGTCGATCTCGACAAACCCGCCTGGAAGAGCCCAGGCGCCTTTGTAGGGATCTAGGCCGCGCCGAATGAGCAGCACTTGCAGGGCGTTTTCCAAGACAGTGAACAGGACGATATCAGTCGTCACCGCCGGGTGCGGATAGTCGTAGGTATATGTCATCTCAGTTCGTGTGTTGACAACACTAACTAGTTTGTGTACTTCTCACACTATCACTTGGGGAAGATTGATATCAAGCCTGTTTCGGACGAGCCGGAATTGGCAATGATCCCCCTTGCGCAAAAGGAGCAGCTCCATGGTGCAGATCATCCGATATCCCGTTGTTCGACAGTTGCGGGCAGACGCCTCGTCGCACATCCAGTATTTCCGCAAAGGGACGCTGAAACTGTCGGGACGGGGACTCGCCTTCTGGTTCCGGCCGGACGGGGCGTCCATCGCCGAGATCCCCATGGACGATCGGCAATTGAGTTTCCTGATCAAGGGTCAGTCTGCCGACTTTCAGAACCTGGCCGTCCAGGGCACGGCGATCTGGCGGGTGACGGACCCGGTCGTTCTCGGCGAACGGGTCGATTTCACCGTCGATCTCTATACCGGCTTGCACAATTCAGAACCAATCGACCAGATCAACAATGTGCTGGTTGGTCTGTTGCAGCAATTCACCTACGCCCACCTGAAGGTGCAGGGCGTCAAGGAACTGCTGGAAGCCGGTGTTGCTCCGCTGCAGGAAACGATCCTGACAGCGTTCGACGGCGATCGGACGCTGCCAGGCATGGGCTTTGAGTTGGTTGGCGTTAGTGTCTCCAACCTGGCCCCGAGCAGCGAGCTTTCGCGAGCGCTGCAGGCCCCGACCTTCGAAAGCCTGCAGCAGCAGGCCGATGAGGCCACCTTTGCGCGTCGTGCTTTGGCGGTGGAAAAGGAAAGAGCCATCGCCGAAAACGAGCTGAACAACCAGATCGAATTGGCCAGCCGGCAAAAGGAACTGATCGCGCGAGAAGACGCGAATGCTCGGTCGAAAGCCGAGGCTGAAGCGGCGGCGCGCAAAATCAACAGTGATGGAGAAGCCGAACGTATTCGTGTCGTTGACCAGGCGAAAGCGGATATGGAACGCGCTCGTATTGACGTCTACCGAAACCTGCCACCGGCGATGTTGCTAGCGATGGCGGCTCAGGAGTTTGCCACCAAAGTCGATCGCATCGACAATCTGACCGTGACGCCTGATATGCTGGCCGGTCTGGCCAGCCAGATGCAACGGTTTGCCGGCGGGAACCGTGAGGAAGCATCACAATGAGCAGCCTCGAGCCGCGGGCGGTCTTGGTAACCCGGCAACCGGATTATGACCGCCTGTTGGCCGCCCATGCGACGAAGGGACAGGCAGAGTTTTTTCTTCATCAGCGCGGACAGTCAATGAAAAGCGTAGCCGCCCACAAGGATCGGCAAACGGCCGCGGTTGCGGCAGCCAGACGCGCCATCCCTGACGAATGGCGCATCGCGGAGGTTTTGCGGGATGACCTCGACCGCTTTCTGTATTCCGACGGCGATATCGTGATCGCCATCGGCCAGGACGGTCTGGTGGCCAATCTGGCAAAGTACCTCACGGGCCAACCGGTGATCGGCATCACTCCGGATCCAGAGGAGACCGAGGGCGTGTTGACGCCGTTGACTGTCGACCTGTTGCCAAGGCTTCTGCCGAAAACGGCCGCTGGCGATATCAACTTGCAGCGGCGGACCATGGTGCAAGCACAACTTGATGACGGCCAGAACCTGACAGCACTCAACGAACTGTTTATCGGACACTGCTCCCACCAGTCCGCACGCTATGTCATCCAGTTTGAGACCCAGAAAGAATACCAGTCCTCGTCCGGCGTCATCGTGTCCACCGGAACCGGCCTGACCGGCTGGGCACGTTCGATCATGACAGCGACACAGCGGCATACTGAGTTTGCGCCGGACGATCCTCGGGCGGCCTATTTCACCCGCGAACCATGGCCGAGCCGAACCAGCGGGTGCGAATTGGCTTTCGGCGAACTGATGCCCGACAAAGACGTCATCCTGACATCGCGCATGAACGAGGGCGGAGTCATTTTTGCCGATGGCATCGAGCGCGACTTTCTGCCGTTCAACTGGGGTAGCCTGGTGAGGGTCGGGCTTGCAAAGACGACACTTGATCTGGTGTTGGCTGATTGAACCGATCCGCAATCCTTCGATCTTCGGACGCCGAGCGTCAAATCGTGTGTGTTACCGTCATGCCTTTGTCGACCTCAAAGCTTCTGCTCGCCGGGGCTTTACTGTCCAGCACTTGACGCGCAAATTTCGGCGGACCACGCTTGGGGAAACCGGGAGGGCATCATGGGTGGAAATGACCAGTCGCTGACGATCGGGATCGAAGAGGAATATCTGCTGGTGGATGCGGAGACCCGGGCGCTGGCCGCCCGGCCGCCATCGGAATTCATGGCGAGCTGCAAGAAAATCCTCGGCGAGCGGGTGATGCACGAATTTCTGCAGAGCCAGGTGGAAATCGGGACCGGTGTCTGCCGCACGGTCGCCGATGCGCGGGCGGAACTGCTGGAGCTGCGGCAGACGATTGCCGCAACCGCTGAGCGGTTCGACATGCGCATGATCACGGCCTCCACCCATCCCTGGGCGCATTGGCGCGAGCAGGAACCCGTCGACATGGAGCGCTACCGAATACTCGGGGCGGAAAACCGGACGCTGGCGCGGCGCATGGCGATCTGCGGAATGCATGTGCATGCCGGCATCGAGGACGAAAACCTGCGGGTCGATCTGATGAACCAGGTCAGCTATTTCATGCCTCATTTGCTGGCGCTGAGCGCGTCCTCGCCCTTCTGGGAGGGGCACGACACGGGACTGAAGGCGTTTCGGCCGATCATCACCGGCGACCTGCCCCGCTCCGGGTTTCCCGAAGTGTTCGAGAACTGGAACGACTGGACCGACCTGCTGGACGATCTGGCGGCGACCGGCCTGGTGACCGACCCGTCGAAGATCTGGTGGGATATCCGGCCGTCCTCCCGTCATCCGACTTTGGAACTGCGGATTTGCGATGTCTGCACCTGGCTTGAAGACGGATTGACGATGGCGGCGCTTTACCAGTGCATCCTCGCCTATCTTTGCCAGCTTCGGGAGAACAACGAGCAGCGCCGCTTCTATCGGCGCATTTTGCTGGCGGAGAACAAGTGGCGGGCTCAGCGTTACGGTGTCGAGGCCGAAATGGCGGATTTCGGCAAGCGCATCCTGGTGCCCTTTGCCGAACTCATCGATGAGTTGGTCGAGATCCTGCGGCCTTTCGCCGAGAAGCTGGAATGTGTTGCCGAGATCGAGCACGCGAAGACCATCGCGCGGCGCGGCAGCAGCGCCGATCACCAGCTCCGGATTTACCAGGAGGCGCTTGCCGGCAATACGACCGACCATGAGGCGCAGGTCGCGGTGGTCGACTGGCTGGTGGAGCAATCGGTGCGCACCGGCGTTCCGGATGCGTGACGGCCTAGTGTGGTGGATTTGAAGTTCCCAAGATAATTGCAGCGGGCTCTTGTAGGAACTTCAAATCCATAAACCACACTAGAATCATAATCTTGCTGGTGTCCTGATTGAATCTGAAGTTCGATCGGCGTTCGCTGCACAATGTAGCGAACTTCAGATTCAGGACACCGGCTGGCCGTTGCATTGCAATCGGTCGGTCGACGCCATAGATAGGACCCTCGCAAGGATCGAACGGCCACCGACCGAGAAACACCGATCCTGATCCATGTCCACGATCAGACCGATGACCCTTCAGAGCACCCCTTTTGACGCCCCTGGCGCCGCCTTCGATCCGATGGCGCGGCATCCGCTGCTGCGAGCGTTCCTGGACACCGGACGTACGGATGTTGGGTCGATCGATGCCTTTGTCTCGGCCGTCAAGGCGCCTCTTGTGGAACCGGGGGCGGTGACCTTCCTCTGGCATGGCGAGGTCGACCGAGTGGACCTGTTGCGCTGGATCCATGGCGGCGTCGACCGCGATCCGTTCGTGCAACTGCCCGGCCTGCCGCTGTGGACGTTGCGGCTGGCGGTCGAGGATGGCGGCCGCTTCGAATACAAGCTTGGCGTGACGCGGCATCAGCAGGAAAGCTGGATTCTCGATCCGTTCAACCCGGACCGCGCCGGCGATCCTTTCGGCGAGAATTCGGTCTGCCGGACCTATGGCTATACCCGACCGGCATGGAGCCTGCCGCAGGGCGCACCGGTCGGAACGATCGAAACCATCGATATTCCGAGCGCGACGTTCGGCGAGACACGCCGGGAAAAGATCTATCTGCCGGCCGGTTACGACCCAAAAGAGAGCTATGCGCTGGTCGTCATTCACGACGGTGACGATTTCATGAGCTATGCGGACCTGACCGTTTCGCTCGACAACCTGATTGCCGCAGGCGACATACCGCCCTTCATCGCTGTGCTGATCCAGACCGGCGACCGCATGGGTGAATATCCGCGCGGGCGACGCCATGCGCGCTACCTGGTGGATGAATTGCTGCCCGTGGTGGAAGCCGGCTATGCCGTATCGGACGATGCCAGGGATCGGGTGCTGCTGGGCGCAAGCCTCGGTGCCGTCGCCTCGTTGGCGACAGCGTTCCGCTATCCGGGTGTCTTCAGTGGCCTGGTGCTCAAGTCGGGATCGTTCATTCTCGATCCGGCGATCCTGGCCGGCCGCGAGAATCCGGTGTTCCACCGGATTGCCCGCCTGGTTCGTGCGTTCCAGCGGGCGCCCGGCCTGCGGGAAACCCGGGCATTCGTTTCCACCGGCGAACTGGAAGGACTTGCAGAAGAGAACCGCGCGCTGGCGGAACACTTGCGCGAGAGCGGCGTAGATGTTCTGTTTCAAAGTTCGTGGGATGGCCACCACTGGCACAACTGGCGTGACCAGTTGCGCGACGGGTTGATGTGGGTGCTGCGCCGGGACAAAGCCTGACCCTGTCCCGGGGACACCCGGGACGCGCTAGGGAGGGCGAACAATGGCTGACCGTACCGTCAATATCGGGTTGTCGCTCGGTGCCGACATATGTTGGCCGATCTGTTACGAAACCCTGTTTGAAAATCTAAAGCTCGACGGCATGTCGGTCAGCGGCGACACGCTGTCCTTTGCCTGCGACCGGGTGACGATCGAACCCTTCAGCCTGCACCAGCCGGTCAAATACGACCTGGTCATCGACCGCCTGACCCACTGGTATTCGACCAGCCGGGAATGGATCAAGAAAGCGATCCTGGTGGACGACCTCTATGTCTACAACAATCCCTGGTCGCTGCAGTCGAACGAAAAGCACACGAGCTATGCCGCCATGACGCGGCTCGGTCTGCCGGTGCCGGAAACCTGGATGTTGCCGCCGAAGGCCTACGATCCGGCCGACGATCTTGAACCGACGCTGAAGAAATATGCCCGCATGTTCGACCTCGACGCGATCGGCGAGGAGATCGGCTATCCGTTCTTCATGAAACCCTATCACGGGGGCGGCTGGAAAGGCGTCACGAAGATCAACAATGCCGCCGATCTGCACCGCGCCTATGATGCCAGCGGTACGGAGGTGATGAACCTGCAGGCGGCGATCCTGCCGCATGACTGGTTCGTTCGCTGTGTGGGGCTCGGACCGCAGATCCGCAAGGTGAATTACGATCCGGGTGCACCACTGCATGATCGCTATCGCATGGACATCGACTTCCTCGACCCCGAAGACCAGTCGGTGCTGGAAGACATGACGATGACGATCAATGCGTTCTTCGGCTGGGACTTCAATTCCTGTGAGGCGCTGCGCCGCGACGGCATCTGGCATCCGATCGATTTTGCCAATGCCTGTCCGGACAGCCAGGTGACCTCGCTGCATTATCATTTTCCGTGGCTGCTGAAGGCCAACCTGCGTTGGTCGATATTCTGCGCGGCGACAGACCGGCCGATGCGCAAGAACATGGACTGGGCGCCGTTCTACGCCATCGCCGACAAGGACCTGCCGCCGCGCGAGCGGCTGCGCGAATACGCCAGGATCGCCCATCAGCGGTTCGAGACCGAGCGGTTTCGCGACTTCTGCCGCAACGAGCTCGGCCATCTCGACGAGGTGACCTACGAGTTCTTCGGTTCGGCTGTCATGCGCGACGCCATCCGCCAGAAGGTGGAGGCACTGTTTCCGCCGCACGAGATCGACGAGTTCCTCGACCTGTTCTGGGGCCGCGTGCAGCTGTGGCGCGAGCAGGAGGGAAAGCACGGTGACAAAGACGGTTTCTAGGTGGCATTCGGAGCGGCTCGGCCGGGAGATCAGCCTGGTGCGCTGGGGACATTGGGGGCAGCCGGTGCTGCTGTTTCCGACGGCCGGCGGCGACGCCGAAGAAGCAGAACGCATGCACCTGATCGGCGCCGTCTGGCCACTGATCGAAGCGGGCCGCATCAAGGTCTATTGCTGCGACAGCGTAGCCGGCCGGGCGCTTGCCAACAAGGAGGGTTCGGTCGAGCACCGCTGCTGGCTGCTCAACCAGTTTCACGACTATGTCGCCAACGAGGCGGTGCCGGCGATCCGCACGGACTGCGCCAATGACGAGATCGAAGTGGTTGCCGCCGGCGCCTCGATCGGCGCTTTCAATGCTGCCGCGGTCACCTGCCGCTATCCCTGGCTGTTCAAGACAGCCATCGCGATGAGCGGCACCTTCGACCTGGAGCGGCTCCTCGGCTTTCAGGGAAACAGCAACTATTTCTTTTCTTCTCCGCTGGCCTTTCTGCCCGGCCTCGACGGGTCGCTTCTCGACCAGCTTCGGAAACGGTTTCTGCTCTTGCCGTTCGGCCAGGGGCGTTGGGAGAACCCGGATGAATCCTGGCAACTGGCGGATCTTCTGGGATCGAAGGGCGTGCCGAACCGCGTCGACCCCTGGGGTCCGCAATACGATCACGACTGGCCGACCTGGCGCGAGATGCTGCCGAAATATCTGGATGAGCTGACGGGAGGCGCGGAATGAACGTCCTCTTCGTGGAACCGGCCTTTCCGGCAAACCAGCGTCAGTTCGCCCGCGCGCTCGCCTCGATCGGCGCCAATGTCTATGGTATCGGCGAGCGGCCCTATGACTGGCTGGATGATGAAACCAAAGGCTGGTTGCGCGGCTATCAGCAGATCGAGTCGGTGACCAATGAAGGCGCGCTGGAATGGGCAGTGCGAGAGGCTCAGAAGAAATTCTGGGTCGACCGGCTCGAAGCGACGGTCGAAGCTCATATCCTGCTGGTGGCGCATGTGCGTGAACGAACCGGCATTCCCGGTGTGTCGTCGCGTACCGCCTATCTTTGCCGCGACAAGGTGGCGATGAAGGAGGTTCTGCGCGAGGCCGGCGTGCCGACCGCGGCGTCCGGCGCCGTGGCCAGCCTGACAGAAGCACGGGAGTTTGCGCATGCGGTCGGCTATCCGGTGATCCTGAAGCCGCGCGATGCGGCGGGGGCCGCCGGGACCTTTCACGCCGACAATGATGATAAACTGGTGACCGCGGCCCAGGCTTCCGGGGTTGTTGACGGCGCCTCGGCTGCAATCGAAGAATTCGTCGAGGGACACGAGGGTATCCACGATACGCTGACCGTCGGCGGTGAGGTCCGGCACGAATTCATCAGCCACTATTATCCCAACGTGCTGGAGGCGATGCGGACCCGCTGGATTTCGCCTCAGATCGTTTCCACCAACCGGGTCGACGCGCCCACCTATGACGAGGTGCGCGAGATGGGAAGGCGTGTGATCGAGGCGCTCGGGATCACCACCGCGGCGACCCATATGGAGTGGTTTTTCGGGCCGAAAGGGCTGAAGTTCTCGGAAATCGGCTGCCGGCCGCCGGGCGTCGGCCAGTGGGACAGCTATTGCGCCGGCAACGAGTTCGACCTCTATCGCGAGTGGGCGCTCGCGGTCTGCCATGGGCGGGTCGAGGCCACACCGTCGCGGCGTTATGCCTGCGGCATTGTGGCTTTACGCCCTGACAAGGACGGTCGCATCACTGGATATCAGGGCACGGAAGCCTTCTTTGGCCAGTACGGCGATCATGTTGTGGATCAGCATTTTCCCGATCCGGGAACGCCGACGCAAGGCGTCGAGGCCGGTTTCATGGCGAATGCCTGGCTTCGGATCCGCCACGAGGATTACGACGCGCTACGCGGGATCCTCAACGAGGCCGGCGAGAGGGTTCAGGTCCGGGCGGAATAGCGGCCAAATGCCTCTCAATAAAAGGCGTTGCCTTACCTAAGGTCCTGGTGCCCGGGCGGATACTGAAACGAATTCGCCGGGAATGTGGTAGCTCCCATCCGGGTTTCGATGGGCTGCAACGGACTCCAGGAACTCTTCGCACACCTCGCTCCAGGTAACGTCGTCGAACCGTTTGACGGCAAGGGCGACGGGGCCTCCCCGTAGAACCGCATCGAGCAAAACGGCCTCGTCCTCGAAGTGCAATCTTTCTGTTTGGCGACGCTCAACGATTTGGGTCAATCCGGACTGCTCGAACAAGTTTGCAAGGGCGTTCGGCGCACCGGTGGCAAAGAACATCGGACAGACTTCGGACGCGACCCGCGCATCCACAATGGGAAAGACATCGGCCCAACCACAGTTGCGGCGTTCACCCCAAACCGTGGCAGCGACGGTCCCGCCGGGTGAGACGACGCGCGCCATTTCATCGATAGCCTTGTCAGGATTTGGTGTGTACATCAGTCCGAGCGCGCAGATTGACGAGTCAAATGCACCGTTGGGTTGATCCAACGATTCTGCGGGCATTCGCAGGGCAATGACGTTTTCAATTGAGGACGCCTGCGTCCGCATCAAGAGATCATCGATCATGCCTTGTGACAGGTCAGTCGCGATCACTTGGCCATGTGGCCCAACGGCTTCAGACAGGCGCCGTGTCACCAATCCGCTGCCACAGGCGGTCTCGATCAACTTTTGGCCTGGCCTGACCTTTGCCATTTCGAGCAGCGTATCGTGCGCAGACAGAAGTTGTTGCTCCCAGCCAGAATGATAATGGCTTGCCGCTGCGTCCCATCCATAGCGCTGCACCCTGATTTGCAGTCGCGGATCCATCACGCGACCTCCGTCAGTGCCATGCAATTGACCCGCACCGGCTGTGCTTCCTTGAAGGCCAGGTACCAGGGGTCGATCTGCAGCGCCTTATCGACAATATCCTCAATTCTTCGCGTCGGCTCGTGGCTGGCAATCTCAATCGAGATTCGAGTGTCAGAGGGTACCGGACTTGCACCCGGCATTCCGAGTACGCCGCGATTGTCAAAGTCCTGATCGACGGAAACACGGATGCGGTGGAGTGTCAGATTCTCCCGCAATGCGGTCATCTTGATGCCGATTGCTATGCAACTGCAGATGGCAGCGCGCCCGAAATAGCCTGGAGTGGGCGCAGATCCACCGCCGCCAACGCCTTCGGGCATGTCGATTTCGAGCGCATGTCCGCCGTCGGAAAATGTGCACGCCAGCCCATCCTCGACCGTCGCTTCACCTTGATTGGTGACTCGGGCGGAGTCCGGTCTTTTCTCAAAAACAGCAATGGCGCGCTGCTGGCCTTTTCGTGCCTGGGTATCTCTGTCCATCGGGTTCTCCTTCATCCATGCGAAGAAGATCACCGCTGTGGCCCAGACCGCATAGTTCACGAACTGCAGCAAAGCCGCTACACTTTCTGAAGTAGACAGGCGAGACCTGCCCGGGTCTAGTGAACCCCGGAGGCGCATTCATGTCAGAAACGAACTATCCCAAGTTTTGCCCGGTAGCGATGGCATCAAGCTTGTTGGAGCCGCGTTGGACCATGCTCCTGCTGTGCGAAATGTGGTCGGGTTCAACCCGATTCAACGAGATCCAGCGCGGCGTCCCTGGCATGTCTCCCGGGCTCTTGTCAAAGCGGCTCAGGGAGCTGGAGGCGAATGGGCTCGTCACGAAAGTGAACGGTTCTTCCGCCAAACATGCGGAATAGATGACGACCCCGGTTGCCGATGAATTGGAACCGATCATTCGTGGCCTCGCGGAATGGGCTCATCGCAATGTCGATAGCAGCGTATCGCTGCAGAATTTGGACGCACGGCTGCTCATGTGGAAAATCCGGAGCAAGATTGATCTGCAGCAGATGCCCAAGCGCAAAAGCGTCATTCAGTTCATCCTGCATGATGCTCAACAAAGAACCGCTAACTACTGGCTGGTAACGAAGCCGGGAGAGGAAACGGACCTCTGCTTCAACGACCCCAAATTTGACGTTGACCTTTACATCGTGTCCGGCCTTCGTGCGCTCACGTCGGCGTTCATGGGCCATTCCACTTTTGAAAGCGAGATCGATCGCGGGCAAATCTCTTTGTCTGGTGATGACGTTTTGGCCCGAACACTGACGAAGTGGCTCATGCGCAGCAGCTATGCAGAGGTTTCATGAGATCATCTCCGGACAGGCTGCCGCGACTTGATCCAAATGACGAATGTGGCTGTTTGTGACGGGCACCCGCCGGCGCCGTACTCGATGCCGAAGGGCGCCGGGGAGTAAGTCGGGCAACCATCTCAGTTCGTCAGGTAGGTAAAGATGATCACGCTGGCGGCATAGAGGCCAACGATCAGCACACCGCCGAGAAGTGTCGTTGCGAGCTTCGATCCGCTATCTCTATCTAGCCAGAAATCCAGCGCGCGCGTCGTCACCGGCATAACCAGCCATGTCAGGATAATGACACTGAGGACGTTGGATACGAACATCGATGGCGGTAAGCCCCAATCCGGGAAAAGCGGCACGACGTAAAGCGTCAACAGCATTACGGTCGGATAGAGTGCAAGCAAAACGACCATGGCCATCCTGACCTGCGATGGCCCCTCATCGGTTTTGCCGGCAGCGTTTTCGAACCAGTCCTGGAAGCCACGACCGACGCGTCGCATCTGGACATGTTCGAAGTAGTGGTCCGCTTCCTGCATCTTCTCTCTATGAACGTCCGAAGCGAACCAGTCGTCCAGGTGTGCGGCGGAATCAAACCGGAACACAACGACCCATTCATCCTGGACTCCGTGCACGGGCCGGATCATTTCCGTGCCCAGAAAACCCGGGAATTTGCTGGCGGCCGTGTCCACGTCCAGTTGCCATTTTTGATACGCATCCTCAAAACCCGGTTTCAGTTTTTGAGAAATCACCACCGTTACCGGTGCTCCGCTCGGCTTGTTTTTCGCGATAACCTGCTGTGTTACAGGCGCGCCAAATTCCCTCTCCGACTCAGACAGAGCGTTTTTGTAAGCGCCGTCATTGAGCAGGGCTTTCAAATGATCGACAGATTCGTAGGTCAGGAGTTGGACCCATTGCTCCTGCACACCCTCGACCGGCTCCTGAAAATCCACGTCCACCAGGCCGCCGTGCTGCTTGGCTATGCTTACGATCTTCTCGTGCCAGGTTCGATATTTATCCTTGTCGAATTCGCCAGGGTTTCTCGACAACAATACGGTGCCCAGTTGGTCTGCAGCTCCAGTCATGGCGCTGTCCTCAACCTCTCGTTCCGTCTTGTTCGTAAAGCAGGTTCCCGCTTACCCAGGTCGCTTCGACGGCGCGCTCGTCGCCCAGCATCATGAGGCCGAATGCCTCGTGTTGCATTTGCTCAAACTCCTGCTCTTCCTTTGACAGCTTGCCGTCGATGTTTGCATTGTCCGCGCGGAAGGAAAGAACCGAAGTGGGTCTCGTGTTAACGACGACCAAGTCAGCAAACTTGCCCGGGTCAAAATTGCCGATCTCGTCTTCCAACATGAGGGCTTTCGCTCCGCCGAGCGTCGCCAGAAACAGACCTTTAAGGACTGAGAGCTTCTGGGACTGAAGCCCGGCAACCTTGTATGCGTCGTTGAGAACCCTGAATATCGAGAAACAGTCGCCGGCTCCCATGTCGGTTCCGACACCTACGAGCACGGGTGTTTCCACCGATTTGGCCTTGTGGATCATAAACAGCCCGCTTCCCAAATAGAGGTTCGATGCCGGGCAGAAGGAGATCGACGACTTCGAGGAAGACATGCGTTGAAACGCATCGTCACTCAAGTGGATTGCGTGGCCTGCCGTAAATTTCGGTCCGACAATGCCCACCCGCTCGTAGACGTTGAGATAGTCCTTGGCTTCCGGAAACAGCGCCGCGACTTCCGCGATCTCCTTGTGATTTTCCGACATGTGTGTGTTGACCCAGGTGTCGGGATACTCCCCCTTGAGCTGGCCGCATCGCTGCAGTTGTTCTCTGGTTGAACCGAGTGCAAAGCGCGGCGTGATCGCATATTTGTTGCGACCCTTCATGTGCCAACGTTCGATGAGATCCTTGCTGTTGGTATAAAACGAGTCCGCCGTATCCAGATATTCAGGTGGAGCCAGGCCGGGTCGGTCGATGCCGGTCAGTCCGGCAATCATGCAGATGTTGCGGTCACTGCAGGCTTCGAAAAAGGCGTCGACCGATTGCGGAAATGTGGTGGTAAAGACCTGGGCTGTTGTTGTGCCGTTTGCCAGCAACAGGTCCAAAAAGCGATCTGCCACACTTCGGGCATAGGCCTTGTCGCGAAATTTTATTTCGGTCGGAAATGTATACTTTGCCAGCCATTCAAGCAGTTGTTCCCCAAAAGCCGCAATCATCTCGGTTTGCGGATAATGGACATGCGTGTCGACAAAGCCGGGCAAGATCAGTCGATTGGTGTAGGTAACGGTGTCGACGTCCGCGTATTTCTCGCCGATCTCTTCAAAGGGACCGAAGTCCTTTATTTTCTCACCATCGATGACCAGCAATCCGTCGGGCAGGTAGCGAACTGCCTCGCTCTCATCCCTGTAGAATGGATCGTATAGGAAATCGAGAAACGTTCCCCTGATAGCCCTCATTTTTCCGTTCCTTTCCGATGTCGCTGATGAGAGACCGGCGAAGAGATGTTCTGGAAGTCGATTATTCCGATGTTGAAATCCCTTGTATTTGGTCCTTCCCATAGATCCTGCAGTATGATCTCAGGTCGTCCGGTATCTGTGTGGCCTATTTCTCTTTCGCTGTTCTTGCAGGCAGCCTCATCCTCATCCCTGCGGACCGGATTTCCCAGCGCAGAAACGTTGTCATATTGCTCCATTTTTTCCAAATTCGAAGTTAAATTTGATTTATACTTCGATTTCAGTCAGTTATCGGGGGCAGGCATATCAATTCAACGTGATCTGTCGGATTTCTGCGCCCTCGTTTGGCGCGATTGCAATTCCTGGAGAGCGGTGTTGGCTAATCCAGCGTCCGCTTGTACCGCAGCATTGCCAGTATCGTGACGACCGTCAGGATGATCAGCAGGGCGCGTAGATCGGGCACGATGTCGGCGAGGTCGGCGCCCTTCAGCATGATCTTTCGGATGACGCGCATGAAATGGGTCGACGGGATGGCCGTGCCCAGCGCCTGGGCCCAGCCGGGCATGGCGGCGAAGGGGAACATGAAGCCGGACAGCAGGATCGACGGCAGCAGGTAGAAGAAGGACATCTGCATGGCCTGCATCTGGTTCCTGGCGACCGTCGAGAACAGGAAGCCGAGCGCCAGGTTGACCAGGATGAAGATGTTGAGGCCGATCAGGAAGGGCACGATCGGGCCGACGAAAGGCACCGAAAAGACCCAGAAGGCGAGGATGAAGAAGACGCAGGTCTGGACGTAGCCGATCAGCACGTAAGGCGTGATCTTGCCGAGCATGACTTCCGGCGCTCGCACCGGTGTCGATAACAGCGTCTCCATGGTGCCGCGCTCACTTTCGCGCACGATGGCGATCGCCGTGATCATCACCATGGTCATGGAAATGATGATGGCAAGCAGGCCGGGCACGATGTTGTAGCTGGTCTTGCCGGCCGGGTTGTAGCGCGGGTGAGCGATGACGTCGAAAGCGTCGGGCGCGTTGGCCAGATGGGAAAGCGGTCCGATCGCCAGGGTGGCGATGCTGTTCGACGCCAGTTGCGTCAGGGCGGCGGTCGCCGCGCCGGAGGTGGACGGGTCCGAGGCGTCGGCGTCGACCAGGAGTGCCGGGCGATTGCCGCGGACGATGTCGCGTTCGAAATGTTCCGGAATGGTGACGACGAAGGACGCTTCTCCCATGACCAGGGCCCGGTCAGCTTCGCGGGCATTGGCGACGGTACCGCGCATGTCGAAATAGGTCGAGGTCTCCATCGCCGCCAGGAAGGCGCGGGTGAACGGCCCGGTATCGTGCACCTCAACCAGTGTCGGCATGTGGCGCGGATCGGAGTTGATGGCGAAGCCGAACAGCATCAACTGCATGATCGGGATGGCGATCATCATGGCGAAGGTCATGCGGTCGCGCCGCATCTGGATGAATTCCTTCATCAGCACCGCCACGAACCTGCTCGACGAAAAGACCACCTCAGGCGGCCTCCCTGGCCGCGAAATTGTCGGTCGAACCGGCCATCAAATGGATGAACACCTCCTCCAGACCGGCCGGCTGTTCAGCCCAGTGATAGTCCCGGTCGGTGCGGAAAGGTTTGGTCGCTATGTCGAGGGCTTTCTGGTCCGTTCCCGAGATGTGCAGGGATGAGCCGAAACGGGCGACCTGGTCGATGCCGGCGATTCCTTCCAGCTTTTGCGCCAGGGCGGCGAGGTCCGGGCCTTCGACGTGCCAGGTGTGCAGCCCGACCATTCTCGGGATGGCCTGCGACGGGCCGTCGATCAGCTTCTTGCCATAGGCGATATAGGCAATGTTGTCGCATTGCACCGCCTCGTCCATGTAGTGGGTGGAGACCAGCACGGTGACGCCGGCATCGGAGAGGCGGCGGATTTCGTCCCAGAAATCTCGCCGCGCCTTGGGGTCGACCCCGGCCGTCGGCTCGTCGAGCAACAGCAGGTCCGGATCGTGCAGGAGACAGGCGGCAAGCGCCAGGCGCTGCTTCCAACCCCCAGACAGCTGGCCGGCGAGCTGATGCGATCGGTCCGCCAGTCCAAGGTTCTCCAACGCCTCGTCGACCCGCTTGCGGCGTTTCCTGATGCGGTACATGCGTCCCATGAAATCGAGGTTCTCGCGGATCGTCAGGTCCGAATAGAGCGAGAATTTCTGCGTCATGTAGCCGACATGTTCCTTGATGCTGTCGGACTGGCGCAGGATGTCGTAGCCAAGGCATGTGCCATCGCCGGCATCGGGCGTCAGCAGGCCGCAGAGCATGCGAATGGTCGTGGTCTTGCCGCTGCCGTTGGGCCCGAGGAAGCCGTAAATGGCGCCCTTTGGCACGCTGATGTCGAAGTGGTCGACGACCGTCTTGTCGCCGAACCGCTTGACCAGGCCTTTGACCTCGATGACCGGCTCGCTCATTTGGCGACCCTGACGTCGATCGGCTGGCCGGGCAGCAGCGTCGTTTCGCCGATCGGCAGCGCTTCTGCCCGGAACACCAGTTTGGAACGGTCCTCGAGGCTGTAGATGACCGGCGGCGTGTATTCCGCCGACGAGGACAGGTAGGAGATGCGGGCCTTGACCGGCTCCTGGCAACCGTCACAGCCGATCAGCACCGGGGTTCCGATTTCAAGCCAGGCACGCTGGGGCTCGCCGACGTAGAACAGGAACTTGATTTCGCCCGGTGGCAGGATGGAAACGACCGGCTGGCCGGCGGCGACATATTCGCCGGGCAGGTAATAGGTCTGCTGGACATAGCCGGTGGCCGGTGCGGCGACCCGCCGCTCAGCGAGATCGATCTCGGAGCGCACCACATCCTCCTGGGCGGCGCGCACCTGGTATTTGGCGGCCTTGAGTTGGGCGGTGCGGGCCGGCAACCGGGCGACCTTGAGCTGAGCGCGCTGTTCGGCAACCGCAGCTTCCGCGGCGTCCAATGTCGCATTGTCCTGATCGAGCTTGCTGCTGGCGACGAAGTCGAGCGAGGCGAGCTCGCTTGAACGCTTGAAGGTCAGTTCGGCCAGCGCCAGCTGCGCTTCTGCGCTGCGCAGTTGCTCCTCGATTACTGCAATCTCGGCCGGTCGTTTGCCGGTGCTTTCATTTTGCAAATCGGCTTCGGCGACTGAGAGGTTGGCGCGCGCTTTCATCAGCGCCACACGCTGTTTGTCATCGTCAAGCGTGAACAGCGGGGCATTGGCGGCGATCGTGTCGCCGCGCGTCACGGCGAGGGTTTCGAGAATGCCGCTGCCTTGCGGCGCGACATAGACATATTCGCCCTCGACATAGCCGTAGAAGCGCGAGTCCTGTGCGACGTCGGCGCCGAACGGCCAAAGGGACGCGAAGAAGGCGACGATTCCGGTCCACAGCGTTTGCATATCAACCTCCGTCTTTGCGAGTTGCCAAACCGTTGATCAGAATGTCGAAATGGCTTTCGACAAAAGTCGTCGGCGAAACATTTCTTTCCCGGTCGAGGCCGAACACATCGCCGAGCAGACCATGGGCGAGCAGTGGTCCGATGACATTGCGCACGGCCAGGCGTGGATCGATCGGCCGGAACGAACCTTCGTCGATGCCCCGCTGGATGATGATCTCCAGCGCGTCGATCGCCTTGTCGATAACCTGCCGGCGATAGGCATCGGCCAGCGCCGGAAAGCGGCCGGCCTCCATCAGCACAAGGCGGGGCAGTGCCATGGCGTCGGGGTTGGCAAGAATGCCCGCAACCATGGTCAGGATGGCGCGCAGGACGTCGGCCGGGGGCTGTTGGGACGTGTGGGCAAGCATCGATGTGCGATCGGCGATCGGCGCCAGGGCCCGTTTGACCAACTGCTCGAAGATCTCTTCCTTGCTGGAGAAATAGCGGTAGACGGCGCCTTTGGAGAGGCCGGCATCGGTGGCGATGTCCTCGACCTTGGTGGCAGCAAAGCCCTTGCGCACGAACTGTCGCAGCGCCGCGTCGAGCACTTCGTCAGGCCTGTCTTCGGCGCGGCGGCGCCATTTCGGTTCGGCAGTCTCTGTCACGGTTCTCTCAGTAAGTAAATGACTGGTCATTTACTTATATGGTGGAGAGGGTGAAATTGTCAATGTCAGAGGTCCGGATGAAGTTTGTGGGTGTCCAGCGCGTCTACCCGTTATCGGGTGAGCGGCGGTGACCGCTTTCGGTGGAGCATACAAAGACGGATCAATTGACGGTGTCGGTCAGCACTGCGGACAAGGCAGACATCTTCAGCATTGGCTGATTGTTGACAAATGGTACCTTGAAACGTGGTAGGGTACTCGAGCAAGTCCGAATGTTGGAGGGGCGCCAGATGAACAGTCGAGCAGTATTCCTGATATGGACCCTGGTATTGAATCTTTTCGCAACTGGGTTGCTGGCGGGGGAGACCCAAGAATGGGTGGCAGTGAACGATCCCGACGAACTGAGACAATTGCTGTCAGGAAGCAGTCTGGATGGAACGGATTTCACGGACTTCTACAGAAGCGATGGTGTCATGGGATACCACAACAAAAACTCCGATACGACTGTGGTGCGAAAATGGACCGTCCAAACAGATGGCGAAATCTGCATGTATATTTATGTGAAGCCGGACAAGCTTATTGGATGCAGCCGGTTGGACAGATCCGCAACAGACCCAGAGCTGTTCAGAATAACGAACCTTGGGCGGGGATACTCAATGCAGGGAAGGCTTACGAATGTTGTGCCTCAAACGCTCGTTGACATCGTAAACCAAACCGCCAAACCCGAAAAGTAGCGCGGTATCACGGCAGGCGCCGATTTGGGGTGTTCCCGCGATCGGGCCGTCAGCTTTCCGGTGCTACGGACACGCCTTACCTGCTGGCTTCAAAAATGCCCAGAGCGACCTCGTTGAGGGCGTGGAGCTGTGCTCCGCTCGGATTGCTGGCGGCGGTTTCGAGCGTTTCCACAGAGCTGCTTAAGCTATCAAACTCGCGTCCTCCACCGTTGTTTGCCGACCAGTCAGTGGATCTTCCTCGGTGGCGCGTCGTTCGATGAACTCTACAACGGTCCGCGTTTGAGGTAGAAAATCGCGACGGCCCGACAGAGGGCATTTCCGAAATAATGGAAAACGCAAATGCCGTACGAGCCTGATCGCACCGAGATCCAGTCCCTCCTCGACGAAATCGCCGGTCGCATGGCCGGTGAAGTGGATCGGGGAGAGGTGGCAAACTATATTCCGGAATTGGCCAACATCTCACTGAACCACTTTGGGATTGCAATAGCGCCCCTGGATGGGCCGCCACTTGTGGCCGGTGATGCCGATATGTCGTTCTCGATTCAGAGTATCTCAAAAGTTTTCGGGCTGGTGGTGGCGCTCGACCTTGTGGGCGCCACACTGTGGCGCCGTGTCGGGCGTGAACCGTCCGGTGACCCCTTCAACTCGATTGTCCAACTTGAGTTTGAGCGCGGCAAGCCCAGGAATCCGTTCATCAACCCTGGCGCAATTGTTGTCTCAGACGTCATTTTGCAGAATGCGGACAATGCAAAAAAGGTGCACCCCGTCCTCGATCTTTGCAGAACGCTGGCCGAAGACCCCAAGATTTCAGTCGATGAAGCGGTTTTTGCATCTGAGGTTGCCACAGGAAACAGGAACAGGGCCTTGGCATTCTTCATGCTGGCCGAAGGCAATATCGAAGGTGATCCAGCCATGGTCACGGAACACTACTTCCGCCAGTGCAGCATTGCCATGAGTTGCAGTCAGCTTGCCATGGCGACCCGGTTCCTGGCTGCCCGCGGAAAAGGTACCGCAGATGGGGAAGCAGCGGTATCACCGGAACGCGCGCGCCGCATCAATGCACTGATGATGACCTGTGGCTGCTACGACGCGTCCGGTGAAGTCGCGTTCCGCGTCGGTTTGCCCTGCAAAAGTGGAGTCGGAGGCGGAATTGTCGCCGTTGCGCCGGGTCGTGGCTCAATTGTGGCCTGGAGTCCAGGGCTGGATAACAAAGGCAATTCCGTTCTTGCACTCAAAGCGCTTGAAGAGGTGGCGCACAGGTTAGATTGGTCTGTGTTTTGATGAGTTTGGCTGCCAGACCCAATCAACGGCCCCGACACCATGAAAATTCGATGCGCGCCTGCACGTCCGCTTTGCGGACAAAGCTGCCTCCGAGGTCCTAATGCAAGTTTGCAACCGCGCCGACAAATTCGGTCCACCGCTCACGATCAACAAACCCGTAATGGCCTGCGTCCAGCCACTCATGGGCTTTGCAGTTGGGAAGCTCAGCGCAAAGGTGTCGTGGCATTTCCGGTGAGATAATGTCGTCTGCGGTCCCGTAAAACATTTCTACTGGTTGCTGGATTTTTTTTGGCGAGAAGCCCCAGTCCCAAAGAGCCACCGTCATTTCGAAAACACCTTCCTCGTGTTGTAGGTAACCAAGGCGAAAGTTCTCTTCGAACAAGGCTTGTTGCTCGGGATTGCGGAGTATTGTTTTGGCCTCGTTGGGCATTTGGTCAGCGACAGACTCCACATAAGAAGGGATGTCCTTCAAAACACTTTTGGCGCCGACACGCTCTGCCCAGCGGATCAACAGGGTCAAATGGTGCAGTTTCGCGATGGTTTTTAGATCTTTCAATACGAGCATTTTGGTAACGCCCGGCTCATCAAATGGCGCCACAGGAGACGCAAGCGCCACCTTGCGCACCCGTTCGGGCATGTGAAATGCCACTGCCAAGGCGTGAGGGCCGCCGCCGGAATGGCCCGCAACGTTGAAGGTATCAAGGCCCAGATGGTCCGCCAATTCCTTCATATCAGCGCCCCAATCGACCATTTTCCGATCCTTCTTCGGACTTGATCCTCCAACACCGGGTTCATCGGCTGCAATCCATCGTACTCCGAGCGAGGCAGTTACACTGTCGTCGGGGTGACGAATGACGTGGGAGTCGGAAAACCCATGGCTAAAAATAACAGGTGTTCCATTTGGATCACCGTAGGTATCGAAAGCGAGCGTTCTGCCATCTCTGAGAGTTATGTGTTTGGTCAAGTTGCTCTCCAGAAAAGAAAAAAATCTGTCGTGAGTTAAGCGGGCTGGCGGCATTGACTTGATCCCAGGATACAAGCCGTTCTCACCGATCCCGTACAATAATGATTGGCTCGAATAAGGAAACGCTGACGGCACAATGGGGCTCTAAGCGACCCATCGACCTAATGGACCATGTCTCAGTGTGCAGGTGCAAAGCAGACATTGAATTTTCGCATGCCCGCGATCGGGCTGGTCAGTTTTCGTGTGCTACAGACACGCCTTATTTGTCGGCTTCGAAGATGCCGAGCGCGACCTCGTTGAGGGCGCGGACCTTCTCCTCGTCCGGATTGCCCGCCGCGGATTCGAGCGTTTCCACGAAGCTGCTGAAGCGATCGAACTCGCGTCCAGCGGTTTGACTGAGCAGGGGCTGGTCTCCGTAGGTTTCGATGAACTGGTCGGCGGCGACCGCCAGGAGAAAATGGAACACAGCCAGTTCCGGATTCTGCTGAATATTTTCGTGGGCCTGCCGGGAGCAGTCCAGATAGGCGCGAACGCCCTTGCCGTTCTTTTCGACAATTCCATCCAGGTCGAGCAGTTTCATCGTCTCACTCCTTCAAATCCAGGGCGGGAATTTCGGTCGCTCCACCATTGTTTCCCGACCAGGTCAGCGGATCTTCCAGGAAGGCCTCGACTTCACTCAAGGTCTCCGGGTCGAAGTAATCCTGGGCCTTGCAGACAGCGAGGACATCCCGCCAGGTGGCCAGGTAGTGGAGGCGCATGCCGATGCGGTCGAGCACCTCATGCGTCTGCGGAAAAATGTCGTAGTAGAAGACGACGATCGTATCTGAAATCTCGGCGCCGGCCCGCCGCAGCGCTTCGCAGAAATTGATCTTGCTGCCGCCGTCGGTCGTCAGGTCTTCGACAAGGAGGACCCGCTGCCCTTCGAGGATCTCTCCCTCGATCTGCGCATCCCGGCCAAACCCCTTCGGCTTCTTGCGCACATATTGCATCGGCAGGTTCAGCTTGTGGGCGAGCCAGGCGGCGAACGGAATACCGGCCGTTTCGCCGCCGGCAACCGTGTCGAACTGTTCGAATCCAACCTCGCGCAGAATGACCGAGGCGGCGAAATCCATCAGGGTGTCCCGGATCCTCGGATAGGAAATCAGTTTTCGGCAGTCGATATAGACGGGGCTTGCCAGCCCCGAAGTGAACATGAAGGGCTTGTCGGCGCGAAAGTGAACCGCGTTGATCTCGAGCAGCATCTTCGCCGTCATCTCGGCGATCAATTCTCGGTCGGGAAAAGAGCTCACGGTCATTGTCATGTCCTTGTTGCTGCTTCTGTCAGGTCCGACGAACTCATCCCGTCCGTTCCACCAGGGTCTCGAAGATGATGTCGGCGCCATGAATGAAATCGCCGATCTCCATTGCCTCTTGCGGGTTGTGTGATCCGTTTTGATTGCGAACGAAGATCATGCCTGTCGGGATGCCGGCATTGGCGAAAACGGCGGCGTCATGGCCACCACCGGACGGCATGACGAAGGGCTCAAGATCGAGACGTTCCATGGCCCCGGTCATCCGGTCGAGGATATCGCTGTTACACATAGCCGGGGGCGTCAGCATCTCTTCGTCCATATCGAACCGGACCCTTCGTGTCCGTTCGATGGTGGCGATTTCCCGGGCGACGAGCCCGCGCATTTCATCCAGGGCCAGTGCGCTCTGGCTGCGAATATCGAGACTGAAATCAACCAGGTCGGGAATGCGCGCCAGGGCATGCCGCTTGGGGTCAGTGGCGACAGTCCCGCAGGTCAGCACGAGGTCCTCGCCTTTCTGGAGAACCGTCAGCCAGCTTTCGTCAAGACGGGACAGCAGATCCGCCATTGCCAAAACCGGATCCCGGCGAAATGCCCTCGGAACAGCGCCGGAATGTCCGGCTTCGCCGATGCAGCGGATTCTCTTGTGCCGAATGTTTCCTCGAATGCCGGAAACTGCTGCCGCCGGCAGCTTCTTTTCGATCAGCAGAGGTCCTTGCTCGATGTGAAGTTCCAGATATCCGAGGATGGATGCCGGGTCGATCAGCGGCTGCTGGGAGCGGACGCGTTCCATGTCCACGCCGACGGCTTCCATGTGGTCATCGAGGCTGCGCCCGTCGGCCTTGTGAGCCGCGGTGAGTTCGTTGTCGTGCAATTGTCCCAGAAGCGCCTTGGAGGCGGTGTAGCAGGGGCCGAACCAGGCGCTTTCCTCGCCGCGAAGCGCGATCACCTTCACGGGGTGGGCGAATTCGATCGTCTCGTGCCTGGCCCGAACAAGACACAGGATCCCGGCCACGACACCTGCCAGGCCGTCATAGTTCCCACCCCTCGGAACGCTGTCGACATGCGAGCCGACGAGCATGTAGCGATCGGAATCGGCATCCTCCGGCAAGGAGATCACGAGATTCTGCCCAGCGTCGTAACGGACCGCCAACCCCGAACTGCGGGCGTAGGTCTCCAGGTAGGCGAGTGTCCTCGTTTCGGTCTGTGAATAGGCCGGCCGGCTGACACCCTCGGTATCGGCCGACAGCAAGGCGATGTCCGCGAACAGACCGGCGGCTATGTCGTCGATGCCGCTTGGCGGATGGCCGGAGTGTCTGGCAGGGGCGGCCATCAGGGTGCCGCTCCCATGAACACGACGCCGTCGGCGGCTTCCCCGTCTCGAACGGATCCCACCAGCTCGCCAACGCTGGCGAGACCTTCCGCCTCCAGATAATCGACCAGATCGTCGATCAGGTGGACCATCGCGCGCGGGCTGATGAAGGTGGCGGTGCCGATTTGAACCGCCGTGGCGCCGGCGATCAGGTATTCGACAACATCCTCGACGGTGGTGATGCCGCCACAGCCGATGATTGGAATATCCACCGATTTGGCGCACTGATAGGCCATCCTCAGCGCGATCGGCTTGAGTGCCGGACCGGAAAGGCCTCCCATCAGATTGCCAAGCTTCGGTTTCCTGGAGCGAATGTCGATGGCCATTGCGAGGAGCGTATTGGAAACGACAAGGGCGTCGGCGCCGCACTCTTCCGCCGCCTTTGCGACTTCCGTCGTCTCGCCAGTATTGGGTGTGAGCTTGGCCCAAAGCGGCAGGTCCGTGGCATCCCGCAGCCTTCGCATGACCTTCTCGGTCGTGGACGGCCGGATGGCGAACGCCTTTCCGTCCTCCTCGATGTTCGGGCAGGAAATGTTGACTTCGATCGCGCTGACGCCGGGCTCCGAAACGTCCTCGCACAACCGGGCAAATTCATCGGCGCTTCCGGCCGAAATGCTGATGACAAGTGGTGCCTGATACTCGGCGTAGAACGGAAGAACAGTTGCCTTGAAAGCGTCGACGCCCTTGCTCGGTATGCCGATTGAATTGAGCATCGAGCCGCGCACTTCACAGACACGTGGAGTGGGGTTGCCGCCGCGCTTTTCATGGGTGATCGTTTTGGTCACGTGGGCGCCGAGAACGTCCAGGTCGAAGACCTCGGCCAGGTCTTCAGAAAACGTGCCCGACGCCGGCATGATCGGGTTTTTCAGGGTCAGGGTGCCGATCCTGGTCGTGAGATCTACCATCCCATAGTCTCCTGCAGATCGAAAACCGGTCCTTCCCGGCAAACCCGCTGATGGACGATCTTGCCTTGCTTTCGGAACGAGCGGACGCAGCACTGGCACATGCCGATCCCGCAGGCCATCTGCTGTTCCAATGCGATCTCGCCGGGGATGCCGTGCTCAGCACCGATCGACTGCAGCAGCTTGAGGAGCCGGTTGGAGCCGCAGGTGAAAAAGGCGTCCACACCTTCGATGCTGATCTGTTCTTCGATGAGGCCGCGCAGGCTGTCGACGTCGGAGGTCCGCTCACTGTCGGTCACCGTGATGACGTTTGCGCCGAGCGTGCGAAAGTGATCGACGGACATGAGCACGTCCGGTGAGCGGGCGCTGCAAATCGCGGTCAGGTTTCGTCCCAGATGCCTGGCCTCCCGGGCAAGCGGCGCCAGGGTCGCAAGACCGACGCCGCGCGCCACCATCAGCAGGTTTTGCCACTCGTCTCTGATCCGGAAACCGCGACCCAGCGGACCGAGAACATCCAGGATCTCGCCAGTTCCCAATTGAGCGATCGCGGCCGTCCCTTCTCCCGCAACCTTGTAGAGAAAGTGCAGTTCTCCTCGATCCGGGTCGCACCCGTAGATGCTCATCGGGCGGCGCAGATACGGTTGCAAGCCGGGCTGCGTCGGGCACAGGAGGTGAAAGAACTGGCCCGGCTGGCAATCGAGCACAGGATCGGGAGCATCGAGGACAAGCAGCCGGTAGTCGCCGTTGACGGCCGTGTTGGTCTTGACGACACAGCAGGCTTCGAAAACGCGCGCCTTCTCGAATGCCGATTGGGTCGGGGAATCCTGAAACGCAACAGACACGGATATGCTCCTCAACCGAAAATCAGATTGGGAATGAACAGCGAGATGCCGGGCACGTAGGTGACGATCAGCAGCACCGCGATGTTGGCCACCACGAACGGCCAGACGCCGCTGATGATCGTCATGACCGGTTTGTCGAGCGTCGATGAGGCGACGAAGATGTCGAGCCCGAAGGGCGGTGTGATCATGCCCAGGCTGATGTTGAGCGTGACAATCATGCCGAAATGGATCGGATCGACGCCCAGCGCCGTTGCCACCGGAAACAGCGGCGGCACCAGAATGAGAAGCGCCGAGTTCGGATCGATGAACATGCCGGCGATCAGGAAACAGACATTGACCACCAGCAAGAACGTGATCGGCCCGGCATCGATCGCCGTCAGAAATTCGCTGATATGGGTGGGGACCTGGGCCAGTGTGACGAAGAAGGACAGGACACCGCCCATCGCCAGCAGAATGAAGATGATAGCGGTCGAAATCGCCGCCTTCTCGGTGATGTCGACCAACTGGGCGAACGACAATTCGCGAAAGACGACCATCTCGACGAGGATCGCGTAGACGACGCTGACAGCGGCCGCTTCCGTTGGCGTGAAGTATCCCGAATAGATGCCGCCGAGAATGATCACGGGCATGCCGAGGGCCCAGCCCGCCGCCTTCAGTGCCGCGAGTTTCTGGGCGGCCGTCGTTCTTTCGGACGGTTTGATTCCGCTGCGTCTGGCTTCCCAGACAACAAGGGTGGCAAAGGCCAGGCCAAGAACCAATCCAACCGCCAGCCCGCCGGCGAACAGCCGGGCGATAGAAGACCCCGTCATCCATCCGTAGATGATGAAGGTGATCGATGGCGGGATCAGCAGGGCGGTTTCCGCGCTGGCTACCAGCAGGCCCAGACTGAAGCGGTCGGAAAATCCGCTGGCGCGCATTTCCGGGTACACCATGCGCCCCATGGCGGCCACGGTCGCCGGCGCCGAGCCGGAAACGGAGCCGAACGCCATCGATCCGCCGATGACCGTATGACCCATGCCGCCGGCGGTGTGGCCGATCAAGGCGCGGACCAAACCAGTCAGCCGCTTGGCAATCTGTCCGGACCCCATCAACTGAGCGGCCAGGATGAAAAACGGTATGGCCAGCAAGGTCGTGTGATCGATCCCGCCCAGGGTTTTCTGGATAAAGGCGAGGTCCGGCATGCTGCCGTAAAAGATCGTCTTGGTGGCAAGCGCAGGGATTCCCAGCACCAGGAACATTTCGAAGCCCAGGACCAGCAGAAACAGGGCAAGCAGGATGACGACGAACAACATCAGATCTGCTCCTCGCCGGATTGTGCCGAGGGGTCTTCAGCGGCCGCGAAGCGGTCGATCACGCCGAAGAAGCTCAGCCCGTATCGAAGGGCGAGAAGGGCAAAGCCGATGACCGGCGCCGCATAGATCCAGCCCATGGGGATATCGAGCGTGGGGCTGCGCTGCCCGGTGCGCAGGACAAAGACGATGAGATGCCAGCCGAGATAGGCCATGTAGCAGGAAAACAGGAAGCCGGTGGCATCGATCAGTTTCAGAACGGGAATTCTGTAGCGGTCGGGCATCATGTTGCGGACGGTGTCGATGCCGACGTGGCGGCCGCGCTCGAGAGCGATCCCGAGGGCGACGAACACCAGGAAAATGTTCATCAGGCGAACGGCTTCTTCGATCCAGGCAAACTGGCTGGCGAGGGTGCCACCTATTTCCCGAGTCACCACATTGAGGAAGAACAGGGCGACCATGGCCAGGAATACCGTGACCAGAAAGATCCGTTCGAAACGCCTTAAGAGTGCCAATGCAGCCATTGTGCCGCTCCGCCCCAGGAAAGTTGATTGGTGAAAATGACTGCGGCGGCGAATTGCTCGCCGCCGCAGGCGTTCTTCGGAATTGTTCCGGTCAGTTCTGCTTGGAATATTCCTGTTCGTAGAGACCGATCAGATCCTTGCCGGGCTGGCCGGCGCGATCGACATAGGCGGCACGCGCCTTGTCATACATTTTGGCGCGCAGTTCATCTTTCTCTTCCGGTGAGGCAACACGGACGTTGATTCCGCTTTCCTTAATGGCATCCAGAGCGGCAGTGACAGCCTGTGCCTTGTGGGAGCGAAGCTCGGGAACGACCTCGGCGAACGCCTGGGTGATGACATCGCGATATTCCTCGGGCAGGCTTTGCCACCAGTTGGGATTGAAAAGGATTACGTCCTCCATGGCGCCGTGTTCGGATACGACCAGGTAGTTCTGAACCTCGTGAAATTTCATGCGCTGGATCGTATCGAGCGGGTTTTCCTGGCCGTCGACGACCCCGGTCTGCAGCGACGTGTAAAGCTCGCCGAACGGCAGGGCGATAGCCGATGCTCCGAGCGCGTCAAACTGTTCAATGAGGATTTTCGAATCCATCACGCGGAACTTTTGCCCGTCAAAGGAATTGATGTTGTCCAGCGGCTTGCGTGAGGTGAAGTTCTTGCGGCCGTTGGGCCACAGGGCCACGCCGACAACGCCTTTGGCGTTGAACGAATCGAGCAAAGCCTTTCCGAACGGGCCTTCGCGCAGGGTCTGCGCAGCGTCCTCATCCGCCGGCAGAAGGAAGGGAATATCCAACACCGAAACGGTTGGATTGAAACCGCCGAGAAATGCTGCCGGCGAAACGGTCGCCTCGATCACGCCGAGCTGAACTCCTTCGGTCATGACCCGCTGATTGCCCAGCTGCGCCTGGGGGAAAATCTGGAACTCGACCGCGCCGTTTGTTCTTTCGGCGACGAGATCCGCAACCTTCTCAAGATGGACGTGTCGGGACTGCTGTGGCGATTCCAGGTGGCCGATCTTGGCGGTGAAATCGGCCGCCAGCGCGGGGTTCATGGACAGCGCCAGGCTTGTCGTGATCACCCCAGCTGCAAGAAATCCTGTAAATTTGCCGATTCGAGTTTTCATTCTGTCCTCTCTGGTTAACAATCCTTGGTTTTCCGCAAGGATAACGCCGGCCCCGTCGCAATGTCAAGACAGTTCTCAATTTTGAGAATTTTCTTCGTACGTTCGAATTTTTGCGAGAAATTGTCATTTGCGAGATGGTGTGCTAGGTGAGGGAAACGTTGCAATCATCCTCACAGGTGCGGAATTTGACGGAGCAAACCATCTCGATCGAGGACGTCGGACAGCGCCTGAAGGCCTTTCGATTGGGCGCCGGTCTGAGCCCGGAGGAACTTGCCTCAAGGGCAGGTGTCTCCCGGGCCGCCATCTACCGATATGAATCCGGCCATCCGCCGAAAGTGGATACACTTGGCAAGATCGCCGAACTTCTGGGTGTATCCCTGCCCACCCTGCTCGGCGTGGGAGTCGAATATATCGCTTCGGCGGTCAGTTTCTTTGAGCGCATGCGGCAGCTCGAAGAGGATGTCGACCAGATCTGCGTGCTGTTTGGGCCGGTTTCCTACCTGCTCACCACTGACCTTTACGACCGGACATTGCCGGACGTGTTGCGGGAGAGCATTCCGCACGACGTTGCGGATCGCGACCGGTCTCTCAAGGAGATCGACACGCTGCTTGGCATCTTGAAGGCCCGCAAGACGATGTTTCGGCAACGATCGCCAGGCATCGTCAGCCTGGTCTCCGCCGAAGAGCTCGAACAGTTTCTGCGCCTCGGGTTCATCGGCGCTTATGATCCACCCGGGGTGGATCTGCAGGAGCGGCGAGGCGCGGCGCGCGTCGAAATCGAAAACATCGTCGACATGCTTCGGACGCAACCCATCGGCGTGCAGATCGGCATCGTGGTCGACTCCATGCCCGGCGCCAGTTTTCAGCTGTTCAAAAAGGCCAACAGAACATCCGTTGCCGTCAGCCCTTTCAGGCTGGGCGCATTCGCCAATGTGCGCCTCGGCGTGGCCACGATCAGCGCTGCCGCCGATGCGGTCGAGCTCTATGCATCCATGACCGATCAGCTCTGGAGGCGCAGCCTGAAAGGCGATCAGGCGGCAGACTTCATCGAGAGCAACATTCTGCGGAAGGCGCGTTGAGCTCGGATTTCGCTCAAATCGCCTCGCCGCGCAGCAAGCGCGGGCCAGCCGGACTGGAGAGGCCGGCGGCCTGTCGAATGAAGAAGCTCTTGAGTGATGGCATGCGTTCGACCAGGCCGAGGCCGACATCGCGCAGGGCGCGCACGGGGGCGATGTCGTTGGAGAAAAGCCGGTTGAGCACGTCGGTGGTGACGCCCATCTGGAAGGTGTCGAAGCGGCGCCAGACCTGGTAGCGCTCAAGCACCGACAGGGTGCCGATATCGAGGCCGAGGCGGTCGGCCTCGACGACCGTTTCGGCGAGCGCTGCGACATCCCGGAAGCCGAGGTTGAGGCCCTGGCCGGCGATCGGGTGGATGCCGTGCGCGGCGTCGCCCGCCAATGCCAGGCGTGGGGCGATGAATTCGCGCGCCAGGGTCAGGCCGAGTGGGAAGGCCTTGCGGCCGCCAACCACTTCCAGCGTGCCGAGCTTGTGGCCGAAGCGACGCTCAAGTTCGGCTTCGAAGACCAGATCATCGGACGCGACCAGCCGGTCGGCTTCTTCCGTACGTTCGGTCCAGACCAGCGAGGAGCGGTTGCCGGTCAGCGGCAATATGGCAAAGGGGCCGGCCGGCAGGAAATGTTCCTCGGCGCGGCCTTCATGCGGCCGCTCATGTGCCACCGTGGTGACGATGCCGGACTGGCCGTAGGACCAGTGCACGGTCTTGATGCCGGCCATGTCGCGCAGTTTGGAGCGCACACCGTCTGCAGCGACAAGCAGCCGCGTGTGCAGCGTCCGGCCGTCGCCCAGCGTCACTTCCATGGCCGCACCGGTCTCCTGGAAGCCGTCAACGGTCACGCCCTGTTCGATCACGACACCGAGGGCGTCCGCGCGGGCGCGCAACGCGCCGACCAGAGCGACGTTCGGCACCATGTGGGCGAAAGGCTCGCCCGGCGCGATGTCGCCGTCGAAGGTCAGGAACACCGGGCGCACCGGATCGGCGGTGCGCGAGTCCGTGACGATCATGTCGGTGATCGGCTGCGCTTCGGGAGCGATGGCCTCCCACGCCTCGAGCTGTTCCAGCATGCGGCAGGCGCCGGCGGCGATGGCCGAGGCCCGTTCGTCCTTTTTCCAGACGTCTTTCGGCGCTGCGTCGACAACGAGGACGGACAGGTGCGGCGCTGCCGACTTGATCGCGACGCCGGCCGAAATGCCGACATAGCCGCCTCCGCCGATCAGAATGTCGACCGCCTGTGGTTTGGTCATCGTCACGTCCTCTGGATGGTCCGGCGGTTGCGCTCTTCGGACCTGTCTCTATAAGTCCGACTATACAGGCCTGATGAGGCCAAAAAAACACCGACCGGGAGTTTCATAATGTCGCGTGCCATGGAGAGCCTTCTGTCGATCCTCGACCTGGAACGGCTGGAGCAGGACCTTTATCGCGGCAACAGCCCGCAGGTCGGATGGCAGCGGGTGTTCGGCGGGCAGGTGATCGCCCAGGCCCTGGTCGCCGCCCAACGCACGATGGACGATGACCGGCATGTGCATTCGCTGCACGGCTATTTCATGCGTCCGGGTGATCCCGAAGTGCCGATTATCTACGAGGTCGACCGGATCCGTGATGGCAAGAGTTTCAACACCCGCCGGGTGGTGGCAATCCAGCACGGCCGCGCGATCTTTTCGTTATCGGCTTCCTTCCAGGTGGACGAGCCGGGTCTCGACCACCAGATCGACATGCCTGATGTGCCAATGCCAGAGAGCCTGATCGGCGAAGCCGACTTGAAAGAGAGATTTCTCAAGAATGCGCCGGAGAATGTTCGCCGCTACTGGGAGCGTGAGCGGCCCATCGAAATGCGGCCGATCTCGCTCGAGCACTACATTTCGCGCGAAAAACTGGCGCCGGTTCAGAACATCTGGGTGCGCGCCAATGGAGCAGTTCCCGACGACCCGCGCATCCAGGCGGCGGTGCTTGCCTATCTGTCCGACATGACACTGCTCGACACGTCGCTGTTTGCGCACGGCTTGTCGGTGTTTTCCGGCAAGATCCAGGCCGCCAGCCTGGACCATTCCATGTGGTTCCACCGTCCATACGCCATGGATGACTGGATGCTTTATGCCCAGGACAGTCCCAGCACCAGCGGTGCGCGGGGCCTCAATCGCGGTGGACTTTATACGCGTGACGGTATGCTGATTGCCTCTGTTGCCCAGGAAGGTCTCATCCGCCAGCGGCGTAAAGACTAAATTTCAGGCAGTGATTAACTTTTGCACAATTACTGTGCAAATCCTGAACGTCACCCAGTGCGCGGGTGACAGCGAGACTGAAATCTCGCAATAAAAACATAAACTTATCAAAATTTGACTCAAACTGGCATGATCCTTGATTCGCAAGGGTCGGGCCATCGGTCTTCCCGTGGAGGTCGGCGGCCTGGCTATGCGTTAGCTGCCAGGAAAAGCACGCGTGGTCGCCGCTGACGGTGCAACCGGTCGGTGATCGCGCAAAACAAGGATGGACCAGCAAATGAAAATCGTCACGGCAGTGATCAAGCCGTTCAAACTGGACGAGGTTCGGGAAGCCCTCACCGAGGTCGGGATACAGGGACTGACCGTTACCGAGGTCAAGGGCTACGGCCGCCAGAAGGGGCAGACCGAAATCTACAGGGGCACGGAGTATGCCGTTGCCTTCCTGCCGAAGCTCAAAATCGAAATCGCCGTATCAGCCGATATGGCCGAGAAAACCATTGAAGCCATCGCCAGTGCCGGCAAGACCGGCCAGATCGGCGATGGAAAAATCTTCGTCTGTGACCTCGAGCAGGTCATGCGCATTCGCACGGGCGAGACCGGCGCAGACGCGCTCTAAGTCAACAGGAGACTACCGAAATGTCATTGAAACCCCTTGCAAAGCCCCTTGCGGCGCTGCTTGTGATCGGAGCGCTTGCCGTGCCCGCCGTCGCCCAGGATGCGACGTCGGCGGCCGTTCCCGCCCATTCCGTCTTCATCTTCAACACGCTGCTGTTTCTGATCTCAGGCTTTCTGGTCATGTGGATGGCGGCCGGTTTCGCCATGCTGGAAGCGGGTATGGTGCGTTCCAAGAACGCCTCCATGCAGCTGACCAAGAACATCGCGCTGTTTTCGCTGGCGGCCATCATGTACTACCTGGTCGGCTACAACCTTATGTACCCGCTGGGCAACTGGTCGATCGGCACTGATGACACCGGTGGCTACCTGGGCGCCTTCGGGGTGGCCGTTCTGGAAGCCGTCGGCGTTGCGCCCGATGCGACGGACGACCTGTCCTACGCTTCGACGGGCTCCGACTATTTCTTCCAGCTGATGTTCTGCGCCGCCACGGCCTCGATCGTTTCCGGTACGTTGGCGGAACGCATAAAGCTGTGGCCGTTCCTGATCTTCACGATCATCCTGACCGGCATCCTCTACCCGATCCAGGCCTCCTGGAAATGGGGCGGCGGTTTCCTTGACACGCAGCTTGGCTTCCTCGATTTCGCCGGCTCCACCGTCGTGCACTCCGTTGGCGGCTGGGCGGCTCTGACCGGGGCCATCATCCTCGGCGCACGCAAGGGCAAATACGGTCCGAAGGGCGAAGTCCATCCGATCCCGGGATCCAACATGCCACTGGCCACGCTGGGCACGTTCATCCTGTGGCTCGGCTGGTTCGGCTTCAACGGCGGCTCGCAGCTGGCTGCCGGCTCAGTGGGTGACATCGCCGACGTGTCGCGCATCTTCGCCAACACCAATGCCGGCGCTGCCGGCGGTGCGGTCGCAGCTCTGATCCTGACCCAGATCCTCTACAAGAAGGTCGATATTACCATGGTCCTGAACGGCGCGCTCGCCGGACTGGTGTCGATCACCGCCGAACCGCTGACGCCTTCCCTGGGTGCAGCCACCATCATCGGTGCAATCGGTGGGGTAATCGTCGTGTTCGCCGTGCCGATGCTTGACCGCATGAAGATCGACGACGTGGTCGGCGCCATTCCGGTCCACCTGTTCGCCGGCATCTGGGGAACCTTCGCCGTTGTCTTCACCAACAGCGATGCGACGATCTATGGCCAGGTGGCCTCGATCATCATCGTCGGTGTGTTCATGGTGGTCACCTCGACGGTCGTGTGGCTGATCCTCAAGGGCACCATGGGTATCCGGGTCAGCGAAGAGGAAGAACTCGATGGTCTCGACAAGGTCGAGATCGGCATCGAGGCCTATCCGGAATTCACCAAGGTCTAGACCCTCGGACCCTGGCAATAAGGGGCCCGTCATCGCACGGGCCCCTTTTTTGTGCGGACTTTGTGCAGAATGCCCACCAAAGCGGCAGTCGCCTTCGGGTCTGCATAAAATTTCATCATATGCCTGTTTGTTCATCCGGTCTGCCTACCAAAAAGGCAGACTTTTCGCGTTTGGCACAAAAATTGACTCCCCTGGCCCAGAACGTTCTGAAACGGAGAGGGATTCATGGAACAGCCACAAGTCGGCGGCGACGTTTTCTTTGTGCTTCTTGGCGCCATCCTGGTGTTTGCGATGCACGGCGGCTTCGCCTTTTTGGAGGTCGGCACTGTTCGCCACAAGAGCCAGGTCAACGCCCTGGTCAAGATCCTTGGCGACTTTGCCCTGTCGACCATCAGCTACTTTTTCATTGGTTTCGCCGTTGCCTACGGCGTGACCTTCTTTGTCAGCGCCGCGACCCTGTCGGGTGCCGGCGGGGGCGAGGTGTTCATGCCGCAGGGCTTCACGCTGGTGAAGTTCTTCTTCCTGACCACCTTCGCGGCGGCCATACCGGCGATCATTTCGGGCGGCATCGCCGAGCGCATGCGGTTCCAGCCGCAGTGCATCGCAACCGTGGTCATCGTTGCCCTCGTCTACCCGTTCTTCGAAGGCATGGTTTGGAACGGCAATTTCGGTTTCCAGGGCGCGCTCGAGAGTGCCTTCGGCGTCCCGTTTCATGATTTTGCCGGCTCCATCGTCGTCCACGCCGTCGGCGGCTGGATCGCGCTGCCCGCTGTCATCCTGCTGGGCGCGCGCCTGGGACGCTACATCAAATCGGGCGGCTCGCACCCGTTCGCCCCGTCCTCGATCCCATGGCTTGCGCTCGGATCCTGGCTGCTCTGTGTCGGCTGGTTCGGCTTCAACGTCATGAGTGCCCAATCGCTCGAAGGCGTCAGTGGCCTGGTGGCGATCAACTCGCTGATGGCGATGGTCGGCGGCATCGTGGTGGCGCTGATTGCCGGGCGCAACGACCCGGGTTTCGTGCACAACGGTGCGCTCGCCGGGCTGGTTGCCGTCTGCGCCGGGTCCGACGTGTTCCATCCGATCGGCGCCTTTGTCGTCGGTGGCGTTGCCGGCTTCCTGTTTGTCAAAGGCTTCACCTGGTGCCAGGAAAAGCTCAAGGTCGACGATGTGCTGGGTGTCTGGCCGCTGCACGGCCTTTGCGGCCTGTGGGGCGGTATCGCCTGTGGCATCTTCGGGCTTGAAGCACTCGGTGGCCTTGGCGGCGTATCCTTCGGCGCCCAGTTGGTCGGCTCGATCCTCGGCGCGGGCTACGCGGCAGTTGCAGGTTTCATCGTCTATGGTGCGCTCGACCGTATTATCGGCCTCAGGTTGGCCGAAGAAGAGGAAGTGCGTGGCGCCGACCTGTCGATCCACAAGATCGGCGCCAATCCGGAAGCCGAGATCCTCTGATCCGGTCAATCATGTCAATCCGCGCCGCCGCGTTCCCGCGCGGCGGCGCTGCATGGTTAATGCCCCTTTAACTCAACCGCCCGTATGATGCCCATCTGCGCGGAGCCTGTCCGCGCTCTGGGTAGCGATTACGAGTTCGAGGCGTTGTGATGCAAACGGGCAATCCATTGATGTTTGGCGGTCATCTGCTGCTGGGCCTGAGAATACCTGATTTTCTCAGACGTCCCATGCGGATCGTGATGGGCGTTTGCTGGCTTGGGGGGCTTGTCCTCGCGGTTGCGGCGCTCGCCACCTGGAACGTGTCCGACCCCAGCTTCAGCTACGCGACGGGCAAAGCACCGGCCAATGTGCTGGGATTTGGCGGAGCCGCCTTTGCCGATGTGATGATGCAGTTTTTTGGCCTTGCCTCGGTGGCCGTACTGCTGCCGATGATCCTGTGGGGCTTCTACCTGATGCGCGGCCGACCCGTTGACCGGGTGCTGGCGCGGTTGTCGGCCTGGTTCGGCGGCAGCGTTCTTGTCGCGGCCGTGCTCGCCTGCGTGTCGGCGCCGCCTTCCTGGCCGCTGCCGACCGGGCTTGGCGGGGTGTTTGGCGACATGATCCTGAAAATGCCGTCAGCGCTGACCGGCGATTATCCATCCGGCTTCCTGGCTGTTGTTCTTGCCGTCCTGCTGGCCCTGCCGGCGGCCTGGATGATGCTGTTTGCCGCCTTGCTGATCTCGCCGCCGGTGGTGGACGAGCGCAAATCCGGGAAGGTTGCCCGGGCGCGCATGCAGCGCAAGGACGACGACCTGGAAGACGACGACGAAGACGAGGGTCGTCCCTTTGGTGCCCTGTTCCTGGGTGCTGCGACCCATTTCTGGCTCATCGGCAGGGCGCATTGGCGCCGCCTGACCGGCAAGGTCGCTGAAAACTGGCCGGCAAGACCCGAGATTCCTTACGATTTCAACGAGGAAGAATTTACCAGTCTGAATGGTGAGGATCGTGTCGAGCCGGAATTCGATGATGTCGGCCCGGCACAACAGAAGGTGCGACCGGAGCCGGTCAATGACGATGCGCCGCCGTTCGACGAGGACGAGCCCGATTACGATGACCCGGCCGCCGAATGGGCGCCACAGGAAGCTCCGGCGGACGATGGCGAGAACCAGGTTCGGGTGGTGCCACGCGCCAACAAGCCGAAACCCGGCGTACGTGTCCAGCGCGAAGCGCAGACATCGATGATCCGCTCAACCGGTTTCGAACTGCCGCCGCTGCGACTGCTGGCGGAACCCAAGAACGTCGCCAAGGACCCGAGTCTCTCGGACGACGCGCTGGAGCAGAATGCCCGCATGCTGGAAGGCGTGCTGGAGGATTTCGGTGTGCGCGGCGAAATCATCAAGGTGCGTCCGGGACCCGTGGTGACGCTCTACGAACTGGAGCCCGCACCGGGTATCAAGTCCTCGCGGGTCATCGGGCTTGCTGACGATATCGCCCGCTCCATGAGCGCCATCGCGGCACGTGTTGCCGTTGTTCCGGGACGCAATGCCATCGGCATTGAACTCCCGAACCAGGGCCGCGAGACGGTCTATCTGCAGGAATTGCTGTCGAGCCGTGACTTCGAGGCCAGCAAGGCCAAGCTGGCGCTGTCGCTGGGCAAGACGATCGGCGGCGAGTCGGTCATAGCCGATCTTGCCAAGATGCCCCACCTACTGGTCGCTGGTACTACCGGCTCGGGTAAGTCGGTGGCCATCAACACCATGATCCTGTCGATCGTTTACCGGATGTCGCCCGAGAAGTGCCGACTGATCATGATCGACCCGAAAATGCTGGAATTGTCGGTCTATGACGGCATTCCGCACCTGCTCGCGCCGGTGGTGACCGATCCGAAAAAGGCGGTGGTCGCGCTGAAATGGACCGTGCGCGAGATGGAAGACCGCTACAAGAAGATGTCGAAAATCGGCGTGCGCAATATCGACGGTTTTAACAGTCGCGTCGAGCAGGCCGCCAAGAAGGGTGAGGCAATCACCCGCACGGTGCAGACCGGCTTCGACCGCGAAACCGGCGAGGCGATTTACGAGACTGAGGAATTCGACCTGACGCCGATGCCCTATATCGTCGTCATCATCGACGAGATGGCCGACCTGATGATGGTCGCGGGCAAGGACATCGAAGGCGCGGTTCAGCGGTTGGCACAGATGGCCCGCGCCGCCGGCATTCACGTCATCATGGCGACGCAACGCCCCTCGGTCGACGTGATCACCGGAACGATCAAGGCCAACTTCCCGACGCGGATTTCCTTCCAGGTCACGTCGAAGATCGACTCGCGCACCATCCTGGGTGAGCAGGGCGCCGAACAGCTGCTCGGCATGGGCGACATGCTTTACATGGCCGGCGGCGGCCGCATACAGCGCGTGCACGGACCGTTCGTCTCCGATTCCGAAGTCGAGGAGATCGTCGGCTTCCTCAAGGCCCAGGGCGTGCCGGAATATCTCGACGCCATCACGGAGGACGATGAGGAGGACGTTGCCGAAGGCGGTGGGTCCGGCGGCGGCAATCTCGGCGATTCGGCTGATCCTTACGATCAGGCCGTGGCCGTAGTCCTGCGTGACGGCAAGGCCTCGACGTCCTATATTCAAAGGCGTCTCGGAATCGGCTACAACAGGGCCGCATCGCTCATCGAGCGCATGGAGGAAGAGGGCGTCATCGGCCCGGCCAACCATGCCGGCAAGCGTGAAATCCTCGTGCCGACCGAAGAGGATGTGCTGTAGCGCGGGCTCTCCGGGTTCGCGCAAGCGTCACAGTTTAGTGCTTTCAGAGCCCGGCGTTATTTGGGCGAATCTGCGTCACACTGGCGCCGCAGTTTCGTGACCTAACGTGGTCGCAATTCAGGAGATGTCCATGAGTCTCAAGACGATCGCCGCGGCCGGTTTCACCGCATTTGCCCTTGCTATTGGCGGGCCCATTGCCGCGCAGGCACAGTCAGCGGCAGAGAAAATCGCCAATCATTTTTCTTCGGTCAGAACCATGACCGGTGAGTTTGTCCAATTCGGGCCGACCGGTCAGCAGACCGCCGGCAAGTTCTTTATCGAGCGGCCGGGCAAGCTGCGCTTCAACTATGAGGATCCGTCGCCGGTGCGAGTGATCGCCGACGGAAAATCCGTGGTCATCGGCAATCGCAAGCTGCGCACCTGGGACATCTATCCGCTCGGAAAGACGCCCCTGAAACTGCTGTTGTCCGAGACGATCGACCTGGACAGCAAGATGGTCAAATCGGTTTCGGTCGAACCGGACCTGACGACAATCGTGCTCGGTGACAAGACCATTTTCGGCAAATCGACGATCACGATGCTGTTCGATTCCAATACCTACGAGCTGCGCCAGTGGACCATCACGGATGCCCAGGGCAAGGACACCACCGTGATGATTTTCAACGTGCAGAACGGCGTGCGCTTTGCCGACAGTGTGTTCAAGGTGCCCTACGATCAGGTGCATCAGAGCCGCGGCAACAGCAACCGTTAGCCCCACCGCGAACAGATTAACTGTGCGCAGCCGGCGGACGGTACCGCCGGCCCCTATGCAATTTTACCCTGCCCTGTATGGTCCCCCTGTCGTTCATTCGAAAGGGTCGTTGCATGGCGTTTTCCGTTGCCACATGGAACATCAATTCGGTGCGCCTGCGGCGGCCGCTGGTTTCAAAGCTGCTGAAAGCCCAGGCGCCGGACGTGTTGTGCCTGCAGGAAACGAAATGTCCGAATGACGCCTTTCCGATGAAATCATTCCGTGCCCTCGGATATCGCCATATCGAAGTGCACGGACAGAAAGGCTATCACGGCGTGGCGTTGATCTCGCGCCTGCCGCTTACGGAAGTCGAACGGCGCGACTACTGCAACGTCGGTGACTCTCGTCATATCTCGGCCATTGTCGAGACGGCGGGCCGGCGCATCCGGGTGCACAATTTTTACGTTCCGGCGGGCGGCGATCAACCGGACCGGTCGGTCAATCCGAAATTCGCCCATAAGCTCGACTTCATCGAAGAAATGAAAGAGCTGCACTCGGAGTCCGAGATGGATGTCTCATCGATCCTGGTCGGTGATCTCAACATTGCGCCGCTGGAAACCGATGTCTGGTCGCATAAACAGTTGCTGCGGGTGGTCAGCCACACGCCGATCGAAACCGACGGGCTGAAAGACGTGCAGGCGAAAGGTGGCTGGATCGACCTGATGCGCCAGCACATTCCGGAAGAAGAGAAAGTGTACACCTGGTGGAGCTACCGGGCGCGCGACTGGTCTGCCGCCGACAAGGGTCGGCGGCTCGACCATATCTGGTCGTCACCCGATCTCTCCCCCGCCTTGGCCGACGTGACGGTCATGCGCGAGGCGCGCGGCTGGAAACGGCCGTCGGACCACGTGCCCGTGTTGGCACGGTTCGAATTCTGATTTGGAAGATTGGGGGCGCTGCTGCGCAGCGCCCGGGTCGCGATCAGCGGTTGCGAGACACCGGATAGCGGGGTTCCGGGATCTTGTAGGGCCGGGTGCTTCCGGTGACCGACAGGATCGAGGCTATTCTCACAATGCCTTCGCCGGTTCTTTTCAGTACGTTCTTCATGACAAATCCTCCTTCAAATGGATCGAAGGAGCGGCGTCCCGTGGTCGGGATACGCCGTCCTGTTGCCCTGAAGGTGTTGAACGAAATGTGGCAATTCAAGACTGCCTTTCTTATCCGTTCGTCGTAGGCGCAACGCAACGAACGACAAACATGAAATTGTCTGGATGGAGCTTCGGAAATCGATGCCGGTGTTTGCTCTAACTGAAGCGCGCCGGCAAGTGCGCATAGGCACAGATGGTGTTGTTCATTGCTATGGTCGGTGTTCCGACCTCGATGGTGCGCACCCGCTCCAGCATGGCCTTGAGAATGGCCGACATTTCCATAAGGGCGAGATGCATGCCGATGCAGGTGTGGATGCCGGCGCCAAAGCCAAGATGGCGGCGGTTGTTGCGGGTGATGTCGAAGCGATCCGGGTCGTCGAAGATGCTCTCGTCGCGGTTGGCTGATGCAAAGAGCATCATCACACGGGCGCCAGCGGGTATGTCGACGCCATCGATGGTAATCGGCCGGGTAGTGGTGCGTGAGAACGATCGGATGGGCGTGCCGAGCCGAACCGCCTCGTGCGCCGCATTGAGGATCCGGTCGGGATGCTGCTTTAGTTTTTCCCACTGGTCGGGATTGCGACCGAGATGCCATATCAGGTGGCCAATGGCCGAGATGGTCGTGTCGAGGCTCGGGTTGATATAGTCGCGGATGGCGAAAGGCGCGAGGTCCGGGTCGATATCGCCGTTTGCCGCCAGCGCGAGGACTCGTTCGATCCAGCTGCCGGATGCAACCGTATCCGGACCAAGATCGTCCTTGATGAACTCGCGCATTTCCCGGATTTCCGCAACCGCAGCACAACCCCGGTCGTTTTGCACGCCCAGGACATTGAAGGCCGCAGCCGCCCATTTCAGCATGTTTGATTTGCCGTAGTCCGGCAATCCGACCAGATCGCGCACGATGGCCAGCGGCAAGACCTGGGCGAGATCCGAAACTGCATCAAATTCGTCCTCCTGCATCAGCTTTTCAATCAGCCCGGCTGCCATATCGTCGACGCGTGGGCGAATGCTCTCCAGCGCGGTCGGAGTCAAAGGCGGTGCCATGGCTTCGCGCAGTTGGGTGTGGCGGGGCGGGTCTGAGGCGACTGTATTGCCCTGCAGGAAGGTGCAGCCGAACTGATCCGCGGCAACGCCCTTGCGACTGCAGAAAACCTCGTGATTGCGCACGGCTTCGCGGACAACGCCGGCGCGGGTCAATGCGAAGTTTTCGAGCGCCGGCAGCCACAGTACCGCACCCATTTCGCGCATCCGCGCGTAACGGGGCCAGGGATCCCGAATGAACGCATCGGAATACAGGTCGAAATCGCAGACCGGAGCCTGAGTCACGGGTGGGCCTCTCGGGTTCTTGTCTATCAAGCCTAACAATGATAAATACGTTTAGCAATAATAAACAATGTTTGAAAACTCCAAGGAGGAACCCATGACCATTTTTCGGCGATCACTGGTTTGCGCCCTCGCCTTGCAGATGATGACGGCCGCTGCCGTGGCAGCGGACTACACCCTCACCATTTCCAGCTGGGCGCCACCGGCTCACGGCCTCAATGCCCAGATGTGGCCGAACCTGATCAAGATGATCGAGGAAGCCACCGACGGACGGGTGACGGCGGAGGTGAAATACAATCTGGCGTCGCCGCCGGCTCAGATGGACCTGGTGCTTGATGGCGCCGCCGACATGTCAGTGATCTTTCACGGCTATCAGTCAGGCCGGTTTTCGGCGACCAAACTGATCGAGCTGCCAGGCTATACCGGCGATGCCGAGGCTGCGTCCGTCGCCTATTGGCGGGTTCATGAAAACCACCTGGCAAAAGCCGACGAACACCGCGGCGTCAAGGTGATCGGGCTGCACACCCATGGGCCTGCCCATCTGCACACCAACAAGAAGGTGACCTCGCTCGATGCAATCGATGGTCTCAAGGTGCGGGTGCCGGGCGGCGTTGGTTCGCTGGTGGGCGAAGCCCTGGGAGCAACGGGAATTCAGGTGCCGGCGCCGAAGGTCTATGAGACGCTGGCGTCGAATGTCGCCGACGGCGTTGTCATGCCATTCGAGAGCCGAGGCGGCTTCAAGCTGACAGAGGTGGCGAAAAACGTCTACGAAATGCCGGGCGGTCTCTATCGCGGCTCCTTCGCCTTCATCATGAACCAGGAAGCCTTCGACGGATTGCCTGAAGATCTGCGCAAGGCGCTCGACGAAAAGGTGTTCGGTGAACCGGCCAGCCGCATGGCAGGCGCCGTGTGGGACAACATCGATGCCCGTGGCCGAAAGTTGACGAACGAGGCGGCTGACAATTCCGTCACCATGGCCAGCGATGCCGACAAAACGGCCTATGAGGCCATCGCCGGCCCCATCGTTGCTTCTGTCCTCGAGGAGATAGCGGCCAAAGGCGTTGACGCCGAGGCAGCGCGGGCGATGATTGCGGAGGAAATGGCCCGGGCGAAGTAACCGGAGCGAACAAGGAGAAGCGCCGGTCTGATCCGGCGCTTCTGCATCCCAAGACCGGCGGATTTCCGGTCTTCTTTGGTGAACCCTTTCAGCGAGTGGTATTGCCGAGCTCGCGTGACAGGGAAACAGCCGCGTCTTTCAGCACCTTCGCCGTTTCACCTGCCGGATCGGTGTCGAAGTCTTCAAGCCAGCCGAGCGACGTGAGCGCCAGTGCCAGCCGGTCGTCTCGATCGAAAACCGGTGCGCTCAGGGAGGCGATGCGCGGCAGCAGATCGCCGTCAACCCGACCCAGCCCGTCCGATCGCGTTCGTTCCCGCAGCGCTTCGATTTCCTTGTCGCTCGTTGCTTGTTCGTTGCGGGCGACCGTTTCCGTCTGACCAGAATTGCCCCAGGCCAGGAAGACCCGTCCCGTCGCTGAAGTCAGCACCGGCAGGACAAGGCCCGCTCGGACTTCGACGGTCACCGGCTTGAAGCCCTCGAAATACCGCACGATCGTGGCGCCGTGGCTGCCCCAGACGGCGATGAAGACCGCTTCACCGGTTCGGTCGCGGAGCGTTTCGGCGGCACGGCTGGCAAGGGCGATCACGTCAAGCCGGCGCAAAGCCGACATGCCGAGATGCAATGCGAACTGGCCGAGATCGTAGCTGCCGTTTCCGTTCTGTCGGAGGACACCGGAGCGCACCAGCGAAACCAGATAGTGATGCACCTTGGATGGGGGCATGCCGGTCGCTTCCGACAGTTCCTTCACGGCCAGCGGGCGGTCCGACGCTTCCATCACCCGCAGGATGGTGAAGGCATGGTCGACGGACTGGACGCCCTTGCGGGTGTCGGGCGGTGGCGGGTTGAACGAATCTACCATGCTGCGATGCTAGAGGGTGACCCGGATAAATGAAACCATTCTGCGGAGGATCGGGTTGCGATCGAGCCGCGCCGGTCAACGTTGGCAGGGAGTGCACGGAAATGAGCAGGCCGCAATTCAATGCGCTGAATCACCTGACGGCTCTGCGTGCTTTCGAGGCGGCCGCTCGCCTGGGCAGTTTCAAGGCCGCCGCCGAGGAACTGTTCGTGACGGACAGCGCCGTCAGTCGCCAGATCCGGCAGTTGGAAGAGGCCGCCGGGGTGCACCTGTTTCTGCGCCGCAATCGGCGGGTCGAACTGACCGCCGAGGGACGTGGCTTCGCCCGCGAACTGCAGCCGGCATTTCAGCAGATCCGGCGGGCGGGTGCCGACCTTGCGGGGATGGTCGACGCGCAGCCGCTGGTCATTGCGGCGCCGGCTACGTTTCTGTTGCGTTGGCTCATTCCGCGTCAGGCGAGCCTTCAGAAGGCCGTACCGGGTACGCCGATCCGGCTGGCGACCTGGGACGCGCCGCCCGATCCGAGCGACCAGTCGATATCGCTGTTCGTGGGGATTGGCGAGGCGGCGGACGATCCGTCATGTGCGTGTGTGGACCTGATGCCAGAGAGTTTTGCTCTGGTTGTCAGCCCCATGCTTGTCGGGCAGGGCGCATCCATTCAGGACGTTCTGGCCGGGCTGCCGAGGCTCGTTCCACAGACGCGGCCAAACATCTGGAATGACTGGATCGGCGAAGGCGGCTTCGATGCACCTTTCTCGGAAATTCTTGAGTTCGAGCGGATGTTCTTCGCACTTCAGGCGGCGGAAGCCGGTATGGGCTCGACCATCGCGCCTGTGGAGATCGTGACGGATTCTCTGAGTGCGGGCCGCCTGACAATGCCATTTGCACCGATTGTGAGAAACGGAACCTACCATCTCATCTACTCGAAACGCCGTGGCGAGAGCCCGATGGTGAAGAACGCGGTTCGCTGGTTTGTCAGTGAGTGTGCCAGAGTGCCAGCCGTCGAGCGTAGATCCCGCTGAGCAGCAATACGTTCTGTTTCTGCAGGAGGCGCGCTGAAAAGAAAAGCTTTTTCGGTTTCAGTTGATTTTTTCTCATCTATTTGACGGAATAGTCGTTTGTCGAAATTCCGGTGATCCGCCACGATCGTGCCGATCCAGGACAAGAACGGATTATGTGCGGAGAGACAACGTGAATTCACCCATGTTCATCGACACGGACACGGCGTCCGACGACGCGGTGGCGCTGATGATGGCCTTTGCGCATCGCGGCGACAACGTTGTCGGTGTGGGAACCGTGGCCGGCAATTGTCCGGTCGAGCAAGCTTGCATCAATGCCTTGTACACTGCCGCGCTGTGCGACGCCGACGTTCCGGTTCATCTGGGTGAAGCCGGACCAGCTACCCGACCTTTCGAAAGCGCTCAGCATGTCCATGGCGAGGACGGGATGGGGGACATCGGGCTGGTGGCCACGCAGCTGACCGAATGTGAGGGCGGTCCATCGGCGGACCACGCGGCCGATGCTCTGATCGCCGCGTCGCACGACCATGCCGGAAAGCTTGAGGTCGTCGCTCTCGGACCGCTGACCAATGTAGCGAAGGCGCTCAGGAAAGACCCTGGCCTTGCCGGCCGGGTCAGGCGCTGTTTCATCATGGGCGGAGCTTCGGACAATTACGGCAACATCACGCCGGTCTCGGAATACAATATCTGGGCTGACCCGGAAGCAGCCGAGACCGTCTTCTCTTCCGGTATGTCTATCACGATGATCGGATGGGACATTTCACGAAAATTCGCGGCCTTCGATTCCGAGGCTGCTGCTGAGCTTCGTGCGATCGGTACGACCAAGGCTGCCGTTGCCGTGGATTGCCAGAAAACACTGATGGAATTCTGCCGCGACGTGACGGGTGTCGATGGCTTCGATCTGCCGGACCCCGTCGCCATGGCGGTGGCGCTTGATCCCAACGTCGTCACGGACAGCATTCAGGCGGCCGTTCACGTCGGGCTTGGCGATGACCTGACTCGAGGACAAACCATCGTCGACGACCGGCAAATGACCGAACGGGAGTGCAACGTAACCATTGTCCGTGCGGTGTCGCGTAGCGGCTTCGTGGATCTGCTGCAGAGGGCTCTGAAATGAGCGGTGATACGAAACATTGGGCTCATCTGCCGAAGGTCGAGTTGCACACCCATCTCGACTGCGGCCTGAGCATCCGTGCGGTGCGGTCGCTTTTCGGGCCGATCAGCGGCGACGCTTACCGCGAGCGCTACCGCGGGCCCGAGCGGTGCCAGGACCTGCGCGCCTTCCTGGACTGCATCGATACCAGCCTCGATCTGATGCAAACGGCACCGGCCCTGACCCTTGCTGCGGCGGACTTGGCCGATCAACTGGCCGAAGACAATGTGGCCTATGCGGAAGTGCGGTTTGCACCCTTCCTCCACGTCCGCGATGGATTAAGCGGTGAAGACGTTGTCGAAGCGGTTCTTCAGGGGTTTTCGGCAAGTTCCGTACCTGTCGGTGTGTTGCTGTGCACCCTGCGGCACTTTTCAACCGAGCAGGGACTGAAGACATTGGCGCTCGCCGAAAAGAATCTTGGCAACGGAGTGGTCGGGTTGGATCTTGCCGGAGACGAGAGGAATTTTCCGCTCGGACCCCATATCGAGGTGTTTCGGCGTGCCCGCGAGCGTGACATCCCCTACACGGTACATGGTGGCGAGGCGCGCGGCGCTGACAGCATGCGTGAGATACTCGAACACCTTTCACCGAGCAGGGTCGGGCATGGTGTCCGTTCGATAGAGGACGCCGAGGTTGTCGACATGCTGTGCGAGCGTGGCGTTCATCTGGAAGTGTGTCCGTCGGTCAACCTGCAGATCGGACTGTTTCCGTCAGCCGGTGAGCACCCGATCGACCGGCTGCGGCGCAAGGGCGTTTCTGTCGGAGTCAACACGGACGCCCGCGCGACTACGGGTGTTACGCTTGACCATGAATATCAGCTTCTGGCCGAGGCCTTCGGCTGGGACGATGACGTGTTTCGTCAGTGCAATCGCAATGCGCTCGCCGCCAGTTTTGCGCCGCCTTCGGTCAAGGCGGCAGTTGCAAAGATGTTGTGAGTTGGCCCAAGCGAGCTCAGCGCGCCATGGTCAAACGGTTCCAATCGGCATAATCCGGCGACCCTTCGCGGCGGATTTCACCGCCGTAGCCGAACTCGACCAGGTGAACCATGACACGATCGGTATCGGCGATGATCACCGCATAGCTTTCCGGCAGGTCGGAGGCGCTGAGATGGCGCTCGTTGCCGAAATCCGGCCAGCCGGCATGGTTTGTGCCGCGCGGCGCGCTGAACGGCACGCCGTGGAGCGAACCGCAAAGCGGCAGGTGGCAGTGGCCGTGAAAGATGTGTGCAATGCGGTCCCGGTGGCGGCCGATCAGGTTTCCGAATGCCTCCGCGTCGAGCAGCATGATGCTATCCATTGGGGCAATGTGGATTGGCACCGGGTTGTGATGCATGAACAGCCACACGGGCTCCTCCTGCCGTGACAATGTCCGGTCGAGCCAGGCAAGACGGGTTTCGCAGTAGTGGCCGGCATGGGTGTCCGGCCCCCAGGTATCGAGGGTGATGCCCACACCCTGTGACAGCGGGAACACCGACTGGACGAAGCCGTTCTCGTCGCGAAGGTCGGGGAACTCGGTTAGAAAGGCCTGGCGGTCATCGTGGTTGCCGATGCACAGGCGCACCGGCACCGGTACAGTGGCCAGCATGTCCTTGAGGCGTTTGTAATCGTCCGGGTCGCCCCAGTCTGACAAATCGCCGGTAATGACAATGGCTTCGGCGTCGGCGTGAAGGGATAGCGCGTGGTCCAGCGCCTTGGCGAAATTCCGGTTTGGATCCCGTCCGCCGATGGTGTCGCCTGGCCGGGTCAAATGGATATCGGTGAGCTGCAGCAATTTCATGCGCTCGTGTCCTTGCAAGTCAAATCTGGTTGGCCTGGTCCTGCCCGGCACATTGGCCGGGCAGAACCTCAATGGACTGTCGGCTCCGTCAGCTGCCGGCTGGCAGCAGGTCCTGAACCTCTTCCGTCAGTTCTTCCTGCAGTTCGTCCATGTTTTCGAACTCGCCGGTGACGATGCCTTCGATGCCGTCGTAGATCACCTGGGTCACCGCCAGGCCATTGTCACCCGGGTAGGCTTGCCATTCACGCAGCAGCGGCAGCTGACGAACCGCCGTTTCCTTGTTGGGGTTCTGCTTGTAGAAATCAGCCAGAATCACCTCGTTGGCGGCCTTGTTCGGCGGCATATAACCGGTCGTACGTGCAACTTCGGCAGCGCCCTGACCGGATGTGATGAATTTCAGCCACTTCCACGACGCATCGAGCACCGCAGGATCGTCGCTGGCCGACACCAGCATGGCGGAATTGCCGCCGGCTGGAAGGCCTTTCGGACCGTTAACCTCAAGGCCCGGAAACTCGTTGGTTCGCAGTTCGAAATCACCCATAGCGCGTTCAACGGCGCCGACGGCGGAGGTTGACCAGAACATCATGCCGATCTCGCCGGCGGAGAAGGAAGCGAGGGCCGCCTTCCACTCGATGTTCTGCATGTCGCAGCCGCGAAACAGCTCATGCATGGTATCAAGCGCGATTTTGCCCTGCGCCGTGTCAAGCTGGAAATCGCTGCCGTCGACGGTCGGTTTGTCCTGCGACCACATCAGGGCCTGGAGGAACCAGTTGCCGGTGATGTTCCAGCCCCAGAACATGGGATTGTCGACCCCGGCTTCACGCAGCTTGCCGCAGGTGGCAATGACATCATCCCAGGTCTTCGGCAGCTGGTCGACGGACGTGATGCCGGCCTTGGCCATGACGTCCATGTTGTAGTAGCCGACTGGCAGCGAGATCGAGAATGGCAGACCATGGACACTGTCGCTGAATGTGCCAAGTTCGAGCATGGCTGCATGGTAGCCATCCTTGGCGAAATCGGCTTCCTTGGCGATGAACGGCTCGAGCGACTTGGCGATGCCCTTCTCGACCAGGATGGCCTGCCGGTTGAGACCTTGCATGGTGACGTCCGGCAGATTGCCGGCAACGGCTTCGCGCAGAATCGTATTGGTGCCGTCTTCGTAGTTTTCGTAGGTAGCGCGGATCTTCACCTCGATGTTCGGGTGCTGTTCGTAAAACAGTGGCAGGATCTTCTCGTAGGTGACGTCGAACAGGTGGCTGTAGGGATAGGCGAATTCGATCACGACCTTGTCCTCGGCCAGAGCCGTGCCGGCGCTGAGCAAGATTGCTATTGCGGTCAGGGTTTTTTTCATGTGAACCTCCATGTGTTGCCGTGGGAACGGGCCTGTCGGCAAAACGCGCCCGATCCCTGTTGATCCCTTGCCGGGATTGCGGTGACGGGACCGCCCCTCGGGGCGGTCCCGATTCATTTCATGCCACTCAGCGTGATCCCCTCGATGAACCGCCGCTGGGCGATCAGGAAGGCCACGATCAGGGGCGTGACAATGATTGTGGCTGTGGCCATCATCGGGCCAAAATTGTCGCCGTCGGCGTCGCCCTTGAATTCCCGCAGGCCGAGCGGCGGCGTGAACAGGTCGCGGTTGCCGGTGATCACGATGCGTGGCCAGAAATAGTCGTTCCAGTGAGCGACGACGGAGAAGATGGCGAAGGCGAGCAACGCTGGAACAGCCGTCGGGAGCATGACGTTCCAGATGATGGAGAATTCGTTCATGCCGTCCATGCGTGCGGCGTCGATCAGGTCGTCCGGCACAGTCATGAAAAATTGGCGCATGAGGAAGATGCCGAAGACCGAGATGGTCCAGGGTATGATCAGCGCCGCATAGGAATTGGTCAGGCCCAGTTTGGATAGCATGATGTAGAGCGGCAGAGCGATGGCGTGCACCGGAATCAGCAAGCAGAACAGCACCAGCCCGAACACCGCCTCGCGGCCCCAGAAACGCAGCTTGGCAAGCGCATAGGCGCAAGGCAGCGCCACCAGCACCTGGATCACGAAAATCGACACGGTGACGATCAGGCCGTTCAGGAGGTAGCGCAACAGCGGCGCCTTGTTGAAGGCGGTGGAGTAATTGTAGACGACCGGCGTGACCATGCAGTCGGCTGCGTCGCGGCCCAGCTTGACGCAATAGTCGTCGCGGAACAGTTCCTGAGTGCCGAACATCCCGCCGGTGTTCTGCATGATTTCGGCCGGGCTTTTGAAACTGTAGCTCAGCATCACGTAGAACGGCAGCAACACGATGAGCGCGCCGAGAATCAAAACGGCATGCTTGACGGTCTCGCTGGCGGAGAATCGAAAGGCGGCAGCATCCGATGCGGCGGCTGATGCAATTGCGGTCTCGCTCATGAGTAGTGGACCCTGCGTTCGACCAGCCAGCGCTGGATCAGCGTCAACGCCATGACGAATCCGAGGAAAACCACGGTAATGGCGGCGCCAATGCCCATCAGGTTTTGCTGGATTGCCTTCTCGTAGATGGCAAACATCATGACATAGACGGATTTGGATGGTCCGCCGCCTTGCGGATAGAACGCCTCGACCGTGTCGAAGACCTGGAACGAGCGGATGAAGGAAATGGTCACCACGAAGACCGTGGTCGGCCCCAGCATGGGCCAGGTCACCAGGCGAAAGCGGTCCCAGGCGCTGTGGGCGCCGTCCATTTCGGCGGCCTGATAGAGTTCGCGCGGCACCGAGGTGAGGCCGGCGAGGTAGAGCACCATATTGAAGCCGAAGCCCTGCCAGATGCCGATGAAGGCCACCGTCCAGATGGCGTAGTCGCGGTCGGTGAGCCAAAGCGGGAAGGTACGGTCGCACCCCTTGGCGTACCAGCTCCAGTTTTCCAGAAATGTGCCGCAGCCGGCTTCAAGCGTTGAGTTGACGATGCCGATGGTCGGATGCAGCGCAAATTCCCAGACAATGGCCATGGCGATCAGCGCCGCCATAACAGGTAGGAAATAGATGGTTTTGTAGAGGTCGGCGAAGCGTTTGGTCGAGTGGATCAGCAACGCCGCGCCGAGGCCAAGGCCGACCGATAGCGGCACGACCACGAAGACGTAGCGGAAAGTTGCGCCGAACATTTTTTCGTAGGTCGAGCGGGTGAAGATCTTCTCGTAATTGTCGATGGCGACAAAATTGGCGCCTGAATTGCCGAGGCTATAGTCGGTAAAACTGAGTGCCGCGGCGATGCCGATTGGCACCAGGAGGATCAGCACCATCAGTACCAATGCAGGAGCGACGAACCAGTAGGCGGCGCGCGAAGCGGTCATTCAGGCGACCTCCCGGGCCGTCGTCTTGGCTGGGGCGGTCAGTCTCAGCCGTTTGCCTTGCCCATCGAAAACCAATGCCTCGCCGCGAATGCGGCCAATGCGCACCGGCTCGCCAACGGTCGCCTTGCCGGCCTCCTGCGGAGTGGCGCGAACAACGATGCGAGTATCGATCCGGTCGAGGATGATGTGCAGGTAAATGTCGGCACCGAGGTTCTCCCGATGCACGACCCGACCAGACAAAGCAGCTTCGCCTCGTGCCGGATAAAGCGACAGATGCTCCGGCCGCAGGCCGACGGTCACCGGTCCGGCGGATGCCACCTGCGTTGACCGATCAAGGGCGATTCCATTGTAGGTAATGCGACCGTCGGTATCGGCTTCGGCCGGGATCAGGTTGATTTTCGGCGATCCCACGAACTCGGCGACGCGAATGTCGATCGGGTCGTTATAGACCTCGTCGGGCGGTCCGAGCTGCAGGATGTCGCCGTCCATCATGACCGCCATGCGGTCGGACATGGTCAGCGCTTCGGCCTGATCGTGGGTGACGTAAACGAAAGTCGTTCCCAGCGAGCGATGCAACTCAGACAGTTCCGCTCGCATATGAACGCGCAATGCGGCATCCAGGTTCGAGAGCGGTTCATCCATGAGAAAGGCCACCGGTTTACGCACCATGGCGCGGCCAAGGGCTGCACGCTGGCGCTGACCGCCGGAGAGCTGACCGGGCTTGCGGTCGAGCAAATGTTCGATCTGCAAGACTGCCGCGGTCTCGTCCACCTGGCCGCGCAAAGAGCGGTATTTGGCCCGGGCGGTCAACGGCCCGATCAACGGCAGCCGCTCGCGCACCTTGAGGTCGCGAAGCTGGAGCGGCGTCATCATGTTGTCGGCGACGCTCAGATGCGGATAGAGAGCGTAGGACTGAAACACCATGGCAAGATTGCGGTCGGCGGCCCGAACACCGGTGACGTCGCGCCCGTCGATGCTGACCCTTCCCGATGACGGCGCTTCCAGGCCGGCAAGAATGCGCAGCAGGGTAGACTTGCCGCAGCCTGACGGACCGACCAGGGTCAGGAACTCGCCGGCCGCGACAGCGAGTCCGATATCGTTCAGGACGCGGGTCGTGCCAAATGACTTGCTGATTTGGGCAAGCTCGATCGCCGCCATGAGGTATGCCTCCAATCGCCAATGCCGGAAACGGTAACAAGCGTGATTGAAGGCTCTGTGACGTTATATAAGCGTCACTAATGCGAGATAGAGTCCGGTGCAGCGCACGGGGGTTTCATGCTCGCAAAACACAATCCGTACCAGATCTCTGCCTTTACCCACGCCGCGCGCGAGGGCAGCTTTTCCAGAGCGGCCGAGCAACTCGGCGTCACCCAGTCTTCGATCACTCAACATGTGGCGAAGCTGGAAAAGGCGATGGGAACCCAGTTGTTCATTCGCCGACGCGACGGTTTGCAGATGACGCGGGCCGGGACAGAGCTCTTCCGAATCAGTGACCGGTTGGCAACTCTGGAACAGTTGGTGACAGAAAAGGTAAATGATTACAGTGCGTTGACGAAGGGAAATATTCGCATCATCGCCAATGCGCCCCGACCGGCTATGCCGATTGTCGCGCGCTTCGGCGAGTTGTTTCCAAAGGTGCGTATCGATTTCACACTATATGACTGGACCACCGCCATGGCCCTGCTGACGGATCGCCAGGTCGATATTGCGGTGGTGGCCGAACCGCGTGATTCCGATGCCATGTTTTCACGGGAATTGCGACGAACCTGTTACAAAATCCACATGCGCAAGGATCATCCATTGGCGGATCGGCAGACTCTGTCGCTGCGCGATCTGGAAACCGAAACCATTATCCTGCCGGAGGACGGATCCTTCACACAACAGGTGGTCTCGGCGAAGTGCGCTGAACACGGTGTCGACTTCTCCCGCACCATTCGGACGACGACATTCCCAGTGGTTAAGGAAGCAGTCCTGCACGGCATGGGTGTGGGTTTTCTGCTCGAAGGCTGTCTCTATCCGTCAAGCAACATCGTTGCGAGGCCGATCCGAGAGATGCCCGAGTACTATCGGGATTGCATCACAACGCCGACCGACAAACGGGAGTTGCGGCTGATCAAGCGTTTTTTCGACGTGGCAACCGATGTCAGGGTGGCGGAAAGTTCGCCGGCAAATCACATTCGACCATGACCAACGCGCGACACCGTTAAAACTTGATTGCAATGCGTGGCAATTGTTTATCAGTTCGTTGACGTTGTCGCCGATCATGTCATGAAAATCTCACCGCCGCTGCCTAGGGTCGGTCTCCTGTGCAATACGAACCCTGGGGGCAGGCGCCATGGCAAGACTGTTTTTTGAAGACTTCGAAACGGACGGAAACGGAACGCGTTACACGACCTCTATTCCGGAATTCACCGATGGCTCGTTCGACTTCTTTACCCGCACCGACGGCACGAATATCGGCGGCACCTACAACATCAACGGGGTCGAGGGCAGCTCCTATTTTGCTGCGCAGGACATCGACGGTGAGGGTGCGGCCGCCAGCCAGACGCTGGAATTCAACAATATCGACATCAGCGGGTTCACCAATCTGCAGTTCTCCGGTCTTTTCGGTGAGGATGACGCAAGCGATTCCAACGAGGACTGGGACAGCAGCGATATCGTCACGATTGCCGTGCAGATCGATGGGGGCGGTTTTCAGACGATAATGCAGTTTGCCAATGACGGCACGACTTTCAACACGGTCCCGCAACTCGATACGGACCTTGATGGTGTCGGTGATGGTGCTGCGTTGACCGAAGACTTTGCGACCTTCACGGCAGCCATCATCGGCACCGGATCGCTGCTCGACCTGCGCATCACGACGACGCTCAACGCCGGTGACGAAGATATTGCCTTCGATTCGCTTGAGATCACGGGAGATGCCGGCGGAGGCGGGACCGTCGATGTGATGGCGCTGAACGAAACCTTTGATTCAGCCGCCGGCTTCACGACCAGCGCCGGGTTCTTTTCCGACGGCAGCTTCGACTATTTCGGGATCAGTGACGGATTGGGTGGCGGCGATTTCGGTGTTGGTGCCGCGCCATCGGGCATCAAGGCCTACACCGGCAACACCGGCAATTTCCTGACGGGCATGGACCTTGACGGGGAAGGCGCTGCCGTTCCGGTTACGGCGACGTGGGAGAATATCGACATATCGGGTCTGAGCGACCTGAAGTTCTCCGGCGACTTTGCCGAATTCTTTGATGATCCCGGCGATATCGATGCGAGCGATTTCATGCGGGTCCGGGCGCGTATCGATGGCGGCGCCTGGTTCGACGTCATCGATTTCCGCGGCGCCGACTTCAACTCCACGACCTTCAACGGTGTTTTCCGCCGCGACACCGATTTCGACGGTACTGGCGACGGAACGGCTTTGGGCAATGCCCTGCAGACCTTCATGGTCGATATCGGTGACACCGGATCGCTGCTTGATCTGCAGTTCGAGGTTTCGGTCCAGGCTGGCGACGAGGATTTTGCTGTCGACAATTTCAAGATCATCGGCACGTCCGGTGGAACAGTCGAGCCTGCGGTCATCGCCAACACCGTCGACGGGCTTTCGGTGGCCGAAGAGGGAACGACGACCGACACGTTCGAACTGTCGCTGGCAACGGAACCGGCCTCTGATGTCACCGTGACTGTCAACGCGCCGGACGGGCAGTCGGAAGTCAGCATCGATGGCGTCAACTTCTTTGCCTCGGTCAACGTCATACTGTCCGACACCAATCCGGCAACGGTTACCGTGCGGGCGATCGACGACACGATCGATGAGGACAGCCCGCATCTGGGTGCACTGAGTTTCAGCGTTGCGAGCGGCGATAGCGACTATGACGGCCTCACCGTGAACGACCTGACAGTTGCGATCGAGGACAACGAAGTCACTCTGATTTCTCAGATCCAGGGCAGTGGCGCGACGTCCGGCCGTGTCGGCGAGACGGTGACCGTCGAGGCGGTCGTGACCGGCGTGATCAATTCGTCATCCGGTCAGTCAGGCTTTTTTCTGCAGGAAGAGGATGCCGATTGGGATGCTGACAATGGGACGTCAGAAGGCATTTTCGTCTTTTCCTCGACCCCGGTTTCAGTCGGCGACAAGCTAAGGGTCACCGCTGATGTTGGCGAAGCCTTCGGCCTGACCGAACTCACCAATGTCGCATCCATGCAGGTCCTGGCAACGGGGCATGCATTGCCGTCGATCACCCAGATCACGCTTGGGATGGGGCCGGATTTCGAAGCCTATGAGGGCATGCGCGTGGAACTGGTCACCGGATCCGAAGATCCGCTGACCGTCATCACCAATTTCAACCTCGATCGCTTCGGCGAAGTTATCGTGGCTGAAGGCAACCAGGTGCAGCCGACGCAAATCTTCGATCCTGATTTGCAAGCGGCTGACATTGCCGCTTTGGCGGCGCAGAACGAGGCCAATCGACTGACCATCGACGACATGTCGACGGAATCGAACCCGGACATTCTCCGGCTGATCGACTCCGGCGACGGCACGCCGTTGGAGGCAGGCGATCCGATCACCGAGGACGGGCCAACCTTGCGGCTCGGGTCCGAGATCACCTCGATCACCGGCGTCATGGATCAGCGCTTCGGCAGTTACCGGCTGCAGTCGGATGGTCCGCTGGATACGGTTCCGGGCACCAATGAGGAAGCGCGGCCAGACGAGGCGCCCGAAGTCGGCGGCGATCTGACCGTCGCCAGCTTCAACGTGCTCAACTATTTCACCACATTGAGCGGACAAACGGGCCCCAATGGTGATCTCAACCCGCGCGGTGCGAGGACGCCTGAGGACCTGGAGCGTCAGACAGACAAGATCGTCGCGGCCCTGCTTGAGCTCGACGCCGATATCGTCGGACTGCAGGAGATCGAGAACAATGGCTTCGGATCGGACAGTGCCATCCAGGCACTGGTGGATGCGCTGAACGCTGAAGCCGGCGCCGGCACCTACGCCTTTGTCGACCCGGGCAGCGCCTTTGTCGGAACCGATGCGATCACCACCGGGCTGATCTACAAGCCCGATGCGGTATCGCTGGTCGGCTCGGCGATACTGGCCTTTCAGGAAACCTCCGCGGCGACGACCTTTGCCATTGCCGATCAGCTACAGGCCGAAATCGGCAGCACTGACGTCGGCGATTTCCAGCGCAACCGACCAGCGTTGGCGGCCACCTTCGAAGACGCAGACGGCAATGAGGTGACGATCGCCGTCAACCACTTCAAGTCGAAGGGCGATAGCGGCCTGGAGGATCTGGCGGAGGCGGCGATCGCTGCCGGCGCCACGCAGCAGCTTATCGATGATCTGCTTGCTGACCCGAATTACGACCAGGGTGATGGCCAGGGGTTCTGGAACCAGGTCAGGGCCGATGCGTCGGCCGAACTGGCCGCCTGGCTGCAGGGCAATCCGACCGGCGCCACCGATACCTCGAACATTCTGGTGCTGGGCGACCTCAACGCCTATGCGAAAGAAGACCCGGTCCAGACCGCGGAGGCTGCCGGCTATACCAACCTCGCCGACCAGTTCCTCGGTGACGAAGCCTACAGTTTCGTTTTCGATGGTCAGCGCGGCACGCTCGACTACGGGCTGGCAAGTGAATCCATCCTCGACAACATCACCGGCGTTGCCGAATGGCATATCAATGCCGACGAACCGGATCTGTTGAACTACAACTCGCGCTTCAACAACCCGTTGTTCTACAACGACGATTTCTACGCGGCTTCCGACCATGACCCGCTGCTCATCGGGCTGAACCTGGGAGATCCGGATACCGTCGTCTCCGGCCTGCAATTCAAGGCGACGGGCTTCTTCGGCCGGGTCAAGTATTATGAAGACGGCAAGCTGGTTTCGAACCAGAAGGAGTTTGCCTTCGAACATGATATCGACGTCAGCGCCGGTGGTATCAGCATCGGAGCCGATGACGGGATATCGAACAGCCCCGAATTTCTGTCGCTGCTGGGCAAGGGACTTGGCGTTGCATCCATCAGGGGCGACGGATTCGATTATTCGGAACTGCGGCGCATCGATGAGATGGAGGCATTGTGTTTCGAATTCGACGAAGCGTCGGGTCTCGGCAACGCCCTCGACGCCGCCTTCGAATTTGTCAATGTTCGAGGCAGCGGCCAAGTCGAGCTGGACTTCTATGCGGATGGAGCGCTGGTCGAATCAGCACTGCTCGATCTCAGCGGAGATGGCGTCTACCACGATCTGCTCGGCGCCCGCAGCTTCGACAAGGTCGAATTAGCGGTGACCGGCGATCTGGCGTTGGAACTCAGATACGCTGAATTTGCCCGCCTCGATCCGGCGGACGATCTGTTCGCGTAAAGCCTGAGAAGGCGCGCAAAAGCGCGCCTTCATTTCCATCTTTTTGGCCAGGTGTTCAATGTCTGCTTTGCCGTCAGACACCGGGGCCCCGTCCGTTCGGTAGATCGGCCGCTTGGAGCCCGGAGTGGACATTTGCACCCATTGCTACCGGTCTTCGAAGAGCGCCTTCGCTCGTTCCGGGTCCCAGCGCCGCTCTGTTAGACCTTCGGCCTCCCATTCGAGGCGCTCGGCCTCAAAGAAGTCTCCCCCATAGATATGGATGGCGCCGGTATACTTGGTTAGCGGGTTGATCACTGAGTGGATCACATCCTTACCCAATGGTGCTACATCGCCCGCGCTCAATGCCTTTGCTCCAGCGGCCTCAATCCGCCCATCCTCAGACCCCTTGAATCGACGCCAAAAGATATTGTCCTCTCGCCCTGTGTAGATTCCTATCACGGCCCACATGTTGTGATCATGGGGCATGAGTACCATCTCGGGTCGCCAAACCATATTGAGGATTGTCAGCTCTGGCGATTTGTAGATCGTATTGAGGCCGCCTGATGTCGGCTCACCCAACGCGGCTGTTACAGCACCGGGGTCGGACATCGCGGACCTCAGGAGTTCAGTAATTGCGCCGTGGGTCGCATCCTTCCGAATTGAAGTTTTGCAGTCCTCAACGAACTTCTCGAGATCAAACACGCTGGCACCTCCGGCAATCGCTTTCGGCCGATTTTGACGATCTGACCGCTGCGCGCTTGAAGAAGGCATTTAGAAAACGTTGTGATTTTATTGGTTTGCCACCTAATACTGGAGGCAATCACCATTGGGATTAAATGAGGGGTCATTCAGGTATGCGGTTCTTCTTTGCCGATTGCGTGCTCGACATCGCGAGCCACTCATTCTCGCGGGAAGACAGTGCGGTGCTCATAGAACCTCAAGTTTTTGATCTTCTTCATTTGCTAGCTCAGCGCGCCGGTCAGCTCGTCACAAAGGACGAATTGGTTGATACCGTTTGGGGAGGTCGCGTTGTATCGGACGTGACAATCAGTTCTCGCATCAACGCTGCCCGCAAGGCCGTCGGCGACAACGGAAAAGACCAGAAAGTCATTCGGACAATCCCGCGCCGAGGCTTCTCTTTGGTGGCTCCCGTTTCCAGCGAAATTGTTGAAACCCGCAGTTCAGACCTGACGGTCAAGCAGACCATTCGGTTCGCGACATCTCAAGACGGAACGCAGATTGCATACGCTAAATCGGGAAAGGGCCCTCCTCTGCTGCGTGCAGGACACTTTCTCACGCATTTGAAGAGAGATTGGGAGGGGTCGGTCTATCAGCCGATGATAGCAGCGCTCAGCGCGAGGCATACCTTGGTCCGATACGACCAGCGCGGCACAGGACTGTCGCAGGCCGACGTCGACGACTTGTCACTCCAGGCCTATGCGGATGATATGCTTGCGGTAGCGGACGCGGCTGGTCTCGACAGGTTTCCAATATTCGCCACGTCGCAGGGGGGGCCTGTATCGATCCATTTCGCCGCGACGTACCCGGAACGTGTCAGCAGGCTCGTGCTCTTTGGAGGTTTCGCACAAGGTCGGATTATTCGTGACGACGGTTCCTCCCGTGACGATGCGGAGGCATTGATGACACTAATCAACAAAGGCTGGGGTAAGCCCGACAGCGCCTTCATGTCTGCGTTCGTGTCTCTGTTTTGTCCGGACGCATCGCGCGAGGAGCGAGCGAGCATTGCCGAAAGCCAACTCGCATCAGCCACGCCCGAGATGGCCGCCCGCATTCGCAGGACAATTGACCAATTCGATGTGACCGACAGGCTCCGTGGAGTCCAAGCGCCCACCCTAATCCTGCACGCCAGCGGGGACGCGATACACCCCTTGTCACAGGGCCGTTTGTTGGCTGGGGGCATACGCGGTTCAGAGTTCCAGATGATTGAGAGCAACAACCATATTATCTTGCATTCATCGCCTGTGTGGGATGAGATTGTTAAGGCAACGCTGGAGTTCATCGCTCGGGGCTCCAGCGCGGACAGCCCATCTTGCTAGAGCAACTGGGGTAGGAATTGATGACCGCTTTGTCCCGCACTGCTGACCAATGCGGTTGATTGATCACCTTCGGAGATTCCACCAAAAGCGGTCATTGGCGCCGCCCGTTTGTGAGTACACGCCTAGTTCGCCGAAGGGCGAAGCCAGAGTGCGACGATGATTAACGCGATCGTCACGATGTGGAAGATAACGAGGCCGCCGAGGGAGCTTGCCTCCTCCGGTGGGCGGGCGAATTCGTCCGGCACGTCCGTGATCCAAGATCTCAGCACGGTGTACAGAAATATCTGGCTGACTGCGGCGATGAAGAAGGCGATGAGGCCGATGCGCCAGGCAAAAATCAATCCAACCACGACCAGAATGTCGAGCAGCAGATAGGTGACGTCCAATACCTGCCATTTGAGCGGTGCGCGCGGCCAGCTATAGCCGCTCAATCCCAGGATGTTCATGACGTGCACCAGCGCTCCGAAGGCGTAGAACGCTGCAACAATCCAGAAAATTGCTTTGGAAATCCATGCCATGGTTCAGCGTATCATCAGCCTGAACCAATCTGAAATGGCCGGTTTGGCTGTTGGGGGATGCTGAGACATTCGTCACCTTTCGGTGTATTTCTGCCGGCATGGATCATAGAGTCTTTTTCTGCGTGCCGCCTGCTTCGGTGGTGCCGGCCAGCAATTCCCCGCAGGAGGCATGATGGAAACGTTGTTCTCGCGCGGCGACCTCGATGGTGCCGCCGCCCTTGTCTATGAAACCCTTTCTCCAACGCCACAGATGGCGTGGCCGCTGCTGGCAAGGCGAACGGGCAGCGAAGTGTGGGTCAAGCACGAAAACCACACGCCGATCGGCGCCTTCAAGGTGCGCGGAGGGCTGGTGCTGCTCGACCACCTGGTGCGGACGAACAGCGTCGGCAACGGGCTGATCACCGCGACACGCGGCAATCACGGTCAGTCGATCCCCTTTGCGGCACGGCGGCACGGCGTGTCCGTCAAAGTGCTGGCCCCGCGCGGCAACTCACAGGAAAAGAATGCCGCCATGCGCGCCTGGGGGGCGGACCTGATGGAGCATGGCGAGGATTTCGAGGAGGCTCGCGTCGAGGCCGGACGACTGGCGCGCGAGCTTGACCTGACTATGGTGCCGTCCTTCTCCCGTGAACTGGCGCTCGGTGTGTCGACCTATGCGCTGGAATTGTTCGAGGCCGTTTCCGATCTTCACACCGTTTATGTGCCCATCGGTCTGGGATCGGGCATCTGTGGTGTCATCACGATACGCGACCTTCTCGGACTGAAGACCAACGTGGTCGGCGTCGTTTCCACCGAGGCGGCCACATATGCGCACTCGTTCAAGGCCGGTCAGCCGGTGACCACGAACTCCGCCAGGACGTTTGCCGACGGCATCGCAACGCGCAATCCCGACCCGCATGCGCTGGAGATCATCTGCCGCGGCGCCGACCGGATCGTTCAGGTCACCGACGACGAGATCGCGGATGCCATGCGCATCTATTTCGAAGACACGCACAACGTGGTCGAGGGCGCGGCGGCCGCGCCGTTGGCGGCGCTGATGCAGGAACGTGACAGGATGTCCGGGAAGCGGGTCGGCGTCATTGCATCGGGCGGGAATATCGACCGCTCGGTGTTTCGGGAGGTATTGGCCGGCGGGACGCCGGAGTGTCCGTGACCACCGATCATACCATTGATGGCCTGATGAAGGCCGGAGGTGGAACAGGCCCATGAGGGGACAGCCCAAACAGCCAGCGTTCAAGCTGCCGTTCTTCTACGGCTGGCTGATCGTGGGAATCGCCTTCGTGACCGTGGCGATCGGCGTCAGTGCCCGCACGGCGTTTTCGCTGCTTTTGCCACCGCTGATCGTGGAGTTCGGATGGGACCGTGGCCTTCTGGCCGGTGCCTTTTCTTTCGGATTCCTGGTCTCCGCCTTGTTCAGCCCGTTCGTCGGCCGGTTGATGGATCGTCAAGGTCCGCGCGTGGTGATCGAGGCGGGTGTCTTCCTGATGGCCGCCGGCCTGCTGCTCGCTCCGCTCATCACGACGCCCTTGCATCTCTATGCCACGCTCGGCCTGCTGGTCGGTGCCGGCGCCAATCTTCTGAGCTTTACCGCACAGTCGCTCTACCTGCCCAACTGGTTCATCCGCCGCCGCAGTCTGGCGATCAGCATTGCGTTTTCCGGTGCCGGCGTTGGCGCCATCGTGTTGCTGCCCTGGATCCAGGTCGTTATCGAGCGCGACGGTTGGCGAGCCTCCTGCTGGATCATGGGCCTGATGGTGCTGCTGGTGCTTGGTCCGCTCAATCTTTTCGTCCGCAAACGACCTGAAGATATGTCCTTGCGGCCTGATGGTGCGTCGGCAGACACGGACAACATGGAGGCCGATCATCCGTCGAACGTAGTCGATCCGGCCTGGGCATCGGTTGACTGGACGTTGAGACGAGCAATGCGAACCGGGCGTTTCTGGTGGATCGCGCTCGCCTTCTTCAGCGGCCTCTTCGCCTGGTACGCGGTGCAGGTTCACCAGACGAAATACCTGATCGAGGTGGGTTTCGATCCGCTCCTGGCAGGCTGGGCTCTGGGGCTTGTCAGCGCTGTCGCCATTCCCGGACAAATCAGCCTTGGCGCACTGTCTGACCGTATCGGTCGCGAGTGGGTGTGGTCGGTCGGATGCGGTGGTTTCGCCATATGCTATTGCGCGCTGATCGCCCTCGAAACGTTGCAATCCCATGCCCTGCTCTACCTGATGGTGGCTTCCCAGGGGTTCCTCGGCTACGCCCTGCCATCCGTCATGGGACCGATCGTGGCGGAGATTTTTGAAGGGCCGCATTTCGGCAGTATTTTCGGAACCGTTGCGGTGGCGCTGATCAGCGGTGGTGCGGCCGGCCCCTGGGTCACCGGGATCATCTTCGATCTGGCCGGAAGCTATCGCCCGTCGTTCTTTTTGGGGATTGGACTTTGCGCCCTGTCGGCGGCAGCGATCTGGATCGCCGCGCCGCGCAAGGTGCGGGTCGTGCCGGGCCGGATAAGCTGAGTCCCATCAGACGTCTGCATCAGCTTTTGCGCTGCCTTACCGCAACTTGGCACTCTGGTTCGTTCGCGCAGCGCCTTGGCGAGCTATTCCTTCAACATACGACGGAACCTGCCCAGGGGAGCTAGGGGAACCCGTTTCATGTCCTGCAGCAACATGTATGTCCAGCCGGTTTCGCCGGGCAGACGATAGGCTCCCCGTGCGTCGAGAACCTGCGTGGCAACCGCCGTCATCTCCCAGCCGTCAACCTCATCGGCTGGCCATTTTGGCACGGTCAAGCAGGCGAGTTTTTCGATCTCGCCGAATTCTCTGACCCGAAGGATTGGCTGGATCGATGACGGATCTATCTGGTGGTTCGCCCAAGACCATAGCCAGGTGTTGCTGACGGAGGAAATCGATCCCGCCGCCAGGGCTGGAGCAATCAGCGACGGTTTGCCGGCTTTGGAAAAGACAAGCTCTTCGCGTTCTGCATTCCAATCCCAGCGGTCTTGTTTCGATAACGCAAATTCGGCCTCTACTTCGTCTTGCCTGTTTTGAAGCTCAGCGGATGCCCGCGTCACAAGACTTTGCCACTCAGCTCCGCGCGCCCGCATTTGCGGTTCCACACTGCTCCCCAATTTTGCCTCGTAGCAGAAATGGCAAAGCAGCTTGATCTCAAGGTCATCTTCGTTGTTTTCGTTCCACTCGCCCTCTACCTGGAAGAACCGATCGCACGTGTCACACCAGGCATCGGGCCATCGGTTGTCTTCAGACGGGTAGGCGCAATGCCAGTGTTGGTGCGGATCGTTCAGCAGATGGACGCAGACAAAGGTTGCGCAAGCCTCCCCATGGATAGAGCATTCGACAGTCTGTTGGTCGTCGGACATGGTTGCTCCCGGTCAGGCGTTTCTGGCGCAAGGCTTCAGCATGGAGCTGATGTCGCGATTGATCGGTTCGCACAGTATTCTGGGCGATTTCCGGGTCGGACGAGTCTAGGCGGGCTGAAAGAGTTCGATCGGGTTGCCGGATGGATCCTGGCAGAGGATCTGGCTGCCGCCGGGGCCGGATACGATGTCGTTGCGGAATGTGACATCGCTTTCGCGCAATTTCATTACGACCGACACCAGGTCTTCGACCTGGACCACGATGCGATTCCAGCCGCCCGGTTCTGGCTGGGATCCGTCCGGCATGGGTTGCGAGGCGGAAGCGGGCGGTCCGGCAAGCCACAGTTGAAGATCGCCGAGGGAAACGATGGCCATGGCGGGTCCGAATTGCTGCAGCAATTCGAAGCCAAGCAAATCGCGGTAGAAGGTGATGGCTTCCGGTACGTCGTGGACAATGTAGCGAAATGCGGCCATGAGAGGCTCCTTTCCTACCCAGCCCGATGCCTGAAATTCAACCGTCGGCCTTGCCCTGCTCCGGCGGGTCGAATTGCGGCCCCAGTGCGTTCACCTGTTGCAGCATAGTGGCGAGGTTGCGTTTGATCCGCTCGCGCAGCATCTGGGCGATCTCCGGGTATTCCTCCATCATGCGGCGAAACATCGGACGGTTGATGCGGATGACCTCGCTGTCTTCGGTCGCCATCGCAGTGATGGTTCGCTTGGTCGAGGATATGACAGAGATCTCTCCTAGCAGGTCGCCCGGCAGGGCGTGACCGACATTGGCAAGTTTGCCGTCGCGATCGCGGCGCAACAGGGTGAAGCGGCCAGTGGAGACAACGAAGGCACTATCGGCGACGGCACCCTCGTGAAACAACGGTTTGTTGCGGGCTATCGAGCGGCGTTCGGAACCGAAGGCGACGAGACGCAGCATCTCGTCATTGAAGCCCTCGAAAAGCTGCACGCTCGCCAAAAGCGTTATGTCGTCGTTGAGCGCCATGCGGCCCCTCATGAAACTTTAGATTTGCCTGAAACCGCCGGTTTCGGGCAGCCAGTTCAACGCTTTAGCAGATCAGGGGATGATTTTGTACCCGTCGCATTCGGTCACCAGGTTTTCGACGGTGCGCGTCGGATTGCGCGCCTGACTGCGGGCAAAAGTCACCTCCGGTTTGGTGCACCGAGCATTTCCGACGCGTCGGTCGCTGCCTTACGCACCGCGTTGCGAATGGCCGCGCTGCTTTCGGGGTCTGAAAACCGGTTGTCGGGGCCGGACACGTTGAGCGCGCCCACAACGCACCCGGTGTGATCGAACACCGCGGCAGCGCAGGACCCGATGCCCGCCTCGAAGTTGCCAACACTCCAGGCGTATCCTTTCGCCTTGTCGTCTCTGGCCTGCGCGATCACGCCTTCCACCGTCGTGGGCGTCTTGGAGGTCAAAGCCTCAAGTGCCGTGCCTTCAAGAAGCGCGGCAATGTCTTCAGGGTCCATTTCGGCAAGTATTGCCCGGCCGATCGAAGACGCATGCGCCCGCAGCCGTGCGCCCGCATGGACGTTGCTGACAAGGTGCGATCTCGGGGCGACGCGACTGAGATAGACGATATCCGTGCCATCCAGAATGCCGATATGGGAAGACATTGCGGTTTGGTCGCAAAGCTGTTGCAACACGGGCTGACAGGTCCTGACCAAATCGCGCTCACCGATTGCTTGCGCACCGAGCGTCACCAGGCCAACACCAAGCTGGTACTCGCCACCGTCGGCTGTTTCCTCGATCATGCGTTCTTCCAGAAGCGTATGAATCAGACGGAGCAGTGTCGTTCGATTGATGCCCAGATCACGCGAAGCCGTGCTGAGATTGCGACAGGAGTTTCCGTTGCCGATGTATCGCAAGAGCCTGATCGCCCGCTCCACTGGTGGCACAGAATAGGCTTTCTGGGGAGGTCGTGGGACTTGCGTGTCCGTATTCATATCGCGGCCTTCACTACCTGCCTGCATCTCCCATCCGACAAAACAGTTGACCGAAATTGAGGCAGCGCGTATATTTGAACAGTATGTTCAATATAGAACAGTTAGCAAGGGAACACCACCGTGTCCAGTCCAAAAACAGCGATTTGCGGCGGAGGGACCGGAGGTCTGTCCGCCACAATCACAGGACACGAGGTCGCTGTTTTCGAAAAGACGCGCGCCTTCAACAGGGCCGGCGCAAATGTCGATCTGACACCGAATGCGGTCTTCGCCATTGACCCGACGTTTCGCATCAGTCGCCATGGCGAAATGGATACGAAGCCTGGAATGCCCCTTTGAATTAGGACTGAACCAAAACGCAAAAACTGGGAGATACCATGAAACACGTTCTAGGAAGCGCAATCATTGCCGCAGTCATGGCTGCTGCACCGGCCTTTGCGGAGGCCGTCAAGATCAATGCCGTGACGCTTGCGCCGAAGCCGGTCTATATCAACGGGCCTTTCAAGAATTTTGTCGATGAGGTGAACGACAAGTTTGCCGGTAAGGTCGAGATCAACTGGCGCGGTGGCCCGGAAGTCATGCCGGCATTCAAGCAGGCTGAAGGCGTGCGCAATGGGGCGATGGACATGACCTATACCAGCCCGAGCTACTATCAGGGCCTTGTACCGACATCGGGCACGATGAACCTTTCGTTCAAAAACTATGACGAAATCGCTGCGACGGACTATCACGAGCGCATGACGGGGCTGCATGCCGAGAAAGACCTTGTCTACCTCGGTGAAATCCCGGCGACCGAATTGAGTTTCTTCATCTACATGGGCGAAGAGATCAGCAGCCTCGATGAGCTCAAGGGCAAACGCATCCGTGTTTTCCCGACACTTCTTCCTCTGGTGCAGGCGCTTGGCGCGGAGCCGATCGTATTGCCCATGGGCGAAATCTACACCGCCATGGAGCGCGGCGCCATCGACGGATTCATGCAGGGGCCGCTTGGCCAGGCCGAGCAGTTTGGCGATCTCGTCAAGACGGTCGTTGCACCGGGCGTCTATCGCGCGGGCTTCCCGGTTCTCGTGAACGCCAAGACCTGGGCCGAGATCCCCGAGGATGTTCAGAATGAGCTGACCACGTTCCTGCGTGAAGACTTTGCGCCGCGCATGGACACGATCTGGGCCGAGCCAATTGCCAAAAGTCAGGCGCAGATGCGCGACAAGGGCTGGACCTTCCTCGAGCTCAGCGGTGACGACGCCGCGATGTACGAGAAAATGGCGATGGATGCGGCATGGGCGGTCACGGCAGAAAATGCCGGAGCAGAGATTGCCGCCGAGTTGCGGGCCATGCTCGACCGCTAACTCAGCAAGGGGGTTTCTCCCAGTCGGCGCCGGAGCTTGCTCCGGCGCTGACAAATTCAACGCAAGGAAATGTCATGTTTCAAGCGCTTGATCCGGTGCGGACCTTCTTCAGCCGCATCAATCTGATCTGCGCAATCATTGCCGCCGCGCTGCTGTTCGGGATAGCCGCCATCGTGTGTTTCGAAGTCCTCGGGCGCAGTCTTGGCGCGCCTTCACGACTTTGGGTCATCGAGGTCAGCGAGTACGCGCTGCTTTTCATCACCTTCCTTGGTGCACCCTATCTCCTCGAATTGAACCGCCACGTTGTCATGGACCTGCTCGTCGACCGTTTGCATGGCACGAATAGGCAAATATCGAAGTTCCTCAACAGCCTCATCGGACTGCTGGTCTGTCTGGTGCTGACCTATGTCGGCGTTGGGGTGGTGCTTGATCAACTGGAACTCGGCACGCGTGAAGTGACCGTCATGCGGCCGCTGAGCTGGTGGATAACGGCGGCCATGCCGATTGGAACGGGCCTCATGGCTGTTCAGTTCCTCGATACACTCATCCGAAGCTTCCAGCCCAGGGAACACTGAGAGTGGAGTGGTACGTCACCCTTGTCGTGATACTCGGGCCGCTTTTCATTCTCATGCTGGCGGGTCTGCCCGTGGCGTTTGCCTTTTTCGCGGTCAACCTCGTCGGAGCCTATATCCTGATGGGCGGTACGGCTGGCATCGAACAACTGATCCTCAACACCGTTGACAGTATCAGCACTTTCACCCTGATCCCGATCGCGCTTTTCATGATCATGGGCGAGGCGATGTTCCAATCCCGCATCGCGGTCGATCTGATGGATACGCTCGACAAGTGGTTCGGAAAGTTGCGCGGCCGCCTGGCTTTGATGGCGGTTGGCGGTGGCGTCCTGTTTTCCACTCTGACCGGCAACTCCATGGGATCCATTGCGCTTCTGGGGTCTTCGTTGACACCGGAGATGGAAAAGCGCGGATACAAGAAACAGATGTCCCTCGGACCGATCCTCGGGTCCTCCGGTCTTGCCATCATGATCCCTCCATCATCTCTGGCGGTTGTTCTTGGTGTCATCGCGGAGATCTCGATCGGCCAAATCCTGATCGGAATCATCGTACCCGGTCTTCTGATGGCGCTTTTGTATGTCATCTACATTGTCGGTCGTTGTACGATAAACCCCGAGCTTGCACCCACATTCGAGGTCGAGCCCGTCCCGTTCTCCGAAAAAATCAGCTCGACGGTCGTCAACATCCTTCCTCTCTCGGTGGTCGTGTTCTCGGTTGTCGGGGTCATCTTCCTTGGCATCGCGACGCCGAGCGAAGCCGCTGCGACCGGGGCTTTCGCCACGCTTTTGCTGGCCCTGGTCAAGCGCCGCCTGACGCCGAAGATATTCGGCAAGACAATGCTGGCCAGCTCGAACATCTCGGTCATGGTCCTTCTGATCGTGTCGGGCGCCGTCACATTCTCCCAGCTTCTGGCCTTTACCGGGGCGACCTACGACATGGTGGACGCGGTCCTGTCGCTGGATGTCTCGCCGTCGATGATTGTGTTCCTGATGATCATGCTCATCGTGCTCATGGGCATGTTCATGGGTCCGCTGCCGATCATGCTCATCACGCTGCCGATCTTCGTGCCGATTGTCATTCAGCTTGGCTTTGACCCGATCTGGTTCGCGGCACTCTTCCTGGTCGCCATCGAAACCGGTGCAACATCGCCGCCCTTTGGCGCGGCGCTTTTCGTGATGAAGGCAGTCGCCCCGGCGGGGACAACCATGGGGGACATCTATCGCGCGGCCGTTCCCTTCATCATTCTTGATCTCGTGGCGATCCTGGTCCTGTTTTTCTTCCCGGTCCTGGTGACAGGACCCGTGGAGATGATGTTCAGATGAGTCGCTTGCTTTATCAATTCGGCGACAGCCCCTGCTGCATGAAGGTGCGCATGGTGCTGGAACACAAGGGGCTAGCCTGGGAGGAGCGCTTTATCGAAAGCTGGAAGTTCGATCATTTCCAGCCGGATTACCTGATGTTGAACCCGTTCGGTATCGTGCCGACACTCCTGGACGGCGATCATGTTGTGATCCAATCCAATGTCATCGCCGAATATCTCGAAGACGCCTATCCCGAACAACCGTTGCGCCCAACGCCGGCGCATCTGCGCGCCCGTATGCGCAAGTGGATGTTTGTCGAGCAGGAACACCTTTTCGGTCACATCGTCACGCTCAGTTTCAACACAATGATGAAATTGCGGGTCGAGGGTTTTGGGCTGGAACAACTCCAGGCATGGTCCCGCCGACACCCGGACCAGCAGAAAGCGCAGGACTACCTGTCCCGCGTGTCCGCGCCAGCGGATCCGGCAAAGGATGCGCTCGCACGAAGGGGTCTGCGGGTGCACATGACCCGTCTTGAGCAGGAGTTGGCGCAAAGCAAGGGCCCGTGGATATGCGGCGATCAGCCTACGCTCGCCGAAGTGGCTCTGGCGGGCATCTTCGACCGCCTGGTCTATCTGGAAGAAGAGGCGCTTTTTCGCGATCTGCCAAAGGTCTCGGACTGGTTCGACCGCCTGCGCGACCTGCCAATGTATCAAAAGGGCGAGCACGCGTTTTCAGCCCGAATGTGGGGGCCGAAGAAGCCCGTGGCAGAGTATCGCGACCTCATCCGATAATGACTGACCGGCGTCCAAATTTCATTGTCATCATGACCGACCAGCAACGGGCCGATCACCTGGGGTGCTACGGCAACCCGATCGTCAAAACGCCAAATCTGGACGCTTTGGCGGAACGCGGGACGCGGTTCAGCCAGTTTTTTGTGTCCAACCCGCTCTGCCAGCCGAACCGCGCTGCGCTGGCCACCGGTCAACTCACCACCGTGAACGGGTGTCGCAAGAACGGAATACCGCTATCGCTGAGCAGCACGACCTATGCAGACGTTCTGCGGAGCGCAGGATATCGCACCGGACTTGTGGGCAAGGCACATTTCCAGAACGTGTCTCCCGTCGAGGCGAAACCGCCGGATCATCGTGGCATCGGAGCGCCACCCGAGGTGCCATTCGATCGGTCCATGCGCCAGCAACGAGAAGGTCCCGAGTACGAATGCGAAATCCAGTCACACTGGATCAAAGATCCCGGCCGCGACGTGCCGCGTCCCTACTATGGCTTTGACCATCTGGCTCTTTGCATTGGTCATGGCGACAAGGTCGAGGGGCACTACACCGGCTGGCTGCGCGATCGGCTGGGCGATGCACTCGATCCCCGCGGACGCCCGGAGGCGCTCGCTGGTGCGCCGCACAACCAACCGCAGATCTGGCGTACGGCGCTGCCTGAAGCACTTTACCCGACGAGCTACGTTGGAGAGCAAGCCCTGGCGTTCCTCGAGGATGCGGACGATCGCCCGTTTCTTCTCCTCGTATCCTTTCCCGACCCGCACCACCCCTTCACACCGCCCGGTCGCTACTTCGACATGTACGATCCGGCCGACATCCCGTTGCCCGCCAGCTTTGGTCACCCGACCCGTGCCAGGAATGATCTGCCTGCGCATCTGCATCGGGTCTATGAGATCGGCGACGAAAAGCCGGAAGCCTACTGGCCGTTTCACGCCGACCCCGAATTGGTGCGTTATATAACGGCGCTGAACTACGGCGCGATCACCATGATTGACGACTGGGTGGGCCGCATCGTCGGGACTCTTCGACAGACCGGAAAGGCTGAAAATACCCACGTCGTCTTCATGTCCGACCATGGCGATTACATGGGCGATCACGGTACCGTCCTGAAGCACGGGGTGCACTCGCGTGGCCTGATACGGGTGCCGTTGATCTGGGCCGCTCCTGATAGCGAGGCCTCGACCACCGACATCCAGGGCAGCGCAATTGATTTCGCGCCGACTCTGCTGGCGCGCGCCGGGGTGCAGCAGCCCATTGGCATGCAAGGGCGGGATCTTCTGGCCGAGGATGCTCCAAACCTTCCGGTGCTGATCGAAGATGCGGGGCTGTCTTTCGCCGACAAGAGCGGACAAACCGCAAGTCGAACCCTTGTGCACGACAATTGGCGGTTGACCCTCTTCGAGGCCACGAAGCTGGGCGAACTATACGACTTTGCGTCTGACCCACACGAGATTTCCAACCTCTGGGCGGATCCGGCAGCAACTGAACGCAAGACCGAGATGCTTCACCTGTTGGCTGAACGTCAAATGGCGTTGCAAGCCGCCGAACTCATACCCACACATCAAGCTTGAGACCTCAATTGCCCAATATTCTCGATATCCTGATCGTCGGCGGAGGAATCGCCGGGTGCAGTGCCGCAATCGCACTATCGGACCAGGGCCACCGCGTGCAGATTGTTGAAAAACAAAGCGAATGGCGGTTTCAGAGCTCCGGTATTTTTGTCTATGCCAACGGGCTTGTCAGCCTGGATGCGCTCGGACTGTTGGATGCCATCGTGGCTGCCGGCTTTGGCGTGCCCAACGGGCGGAATGTCTATCTGGATCACCTCGGCGACCCGATCGTTGAAACCATCTACCCCACACAAGACCCGGAACGCATTCCCGCTATCCTCGGGATCAAACGGGCCGAGATGCATCGTGTCATGGCCGGTCGGGTTTCTGCGTTGGGTGTCCCTCTGACGCTGGGCACCACCGTCGTGGGCATCAAACAAGACGACGCGGGCGTCGACGTCACGTTCTCGGACAACACGCAGGGGCGATTCGACCTGGTGGTCGGCGCGGATGGTGTTCGCTCGACGACGCGCCAACAGATTGGTGTGGATCTGGCACCCCGTTACACCGGTTTTGGGGTGTGGCGGTCCGTGCATCGGCGGCCGCCGGAGCTGACCGACAAGATCATGATGATGGGGCCAGCCAAGCGCTTCGGCATCATGCCGATCAGTGACGACAAGCTCTACACATTCGGCACCCTTGCCGAGCCGGACAACGCCTATTATCCGCCGGAGACCTGGCCGTCCGAAATGCAGGCACGCTTTGCAGAATTTGCCGGTCCTGCGCGGGCCTTTTTGGATGAGCTGAGGCCTGAAACCGAGTTGCTCTATACGGCTGTTGAAGAGGTCGTGCTGCCATTGCCCTGGCATGTCGGGCGGGTTCTGCTGATCGGCGACGCCGCTCACGCTTCGACGCCGTTCATGGGCCAGGGTGGTGCGATGGCCATGCAGGATGCGGTTGTTCTGGCACAGGCGTTGGCCCGGATCGACGATCCAGACACCGCGCTTACGGCGTTTGGCAAGGCACGCTATCCGGTGTGCGAATTTGTGCAGAATGTGTCGCGCTCGGTCGGCGAGGCGGGTTCAGAGGAAATTGAGGGCGACTACGGTCCGCGCAATGCACGGCTCCGTGAAACGGCCCAGTCGGCAGTAGACGGTTTTTATGGAAGATTGGATGCGCTGAACCGGGAGGCTGATGCGCAGCTGCGAGCTGTAGAATAGACGCATGGGCGGCGCCGCCGCCCATCAACGCCTTGGCTCACAGCCCTCTCGCCATTCGAGATTTGGATGCGGCCACAAATCGAATTTTGCGGCCGCTGTCAGCGCTTCGTACGTGTCGGGCTTCTCTTCAGGCGCTTCTGGTAGACTGCGCCATCGTCACCCGACGAACCGATCACAGTCCAGACGACCGCCGAGCTCGCGCCGGGATTGCGCAGATAATGTGCCTGGCCCGCGGGCGTCTTGACCAGATCGCGCGGTCCGAGTTCGACCACGGCCTCGTCGCCGTTGTCATCGACCCAGACAACCTCCACAGCCCCTTCCAGGCAAAGATATGCGTCCTCGACATTGCGGGTGAACGGCGCGAGCCTGGCGCCCATGGGCAGCCCCCACATTTCCTTGCGGCAGGTATCGTGTTTGACCGCACCCGGCGCATCGCCCACGTAGACTTTGCGCGTGAATCCGGCCTCGTCCCAGATGGTTGGAAGTTCGGCATGGCGAACGACGTATTCGGACATCAGTTTCTGAATCGGGTGATCGCTTTTGCGGTCGAACTTCAGTGTCTTGCCCGGTTCGGCGCCGAAGCTGCGCGCCAGCTCGCTGGGATGTTCCTTCGGGTGATAGTGATAGACCGGCGGCAAGGGCTTTCCGACATCGACCGAAATCGACATCATCACCGGTTCCACGCCGTCCACGCGGAAGCCGTGGCCGATTTCGCGTGCATTCAGGATCATGTCCTTGGGGCCAAGGTTGACCTCGACGACCTCCCCGTCCTTTTCCCAGCCAACGATCAGTGCACCGTCGATGATGAGAAAGCTCTCCTCGATCTCATGACTGTGGCACGCGGCATAGCGGCCGGGTTCCTTGTAGATCAGGCTGACCGTGAAATTGTCGGCTTTCAGCGTCGAGGTATCGCCCACTTTTGGTGAGCCGCCAGCCCCGATGTAGCGCATCTGGGCCCGGGCGAGTTCGTCGAAGCCGCTGTTGGACGGAAAGGCGTTCCAGTCGAATGTCTTGTCGGTGAAGCGTCCGGTGTTGGCGCTCAGCCGGTCAGCCAGGGTCAGCCCTTCTGTGGTTTGGATATTCATGCCGTGCTCCTTTTGGATCCGTTGATCCGATCTTGCAAAACTTGCGTTTTCCGGGGAAGGTTCCGTTTTGTATATGAAACACGGCGCGTTATGAGCGACAAAGACCCCTATCTCGTGCCTGGCCTCATCCGAGGGCTGGCCGCACTCAAAAGCTTCACACCGCGAAGCCCCGAACAAGGTCTGGCTGACATTGCACGCTCATTGGGTGTCACGCGCTCGGCCGCTTTTCGGACCGTGCACACGCTGGTGTCCGAAGGGTACCTTCTGGAGGTGCCCGGGAAAGCTCGCTACCGGCTGGGCCCGCAGGTTCTGAGCCTGAGCTACGGCTTCCTGGCCAGTCGCGAGCTTTTGGAAGTTGCCCAGAAACCCCTGGAAGCCTTGCGTGACGAACTCGACTGGTCGACGCATCTTGGCGTGCTGGATAGCCGACACGTTCTCTACCTCATTCGCTATCCCGCAACCGATGGCCTTTCTTCGCTCGTTCATGTCGGCAGCCGGCTACCCGCTTCTCAAACGGCCATGGGCCGCCTGCTTCTTTCCCACAAGTCAGACCGCGATATCCGACGGCTGATGGCAGACCGGCCGGCTCGTGAATTGGCAGCGGTGCTTGAGAATGTCGAGACCGACCGACAAGCACAGACCGTGGTGCACGAAGGCCGGTTCGAAAGCGGTTTGTGCAGCGTTGCCGCGCCGGTCCGCGACATGTCCGGAGCGGTGGTTGCTGCCATCAGCGCGACGAAATCGGCTCAAGGTTTCCAAAAGGCCGTCGAGCGTCAGACGCTTTCGACGGCGCACGCGATCAGCAAGGGATTGGGGGCCTGACAGTCTCGGTGGAGGGCACTGTCGACCAGCGCCGTTGTCCGTGCCCGCCAGGCCCGATCCCATGCAAGTGCGCTAGCGGTTCTTCAACCGGATCAAGCACTGTCGTTTATGCGGGTCAGGGGATGATCTTGTAGCCGCCGCTTTCCGTCACCAGGATTTCGGCATTCGACGGGTCGCGTTCGATTTTCTGGCGCAGCCGGTAGACATGGGTTTCCAGCGTGTGGGTGGTGACGCCGGAATTGTAGCCCCAGACCTCCTCAAGCAGCACGTCGCGGGTAACCACTTTCTCATCGGCCCGGTAAAGGTAGCGGATAATCGCCGATTCCTTTTCAGTCAGCCGGATCTTGCCGCCCTTGTCGTCGAGCAGCAGCTTCTGGCTGGGCTTGAACGTGTAGGGGCCGACGGTGAACGTGGCGTCTTCGCTCTGTTCGTGCTGGCGCAACTGGGCGCGCACCCGCGCCAGAAGCACGGCAAACCGGAACGGCTTGGTGACATAGTCATTTGCGCCGGCCTCGAGGCCGAGAATGGTGTCGGAATCCGTGTCGTGTCCCGTCAACATGATGATGGGCGCCTTGAAGCCGCCCTTGCGCAGCAGCTTGACCGCCTCGCGACCATCCATGTCGGGCAGGCCGACATCCATGATCAACAGATCGATATGGTTGTTGCGGGCCGCCTGAACGCCCTTGGTCGCTGACGATTCCTGAAGAATCGAGAATTCTTCATAAAGCGACAGCTGCTCGACCAGCGTTTCCCGGAGATCGTCGTCGTCGTCGACGATGAGGATAGTTCTGGCGGTCATGCAATCCCTCCAAATGCGATAATGCTATTTCGTTGCCGACCCTAGTGTGGTGGATTTGAAGTTCCTATGGCGATTGCAGCGACCTCCTGGCAGGAACTTCAAATCCATAAACCACACTAGAATCATAATCTTGCTAGTGTCCTGTTTGAAACTGAAGTTCGTTCGGAGCGCGCTGCAAGATGTTACGAACTTCAGTTTCAGGACACTAGATAGGCGTGCCGGCTCGAATGTAAAAGGATAGCACAGCCCCTGCACACTTAGCTGTGATCCCGGAGTTAACAAACGTGAACGCCAAGATATATGCGGAATGCGTCAAAATCCAAGCATTGCGCGAATTGATCCTGCGGCGCGATCCGCGACGTCCTCAGCGGGCTTTGCTGCAGGCTGGTGGTTGGACGATCCCGGCCGCGATCGGACGCGCCGGCCTGACGGCGCTGAAACGAGAGGGCGACGGGGCGACGCCTTTCGGGGCCATGCGTCTGATCAACGGCTACTATCGCGCCGATCGCGTGCGGCTTCCGCAAACGCGGCTTTCCATGCGGCCGATCGACGACCGGATGGGATGGTGCGATGCGCCGCATCACGCAGCCTATAACAGGCCGGTGCAATTGCCGTTTTCCGACAACCATGAGCGCATGATGCGCGACGACGGGCTCTACGATATTTGCGTCGTGCTCGACTGGAACATCCGGGAGCGCCGTCGTCACACCGGCAGCGCCATCTTCTTTCACCTGGCCGGCCCCGGCCACGCGCCGACCGAGGGCTGCATTGCCATCGAGCGGCAAGCCATGCTGCGGTTGCTGCCCAGACTGGCGCCGACCACGGTGGTTCGGGTGATCTAACCTAGCAGGCGAGATGCTGCTTTTGGCTTCTGATCACGCCATGCCCAATTGCGGGTGCAGGGTATCGCTCCACTGTCTCGGAGACTGGCCGTAGGTTCGTTTGAACTCCCGGCTGAACTGCGACGGGCTGACGTAACCCACGTCCAGCGCCGCTTCACTCACCCGCATGCCCTCGGCAATCTTCATTGCCGCGCTGTTGAGGCGCATCAGTTTCACGAACTGGATAGGTGACATTGTCGTAGCGTGTTTGAATTTACGATGAAACACGGCACGGCTCATGCCCGCCCGGTTGGCCAGATCGTCAATGGAGATCGGCTCGTTCAAGCGGGATGACACATGGGCGATCGATCGGGCTATGGCGTTGCCGGCCCCGAAAGCCTGCCTGGCAAAACTTCCCGCCTCACCTTTCAAAATGGCATAGTAGAGCTCGCGCAGCCGAGCCTCTCCCAGGACGGTTGCATCCGTTTCGCTGGAGTTCAGTTTTAACAACCGCAACAACGCATCGGAGAAGGTCTCGTCCCAGTTTGCAAGGCCAATCCCCTGCGAGACCGGGCTGCGCCTGGCGTTCCCGGTCTGACCAGCAGAGTTCTCCAACTCGATCGCAAGCTCGCTCATCACGCGCGCATTGAGAGAGATATAAACACCGATAAGTGGATTTTCCGCTGATGCCGAAGGTGTGCCCGCCTTGACCGGCATGGACACCGGACAACAAAGATACTGTCGGTTGTCATAGACGTATCTCTGGCCGTCCAGTACCGCTTCCTTGACCCCGCTTGCTATGGCCACGACACAGGGTTCATAGACCGCGGGGGCACAGGGCATGGGCTGCGTCATGCGGAACAGCTTCACGCCCGGCACGGCCGTTTCAATCAGGCCGTCTTCCCGCATCCGGCCTTCGATCATTTGCCTGATCTGATCCTGGTTCATGCGGTCAACTTAGCGCCGCCAATTCAGGCATGACAACCGTCCTGATACAATTGGGCAAGTAATCGCGAGGATACGGTCTATTCCGGTGTGTCGCTGAGATTAACCTGCACATCAAATCAAACACCAATGGCGCGGTGCGCCAAAGTGGAGCGAAATGATGGCAGACACCCAATTCGGGCCCAGCGGCTGGACGCCGGAGCGCCTTGGCTCACTTTCAGGCAAGACCTACATCATAACCGGCGCCAATGCCGGTACGGGATTTCAGGCTTCCCGCATCTTTTTGTCGAAGGGCGCAAAGGTGGTGATGCTGAACCGCAGCGCGGAGAAATCGACTGCAGCCATTGAAAACCTCAAAGCGGAATTCGGTGCGAGCGTCGATGTGAGTTTTATCCGGATGGACCTGGCCGATCTTGCCAGCGTGCGCGAAGCGGCGGCGCAAGTGTTGAAGAGCGTTCCGCGGATCGATGCGCTGATCTGCAATGCGGCAATCGCCCAGGTGCCGACGCGGAAGCTCACCGGGGACGGCTTCGAAAGCCAGCTCGGGACCAACCACTACGGTCACTTTGTTCTGTGCGGGATGCTCTTCGATCGCCTTGAAGAAAACAACGGACGGATCGTTGTTGTTGCCAGCCTTGGCTACAAGATGGGTCTGAGGACCATCCAGTTCGAGGACATGAATTGGGACAAGAACTACAAGGCCAATCCCGCATACAGCCAAAGCAAGCTGGCGCAGATGATGTTTGCCTACGAATTGCAGGACCGGGTGAAGGCGGCGTCCAGGACCGTCGACGTGTTTGTCTGCCACCCCGGGGCATCCGCGACATCGCTGATCAGCACGAGTGGCAGCCTGACCACACGGATCGTGTTCGGGCTGATGTCGCTGTCGCCGCTGGTCCAATCAGCGCAAAAGGGTGCTTATCCGGAGGTCATGTGCGCCACCGAGAAGGGCATGGATCAACGGGCTCTGTATGGCCCAACCGGGCGTATGGAATGGGTCGGTCCTGTCGGAAGAGGATCGCTTGAACCCTATGCCTATGACAAGGCGGTCATGGCGCAACTCTGGGAGCGGTCCGAGAAGGAAACGGGATTCCATTGGAGCATTTAGTGCTGCGGCGCCAGCCGATCACCAATCAACCCGTATCGCCGCAAGATGCCTGCTGGCGGGGCTTTCTTTGTTCCATGACAGTTGCCTCGGAGACCCTGACGGCCGGTTGACCGACCAGGCGTTCAGAGAGCCAATCCAGGTCTTCATCGAGTGATGTCAACTCGCTGGCGATAGTTTCCGGAGGGGTTGCTCTCACCGTTCCGGACCGAACTTCTGCAACTGCAAAAGTGAACACGTAGCTTGGAGTTAGACCCATTCGCAGGTCCGAAACGACAATTTTACCGTCCTGCACGACCGTTCGGAAATAGCCCCGGCTGAACCACCGGAGCTTTTCAAAATCCTCGTTGCCGGCCAGGCAGGCGGTCAGATCGGGCCGGGTCGGGTGGGTATAGAAGCGCGCCTGGCTGTCGTCGTCGAAGACCGAGAGATAGAGATTGTGATAGCGATCGTTTTCCTGTCCGATGACCTTCCAGACGAGGATGTTGAACGGGCCTGCGATGGCGAAGATGTTGCGCGCGTCGATACCGGCATCGGCAAATATGGCCTCCGCCCGCCTTTCGACATGGGCCTGCAGCACCGTGCCGAGGCCCAGGTAAGCGGTGCTGAAAACAAGGGCTGCCGCCAACCAGCTCTGGAGGCGCGATGACCAGCTTCCGCGCGCTAGCGCCCAGATGACGACAAAAAGCAGGGGGAGCGTGTAAAGCGGATCGATGATGAAGATGGATCCGATGCCGATCGGATCCGGATAGAGGGGCCAAAACAGACGGGTACCATAGACGGTTACGGCGTCGATGATGGCGTGCGACGACAGGCAGGCGAAAACGGTCAGCCAGACTCTGATTCGCGAATCCTTCAAGGCATCGACTGAACGGACGAGAAGCTCCCCGATAACAGGCGTCACCACCGCGTGGACGAACACAGAGTGCGTCCATCCGCGATGGAAGACGAACGCATCCACCGGATTGTCGGTTGGCAGCAAAACATCAAGATCGGGAATCGTTCCCAAGAGGCCACCAAGAAGGGCCGCTTTGCGCGGTCCGAGTTTCTTGCCAAGGCACAACGCGGCGACCGCTGCTCCCAAAGTAAATTGTGTCAGTGAATCCATCGGGCGGTCCGTTGGCAGCGTTTGTCGTGTGCTTGCTTACACTCTTTAACGCGGTCAACCATCCTTGTGGACCAGCTCAGTCGTTGTTTTTGCGTTTCAAAACGGTGCAAACGTTCCATTTTCTTTCAGAGGTTGCGAATCATATAAGTGTGTGCTTATGTGTTGGCATGATAGAGAACGACATATTCAGAGCGCTGGCTGATCCGACGCGTCGCGCGATTTTCGAGAAGCTGGCCGACGGCGGCATGAATGCAAGCGCCCTGCGAAAGGGCATGACCATCAGCCAGCCGGCAATGTCCCAACATCTCGCGGTGCTGCGCAACGCCAACCTGGTGCGGGAGCAACGGCAAGGGCGTTTCATCAACTACGAGGTCAATCCGGACGGGCTGGCACACATTGCTGACTGGCTCGCAAAATACCGCGCCTATTGGCCGACGCGTGTCGATGCGCTCCGGGATCTGCTGAGGGAAATGGACCAATGAGCCACACGGACGATCACACGGAGAACCTGGTGCTTGAGTTCGAGCTCGACGCACCACGGGAGCGGGTCTGGCGGGCGCTGAGCATCCCGGCGTTTCGTGAAAGATGGCTGCCTGATCTGGCCGATGCCGATCCCGTATCCGCTACTCCGGAAGACGAGATCTCTTACCGAATGCGGGAGCGTGAGCCACCATTCCTCGAAAGCCTGGTTGCCTTTCGGCTCCAGCCTGGCGCGAACGGCGGGACAATCCTGACAATCGTTCATGCGCCGGTCGAAACCGAAAGTGTTCCGCCTGCCGCAAACGGCAATGAACCCGAGGCGATGCGCGCCGCCTGACGGCGCAGCACAACAACCGACACAGCAGGAAACAGGAGTTCGCCCATGCGCGAAGCAATGCAACTCGTCCCCATGGTTGTGGAACGATCGAGCCGTGGCGAGCGTTCATTCGATATCTACTCGCGCCTGCTCGGCGAGAGGATCGTGTTTTTGAACGGCGAGGTGAACGACGCGATGTCCGCGCTCATCTGCGCTCAGCTGCTGTACCTCGAGGCTGAAAACCCGAAGAAGCCGATCCATCTCTATATCAACTCGCCGGGCGGGGTCGTGACCAGCGGTCTGGCGATGTACGACACCATGCGATATCTCCGACCACCGGTTCATACGCTCTGCATGGGGACGGCGCGCTCAATGGGTTCTTTCCTGTTGATGGCCGGTGAAGCCGGTGAACGCGCTGCATTGCCCAATGCCAGCATCCTGATTCACCAGCCATCGGGTGGGCTGCAGGGTCAGGCCTCGGACATGCTGATCCACGCAGAAGAAATCGGCAGAACAAAACAACGGATGACCCGACTCTACGCGCAGCACTGCCATCGCAGCTATGAGGAATTCGAGCAGGCGATGGATCGCGATCGTTTCATGACCGCCGAAGAGGCTTTGGAGTGGGGTCTGATCGACCGGATCCTCACAGAACGAGAGGGCGTCGAATAGCATCCCGGCCGACAAGGATCCGGCATCAAAGATCAAAGGATTCCGGGGCGTCCTCTTCGAGATAGCGCGGACCGGGGCCGTTGGCGCCGATCCTGTCGTCCGGATTGACCAGCTTGCAGGTCTTGAGCGACAGGCAACCACAGCCGATGCAGGCGGCCATGCCGTCGCGCAGGCGCTGCAGTCGCGCGATGCGGTCGTCCAGTTCTTCGGTCCATCGTGAGGAGAGCTTCTCCCAGTGCCGGACCGTTACCTTGGCTTCCGGAGGCAGGAAATCCATGGCGCCGGCGATTTCCCGCAGCGGAATGCCGGCCCTTTGCGCGACCTGGATGATGGCGATCTTGCGCAGGACCGTCGGTGAATAGCGCCGGTGGTTGGCGCTGTTACGGACCGAAGAGATGAGCCCTTTACGCTCGTAGAAATGCACGGCGGATACGGCAATGCCGCTGCGGGCTGCCACTTCGCCGACCGTGAGACCGCCTTGTCTGTTCATCGAACTCTCCTTTGATTGTTCCGCTTGACCTCAACTTAAGTTGAGGAAGTAGCAAGGCAAGCCTGAATTCGACTCATGCGCTCTGGAAAGGGTAAAAACGACCATGGCCACCATCGTTGAACAGGACCGCGCCGTCGGCTGGGGAGACATTCTCTGGGGAGACTATGCGGCGGTTTCCGCCGTTCTGGCGGGTGGAATCTCGCTGCACGCGGTCAACATCAATATTTCCGCCACGATGCTTCCGTCGATCGTCGGCGAAATCGGCGGCCAGGGGCTTTATGCCTGGAACGCCACGCTTTTCACGCTGGCAGCCATTCTCGCCGCCGCCATGACCGGCCGGCTGATCCGCCGTGTCGGCGCGCGCGGTGGATTTGCCATCGCCGGCCTGGTGTTCACGCTGGGCAGCCTTCTCGCTGCAACCGCGCCCAGCATGCCGGCCATGCTGATTGGCCGGGTGGTCCAGGGCAGCGGCGGCGGGATGATGTTCACCCTGTGTTATTCGATGATTGTCTTTGTCTATCCCGAGCGGCTGTGGTCGCGCGCCATGGCGTTGCTATCGGGTACCTGGGGCATCATGATGCTCTTCGGTCCGGCGGTCGGCGGCATCTTCGCCGAGCTGGGGATGTGGCGCATGGGCTTCGGATCTCTCATCCCCGTCACTGGCCTGTTCGTTCTGCTGACGCTGTGGCTGGTGCCGGCGGTTGCACGGGACAGGGCACCGTCGGAGCCGATTGCCTTCGGCCAGCTCGCCCTCCTGGCCGGGTCTGTTCTCAGCGTGACCGTGGGCGGCCTGGCGCCCTCGCCCGTGTGGGCGGTGCTCGGACTGCTCGTCGCGGTGGCGATGGTCTTTTTGCTTATGCGGCGTGAAGAGACGAGCAATGTCCGTCTGTTTCCGCGTGGCGCGATGAGACCCGGATCGGTGCTCTTCCTGGCCTTTGCGCTGATGGCGTTGTTGATCTTCTGCGTCAACGCCGAGTTCTTCATGCCCTTTTATCTGCAGCGTCTGCATGGGCTAAGCCCACTGACGGCAGGCTATATCGCGGCGCTGGTGTCGGTTGGCTGGGCGGCATCGGAGGTGTTTTCAGCGCGGCTGACAGGCCGCAGGATGCGGCTGGCGGTGCTCGCAGGTCCGCTGCTGATGGTGGCGGGTTCCGCGCTGTTGGGCTACGCGACCCCGATGCACGCTGCCTCCGGCCCCGTGCTGACCGTTATCATGGCCTTGTCGCTTGTCCTTCTCGGCACTGGTGTTGGCATCGGCTGGCCGCACCTCAACACATTTGTGCTGCAGTTCACCGAAGCGGACGAACGCGACATGGCGGCATCGGCCCTGTCGACCATCCAGATGTTCGCTGTCGCCTTCGGCACGGCCGTTGCGGGCCTGGTGGCCAATATGAGCGGATTCAGAGGCGGCGAAATCGACAGTATCGCCAACTCGGCCGTCTGGCTGTTCGCGACCTTCGTTCTGTTCTCCATACCGGCGATCCTGGCAAGCCGCGCGCTGAACACCAGACTGGAAGACTAGAACCGATCTGCAGCCATCAAATGATCCAAACTTATCGCCCTTTGCTCTAATCCGGATCCGCGTCAGCGCTCGAACACGACCGGGAACCAATCCTCGCGCAACACTTGCCCGGGCTGCATGTCGTGGCCCGGGAAGGGCGGCGAGGTTCGCCCCGGGCGTTCAACATAACGGGCATCGTCGCCAACCAGCCTCAACGAGAAGGCGCGACGCCGGCTTGCGGTCGTGTTGCCGCGGGCTCCGTGCAAAATACTGTAGTTGAAGGCGACCGCGTCGCCGGGTTCCATCGCCCACTCACGGATCTCCATGCCCTCGGCATCGGGATCAGGCACCGGCATGTACTCGTCATCATCCGGGTAGATGCTCGTTTCCGCCAGCCAGCGGGTCGGCAGAACCGGCTTCTCCCACTTGTGGCTGCCGGCGACGCAGCGAAGGCTTGCATCGGTGACGGGATCCACCGGCGACCAGAAACTGACGTTCTGCCGGCCATCGACGAAATAGTAGGGGCCGTCCTGGTGCCAGGGTGTCGGTTTGGAGGTTCCGGGCTCCTTGACCAGCACATGGTCGTGGAAGACCTGGACCCGGTCCGATTGCATCAGGTCTGCGGCCACGGCTGCGGCCGGCGACGACCGGATCACCTGCTCGAACTCGGGTATCCGTGTCCAGTTGCAGTAGTCATCGAAGAAGCGCCCTCCTTCGCCCTCCTTCAGGTTTTCGGCGGCATATGGGCCGGGTTCGGCCATGTTGCGCTCGATGCCGGCACGGATCGTGTCGACATGGTCGGCGAACAAGCCCTTGATCAGCACGACACCGTCGCGCTGGTAGGCATCGATGTGGTCCTGGGTGAGAAGCGGGTGCATCATCGGTCTCCTGCGTGTCGCCTGCACAATAGGATTATTCAGAATTAGTTTCCAATAATATATGCGTATGATATTAATAGCTTGATGCTATATAACACCTTGCGCCAGTATGAGTATGTCGTTGCCGTCGCCGAGGCAGGAAGCCTCACGGACGCGGCAGCGATGCTGCACATCTCGCAACCTTCCCTTTCGGTTGCGATCACGCGGGTCGAGCAGCAACTCGGGCAGGCGATCTTCGTCCGACGCAAGGGAGCGGCTATCGAGATCACACCGTTCGGGCATCGCCTGGTCGAACAAGCCCGCAATCTGCTCCGCCTGGCGACCGAGATCGAAAGGGAGCCGAGAGAGCCGCCGCCGTTTGTCCTGGGATGCTTCGAGGACATTGCACCGTGGTATCTGGCGCCGGCGCTGGAGACTCTGAGGCAACGGTTTCCAGCCATGTCCTTGAGTGGCAGGGAGGGTCGGTTTGCCGATCTTGCCGCCGACCTCGCCGAAGGCCGATCTGATATCGTGATCTCTTACGATGTTGGATTCGAAGGCAAATTCGAACGGCGCAAGATCAGAACTGTCACGCCGGTGGCGTTCCTGCCGACGGAACACCCTCTGGCAAAACGCCCCTCAGTCGAATTGGTGGAGCTTGCCGCCCATCCGATCATCCTGTCCACGGAGGCCTTGTCCGAAGGCTTCATGCGCAACCTGTTCAACCAGCTGAAGTTGTCGCCAACCGTCGCCCACAAGGCGACATCGCTCGAGCTGATGCGGTCTCTGGCTGCCCATGACTCCGGCATCGGTATCAGCTACTCTCGCCCACCTGGTGACGTTGCCTATGATGGTAAGCCGCTGACAACAGTCCCTATCTCGACGCCGCAAGCGGCAGTCGAGATTCAGCTCTTATGGTCCGCGTTGCGCGCTGTGGACACGCAGTTCGACGATATCCTGAAAGCCCTCGAACTATCGGATTGAGTGAGAGTGGCTAACCAATCCAATTCTAGGAGCGGCTGAAACCAACGACCTCGAGGGTGAATTCCTCGACATAATCGACCACGGCGCTGACTGCCGCCGCAGCAGCCTCCTCGTCGCCTTCGGAAACGGCTTGTGCCACCTTCGCATGGGCGGTGGCCATGCGCATGAGATCGCCATATTGCTCCTGATGGATCACCCAGAAGCGCCGCGAAAGGCCCTTCACCGATGTCAGCGCCCTGGCGGCGAAGCGGTTGTCGGATGCCTTGATCAGCAGCTCGAAACACTCGGCATCGAGCTCGGTCATCTGCTCCTGGCTGCGCTCGGACGCCGCCTTGAGAAAGCGCTTGGCGAGGTTGCGCAGGCGTTCCTTTTGCTGCGGCGTCGCCCGTTTGGCGGCAGAGCGGGCGACGAGGGTCTCGACTGCGCGCCGCAGTTCCAGCGCCCGGAACTGTTCAGTGTGATCGATCGGGCAGACCTGCGCGCCGCGGCGCGGCACGATGGTCAGCAGACCTTCGTCTGCCAGTCTCTGAATGGCCGACCGAACGGGCGCTCTCGTATGACCGGAAACTTCAATGAGGTCGGTCTCCGAAACCCAGCGTCCCGGTGCGAGCTCACCATTGACGATCATTCTTTCAAGATCACGAAAGGCTTCGTCTTTCATCTGCCGGACCCCTTCGGGAAGGGGCGGGTTGGTGATTCTGCTTTGGGCTTGCTGCGGCACGGTTATCTCGATGCTGGAATCAATGCCGTTTCTTACCATGATCGCGTTTCCAGTATGACATGTCATTTCATCTAATTAACATTTCTATATTGACATGTCATCTAAAATGTCTGACATGTCAGGAGTTCGAAAAGAAGGGGAAATGTCATGGGCAAACTAAAAACGCTGGCTCTGTCGGGCGCTATCGCGCTGACCACATCAACCGTTGCCATCGCGCAGGAAGTCGTGAAGGTGGCTGAGCCGAACTGGGCGAGCGGTCGCGCCATGGCAGGCCTGATCAAGGTTGTCATCGAGGACAAGCTCGGCGGCAAGGCAGAGCTTGTTCCCGGCACCAATGCGGTGATTTTCAAGGCGATGGACCGCGGCAAGGGCGAGATCGACGTTCATCCGGACGTGTGGCTGCCGAACCAGTCGAACTTCACCGACGAATATGTCGATGGCAACAAAACCGTCGCGCTAAGCAAGGGCAATTACGAGGGTTTCTCTGCCTTCTGTGCGCCGAAGGAGTTTGCCGCCAAGCACAATATCAAAAGCGTGTTTGACCTTGCCACCCCGGAGGCCGCCAAGCTGATGGATCGCGACGGCGACGGCATGGGTGATATCTGGGTGGGTGCACCGGGGTGGGCCTCAACCAAGATCAACTCCGTAAAGGTACGCGACTACGGCATCAGCAACTTCTTCAAGCCGATCGAAGCTGAGGAAGAGGTGGCGACCGCGTCTATCTCGGACGCACTGAACAAGAACGAGGGCTATGCGTTCTACTGCTATGCGCCCCATTACAACTGGTTCGTGTTCGACATGGTGCGCCTGGAGGAGCCGGAATACGATCCTGCGAAATACGACATGAAGCAGCCGGCCCAGGATCCGAACTGGTTCGAAAACTCCAAGGTCTCGACCGCCGACAAGGCGAAAACCATCCATGTCGGGTATTCGAAGTCGCTTGAGCAGCGCACGCCGGATGTGGCCGCGTTCCTTGCCAGGATCGACATGGACACCGATACGGTGAACAACTTCACTCACGAAATCGTGGTCAAGAAACGCTCAAGTGAGGACGTCGCTCGCGAGTGGATAGCCGCCAATTCCGACCGTGTCGACGGTTGGCTCGGGCTGAACTAGATAGCCCTCCCGGGAGGCGCCGGCCGCTTTTATTCCCGGCGGTCCGGCGCCAATCCTCTTTCCTTACCGCCAACCCGACGGTTGACCGTGCTTCAACGCACGGCAAAGGAGGCCGTTTGACCATCCGCCAGCAGCCGCAGGAAAACGGTGACGCCGTCATCGACATTGCCGGAGTGTGGAAAATCTTCGGCGACCGCCAGCAGGAGGCCATGGAGGCGATCCGAAAGGACGGGCTCTCCAAAGCCGAGGTCCTGGAAAAGTTCAACTGCGTGGTTGGCGTGGCTGACGCGACGTTCACGGTCCGACGGAGCGAGATTTTCTGCATCATGGGACTGTCGGGCAGCGGCAAGTCGACGTTGGTGCGTCACGTCAATCGGCTGCTGACACCGACGGCCGGCAAGGTCATGGTGAGCGGCCTCGACATCATGGCGCTGGACGAGCAGGAGCTTCTCCAGGTCCGCAACCAGAAGATCGCCATGGTCTTTCAGAATTTCGGGCTGCTGCCCCACCGCTCGGTCCGCGACAATGTTGCCATGCCGCTGGAGATCCGCGGATTACCACAAAACGCACGCTGGCGGGCGGCCGAGGAAGCCCTGGCGCTGGTCGAGCTCTCGGAATGGAAGGACAAGTTCGCGCACGAGCTGTCCGGCGGTATGCAGCAGCGCGTCGGCCTTGCCCGCGCCATCGCCGCGGATGCCGACGTGCTTTTGATGGACGAACCGTTCAGCGCACTCGATCCGCTGATCAGGCGGCAGTTGCAGGAAGAGTTCATGCGGCTTGCCAGCTCCATGCAGAAGACCACCCTGTTCATAACGCACGACCTGGAGGAAGCCGTTCGCATCGGCGACCGCATCGCCATTATGAAGGACGGTGTGATCGTTCAGACGGGAACGCCGGAAGAGATCATCATGAATCCGACAGACGACTATGTGATGGATTTCGTCGCCGGCATCTCCCGCATCAATCTGATCCGCGCTCATAGCCTGGCCCGGCCGTTGCCGGAATTCGAAGCTAAGCACGGCCGACTGCCGACAGATGTTTTGACAGTCTCCGGCAACGACACGTTGCGGCAGATCATCGTCAAGTCATCCGGCACCGAGGGTGCAATCCTAGTTCGCGACGAGGACATCGGAACCACGGGTGTCATTACCAAGAACGATATCCTCAACGGGGTCATTCTGGGAACGGAGGACGCATGACCGTCATCACAGATCACCCGGTTCCCGTCGACGATGGCGAGATGTCCGATGTCAAGCGGTTCGTGACCGTTGGCGAGACCTACTACGAAGATCAGTTCCGGATCATCGGCGACAAGCGCGGTTTCGCCTTCACCTGGAACTGGGCTGCCTTTTTCCTCGGGTCGATCTGGTTCGGCATGCGCAGCCTGTGGTCCTACTTCCTGCCCTTCGTGGCCCTGGAGACCTTCGCCGTTGTGCAACTGGCCAGGGGCTTTTGGGGAGACCTCGGTGCGCCCATCCTTGCTCGCCTGCCTGGCATTGAGAACACGCTGAACCAGCGCTATGAGCAATTGGCCGAAGCCAAGCAGAATGCTCCGGACCGGGTGGCGACCTTCGAGAACGCCATCGCTTCGCTGGAGCGCGCCATCGACGGCATCAAGGCCGAGGCGGCCGCCGCAAACGCGACCGCGGTTCAACTCATGTTGCTGGGCTTCGTCGGCCTGCTGGTGATCAAAGCCGTTCAGGCGGTGCTGGCGAATCCCGCCCTGCAGGCGCGTTACGCCCGCTGGCTGTCGGACCGCTCAATGGGTGCCGGCCTGAGCGCGCAGAAGATCGTCCTGGCCGCGGTCCTGACGGCTGTTACTTACATCACCTGCTCGCTCAAGTTCGGATTCCCAGACACGGTGCCGGCCCTTGCGACCTTCCCGGCGGACCCGCAGGTTCAGGCCTCGGTTGCCGATGCCATCAAGGCTTGGATGGCCAATGCGGCGGTGAGTTCCGAATGGTTCTTCGATGCCTTGACGCTGGGCATCCGCAGCGTTCTGGACGCTCTGGAAACGATCTTTGTCGAAACCCCCTGGCCGGTGATGGGTGGTTTCATTCTTCTGCTCACCGGGCTGTCCGCCGGCTGGCGAGCGGCGATCTTCACGGCCGCCGGCCTGGCCTATCTCGGCTATCTTGGGTTCTGGGACAAGAGCATGAAGACCCTGGCGCTACTGGGCACGGCCGCCTGCATTTCCATCACGCTGGGCATTCCGCTTGGAATCGCCTGTGCGCGCAGCCAACGGCTCTACTCCGTTGTGCGCCCGGTGCTCGATTTCATGCAAACCATGCCGGCCTTCGTCTACCTGATTCCGGTCATCGCGTTCTTTGGAACCGGCAAGCCGGCGGCGATCATCGCAACGATGATTTTCGGCGGATCGCCGGTGGTGCGCTTAACCGTTCTGGGGCTGCGCGGCGTTCCGGAAACCGTACGAGAGGCAGCGATGGCTTTTGGCGGCAGCCGCCGTTATCTGCTGTGGAAAGTCGACATCCCGCTGGCGATGCCGTCGATCATGGCGGGGATCAACCAGACTATCCTGCTCAGTCTCGCCATGGTGGTGATCGCCTCGCTCATTGGCGCCAAGGGGCTCGGCGAGGATGTGCTCGAAGCGCTGCAATACGCCTCGGAGGGGCAGGGCATACTGGCCGGACTGGCCATCCTGTGCTGCGCCATGATTTTGGACCGCATCATTCAGGGTAAAAGGAGATAAACGCTGTGACCGTGACCGTGGCGATGTTCATCAAATACGAAAATGACAAGAAGGCCGCGATGCTGAAGAGCCCGAACGACCGCGCAGCCGTTTCGGAACGGGCGGTCGGCGCCATGGGCGGAAAGCTTCTGCACGCCTATGGCACGTGTGGTGAATACGACATGCTGTTCATCTACGAGATGCCTGACATGCCGTCGGTTGCCGCCAACATGATGCTGGCGGATGCCACCGGCATGTCGAAGCGCCACACGATCATTCCGCTTTTTTCCAACGACGATTTTCTTACCGCACAGGCAAAGGCGGGTCGCATGACCGACAGCTACGCCGCGGTCGCCGATGAATGACCGACATCCTGTTCCATGGCGGTCCGGTCGTCACCGTGGACGACTCCTGTCCGAACCCGGAGGCAGTGGTCGTCCGGGACGGCAGGATCCTGTTCGTCGGCGCCCTGGGAGAGGCCCGACGGCGATTGCGCGGCGACCCGGTTGATATCGATCTGGCCGGTCGGGTGCTGCTGCCCGGCTTCATCGACGCCCATTCTCACCCGCTCTGGGCGGCCAAGACCCGTGGCGCACCGGTCGTCGACGTTCGGGCGTCGACGGTCCCGACCTATCGCGCCGTGCTGGCGAAAATCGAGCGGCGGGTCGCGGCGGCGCGCCCTGGGGAACATCTTCTTTTCTTTGGGCTGGACGCCCAGTTGCATGACGGATTTGCTGGGCCGAGCCGTGCCCAACTCGATGCGATTGCACCTCAAAACCCACTCGGTGTGCAGACGTCCAACTGCCATGCGCTTTATCTGAATTCAGCCGGGTTCGAAGCCTGCGGGATAGACGAAACGACGCCGACGCCGACCGGATCGATTATCGAAAGGGACGAAGCGGGCCGGCCAACCGGAAAAATCGCCGAGGCCGTGACCTGGCGGGCGCTGGAATCCTTCTACGAGGCCTGGGGCGACGACCGGCTCAACGACGAATTTCGCGCCATGATCGACCAGTTCATCGAAAACGGCATCACGACCACGACCGAGCACCTCTATTTGCCTTTTTACAAGGCCTATTTTCTGAGCGCGCTGAGGCAGGGCTGGCCGCTGCCGCGCATTGCCGCCTATCAGCAGGCGGTGACGGCCGATATGCAGGTTGAGCCGGTCAGTGTCGAGGACGACCGCCTGTGGATGGCTGGTGTGAAGATCCATGCGGATGGCTCTCCCTTCATCGGCAATATCTGGCTGACGGAGCCTTATCTCGACAACGACGTCACCCGCCGCCGCATGGGGCTTGAGGCCGGGCATACGGGCGGCACGAACTATCCGGCCGACTATTTCGAGGAGATGGTCCGCACCTATGTTGGCCAAGGGTGGCAGATGACCATCCACACCCAGGGAGACCGGACGATCGACATGGTGCTCGATCTTCTGGAGAAGGTGCTTGAAGAGGCGCCGCGGCCGCATCACCGCTTTCGGCTGGAACATTGCGCGCTGATGCGGGAAGACCAGATCGAACGGGCCATCGAGTTGGGTGTGCTGTCGAGCTTCTTCATCAACCACATCACCCATTGGGGGGTTCCGATCGAAGATGTGTTGTTCGGCCCCGAACGGGCCGCCCACTATGTTCCGGCCGGGACCGCGGCGCGGCGGGGCATGCGGATTTCCCTGCACGCCGACACGCCGATGACCGACCCGTCATGCCTTGAGCTGATGCAGGCGGCGATGACGCGGCGGGCTGGTGACGGTCGCTGCGTTGGTGAAAGCGAATGCCTAGACCATGAGACCGCATTGCGCGCCGTCACCATCGACGCCGCATTCCAGATCGGCAAGGAAGATGTGCTCGGATCGATCACGCCGGGCAAGCATGCTGATCTGGCGGTTCTCGACAAAAACCCGCTGACGACGACTCCCGACCGCCTTCGGGACATCAGGGTCGAGCAGACCTGGTTGGCGGGGGAACGGGTATATGAAAGCTGAGCGCATTGGGGTTCCACTGGTGACCGTCGGCGGGTTTCTCGGCGCTGGCAAAACGACGCTGGTCAACCGGATGCTGGCCGGAGCTGGCGGTCGGCGCATCGTCGTCTTTGTGAACGATTTCGGCGCGGTCAACATCGACTATGATCTGATTGAGGCCGCCGATACGGATCGAATTTCGCTGAAGAACGGTTGCGTCTGCTGCACCCTCAGCGACGATTTGGTCGCTTCGGTTGTCGGATTCTGCCGGGACGACCCTCCCGATGCCTTCGTTGTCGAGGCCAGCGGTGTCTCTGACCCACGTGCGCTCGATCAATCGATCCTCGCTCTGCAGTCGGCCGGTCACGTTCGCCTCAACAATCGTCTTTATGTTCTGGACGCCGATCGGTTTGGCGCGCTCGACTATGCCGATACGGAACTGCTGATCGATCATGCGGCGGCCTGCGACATGGTGCTGATCAACAAATCCGATCTTGTCGATGACCAGCAAATTCGCAGGCTTGAGGCGGAGCTGGAGCGGTCGACAAGGGACACCGCATTCTATCGCACCGTGCGTTGCGATTTGCCGGTCGATACCTTGCTGGACGGTCCTCGATCATCATGCCCGCCGATTGACTTCGGCCGCGGCGGTCCGAGCAACAATCACGGCGACCTCTTTCGCAGCTGGAGCAAGACCGTCGATAGCCCGGTCGGTCGGGCACAGTTCGAACGGTTTTTGGCCGGCATCTCTGGCGTTGCACTACGCGCCAAAGGCCGCATCGCATTTGTTGACGAGCCACGACGCGTCGTGTCGTTTCACCTTGTCGGTCCGCGATTTACGATCGACGATCCCGGTGATGTCGGTAACGGCGATGCTTGCCGTTTCGTCGTCATTGGCCGTAGGGACCTGCTGGATGTCGATGCTCTGGAGACCGGATTTGCCCGTTGCCTGATGGTTGAATGAACCCTCCGGCGCTCAATCTGTCTCTGCTCAAACTCCAAACCAGCCGATGACCGCGCCCATGGCGACCAGCACCAACAGCCAGTGCACGGCGTCTATGACCGTCAGGTCCCAACCAAAACCCTGGTAGCGGTGGTTGACGGCGAGCGTCGTGGCGATGAAGCCCAGCCAGATGAAGAAGCCGGTGACGACTCCGTTATAGGGTGTCACCTGACCGTCGCCGAGATGGCCGATCACGCCGGCCAGGAAAAACGCCATGATCAGTTCAAAGATGACCGAATTAATCAGTAGCCCGGGTGTGAATTTCGCTTCGTCGATGCGCGCCGCCTTCATCCATTGCTTGCCGATGGCGCCGTAATAGGCGCTGCCGATGATGAAGGCCGCGACCGTGGCCAGCAAAATGGCCAGATAGCTGATACCGGCAAATGCCATGATTTCCTCCTCGTGATCGTTCACGCTCTAGTGTGGTGGATTTGAAGTTCGTTCAGAGCGTGCTGTACAACGTGACGCACTTCAGATTCAGCACACTAGTCGAATTGAAGGCGCGCTTTGCCAACTTCACCGAGGTCAGCGATAATCGAATCGCCCGCATTCGCGTGGTAGATCTCATCCGTCGTAATGCCAGTGGTGACATAGTCTCCCGCGCGCAGTGTCTTTCCGAATTCGGGCAGCGTGTTGGCCAACCAGGCGAGTGCCGACAAGGGGTGTCCGAGAACTCGATCACTCGAACCGGCTAGGAGTGGTTCGCCATTGACGATGAGCTGTGTGGCTGGGCGCCAAGGTCGATTGAAGCGAAGTCCTCGATTGCGTCCCCATGGATCCATGCACCGTGAATGGCGTTGTCGGCGGCTAGCGATTGCGGCGTGACCCGGTCGATCCCGGCGAAATGGTGCTCGACCAGTTCGATCGCCGGAAGCGCCGCGGCCACGTGTTCGGCAATCGAGTGGCGGTCATAGGGCACCCCGCTGGCCGGCGGCGTGCTGTGCATGCGAAAGGCGATTTCGCATTCAATAATTCGCACGGCGTAGTTCGACGCGGGCAGCGTCATCCCGGATGGGTGAACGCGGCTAGAGACAAGCTGGCCGAAAACCGGGTGGGGAACGCCGAGCATGGTCTGGGCGGCCGGGTTGGTGAGCGCGATCTTGTAGCCGGCTCGGGCGCCGCCCCAGGATGCGATCAAACGATCGACCAGTGCATCCTGGGCGCGATAGCCGCTCGTCAGGTCTGGTGGCATCAGATCGGCGGGCAGTTCCTGGACGGTACGCCCCGAAAGGCGAAGTCCGGCCAGATAGTCCACGGTCGGTTCGAGGGTCATGGCTGATTTCTCTCGGCTTTCACAGCGACCGGACCATGAAGACGCTCTCGATGTCCTCTTGATAGGTGCCGAAGGGCGGGCAGTAATCGAAGCCGAGTTTTTCATAGAGCGTTCTGGCTGCAGCGGATGCGTCCCGGCTCCCGGTTTCCAGATAAAGCCTGGTCAGCCCCTCCCGGCGCGCCTGGTCAAGGATGCAGTCAAGCAGCACTTTTCCGACACCCTTGCCCCTCAGGTCCTCGCGAACATGCATCGATTTCAACTCACCGGATTTGTCGTCCAGGGTCTTCAAACCGGCAATGCCAAGACACTGATCACCCTGCCAAGCTGCGAAGAGTTGGATCCCTTCCGCTTCATGCTGGTCAGCCCCGACGTGATGATTGCTCTCGGCGCTGTAGTGGGCGTCGCCATAGGCCGTATGCACCTCGATGAGGTGGGCCACCTGCGGCAGCGTGGGATCGGCTGCACGAATTTCCATTTCTTCAAACATAAAACCCATCGATATCGAGGACCCGGGTTCTGGCTGAATGCAGCCGGGTGCTTCAGACCGTCAAACCGGTTTGCACCATAGCGGGATTGCGGAAAACAGGAAATGCGTCGGCAGCCTGTTAACAACTTAGGGCTGTAGAATGTCGACGTAACCGTATTGCGCGCAGAAGATCGTCTCAATTTGATAGCGGTTCATCTCATTCGGAACCTGCACCGCTGGTTGCTGAAAGCCTGAACCTACTAAGGTCCCTCCGCGCGCATTCCGCTGCGCTGAAGGAACAGGCAGGCTTGGGGTATGACGATCCTGGCAATCGATGTGCGACACGCGGAACCGGATGATGCCCAGGCCATTTCCGAAGCGCATCGCGTTGCCTGGCGGCATGCCTTTGCGGGATTGATTCCCTATCGCGAACTGATGTCGATGATTGAGCGCCGCGGAGACCAGTGGTGGCTACGCGCCATTCAAGGCTCATCCATCACTCTGGTGCTTGAGGTCGGCGGCAGCATTGCCGGTTACGCCACGATGGGGCACAACCGGACCCGGTCGCTGCTGCTGGAAGGCGAGATCTACGAGCTCTACCTGAGACCCGAATATCAGGGCATCGGTCTGGGCTCGCGGTTGTTTCACGACGCCAAACGGATGCTTGCTGAGAGGGGATGCAGGGGCCTGATCGTCTGGACCCTGGCCGAGAATAACCGCGCGGTGGACTTTTGTTCAGCCTTGGGGGGCAGGGAAATAGCCGCCGGCACCGAGAACTTTGAACTCCACCGCCTGAAGAAAGTTGCTTTCGCCTGGTCTTGAGGCCGTGTCCCGAGCAGCCTCGGTATCCACCATACCTCCGATCAGTCGCCGGCTGTTCCGTAGCGCCAGACCGTCGTCTTCTTGATCTCTGAATCCTCCAGATCGCGCGTGACCGGCACCTGGTAGGTGGCAACTTCTGTGAGTTTTTCTCGTGGGCAATAGGAACGACCGGGGTCGCCGATCAGGACAACCACGCCACGGTGTGTCAGTTGGTCGAACCATGGGATGAGCAGCCTGCCGAGGTCCTGATCGTAGAAGACGTCACCGGCGAGCACCACCTGCCAGCCATCGTCCTGGCCGATGAGATCGTCGCAGCGTATCGCGAAACGCACATCATTGGCATCGGCATTGAGGGCTGCCGCCATCGCGGCGAAGCTGTCGATATCACAGGCGCTGACGCTGTCCGCACCAGCAAGCTTGGCGGCGATCGCGACGAGACCGGAGCCGGTAGCGAAATCGAGCACCGAACGACCGCGAACCTCACCGGGATGATCGAGAATGTAGCGGGCGAGGCCCTGGCCGCCGGCCCAGGCGAACGCCCAATAGGGTGGTGGCAGGCCCATGCCCTCCAGCTCGTCCTCTGTTTTCAGCCACAGCTCGTGCGCTTCCGTTGCAAGACGTAAGCGGATTTCCGGCACATGCGGCGGCTGGGCGAAATCGGTGTTGTCGATGATGAACTGGCGGGTTTCGCCGGTCACGGGCGAATTACCGCGGCGGGTCTTTGAGCCCGCCCATGCGGCACACTTCCAAATATTCCTCTTCCGTCACCGGCTGGACCGACAGGCGGGTCAACCGCACAAGCGCCATGTCCGCAAGCTTGGGATTGGCCTTGCAGTCATCCCGCGTCACTGGGCTGGGCATGTCGCAGACGGCCTTGACGTCAACGCACTCCCAGCGATGGTCATCGGTGGTCGAATCGGGGTGGATCTCCTGGCAGATCTCAACAATGCCGACGATCTCCAGGCCGATGTTGGAATGATAGAAAAAGCCTTTGTCGCCCAGCTTCATGGCGCGCATGTTGTTGCGCGCCTGATAGTTGCGGATGCCGTCCCACTCCGCACCGGCGTCGCCTTCGGCTTTCTGCTGTTCCCAGGACCAGGCGTCCGGCTCGGATTTAAACAACCAATAGGCCATGAATTCAGGACTCCGGTGGATTGAAGACCCAGCGGAAAGGTCGGATCTCGACGCTTTCAAACAGGCCTGCGGCCGTAAATGGGTCGTTGTTGGAAAGGTTTTGCGCCTCGTCGTGGTCTGCGGCCTCGACGATGATCAGGCTGCCGTGTGGCTCTTCATTGTCGTTGAGCAATGGCCCCGCCATCTTGAGTACGCCTTTGTCGCGCAGATCACCCAGATAGGCCTGATGCGCCGGGCGGTTATCGGTCCGCACGTGAAGATGACCGGGTTTGTCGTTGCATATCAGTGCATAGAGCATTTGTCTCACCTCGTTGCTATGCATCACTCCCATGTGAGTGGGCGGTTCATCAGATCGTCGATTGCCTCTTCCACCGATGTCACCCCCTCAAGGATCCGCGCGACAGCCATCGTGATCGGCACATCCATGTCTTTTTCGCGGCTGAGTTGCGCGGCGATCGTAGCGGTAAAGGCGCCTTCCGACAACGGCGCACCCGGTGCCATCAGTTCGCTTGCCGCAGTGCCCTGACCGAGCGCCAGCCCGAATCGCAGATTGCGTGACTGGTGGCTGGTCGCCGTCAAAACCAGGTCGCCGAGGCCGGAGAGGCCGGCGACCGTCTCCGGGCGACCGCCAAAAGCCGCGCTGAAACGGCCCAGCTCCGCCAGACCCCGGGCAATCAGCGCGGCACGGGCTGATTCGCCCAACCCACGGCCTTCGACGATGCCACAGGCGATGGCCAACACGTTCTTCAGCGAACCGCCGATTTCGACGCCGGTCACGTCGGTCGAGGCATAAAGACGAAAAGCATTGCCGGAGAGCCGCGCAGCAATTCGCTCTGCGGCATCGACGTCTTCCGAAGCGAGCGTCATGGCCGTTGGCAGGCCGCGGACAATGTCGGCGGCGAAACCGGGGCCGGACAGCAGGGCAACGGTACGGTCGCCAAGCTCGGCGTGCACGACATCGGCCAGGAACAGGCCGGTCGCCTGCTCGATGCCCTTGGCGCAGACCACGAGGTCAGCCTCGGGCGCGATCGCCTCGCGATAGGTGCGGATCGCCTCGCGCAAATGCTGGGCTGGCACCGCCAACAACACTGTGCGAACGCCAGCGAGACTATTTCGATCAACCGTTGCCTGTAGCGGTTCCGGGAGCTTTGACTCTGGAAGCTTTTGCGCGTGCAGGCGGCTTTTTTGGATTTCCGCCATGGTGTCCGCATCCCGGCCGAGCAGAAACACCGGGTCGCCGCGACGGGCGACGACGCTTGCCAGCGCAGTGCCGAATGCCCCTGCTCCGATGACGGCAATGTCGGTGCTCATGCCTTGGCGCCCCGCCGTCCGTGACCGACTCTCGCTGCCGATTCGCTGTCGAGCGGCCAACGTGACCTCGGCGATGCGTCCAGGCCGTCCGCTGGCAGGCCGCAGGCCAGGCGCTCGGCGGCGGCCCAGGCGATCATCGCAGCGTTGTCGGTGCAAAGCTCCAGCGGCGGTGCGACCAGCGCGAAGCCGTTGCGATCGCAGAGGTCCGACAGGCTATTGCGTATCGACCGGTTGGCAGCAACGCCGCCGGCCACGACAAGCGTTCCCGACGTGTTCGGGAATTCGCTGTTGAACTGCTGCAGGCTGCGACCGACGCGCTCGTCGAGTGTCGCGGCAATGGTTGCCTGAAACGATGCGCAAAGATCATCGATGTCGGTGTCCGACAGCGGTGCGATGCCTTCGGCCGTCTGCCGAACGGCAGTCTTGAGGCCGGAAAAGGAAAAATCGAGCCGCTTGTCGCCCTTGAGGGGTTGCGGCAGGGCGAAGCGACCGGCATCGCCTGATTCGGCCCGCCGTTCGACAGCGGGTCCACCGGGATAGGGCAGGCCAAGCAACTTGGCGGTCTTGTCGAAAGCTTCGCCCAGCGCGTCGTCGATGGTGGTGCCCCAACGGCGATAGTCGTCGACGCCCCGTACCAGGACGATCTGGGTGTGGCCTCCGGAGACCAGCAGAAGCAGATAGGGAAATGCGAGGCCATCGGTGAGGCGGGCCGTCAGCGCATGGCCCTCCAGATGGTTGATGGCGTAGAGAGGTTTTCCGGAAGCCGCTGACAGCGCCTTGCCGGTCATCAGCCCGACGATCAATCCCCCGATCAGCCCGGGGCCTGACGTGGCGGCGATCGCATCGACGTTTTCGAGCCTTGCATTGGCGTCGGCGAGCGCCGCGGCTATGAGCCCGTCGAGCGCTTCGACATGGGCGCGCGCGGCGATCTCCGGTACCACACCGCCATAGGCTGCGTGCTCCTCGAGTTGGCTGAGGACCACATTGGACAGGATTGTGCCGCTGCCGTCCTCGGCGCGTTCGACCACCGCGGCTGCGGTTTCGTCACAACTTGTTTCGATGCCCAGAATGCGAATGGTGCGCTCCACTGCCGCGACCTCATGGCATTTGCGGTCGGGCGTCATCACGTTTACCTGTGCTTCACGTAAAGATGGATATTGGCGGATGCAAACAAAACCTTTTCGGATCGGCACACGCGGCAGCCCGCTGGCGCTCGCTCAGGCGCACGAGACGCGCGACCGGCTTATGGCCGCCCACGGGCTGCCACAGGAGGATTTTGAAGTCGTCGTCATCTCCACCAAGGGCGACAGGGTCACCGACCGTCCACTTTCGGAGATCGGCGGCAAGGGCCTTTTCACTCTGGAAATCGAGCAGCAACTGGGCGACGGCCGTATCGATTTCGCCGTGCATTCGTCGAAGGACATGCCGACCGTGTTGCCCGAACCGTTCTATCTGTCGGCGTTCCTGCCGCGCCAGGACGTGCGTGACGCGTTTATCGGGCGTTCGGCCAGGACCATCGCCGATTTGCCGGAGAATGCGGTTGTCGGCTCGTCCTCACTGCGCCGTCAGGCGTTGATCCGACGGTTGCGGCCTGATGTGACTGTCATCACTTTTCGCGGCAATGTGCAGACGCGGCTGCGGAAGATGGAGGAAGGGGAGGTCGACGGGACGTTACTGGCCGCCGCGGGGCTCAAACGTTTGGGCATCGCCGACGTCGCAACCGACATGATGGCGCCGGAGACGTTTCTGCCAGCACCGGGTCAGGGTGCCATCTGCGTCGAAAGCCGGATCGGTGATGCGCGGACCGATGCTCTTCTCGAAGCGATCAACCATGGTGAAACCGCGGCAGAACTGGCTTGCGAGCGAGCCTTTCTCGCCGCGCTTGACGGATCCTGCCGGACCCCGATCGCCGGGTTGGCGCGGTTCGAGGATGGCGGCCTGCGGTTCCGCGGCATGGTGCTTTCGCCCGATGGACAATCAGCGCATGAGATCGCCCGCGAGGGTCGGGTCGCCGACGCAGCTGAGCTGGGCCAATCGGCCGGGGATGCCATCAGGGCAGCAGCCGGATCAGAATTCTTCGAAGATTGGAGTTGAGGCCATTGCGGGTGCTTGTGACGCGGCCGGAACCGGGTGCCGAAAAGACGGCTGACATGCTCCGTCGGACGGGTCACGAACCGGTGGTGCTGCCGTTGTCACGCACCGAGACGCTGACCGACAATGGTGAATACCTGAACAGGGTGGCAGCGGCCGCGGTCGCCGTGACGAGCGCCGCGGCGCTGCGCCATTGGACGTCTTGCGGCATCGATCCTGCGCGGCTTGCCCTGCCCTTCTATGCTGTTGGCGATGCGACAGGCGAGGCGGCTCGCGAGCTTGGCTTTCGGGATGTGCAAATCGGCGGTGGTACGGGTGGTGATCTCGCCGCATCGATCATAGAAGCGGTCGCCACCAATGATCTCCAACTGTCGCAGCAACACCCGTTGCTTTATGCAGCCGGGCGGGTGCGTCATGGCGAGTTCGAGGCCGCGATGGTCGCGGCGGACTTGCCACTGGAGGTTGTTGAAATCTACGATACGAAAGAATTGAGTTATTCAACTGACTACTTTCTGCGACAATTTCTCCCGCATGAAAGCGTCGCTGCTCTTTTCTATTCCCGCAACGCGGCTGCGCTGTTTTTTGCGGCGTTTGACAATGCCGACACCGACAAGCGCTTGGAAAATTGGGTGTTTTTGTGCATGAGCGATCAAGTCGCGGCTGCGGTGCCGCGTCAATTCGAGACCAGAACCCACGTTGCCGGCGCGCCACGTGAAAAGGATCTGTTTGCCTTGCTCGACGACGTGTCGCAATCACGCTGAATTTTAAGCGTTAATCGTCTTTCATCCCAGTACACCCGACATTAGGGTCGCGGAAAGACCGCTCCCCGGTCCAATCCGCCAATTCACGAGGGCTTCAAATGGCACAGGGCAACAAGCCACGTCACTCCCGATCGAGCCGAAAACCGGTGACCATCGATCTTGAGCCGGAAGACGTCAAAGACGACAAGAAAGGCTCTGATGCGCAGGATGCCAAGGCGTCCACGGATGACAAGACAGCTGCGCCCGACAATGCAGCCGCCCAGGCAGCCAATGCTGAAGGCAAGCCGGTCGAGAAGTCTGATAAACCGGCGACTGCAGCCAAGGCTGAACAGCCGGGCAAGACCGGTGCGAAAGACAAGGCAGACGCTTCAGCGAAAACGGCCGCAGGTAGCGTTCCCAAGGCCGGCGCGGCCAGCCAACCCACCGGCAAGGCAGATGCCGAAAAACCGAAAGGCGAGGCGACCAGGAAGCCCGGCTCCGATGCAGCCGCAAAGGCGGCGCCGGCCGCACAACAGCCGCAGCAGAAATCCGGATCGGGCATGCGCACCTTCGGTGTCGGGATCATCGCCGCGGTGGTTGCCGTCGCGATCTTTGGCGGACTTCAATATGCCGGTGTGCTGCAGGTGCCGGGCAACAATTCCGGCGGATCCGCGACGGATATCGTTGCCGCTGATGTGGAGGCGCTGAAACAGTCGGTTGCCTCACTCGAACAAACCGCCGGCAGCGCAGCCGGCGATGTAAGTTCGGCACTCGAAGGTCGCGTATCGGCACTGGAGAGCTCGGTATCCAGCGCGGGCAGCGGTAGCGAAGATCGCCTGGCTGCCCTTGAAAGCAAAGTTGAATCGCTGGCGTCCCAGGGTGGGGGCAGCGCCGAAGCCTCTGCGACCAGCGATGCCGCGTTGAAGGATCTGAGCGATCGGATCGCAGCGCTGGAAAAAACCCTCTCCGAGCAGCAATCGTCGCTGCAGGGCGTTGAAGGTTCCGTCTCCAGTCTCGAGCAAAAGATTGCCGGTGACGAACAAAGCCAGGATCAGACGATCAAGGCAATCGACGACCGATTGGCAGCGATTGAAAAGACGCTTGAAGCCCCGCGCCAGGATATCAAAGTGGCTCAGGCTCTCGCGGCGGCAAGCCTTAAGGCGGCCATCGATCGCGGTGGCCCGTTCATGGCCGAGCTGGAAGCGTTTGCCAGCGTCGACGGCGACAGCCCGGCCATTGCCCAACTGCGCACCCTTGCGGCTTCTGGCGTGCCATCCCGGGCAACCCTGCTGTCGCGGTTTCCGAGTGCGGCCAATGCGATGATTGCGGCCGGCGACACCGGATCGGAATCGGACGGCCTGTTCGACCACCTCCTGAGCAGCGCCACATCGCTGGTCCAGGTGCGACCGGTCGGCGAAGTGGCCGGCGACAGCGTCGAGGCGATCGTGGCGCGCATGGAAACCCGGCTGAAGAACGGTGATCTGCAGGGCGCTCTCAACGAATGGAACACGCTGCCGCAGGCCGCAAAGGACGCTTCGCAGAGTTACGTCAATGACCTGCAGGCGCGCATCGAGGCCGAGAAACTGATTTCCGGCTCGCTGACAGCCGCGCTGCCGGCGGCCGTGCGGTCGGGCTCCGAACAGTCCGGGGGGAACAACTAGATGGTCCGTCTGCTTCTCTACGTCGCACTCGTTCTGGTCCTTGGCTTCGGCTTCGCCTGGCTCGCCGACCGTCCGGGCGCTCTGGTCATCACCTGGCAGGGCCAGCAGATCGAAATGTCGCTGATGGTCGCCGTATCGGCCGTCGTCGCGCTGATCGCGATCATCATGTTCGGCTGGTGGCTGATCAAAAGCCTGCTGACGTCGCCACAGGTGGTCACGCGCTATTTTCGCGCCCGCAAACGCGACCGTGGATACCAGGCGCTGTCGACCGGCCTGATTGCCGCCGGCGCCGGTGATGCGGCCACCGCCCGCAAGATGACCCAGCGTACCTCCGGCCTGCTGAGCGCCGATCAGGAACCGCTGATCCATCTGCTGGATGCGCAGACGGCGCTGATCGAAGGCAACAACGAGGCTGCGCGGGCCAAGTTCGAGGCGATGGTCGACGATCCCGAAACCCGCGAGCTGGGTCTGCGCGGACTTTACCTGGAAGCCCGTCGGCTGGGCGCCGCCGAGGCGGCACAGCATTATGCCGAACAGGCGGCCGAGCTCGCGCCCCATCTGCCCTGGGCGGCGGAGGCCGCTTTGGGCTACCGATCTGCGGAAGGGGCCTGGGACGACGCCATCCGGCTTCTGGAAAAGCAGCGGGTTGCCCGCGTTCTCGACAAGGCCGAGGCCGACCGCAAGAAAGCGGTTCTGCTGACGGCCCGAGGCATGGACAAGCTGGAGAAGGGCGACATTGCCGGGGCCCGTGTCGACGCCATAGAGGCCAACCGGTTGGCGCCCGGCCTCGTGCCGGCGGGTGTTACGGCTGCACAGGCCCTGTTTCGCGAAAACAATCTCCGCAAGGGGTCGCGCCTTCTGGAAAAACTCTGGAAGGCGGCGCCACATCCCGATGTCGCCGAGACCTATGTGCGTGCCCGGCCTGGTGATTCCACCCTTGACCGGCTGAAACGCGCGCAGAAGCTGCAAAGCATCAAGCGCAACCATGTCGAATCGGCCTACACGGTGGCCCGGGCGGCGCTCGATGCCCAGGAAATGAGCCTGGCCCGGGAAAATGCCGAAGCGGCGGCCCGGCTCGGGGCACGCGAAGGCATCTACTTGTTGCTCGCCGATATCGAAGAGGCGGATACGGGTGACCAGGGGCGCGTACGTCATTGGCTTGCCCAGGCGGTGCGCGCTCCGCGGGATCCAGCCTGGACCGCGGATGGCTACGTATCCGAACATTGGGCGCCCGTGTCGCCTGTTTCAGGACGTCTCGACGCCTTCGAGTGGAAAGTGCCGGTCGAGCAGATCGCCGGACCGGTCGAAGACGGAGAAACAATGCGCGCCAACGCCGAACAGGCGATCGAATCGCTTCCCCCGGTTGCGGCGGCAGTGCCGATCGTCGAGACAGAGACGTCCATTGTGTTCGGGGATGACAGCGTTGACGTTCAGGCAGAGGCTGACAGCACGGCCATGATCGAAGAAAAGGCCGTCGAAGCCGCTCCGGAAGAACCGGCCGCACCCGAACCCATGCCGGAGCCAGAGCCTGAACCGGAGCCCGCGCCAGAGCCTGAGCCCGAACCGGAGCCTGAGCCCGAACCTGAACCCGAGATGGCCCCGGAACCCGAGCAAAAATCGGAAACCGAGCAGGACACCGAAGCAACGACATCTGAACCAGCCGATGGCGTGGAATCGGAAATCAAGGACCGACCGGCGATCGCCTCCGAGGAACCCGCCCCCGTCGATCAGGCGGCGGCTCGAGACAGTGTGCACGTCGATGAAGCGGTACGCGAAGCAGCGGCCAGCGGCGAGACCCATATCGTGACCGATGCGGTTGGCGAGGACAGCAAAAAACCGAAGGAGGCTGCCTTCGTTACCAAACCTCCGGACAACCCGGGGGTTCGGGAAACCGAGGCAGAGGAACCGCCGAAATCACGGTTTCGCTTGTTTTAGGTCAAAACCTGCCATATTTCGTTCTGTCGAAACCGGCCGGCATCGTGTTGGCCGGTTCGCACAGCGAAAGCAGCAGGATGTTCGAGCGTTTTCAAAAGTTCTTCCAGGGGCTGGGTGCCGAAGAAGAGAAGCCGGAATTCTCTCGCGATGACCCGCGCGTTTCGGCCGCTGCCCTGTTTTTCCATGTTGTCGACGCCGATGGCGTAGTCGAGCAGGCAGAACGGGACAAGATCAAGGAACTTCTGGAAAAAAGCTATGGTCTGGACGGAGTGCAGCTGCAGAAACTGATCGCAGCCGGACGCCAGGCGGAAGACGAATCGATCGACTTCTACGCGTTCACGAGCGTTCTCAAGCGCCATCTCGACGCTGAACAACGGGTGCAGTTCATCGAGCTGCTCTGGGAGCTGGTCTATGCGGATGGCGTGCGCGAGGAACTGGAAGACAACGTGGTCTGGCGGGTCGCCGAACTGCTCGGTGTGTCGGATCGCGACCGGGTGCTGATGCGTCAGAGGGTTGCCGAGCGGGTTGGCGCCGGGGACGAGAACTGACCATGGCCGAAGGCGGCGACGCTGAAAGAATTCTCGTCGTTCTGCATCAGGAACGCTCCAGCCCGGGGCGGGTCGGGCAGATGCTTGAACGGGCCGGATTCGAATTGGACATGCGACGGCCGCCGCTTGGCGATCCGTTACCGGAGACGCTCGAAGAGCATGCCGGCGCGGTCGTGTTTGGCGGCCCCATGAGTGCCAACGATCCCGATGACTTCGTTCGCACCGAAATTGACTGGCATGCCGTGCCGTTGAAGGAAAACAAGCCCTATCTTGGCATCTGCCTTGGCGCCCAGATGCTGGTGCGTCATTTGGGCGGCACCGTTGAGGCACATCCGGACGGGCTGACCGAAATCGGCTGGTTCCCGCTTGAATCGACGTCCGACGGTGATGATCTCATGCGATGGCCGTCGATGGTCTATCACTTCCACCGCGAGGGCTTCAGCTTGCCCAGCGGCGCTGAATTGCTGGCCACGGGCGAGCATTATCCGAACCAGGCATTCCGCTACGGCGAGCGGGCCTGGGGCATTCAGTTCCATGCCGAACTGACCCAGGTGATGATGCAGCGCTGGGTCGTTCACGGCGCCTCACGCTTCGATATGCCCGGCGCCCAGAAGGGCCACCACCATCTGCAGGGCCGGTTGATCTACGATGCCCATCTGCGTCAGTGGCTGACTGAGTTTCTGGAGATCGTTTTCGGACGCAAGGTGCCGGATTGAGGTCAGGTTGACCTTGGATCCGCGTGTCCTCGGCACCCCTATTCGGAGACGCAATTTCGGGGACAGTTTACTTAATTCCTGATTTTCCGGAGCAGATTCAGAAGGTTGGCGCGAATTAAGTGAACTGTCCCCAAAATTTGGGCACGCCGTTTCGGCTACTGTCCAGCGTCAGCGCTCGACCCGGTCGATCCGCTGGATGCGGCGCAGGGCGGGGAACCATGCAGCCCACAGCGCAGCAACACCGATGGCGCCGAAGCCGCCGATGACAACGGCCGGGACGGCACCGATCAGGGCCGCCATGGAACCGGCGCGGAACTCACCAAGTTCGTTTGACGCTCCGATGAACACCATGTTGACAGCGTTGACCCGGCCACGCAGTTCGTCCGGGGTCCAAAGCTGCACCAGCGTCTGGCGCACATAGACGGAAATCATGTCGGTAGCGCCCATGACGATGAGTGCGGCGATCGAAAGCCACGCGACCGTCGACCAGCCGAAAACGACGATCGAAACGCCGAACAGCGCGACCGAGATGAACATGATCTGTCCCGCGTTGCGGCTGATCGGATGGGCGGCGAGATAGGTTGCCATGGCCACGGCGCCGATGCCGGGGGCCGAGCGCAGGAGGCCCAGGCCCCAGGGACCAAGATCGAGCACGTCGCGGGCAAAGACCGGCATAAGGGCGATGGCGCCCCCGAGCAGCACGGCGAACAGGTCGAGTGAAATGGCGCCGAGCACGATCTTTTCGCGCCAGATGAAACGGAAGCCGGCCGACAGGGTTTCCCAGTCCTGCTGGTGCACACCGCGTTTTTGTTCGGGCCTGCGGATGATGAAGACAAGCACGGCCGAAACCGCGAAGAGCACGACGGCGGTCCAATAGGGCACCGCGGCGCCGAGGCCGTAGAGCAGGCCGCCGGCGACCGGTCCGACGATGGTTGCGGTCTGCCACGACATCGAATTCCAGGCGACGGCGTTGGCAAGGTCCTCCTCGGGCACGAGATTGGGTGCCAGCGATGTCGCGGCCGGATTGAAAAACGCCCGGGCGGTGCCGAGAACAACGAGCACGGCAAACACCGGGATCGGAGATGTCAGACCGCGCAACGTCAGAATGACCAATACGGCGGCAACGAAGAGGCTGACGATCTCGCACACGCCCATGATCAGCCGGCGGCCAAAGCGATCCGATGCGGCGCCAGTCACCAGGATGAGCAGCAATGCGGGCAGGAACTGCACGAGGCCGATGATGCCGAGATCGAACGGGTTGCGGGTCAGGTCGTAGATCTGCCATCCGACGGCAACAGCGATGATCTGCATGCCGAAGGTCGAAAAGAACTTGGAGAACCAGTAAAAGCCGAAAGACGGGTGGCGGAACGCGGCGAACCGGTCAGCGTCGGTTGTATCGCTAGCCGACATGACAGGGAATGGTGTGAAGGGTCATGGTACCCTTATAGCCGCTCATGCGGATTTGCACAGGCAGTTAATTCCTGCGGAGCCGCCCCATCTTGCCGTCAGGCGGCGCAATGGCTACATGTCGATCAATGAAGAACGGAGTCCGCGATGTTTGCCTTGTTCCAGACCGTCGATCTGGCCCTTAGCCTGTACACTTGGATCATCATCGCGTCAGCGGTGTTTTCCTGGCTTTATGCGTTCAATGTGGTCAATCCCGGCAATCAGTTTGTCGGCATGATCGGCGAGTTTCTCTACAAAGCAACGGAACCCGCACTGAGACCAATCCGCAGGATTCTTCCGGATCTTGGTGGGCTGGATATATCCCCGATCATATTGATTTTGCTTATCTATTTCATCCGTCTGTTTCTCGGCAATACGATTTGGCCGATGGTTGCGTGACATAAAGTGAAGTGAACCGCTGGCGTGGTTGACCGGACCGGTGACGGCTGGCTTGCGGAAACGAAAGACGGATATCGAGTTCATATCCGGCTGACGCCCAATTCATCACGGGATGATTTCGATGGCGCGACCACCGGCTCTGACGGGCGTTCTCATCTCAAGGCGAGGGTGCGCGCCGTGCCGGAAAGCGGCAAGGCCAACCGGGCCCTGATTGCGCTGATCGCCAAGCGATGCCGCGTGCCCAAAAGCCGCATTCGGTTTGTCTCCGGTGAAACCAGCCGCCTCAAGGCCCTGGCAATCGAAGGTCGGGATGAAGAACTGAAGCAGCGGCTACTTGACCTGGCCTAAAGAGCGTCATCCGTCGGCAACAACTGCGCCCGCAGAAAGGCGACGTTGGTCACCAGGCCGGGCAGCAGCCACTGAAACAGCCTGACGACAGACAGGACTTCTTCGACGTCCGCGTCGGTATGCGCCGCTTCGGTCAGGCGTTCCGGGGTCAGGTTGCGCTGGTTCGGTAAGGCGATCGCCAGCGAAATTGCCTTCTCGTGGATCCGGGTTACTACGTGTTCATAGTCCTGGTGTTGGACGGCCGGCTTCAGGTCCTGCCAGGCCATGGCAAAATAGCTGGGCCAGCGGGCGAAGGCGCGGTAGTCGGTGTTGACGAAAGGCAGGCCCAGAGCGGCGCGTATGTCGGCATAGACGCCGGCGATCGTCGGATCGGCGTGGTGCGGTTCGATCAGAGTTGGCCTGGGCGCGGTCGGCGCCCGGTCCACAGGCGAGGCTCCGGCTTCGCCACCGGTCCAGACGGATCCCTCCAGCAGCAGACGCGCGAGCGTCGCCATCAGCAGATATGGCATATTGCCGGCGGAAAAGACCTCGTTGCAGTCGAGGATTTCCGCCTGTTCCCGCTCACTATAGCCGATGGCTTCCAGGCGCTGAGCGATTGGGGCGGTTGCAGCGTTGAAGCTTCGGATTCCGCCGCAAAACGCAAATCCCGACACGCGCTGACAAAGGCTTCGGAGGCGACAACGGGCTCCATTGCCGACCACAGGCGATCGTAGAATTGCGGGTAGTGGGCGAAGGCCATGGCAACCACGCCCATCCAGGGTACGCCCAGGCCCCGTTTGGTCCGATCATAGACTGCGGCCAGCGGCCCCGACGCGGCATATTCTGGGACCGGGTGGATCGCCGGGATGGGATCCGGCTTGAGGCGCGGCAAAGCCTTAGCCATCGACCCTGTCCAATCCCTGTGGCAGATCCTCGCTCCACTTTCTGAGCTCGTCGAGAAAACCGAGCGCGGTGGCGCCGAAACGGGTGATTTCGTAGTGCACCGAAACCGGCGACGTATCGATCACCTCGCGCCGGACAAGACCCTGTCGTTCGAGTTGCCGCAGCCGCTCGGCGATCATCTTCTTGCTGGCGCCGCCGACCATTCTGGCCAGGTCGTTGAAGCGCACCGGTCCGTCCTTCAGGTGCCACAGGATCGAGCCTGTCCACTTGCCGCCGATAATGCGCATTCCGCGCTCGATCGCGCAGGGCTCCAGGCAGGCGTCCTGAACATGCCTCCTGCCCCGATCATCCTGTTCCACGCGTGCCCGCATTCGGCCCCTCCAGTAGGTTACAAAAAGTATACTGGTTGATTTTTATTCTCTGCATACGCAATTTCACCGGCGAACCGCCGCAAGTCAACCGGAGCCGGTTGCCGATGACCCAACGACAGAGGTGACAGATGCCGCAGCCCGAAATCGTTCTCTACACCGCCAACACCATGAACGGCTGGAAACCGCTCATCTTCCTGCATGAGGCCGAGATCCCGTACGAGATGGTCCCGATCAGCTTTGCGCGCAAGGAACAGAAGGCGCCCGACTATCTCGAACTCAATCCGAACGGCCGGATCCCGACCATCGTCGATCGCGGAAACGATGATTTTGCCGTGTTCGAATCCGGCGCGATCCTCTGGTATCTGGCGGAAAAATACGGACGGTTCCTCAGCGACGACCCGAAGGAGCGGTCGCAGACGCTGCAATGGCTGATGTTCCAGATGGGCGGCGTCGGGCCGATGATGGGCCAGGCCATGTACTTTCAGCGCATCGCCAAGCCAAATGGCGACGAGGTGCCGTACGCCATCGATCGCTATGTCAACGAAAGCCGACGGCTCCTGGAAGTGCTGGACAAGCGCCTCGACGGCCGCGACTGGCTTGTCGGTGACGCCATGTCGATTGCCGATATCGCCACCTATCCGTGGGCCCGGTCCTATCCCTGGGCGACAGTTGGCGTCGAAGGACTGGACAACCTACAGGCCTGGTTCGATCGCATAGACGCGATGCCGCGGGTTCAGGAGGCGTTGCAGCTCCCCGAGCCACGGCCATCGGCGTTCGGTCAGGGTGACATGGCGGATGCCGCCAGACGCAACGCCCAGAACTTCAAAGACTGAGAGCCGATCGACTGGCATGTGATGAAGGAGCGGCTATTCTGCGGTCGGGTAGACAGGAGGGGTTGAGATAGTGAGCAAGGCGCAGGTCATCCACCGACTGGGGCCGCCCGACGTGATGCAATGGCAGGACTGGCCGGTCCCTGATCCCGCACCGGGCGAAGTTCGCCTGCGGCATACGGCTATCGGCGTGAATTTTGCCGATACCTATCATCGTGGCGGCATTTCCCATCCGTGGCCGGTGCCGAACCCTCCGGTGGTCATCGGTTTCGAGGGGGTCGGCATTGTCGAAGGCGTTGGCAACGGCGTCGGCGATTTCAGTGTCGGCGACCGGGTGGCTTACGGCATTCCCCCGCTTGGCAGCTATTGTGAGATCCGCAATTACCCGGCCGACACCCTGCTGCATCTGCCCGACGGACTGGACGATCGCACGGTGGCAGCCTTACTGATGAAGGGCATGACCGCGCACTACCTGCTGCACCGGACCTACAAGGTGCAACCCGGCGATACGATTCTGGTCCACGCGGCGGCAGGCGGCATGGGCCTGATCCTGTGCCAATGGGCAAGGGCCCTCGGCGCCACGATCGTCGGCACCGTCTCGACGCCCGAAAAGGCGGACGTGGCTCGTGCCGCCGGATGTGACCATCCGGTGGTTCGCAGCGAGCGCAATTTTGTTGATGTCGTGCGCGAGGTGACCGATGGCGAAGGCTGCGCCGTGGTCTACGAAGCAATCGGCAAGGACACCCTGCAGCAGTCACTGGACAGCCTCAGACCCATGGGCGTCTGTGCAGCCTATGGTCACGTCTCAGGGCCGCCGGACCCGGTCGACATCATCCAGGATCTCGGCCGCCGCGGTTCGCTGTTCATCACCCGTCCGGCGATCATGCACTACGTTGCCAAACGGTCGGACCTGGAATGGACGGCGCGCGACCTTTTCAAGGCCATCGGCGATGGTATTCTGGATGCCAACATCAATTACGAATATCCGCTGAAGGAGGCGGTCAGGGCGCATGAGGCAATCGAATCCGGCAAGACACTGGGCGCGACGGTGCTGATCCCGTGAACGATCTGGCAAAAATCAAGGCACTGACCTTCGATACGGGAGGCACGGTGCTTGACTGGCACACCGGTTTTCGCGACGCGCTTGCGGCCGCCGGAGAGCGCCACGGTGTCGAGCGCAACTGGGCGGCGCTGACCAACGACCTGCGACGCCGGAGCATGCAGGCCATGCTCAATCTCGGCGAGGATGGTCCGCCGCAATACAATTTCGACGGTGCGCACCGGTTCTGCCTTGATGCGCTGCTTGCCGACGAGGGGCTTGACGAGTTCGATGAAGCGGACCGTCACGCTATTGCCTGGGAAGCGCCGCATGGTTTTGCCGCCTGGCCCGACGTGCGGGACGGTTTGGAGCGCATGCGTTCGAAGCTCCTGTGCGTATCCTTCACGCTGCTTTCCTACCGTCTCGTCATCGATAGCTCACGCCGCAATGGCCTGACCTGGGACGCTGTTCTGTCCTGCGAGGGGCTCGGTTTCTACAAGCTTCTTCCTGCTGCCTATCGAGGCGCCGCCGGAGCACTGCAACTGGAACCGGCGGAATGCCTAATGGTGGCCTGTCACGCCTTCGATCTGGACGCGGCCGACGCCGTCGGCTTCAGGACTGCGCTTGTGCGCCGATCGGCGGAATGGGGCGCTGATCAGGCGGACAGACCGAGCCTTCCATCGGCGGGCACCTACGACATCGAGGTCGACAGTTTCATCGAGCTTGCCGATGCGATTGGTGCAGATTGACCGGACAATGCTGCCGGCATCTTCAAACTAATCGAGCAAAGTGGCGATTTGCGATGCCAGTGTCGGGCTGGCCACCAACGACCCGTGGCAGGGAACAAGCAATGTCGGGGCTTTCGTCTCCAACTGGGCTTTGACCCACGCGGAATAGGTTTTCTTGTCCCGGATTCCGTAGGTTGGGAAGGTACCCATCAGCTCGATTTGGTCGCTGACGATGCCGGGTGTCCCGGATAGCCCCTTGAACGCATCACACAGAACCCAAACGTGTTCGCCGGGATGCGTGCGTACAATCCAGACTTCGCCGGTTTTCAGGCCATCCGGTTCAATGAGATTGCAGTCTTTCGGTAGCCGCTGCGCCAGGGCGCTGAGACTTCCGAATGATAGCCCGGTCTGTTTTTCAAGGCGCGGGCGCGCCCGTTCTGAACAGATCAGCGATGCATCCGGGAATGCCTGCGTATATTCCGAGAGACCCTTGTGGTGGTAGTGGTTCGGAGCGAGCAGGACGGACACTTCCCCAAGCGCGGCGAGACTGTCGCGCGCGGTTTCATCCAGGCCGAGAACGGGGCTATAGAGGCAAAGAGAGCCATCGGTCAGCTGCAACGCGGTACACCGCAGGCTGCCTTTTTGTGCCGACCAGAGGCCCGGTTGCTGCCCAAGCGGTGTGAACTTGGAGAGTGCCTTGCTCATCAAACGTCTGCCCTGGCGGTGAACCACCAGACGATCAGCGCCGCGACGACCATCTCCAACCAGGCAAGCGGCAATGCCACGGCAAGCACACCGGGGGTGGCGAGGCTCATGTTGTAAAGCCCCAGCCACAGGATAACGAAGATCGCCAGCCATACTCCGGTGCCATAGGCGACGGCCCGCATCGGTGACGCGCCGAACAGTTTCATGGCCATCCAGGGCAGAAGTGTCGCCGCGACAACCAGGATCATGTCCCAGACGCCCCAGACCAGAAACACCGGCACATTCATCGGCGCGATGTCTGGCAGGCTCGGGAACGCCTCGCGCATCATCGGCATGACAAAAGCAAAATACCGGAACACTTCCGAAGCGTTGATCCAGAGAAGGTTGGCCAGGAGCGCCAGCACAAAGGGTGACATTCGGTTGGCAGTTGGGTGACTTTGGCTAATCGTGCTCATCAATCTCTTTCTGAAATAAGGCTTAGAAAATTTCCGACCGCTCGGCGCAGCGTGTCGCCGTTGTCGACGCTTCGGGACAATGTCCAAAGCCCGTTGGTGAAAATCACCATCACCTCGGCCAAAGCCGTCGCCTCGCTCTGGTCGAGATTCGGTATGCTCGACCGCAAAGCCGCCGTGAAACCCTGTCGCAAGCGGTCGTTGTGGCGCTGGACCTCCGCCATGACATCGGTATCGGCCGGAGCGACTTCGGTCGCCGAGTTGGCAACAAAGCATCCGGGGCCGGGCAGGCCCACGGCCTCGCCGGCGGCGATTTGCATCTCGAAATAGGCCGCGACGCTCGACAGATCGGCCCCCGGCGCTTCAACCACCTGGAAGGCCGGCGTGACGACCAGATGCTGATAGCGGCCGAAACAGGCGAGAAACAGCGCCTTCTTGCCGCCGAACGTCGCATAGATGCCGTGTCGGCTGACACCCGTCGCTTTGACCAGATCGTCCATGGACGAAGCATGAAATCCGTTCGACCAGAAGTGTTCCAACGCGCGGTCGGCGAGCTCATCGGATGTGAAGGATGTCGGTCTTGGCATGAGAGCATCGTAGCAGAATGATCATTCTGAAACAAGCCAGGCGGTGGACGTCAGGTGGGTTTCGCGTGATGCAGCTATCTGGGTTTTGGGCATCCACTGCGAGCTCACAGCTACAGAGCTGTCTTCCACCGGGCAGTATTGCGCTAGCAGTATCATGTCGTTAAAGTAGAAAAGATTTTTCTATTGCTCGTTTATAGAGTGCAGCATGCACTTCAGGTCAAAGCCATATGCATGACGACATAATCCCGCTTTTTTCCGGCCGCCCGCAGCGCAAGCGTGGGTGGTCCAATCAGGACCTGGGCGAGCTCTACCGAATAAAAGTCGCGCTTGTGAAATCCGGGATCTCCATTGATACGGAAACCGGCGAAACGGAGGAGGGCGATCCCTGGTTTGTGTTGTGCAGCGCAGAAACCGGTGACGTCCTGGTGCATGTGGCGGTCATCGATCGACAATACTGCATGGCGAGCAACTGGACCTCGGCGATTTATGGTCATTCCCTGACAGACGTGGTCCAGCGGTTTGTGACGCGGCATCCCGCCCTCATGCTTGGCATCAACCGGGGGGACAACGTGCTCGTGCATCCGAGTTCGATCATGATTGCCGTGCTGTCCGCCGTTTGTCTGGTCTCCGATGAATACAATCGCGAGATATTCGGCCCGTCTGCGCGCGACAAGGCGCCTCGCAATACCATCCGCAAGTCGGATCCCGAGGTCTTCAATGTGGCTGATTCTCGCCAGCTGTCCCTCGGGGACTATACCTTTTCCCCTCAACAGGCGTTCATCATCCTTTCGGCAATTGCTTTCTCTGCGTCGCCGATTATCCAGAACAACACGACGGGCCTACCGGCAATCGTCGACATCGTAGCCAGCGTTGCCGGCGATCCGTTTGCGGTCGAGGAGGACCAGGGCGTCGTCGTTGCGGACACAACTGATGAGGTCGCATCAACTCCAACAACTTCGAAACAGGTCCGTTCGGTTCATTCGGATGAACCGGCGACCGACGAAATCGAACTGGCTGAAACTGAGGGTGTCAATTCCGTGCGAGTTGATGTGACGGTTTTTGAAACAAATGAACCACCGAAATTCTTGGAACTCCCGCCAGAGATTGCCTATGACGAGCCCCGGGCGCAGGAAGCGACAGACGAGGACCCGCAGCCCGAAAGTGCCGATGGTCCTCAAGAACTGAATACCAGTGCGATTCTGCCATTGCCGACTGTTGAGCGGAATCCGGTCCAAATCGATGACGTGCTAGGACTGGTCGACCGGACATTCCAATCCCTGGGCTTTGAGTTGTTGGAGACAACCGACCGCGGCGTCGCGTTTGCGTCTGTAGAGGCGGATGCCGATGCTGTGTCCGGGCTCACGGCCTTTGTCAGCTTCTCTTCTCTCGCCGAATTGGCTCCCTATTTCAAAGCTTTTGAAAAGAAATATGGTGAAGCCGAAGTGATTGTCCGCGATGATCTATGGTGGATCACGAACGATGCCACCAACGAGAAGATCTCCAACGGCTCTAACATGATGGTGTCGGAACATCCGCTCAACGACGACATTGATGTGCTCGTTGTTTTGGAGACGAGCTACGGATACGCAATGATCGCGTAAGGTATTTTTCCGGCCGTGCGTATCAGGGTGAAATGGTGCGGTAGATCCAGTCCGACCTACGCTTGGTCGAGGAGACCGGAGCGGACTATTCTGTCCGCAGGTAGCTTGACGTTGGGACTGTCTTTTCGATCAGCTCATTGGTTTTCAGAAAATCGGCCAGACGTTCATAGCGTGCCGGGTCCAGTGTCGCCGGGCGCATGGCGAAGAAAGGCACGGTCGCCTGCCAGGCTCGCCTGTTGAGCGTATTGTCGAGATCCGCGTTGTAGCGGATGAAGAGTTGCCAGCCACGATCGGGATTATCGGCAATCGATCGCGCGGCGCGTTCCACGGCGTCCAGGAACCGTCGGACGAGGTCCGGGTCGACCCTGTCGCGCTCGACGATGTAGACGAGCTCGCTGTAGGGCGGGATTGCGGCTCCCTCGATGTCGAATATGAGCGGCTTTCTGCCGGCCAGCTCCACCTGAACCGGCTCGAAATTACGATAGGCATCGGTCAGCGCATCGACCTGTCCCGACAGCAACGCCTCGACCATGCCGAAACTCACATCGACCAGCGTGACATCGGAAATGGGAATGCCGTAGGCCGCCAGCCCCAGTTTCAGAAGATCGCGTTCAGCCTTTTCGCTGTCGGCATAGCCGATACGTTTTCCGCGCAGGTCGGCGACGGAGCGAACCGGTCCGCCATCGACCGCCAGGACCACGTTGAGCGGCACCGGGATCAGGGTGCCGACGATGGTCAGGGGAGAACCGCCCGCCACCTCGATCTGGGTGCGCACCTGGTCGGACATGCCGATGTCGGCACGGCCTTCGAGCACCATGGTGACATTGTCCATGGTATCGGTCGGCGTGACAATCTCGACCTCGAGACCGGCATCGGCAAAAAACCCGGCTTCCAGCGCCACGATCACCGGGCCGTGGTCCGGATTGACGAACCAGTCGACGCCTACGCGCAGCTTGTCGGCCGCCTGGGCTGCTGAAGCCGTCAGAATGGCCGCCGCAAGCGCGGCAACCCGAAAAGCACCGATGTTCATGATTGGCCGCGCCTTCTGTTCAACACCGGTTGAACTCTAAGGCGTTTCCTGGTCCGTCGGCAACCGGGGCGATCAGCTATTGCCGGCCCGCTCGATGGCGCTGACGATCATCTGCTTGGCTGCGTCTGTGCCCTGCCAGTCGCCGATCTTCACCCACTTGCCGGGCTCAAGATCCTTGTAGTGCTCGAAGAAATGCTCGATCTGCTGAAGGGTGATCTCCGGCAGATCCCAGACGTCGTCGACTTTTTCCCAGCGCTTCGTCAGGTGGGTAGACGGCACCGCGATGACCTTTTCGTCCTGGCCAGCATTGTCTTCCATGATCAGCACACCGACCGGTCGCACATTGATGACGCAGCCGGGCACAAGCGGCCGGGTGTTGCAGACCAGCACGTCGATCGGGTCGCCGTCCTCGGACAGGGTGTGCGGCACGAAGCCGTAATTGCCTGGATAGGTCATCGGTGTGTAGAGGAACCGATCGACCACCAGCGTGCCGGCTTCCTTGTCCATCTCGTATTTGATCGGCTGGCCACCGACCGGTACTTCGATGATGACGTTGACATCGTCCGGCGGTTGGTTGCCGATGGAAATCGCGTCTATGCGCATGACGTTTCCTGTGGTTTTGTGAAGTGGCCGCGGAAATAGCCCTTATTTCGCTGCGGTGCAACATGTCTTTCGTATTGGATACCAACCGCCGATCGGGCGATTTGGACACCACGACAAAGCCAAAGGATCCGCCGATGAAAGCCATTCGCCTCGCCCTTGTGTTCACCCTGGCCCTTGCCGGCAGCAGTGCCGTTGCTGCTGAAAGCGTCTACACCAAGCTCGATTTCGACGCTTGCGTGCCACTTGCCACAGACGAGCAGGGAGCATGGCTGCAGTGCCCGGGCGTTGGCGGCTACGGCGTGACGTTTCAGGAGGGCGACCTGCGTCAGGCGGTGCAGTTCGGGCACGTCGCCAATGGTGACGTCTTCGAGAGTTTCGGCGTCTTCAACCGGATCAACGACACGATCGAGTGGCGGCTGGATGACAATAGCGTGCCGAGGGCGGCCATCCTGCGATGGTTTCTGGAAAACTCCGATCCGCAAACGGGAGCGGTATCGGCGCAGTCGACCGGCCAGGTGCTGGTCGTTTCGCGGGTCGGCCAGCCGGGCGACGCCCAGGCCTGTGTCGTCGGCTATGTCGACGCCAAGGCGAACGACAATGCGAATGTGATGGCCCGGGTTGTGGCCGATGGACTGGCCTCAGGGTTCAAATGCGGTGCGGATGTGCCGAAGTTCCACGGAGACCGCGGCCCGCTGGCGACGGATCCGGTGCGGTCGATGCCTTGATTGTTGAGGCTGCAATTTTGGGGACAGTTTACCTAATTCCGACCAGATTGCTTCTGAGCGATAAGCCTATGAAAGAATTAAGTAAACTGTCCCCAAAATTCTGGCACGTCGGTTCCGCGTCTTCGGAAAAGCTTGCTTGTAATGTTGACTTCGCGGCGACAGCCTCAAGGCCAGACGAAAGCGACTTTCTTCAGGCGGCGATTGTCAAAATTTTCCGCGCCTTCGGCGATATCCATGCCGCCAAGGGCCGAATAGAAATTGATTGCCCGATCGTTCTCGGCGAGCGTCCAGACAACGAGCCCCTTGCAACCAAGGGAGGCCAGCAGTCGCTTCGCTTCGCGAAACAGCTGCGATCCCAGACCGATACCCTGATACTCGGGCCTCAGGTAAAGCTCGTAGATTTCACCTTCCTGGGGCAGGGAGCGAGCCCGGTTGAGACCGAGCGTTGCATAACCGGCGATGCTGCCGCCGACCTCCAGAACCAGGATACTGGTTGAGCCGCGGATGGCGCGCTGCCACCATTGATGGCTGCGGCGTTCAACCATGGCCATCAAGGTGCGGTAGGGGATCAGCCCGGAATAGGCGTGCTGCCAGGCGGCACGATGCGCCTCGGAGATGGCCAGAGCATCATCCGGTTCGGCACGTCGTACGTCCACAGCCAGTGTCGTCATGACTGAATCCTACCCGTTCGACCACCGTCCGCGAAGCGGCTGATGGCCTCATTCGGTGCTGTACCCACAGGTAAAAATGCAACACCTGCGGGCGACAGATTAACGGATTGTTAACCCATCAGGCAAGGCTACAGCGACAGGGGAGGGTTCAACTCCCGACAACGGGCGTCAGGAAGCGAGCGCGGCGGTGCGGCTTTTCTCGAAGCGCTTGCGAACATGCGGGTCGAGATAGAGCTTTCGCAGGCGGATCGATTGCGGCGTGACCTCGACCAATTCGTCGTCCTGGATCCACGACAGCGCCCGTTCCAGGGTCATGCGGATGGGCGGGGTCAACTTGACGGCTTCATCCTTGCCGGCAGCTCGGATGTTGGTCAGTTTCTTGCCCTTCAGCACGTTGACCTCGAGGTCGTTGTCGCGCGAGTGGATGCCGATGATCATGCCCTCATAAACCTTTTCGCCGGCGTCGATGATCATCGGGCCGCGGTCCTCGAGGTTGAACAGGGCATAGGCAACGGATTCGCCAGCCTCGTTGGCAAGCAGAACGCCGTTAACCCGGCCCCCAATGTCGCCGCGATAGGGCTGATAGTCATGGAACAGCCGGTTCATGACCGCCGTGCCGCGGGTGTCGGTCAGCAACTCCGACTGGTAGCCGATAAGGCCGCGCGTCGGCGCATGGAACACCAGCCGCACCCGGTTACCACCGGAAGGCCGCAGCTCGACCATCTCGCCTTTGCGCTCCGACATTTTCTGCACGACGATGCCCGAATGTTCCTCGTCGACGTCGATGACCACTTCCTCGACCGGTTCGAGCAGGCTGCCGTCGTCGGCCGTTCGCATCACAACACGGGGACGCGAGACGGCCAGTTCGAAGCCTTCGCGGCGCATGGTCTCGATCAGCACGGCGAGTTGCAGTTCGCCGCGGCCGGAGACGTAGAAGGAATCCTTGTCGTCCGCTTCCTCGATACGCAACGCGACGTTGCCCTCGGCTTCCTTGAACAGGCGGTCGCGGATGACGCGGCTCGTTACTTTGGAGCCTTCCGTACCGGCGAGCGGAGAATCGTTGACGATGAAGGACATGGTGACGGTCGGCGGATCGATCGGCTGCGCCATCAGCGGTTCCATGACCTCAGGCGCGCAGAACGTGTCGGCCACCGTGCCCTTGGTCAGGCCGGCAATGGCGACGATGTCGCCGGCGCGGCCTTCCTCGATGGGCTGCCGCTCGATGCCGCGGAAGGCCAATATTTTTGAAACACGGCCCTGTTCCAGCAGGGTGCCGTCGCGGTCGATCACCTTGATTGCCTGGTTCGGCTTGACGACGCCGGAATGAATGCGGCCGGTGACGATACGGCCGAGAAACGGGTTGGCTTCGAGAATGGTGCCGATCATGCGGAACGGGCCGTCGCCCGTCTTGGGTTCCGGTACGTGGCGCTGGATCAGGTCGAACAGAGGCGCCAGGCCCTGGTCCTTCGGTCCTTCCGGCTTTTCGTTCATCCAGCCGTCGCGGCCCGAACCATAGAGGATCGGGAAGTCGAGCTGCTCATCATCGGCGTCCAGCGCGGCGAACAGGTCGAACACCTCGTCGACGACGGCATCTGGCCGGGCATCCGGCCGGTCGATCTTGTTGACGGCGACGATCGGCTTGAGGCCGACTTTGAGCGCCTTGCCAACAACAAACTTGGTCTGCGGCATCGGCCCTTCGGCCGCGTCGACCAGCACAATGGCGCCATCGACCATGGAGAGGATGCGCTCTACCTCGCCGCCGAAATCGGCGTGGCCGGGCGTGTCGACGATGTTGATGCGCACATCGTTCCAGACCACGGATGTCGCCTTGGCCAGGATGGTGATGCCGCGCTCTTTTTCCAGCTCGTTGGAATCCATGACGCGTTCGGCCACGCGCTGGTTTTCACGAAACGCGCCGGACTGCTTCAGGAGCTCGTCGACAAGCGTGGTTTTCCCATGGTCAACATGGGCGATGATCGCAATATTGCGAAGGGTCATTTCTTTTCTACCTGGAAACTGTCATGGCGCGCCCGCCCGGCGCCGCCTCTGTTCTGGCTGCGCTCATACAGGTTTTTGTGCAGTTGCGAAAGAGGGAGGCGAATATTGTCGAATCAGGGAATTCGCCGCGTCAGCAGGTTCGCGGCAAACTGCAGCAATGGTTTGCCGAGTTCATCGGTTGTCTGCAAGCTTATACAGTGATCGTAGAAGTCGGAAACATCGTAGTCGATTCCGACGGCACCAAGCGTAAAACTCTGGTCCCCCGTCACGTCGCTTATGACGGATTTCAAGTGTTCCATGAGGATGTTTGGACCGTTTGCAAGAAGCGTCGAATCGTCCACCGGCGCACCATCGGAGATCACCAAAATGACTTTGTTCGGCTCGGCTCTCGCATTGAGCCGCTCAGCGGCCCATTGCAATGCCTCGCCATCAACGTTCTCCTTGAGCAGGCTGTCACGCAGCAGGTTCCGGATCGACCATGGCGCTCCCGGTACATCTGAGTCCGCGTCCCTGTATACGATATGCAGAAGATCACAGAGGCGGCCTGGGTTTTTGGGCTTTGACCCATAACGCCAATCCTTGCGGGAGCTTCCTCCATGCCAGGATTTGGTCGTGAAGCCGAGAACTTCGTACGGCAATCCGAGACGGGCGAAAAAATCGGCCAAAACCTGGATTGCGGAGCAGACTAAAACTGCTTTCTGACCGCGAAGTGATCCTGAATGATCGACCAGAAGACAAGCGACGGTCTTTTTGGTCCACTCGCGACCAAATCGCTCCACGGTTTGGTCCAGCACGTTAACGGCCTCAAGGTTAGCCGTTCCCATCCAACTGCTGGCTATCTGGTCATACTTTTTCGCATAGATCAGCCATTCGGCGCGATCGCGGGTGCCGACGATTTCGTCAATTTGGGAAGGCACAATCGTGCGATCGTGCTGCTTCGTGAAAATCTGATAGCTGTCTCGATCAGTCACCAGGTTTGCCAGGGGCCGGCTGTTACGCCGCCAGCCCCTTTTTCTTCAGCATGGCCGAGGCGTCGGGCATCTTGCCGCGGAAGGCAATGTACGTGTCTTCCGGATCGACGCTGTCGCCCGCCGAATAGACGTGGCGCAGCAGCTTGGCCGCGGTTTCGGTGTCGAAGACATCGCCGGTTTCCTCGAAGGCTGCGAAGGCGTCGGCGTCGAGCACTTCCGACCACATGTAGGAATAGTAGCCGGCCGAATAGCCGTCGCCGGCGAAGACGTGGAGGAAGTGCGGAGTGCGGTGACGCATGACGATGGCTTCGGGCATGCCGAGTTCACTGAGCTTGCAGCGCTCGAAGGCCAGCGGATCGGTGACCGCGCCGGCGGTGTGGAAGGCCATGTCGACCAGCGCCGAGGCGGTGAATTCGACAGCCGCGAAGCCGCCGTTGAAATTGCGTGCTGCCAACACCTTGTCGAGAAGCGACTGCGGGATCGGTTCGCCCGTGTCCACATGCACCGCATATTCGCGCAGCATTTCAGGAACGGTCAGCCAGTGCTCATAAAGCTGCGAAGGCAGTTCGACGAAGTCCCGGGCGACCGAGGTGCCGGAGACCGATGGATGGTCGACGTTCGACAACAGTCCGTGCAGGGCGTGGCCGAATTCGTGGAACAGCGTGCGCGCATCATCGAGCGACAGCAGAGCCGGTTTGCCCTCCGGCGGCTTGGCGAAGTTCATGACGTTGTAGACGATCGGGATCTGTCCACCGTTCAGCCGGTGCTGTTCCTGAAAACTGCTCATCCAGGCGCCCGACCGTTTCGACTGGCGGGCGAAATAGTCTCCGAAGAAAAGCCCGACCAGCCGGCCGCCGGCATCGTGGATTTCAAACACGCGGGCGTCCGGGTGGTAGGCTTCGAGATCCGGCCGCTCCACGGCGCGCAGACCGAACAGCCGGCCGGCGACGTCGAAACAGGCTTCGATGATCTTGTCGAGCTGCAGGTAGGGCTTCAATTCGGCTTCGGAGAAGTCGAACGTGCGGCCGCGCAGTTTTTCAGCATAGTGGCGCCAGTCCCAGGGGGCGACCGGATGGTTCTTGCCCTCTTCGGCGATCAGTTCAGCCAGCGCGTCTTCTTCCTTGCGGGCGCGCAGGAGAGCCCGGTCCCAGACCTTCATCAGCAATCCGTTCACCGCATCGGGCGTCTTCGCCATCGTGTTGTCGAGCTTGAAGGCTGCGAAACTGTCATATCCCAGCAAGGCGGCCTTTTCGGCGCGCAGTGTCAGGATGCGGGCAACCAGGTCGACATTGTCGGTGTCGCCGCCGCTTTCGCCCCGGGCGATCCAGGCGGAGAAGGCGTGTTCGCGCAGGTCTCGACGTTCCGAGAAGGTGAGGAACGGCTCGATGATCGAGCGCGACAGGGTTACGGCGTAGGGAGCATCGAGCTTGCGTTCCCGGGCGGCCGCGGCCATTGCATCGCGCAGGAAGTCCGGCAGGCCCTCGAGATCGGCACCGTCGTTGAGCGCCAGATGCCAATCGGCTTCGTCGGCCAGAACGTTCTGGCTGAATTTGGCCCCAAGACCGGCCAGTTCCTCGTTGACGGCGGCGAGGCGCGTCTGGTCGTCATCGCCGAGTTGGGCCCCGGCGCGCACAAAGCCCTTCCAGTGCTTTTCCAGGACCCGCTGCTTTTCCTGGTCCAGATCGAGCATTTCACGATCGCGCCAGATGGCATCAACCCGATCGAACAGCGCCCGGTTCATGGCGATGGCAGAAAAGTGACGCGACATCTTCGGTGCTATGTCACGCTCCAGGGCGCGAATGTCATCGTTGCTGTCGGCCCCGGCGCGGTTCCAGAACAGAGCCGAGGCTCGCGACAGGTCGCGCCCGGCGATCTCCAGCGCCAGGATCGTGTTGTTGAAATCGGGATCGCGCGGATCGGCGGCAATGGCGTCGATTTCGCGACTGTGTCGCTCCAGCGCCGCATCGAAGGCCGGCGCAAAGGCGTCGTCATCTATTTTGCCGAATTCCGGCAGGCCGTGATGCCCATTCCAGGAAAAAATCGGGTTTTCGACGGTTTCCATAGCAAGCCCCACACATCTCGCATACCTGCACGCGATGTAGGCAACACCCGAGTGCGCTGCAAGGGTCGATTGTGGGAATTGCGAGGATCGAACGCAAAACGCCCGGCGCGAAGCCGGGCGTTTTCAATGCGATGGATACTCTAAAGCGACTACCTGTCGCGGGCCGCGAGCGTGCGCAGGCGCAGCGCGTTCAGCTTGATGAAGCCGGCGGCGTCTTTCTGATCATAGGCGCCCTGGTCGTCTTCGAAGGTCACCAGTTGGTCTGAATAAAGCGATTTGTCGGATTCGCGTCCGGTAACGATGACATTGCCCTTGTAGAGCTTGAGACGCACCTTGCCCTCGACGTCGCGCTGGCTGAGGTCGATCGCCGCCTGCAGCATCTCGCGCTCCGGCGAGAACCAGAAGCCGTTATAGATGAGCTCGGCGTAGCGCGGCATGAGGTCGTCTTTCAGGTGGGCTGCGCCGCGGTCAAGCGTGATCGATTCCATCGCCCGGTGGGCGGTGAGCAATATGGTGCCGCCGGGCGTTTCGTAGACGCCACGCGACTTCATGCCGACGAAACGGTTTTCCACCAGGTCAAGTCGGCCGATACCGTTGTCGCGGCCCAAATCGTTGAGCTTGGCGAAAAGCGTTGCCGGGGACATTTTTTCGCCGTCGAGCGCAACGGCATCGCCCTTTTCGAACTCGATCTCGATATTCGTCGCCTGGTCCGGCGCCTCTTCGGGAGAAACGGTGCGCTGGTAGACATAGGCCGGGGGCTCATCCCAGGGATCCTCCAGCACCTTACCTTCCGACGAGGAATGCAGCATGTTGGCATCGACCGAAAAAGGCGCGTCGCCGCGCTTGTCCTTGGGGATCGGGATCTGGTGCTTTTCGGCGAACTCGATCAGATCGGTGCGCGATTTCAGGCTCCAGTCGCGCCACGGGGCGATGATCTTGATGTCGGGGTTGAGGGCGTAGGCCGACAGCTCGAAGCGCACCTGGTCGTTGCCCTTGCCGGTGGCGCCGTGGGCGATGGCGTCGGCGCCGGTTTCGCGGGCGATCTCGATCAGCCGCTTGGAGATCAGCGGCCGGGCAATCGACGTGCCGAGCAGGTAGACGCCCTCGTATACCGCGTTGGCGCGGAACATCGGAAAGACGAAGTCGGCAATGAACTCCTCGCGCAGGTCCTCGATATAGATCTCGCGAATGCCCAGCATCTCAGCCTTGCGGCGCGCCGGCTCCAACTCGTCGCCCTGGCCGAGATCGGCGGTGAAGGTGACGACTTCGGCGTTCAGCTCGCTCTGCAGCCATTTGAGAATGATGGAGGTGTCCAGCCCGCCCGAATAGGCGAGCACGACTTTCTTGACGTCGCTCGGTGCGCTCATTGGGATGTCCGTTACGTTGTATGCGGGCGTGTTGCGCCCGGTTCTTGAAACCGGCGGCACTTTAGTCGGAAACGCGCGCGATACAAGGGCGGAGTCGGATTTCCGCCACGTCAAACCCGTTAGGCTGTTGCAGGGCGTTCCGGAAACCGTCGGTTCCAGCCTTTCTGCATTATTCGCCCTAACCGATTTCTGCTTCTGATAGTGTCTGTGGGTGACTTTGAGCCTTGGCGTTGTGGATGCCTAACGGGCTTGGATACCAGCAAGGGAAGAAACCGTGAAGCAGCACCCACATCTTGCTTGGATTATGGCAGCCTTGTTGCTGGCTTTCAGTGCGTCATCTGTTTTCTCGGATGACAAATCCGAATGTACCTTTTCCGACGATCCCTCTTTCCATGAAGTCGAAGTCACAATTGATGACGAAGTAATATCTCGCGGCGATCTCATGGAAATCATCGACCCACTCTGGTGGTGTGGCATCACGCACAAGGGTCCGGTCGCGTATGGTGAAAGTCTAGCGCAATTCTCCAAGCATCAGCAATTGGTGCATGCGATCCTCTGGTACGACGCCGAGGTGTTGAATGGCGGTCATCACCAGTTCTTTTCCAACTCGGCTGGCATCGTGTGGGAAAATGCACTGGAAGGGCTCCAGAAGATAGGGATGTCAGAGGCCGCGGAAATCCTGAAAGACGCCTCCAATCTTTTCGGCGGAAGGCCCTCATTGGATCGAGCAGTCCGGAATCGGCAGCTTGAGCGTATCGATTACGATGCCCTCGACCAACTAGACGCTCGCTACTACAACTTGTACGGCTCCATTGACGAAAACCTATTGGACTACATTCATAGAAACAGACAGAAATTCTATTTCAATGGGATAGTTAGCAGACCGAAAGACTGGAACGACCGCATTCAACAACGCTGAATTTCCACGTACTCAGAATTTGGGTCGCTGACGCAGCCCGCTTACGGCATCCCCGGCAATGGCGGCCAGAAGGATCGCGCCGCCGATCAGCGTCAACGGACCGGCGGTTTCTCCGAGTGCCAGCCAGACCCAGAGTGGCGCAAGCAAGATCTCCGTCATCGCTATCAATGACAATTCGGCCGCCGGAACTGATTTGGATCCTGTGGTGAAGAGAACCAGCGCAAGACCCAACTGGAAGACGCCCATGCAGAGCGACAATGTCGTGTCGTGCAGCGACAGTTGGATGCCATCGCCTGTTGCAAAACAGATTGCGGCGGACAGACCGCAGCCGAACAGGCCGGCAAGCAGGACGCTGGGCAACATGTCGTTCAACCGACCCCAGCGCAGAGCGACGATATAGGAGGCAAAACCGGCCGCACCGGACAGGGCTGCGAGATTGCCGACGGCGTATCCGAGCGAGATGCCTTCGGACACCATCACGACGACACCGAAAAAGGCACAGCTGATGGCAACCCACGTTGTCGCGCGGACCCGTTCGCCCAGCACTACGCGACCCAGGATCGCGGCCATGAAGGGTGCTGCCGCGTACAGAAACAGGGCGTTGGCGACGGATGATTTCTGAAGGGCGACGATCGAGCCGCTGAAGGCAACAGTCAGCCCGACCGCGGCGATGAGCGTGGCCCAGCCAACGGACCGCATGAGCGGTGCGATATGGCCGCGTTCGCGCCAGCCTATGACGAGCAGTAGAAACAGGACGACGCCGAGCGAGCGGTAAAACAGAACCTGCCAGGCCGTTGCCTCTTGCACGAGGCGAATGGCGATACCGACGGTCGAGGACACCACGCTGCCGGCGATGATGAGCGCGACACCTCGTCGATAGGCCGATGGGTCGGAAACGGCAGTCGTCGGATTGCTGTCCATGGAATGACGCTACAGGGCTGCCTGTCCGCCTGTCCATCGACAAAGAAAAACCGGCCGACACAAGGGTCGACCGGTTCCTTTGGGAGGCTGCGTCCACGCTTACTCCGGTGGTGGGGCGCACTCGTCGGCGCCGCCGGGTTGCGAACTCATGCCGCCATTGCCGAGGTCGCACATGGATTTGAGGGCTTCGGCGCATTCCATGATGCCCACATTGCTGTTGCAAGTCAGATCGCTGTCGTCGACCTGGGCCTGTGCCGTGCCGCCTCCCGTTTTGCCGGTCGTTTTGACCTTGGCGATCGGGGCCGAGCCGCGCTTGACGATATGGCTGGAGGCGGCCTGGGCCTGTGCCGAAAGGGCGATCAGAACGCCGACGGCGGTGAGGATGCGGGTGAATGAAGTGGTGTTCATCGGTCTATCCTTCCTTCGACGCTTACTTCTTCAGTTTGACGGATTTGGCGCCGCCCTTGAGACCACAGTTCACGTTGAGCGGAACCCATTTGGTGGAATGCTTGTGGCCCTTCAGCACGACCATGTACTTGCGCTTGGTCGTCTTCTCGAACGTGTAGGTCTTGGCCCAACGCTTGGCGTAGCCCTTGCCGGCCTTGCCCGTCTTGACGCTGGCTGCCTGCTTGGCGCCGTCATGGCGATAGAGCATGAAGTTGACCTTGCCCGGCTTGTTCGTATGGATTTCGGTCACCAGTCGCACCGGCTGGCCGCATTTCGGGCGGGCCGGGATGGTGTAAAGCTTCAGCTTCGACACCTTGAGATCGGTCTTGGCGCGTTTTGGCGGCTTGGGCTGGCAGACCACCTTGATTGGCAGCTTGCCCGTGTAACCGTGGATATCGGCAGAGTGGTAGGCCGACAGAACGGCATCAATGTTCATGTCCCGGACGGCTTTCTTGGAGCCACCGAACACATCACACAGGGCCCGGGCCTTGCCCTGCAGTGGCGACAACATGGATTTGCCGACGTTGGCTGGAACCAGTTTTTCGTAATTGCGAGTGCGATAGCCCTCGGGCATTTTCCAGAGATACATGCCGGACTCTTTAACGAAGATCCCGGCCGAATCGAATTTGCCCCCGACCGTCTTGATCTTGACCTTGATCTGGATCGGGAAGTTGGACGACTTGTTGGCCCACACCCATTTGCTGCCGTTGTGCTTCATTTCCATCGTCACGGGCTGATGGTAGCTGCCCTGAACGACATGGAACTTGATGTCCTTCATGATGGCATTGGCGGGGGTGGCCAGAAGCGGGGTTGTCAGGGCGAGTGCCGTGAGTGCTGCTTTGACGCCTGATTTGCTTGCGATGTTCATTTTGCTCTCCGTTGAACTTACCCCACTGAGCGTCTTATGGACGACCGCCGGTGAACCGCTTCTGAAACGGCCGTTCAGTCGGCGTTCATGGAGAGAAACCTGACCGGGTTGCTGTCACGCTGCTGCCGTAAAATGAAGGTTTGTTTGGTTGATGCTTGACCCGGCCCCTGTCCTGCAAGATCATGACACCATGATCTCGTTTCGTGAGCGAATACCGACCGAATAACAACCAGGCCGATCGTCGAATGATCGGCACCTGGGCGTTTCGGGCGGTGTCACGGGATGTGAGGGAGGGACTTATACCCCCTTTGGCGCCAGATCAGCGTTCTCCACTGGGTTCGAATCCCAGGCCGCCTACCATTCTCCCAAAGACCGAGTCGTCATTTGCTTATTGGCGGTCTGACAGTGTTGTTGAGTGATTGGACTTTTATCCAACCGGAAGTACCCCTACTCTGGCAGTGACATTCTATGACTGTGACCCACTGACCTGCATTGGCAAAACCAACGAGGATGCGATGTTCCATTCGATTTTGGCCAGAACAGTCGCGGCGGCCGGGCTGGCAATCTGTGGCTCAAGCCTGCCCTTTTCCGGTGCGCTGGCCCAATCCGCCATTCATGTGACGAACGGGTCCGATTCCGGAGAGGGATCTCTGCGAGCGGCGTTGGAAACCGCAGCCAGCTCGGCGCAGCCCCTGCCGATCCTGATCGTCACCGATGATGACATCGAGATTGCGTCGACGCTGACCTATGCCGGACAGCATCCGCTTGTCATCCACGGCAATGGGCAAACAGTGAAGACCGAGGCCAATGTGACACTGCTGACGGTTTCAGAAGGCGCCGATCTGACTGTGAGCAAGCTCGATTTCGCCGGCCCGGGCGGCTTCAGCATCCGCGAACGGGGCGATCTGTCGGGCGCCGGTGGCAAGGGGATCTTTGTCGATGTGCGGGACGATCAGACCGGCACCGTCAATCTGACGCTGAACAGCGTCTCGGTGTCCGGCGTTGCTTATCACGGCATTCATGTCTCCGACTGCGATCTCGCCGACGCCTGCGGTGGCGGCAGCGGCGGCGGCGGGGACGGTGCGCCGGCCTCGATCGATATCCAGCTCAACAATGTGGAGATCAACGATGTCGGCAACGGTTCCTTCGACGCCGACGGCATCCGCATCGACGAGCGCGGAGATGGCGATATCACATTTACCTCACGGGTGTCCGTGTTCAGCGACGTCGGCGCCGATGGGGTGGAACTCGACGAGGGTGATGCTGGCGACGTGATTGCCACGATCGTCGACAACGGGTTCGTCGACAACGGAGAATATTGCGATCCCGCTGTGCTGGCGCGGTTCCTGCCCGCCACAGCGGAAGGGGAATTCGAGGATGGCGAAAAGCCGCAGGGAGAAATTCCGGGCGGCATTGCGGATACGCCGGACGACCGTTGCTTCGAGCGCGACGTGGCTCTCTACGACTCAGGCTTCGTCAGGGAATTCGAGTTCGGCATCGATCTCGACGATGGCATCGACATTGATGAAGCAGGGCCCGGTGGGCTGCGGGTGACCATGCTCGACTCTGAAATCCTGCGCAATCATGACGAGGGGGTCGATCTGGACGAAGAAGATGCCGGCGATGCATTCATCACCATCCTTCGCTCGACGGCCGAAGGCAACACGGATGACGGTTTTCGCACTTCGGAATCCGGGCCCGGAAACCTGACCGCCTCCATCCGCATGGTTACCGCCAGGGACAATGGCGGCAACGGTGTGCGCCTCGACGAAGCAGACGAGGGAACGATTTCGGTCGAGGCCATCGGCGTAACGACCGCCGACAATGACGATGGCGACGACACCGGCCTGCGGGTGACCAAACAGGGTTCGGGTGAGGGCACGCTGGTGGTGCGCGAGTCCGACCTTCAGGACGGCATCGATGCCCGAAATGTCATCGTGACGAGGGAATGACGCGCTCCGAGGGTTTGTTCGGCAGAAGATTCTAAGGCATGCCGTCGACACAATCCCAATTCCATGTCGCGCAAGGTTGCTATATGGAAGCCGCTACAACTGGCGAGCAGCGTCGATGGAGTATTGATGGACAAGGGACTGGATTTCGGCATTGCGCCGGAAATTCACGGCGATGCGTTTCACCGGTCGCTGTTCGAACTTGCGAAGCGGCCGGATCTGCATTCGTTTCTGGAGATCGGTTCGTCGAGCGGTGAGGGCAGCACGCAGGCGCTGGTTTCGGGGATCAGAACCCGCGATGACCGCAGCGACGTCCGCATGTTCTGCATGGAAATCAGTCGGGCCCGGTTCGAGGAGTTGCAGAACAACTACGCCGATGACGGGTTTGTCCATTGCTACAACGTGTCCTCGATCCCGGCGGCGGCCTTCCCCGGTGCTGCCGAGGTCGAGCGCTTTCACCAGGTTTCGGAACGCTATCGGTTTCGGCCGAAACGCCGGGCCAGGAAGCTGACCCAGACGCTCGGCTGGCTGCAGCGCGATCTCGACTATATCGCCGAATCCGGTGCCGATGGCGCCGGCATCAGGCTGATCAAGCAGGACCAGGGGATTGAGTTTTTCGATTTCGTCCTGATCGACGGGTCCGAATTCACCGGTGAGCGCGACCTCTACGAGGTGATCGGAGCGAAGGTCATCGCGCTGGACGATATTCGTTCGTTCAAATGCTACAACGCGCATCGGATTTTGATGGCGGACATCAATTATCGGCTGCTGGAGAAGCGTCCGCATACCCGCAACGGCTTTTCCATATTCGAACGGGTTTTTTGAGGGCTTGCCATGTCTTTCATTCCCGACCTCACCGTGCTCATCGCCTTTGCGGCGGCGTCGCTCGTGGTCATCCTGACGCCGGGCCCTGATATGACCCTATTCGTCGGGAGGGCGCTGAGCGAAGGCCGGGGCGCGGCGCTGGCCTGTGTCGCCGGCACATCGACCGGACTGCTGGTACACACCGTCCTGGTGGCGCTGGGCATTTCCGCACTGATTGTCGCGTCGCCAGCGGCATTTCTGATGCTGAAGACAGGCGGCGCGCTTTATCTGCTGTGGCTGGCGGTGAGGGCACTTCGCGGCGGCGCTGTTTTCCAGATTGAGGGCGCAGAGACACGAGGCCGCTCGCCTTGGGCGAACTGGACGCAAGGAGCGGCGGTCAACCTGCTCAATCCCAAGATCATCATCTTTTTCATGACGTTCCTGCCGCAATTCGTGTCCGCCGACGATCCGCATGTCAGCGGCAAGCTTTTGTTCCTCGGCGTCTTTTTCACCGTCTTCGCCCTGCCGTTCCTGGTGGTCATGGTATTGGCGGCGGAGCGCCTGGCCGGTTGGCTGCGCGGCAACCGGCGAGTGATGCGGACCATAGATTACGTGTTCGCCGCCGTATTTTCCGTTTTTGCCGTGAGGATATTGCTGACCGAGGGGCGGTGAGTGGTGATGTCACACCCCGCTGTATCGACTTTGAGCGACAAGACGCGAACGTTGATCGAGGTCGTGGGTAATCTCAAGGCATATGATGATCAGCTGACGATTTTTGCGCAGGAACCGTGGACATCCGCATCGCTGGCCGTTGTCGAGCTTGAAGATGAAGACGGGTCTCTGGTTCGGAAGCGAGATGGGATTGTCTTCAGCTATTTTCTCGAAGTGTTCATCGCTGTCGATTTTTTGGATGGCTGGGAGTCGAACAGTCCTGAGCCGATCGAGCTCCCTGCGAAATGCAATCGCTTGATCGAGTATGCCACCAACGACGCGTAGCTATTGGTTTTCACCATGCAGGTGGGCTTCCTCGCGGGCGCTGGGAAGCCAGTTGCCGGCGCCGCGGCCCGCAACGACCCAGTAGCCGATGCCGCCGATCATACCGGAGGCGAGGCTCATGACGGTGAAATCCATCGGGGTTTGTTGATCCGACCCGATCACCAGTGTTTCGATCAGCGGGGCAATGGCCGCGATGACACCACCGGCCAGCGCATAGAAAAGCCAATCGCGTCGTCTGGCGAATTCGGCATAGAGGATCACCATCATGGCGGGAACAAAGGCGACATAGCCGGCGAGGCTGGCAAGCAGGACGGCACTGAGAAACATGATGCCGACGTCGAAGCCGGTATGCGCCAGTTCGCCGGCCTGCTCAGGGGTGATGAATTTGGTCAGCAGCGCCAGCGATACGCCGGCCGCAACGGCACCAGCCGCATAGCCGAGTGTGATCATCACCAGGCGAATGAGGAACAGACCGAAGCGGTCCATCTCAGGCCTCGCCGTGGCCGGCGATCATCATCGCTTCGAGGGCCAGGCGCTCGGATTTACGCAACCGTTCCGATTCCGACTTGAGCTGGCCGCAGGCGGCGAGGATATCGCGGCCGCGGGGCGTGCGGATCGGTGAGGCGTATCCGGCCTTGTTGACGAAGTCGGCAAACTGTTCGATCTGCTCCCAGTCGGAGCACTCATAGGCGCTGCCCGGCCACGGGTTGAACGGGATCAGATTGATTTTCGCCGGGATGCCCTTCAGCAGTTTCACCAGATCACGGGCGTCTTCGAGCGAATCGTTGACGCCCTTGAGCATGACATATTCGAAGGTGATGCGGCGGGCATTGGAGAGGCCGGGATAATCGCGGCAGGCCTGCATCAGTTCGGCAATCGGATACTTCTTGTTGATCGGCACCAGTTCATCGCGCAGGTCGTCGCGTACCGCATGCAACGAGATCGCCAGCATGACGCCGATTTCATCCCCGGTCCGGTAGATTTCCGGCACCACGCCAGAGGTCGACAGGGTGATGCGTCGTTTCGACAGCGAGAGGCCTTCATTGTCGGAGGCAATCAACAGGGCCTTCTTGACCTCGTCGAAATTGTAAAGCGGTTCGCCCATGCCCATCATCACGATGTTGGAGACCTTGCGGCCTTCCGACGGCACGATGGCGCCCTGAGGCGTGTCCCGGTCGGGAAAATCGCCGAGCCGGTCGCGGGCAAGCAGCAATTGCGCCAGGATTTCGCCCGCTGTCAGGTTGCGGACGAGCTTCTGGGTGCCGGTATGGCAGAAAGAACAGGTCAGAGTGCAGCCAACCTGACTGGATATGCACAGGGTTCCGCGGCCGTCCTCGGGAATATAGACCGTTTCGATCTCGACCGGTTTGCCGGCGCCGCGCGGTGCGAAGCGCAGCAGCCACTTGCGCGTTCCGTCTTCGGAGATCTGTTCGTCGACGATTTCGGGCCGGGCAATGGTGTAGCGCTCGGCAAGGGTCGCCCGCAGGTCCTTCGACACGTTGAGCATGTCGGCAAAATCGGACACGCCACGCACATAAAGCCAATGCCAAAGCTGCTGCACCCGCATCTTCACCTGACGGTCGCGCACGCCGGCCTGACGCAGCGCCTCGCCGAGTTCGGCACGGTCCATGCCGACCAGGGACGGCTTCGAATCGTCATCAACGGCCGGCAGGCGCGCGGCAAGCGCGTCGCGGGTGTGGGTATCTTTCAGGTCGATGGACAGAGGCATCGGGCCAAAATCGCTTTGCTGTCAGAAACGGTGGACGGGATGATGGGCTCATGGCCGCCCGTCTGGCGCGCTGCTGTATCATCAATCGGCCGGCGCGTCACCCCGGACGCCGGAACGCAAAAGGCCGGCACAATGGCCGGCCTGTGTTGCATTGCCTTCGGAAGGGCGCCTATCTGCAGTTCTGAATTTCCTTCAGCGCAGCGGTCACGCCCGTCAGCGAATAGGTGTAGTTGGTGCTGGTGCCGCGACGCGACGTCGCTTTGACCGACATCTGCGAGCCGGCGCGCATGGCGCTGACCAGGGCAGGCTCTTCAGCCACGTTTTCCACCCAGGCCGATTCACCCTTGGTGAACAGCACGAAATTCTTGCCGTCGACAGTGACGGTGACCTTTGAATCTTCCTTGAGCGGATAGCCCATCATCGCCTGCGGCTCATAGGTCACATTCTGACCGGGACGCTGCGAAATCAGGAAGAAGATGTCGCCATGATTGACGTTGCTTGGCTGCTTCTGGGTGGGCAGCGACAGGATGTAGCAGACCTTGCCTTTGGGGCTGTTATAGGAATAAGCGCCCCAGGCGTTGAACTGTTTGATCTGTGTCGGCGACTGTGCCGCCGCTATGCCAGCCATCGCCAATGTCAAAAAGGCTGCGGACACAAGCTTTTTCAAAACCATAATTGACCTACCGATTGTCTTCTTGGCCTTCACGGGAAGGCTTTGCCTTGATCATGCAGATTTGGCAACAATTTGACTCAATCTGCCCGATTTTCGGTTACCAAACCGTCAACGCGGCGCCCAAGACCGGCAAAAAAGACAGGATTTCCGGCACTCGACGCCTGGATACATGTTACGCACTGTAACAAAAAAGTTGGCTTTTAAAGGGCCCTTTGTAAAGGCTTCCCGATTTTTTGATGCCCGTCAGTGCTCATCCAGGCAGAGCGAGTGGTCCGATAGCGCCTCGATGATGCGGCAATCGGCGACCTGGCTGGCATCGCAGCAGGCGACGATGCGTTTCAGTTCCTTTTCCAGCTTGCGCAGACGCTTGATGCGCTGGCGGACGCTCTCCAGATGCTCGCCGGCGATAGTGTGAGCTCCCGCGCAGGGTTGCTGCGGATGCTCGCTCAATGCGGTCAACTCGCGGATCGCATCAATCCCCAGGCCCAGGTCGCGGGCATGACGGATGAAGGACAGCCGGCGCAGAGCATCGGTTGCGTAGCGCCGCTGATTGCCGGCTGAGCGCTCCGGCGGGTCGATCAGACCCATTTGCTCATAGTAGCGGATGGTCGGCACCTTGACGCCGGTGCGGCGCGACAGCTCGCCAATGGACAGCATTGAAAAAAAAACCTCTTGAAGCTCTAGTCGCTAGAGAGATTAGGATTGCATTGGATCGAACGCAAGGAGCGAGTCGCATGAGTGGCTGCTGTGGCCAGAACCGGGATTTCGACGGCGTGTCTGCCTCCTACAAGCGCCGCCTGTGGGCGGTGATTGCGATCAATGCCGGCATGTTCGGCGTCGAAATGGTGGCCGGGCACATGGCGCAGTCGCAGGCGCTGCAGGCGGATGCGCTCGATTTCTTCGGCGATGCGTTGACCTACGGGATTTCGCTGGCGGTGATCGGCAGCTCGATCAGCGTGCGCAGTGCAGCGGCGCTGGCCAAGGGGCTGAGCCTATTGGCCATGGGGCTGTGGGTGTTCGGTTCGACCGTCTATCAGGTGTTCGTGGCGGGCGTGCCCGAGGCGCAGGTGATGGGCATCGTCGGCTTCCTGGCACTCGCTGCTAATCTTGCCAGTGTGGCTTTGCTGGTTCGCTACAAGGACGGCGACGCGAATGTGCGTTCCGTCTGGCTGTGCTCGCGCAACGACGCGATCGGCAATGTCGCCGTGATGGTGGCGGCGCTGGGTGTCTGGGGCACGGCAACCGGCTGGCCCGATCTGATCGTCGCCGCAATCATGGCCGGCCTCTTCCTGACGTCAGCCTTCCAGATTATCACCCAGGCGATGGCGGAGCGGCGACTGCAGATGGCGTAGTCGCCAGCAGACTACTTCCAAAAACTGCTATTTGCGATCACACTTCCCTCGGCATTGGAAGCGGGGAGTTGTGAGATGAAACCGGAACTGAGACTTGGGCTGATCGGCGCCGGCTTCATCGGCGGTAGCCACGCGTTGGCGGTGAGTGCCGTCAACCGGGTGTTTGCCGGTGCGCCGCTGCGGGCGGTTCCGGCAGTGCTTGTCGATGCCAATGAAGATCTGGCGCGACGCAGCAGCGAGCGGTTCGGTTTCACCCGCTGGACGACGGACTGGCACGAGGCGGTTGCCAGCTGCGACGGCGTCATCATTGCCGTGCCGAGTTTCCTTCACCGCGAGATCGCATTGGCGGCCATCGACATGGGACGGCACGTTTTGTGTGAAAAACCGGTCGGGCTTTCCAGCATCGAAGCGGACGACATTGCCGGGGCAGCGCGGCAAGCCGGTGTCTCCAACGCGGTCGGCTTCACCTATCGGCGCGCACCGCTTGTCCGCCAGGCGAAGAGGCTGCTCGACGACGGAACCCTGGGCGCGCCGCTGCACTTTCGCGGCTGGCACAACGAGGACTATCTGGCCGATCCTCAGGCGCCGTTCTCCTGGCGGCTCGATGCGTCGCTCGCCGGGCGTTGCGGTGCACTCGGCGATCTTGGCTGGCACATCCTGTCGATCGCCCGCTATCTGTGCGGGCCGGTAGACGCGGTCAGCGGTTCGGTGCGCACGTTTCATGAAAAACGGCCGTTGGCCGATGATCCGTCGACGCTGCGAGAGGTCGAGAACGAGGACTGGGCCGGCCTGTCGCTGCGATTCGCTTCAGGCGCCGTCGGTCTGGTCGAGGCGAGCCGGGTTGCCCATGGACGCAAGATGAGCCTCGGCTTCGAACTGGTCTGCGAAAAAGGCACGATCATCTGCGACGGGGAGCGCCTGAACGAGTTCGAGATTTTCCGGCAAGGCGCTGCAGGGTTCGAACGGGTGCTGATCAACGCCGATCATCCCGATTACGGCGCGTTCATTCCGGCACCCGGCCACGGCCTTGGCTTCAACGACCTGAAAACCATCGAGCTCAGGGATTTCATGCAGGCAATCGCCTCAGGCGAGAATGCCGATCCGGACTTGGATGAAGCCTGCCGCATCGCCCGAATTTGCGAAGCGGCGATCGAGTCTTCGGAGCGGAACTGCTGGATCAAGATGCCGAAGGGTTAGGACAGCGATACCACTTTCAAGGTCGCGGTGCCGGAAGAGGCGGAGGCGCTCGCCGATTCAGCCTCTGTCTAGGGAAGCAAAACTTCCCGGATCGTTGTTCCTTCTTCCAGCCGGTCAAAGGCCTCGTTGAGCTCAGCAAAGCTGATCGAGCGAGACAACAACCGGTTGACCGGCAGCTTGCCTTCACGAAAAAGAGCCAGATATCGTGGAATATCGCGCGCCGGAATGCAGCTGCCCATATAGGAGCCCTTCAGTGTGCGTTCCTCGGCGGCCAGGCTCAGATGTGACATCGTGAACTTGGCATCAGGGCCCGGCATGCCGGCGGTCACTGTCGTTCCGCCTTTTCTGGTGACGGTATAGGCGGTATCGAGCGCGCGCGGAGAGCCGGCGGTTTCGATCGCAAACTGCACCCCGCCGCCAGTGATGTCCCGAACATCGGAGATGCAGTTTTCATCACTTGCGTTGAACACATGCGTTGCACCGAGCTGCCGGGCCAGGTCGAGTTTGCTCTGATTGATGTCGATGGCGATCACGGTCCCGGCTCCGGACGCCACCGCCGCGAGAAGCGCACTCAGGCCGACGCCCCCAAGTCCGACGATTGCCACCGACTGACCGGCGCGAAGCCCCGCGGTATTGACTACCGAGCCAACGCCGGTGACCACCGCGCATCCGAACAGGGCCGCCTGTTCCAACGGAACTTCCTTGTCGATCTTCACCAGTGCATCCTGGGAGATCACGGCGTACTCAGCGAAAGCGGCAACGCCCGAATGGTGGTTTATGCGCGTTCCGTTTTGGTGCAATCGCGTCGTGCCGTCCCGCATTGTACCCGCAACGTTCGAGACGGTTGCCGGGTGGCACAGCGCTGGCCGGCCTTCCTGGCACATTTCGCATTTGCCGCAACTTGCCACATAGGCCGGAACCACATGGTCCCCAACTTCAAAACTCGTTACTCCGGGCCCAAGTTCCGCAACAATGCCCGCGGCTTCATGGCCTATGACGATTGGCGTCGGCCGGGCACGTTCGCCATTGATTGCGACGAGATCGGAATGGCAGAGGCCGGCGGCTTTGATCTCAACCAAAACTTCGCCATTCCTTGGCGGATCAAGCTCGACTTCCTCAATGCTCAATGGAAGGCTATTCGCGTAGGGGCGGGGCTTGCCTGTTTCCCACAAAACGCCGGCTTTGATTTTCATTTGCCCGCTCCCTTCGGCTCGCTAAATGCGCTCTTCGGCGGCCTGGTCGAGGGAAGCCTCGAGGACATCGAGGCCTTCATCGATGAGATCCGGTGAAGCGGTGAGCGGAACGAGGATACGAATAACGTTTCGTGTTGGCCCGGCGGTCACGAGAACCAGACCCCTTTCCAGCGCAATCGCAGCAATGCGCGATGTCAGATCGCCATCAGGTTCTCGGCTTTCCCGGTCCTTCACGATTTCGATGCAGTTCATGCATCCCAGTCCGCGGACGTCACCGACAAAATCGAGCGAGTTTTTGCGCGCCAGCGATTGCAGTCGCTCGTTGATCCGGTTGCCGATTGCCATTCCGGCGGAGAGAAGGTCCTGCTCTTCCATGACGTCGAGAACGGCGAGCGCTGCGGCACAGGCAAGCGGGTTGCCGCCAAACGTGCCGCCAAGGCCACCGGGAGGCACGGCATCCACGATGTCCGCTTTGCCGACAATCCCGGACAGCGGCAGTCCGCCGCCGATGCTTTTCCCGACACAGGTCAGATCGGCTGCCGCATCATAGTGCTCCATGGCAAACATCTTGCCCGTGCGGCCGATGCCGGTCTGGATTTCGTCGGCCACGAGGACAATGCCATGGTCGTCGCAAAGCTCACGGATGTAGGAGACGAATTCCGGTTCAGCGATGTTGTAGCCGCCTTCGCCCTGTACCGGCTCGAAGAACATGGCCGCTATGTCCTCCGGCCGGGCGTCGCTGCGGAAGAGCGTGTCAAACGCGCGTTTGGTGTCGTCCAGCGTGACGCCGTGAAAAGCATCCGGAAACGGGATGCGGTAAATCTCCGACGGAAACGGCCGAAAACCGGCCTTGAACGGTTGCATTCTGGCCGAAAGCGCCATGCCCATGTAGGAGCGGCCATGGTAGCCGTTGGTGAAGGTGATCAGCGCCGGACGGCCCGTCTGGTAGCGAGCGATCTTGATGGCGTTCTCGATGGCCTCGCCACCTGCTGAAAAGAACAGCGATTTGCTGTCGAAATCTCCGGGGGCCAGCGCGTTCAGCCGTTCGGCGAGGGCAACGTAGCTTTCATAGGGGCTGATCTGGAAACAGGTGTGGGTAAGGTCCTCCAGCTGAAGCTTGATCGCCTCGACCACTCTTGGATGCCGGTGTCCCACATTCTGACAGCCGATGCCGCCGCAGAAATCGATGTAGCGCTTGCCTTCAACATCCCAGATCTCCGAGTTCTCGGCGTGCTTGGCGATGAATGTCGACGTGTAGGCAATAGCCCGGGCGACTGCGTCGTCGCGCCTCGTTTCGATTATTTGGTTGCTTGTCATATGTGTACGATGAACCCTGTCCTAAGCTCCTGACATTCCTCGTTTCGTTTCAGTCGGTTGGCGGAAGCTGCCCACGGTTCAAAGCCTTGTCAGCCACAAAACGATTTCTGGAAACAAAACCAATGAGCCAAGGCAGAGAAGCTGCAAGACCACGAATGGAACGGAGGAGCGATAGATTACCTTGATGTCCACTCCCTTCGGTGCAACGCCCCGCAGGTAAAAGAGCGAATAGCCGAAGGGAGGGGTGATAAAAGAGGTTTGCATGTTGACCGCGGCCAACACTGCAAACCAAATGAGCAATTCGACGCCTGATGCATCAAATCCGAAGTCAAGAGACTTGATGATCGGCGCGAAAAGCGGGAGCACGATAAAGCTGATCTCGATCCATTCGAGAAAGAAGCCCATGACGAAGATCAGGGCCATCATCAGCAGCAAAAGGCCGTACGGGCCGTAGCCCGTGCCAATGAACAGTTCCTCGATCATGTCGTCGCCGCCCAACCGCTTGAATACTGCGCTGAAACAAGCGGCGCCGATCATCACGAAGATCACCATGGCCGTCGTTTTCGACGTGTCGCGAACCACATCGCGCACGACCGGGAGGTTCAGCTTGCGCGTTATCAACGCGAGTATGACCGCCCCGGCTGCGCCGATTCCGGCGGCCTCCGTCGGCGTCGCCAGGCCAATCATGATCGATCCCAAGACCGCGGCAATGAGAAAGAGCGGTCCAAGAAGGTTGGTGACGATTTCCAGCCAAAGCGGTGCTCCGCGGTCGGCAAGTTTGTTCAGCTCGCTGCGATCCGGAACCGGAGCGCGTTGAGGCATGAAGATCCCGACACCCAGAATGAAAATCATGTAAAGGGCGCCCAACAGCAGTCCCGGGAAAAAGGCCGCCTTGAACAGATCACCAATCGACACCTGGAGGATCGCGCCCATGAAAACCAGCATGATGCTCGGCGGAATCAATATGCCCAGTGTTCCGCATGCCGCCGTCACGCCGGTGGCAAATCGCGGATCGTAACCCTGGCGTATCATGACAGGCAGTGCGATCACGCCCAGGAGCATGACCGAAGCGCCGACGATGCCGGTGCTCGCGGCCATTATGATACCCAGCAAAGCGACGGACAGGGCCAGTCCGCCGGGCAAGCGTCCGCAGACTCTCTCAAGGGTCAAAAGCAAACGCTCGGCCAGACCCGATTTGTCCAGCATGAGGCCCATGAAAATGAAAAGAGGCGCCGCCAGCAGCAGCCAGTTCGACAGGGTTCCGGCATAGATCTTCGACACCACGGTGCCCATGAACCGCAACGGAATGCCCGACAGGATCGCAAAGACGATACCCAGCCCGCAGAGCAGGAAAGCAACTGGATATCCGGTGAATACGCCGACAGCCAAAGCGACGATCATCGCCATTGCCCAGCTGTATTCGGCAACAAATTCCATATCGTCGAGCCTCAGCCTTCCGGCGCTTCTTGCTGCATGTCTTTGTCCAGGAAACGTCTCGCGACACGCGCCAGAATGACCAGGAAAAGAATGGCGAACCCGATTGGTATGGTCGATTTGATCAGGAACCGATCCAGCATTCCGCCGTAGTCCGATCCTTCTCCGGAATTGTAGGACCGCATGACGAATCCGATCGACAACCAGCACATGACGGCGGTGAAGGGCAGCATCAGAAAGATATCGCCCAAACTGTCGATCCATTTCCTGGTCGATGGCGACAGACTGGCGTAGATCAGATCGGAGCGGACGTGCCTGTCATCCAGGTAGGCATAGGTACCACCGACCATCACCATGACAGCAAAGAAGTGCCACTCAAGGTCGATAACGTCGTTGACGGTCAGGTTGTCACCAAACAGCGGGATATCGACCCCCCAGCCGAGAATTTCATTTGCCCTCAGCGCGCTTGCGATGACAGCGACGAGGACGGAGATCAAAACTCCCAGAGCAAACCAGCTGGTAACTTCACCCAAGCGTCGGGCCAAATGCTCGACGTAGGTTGCTGTTACCAACAGGTAACGTCTGATCATCGCCTTGATCCCCTCACCTCGACGGCGTCCTTTGCCGACCCCTATTCCAGGCTTTGCAAGTTGTTCCAGGCATCGACTTTCGCCTGATGCGCCTGAAGAGACTCATACATCTCTTTGACGACCGGTTTTTGCAATTCTTCAGCCAAAACCTCTTCCCAGGCTTCACGCAAACGCGCCATCACGCTGTCCGGCAGACGTTTGGTGATCGCCCCCTTTTCGGCCATGCGTGCAATCACATCCATCTGTTCAGCGGGGAGACGGTTGAACGTGTACTGGATGGTTGCCTGGCAAGCCAGGTGGAGCTGAGCTTTGCGCTCGTCGCTGTAGCTGTCATAGAGGTCCTTGTTCATGATGAACGAGAACCAGCTCGCAGACTGGTGCCAGCCCGGGAAATAGTTGTACTGGGCGATTTCGTGAAAACCCATGGCTTCGTCGACCGTCGGGATTGCGAAGTCGGCGGCGTCCACACGACCACGCTCAAGCGCCAGGTAGGTTTCGCCACCTGGAACCAGCTGCGTCGATGCGCCCAGTTTCGTCAGCACCTTCGCACCCAGGCCGGAGATGCGAATTTTCATTCCGTCATAGCTCTCGGGCCCGGTGATTTCTTCACGGTACCAGCCGGCGGTTTCCTGAGGTTCGATAAAGCAGGGGAATACCATGACGCCGTGTTTGGCATATTCACGCCGAATGATTTCGATGCCGCCACCGTTCCACATCCATGAGGCTGATACTTCAGACGTCGGTCCAAACGGCAAACCACCGTAGAACTGTGCCACCGGAACGGTACCGGACCAGTACCCCATCCAGTCCCAGCCGGCATCGATCGCGCCTGATGCGACGGCATCGAACACTTCCAGCGTCGGAACGATGTCACCGGGCTCCGCCAGTTTGAGTTCGAGATCCCCTCCCGTCGCAATGGCGACATTTTCGGCAAACTTCACACCCATCTGCCCAAGCAGATTGTTCGTTCCGAACGTACTGGCGACGTCCAACGTTTCGGACATGGCCGGTACTGCTGTCGTCAGAAACGTGGCACAGGCCGCCGCTGCAATGCATTTTCTCATCATCTATTTCTCCTCCCTGGATTCCATAAATCGGACGGTGCCGAATACCCTCACTCCCTATCAGCCGAGCGACAGTTCCCGTCAGGCATCCGCAAATTTGAAGACGCTACTCGCCCCATTGGCCGTCCCATGGTTGCGTGAACACAACGACGCGCCAAGCGTCCGGGAAACCAACTCCCACATGGTAAATTGACACTGGATCTTTTGTAAATTAGATTATTTCGTCGTTTAATATCGGAATTGCTTATATTGGTCCCTTTACGCCAACTTTCCTACCTTGTGGCTGTCGCAGACAATGGAAGCATCTCGGCGGCAGCCCAACGCCTGGGCATCTCCCAACCCGCGATCAGCGCAGCCATTCAGAAGATCGAAGCGGATTTCGAACTCAATCTTTTCATTCGGGAAAGGCCGCACAGGCTGACGCTTACGCCGGTTGGCCGTCAATTTGCGTCCCGGGCAAAGCGTCTGCTGGAAAGCGCTCAGGAGTTTGAGACAGAAGCGCGAGAGATCAGGCAAAATCCAAAGGGGACCATTGAGGTTGGATGCTTTCTTCCGACCGCGCCGTTTATCATGCCCATTATCCTGGAAGGATTGCGAGAGCGTGATCTGGACATCAATGTGCAGGTCCACGAAGCGGACCTCGATGAGCTCAATCAGATGTTGGCCAATGGCTCGATCGAGGTTGCGTTGACCTACGATATGTATCCGAGTCCCGCGGTCGACTTCGAACCGTTGATCACGGCTCCACCCTATGCACTGCTGCCAAAATGCGACCCGCTTGCCCGGCAGGCCTCGGTTTCGCTGGCGGAGCTGGCCGAACGTGAAATGGTTGGGCTCAATCTGCCGATTACGCAGCAGTTTTTTCTATCCCTGTTCGCGCAGGCCAATCTCAAGCCGAAAATCAAGCATCAGGCGAAATCGTTCGAAATGGTGCGCAGTCTTGTGGGGGCCGGTGAAGGCTTCGCTGTTCTCATCATGCGTCCCATCAACGAGCGCTCGTATGGCGGCCATGATCTCGCTTACGTTCCGCTGCGTGATACCGTTGCTCCGCCGCATTACGGCCTGGCCTTTACCATGCGCTCCGTGCCGACCCGGCTGGTGGAAAAATTCGCCGATGTCTGCCGCGAACTCCTGATGATCGAAAATCGGGCGGAACAGTTTTTCGTACATCCACCGGAAGACAATCGGACGGCATGATATCCGGCCGGTCGCTTTTTCGCGCATACGGGCAGGCTACAATGCCAGTTCTCGATTTCCGGGGGGCCGGCTCAATATCATGGATTCAATGGACGCCGGGCGCTCGCCGTTGCGCACCAGAATGCGTTCACTGCTGGGGCTTCTTCCAAACTCGCTCCGGTATTTCTTCGAGAATGTCGCATGCGACCCAAATCCGGTTGCCTGCGAGACTTCGATGACGGGGAGCTTGGTTTCCTGCAGCAGCGAGCGTGCGCGCCACAACCGGATTTTTGCATAGTATCGCGTCGGCGTGGTGGAAAACAGACAGGCGAACCTGCGTTGAAGTTGTCGGATGGAAACACCCGATTTCAACGCAACCGAGCTGATCGAAATCGGCGCTTCGACGTTTTCCTGCATGATCTTGAGGGCGACATGGGTTGGTGGGTCGGCCCGACCAATCTCCAGCTCAATCAGCGACTCGGTATGCCGGGCCCTGTGGGCTTTGAGGTCATAGGCCAAACGGTCTGCAACGGAGCCGGCAAGTTCGAAGCCGTGTTGATCTGCAATCAACCGAACGGCGAGATCGATCGTGGTCACCCCGCCGGCGCAGGAAAAGCGACTTTTGTCGCTGACGAAGACGTCCGGGGCGATTTCGATGTTGGGGAAATTCTCGCGAAATGCATGGATCGCGTGGATCGGCAGCGCCACGTTGTGGCCCTTGAAAAATCCATTGCGGGCCAGTGTGAAGGCGCCATTGGCAATCGAACCGACACGTGCGCCATGTCTTGACTGGCAGCGCAGCCAGTTCAGCAGCTTCGCCGGATAGTCAAACGATGCGGCATTGGTCCCGAAAGCAACGATGGCATCAAAGCGTTTGGCCGAAACTCTGGTACCGTCGGAAGCGCTTGTGATCCCAGCGAGCGCTGATGCGTCCTCCAATTGGATGAGGTCGTATTCGAATGCTGTAGCGCCGAGTTGATGATTGGCGATGTGCAGGCATTCGCAGAACAAAACAAGGTCCGTGATCTGGACGTTTTGCGGCACGATGAAAGCGAAATGCACATCAGCCGGCTGCCTGCTCATCTGTCCAACGCCCCGGCGACCAATGGCGGCGTGTCCTGCCGTTCCAATCGGCCATGATCGGTTGCGGTCCTGATGATGATTTCGACCAGTTCGAATTGGGATTGTGCGCTGATGTCCTCGAAATAGACATGGCTTGGCCACGGTTCCCGGACGAAGTTGTGATCGGGAAGTTCGATCGCCTCGCAGACGGCCTTGATAGCCTCGACATATTCCCTCGCCGCTTCACCGATGCCCTGTCTGGCTGTCTCGATGTCGCCAACGCTGTTTCGGTCAATTTGCGTCGAACCGATGCCAAGGGTGAGAGGAATTCCGCGGGCGATCGCCTGGTCGCGGTAGAAGGAAACAGGCACTTTGTCGGCCTCGAGCCGCATAACGAAGTTCTTGCAGACGCTGTTTTTGATGTCGGTCAGCTCCAGCAGGTCGATCCCGCTCGCTTCTTCCGTTGTGCCGCCTCGTCTGCGCGAGCCACGGCCTCGCTTTTTCGCCTGGGTGACGAAATCGCCGCGATAATTGGCGTCAAACACACGGTCTGCCCAGGATCGTCCGTCGCACATTCGCTGAATGGAGCGAATGGCAAGCTGTTTGCAATTGTCCGGCCCGATGAAGAATGGAGAGCCCGACGCGTCGGATAGCTCTACCCAGCCGTTTGGAAATTTCTCGATAAAGTCGTCAATCCATGGCGACAATACCTCGTCCGCCAGGTGATCCAGCAGTTCATTGACGAAGCCCGGATCGTGAACAACGTCGGCCAACAACGGTTCCTGGCCGTAGATGTCCGCCGCCAGGCTGTATGGTGAGGAGATCTGCAACAGCGGTTCCATGCCGTTGAGCCTCTCGGTTTCCCGCAGCACATCGTTGATCACCTTCGGTATGCCGGAATCGAAATCGGGTGTTTTGACAGATCGCCAGTTGCTTTTGTCGATCAGCGGTGTGTCGGGATCACACCCCGGAGGAAACCGGTCCGGATACATCATCTTCTGGCCAATGGCTTCGCACGTGAAGGCATAAAGCGCCCAGGTCGTGTAGAGCTTGTTGATGCCGAGGAGCCGACTTGCCATCAGGTTTGCCCGCGCATAACGCGACGGATCCGTCGTGTAGTATTCCTTCGATTCAATGCCGTAGAGATCGTGCAGGATCCCCAGGGCAAGCATATGAACCGAGGCGGAAACGTGCACGCGATCGGTTTCAGCAGGCACGGCGAAATTTGCGTCGAATTGGCCGTCGATGGCGGCGTCGAAAAGACCTCCAAGCGTCTTCTTTGCATCCGCGTCACCCGACTGCCATCGCGCCAGAAGACGAAGACCATCCGGAAATTCGAGCATATCCATCGTCATTGTCCCATTGCATCGCGCGTCCTTCAGGGCCCCGCCAGGAAAAACGGCGAGGCGCCAACAGGACGCGTCCGGCTGGCAAGTTGACAGAATATTGGATTTGTCAAAATATCCATTCTCGGATGAACGTTATATCCAATTAGATTGGAGATTCGATAATATGAGCAACGGTGGCGGAAGTGCCCTTCTGTCGCTTCTTCGTCTGGATGCCAGTGACCGCATGCCGCTATACCGGCAACTCGAAAATGCGATTCGGCAGCAGATACTGAGTGGCGGCATTCTCTCCGGCACGCGTTTGCCCGCTACCCGTCAACTGGCCAGGGACCTCGGCATCTCGAGACTGACCGTCAAGAATGCCTACGAGCAGCTCGGTTCGGAAGGATTTCTGCACTCTCGTCGGGGAGCCGGTACATTCGTTGCCAACATATCTGCCATGGAACAGCCTCCCGAAGTTCCTGCTGCGGCTTCCTCTGCGGGGAAAGCTCAATTTGATCTATCGGAACGATCCGGCAGTGTTGCCGCGACCAAAGCAACAACGCGCCTTGGTGGGGTAACCGCATTTCGACCCGGTGTGCCGGCGCTTGACAGGTTTCCGCGCAAGGCATGGGCAACAGCAGAGTCACGCGCGATTCGCCATGGCGATCCCGGCCTGCTTGGGTACGGTACACCCGGCGGCCTGACCGAACTCAAACAGCAAATCGCTATCCATGTTCGCGATCATCGGGGTGTCCAATGTGAGCCCGAGCAAATTGTCATAACTTCCGGCGCCCAACAGGCCTTCGTATTGATCGCACTCACCCTGCTGGAGCCGGGCGCGACGGTCTGGTTTGAAGATCCCGGCCACATCGGCGCCAGAGATGCCATGAGACTGCTCGGTGCGAATGTCATGTCGGTTCCGGTCGGAGACGACGGTTTCGAGTTGGCTGTGGCGATGCGAAAACATGCCCGGGCGGATTTGATGTTTGTCACGCCTTCGCATCAACACCCGCTCGGCATCACAATGAGCCTGAACAGGCGTATGGAGATTCTGGAATACGCAAATCAGAACAATTGCTGGATCATCGAGGACGATTATGACAGCGAGTTCAGATATTCTGATCGGGCCCTGCCGGCTCTGCTTGCGCTCGATTACAGCGGGCGCGTCCTCTACACCGGAAGCTTTTCAAAATCGATGTTCCCCGCGCTTCGGCTCGGATACCTGATCAGCCCCCCCGAACTCGTCGACGCGTTTACCGCCGCACAGTCCCTTCTGTCGCAAAACGTCTCACCGCTGCAGCAACAAACCCTGGCTAGATTCATGCTGGACGGCAATTTCAATGCGCATATCAGGAAAATGCGCAGCCTCTACCAGCAACGGCGCGATTTGCTTGTCGACAGTTTGGAAAACCACCTTGGAGACGTCTTCGAGCTCGCCCCTTGCACCGCCGGCATGCACCTGGTCGGTTGGCTGAGAGATGAGTCGGCGTCGGAGAGTGCCGTCGCAAAGTCAATCTGGGACATTGGCATCGATTGCCTGCCGGTATCGATTTACTGCGACAAGCAACGGGTGCGTCCCGGCATCATGTTTGGGTTTGCCTGTGCCCCGGAAGGAGAGATCGAAATGGGCGTCAAGAAAATCTCAAAGGCGCTCAACGGGATGACCTGACACACCAATTTGCAGCGAATTGAGCCCCTTGGTGTCCGTCGTCACCGCTTCACGGTTTCCCATTGTTGAAACAACCGCATTTTTGTCGATCGCTTGAGAGCGGGCGCAATCAGAGTAGAGCACGATGTCGTTTGAAGGCGGGCTTAGATGAGTGATCGAATTCGGTTCCGGTCAAGGATGATGCTTGTTTGAGGCCTGGCGCCCCTGTTCACCACGGCCGTGCTGAATGCGCCGTTGGCGCCAGCCGCCTTTTTGCAAAACGGTTGGCAAACCGAAATGTCGGATGCCCTCGATGATCGTATGGCTGATCAACTGGACGATCGAGACACAGCGGGAGATCTACCTGGCGTTCGGGGACCGTATCAAGCTCTACGCGGAGACCGGCGATTGGTCCGAACTGGCCGTCTTCCTGCCGATGGGCGTGGTTTTCGGGATCGTGCATGCCATGATGCCCGGGCATTCGAAAACTCTGCTGGCGGCCTATTCAATTTCCACCCCGGAGAGCGCGTGGCGCGCCGCGGGAACCGGCCTGATCATATCTTCCGTCCATATCCTGATGTCTGTGCTTATCGTGCTTCTGGCTTTGCCACTGGTGTCAGTGACCCTCGGCGCTTCAAGCCAGACGCCAGTACTGGACAGCCTGAGCCGCATATTGCTGGCATTTGTCGGCCTCTGGATGATCGTGTCCACTCTACGCCCGCACAGCCACGCGCATCTTGCCGGGCGCAGCGTGGCCTTTGGATTTTTCGCCGGTCTGATTCCGTGTCCGCTCACGCTCTTTGTCGTGACATTTGCCGCATCGCGCGGCGTGATCGAGGCCGGGCTGGCATTTGCCTTGGTGATGCTGGTCGGCGTGGCGGCGGTCCTGGTTTCAGTTGCTCTGGTGGCGAACCTTTCGCGTGGGGGTCTCGCAAGGCTGATGAACAACAAGCTGATGAGCATTGTTGCATCGGGTCTGCAGGTGGCGACCGGTGTCATTCTCCTGTTCGCCGCCTGGCGGATGTTGTGAGATTTGACTCAACCTCAAATGGTTCGTGTCGTTTGCTAGGGCAGCTGTGCCCAGCCGTTTGAAACCTGATGACGGATCAGGCCGACATCGCAGAGCATACGGTCGTCGAGCTTGCACAAGGACTCCAATTCCCGTTGTTGCCTGCGATGGGTGGCGATCCCGTGAGCAAAGGTCGCCAGGCGATCTGCGAATGCAGGTCTTTGTACTGAATATGTTGCTGTGTTCGTGTTCATGGTATTGTCCTCTGGTTCTGGACGGGGAGACCGTCACGTTGCCGAATGACGTCAGAGCTACGGGACCAGGCGCTTCGGTGCTTGGCGGAGGCTTGGAGATTTTCTTGGGATTTTTCATGGACGACCGAATGCGCATCTCTTCCAGTCGAAGACTGTTCGAGAGGCTTGGCCGATGAAATACGCCTTTGACCAATATGTTCTCGACGTTTCCACCCGGGAACTGCGGCAGGACAACGCCGTGTTGTCGATCGAGCCGAAGGTCCTCGATCTGCTCTGCTACTTGATCCAGAATCGCGACCGGGTGGTCAGCAAGGACGAACTGGTCGAACGGGTCTGGAATCGTCGCATCGTGTCGGATGCCGCGGTCTCGAGCGCCGTCAGCGCTGCCCGCAGGGCACTCGATGATGACGGCAGGCAACAGCGCTATCTGAAGACGGCCCACGGGCACGGGTTTCGCTTCGTCGCATCCATCTCGGAAAGCGATGCAAAGACGTCTCGCGATGCGCCGCTGAGCGACACCCCGCCGGAACAGAGGATCGGGTTCTGTGAGAGCGCCGACGGTGCACGGATTGCGTATGGCGTGGCTGGCGAAGGTCCGACCCTTGTCAAGGCATCCAATTGGCTGACTCACCTGGAATATGATTGGGAGAGCCCGGTCTGGCGGCATTTCTACAGTGCCCTTGCCAGGGGTCGCCGTCTCGTCCGCTATGATTCCCGAGGCAACGGGCTATCCGACTGGACCGTGACCGACCACTCTTTCGACCGGCAGGTCGAGGACCTTGAGGCGGTCATAGACGTCGCCGGGACCGAACGATTTTCGATTATCGGCCTTTGCCAGGGCTGTACCTCAGCGGTTGCCTTTGCGGCGCGAAATCCGGAACGGGTGGAGAAACTGGTTCTGCTTGGAGGATATGTTCGGGGATGGCGGGCGCGTGGCGAAACCGACGGATACGTGCTTCGAAAGTCGGCCCACGATGCGTTACCGCTTTGGTGGGGCAAGGAAACGGCGGCAATCCGAGACCTTTTCTCCGGCATCTACATGCCGGAAGCTCCCGTTGCCAGCCGGACCTGGTTCAGCGACTTGCAACGCAAGACGGCCACGCCGGAAAACGCCTCGGCGATGATGTTCTCCGACTGCGATGATGATATTTCGGACCTTCTGAGCCAGGTTCAGGCGCCGACTTTGGTCCTGCACGCTGTCGGTGATCTCGCCGCTCCCTATGAGGAGGGCAAGGCGCTGGCCACGGGAATTCCCGGAGCGCAATTCATATCGCTCGAAACGGCGAACCACATTCTTCCCGAAACCGACCCGGAATGGCATCGCTGCGCGCAAAAGATCGACGACTTTCTGTCGACTGGGGGTTAGTCCGCGTGCTCGATTATCTGAAACAAAGACCGCTCGTTCGATGATCCCGAGTTTATCTCCGGGCTTGGTCTGAAGCGAAGGCCTGCGCCGCCGGCACCACGGAATAGATCTCGATCGGCTTGTCGAAGCCGCGGATTGTCTGGGTGCCTTGCGGCTGGGTGTCGAACTGGTCTCCGACCCTCGCCCGGGTCGCCGCGTCGACGGTGATCGGTGAGCCGAGCGACTTGCCGAGCCCCTCAAGCCGCGAAGCCAGGTTGACGATGTCGCCGTAGATGGTGAAGGCCTGGCGGCGCTCCGAACCGATACGGCCGGCGGCGATGCTGCCCGAGGCGATGCCGACGCGAATGGCAAAACCGGTTTGCTGCGACAGATCAGTGAGGGCGAGCGCTGCGCGTACCGCGGTTTCCTCCGGCCGGTCCAGCTCCACGGGTGCATTAAAGCTTGCCAGCAGGCCATCGCCGGTAAAGCTGATGACGATGCCCTCATGGTCGCCGATGATGTCTGCGGCGCCGGCGAGAAAGCTTCCCAGCGCCCGGATGACCTCGACCGGGTCGCGTCCGGCGGCATAGCGGGTGAAGTCGGCGATGTCGAGCATCAACACCGTGCCGTGGCGCAGTTGCGGCTCCAGCGCCTGCGGATCGTCGACCAGTTTGCGGGCAATCGCTTCCGGCACGTAGCGGCCGAGCGTATCGCGGATCTTTTCGCGGGCACGGCGCTCGTCCTCTCGCTCGGCTTCAGCCGCGACCTGGGCGAAAAAGACATTGCGGGCGCGATAGACGGCAAGCGCCAGGATAAGCGCGCCGGCCAGCAAAAACCCGGTTTCCTCCATCCGGTTGCCACGCCCGATGAAATCGATCGACAGAAAAATGGTTTCGTAGTCGGCGCGGGAGGCGTTGAGCGGCAGGTCGCCCCAGGAGAGCGTTCGGTCCATGCCGGAGACGGTGACAAGAAAAGCCGCCCACCAGCCCGCGACTGCAACCATGCCGCTCCAGACGACCAGCCGCCAGGAGAGGGAAAGTCCGGTCATCACGACGATTGGAAACAGGTAATAGATGCCGTAGGCCCGGAAGGCGATGATTTGTGGCACCTCGTCCGCACGGCTGATTGGAATAATGACAAAAAATGCGCAGATCCCCAGAATGTCCACCGTGTAGATGGCGTACTTGAGCCACCACCGATCGAAACGGGTTCCGATCACCAGCAGATGTGCAATGCCGATCAAGGTGAAGAGCATCAGTGCAAAGGTGCCCCAAAGGCGCGGTGCCTGATCGGAGAAGACCGACGCACCGACATACCAAAGCAAGGCCGCGCCGATGACAGCGGTGCGGCAGGCGATGGCCAGACGCAAACCTCGCTGTTCCGCCTGATCGAGCCGCTTCAATGAGCTTTCGCGAATGGCTTCTGGCATTGCCGCCTCCACATCCAGGACATCCGATCTGATATCGGGCGATCCGGGACTGATTTCCAAGACCTTGCGGTTGTCGAACCGATACTTGATTAGTATCAAAGCCTATGGAATTGCGACATTTGCGTTATTTCGTTGCGGTGGCCGACCATGGCGGGCTTCGCCATGCCGCCAACCGGTTGCACGTGGCTCAACCGGCGATCACGCGCCAAATCAAGGATCTGGAGGCGGAGCTCGGCTTCGATCTTCTGACCCGCCGCGGGCGCGGCGTGCAGCTGACCGATGCCGGTCGGACCTACCTTCACCACGCTCGCGCCATTCTCGCCGCGGTCGACGACGCGGCGCTGTCGGCACGCAGTGTGGCCGAGGGCCGGGGAGGTCGGCTGACCATCGGTCTTCTGGAAAATGCCGCCTGGTCGGGTGCCGCGCCGGAGACGCTCAACCGGTTTGCCCGGCGGCACCCGGACATCGCACTTGATATTCGGCCGCTGTCTTCAATGCAGCAATTGCAGGCCCTGCAAGAAGGCAGACTGAATGGTGGTTTTCTCTACCGGCAACCGCAGATGGATGGAATGCCGTTGGGTGTTCGGCCCTTGAGGACGGATGACATCGTTCTTGCCGCATCGCGGGACCTGGTGTTCGGCCATGACAACCCACTGTCGCTTGAAGAGATCGACGGGCTGCCGATGATCGGGTTTCCGCGCGAACGGGCGCCGGACTATCACGACCGCATGCAGGCTGCCCTCGAGAATATCGGTGTCACGCCGAAGATCGTGCAACTGGTCGAAGACGAGACGGCCATCCTCAGCCTTGTGTCGGCCGGCGTCGGTTGCGCCTTTGTCAATTCGGCCAACCGCCACCGGCCGCCTCACAATGTGCAGTTCCGGGAAGTGCGTGGCCTGTCGGTGCCGATTGAATTTCTGTTCGTCCATCGCGACCCACCCGGCACGGTGTTGTCTACATTCCTCGCAGCGCTTCCGGATTGATGCTCTGTTGCGATCAATTTCATATAAATATGCTATTTGAGATGATCGGTTAGGCACCCAATCTTATCTCCATCGACCGGCATCCGGTTTGCCAATTTCGAATGGAGGTTTTCAATGAGCGATCGTCCCGACAATCCGACACGGCGTCTGGCGCTTGGCGCCGGTGCGGCAGCCCTTTTGACCACACCTGTCTTCGCCAACAGCCTCAATCCACTGAAGCCGGCCTCGGGAGCCAACACCGACGGGCGCTTTGCCGGAACCGTGGTGGCGATTACCGGAGGCAATTCCGGGATCGGCGCCGCAACCGCAAAGGCCTTCGCCATGGAAGGCGCGAAGGTCATGTTCTGCGCCCGTCGCGACGCGCTCGGCCGGCAGGTCGAGGCAGACATCCGCGGCGCCGGCGGCGACGCCACCTGGATGGTGGTCGATGTGCGTGATCCCGAACAGGTGAAGGCGTTTCTTGAAAAGACCGTCGACACCTACGGCCGCCTCGACGTGCTGTTCAACAATGCCGGCATCTTCATGACGCCGGCGGCGATTGAGGATATCCCGGTCGACAATTACCGCGACATGATGGCGACCAACGCTGACGGCGTCTTCTACGGCATGAAATTCGCCCTGCCCCTCATGAAGGCACAGGGAAACGGTGTCATCGTCAATATGGCATCGGTCGCCGCCCATCGCGGTTTCGGCAACACGGCGCACTACAACGCCTCGAAACACGCGGTCGCCGGTCTCACCAAGGCCGCAGCTTCGGCCAACGCAAAGCACAATGTTCGCATTGTCTCGATCTCGCCTTTGGCCGTCGACACACCGATGCTGGAAGAGAGTTTTGACCATCAGGGCCTGACCTACGATGCCATGGCGCCGAACTTCGTCACGCCGCGCATCATGGAGCCGCAGGAGATTGCGGCGGGCGTGATGTTCCTGGCTTCGGACGCCGCTACCGCCTTCAACGGCATGGACTTTGATGCAACCGGCGGCCAGTTGGCCTGACCCTGGGACGGAAGGAAAACCCATGAAACACATGATCCTCGCAGCCGCCCTGTTGGCGACCTCAGCCCAGGCCGGTCAGACCTCGCTCGCCGGAGATCCGGTGACGTCGGAAACCCTGGTCGACCAGGCCGAAATGATCCGTATCGCCGATGCAATTGACGCGGCGGTCGATGCCAAGGACTGGGACCTTGCCCGCAGCTTCTTCACCGATACCATCGATGTTGACTTCACATCCCTGGTGGGAGGCGAACCGGTCACCATTCCCACCGATGGCCTCATTTCCGGCTGGTCAGGCAACCTGACCGCTTCGAAAACGTCCTTTCACCTTCGCGGCAATCACCGGGTCACGTTTGAAGACGCCGACAATGCGGTGCTGCTGTCCCATGGCTATGCCTGGAACCGGATGGACACCGGCGCCGAGGAGGCAAACGGCGGCAACCCCCTGTGGGAGGTGTGGGGCAATTATGTGCACGGCTTTACCCGTACCGGGGCGGGCTGGAAGGTCAACGCGATGACATTCGATGCAACCGCCCAGCGCGGCAACGACTACGTTCGCGATACGCCCGGCAGTTGAACGCGATCAGGCCTCGGCCGGCTCCTCGCCGGCGAGTGCCTCGCGCGCGGCACTGTAATGCGCCGGTGTGATGTGCGCGCGGATAGCGGCCAAAGCCGCGGTCAGCACGGCGACATCATCCGAAAAGCCGACGAAGGCCAGAAAATCCGGCAGGGCGTCCAGCGGCAGCACAAAATAGGCCAGAGCCGCAAGAAGGATGCCGCGCACGCGGGTCGGTGTGCGCGGATCGAGCGCGCAATAATAGGACGCGACCACGTCTTCCATGAAAGGCACCTGACGGGCGGCGCGCCGGGCGGTTTCCCAGAATTTTCCGCGCACCCGCGATTCCCGGTCCTGACGAGTCTCGTCGTCACCTGGTTCGAGAATTTCGCCTATCTTGACGTCGTCCATGACGGGTCCGTGGTTGATTTCCCAGTCTTTACAATATGGTGGCCTATGTGCGCTGATGCAAGTTTCAGGTTCTGCCGGCGAACCGGTTCATGGCCTTGGCCAGCTTGAAGTCGAGCTCCGTCAGACCGCCGGTATCGTGGGTTGTCAGACGCACGTCGACCTTGCGATAGACATTGCTCCATTCGGGATGGTGGTTGAGTTTTTCGGCCGAAAGGGCCGCCCGGGTCATGAAGGCGAAGGCCTCGCTGAAATTCTTGAATTCGAAATGACTCTCGATGGACTTTTCATCTGTGCCGAGTTGCCAGCCCGGCAACTCGGCCAGACGTTGCCTTGCGTCCGCTGCATCAACCTCTATAGCTGTCATGGTATCACTCCGGAGGGGTTCATGGCCGCCGCACTTCACGCAACCACATCGATCCTGTTTGTGTGTCTCGGCAATATCTGCCGCTCGCCGATGGCCGAGGGTATCTTCCGCACTATGGCGCAGCAGAACGGTCTTGGCGAGATCCGGCTGGATTCGTGCGGCACCGGAGGCTGGCACATTGGGGATCCGCCGGACAGCCGAGCCATTGCCAAGGTCGCCGAATACGGCGTCGATATTTCAGACCTGCGAGCGCGACAGATCGCGGCAAGCGATTTCGATCGCTTCGATCTGATCCTGACCATGGACAGCGCCAATTTCGACACGGTTACGGCCCAGGCACCGGCCGACCGCCAGAACCGGGTTCACCGGTTTTTGCATTTGACCCTCGACCGGCCGGAGGATGTGCCGGATCCCTACTACGGCGGACCAGACGGTTTCGAGCAGGTCCACCGGATGCTGGCCGAAGGCTCGGCAGCGCTGCAGGCGCGGATCCAATCGGATCGCGCCTCGCTTTAGACCTTCTGCAACTCGGACACCGGAATCGCCAGATCGGACTCGACGTTGCCGGTCATGGTCGTCTCGGCCTTGGTGATGTTGATCAGATGCACCTCTTCGTCTGCGACCGGCATGTGCTCGACGCCGCGCGGGATTACCAGCATCTCGCCTTCCGACACCGTCACGTCACGGTCTCTGAAGCGAACCGTGAGCCTGCCCTTCACAACGATGAACAGCTCGTCCTCCTCGTCATGGCTGTGCCAGACGAATTCGCCTTTCAGACGAGCGAAGCGGACATGCTGTCCATTGGCCTCGGCGGCAACATGCGGTTTCCAGTATCCGTCCACATGAGTGAACTTGTCGGCAATGTTGATCGTGTTCATCATCGGCTCCTTTGGTTCGCCGCCGACACTAGCTCCTGCTCTGGAATAATGATATCTAATAGTCATAATCGATTGGATCATGAATTCTAATGTCAAACAGAAACATCGATACGCAGCTGCTGCGGACCTTTGCGACTGTGGCCGAAACGGGCAACATGACTCAGGCGAGCCGGGTGTTGAACCTGACGCAAGGGGCGGTCAGCCAGCACATCAAGCGATTGGAGGAGCAGCTTGGTTCAGCGCTGTTCCTGCGCGAGCGCTCGGGGCTGGTGTTGACCGAGGCCGGCGACCGGATGTTCGGCCGGGCACGTCGCTTGCTGGCTTTGAACGACGAATTGTGGCGCGACATGACAACGCCGCGCTTTGCCGGTCGGGTGCGGCTCGGGGTGCCGGTCGATCTGATTTCCGGCCGCCTGCCGTCGATCCTTCGACTGTTCGCCCAGGCCTATCCGGATGTCGAGATCGACCTGGTCTGCCAGACCTCGCCCGACCTGCGGGCCGGTTTCGAGTCGGGTACGCTTGATGTCACGCTGCTCGAGGAGGTCGCCGACCGGGCTACGGGCAAAGTGCTCTTTCGCGACCGGCTGGTTTGGGTCGGCGCCCGTGGTGGGAATGCGGCGAACCTCGACCCGTTGCCACTGTCCCTCATCAGCAAATCTTGCGTTTTCCGGCCGCGGGTTCTGAAGGCTTTGGATGCGGCAGGGCGCCGCTGGAAATACGTCTATGAAAGCGACAGCCTCGAGGCCACCATTGCCATGATCCGCATGGATTTGGCGGTCGGGACATTCCTGGCGTCGGCCCTGCCGGACCATGTGGAACCGCTCAGCCATTCCGCCGGTCTGCCGGAATTGCCTCTCTTCTGCGTTTCTCTCCTGACCCGGGAGACGGCCGCCGATCACCCGACAGCGGCCCTTTCGGATTACGTTGCCCGGGGAATGTCGTCTCAGCCCTGACCGATGAAATCGGCAACGACCGCATTGAATCGATCCGGTGCTTCAAGAAACATGAAGTGACTGCCGCCTTCCTCGGCGTCGAAGAATTCTATTCGAGAGCCGGCGATCTGCTCATGAATCCACTGCTGGCTTTGCCAGGTCACCTGACTGCCGCGGCCGGAGACAACCAGAGTTGGCCGATTGATGCGCGGAATGGTGTCACGCCAGTCCTGTGTCGCGTTGTTGATGAGCAGCCGGGCGGCCAGCGCCCGCGGGAACTGCAGGTTGATCGCCAGCAGCTCCTCCTTCTGCTCCTCCGACATGGCCTCGGTGACCATTGAGAAGATCATCTCGCGCGTTGCTGTCTCACCGTCGGGGCCGGCCAACCGGTCGGCGAATTGGTAGAGGTCGTTTGGTTCCATCATGCCGCCGGCGGTCCAGCGCTCTTCGTCCGTCCAGCCCGGATTGGCAACGACGACCGGCGGCTCGTCGACAAGGAGATAGCGGGCGATGCGGTTGGCGCCGAACAGGCCCCAATGGCACCATATGACCGAGCAACCGGCGGAGTGGCCCAGCAGATTGATGGTGTTGAGATCGAGCCCGACCATGAATTCGTTAAGATCAGCCGCCAGGCGGGAAATGCGGTAGCCGAAATCTGGCTTGTCCGAGAGGCCATGGCCCCGCAAGTCCAAAGCGATCACCCGGTAGCGGTCGCTCAATCCCGCGATCTGATGCTTGAACAATGCCGCACCCTGCGACCATCCATGCAGCATCAGCAGCGTCTGGCCGCTGCCCGCCTCGATGTAACGCAGCGTCACGCCATCGCTGGTGGTGAATTCCTGTCGGTCCATGGTTCTGTCCAACTGCCGGTTGTGTGTGGTGTCGAGAGTGTCACCAGGCTGGGAAAACGACAAGCATCGACCGCTGAAAATCGGCGTTTGTTGAACCCGGGTTTATGGCTTCTTCGACAAAAGCGTATTCACTTCGCCTTCGACACCCATGAAGACAACAAGCACCCGGGCCGGTTCGGTGCCGCTGTTTCTGCCATTGTGCACGGTATTGACCGCCTCCATGAAGGCATCACCCGCGCGATAGACCTTTTCCACGCCACCTGGATAAGTGACGGTGAGTTCGCCCTCGAGCATGTAGCCGTAGGTCGGGTAGGGGTGTGTGTGCGGACCGGTTTCCTCGTCAGGCAGCATCGTGACGATGACCGAATGGATTTGTGGCGTTCCATTATCCGGATAGGCCAGCGGATCGCCGAGGATCGTCTTGCTGTCCTTCAGCAAGGGCACCACGCGCTGATAGGGTTCCTTGCCGACCGACTGGCCGCCTGCGATCAATCCGGCCAGCAGGGCGAGCGAAAAGACGAACCTCGGGCGAAGCATCACTGATCTCTAACGGAAGGTGCTCGAAGGGTTCGGCATCGTCTCGATCACCGGTGGAGCCGCAAAGGCGGCATTCAGCGGGTACGCTTCTTCGGTGACATAGGGGCCGCCGCCGGTCGATTCGCGTGACGACATGACGACGAAGCGCGATACCGTGAACGCATTGGTCTGGAAGTTGCTGCGCGCCGACAAATAGTCGACGACATCGCCAACACGGGCGCCGCGCAGCCGGGCGAGCGTCACATGCGGCGTGAACTTGCGCGGATCCGGGCGCAGCCGGAGCCGTTGGCAGATCCGTTCGAGTTCGGCCTGCAGGGCGAAAAGTTCCGGCGAGGCCGAGACGCCCGCCCAGAGCGAGTGCGGTTTTTTGGAACCGAAGGAACCGAGACCGATCAGCGAAAGATTGAACTCCGGGCGTTCCACCCGATCGAGCGCATGCACCAGTTCATCGGCTGTCGGTGCATCGACATCGCCGACGAAACGCAAGGTGATGTGATAGTTTTCGACATCGATCCACCGGGCGCCGTGCAGTCCGCCACGCAGGAGCGAAAGGCTCAGTGCGGCATCACGCGGAATCTCGAGGGCGATAAACAAACGCGGCATGGCTGCCTCCCCGATTCGACTGTCCCTTGCAGCGAATCACGAGTGTGGTTCGAGAGCAAGGCCTTTGTCGGTAAACCGTCAGGTTTTACCGTATCCTGTGGGGAGATGGCGCTAAATCACTGGGATTTCAAGCGCTTGTCAATTTTCCGCTTGTCCTATTTCCGCAATCAAAGTTTCGGCATAGGGCAGAAAGCGCTCGACCATGATGTCGACACCCTTTGGATTGGGATGCATACCGTCGCCAATATCCAATCCGGATTCGGCGGCGACTCCGTCGAGAAAAAACGGGTAGAGAGCGACGCCGTGTGTCTCGGCCAGCTCCGGATAGATGCGATCGAACCGCGCCTGGTAGTCTGACCCCATATTAGGCGGTGACAACATGCCGATGAGCAGCACCGCAATACCGCGTTCCTTCAGCTTGCCGATCATCATGTCGAGGTTTTCGCGGGTTTTTTCGGGACTGATGCCGCGCAAGGCGTCATTGGCGCCCAGCTCCAGCAGCACCGCGTGTGTGCCGTCCGGCACCGACCAGTCGAGCCGCGACAGGCCGCCGGAGGACGTGTCGCCCGATACGCCGGCATTGGCGATGGCAATATCGTGGCCCTTGGCTTTCAGCGCCGTCTCCAACTTCACCGGAAAGGCGTCCGAGGGCGAGAGTTCATAGCCGGCCATGAGGCTGTCGCCAAAGCCCACAATGTTCAGCGTGTCGGCGCGCGCAGCACCTGAAACCACCAACAAAAGCCCACAGAACAGGGCTAAAATTCCAGGCATGGCTTTATTTTTCATGGACGGCTTCCTAAATCCGTTTGCAGCGTCTGGACGTATAGGGGACGAACGCGCTGATGACCCACCGAAAAATACATATAGTGAGCCGCCGCCTTGTCAAAAACTATCATTAATTTGAACGAGGCCGATTTGACGCTGGGTGACGGCGCTTCTTCGGTGCATGTTTTGAAAAAAATGAGCCTTTCGGTCGATACCGGCGAATCCGTGGGGATCGTCGGTCCGTCAGGCTCCGGCAAGTCGACCCTGTTGATGGTCCTCGCCGGGCTGGAAAAGATCGATTCAGGCGAGATTTTCATCTCCGATAAACCGATCCACTCGATGACTGAAGACCAGGTGGCGGATTTCCGCGGTCGCAATATCGGCATCGTCTTCCAGTCTTTCCACCTGATTCCCAACATGACGGCGCTGGAGAATGTTGCCGTTCCGCTGGAACTTGCCGGCCGCACGGATGCTTTCGATCTGGCGCGGGCAGAACTGGCTGCCGTCGGACTGGCCGAACGGCTGACTCATTATCCGGGCGAACTCTCCGGCGGTGAACAGCAGCGCGTGGCGATTGCCCGCGCCCTGGCGCCGTCACCGGCGATGCTGATCGCCGACGAACCGACCGGAAACCTCGACACGGAGACCGGTGCCCAGATCGCCGACCTCCTGTTCAAGGAGCAAGCCGATCGCGGCATGACCCTTCTGCTGGTGACCCATGATCCGGCCTTGGCACTGCGCTGCAGCCGGCAGATCAGGGTCCGCTCCGGTGAGATCCTTACCGAGGACGAAGCTGAACCGGTGGCAGTCGCATGAGTGCGGTCAGCGACGGCGCCGCAACCTCAGGCCACTCCGGAACGACGGTCGGCTACGGCGCCACGCCGCCCATGACCCAACTGCGCCTCGCCTGGCGCCTGGCGCTGCGGGAGATGCGCGGTGGGCTTTCCGGGTTTTATATCTTCCTTGCCTGTATTGCCTTGGGAACCGCGGCAATCGCCGGCGTGAATTCGGTGTCGCGATCGATCACCGCCGCCATTACACAGGAAGGCCAGACGATCCTGGGTGGGGACATCCGTTTCGAGATTCAAAATCGTCAGGCGACGGAAGAAGAACTCGCGTTCCTGCAGTCCTCCGGGACGATGACGCACACGTCCGGTCTGCGGTCGATGACCCGGCTGCCCGATGGATCCGACCAGACGCTGGTCGAGGTCAAGGCGGTGGATTCGCTCTATCCGCTGTACGGCGATTTCGCGGTCGAACCGAAATTGGACTTCCCGGTGCTGTTCGACGAAAAGGACGGCCGTTTTGGCCTTGCCGTTGCGCCGTTGCTGCTTGACCGCCTGGCTGTTTCGTTGGGCGATACCGTGCTTCTCGGCAATGCACAGTTCGAGATCCGTGCCCTCATCGAAAGCGAACCGGATGCCCTGTCCGATGGTTTCGGATTTGCACCGCGCCTGATGATGTCGCAGGACGGGCTGGCGGCGGCCGGTCTGATCCAGGTCGGCAGCCTGGTGGAATATGCCTACAAGATCCGGCTTCCCGGGGTTGCCGGTGAGTCTGAAATCGCCGCGCTCAGGCAGTCCGCCGACGAACGGTTTCCGACGGCCGGCTGGTCGGTACGAAGCCGCAGCAACGCTGCGCCGGCGCTGAGCGCCAACATCACGCGGTTTTCCCAGTTCCTCACACTTGTCGGGCTGACGGCGCTGGTTGTCGGCGGTGTCGGCGTGGCCAATGCGGTGCGGGCCTATCTCGATTCCAAACGCGGCGTCATCGCCACGTTCAAATGTCTCGGGGCATCGGGCAGCTTCGTCTTTGCGGTCTATCTGATCCAGATTCTCATCATCACAACGATCGGCATTGCGCTCGGACTGGTGCTGGGTGCGGCAATGCCGCTATTCGCCCAGACGGCGCTTTCCGGCATATTGCCGGTGTCGACGGAGACGTTCATTTATCCGGACGCGCTGCTGCTTGCTGCGATCTTCGGTTACCTGACGGCGCTGGCCTTTGCCGTGCTTCCGCTCGGCCGATCGCGCGACGTGCCGGCCACGGCGCTGTTTCGGGAGCAGGGGTTTGATGCGTTCAGCCTGCCGCGCAAACGCTATCTTTTCATAGCCGCGGTTCTGGTCGCGGTCTTTGCCGGCCTGGCGATTGCCACGTCCTACGACCGCTTTATCGCCAGCATCTTTCTGGGGTCGATCGCCTTCGCCTTTGTCGTACTGAGAGTGGTGTCGACGGTCATCGAGCAGCTGGCGCGTCGCGCGCCCCGGGTCAATTCAACGGCCCTGCGGCTGGCGATCGGCAACATTCATCGGCCGGGTGCGTTGACGCCGTCAGTGGTGCTGTCGCTCGGTCTTGGCCTCGCACTGCTGGTGACGCTGGCGCTGATCGACGGAAATCTTCGACGCGAGATCAGCGGCAGCCTGCCAAGCCGGGCGCCTGATTTCTTCTTCGTCGACATCCAGAGCAACGAGGTGGAGCAGTTTTCCGCGTTGCTTGACGAAATGGCGCCGAACGGCGAGGTCCAGCGGGTGCCGATGCTGCGCGGCCGCATCCTCGAATTCAACGGTGTCGACGTGCGCAAGCTCGACATCACTGAGGGCGAATGGGTATTGCGCGGAGATCGCGGCGTGACCTACTCCGAAACGCTGCCAGCCAATGCCAAGCTCACAGCCGGCACCTGGTGGGATGCCGATTACACGGGTGAACCGCTGGTCTCGTTTTCGGCCGAGGAGGCGGGAGAGCTGGGCCTAAACATTGGTGACACGGTCACGGTCAATGTGCTCGGCCGCAACATCACGGCCCGCATCGCCAACTTGCGCGAGGTCGAATGGGAATCGCTGTCGATCAACTTCGTCATGGTGTTCTCGCCAAGCGCCTTTGCCGGCGCACCGCATGCCTGGCTCGCCACGCTGCGCGACCCGCAATCCACCGCGGCGGAAGAAGGCGAAGTGTTGCGAGCGGTCACCAACGCTTTCCCGACGGTGACCAGCGTGCGCGTCAAGGATGCCATCGAACTGGTCACGAGCATCGTCGAGCAGTTGGCAACGGCCATCCGCGCCGCAGCTGCCGTGGCGCTGATCGCCTCCGTGTTGGTATTGTCCGGTGCGCTGGCTGCAGGCAATCGGGCGCGGGCGCATGACGCGGTGGTGTTGAAGACTTTGGGCGCCACGCGGCAAACGCTGATCCGAGCTTTCTCTTACGAGTACATGATCCTCGGCTTTGCCACGGCGGTCTTTGCCTTGTTCGCGGGCGGCGTCGCGGCCTGGTTCGTGGTGACCAGGATCATGCTGCTGCCGTCGAATTTCCTGCCGGATGTGGCTTTGATCACGGTGATTTCAGCGCTGGTTCTGACCGTCGGAATCGGTCTGGCCGGAACATGGCGGGTTTTGGGCCAGAAGGCGGCGCCGATCCTCAGAAATCTCTGATTTCGGCCAATTTGGGGTCGATTCAGTTAACTGTTGTGCCGGAATGGGCAAAAAGGCTGATAAAATCGGTCCTTTAGGTCTTGTCGTTGCGATGTTGATTCATCATATTCCGGGTAGCCGTGCCCGACCGGCTTAATTGTCGGGGGCACGAACGAGACTGAATCGAACCAATTGAGAGGTAGAAATGGCAGAACCTCGTAATTACCAGGTCCGCGGACAGGTTGGTACGCAGGCCGGTGCTGCGATCGATGAAGGCCTCCGGTCCTATATGCTGCGGGTTTACAACCTGATGGCAATGGGTCTGGTTATTACCGGTGTGGCCGCCTATGCGACATCGGTCATGGCCGTCGCCGACGGACAGATGACCGCTTTTGGTCAGGCAATTTACGGCAGCCCGCTGAGATGGGTCGTCATGCTTGCACCGCTCGGCATGGTCTTCTTCCTGAGTTTCCGCATCGCCAAGATGAGTGTCGCCGCGGCACAGACGACCTTCTGGGTCTTCTCGGCCCTTATGGGCCTGTCGCTCGGGTCGATCTTCCTGGTCTACACCACGGCAAGCATCACCCAGACATTCTTCATCACAGCGGCATCCTTCGGCGCGCTTTCGCTGTTCGGATACACCACCAAGCGTGATCTTTCCGGTTGGGGATCCTTCCTGTTCATGGGCCTGATCGGCATCATCATTGCGATGATCGTTAACATCTTCCTTGCATCAAGCGCCCTGCAGTTCGCGATCTCCGTGATCGGCGTGCTGGTGTTCGCCGGCCTGACGGCCTACGACACGCAGCAGATCAAGGAAATGTACTATGAGGGCGATGGCGAAGCCGTTGCCGGCCGCAAGGCCATTATGGGCGCCCTGCGTCTGTACCTCGACTTCATCAACCTGTTCATGTTCCTGCTGCAGTTCCTCGGGAACCGCGAGTAGCGCGAACACCCAGAACACGGAAAAGGCGGCCTTCGGGCCGCCTTCAGATTGCTGACAAACCTCTGGCTTCGGCCGGAGGTTTTTGATTCATTGGGCTATGTTGAAGAAACCGACAGCCCAACAGACAGCGATCGAGATGGTAACGCTCGAGACGCTTGTGCCGAGCGATCACCTTTTGCGTCGAATTGATGCAACGATCGATTTTTCCTTCATCCACGAACTGGTCGAAGATCTCTACTGTCCGGACAACGGTCGACCGGCGCTAGACCCGGTCGTGATGTTCAAATCGCTGTTCATCGGGTACCTGTTTGGCATCCGCTCGGAACGTCAGTTGGTCCGTGAGATCGAGGTCAATGTTGCCTATCGCTGGTACCTGGGCCTGAAGCTGACGGACAAGGTGTTCGACGCTTCGACGCTGTCACAGAACCGCCGCCGTCGTTATCGCGACACGACGGTTGCGCAAGCAATATTCGACCGGATCGTCGAACAGGCCATTTCCCATGGTCTGGTGGACGGCACGGTTCTCTACACCGACTCCACTCATCTGAAGGCCAATGCCAACAAGAACCGCCATGACAAGCAGGTCATCGCCAAGTCGCGATCCGACTACTGGGATGATCTGGATGCGGCCATCGATGCGGATCGCGCGACCCATGGCAAGAAACCGCTGAAGAAGCAGGATCGTAAGCCGGTTGAGAAGGAAACCAAGGTATCGCGCACCGACCCTGAGGCCGGCTACATGGTGCGCGACGGTAAGCCCAAGGGCTTCTTCTATCTCGACCACCGCACGGTCGACGGCAAACTGGCCATCATTACGGACACCCATGCCACACCGGCCAATGTTCATGACAGCATCGTTTACCTGGATCGTCTTGACCGGCAGCGGGCTCGCTTTGGCTTTGATACCCAGATCGTCGGCCTGGATGCCGGCTATGCCACCAGCGGCATTGCCAAGGGACTGGAGGACAGAGACATCCGCGGCGTGACGGGCTATCGCAACCCCACACCGCCGAAAGCCGGCATGATGCGCAAGAGCAGGTTCATTTATGAACCGCAGAATGACGGTTATCGCTGCCCGCAGGGTCAGTTGCTGACCTATGCCACGACCGACCGCAATGGCTATCGCCATTACACGTCGGACCCGACAATCTGCAGGACCTGTCCTTTGCTGGCGTCCTGCACCGCAAATGCCAAGGCACAACGCACCATTACCCGCCACGTATGGGCTGAAAGCCGCGAACGTAACGACGCGCATCGCCGGACCACGTGGGGCAAAGCTATCTACAAGCGACGAAAGGAGACCATCGAGCGCTCCTTTGCCGATGCCAAGCAACTACACGGCCATCGATACGCCCGCTTCCGAGGCCTCGTCGCTGTCGCCACGCAATGCCTGCTCGCCGCCACTGCACAGAACATCAAGAAAATCGCCAACGCATTGACCTTGGATCCGCGAACAAACACCGCATAGGGCAAGTCAACACGCTGAAAAGTCGCGAAACCCAATGCCATAAACAAAACCCCGCCAAAAATTGACGGGGTTTGTCAGCAATCTGAAGGCGGCCTTCGGGCCGCCTTTTTTGTTGCCAGCGCAAGGGCAGCTGTTCAGATCAGATGAAATGATATGAAAGATTGGCTGCCGCCGCTATGCCGCCGCAGTCAAGATGATCGCTATCGCGCCCGGAAGCCTGTCCGGGCACCTACACTATCCCGCCAGTAACCGAAATTGAGCGCTAGCCGCGCACCAGTTTCGGCGACTTGTCGAACACCCGCAGGACCTGGGCCAGTTCATGGCCGCGCTTGACGATCATGCCGCTGGCGGCAACGACCGAAAAGGCGCCCTGTTTGCGCGCCAGTTTGGGGTCCTTGATGATTCGAAACAGCGGTACTTCACTGCTGCGCCGAAACACCGAAAAGACGGCCCTGTCCTTGAGATGATCGATTGCGTAGTCTCGCCACTCTCCCTCGGCAACCATGCGCGAATAGAGACGCAGGATGGCGTCCAGTTCGCGCCGATGAAAAGTGGTTGGCGGTGATTCTTTCCTCTTCCGGAAATCTTTCAAGTCGACCAGCACGCCCACCGGCTCGCCTTCCGACCCTCCCGGATTACTGTCCATGCTTTTACCTCACGCTTACCGGCAACCAGTTTTGCCAAAAGCGTTTGAAATTGCAAGACATCCGTGGAAAACAGCCGCAAATAGTGCGGCTGCGGACAATTCAACCAGAGATAGTTTCAGGTTTTCAGGCGCCGGCGTCGTTCATCAGGATGCTGGCACCGATGATGGCGCCGGGCACGCCATTCGACTTCATGGTCTGAACCAGGATGGCGCAGCCGTCATGGCCTTCGGCGTTCATCAGCGAGCGTGGCAATGCCAGCTCCATGGCCTCACCGTCCCACATGGCAACGGTCTGAATGTCCTTGACCGAATGCCAATAGGTCAGCTTGCGGCCACGGTTCTCTCCGCGCTTGACGTCGACAGTATTCTCCCGGTCGAAATAGACCATGATGATGTTGGCCTTGCCGGTGCCGGCACCGATACTCACCTTGATCTGATCGCCGTCCTGCATCGCGGAGACCGGCACAACGAGACCGCGGCCGGCGTCGTTGAAGGCTTCCATCTTGGCTTCGATGCCGCGCTTGTCAGCGCCATTGAGATGGTCGCGACCGTTGACGATTGCCTGCGGTGTGTAGACGCTCTTGCGGCCCAGTGTGCGGGCATAATCGTATTGCCGCTTCGTGCTCTTCTCGGAACTGAACGTGTCCCGCCAACCCAGATAGTTCCAGTAATCGACATGATAGGCCAGGGCCACAATGTCATCCCGCTGCGCCAGATCGCCGAGAACCTTGTCTGCTGGCGGACAGGATGAACAGCCCTGGCTGGTAAACAGCTCGACCACGCCCTTGGGTGCAGTGTCGGCGGATGAGGCGGGCGCGGCGATGCCGAGCGCCAGGGCAAACACAGCGAAAGCGGGAAGAATTCGGGCGAGAGGTGATCCTGTCATCATAATAATTATCCGTTCAAAACGCTGTTAAACCCCTCAAAAATGCTGGCCCTTTCTACCGTTTGGCCGTTTCAAGATAAAGTCACGTTGCGGTGAAAAAAACCGTGAACAAGTATTGCGGCCTCGAAAATCAGTCCGAAACGGGCCGAGGCATTGACCCTCTCCAGATAAATGTTCAAATGCTCGCAAGGAATGCCGGATCAACCGGTGGCTCGCGAGAGGGGAAGCATTCCATGCGCCTGCTGATTGTATTGGGTTTTGCAGCCCTGGTTTTGACCGGGTGCGGCGACGGTGACAGCCGTACCGGTGAGATCGAACCGGTGGTGCGCGGTCTGAAAAGCTGTCTCGTGGACGATCCGCAACAGACAACGGTTCGGCGCTATCCCAGCGTTCTACAGCCGGCGTCGACAACATCCCTGTCGTTCGAGATCTCCGGGCGCCTGAAGGAAGTGACCCTGGATGTCGGTCAGCAGGTGGCGGCCGGCGATGTCATTGCGGAAATCGATCCGACAAGTCTGCAGATCCAGGTGGACAACGCCACAGCCGCGGTGCGTCAGGCGGAAGTCGCATTGCGCAATGCGGAGGAGGATTTCAAACGCAAGTCGCAACTGCTTGAGGATGGGGTGACCACGCAGGCTCAGGTCGACCAGTCGGAAACCGGGCTGGAAAGCGCCCGGGCCAGTGACATCCAGGCCCGCAAACAACTTGAAAACGCTCAGGAAGATCTGAGCAAGACGACCCTTCGCGCACCCTTTGATGGCATCATCAGTCGCGTGGATGTCGACTCTTTCACCAATGTGACGGCGGGTTCGCCGGTTGCCACCATTTATGCTGACAGGGATTTCGAAACCTCGTTTACCGTCAGCTTCGACGTGGTCAACCGCATCGCCGTGGGCAAACAGGCCACCGTCCGCTTGGCAGACGATCCGTCGATCGTTCTGCCCGGGCATGTAAGCGAACTCGGCTCTCGCGCCGACACGGTTTCGGCCTTTCCGGTCGTGGTCAAGGTGGATGGCACCAACCCGGTCTTGAAAGCCGGCATGGCGGTGGAAATCGCCATGGAGTTCGACGTGCCCAGAGGGGTTGGCTATACCGTGCCGCTGACGGTGCTGCCGATGGAGGGTCGCCTGGATGTGCCGGAGGATCCGAGCGCACCGGGCAGCGTTGACATCTTCGTTTACGACGATGCCACGGAAACCGTGAAGACCCGCAGTGTTGCGATCGGTGGCTTGCGCGAAAACCAGTTGATCGTCATCGACGGGCTGGAGCCGGGGGAGCGCGTGGCCTGCGCTGGCGTGGCATTCCTGCGAGACGGCATGAAGGTCAAACTTCTGCCTGACGACGTTTAGAGCGGACCGGGAGCGTCTCGATGGATTTCCTGACCCGCTTCGGCATCAGCAAGTCACGCCTGACCATTCTGGTCATGTTCGGCCTCATCGTGCAGGGTCTTCTCGTCTATGGCAGCATGCCGAAACGCGAAAACCCGGCCATCACCATCCGCAGTGCGCAGATTTCCGTCCAGTTTCCTGGCATGTCGCCGGAACGCATGGAAGACCTGATCGTCAAGCCGATCGAGCGCAAAATGCGGGAAATCGGCGAGATCGAGGACATCAATGTTCTCGTGTCGACCGGGTATTCGGTGATCACCGTGTCGATCTACGACCATGTCACCAAGGCTGAGTTGGATACGGTTTTCAACGATATCCGCAACAAGATCGACGATCTCAAGCCCAGTTTGCCGGAGGGAACCGAGGGGCCATTTGTCAACACCGACTATGGCGATGTGTCGATCGCAACGGTTGCGGTCACCGGTGACGGGTTCAGCGGCGCGGATTTGCGTGAATCCGCCGACGACCTGCGGGAGTTTCTTTACGAGATCGACGGGATCTCCAAGGTCACGCTGTTTGGCGTCCAGGAAGAGCGGATCTGGCTGGAAATCGATACCCGCAAACTGGCGGCGGTCGGCATCCAACTGCAACAGGTGCTCAACGACCTGCAGGCGCAGAACGTCATTCTTCCGGCCGGACAGATCGATGCAGACGGGGTCGATCTGATCCTTGAAGCCAATGGCGATCTGCAGAGTGTCGAAGCGATCGCCAATGTGCTGACCAAGGTTGAGGGTCTGTCCGGTTTCGTACGCTTGAAAGACCTGATGAACGTCGAACGCGGCTATGAGGATCCGGTCGACAAACCGGTCTATTTCAACGGCATGCCGGCGGTGATCCTGGCGGTCGAGATGTCCGATGAGGAGGATATCCAGAAGATCGGCGCGGAACTTGAGCGTCAGGTTGCGGCCTATGAGCTGACCCAGCCGATCGGCATCACCTATCAGTTCTCCACGTTCCAGGAGACCAACGTCACCACCTCCATCAACGCGGCGCTGATGAATGTGGCGCAGACCTTTGTGGTCGTGCTTGCGGTCATGTTGATTTTCCTCGGGTTCCGGGCGGCGCTGATCATTGCCTGCATCGTTCCGTTCACCGTGACCTTCGCGCTGATCGGCATGGGCGTCATGGAAATCGACCTGCAGCAGATCTCCATTGCGGCAGTAATCATCTCGCTGGGCTTGCTGGTCGACAACGGGCTTGTCGTGGTCGAGGACATTCAAGGCCGCATCGGCCAGGGCGTCGATCCGAATGAGGCGGCGCTGGCAGCCGGCCGGCAGTTTTTCGTGCCCTTGGCGGTCGCCTCGATCACCACGGTTTCAGCCTTCCTGCCAATGCTGATCCTTGACGGGACAGAGGGTGAATTCGCGTTTTCACTCGGTGCCGTCGTCGGCATCATGCTCGCCGGTTCCTGGCTGACGGCCCTCTACATTCTGCCTTCGCTCTGCGTGTGGTTCTCGAGCCGAAAGCAGACCAAGGAAGAAGGGCATGAAAACTGGCTGGTCCGGTTCTACGGCGCCATCATCAGCCGCTCGCTGCCCTTCGGCATCGTGATCATTGTTGTGGCCTACGCGCTCGTCGCGCTGTCGATCTCGATGTTTCCGCGCCTCAAATCGGAAATGTTTCCGTTGTCGGAGCGGGCCGAATATCTGATCTATCTCGACATGCCGAAAGGCACCGCGATCTCTGCCACCGAAGCCGAGGCGCTGGCAGTCGATCGCTGGCTGCGTGACAAGGAGCAGAATCCGGAAGTGGTCAACACGACGGTGTTCGTCGGCGACGGCGGCCCGCGCTTCTATCTGGCGCTCAATCCGGCCGACACCAATCCGGCCAGTGCCTTCATCCTCGTCAACACCACCGATTTCGACAGTGCCGTCACCGCGGCCGAGCGAGCGACTCGTCACCTGATAACCAACCATCCCGCAGGCCGGTACAAGGTCAAGCGCCTGTCGATGGGCGGCGGTGAATCCGGCATTGTCGACGTCAAGATTTCCGGGCCGGGTGCCGAAGAGTTGTTGTTCATGGCCGACGAGGTGGAACAGGCCTTCGATGCGGTTCCGGGCATTTCCCAGAACGAGAACGACTGGGGCAACAAGACGCTGAAGATCGTCATCGACGTCGATCAGAGCAAGGCGCGCGAATTGGGTGTCTCGTCACAGGAAATTTCCGACCTGATGGACACGTTCTATTCCGGCACCTCGTTTTCCACCTTCCGCGAGGGCGACCAGTCGATCCCGATCGTGGTGCGTGCCGAGGAAGGGTTCCGCAGCAATCTGGAGGATCTGGCGAGCCTCGCCATACCGACGGACGGACCCCTGATTTCGCTCGATCAGGTTGCGACGTTCGATCCCAAGCTGGAATTCTCGCAGATACGCCGGGAGAATCAGGTGCGGCTGATCAAGATCTCGGGCAAGAGCGATACCGTTGCCGCCAATCAGGTGTTGGCGATGATCCGACCCACACTGGATTCGCTCGACCTCACAGGCGGCTACAAGCTGGAAATCGGTGGCGAGACGGAAAACAGCGCCGAGGTCAACGAAAAGCTCGGCGCGGGTATGCCGGCAGCACTTTCGGTGATGCTGCTGGCGCTGATGTTCCAGTTCAACTCGGTGCGCCGCGTGCTCATGACCTTCATGACGGTGCCGCTGATCATCATCGGCGCGCCGTTCGCGCTGCTGCTCACCGGCGAACCGCTGTCCTTCTTCGCCATCTTGGGGATGATCTCGCTCGCCGGCATCATCATCAACAATGCGATCGTGCTGATAGACCAGATCGATATCGAGAGGCAGACGCTGGACCTGAAGGCGGCGGTGGTCGAAGCGTCGAAGAAACGCGTGACTCCAATCATGCTGACGTCGTTGACGACGATCTTCGGCCTGTTGCCGATGGCGATCAACGGCGGTGCCCTGTTTGAACCAATGGCCACATTGATGATCGGCGGTCTGGCCGCAGCATCGCTCGTGACCCTGTTCTTCGTGCCAGGCAGCTACTACCTGTTCTTCGGCGGCATCTGGAGTTGGAAGGGGAAGAAGGCGGACGGCGAACCCGCGGCGGCGTGATCAGGCCGGCTCCAGTGCCGCTTTGCGCACGTCCATCGGGCTGACGCCGAAATGTCGGTTGAAAGCGCGGCTGAGTGCTTCCGGGCTGCCGTAGCCGAGGCGCCTTGCGACGCTCTGGATTCGCTGGCCGGCGGCGATGTCCTGGCGGGCCAGAGTCATGCGCCAGCGGCGCAGATAGGATTGCGGTGTTTCGCCGACCTTCTCGACAAATCGATAGGAAAACCGGCTGAGCGACATGCCGGCGACCTCGGCCAGTTCGCTGTTGCGCCAATCCTGGCCTGGCCGGTCATGCATGACGACGAGCGCCCGGCTCAGCTGCCGGTCGGCAAGGCCGGACAGCAATCCCGGCGTCGTCGCGCCGCGTTCGATCTCGCGGCGCAGCAGGCGGATGATCAGAACTTCGCAAAGACGGTTGAGAGCTGAAGCCGAGCCGCAGCGACCATCCGCAGCCTCGCTCATCAGCATCTGCATAAGCAAGGCGATCGTCTCGTCGTCGGCACCGTCGACGGCGAGCCGCTCCGGCAGGGCGGCCAAAAGCGGGTTGGCGGCGCCGCCCCAATCAGCACTTGCCTCGAACAGTCGACGCTCGCCATCGGCTGCGGTGCCGCGCGGCCAGAAGGCAATTCCCTCCGGCCCGGTGTCAGGATCTCCGATGACGATCAGATTGCCGTCGCTCGGATCGGCGAGCGACACCCGCATCTGAAAGTGCTGCATCAGGGCTGAGAGGCGGTCATATTGAGGCATCTGGGTGTTTCGATCAGGTTTATTGGATTTTTCGAACCTAAACCTTTGCTATAGCGCTGACAAGTCGAACACCAATCAAGGATATGCCCATGCTCATGCCACGCCAGAAGACCCCTGACCTGACCCTGCCGATCCTCGGCGGCGGGACGTTCGATCTCGCCACGGAAAAGTCCGAACGGGGCGTCGTGATCTGCTTCTATCGCGGCCTGCACTGCCCGCTCTGCGCCACCTATCTCAAGGAGCTTGAGCGGCTGACACCGGAGTTTGCGCAACGGGGTGTCACCACGATCGCCATCAGTTCCGACGGCGAGGAGCGCACTCGGGGAATGGCGGACAAGATCGAAGCAAAGGCGCTGCGTTTCGGTTACGATCTCAGCCTCGACAAAGCCCGCGAATGGGGCCTCTACATCTCAACGTCGCGCGGCAAGACCTCGATCGGCATCGAGGAGCCAGCGCTGTTTTCCGAGCCTGGCCTTTTCATGGTGACACAGGAACAGACCCTCTATTACGGCTCTGTTCAGACCATGCCTTTCGTGCGCCCCCACTTCAAGGAACTGGTCGGCGCCCTCGACTTCGCCATCGAGAAAAACTACCCGGCCCGCGGGGAGTATGCCGGGGCGGTGTGACAAAGGGACCTGCGGAACCTACTCCGCACCGATCGAAGAACGCCGTGGTTCTTGAAGCCGTGGCGTTTTTCTTTTTGGGATCACATGCCGAACACAATCTCCACCGAAATACTGAGCGAGCTGCGGAGGCGTGTGGCATGCGGTTGAACGACATACAGATTCAGTCTGTCCTGGCGCTATCAGGACCGGATCGGTATCGACACTTTATCAAAGTAGTTGTTGACCGGGAGGAGGCTTGGGGGCTCTACGACGATGGATGGGCACTGGCAGAAACCGATGAAGGCCAGCGTGTTTTTCCAATATGGCCGGCCTCTGAATATGCAACCCTATGTGCCGATGGAAAGTGGAGTGGTTATGAGCCGGCTTCAATACAGTTGACCGATTTGATCGATGAATTGGTCCCGAAGCTCAAAAAGGCGAGCGTACGGCTAAGTGTTTTCAATTCACCAGACGACAAAGGGGTCGTTCCGAAATTCGATGAGTTCCTACACCACCTGAACCTGGAGATGGAAAAATACCTTTAGGATGACCGCGTAGACGGACCCGCGCCCCAGAGCTTCAGGGACACCAACTCGATCATGCGAGAGCTCTGTTGGCTGTCACCTCCAGGATGCGGTAAAGACTTACGCCAAGTGTCCTTGTCGTGATGTCCGAGGGGAGCGATGCGCGGAGACCGGTTTGCCGTGGCCTATGCCGCGCTGCTTCTGGCCATGCTGATCAGTGCAGGAAACTTCCTGTTCGGCAATCTGGCGGTCAAGGAGATCCCGCCCGTCATCCTCGCCTTCTGGCGCTGCCTGATTGGCGCACTTTGTGTTCTGCCCTTCGTGATCGTCAAACGCGGCAATCCGTTTGCCACCTTTCGCAAGGATTGGCTGCGGATCGCCGTGCTCGCCGCCGTCGGTGTCGTCGTTTGTCCGTGGCTGATCTACGTGGCGCTGCAGTCCAATGATCTGATCGACCTCGGCGCCGGCTATACCAGTGTTCCGCTGCTGACGATCCTGTTCTCGGCTCTGTTGATCGGCGAGCGTCTGCGTCTGATCCAATATGCCGGCGTTGCGATTGCCCTGGCCGGCGCGCTGGTTTTCGCGTTTCGCGGCAGCCTCTCTGCGTTTGTCAATTTCGAGCCGCATGTCGCCTTCCTGGTGATGATCGCGTCCAATGCCTGTCGCGGTCTGTATCTGGTGCTGCTGAAAAAGTGGGACCTTCACCCCAAGCCCGAGGATGGCCTGTTCGCGATCTTCGCCGTCAGCGTGATCATGCTTCTCCCGGTTTTCGTGGCCTATGAGACGGGTGAAGCAAGGCCGTTCGATTATTCCTGGCAGGTTTGGGGGTCGATCCTCTTTGTCGGTATCGGAATGGGGGCTGTTTACCTGCACCTGCTCAATTTCGGGACTGAAACGGTCGGGGCCTCGCATGCGTCGCTGTTCGCTTATCTGGTTCCGATCTTTGTTGCGGTTGAATCAGTCACCCTCCTGGGCCAGGAGCTGCGCCTCTACCAGATTGTCGGCGCAGTGCTCATCGTTGGTGGTGTGCTTATCGCTACGCGCACGCATCCCCGGCCGTCTCCAGCCGACCATCCACCCCATTAAGGCGAGATTTTTGAACGTCAGACCACCCATACTCCATCATCGAGGTCCGGTGCCGTGCGGTCGACGTTCTCGTCGCTCTTGGTGAAGGCGATCAGGATGTCCTCGCGGGTCAGTCCGTCGTTCACCATGCCGCCCACCCAGAAGTCGTAACCGCCCTGGTCCGGCAGCCGGTCCAGAACGTTCTGGTACATCGCGTCGATATACTCTTCGTTCGTCGGGTTCGCCCCGAACAGGTCTTTGAATTCGTCCGACTGGATGAACTGCGAGGCCAGGAACTGTTCCTTGTCGTACTGGCTCCAGCCCTGATTATCGAGATCGTCCAGCACGCCGATCCAGAACAGCACCCCGCCCTCATCCGGTGTGCGGTCGAAGGAGGCCTGGTAGATGCGGTAGCCGAAGCCCAGGTTGGGCGTGTCGACATCATAAAGCAGCGACCCGTCATCCAGATCGATGCGTTCGACATTCGTCAGTGTGTCCGTTCCCTCGCCCAGCGCAGTGCGGCTGACCACGATGGTCCCACCGTTTTGCCAATCGTGGGTGATCTGGTTTCGGCCTCGGGCATAAATGACTGTGTCGGTGCCGGGCCCGCCATCGATATCATCGTCACCGTTGGAGGCGTTGATCACATCGTCGCTTTCAAGCGCCTGGATATCGTCATTGAATTCCGTGCCGTCGAGGACGTCTTCGTCCGGTGTGCCGAGGATGGGCCCAACATTCTCAACAAAGATGTCGAAGCTCTCTTCATAGGCCGGCCCGTTGCCGTCAGTGGCGGAGACGGTGATGAAGTAGTTGCTCTGGTCATCGAAGTCGAATGTTGCGCCGGGTGACACTTTGAGTTCGTTGCCGTCAAGGTAGAACTGGCCGTCGCCGCCGGAGACGATGGAGAAGACCGCCGTCGGTTCGACGGGGTTTTCCGATGCCTCAAAGGTAGCGACCACGGTATCTGCGGCAGCGTTTTCCCGCACTGTCCCACCGGACAGTAGGGTGATGTCGGAAATCGGCATGTTGTCGATGGAAAGAACGAACGTTTTCTCGAAAACCGATCTGCCCAGAAAGCTGACTTGCAGCGGAATACCGACTTCAGTCCGTTGTTCGTGGTCGAGTTTAGCGTCATGCTTCAGTACGAGTGCACTGTTTTCATTCAGCTCGAATTCCGCAGCCGCACTGCCAGTGATTGCCACATCCAGATACGCCAAATAGGGTGCGGCCAACGGTGCCACGATGTCGAAAAATCCGAGTTCCTCCCCTGTCGCCACGTTTTCCATCACGCTGTCGACCGAGAGATTCAAGGTGTCAATTTGCGGAATCGTGGCGATGTTCACGTCGAATTCCTCGATCGTGAATTTGCCTCCGTCATCGATGGCCATCACCTGGAGATTGAAACTGTCGGTTGGAGACAGCAGGATGTCCTCGACGTCGTCGACGCTGATTACTCCGGTTTCGCTGTCGATATCGAAGGGCAGTATGCCATCGCCGTTGCGGTCCGTTCCGGCAAACAGCAGAAAATATGAAACGCCCTCATCAGCGACGTCGCCGCCGGGAAGCACGGCGCCGATATCGCCAATAACGGCATTCTTTTCCAGATCCCCCTCGAAAGGGAACGGACCGATATCGACAAATTCAGGTGTATCAGAGGCTTCGCCGATGTAGCCTACCAACTCGAAATGACCTTCTCCATTGGTAAACCAATTGGCGGAGCCGTTGGCGAAATCGCCATTGATGAGGTTCGGTGCGACAATGTTGTCGACCACAGCGCTTGCGCCTGCCGGGCCATCAATCCGAATTTCGAAGGATACCGGTCCTGTTTGAAAAAGCGACAGATCATTGACGTCTACAACCGCATGGTTGCCTTGGCTCAGAGTTTCGGCGTCCGCGGTTGCGGAAAAAAGCGGCACGCCATCGATTAGCAACTCGATCGAAGCACCTATGTCGAAGAAGGCAAAATCGAATTCGACCACAAACGGGTTCAGAGGAACCTCGAATACAGTGGTAAGAATAGCCGGTGAAGCGGCAATGCCGCGTTCGGCCAAATCCAGGCTGCCGCGCAAGCCAGTGCCGCCGTAACCCGGGGTTGGGCCTCCCGGAGGTGCCTTGGGGATCAGTTCGAGGATTTCGTTGGTCTTTATGATGATATCGCGGACAAACGGAATCTTGGCCTTTTGAGGTAGCGGAACGTCGTCAGTTTCATACTGCGTTACGACTTCTTCCAGATTCAACGTGCCGGTACCGACCAAATGCGTTCCACCGCCGTCAGGAAACTCCCAAACGATGTTTGCGTCGGCGTATTGGATGACATCGGACCGAAAGACCACGGTTCCATTGGCAACAGGAATCACGGTTTCGACGCCGTTGATCTCGCGAACAATTGTTACGTTACCGAAGACATCCTGCAGCGTTCCGATCGGATCATCGACACTTTTCCGCTGCAAGAGGTGAGGCGCCTGTGTGGAGTCGTCCCCAGCTTCCGGCTCGATTAGCCAAAATGATTGCTCACCCGCTCCCACCTCGCCGTAGCTGGCCTGGCCGGCCGAAAATGTCTGTATGAGGTTGCCCGTCGCGCCGCCCGGCAGAATCTCGTAGGACCTGACAATGATATTGTAGGAACCATCTGGCAAAACTGGTGCCTGAAAGTACTGGTAGACTTGGGTTAGCTCACGATTGTTGCCGGAAACAGTATTGATGATCCCGGTATCGGCAACGCGATCGTTCTCGTCCAACAGGCCGTCGGTCGAAAACCAGAACTCCAGACGAACAGCCTTGTTGGCTTCGAGCTCCTCGTAGGTCAATTCGATCGAATAGGGCTGCCGTGCGATCACCCGACCATCGGCAGGGTCCCTAAGCGAAGCACTAGTAATGGTCGCGCTCATCGGCCCGTGAGTAATTGCCCCAATTAATTATAAATACTATGTAAAAAGCTCATATACTTCAAGTGTTCGCAGCAAAGCCAAGATTTCTCGCCCCCAGACCAACCAGACTCCATCATCGTGGTCTGGCGCGGTGCAGTCGACGTTCCCGTCGCTCTTGGTGAAAGCGATCAGAATGTCCTCGCGGGTCAGATCGTCGTTCACCATGCCGCCCACTCAGAAGTCGCAGCCACCCTGGTCCGGCAACCGGTCCAGACCATTCTGGTACATCGCATTGATGTATTCTTCGTTCGTGGGGTTGGTCCCGAAAATTCGGCCCTTAACTTTGTGTTGTCCAAATCTGCAATGAGATATTTGAGTGTGCGGTGGGTTCAATCTATCAATCGACTGAAACCGCCCTGTCGGTTTGATCGGCTCGTCTGAGCGGCCAACCCTGGAGGATGCCATGCGCGATCTGCGTATCTGCTTCGTCGGCGACAGCTACATCAATGGTTCGGGTGACGAGGAGTGTCTCGGCTGGATCGGGCGCCTCTGCCGGCGCCGGTTCACGCGGGAGTTCCGGCTGACCTTTTACGACCTGGGTATCCGCGGCGTGACGACGGATGAGATCCGGGGCCGCTGGCAGCGGGAGTGCCAGGCGCGCTTCCCCGACGGAGCGGACAACAGGGTCGTTCTGCAGTTCGGGATCAACGATGTCGCGGAGATCGTCGGCAAGGGTCGGCATGTCGACGAGGATGCGTCCGTCGCCAATGCGGAGGCGATCCTTCGCGGCGTCATGGATCTCTATCCAACACTATGGGTCGGGGTGCCCCCGGCCAATGTTGCCTGCTCACCGATGCACCCGAGTGAGGGTCTGGTGATCGACTTCTCGCAGGAGACGACAGTTGCGCTGAACCGCCGCTTTGTCGCGCTGGCCGCCGAACTGGGTGTTCCGTATCTCGACATTCAGACGCCGTTGCTCGCCAATCCGGATTACATGCACAGTCTGACCCAGGGCGATCAGATGCATTGTGACGGATCGGGCTACGCGCTGATGGCCGAGCTGGTCGACGATTGGGATGCGTGGGCAGCCTGGTTCAAGGAGTAAGGCCCGCCTAAAGCTGCCCTCTCAGCACCAGCTGGTGCCCGCAGAACTGCGTTGCCCGCGGCTCCCGCAGAATGACAAGTGCTCCGTTGTCGAGTGGCATCACGCTCGATGAAGTTCCCAGAACGTTTGCAAAGCCGTCCCGCGCCTGATCGGGGATGGCGGCGTAGATGCCGCACTCCGTGCAAAGAGCCTCAACCGCGCTCCGGTTTGCGGCAAGGGTTTGCCCGTCTTTCACGGCCCGGATCAGGTGCCGGTCAGCGTAATAGACCGGCACCATGCTGCGGTCGGGAATGGTGACGATCGAACATTCGGGCACGGTGTTGCCGATCGATCGGGCAAATGCGATCGATCGATCGTCCACACTGCGATCGGTGCGGACCCACTTCAGCCGGTCGAAGCCACCGGCCGCCACGGCGACGAATACGACCAAGAGGATCATGACACGCAGACGATCCGGCGCTGCGAACTCTTCGCGGACGCGTTGCGAAATGCGCGGCAGTTCATCGGCAAGCAGGCCGACGGCCAGGCCGGCCGCGGGAACCAGAAGGAGGATCTGGTAGTCGTGAATGCTCATGTGGTTGGGCATGGCGAGCGCCCAGAGGGCATAGATCGACACAAAGGCCGCGATCGGCACGAGGGTCGCGCTGGCCGGGCCTTTGATGATCCTGCGGGCTTGAAGCAGAATGCAGGCCAGGGCGAGGAGTCCCAGAGGGCCAAGCAGCGTTAGCCGCAGCAGTATTTTCGGCAAATAGGTCCAACCGAGCACATCGGTGCGCTCTGCCTTTTCCTGGAGGAAATGCGGCGAAGCGAGCGCCTGCGCGACTTCGGAATCGTAGCCCGATGACAGGCCGGAGCGCAGCAGCACGCGCTCCAGGATGGCGTCGCCGAAATAGGGCACCTGCAAGCCGTAGAGCACGAATATCCCGATGACGGTCGCTGTTCCGGCAAGACCGAACAATATCCCGAGCGCCGCAGCCCACCGGTCGCGGCCGACCAGACCGAAGAGCACCAGAGCCGGCGCGGCCAGGATTGGCTCCCAGGATGACAGGATCGCCAGCGCGAAGAAGACGGCGCCCAGGCACGCCCAGCTAATCCGGGCGGCCTTGCCGTCGGTCGCCTCGAGATAGGCGTAGAGGCTGGCGAGCGTAAAGAAGATGGCCAGGTGAAGCTGGCTGCCCATCTGTCCGTAGCGCATCAGGGCCGGTGTCGTCAGGACGGCAAGACAGGCCAGGGCGCCGGCGAGGTCGCTGCCGCGGCGTCGCACGATGGCGCAGACAAGGCCGGCGCTGGCGAAGTTGAGGGCCAGTGCCAGCAGATGCTGGGTGGTTTCCGAGGCGCCGAAGATGCGAAACGCCATGCCGACAAGCATGCCGTAGAGCGGGGGCCAGTTGAGGTAGACGTCGGGCGAGGCGGTGAGCGGTGCATTGTTCTGAACCGGCACGAAACCGAGTGCCGCAAAACCCTGTTCGGCGAAACTGCGGCCGATGGTGGCGAAATGGGCGCTGACCCAGGCATGCGGATAATTGTAGGTATTGTGCGCCAGCGTCGTGGCGATCATCGCACCGGCGACCAGCGCTACCGCAATCCAGACCGCGGATACAAGCAGGCGCTGCGATTGCGCCGAAGGGACGGCTGGTGCGTCAGTCGCGGAAATCTGCATTGTCAGTGGCGCTTACGGCGACACAACACCGTGTGGGAATCGAACAGGTTGAGCGGCACGGTCAGCCGGTCGAGAAACTTCGGCACAGGCGGGCGCAGCCAACGTGGTGCATAGGCGAGCACCCGTTCGGCCAGATAGCTTGCGGGAAAATACCAGGTGGGACGGCTGATCGTCTGGACTTCCAGTCCAGCCGCCTCAATCGCTGCCGTCAGTGTGCTGCGATCGAAATAGCCGATATGGGCGATGCGGAAATGCCACCAGCGCCAGCCCATCAGCCGCGCCGCAAGGGATTTGACGTCGGGGGTCACCAGAAGGCAGACGCCGTCATTGGCAAGCACGGCGGAAATGTCGCGCAGCAGGCCGACCGGGTCGGGCACATGTTCGATGACATCGACCAGGGTCACGCAGTCGAACGGGCCGGTCAGAGACGGATCCGGCAGCACGCCGGGTTTGACCGGGAGGCCAGCTGCGGCGGCGCGCTTTTGCAGGGCGATCGACGGTTCGATACCCACGGCTTCATAGCCGGCCCGCAACGCCTCGTTGACCAGGATGCCGCTGCCGGCGCCGACGTCGAGCAGCCGGCCGGACGGCTTTGCCTGGGCCAGCTGTTTCACAAGACGCCCGGCCTGAAGCGCCCGTTGGTCGCGGGTGTCCTCGTAGCCGTCATCGTCCATGTCGGCATAGAAATCCAGCACATCCGGCAGATCGGGGCATTCGAGAAAGCCGCAATCGCCGCAGCGGTAGATGTCGGCCGTTGCGCCATAATCCTTGTCGGTGATGCGGAAGGCGTCGGCGCCGAGATCGTCCGGCAGGGTGCCCGCTTTGGCAAGCGTCAGGTTGCGCGATCCGCAAACCCAGCAGGTGGGCTCCACGTCCATGACAGGCGTTTCCAGTTCGGCCAGACTCATGCGCCCGCTCCGTTGCCGTCGGGTGTCGGTCGCTCCGCGAAGGTGAAGGCGCGGTTGACGAGGAAATTGGCGATGAACACCAGGACGGTTACCGCCACCTGAGCCAACAGATACGGGATCGCCAGGACCAGTGTGGCTGCCGCGAAGAGGACCGTGTTGAGGGCGAGGCCGGCCATCGTCGTTGCCACATATCGGGTGGCGGCGATCCTGTGATCGCTCCTGGAACGAAACACGAAGCGATGCTGAAGCCAGTAGTTGACCGGGATGGCGCACAGGAAACCGATCGCAGAAGCCAGGACCTTGTCAACGCCAAAGCCGTGGTGCAGGCCCCACAACACAAGCAGATGCACGCCGAGAGCTGAACCGCCGGCAATGCCGTAACGCACAAACTGGGCGGCAGTGTCGTTCCTGTCGGTCATGGCGTCAACGGAACGACTGCACTTCGACCAGCGCGTTCAGCCATGGAATGTCGACGAAGAACAGCGCGGTAAGCAGTAGCGTCAGGAGGCCGACATAGCGGACGAAACGACGCTCGCGATAGAGCTTTTCCGGGCTCTGGGTAACCGATCCCGGCTGCATGCCGATGCGGAAATACCAGACGAAGAGAGCGGCGACGAAGGGAAATGCGACAAGGAACTCGATGCGGTACTTGATCAGGAAGACGCCGAGGAACAGCGTCGTCGTCAGCGCGTAGAAGAAGGCCGAGAGCAGCAGGCTCTGCTCATCATAAAACAGGAACGAGCGGCGATAGCGCCCGGCACGCTGCGGATCGTTGATGAAGCGGTACTCAGCGTAGCGTTTGACGGCCATCAGATAGGCACCGCCCATCCAGAAGGCCAGCAGGATCGACGAGGGCGGCAGCACACTGCCGAGAACCGCCGACCAGCCAAGCAGGAACCGCAGCGGATTGTTGACCGACTCCGACAGGACGTCGAGATAGACCCGGTCCTTGGTGCGCAGCGGTTTGACATTATAGGCAACGCCCATGGCAAGCAGGATGGCGGCGAAAAGCGTAAACTGCACGCCGATGGACCAGCCGAGCAGCAGACCGGCAGCTGCCAGGATGCCCCACTGCAGATAGACTTGCGGCGCGGCAACCGCGCCGGCCGCTGAAGGACGGTGGCGCTTGACCGGATGGTGCCGGTCGAATTCGGCATCCAACCATTCGTTGATCGTGTAGTTGGCTGAGGCGATCAGGCAGACGGCGAGGATGCCGACGACGAGATTGACAACGGCGGCCGGTGTCGCCGATTCCGGGCTGACAGCCAGCGCCAGAGCGGCGCCCGGCAGCATGAATATGTTCTTGAACCAGTGATCCGGCCGAGCCAGCGCCATCTGGTTGCTGATGAACGCACGCCAGCCGCCGGCGGACGCTCGCGGTGCGCCGTCAACGATGTCAGCTTGGGAATCGAGTGCCATGTGACCTTCCGTCCGGACCAATCGGAATTTCCGGACGAAAATAGGCCGAACCCGGTTAATTTGCTCTTACGGATGGGGATGAATTGCAGTTGCTCAACGAGCCAGCCGAAACCCTCCATCAATCACCGATGTTTCGTATGAAACTGCGCTTGATGTCGCATGCTTGCCAACAACTTCAGAATTGAAGTTGTGTGGTGGGCCTGAATTCGTCTCGGCCGGACATTTTTGGGTCCGGCCCGGCAAATCCTAGGCGTTGGGACGCACCCGGGCAGCGGTCTTGTTGGCAAAGGCTTCCAACCGTTCGCGGGCCGCGGGCTGGGTGTTGATCACCCCGGCCACCACGGCCTCCGCATAGGCGGCGTCCATGCCGGACATGTTGTTCATGTGGCTCACGGCGGAGCAGATCGCGAAATTCGTCAACGGCAGGTTCTGCGCGACTTTTTCGGCCAGTTCCATGGCCTTGTCGAAGCTGGCGCCGTCTTCGACGATGTATTGTGCAAGGCCCAGATCAACGGCCTCTTGCCCCTGATAGACCCGACCCGTGAGGATCATGTCGATCATCCGGTACTTGCCGATCATGTCCGACACGCGGATCGTCGCGCCGCCGCCTGTGAATATCCCGCGTTGCCCCTCGGGCAGTGCGAAATAGGTTCCGGGGTCCATCACCCGCACATGGGCAGCACTGGCCAGTTCCAGGCCGCCACCGACAACGGCCCCCTTGAGGGCTGCGATAATCGGCACGCCGCCATATTCCATCTTGTTGAACGCCTCATGCCAGCGCAGGCACACATGCATGAAATCGTCGGGGCTGCGGTCGGCTTTCCAATGCTCGACCAGATCGAGCCCGGCGCAGAAGTGATCGCCTTCTCCCGCCAGCACCACTGCTTTCACGCCTGCCATGCGTGCTCCGCTGAAGAAACGAATCAACTCCTCGATGGTGGCCACATCCAGGGCATTGCGCTTGGAGGGGCGGTTCAGGGTGACCACGTAGAGGCCGTTGTCGCGCTCGGAAAGGGCGAGGTTTTCATAGGTATCGGGGTTCACGACGTCGGTCATGGCCAGGTCCTTCGGCAATCCATCATCAGGGAGGAGGTCGTTTGAAAGCTGCGCGTCAGCTATTGTTTCGCGTCACATATCTCTTCAAGAGCTTGCCGAAAAGCTCATGTTTCGCCAAAACGGTATCGGATTACGCCAAACTCAGGCCGATCGTGACCAGCAAAGACCCCATATTTCTAACGACCGTGTCGGCTGCCTTTATCGAGGATTGGCTGGAGGCGCTCCGGTCCCGGTGTCCACCGGACGTCATGGCGTCTCTCCTGGAGCGATCCGGCCTGCAAACCGATCCGATGAAGCCGGCACAACGGGTGACGCTCGATGAGATCGCCCGGCTTTACAAGCGTGCAGCGCTTGAAACAGGCGACGAGATGATGGGCCTGTGGAGCCGGCCCATCCGGCCCCGGGCGTTGCAGCATCTGGTCACTGTTCAACGCGAGGCGAGCAGCATGGCGTCTGCGCTTTATCGCTTCTCGACATTCTGGAATTTGCTGCTTGATGATTTTCGGCTGGACCTGCGTAGCGAACCAGAAGAGGTGGAACTGTCACTCGTCCCCTACGCGCCCGAGTTCCGGCCGCAGCGTTTCGGCCACATGCTGCTCCTGAAACTGGCCCACGGGTTGCTGTCCTGGTTGGGCGGATTTGAAACACCGGTGAAGGAGGTGCGTTTTGCCTTCGAGCAACCGGATTTCAATGCGGATTACGCTGTGGTTTTTCCCTGCCCGGTCCGGTTCGCAATGCCGCAAACCAGCATTGTTTTCGATCCACACGAGTTCTCCCGTCCGGTCGCGCGCAGCCGGTCCGAAGCGTCCGCGTTCCTTGAGCGCGCGCCGCTGGACTGGATTTTCACCGGGTCACGCGCGCACACCCACAGCCTGCGCGTCCGAGCCTTTCTCTACGGTGCAACCTGGCAGACCTGTCAGCTTCCCGAGGCAGCCGCTGCGCTGAAAATGACGCCGCGGACCCTGAACCGGCGGCTGCAGGAGGAAGGCACGTCGTTTCAGGACATCAAGGACGCCCTTCGGCGCGACATCGCCATTCGCGCCCTGCAGCAGGGGTTCGACAGCATCGAGCAGATCGCCTTCGACACCGGGTTTTCCGCTCCGGCAAATTTCCATCGGGCATTTCGCAAATGGACGGATCGGACGCCGGGATCATACCGGGTCTGAGACCACGGCTTCTCGCTTGATCGGTCAGACGGCTAACCCAAAAACAGGCTGCGAAGAAACCGCGGTTTCAAGACGTTCCTGCCAGGTGAAATTCCGAGGACGACAGCGACGAAGGCAGCACCGAAGTCGGTGTCCCTGCTCATCACGCTGACGAGCCGGTTGATCAACCATGGCCGGGTCGCGACTTGCCGGCAGAGGAAATTCATGTGGCGGAAATATTGCCCGAAGTCCTCTGTTGCGCGGTGTCGGTAAAGGCCCGCTTTTGTTCCTTTTTTCAAGGCGTCCGTCAGACATTCAGCGGCCAGGCAGCCGGATTCAAGAGCAAGGTCGATGCCTTCACCGGACAGCGGGTTGACCATTCCGGCCGCTTCTCCGACAAGAAGCCAGTTGTCACCCGCCAACTCCCGTGGAGGAAAATCCGTCCTGATCGGATAGGACTTCACTTCTGTTTCGCTGCCGGCATCTGCTCCATCGGTGCCCTTTGAAAACCGGCTGGCAAACGCTGTGATCTTGTCATTGCTCAGTTTGCGATCGCACCAGGCACCCATGCCGATATTGGCGCGCGACATCCCCGTCGGAAATACCCAGGCGTAACCGGGCAGGAGATCCTTGAGGTAGTATAGATTGAAGTCGCTGACAGCTGTTTCGTCGATGCTAAAGTAGCCGCGCGATCCATAAATCAGTCTGGCATCAGTGCTGAGCATCCCGGTGCGCTTGAGCAGTCCGACATTCGCCCCGGTGGCCAACACGGTGTAGCGCGGTCTGACCGTCATTGCGCCGTCCGGCGACTGGAGGTCGGCGCTTTCGATTCTGTCGTCCTCCTTTTCAATCCGGGTCACGGCCGTCCGTTCCAGGACCGTTGCTCCTGAATCCCGGGCGAAATGCAACAGGGCATGGTCGAGATCCGTTCGCTGGACGACAAGCGTGTAGGCGTTTGGCGTGTCCAGCATGTCCACGAAACCGGTGGTCAGGCAGCGCCCGTTCGGTGAGTGGATGTGGACCTTGTCGACCCGATGCGCATTGGCCGCAATCACCTTGTCTAGGGCGCCCATCTTCGACAGGCAGTCGACCGCCATGGGGCCGACGACGTCGCCGCAGATCTTGTCCCTTGGGAAAGCCCGCTTGTCCACAAGCAGGACGTCAATCCCCTGTTGGGCGAGCATTGCCGCAGTTGCCGACCCCGCGGGGCCGGCGCCAATGACAAGTACCTCGGGTTCGAGCGATCCGGATGCAGAATGCAAGGACTTTTCCTCCGGAGATGGCAGGGCATGCGGTGACTTCACTGCTACCAACCGACCATCGGTCATCAACGCCTTTCAGGCAAGCCCTCTATCAGGTCACCGTCCGATTGACAGCTGCGGGGTCGACTGCAATCATTCTGGCGTTCGTGTTTCCTGAGCCTTCGTCCCCTATGGCAAACATACCGACACCCGGTGACCTCGATCATCTTCAGCGCGTGTGGCCGGTCGACCCTTCCGGGGATGAACTGATTGATCACGTGGTGAAGAATCATGACACCGCGGGCGTCAGAGAACTCCTCAAAGGCTTCATAGACTACCGGCACCTGCACGAATTTTCCGGTGCCGGATTGTTGCACGAGAACAGCGATACTCTGAGTCGACTGCACGACTACCTCTACGGGGACAAGGTGCTTCCCGAATGGGCGGATATCGACAAGATCATGCGCGCGACGGCGTTGATTCAGAAGTATCAGTATACCTGCTACCTGATCCTGGTCTGCGCCAGCTTACCGGAGTGTTATCTGAGCCGCGACGGGGTGAAGGTCCTGCATGCGACCCATCGCCTGGAAACCGATGTTCATCGGCGGCTGCTTGAAACCCATGACTTTTTCGTCAGCGTCATGACGCCGGGCGCACTGATCAGCGATGCCGCTCCGGCGATCGCGGCCGTGAAGAAGGTCCGCCTGATCCATTCGGCCATCCGGCACCTTGTTCGCGAAACGGGTCATCACGGACTCGGGGAACAGGTTCAGACTGCTGCCATTGGTCAGCCGGGGGACAAAGCGCCTGTCGACCAAACCCTGATGGGTCTGACGCTCCTGAACTTCTCCTACGTAGTGCTGAGAGGCCTTCGGAGTTTCGAGGTTGCGGTCAGTGATGACGAAAGGGAGGCCTATATCCACACCTGGAGGGTGATCGGCCACTTTCTGGGCATTGCCGAGCCTTTGTTGCCCCGCGATTTTGATCATGCCGAGCGGTTATTTGTTGCGATCAAGGACCATCAATGTGAATCGACGCCGGAAGGTCAGGAGCTTGAGCGAAGCCTCCTGGGTTTCACCGAGCGCATTTTGCCCTGGTACCTGCGGACCCTGCCGCGACAGCTGACTCTCGACCTGATGGATGAGGATGATTGCCTCAGTCTGGGGCTGGATCTTCCCAGCGGAATCGGGCGGATGTGGGTCCGGGCCCCGCTCCTCGTGGCACACGTGCTCAATCTGGGAGTTCTGCAGAAGTTGCGCGGTCGGGCCGATCGGCCGGTGCCGTGCGAGTATGTGTCTCGGCTGCTGATCAAACGCTATGCCGATTCGGATGCCTATGCCGGAAGACGATGCTTCGAAATCCCGGAACAACTTGCTGCTTCGGGCTCTACAAACTGATCGCTTCTATTCGCTCCGACCCCTCCAGGCCGACAATGGCGCGGACGAGTTCGGTGGCAATCGAAGGATCCAGCCAATGGCCAAGCTTCTGCAATCGGGATGCGGCTGACACAGCATGTTGCTGCGCCATGTCCAGCACCGCTCCGGCGGACTCGGCGAGGCAGGTCTCGACCAGATCGGGCGGATGGGATTGGCCATTTGCGAGCGCCTCCATCCGAAGTTTCTCCTCGGCCGAGCCATAATGGTGGATCTGGGCGGCCAGCAGATTGTTGGACCGACGGCCGATATCGTCCTCGAAGTCTACGAGGTCATCGACGATCTGAAAGGCAATGCCCAGATCCCTTACGGCCTGTTCCGCCTCTTTGGCGGCGCTTCCTTGCTCCGATGGCTCCATGACTTTCGGTGCCGCGAAGGACAGGGCAAACAAATCCCCACCGCGCAGCGCATGCACCGTGGGGATCATTTCTCGAGGTTCAAGAACCTCAGCCACGCCCGCTTCTTCCGAACCCTCAAGGGTTCCTATCCCGGCCATCGTCGAAAACAGTCGCCGCTGAATCAGGCCGATATCGTTTTGACCGAGCAGACCGCGCCCGAACCCCCGGTCGAGCACCGCTCTCGACAGGCGCTCAAAGGCCATGAGCTGCAGGATTGACTGGAACCTTTGCCCGCCCTTCAGTCGCAGTGGAAGCCATGACTTTCCTTCATCGTCGAAGAGATTATCGGCGGCGGTGATGGTTCCTCGGATGCAGAAATTCAGTTCCGAATAGAGCTGCAGCCGGTCGGCATCCCTCGCAAAGCAGCCGAACACCGACCGAAAGAGAACCAGAAAGAAGTTTTCCTGCAGAAACTGCAGTCGGTCCTGGCCAAGCGCCTCGCTTTCAGAAGAGATGTATTGCGGATCAATGAGCGTCTTGAAGTCTGCGATGACGGCGGAATTGGCAGCCATCTGCGCATCCAATTCCGGGGCAAGCTTGTCCCAGATTCCCTCCCGTTCGAGAAGGTCGACGGCGTCCGAAGATCGAAAAATGGGAGATAACGTCATCTGACTCCGGATCCATATCGCCCGTCACGAGCGGGACTCTCATCACATATTCGAAATAGCAGCAAAAATCAGGCAACGGCCGCCCGTTGAGTCGCATCAAAGCCCGAAACGACCAAGTCTGTAAACGCGGATTTGGCGCGAGGATAGCCATTCGATGATCTGAGCAGATCATGAAGTTGTGCAAAAAATGATTCCTGATTGGCAGATTTTCTCGTGTGAGTTGGCCGGCAAGGCCTCATTGAACGCGTTTGGCGAACCATATGTCGTCCTTCTCCGAAATGTGGTTCGTGCCTATTTCTGCGCGCTTGTTTGCGCCTCGCGGTTCCCTGACGTTGGGAACCGGCCGGGCCGGGGAGCCTGGGCGAACGGCCAAATTCGCAAGACGCCAAATGAGGAGGTTTTTCATGGCCAACATATTGATCATCTATGACAGCGACAGCGACCGAAAATTCACGTCAACAATGGTTCCCCTGGTTAAGGAGGGTGTCGAGCAGGTTGAAGGTATGGACATTCGCGTGCGGCATGTCGATGACGCGCAAACCGAAGATGTGTTCTGGGCAGACGGGATTGCCATTGGCTGCCCGACTCACCTCGGTGGCATCTCATGGAAGATGAAAAAATGGTGGGATGACCGCACGCCTGATATCTGGTTCAAGACCGATGGAAAGTTCGCGGTTCCGTTTACGTCCGCCGGCAGCCTTGGCGGTGGCGGCGAGCTCAACTGCCAGTCCCTGTCCATCATGATGATGAATATGGGTTACTTCGTTTTCGGCATCACCGACTACGTGGCGAAAAAGGAGAGCCTGCACTACGGCGCGGTCGTCACCGGCGAGCCCAGGGCAGACCACGCAAGGGAAGCATGCCGCCGGGCCGGGCGCCGACTGGCGGAATGGGTCGGATACTACATGGAGGGCCGCAAGGATCTTCATCCGCTCAAGGCAACCTATGGACGCTTCTGGGAGCTTGCGGACTGATGGTCAAGGCAAGACTGATCGTTGATCTGGACATCAAACCGGATCAGGTGGAATCCTTTGTGGACATGTTCCACAAAGAGTTCATCAGTCGATCTCGCAGCGAAGATGGCTGCGAGCTCTATGACCTGTGGCAGGATCCTGAGCATCCGGAAAAACTGGCTATCGTTGAGATTTGGACCAGCCAGGAACACCTTGACGCCCATTTGGCTCAACCCTGGTTTGCCGAGTGGGCTCCCAGGATGGAAAGTGCGCAGGCGACACCCATGCGGATACGGGCCTTGCGCTCTGTCGAAGAGTGACGCCTTTAGGTGATGGAAAGCACAACTGCTGCCGAAGGGGTGCCGGTCGCTTTCGTTTTGGGCATCTGACGGTTGGTCACAGTCGATGCCGCATTACCCAAATTGCTGAATTCCGGTTCCTTGCAAGGCGATCACGGTTGAAGTACTCAGTCCGCAATCGTGGGCAGCCGATCTGCTGCCCTGCCAATCACACCGACAGGATTGCCATGAGTCTTTTTGCAGATTACCTCGCCGAGATTGAGAGCAGGAAAGAGCAGGGGCTTGCGCCCAAGCCGATAGATGATGGAGCGCTCACGAGCGAAATCATCACTCAGATCAAGGATCCCGGTCACGAACACCGGGACGCCTCCCTGAAATACTTCATCTACAATACGCTGCCGGGCACAACCAGCGCAGCCGGTGAGAAGGCGAAATTTCTCAAGGAGATCATAACAGGTGATGCGGTGGTTGCCGAGATCACGCCGGCGTTTGCCCTTGAGCTGCTGTCGCACATGAAGGGCGGTCCCTCGGTTGAGGTTCTGCTTGACCTGGCACTTGGCGAAAACCAGGAGATTGCGCGGGATGCGGCTGAGGTCCTGAAGACCCAGGTGTTTCTCTACGACGCCGATACGGACCGCCTGAAGAATGCGTTGGATGGCGGCAGTCAAATCGCCAGAGACATTCTCGAAAGCTATGCGAAGGCCGAGTTTTTCACAAAGCTCCCGGATGTCGAAGACGAGATCGAGGTCATCACCTATGTCGCGGCAGAGGGCGATATCTCGACCGATCTGCTGTCACCGGGCAATCAGGCGCATTCGCGATCGGATCGGGAATTGCACGGCCAGTGCCTGATTTCACCGGAGGCGCAGGCCAAGATACGGGAACTGCAAAGTCAGCATCCTGACAAGAGGGTGATGCTGGTTGCCGAAAAGGGAACCATGGGCGTCGGCTCCTCCAGAATGTCCGGCGTCAACAACGTGGCCCTCTGGACCGGCAAACAGGCCAGCCCCTATGTTCCCTTCGTCAATATCGCGCCGGTCGTCGCGGGTACGAACGGCATTTCCCCCATTTTTCTCACCACCGTCGGAGTCACCGGCGGCATCGGGATCGATCTGAAAAACTGGGTGAAGAAACTCGATGACGACGGCAAGCCGATCCTCAACAATGACGGCAATCCCGTTCTCGAGCAGAAGTACTCGGTCGAAACCGGGACCGTGCTGACCATCAACACGAAGAACAAAAAGCTGTTGAGCGGCGAGGGCGATGAGGAACTCGTCGATGTATCCTCTTCGTTCACTCCGCAGAAGATGGAGTTCATGCGGGCGGGTGGTTCCTATGCCATCGTATTCGGCAAGAAACTGCAGACTTTCGCCGCCGACGCGCTTGGCGTCGAGCCGACGCCGGTCTTTGCGCCGTCGAAGGAGATCTCACATGAGGGGCAAGGCCTGACGGCCGTCGAGAAAATCTTCAACCGGAATGCGGTTGGGGTCGCCGGCGGCAAGACCCTGCACGCCGGTTCGGATGTGCGCGTCAAGGTCAACATCGTCGGTTCGCAGGACACGACCGGTTTGATGACCTCGCAGGAGCTGGAAGCCATGGCGGCGACCGTCATTGCGCCCACCGTCGACGGCGCCTATCAATCCGGCTGCCACACCGCCTCGGTGTGGGACCTGAAGGCGCAGGCCAACATTCCCAGGCTCATGGGATTCATGAACAAATTCGGCCTCATCACCGCGCGGGATCCAAAAGGGGTCTACCATGCGATGACGGACGTTATTCACAAGGTCCTCAACGACATCACTGTCGACGACTGGGCGATCATCATCGGCGGCGACTCGCATACGCGCATGTCGAAGGGCGTGGCTTTCGGGGCCGATTCGGGAACCGTCGCACTGGCGCTGGCGACCGGCGAAGCAACGATGCCCATTCCAGAGTCCGTCAAGGTCACATTCAAGGGCTCCATGAAGGATCACATGGATTTCCGCGATGTGGTTCATGCGACTCAAGCGCAGATGTTGCATCAGTTCGGTGACAACGTCTTCCAGGGACGGGTCATCGAGGTTCACATCGGCACCCTGCTCGCCGATCAGGCCTTCACCTTCACCGACTGGACGGCTGAAATGAAGGCCAAGGCAGCGATCTGCATCTCGCAGGACGATACTCTGATCGAATCGCTGGAACTGGCCAAAAGCCGCATTCAGATCATGATCGACAAGGGTATGGAAAACCATGCGCGCACCCTGCACGGTCTGATCGAGAAGGCCGACAAACGGATCGCGGAGATCCAATCCGGAGAAAAACCTGCCCTGGCGCCCGATGGCAACGCCAAGTATTTCGCGGAAGTGGTCGTCGACCTAAACGAAATCGACGAACCGATGATCGCGGATCCGGACGTCAACAACGCGGACGTGTCGAAGCGCTACACCCACGATACCATCAGGCCCATTTCCTACTATGGCGCCGAAAAGAAGGTCGATCTGGGCTTCGTCGGTTCATGCATGGTGCACAAGGGCGACATGAAGATCGTTGCCCAGATGCTGAGGAACCTGGAAAGCGCCGGCGACAAGGTCGAATTCAACGCGCCACTGGTTGTCGCGGCTCCAACCTACAACATCATCGACGAGTTGAAGGAAGAAGGCGACTGGGCCATTCTGCAAAAATATAGCGGTTTCGAATTCGACGACGACAAGCCCAAGAACACGGCGCGCACAGAGTACGAGAACATCCTCTATCTGGAACGTCCCGGCTGCAATCTGTGCATGGGCAATCAGGAGAAGGCCGAGAAGGGCGATACGGTTCTGGCCACGTCGACGCGGCTGTTCCAGGGACGCGTGGTGGAAGATTCAGCCGACAAGAAGGGTGAGTCTTTGCTGGCCTCTACCCCTGTGGTGGTGCTCTCCGCCATCCTGGGAAGAACACCCAGCCTCGATGAGTACACGGCTGCGGTCGAAGGGATCGACCTGACGAAGTTCGCTCCGCCGAAGGCAACGCCATTGGCTTCAAGGTCGGCACACTACTAGTCCAGGCAACCAACGATCCGGCTGGAGTGGATCCAGCCGGATTGCGGTGACCGCCGTCAGGCGGCGAGGTCGCGCAGCACCGTCTGCAGGATGCCGCCATTGTTGACGTAGTCGAGCTCGTCCATCGTATCGATGCGGCAAATGATCGGCACTTCCTTCACCGTACCATCGCTATAGGTCACGACCGCCGTCTTGGTTTCGCGCGGCTGGATGTCGTGCAAGCCTTCGATGGTGACCAGCTCGTCGCCCTTCAAATTGAGGCTTTCCCAACTGGTGCCTTGTTCCAGGATGAATGGGATAACACCCATGCCGACCAGGTTTGAGCGGTGGATGCGCTCGTAGGATTGAGCGATCACGGCGCGCACGCCAAGCAGGTTGGTGCCCTTTGCGGCCCAGTCGCGCGACGATCCGTTGCCGTATTCGACGCCGGCGAAGATGACCAGCGGCACGCCTTCCTGCTTGTAGAGCATGGCGGCATCGAAGATCGACATCTCTTCCTTGGACGGATAGTGGATAGTGTAACCGCCTTCCTTGCCGTTTGGCCCGAGCATGTGGTTGCGAATGCGGATATTGCCGAAGGTGCCGCGCATCATCACCTCGTGATTGCCGCGACGGGTGCCGAACTGGTTGAAGTCGGCAACCTTGACGTCATGGTCCATCAGGTAGGCGCCGGCAGGCGACTGGGCCTTGATGGAGCCGGCGGGCGAGATGTGGTCGGTGGTGATCTTGTCACCGAACAGGCCGAGCACACGGGCACCCTTGATGTCGGAAATGCCTTTGGCCGTTTTGCCCATGCCGGTGAAGTAGGGCGGGTTCTGGACGTAGGTCGATTCCGGATCCCAGGCATAGGTCTGACCAGCCGGAGCCTGTACCTGCTGCCAGTTTTCGTCACCTTTGAAGACGTCGGCATATTTTGATTCGAACAGCTCGCGGGTGACGTTTTCGGCAATGAACTTCTGGATCTCCTGCGAGGAAGGCCAGATGTCCTTGAGGAAGACGGGATTGCCGTCCTGATCCTCGCCGATCGGCTCGGTGGTCAGGTCCTTGGTCACCGTTCCGGCCAGCGCATAGGCAACGACCAGCGGCGGAGAGGCCAGGTAGTTGGCCTGCACGTCGGGGGAAATACGGCCTTCGAAGTTGCGGTTTCCAGAGAGAACGCCGGCGGCAATCAGGCCCTTGTCGTTGATGGTCTTGGAGACCGGACCCGGCAGCGGGCCGGAATTGCCGATGCAGGTGGTGCAACCGAAACCGACCAGGTTAAAACCGAGCTGGTCAAGGTCGTCCTGCAGGCCGGAGCGCTCGAGATATTCGGCGACGACCTGTGATCCGGGCGCCAGCGACGTTTTCACCCAGGGCTTGGTCTTCAATCCCTTGGCTAGCGCATTGCGGGCAAGCAGCCCGGCACCGATCAGCACCGACGGGTTCGACGTGTTGGTGCAGGATGTGATGGCGGCGATTGCCACATCGCCGTGACCGAGATCGTAATCCTCGCCATCGACCGCGTAGCGGGTGTCCGTTCCAACGGTCTTGTCGTATTCATCGGCCAGTGATTTGGCGAAACCGGCTGCAATGCCTTCCAGCGGGATACGGCCCTCGGGGCGTTTCGGGCCGGCCATGGACGGCACGACGTCGCCGAGATCGAGTTCAAGCGTATCGGTGAAGGCCGGGTCGGCAGCGCCGTCTTCGCGCCACATGCCCTGATCGCGACAATAAGCTTCAACCAAGGAAATACGCGCTTCGTCGCGGCCGGTCTGCTCAAGATACTTGATCGTTTCGCCGTCGATCGGGAAGAAACCGCAGGTGGCGCCATATTCCGGCGCCATGTTGCCGATCGTGGCGCGGTCGGCCAGGGTCATGTTCTCCAGGCCCGGGCCGAAGAATTCGACGAATTTGGCGACGACACCTTTCTGACGCAGCATTTGCACGACCGTCAGCACGATGTCGGTTGCTGTCACGCCTTCTTTCGGCTTGCCGGTCAGGCGAAAGCCGATGACTTCCGGCAGAAGCATGGAGATCGGCTGGCCGAGCATGGCAGCCTCGGCTTCGATGCCGCCGACGCCCCAGCCGAGCACGCCAAGGCCATTGATCATGGTGGTGTGGGAATCGGTGCCGACACAGGTGTCGGGATAGGCGACGGTTGCGCCGTCGACATCCTTGGTCCAGACGGCCTGGCCGAGATATTCCAGGTTAACCTGGTGACAGATGCCGGTGCCTGGCGGCACGACGCGGAAGTTGTCGAAGGCCTGCTGGCCCCATTTGAGGAAGCGGTAGCGCTCGCCGTTGCGCTGGTACTCCAGCTCGACATTGCGGGCAAAGGCCTGTTCAGTGCCGAACTCGTCAACAATCACCGAATGGTCGATGACCAGATCGACCGGCACCAGCGGATTGATCTTCTGCGGGTCGCCGCCGAGCTGTTGCATGGCGTCGCGCATTGCCGCCAGGTCGACCACCGCGGGAACACCGGTGAAGTCCTGCATCAGCACGCGGGCGGGGCGGTAGGCGATCTCCTTGCCGGCCTTGCCCTTGTCGTTCAGCCACTCTGCAACGGCCTGAATGTCATCCTTGGTAACCGAGCGGCCATCCTCGTTGCGCAGCAGGTTTTCCAGAAGCACCTTCATGGAAAACGGCAAGGCCGAGATGCCGCCGAGGCCGTTCTTTTCGGCTTCCGCCAGGCTGAAATAGGTGTATTCCGCATCTCCCACTTTGAGGGTCTTGCGGCAGTTGAAGCTGTCGAGTGAAGTCGTCACAGGCGGTCCCATCTACGTAGTTCACCGAAACTGTCGGACGAACGCTGCGACGTGTATGAGACACGATTTAGCCTGCGGGTGCGGCCATTTCCGCTGTCCGTCCGTGGAGAGTCAACCGTGCGGATTGACCGGATTCCATGTTCGGCGCAAATATGGTTTCACGCCGACCGCTGGCGTGGTTGATGGACATATAGATAATTTTCTAGAACGGTTCCAGACCAACATCGGTCATAGGGGGATTTTTTCGCGATGCGGTTAGCAGACCGAAAAGCCTGACAGGGGATTGCTTGTTCATGCGGCTGATTGCCGAAAATGTCAGCGTCGCGCGTGGCGAACAGGTGTTCTTTTCCGGCATTTCCTTTGTCCTCTCAGCCGGAGAAGCCCTTGTCGTTTCTGGTCCGAATGGTGTCGGCAAGTCGACGCTGCTGCGCGTTCTTGCCGGCCTTTTGCCGGATTCGGACGGCCGGGTGACGCTGGAAGGTGGCGCATACGAGCGGGTGGCTGAAGCTTGCCACTATCTCGGTCACCGCAATGGCATGAAGCACGCCCTGAGTGTCGGTGAAAACCTGGCGTTCTGGCAGAACTTCATGCGTAGCGAAGACGGCCGAGCTACGGTGCCCGACATCCCGGCCGCCACGCAAGCGGTGGGACTTGCCGGGCTGGAACACCTGCCTTTCGGCTATCTGTCGGCCGGACAGCAACGGCGCATGGCCATGGCACGCCTGCTTCTGTCCTGGCGACCGATTTGGATCCTCGACGAACCGACGGCAGCACTCGATACGGGCTCGGTCGATCGCTTTGCCGGTTTGGTTTCGCGGCATCTCGACGACGGCGGCATGGTGATCGCGGCGACACACCAGCCACTCGGGCTGAAATCGCCGCGGAGCCTGGTCCTGCAGCCGAATGCCGAGGTGGCGTTTTCGGAAACCGCCGGAGCCGGACGCTAATGGGCGCGCTCTTCGTTCGTGATGTGCGGCTGGCCACGCGCGCCGGTGGTGGTGCATTAATCGGCGTGCTGTTCTTTCTTGCCGTGGTCGCCGTGGTGCCGTTCGGCGTTGGCCCCGATCTCAATCTGCTGGCCCGCATCGGACCGGCAATCCTGTGGATCGGCGCGCTGCTCGCCGCGCTGCTCGGCCTCGACCGCCTGTTCCAGGCAGACCGCGAAGACGGCTCCCTCGACATCATGCTGATGCAGGAGACGCCCCTTTTCCTCACGGTGCTGGTCAAATGTGCCGCCCACTGGGTGGCAACCGGCCTGCCGCTGGTTGTCGTATCGCCTCTGCTCGGCCTGTTCATGAACGTCGATGGCGTGGCGATCGCCGCGGTCGTTGCGACGCTGCTCGCCGGAACACCCGCTATCACTTTTATCGGCGCTGTCGGCGCCGCCGTCTCGGTATCGCTGCCCCGCGGCGGTCTGCTCGTTTCGGTGCTGGTGCTGCCGCTGTCGATCCCGGTGCTGATCTTCGGCGTCAGCGCCGTGACCGGTGCGGTCGAAGATCCAGCACCATTTCTGCCGCCCTTCCTGATCCTGTGTGCGCTGACGCTGTTCTTTTCGGTGCTCGGCCCTCTGGCGGCCAGCGCGGCGCTTCGCGCCTCGACGGATTAGCGATACTGCTTGCGGTCGGTAAACGGCGTTGTATCACCGCGCCTTTTGCGAATGGTCAGCTTGTCCGGCGCAACCGAAGTGACCACCATGACCTCGCGGCCATCGTCAAAGTCGATCCGGATCTGCCGGTCATCCGTTTCATCGACGTGCCATTGCCCGTTGCGCACCCGGCCGACGTCGGTGGCACCTATGCCCGAGCCGATGCAGGCATTGTCCGACCTCAATTCGATGCCGGCCCGACCGCGGCTGGGCGGAAAGGCGAAATCGGGAGGGCGGAATACCATCTCGTCCGGCGTGTCTTCCTCGCGCGAGTGGATCCATCGTCCGCAAACGGCTTTCAGGTCGGGTTCTCCGGGCATTGGTTCACTCTCCTCCGCACGCCGTCGCGCACCGCGCGGCGCGAGCCCTCATTATACCCAGGATACCCCGTCGAACACCAGTTCGGCCCTATCGCCGGCTTCCACACCGGCGCCGGCATCGGCTGTTCTGCTTTTAGCGCCTTCGCCCAGCATCAGGCGTTCGGTCTCGACCGGCATCAGCGCATTCGATTCGGTCAGCGCTTTTCGTGGACCTTCGAGCGCTGCGTTCATTCGCGCGACCTGACCCTTGGAGAACATCACCATGGTGTCGTCGTTCACATAATCCATATAATTCATGAACATGTCGCCGTGAGGATCGTTGTTGCAGCTGACACTGGGGAAATCGTCCTCGTCCATGCTGCCGAAATTGGGACCTGCCTGGTTGGGTGTGTCGGTAACGTTGTCAGAACCGAGGCATCCGCCGCCATCATCGCCCCAGATGTGCAGCAGGTCGAGAAAATGCCCGACCTCATGAACGGCTGTCCGGCCCAGATCAAAGGGAGGCTGAGCCGTGCCGCCGCTGCCGAAAGCGGTGTTGTTCATGACCACCCCGTCGGTCGATGCCGGACCTCCCGGAAACTGCGCATATCCGAGCAGACCGCCCTCGATGGTACAGGTCCACATGTTGAGATAGTCGTCTCTGGGCCAGGCCGCCTTTCCGAACTCGTCATGCTTGATAAGGCTGTCGAGCTTCTCCGTCGCCCTCGGATCGAACTGATCGTAAGGAAACTGCTCCAGGGAGGTCCATGTCCGGGTGATTCCGGTCGTCTCGTTGCCCTGGGGATCGCGAACCGCCAGCGCAAACTCGATCATGGGATCGGCGACGAAGGGTCTGAATGGTTCGGGAACGTTGCCGACATCCGGGTTCTGCCGGCGAAAGTCGCGATTGAGAGCACTGATCTGGCTGTTGATCTGGCTCTGCGAAAGATTTTCGGCATCGTTGTTGAACAGGATGTGAACGACCACTGGAATACGGATGATCGCCGTCCGCGGTCGAAGTCTGGCCACGGCGGAGAATCTTTCGATCTGCCGACGGTTGACCTGATAGGTTTCGTTGGTTTCTGCGAGGAAGTTGTGATGTTGCATCACTGCACAGGTGCGCGAATTCCGCTCAGATCCGCGCTTTTTCTTGTTTTTTTTTGCCATTAGGGTTCTCCTTTAAATAGAAAATGAATTCTTAAACGAGAATAATATTGAGCATAATATAATATTATGCAACAGAAAAATATTATTGCAATTTCTTGAATAATTTACTCTGTAAAAATTGAACGTGTGAAATCTCGAAAAAATTATAGAAAAGCATGTGGCGATTTATTGTATTTGATGTTATATATCCCAAAGTGTAGAAAATATATAGGCAGTTTTTGATCTCCCGTGAGTTTCTTGTTGTAGCTAAAATGCGTGCAATATCGAGATATACCCTTTTGAGTGCGGCGATCATGTTCCTGCCGACACATCCGGCGCGGACAGCCGAGGCCGAACAAATCCGAGTCCCGATCCAGCGGATATCGCCGGCCGGCGTTCACGAGAACACCGGGTCTTTCGGGCTACTGCAATTGCCGGACAAGTTGGAGGTGCTGGTCGTGCTGACCGGATTTCCGCCGGGATGGCATGCGATGCATATCCATGAGAAAGGTTCCTGCGCTCCCGCTGTCAAGGACGGCAAGCTGGTCGCGGGCGCTGCGGCGGGGCCGCATTTCGATCCAACCGGCGTGATGAACATGGACATGGATGGCTCATGCGGGCCATCGTCCGAGAGCCCGGATTCGGCCGACGCGAGCGAGGTAGAAGGCGACGGATCCTGCTTGAGCGCAGGAATGCGTCAGCCGAGCCCGCCGGGGCGTAAGCCGCGGCCGCTGGGCGACCTGCCGGCGGTCTTCGTAGGTGCCGACGGAGAAACCCGATATCGCATTCTGACCTACAAGCTGCGCCTGGAGGAACTGCGTGGCCGGTCGGTCATGCTGCATGCCCATCAGGAAGCGCCCAAAGATCCGGCACTGCCGCTCGGCGGCGGCGATCGGATAGCCTGCGGCCTCATCGAGGCGAGATAAATCGTTGTGCGGGAGAACGTTCGAATGGCTGACTTCTTAACCCAAGGCAATCACCGTCGCGAACGCCGGTCCCGGGGAGCGCCCAGGTCGTCCGGGGTCAAGACTTTCGAAGCAACCGCCGGGCTGGCGGGCCTGGGCTGCCTGCTGATCGCCGTCTCCCTGATCCAAATGGAGCCCGCACAGGCCCATGGCGACGGGTTTCCATTCCTTTATGTCGACGTCAACGGCGTCGACGACGGGCTGTGCGTCGATCCGGACCGGCCCTGCAGGACCATCAAATATGCCCTGAGGAAGGCCGAAAAGGGCGATGAAATCCGCGTGGGGCCGGGCACCCATCGCTTTGCGACCGACCATTCGGCCGACGCGCTCGACCTTCTGGGGCGGATAAAGAGAGTCCGCGGCGGTTTCGATCCGAAGGAAAAATTCGTCAAGCGAACCGACGATGCGCGGGTGTCGGTCCTTGTCGGTCCTGCCCAGGATTATCGCCGTGCGCTGGCGGATAACGGTTTCCTGCTGCTGCCCGACAGATCCGACGACGGTGGAGCCGAGTTGCGTCTGGCACAGGCGCAGGAGCCGGCGCCACAGACCCGTTACGTCTCCGAGGGCGGAACGGACACGGGCGACTGCCTCAGCCCGAACGCGCCTTGCCTGACCATCGCTTACGCACTGCAGCAGGCCACTCCGGGGCAGGAAATCCGGGTCGGAGAAGGTTATTTCGATATGGAGCCCGGCACCATGGAGCTGGCTTCGGCGCGCAACATCCGAATTCAGGGCGGTTTTGCCCGGGCGAGCAATTTCCGCGCTCTGGCGACGGATGCGAACTTACCGGAACTCGCAACCGTCGTGACCGGACCGTCCTTCCGCGACCGTGTGCAGCTGGCACAAAGCGGTTTCCGCTTGCAGCAGGACCGCAAGCACCTCGCCGTTGCGCCGCCCGCCGGTCCGGCTACGCCGAAGGGACCGGCGACATGCGTCGCCGGCATGGCCGACGGACATCCGTGCAAGGGCATCGATAGGCTGGCGCAACTGCCGCTGACCGCGTTCGGGGCGGGGCCGGCCGAGGCCAACGACATCTGGGGTTTCGTAGACCTGAACGACAACCGGGAATACGCCATCATCGGGCTGCAGAACGCCACCTCCGTCGTCGATGTCAGCGATCCCACGAGTCCTAAGGAGGTGGGTTTCGTTCCGGGGCAGCCGACCATCTGGCGGGACATCAAGGTCTACCAGTTTCAGGATGACTCCACCGGCAAATGGAAAGCCTATGCGTTTGTCACCGCCGACGATAGGCAGGGGGTGAGTCACGGAATTCAGATTATCGACCTGACCAAGCTGTCGGACCCGGATCCCGATGAAAGGCGGATCTCGCTCGCTGTCACGCTCGATCTGGTCGATATTGCGCACAATGTCTACATATCGAACGTCGACTACGCCACGGGCGCTACCCTGCCGGGTGCGACGCCGTTCGTCTATATCCTGGGTTCGAACTTCGGCCCGCAGTCGACGGCCGGCGCCTTCTTTGTTCTCGACGTTTCCGATCCCGTGAATCCCACCGTCGTCCAAACCCCGCCGGTCGGCTCGAGCTACACACACGATGCAACCACGCTGACGATCGACGACAGCCGCGCTGCGGTGTGCAAGGCCAGTCCGTGCGAGATCCTGATCGACTATTCGGAAGATGCGATCGACGTCTGGGACATGACGGTCAAGGGAAACGCCCACAAGCTCGGCTCGGTCACCTATCCCGATGCCAACTATATCCATTCCGGATGGTGGACCGAGGACAAGAACTTCGTGTTGGTGCAGGACGAGCTGGATGAACAAGATGCCGGCCTGAAAACCACCGTTCGCGTCCTCGACATCCGCGACCTGGAAAACCCGGAGGTCGTTGCGGTCTGGACCGGACCCAGCGACGCCATCGATCACAATGGCTTCGTCCTAGGCGACGAGTACTACATGTCGAACTACCGACGCGGCCTTGCGGTCCTGGATATCGCCAATCCGGCCGGACTGGCGGAACTGTCCGGGCAGGAAAAGGCGCTGTTCGACACCTATATCGACGACCCGAGGGATGACGCCAAGTTCAACGGGGCGTGGGGCACATATCCGTATCTGCCTTCCGGCACCATTCTGGTGAGCGACATCGAAGGCGGGCTGTTTCTGCTCAAGAAACAATAGCGCCGGGTAAGGGTTGACCGGTGCGGTCGTTTCGGCGATCACCTCGGTCTCCGGTCAGCTTGTCCCCAAGGCGACGGGACTTGGCCGGCCTCGACCGGCCGCATCGAAATTGCCGACGGGATGCATGCCCGCATGCGGATGGATGCGATCGCTGGTTTCAGCGGGCACGTCACCTTGCATCAATCATATGGGCCCGGTACTTGACCTGGCGTTCCATCATCCAGCCTTGATACTCCGCCGGAAGCCGTGTTATCTCATCGAGCGCGCTGACGCTGTTCTTTTCGGTGCTCGGCCCTCTGGCGGCCAGTGCGGCGCTACGCGCCTCCACGGATTAGGTTGCGAGATAATCCTGCGACAATTCACGGGCGTTCGCCACAAAGCGGGCATTGCGAATGTCAGCGCCTTCTTCCGGCAGGCGCGTGATGATCCAGCCGACATAGGTCAGTGCGCGCAGCAGGATGAACAGATCGAGGGCATCCGTATCGATATCTCGCTGGCTCGCATACCCTTCGAGCAACGCGGTGTGGAGATCGGGATAGTCCGGCTCCCGGCGGTTCTTGAGAAGGGTGGTCGCAAGATCGAACAGCCGGAAACCAAAGCCGGAATCGTCAAAGTCGATCAGCTGAAGCTTGTTTCCGTCCGCCATGATGTTTTCGCGCACGAGATCGGCATGGATCAGACCGAAATCCAGTTCCGGCTCCAGCCGTTTCAAAGCTCCGTCGGTCCGATCCCGAACCGCCAGGAACAGGGTGCGGTCGTCGTCGCTGAGCGTCGGGTTCTCCCAAAACCGGTCCCAGAGCGGTTGATCTCCCAGTAGTCCCTCGCGATCCCAGGCACAACGCTCGAAACCCTCGGGGATTGCCCATTCGTCTGAGATCGCGTGGAGCTTGGCCATTTCACGGCCGATGGCGTGAAAAAGCCCTGTTCGATCGGCGGCTTCTAATGACGCGCCGGATTCGCCGATCGGTTCGCCAGCGAGCCAAGTCAGAACATCGACCTGCGTGCCGTCGACCACGTGAAGAAACGTGTCCGAGGCGGAGCGCACCGGCTTGGGGACACGCAATCCTCCCCGTGCAATGGCATTCATCCACTGCAATTCGGACCATAGCTCCTGATCCGTCCGATAACCCGTCCGATGCAGCCTCAGAGCAAAGGCTTCACCTGCGTGATCCACGCGATAGACGCGGTTTTCGCGCGTGGCGATCAGGCGATGTCGCGCGCCTTCCATATCCCACAGGACAAGGGCGTTTTCGACTATGTGGTCCATCAGTCCAGCGGGGCCTCCGCTAGGACCTCATCCAGCGTATCCATCAGAAGATCTGCATTCTCGATCGAAAAAGGCATCGGCGGACGGATCTTGAGAGTGTTCTTGTGGTGGCCGAGCTTCGAATGGATGATTCCGCGGTGGCGCATGGCGTTGATGACTCGGTCGGTAAACGCGCTGGCCGGTTCCTTGCTCTCTCGGTCCAGCACCAGTTCAGCGCCGAACACCAGGCCTGACCCACGCACATCGCCGATCACCTCGTGCTTCTCCTTCATTGTGTTCAGCCGCGCTCGGGCGTGATCGCCAACCGCCTTGGCATTGGCCATGAGGTTATTGTCGTCCATTTCTTCAAGCACGGCCATGGCTGCCGCCGCCGAGACCGGATTGCCGCCGAAGGTGTTGAAATAGCGGAACCCCGTCCGAAAGGCTTTCATGGTCTCCGCACCCGTGACAACACCGCCGACGGGGTGACCATTGGCCATCGGTTTGCCAAGGGTCACGATGTCCGGCACGACGCCCATCTTCTGGTGCGCCCACATATGTGTTCCAGTGCGACCGAAACCCGACTGAACCTCGTCGCAGATCAGCAGTCCGCCGGCTTTGCGCACCGTCTCGGCCGTCGGTTTCAGCCAGCCGTCCGTCATGATCGGGAAGCCTTCGTTCAGGAAGAACGGACAAACCACGAGGGCTGCAAATCCGGTTCCGGATTTCTCATGCTCTTCAATCTGCTCCGCCACAGCGTCGGCAAACCTGGTCCCGTCCGGATCGGGATTGCGGTAGCTGTCCGGCGCTTGGGCAAAGCAGAAATATCGATCCAGGCCAAAGCCTACAGAGGGGATATTGTTCTGACTCAGTTGACTGACTAATGCGGTATTGCCGTGGTAAGTCGCATCTGTCGCGACGATGCCGCGCTTGCCGGTAACAGCTTCGGCCATGCGCAGTGCAATGTCGTTGGCCTCAGACCCGGTGCAGGTCATGATCGCTGTGTCCAGCGGCGCATCCATGGTGCCGGCCAGGCGCTCCACATAGTCGAGAATGCCGTTGTGCAGGTAACGGGTGTGGGTGTTGAGCGTGCTCGCCTGTCGGCAGATAGCCTCGACCACGCGTTCGTTGCAATGTCCCACATGCGGGACGTTGTTGTAGCAGTCCAGGTATTTGCGGCCATCCGCATCCCACAGCCAGACGCCCTTGCCTTTCACGATATGAACGGGGTCATCGTAAAAGGTGGACACGTTGGGGCCCAGAAGTCGGGTCCGGTCGGCGATCAGTTGCGCGTTGGTTCGGCTCATTTTGTTTCCTCGTTCCGGGGGGACCTCAGTCACCTGCCGGAAGCTGGCTCCACTTTTGCCGCAGTTCATCGGGAACTTTGCCGCCGCAGGAGCGGGTAATCGTTTCACATCCCTTGCGAAGGGATGAGAGGATTTTGGCTTCAAGCTCGTCCGTGTGCCTCGGTTGTGGCAATGGTACTGCAAGCGTGCCGATCGCCCCACCCTCGGGGCCGAAAAAGGGCATGCCGTAGGACAGGATGTCCCGGGTGAAATACTGATCGGAAAAACTGTAACCCTGGTCCCGGGTCTCGCTGACCAGATGCTGCAGGTCCGATCGCCCCACCACCGTGTTGGGTGCGAACGATTGGAGTTCTCCGGATAGGGCCGAGTCCAGGATCCCGTCCGGGCCGAAGGCCAACATTGCCAATCCCGACGACGTTGCATGCAGCGGGAGCATTTCGCCCTCGTCAAATATGACGTGCAATCCGTGGATTTGCGGATCCGCATGAAACACAGGCGACATGGATCTTCCTTGCAGAAGCGATGCGTGAACCAGTTCACCGAGGGTTTCAGCCATTTGCTCGACGACGGGGATGATCGCGGCACGGACAGGAAAGTGTCTCTCGCGGATCGAGGCAAGGCGCAGAAGGGCCGGCCCCAGACGATATTGCCGTGTTTCGGGGTGCTGCTCCAGAAAACCGTTCTTTTCGAGCTCCACCAGGTGCCGCCGCACGGTGGCCTTGTCCCCCCCGCTCAGCCTCACAAAACTCGCCAGGCCGATTTCGCCTCGTTCGGAAGAAAAATGTGAAAGCAAATTCAGGGCCTTGGTGATGGTTCCCATGGGGTGAATGTCCTCAAGACGGTCGTGAGCCTATCGAACTGAGAGTTGACAGGCCCTCGAAAAAGCGGCAGTAGTAAATTTGACTATAGAGTGTCAAATAATGACACGTCAAGCTGTAAGCGATCAATCGGAGGAGAAAATCGATGAAGTCCATCCTGAAATTGGCATGCACCGTGGCCCTCGCTGCCGGCCTCGTGCCCATGGCTGCCGTGGCCGAGTACCCCGAGAAACCCGTGAGCTTCGTCGTGCCCTTTCCTCCGGGAGATCTGGAAGACATTCTCACGCGGCTTGTGGCTGACGAGTTTCAGGAAGCCCATGGTGTTCCGGCCGCCGTCGTGAACAAGCCCGGCGGCGGCGGCGGTCCGTTTCCGGGAGCGGCGGCCGTCGCCGAGGCTCCGGCGGATGGATACATGATCGGATCGTTCGTGATCGATGTCCCGGTGGTTGGCCCGCATGTCGGTATTCCGGCCCTTGATCCCAATCCCTTCGAACCCATCGGTGTTTTTCTGACCTACCCGTTCATCCTGGCGTCGTCGAAGTCGCAGCCCTATTCCGACATTGACGGCCTGGTCAGCTACGCCAAGGACAATCCGGTCGTGCTTGGTCACTTCGGGTCCTTCCTGGTGCCGACCCAGGTTTCGCTTGCATTGGCCAAGGTGAGGGGCATGGAATACGAAGCCGATTCCGCGTTCGACATGCTGGACTGCAACACGCTCGCCTCCGGCGATGCGGACGTCATCAACACCAACCTGCAATCGGTGCTGCCCTGTATCGATGAGGTGAATGTGCTGGTGACGATCGGCGATCGTCGTATTCCTTTGACGCCTGACGTGCCGACGATCGGCGAACTGGAGCCTGAACTGAATGTCAGCCTGTGGAACGGCCTGTTCGTGCACAAGGACACGCCGCAGGATGTGCGGGCGAAGATTGCCGAAGTTGCGGAACGGGTCATGGCTTCGGAGCGTGCCAGGGAAATCGCCGCGGAAACCGGTGCGCTGATCTACTGGAAGGGTGCCGACGAATCTTCCGCGCTGATCGAGACCGACGCCGGGACCCTCGACCGTATCAACAAACTGCTGGAAGAGTAAGCCGCAGCATGGGCGCGCAGGTAAAGGCGCGCGCCCATGCCGGCGAAGCGGGGAACATCAAGCTGATCTACAATTTCGCGGGGAGGCCTCGATGACGCGTTATTCAGGAAAAACAGTTCTGGTGACGGGCGCAGGCACCGGCATTGGTGCCGCCATATCCACCAGGCTCAGCGCCGAAGGGGCAAATGTTGCTCTGATGGGGCGTCGCGCGGATCCGTTGGAAAAGGTTGCCGGCGCGATCAACGGCCTGGTGGTTCAGGCGGATGCCGCTTCGCCCGACCAGGTCAACGCCGCCATTGAGAAAATCCATGAGCGCTTTGGCGCCCTTGACGTGCTGGTCTGCAACGCTGGCGGTTTCGGCTTCGGCACGCTCACAGACAGCACTGACGAGGAATGGCACAAAGCGGTGCAGGCCAATCTGAATACCGCGATGGTGACCGCGCGTGCAGCCATGCCCGACCTGATCCGACAGAAGGGCAATGTGCTCATGATTTCATCGATCGCCGGACTTGCGGCGGGACCCGAGGCCTGCGGCTATGTCACCATGAAACATGCGCTGGTGGGTCTCGCCAAATCCATCACCCGAGATTTCGGCCCCAGGGGCGTGCGCTGCAACACGATCTGTCCCGGCTGGGTGCGCACGGAGATGGCCGACAGCGAGATGCAGGAACTGGTGGAGCGCAAGGGGCTCGACGATATCGAGGAGGCCTACGCGATCGTTACCCGCGATGTGCCGCTCGGAAAACCGGCGATGCCGGAAGACGTGGCCAATGCCGCCGCCTTCCTGTGCAGCGATGAGGCCTCGATGATCTCCGGTGCGACCCTGACGGTCGATGGCGGCGCCACCATCGTCGACGTGCCAACGCTTGCCTTCGCGTAGACTGGTTCTGCCCAGCCTCGAAACCAACCCGTATCCAATCAGGAAGACCATGGCCAATCCCGTCCCGCAAAACTCTCCTGTTGTCATCATCGGTGGTGGTATCATCGGTGTTTCGACGCTCTACCATCTGGCCAAGCGTGGTGTAGCAGCGGTTCTGATCGAACGGCGCAAGGTCGCCAGCGGGACCACCTGGCACGCTGCCGGGATCGTCGGCCAGTTGCGCGACAGCACAGCCCAGACCGAGCTCGGCAAATACACGGCGCGTCTGTTTCGCGATCTGGAGGAAGAGACCGGGCAGGGCACGGGTTATAAACCAAACGGGACCATCAATCTCGCCATCGGCGACGTGCGCCACGAACAGCTTCTGCGCAGCCATGACCACGCGGTTCGGATGGGCATCGAGACCTTCCTTCTTTCGCCTGAGGAGCTGAAGGAGAAATGGCCGTGGATCGAGACCGATGACGTCAAATCGGCGTTCTTCGTGCCGTCGAACGGGCAGGTCAATCCGTTGGACGTGACCGTGGCCATGACCAAGGGCGCCAAGGCGCTGGGAGCGCAGGTCTTTGAAGACACCAGAGTTGAAGAGCTGATCGTCCGCAACGGCGCGGTGGTGGGCGTCAAGACCGACAAGGGTGACATCGTGACGGACAAGGTTCTGTTGGCGGGCGGCATGTGGAGCCACCTCTTTGCCAAGGCCCACGGCGTCACCGTGCCGCTACATGCCACGGAACACTTCTATATCGTGACCGAACCGGTCGACGGCCTGCCGAGGGATCTTCCGATTTTGAACATCGCCGAGGAGCGCACCTATTGGAAGGAAGACGCGGGCAAGCTGCTTATCGGGTCTTTCGAAAAACACGGCAAACCCTACGGCGCCGATGGCATTCCCGAAGATTTCGAGTTCGATGAGCTGCCGTTCGACATGGACCATGTCGAACCATGCCTGGAAGCAATGTTCGAACGCATGCCGGCACTGGGTGAGATGGGCATTCAGACGTTCTTCAACGGTCCTGAAAGTTTCACTCCCGACGGACGTCCCTATCTCGGGCCGACGAGCGAAATCAAGGGACTGTTCGTTGCCACCGGCATGAACTCGAACGGCATCCTCAACTCGGGCGGGGTCGGGCTGACCATGGCAGAGTGGATGATCGATGGTCAGCCTTCGCGAGGCATGGGCCCGATGCTGGCGCGGCGCGCGCATCCTTTCCAGCGCAACACAAGGTACAATCACGACCGCAGCGCCGAGTCGGTCGGCTTCCACTATGGTGTCAGCTGGGTGGGCCGTCAGGTGCACTCGGCAAGGGGCGTGCGCAAGGTGCCGCTGCATGATCGCCTTGCCGATGCCGGTGCTGTTTTTGCAGAACGGATCGGTTGGGAAATACCGATGTATTTCGACCCCGAGAAGAAGGGCTGGAACGAGGAGCCGAGCCTTCGCTGGAAAGATTGGTCCGGCCTGGTACGGGAGGAATGTCTCGCCGCCCGCGACGCCGCAGTCCTCATTGATCAATCCATGTACGCCAAAATCCAGGTGCAGGGGCCGGACGCAGTCAAGGCCCTGAACCGTGTCTGTGGAGCCCAGATGGATGTGGAGGTCGGGTCCTCGGTCTACACTCAGTTTCTCAACCGGCGCGGCGGGATCGAAGCCGACGTCACCGTTTCGCGTATCGGCCCGGAATGCTTCATGGTCATCACCGGCCATCCCAGCCAGCTGCGCGATCAGAGCTGGATCAAGGATCACGCCGATGCCGATTGGCGCTTCGAGATTTTCGACGCCACCTCCGGCTACGGCCTGATTTCGATCCACGGACCGAAGTCTCGCGATATTCTGGCGGCCATTTCGGGTGATGATCTTTCCAATGAAGGGTTTCCGTTCGGGGCCGCGAAGGAGATCGACATGGCCTACGCCCGCGGGTGGGCCATCCGCCGATCGTTCCTGGGCGAACTGGGTTACGAATTGATGATGCCGACCGAGTTCACGGCCGGTGTCTACGATGCGTTGATGGAAGCCGGCAAACCGTTGGGGCTGCGGCACATGGGCATGTTCGCGATGAATGCCTGCCGGCTTGAAAAGGGCTTTCGCCACCTTGGCCACGATATCGGCGAAGACGACACGCCCTGTGAAACCGGTCTCGGCTTTGCGGTCAGTCTGGACAAGCAAGACGACTTTCTCGGCAAGGACATTCTGGCCAGCCAGAAGGCCAATGGTCCGGCCACGCAGCACCGCACGGTGTCCTGCCTGATCGACGGTGTGACGGCCAGGGATGGGCCTTATCTGATCCACAACGAGCCGATCTGGAAAAGTGGCGAGATTGTCGGACACGTGACGTCGGGCGATTGGGGGTTTCGGCTTGAGGCAATGGTTGGGCTGGCCAGTCTGCACAGGGATGCCGGCGTCAGCAGGGGCTGGATCGACGAAGGCGGGTTCGACGTGCAGATCGCCGGGAAAATGTATCCTTTGAAGGTGCAACTGGCGCCGTACTACGACCCCAAGGGGCAAATCATGCGCGGTTAACCCCCGGAGCTTTGAGGGAGGAACACCATGGCGGACAAATCCATTCTGGTCGTCGGGACCTACGACACCAAGAACGATGAACTTGAATTCATGGCGGACAAGATCTCCGCCCTGGGCGGGACGGTCTTGACGATGGATGTCAGTGTTCTGGGGGATCCGGAGAAACCGACGGACTACTCCAAACACGATGTGGCCGAAGCGGGTGGCAGTTCCATCAAGGCCGCCATCGACAGCGGAAGCGAACATCTGGCCATGCAGATCATGTCCAACGGCGCTTGCACGCTGTCCCGTCGGCTTTTCGACGGAGGCAAGGTGGATGGCGTCATTATCCTTGGCGGCACCATGGGCACCGATCTTGCATTGGATGTCTGCCAGTCGCTGCCCATCGGCGTGCCGAAATATGTGGTCTCGACAGTGTCTTTTTCAGCACTGATCCCCGCCGATCGTCTGTCGCCGGACATTCAGATGATCCTGTGGGCCGGTGGCCTCTATGGCGTGAACGCGATCTGCAAATCTTCCCTGGCGCAGGCTGCCGGAGCAGTGCTGGGAGCCGCACGCGCCGCGGAACCCATCGGCGTTGCAAAGCCGACCGTGGGGATCACCTCGCTGGGCACCTCTTGCCTGAAATACATCAAGACACTGAAACCCGAGCTCGAGAAACGCGGCTACGAAGTCGCCGTCTTCCACGCCATGGGGATGGGCGGCATGGCGTTCGAGCAGATTGCGGCGCAGAAAGGGTTCGTCTGCGTGATGGATTTTGCCGGCTGCGAGCTGGGCAACCTGCTGGCCGGTTCGGTCGTCAATGCTGGCAAGGATCGCCACCGGGCGGCGGGCCGTGCCGGTATCCCCCAGATCGTCGCGCCCGGCTGCATGGACCTGATCGATTTCGCCGGCTGGCAGGACATTCCCGACCGCTTCCAGGATCGCCCGATCCACACCCACAACAAGCTGGTCAAGAACACTTTCTACAATGCCGATGAGCGCCGCGAGATCGCTCGCGAACTGAACAGCCGGCTGGGAGAAAGTCCAGCACCAACGCACCTGATCATCCCCAATGGCGGGATCGAGGAATGGGATCGCCCGGGCGGCGATTGCCATGACCCCGAAGGTTTGGCGGCCTTTCTGGACGAGTTGCGGACAACCGTTTCCCTCACGGTCAAGTCCACGGAAATCGACGCCCATATCAACGATCCCGAGTTTTGCACCGAAGCGCTGACGATCTTCGACGCCTGGGTCGAAGCGGGGATCGTTCCGAAGAGTTGAATTGCGTGGGTAGACCCCTGCACGACAACCGATTAAGGGCTTCAAACGTCGGCACGTTAGGGCAGACGCGCGATCTTGTCCGAGAGCTCTCCGGCAAGGGTCTGATAGCCTCGGTTTTCAGCCTCGCCTCTGGCTTCGGACAGAACTTGCCTCGCTAATCCAAACTGCTGGCGCTTTTCCAGTGCATCCGCGTAAACCGACAAGGCAGACAGTTTGTGCAACCGCATACCGATGCGGGACGATAGCCCGGCGGCTTCAGTTGCGACCCGCCCAGCCAATACTCGCTCCCCGCGCTGCAGCATCAGCTGGGCTTGCAGCTTCAGCGCCATGGTTTCCAACCTAGGCGCGCCCATGCGTCGAGCGTAACGTAAACAACGGTGCGTATATTGCAGGACCTCTTCGCTTTCGCCATTTTCTTGGCAATGGAGTGCATAAACAAGGGATAATCGTGCCATATGCAGTATGTCGCGTTGCTCAGATTGCATCGCCGCACTAATCGCCAGATTGATGCGCTTAATCGCCTCGCTTTCGTCACCCATACGTCGGTAGAGATCTCCCAAATGACGGTTGAAGATCGACACGGCGCGCAGCATCTGCCTCGAATCGGCTCGTTCTATCACCGTTTTGTATCGCTCAATTGCTGGCTCGATATGGCCTGACAAATGATCGATCAATCCAAGATAACCGTCACATAACCAGTTCACCACGCTACCGGCATGGGTGTTGAAGTCGTCCGGCAAGCGCAATCCCTCGATCATCTGACGAGCCCGGAACAGATTTCCGCGCTCGATTTGGGCAACTGCCAGATTGAGCGTGATCCGCCGTGTTGCAGCGTGGAGTGCCGGATCGCCGCTGGCATCCGATTCACCGTGTCTCATGACAAGCAGTGCTTGTTCAAACAAAGGAATTGCGTCAAACAAGTGGCCTTGAACCAGTGAAATGACGCCACGCTCGTTGTAGAGCCATCCGATCTCGTCGCGATAGAGCGGTTGTGACAACGGCGTAGATACTGGAAGTTCAATCGAAGTCATCTCGCTGAACTCCGGAAAATCCACCGTGTGACGGTCTACTCCTTTTCTAGCCGGCCGCGAATACTGATCATATTTTTTGGAACGCTTATAGCCTGTTACGTTCAGCAGTTCATCGTAAGTATGGTGCATTCCTACGGCCGCATTTGTTACATCGCGCAACCAGCCCCGGAAGCGTTCGTAGGGTAAATCCGGATTGGCTTCATCTTCGAAACTGATCAGTCGCGAGATCGCACCAATTGAGAATCCGCTACGCAAGAGTCCGTAAAGAGCGCGAATGCGCTGCGGCACCGCGTTGATAGATGCAAAGGTTTCGTCAACACCACCCTCAGCTTTGGTGAGGCGGCGAGAGAGTCCGGCCTCCGCCAATTCCAAATTATGCTCTGGTAGCTCTAGGCCGCTCCGCAGATCCTGGAGTTGGTAGAAGCACCATAGCGTGTTCTGGACATTTCTGATCTGTCGATCGATGATTTGCCGGAACATCCGGTAGTGATCTTGTGTCGGAGTCGGAATATCTCGCGGCTGATCACTGAAGAGCGAGACCTGGAAATAGTTGCGTTCACCTTGGTCTGGAACAGCCAGGCGCATTCTGTGGCCCAGATATTCTCGAAGTCGAGCATGAACTGTGTAACGGACGAGCGCGTCGTCAGTGCTGAGCTTTGTTTCGTCGCCCTCGTCTAGATCCTTGACCGCATTATAGTCATAGGTGTGAGACTTTGGGGCAACCTTGAGCACAAAGCCACGATCGACCAGAACTTTGAGAAGGTCTCTCAGTTCCATCAAATGTGCTTTCCGGGTGTTTCCACGAAGTTTTTTTCGCGCCTCAAGTTGCTTATCTGGTGAGATCGATGTTCCCTTGGGGAAGTGATATTCGCGCCACTTGCGGCGGATATCCCCTTTCAGGCGCGCATATATCTCATCGCAGCCGTAAAGCACCCTGAGCTCCACGGGCATCGGAAACAGCGTGAGGTGGTGCAGGACGAGGTCAATCAGGTCCTTGCGTCTGGCGATCCGTTGTTCGTTGTTGAAATGGGTGTCAATTGTGAAGTGCCGTGGACTGGAAGGCACCTCTTCAGAGTATACAGCTTTTATCCGATCCCAAGCCACTCCGTTGTCAATCGCAACATTGTCCCGCATCATCGTATAGGCAAGATCGATAATGCCGGGATCGCCGGCGCGAGCACCCGCCGCATCGAATTCCGCGAACACCTTTTGGGCCGTTCTTTCACGTTCGGAATTTGTTGCCGGAACACGCAACGAAGCGATTGCACCAAATACCCAAGTGCTCATCGCCACGCTATTCGCGAGACTTCCGCGTAAGCGGGAGTATTTGCGTTCTTGAACGCTGCGAAGCAGTTCGTCCCGTACAAATAGGCAAAAATCACGGGATGACTTTTCGCCCATCTTTACTAACCAGTAGCGTTCCTTGAGATCTAGTCGGGGCGCTGTCGGCCACCGTTTCAATAGTATTTCGCGGTCTTTGACGTAGTGAAAGCCATGTGCAGCAAGTTGACGCTGTTGCGGATCCTTGTGTTCCTGATCGTGCTTCTCGACTAAAATCTCATGACTTAAGTAGTGGATGGGCGGATCCATCGTTCCTGCAACCAGAACTAAGTCCATCGGTAGTTTCGCGACATGCTCGCCTACTCGCTTGGCTCCGCATCCGGTCATCAGTCGGAAGAAAGCCCGGAACATCGGATTGCGTGCCTCGCCATTTGCAGCACATAGCAGGTCCAATCCGGAGAGATAGACGAATACCCGAGAATAGCTTCCAGTGCTCGAGTCCAGCCAATTTGCGAGATCCGCATAGCGGCTCATGAAATAGCGCAATCGATCGACCCGATGTTGGAAAGTTCCGTAACTGTGGCCGGGATCCTCTTCCAGCCAAGCGTCTATGGGTTCCGACGCATTTAAAAACGGGTTCCCGGGGTGGTCTTTATGCCACTTTCGAAGGAACTGAACGATGGGTGGTTCGTCCGTCACACTTGTTCGCGCCAATGCGACCTCGATCTCATCCGCGGAATCCTCGATCAGTCCGATGAGAGCGTCCTTGAAGAAGCGCCTCAGTGCTTCGATTACCGAGGAAAACTCCATTGAAAAGCTGAGGTGTACAAAAAATGCGGAGTGATGGCGTTGCAGTTCGCCTTTGGAGTTTCCGTCGGGAAAGATTGAGTTGTAAATGAATAGACCATTCTCGTCGGACTGTCTGAGAATGTTCAAGAGTGCTCCCTTGCCACCACCGCGAGGCACTTGCATGCGCAGAATCCGCGGACCTGTGCCGTCAGGCTGCGAAAGCCTCGCGACTACATCGGCTTCAATGGCCTGTTCTTTCATCCACTTGAGCATCTTCACGTCGTAGTCATCAGGATTTCCGTCGGACGCGTGTAGGGTTCGGTGGCGAACAAAAAGAGGACGTTTTGCGTCCTTCGGCTTGTTGGCGTCATGTGGACAATAGAGTGCCGGGTACCTGGCCCGTCTCTGACGCGGCGGTTGACGCCAATCACTCCACCATTGGTCACGCTCGCCCGCCAAATCTGTGAGCGCTCTTTCCAGAGCGCGGCTCCACATCTCGGTCTGCAGAGCTTGAGCGTAAGTCTTCAATTGTTCTTGTTGCTTGGTATTGAGCTTATAGTTTCCTCGTTTCCATTTTCCCTCTAGTGTCTTCGTGAGCGCTTGGAAGACTTCTTTCTGCTCTCTGACCTCATCAGGCGTTTTGAGCAGACCGTCAGTCATTTCACACAAATCCACCATTCGCTCAGTCTGAGCTATTAGGGCGGCCAGCCATTGTTTATTTTGTTTTGGCGTTGCGGCAATCATGGCGAATAGCCGGTAGTCGCGTAAGACTTGGCCCCCGTAGTAGATGGCAAATACACCGTATTGAGCCCTCAAATTCAGTGCCCGCGAATTGTCGGCAATCCGGTCTTTGAAATTGGCTTGGGTGTTCACCGGATTCGTAGTTTCATTTTCCTGATCCTTAGTTTTGTTATCCGGATCCGGAAATTTGATAACCGACTCCACATATTCAAGCGCGACTCTGTCATTGTAGTGCGTTTTCAACGTGTTCAGACGATCTGCATCCGAGTAGTCGAGATCAAGAGTGGTCTGGTTCTCAATAAAAGCGTAGACGTGCCGCTTCGCGAAATCGGGGCTGCTGTCTTTGCTGACAAACTGTCGTAGAGGCCGGAGCATATCCGCCTCGGACATACCGACACCGACAAACAGCACATCATTGCCTGAGAAAATCGCAGAGAGTGCTTCTTCAAACGTGTCGCTCTGTTCATCTGGCTGGAGATAAGTGGCTTGATAGTCCTCCTCGGTCAGCACCAAGCTCTCGGGTTGGTCACAACGGCCATGGAGGTGAAAAACTTGGGCGTCAAAACTGGCCGGGTGCAGTGCAAAGTTGATGAGTTCACCAATGTTGTCCCTGTTCATGCAGACGCTAAGGACAGACCGGCGCATCCCATCGATGTATTCCACGCGATCAGGGCATCTGTTGTCATCGGGAGCGCACAGCTTTTCGAATTCGGAGCTTTCAGAATTGCTGAATGCTTGGCGCGCTCCTGTTGTGCGAAAAATTCGACGGAACTCGCGTTCGATTTCAACATCGTAGTTGAGTGTCAAGAACCGAACGATCCCCAAATCCTTTAACATGGCGCGTATTGGATTGGCCGAACCGCCAAGACCTCCAGGGGTCTGAAGATCTAGAAAAGTCGGTGGAGAGAGAGCTTGGTTTCGTTCTTCGATTGCTTCCACCCGCGACCTGCGGAACTTTCTGCTCATCGTCTGGCGTAACTCTTCTGAGAATCCAAGTCGCCGTGCCAAGGATTCCGCCGCAGCAACGCGCAAGGTTTCGGATCCTCCGGATGCATGGGACAGAGTGTTGAGTTGCAGGCGTAGGTCGCGAGAACCAATCGATTCTCGTGCTTGCGCGCGTTCGGTAACTCTATCAACGGCTTCGCCAACCACTTCAGACCAATCTGGTTGACCGTAAGCGATTGTTGTTCCTGAGCCGACAAAGGCAACAACCCGACCCACATTTAAGGCCCTAGACAGGGCTAACCTACCACGGCTTTCAATACTCTCTCGCGTTAAGTGGGATTCTATGTATGGTCGTCGGTGTGTGTACATATCAACGGCGGTTCTTTATTTCTTAAGCGTTTTGAATTTCAGTATTAATGCGTATACCCAAAAATATCCTCGATCAACGATGAATTTATGCTCTAACCAATTATGGAAATATTCTGTTGTGCCTCAATCAATTTTCAGTATGGCGGATTGTCAAACGCACAGCCCTTTGTGAGCGCATTTATTAAGATAACAATCCTAACTTTAGTGCATTCGAAATCGAGAAATCGCGGCGGGGCTCGGGAACTGCCATTATCCCCGCCCGATCCGATTTGCTTGATGGGCGACCATCTCAAACCTCAACGCTCCACTTGCGTCGTGTCAAACGAAGTGAAATGGTCGGGGCCTGTGTTTCACGAGAGCCCATCCCATGAGTTTTGAATACCTTCTGACCTCCCTGATTGTCGTTTTATTGCCCGGCACCGGTGTTATCTACACGCTGGCCTGGGGGCTGGGGCGTGGTGTACGGGCTGCGTCCTGGGCAGCACTCGGCTGCACTTTCGGCATCGTGCCGCACATCGTTGCCAGTATCGTCGGTCTTGCAGCCTTGCTGCATGCCAGCGCGCTGGCCTTCCAGATCGTCAAATTTCTTGGTGTTGCCTATCTGCTCTACATGGCCTGGAGCGTTTTGCGGCAGTCGGGGCCGTTGCAGGTAGCGGAGGAGAAGTCAGAGCCGGCGGTGTTGCGCATCGTCTTTAATGGCTTCCTGCTCAACATACTCAACCCCAAATTGTCGCTGTTCTTCCTGGCCTTTCTGCCGCAATTTGTGCCGGCAGCTGCCGTCAATCCGACGCTCGACATGCTCGTGTTGGCGCTGGTCTTCATGGCGCTCACCTTTGTCGTCTTCATCGGCTACGGGCTGTTTGCCGCGGCAACCAGGTCCTATCTCGCCGCGAAACCACAGGCCATGACCTGGCTGCGGCGTAGCTTCGCCGGTGCCTTTGGGCTTCTCGGCTTGCGGTTGGCGTTCGCCGATCGTTAGTCGACTGATCTTTTTGAAAGCCAACTCACTCAAACACAGACGGAGTCACCCATGAGCTTTTCACTTCAGGTCCTCTATCCGACCGCAAACGGCACCACCTTCGATCATGACTATTACCTGTCCAAGCATATGGACATCGTCCATGAGCATATGGGACCGCATGTTGAACGCAGCGTGGTGACAAAAGGGCTCGCCGGAGGGCCAAACGTTCCTGCCGGTTATCATGCCATTGCGACATTTGTTTTCGCCGATCAGGCGGCGCTTGATGCAGGCATGGCCGCTTCCGGGCCGGCGGTGAAGGACATTCCGAACTTCTATAGCGGTGAGCCGCAGGTTCTCGTCGGCGAGGTAACCGCATAGCCGATTTTCGGTCGACTCAGGATCGGTCCGAAATTGAAGCGATGCAGAGCCTGCTTTCCGTGAGGATCCAGTCGCGGAATGTCTGGACCTCCGGCCGCAAGGTGCTGCCCTGACGGATTGTCAGGCAATAGGGCTGGCTGAGGGGCATGGACCTTTTCAGAGGTCGGACAAGCCGACCCCGGTCCAGTGCGTTGGCGACGAAAATGCCCTGACCAAGTGCAACACCCAAGCCGTTCGCGGCGAGTTCGATCGCGGTATGCGAGGCGTTTGCAACGATGCCACCTTCGAGCGCGCGGCTGGATTGGCCTCCTATGGTCTCCAGGAAACTCCCCCAGGTCGGGAAGATTGCCGCGGCCGGCCCCCATTCCGTGTGTATCAGCCGCACGCTGGAGAGATCCGCGGCCGAGCGTATCGGGCCGTACCGTCTCAGGAATTCAGGCGAGCACACCGGGTAGACGCTGTCCTCCGTGACAGTCTCTGCAGCGTGAGCCGGATAGTGGAACGGCCCGTAGGTGAGGCGGACATCGATCCGGTCGTGGTCGAAATCGACCGGATCCTCGTCGCCCCTCAATGCGATATCCATTGAACCGTGCCGGTCAAGAAACGCCGCCAGCCGCGGCGCCAGCCAGCCGGTTGCCATGGAGGGTGGTACCGACACCGTCAGCCGGGCCCGTCGCGGCGATCCGCTCAACTGCTGCGCCACGCCACTGATCTCCTCGAAGGCTGCCGAGAGTCTCGGAAGCACTTCGCGCCCGGCCTCTGTCAGTGCGATGCCGCGATTGGCGCGGCGAAACAGCTGCCTGCCAAGTTGCGTCTCCAGACCGCGGACCAACTGACTGACCGCTGCCGGCGTCACGGCCAGCTCACCGGCGGCAGCAGCAAAACTGCCGGTCCGGGCAGCGGCCTCGAAAGCCTGCAGGCTGCGCAAAGAAGGCGTCATTCAGAGCACCGATAGACAAGTTTTTCTTTTCTATAAGTCAAAAATCATCGTTTTTCAGCAAAATTTCTTTGAATTAGATTGGCCTGGAAAGGACTCTCGATGGACCACAGGGAATTTCTGAAAACGCTTCCGTTGGATGAACGCCAGCGGCTCAACGCCAGGTCAGATGCCGTCGGGCTGATCCATCTTGCAGCCCATTGGGGCCTGATCCTGTGCGTCGGAAGCCTGATTGTCCTGAAAGTTCCAGGCTGGCAGGTGCTGGTTCCCGTTCAGGGCATCCTGATCGTCTTCCTGTTCACGCTGCTGCATGAGACATGCCACATGACGCCGTTCGAGACTGCCCGTCTCAACTCGGTCGTGGGCAAGGTTTGCGGTTTTCTGCTGTTTCTGCCGCCCACCTGGTTCCGTTATTTCCACTTTGCTCACCATCGCCACACCCAGGACCCGGATCTCGATCCGGAGCTTGCGGAAGCCAAGCCGGAGACCTGGTCCGAATACGTCGTCCATGTTTCCGGAATTCCGGTGCTGTTTGGACAGGTGAAGACGCTGGTTCGCAATGCGCTTGGCCTGTGTGATGACAGCTTTGTGCCGCAACAGCGGCGGGGTGCGATCGCGACTGAAGCGCGCCTCATGCTGGCTGTGTATGCTGCCGTCGCCGTTGTCGGCTTTGCCTGGAATGTTTCCGAGATCCTTGCCGTGTGGATCGTGCCCATGCTGCTGGGCCAGCCGTTTCTGAGGCTTTACCTGTTGGCCGAGCACGGCCGCTGTCCGCAGGTGGCCAACATGTTCGAAAACACGCGGACGACTTTCACCAACAGCATCATCCGAAAGCTCGCGTGGAACATGCCCTACCACGCCGAGCACCACGCCTGTCCGACGGTGCCGTTTCACCGACTGCCGGAGCTGCACAGGCTGACGCAACCGCATCTGCGCGAAACAGAAGACGGCTACGGGCGGTTTCAACGCAAATTTGTGTCCGAGTTGTCGCGCTGAGGTTGGACGGCCCTACTCCCATTCGACGCTGCCGGCGGCGGCCAGCAGATGCGAGCGCATGACGCTTGCGGCCCAGTTGGGAGAGCGGGCGCGCAGCGCTTCGGCCATCTCACGATGATGCAGTGAGCTGCGCTGCAGATCGCGTTCGGAGTACATCTTGTAGGTGCGGAACACCAGCGCCATGTCGATGGTCATCGAGATCAGCCGTGCCAGCCTGTCGGACTTCGCTGCCTCGATGATCAGTTTGTGAAAACGTTCATTGGAATCCGACAACACGCGGAAATCCTCGTCGCTGCGTGGCGGCGTGTGGTCAATCATGAGTTCGGACAGGCGCCCAAGCTCCTCGATCTGCTCATCGGTGGCCAATCGGGCAGCACGCTCGATGGCGTAGGATTCAAGCATGGCCCGAATGTTGAAAACCTGATCGATTTCGTCGCGTGTCCATTCAGCAACGCGGAAGCCGCGGCCGGTACCGGCGGCGATCAGACCTTCCATTTCAAGGCGCCGCAAGGCGTCGCGGATCGGTGTGCGGCTGATACCGAAGCGCTCCGACAGCATCTGTTCCGTCAGCCGCTGGCCGCCGGCAAACTCGCCTGATGCAATTGCCTGGCGCAAGGCCCCATAGGCATGCTCACTCGCTGACTGGCCAGCCGGTGGCGCGGTGTCGGCCTTGGTCTTCGCCGTCATGCTGGTCATGCCGCCACCGGCGGAAAGACACCTGCCTTCATGAGCTGGCCGGGCTGCGGCCTCTCAAGCACGCCCTCGATCCACAACGCCGCGTCAATCGCGCCTTGCAGGTCGATCCCGGTCGCAACACCTGAGCGGTCGAGCATGTAGACCAGGTCCTCCAGAGGAATGTTGCCCGTCGCCTTCGGCGCGAACGGACATCCGCCGGTCCCGGCCAGGCTGGCGTCGAGAGATGCCGCTCCGGCCTCGACGGCTGCCCAGGCATTGGCCAGCCCGGTATTGCGGGTGTTGTGGAAATGGCAGCGGACCGGGATCTCCGGAAATCGTTCCCGCACGGCGGCAACGCGCTGCGAAACCTCGCCCGGGCTGGCGACGCCGATCGTGTCGGCCAGGCCGATTTCGTGCGGATCGTCGCGTGCGACCGCATCGATGACGGAAAGCAATCGGTCGAGCGGCACTTCACCTTCGAAGGGACAACCGAAGGCCGCGCCGATGGTTACTCCGGCGCGAATACGATCGCGAGCGGCTGAGGCAATCTCGGTCCACGCCGCGACAGTTTCGAACGTGTCGGCGCCCTGGTTCCTGCGATTGAAGGTATCCGTGGCAACGACGACGAAATTGATCTCGTCAAGCGCCGTTTCGACCGCCCTGTCGAAGCCCCGCCGATTGAGCACCAGACCGATCAGGGTGACATCCTCGCGGCGTGGCAGGGCGGCGATCAACTCCTCGGCTTCGGCCATTTGCGGAACCCGCTTCGGATTGACGAAACTCGCCACTTCCAGACGCCGGATCCCGGCGTCGATGCTCTTCGAAATCAGCACCCTTTTCTCGTCCAGAGACAGGATCCGTTTTTCGTTTTGTATACCGTCACGTGCCGTAACATCCACCAATTCGACCATTTTCGCCCGAAATCGCCTCTTTTCTTTTTGAGAAATTGAGTTATTGTATACCGAAAGAGCGCAAGAACACAATGGGACGCGCCGGGCTGCTTGCCGCCCAAGGGAGGAAATTCATCAGGCAAGTCGATTTGAGAACTATGAGGATGGACTGCGGACATGTCGCAAAATGATGGCGGGCGTCACGGCCCGCTGCAGGATCTACGCGTGCTTGAAATGGGTCAGCTCCTTGCCGGTCCGTTCTGTGGCCAGCTGCTTGCCGATTTCGGAGCAGACGTCATCAAGTTCGAGCAGCCGGAGGTTGGCGATCCGATGCGCCAATGGGGCCGCGAAAAGCCCCACGGCAAGTCGCTGTGGTGGCCGGTGGTGGCGCGCAACAAAAAGTCGGCGACGCTCAATCTGCGTACCGAGGAAGGCCAGACAATCATTCGCGATCTGGTGGCGAAATCCGACATTCTGCTGGAGAATTTTCGCCCGGGGACGCTGGAGCGGTGGAACCTCTCCTACGAGGCGCTGGCCGAGATCAATCCGCGCATCATCATGGTCCGGGTGACCGGGTTCGGTCAGACCGGACCATACGCAAGTCGCGCCGGCTATGGCGCAATCGGCGAGGCGATGGGTGGGCTTCGGCATGTGGTCGGCGATCCGTCAACGCCGCCGAGCCGTATGGGCATTTCCATCGGTGATGAACTGGCGGCCATCTATGCCACCATGGGCACGCTTATGGCGGTGCATGCGCGTGAGCGTACCGGCCGCGGCCAGGTGGTCGACAGCGCCATCTACGAGGCCGTGCTCGGCATGATGGAATCGCTGATCACCGAATACGACCAGGCCGGCTATATCCGCGAGCGAACCGGCGCCGTGTTGCCGAATGTCTCGCCATCCAACGTGTTCCCGACCAAGGACGGCAAACTGATGCTGATTGCCGCCAACCAGGATACCGTCTTCAAGCGGCTGGCCGCCGCCATGGGCAGGCCGGAGCTTGCCGATGACGAACGGTATGCAACGCACGGCGCACGCGGCGCCCATATGCGCGAATTGGATGGACTGATCGCCGACTGGACCGGGACAATCGATCGCGATGAACTCGAACAGCTGCTGCATGACCACGGTGTGCCCTGCGGGCTGATCTACAGGCCACCGGAAATGATGGCCGATCCGCACTTCCAGGCCCGTGAAGCGATTGTTGAAGTGCCGGATCCCGTGTTCGGCAAGCTGAAGATGCAGAATGTCGCGCCGCGCCTGTCCGAAACGCCGGGCGAGATCCGCCATGCCGGCCCGGAGCTCGGTGCTGACAATGAATACGTTTACCGGGAACTGCTTGATATTGCTGAGGGAACTTTGGAAGATTACCGACAGAGAGGGATCATATAGGGCGAAAATCGATTGACTGACCATGGGCCCGACCAGCGACTGACCATTGGCGAGGCAGCCAGAAGGCTCGGGACGAGCCGTATGCGGGTGCGTGAAGCGCTGGCCGCGGGAATGCTCAGTGGCTACCGCAACAACCAGGGCCATTGGCTGGTCGATACCGAAACTTTGCCGGCTTCACTGGACGGATTACAGGCGGCCTCGCTGGCGCCGGACCGACTGCTTGAGCTGCTGTTCGACGAAGTCGAAGAACTGCAGCAGACGATTGATGAAAGGGACACGACGATCGCACAGCTGACGGCATTGATGGAGCGACAGGGCGATGCGCTCGAGCGCGCCGTTTCGATCGCCGAGGATCGCGGCGACCGGTCCAGCAGCGATCAGGTGCAGGCGTTGTCCGCGACCAGCGATCGGGCGCTGCGGTTGCTCGAGGATGCCATGGATCGGCTGAGCGGCAACGAACATTCGATCCAGCAGCTATCGCAACTGGTCGAGCGCGGCGTCGCGACGTCCGAGCAGTTCGATGCGCAATTGCAGCGGCATCAGGACCATATCGAGGAAAAACAGGCGGTGATCGAGCAGCAGGGACGAATGATCGACCGGCTGTTCTCGCTGTCGGACAAGGTGTTGGGGATTGCCGGCCTGTCGAGCCGGCGCGACGGTCCGCTGCGCCGCTTTTTCAATCGCTCCGGGGAGGGCAAATGACGAGTACCGACGATCTGATCAAGGCCTATGAGCGCCGGTTGAGTGAGCTGGAGGCGCGGCTTGCCACCATGGAGAGCCAGACCGGCCTGGCGCCGATGCCGGCGGCGACGCCGCGCGCTGCGGGACGGTCGAAAATCACCGGTCTGAGCCTCGGCGTCGATGTCGGTGGCACCTTCACCGACCTGCTCCTGCTTGATGAGCGGAAACAGAGGACCTTCACCGCCAAGGTGCCGTCAACGCCCGAGGATTCGTCGCGCGGCGTTCTCAACGGCATTGAAAAGATCTGCGCCGAGGCGGGTATCGATCCGGCCGACATCGGCGGCGTCATGCACGGCACCACTGTTGCCACCAACACGGTGCTGACCGGCTCCGGTGCCAAGGTCGGCCTGGTCACCAGCAAGGGCTATCGTGAAACGCTGCAGATCGCCCGGTCCTATGTGCCCGGCGGCCTTGGCGGATGGGTGATCTGGAACAAGTCGGAGCCGCTGGCTTCGCTGGAACACACGATCGAGGCCGACGAGCGCATCGCCGCGGATGGCAGCGTTCTTGTGCCGCTTGACCGGCGCAAGCTGGAGAAGGACCTCCAGCGGCTGCGTGGCAGCGGCATCGAGGCGCTGACGGTGTGCCTGTTCAACGGCTATGTCAGTGGCGAACACGAGCGTCAGGTCGCAGAAGTCGCGGAGAAGGTGCTTCCCGGCATACCCGTGTCGCTGTCGTCGGAAGTGATTGCCGAGATGTACGAATACGAGCGCACCGAGACGACGGTGGTGAACTCGTATGTTCGGCCCGTGGTGTCCAAATACGTGGACAATCTGCAGCGGGAGCTGCACCGCAGCATGGGCGACGTGCAACTGCACATCCTGCGTTCCGACGGAGGCCTTTCGTCGGCTAAGGGTGCAATGGATCAGCCGGTCAACTTGTTGATGTCGGGACCCGCCGGCGGGGTTGCCGGAGCGCTCGGCATTGCCAAACGCGCTGGCTACGCGAATATCCTGACCTTCGACATGGGCGGTACGTCCACCGACGTGGCGCTGATCGAGAACGGGGTGGCGCGCACCCGCCGTGAAACCCGCGTTGCCGACGTGACGGTTCGGGCGCCGTCCATCGACGTGCGTACGGTGGGGGCCGGCGGCGGATCGATTGCCTATGTGCCGGAGCTCACCAAGGCACTGCGCGTCGGACCGCAGTCGGCCGGCGCTGATCCCGGACCGGCGGCCTATGCCAAGGGCGGCGAGGAGCCGACCGTGACCGATGCCAATGTGGTGCTCGGCTACCTGCCGGCCAGCTCGAAGCTCGGCGGCGACATGCGCATCGACCGGGCGCTGGCCGAAAAGTCCGTCGGCAAACTGGCCGAGGCGCTCGGCATCGGGCTGGAAAAGGCAGCCGAGGGCATCATCAACATCGTCAACGAGAACATGTGCGGCGCACTGCGGCTGGTGTCGGTCGAACAGGGGTACGACCCGCGTGAATTTGCCCTGTGCGGCTTCGGCGGCGCCGGTCCGCTGCACGCCAATGCGCTGGCCAGGCTGATCAATTCCTGGCCGGTCATCATCCCGCCCGGTCCGGGCGTACTGTGCGCTTATGGCGACGCGACAACGCGGCTGCGCAACGAAGCATCGCATACGCTGGTGTTGAAGGTCGCGGACGCGGATGGCGCCGAAATCCAGTCGCAGCTCGACGAACTCGAACAGCGAGCCGCCGAAGAACTGCGTGCCGAGGGTGTGGCCGCCCACGAACAGTCGGTGATCTACCAGATCGACATGCGTTATCACGGCCAGGGCATGAAACTGACGGTCGATATGGAGCCGGACGACTTCCGTCGCGGCGGCCTGGCAGAAGTCGGCAGCAAGTTCGACGCCATGCATGAGAAACTCTTCACCTTCGCGCTGGAAGCCGATCACGAACTGGTCGGATTGCGGGCCGTGGTGCAAGGCGCCGAAAAAGCCTTCGTGGGCGAGAACGGCCGCCATGCAGGCAACGATGCCTCGGCCGCCAGGATCGAAGACACCCGCGTGTTCGTCGATGGCGAATGGCACGCCGCGCCGATCTACGACCGCGACCGTCTGGAGCGCGGCAATCACATTGCCGGCCCGGCGATCGTCACGGAAATGGATTCGACCAGCCTGATCCTGCCCGGCCATGTCGGGGTGATCGACGAGGTGGGCAATATTCTGATCTGGCCTGAAGGCCAGGAAAACGGGGGTTGATGCGATGCCGGCCAATATCATCCAGGGCAACACATCGCCCTTCCATCGCGTCGATGTCGATCCGATCACCCTCGATATCATCGAGAATGCATTGCGCAACGCCCGAACCGAAATGGATGCCGTGCTGTTTCGCACAGCCATGTCGCCGGGCATTCGCGAGCAGCATGATGCCTTTCCGATGATCGCCAACCAGGAAGGCAAGATGGTGGTCGGCCAGTTCGGCTCCTTCCTGCACGGCTTTATCGCTGGCTATGAGGGCGACATCGAGGATGGCGACATCTTCATCACCAATGATCCCTATTCCTGCAATGGCGCGGTCAGCCACCTGAACGACTGGCTGCTGATGATGCCGATTTTCCATGAAGACCGGCTGGTTTCCTGGGCGGCGATGTTCGGCCACATGACCGATGTCGGCGGCAAGGTGCCGGGATCGCTGCCGACCGATGCCAAGATGATCTACGAGGAAGGGCTGATCCTGCCGCCGACAAAGATCTATCGGCGTGGCGATCTCAACAGCGAAGTCCTCAATATCATGCTCGCCAATTCGCGCGTGCCGGAATGGAACAAGTCGGACTTCTACGCCATCATTGCGTCGCTGCGGCTGGCAGAACGGCGGGTGCGCGAAAACATCGAGCGCTTCGGCGTCGACACCTACATCTCGGCCATGTGGGACATGCTGGACCGCAACCGCACAGCCATGTCGGCGATCATCCAGATGATCATTCCGGAAGGCGACCACAAGGCGCATTTCGAAGACTGGATCGATGATGACGGCATGGGCGCCGGCCCTTACAAGATCGCCTGCACGCTGTGGCGCGAGGGCGAAACGGCGATCTTCGATTTCGAAGGCTCTGACCCGCAGTCCTTCTCGTCGATCAACTTTCTGCTCAACGAAGAAATGTTCAAGATGTTCTTCGGGGCCTTCACCATCAACCTGTTCGACCCGCAGATCCTGTTCAATGACGGTTTCTACGACCTGCTCGACGTGCGCATTCCGGAAGGCTGCATCCTGAAGCCGAAGAAACCGGCTGCCCTGTCCTGCCGGACCCACATGCTGGGTCGCATCTTCGACCTGATGGGCGGGCTGCTTGGCCAGGGCGCACCGGACGCGCTGAATGCGGCCGGCTTCTCCGACAGTCCGCATTTCATGTATTCGGGCTACGATGGCGACGGCGAATGGTACCAGCTGTTCCAGATCGGCTTTGGCGGCATTCCCGGTCGACCGGCGGGCGACGGGCCGGACGGACATTCCCTGTGGCCGGCCTTCACCAACGTGCCGAACGAATTCCTCGAAGCCTATTTCCCGCTGCGCATCCGCGAGTACAGCACAATCACAGATTCCGGCGGTGCCGGACTGCATCGCGGCGGCAACGGCATTTCGATCGCCTATGAAATGCTGGAAGCGGGCGAAATATCGATCCATGACGATCGCTGGTTGACCTACCCGTGGGGCGTCAATGGCGGCGAGCCCGGCATGCGCTCGACCAAGGAACTGGTGCGCACCGACGGGAGCCGCGAAAACATCGCATCGAAATGCGACCGCATCCAGGTGCAGCCGGGCGATATCCTGCACTTCAACACCTGGGGAGGCGGCGGCTGGGGCGATCCGCTGAAGCGCGACCCGGAACTGGTGGCCACCGACGTGCGCCGTGGCCTGGTCAGCGAAAAGGGTGCCCGGCGTTATGGCGTCGTGGTCGAGAACGGCAAGGTGAAGTCGTCGGCCACCGAAAAGTTGCGCAAGGACATGGAAAAGAAACGTGGCGAACTGCCGTTGTTCGACCGCGGCTTTGCGTCGATAGCCGAGCTCAAGAAGCGCTGCCGGGACGAAACCGGCTTCGAACCGCCGAAAGATCCGGTGTTTCAGGCGCATCTGCGGGCGGCGGAATAGGAGGCGGCCGTGAGCAACGAAACGCTCGACCAGAATTATGCCAGGGCCGGCTATCATGCCCGCCAGCAATGGGGCAAAAGGCCGGCGTTGATCCTGATCGATTTCGCCCGCGCCTATTTCGAGCCGGAATCGCCGCTCTATGGCGCCGAAGGGTGCGCCAGCGCCCTGGAAAGCGCGCGACGGCTGCTCAAGGCGGCGCGCGAAAGCGGCGTGCCGGTGATCTTCACGGAAGTCAAATATCTGCAGGGTGGTGTTGATGGCGGCGTATTCTACCGCAAGACACCGCCGCTTGCCTGTTTCGAAGACGGAAACCCCCTGCAGACCCTGGCCGAGGGGCTCGACGTTCGCGAAGGCGAGATCCTCATCACCAAGCAATATCCGAGTGCCTTTTTCGCCACCAGCCTGGCGGCAACGCTGACAGCCATGGGCGTCGACACCGCGGTTCTCACCGGGGTAACGACCTCGGGCTGCGTGCGCGCGTCCTGCATCGATGCCATGTCGCATGGATTTATCACCTTGGTGGTCGAGGAGGCGGTTGGCGACCGCGATCCGCGACCGCACGAAGCCAACCTGTTCGACATGAGCGCCAAATACGCTGACGTTATCGCTGAGAACGAGGCGATGGCCTACTTTGCTGAGGCCGGAACTGCAAAAACCAGATGAAACAACCCTGGAGGAACACACTATGAAACGCACAGTCACCGCCATTGCCGCCCTGATCGGCGCCGGGCTGCTGGCCACGCCGGCATCCGCCGACATGGATGCTGCCAAGGCTCTGGTCGCCAAGCATCGCGAGGCGCCGACCTTCGATGCACCGGGCAAACCGTTCGATGCCAAGGCCTGCATGGCCGACAAGAAAATGTTTGTCATTCCGCTGACCAGCGCCAACCCCTTCAACGCCGAGATCTCGCGCGGCATGAAACAGGCTGCCGACATGATTGGCTTCGAGCTGCGCGAATGGGAAAACCAGCTGAAACCGGATCAGTGGATCCAGGGCATCGCAACCGCCGTCGCGGAAGGCTACGACATCATCGACCTGCAGGGCGGTCTGCCGCCGGAGTTCCTGGTGCCGCAGATCACCGAGGCGCGCAATGCTGGCGTCAAGGTGACGACGACGCACAATTACGACGCGACGACCCAGCCGACACCTGATTTCCTCGACGGCTCGGCCCGCACCGACTACGTGACCATCGGCAAGATCATCGCCGCCTGGGCGATGCAGCAGACCGATGGCAAGGTCAACGCGATCGTGCTGGGGCCCGACGAGATCACCCCGACGGCACCGCTGCGCGACGCCATCATCGGCTATCTCAAGGACAATTGCCCGGATTGCAAGACCACCTATATCAACACACCGGTGGCGGAATGGGGCACGAAGATCCAACCGGCCGTTCAGGCAGCTTTGCTCGCCGATCCGGATGTGAATTACGTTCTGCCGGTCTACGATTCCATGTCACAGTTCATCGTTCCTGCGATCCAGATCGCCGGGCGTGAAGGCAAGGTCAAGATCGTCTCCTATAACGGCACGCCCTTCGTGCTCGACATGATGCGGGACGGCAACATCGTCGAGATGAATGTGGGCGAAAGCCTTGGCTGGGTCGGCATGGCAGGCGTCGACGCCAACATGCGCATGCTGTGCGGCGAGGGTGAGGTTACGAAGCTCAACACGCCGGCCTTCATCTTCGATGACAGCAATGTCGAGACAGCCGGTGTGCCGGCCACCTTCAATGACGGCTACGGCGACGTGCACATCGCGGCATTCCGCAAACTGTGGGGACTCGACTAATCCATGGCAGCTGCCTCGGCAGCTACCGCTCCCGGCTACGGTGCGTCGAGTGACCCTCGGCGCGCCATTGCGCTTGAGATCGACAATCTGTCGAAGCGCTTCGGCGGCGCCATGGCGCTGGACGGCGTGTCGATGGATGTGCGAGGCGGGGAGGTCCACGGCCTGCTCGGCTCCAACGGGTCGGGCAAATCGACGCTGATCAAAATCCTGTCGGGGTTCCATACGCCGGAAACGGGTGGTTCCGTTCTCGTGCATGGCAAGCCGTTGCCGCTGCCGGCGGCAGGGCAGAAGGTGCGGGAACTCGGCCTGGCTTTCGTGCATCAACAGCTTGGGCTGATCCCCAGCCTGACAGTGATGGAAAACCTGCGGCTGGGTGAATTTGCTGCCGACAGCAAGTGGCGAATCGACTGGCGGGCCGAGGAAGAGCGGGCCCGGGCGACCTTTGCGCGCTACAATCTCTCGCTCAATCCACGGGCAGTTGTTGCCGCGTTGCCTGCCGTGGAACAGGCGCTGCTGGCCATCGTGCGGGCTATCGAAGATCTGCGGTCTGCGGGTCTGGAGAAGCATCATGGCGGTGTCCTGGTGCTGGACGAACCGACGCCGTTCCTGCCGCGCGCCGGGGTCGAGCAATTGTTCGATCTTGTCCGGCAGTTGGCAGACGAAGGGGCCAGCGTTGTCTTCGTCAGCCACGACGTCGACGAGGTGATGGAAATCACCGACCGGGCGACGATCCTTCGCGACGGCCAGAAGGTCGAGACGGTGAACACCGCCGATATCGGCCACCGGGATCTGATCCGGCTGATCATCGGTCAGTCGCTGTCGGATTTCGAATCGGCTCATGTGCCGAACGCGGCCTCCGGCAACGAGGTGCGCCTTACCGGACTGCAGGCACCGGGTTTCGGGCCGGTGGACCTGGCACTCGGACATGGTGAGATCGTTGGTGTCACCGGTCTGATCGGATCGGGCAGTGACCGGCTGCCGGCACTGCTTTATGGGGCGCAGCCGGCGGACACCGGCGTGCTTGACTTGGACGGCGACGAGATCCGGCTTGCCGGCCTCAAGCCCATGGAAGCGATGCAAAAGGGTATCGCCTACCTGCCGGCCGACCGGCTTGGTCAGGCTGGCATCGGTGCGCTCAGCGTCGCGGATAACCTGACCATGCCGGTGCTCGACGAGCTCGGAGGACCATGGCGCCTGAGCCTGCGGCGCATGCGTAGAAGAGCGCAGGAACAGGGGACGGCCGCCGAGGTCAAACCAAACAGCCCGGTGCTGCCGCTCAGCGCATTGTCCGGTGGAAATCAGCAAAAGGTTGTCATGGCCAAGTGGTTGCAGACGCAACCGCGGCTGATCCTGCTTGATGAACCGACGCAAGGGGTGGATGTCGGTGCGAGGCAGGCGCTCTGGACGATGCTCGACGAAAGCGCCGACCGCGGAGCGACGATCCTCGTCAGTTCAACCGACTATGATCAGCTGGCGCAAATCTGCCACCGGGTTATCATCTTTTCGCGCGGCCAGATGGTGTGGGAACTGACCGGCAGCGACGTCAGCAAGGAAGCGATCGCCGAGCATTGTTTCCTGTCGATCCCGATGGCTTGAGGTCTGGGTTTATGGACGCAAACAATATCAAGCACTACGAGGAGCGCATCGCGGCGCTCGAGGACAAGATCACCCAGTTCCAGGCGCAGATGGAACGGGAGGCGCACAGTCGCAGCGATTTCAGCCTGAAGAACTGGCTGGAGCGCTATGGACTTCTGATCGCCTGGGGCCTGCTGATCCTGCTGATCGGCGCCTTCAAGCCGGACGCGATGTTTTCCTGGAACTCCTACGCGGTGATGTTCGGCAGCCAGGCCATGCTCGTCGTGCTGGCGCTCGCCTTCATCATCCCGCTGACCGCGGGAGATTTTGACCTGTCGATTGCCGGTACCATGGCATTGTCATCGATGCTGGTTGCGGTGCTCAACACTCAGGCCGACCTGGCGGTCTTTCCAACCGTTGTCACGGTCATTGCGGTGGGCGCAATTATCGGCGCGGTCAATGCGTTTTTCATGCTCTATTTCCGAATCCACTCGCTGATCGTGACGTTGGGCACAGGCTATTTCATCAGCGGGCTGGTGTTCTGGGTTTCGGACTCCAACACCATTGCCGGTGTGTCGATGGAGTTGATCAACGCGGTCATCCTGTGGAAGTTTCTCGGCATTCCGCTCAGCTTCTACTACGCCGCGATCCTGGCAGTGATCATCTGGTACGTTTTTGAATATACAAGCGTCGGTCGCCGCCTGTTGTTCGTCGGGCGCGGCCGCGAGGTCGCCAAGCTGTCGGGCGTCGATGTCGTCCAGATGCGCGCCTGGGCGCTGGTGGCGTCCGGTGTAATCGCGGCCATTGCGGGCGTGCTCTATACCGGGATGCGCGGCGCTGCCGACCCGACCTCGGCGCTGACCTTCCTGCTGCCGGCGATTGCCGCGGCCTATCTCGGCTCGACCTCGATCTATCCCGGGCGGTTCAACGCGCCGGGCGCCTGCATCGCAGTGTTCTTCCTGTCGACCGGCATCATGGGCCTGAATTTCCTCGGCGCCGACACTTTCGTGCAGAACCTGTTCTATGGCGGCGGACTGGTCGCGGCCGTGTCGATTTCGCAGTTGCTGCGAAACCGCCAGCCGATGGATTAGACAGCGGACTTGTCATCTGAACATCGGCGTAGTCGTGGCATCGAGATGCCAGCCAGAAAGCGATCCCAAACGCCGCATAGCTCGGCGCCACAAGGCCATTGAAGCAGTTCGTCCAGTGGCTATGACGCTCGGTCGGTATAGTCATGGCACTGATGATCTCAAGCCAAAGAATACTCCGATCAAACAGTCGGTCACACTCGGAAGGTCTGTTGGTTTGCAGGGAATGGGCACGATGACACGCTACCCAGCGTTCGTGTTGGAGTGGCGCGTTCGGGCTGCTTCGTTTCGAGCTTGAACAATGCCGTCCGTCGTTCGAGGTCTACTACCGCTTAGGGGCGCGCCACCTGCTCATTTTCAGATCCACTTTTGCTGAGACGAGCATCAATGACCGGTTTTGCCGCTGCGAAGCAGCGCATGCAATCCCGTAGATGCAGCGGTTTTCGTGCTGCGAGTCCTATTCCTCAAACCAGAGGCTGTCATCGAATTGAACGTCTGGTTGTTTGAGCCGGAGGTTTGCTGCGGCGATTGCCGAGCCAATGATGCGAAGGTTTGTTTTTCGGAAAATCGTGGTGTCGAAATAAGACTGCAGCGAAACAATCTCAGGCCGAGCGTTGGAAAAATAGTCTCGCAGCCAGTCGGTGGAGACTTTTTTCTTCAGGCTTTTGGCTGCTTGGCGGTCGATAAATTCGTTCCCGGTTTTCGCTTTTGTTGGGACCTCGGGTTTGAGGTCCACCTCAGAGGCCAATTGCCTATAGCGCATACTGAAGTAGCTGGCGAACGTCTGATTGATCACATCTATTGTTGTGCAACCGGTACTTGCCAAGTAGTCCAGCTGGGCCTCGGAGTGGGTTGCGCCTTCCATGAAGGGCCTTGCAAGCTCTGTCATTTCATCACACCAGCCCTCGATTGTGTCGGCCTGTAAAGGAATTTTCCGGAAGATCAGTAGGAGCGTCAGCGCGTCTATTTGATTGCAGGTCAGACTGTATGTGGCTTTAATCGCATCATCGAGGACGACGGATTTGAAGTCGCTGCCGCGGCAGGCAATGAAGTCCACCAACATATCAAGGGTCAGGTCCGTGACATCATCTGTCCCGCGCTTAGCATGGAGACGATGGGTGTCTCTAACAGAGAATTGGGTTCTTGGTTCTTGAAAACGCTCCAGAAGCTCGGGGCGCCTTTCGAGGCGTTTGAGCAGCGCTTCCGCGTATTCGTTGATCCGCAAAAGCGTAGCTTGTTCCGCAGCGTGAGAGAGTGCCCCTAGCTCCGATTTCATTGCGTCGATGGCGATCTGACGCACATCCGTAAAGCTGACACCTGTTATGGTAACGCTCTTGGCTTGTATATTTGTGGACCCGTCCCCACCCTGCTGCCTTTGATTCAGCCGTCCGTTCATCACGCGTCCTCCGCGCGCGCAAGCGCCAGGTTCTTTTCGACGAAAGATTTGATCGCTTGAATGCCCTCGATGAGATGCTGGACTTGGGCGCCACCAGGCGCTTCCGCTTTTCTCAGCAGGAGATCGATCTCGTCCCTTTGGCGCTCATCAAACAGGTGTGTATTCGACCGATACCGCGTAACGATGCGTTGCAGCGCGTCAGTCGAATCCATGAAAGAGGCGCGACCAGCTTCGATCTGGCCAGCCTCGCCCGCTTGGACGGCTGCTTGCTGCAGCTTGTCAAAGGCATGGGCATCCTGTGTGATTTCAAACTGAAAGCGCGCAAGTCCTGAAACGCGCCTGTCATGGCTCGATCCAACATCTTTGGCTGCGGATTCAAGTTTGAAATCACCCGCGACCTGGATGTTGGTGGAGTTTTCACCTGCGGTCTGCGATTGCGTTTTGTCCTTCCGAGACACGAGCCAGCCGAAAAATGCAAGCGGGACCGCAATGGCGACGCCACTAAACAGCCACTCTTTATTGGTCTGAATCCAAAGCCAGATGTCTTCCATCATGCCTACTACTTCGCGTTAGGGCCTTGCACCTTTCATTGACAGACACGGTAGTATGGTCACCTGATCTTTACCATAGATACAGTGTCCGTTTTGGCGAATCGCGGTGCCCAAGAATTTGCCCCCTCAAGCAACCTACAAAAGCAGTCGTTCAATTCCGCAATCCAAATGGCAGCAAAGTCCGCACCTCAGACATCGCCCGCCGCCTGACACTTTTCTGCTTACCCACTGGATGCTGACTATCCCATTTCATGATCACACTGTATTAGGCCGCAAGAAACGGGTGGTTTTCTTCTGGTGAATGCCTGAAATGGTGTCCCGAGGACGGACGCCCCATGATCCAGACGACTATCGCCCTGATCCTGTTTCTTTTTCCGCTGGCCTACAGTCCGGGCCCGGGAAATCTTTTCTTCGCGGCCAATGGCGCGCGTTTCGGCTTTCGTTCGACGGTGCCTGCCAACGTCGGCTATCACGCGGCAACCTGGATCGTCACGGCCGGCATTGGCTTCGGGTTCATCTCCGCGTTCGATCGATTTCCCAATGCGTTTCTGGCCGTCAAAATTGCGGGCTCGGTTTACGTATTGTGGATCGCCTGGAAACTGTTCAGATCTGGTGTTCTCAGAGAAGGCGGCATTGCGAAACCGGCTACATTCGTCGACGGAGCTGTTCTTCTTCTCCTCAATCCGAAAGCCTATGTGATCATTGCGCTGATGTTCACGCAGTTTCTCGATCCGGCCAGTGAGCAGCTCGTCGCGGTGCTGCTGATCTCGACGGTTTTTACCTTCAACAATCTGGTGGCGTTTTCGGTCTGGACGTTGGTTGGCGACAGGATTTCGCTGATGTTTCGAACGCCGGAAAGCGCCCATCGGCTCAACATGACATTCGGCGCTTTGCTGGCCATCGTCGGCGTCTGGATGCTGTTCTCGTAGCGATCGAACGCTGCTCTAGTGCAATGCGCAACTGGCGGCCGTGACCGGCGCTTCGCAATGACCGACGGCGACGCCTTGGGGGTCAAACAGCGTCACGCTGGAACCATCGGCGGAGCGATCGAGCTGACCAAAGCCGAACAGATCATAACCGAAGGTGTCGCCGATGACGCCATTATGTCCAACCTCCAGGCCGTCCACTCTTCCCTGCGGCGCCGTATAGAGCCAGACGCCGCCATTGCCGAAGGAGATTTGCACAGGATTGCCGGGTGTGCTGACGATCTGGGCGAAATGAAGATCGCCCGATATCACCGCGGAAACGAGCCGCGGTAGCATATGCGCGAATGCCTCGCGCTGGATCGATTCCAGGGTTCCCAGCTCCGTCGCGTGGATATGTTTGCTGCCATAGCCCCAAAGCGGGGTGTGGGTCAGGACGAACGTCTCCCGGTCCAACTGCGGCAGGACCGCCATGAATTGCCGCCGCATGGCGCGCAGGCGGTCCCAGGTATAGAAATCCCTGTTGCGGGTAGAGCTGTCGATCACGGGAAGCTGCAGGTCGTCGAAGGCCACCACGTAGGGTGCTTCGTAGTTGTCGCACATAAACGGCGTGCGGACCGGTTCCGTTGCCAGGTAGCGAAGGTAGCCGCGCCAGGAGCGGTCGCAACTCTCATGGTTGCCACGAACGAACAGAAAAGCATGGGCCTCCAGCATGGCCGTTGCGGGTGCGAAGAAGTCGGCTTCCCAGGTGGGCCAGTTATCGCCATAGACCAGTCCGCATCTGCCCGGATCCGGACACTTTTCCTCGCGGTAATGGTAGTCGCCGAGGTGAATAGCAAAATCCGCCTGCTTCTCAGCGATGGATTGGGAGATTGTGGCAAACGGCCAGGCAACCGGATCGTTGCAGGACTGAATCGGACGGCCTTCCTTGAGACGGCACCCGGTGTCGCCAACCAGGAGAATACGGTCAGCGCGATCCGGGCGCAGCGGCAAACGCTGCCCGTCCAGTTCGGCACTGGTTACGGACTCATCCGTTGTGAATTCACAGACGCTGTTGGGAAAATCCGCGACGGGGCCGGCGCGCAGCGACATCGGCCTTTGAACGCCATTGACGATCATCGTTGGACACTGTGTGTCCTTGACGATGGCTCGAAAACTCTGTGCGGTACCGGGGGCCAGCTGTGTCCAGGAGTACAGCACATCGGCCTGCGCCGGAATGGTCAGCAATACAGCGGTAAAGATCGCGATCAGGTATCTCAACGGCGAAGCCTCTCCGGTCGCTCATTAGTCGGCTCTCTAATAGAAGCAGCGCACGACTCTTCCGTGTCACGCTGGCATCGCGCGGACCGCAAATCAATTGGATGTTGCGGATTGCGGCAGGAAATCTGCGATTGGCGCTAACGCCGTCCGAAGATCGTGCTGTCTTCCAGTCCTCGAAGCTGCTCCGGTCGGGTTCCCGTTTGCCAGAAACCGCCCATCATGAGTGCTCCAGCCAGAACAGCCGGTTCGTTCAGTTTGGCATCAGCGATGGAGAAATTGCCGTTTGCGAGGACGCTGGAGAAGTCGATGCCGGCCGCGGCGTGGCACCGGTCGAAGGTCGCGATGCCGCGAAAGTCCGCCCGGCCGAAGCGGGCTTCAGTGTCAAAGCGGGCCTCATCGAAGCGGGCGTCGTTGAAAAAGCAGGTTTGTTCGAAACTGGCGGCAGCGCGAAACGTCGCTCCACGGAACCAACTGAGGCCACGGAAAATCGCGCGATCGCAGCGGACATCTGTGCAATGCGCAGATATGAACTAATACACACGGTTGACATGCCGATTTAATATTCGTTGTCTATTTTCTATTAGTTGGCTTGGGGGTCTTTAAGAAAAATGTCAAAAATCAACGGAAATGGAGAAATTAATAGAAAAACAAATTTTCTAGCTAGAGGATCGACTGATTTTTCATTGTACCGTTGGCCCTATGTTTATCATGCCATTGAAGATTCGCTTGATACAAAATTAATTGAAGGGCGCGGCCGTGAGCTCCTCTATCAAGGTCTGATTGACAAGCAAATAGTGGCTTTCGTTGGATCGGGTTTGTCGCAAGCCTACGGGCTGCTTTCATGGTCAGCCTGGATGAACCTGCAACTGGATATCATAGATAAACATGCTACTGCGTTGTTGAAGTTTGCTGTGGTACAGCGGCGCGCTTTAGCCGCAATGGCTCAAATCATCCGTGTTGGAATTCAACTGAGCAAGTCTGCCGAAAGTGAGCCGCCCTGCCAGACCGATCCGTATCGCCTTGCTGCCAGCGACTTGGAGGCCTGCGCCGAATCTATCGGCAGCCGTATCGAAGCTTTGCAGCGTTTGCACTCAGCATTCAAAGATGTGAAAGCTGATGGAACAAATATAGGTGGGGACCTACCCCCCATTAAGTTTCAAGTTGCAGAACAATTACACAATTTGCTCCGTGACAGCAGGAAAATGCTGCGCGACAATGAAAGTTTCTTTTTCCGGCCAGTAGGGACGAACTACATGGTTCGTTATACGAATCCGGAACTTGATAGCAGAAATCCACCAAAACCGATTATTGTGGGGCGAGTTGAGTTCCGAGACTACAAGGAAAAGTGGTTTCCCGAAATTTGTGAGCTCTTGCTGCCGGATGTGCACTCGGTACCCACACTTGGTTTGGCGGACGCTTTAGAGCAAGCGAAAGTCGAGCTCGCGTCTGTAATGTCCGGTTCCGATGGCGGCTTCATATATTTTGAAGCTCGTGAAGGTTTTTTTAATGCAGCCGGACATCCGATCACGGATCGTGAATTTATGGACGTGACGAAGCACCTGCTTGTTGATGAAGTGCCCCATGCCCGCGCGATACTCGAAAAGTCTTTAGGGTTTGGATCTCTGAATGGTCGTCGCGCTTCAGATGAACCAGACCGGCCGAGATTGGATTTCTTCGAAGAGCTATACGGCTCCGGTAGTGGCGCGGAAACGGTGGGTCACATCGTATCTCGGGAGCTCACCCGCGAGATCCCGGGGATTGCGGACAAAAAAGGAAAGTCACCCTTTGGCGTGCTTCAGGTATTTCGATCGGATTCAGTAAAGGAGATGACAATCAAATTAATCGAAAGCACGGAGCTTCAGGACCACTGGAAAGATATCGGGTCCATATTGAAGAAATTTGTCGAAGAGAACATTGAAAATATGCCGTCGACGGCGGAGAGCGGGGAATACAAGGGTCAACGGCTTGATTCAAAGCGAGTATTTTTGACACCGGTTCACCGCTACGTCGTGGGCATGATGATCGCCCTATGGGAGGATCCTTACGCAGTTCTTGAGCAAGTATCATTCACTGAGATTACAACAATTGATCAGGAAGCACGGCTTTCGCTTGTCGATGAAGAGTTGGATCCGTTGTCTAAGCTGGTATTAAGGCTGGGCATCACTCGGTATTTGACGACAAACTACGACTTTGAAATCGAGCGACTCTTTCGCGACCGGGGTTATCGCAGGTTCACTGGACAAGAATCCGGTCTCAATCCATCCGATAGACGCACGGATGGGCTCGGCGGAACGCTGGTCGATAGCACATTCGCACGCGACCGCGCGACCGACCTCATTTCCTTTTCCCTTGGAGAAGATGGCGCAGATGCTGCCGTGTTTCACTTACATGGTTCAGCCACCGAAGATGACAATCTGGTTGTAACTGAACGAAACTATATGGACTTGTATCTTCGTGCCGATCGTTATCGCGATACAGTTGATGATGCGATTCGTTTGGCTTTCGCAGCAAATCCTCTTCTTTTCATCGGTCTAGGGATGGATGAGACCGATGTGTTGCGCCCACTGCGCCAATTCATGAGCAATCGTGATCGACCAACGGAGCGTCCAGCTGTTGCATTGTTCCCGGCGTTGCAAGACAGCGAAACGCGCACAAAAAACGCGGCGACGCTTTATCTACGCTATGGAGTGCATACTGTGTATTACGGGGATGCAACCGTTCAGGTCAGTGATGAAATGCGGAACCAGCAGGAAGCTCTGGCAGGAAGTGAGCAGAAAAGGGGAGAGCCGAAAGATGAGAGCACACCCTTCAACTTTGACTGGCTACATCGAGCTAATACTCTTGTCCAAGAGCTCAAAACTCAGACACAAGCTATGCTTGAGATTTTGGAGGCTTTCCAAAGCACTGACGGCCTAAAGGAACGCTGTGGTCTTCGCAAAGAGCTGACCTTGCCTGCGGAGATGTTCAACACCGCGGATCAATCGGACAGTCGTCGCGATATTGTTTGGGATCAACTGACAGCCAAGGTAGGTCGTGTGGGAGTTCAATTTCCTTTGTCCAACTCCGCCGACAGCGAAAACCAAGGATATGACAGTGTTTGCGGTTTGCAACTCTTGTTCGGTCGATTGTCTCCGCGAAACGAGAAGTCAGTTGCGCCATCCGGCAGCTTAGAAATGCCTGTACCGTTGTTCGAGGACGCGATTAGCAGTGCGGAACATTCGGAGGTGGATCCGTATCTTCGTTTCGAGCGTAAACTCCTGGCAGAACTTCTCACGATGCATTTGAAACCTTTAGGGCCGCATGAAGAGGATTGGACGAGTCGGATAGAGGAAGTTAACAGCTTAATCTCAGATGGAGAGACCACCGAAGTCAAGAAACGTCTCGGAGCGCTTCAGACTGATCAACTGTTTCCAAACATTCGTGATCTCAGGGCGCGATTGGTGGCGCTTGATGGTATTGCCACAGGTCTGGTCACCGGTGCAATTTGTGCGACTCTGGATCGGTTGGAGGCAGATTGGGATAAGTGGTGGCTTCAATGGCGTATGAGTCCGCCGCACCGTCAGGCGCGGTTCCAAATCGAACCTTTGCGAAAAGATAAAGAAGCCTCACGCGACTCAGAAAACCGTTCACAGATTGAGCAGGTCAAAAGAATAATAAGCGGAGAGGAAGTTGCGCTGCCCGTTTGTCACGTCAGGCATAATGTTGATTCCGTTATCACGGATTTTCGGACTGGCCCCATGCAGAGCTCCGGAAAGCGCGGTTGGATCACTTTCTCTCCGGAGAATGACAAACAGGAACTTGAGCCGACGCACATTCGGACTTTCGACAATTTTTTGGCCGCCATACAGGCAAGGACGAGTGCAGATCTACCGAGACTATCCCTTGGCAGACGCTACCATCTGGTAGCGGCTCATCGTGGTCTCGGAAAAGGGTCGTTCATGCAGGCTTTCGAGACCCCCGCTGGGTTGAGCCAATATATTGCGTCCTCATGGCCAGTAGAGGCATGGATTCCCTGGGCTGGAGATGATGAAAATCTACCAACAAGCAGTTCGGCTTCGATGGCTCCAAGGATCGAGAGAGCGGCGTTTCCCTGGGCAGATGCCGATGGTGCCGTACAAATTGACGCCATTGAATCGTCCGGTCCGAAAGGCAAAAAGGGAAAAAAATTCGCAGCACCAAACTATCTCACCGCCATTTTTGTCAACCTCAGTTTCTCAAGCGAGATAGCTTCTGTTTTTGACTCTGTTATTTGGTCTCTTTCGGATCACTGTGCGGCGCTCGAATGGATAGAATCGGGAACCGGTCTCGACAATCTGAGAGCATACTTCGAGAAAATCGAAATTGCCAAGGGTATACTTCGTAGTTCGCAACTTGAATTCCATAATTCCGAACTAGAAGAATTAAGCAAAAAATTTCGTGCAGAAGTGAAATTGTTGCCTCGATTAAGGGCGACAGAATATCTACTGAATACTGCTAAACGACTGTCTGACCGACTTGCCCGCCATTTCAAAGGGGAGTACGCGTGCCAAGCACCACTACGATTGTTGCTGGTCTTTAATGCTGCCGAACTACTATTCACTCAGGACGGCAGGCCAAAAAGTCGCGAAATCCGGGAGTACTTTGAACTTCTGACTCAAGACCGGATCGAGCATGTCCCAATGGACCTGGTCATTATATGTAACGAGGACTATCTCGGGCCGCCTTTGGTCCGGATGCGAGACGAAGCAGATCAAAATTGTGCCGGACTTATGTATGTGCCACTTGTGCGAAGAAATATTAAGGCGATTGGCGCCTCACATGTTCAGCGCCGCGAAGAGCGTTCCGGAATTGACCTGATGTTTAGGACCAGATGGCTGGCGGAAAAGGACAGGGAAGGTCTTGAGGAGCCAGCTTCGCTACCAGATCAATATTCAACGTCAAAAGTCTGCGGAGTGTATTTTGCCCGTGCCATGCGCCCTGAGCGCTTTCTCGTTGACAATTATAGATTTTTGGCGGGTGCCCTTCATATAAACTATTTGAAAAGGGAGGCTTATGAAAAAATTGAAACTTGCAAAGAAATTGTTGCGAGGGAATTTAGCAAAAAATTCTTAGAAAAACTGGAGCACGAGACTGGCGAATTTAGAAAATGGCGGGATGACCAAAGTCATGAAGAACGAAACAGAATGGAGGTCGATAGCGATATCGATATTGTGCGTAGAGAGGGGCAAAAACTAACGGAGTTTCGGGACAAAACAGATTTACTTCTCCAAACGGTTCGCAACTTGGAGTTGAATTGGAGGCGGGATATCGGGGATCTAAGCCCAGATGATGTCGACTCGGAAGAATCTCTCGGAATACGGGAATGGCTAGTTAATCGCATCGACCTGAATGCAGATAACGCGAGTTTCTATGAATGGCGACAAGTTCGCTCGGTGCTTTCCGGAAGCAGGTTCTGTATGACCGTTTTGCTCGCAGCAGCCGAGCGTATTGCTTTGTCCGGGCAAGACGTTTTTGATGCCGCCGAACGCGCGGAACAGTTTATTCGACGTACAGCAGACCGGGTGAGTGCGCTTGGTGATTGGGATCGCGAAAGCGCCATCATTAGTGATGTTCTGGATTCTTACGAAACATTCAACCGAGCAGGCATGCCGCAGAATGATATTGAACTGCAGTTACTCGTTCTGCGGCATCTTGCGGTCATCGGAACGCCCTCAAGCCTTGACGTTTTGGTTCGTGTGCCCGAGATCCACGCCTACTTTGGTCGACAGAAAGCGATCGGGAGGAGTAGGCCACGAACCCGTCAACTACTGGAGGCGGTAACTGCCCTCGCCCGTCGTGGGCTGGTATTTCGAATCGACCCACACCCCAGACTGATCCGACTTGAGGAAGAAACGATGGGGGATGCAGGAAAGGTCTATGCATCCAAGGATAGGCGACGTAAAGCCGAAATGGAGTATCGTTATGTCCTACATCGCCTCACCCAATTGCACGTGGTCCGAAAGATGGGTGCCGACCCGTGGGAGTACGGGGAGCTAAACAACTTTGCACCAACCCTTTTCGCATCAATGCCAGCCGAACTTCCCAGGTTAACGATGGATGCATATCGTTTTCTCCGGACGCTGGTTCAAAGTCTGAGTCAGTATCCTGACCGTAGCCGCTTCGACACTGGCTCCGAATTCTGGGTGTTCGACCAAGCTCCGTTAGAGACCAAAGTGCAAGCTTTGCGCGCTGCATTTTCGATTGTTCGATCGACTTTCTCAGTCGCTGTGGTCTCTCGGTTTGATGATTATGCAAAGGAGGAGTCTGAATCACATAGTGTTCGGCATACACACAATGCGGGCGGTTACTTTGAGGCTTACCGAATACAGACCCGTTGGATTATTCGGAAGGCTTGGGAGTTATTGGACTCGAGGGAACGTGAGATCGACAAACTTAGAGATTTCAAGCCCGAAGGCCCATTCCAACAAATCAATGCTCTGTACCGCGATGAAGTAGTCTGGCTTCACAACGAATGTGGGGTCATCTGTCTGGTACAAGGCATCCTGAGGGACGCAGCACAATTGTTGCGACAGGCAATATCCTTGAACAAGGAGATTGAGGGTCAAACTCCAGGCGGACCACAGCACAACCGTATCTCGCTGAATTTGGCGATTGTGCAACTTGAGCGAGGCCGGCTCCAGGCCGCTCGCCGCCGTTTGCTCGAAATTCAGGAGAGCGAGCAAAACTCCTCGAAAACAGAAGGTCGGACACTGTTCATAGTCCGCGGATACCTGGGTTTGATTGAGCATCTCAGCGGAAATCCCGATGTTGCCCATTCTCTGTACCAAGGTGCTATCAGTGGGCTACGCCAAATCGGGGATACACGGGCAGTTTCGGTTTTTCTGCGCCATCGTGGCGCTCTCTATCGAATCGAGAAAGATTTCAGCAAGGCACAGGAGTGCGTCAGTGAGTCGCTTAGCCAAGCGGAAGCGGGCGGCCATGAGGACATGCACAGAATTACGCGGTTGGCTGAGATCAAACAGGAACGGGCGTTTGCACAGCATGAAGGTCGACCTGCCAACGTTGACTGGTTTTCCCGACTCGAGAGGATAGAAGAGTATGCCGAAGTTATGGAAATGCCGGTTCTCGTTTGCGAGACCAGTACTGTCCGGGCCGAACTTCTCCTTGACCAGGGTGAAGCAACGCTGGCCGGTCAACTTTTGACAAATGCAATGGCTATTGCGCGGCGACACGATATGCGTTTGCGATTGAATGCGGCGATGACACTTTACGCGCGTTTGCTTTCGGCGAAAAACAACTATGAGGAAGCGAGTCGAATGCTGGCGGCATCGCTGGCGCTGGCGAAGAGGTGCAGAAACCAACTCGAAATACATAGAGTTGAGCGGCAGATGGAGGGCTATAGGCGGGGTTAGTCCGGTTAGGACCACAGAAAAAAGGTGGAGAAGTTATTGCGGTGATCGAATTTACGCTAACGCCGTCCGAAGATCGTGCTGTCTTCCAGTCCTCGAAGCTGCTCCGGTCGGGTTCCCGTTTGCCAGAAACCGCCCATCATGAGTGCTCCAGCCAGAACAGCCGGCTCGTTCAGTTCCGCATCGGCGATGGAGAAATTGCCGTTCGCGAGGATGCCGGAGAAGTCGATGCCGGCCGCGGCGTGGCACCGGTCGAAAGTCGCGATGCCGCGAAAGTCCGCCCTGCCGAAGCGGGCTTCAGTGTCAAAGCGGGCTTCATCGAAGCGGGCGTCGTTGAAAAAGCAGGTTTGTTCGAAACTGGCGGCAGCGCGAAACGTCGCCCTACGAAACCAGCTGAGGCCGCGGAAAATCGCACGATCGCAGCGGACATCCTGTTCGAACACGGTGCCGGAGAAGTCGCAACCGCAGAGGTCCCGGTCGGATAGGTCGAGTGGTTCCCGCACCACACAGTCGCTGAAATCGGCGAAGTGGCCGAACGCGGGCGGCTCGCTCAACCGCCGCAGGATCTCGAGGGCGGTGCATTCGCGACCCGTCACAACGGCACCTGCCAGGCATCGTAGCCGTAGACCCAGTCGGCATTGCCACCCTTTTTCAGCCATTCATTGCCGCGTGAGGCGATCTGGATCCTGGCCGTGCGCTCCTTGCGGGCGGTCTCGTAACGCTGAAGGGCATCGGGCACCGTCGTGGCTGCTGCTTCCTCCAGGCAGCGGGCCAGCACGATGGCGTCCTCGATGGCCTGGCAGGCGCCCTGTGCCATGAATGGCGTCATTGGATGGGCCGCATCGCCGAGCAATGTGGCGCGGCCGACCGACCATTGCGGCATCGGTTCGCGCACATAGAGTGCCGATTTGGTGACTTCGGAGCAGGCGTCGAGCAGGGCCCGCGCATTGGGATGGAAGTCGGCATAGGCCGCGCGCAGTTCTTCCACGTCGCCGGGCGACGTCCAGCTTTCCTCGCGCCAGTCTTCCTGCGCCGTCGTGGCGAACACGAATATCTCCTGGCCGCTGCTCAGCGGAAAGACGACGATTTGGCGTGACGGTTCCGGGCCCCACCATTTGGTGAAGGCATCGAGATCCGGTTGGTCATCTGCCCGTTCACGCGGAAACGTGGCGCGATAGGAGACGAGGCCGGTGAATTCAGGATGTTCCGGCCCGAACAGGGCGGTGCGCACCACGGAATGAATGCCGTCAGCGCCAATCAGGACATCGAAGGCCTCGGACGTTTCGTCGTCGAAGTGGATGATGGCACCATCCACGTCTTGTGACACACCGGTCGCCCGACGGGCCATGCGGAAGCATGACTGAGGCAACGCTTCCTCCAGTTGCTGAAGCAGATCGGCGCGGTGGATGGTCAGTTGCTTTGCACCGTACCTGGTCTCCGCGGCTTCCCGCATTTCAATGCGGGAGGTTTCTTCGCCCGTGTCCCAGGTGCGGCTGATACGATGGGTGGGGCTGGCTGCGAGCTCGTCCAACGCGTCAGCGATACCGAGCCGGGCGAGCGCGTGCACGGCATTGGGCGTCAGGTTGATGTCGGCCCCAACCCGGGCGAAACGGGCGGTCTGCTCAAACAGCGTTACCTCGTGACCGGCCCGGCGCAACGCGATTGCACAGGTCAGGCCGCCGACCCCGGCGCCGACAATGCCAATTTTAAGAGTCATTCGGAAACCTCATGTGTCAGTCGTGCCCAGGGGTGCGGCGCGCCGCTCAGGTCCACATACATTGCCTTCTGGCGCATATAGGCGCGCATGCCCTCACGCCCTTTTTCACGACCGGTGCCGCTCGCCTTGTCGCCGCCGAAAGGAGTGGAAATGGAGAACTGCTTGTAGGTGTTGATCCAGACGGTTCCCGCCTGGATCGCTCTGGCGACCCGCCAGCATTTTGGAAAGTCGCGGCTCCAGAGACCGGCCGCCAGGCCGTATTCGTTGTCATTGGCCATCTCGACCACGTCCCGCTCGTCTTGAAACGGCAAAACCGTCAGGACCGGCCCGAAGACTTCTTCGCGGCAGATTTCAGCATCATTGGACAGGCCGGACAGGATGGTCGGCGTGGTGTAGATGCCGTTCGACAATGCTGGATCGGCCGGACGTGCTCCACCGGCAAGAACCTGGGCGCCGTCCGATTTGGCGCGCTCGATCATCGCCTCGATCTGATCGCGATGGTCGGGATGGATCAGCGGTGCTACCTGGGTCTCTGGATCATGGGGATGACCGACGACCAGGTTGTTCGTGGCCGCCAGAAGCCGGCTCAGGAATTCATCCAGAATGGAGGCTTGAACAAACAGCCGCGAGCCGGCAATGCAGGATTGACCGGTGGAGGAAAAGATGCCGAACAGGACACCGGCTACCGCAACGTCAACGTCGCAATCGTCGAAGACGATCGTCGGCGACTTTCCGCCGAGTTCCAGCGATACGGGCATCAGTTTTTCGGCGGCCTTGACCGCGATGCGCCGGCCGGTGGCCGTCCCACCGGTGAACGAAACGCGTCCGATGTCCGGATGGGTGACCAGAAGCTCGCCAATTTCGGCGCCACCGCCGGGCAGGACGGAAAACAGGCCCTTCGGCAGTCCCGCCGCTTCGATGATACGGGCCAGTTCCAGCGAAACCAGCGGGCTCCAGGAGGATGGCTTCAGGATAACTGCGTTTCCGGCCGCAAGCGCCGGTGCGATCTTCTGGGCGTCGCTGGCGATAGGCGAGTTCCACGGCGTGATGGCGGCGACCACGCCAAGAGGCTCAAGGGTGGAAAGCGTCAGATAGTCACCGCGTGGTGTTGTCAGTGTTTCGTCGCTTGTTTCGCAGACGGAGGCAAAATAGCGGAAGGTACCGGCGGCCGACATCGCCAACGCCGTCGTTTCGCCCAAGGTCTTGCCGGTGTCGCGGCTCTGGATATAGGCGATGCGCGCCCGATTGGCGTCGATGCCGTCGGCAATCGCAAGTAGCACGGCAGCCCGCTCATGGGGCTTGCGATCCGACCAGTGTGCGGCTTGCGCCTCTTTCGCCTTTTCAATGGCGGCCAGTCCGTCCTCGACAGAGGCACCGTTGATGACGCGATTGAGGCTCATGTCGGCGGAAAAGCGGGATTCGATTTCCGCGCCTTTGCCGCGCTGCCATTCGCCGGCAAAATAAAGCCTGTTTTCCGGCATCTCGCAGGTTTCGATCGACATCTTGGTTCCCTCAGGAAACGATCGGTGCAGTCCGTCGCGTCACTTCCCGTGCCAGGCTGTAGACGGTGGTCAGCGACGTTCTGGGATTGGCGGGCGACGGATGGCCTTCAATGCGAACCGACAGGCTGGCCGCATCGGATTCGACATCCAGCGCGTGAATATTGGCCGAGACGCCCGGGTCGGCGATCAGCACGACCTGGGTCTGGTCGAAACCGCAGCCCGCCAGCGCGATCGTTGCGGCGACATTGGCGTTTTTCGGATAAAGCGCTGCGGCCTCGCGCGCCGAACCCTTGAACAGCACGGCCTCGGTTTCCAACGCCTTCAGATCGACGATGGAGTCGGCATGGGTTCCGGCCCAGGCGATGGGTGGCTTGCGCGATGTATAGGTGACGCGGTGAAGATCCGCTTCCTTGAGACCGGCAAGAATGTCCATGCCACCGACTGCTCCGGCGGGCAGGACAAGCCGTGTTCCGCCAGAAAGTGCCGCTTGCTCAAGCCGTTCGTGAAGATCGGAATCGCAGAGGGCGCCGGTGGAGGCAATCACCGTTTCCGTGCCATTGGCCAGAAGGTCGGGAACGAAATCGGCAACGGCTGAATGTCCGGCGGCTTCGATTGCCAAATCCTGGCCCAAGGCGGTGAATTCACCAGCGTCTTCGCAAACCCGCAGCGCTGTGGCCGTATTGCCGATGCAATGGGCGAAGGCCTGCTCTGCGTCCTGCCTGCGACCCGGTTTGACCAGCAGCGAAAGCTCCCGCAGCGGCTCCGCCAGTGATCGTGCCAGGATCGAGATGAGTTCGGTGGTGATATTGCCGGCGCCGATGATGCCGAGGGATTCGACCGGTCGGCTCATGTGGTTTTCCCCGCAGCTCCGGCAGGGGGGCCGGCGAACGGTTGAGCAAACGGCCCGATCGAGCGCATGTCGACCTCGATCATGACCGGCCCCTTCTCGTTCAGGGCGGCGTCAAGAGCCGGCGCGAACTCGGTCTCGCTGGCGATTTTGTTGTGCGCCAGTCCGATCGATTGGCACACCAGGCCGAAATCCGGTGTCTTCAGCTCCGAATAGCAATGGCGGCCGCCATATTGCGCATCCTGGATGTTCTGGATGACGCCGTAGGCCTGGTCATTCATCAGCACGAAAACCAGATCGGCTTTTTCTTCGACGGCAGTTGCCAGTTCCGCAAGGCCCAGCTGGGCGCCGCCGTCGCCAACGAGCACGACCGCTTTTGCCTCACCCGGGACCAGCGCCGCGCCGATGCCCATGGCGATGCCCTGGCCAATGCCACCGCCCAGCGCATGGACGCCGTGATGGGGCTTGTCGATTTGGACATAGCGGTTGCCGAAGGTGGAATTGGAGATGGTCACGTCGCGCACAAAGGGATGACTGCCTTCGCTGATCCGTTCCTGCAGGGCGTCGGCAATCACCCGGTAAACACCGAGCCGGTCGCGCAGGTTGCCCTCGGCCTGCGCCCGGGCGATGGCGATCGAATGGCGAAATTCGGCGTCGGTCTCGAGCCGGTCGGGCAAGAGCTCCAGAAGCCGCGCAAGGGTGTCGTGCGCATCGCCATGAATGAACCGATCCACCGGATAATTGCGACCACTCTGGGCTGCGTCGGCATCGATCTGCCACAGCGTTTTCGGCAGCGCCAATCGGTAGTCGCGGGTTTCGTTGCCGCGCAAACGGGAGCCGACGATCAGCATCAGGTCGCATTGGGCGTAGATCGCCTCGGCCTCAGGCGTCATGTTGAAGGCGCCGAGCGTTGCCGGATTGCGCTCATCGACGACTGCCCGGCCATTGGTGCTGGACACAGCGCAAAGCCCGCGCTCGACCAGCGCATTGGCCGCTTCCGAAGCGCCACGCGCACCGCCCCCCAGCCACAGCATGGGGCGCACCGACTGGCCTATGCGGGCGGCAAGATCTGCTATGTCGTCCTGTGTGGCGATCGGACGGGAGAGTGCCGGTGCCTTCACAGTGACAGGGGCAATGGTCTCGCGCTGAATATCGACCGGGATTTCAACGCTGACAGGACCCATGGGCGGACTCAGCGCGGCTGCGGCCGCGGCTGCCAGCACGCCGTGGACATTGCGTGCTTCCCAGAGCCGGAAACAGGATTTCGATATGGCCTTCAACATGTCGGCCTGGCGCGGCACGTCATGGATGGCGGCCCGGTCACGGTCCGCATAGGGCCGGTCCACTTGCGATGTGATGTGCAACACCGGAGATCCTGCGGTCAGGGCCTCGACCTGGGCGCCAGCGGCATTGCCCGCGCCGGTGCCTGTAGAGGTGATGACGACGCCCAGTCCGCGGTTGGCCCTGGCATAGGCATCGGCCATGTTCATGGCGCCGGCCTCGCCACGAGCCGGGACGAAACGGATGCGACCCTGGCGGGCGATGGCGTCGAGGATCGGCATGTTGTGGATCGAGATGACACCGAAGGCAGTGGTCACGCCGATATCGGCCAAGTGTGCGGCAATCGCATCCCCGACACTGTGTTCTGTTGCTTCAAATCGCTGGCTAACGGTCATTACACGAACCTCGATGTGCCGCCGGAGACCTCCAGCCGGGCACCGGTGATGAAGGCGGCGGCGGGGGAGGCGAGAAATACGACTGCATTGGCGGCTTCCTGTGGCTCGCCGAAACGGCCGAGCGGAATGTGGCGGCTTGCGGCCTGTTCGGCGAACCAGTCCGAGCGCGCCTGTTCCGGATCCTGGCGCGCTTCGAAACGCCGTTCCCATTGGCCGGAGATCACCACGCCGAGCAGGATCGAATTCACTCGCACGGCCGGTGCCAGTTCAGCAGCCAGCGACTTCAGCAGGTTCTGCACGCCGGCGCGGGCCGCGGATGTGCATACCATGTGCGGTTCCGGTTGGTAGGCGAGCAGCGAATTCACGCCGACGATTGCCCCACCGGGTCCTTGGCGCAATTGTCCCTCGAAGGCCCGGACCGGATGAATCTGACTGAAGAATTTCAGTTCCAGTTCTTCGCGCCAGGCGTCGTCGTCGGTGGCGGCAAAGGTCGAGACGCGGCCCTGACCGGCATTGTTGATCAGGATCTGGGCGCCCCCGAACCGGGTTTTGACCTCGTCGGCAAAGGCGTTCATGGCAGTAGCGTCGAGGACGGAGGCGGCACGGGCGAGAATGCGGTCCTCACCGAATTCCCCAGCCAGTTCGCCGGCTATCGCCTCCAGGCGCTCGGTATTTCGGGCGCAGAGCGCAACATTGCATCCTTCGCGCAGGAAGGTCCGTACGGTGGCCAGGCCGATACCGGAGGAACCGCCCGTGACGACGGCGGTCATGCCATGGAGACCGAGGTCCATTCAGCCGGCTCCCAATTCAGGATAGCCATGATCCGGCCGTCCGAGCATTACTGCGCGCATGGCCGGTGTGGGCGGCCCGGCGGTCATCCAGCGATCGGACAGTTCGGGATCGCCCCAAGGCCATTCGCCGGCGATATGGGTCGCTTCGTCGATCTGCTGCAATTCGGTGGTGAATTCGATGACGAAGCCCGACGGAGATACGTAATAGGCAAAGGGATTGTTGCCTGGTCCGTGCCGTCCGGGACCCCAGCTTGGAACGTGACCCATCTGCTTCAATCGGCCGATGCCGCGCATGAAGCTGTCCATGTCGGGCATCTCGAAGGCCACGTGGTTGGCGCTCGCATGGGCGTTCTGGAAGAGCCCTATCGAGTGATGGTCGGGGCTGCAGCGCAGGAACGACATGCGGTCGACGTAGTAGTCGGAGAGCCGGAAGCCGAGGCGGTCGCAAAAAAACGCCTCGGTCGTCTTGATGTCGGGTGTGTTGAGCACGACATGCGACACCTTCATCGGCATGGCGAAGGTGGCTTCGTCGTCGGCATTGAGCGCCACGTCTGTGGTGATCCGCAGGATGCGATTGTCGGGATCTCGGATTTCGAAACCATAACCGCCGCCCGGCGTGGAAAAGTCATGCGGCTTTGAGGCAACCGGAAGCCCATCTCGCTGCACCTGTTCGAACAATGCTTCAAGTCTGGTGCGGTCGGTCATTCCGAAGTTGATATATTCGATGCCGAAATCCTCGGCGTCGGCCAGGGCATAGATGAACGGCTCGGAACCGGTGCCGCGAAAATAGGCGATGCCGTCGTCGGACAGAACGCGGCGAAGCCCCCAGGTTTCGGTGTAGAAGTCGGCGCTATCCGGCATCTGCGGCGCTCGCATGGTGATGCCGCGCAGGAAATCGACTCCGATGCGGTCAGTCATCAAGGCCTCCGTTCATCCAATCCGGGACTGCCGGATTGCGGGAAACTTCCCGGTTGTTGCAATGTGCGTTCCGGCGACGCGACGAACGCCGCCCGCGCGATGGCGCGCGTGATCGAGGGATTACTGAAAGCGGCTTTTCTGTCGGTCATGGCGCGACCTCCTGTATCGCCGGCTCCGATGCGTGCAAAAACCGGGTGATTTCGGCTGCGACCGGAGCGGCCTTTTCCTGGTGAACAAGATGACCTGCGGCGCCGACCTCCAGGTATTTTGCGGCAGTGCCATACGAAACCAGCGCGTCATGCATGTTGCGGCTCTGCTCAGATGGTGTGATCCGATCCTGTGATCCGACGACAACCAGGGTTGGTGATTTGATGTCGGGTGCTCTGCTGACGAGGTCGCCTGCGGCAAGAGCATGGACGGCCTGGGCGTAACCGGCCGGATTGATAGCCGCCATCGCCGCGACGGCATCTTCGGCAAGGTCCGGGCGGGCGGCCGGATCGTGCAACAGGTTCGGGGCGCGCTCTGCGGCAAAAGCCTGCGGTCCAAGCTGTGCAAGGTTCCGCAGCCGCGCGGAAGCTTTCTCCGGCAGTTCGTCGCCCGGTTTCATGCCGTAGCCCTGGGCGCAGGACATGAGCACGAGACGGGTGATCCGATACGCATGACGGGCGGCGAAGTCGGCAGCGAACAGAGTGCCGAGGGAATGGCCGAGAAGCGCGAAGCTCGGCAAGCCCAGTTCGTCGACCAGCGCAGCCAGTCGGTCGGCATAGTCGGAGGCCACCGGACGTTCCATGGGCAACGGCGCCGATCCGCTATAACCCGGTGCGTTCCAGGACAGCAGGGTCCAGTCGGCAGGCAGGTGGTCGCACAGGCGCTCAAAACTGCGGGCATTGCTGCCGATGCCGTGCAGCATGACGAGGCATTGCCGCGGGTCGCCGTCGCGCCACAGGCATTCCAAACCGGCCACCGATTTCGGCGTCATCGTGCTCATGTGAAACAGAACCCACGGTTGGCCGGCAGCACCTGTCCGGTGAGCACCAGGGCCTCGCCGCTCAACAGGAATGCGATCGTGCCGACGATGTCCTCCGGCGGTTGCGGCCCGGGTACGGCGCGATTGTCGGCGTAGTGGGCATGCCGTTCCGGTGGCACGTATTCCGTTGATTCCGTGGTCAGGATTCCGGGCGCGACCGCGACCACGCCTATCCCTTGCGGCCCGAGTTCGCGCGCCAGCGATCGGGTCATGGATATGACGGCGCCCTTGCTCGCTACGTAGGGAAGAAGTTTCGGCGCGCCCCAAAGCGCCGTATCGGACGCGATGTTGACGATGCGGCCGGCGGCCGATCGGGCGAGCAACGGAACCGCGGCCCGGGTCATCAGCCAGAGGCCGCGCACATTGACTGCCATCACCTTGTCCCAGGTCTCGATGTCGACTTCGTCATGGCTCTTGCCGCCGATGCCGGTGGCAATGGCACCGTTGTTGACGAGACCGTCGAGCAGGCCCTCTTTCGCGGCGATGGTGCCGGCAAGCCTTTCGATGGAGGCGGGATCGCCGAGATCGACAGGCTCGAATCGGGCGCTGCCGCCGTCTCGCTCAATCAGTGAGACGCTTTCGGCGCCACCGGCTTCGTCGATATCGGCCAGCACCAGCCGGGCACCGCGTGCCGCGGCGGCGAGGGCGATCTCGCGCCCCAGTCCGCGTGCGGCTCCGGTGATCAGGATGGTGCTGCCGTCGAGCATGCGAACTATTCCGCCGCTTCCAGTGCGGCTGCTTCCGCATTGATCTGGGCCTCTGCGGCCTTGAGAAGGATCTGGCGGATTTTCGAAACGCCGAGGTCGTGCTGGTAAAGCATGTCACGCTTGCCGGCATCCGGTGTCATGCCTTCGAGCATGATCCGATCCTGCTCAAGCACGTGCCAGTGGCGCGGCTCCAGCTTGGCGCGGTAGAGGAACCGCCAGGCTTCACGCTCGGCGCCCTGCACCTTGCGCAACCGCCAGAAGAAGACCTTGCAGGAGTGCTCGTCGATCGGTGCGACAAAACCAACGATTCGCATGTGTCCGCCCGGGCCGGCGGCCGGCGGATAGGGAATGTCCAGACGGCAGAACATGTTGCCGTCGTTGACGCACAGTTCCACCCAGTCGAAGTTTTCACCCGACTGACCGACGCGACTGACCCTGAAGCCCTGGTCGTTGTTTTCAAGTTCAACCAGATCCTGCTTGGCGCCGAAGGCCAGCGTGAAGGATTGGGCATGCAGGTAACAGCCGTGCATGGGATCGGCGAGATTGTCGAGCGCCAGACGGTAGTTGGTGTCCCAGACCGCGGTGCAGAGGAAACCGGTCCAATCGGGATGGGAGAGCTCTTCCGGCACCTCGAATTCAGGTGGTTCGATTTCCGTTTCACCTGCGATGAAAGCAAAAACGGCCCCTGCCACTTCGATGGTCTTGTAAGCGGCATTGGTCTTGCGGCCCTCGAAGGCGCATTCCGGCATCGCCGGCACCCGTTCGATCACCCCGTCGCCGGTCATGATGATGCCGTGGTAGCGACAGCCGATCTTGCCGTCGTGGACCTCGCCAAGCGACAGCGGTGCGCCGCGATGCGGGCAATGATCCTCGATGCACTGGATGACGCCTTCACCGTCGCGCCACAGCACCAGTTTGCGGCCAGTGACCTTGGCGCCATAGGGGCGGTCGGAACGGACCTCGACTGTCTTGCAGACAGGATACCAGCGTCCGGTGAGGCCCTCGTTGACACGGGCCTCGATGCGTGTGCGGCGTTCCTGCTTGTCCATGATGGCCTCCATTGCGAAGAGCTTGCTGCGTGTTGCCTAGTTTGGACGTTTGGCCTTGGCCGGCGGATGATCGTCCGGACAGGTCAGCGTCAACGCCCTGGGGTTGCCGACCATGACGTCGGCGGTGCTGACCGAGCGGAACTCAAGCGCCATAGCCGTCCTCTTGGAAGGACTTGTCGAGGTTGCGATTGATCGCCGCCAGGTGATCGACAAGGCTGTCGGCGGTCCATGCGTCGCCGCCGGGCGCTTTGACCCCGGCTTCCGTGAGGGCCTCGGCCACAGCCGGCATGTCATGGACGCCGGTGGCAAAGATGGTTTCGAGCGCGTCGGCGAAGGCCTGTTCGTCCGCTGTCAACGGACGGCCGCGGGATTGGATGTCCAGCGGGAACTGGTCTTTCAGCGCGGATTTCGGGATCATCCAGTTCGGCGGATTGGTCATGGCAGCTTTCGGCAAGTTCATATTTGAACGATGTGTTCAAAATAAGCATAGGCCAATTTCAGTGGTGAAGCAACCGTGTTCAGACAGCTCCATCGCTTGCTTGAGCCAAGGCTGCGGAATCTGGTTCGTCCGGCCAGTGATCACCGCGATTCAGCGGTAAGGGGTTCTGTTCAAGCAAGACGACCGCTTTGATCGCGGCGAGTACGAAGGGATCAAGAGTGCTGATTTTCGGTTGCAGACGTTCGGAAGGTGAAGCCTGACAATGGGGAGCTAAAGGAACTCCCCGCCAGTAGGAGATGGCGGGATCATTTCCGCCTTGGCGACTGCTGTTGTCAGATCGCCTCGACTGCCGAAATTGCAGCGATTCAAGCTCTCAAAAATGGGCGGCAATCCGGCAATTGCCGCCCAAGCGGCAAAATGAGGGCAATCCATCCCCATTTGCCGTGGCGCCGGTATGGGAGTACCCAGCGCCGAAAACAGGGTCCGATCAGCGGGCCAATGGAGCTTTCTGCGAATTGCCGGGTCCATAGTAACGCGCGTCCAATGCCGCAGGCGGTGCTTCGGCAAACTCGCTGAACTGGACTGTTGCCTCAATTGCCGGCCGGGAATGGCTCGCGACGGGTGAGTTGTCCTTGTTGTCCGCAACGGCTGTTGCGGTATCGGCCAGCAATGCCGTTGTGATGCAGATGACGATTACGGGTCGCATGGTGGGTCTCCATCGGATTTGCATTCGATGCCGGCTGGCGTCCCCCGCCGGCTGTATCGAAAGCTAGATGGAAGAAACGTGCCCCGCGTTGGCATTTCGCAACGGCAATTGAAAAAGCTGCGATCGGGCATAATTCACGAGCGCGAAATCTCTCGGGTCAGCGCGTCGCTTCGACGACTAGCTGAACCCCTGTCTCCGGTAGCGGGCAGGCGGCACATCGAATTCGGCCTTGAAGGCGCGATTGAAGGCCGCCTCTGATTGATATCCGACATCGGATGCGATCTGCAAAACGGACGCTCGGCTTGTTCTCAGGGCGCCAGCGGCCAGACACAATCTCCACCGCCGCAGATAGGCCGCAGGCGTTTCACCGAGCACCTCTGAAAAACGCCGGTTGAGAGCAGACTGTGAAGCGCCGACGCAGCTGGCCAAGTCCCGCTGGGTCCAACGCCTTTGTGGATCGGATTGCAGCCGAGCCAACGCCGACCCCACCAATGGGTCGCCAACTCCGGCCAGCCATCCAGTCTGTCCTTCCGGCATGTCTTGCATCCACCTTCGAAGGGCCTCGACAAAAAGCGCCTCGGCCAGTCGGGTCAACAAAATGTTCGCACCTGGCCGGTTTTCCTCCGCTTCACCGACCAAGTGTTGAATCGGACCGGTTAGCCAGTCATCACCCGGGTTTTCGCGCAGGTTGATACGCAAGTGACGCGGCAGGCCTGAGAGAAACAACCCATCGGCCAATCGGCCGCAGCCGATGAAGCCGCAAACGATGCGGGTCAGCGCTCCCGTGCCACCAAGCCTCAAGGTCATTGGTCTGCCGGACAGAGCCTGATTCAGAGCATCACGCGCATCAGATGGTTTCGCGGCGCGGCCTTTGGCGACGCGATGGGGGGTGCCGTGCGGCAATATGACGATGTCGCCGGATTCGGCCCAAAAGGTCTCGCCATCTTCGAATGATACAAGGGCCCTGCCTTCCGTCACAAGATGATAATTGACGATACGTTCCGTGCCGGGAGCCATTAGATGCGCGGCTTCGTTGACGTCAGGAACCGCCAATGCCCAGGGCTCGGAACATTCCATGGCAAAGAAAATCGCGCCGGTTGCGCGCACCGCTACAAAGGCTTCTGAAAGCGCATCCATGGCGTAAGGGTCCTACAATCGGGCCATAAGGGCAACCGCTGCAAAGAATGGGCGCATATCTGCAAAGTCTCACATTGGCCGAAAGTGCAGAATAGGCCGATGATCGCTCCCATCACTCACGTAGATCTCCGAGGCTATCGATTTGCGATAAGTGAAACTGGCAGTGGTGCTCCCGTCATCATGGTGCATGGTTCCGTCAGTGACCATCGAACCTGGCAGCGGCAGATGCAGATGTTGGGTCGCCGTCGCGTCATTTCCTATAGTCGCCGCTACCATTGGCCCAACAGTCCGATTGAGGAAGGTGTTGATTATGCAATGGAGGAGCAGGTGCTCGACTTGGCGGCGCTCGTGCGTCACGTTGCTCCGGCTCCGGTCGACCTGATCGGTCATTCCTATGGTGCCTATCTTTGTCTGCTGTTGGCAATTCGCGAACCGGGGTTGGTCAACTCGATGATCTTGGCGGAAGCTCCCGTCATTCCCCTTTTTGTCCGCATACCACCAGGGGTCGGCGAGATTGCCCGCCTGATGGCATCGAGACCGCGAGCGGCCCTCTCGATCATGCGTTTCGCAGCGGGTGGAATGATCCCGGCGACACGAGCGTTTCGCCAGGGAAATCAAGACAAAGGATTGCGGCTTTTCGGTGAGGCGGTATTGGGTGCTACTGCTTTTCGGAGCCTGACGGCTGAACGCATGCTTCAGGTTCGGGACAATCTCATCCAGGCGGAGTTCCTGGGGTCAGGGCTTGCACCGCTGGACTGGCGGTGGCTCGTCAGCGTCGAGAAACCGGTCATGCTGATGCGTGGCGAACGAAGCCCGGCCTTTTTTGGCTGCCTGACAGACCGGTTGGCCGAATTGCTGCCCAATGCCCGATGCTGCACGATCCCATCAGCCTCGCACATAATGCATGAAGACAATGCTGCAGCCTTTTCCCTGGAGGTTGAGAAATTCCTCAATGAAACCAACCGCTAACGAGCTTGACCGCTCCGCCGGCGGACTTACTCCGGGCTGGCTTCCCGGATCAGTTCCTCGAGGCGGCCCATATCGGTGATGTGAAGACTGTCGCGCTTGCGGATGACAAGGCCGTTTTTGGTGAGCCGGCTGAGCTCGCGCGAGACGGCTTCGCGGTGAGTGCTGATGCGGTCGGCGATATCGGAAAGGCTGGGTGTCGGCTTGATCCGGCCGTCTGCCTCGCCGTCACCGTTGCCAGCGGCCAGCCGATAAAGCTCCGCATGGACGCGGTGGCGGACCGACAGGGTGCTGAACTCCACCACCCTCTCCGACAGTCGGCGCATCTCTCCTGAGAACTTGCGCAGCAATTGCAGAGCCAAGTCCGGCTCCTGACGCAGCACGTCGGCAAATGCACCAGCCGGCAGAGACGCGACCAGACACTGCGTGCGGCTTTCAATGCTGGCCGATCGGGGACCGTCGTCGAGTGCGGAAATTTCACCGAACACGCAACCGGCTTGCATGTCCTGAAAGATCACGTTCTTGCCGGACGCCGAATAGATGGATGCCCGCACCGTGCCTTGCGTGAGGAAATAGACGTCACCCGGTCCATCGCCCTGGCTGAAGATCATGCTGTCCGGCTCGTACGTTCTCCAGTTGCAGCGGTCGGCAACCCAGGCACGGCGATCGTCAGGAAGCTCGGCAAACAAATCGACGTTCTTCAGCTGCTCCGATCGTTCGCTCACACGGATCCTCCAATGCCGGCTACCGTTTTTGCTGGCCCCTACCGGGCCGTTGCCTCAACTGCCACCAACGTTAGCATAACTTAGCCGGCAACTTCCACGTCGCAGAGGACCTCTGTTGGGGAGTTCGGCGGTCAGGGCGAGCCGGGCAGGCAAGTCTGGCTTCGCGTCGCATCGAAGTAATAAGTGAACGTTTACTTGTTGGTAATCTTGTTCAAACCACGCAAACTGTGGTTAGATTTGATCACGCTGCCGATCTTGCGGCGAATGCTTCGAAGATGCGCGAAGCAAGTGCCGCTTATGCCCGATTGGAACCTGCACGCGCGGCGGCGCTTGAGCCGGGAGACATTTCATGAGCCAGAATGCTGCACTGGAGGCCGTGGCGCGCGGCCGTATTGCCCGCACCGAGAAGGTTATTCAGGAGACGGTCGATTGCGTGCGATTCGGTATTCCTCGGGCCGCGGAAACGGACCTTGACCGGCGGGAAGCGTCGATCCAGCGCAATCTGCGGGTTCCCGGCTTCATGGCGACACAGATGACCAACCAGATGGAGACGGAGAGCCTGGCTGCTCCGGGCGCCGAAGCTTTGCGTGGGGCGACCATCGATTTCGTGCCGGTTTCCTACATGGAACGGGGGCTGCAAGCGGCCCGGGCGGTGGCGCGTGTCGCTTTCCCCGACAGGCGGGCCAAAGGCACCGGTTTCATGATCTCGGATCGGCTTTTCGTCACCAACCACCATGTGGTTCAGTCACCGGACGACGCCAGGCGTTTTCGCGCCGAATTCAACTATGAAGTCGACCTCAGCGGGTCTGAACGGGCAGCAACGATCTTCCAGCTTTCGCCGGATGACTTCTTCTTTACCGATGACATTGACGGGCTCGACGTGACCATCGTCGCGATTGGCGACCGGGTGCGCGGTGAGGAGCCATTGCAGGCTTTCGGCTGGTGCGGACTGTCCGCCTCCTCGACCAAACACGCGCTGGGCGACTACGTGACCATCATCCAGCATCCCCAGGGGCGCCACAAGGAGGTGGTGCTGCGCGAGAACGTCATTGCCGGGCGCCACGACGTGGCGCTGCATTACGTGGCCGATACTGAAGGCGGTTCTTCGGGGTCACCGGTCTTCAACAGCGACTGGTCTCCGGTTGCATTGCATCACTGGGGCGGCGTGCATGCCTGGCAGGGCAGCGGGGATTATCAGCCCAATACCGTCAATGAGGGCATTCGCATCAGCGCGATCGTCAAGGCGTTGCGCGAAGCGCGTCCGACCATGGGTGCGCAACAGCAGGCGCTGCTGGACGACGTGTTGACGAAGGGAGAGCTGGGCTTCCCGCCGGAATCCGTCAGGACCGGCCCGGTTTCACCGCCGGTGATCGGCGGATCGGTGAAGCCGAATGCCGATGGTGGCGTGACCTGGACGGTGCCCGTGGAGATCACCGTCAACGTGCCGGGGATCGCGCCGCAAGCTTCCACGGCGCAGCCTGTAACGCCGGCCGCGCCCATTGCTCCGCAAGACCCCGTCGTGCCGGAAAGCGCTGAGCCGTTTGCGGATCGACCCGGCTATCGGCCAGATTTCATAGACGGGTTCCTGGTTCCGCTGCCGCAGATGACCGCGGCACAGAAGGCGGACGCAGCGACCATCGTGCCGGAGCGGCGCGTGCCCGGACAGAGTGCGACGGAACTGCGGTACCAGCACTTTTCCATCGTCATGAGTTCTGCCCGTAAGCTCGCTTACTTCACCGCCTGCAATATTCACGGCGAGAGCCTGATCGGCTTTTCCCGTAAGAACAAGGATTTCTACGACTACGATGCGGCGTCGACCGCGTTTCGCGAGAGTTTTGGCGCGGCGGAGGGCGATGACTGGATCGACGATCCGCGTGTCGATGCGAGCCTGCAGACCGGTGAGTCCTATTACGAAAGCACTCCGAACAAGCTGATCGAAGCCAACGGTCATGCTGATCTCGACCCGCGTCCGAATTTCGATCGGGGCCATCTGGTGCGTCGGCTTGATCCATGCTGGGGACCGCGCGACAAGGCGCTGGTAGCCGAGCGTGACAGCTTCACGTGGACCAACGCCGCTCCGCAGACCTCCGCCTTTAACCAGGGCAAGGCCAAGGGGTTGCTGGGGCAGAAGGAGGGGCGCCTGTGGCAGGGGATCGAGAACTATCTGCTGCGCAATGCCTGGGCGACCGACAGCAAGGTCTGCGTTCTCACCGGGCCGGTCTTTGCCGACGACGATCCGGTCTACGCCGACAAGACAGGCACGGAGCAGATCCAGGTGCCGTTGCAATTCTGGAAAATCCTCGTTTGGAGTGAAAACGGCGCGTTGAAATCACTGGCCCTCGTGGCCGACCAGTCCAAGACCATGAAAAAGAAGCCGGAAGGCGAGGCCTTTGTCGACGACGATCAGCTTGCCATGATGGAGAATTTCCTGACCACCGTTGCCAAGGTGGAGAAACTGACCGGGTTCGAATTCGGTGATGCCGTCAGTCAGGCCGATATCCGCTTCGGACAGCAGAACGCATCAGCGGATGAACCCGAAGCGGTCGGCGAGGAACGACAGGCAAAGGCGAAGAAGACGCGTAAACCGGCGGCGAAGCGCGCGACCAGAAAACGCTAAGCCGACACCATGCCCTCGAGCCGTTGGCGAATGAGCCCTTCTGCCTCGGTCATGATGCCGTCGATCAGTTCCTTGCAGGTCGGGATGTCGTGGATCAGGCCGGCCACCATTCCACAGGACCAGGCGCCGGCATCCATGTCGCCGTCCAGCATGATGCGCGGATAGACCCCGGCAACCTCTTCGCGAATGTCCTCGAAGGTCAAATCGGCGCCGAGTTCACGTTCCTTTTCCAGAAGTCTCTCGACGGCGTCGTTGTTGAGCACCCGTTCGGTGTTGCGCAGTGGCCGCATGATCAGCCGCGTGTCCAGCTCTGAAGCCGCGACGATGGCCTTCTTGACCTCCTCATGCACCGGCGCTTCCTTGGTAGCGATGAACCGGGTGCCCATGTTCATGCCCTCGGCGCCCATGGCGAGCGAGGCGACAAGACTGCGGGCATCGGCCATGCCGCCGGATGAGACGAAGGGGATCTCGAGCTCGTCGGCCGCACGCGGCAACAAAATCATGTTGGGAATGTCGTCCTCGCCCGGATGCCCGCCGCATTCGAATCCGTCGACGGAAACCGCATCGCAACCGATCGATTGCGCCTTGAGCGAATGGCGCACCGAGGTGCATTTGTGAATGACCTTGATACCGGCTTCCTGGAGCTGCGGCAGATGGGCCTGCGGGTTGCGGCCGGCGGTTTCGACGATACGAACCCCGCCATTGATGATGGCGTCGATATAGCCCGGATAATCCGGCGTGGTGACGCTCGGCAGAAAAGTCAGATTGACGCCAAACGGCCGGTCGGTCATGTCCCGGCACCGGGCGATTTCGTTGGCGAGATCCTGAGGCGTCTTTTGCGTCAGGCCGGTGATGATGCCCAGACCACCTGCATTGGACACGGCGGCGGCCAATTCGGCAAAGCCGACGAAGTGCATACCGCCCTGAATAATCGGGTGCTCGATGCCGAAAAGCTCGGTGATACGGGTCTTCATGAAAACTGGTTCCTGTGACGGGTCGGAGGCTTGAAACAGACTGAACATTCTGTTTCTTTTTCTGTCAAGACATGAAGCCGGCCGGCACAATGCTCAGGACGGCCAAGGGGAGGCATTATTGACCACGGCTACGGACGGCAGATACCAGGCGGTCGATTGGATCGCGCATTACGCAGCATCGACGCCCGATAAAACGGCGATGATCGAGCTGCCGAGCGGCAGGCGGCAAAGCTACCGGCAAATGCACGAACGGGTCGGGCGGCTTGCGGATTTTCTGGCCAGTCAGGGCGTTACGAGGGGCGATCGGGTCGGATTTCTGGCGCCCAACAGCGTCGACATTCTCGACCTGACCTTCGCGGTTTGGCGGCTCGGGGGCATCGTGCTGGCGCTGAATTTTCGGCTGACCGCCCCGGAGCTCGACTTTATCCTGGGCGACGCAGGGCCCAGGATCGTTGTCTATGACAGCAGCCTTGCCGATACCGTCGAGCCGTTGCGGGCCGGGAATGTCGATCTCTGGTTGGAAACCCATGGCGACGGCCGCGAAAGTGCCTTTGAACAGTCAATCTCCAATGCTTCGGGATGTGTGACCGACATGGTCGGGCAGCCGCTCGAAACGCAGTGCATGCTGATGTACTCCTCCGGCACGACCGGAATGCCGAAGGGCGTGATAATCACCCATGGCATGCTCGCGTTCTCGGCCACGGCCGGAGCGGCGCCCGGCCTGACAAGCCGCAACAGCGTGTCGCTGGCGGCCATGCCGCTGTTCCACATAGCCGGCATGAATGTCTGTTGCATGCCGGCCGTGACGATGGGCGCGACCACGGTTCTCATGCGAACCTTTGAACCGTCAGACGTTCTGGCGGCGATCTCCGACGCCGCTCTCGGAATCACCCACTTCTTTGCCGTGCCGGCTGCCTACAACGCCCTGGCGCACCATCCGGATGCCGATTCCGCGGACTATTCGCGATTGATCACCGCGCTGTCTGGAGCAGAAACCGTTCCGGAACCGCTGGTCGCCTGGTGGCTGCAGCGTGGTGTTGCCATCCAGGAGGGTTACGGCCTGACGGAAACCGCGGCACAGGGCTGTGTCCTCTCCCACGAGGAGGTCAGGAACAGGCCGGGATGCGCGGGAAAGCCTCTGGTGCACAGCCGCATGAAAGTCATGGTCGATCCGGAGACCGAAGCAGGACCGGACGAGCCCGGTGAGATCTGGATCAAGGGGGCGGTGGTCACGCCGGGTTACTGGAACCGGCCGGAGGCAACAGCCGAAGCCTTCCATGATGGCTGGTTCCGCACCGGTGATCTCGGTCGCCGCGACAGCGACGGCTATTACTATATTCAGGACCGCCTGAAGGACATGTACATCACCGGCGGCGAAAACGTTTACCCGGCGGAGATCGAGAATGTGCTGCACGCGCACGATGCCATCGCCGAGGTGGCCGTGATTGGTGTTCCGCATGATCGCTGGGGCGAATGCGGCTGCGCCGTCGTGGTGCCGAAACCCGGTCATTCCGTCGATCTCGACATGCTGGTGGGCCATTGCACGGGGCAACTTGCGTCATACAAGATTCCGGCTCGGATCGAAATCATGGAAATCCTTCCGCGCAATGGCGCCGGCAAGGTTCTGAAGCATCTGCTGCGCGGCCGATTTGCCGAAACGGGCTGAGGTCCGCGCGGTTTTTATTCATTGCCGGATGTGCCATGAGGTCAGGCATGGATCAGGTAAGAGACAAAGTGGCATTCATCACCGGCGGCGCCGGCGGTATCGGGCTGGCGATCGCCCGCAGTCTTGGCAGTCGCGGCGCGCGGGTCATGCTTGCCGATATCGACGAAACACAATTGGGTTCGGCGGTTTCCGACCTGCGGAATTCAGGGATCGAAGCGGCACCGGTGGTCTGCGATGTCGCCGATGCGGCAAGCGTTCGAGAGGCCTCGGAACGGACGCTCGAGCGGTTCGGAGCCGTGCACATTCTCATCAACAATGCCGGCGTTTTCGTGGGTGGTCGCACCGGCAATATACCGCTCGATGACTGGCGCTGGATTGTCGATGTCAACCTGATGGGCGTCGTCCATGGAGTGGAGACCTTCGTACCCATCATCGCAGCCCAGAAACAGGGCGGCTACGTGATCAACACTGCATCGATGGCTGGCCATTGGGCCGTTGGCGATCTCGGCCCCTACAATGCCACCAAGTTCGCTGTCGTGGGTTATTCGGAAACGTTGCGCCGCGACCTGCGACGCGACGGCATCGGCGTGAGCGTCTTGTGTCCGGCACTGGTGCGGACGCGCATTCACGAATCCATGGCCGCCCGCCCGTCAACGCGAACCGGCGAAGGTGAGCTTGGCGAGCATGACGAGAAATGGATGAAAGCCGGCCACGCCGCGGTCGAAAGCGGCATCGACCCGGAGATTGTATCGGAATGGGTGGTCGACTGCATGGCGGCCCGGCGTTTCTACATCTTCACACATCCGGAAATGGCGTCGATTATCGACGCGCGCGCCGGGCTGATGCAGGCCGACTACCAGGCCTGTCTCGATGATCCGCGTTTCGGTGGCGGCGGGGACGCATGATATGACGGCGCCGTGCCTCGATGTCCTGATCATCGGCGCGGGATTTTCCGGAATCTGTGCGGGTATCAAACTGAGGCAGCGCGGGATAACCCGCTTCGAGATCCATGAAAAGGCCAGCGGGGTTGGCGGAACCTGGTGGGAGAACACCTATCCCGGGGCGACTTGCGACATTCCCTCGCATTTCTATTGCTTCTCCTTCGAGCCCAATCCGGACTGGAGCCGGCTCTATGCGCCGCAGCCGGAAATCCAGGCCTATATCGAACACTGTGCCGACACATACGGCGTCCGGTCCCACATCCATCTGAACAGCAAGGTGCTCTCCCTGCGGTTTGATGAGGAGACAGCGCGTTGGGAAGCACGTTTCGACAATGGCGAAAGCCGCGTTGCCCGCTTCGTCATCAATGGCAGTGGAACCCTTCACAAGCCCAGCACTGCGCCAATCGAAGGCGCAGAGAAATTTCCTGGCGAGCAGATGCACTCGGCGCGATGGGATCCCACATTCGACCCGGCTGGCAAGCGAATCGCGATGATCGGGAGCGCGGCGAGCGCCATACAGATCGTGCCGGAAATCGCCCGGTTCGCCGAGGCGGTGCACGTTTTCCAGCGCACGCCCAACTATATTTTCCCGCGCGGTGACTTCGCCTACTCGGACAATCAAAAGCGATGGTTTCGCCGTTTCCCGGGCCTCATGCGACTGGTGCGCTGGAAGATGGTGCTGGAACGCGAAATCGGCGTTTTCCGGATCGTCAACAACGAGCGGATGCGCCGGCGGCTTGGCCGTCGGGTCAAGGCACGCGTTTCTCGCAAAGTGAAGGACGCCTCATTTCACGAGGCGTTGACGCCGAACTATGAACTCGGCTGCAAGCGAATCCTGATTTCGGACGATTTCTATGACGCACTCAACCGCGACAATGTGGAACTGGTTCAGGAGCCGATTGCTCGGATAACCGAAACCGGCATCGCAACGGTCGACGGCACAGAGCGGGCGGTCGACGCGATTGTCTATGCCACCGGCTTCGATCTCGTTAGTCACTGGCTGGCCATTGATGTGAAGGGGCAGGGCGGTGCCACCCTGGCGGATGTCTGGAAACAGGGTGTGACGGCCTATCGTGGCGTTATGATCCCGGATTTCCCCAACTATTTCATGGTCACCGGGCCGAACACGGGCGTGGGAACGACCTCAATGGTTCACATGATCGAGCAATCGATCGGCTGGATCATGCAATGCATCGACCTCGCCGGCGATGACGGCCTGGTCTCGGTCACGCAAGAGGCCTGTGACGGGTACAATGACCGCATTCAAAAGGCCCTGGATCAATCGGTGTGGTCGACAGGATGCGATAGCTGGTATCGCAATCCGAATGGCCGGATCGAGACACTTTATCCGTGGAACGGCCTGGCCTACGCGCGCCAGATGCGCTCAGTGGACCGGCGTGACCTGCGGATCGACCGGCCGACGTGAAGCTCCAAGCGAACTCCTGGCTGACGACAAAGCCTAACCGTCCATACGCACCAGCCACTCATGCAGGGGCAGGACGTTTTTCCATTTGTCGACGCAGAAGTCGATGAAATCAGCGCTCGCGAGTTGTTTCGGATGTGGAAGATAATAGGCGGCGTGCAGGGCGTTGAACTTCAGCAGGCGTTCGATTTCGGGATCGTCCGTCGAGAAGCCGCGGGGCAGTTTGGCGTAGTGCGCGCCGGCGAGTGGCAAGTCGTTCTTCGCCATTTGCTTCTCGATTGCCAACAGGTCACCGGCCGCATCCGTTTCGGCGATCGCGGTGCGGTATTTGGCAAGCCGTTCCTTGTCGAAGCCATGGGCGCCGGCGCCGAGGATCAGTTCGTCAGCGGTCAGGCGGAAAAACAGGCCCGAGATCGCGCCCTTGCGCTGGCCCTGCCAGAACCACAGGTCGAGATGGTCCTTGTAGGGGCGCTTGTCCTTGGAAAAGCGGATATCGCGGTTGATGCGGAAAATCGAGCCATTGACCTTGGGTTCAGCGACCAGATCCGGAGACAGCCCGGCCAGCGGTTCCTGCAAGGCAAGGATGAAGTCCTTGGCGACGCCGATGTAGTGGGCATCGTAATCGGCGCGATGGGCGTCAAACCACGTCTTGCTGTTGTTCTTCGACAAGCCGCCGATGAAATCGAGTGTCGCCTGCTGGAACCCTTCGAAAGAAGGCATGATGTCTCCCCCAGTGCTGTTTCCCGGACACCAGGATCTATAAACCATAGGCTAGAGCAAAGGGCGATAAGTTTGGATCATTTGATGGCTGCAGATCGGCTCCACTCGGCCAGACGCGTCGCGCAGCGCGATGTGGTGCATCGGGCAAGCGATGCAACGCAGCCGATGGGCCGATATGCAGCCACCCTTCGGGCCGGGCGCTTTTGGCCCCTGGCGTCGTTGGCTTGCACTTGTGGTGGGGTGGCACCACGGCGAGCAATCCGCCTAGCCAGAGACCAAAATCGCCGCGGTCAAATGGTTCAAATTTATCGCCCTTTGCTCTAAGCGCGTCCAAAGGTCCCAGGTCAATTCGGGGTTATCGCGGGGCCGTTGGCATTGTCTGGAACGGTCCTAATCTGTAAATAGAGACCATGAGTTTGACCGGTACACCGGGCTTTGTGACGAGCCTTGCCAACCCGACACGGTTCTTGTCGATCGTTGCGGCTGTCCTGCCGTGGATGATCGGCGCGACCGTCATTCTGTTTGCTGTCGGGCTTTTCATGAGCTTTACCGCGCCCGAGGATTATCAGCAGGGCATGACGGTGCGCATCATGTTCATCCATGTGCCATCGGCCTGGCTGGCAATGATGTGTTACACGGTGATGGCGATTTCGGCGATCGGGACGCTGGTGTGGCGTCATCCGCTTGCCGATGTATCAGCCAAGGCCGCCGCGCCGATCGGCGCTGTGTTTACGTTTCTGGCGCTGCTGACCGGTTCGCTCTGGGGCAAGCCCATGTGGGGCACCTGGTGGGTTTGGGATGCCCGTCTGACGTCGGTTTTCGTGTTGCTTCTGATGTATCTGGGATTGATCGCGCTCAACCGGGCAATGGACGATCCGGCACGTGCGGCAAAGGTCTCGGCGATCGTGATCCTGGTCGGTTACGTCAACATTCCGATCATCAAGTTTTCCGTCGACTGGTGGAACACGCTGCACCAGCCGGCGAGTGTCATCCGCCTCGATGGGCCCACGATCCATGCCAGCATGCTCTATCCGCTTCTGGTCATGGCGCTGGCCTTTACCATGCTGTTCTTCACCCTTCACCTGATGGCGATGCGCAACGAAATCTGGCGCCGTCGCGTCGCTTCACTGCGGCGACAGGCCGCCCGGGCGGCGGCATGACGCATTTTACCTTCGTTGCCCTTTCCTATGGTGCGACTGCTTTGACGATCCTGGCGCTGATCGGCTGGGTGGCGCTCGACCAGAGGGCGCGTCGAGCCGAGTTGGCCGACCTGGAGGCGCATGGCGTGCGACGACGTTCAGACAGCCGCGGAGGCGAGGATGAGCGCTGATACCAGTCAGCCACCGAAACCGGCGCGTTCGCTGGTCAATCGGCGTCTGCTGGCTTTCCTGCCGCTGATCCTTTTTGTCCTGCTGGCCGGTCTTTTCTATGTCCGTCTCGTGTCGGGCAAGGATGCCTCGGAAATCCCATCGGCGTTGGTGGGCACCCAGGCTCCGAAGCTCGATCTGCCGCCTCTCGAGGGGTTGAGGCGCGATGGGCAACAGGTGCCGGCGCTGACCAGCGCCGATGTCGAGGGCAAGGTGACGCTGGTCAATGTCTGGGCCAGCTGGTGTGTGCCCTGCCGGCAGGAGCACCCGCTGCTGATGGCGCTGGCCAGGGACGATCGCATCAATGTCGTCGGCATCAATTACAAGGACGAGACCCCCAACGCATTGCGCTTTCTGGGGGAGCTCGGCAATCCCTATTCAGCGGTCGGGATCGATCCGAAGGGCGTTGCGGCGATCGACTGGGGCGTCTACGGCATTCCCGAGACCTATCTGCTCGGGCGGGACGGTACCATCCTGTTCAAACAGGTCGGGCCGTTTTCACCGCAGTCGGTCCGGAACCAGCTTTTGCCCGAAATCGAGAAGGCCCTGTCCGTTCAGGATAGTTCGTCCTAAACTTCTTCTGCTTTCAAAACTGACCCTTAAACGAGGCATGCATGGCGATGATCCATTATGCCATCGGCGATGTGCACGGCCGGGATGATCTCCTGGAAACGATGCTGGAGCACATCGCCTCCGATCGCGAGCGCCGTCATCCGGACAGCGAGGCGACGATGGTGTTTGTCGGCGACTATGTCGATCGCGGTCCTGACAGCGCCGCCGTCATCGATCGGCTGATGGGTGGTGTCGATGGCTTCGACCTGGTTTGCCTGAAGGGCAATCATGAGGCAATGATGCTTGCCTGCACGGAAACCGATGACCGTCAGGCCTGGGCCGGCTGGATCCACAATGGCGGCGATGCGACCATCCATTCCTTCGGGCTTGACTTTCGTTTCGGATATTTTAGCGCCGATCACCTGGTTGATGCGATCGGGCCTGAGCGGCTCGCCTGGTTGCGCGACCTGCCGCTTTATCACCGGACACCGGACACCCTGTTTGTGCATGCGGGCATTCTGCCCGGCCTTCCTTTGGCGCAGCAGTCTGAGCGCGACCTGTTGTGGATCCGCGACCGGTTTCTGAACAGCGACTACGATCACGGCTTGTTGGTTGTACACGGCCACACACCGATGAATGTGCCGGATGTCCAAGCCAACCGGATCGGGATCGACACTGGCGCTTTCAGCACAGGTCGACTGAGCGCTGTGGTTCTGGGCGAGGCTGAAGGACCGCGTTTCCTGATGGTCGAGGGAGCCATTGGCTCCTGGGCGTGAGACCTTTGATTGGCGTGTGGGTCGACGGTGTTGTCCAGAGCCCGCTCATCGATCTGGGTTCATGGACAGACGAGAAGTCGTGGACTAACTTTTTTGCGGAAGATTGGAGAACTCACATGCAAGGTCGTGCCAAATTCTGGTTTGGGGTCGCGCTCGGCGCAATTTTCGCGACACCAGTTCTCGGTCAGAGCGCCAACGAGATTGAACAGACCGCGGACAAGAACCCTAATCGCATCGACATAACCGGTGAAATCCTGTCCGATACGTCCGCTGATTGCGCGGATTACGCCAAGACCTACGTCTCGGAAATCACGGATCTGCAGCAGGACCGATCGCTGTCAGGCGCGGTCGTCGTCACCGTCAACGGTGATTTCTGCATAATCCAATCGAACGGCATCCCCAATCATGATGTCGGTGGTGGTTCGAGAAGGAACTTTGGCTCACCGGTAACCGCAATCGGACACACTTTCAACGTCGCCCGTAATCCGAAACTGGCAGCTGACATCACACCGCTGACGCACACGTCTTATGAGGCGGTCCTGCTCAATGGAGTGGTTGTCGACATACAATCCGCCGGTTGTTTTCGGCCGACAAACCCGCGGGCGGACCGGAACGGAAACGTCCTTACCGGTTGTTCTCAAAACGATCCCTGGCTGATGGACCCGATGTCGCCGCTGGCGCCGTTCGCTGAAGACAATCATCACGCCCACACACAACCCGACGGGCGATACCATTACCACGGCAATCCGGTGGCGTTGTTCGATGACAATCCGGGACCGAATGGCTCGCCACTCATCGGCTTCGCCGCGGATGGATTTCCGGTTTACGGCTCCTTTTTCAAAGATGAGACCGGAACCGTTCGGAAGGCCATTCCCGGGTTTGAGTTGAAAAAGGGAACACGTCCGACCGGCGACGGGAGCCCAGGCGGAGCCTATGACGGTCTCTATCGAGCAGACTACGAGTTTACCGGCGCGGGTGACCTGGATGAATGCAACGGAATGACCGTGAACGGCACCTATGGGTACTACGTAACAGACAGCTATCCATGGATCGTCGCTTGTTTGCGGGGACAACCTGACCCCACCTTTGTGAAGTCTCGATAGGACAAATGCGGATCGGTGTCGGAAAATGAAACTTCCTGCAGATCGATGGCGGAAGAACGCCCTGCGATTTGCGATGCTGATACCTGGTCTCCTGGTAACCGGATCGCTCGCGAAGGAACCCGGCCACCTAGCCCGTGTGCCAACGACTTTGGCGGAGCCGAAGCGCAAACTGTTTCGCGACTATGATTCGGACGCGAAGGCAGCACGGAATCTGAGCGGTGCGGCCTGCTTCGAAGACGGTCGCTGCCTCGTCGTTGCCGATGAAATGGTCGCCGTCCAAGAACTTGAGCTGCAGATTGACGGACCGACACCCAGCTATCGTGCCGGCACCCATTTTGGCGACCTGTTCAGGACGATCTGTGCTGACTTCAGAAAAGGCAAAAAATGCGATGAAGTCGACCTCGAGGGAATTGACCTGCAGGGTGGTTCGGTCCTGATCACCGGCTCCATGGGCAACAAGCGGGGCTCCGGCAAGAAGGACAAGGCCCGATGGTTCCTGGCGCAGTTCGATATCGGCGCGAATGGCAAGCCGGTCGATGGGTCGCTTCGCATCCAGTCCAGGCGGAAACTGCTTCGAAGTGCTTTCGAACAGCATGCGCAAATCGACGGCTATCTGGAAAAACCGCTGCAGTGTGACGGAATGAACATCGAGGGTCTGGCGCGACTCGGAGACGACATCTATTTCGGCCTGCGAAGTCCGGCGTTGCGGGAAGAGGGCGTTGCCATGCTGGTGCGGTCTCCGATGTCCTTGCTGGATGCGAAGAAGAAAAGTGAGGTTCCCGATACCGAGCTGATCCGACTGGTATTCCGGGACGAGGACGGGCCGCTCAAGAACACCGGTATCCGGGCCCTTGAGCCGCTGGGCGAGCGGTTGCTGATTGCCACCGGTGATACTCGCGTTTCAGCGGCGCGCGGAAAAAAGAGCAAAAAACGGGTGGCCGAGGCCTGTTCATCATTGCTCAAGGATGGGGAGACGCCAAACACGTCAAACAATCCTGATCGTCCGCGGATCTGGATCTGGGATCCGCAATCCGACGCCCCGCCTGTCGAGATTGCCAGGCTTGCCGGCGCCTATGGCGATCAAAAACTCGAAGGGATCGCTGTGACCGGCGAAGCAAGTGGCCGGGTCGACCTGCTGTTGGTGATCGACGACCCCGGAAAGGGTGCGGCGGCGCTTGCTCTTTTGCCGCAGGTTTCCGTGCCGGCGCGCTGACGCGTTAGCCGCCGGTTTTTTCGCCCTCGTGCTCGTCGTCCAGCGAATGGTTCATGACCACGCGCATCTGGAGCATGGCGAAGACCACGGTGATCGGCATGATGCCCCAAACCTTGAACGCCACCCAGAAATCGGTCGAGAAATTGCGCCAGACAACCTCATTGACGATTGCCAGGAACAGGAAGAACAGGCTCCAGCGCAATGTCAGCTTGCGCCAGCCTTCCTCGTCGAGACGAAAGGCGCTGTCGAACACGTAGGCCAGCAGTGACTTGCCGAAGGCGAGCCCGCCCATCAGCACGGCGAAGAACAGACCGTTGATGATGGTCGGCTTCATCTTGATGAAGGTGTCGTTCTGCAGCCAGAGGGTGAGCGCGCCGAAGACAAAGACGAAAATGCCCGAGACCAGCGGCATGATCGGAATGGTGCGGGTCAGGATCCAGGACAGCGTCAAGGCAATCGCGGTCGCGACCATGAACAGGCCGGTGGCGATGAAGATCGGTCCGCCCAGAGCGGCCAACGCCGGAAATTGTTCCGCCAGCCATTCGCCGCGGGCGTTGGCGAAGAAGAAAACGACCAGCGGCCCGAGTTCGAGCGCCATCTTCAGCACCGGATTGATGGTCTGGCGTTCCGGGTCGGAAGGGTCTCTTTCGAAAATCGGCTGGTCCATACGGGCCATCTCCAAAACTATGAATTTTCTGCCGGAACACCGGCGATCGCCGCGGCAAAATCCTTGGCCGCAAACGGTTCGAGATCGTCGACGCCTTCTCCGACGCCGATGAAATAGATAGGCAGTTTGTGCTTGGCGGAAATAGCCACCAGGATGCCGCCGCGCGCTGTGCCGTCGAGTTTGGTCATGACCAGGCCGTTGACGCCGGCGACATTGCGGAAGATTTCCACCTGACTCAGTGCGTTCTGGCCGGTGGTCGCATCCAGCGTCTGCAGCACGGTGTGGGGTGCCTCGGGATCATGCTTGCCGAGGACACGCACGATTTTTTCGAGCTCATCCATCAACTCGGCCTTGTTTTGCAGCCGGCCGGCGGTGTCGACGATAAGCACGTCGCTGCCGGCGTCTCGGGCCTGTTCGAAGGCGTCGAAGGCAAGGCCCGCCGCGTCGGCGCCGAGCTTCGACGAGACCACCGGTGAACCAGTGCGCTCGCCCCAGATCTTCAGCTGCTCGATGGCGGCTGCGCGGAAAGTATCGCCGGCAGCAAGCATGACACTCAAGCCGCCGTCGCTGAGCTTGGCGGCGAGCTTGCCGATGGTGGTGGTCTTGCCGGTACCGTTCACGCCGACGACCAGAATCACGTGCGGCTTGTGGCTGAGATCAAGTTCGAGCGGCTGGGCAACCGGGTCGAGCACCGCTTCGATCTCGCTCGCCATGATGGCCTGCACCTCGTCCGTCGACACGTCCTTGCCGTAGCGGCCGGAAGCCAGTGTGTCGGTGATGCGCAGGGCCGTCTCGACGCCGAGGTCGGACTGGATGAGGATATCCTCCAGGTCCTGCAGCGTGTCCTCATCCAGCTTGCGTCGGGTAAAGACCCCGGCGATCTGACTGGTGAGCTGCGAAGACGTTCGCGACAGCCCCTTGCGCAGCCGTGCGAACCAGCCGGGCTGGGTCTCATCATCGGAAGGCGCTTCAGGCTCGGTTTGCGGTTCGGCCGTTTGCTCCGCGCTGACGGTGTCGGCCACGGTGACCTTGCGCGGTTCGGGGTCCGGCAAATCATCTGTTGATACAGGCGGTTCCGGCTTGATTTCGGCGGTCGCGCCTTCAGCCTTTCGAGGCTCAGGCTCAGGCTCAGGCTCAGGCTCAGGCTCAGGCTCAGGCTCAGGCTCAGGCTCAGGCTCAGGCTCAGGCTCAGGCTCAGGCTCAGGCTCAGGCTCAGGCTCAGGCTCAGGCTCAGGCTCAGGCTCAGGCTCAGGCTCAGGCTCAGGCTCAGGCTCAGGCTCAGGCTCAGGCTCAGGCTCAGGCTCAGGCTCAGGCTCAGGCTCAGGCTCAGGAGTCTGCGGCGGTTCCGGTTCCGCCGGCGGAGCCGGCTCCGTGATCTGTTCCGCTGGTGCGGCTGTTTCCGGCTCGGCCTGGGGTTCTTCGACTACCGGCGGTTCCGGCGGGGTTTCGGGCACCGCGGGTTCCGGTTCAACCGGCGCTGGGGCGGCCGGCGCGGCCTCAGCGGGCTGTTCAGCCTGGGGCGCTTCGGGCTGTTCCGCCTCGACGACCTTCTTCTTGCCGAAGGAAAAAACCCGTTTGATGAAGCCGAGTGCCATATGCGTCCAAACAGTTCAGGTGAAGCGGTCTCAGGCGGCAGCCCGGGCCGTCGGTTGATCGGTTGTGATGTCGGCCAGCAGCCGGCCGCCGTCATGGCCGGTGATGGCGGCGGGAACAATAGTGCCCGGCTCGCCGCCGGCGAGGCTGACCAGCGTGAAGTTCTCGGTGCGGCCAAGGCCAGGCTTCTCGATCAGCACGGACTGGCGGGTGCCGACCATCATTTCGAGATGCGCCAGGTAGGCCTCTTCGCCCTTGTGGCGCAGCGTGGCGGCGCGTGCCTTGATCAGGCTGCGCTGGTGCTGCGGCATACGGGCGGCAGGGGTACCGTCGCGCGGCGAAAACGGAAAGACGTGCAGGAAAGACAGGCCGCAGGCGTCGACCAGCGACAGAGCGTTGTCGAACATCGCCGCGGTTTCGGTCGGAAAGCCGGCGATCAGGTCGGCACCCAGCGCAATATCGGGCCGCAGGCTCCGAACCTGTTGGCAAAAAGCGATCGAATCGGCGCGCAAATGACGCCGCTTCATGCGCTTCAGGATCATGTCGTCGCCATGCTGCAGCGACAGGTGCAGGTAGGGCATGAAGCGCGGCTCATCGGCGATCAGCGCGAGCAGATGATGATCGGCTTCGATCGAATCGATGGACGAGAGGCGCAGCCGTTCGAGTGTCGGTACCTGGTCCAGGATGGTGCGGGCGAGCTTGCCTAGCGTCGGCTGGCCGGGAAGGTCGGCGCCGTAGCTTGTCGCGTCAACGCCGGTAATGACCACCTCGCGATAGCCGTTGTCGACCAGCCTTGCCACCTGATCCACCACGGCGCCCATGGGCACGGATCGCGAGTTGCCGCGGCCATAGGGGATAATGCAGAAGGTGCAGCGATGGTCACAGCCATTCTGCACCTGAACGAAGGCTCGGGCGCGGCCCTCGATGGCATCGACCATCTGTGGTGCCGTGTTGCGGACGCTCATAATGTCGTTGACGCGGATCTTCTCTTCCGCCGCAACGCCGAAATCGGGCAGTGACTGGTAACTTGTCGCCGTCAGCTTTTCCTCGTTGCCGAGCACCGCGTCCACCTCGTCCATGGCGGCGAAGGCCGCGGCTTCGGTTTGAGCGGCGCAGCCGGTAACAACAATGCGGGCGGCTGGATTTTCGCGACGCGCCCGGCGGATCGCCTGGCGGGCCTGGCGCACGGCCTCACCTGTTACGGCGCAGGTGTTGACCAGGATCGCGTTGTCGAGCCCGGCCTTCTCCGCCTCGCGGCGCATGACCTCGGACTCATAGGTGTTGAGGCGGCAGCCGAACGTGATGATGTCGATGCCGCTCACGAAAGATTCTCTTTCGGCGCTGCATCGGCCGACCATGCACCGGTGGTCGGGTCGACCGAGCCGGAGTATTCCCATTCCGCGGGCCCGGTCATAATGATCTTGTCATTGTCTTTCCACTCGATCAGCAACGGGCCTCCCGGCACGTTGACGGTGACCTTGCGGCCGGTGCGTCCGGTGCGCGCGGCGGAGACCGCAGCGGCACAGGCGGCGGAGCCGCAGGCGCGGGTGAGGCCGGCGCCGCGTTCCCAGGTGCGCAGGTCGAGTTCCTGATCGGAACGGATACGGGCGATCGAGATGTTGGCGCGTTCCGGGAAGATCGGATGGTTTTCCAGCAGCGGTCCGAACCGGTCGAGATCGTAGGTCCAGACGTCTTCTTCGACCCAGAACACCGCATGCGGGTTGCCGATGGATACAGCCGACGGAGAGTGCAGCACCGGTGCATCGATCGGACCAACCTGCAGCTCGATCATGCGCGTGTCGCGAAACTCCTCTGCGAGCGGGATCTTCTCCCAGTGAAACTCCGGCCGCCCCATATCGACCGAAATCATGCCGTCATCATGTTCGCGGGCATTGAGGATGCCGGCGATGGTCTGGAACGTGAAGACCTGCTTGCCGGTCTCCGCCGACAGGGCCTGGACCACGCATCGCGTGCCGTTGCCGCAGGCCTGGGCGCTTGAACCGTCGGAATTGAGAATATCGATATAGGCGTCGGTGTGCTGCAACCGCGCATCGTGGATGGCCATGATCTGGTCAAAGGCGGTTGACGAGTCGGCAGCAAGGGCGATGGCCGCCTCAGGCGTCACGGAATCGTCGCGGCCGCGCATGTCGACCACGAGAATCTGATTGCCCAATCCGTTCATTTTGGCGAACTGAACGCGTTCAGCCATTGGCCCGTCCTTGTCTGTGGCCGTGATAGCGGTGTTTCGGGCGTTATATGGCTGAACTGCGGGCAAATTACCAGATTGGGCGCGTCATATTGTGACGGATGGCCGCCTGACGTTACGCAGTTTGTGACAAGCGGGATGCCCGGGCCGTTTCACACCCGGTGCCGCAAGGTCGCCGGTGCGGCGGTCAATAGCAGCCGTGATACCGCAGGCAGCCTTTGATATCGCTGTAGCGGCTCCAGTTGGCCGAGCAGCGGGCTTGCCAGTAACCGCACCTGTTGCCGTAGCGCGGTGGCGCATAGCGGACCGGCGGTCGCGGTGCATAAATCACCGGCGGAGGCACGAGGATCCGCGGCCCATAGTAGAATCCAAAGCCGATGCGAGGACCGCCACGGTATCCGCGGTAGCCTCTGTATCTGGGGTATTTTCGATACCCTTTTGGTCCGCGATACCCGGGGCCGCCTCGGTATTTTCTTTTCGGTCCATGATATCGGCGTTTGCCACCGCGGTAGTCAACTTCAGTTGCTCTGTCGACCTGAGCAATGCTGGGTATTTGTTTGCCATCGGCCAGGCTGGCTGCGGTTCCTGCCATCGCGGGGGTTTGCATGGCAACAACAAAAAGCGCTGCTGCTCCCAGAGCGAGACTGACGAGTCCAAACGGTTGCATCTCAAGGCCTCCATACAGCGACTCCACCAGTATGGTTAATGCTTTATGAACCGAACCTGAACGGACATTCGGGCGCAAAGGGCGGAAACGCCCATCGTCCTGTCGCTAAACGGTGGGCCTTGCCCGCAGGGCCGAAAAGCCGGTGAAAACCGCGACAATGGTAACGACAACAGCTGGAAAGCCGGTGGCAGCGGCAGCCGCGACGGCATGCCCTGTCTGCGGATTGCCGGCAAGAACAGCCGCGAAAATGCCGCCGCATACGGCAATCCCGGCTGCCGCGCCAAGCTGCTGCAGGGTCTGAGCAGCGCCGGAAGCCACTCCGGCGCTCGACGGCGGCACACCGGCCATCACGCGTTGGAAGAGGGCCGGCGCCGCCATGCCCATTCCCAGACCGCCGAGAAAAAGCGGCGGCATCAGCCAGAAGACCGTTTCATCTATGGTCGGCAGAACCAGCAGCAACAGCACCAGGTTCAGGGCGAGAATTGCCGCACCGATGGCAATTCGAATGCCCGTGTCCGACGGTATAAAGCGGGAACCGAGCAGTGAGCCGGACATGACACCGAGCGGGAAGGGAGCCAGGGTCAGGCCGGCAAGCGCCGGACTGAGATCAAAGGCTGTCTGCAGCATAACGGAGAGGACGAGCAAAAGTCCTGGCGGTCCCGAAAAAAGCAGGACGACAAGGCCGAGAGCGGCGACAAATTGCGGCTGGGTAAGGAGATCGTAGGGCAGCATTTGAGGCGCGTCATTGCGCGACTGGTGCCGCTGCCAAAGGATGAAGGCGAAACCAAACGGAACGGCAAGCCCCATCATTGCGACGGTCCACAGTGGCCACCCCAGCCTTTGACCCTCGAAGAGCGGCAGGATGAGGCAAAGCGTCATCGAACCGAACAGCAAGGCGCCGAGTCCATCGACCGGTTTGCCGGGCTGGCCGGGCACCTTTGGAACCAACCGTGCCGCGGCGGCTAGGAAGGCAATGGCACAGATGGCGTCGGTCAGAAAGACTGTCCGCCAGCCGAGTCCGAATGGATTGATGGTGACCAGAAGGCCGCCAAGCAGCGGGCCGCAGGCGGCGGCAAAGCTCCCGATCAAGGCGAATAGGGCAAAGGCTCGCGGACGCTCGCTGGGTGCGAAGAGCGCCGGTATCATAGCCAGCACCTGCGGCACCAGAGCAGCGCCGGCAATTCCCTGGATTGCGCGGGCCGTGATCAACCAGGAGAAATCAGTTGCGGCAGCGCACAGAAGCGAAGCGGCCGCGAAGGCCGCCAAGCCGATCAGAAACACCATCTTGCGGCCCTTTAGATCGCCGATGCGGCCGAAGGTGAGAAGCCCCAGCGCAAACGTCGTGGCATACGCTGCCGGCACCCAGCCAATGCGACCCGGATCGGCCGCGAGGTCCGCCTGGATCGACGGCAGCGCAACGATCACCAAAGTGATGTCCATGACGTTGATCGCCGCGCCGCCAAGTAGCACTGCAAAGGCGAGCCACGGTGAAATCTGACCTGTCGAAATGTTCGGGGAGTGTCGGTTCATGGGTTTCCGAATTTCTTGTTACCTATGAAGTAACGAGAGATTGAGGTCGTGTCAATCCTCACGTGACTTTAAAAGTTTCATGACTTATGGTCTGCAAAACGGAGAAACCCTTGCGTCAGGACAGTCGCCTTTCCCGCCTCCTTCATGTGCTGCTGCACATGGCCGAAGCCGATGGCCCGCTTACGTCGGAGGAGATCGCCAAAATACTGAGCTCCAACCCGGCCGTGGTCCGGCGCATCATGGCCGGGCTGCGCGAGAATGGCTACGTCAATTCGGAAAAGGGACACGGCGGCGGTTGGACACTGGTCCGTCCGCTGGAGGAGATCACGCTACGCGACGTTTACGAAGCGCTCGGCGAACCGGAGCTCTTTGCATTCGGCCTGGCCAACCCGACGCCGAAATGCCTGGTGGAACAGGCTGTGAATGAAACCATGCGAAAGGCGCGTGCCGAGGCAGCGGAAGCGTTGCTGAAACGCTTCGCAGAGGTGACGCTATCAGATATCGATGATGATTTTCGTGTTCGGTTTGCGACGATGAATCACGGTGAGTGCGGCTGAGGCATTCGATCAGCCATTCTTTGAGGTCTCCGGCACGCTCCACATCTCGCCCGGCAGGAGAGCGCGAAAGCGGTCGGGATGGATGTCGGTTGCGGCGAGCGCATCGGACAGGGCGAGCGGCGGCTCGTCGATGGCTTCGTTGGTCAGACGGAAAACGCCCCAGTGGTGGCCGACGGCAAACTGGATGCCAGCCAGGCGCATGCCCTCAACTGCCTCCTGCGGGTTCTGGTGGTGGTCGCGCATGAACCAGCGCGGCTCATAGGCGCCGATCGGAAGGAGCGCCAGGCGGAAACCGCCATATTTGTCGAAGACTTCGCGATAATGGATGCCGTCATGAAAGCCGGTGTCGCCGATGTGGTAGATGCGCCCGGCCGGAGTTTCCAGAACGAAGGCGGCCCAAAGCGCCATGCGACGGTCCCGGCTGCCGCGCGCCGACCAGTGGTGGCAGGGTTCGAAATGAACCGTGACACCGTCAGCGATTTCGACGCTGTCGCCCCAGTCACCGACTGCAAAACGAAGTTTGGGTGCGGCCGTCCTGGCGATGGTGTCGTTGCCGAGCGGCGTGACAACCAGTGGATCATGGCGTGCCTGCAGCCGCTTCAGGGTATCGAGATCCAGGTGGTCATAGTGATTGTGGGTCAGCAGGACGACGTCAATCGGCGGCAGATCATCGAACTCGATACCGGGCGCATTGCGTCGCGTCGGTCCGATCATCCGAAACGGGCTGACCCGCTTGGCCCAGACCGGATCAGTCAAAATGTTGAGGCCGGCAACCTGCAAAAGCATGGTGGCATGACCAACCATGGTGACATGCAGATCCGCGCCGTTGATCCGCTGATGCGGTGTCGCGCCAGCATAGGGGCTGTCGAAACTCTTCGGCCAGCGGCTGCCGCGATCATTCAGTTGCCACTTCAGCAGCTCGCGCCAGCCGCGCGGAACCGACCCGCCGGCATTGTAGAACAGAGTGCCATCGAAATGATCCGACACCGGCCCTGAATAGTAGCGGTTCCTACGGGTCGATGTGGCAGCCCGGCCAGTGTCTCCGGTATCTGAAGTCTCATCCTTCATGAGCCTTCAGATAGGTTGACCGGTTGCCGATTCAAACCTCAGTCAAGAAACTGCAGAGCGATGGCAAGGGCAATCGCACCCCAGAAACTGGCGTTGATAAACGAGCGGATGATTCCGCCGTCCTCCTCGACGCTGATACCGAGGCGCTTGAGGACAAGCGTGCCGGGCAGAAACAGAATTTGCTGTGCAAGCCTTACGATGGGCATCTGATTTCCTTTCAGTCAGCCGTTGCTCGCGGCCGGTCTGGTTTCGGCATGCGACCAGGAAGGCGGTGATGCGAATGGATCATTGGTTCGAGAGAGCCACAGGCTTGTCGCAATCCGACGCGCCGCATCGTTGACGAGGACTGCCGCATCGCGGTGGAAAACGTCGGCCGCAATGATTGAGAACAGCCGCAGCCATTCTTCGAAATCCTCGGTTCCTATGCCCTCGATGCGCAAATGGACGGGCACGGGCTTGCCCTTGTATTCCCCGGTTTTCAGCAGAACGGAGCGCCAGAAGGCTTTCATCCGATCGAAATGCGCGTCCCAGCCTTCGATGTGGTGCTGAAAGATCGGCCCGAGCCGTTCGTTGGTTCGCACGGCCGCGTAGAAGCGATCGACCAAATCGGAAATTTGCTGCTCGGTGATCGTTGCATGAACGCGCGTGCGATCGATGGCGGGTCTGGCTTCCAGCCTTGTCATGGGGCTCTCTTTAAACATTCATTTTGTTTGCATCTTTTATTTAGTTCGAATCGCGGTAAAATGCAACATCCAAGATGAATGATTTGGAGGCATCGCCCATGCGCCTCAATCAGGCCAGTGACTTTGCACTGCGTGTCGTCATGCTGCTTGCCGCTGAGGACGAACCGATGACGGTCGAGGAAATCGCCCGAAGGCTCAATCTGGTGAAGTCACATGTGATGAAACTGGTGGCCAAACTGGTCAAAGCCGACATCCTGCACTCCACGCGCGGTCGCTCCGGCGGGGTGAGCCTGGCAAGAGACTCGGCGCAGATCACCGTCGGCACCGTCGTGCGGGCAATCGAGTCGGATTTCGCGGTGGTCGAATGCATGCAAAGCAAACCCTCGACCTGCGTCTTCGCGCCCGACTGCAAATTGCGCGGGGTGATGGTCGATGCACGCTCCGCCTTCATGGATGTGCTCGACCGGCAGACAGTGCAATCGATCGTTTCCTAGACAAGGCGAGCGCGCACACGCTATCGATGGACCCCTTTTTCAACCGGAGGCGTTTCCAGGTGAGCAAACAACACGATTTCACGTCGCGCGTGGTGTGGACCGGCAACAAGGGCGTCGGTAATCAGAGCTATCGGGCCTATGATCGGAGCTGGAATATCGAGGTGCCCGGCAAGCCGGTGATACCCTGTTCCAACGATCCGCTGCTCGGTGGCGATCCGTCGTTGATGAACCCGGAAGACCTGCTGATTTCGGCACTGTCGGCCTGCCACATGCTCTGGTATCTGCATCTCGCAAGCCGCGACAAAATCCTCGTGCATGACTATCAGGATGATGCCGTCGGGACCGGTGAATCGGAGCCGGATGGCACGGGTCGCTTCATTTCGGCGACGTTGCGCCCGAGCATCACGGTTGCCAAGGGCACCGATCTCGATGCCGCCGATGCGATCCATCACCGCATCCACAACCATTGTTTCATCGCCCGGTCGGTCAATTTTCCGATCGAATTTGCTGCCACCTACGTCGAACGATAGGAGCGTTGGACCGATTTGATCGGCTCTAGGTTGTGTAACGCGGGACGACCGCCTTACTCTGGTTTCTCAGGACGAACATCAACCCCGGCATGGTCCGGTCGTCGAGGAACCGCTCATGAAGGTCACCGATTACATCATCACCGCGCTGCGTGATCAGGGCGTCAGTCACTGTTTTGTCGACCTGGGCGGCCTGAACGATAATTTCATGCCACCGCTGACCGGCACCGAGGGGATCCGCACCGTCGTTGCTGCCTTCGAAGGCGGTGCGGCCTATATGGCCGACGGTTATGCGCGCGCTTCCGGCCATATCGGCGTCTGCATGGGCATCGGCGGTCCGGGCGTGCTCAACATGGTGACAGCCCTGGCCGCGGCCGGAGTCGACAGAAGCTCTGTCCTGGCGGTCAGCGGCGAGGTGGCGCGAAGCTGGGAAGGCATGGGCGGTTTCCAGGATGCTTCCGGTGCCGGCATCGACGATATCGACGTGCTGGAACGGGTCACCGGACTGTCACTGTCGGTATCGTCCCGGGCCGTGATGCCGCATCACCTGCGCCATGCCATCACCCACGCGGCAACCCAGCGCGAGCCGGTGCATCTGTCCGTGCCGGTGGATGTGCAAAAGGCCGAGCTCGACTACGATTGGACGCCGGTTCCCCCTGAACTGCGCGCCGCCCGGTTCGTCTACAGCGATGCGCTCGACAAGGCGGTCGCCCTGATGAACGACGCGGCCAACAGGAACATCATCATTCTTGCTGGCCGCGGTGTCATGCATGCACACGGGATCGATGCGCTGCGCAACTTTGCGGAGCGGTTCGACATTCCTGTCGCGACGACACTCTCCGGAAAAGGGTCGCTGCCGGACGACCATCCTCTGGCGCTTGGTGTTTTCGGCTACGGCGGTTCGCGCTGGGCGATTGACGCCATTCGCTCGGACGAGGTCGATCTTCTGCTGGTCATCGGCTCGGATCTGTCGCAGCGCGACACCATGCAATGGGACCCGAAAATGCTTCCGTCGACCGCGCTGATTCAGGTCGACGCCGATCCTCTGCTGATCGGCCGAACCTGGTCGGCGGAGGTGCCGATCGTCGCCAATCCGGCGGCGGCGCTGGAGGCATTGGCGACCACAGAAGATGCCTCTGGGCTCGAAGCCGGTCGGGCGGATCGGCGCGCCTTTCTCGACCGGATCAAGAGAGGCGGACCCCGCCGCTATCAGACAGAGGACATGGAAAGCGATGCCGTGCCGATGCACCCGGCCCGGGTGATTGCCGAACTGCGCGCCGCGTTTCCCGATGACGGCGTGCTGTGCGTCGATTCGGGCGCCCACCGTGCCTGGTGCGCCGAATACTGGGACATTCGCCAGCCAGGCACCCATTTCTCGCTGACCAATCTCGGACCAATGGGCGGCGCCATTCCGCTCGGCATCGGCGCCAAGCTGGCCCGGCCCGAACGGCCGCTGATGGTGGTCACCGGCGACGGCTGCATGTTGATGCACGGCATGGAGGTGCATACGGCTGCGCGTGAGAAAGTGCCGATGGTCATCGCCATCATGAACAACCAGTCCTATGGAAACATCTACTTCCGCGCCTCGAAAATGGGGCCGGGGCCGCAGCGATTGACGGATATTCCGGGTATCGATTGGGTCGGTTTCGCCCGTTCCATGGGAGCCGAAGGCGAGCGGATCGAGCGGCCCGACGAGATTGCGGCTGCGGTTGCAAGGGCACGCGACTATCCCGGTCCCTATGTGCTCGACCTGCACACCGACAAGACCTATGCGACGCCGGTTGGCGTCTGGCGCGACCGTCAGAAGGAATGGGAGGACAATGACTGATGGCCAGACTTCCAGATCCGACCGGTACCCTGACCGGCGCCGATCGCGCCTTGTTCGATCATATGGCCTCCGCGCGCGCCCATGCCGAGGGACGGGCTCATCTCGGCGATGTCTATGTCGCCATGTTCAACAACCCGGGCCTTGCCGGCAAAGTGGGTGCGCTGGGCGAACATCTGCGGTTCGCGGGCACGCTGCCCGACTCGGTTCGCGAGATAGCGATCCTGCGTTATGCGGTGCGCCAGGGCTTTGGCTATGAGTGGTCGCATCACCAGAGACCGGCCACGCTGGCCGGCATAGACCAGGAAACGATCGATGCTTTGACCGCGGGGGACTTGCCCGCCTCGCTGACGGACACGGAGCGGGCCGCGGTCGAAATCGTCGACTGCGTGTGCGCCAAACGATCGATCCCGGAGGAGGTGCAGAAACGGTTCTCAGAGGCTCATGGTGCGGGTGGCGTCGTCGAACTGGTGGTGCTGTGCGGCCTCTACGCCATCATGGGGTATATGTGTACCGCTTTCGACATCGAGGTCGAGGAAGGCCTGCCTCGACCGCCATTTGAGTAGACCGATCCGACGGTTGTGCGAAAAACTCAGGAAGCCTTGTTGGCGTGCCTGATCGACTTGAAAGTATCGCTGGGCTTTTCCTGGAACTCGGCACGATACAATTTGGCGAAATGGCTTATGCTGGAAAAGCCAGCGGCATAGGCGATTTCCGCCACACTTTCATACTGACGAAGCAGGATGAGATCACGGGCGAGGTTCAGACGGGTTTGCCGGATGAATGCCGCCGGGGTCATGTCGAGCGCTTCTTTCATCCGCCTGCCGAGGGTCCGCTCGCTCACGCCTAAATCCGAAGCCAGGGCTTTTGCTCCGAAAAGGTTGTTGCTCGCGTTGTCGAGAATGATCTTTCTGGCTCTTAATTCGAGACGCTCTTCAAATGGGAGGGTCTGTTCATGCGCCGCGTTTTCCGATGCATCTTCAATGAACCTGGTCTGGGCGTCAGCCGTCTCTCTCGCATGAGCATTTTGCTCTTCGGTGGCGGCGAGCGTATGCCGAAGCTGTTCCACCTCTTCGACAGCCCGTAAGCTTCGCAACTGCATTGTGTGAAGCATCGTCGAAATAGCCAGCATCATGAACATCGCTTCGCCGATAATCCCGAACGCATAAGTGAACGTGCCGGCGCGCGTCAGCATCACCTCCCATACAGAAGAGGTCTCGGGAATCGGTGGTGGAGACAGAAAGTAATAGTTGGCGATCGCGAGGCCACAGATCAGGCTGAGCAGTGAAGCGCAAACGGCCGGCACTTGGGGCAGGCTGCCCAGACGACGCACGGCAAGAACCAGCAAGACCATGGGGCTTACGAACAGCATCAGGTGGTTGGGCATCGCGAAGCGCCAGGGGTTCAGGACGGCGATCCCGCACAAGACAACGGCAATGAATGTCAGGATTACAAACCCGGCTTTCTGGCCGCGCAGTCGCTTGCCGGACGAAAGCATGACACGACAATACTGGATGTTCGCAATAACGCTCAGTCCCGTGACCAGCTCGATGATCGGGACAGTCACGGTGACCGGCCACTGGACGTCAAAAAGCCGATGGAGCCAGCCATAGGTGACGAAAATGAACAGGAAGGCGGAGACCATGTAGAGCGTGTAATACTTGTAAAACTGCGCCAGCACATGGCGGAACAGGATCGGACTCAAAACAGCGAGCATGCCCATAAGACCGAGGAGTACGATCACTACGGTTTCGAAGGAAACAGTCCATCGGTCGAACATGTCAGCCGAAACCAAGACTGGTGTCGCGCGTTTTGCGAACGTCCCCGAAACCCGGAGATAAAGATCCTTCGTTTCACCGGCTTCCAGCGTCACGGGCAGGCCAGATTTCACACTGACAATGGATTGTTCGCTGATCGGCAGGGTGCGGCCATTTTGCGCCAGCAAAGCGAGACCTGCTTCGGACATCTCGTAGAGAGCCATCTCATCGAAGATGGTTTCCATGAAAGCGAGCACCCATTCCACCTGGTGCCCATGCGGATTGACCAGCGAGAAGCGCAACCACAGAGCGCCGTCGGGACCCTCGATCGCGAAACGTCCAGTGCACGGTGTATCGGCGAACGTCTCCGTTTCGACGTCGCCGGCTGCCACGGAGCCGGATGGGTCGGCAAAGTACGCGGTCGCCAGGGGGCGCAGCTGGCCCTTTGGCAAGTCATCCAGCGTATTGAAAATCAGATGATCTGAACCGGCGTTCGCACACGATGCGGCCTGCCCTTCCTGCCCAGAGGCCAGGGCCGGAGCAAAAACCGTAAGCAAAGCAGCCAGTCCAAACAGGATCGATAAGGTGCACTTGTTCAGGATGACCGCTCTCCCGCGGTGTCTGTGTCCCTGGGTGAGGACTACACCATAAGTGGTGCTGAGTTCAAATCACATGTGACTCATCTCTGCTCTTTTTGATTGCATTTCTAGGATCCCTGCAACGCTTGAATCATGGATGGGATTGCGCAAATCGTCCGCAATCATTGATCGCGACCCGTCAACAATGGGTTTGGCCACGTCACTGCCGGAACGTGATGCGCGAATTTCGGACAAAATTGAACGCGTATCAGACAATCGCCCGTTCGTCCGTATCAATCGTTGGAGCCTTCTGTAGGCTCAACAGACCACGACAAGCACCTGGCTGACCAGCCGGGCTGGGCTGGAATTACCGAAACACAAGCCTCGCGCTGTGGGTCGCGTCGTTGCGCGATCGACAAGGATATTGCTCGATGAAATTTCCTGCACGCCGACTTTCCACGCTGGCCAATCTGCTGGGTACGACCGCGCTGGTCACGACAGCATGGTCTGTTCTTTCCTTGGCGAACGACGCTTGCGAGACAAGCAATACAGTTGTGACGTGCACGGGGGATCAGTCCGATGGTATTTCCGTGCGGACTGAAAACGGCGTGCGGACATTGATCGTCGACACGCTGACTGAGGACATCAACCCACCGGGGCATAATACAGGCGTATCCTTCCAATCCACGGTCGCCACGGAAACGATCCGAATCGACTACAACGGCTCAACCTCCACGATCAACACTCGAAGGGAGGGGATCAGCGCATGGATGTTTGCCGAGTGGGGCGGTGAGCAAACGGGAGAAGCCGGCCACCACGCAGGCGGCACGATCGTCAACTTCAATGGTGGGACGATCAATGTCCTGAAAGATGGCGTTCCTGGAAGACTCATCGCCTCGGAGAGCATCGCGGGTAGTGGCGGAAGCGGAAAGGACGACTACAAAAAGTTTGGCATGGATGGCGGTGCTGGTGGCGATGGCGGCGCGGCAACAATCCGCGTTGGAAGTGGCGGTGTCTTCACGTCCTATCATGGTACGCCCGCGTACAACATCTTCAGGGTCGACTCGCAAGGCGGCGATGGCGGCAAGGGCGGCGACAACTCCGACTTTTCAAATCCCGACAGTGTCGGCGACAGCAGCGGTGACGGAGGAAAGGGAGGATCCGCCGAAGCGGTCTTGCTCAGTGTCGGGGTTGGAACCACGGCGAGCAACACCACCAACGCCCCGCTGGCGCTGGTGACATCGACGGGTGGAAACGGTGGGACCGGCGGCAAAATGAGCTCCATTTTGGGCGATGCCTATGCTGGCAAGGGTGGTGACGGGGGCGCAGCCGGAACCGCGGATCTGGTTTTGACCGGTGGAGAATACTCGCAATCGGGCACTGCTCCGGCATTTCAGGTGGAATCCGTCGGCGGTGATGGCGGCTTGGGCGGCCATGCCACCAGTGGTCACGAAGCGGCCGAAGCGGGCGAAGGCGGCGCCGGCGGTACCAGCGGCAAGGTCACCGGCAAGCTCAATGGCGGGCAGATATTCACCAGCAGCACCGGGGGGACCTCGATTCTCCTTCAAAGCGTCGGCGGCCGGGGCGGCGACGGCGGCTCATCCAATTTGGACACGGGTGGCCTCAACTATGGCGGCGATGGAGGTGTGGGTGGAGACGCCGGCGATGTCGAAATGACCAGCGCAGACGGCGGCATCACAATTGTCGGCAATGCGTCCGATACAGGAAGCCATGGCGTACATCTGGCCAGTATTGCCGGAGATGGCGGGCATGGGGGCCGAGCTGATGGCGCTACGAGCCCGGATACGGTCGGCGGGGATGGCGGTAAGGGGGGCAAGGGAGGTGATGTCTTCGGCGGTCTCTTCGCAACGATCACCACGAGCGCCGATCAGGGACAAGGTATCTTCATGCGAAGCTACGGTGGCGCCGGCGGCGATGGTGGTGCAGCCGTTGGTGGCATTGGAACCGGAACCGGTGGGGCCGGTTCAGGCAGCGGCCCCGCAGGATCGGTCAACCTGACCTTTTCCGGCGACATAACCACTCTCGGGAAAGAGGCCAGTGGAATTTTGATTCAATCCGTGGGTGGATTCAGCGGTGATGCCGGGCAGGCATCCGGTGGCTTCCTGGCCTATGGAGCGGGAAGCCAGAGCGCCGGGGCGGGCGGATCGGTGTCCGCTTCGCTTGATGATGGAACCAAGATAACCGCGTCCGGAGACAATGCCTCGGCTGTGCTGGTGCAATCCGTCGGCGGTGGCGGCGGGCGAGGATCATCTGCCAGCGGCTTTGTGGGCATGGGTGGAGACGGTTCCGCCGGTGGTGCGGGCGGAGAGGCCGAGCTGACCATTGGATCCGGCTCTGTTTTGTCTACGGCCGGCAACAACTCAGCCGTTGCAGGCGTGGCGAGCGTCGGGGGCGGTGGCGGCGACGGTGGCGGCGCTGTTGGTGTGGTCTCTCTGGGTGGATCGTCCGGTCCGGGCGGCGATGGGGGAAGCGTTACGGCCCACAATAAAGGGCGACTGTCGTCAACGGGGTACTACTCGGATGGTCTTTATGTGGCCAGTATTGGAGGCGGCGGCGGATCAGCCCATTCGGCAGTCGGCATGGCCGCAATCGGCGGCAAGGGCGGCGCTGGCGGTGATGGCGGTTTGGTGACGGTCGAAAACGCCGGCGATATTTCCACAAGCGGCATGGATTCCGACGGGATTTTCCTGACCAGCATCGGCGGTGGTGGCGGCAGCGGCTCTTCCGCTTACGCCATATCTGCTTTCGTCAGCGTAGCGATTGGCGGTTCCGGAGGAGACGGCGGCAAAGGCGACACCGTTACCTATGATGACAAAGGCGCAAGCGGATACACGGTCTCGACCACGGGCGACCGTGCTCGCGGTCTCGTCGCCCTCAGCGCCGGCGGCGGCGGTGGTGATGGCGGAACGGCGGTCTCGGCGAGCGCAGGTCCCGGGTTTTCGTTGGCCATCGCCAATAGCGGTGCCGGCCATGGGGGTGGCGACGGAGGAGCGGTCAGCGTCAGCACCGGTGGTGCTTTCAGTACCAAGGGGGGCAATGCTTCAGCCATTCACGCGCATTCAGTCGGCGGTGGCGGTGGCAACGCCGGTAACTCAATAGCGGCCTCCGGCTCCAATGGGGTAGCGGCGACGCTCTCCATCGGTGGCGCCGGTGGCTCCGGCGGCAACGCGGGCGAGGTGGTTGTGGAAACCACGGGTGCTACCGGCGTCCTGTCGACCGAGGGTTCCAATTCCTCAGCGCTGGTTGCGGAGAGCACCGGCGGTGGCGGCGGCCATAGCGGAACCACCATCGGTGGCTCCGTTGCCGGCAGGATCACCATGGGTGATGCGATCGGGGGAAGTGGCGGCGCGGGTGGCGACGGCGGTGCTGTCACCGTGAAGGGAAACTCCACGGCAGGTATCGTCACGAAAGGCGACAACTCCGCAGGTGTCTACGCACACAGTGTTGGCGGTGGCGGTGGATATTCCGGCACCACGGCGGCTGGATCAGCGATTTCAGAGATTGCCGTGAACGCAGCGGTCGGAGGCAGCGGGGGCGACGGCGGCAGAGGTAGTTCCGTGAACGTCACGCTATCGCGTGACATCAAGACCGAAGGTGACAACTCGGCCGGCATAAACGCCATGTCTGTCGGCGGCGGCGGCGGTCACTCGGGAATAACCGCAAGTGGAGCGCTTGTTTCCAATGTTACCGTCAATGTTTCCGTCGGTGGCAGTGGCGGAACCGGTGCAGACAGCGACAACGTATCGGTGACCTCCAATGGATCGATCACGACGAAGGGTCACTCATCAACTGCGGTCAACGCAAAATCCATCGCCGGTGGTGGCGGTGCTTCGCATTTCACCGGTGCATTCTCCGGCGTATCCAAAACTGGTTCCATCAGTGCCTCGATAGGCGGGCATGGCGGAAAGGGCGGAGCCAGCGGCAATGTCGCTGCCGATATCCACGGCGATTTGACCACCTCGGGTCACTTTTCGGCTGGTGCCTCGATCATGAGCGTTGCCGGCGGCGGTGGCGAAAGCGGAACCACGATGACGGCTTCAGGTGCCAGCAAGGTTGAAATCGGTGTTGCCATAGGCGGGGCCGGCGGCGAGGGAGGCAAAAGCGGCGCGGCCACCCTCCATGCAAACTCGAATATCGTTACTTCCGGCGATGTCTCCGCTGGACTCGATGCCAAATCCATCGGGGGAGCGGGAGGAAGCTCCGGTTTCGTTGCCGATGTGTCGCTGGTGAGCAAGGGAAACGTCGGTGTTGCAATCGGTGCTGATGCGGGGGATGCAGGGACCAGCGCCAAGGCATCGGTCGAAAGCCATGGCTCCGTTAGCACAAGCGGCACCTTTTCCATCGGCATCATCGCTCAGTCGATTGCCGGGCAAGGGGGCAGCGCGAAAGGCAGCCTTAGCGGCAGCCTCGCCGCCGGCAAGGGCGGCAAAATCGACGTCACCATTGGTGGCGCGGGTGGTGATGGTGGCGTTGCCGGAGACGCGGTTGTCCAGTCATATGGCAGTATCGCGACACGCGGGGCCCTCTCCTATGGCATATTGGCTCAAAGTGTTGGTGGCTCCGGGGGCGATGGTGGGCTTGCCGCCCAAGGTGGCTTCTCTTCAGGGTCAGTCAGCGCACAGATTGGCGTGTCGATTGGCGGCAGCGGCGGCAATGGCGGGACATCAGGAGACGTCTCAGTCTCAACTTTCGGCGCTGGGAAGACCATCACGACGGACGATTTTGGCTCGCACGGAATTTTCGCCTTGTCGACAGGCGGCAATGGCGGGACCGGGGGCAGCGTATATACGGGCAATGTCGACTGGACCGGCGAAAAATCCGTCAATGTCAACATCGATATCGGCGGATCCGGTGGCCAGGGCGGCAAAGCGGGCACCGTGTCGATCGACAACCAGAATGCGGTGACGACGACCAGTTTCCTTGCTACCGGTCTTTACGCCGCCTCCATCGGAGGCTCCGGTGGAGATGGTGGCACCACGTATTCGATACTGGCCAGTGTCAAAGGTTCGCCAAAGGGCACCGTCAGCGTGGATGTCGGTGGTAGTGGCGGTGGCGGTGCGGTCGGCGGTGCGGCCAGTATTTCGAATTCCGGAAAGGTCACGACGCAAAAGGGCGGTTCTACAGGGATCTATGTGCAAAGCATTGGTGGCGGTGGTGGACGAGGAGGCAGCTCTGCTAATCTCAATCTGACTCTCAAGACCGCCGATGACGCCGCCGCCGCGATTTCAGCAAACAAGGTTTCCCTCAATGCCGGAATTTCGGTGGGCGGCTCCGGTGGCTCCGGCAAGCACGCAGGAACGGCGACGCTGTCAAACAGCGGCGCTGTGACCACCATGGGTATCGGCGCCGATGCCCTGGTTGCACAAAGCGTAGGAGGCGGCGGTGGTGATGGTGGCACGGCCTCCACCACCTCGATCAATGCGGGAGAGCTCGGCTGTACCTTCGCCAAGGATGCTGGCCTCTACAAATGCAAAAGTCAGAAGGGCGAAGAGTCCGAAGTCGAAGTCAAGATGGCGCTTGCGATCGGGGGCAGTGGCGGTTCGGGCGGTAACGGAGAAAGCGTTGAGGTCACAAACTCCGGCGCTCTGGTGACGAATGGCAATTTCTCGCACGGTATCGTCGCGCAAAGCGTCGGCGGTGGCGGTGGCACTGGCGGCGACGGTGGTCTGGGTCTTGATGCCTGGACCTCCAACAAACAGGTGCTGGCGATCGAGACCGGCATCGATGACCGTAACGAATTGCCGACCTTCACCAGCGCGTCGATGTCCATCGGAGGATCGGGCGGGGCGGAAGGCAATGGTGAGACGGTATCGGTTACCAGCAGCGGCGCCATCAAGACCTTGGGCGACTACTCTTTCGGAATTCACGCTCAGAGCATCGGCGGCGGTGGCGGCAAGGGTGGCGCCGGTACCGGAACGTTCTGGACCACTGCAACTGTCGGCGGCAAGGGCGGCGGTGCCGGCAAGACTGGCGTCAACGACGGCGGCGATGTCAACATTACCCTGAATGAGGGTGGCAGCATCGTCACCAGCGGCAAGGGAAGCGCCGGGCTGCTGGCGCAATCCGTCGGCGGCGGCGGCGGTATAGCCGGAGATATCGACGACGGTGTCGGTACAGACTGGGATGGCCTGCACGTGGGCTTTGGCATTCCTGTTGAAAGGCCCGATGGGCCTACTGGCGATGGTGGCGACCTAACGATCGCAATCCACGACACAATCACAACGAGCGGCGACGGGGCACATGGTGTCTACCTGCAATCCGTCGGCGGCGGAGGTGGTATTTTGGGCGCTGATCCGACGGCAAACAGCGATATCGTGAACTATGTCGGCAACAATGGCAACGAAGGTTCCAGTGGCAAGATTACGGCCTCGGTCAGTGACATCGTGTTGGTGACGGGCGAACGCTCGGTCGGATTGTTCGCGCAAAGTGTTGCCGGTGCTGCTTCGACCGACACAAGCGGAGCAGTGACCATCAACGTGGACAAAGGGGGCAGAATTCGTTCCTCGGGCACAGCCGGTCGTGCAATCTTTGCGCAAAGCGTCAATGGAAGCGGCAGCAACGCCGCCATCGAAATCAACATCGATGCCGGCGCAGAGGTGTCCAATGCGTACGACGGTGGCGAAACGATCGCGCTGATGGACGGGCACCAAAACAAGATCGTCAACCACGGTACGCTGCTTCAGGACAGCATCAACACCAGCAGTTATGTCATACGGACGGACGGTAGGGCTGCCCTGAGCATATCGAACTACGGTATGCTCGGAGGAGCGATCCGTTCGAGTCTATACGACGGAGATACGGGCACGGCGCAGGCGATCGACATTACCAACGAAGCTGGCGGTTCATTCGGACTTGGACGGCACTCGGACCTTGCCGGTGGCGAGCTGACGAACAATGGCTCCCTTTCCGCTGGGGCGTTTGGTGTGGTGGCGCAGGTCGGCATTGGCGGCATTGTAACCCAGACGGCCAGCGGCAACACGCAGGTCGATATCGCCTTCGGCAAGGCGAATGATCTGATCGATGTCGACGATACCAGCAAGGCCTCCACGTTTGCAGGAACGATCACGCCGCATGTGGTGAGTGGTACGCCGGCAGATGGCCACAAAGGTCAACTGGAGATCATTGAATCGAAAGGTGACCTGATCACAACCGGGCTGAGTGCCGTCAGCTCCGCGACCGTCGACTACGGTATCAGCCGCGGCACGCGCTCCGATGGCTACAATCTGGTGTTGCTGGACTACAAGGTGGACTATACGCCCTGGGACGGGGACGCGGACGCTCAATCCAAGGTAAGGGATAGCGTGCGGGGCAGGATCAATGCCAATCACAAGAGTGTCGGCGACAACGTCCGGGATCTGATTGCATCCGTTCAGGGGCCGCCGAACGGGTCAACCGTCAATCCCGAGTTTGTCGAAGACCTTTCTCTGGTGCTGTTGAGGGTTGGAGAGGTCGAGGATCTGGTCGATGTATATGACCGATATGCGCCGGGTGAGATTTTTGCTCCGGTAACCTCGGCACGGTTTTCTTCACTGCGGTTCTCCAACGAGCTCAACAGTTGTCCTGCGATCAGCGAAGAGGGGCTTGCGGTTTATTCGCATCAGGGCGGCTGCTATTGGGGGCACGTCTCCGGGACCGGCATCGAGCGTCAGCGCGATGGACTGTCGGTTGGCTATGACGAAACGGTTTTTACAATCTCGGCCGGAGCGCAGGCCGAGATTTCAGATGGATGGTTTGCCGGTGGTGCGCTGAGCTATGAGCTGTCTGATATGTCCAACGATCGGTTCAGCGGCGACGGCGATCGGTTCCAACTCGGCGCCGTCTTGAAACGGGAAATCGGACCGACAACCATCTCCGCTTCACTATCCGGTGGTTACAGCCAATTCGATCTGGCCCGGGAGGTGATGACATTGGGTGGAATCACCACAGCCAAAAGCGATCCCGGGACGGCATGGGTCGCAGCGCACGCAAGGATTTCCCATCATTTCGACCTGTCGCAGAGCACCTATATCAAACCGCGATTTGATGTGGGCGTTCAATACACTCACCAGGATGCTTACACAGAAACCGGGGCTGGCGATTTCGGCCTGGTTGTGGATGCGATGTCGAACACTTTCGTCACTCTCAATCCGGTGTTGGAGATTGGCACGGACTTCAGTCTGGGCGGTATGTCTGCCGAGGCAAACTTCAGCGCTGGCGTTCTGGGTGTGATCGGCGGCAACGAACAGTCGGCAAATGTTCGCTTCATCGGCGCCGGCAGCAACGGTCCCGGTTTCACACTCGCCAATGACGGAGACGACCTCTTCGTGGACCTCAATGCGAGCCTGATCGCGCAATTGAATGAGCAAACCACCCTCCGAGCCAATGTTGGCGCGCTCATTGGGGAAACTCAGCAGCAATATTCCGCGGGTCTCCGCCTGAACATTGGCTTTTGAGTCAGCCGGTGGCGGAGGCAGGCTTTTGGCGCGATACGGTTAGGGGTGCCAAGCGCGTCGTCAGGTTCCAAATCGGGACGTTCGGCAGCTGCTTTCACAAGACATGAAAAGGCTTTCACGCACGTCGGAAGCGTTTGTGGGTCCGTCAGCAGCGAGCCATCCCATCAACATGGGATGGTTGCTCTGGGTTGACCTGTGGTGCAATGTTCCTTTCGGTGCCCACTATCGGTTGGTTTTGGGCACTTGGCCTATGAGGCCATAAACGCCCCCAACAGGGGACCGTGAAGGGAGAAACATGGCCGCCGGCAAGGTCAAGCTCATCCTGGTGGAAGACGATCCGGCCATGCTGCAGTCGTTGGTCTCGGGGCTTGATTCGCAGAGTGATTTCGAAGTGGCGGCGGCGTGTGCGACCTTTGCCGAAGGTGCGGCGGCCATCGCGTCACACCAGGCGGCCGTCCTCATTACGGACCTTAAACTACCGGATGGCCATGGCTTTGATCTGATCCGGCTGGCGAGAGAACAGCGTCCCGACATGGAGATCATGGTTATCTCCGTCCTCGGCGACGAGGAAAGTGTGGTCACCGCGATTGCCGCCGGGGCATCCGGGTTCCTGCTGAAGGATTCGCGGCCACTTGATATCGTTCATTCCGTACGGCAGCTTATCGCCGGCAGCTCGCCGATTTCGACGTCAGTGGCGCGTTACATCATTCAGGTGGTGCAGAAGACGGAACAGACAAGCACCGCAGCCGAGCTGCTGACGGAACGGGAGATGGACATTCTTTGGGGCATCGCAAAGGGGTTCACCTACAAGGACGTTGCCGAAAAGCTCGGCATCTCCAGCAACACGGTGCCCACCCATATCAAGAACATCTACCGGAAACTCGAGGTCAATTCGCGGGGTGAAGCGGTGTTCGAGGCCATACAACGCGGCCTGATCAACATCTCCTGAGAATGGCGTCACGTTATCAAACCGTGTGGGATCGCCCCCTTGTCCTGGTATTGTGGGCTCTCGGTGTGGCCATCATCACCTTTGTCCTGGCCTTCGAGCAATTGCCGCTTCCGAGGGGTGTGGCGCCTCTGGAAAGGATGGAATTCCGTCAGGGCGGTTTGGGCAGCGAGGTACAGCTTCCCGACAATTGGCGGTCGTTTCCCGAACGGCCGGTGGAGCCTGGGATCTACCGAGCGGAATTCGAGTTTCCGGCCAGCAACGGACGCTGGGCGGTCTACGTCCCCAACTATTCCGGCCAGATCCAGATCCGCGTCAATGACGTGGAGCTTTCCCCCGGCGGGTTTCTCAGCGGTGACCTGATTCCCGACCAGAGTGTGCCTTTCTTTGCACCGATTGCTCCCACGTCGCTGTCGCCTGGCAGCAATTCGCTGGAAATTCACATGCAACCCGGCGGCAAGCTGATCGGCTTTCTGAGCGACGTCTATGTCGCGCCGGAGAATCTGCTGCGCAGCAGTTTCGAATGGCACTACCTGCGCGCGGTCCGGCTGCCGGAGTTGGTGGTGTTCTGGCAGGTCCTGTTGGCGTCGCTGCTGTTCGTCATGTGGGTCAGCCGCCGCGACGAACGCGCTGCGCTTTATGGGGCGTTGGTGCTCCTATTCAGTACGCTTCACGGGATACCGATCTATCTGCCGAGCTCCGTGGTGTTGTCCCATGCCGTGGCGCTTCTCGGCTATGTGGTCAATTTCTGGCTTTCGGTCATCGGGCTGATGTTCACCTACAGCCTGATCAACCGTCCGTTGCCGTTCAGGGAGCGTTATTTCTTTCTCCTGCCCACCGTCGCGACCGTCGCTTTCCTGGTCCTGCCAGACGCCATATTCCAGTATGTCGACATGTTCGCCGTCGTGCCCTTCAGCCTCGTGATGTCAGGTTGGGTCGTTTACGCGCTCGTTCACTCTGCCATCAGGGAGCGGCGCTGGGAAAGCCGACTGATCCTGATGTCGGTTCTCGGCGCCTGTACGCTGGCCATTCACGACACGCTGATCATTGCCAATGTGACACCGGACAGCAATTTTCTGCATTTTCGCATCGTCTATATCCTGCTTCTGCCGGCGCTCAGCGTGATCTTCCTGCACCGCCTGATCCAGTCGCTCAACCACGTCGACGACCTGGTCAGCACGCTCAATCAGCGGGTCGAGCACCGGGAAAGCCAATTGCGGGAGACCTTTGCCCAACGACAGGAACTGGAAGGTCGCCAGGCTCTCAATGAGGAGCGGCGACGGATCATGCGTGATGTCCATGACGGTCTCGGCGGGCAGCTGATGTCGATCATCGCCATGAGCCGATTGGGCAAATCCGATCCGGAGGCGATCGAGACGTCCGCGCAGGCAGCTCTTGAAGAATTGCGCATGCTCATAGGGTCTCTTGATGTCGACAAGGACATTACCGGCATGCTCGGCACCTTTCGCGAGCGTGCCGAGCAACAACTGGCGCTGCATGACATTGAGCTTGACTGGCAGATGATCGACATTCCAGCCATCGAAGGCCTCAATCCGACAGGCGCGCTCAACATTCTGCGCATCTTGCAGGAAGCAACGACCAATGCCGCCAAACACTCCGGGGCGAACCGGGTGTCGATCCGATTCTCGCTGCCGTCCGGCGAAAAGGATGTTCTGGAAATTGACATAGAGGACAATGGTCGCGGCCTGGACAATGAGCCGGCAAACGGCCATGGGCTCAAGAACATGCGCAGCCGTGCGGAGGACCTGGGCGGTTCGATCCGGATCGCTTCGCCAGCGCAGGGAACACGTCTGACCTTTACCATGCCTATCACCATCGCGGCCGAAGAGGATGCGGGAGGTCCGGGCAGTCGATCTGGCCGGACACCGGACCCGAATCCAGCTGTTGCGAATGCAGCTGACCGTGCTCTCAAAAGATCGATTGCAGTATTGCCGCTCAAGAATGAGTCGGATGACCCAAAGCTCGATTACTTTTCCGATGGAATTTCAGAAGACATTATTGCCGACCTGTCGCGCCTCTCGGGCCTGTTTGTGGTTGCCCGCAATTCCAGCTTCGCCCACCGGAATACCGGCGAGGACATTTACGCCATCGCGCGCGAACTGGGTGCCAAGTTCATCCTTGACGGCAGCGTTTCGCGCAGCGGCGGTCGCCTGAAGATCAATGTGCAACTGACCGACACCATCGCAAGGCAGCAGCGATGGGCAGGCGCTTTCGAACGCAATGTCGGAGATATCTTCGAGGTCCGCGACGAGGTCACACGCGCCGTGCTCGAAGCACTGGCGATCAAGCTCTCTCCGGAGGAAACGAAGTCGGTCGAGCGCCAGGATACCGACAGCGTCGAGGCCTATGACCTGTTTCTCGAGGGCCGGGCTTTGTGGGAGCGACAAACCCGCAACGACAATGACCGGGCCCTTGCAATGTTGAGCAAGGCGGTCGAACTCGATCCGAAATTCACCAGGGCCTTCGTCTATCTGGGCATGGCCTACGGGATGATGGGTATCAACAAGTGGGGAGATTCACCCGAACAGTCTTTTGAAAAGGGATTGGCTTTTTTCGAACATGCGCTGGAGCTCGATCCGGAGGAACCGCTTGCGGTGCTCGGCATGGGCATGGCCTGTCTTTCCCGTGGACAATTCGATCAGGCCGTCGAACAGGCGAAACGGGCCATTGAACTCAATCCAAACTTTGCCCACGCCTACCAGGATCTTGGCAACTATTACAATCATGCGGGCCAGCCGAAGGATGGATTGGAAGCACTGCAAAACGCGATGCAACTGGATCCGCACTACAGCAATCAGTTGCTGCACTATCTTGGCCAATCCTATTTTTTCCTGGGAGACTATGACCAGGCAGCGATAGCTTTTCAGAGAAGGGTTTCGCGCAATCAATCGTCCGCCGCATCCAACACGATGCTGGCTTCCACCCTCGGCTATCTCGGCAGGTTCGAGGAAGCACGTGAGGCCTGGAGCAGGATATTCGAGCACAATCCCGATTATTCGCTGAAAGAGCGAAACGAGATGTTTCGCTACAAGAATCCGGACGACGCGGCGCAGATCCTCAACGGTTTGCGGAAAGCCGGGATCAACGCTGATTGACAAAACCGCGGACGTGCGCGGCTTCTTCGTTCAGCCGATCCTGCCATAAGCCTGACCTGCCTCACCGAACAACCAGATCAGCCGCTCGCAATAGTTCAAAGCATTGAGCATGTGGCTTCGGTCCTCGATCCTGACCGTGTTTTCGCCGTTAAGAAAGGCCCGTCTGATCGCCCCGGTGCCGTTACCCTCTTTCGAGGTCATCAGGGTCAGGAGCCCGATGTCATCCTCATCGTGTGACCGGGCAACGCTGGTCAGTATCGACAGGATTGCGTCGAGTCCTTCGACGACAGCGTGGGGGAACGTCAGTTCGGGTGAATTCGCGCGAAGATGGACGATCTCGGAGCCGAGCCTTTCGAGTGCGTCCCGCATTGAGGCCGTTGTGTAGAGCACACGCAACGAACGGTCTATACGCCGATAGTGCTCAGCGCCCAGCGCCTGTCTGGACGTGATCTGATTGACGGATTGAGCAATGGTTCTTTGGAGGGAATCGATGCCGTCGAGATTGTCGCGCAGCGCCTTTGCGCCGGAACCGGAGCGCAGGCAATCCAGGGCGCCCGAGATCAGGTGAAGGAGGCGTTGCTGTTCCAGTTCAACCAGTTGCAATGCGATCGATGGTTCGTTGGGAAGGGGCGGGTTGAGATATTCCGGCCTTGATCCGAGTTCGACCGGAGTCTGCGGGCTGACCGATTGCAGGAGCCGGGCGGTTTTCGACAAAAGCAGGAGCAGGAATGGAACCGGCAGTGCATTGAAGGCGACATAGGCCAATGCGGCCTGGGTTCCGGCATTGCTGCCAACGGAGGAGACCAACGCCACAACAAGCGGCATTCCGGTCATCATCTCCAGATAGAAAAGTGGCACCAGGATCAAAGCCGCGGCGAAATTGAAGCCAATGAGATAGAGCGTAACCTGCCGTTGGACGCCCGTCAGGCCGGTCGACAAGAGTAGCAGCAAAATCGAAGCGCCGATGTTTGTGCCATAGACGAACATCACGGCTTCATTCAGGCCGAAGAGTCCGGACTGCAGCAAAACGATCATGATCGCCGACACTGCGATTGACGATTGAGCAATGACCGTCAGAACAGCGCCCGCTAGGAGCGCGAGGCTCGGTGAACCGGCTGCGGCAGCCACAACGTCGTGAAACCACTGCATGCCCTCGAGATCCGCGGCGCCCTCGCGCATGATCTGCAGCCCCAGGAAGAGCAATCCGATACCGATCGCCGCACCGGCCAATCGCTCGCGATCGGACGGGCCGAATGTGTAGGCGATGCCGGAAACGCCGATCAAAATCAGCACCGCGATACGGATATCGATGGTCAGAAACAGCAGGATCAAGCCGGCGCCGACATTGATGCCGAGGATGACCGGCTGTGCCTGTCTCAGCGTGAGCATTCCGGCGCGCACCAGGCCGACCAGCAGGAACACAGCCGCAGAAGCACTTTGTGTCACGACAATCATGATTCCGCCGACGAGCATTCCCGCAGGTGTTGTCGACGTCAGCTGTGCAATCCGCCGCCTGAGTGCCAGGTCTGCAACGAGCTTGAGGTTGACGCCAATGAAGTGCATCGCGAAGAAGAACAGCCCGAGGCCGGCGAAGATGGTTGCGGCCGTCAGAACGTGGTTCCAGATCAGGACAGTTCCCCCCGAGCGCTGGCTTCGTCGGGATGGACGTCCAGGACGGCGATCAAGCCCGAGACTTCGAACACTTCACGCGGCAGGCCTCTCAAGCCGAAAAGGCGAACTTGATTGGCGTTGCTGCGCAACCTGGTCGCCACTCCCAAAAGAGCGCGCAAACCGGCACTTGCGACGTAAGTCACGTTGGCCATGTCGATAAGCAGAGCCTGCGAGCCCGATTCGACGAGCTCCGAAAGGGACCTTTCGAAGGCGACGGAATTCGTCGCGTCAATCCTCCCCCTCGGACGAATGATGCAAAGGCTTTCTTCCCGGGAAATCTCGAAATTCATGAGCTGTGCCTCCACCTGGATTGATCGCGAGCGATCGGCCGATCGTAGGGTCGATCAGAGCGACAGGTCGTTGGCAAATGCCAAACTATCCGTCGCCGATTTGCAAACATGAATCCGGACCGGTTCAACTGCCCGCGCGGGATGGATCTTTCGAAAGTGCACCGGGGTTCTCTTCGGCTGCAGAGGTTTTCCAGTCCAGGGAGCCTATGGCGACGTCCCCGACAGCCCAAAATGCGTTGGCCAATCCAAATATCAGTCCGGCCGACGTTCCGGTCGCAAGAGCGGCACCCGCCGTCAGCAACCTCCACGGCAATCGCGTCCACATGGACGTCAGAAACGGTGCCTTGGCCTTGGTTTCCGCCGAAACCCAGAAGACCGCGGGCAGGGCGATCGTCGACAGCAAAAGAACGACGGGGCGGTCGATCCATGTCTCAAGCAGGCGTGCGATGGCGCTATTCGGATCGAAAAGGCTGCGCCGGGCGCTCAGGGGTGGCGAACTGCTGCCGCTGCATTCGAATATGCCGCCCTGGTAGGTCATCAGGCTGGCGAAAACGACATAGATGCCGGTCAGAACGGTCAGGCTCGCCAGCAGGACTGGTTGGGCGTGGATGACGCTGATGCCGAATCCGGCCAGACCCAAGCCGCCGGCTGCCAGCATCAAGCCGCCGAGTTTCAGGAATACAGGGCTGACACGGCACAATCGCAACAGGGCGGAGGCGCAAACAAAGCTGACGGCCGCGAAGGTGATCCAACTGGCGCCGAAATAGAGCGCAGTGCCCACCAGCACCAGGCCCGCCAGGGAAGCGATCCGGTCTATCCAGAGTTTCGCCCGCGGGCGTTCATCGCTGCCGAACAGGATCGTCGCCAGGACGATGATTGCCAGGCCGGCTGTTACAAGAATGTCTGGGTATCCGGTGAACGCCGCACCGACCCTTGTGGACACCGACTGTGTCGGCATCGTCGAAACGGATATCAGTCCGTCATAAAAGGCCGCAAAACCACCGGCGCCGGCGATTGCCGCCAGCACATTGCCACCCTCATAGCCCCAAAACTGCAGTTCCGGCGCCACGCTGTGGAGCCAGTCCTTGATCCTCCCGAACATGGAAGGCAGCCTGTCAAATCACGCGATTTAGCGGAATCCCATGTTCGTGGGATGGTCCGCAGGCCGGAGATACCGGCTGCGAGGAGTGCGGCAGAATTCCGCCGCACTCGATTGTGTTGGTGGCGCTCAGGCCAGGTCGAACCGGTCGAGGTTCATGACCTTGTTCCAGGCGGCGATGAAGTCGTTGACGAAGGCTTCTTTCGAGTCGTCCTGAGCGTAGACTTCGGCAAGGGCGCGAAGCTGCGAGTTGGAGCCGAAGACGAGGTCGGCGCGGGTGGCCGTCCACTTGACCTCGCCGCTGTCGCGATCGCGACCCTCGAATTCCTGCTTGTCGTCGGACGTCGCCTTCCAGACCGTGCCCATGTCGAGCAGGTTGACGAAGAAGTCGTTGGTCAGTGCGCCCGGCCGGTCGGTGAAGACGCCGTGCTTCGATCCGCCCGCATTGGCGTCGAGCGCCCGCAGGCCACCAACCAGCACCGTCATCTCCGGTGCGGTCAATGTCAGCAACTGCGCCTTGTCGACCAGCAGTTCCTCGGTGGAGACCGCATACTTGGTCTTCTGGTAGTTGCGGAAGCCATCGGCGACCGGCTCGAGGACGCCGACCGATTCGACATCGGTGTGCTCCTGCGAGGCGTCCATGCGGCCTGGGGTGAAGGGAACCTCCACGTTGTGCCCGGCATCCTTGGCCGCCTGTTCGACCGCGGCGCAACCGCCAAGCACGATCAGGTCGGCGAGCGACACTTTCTTGTCGCCGCTCTGGGCACCGTTGTAAGCGGCCTGGATGCCCTCCAGGGCATCAAGCACCTTGGCCAGTTCGGCCGGCTGGTTGACCTCCCAACCCTTCATCGGCTCAAGACGGATGCGACCGCCATTGGCGCCACCGCGCATGTCGGAGCCGCGGAAGGTCGAGGCCGATGCCCAGGCCGTCGAAACCAGCTGTTGGATCGACAGGCCGGATGCCAGGATCTTCGATTTCAGGTCGGCGATATCGGCGGCGTCGACCAGTTCGTGATCGATCGCGGGGATCGGATCCTGCCAGATCAGCTCTTCAGCTGGTACTTCCGGACCAAGATAGCGAGCGCGAGGGCCCATGTCGCGGTGGGTCAGCTTGAACCAGGCGCGGGCGAAGGCGTCGGCGAAATCTTCCGGGTTCTCGTAGAAGCGACGCGAGATCTTTTCGTATTCCGGATCGAAACGCAGCGACAGGTCGGTGGTCAGCATCTGCGGGATATGCCGCTTCGACGGATCGTGTGCATCGGGCACCGTGCCCGCGCCCATGTCGTTCTTCGGCTTCCACTGCTGAGCGCCAGCCGGGCTCTTGGTCAGCTCCCATTCGTATCCGAACAGGTTCCAGAAGAAGTTGCTGCTCCACTTGGTCGGCGTGGTCGTCCAGATGACTTCCAGGCCGCTGCCGATGGTGTCGTTGCCCATGCCGGAGCCGTAGCTGCTGTGCCAGCCGAGGCCCTGTTCTTCGATGCCGGCTGCTTCCGGCTCGGGGCCGACCGCGGCTGCGTCGCCGGCGCCGTGGGTCTTGCCGAACGTGTGGCCGCCGGCAATCAGCGCGACGGTTTCCTCGTCGTTCATGGCCATGCGACCGAAAGTGTCGCGGATGTCCCGGGCGGCGGCAACCGGATCGGGATTGCCGTTCGGGCCTTCCGGGTTGACGTAAATCAGGCCCATCTGCACGGCGGCAAGCGGGTTCTCCAGTTCGCGATCGCCGGTGTAGCGCTTGTCGCCCAGCCACTCTGATTCAGCGCCCCAGTAAACATCCTCTTCCGGCTCCCACACATCGGCGCGGCCGCCGGCGAAACCGAAGGTCTTGAAGCCCATCGACTCAAGTGCTGCGTTACCGGCAAGGATCATCAGATCGGCCCAGGAGATCTTGTTGCCGTATTTCTGCTTGATCGGCCACAGCAGCCGACGCGCCTTGTCGAGGTTGACGTTGTCGGGCCAGCTGTTGAGCGGCGCAAAGCGCTGCTGTCCGGTTCCACCGCCGCCACGGCCGTCCGCGGTGCGGTAGGTGCCGGCGCTGTGCCAGGCCATGCGGATGAAAAACGGACCGTAGTGACCGAAGTCGGCCGGCCACCATTCCTGCGAATCGGTCATCAGCGCATAAAGGTCATCCTTCAGCGCCTGATAATCGAGTTTTTCAAACTCTTCGCGGTAATCGAAGGACGGTCCCATCGGATCGGACAGCGATGAGTTCTGGTGCAGGATCTTCAGGTTGAGCTGGTTCGGCCACCAGTCCTTGTTCGACCGGTCTCCCAGTGACGTGTTTCCATGCATGACGGGGCATCCGCCCGATTTTGCTGCATCATTTTCGGCCATTACTTCTCTCCCGTGGGGCTTAGTTTCTAAAGGGCAAACATCTTTGATTCTTTCACGCAGCGTACCGGTGTCATGGGTCGGCGCGAGGCCAAAGGTCGTAACGCGAAGCGGAAACGACATTGCCTGCTCAGAATTTCCGCTGCAAGTCCTATAGCAAAGCTTTTCGATTAGATTAAGTTGGATTTACTGATCGATTTGATAAGATGGGCTTATGACGAATTTGACTCTCAAACAGCTTCGCTATTTCGACGCGCTGGCGCAGCACGGACATTTCGGTCGTGCCGCGGATGCCTGTGCCATTTCGCAGCCTGCGCTCTCAATGCAGATCAAGGAATTGGAGGAGACGCTGGCGACGGAGCTGTTCGAACGCAGCGCCCGGCGTGTCCGGCTGACAGGCTTCGGCGAAGAATTCGCCCATCGCGCCCGCGACATTTTGCGATCCGTCAACGAGCTGGAGGATCTGGCACGCGCCTCGCATGATTCGCTGGTCGGGCGACTGCGTCTGGGTGTGATCCCGACCATCGCACCCTACCTCCTGCCGACCATCATTGGTGATCTGTCGCGATTGCATGAAGGTCTCGATCTGCATGTGCGCGAAACGCAGACGCAGAAGCTGCTGGAGGAGTTGGCGGACGGCAGGATAGATACAGCGATCGTTGCCCTGCCGGTGTCGGAGCCGTGGCTGACGGAAGTTGCCCTGTTTTCGGAAGAGTTCGTGCTGGTGCGGCCTGGCGAGGATGACGGCAAACCGGTGCCGAGCCGCGAGATGTTGCGCGAAATGCGGTTGCTTCTCTTGGAGGAAGGACATTGTTTCCGCGACCAGGCCCTGTCGTTCTGCAGCATGCCCTCAGCGCGGCCACGAGAACTGCTCGACGGCAGTTCGCTCTCGACACTGGTGCAGATGGTCGGCGCGGGCATCGGTGTGACACTGATTCCGGAAATGGCGGTGGCCGTCGAAACACGGTCCGCATCGGTTTCCGTTGCCCGATTCCGGCATCCGCGGCCATCGCGGGCGATCGGCATGGTGTGGCGCAAGACAAGCCCTCTGGCGAAGCAGCTTGAGCAGGTTTCCCAGATTGTTAAGCAGTCGGCCGAGGCGATGCGGGAGCGCTACGAACCGCTTCGGACTGCTGCGCTGACGACATGATCGACATCGACGGTGCGAGCCGTTGATAGAAAAATTCTATCGAATTGCCTTTCGATTTGCAGCACGACAGGTGTACGTCTTTGTTGCCAATTTTCCGGCAAGACCATAAACAGCGTGATGATTGTTATTCCGGCGGTCAGGTTTTGACCGTTCAACAGTAAAGGTGGCACATGCCCGTATACCGTTCCCGCACCTCCACCCATGGCCGCAATATGGCTGGCGCCCGGGGCCTGTGGCGCGCCACAGGAATGAAGGACGGCGATTTCGGCAAACCGATCATCGCCATTTCCAATTCTTTCACCCAGTTTGTTCCCGGCCACGTTCATCTGAAGGATATGGGCCAGCTCGTCGCTCGCGAAGTGGAGAAGGCCGGCGGCGTTGCCAAGGAATTCAACACCATCGCCGTCGATGACGGCATCGCCATGGGTCATGACGGCATGCTCTATTCGCTGCCGTCGCGCGAGGTGATTGCCGACGCGGTGGAATATATGGTCAACGGCCACTGCGCCGATGCCCTGGTCTGCATCTCCAATTGCGACAAGATCACCCCCGGCATGCTGAACGCCGCGATGCGGCTGAACATCCCGGTCGTCTTCGTGTCAGGCGGGCCGATGGAAGCCGGCAAGGTGGTGCTCGAAAACGGTGTCGAAAAGTCCATCGACCTGGTCGATGCCATGGTCGCGGCGGCGGATGATTCCATGTCCGACGCTGACGTCATGGCAATGGAGCAGAACGCCTGTCCGACCTGTGGTTCGTGCTCCGGCATGTTCACCGCCAACTCGATGAACTGCCTGACGGAAGCACTGGGCCTGGCGCTGCCGGGCAATGGTTCGACGCTGGCGACTCACGTCGACCGGCGACGCCTCTTCGTTGAAGCAGGCCATCTTATCGTCGATCTGGCGCGGCGCTACTATGAGCAAGACGATGAAAGCGTACTGCCGCGCAACATCGCCTCCTTCAAGGCGTTCGAAAACGCCATGACACTCGATATCGCCATGGGTGGTTCGACCAATACCATTCTGCACCTTCTGGCGGCTTCCTATGAAGGCGAGATCGGATTCACGGTCGACCACATCGATGAGCTGAGCCGCCGCGTGCCGGTGCTGTGCAAGGTGGCGCCTTCGGTCGCTGACGTGCATATGGAAGATGTGCACCGGGCCGGCGGCATCATGGCGATCCTCGGCGAACTCGACCGGGCCGGCCTGATCGACAGCTCTGTACCGACGGTGCATTCGGAGACGATGAAAGCGGCGCTGGCACGCTGGGATATCGCCCAGACGAATTCGGAATCGGTCCACACCTTCTATTCCGCCGCGCCTGGCGGCGTGCGCACCAAGGAAGCGTTCTCGCAGGAACGGCGCTATGCCGAAGGCGTCGATCTCGACCGCAAGTCAGGCGTCATCCGCTCCAAGGAGAACGCCTATTCGAATGACGGTGGACTGGCGGTTCTGTTCGGCAACATCGCTGAAGATGGCTGCGTGGTGAAAACCGCCGGGGTGCATGAGGACATTCTGGTGTTCTCGGGACCGGCGCGCGTTTTCGAAAGCCAGGATTCGGCGGTCAGCGCCATCCTGACCAACAAGATCAACGAAGGCGACGTTGTCGTCATCCGCTACGAAGGCCCGCGTGGCGGCCCCGGCATGCAGGAGATGCTCTATCCGACGAGCTATCTTAAATCCAAAGGTCTCGGCAAGGCATGTGCGCTGGTGACCGACGGCCGCTTCTCCGGCGGCACATCGGGACTTTCCATTGGCCACGCTTCGCCGGAGGCTGCCGAAGGCGGTGCCATCGGGCTGATCGAAGAAGGCGATATCATCAAAATCGATATTCCCAACCGGGCGATCGATGTGGATCTGTCGGCCGCCGAGCTGGCGGAGCGCCGCGCGACCATGGAGGCGCGGGGCAAGGACTCGTGGAAGCCGCTCGAAAAACGCAGCCGCAAGATAACGACGGCGCTGAGGGCCTACGCGATGCTGACGACCAGCGCGTCGAAGGGTGCGGTGCGCGAGGTGCCCTAGGGCGAGACCCATCGGAGCATTGTCAGGCGTCGATCGCTTTCGCCGGTCTACGCCTCGCTTGACTTTTCCAGTCCGATCCTGTTTATCCGCCAGCAATTCCGCGACGAGTTGATGACTCCGAGCCGCTGACCGGGACCCGCAAAGGTATAAAGAGATCCCGGAAGCCACCACCCGGCAGCGCGATGCGCCCCCGGGTGCTTTTGTGCTTTGGGCGTCTCAGGGGTTGCCAAGCTGGCGCGGGCTCACGATCTTTCAGGGCACGCGAAGCCTTGAAAGAAAGAGGATTGATGGATGTTTGAAAGCCTTCAGGATCGCCTGGGTTCCATTCTCAATGGACTGACCGGCCGCGGCGCGCTGTCCGAAAAGGACGTTTCGGCGGCGCTGCGCGAAGTGCGCCGGGCGCTGCTGGAAGCCGACGTGGCGCTGGAGGTGGTGCGCGGCTTTACCGACAAGGTGCGCGAACAGGCCGTCGGCGCCGACGTGCTGAAATCCATCAAACCCGGCCAGATGGTCGTCAAGATCGTCCATGACGAGCTGGTCGAGATGCTCGGCGCCGAGGGCGTGTCGATCGACCTCAACGCGCCGGCTCCGGTCGTCGTCATGATGGTCGGCCTGCAGGGCTCGGGTAAGACCACCACCACCGGCAAGATTGCCCGGCGGCTGACCGACCGGGACAAGAAAAAGGTGCTGATGGCGTCGCTCGATACGCGCCGTCCGGCCGCCCAGGAGCAGCTGCGCCAGCTCGGTGAGCAGACCGGCGTCGACACGCTGCCGATCATCGAAGGCCAGTCGCCGACGGAAATCGCGGCGCGGGCCGTGCAGGCGGCCAAGCTCGGCGGCCATGATGTTGTCATGCTCGACACTGCCGGCCGCACCCATATCGACGAGCCGCTGATGGTCGAGATGGCCGACATCAAGGCCAAATCGGCACCGCACGAAATTCTGCTGGTCGCCGACGCGCTGACCGGTCAGGACGCCGTCAACCTGGCACGCAGCTTCGACGAACGTGTCGGAATTACCGGCCTGGTGTTGACCCGCATGGACGGCGACGGCCGCGGCGGCGCGGCGCTGTCGATGCGCGCCGTCACCGGCAAACCGATCAAGCTGATCGGCACCGGCGAAAAGATGGATGCGCTGGAGGAATTCCATCCGCGGCGCATCGCCGACCGCATCCTCGGCATGGGCGATATCGTCTCGCTGGTGGAAAAGGCCGCCGAGACCATCGACGCCGAAAAAGCGCAGGTCATGGCCGAGCGCATGAAGGCCGGCAAGTTCGACCTCAACGATCTTTCCGATCAGCTGCGCCAGATGCAGAAGCTCGGCGGCATGGGCGGGCTGATGGGCATGATGCCCGGCATGGGCAAGATGAAAAACCAGATTGCCGCCGCCGGCCTCGACGATTCCGTTTTCAAGCAGCAGCTGGCAATCATTTCGTCCATGACGCGTAAGGAACGCGCCAATCCCGACATACTCAAGCATTCGCGCAAGAAGCGCATCGCTGCCGGCTCCGGCACGAGTGCCGCCGACATCAACCGGCTTCTGAAAATGCACCGCCAGATGGCGGACATGATGAAGGCGATGGGCGGCAAAGGGAAGAAAGCCGGCCTGTTCGGCAAGATGATGGGCGGACTTGGCGGCGGCATGGGCATGCCCGGCGGCATGCCGGATCCGGCGTCGATGGACCCGAAACAGCTGGAAGCCCTGCAGAAGCAGGCAGAGGCTGCCGGTCTGGGCAAAGCCGGTGGCTTGCCGGGCCTCGGTGGCGGCGGTCTGCCTGGCCTGGGCGGCCCGAAGCTCCCCGGCCTGGGCGGAGGTCCGCCCGGATTGCCCGGTTTGCCGAAGAAGAAGTGAGAGTGCGATGACGACCGATCCCATGCAGCGTCTCGGCGAACTGCGCCGCTCGATCGACAATTTCGACGCGGCGCTCATCCACATCCTCGCCGAACGCTTTCGCTGCACCCAGGCGGTGGGGCGGCTGAAGGCGGAATTCGACCTGCCGCCGGCCGATCCGAACCGGGAAAAGCAACAGGTGGAACGGCTTCGCCGTCTGGCTGAAGAAGCCGATCTCGATTCCGATTTCGCCGAAGCCGTCCTCAATTTCATCATCAAGGAAGTGATCCGCAACCATCAGGCATTTCGCCAGGCAGCGGAGAACGCAAACAGCTCAAACGATTGATGCCGCATCAGCGGCAACAGAAGAAGTCCAGGATCCAAGCAAAGGAAAACAAATCATGGCACTGAAAATCCGACTGGCCCGTGGCGGGTCGAAAAAGCGTCCTTACTATCACATCGTCGTTGCCGACGTGCGCTCTCCGCGCGACGGCCGTTTCATCGAGCGGCTCGGCATGTGGAACCCGATGCTGCCGAAGGACGGAGACCGCGTCGAGCTCAATGAGGAGCGCATCAAGCACTGGATCGAGCAGGGCGCCCAGCCGACCGACCGGGTGTTGCGCTTCCTTGATGCCGCTGGCATCGCCAAGCGTCCGACCCGTAACAACCCGAAAAAGGCTCTGCCCGGCAAGAAGGCGCAGGAGCGCCTCGACGAAGCTGCGGCGAAAGCCGAAGAGGCTGCTGCCGAGGCTGCTGATGCCGCGGCAGCTGTCGAAGAGCCCAAGGAAGAAGCAGCCGCCGAATAGGCCGCTCGCTCATTTCAATACCGGTTTGTGGGCGGCAACCGCGATGGTGCCGCCCACACGCGTTTTGACAACCTGATTGGCAGAAGAAGCCGTGGACTCGAAATCCGACCTCGTCCTGATGGCCGTTATCGGCGCCCCTCACGGGGTGAAGGGTGAGCTGCGGGCGAAGGCCCACAGCGATGATCCGATGGCGCTCAACGCCTACGGACCTCTTCGTGACGAGTCCGGCGAGACCTTCGAAATCCTCTCGATCCGCCCGGCAAAGAATGTTGTCGTCCTACGGCTTGCCGGCGTCACAACGCGTGAAGCGGCGGAAGCGCTCAAGGGCCGGTCGCTCTATATCGAGCGTGCGCGATTGCCGGATGACGAGCTGGAGGATGACGAGTTCTACCAGACCGACCTGATCGGACTGGTCGTGCACGATGCGCAGGGCAAGGGCTACGGGAATGTCCAGGCCGTTCACAATTTCGGCGGCGGCGACATTCTTGAACTGTCGCTCGACGGCAAACGCGCCGTCATGATTCCCTTCAACGAAACGGCTGTGACGCAGATTGATCTTGCGGCCGGCACCGTGACCGTCGATCCATTGGCCGCGGGGCTGGACGACATTACGCAGGGTCCGGGCAGCCGGCGTCGTAGGCCGCCGCGTAAGGCTGGAGCTCGGGACGGAGCGGGATCGTGAGTTTCAGGGCCAGCGTGCTGACGCTCTATCCGCAGATGTTTCCGGGGCATTTGGGAGAATCTCTCGCCGGTCGCGCCCTGGAGCGTGGTGACTGGACGCTGGAAACCGTTCAGATCCGTGACTTTGCCACCGACAAGCATCGCAGTGTCGACGACACACCCGCCGGCGGTGGCGCCGGCATGGTGCTGAAACCGGATGTGCTGGCGGCGGCCATCGATCATGCCAGTGGAGCGGATGACCAGCGACCCCGCCTGCTGATGAGCCCGCGTGGCCGGCCGCTCACCCAGGAGCGGGTGCGAGATATCGCCGATGGCGAAGGTGCGGTCATTGTCTGCGGGCGCTTTGAGGGCGTCGACCAGCGGGTGATCGACAAACGCTGCCTTGAGGAAGTGTCGGTTGGCGACTACATCCTGTCCGGCGGGGAGCCGGCAGCGCTCGTTTTGCTTGATGCGGTGGTGCGGCTGTTGCCCGGTGTTATGGGCAATGCAGAGTCTGGATTGTCGGAGAGTTTCGAGGGCGGCCTGCTGGAGCATCCGCACTATACCCGGCCGCAGGAGTGGGAAGGGGACGCCATCCCGCCCGTGCTCGTATCCGGCAATCATGCAGCGATCGATACCTGGCGCCAGGAACAGGCCGAGAAGCTGACCGCAGAGCGCAGGCCAGACCTGCTGAAAGGCAAAAAAACGCCCGAGAAGGGATGACAGACCGGGCTCTATGGTGTATGTGCGCGCCGTTCGGAAAAATCCGACGACCGCCAAGCAAAGAATGGTGAACACGCTCTTGCCGCATCGGCGAGCCCCGGAGGCGAATGCCAAAGGGTCAGGACGAGCGCTCTGGCCGTTTCAGAAGAACGAAAGGTTGAGACAATGGATATCATCCGTGTCCTCGAGGCCGAAGAGGCCGCTCGTATTGAAGCCAAGCGCAAGCTGCCGGTGTTTTCGCCCGGCGACACCGTGCGCGTCCAGGTGCGTGTTACCGAAGGCAGCCGTACCCGTGTGCAGGCCTATGAAGGCGTCTGCATCGCCCGCTCCGGCAGCGGGCTGAATGAGAATTTCACCGTCCGCAAGATCTCCTATGGCGAGGGCGTTGAGCGTGTGTTCCCCGTCTACTCGCCGATGGTCGAGGGCGTCGAAGTGGTGCGTCGCGGTAAGGTTCGCCGCGCCAAGCTCTATTACCTGCGTGAGCGTCGCGGCAAGTCCGCCCGTATCGTTGAAAATACCAACGTTCGCACGCGCAAGCTGAACGAGGCTGAGCGCCAGGCGATCGCCGCTGAAAAAGCGCGCATCGAGGCCGAGAAAATCGCAGCAGCCGAAGCGCTGGCCGCTGAGAAAGCTGCAGCTGAAGCCGCCGAAAAAGCTGCTGCCGAAGCCGCTGCAGCAGAAGCGCCGGCAGAAGAAGCACCGGCGGAAAAGTCCGGCGAGTAAGCCGAACTCCAAACTGTTTCGAAAAAGCGCGCGTCCGACCGGAGCGCGCTTTTTTTATGCCTGCTTCCTCAGGCGCCGTTGTTGCGATCGCTGTCGCGGGTCATGCGCAATTCCGTTTCAGTCCAGACCAGCGTGTTTCCAACCAGCTCCGCTGCGCACCAGATGATCCCCATCAGATGAAAGACCCGTCGGTGCGATGCCATCTCAAAGCGGCAGGCACCGGATGCTCCGTCACCCTTGTCGAACTCGAGGCCAACGAGCATCGGAACATCATCTGTGTTTTCAGCATCGTGGGGTTCGATGACCGATGCGCGGATGTCACGCAAATCGCTCAGCGGAAATGCCACCGCGGATTCAGTTGATAGCAGCCTGGACAGTCGGTCGATCGTCTCTGGTGTGAGATCATCGAAATCGTCCAACTCGAGTTGCAGGTCCGACTCCGAGCCGGAGAAAAGGAAGATCCCGTCGAGGCTGATCAAAATTATGCCTTTGCCTGGCACCAGACCGCTGCATTCCTCCAATCTGAGGTTCTCGACCGAGTAAATGTTCGTCTTTGTGGACGGAGCATTCGGAAACATTGGCGATGTGCTCTCAGCCGCCCTGCCCGCAGCGATTTGCCGTGCCAACTGGCGGGTCGACGGTTCGGGGTCTTCCAGCGCACGCAACATCATCTCGCCGACTGCAAGCCGCGTATGGGCAGGCGGTGTTCGGTATTCCTGTTCGATGTGGTCAATGACGGAACCGAAGCCATCGGGGCCGTCAGCCAGCCGTTTCAATGTCTTCCTGGGGTTCTTCAAAATCGACATCGGGCCCTGATACCAGAACTCGAAATGGTCTCTCGGCTCGACCTTTGGGAACAGGCGGAACGTGATTGCCGCGGCAATTTTGATGGCAAAAAACAACGAGCCGATCCAAGCGGCCAAGCCGACAAAAAACAGTGCCGGTCCCCAGGTGCCCAGAGACTCGAGCCAGTCGAAAGGATCGTTGCCGGATTGGACAAGCAGATAGAAGACGATCACCGGTGACGACCAGACAGCAAACATCAGGCCGATCAACATAGCGATGGCCCAGGGAGCGCGCCTTTTGATTTTAGCAACGGCCGAATTGCTGAGTGGACCTTGGTCGCCGCGGTTCCAGACATTAATCGGGCGTGTCTGCCAGGCGAGCCAATCCGGCAATCGCGCCGGGCCATCTTCGATCAACCGACCTTCACCAAGAGCGATCTGCCGGATCCGGTCGATCCAGTCTTGTGTCCAATCCCGAACCGATTCCTGCCTGCCGATGATCCAGTTTCGCCTGCTTTGCTGATTGACGGCAAAGTGAGTTGAGCGAAACCAAACCCGTTCGACGGAACCGTCATCGGTCACAAAGCCGACCTCCAGATTTCCTAGTGGCACAAATGGCTGGGTCATGGAGAGGCCGTCGATCTTGGCCAGGGGGATGGCGAAGCTGCCTTCATAAGCAAATTGTTTCTTGAAAATCCTCACCTGGCGAGCACTGAAGGTCTGTCCGAGAACGATTTGCAGCTTTGTGCCGATGGAAATCGTCTCACCTAGCCATGGAACCAAGTCCTGAAGGAACTGCACCAGGGTCGCCAGCGGATAACGCACCAGGTCGAACAGCAGGCGCCCCAGCCTGACATGCCAGGATTGGCCGCCGTGCCGGGGCCTCGGTTTGGCGCAGAGGAAATAGAGGTAGGCGGTGGTCAGCAACAGGGTGCCGGTATCGTCGTGACCCACTTCCTTGATTTCACCACCCACGGCAAAGTGGCAAAGGCTGGGAGCACGGAGATAGCAGAGCACTGAGCGATCCACATAGATGCCGACACTGTCTTCCTTGATCCGATCCAGGAAAAGCTCCGGTGGCTCACTGGAATCAACCCGCTGGCCCGCGATGAAGCGTTGCGCCTTTTCGCGCGTCGCTGCGTCTTCGGACGAGAGCCATTGCTGGACCGCCTCAAGCGCAAGATTGATGGTGTACCGTTCAGGCACGTCGTGCTGCTCGCGGAAGTCCTGGGCGATGTCGTCGATGCTCTGGCCCTCGTCGAGCCTGCGGTCCAGTTCCTCCTGGTTAGGCGCCAAGGCGGTGATGGCGGCGAGCAGTCGTCTGCGCTGAATGAACAGCCAAAGTTCGTAACCGAACCAGGCGAGACCAGCAACGAAACCAAACCGCGCCACGTTGGAAACGATGAACGCTCCAAAACCCTCTCCGTAAAGGACATCGCTGTTGTACAGGAAGATCATGCTGATAACGACGATCAGCGCCGATCCGATCATCTGTTCGATGAGCTTTGCTTCCATGCGGTTTTTCGCCGACACGCAAACGCATCAGACGCCGTATGTCCCGTTGGCTTCAGTTTAGCCCAACGAAAACAAATCGCCAATTTGTGCAAGGCAGCCCGTTTGCTTGGGCCAGATTGTGACCATGGTGTTCAAACGAACCGGTGGCTTGTCAGTGATCTTGTGCAGCGCGGTGAGTCTGTGACATTGTTCCCGCCGGTCGCGCCTTGTGGGCGCCAATGAAACATTCAGGGAGATCGTCATGTCCATCATCAAGTCCCTTGCCGCCGCTGTCCTCGCGACGGTCGTCGCACAGGCCGCAGCAGTGGCTGCGGAACTGCCGGATCTCGGTGGTAAATCCGTCGTCGTGGTGACTGAAAACGCTTATCCGCCGCTGCAGTTCATCGACCCCAAGTCCGGCGATCAGATCGGTTGGGAATACGATGCCATGAACGAGATCGCCAAGCGGCTCAACATGAATGTCGAGTATCAGAACACCAGCTGGGACGCCATGATTCAGGCCGTGTCCGACGCTCAGTACGACGTCGGCATGACCGGTATCACCATCAAGGAAGACCGCAAGGAGAAGGTGGATTTCTCGGATGCCTATATGCGCTCCGAAATGTTCATGCTGGTGCGCGGCGATGAGGATCGCTTCAATGACGCCAAGAGCTTTGCTGCCCTGGACGATGGCCTGATCGGTGCGCAGGCGGGCACGACACCATTTTATGTCGGTGTCTACGAAGTGCTCGACGGCAATGAGCAGAACCCGCGCATCAAGCTGTTTGAAACCTTCGGTGCACAGGTGCAGGCGTTGAGAGCGGGTGACGTCGATCTGGTGCTCACCGACGGCACTGCCGGCAACGGCTATGTGAAGGCCTCCGACGGCGCGCTGAAGCTGGTCGGTGAGGCGATGGGCACGGAAGATTTCGGCTTCATCTTCCCCAAGGGCTCCGATCTGGTGGCGCCGATCAATGCCGCGATTGCCGACATGAAAGCAGACGGCACCATCGATGCTCTCAACACGAAGTGGTTCCTCGAGTACGAATTCGGTCAGTGAGTCGACTGGCTGATTGCGGGCGGAAGACCATCTTCCGCCTGCCCTTGAGAGCCATCCGCCGATGCTGACAACCGCATCTTCGGGCGACAAGGATTTTCCCTACTGGCTGGTGGCCGCCGCGATCATTGCCGCGGTCATCGCGGTGGTCATTGCCACCAACGACCTCTACACCCAGGTTCTCGTCATCGTCTCAAAGGGCGTGTGGATCACCATCTTCGTCACGGTGGTGGGCTTCGCACTGGCCTCGGCGCTGGGCTTGCTGATTGCCGTGATGAGCTTGTCGCAGTCGATCGTTCTGCGGCAGATCGCCCGGTTCTACGTCGAGATCATCCGCGGCATCCCGATCCTGGTGCTGCTTTTTTACATCGCCTTCGTCGGTGCGCCGGGTTTCGTTTTTGCCTGGAACTGGGCGACCTTCCCGCTCCAGGAGGCCGGGCTGATGGAACCGCTGAAGGTGCGCGATCTGTCGCTGCTGTGGCGGGCTGTGATTTCGCTGACGATTGGCTATTCGGCCTTTATCGCGGAAGTCTTCAGAGCCGGCATCCAGTCGGTCGATGCCGGCCAGATCGAGGCGGCCAAGGCGCTTGGGCTGTCCGGTTGGCAAAGGTTCCGACTGATCATCATGCCGCAGGCGCTGCGCACCATTCTGCCGCCGCTCGGCAATGATTTCGTCGCCATGGTGAAGGATTCCTCGCTGGTCTCCGTGCTTGGCGTCGCCGACCTGACGCAGATGGGCAAAGTCTATGCCTCCGGCTCGTTTCGCTTCTTTGAAACCTATTCCATCGTGGCCTATATCTACCTCATCCTGACGGTTGGCCTGTCGCTGATGTTGCGGGCCCTGGAAAGGCGCATGCGGGCAGCGGAACGGTCCCGGCAAACCGCCTGATTGCAGCGGCATTCAAAGCTTGATAAAGAACGGCGCGATGAAGACGAGACGGATCAGAACCGGCATGGAAATGGCTGGCGGCGTGCGCTGCCGGAGTTCCATCGACTATTTGCCGGTACACGATCACAAGCGCTTGCCGGGACGCTTTTTCGCCCGGTTGAGGCACGCGGACGGTTCGCTTGGCGCCTGACGCCAATCGAACCCCGAACACCCACTTTGACAGCGGTAGGATCATGACCAATCCGAAAACCCTTTATGACAAAATCTGGGACGACCATGTCGTCCATGCGCAGGAAGACGGAACCTGTCTTCTCTATATCGACCGCCACCTCGTACACGAGGTGACCAGTCCGCAGGCGTTTGAAGGACTGCGCAATACCGGCCGTTCGGTGCGCCATCCGCAGCGCACACTGGCGGTCGTCGACCACAATGTCCCGACCACCGCCGACCGCGTGGATGGCATCAAGAACGAGGAAAGCCGCATCCAGGTCGAGGCGTTGGCCAAGAACGCCGCCGATTTCGGCGTGGAATATTTCCATGAAGCCGATGTGCGCCAGGGCATCGTGCACATCGTCGGGCCGGAACAGGGCTTTACCCTGCCGGGCACCACCATCGTCTGTGGGGACAGCCACACCTCGACCCACGGCGCTTTCGGCGCGCTGGCCCACGGGATCGGCACGTCAGAAGTCGAGCACGTGCTGGCGACCCAGACGCTGATTCAGAAAAAAGCCAAGAACATGCTGGTGCAGGTCGATAACAGCCTGCCCGAGGGTGTTACCGCCAAGGACATCATCCTGGCGATCATCGGTGAAATCGGCACCGCCGGAGGCACCGGTCACGTCATCGAATATGCCGGGCAGGCCATTACCGACCTGACGATGGAAGGTCGCATGACGGTCTGCAACATGAGCATCGAGGGCGGCGCGCGCGCCGGGCTCGTGGCACCGGATCAGAAAGCGATCGATTATCTCAAGGGCCGGCCGATGGCGCCGGATGGTGAGCATTGGGATCGCGCGGTCGAACACTGGCTGAGCCTGCACACCGACGAAGGCGCGCATTTCGACCAGGTGGTGAGGCTCGACGCCCAGCATCTGCCTCCGATCGTCTCCTGGGGCTCGTCGCCGGAGGATGTGGTGTCGGTTACCGGCATCGTGCCGGATCCGGCCGCGATCGAGGACGAGAACAAGCGGGCCTCGAAAAAGCGGGCGCTGGAATATATGGGCCTGACCGCCGGTACGAAGATCACGGACATTTCACTCGACCGGGTGTTCATCGGATCCTGCACGAATGGGCGGATCGAGGACCTGCGTGCCGCCGCGAAGATGCTGGAAGGCCGCAAGGTGCATGAAAGCGTCAGCGCCATGGTGGTTCCAGGGTCCGGACTGGTGAAGGCGCAGGCCGAAGCCGAGGGGATCGACCGGATCTTTATCGATGCCGGCTTTGAATGGCGCGAACCGGGTTGTTCCATGTGCCTGGCGATGAATGACGACCGTCTGAAGCCTGAAGAACGTTGCGCGTCGACGTCGAATCGCAACTTTGAAGGGCGCCAGGGCTACAAGGGTCGCACGCATCTGGTTTCGCCGGCCATGGCTGCTGCCGCGGCCGTCGCCGGACGATTTGTCGATATTCGCGAATGGTAAATACAGTTTAAATGAAACTGCAAGAAAAGAGGCGGGCCGGTTCCGCCTCTTATTGTTTGTGCTTTGTTTTAAACCAGGGGTTGTTTCCGCACCGAAGGCGACCAAGCCTGTTTACTTCAAGTTAGGCCCTTGCTGCTACACCTGCTGCCAGACGGGGGGAGCTGGTGGCCGCTTCATTCATGCATGCTGTGAATATTGCCTTTGCGGCCGCGATTCTCTGCGGCTTCTCGGCAATTCACCTCTATGACCGCAGCCGAAAACCGGCATTCTGGTGGATGCTGAGCTTTGCGGCGCTGCTGATGATGGCGTTGAGCAACGCCGTGACGCCGCATTTTCTCGCACCGCCGGTCTCCCGCTTCATCGGATTCGCCTTCAATATGATGGCCATCGGCTGCCTGAATATCGGCATCGCGTGGCATTGTGAAAAAACCGTGCCATGGCGGCTGATGGATGGGCTGCTTGCCGGCACGCTGATCGTCAACTTCGGCGTCGGCCTGCTATGGCCGGGCGGACCGGTCGAGGTAATGGTGGCTTCGCTGTCGCTGGCGACGGCTCAGCTGCTGGGTCTCTACATCCTCATGTTGCCTGGACGCGGCAGTCGCGACAAGGCATTCGCAATGCTGCTCGGCGTGCTCGCTTTGAGTTATCTTGTGCGTCCACTGATAGTCGCGGGTTGGGGCGACCGGGTCTTGGCCGGCGGTTTCAACGTCGCCGATGCAATGATTGCCATCAACACCACACTCATGACGATCGGGCTTGCGACGGTCCTGACCCTGCGGCTGGCCGGTCGGCTGTTTCGTGATCTCAAGGGACAGTCGGAGACGGACAGTCTGTCTGGGCTCCTCAACCGCCATGGTTTCGATACCGCGATCAAACGTGATCGCGCGCAGTCGGAAAACACGGCGCCGACCTCGCTGATCCTGTGCGACCTCGATCATTTCAAAGCGGTCAATGACGAACACGGCCACTATGCGGGCGATCGCGTCATCGCGGCGTTCGGGCGGTTGATACGGGCAGGTGCGCGCGAGGGCGATCTATGCGGTCGTTTCGGCGGAGAGGAGTTCTGCATCTATCTGCGCAACTCCGAACTGCGGGCGGCGCGGTTGTTCGCAGAGTGGCTTCGCGTTGCATTCGCGGCGACGAGCTATCCGGAACTGAGCAATTCCACCCGTTTTACCGCCAGCTTCGGGGTCACGGAAGTCCTGCCTGATGAGCGCATTGAGGATGCCTACAAAAGGGCGGATGCCGCCCTTTACCAGGCCAAACGCGATGGTCGCAATTGCGTGCGCACGCGCGACCGTGAAGGCGGCTCGACGAAATTGTCAGGAATCAGGTTCGCAGCCCGTACCACGCGAACCTAGGTGTTTTTCCGACTACTCGACCCCGGGGCGCATGATGCAGACATCACCGGGGTTGTCGCAATCCATGGCGTGTTCGGCGTTTTCCATATCGATGATCTTGGCGCCTGAACGCGGCGTTCCCTTCTTTTCATCGGGACGCAGGCAGCAATAATTGTTGCCATTGACGCTGAAATAGATTCCGTTGCCCTTGAACTGCCGCGCCGAGATGCCGCCTGAATAGGTGCCGAGGCCGGGAATGCGGGTGGGCAGGTTGTTGTTGTCCGCGACCTGATACGGCTCCTGAGAGGACTCGTCCGACTGGGCCGGTGCAATCGTCAATGCAGGCGTCAGGAAAAGGGTTGCCAGGAAGACGGATGACACCCGGCGGCAAAAGGGTAAATGCGACATGACGTGGCCCAATCTTGTCTGGGCGCGCTGCTGTCCGTCATGGACAGTCCGGCCGCCCGGCTTCACGAGTTGTTAACTATAGGCCCGTTGGCCAACGGCTTCCACGCGCGGCGTCACAAACCTTTCGTTAAGGTTAACCGATTGTCGGCTTGGACTGGTCCTCGCTCCTATAAATCGTGACATGCCGGTCAATTGCCGTAGCACAGGCAGCGGCGTCACGGGCGAGCGCGGCCGTCAGGATGTCATTGTGCTCCTTCGTCGTCACTTCCCCGCGAAAACCGTAGGTACGCAGTTCGAAGACCGCGTGGAGCCGGAACTTGTCGTATATGGACCTGTATTGCTGGCGCAGCAGCTCCGACCCGCAAGCCGAGATCAGCGCCTCGTGAAAGTGTTGGTCGTAACGTGACCACCACTTGATGAAGCTGCGCAGGTCGTCTGTGCCACGCATTTTCTCTTCAAGATAGACGAGGCGGTGATGGGCGGCGCTCAGGTTGGTTTCCCATTCCAGCCCGCCTTGCTTGATCGACAAGCGAGCCGCTTCGACCTCCAAAAGCACCCTCAGATGGCGCAGCTCAAGAAACGAATCCCGGCTGGGTTTGATGGCGCTGAAACCGCGCTGTTCCTCGAAGGAGACGAACCCCTCGCCGGCGAGGCGGATCAGCGCCTCGCGCAAGGCGCCTGAGGTGGTCGAGAACTCGGATTTCAGATGCTGTGGCTTGAGTTTTTCACCCGGCTGCCAACGACCCCAGATCAACCCATCTCGGAGGTGCGCATAGGCGTGCCCCGCGGAAGTACCGTGCGATTCTGGTGATAAATCGGCAAATTCGGCAGCGTCCTGCATCGCCCGTTTCCATACCCCCTCAACGTCCAATTTTGGCCCAGGGAAGGCCGAATTTCAACAAATATCGAAAAAATAGGTAATTTCGAAATTCTTGTTGTCAACCAGTAACGGCCTTGCTAGCCTCGAAGTTGAATGCATTGGACGGCAGGACGGTCGGCCCCTCCAAAGGACGCCCATCCGGCAGGACGATGGTTCAATCAGAACGTCGCCAGAGGAAGGCGACATCTCATTGGGAGGAACAGATGAGATTGCTCAAGACATTCACCAAAGCCCTGCTCGGTTCGGCCGTGGCGACCGGGCTTGCGGGAGGTGTTCTCGCCGCCGAAACCAATTTGCGCATCCAGACTCACTTTGCGCCGGAAACGCCTTCGGGCAAGCTGGCTGCGGAATTTGTCGACGACGTACAGGTAATGTCAAATGGCGAGATCGCCATCGAGATGTTCTATTCGTCCGCGGTCGTGAAATCGGCTGAGACCTTCGATGCCGCCGCCACCGGGATTCTTGACTGCGACATGACCGGCGGTGCCTACCAGACCGGTAAGAACCCGGCCTTCCAGTTCGTTGGCGACATCATGGGTGGTTATGACACGCCCTATCAGCAACTGTCTTGGCTCTATTACGGCGGCGGTTTGGACGCAGCGCAGAATCTCTATAACAAATACGACATGCAGCTTGTCGGCTGGTGGGTGCCGGGCCAGGAATCGCTTGCTTCGTCGCGCCCGATCCGCAATGCCGACGACTTCAAGGACTGGAAATTCCGCTCGCCTCCGGGCATGGAAACCAAAATCTTCGAGAATCTCGGCGCCAAGCCCATTGTGATGGACTTCACCGAGATTTTCACCGCGCTTGAGTCGGGCATCATCGACGGCGCCGATGCCTCGGGTCTCGCCAACAATGTTGGCCTTGGCCTCTACGACATCGTCAAGCACACCAACTATCCCGGCTTCCACTCGATGCCGTCGGACCATCTGGCATGCAACAAGGCGGTCTGGGACGGACTCTCGGAAGCCCATCGCCGAATCATCTCGACTGCGATGATGGCACTGGCGCTGCGCACTGCGCTGACCTTCGAAAAGAAGAATGCCGAGGCCGCCGCTGCCCTGAAGGCACAGGGTGTTGAAATCTACGACTGGTCAGCTGAAGATCGGCAGAAGTTCCGTGAAGCTGCCCAGGCTGCTTGGCCGGAATTCGCTTCCACGCCGGAAGCCAAGGCGTTGGTCGATAGCCATACCGCTTACCTTAAGCAGCTCGGTCTGGTGAAATAGGACCGAAACGGAGGGAGCCCGTCGCGGCTCCCTTCGCATTTCAGGTGCGGGTCGTCGGCAGCCGCTTTAAAGTTTTGGCAGGCTGGCTTTTATGTCGGGCGCTCGATTAGCAGTTGACCGATTGAGACCGGCGCGCTCTGATTTGCTCCGGATCAAAGCGGGGGAATGCGCCCATGATTGAACATGATCGCACCGGTCCTTTGGATCTGCTGACCTGGTGCTTCAGCCGGATTGCCATGTGGGCGCCGGCCTTCATCGTCCTGATCATCCTCTACGAAGTCGTGATGAGGTATTTCTTCGCGGCAGCGACGCTGTGGGTCAATGAAATGTCCCTGTGGATTGCCGGCGGCATCTATCTGTCCGCCGGCCTTTACGCGATGCAGCAGCGCAGCCATATCCGCATCTTCATCATCTACGACATCGTGCCCAAGTGGATGCGACGGGTCTTCGACATCCTTTCGACCCTCTGCGTGGGCATTTTCGCCTTTGCGGTGATCTGGGGCGGTTTTGGCGAGGCCCGGGCCAAATTCTGGCGTTGGGAAGCCTTTGGCACAGCATTCGATCCACCGATCCCAGCGACGATCAAACCGCTGATCCTGGTAATGCTGTTGTTCCTGGGGCTGCAGGCGTTGTCCAACCTTATCCGCGACTGGCCCGCGACGGCCTGGGTTCGCAAGACTTTCGACATTCTGGTATCGGCGGCCATTGTCGGTCTGGCGCTGGCGGCGGCCTACAACCTGTTTGTCGACCCGCCCGAGAACAGCGCCGTTCCGCTGCGCTGGCAGGCCGGTATCGGCGTTTTCCTCGCGGCATCGGTCGTCATCGTCGTGGTCGGGCTGTTTCGAGACTTCAATCGTGAGCCTGAGGTCACTAGCGAAACCGATCCCAACATGGACGACATTCCCGAAGACATCATTACCGGCGACCCGCCGAAGCCGAAAGAATAGGCACCATGGATATCGGAACCATTTCGCTTATCCTGCTGGTGGGCATGTTTCTGCTTCTGGCCATCGGCATGCCGCTCGGCTTTGCCTCCGGCTTTCTGGCCGTCGTGGTCATGGTGCTCAAGTTCGAGCCAACACTGATCACCGATCCGCTCAGTTTCGGCAGCGGCATCCTGACGCGCAATTTCGGCTCCGGGCCGATGAACATTTTGGCGCAGCGGCTCTACGGTATCACCACCAATTACGTGCTGATATCGGTGCCGCTGTTCATCTTCATGGCAACGCTGCTGGAGCGCTCGGGCATCGCCCGAGACATGTACTCTTCTCTCAGCATGTGGATGTCACGCACCCGCGGCGGTATTGCCGTCGTCACCGCACTGATGGCCATCGTCATGGCCGCCATGTCCGGCATTATCGGCGGTGAGGTGGTGCTGCTCGGGCTGATCGCGTTGCCGCAGATGCTGCGTCTCGGCTACAACCAGAACCTGGCGATCGGCACCATCTGCGCCTCCGGTTCATTGGGCACGATGATCCCGCCGTCAATCGTGCTGATCTTCTACGGGCTGATCACCGAGACCTCGATCCACGCGCTGTTCAAGGCTGCCTTTCTCCCCGGATTCATGCTGGCCGGCTGCTATATCATCTACATCATCGTCAGGACCCGGCTGAATCCGGAACTGGCACCGCTGCCGGAACCGTCACCCGACGACATGAGCCTTTCCGATAAGCGCCGCTACGGGTTGGCGTTGATCGCGCTGCTCGTCGGAGCCGCTTCCAGCATCGTCGTCCTGCGCTGGTTCTATCTGCAGGGCGGCGCTCTGATCAATCCAAAGATGATCGACGAAAACACCGTGTTGATCGACAACGCAACGCTGTGGACATATCTGATCATTGCCGCCGCATGTGCCGCCTACATTTTTGGGCGCGTCGGTTGGGGCGTTACCCGGGAAGCGTGGGAAAAGGGCAAGGGCATGGTGGCGCCGCTCTGCGTCGTTTTCGTTGTGCTCGGCTCGATCTACGGTGGTATCACCGGCATCACTGAAGCGGCCGCGATGGGCTCGCTGGCAGTGCTGTTCCTGATCTGGATCCGCGGCGAATTCTCCTTCAACCTGCTGCGCGAAGCCTCGATGCGCACCTTCAAGTCAACCGGCACCATCATCTGGGTCACCTTCGGCGCGACGGCGCTGGCCGGCGCCTATACGATCGCTGGCGGCCCGACATTCGTCGCCAACCTGATCGTCGGTTACGAGCTTCCGACCATGGGCGTGCTTCTCGTGATGATGGTCATCTTCCTCTTCCTTGGCGCCTTTATGGACTGGACGGGGATCGTGCTGCTGGTCATGCCGGTGTTTCTGCCGATCGTGCTGAAACTGCCCATAGAGGAGCTGGGCCTGACGGGCGGTCTGGATTCGCAGACCATGGTGCGGGTGTGGTTTGGCATCCTGTTTTGCGTCAACATGCAGGTCAGTTTCCTGTCGCCGCCCTTCGGACCAGCGGCCTTCTATCTGAAATCTGTGGCGCCGCCGCACATCACCCTGCCGGACATCTTCCGCGGTTTCCTGCCGTTCATCGGCATGCAGCTCTTCATCCTGATGGTGATCCTGCTGGTGCCGGAGATCACCACTGTGTTCCTGTGACGACAAAGCCATGCTGAGCGCCGCGCAAAAAAAGCAATTCGAAGACGAGGGCTACCTCGTCGTCGAGGGCGTGCTCGATCAGGGTAGCGTGCTCGATCCGGTGCGCCGCGAATATGCGGCGCTGCTCGACGATCTCTATGCACAGTGGTTCGATGCCGGTGCGGTTGACGCCAAGCCGGACGGCATGAGTTTCGACGATAAGCTTCTCGCTGCCTATCGCGCCCGGTGCGACTGGTTTCAGCCGATGGACATTTCGCTGCCGGGCGACCGCATCAGGCCCGATACGCCGATGCATTTCGGTCCGGCGGTCTTCGGTCTGGTAACCGCGCCGGCGCTGCTCGATCTGGCCGAGGCCCTGATCGGGCCGGAGATTACTTCCAACCCGATCCAGCATGTACGAATCAAGCCGCCTGCCGATGCTTTGCAGGCCGACGAGATCCGCGCCCACATCACCGCCACGGACTGGCACCAGGACCGCGGTGTCGCCCATGCCGAGGCCGATGAAACGACTGTGATCACGGTTTGGGTGGCTGTCAGCGACGCGACCATCGAGAATGGCTGTCTCCAGGTGATCCCGAGGGCGCATCGCGATGGTATGAAACCGCACTGCCCCAAGGTCCAGACAGCAATCGCCGAGGGTTACATAGATGAGAGTGCTGCCGTGCCGTTGCCGGTAGGGTCAGGAGGTGTCGTTGTTCTCCATCCTCTGACTCCGCACGCCTCGCTGGTCAATCGCACCGAAAATTTCCGCTGGTCGTTCGACCTGCGCTACAACGTGACGGGCCAGCCGACAGGCCGCGCGCATTTTCCCGAGTTCATTGCTCGTAGCCGCGCGGAGCCCGAGAGTGAACTGACTTCGCATGCGGAGTGGCGCGGTCGTTGGGAAAAGGCGAGAAGCCGACTGGCGACGGCGGAGCATATCGAAATTCATCGCTGGAATGCGGATTCTCCGGCCTGCGCCTGACAACCAAGCGTTCTGACAAAAATCGACGATTTACGGCGGGTGAGGTCCCGCCGAAAGGAGGCGGCATGGAATATCTGAGTGAGCAGCAGCGGGAGTTCTATGAGCGTAACGGCTACCTCGTGCTGGAAGGACATCTTCCAGGAGATATTGTTGAACAGGCACATGCCGAGATCGCCCGGCTGTCGGGTCACGCCGCGACGATTACCGAGAGCGATGATCGTATCGATCTTGAGAGCACGCACACGCTCGCCGAACCGCGCATCCGGCGCATAAAACGGCCGGACCTGCAAAGCGAGTTTTTCGCATCCCTGATGCGCAGCGACGCGATCCTGGCGCCGGTGCGCGATCTCATCGGGCCGGATATCCGCCTGCACACGACCAAGCTCAACATGAAGAAGGCACAGTACGGTGCGCCGGTGCACTGGCATCAGGATTTCGCCTTCTATCCGCACACCAATGACGACGTGCTGGCCGTCGGCATCGTCTTCGATGACATGGGGCTCGATAACGGACCGCTGCAGGTCATTCCGGGAACCCAAAAGGGCGCGCTGTTCGATCACCATCAGGACGGTGTATTCGCTGGTACGGTGGACCTCGCCGATGCCGGTTACTCTCCAGAGGACGCCGCGACCCTGTGCGGACCGGCCGGAACAGTGTCTATCCATCACGGCCGCGTGTTGCACGGGTCGGCGCCCAACCGGTCATCGCGCGATCGGCAGATGCTGTTTTACGAAATGATGGCGGCCGACGCCTTTCCGATCGCCGGATCGATGACACGGTTCGACACGATCGAGGACTACGATTCGCGCATGTTGTGCGGGAAGCCGACCCTGCAGCCGCGGCTCGCCGATATACCGCTGCGTATTCCTCAGCCGCAGCCGGAAAAGGCCGGCTCGATCTATGAAATCCAACAAGGCCGCGCAACCCGCGACGGCTAAACGCTCAGACACAGGAAGCCACGATATGACCAAACCCGCAATCGGATTCATCGGCCTCGGCCTTATGGGCTCAGCCATGGTGGAACGCCTTCAGAGCCTCGGTTACCCCCTTAATGTGATGGCCAACCGTTCGCGCGCCAATGTCGATGCAGCAATAGCCCGCGGCGCCGTCGAACACGCAACTGCGCGCGAGTTGGCCGCAGCCAGCAATATCGTCATGCTGTGCGTCGACACTTCGGCTTCTGTCGAGGCGCGCATGCTGGGCGAGGATGGAGTGATCGCGGGCTTGAGCAATGGCAAATATGTCGTCGACTTCGGCACATCGTTGCCAGGATCGACGCGCATGCTTGGCGAAAAGGTGGCGGCACACGGCGTCGGCTATCTGGACGCGCCCCTCGGCCGCACTCCGCTGCACGCCCGCGACGGGCTCCTCAACATTATGGTCGGCGGCGAAAAGGAGGTTTTCGATACGTTGAAACCGGTGCTCGACGATCTCGGTGAAAACGTCTTTCATGTCGGCGGCCCCGGCGTCGGCCACACGGTCAAGCTCATCAACAACTTCTTTGCCATGACCACGGCAACCGCCATGTCCGAAGCATTCGCCATGGCCGACGTCGCGGGCCTCGAACGCGAGACGCTCTATGGTGTCATGTCCGCCGGGCCGCTGCACTCCGGCATGATGGACTTCGTCAAAGCCTACGCCGTCGATGGCGACCCCAATCAACTGCGCTTTGCGGTGCGCAACGCCCATAAGGACATTGGCTATTACGCCCGCATGGCCGAAGACGCCGGCGTACCGAGCCTGATGTCCCATGCAGCGAACCAGGCGTTGGCCCTGGCCATCGCCGATGGGCGCCAGGAGCACCTGGTGACTCAGATGGTCGACTACTTCTCGGGTCTGTTCTCCGACAACAACAAAACCGGCTGATGACCGGACCCGCCGGAGACGGCGAAGCGGACAGGCTGCCCTACGCCATCGCCCTGATTCTGGGTGCCTACCTGGCGTTTTCGGTCGTCGATACCAGCGTCAAATGGTTGGCCCTCGCGGGGCTTCCGGCGCTGCAGCTATCGTTCATGCGCTATATCGGCCATTTCGTGATGTCGCTGGGGATCGTCGCCAGGGACCGTGCGGTAGCAAGGCATTTCCGGTCCGTCAAAACCGGTTTGCTTGTCGTTCGCGGTATTTTGCTGATGCTGGCGACCGTCCTGAATTTCGTGGCGTTGCGCTACATCCCGCTGACTCTCACCTCGACGATCATGTTCTCGTCGCCGATCATCATCTGCGCCGTTTCGGGGCCTTTGCTGGGTGAGCGGGTCGGTATGTGGCGATGGTCTGCGATCATTGCCGGCTTCGCCGGTGTCCTGGTTGCCATGCAACCTTTCGGAGCAGGTTTTCATTGGGCCACATTGCTGTCGCTCGTCGGTGCCTGCTGCTTTAGCGGCTACATCCTTTTGACACGCAGGCTATCGGGAATCGTGCCGACCGACACGATGCAGCTCTATTCGGGTGTCGTCGGGACGCTGGTGCTGTTGCCGTTCGCGATCGCCGAGTGGCGCTCTCCGGCCGCAGCAGGCGACTGGGTGTTGATGATCGGGATTGGCGTCATGGCCTGGCTCGGCCATCAGCTGCTCACCACGGCGCACCGGTTTGCGCCCGCCAGCACACTGTCGCCCTACAGCTACGCTTTCCTCCTGTATCTGACCGGTTGGAGCTACCTGATCTTTGCCGAAGTGCCTGATTTCCGCACCGTAGCTGGAGCGGTCGTGGTGGTTGCGGCGGGTTTGGTCATCTGGATGCGGGAGCGCCGTTAGGCCACAGCCTGTCATGGGCTTTTGAACCGAAGCTTGACGGCGATGCCGCATTGCCACAAGAAGTGGACATGAGCAGTCAGCCGACCATTGATATCGCCACCCTGCGGCTCAAGGACGCCCACGTCCTGGCGCCGCTGATTGCAGCCTATGCCCAGTCGCTGAAACGCGGGGCGCCGCGGCGCCCGGATGAATTCTACGCCGAGACCTTGCTGCAGGACCGGTCGGCCGAAATCCTCGGCGCCCGCATCGACGGCGAGTTGGTGGGCTTCCTTGTGTATTACGACCTGCCGGACCCGGTGACCGGGATGCGTGTCGGCCAGGTCGACCACCTCTATGTGCACCACGACCACCGCCGCAAGGGAATCGCGGAGGCGATGATCGATCTCCTCGCGGAGGAAAGCGACTCGCGCGGCTGGAACCGGCTGACCCTCAACGCGCCGCGGATTCCGGACGAGGGACGCAAGCTCTACGAGAAGATTGCCCCGACGGCCGACTGGGCGAGTTTCGTGCTGCGATTCGACGGTTGATCGACGAAATTTGTGCACTGCACGAAAAAAGCAGATTTTTCTGAAAAAATGCCGTTCTGTGTCAGAAGGGCGAATTCGCGGCTTTCAATCGATTTGGACCCGTTCTAAAACCGAATGGTGCTTCAGCGGCCGGCCGAGAATGCCCTTTTGCGACTTTAGGCGCTTTGACGCTCCCGGTGGAAGGCACTAAAACCACTGTTGATCCGGGACTTTGGCCAATCGGCGAGATCCGGACCGGACGGAAGACCAACTCGGAGGCTTCATGGCCAACGCAGCGCAAAACAGACCGATTTCACCTCACCTCACGATTTACAAGCCAATACCGACCATGGTCATGTCGATAGTGCACCGCATCACGGGCGGGGCGCTTTATTTCGGCACGGTGCTTGTTGCCTGGTGGTTGATCGCGGCCGCAGCGGGGCCAGCCTATTTCGATTTCACCAATGCGATCTTCGGCTCGATCATCGGGCGTCTGATCCTGTTTGCATACACCTGGGCGCTCATCCATCACATGCTCGGTGGCATGCGCCATCTGATCTGGGACACCGGTCGCGGGCTGGAAAAGGAAGTGACCACCCGCATGGCCAAGGCGACACTGGTCGCCTCCATCGCGATCACAATCGTTCTGTGGGCCATCGGCCTGCTCATCGCCTGAGGGGAACAATCATGGACATGCGCACACCGCTTTCCAGGGTTCGCGGCCTGGGCTCGGCGAAAGAAGGCACGGATCATTTCTGGCGTCAGCGGCTGACGGCCATTGCCAACATTCCATTGATCATCTTTTTCGTTCTCTTCATCCTTGTCTATCACGGCGCCCCCCATGAGGCCGTCGCCGGTGCATTGGGCAATCCATTCATTGCAGTCCTGATGGGGCTCGTGCTGCTGTCCGGGCTGATCCACATGAAGCTCGGCATGCAGGTGATCATCGAGGACTATATTCACACCGAGGGCCTGAAGATCGCGCTGCTGGTGCTCAACAGCTTCTTCACTATCTTCATCGGTGCGTTGTCGCTGTTTGCGATTCTCAAACTCGGATTTGGAGGCTGACCGCCCGATGGCGAACACGAACGGACAAGCTTACGAATTCGTCGAACACGCCTTCGACGTGGTGGTCGTCGGAGCCGGCGGCGCCGGTCTGCGGGCGACGCTCGGCATGGCCGAACAAGGCCTGCGCACCGCCTGCATTACGAAGGTCTTCCCGACTCGCTCGCACACGGTTGCCGCCCAGGGTGGCATCGCTGCCAGCCTGAAGAACATGGGACCCGACCATTGGCAGTGGCACATGTATGACACGGTCAAGGGATCGGACTGGCTCGGCGACATGGACGCCATGGAGTATCTGGCGCGCGAGGCGCCGGAGGCGGTCTATGAGCTGGAACATTACGGCGTGCCGTTTTCACGCACCGAGGAAGGTAAGATCTACCAGCGGCCGTTTGGCGGTCACATGACCGAATTCGGCGAGGGGCCGCCGGTGCAGCGCACCTGCGCCGCCGCGGACCGGACCGGCCACGCCATCCTGCACACGCTCTACGGCCAGTCGCTGCGCCACCACGCGCAGTTCTATATCGAATATTTCGCCATCGACCTGCTGATGGAAGACGGGGCCTGTGTCGGCGTCGTTGCCTGGAACCTCGATGACGGCACCATCCATGTCTTCCGGGCCAAGATGGTGGTGCTGGCGACCGGCGGCTATGGACGCTCCTATTTCTCCGCCACCTCGGCACATACCTGCACCGGCGACGGCAATGGCATGGTGTTGCGGGCTGGCCTGCCGCTGCAGGACATGGAGTTCGTGCAGTTCCACCCCACCGGCATCTACGGTGCCGGGACGCTGATCACTGAAGGCGCGCGCGGCGAGGGCGGCTATCTGGTCAATTCCGAGGGTGAGCGCTTCATGGAGCGCTATGCGCCGTCGGCCAAGGACCTGGCATCGCGCGACGTGGTTTCGCGCTGCATGACGCTGGAGATCCGTGAGGGCCGTGGGGTCGGCAAGAACAACGACCACATCTTCCTGCACCTCGACCACCTGGATCCGGCGGTGCTGGCGGAACGGCTTCCAGGCATCTCGGAATCAGCCAAGATCTTCGCTGGTGTCGATGTGACCCGCGATCCGATCCCGGTACTGCCGACCGTGCACTACAACATGGGTGGCATTCCGACCAACTATCACGGCGAAGCACTGAACCCGACCAAGGCCCAGCCGGACCGCATCCAGCCGGGTCTGATGGCAGTCGGCGAAGCCGGCTGTGCTTCGGTGCATGGCGCCAACCGACTCGGCTCCAACTCGCTGATCGACCTCGTGGTCTTCGGCCGCGCGGCTGCGATCCGCGCCGGCCAGGTGGTGGACCGCGACAGCGCTGTTCCGGCTGTGCCCCAGGCACAGCTCGACAAGATCATGGATCGCTTCGACAAGATCCGTCACGCCGATGGCTCCATTCCGACAGCCGATCTGCGCGACAGCATGCAGCGCGCCATGCAGGAAGATGCAGCGGTGTTCCGCACCGAGGAGACGCTGAAGAACGGCTGTGAGCGCCTGGACGAGATCTTCAAACAGTTCAGTGACGTCAAGACCACCGACCGTTCGATGATCTGGAACTCCGACCTGGTCGAAACACTGGAGTTGGACAACCTGATCGGCTGCTCGATGCTCACCGTCTACGGGGCCGAGGCGCGCAAGGAAAGCCGCGGCGCCCATGCCCATGAGGATTTCCCGGACCGCGACGACAAGAAGTGGCGGGTGCATACGCTGGCGAAACTCAGCGACAAGGGCAAGGTGACGTTGAGCTACCGCCCGGTGCACACCGATTTGCTGACCTCGCAAGAGGAAGGCGGCATCGACCCGGCGAAGATCGCGCCCAAGAAACGTGTCTACTAGGAAGGCCTGACCGCAACATGGTTGAACTCACGCTTCCCAAGAATTCGCAGATCCGCGACGGCAAGACCTGGCCGAAGCCCGAGGGCGCAACAAACCTGCGCGAATACCGGATCTATCGCTGGAACCCGGATGACGGGCTGAACCCGTGCGTCGATACCTATTTCGTCGATCTCGACGATTGCGGACCGATGGTGCTCGACGGCCTGCTGTGGATCAAGAACAAGATCGACCCGACCCTGACGCTGCGCCGCTCCTGCCGCGAAGGTGTCTGCGGCTCCTGCGCCATGAACATCGACGGCACCAATACGCTGGCCTGCACCCGCGGCATGGACGAGATCGATGGTGCAGTGAAGGTATATCCGCTACCGCACCTGCCGGTGGTGAAGGACCTGGTGCCCGATCTCAACAATTTCTATGCCCAGCACCGTTCGATTGAGCCGTGGCTGCAGACCACGTCTCCCGAGCCGCAGACGGAGTGGCCGCAATCGCACGAGGACCGGGTCAAGCTTGACGGGCTTTATGAATGCATCCTTTGCGCCTGCTGCTCGACTTCTTGCCCGAGTTACTGGTGGAACGGCGATCGCTATCTCGGCCCGGCCGTGCTGCTGCAGGCCTATCGCTGGCTGATCGACAGTCGTGACGAGGCAACCGGCGAGCGTCTGGATGAGCTGGAAGATCCCTTCCGCCTCTACCGTTGCCACACGATCATGAACTGCGCCCAGACCTGCCCGAAGGGCCTCAACCCGGCCAAGGCCATCGCCGAGATCAAGAAGATGATGGTGGAGCGGCGGGTTTAGGTCGGGGGACTGTTCGCTCTGCGGCCATGAAGGGTCTGGGGCTGCCGGCAAGGCGGCGTTGGTATAAACCAAATCGGAACGGCCCAACCGGACGTTCGCACCCTGAGATTGACTGAGCATTTCCGTTACGCCGCGGCGAAGTTCCGCTCAGAGCTCAAAGCGGATGATTTCAGGCGGGGAAACGAATATCCCTTTGTCTCTTGTTTCGCAGTTTTTTAGCTGCGCTGTCGGGGCGGGAAACCTGGTCAGACTGTTCTTCGCGCCACGTCCTTTTGACGGATGGCAAAGCAGCAATCGAGGTGGCGGGCGAATGTCCGGTGCGGGCCGTGAACGCCGATTGCGGCAGTGGATCCTCGTGCAGAAACCGGCTGCACCGCGCCCAATGAGGCATTCCAAGTTCGGTCCGACTCACGGTATCCTGATCAAACATGGGATGTTGGCCGGTATCACTTTTGCTCTTGTGGCGCTTTGAGCAGTACCCGTTCACCCACCGGTATGGCGAAAACAATGAAACAGGAAATCACCTTTACTCGATTGCCGGAGATTGCCCCAGAAGAGATCCTTGCCCACATGTCCGATCCGCGCCTAGCCGAGCACATGCCCCTTCTGACATCTGAGTGGGATCGCGCTGCCGTCAACCGATTTGTTGCGGCCAAGGAAGAGTGCTGGAGCCGTGACGGGCTTGGGCATTGGGCTGTGCTGTGTAACGACAAATATGTCGGATGGGGCGGTTTCCAAAAGGAAGGCGACGAGTGGGATTATGGTCTGGTCCTGAAGCCAGAAGCGTTTGGGCTTGGCACCCGCATTTCAAAGAAGGCAATGGAGTTTGCCATGCGTGACAAACGCATTCCCTTCGTGACATTTCTTTTGCCACAGTCCCGCAAGAACCTTGGAGCGCTAGCAAGACTTGGGGCGAGATTTATCGATGAGATAGATTATGAAGGTGCCAAGTTCCTCAAATATCGGCTTGAAACCGAATGAATGCGGCAGCACATGGCGGGTTGAACCAAGGGTCTCAGAGCGAACCGGCGTGCCGGATCGCCAATCGCCAAGGCGGCTAGCCTCTCACAACATTCAGTTCCGACGGTAGCCGGCGTCCATTAGCTAGTCACACAAAAAAACCGCTGCTGTAGCCCGCTCGTATGACAGGCCGCGCGTTTCCGGTCGCCTACCCTCTGTCCATCCCGCATAACCGTTGGAGGATAGGCATGGACCTGCAAGCGCTGACTTTCGTCAAACTGGCCGACAACCGGACGGTTCGGTTCGACCCCGGCAATGAAGATGAATACTATGACGCGGCAGTTGTTTTGCCTCGGTTCATTGGCGGTGTCGGTAAAGGTATCTCGAAGACCATCACCTTGCTTCGAACGGGGTGGCAATCCAGACGGCAACCGCAAGGTTGGCCAAGAAAACCAAAGGTTATGACCGGATGAAGGAAATGGAGGATGACCGGGCTGCCATCCTGGCCGTCATCGACGCGGAGACCAGGGCCTATCTTCGACGGGACTTTGATGCGTGGGAGCGCTGCTGGCATGATGGTCCTGAAATCCGACGCATTCACTCCCATGCCGGAACCGGTGTGACCGTTGTCGAGGGGCCTGAAATCAGGGTTCAGATGCGCCGGCTCATGACCAAGAATAGCGAGTGGTTGCCGCCAGAGGCCATCAGGCGTGAAAACATCAACCTTGTCGTCAGCTCGGACATGGCCTGGGTCACCTACGACCAGATCGGAGACATGTCGGGTGTGTTGGTGGAGCTGGCGGGTCGCTATCACGAGCTGAAGATCCTGCAGAAGGTCGACGGGATCTGGAAGCTGACCTGTCTTGTCGGCACCCAGATGCGCATCGATCACGTTCGCGCACCGCTGGTCGAGGTGGACGAAACCGGGCGGCTCCTTTGGATGAATGAAGCGGCGGAGGAACGCCTTCCGGACCATCCCCTGCTTGGGCAGCGAGGCGGTCATCTTCGGGCGACCGACCCGGATTCGCGGGACGAATTGCTCAATGCCGTAGCGTGGATGGCCGACATCCGTGATCGGCACACACCTTGTGTCGGCGAGGATGCAGTCACACGTGCCATCGCGCTCGGGCAGGACGATACCGGTCTTGCCCATATCTGCTGGGCAATCCTGCGGGACGGCAAGCTTCTTGTGACGTTCGACGATACCGACCGGCTCGAACGGCAGCTTGCCAGCGCCACCGAGGTCTATGGGCTGTCCGATACCCAGGGCCGGTTGGCCCGGCAGCTGATTGACGGCCGCGACCTCTCCACGGCGGCAAGCGCGCTCGGCATCAGCCCCAACACGGCCAAAACGCATCTGCAACGCATCTACGACAAAACGGGCGTCCGGGCGCAGCCGGCGCTCGTCCGCCTTCTTCTCAACGCCGAGCGGCGAGGCGTATAGTCCAGCGTAGCCTGACACCCCGGGCTTGCCCGATCCGGCTTGCCGGGCCAGACTGGTCGCGAAAACGGACCTGCAGATGGGATGATACATGGCACTTCTTGGTGACGACCGCATTCGCTCTCATGCCGACCTTGAACGGTTTCAGGCTGAGATGAGCCTTGAGCAACGCTTGCCGGAACGCAGCATATTCGAGGTTTTCGCTGCGAGTGCCGCCCGGCAGGCGGATGCCACGGCAATCACCATGCTGATGACCGGCGCGCCGGACGAACAGCCGCGCCGGGTCTCCTACGGTCAGCTGCTGGGCATGATCCGAGCCGCGGCCAACGTGTTTACAGAGCTCGGCGGCCCGGCACCCGGCGTCGCCTATATGCTGCCGTCTCTGGTCGAGACCCACGTCACGCTGTGGGGCGCGGAAACAGCCGGCTATGCCGTGCCGATAAATTTCCTTTTGCAGCCCGAAAGCATCGCCGAACTGCTCAAGGCTTCCGATGCAAAGATCCTGGTCGCTCTTGGCCCGCACCCGCAGCTCGACATCTGGGAGAAAGCACTTCAGCTGCGCCAGCTGGTCCCCGACCTGATTCTCGTTCGCGTTTCGCCACCAGGAACTCCGACCGAGGAAGGCGTGGTCGATCTGGCGGCTGCCCTGCAGGAGCAGCCTGCCGATCATCTGATCTTCGGGGAACCGCGCAGCGGTGATGATGTGGCTGCCTATTTCCATACCGGCGGGACCACCGGCGTGCCGAAACTGGTTGCCCACACCCATCGCGGACAGTTGGTCGCCGCCTTCGGCGGTGCGGCGATGTGCGGCTACACTTCTGATGACATTCTCACGGCAACCCTGCCGCTGTTTCATGTCGCGGGCACCATCGTCGCCGGATTGAGCGCCTTCATGGCCGGTACGGAACTGGTCATCATGTCGCCCGCGGGCCTGCGCAGTCCGGCAATTGTGGAGGGCTTCTGGCGGCTCGTGGCCGAGCACAAGGCGACATTGGTGGGCGGTGTTCCGACAGCAATCGGCGCCGTGCTGCAGGTCCCTGTCGGAGACAACGACATCAGCGCGGTGCGTGCCGGATTGACCGGTGCAGCGCTTCTACCGCCCGCGGTCGGCAAACGTTTTGAGGAGGTAACCGGCAAGACCCTCTATGAGATCCTTGGCATGACCGAAGCGTCGGGTCTGATCAGCATCGATCCGCTGTGCGGTCCAGGCGGTCCCGGTTCGGTCGGATGGGCACTGCCTTATACGCAGGTCGATATCCTGCGACTGAATTCCGATGGCAGCCTGGGTGAGGTTTGCGACGCGCGCGAAATCGGCGTCATTGCGATCAGCGGCGGTCATGTCTCACCCGGATATCGGGATCCCAGTCACAATGCGGGTGTGTTCGACGGTGGCGTGCTGAATTCCGGAGATCTTGGATACAAGGACGAGCAGGGTCGGATCTATGTCGCCGGCCGCTCCAAGGACCTGATCATACGCAGTGGTCACAACATCGATCCGGCGATGATCGAAAATGCCATGAGCACCCACGCGTCGGTCGCGCTTGCGGCTGCGGTCGGGCAACCGGACGCCTACGCCGGTGAACTGCCGGTTTGCTTCGTCGAGTTGCACCCGGGCGCCGAGGTCAGTGAGGCGGATCTCCATGCCCATGCTCAGGGCAGCATCGACGAGCGTCCGGCCTGGCCGAAACATATTTATGTCGTGGACACGATCCCGCTTACGACGGTGGGCAAGATCTACAAACCCAGCCTGCGTTGCGATGCCGCGAAGCGCAAGGTTACGGACCTGGTTCACGGCGAAATGGCACTGTCGGGCGCGGAGGTGGAGGTTGTTGACGGCGGTTCCCGCGGTATGCGGGTCACCGTAACCCTGGCAGAAAAGGACCAATCCTCGGTGTCAGAGCTTGAGAAGCTTCTGGCGGATTACTTGTTCGAATCCAGGGTATTGCCGCAGTAGCGGGCGCAGACGCGGCGACGTACCTCCAAAGGGCTATGCCTTGGCCTTGTCCAGTTCCTGTGCAGAGAGCAGATAATAGTGCCTCGCGGTACAGTTTATCTGGTCGGCCGCGTGGTCTCTGAGGATCTCGGCCTTCAGGGCTGTTGCCTTACCGGTGTCCACGTCCGAGTGGATCAACCGATCGACCAGTTGCAGCGCCCATTGATGGTCGCCGGCTGACCGGGCTTTTTCGATGGCTTCCAGCACGGCATCCGGGCCGCCGGCGAGATCGATGAACCGCCTGGCTTCGTCATCCGGCGCAAGGGTTCCAAGAGATGTCGGGTTGCCGTCGAACCAACCCATCGTGCCGACAAAGTAGGCGCGAACCGACCAATCGACCCGGCCGTAAAATTCGCGCAGGTGAGGTTTGTGGGCCATGTGATCAGGCAATCGGATGGCGTGGGCCAGTTCGTCTATGGTCAGACCGGCGTCCATCCCCTCCCGGGTTTTGTCTATGACATGGCGAATGGCGTCACGATAGTCCGTCAGCTTCTCCCGGATTTCGGCGTTGCCGATCAGGGCCTTGGTGTGGCCCGGTGCGAGTACATCGGCATCGAAACCCATGAGCAGGTCGAGGGAATCGGCCCAGGCGTCAAAGTCCCGGTACATGGTACCGCGAATGGCATAAAGGTTGGGGAACGACCGGTAGAAATTGTCTCCGCAAAACAGGATCTTCTTGGCCGGATACCATACCACCATATGGTCGGGCGTTTCGCCGGGCGCCATGACCAACTGCAGGTCGACGCCGGATGGCGAAATGTGTTCGCCCTCCTCGCCAATCCTCCTGTTCGGGGGCAGAGCGCCCTGGCCCATGCCTTTCATCGGGCGATCGCCCGGGCCGACGCCGAGGCTGATCCGTTCATCCGGATAGGACAAGCCGATACCGAACTGGCGCTTGGTGCGCGCCTGCATCGCCTTTGTCGGGCGGGGGTGTGCCGAGGCCACCGCCAGGGAATCGTCCGAGAATTTTGTGCTGGCCAGGATTTCCGGTTGCCCGCCCTCGGCGAATACGGACGCGCCTGAAACGTGATCGCGGTGCGAGTGCGTGTAGATGATCGTCTTGATGGGAAGATCGGTGATCTTGCGGAATTCGGCCAGAATGTTCTCCGCTGCCCCGATTGATTCCGTCGTATCGATGATGATCAGGCCGTCGTCGCCCATAATCATGTAGACGTTCGACGCGGCAAAACCGAAGGCCTGATAAACGCCGTCCGCGAGCTGCAGCACCTCTTTTCGAAAATAGTCGGGATGGGATTCCAATTCCGGGTGCACTGGCATTCTTTCCTCCGGTCGGTGCCGTTTTCCTGGCCTGGCTCGGTGACCTTGCCGATTGAACTTACCTTAGCAATTCGGGATCCCGAAATCAAGAAATTGCACCGATGTAAGCAAAATACATCACTGTATTGTTGATTTGGGATCCCAAATATGCGATATGACGTCTCCAAGCTCTCATCCGGTCGCGGCCGCTCTCATACGGCGGCATGAGTTGAATCAAATGCGAGGGACGCCCTCGCCGATGCGACCAGCGGATGATGATTGGCCCAGATGCAGAGAGCGGCCGGTCAAGAGCGTATTGGGAGGAAAGGACGGCATGCATTCGTCCAGCAGATCGGGACAAACAACCAAACGAGGCCACCGGGCCGGCATCCGGGAGGCGTCCATCCATGCCAGTTGTCCCGCCATTGCCCGGCGGACGCCGCATGCCGCCAAAATCAGACTGTTTGGACGGTGATCGGCACATGGCACGCAAGAACATTCTCTTCATCATGTGCGACCAGCTGCGGTTCGACTATCTGGGCTGCAGCGGGCATCCGACAATCAGGACGCCGAACATCGATGCCCTGGCCGCGCGCGGCGTGCGTTTCAGCAACGCCTATTGCCAGTCACCGATCTGCGGGCCGTCGCGCATGAGCGCCTACACGGGACGCTATGTTTCGTCACACGGCTCGTCGTCCAATTTCGCACCGCTGCGCATCGGCGAAAAGAACATCGGGCATCACCTGAACCCGCTCGGCGTTCGCACGGTTCTGGTCGGCAAGACGCATATCGTTGCCGACAGGGAGGGCATGGAAAGACTGGGGGTCGATCCGGAAAGCAACATCGGCGTTCATCACGCCCAGGCCGGCTTCGAGGCCTTTGAACGGGACGACGGCGTGCATCCGGACTCGATGGTTCGCGCCAATCTCCCATACAATGAATATCTCAGGTCGAAAGGGCATACGGAAGACGACAACCCCTGGCACTGGGCAGCCAACTCGGTCGAAACGGAAAGCGGCGTGCGGTCCGGGTTCTTCAACGACAAGGTCAATCGCCCCGCCCGGGTGACGGACGAAGATTCCGAGACACCTTATATGACCCGGCGGGCGATGGAGTTCCTGTCACAGGACGACGGCGAGACGCCCTGGCTGCTTCACCTGTCCTACATCAAGCCGCACTGGCCCTATGTCGCACCCGCTCCCTACAACGACATGTACAGTGCGGACGACGTCGTCCCCGCCATCAGGTCGGATGCGGAGCTGGTCGATCCCAATCCGCTCGTGAAACACTTCATGGGCCGGGTCGCCGGCAAGACCTTCGGCAACGAAGACGCCCGCGAAACGGTGATCCCGGTCTACATGGGTCTCATATCCCAGATCGACGATCAGCTCGGGATCTTGTTCGACTTCATGGACGAGCGCGGATTGCTCGACGACACGATGATCGTGTTCACCTCCGATCACGGCGATTACCTCGGTGATCACTGGATGGGCGACAAGGACTACTTCCACGATCCCTCGGTAAAGATCCCGCTGATTGTCGTGGACCCGAGCAGCGCCGGGAAGGCGACCCGCGGCACGGTGGACGACTCGATGGTCGAGTTGATCGACCTGTTGCCGACTTTTGTCGAATATCAGGGCGGAGAGGTTGCCCAACACGTCCTGGACGGGCTTTCGCTGCTGCCGCGAATTCGCGGCGAAGAGAGCGAATGGCGGGATTACGTCGTCAGCGAGTATGACTATTCCTGCCAGGTTTTTCGCCCGGAGACCGGCAAGGCGCCGCTCGAATGCCGTTCCTACATGATCGCTACCGACACGTGGAAATACGTTCATGCTCCGGGATACCCGCCGGTGCTGTTCGACCGGATCAACGATCCTGATGAGCTGACCGACCTCGGACGCAGCCCCGACCATGCGGACATTCGCCAGGCCATGTTCAACCGGCTCGCCGGCTGGGCGCTGCAATACCGGCAGCGCGAAACCTGGTCGGAAGAACGCAATATCCAGATGACCGGAATGGAAGAACAGCTCGGTGTCCTCATCGGATACTGGGACGAGAACGATGCCGAGGGGAAGGATCCCAAGATCCTGCCGCAACGCAATCCGAACAAGGTGAATTGAGTGGTTTCCGACTGACCGAAAAGACACAGCAACTGGAGGAGAAAATGAACCTGAAATCCAAGAAACAAGCCGCGCTGGCTGGTCTGGCATTTGCCTGTCTACTGCCGCTTTCCGCCAAGGCCGAAACGACGATCTTCTACAATCTCTTCACGCCGCCGAGCCATTTTTCCTGGGAGGTCATGAAGGACTGGGCCAAGCAGGTGAACGAAAAGTCGGAAGGGCGCCTGAAGATCGAATTTGCCGCCAAGTCCGTTGCGCCGCCGCCCAAGGTGATGAATGCCGTGCGCAAGGGCGCCGCGGATGCCGGGTTCGTCGCAAACATCTTTCTTGGTCCCGACAATCCCGGTGCCCTGGTGGGGCTGATGCCATGGGTCCACCTGGGGGATTCCGAGGCGACCTCCGTCGCTTTGTGGAACACCTACCAGAAGTTCTTTGCCGGCAAGGAGAAGTGGCCGGGCATCGAGGTGCTCGGAATGTACCACTTTGCCGGCGCCGCCATGTGCTCCCTGACGGATGAGCCGATCACGTCGGTTGAAGACCTGCAGACGCGCAAAGTCTGGACCATCCCTGGAAATCTCGCAAAGACGCTCGGCAACATGGACGTGTCGGTGGTCACCGGACCGGCGGTGCAGATCCACGAAATGGTCTCGCGCAACGTGGTGGAAGCCTATACCGGCATCACCTACGACTCGATCGTGAAGTTCAAGGTCGGGCCCTATACGAAATCCTGCCTCGAGTTCGAGAAATCGCCGTTCTCGATCAACTTCACCCATTTCATCAATGCCAAGACCTGGGCAAAGCTCTCGCCCGAAGATCAGCAGGTCCTCAAGGATCTGTCCGGCGAGCACCTGGCACGCATGGTCGGCGCCAAAGTGAACAGCCAGCTGGCGAAAGGACGTGAGGTACTTGCTCCGACCGTTGATTTCGCGCCGGCTTCGGAAGAACTCATGGCGAGCTTCACGGAGAGCTCGCAGCCGATCGTGGAGGATTGGCTGGCCAAGGTCGATGCGATGGGCGTGGACGGACAGGCGGCTCTGGATTTCATGCGCGCGGAAGTCGAGCGCCTGAGTGCGGTCAAGTCCAACTGAGTAGACAGGTCGGGCGGCGCCTCAGGGCAGCCGCCCTTCCAAATCCGGAAGGTTGCCTGAAATGTTCGACAAGGTGGTGGACCTGTTCAGCCGCATCGGGCTGATCGTCGGGTCGGTTCTGCTGGCGTTGATGATGGTGCTGACCGTCATCGACGTGTTCATGCGATATGTGTTTTCGGCGCCGCTTCCCAGCGTCGCCGAACTGACCCAGATCATGCTGTCGATGACGGTTTTCGCCGGCTTCATCCTTGTCAGCCGGGACGGAAGCCACATCGTCGTGTCTCTCTTCGAGCCGACGCTCACCCGGATTGCACCGCGGATGTATCGATTGCTGTATGCCATCAGCAACACGGTCGGGACCGCTTTCATCCTTTGGGTGCTGATCCTCACGGCAAGGGATGCCTTCATTTTTCAGGAGGTGACCGAGGTCCTCGAGATCCCCTTCATCTGGATCCTGAGCGTGTTGGCAGTCTCGACCGCGCTTGCTCTGGTGACCAGCCTCAAAGTTTTCGCCAAGGGCCCGGTTGGCCACGGTTCACCGGACTAGACCAGGGGATCGCCATGACAGACGCACTGATCGGAATGTTCGTTGTCTTGATTCTGAGCTTTCTCGGAATCCCCCTGGCTTACGCCACGCTCGTTGTCGGCGTTGTCGGGTTTGCGGCCTATCGCGGAATGGAGGCGTCGATCGCCGTTACCGGTCAATGGATCATGGAAATGACCATGAACCTGGGCCTCTCGGTTGTTCCGCTTTTCATTCTCATGGGCACTTTCATCCACCGCGCGGGCATATCCGACGAACTCTACGAGGCGTCCTATGCCTGGCTCGGACGGCTGAAGGGCGGGTTGGCAATGGCAACCGTGTTCGCCTGTTCCGGCTTTGCCGCCGTCAGCGGCTCGTCGCTCGCCACGGCGGCCACCATGAGCAAGGTGGCCATGCCCCCGATGCGGAAATTCGGCTATAGCGATGCCCTGTCCACGGGCACCATCGCGGCGGGCGGCACACTCGGCATCATGATTCCGCCTTCCGTTCCGATGGTCATCTACGGCATCATCGTTGGCGAGGACATCGGCAAACTGTTCATCGCCGGTATCGTGCCGGGCATCATGCTCGTGACGCTGTTTCTGATCGCGATCGCGATTGTCGTGCGGCTTTTTCCCAATGCAGGCCCGCCCGGCGAAGCCACCTCGTTCGTTGAAAAAATCCGATCCTCGCGTGCGACCTGGCCGATCATCGCACTGTTCGGTGTCGTTCTGGGGGGTATCTATACGGGCATATTTACACCGACCGAATCGGCTGCGGTCGGGGCGATGTTCGCCTATGTATTCGCGTTTTTCCGCGGCCGGCTGCGCACCTGGCCCGAAATCATGCATGTCTTTGCGGAGACCGTGAAAACCACCGCGATGATCTTCACCATCGTGTTCTGTGGATTGATGCTGGCCCAGTTCGTCAACGTTACCGGCATGCCGTTCGAACTGGTCGAACTGGTTCAGGGCGAGGGCGGTATCAGCCCGGTTCAGCTGGTGATCGGCATCTGCATCATCTGCGTCATCCTGGGCATGATCTTCGAGTCCCTCGGGATCCTGCTTCTGGTCGTTCCGGTGTTCCTGCCGTCCCTGCTGGCACTGGACGTCGACATGATCTGGTTCGGCATCATCGTCATCCTCGTGGTCGAGCTGGGGCTGATCACGCCACCGATCGGAATGAACGTATTCACGGTCAAGGCAGTGATCCACGACGTTCAGTTGTCGAGAATGTTCTTGGGCGTAGCACCGTTCATTGCGGCCATGCTTGTGGGCCTGGTGCTGCTGTTCCTCTTTCCGGGAATTGCGACATGGCTGCCCGATGCGATGCGGTAAAGGGCTCGATGGTCACCAGGAGGTATCCATCGCTGGTGTTCGCGCGGATTTCTCAGGCGATGTAGGGAAGGGGATCTGTGGCCGAATAGGCGACGAGATCGGCAACGGTCAGGCTGTCATCGCGCTTTTCGAAAGTCTGGATGTACTCGATCATGGTGTGCGAGTGCTCTCGCATCATGCCCTCGGCACGGACGGGGTCACCCTTTTCGATCGCCTCGTAGATCACCTGATGCTGAGCGTTGCCCAGCCGCAACCGAAACAGGCCGCGTTCGAAATGCTCTGGAGTGTCGCTGACCGTGCGGTCGAATACCATCGAGCCGACGGCGAGCATCGGCAGATGACTGATCTGCGCACAGGTATAGCCGACATAGTCGTTGCCGCAGGCAGCAAGGATGGAAGCGTGGAACACCTTGTTTGCGGCCTGTGCCTGCTGGATCACATCTTCATCCAGCAGGCCAAGTCCCGAGAGCTTGTCGATGTTCGACTCGATGGTTTCGATGGCGCGGGCCATCTCGGGCAGATGATCCTGCCGGTCCGGGACCTGGGCCATGAGCCGCGCTGCGAGGCTTTCCAGGTGACCGCGGACCTGTACAGCCTGAACGATGTCGCCGACGGTCGGGCTTTGCACGACATAGCCGCGGCCTTCGCCGCGGCGAATGATGCCTTCGCGTTCGAGCAGGCGCAACGCCAGCCGCACCGGCGTCCGCGAAACGTTGTGAGTCTCGCAGAGCTGCGCCTCCGAGACGCGTTCGCCCTTTTCATAGGTTCCGAGGATGATGTCCTGCCGGATCCGTGCGGCGAGTTCCGTGTCAATTGATTCCATATGCCCATTCACAATGATTGGGATCCCAAAGTCAAGGTATTTGGCTAAAAACGGCTCAATTTTGCGTTAAAACACTTGAAATGGGATCCCATATATGTGATTATCGGGCAAATAAAAGCCGTGGGCCACGACCCGGGTGCAGGTTCAGATCCATTTGGGATCCCAAACTGCATTCGCCCCGCGGAACCAACCCAGGAGGATAATGATGACGATCACCCGCTTCAGTGTGGCCTTGGCGCTTGCGTCAACGCTTGGTCTTTTTGCGCAACCGGCCGTCAGCGAGGAGCTCAGCGTCGCGACCTTCGTGCCGCCGCAGCACCATACGAACACGGGAATGTTCAAATGGTTTGGCGACGAGATCGAAAAGCGTTCGGGCGGATCTCTGACCATGAAGCTCTACCCGGCGGGGCAGCTGGGTGCCGGCCCGGTCCAGCAGTACAAGCGCGCCGTCGAGGGTGTCGCGGACATCACGTTCGGCGTGGCAGCCTATACGCCCGCCATCTTTCCGAAGTCGATGTTGGCAATTCTTCCCGGCGAGGCGGAAACCGCGGACGATTCCACCCGGCGCATCTGGGGGGTTTTCGATGAGCACTTCGCCGACGAGTATTCCGATGTGAAGGTTCTCGCGGTGGGCACGGTGGCCGGCAGCCTGCTTGTTTCCACGCGGGATGTGTCGACCATGGATGGACTGAAAGGCGCCAAGCTGGTTCCATTTGCCGCCATGACCACACCGATCGTCGAGGCATTGGGGGCCGTGCCGGTGCAGATGCCGGTCACCGAAATGTATACTGGTCTCAGCACCGGAACGATCGATTCGACGACGGCCTCCTACAACAACCTCACGCCGCCCTGGAATTTCTGGGACGTGGCCAGCCATGTGGTTGAAAATGTGCCGGTCAGCTTTGCCGTCACCTTCGCGGTGATGAACAAGGAGCGGTACGAGAGCCTCTCGGACGAGCATCGCGCCATTATAGACGAGCTGGCCGGGTTGCCGATGTCGCTCAAGCTTGCCGAGTCGTTTGACGGCGCCGACGAGCGTTCCAAGAAGATGATCGCCGAAGCGAACAAGGGATACGAGTGGATCGTGGTGTCGGACGAGGAGCGCGCCAAGATGGACGCTGCCGTCTCGCAGGGACTCGAAAAGGTGTTCGCGGATTACGAAAGCCGCGGCATCGACGATGCCCGGGCAATATACGAAGCCCTCAATCGCTGACCTTCAGCCCGACAAGGCGCGTCCCGGACGACAGCCGAGGCATTTGTTCCCGGCGTCGGTCCGGGGTGCGGCAATCGTAAAATTCGAATTTCAGAGGTGACGGAGAAGTTTCCGATGGTCGTCATTGTCCCAACCAACAAATCCGTGGAATCGCTCGAGGGTCTTCACCTTTACCACGGAGACATCTCGAACTGTTCGATGCGGGTTCGCATGACGCTGATCGAGAAGGGCCTGCCCTGGACCAGCCACCATCTGGACCTCAAGAAAAAGGAAAACATCTCGGACGATTACTTCGGGATCAATCCCAATGGACTCGTGCCAACCCTGGTCGACAACGGTGTCGTGCACATCGAATCCAACGACATCATCGACTATCTCGACGAATCCTATCCGGAGCCCTCGTTGCGACCCGAGGGTCGGGAAGACGAGATGCTCGAATGGCTGCGCCTTGCCGCGTCGATCCACGTGCCGGCGGTCAAGCCCTATGTCTATGCGACCAAAATGCAGCAGAAGGTCAAGAAGACGGCAGAGGAGCAGCAGAAATACGATGCACTCCAGAAAAACGAGGAACTGAAGAAGTTCCACGCAAAGCACGCCGGCAGCAGCGCTTTCGGTGAAGAGGATGTTGCCCGGGCGAACGAAATCCTGGCCGAGTGCTTCACCAAGCTTGAGCGCACGCTCGAAGACCGCGAGTGGATCATGGGCAACCAGTTCACGCTCGCCGATATTTCCTGGATTCCACTCTATTTCGTGCTCGATGGCTGCGGCTATCCGTTCGATACCTATCCGAACGTCTCCCGTTGGGCGGCTGCTTTTCAAGACAAGGAAAGCTACCGGGACGGCGTTCTCAAGTGGTGCCCGGACTTCTCCAAGGTCTGACCTGCCGGGTGTCGGGAAGCCAACAGATGTCACAGCAACAAGACAGCGGAATGTCGCCGGATCGGTTGCCACTCGTCCTTCGCTGGCTGGACGTCGTGCTGACCTGGATCTCCCTGATCTGCGGCGGCGCCGCTCTGGTGGTCATGACCGGATTTTCGGTCTGGAACGTTCTTGTCATGCGCAAGGCTCTGAATGCTCCCATCGTCGGCGCCGAGGATTTGCTGATCCTGTCGCTCGTCGTGATCGTTGCCCTGTCCATACCACTCGGGGCGCGAACCGGGGCGCATATCGAAATCGAAGTGCTTGAATCGCGGATGTCGGCGCAGTTCGCCAAGTGGTCGATGGTTTTCGTCAAATTGCTCGGCGTGATGCTACTCGCAGTCATGGCGTGGCGGCTCTGGCATGCCGGCCAGAGCGCAGTGAAGTTCGGCGAAACGACGCAGCAATTGCTGATTTCCTACGAGCCTTTTTACTATCTGCTCGCCGGGTCGGTCGCGATCTATGCCGTGGTGCTGGTGCTTGATATCTGGCAATTGCTGCGCACGGACAAAGTCGTGCCGCTCAAGATTGGCGGTGAGCAGCTATGATCAGCATGACCCTGCTCGGCCTTCTGGGGCTGTTGACGCTGTTCGTTCTGCTCGCCCTGCGCATGCCGGTTGCCCTGTCGATGCTCGGCGTCGGCTTCATCGGAACCGTCATCGCCAACGCCAACAAGTTCATCAGCGTCGGAATGGCGTCGGATCAGGCCTGGGCCCGCGGTTGGAAGGTCGCCTATTCGAACCTGGCCGGCGAGACGTTCGAAGCCGCATCGAATTTCAATCTGCTGGTGATCCCGATGTTCGTGCTGATGGGCAACCTTGCCGGCGTTTCGGGCATGTCGAACGATCTCTTCAACGCCGCCTATCGCTGGATGGGGCATCTGCGGGGCGGGCTGGCCTCGGCCACCATTGCGGCCTGCGCCGGTTTCGCTGCCCTTTCAGGATCGTCACTCGCGTCCGCCGTCACCATGGGCCGCGTGGCGCTGCCGGAAATGAAAAAGTACAAATATGCCGACAGCCTGGCCACGGGATCCGTGGCCGCCGGCGGTACATTGGGCTTTCTGATCCCGCCCTCCGGCGGCATGATTATCTATGCGGTGCTGACCGAGCAGTCGATCGGACGGCTGTTCATGGCCGGCGTTTTCCCGGGCATCATCCTGACGCTGTTGTTCATCGGAGCGATCTACATCGTCGTCGCCCGCAACCCGGAAGCCGGACCGCGCGGCGACCGATCCGGCCGCAACGAACGCATGGAAGCGCTGACGCGCGCGTCGCCGATCCTCGGCGTCGTGCTGGTCACGATCGGCGGGATGTATACGGGCTTTTTCACCCCCGTCGAGGCCTCCTCTGTCGGCGCGTTCTTTACCTTCGTTGTTGCCGCCTGGCGCCGGTCGCTGTCGCTGCAGGCGATCCGATCGGTGATCCTGCAAACGATGAATGCCACCGCAACGGTGTTCCTGATCATCATCGGAGCGTTTGTCTTCATCCCGTTCATGTCGCTGACGGAAGTGCCGGCGCAACTGGTGACGATCCTGACATCCCTTCCGATCGGCGAGACCGGCGTGCTGCTGGTGATCATCCTGGCCTACATTTTTCTGGGCATGTTTCTGGAATCCATGGCGATGCTGGTTCTGACCATCCCGGTCGTCATCCCCATCGCCATTGGCCTTGACTGGAACCTGATCTGGTTCGGCATCATCGTGGTGATCGTGCTGGAGATGGGCATGATCAGCCCACCGGTCGGCATCAATGTCTTTATCGTCAAGTCCATCGCACCAGAGGTGCCGATGGGTCGCATCTTCCGCGGCATCTGGCCCTTCTGGTTCGCCATGGCCGGGATGATCGCCCTTCTCATCCTTTTCCCGCAAATCGCGCTCTTCCTGCCGCAATCGATTGTCGGCGGATAGCTGTAACAGGAGTCGTCCCATGGATACGAAGACCGATATCAAAGCGCTTCAACACTTCATCGGCGGGGCGTGGGTCGAAGCCGAAGGCGGCGAGACATTCGACGTGCTGAACCCTCTCGACGACAGCCTGTACGCAGTCGCGCCCAGAGGGTCGGGCGACGACATGCGCAGGGCCGTTGCTGCGGCCAAGGCAACGTTTCGCGAATACCGGGACACTTTGCCGAAGGATCGCGAGCGCTGGCTGATGCGGGTCGCCGAGATCATGGAGGAACGAAAGTCCGAGCTGATCGATTGCCTGATCGACGAAATCGGCTCGCCTGTCCAGAAAGCGATGTTCGAGTTCGAAAAGGGCCTGACCATGGTCCGCGCGGCAGCCGGCATGTGTCGCTACATGCGCGGCGAGACCATTCCGTCGGATGCTCCGGGCAAGTTCTCGATGTCGATCCGCGAGCCGCTGGGCGTCGTGGCAGTGATCACCCCGTTCAACGTGCCTCTGATCAAGACCACCCGCCTGGTCGCAAACGCGCTGGCGGTTGGCAATACGGTAGTGCACCTGCCTTCTGAAATGGCGCCGCATCTCTCCCTGATCTTTGCCGAAATCATCGATGCCGCCGGATTCCCGGCCGGCTCCTACAACGTTGTCACCGGCCATGGGGCTGAAATCGGCGACGACCTGACCGGCGACAAGGACGTGGATTTCGTGACCTTTACCGGTTCATCCGTCGTCGGCCAGCACATCAATGAGATCTGCGCCCGGAACAAGACACCCAACACGCTGGAACTGGGCGGCAAGAGTCCCACGGTCATTCTGGCGGACGCCGATCTCGACGAAGTTGTGCCGCTGGCAGCCCGGTCGATCTTCATGTTTGCCGGTCAGGCCTGCATCGGGTCGAGCCGGTTCTATGTCGAGCGGCCGATCTACGACGAGTTCGTCAAGCGCTTCGCCATGATCGCGTCTAAGGTCGGCATGGGCGACCTGCGCGATCCCGGCACGGTCATTGCGCCGATCATTTCAGACCGGCAGCGTGGCCGCGTGCGTGACCATATCGCCGATGCCGTTGCCAAAGGCGCGACTGTGGTCACGGGTGGTGAGTGGGAAGGCAATCGCTGTCAGCCGACACTGCTGACCGGCGTCACCGAGGAGATGACCGTCTGCAGGACGGAAACCTTCGGACCGGTCACCTCGATCTATCCGATCGACAGCTATGAAGAGGGCCTGGAGAAGGCCAACGACACCGAATACGGCCTGTCGTCGGCGATCTTCACCAAGAACATCGACCGGGCTTTTCATTTCGCCAGGAACATCGGTGCCGGCATGTGCCACATCAACGGTCCGACGATCCATGACGAGGCCCATGTGCCGTTCGGCGGCAACGGCGAGAGCGGCGTCGGCCGGGAGGGCACCGATGCCGACATGGAGGCGATGACCGAGCTGAAATGGGTCACTGTGCAGCTATGACCTTCACGCTCTATCATCACGGGTCTTCTGTCTGTGCCGCCAAGGTGCGGTTTGCCATGGACGAGAAGGGGCTCGCCTGGGATGGCGTCTATATCGACATCCTGAAGGGCGAGCAGTTTGCCCCGGACTATCTCAAGCTCAATCCCAAGGGCGTGGTTCCGACGTTGATTCACGATGATCTGGTGATTCCCGACAGCACGGTCATCATCGAATATCTCGATCAGATCGAACCCGAAACCAGCGTGCATCCGACCGATCCGTGGGAACACGCCCAGGCCCGCTACTGGACCAAGGCGGTGGATGAGGACCTGCACCCGGCCTGCGGCGCCGTCACCTTCGTCTGCTCGCACCGGCATACGGTTCTCAAGAATCTCGGGCCGGAAGGCGTGAAGGAATTTCTTGCCTCGACACCGCCGATTTCCGTCACGTCGAACTGGAAGAGCCAGAAGGATGCCTTCACCCGCTACGGGTTCGAGGCTCCGGGCGCGGAAGAAAAGGTCAGGCTCTACGACACCTATCTGCACAAGATGGAGGATGCTTTGGCCGATGGCAGCGACTGGCTTGTCGGCAACCGGTTCTCCATCGCCGATATCGCCATGACCCCTTACGTCAATCGCCTCGCCATGATGTCGATGCGCGGCCTGTGGGAGGGCGGGCGTCTGCCGAATGTCGAACAATGGTTTGCCCGCATCGAGGCGCGGCCGAACTTCCAAAAGTGCCTGATCGATTGGGTGCCTGAGGACCTGACCAACGATTTGCGCGAAAACGGTGCCAAAAGCTGGCCCGAAGTCGCTAGAATTCTCGAAATAGACATCTGAACGAATGGAGGATCCCATGGGTCGCCTGAATGGAAAAACCGCAGTCATTTCCGGAGCCGCGCAAGGCATTGGAGCTCTCATGGCCAAGGCGATGGCCGACGAGGGAGCGAAGGTGCTCGTGACGGACGTGCAGGACACCGCCAGCGCCGTGAAAGCAATCACCGACGCGGGTGGTACGGCGCAGGGCATGAAGGTCGATGTGACGTCGAACGACGATCTTGCGGCCATGGTCGAAACAGCCAAGTCGGAACTGGGCGGGCTCGACATCATGGTCAACAACGCGTCGATCTTCGCGACGATCAAGCCGAAGCCGTTTTTTGAAATCGACGACGATGAATTCGACACGATCATGCGGGTGAACGCCCGCAGTGTTCACCAGGTCATGCGGGCGATCGTTCCGAGCATGATCCAGGCAGGCGGTGGCAAGGTGGTCAACATCGCGTCCGGAACGTTCTATTACGGGCCGCCCGGGCTGTCCCACTATACCGCCTCGAAGGGCGCGGTGATCGCGCTGACCCGCTGCCACGCACGCGAACTGGGCGACAAGAACATTCAGGTCAATGCCATTGCACCCGGGCTGACGGAAAGCGAGGGTGTGAGAGCCAATGACGGTTTCGACATGGCCCGGGCGCCGACCATCGCCACCCGTTCCATCAAACGCGAAATGCTGCCTGAAGATCTTTTGGGCACTCTGATCTATCTTGCTTCACAGGACAGCAACTTCGTGACCGGGCAGACGCTGAATGTGGACGGCGGCAAGGTCAACGTTTAATCAAGAGCCGTTTCGTGTTCGGCCGGGGATTGCTCGAGCCGCGAATAGAAGCCAGAGAATGAGTGACTGAGAGACATGGCCAAACTTGGCGACAACATCATCGGCACCAGTGGATTGCCGCCTTTCTTCAAGCTGACGAATGCGGATGATGTCACCATCGACGCACCCGAAAACCGCAAGGGCGATGCACTGCGCACCTGGGTGCGGTCGCTGTCGGGTTTTCAGAAAGAAGCGTTGGTTCGATCGGCGAAAACCGGTGAGACCTGGCGGCTGGTCTCGGATGAAGGTCCCTATCTGAACGGCCACGACGCCGCACCCTGTCCACTTGCTTTTTTGAGCACCGGCATGGTGGCGAGCTTCATGAACGAAATTCTCGCCCTTGCCGACCTGCAGGGTATCGAGATCCGCAAACTGAAGCTCATTCAGGACAATTACTACACGATGAAGGGTTCGATGCCGAAGCGCACCATGGTCGGCGGTGCGGAAAACATCGAGCTGCAGGTCGAAATCGATTGCGACCTCGACGACAAGACCCTGAACGAGTTCCTGATCAACGCAACATTCGCATCGCCGCTCAACGGGCTGATGCGCGGGCAACTGGAAAGCCTGTTCAAACTGGGCAAGAACGGCATCGAGCTGCCGACGGCCAAGGTGGCTGAACTCGACACGCCGCTGTTTCCCGATCCGGGCAATCATTTTGCCAAGGCCGAGCCGGCGGGCGATCCTGGTGTCATGGACCCGGTCGGGCCGACACCCAAGAAAGACGTGGTGAAGGGCACAACGGCGGGCGGTTCATCCCTTTCCGACGAACAGGACCGGCGCCTCAACATCGGCGCCGTGGCGGTGCTGCGCGAAGACGGCATCAAGGACATCCAGCAGATGCAGTATTCGCCCTATGGAACGTCCTTCCGCTTCCTCAGCTCGGAGGACGGCCGCGCGCCCGATGCCAATACGCTGATCAGCGCCGGAATCGGATTTTGCTTCATGACCCAGTTCGGGCGTTTCGTATCGATGCTGAAACTGGACCTGCCGGATTACCGCATTGTGCAGGACACCCATTTCAGCCTCGGTGGCGCTTCCGGTGGCACTGGCACAGCCGGCGAAGCCGACCCGATCGAGACCCATGTTTATCTGGAGACCGGCGAATCCGACGAAACCGCGCAGGAGATGCTGGATATCTCGGAGCAGACCTGTTTCCTGCACGCGTTCTGCCGCACTGATCTCAAGACGAAGCTGAAGGTCGTGCGCGTCTGAGCGCAAAGACCTGCCAGATCAGGTCAGTTCCTTGAGCCCGCCCGGTGTCTCGATCCGTGCCCGGTAGCGGAGTTCAGACCCTTTGACGACGGCCAGCGGCCGGTCGATCGCGAGCTCCCTGTAGAGGGCTTCGATTGTACCGGGGTCCGGATGTTCGAGCGCCAGTGAAAGAAGACGGGCGCCCAGATCGGGAATGTCCGCCATCGACGTCGGGTCGCCGCGATGGTCGATCAACGAGGGCGCCGCGCCGTCAAGCGGAAGCGAACCATCCTGGGGAATGGAAAAAGCGAAGGCCGGATCCGCCGGCGGAAGCGGGATCTCATCTCCGAAAATGTCGCGACGGCCTGAAAAAACGGCACCCAGGGATTCGGTGCTCGCCACCCACCCACGCAGACGTCGTCCATTGTCCCAGTCCGCGCGGACGCTGGCCTGGTTGTCCAGCCCGAACCAGCGGGCGCGCCCCGGGGAAATGCCGTCCGGGTCGAGCGCGACGATTTCGAGATAGACCCGGTCTCCGAGCTGAAGCCGGTGATTGTGAGTTCCCATGTAGTCGTGACGGGTGCCGAACGGGACGTCGAGGTCAAGGCAGTCCCGGACGTGCGACACGCCTTCGGCCAGGGTCGGAGCAATGACGGTTATGTGGTCGAGTCTGAGCATTTGGGACTTCCCGCTGATTTACGGTGGAATGATGCCGACCTAGCGACCGCTCACGCCATAGCCGAGAAACATGCCCGCTGCTTTCGGATCGTTGATGCGAAACTTGAGCGGTAGGCCGGCGCTTTCGATCATGGCAACCTGCTGCTCGAATTGCTCGTTGGTGATGAACAACGGCCTGTCGAAACCCCAGTTGCGGTCCAGCCATGGAACAAGCGCGGCGAGCAGCCGACGGTCGAGCCGGTCAGCGAGCTCGGACTTTCTGATCCAGAAATAGACGGCGGCGGAAAAGTCCTGCCAACGACTGCCGTCGGTGCCGGAGATCTCGGCCCTTGAGAGCATCGATGCGTCGAGCGGAAACAGGTAGACGCAACCCAGGCACCGGCTTTCGTCCGGGTTCATGACCGTGAAGGCGAAGGATTCATGATCCGCGTGGCGCTGTTCCAGTTTTCGCAGATCCTCGCGATTGGCTTCCAGCGCGAAATCGTCCTCGGGCCAGCTCGACTGTTCCCAGGCGCGCAGGAACTCCCGGCTTTCCATGACGGCATCGTAGTCGAGTTCGGCGTCGGTCGCCCGGATCGGGCGAAGCCGGAACTCTTCTGTCTGCATGCCCTCGGGGACATCGAGTTGTGTATCGTTGAACGGCATTGATCCATACCTGCGCGTCGGGGCCGGTTGGGCCCCAGATACGCTATTTGCGGCTGATGACCAATCGAATCCGGTCTACCTGAAGCCTTCTTCGCCATCGGCGTGCAGTTTGGGGCCCCGTTGTTCAAGAGGTTCCAGTGCGGATTGCAGATCCGTGTTCGGCGCCGCGTGCACGTCCTTCAAACGCTCGGCGGGATTGTGGGCCCAACGCACGGCATTTGCCAGGACGCGCTGCACGTTCGGATCCTTGAAGGTCGGATAGGTCTCATGTCCCGGCCGGAAATAGAAGATGTTGCCGGCGCCGCGGCGATAGGTCAGGCCCGACCGGAAAACCTCGCCACCCTGAAACCAGCTGACGAACACGGTCTCCAGCGGTTCGGGAACGGCAAAGGGCTCTCCGTACATTTCCTCATGTTCCAGCTCGAAATGGCTTGGAAGGCCTCGGGCGATCGGGTGCTGACGGGACGTGACCCAGATCCGCTCCCGTTCACCGGCCTCCCGCCAGGTGAGATTGCAGGGCGTTCCCATGAGCTTCTTGAAAATCTTGGAAAAATGCGCCGAGTGAAGCGCGATCAGACCCATGCCGCCCCAGACGGCGTCGGCTACCCGATCGACGACCTCGTCGGCGACGTCGCCATGGGCGGCGTGGCCCCACCAGATCAGCACATCGGTGGCGTCAATCTTCTCTTGCGTCAGGCCGTGGTCCGGCTCCTGCAGCGTGGCCGTCGACGTCTCGATACCGTCCTGCCCCGCAAGGCTTTCGGCGATGCAGGAATGCATGCCGTCCGGATAAATGCCGGCGACGGTTTGATTGCTTTGTTCGTGGACGTTTTCGCCCCAGACCAGTGTGCGGATCACCTGCGATTTTCCCTGTATTCTGGATGTGACTGACGGGTTTGATGGTTTTTGGTCGGGCGGCGCGGTGCTGCCTCGGGCAATCAGGCTGGGGGCAATGATGGTCGGTTCCCGCGCCCCGGGATTGTCTTCGAGCAGGGCGATCAGCTTGTCGCAGGCCAGGCGCCCCCATTGCCGCTTCGGCAGATGCACGGTGGTCAGGCCCGGATTGAACACGGCGGCATAGGGCATATCGTCATAGCCGACGACGGACATGTCTTCCGGCACCCGGATTCCAAGATTGGCAAGGCCGTGCAGGAGACCGATGGCGGTCTCGTCATTGTGGACGAAGACCGCGGTGGGTCTGTCGTCGCGCTCGGCGATCAGGCGCGCGGTCTCAAGGCCGAACTCGGTCGAGAGCTGGCCCTGGTAGTTTTCGGAGTCGCGGATTGGCAATCCTGCTGCCTTGAGGGCCTGGCAAAATCCGAAATACCGCCTTTCGAAGCCGTTGACCTGAAGCGGCCCGCAGACCTGGATGATGTTGCGGTGCCCGAGGCTGATCAGGTGCTCGCCGACCAGACGGCCGCCCAACGCGTCGTCGATGCGCACGACCGGAATGTCGATATCCTTGTGACCGGCGCAGGAGACGATCGGAGGGCCATCATAGTCCTGGCTGTCGGCAGGCCAAAGATCCTGGGGAAAGCCGTAGGTGTTCAGGATCAAACCACCGGCCTGGTTCATCAGCAGCATGTCGGAATAGACACGCTCGTTTTCGGCGTCATCGGACGTGTCTCCGATCAGCAGCACATAGCCGCGGGACCGCGCCTCCTCTTCGATGCCCTTGAAGAACTCCGAGAAAAACGCATTGGTGATCTCGGAAACGAGCACAAGCAGTGTCCGGCTGCGACCGCGCCGCAGATCCGAGGCGGCCTGATTGGCCCGGTATCCGGTTCGCTTGACGATGTCGAAAATGCGTTTTCGGGTCGAAGCCTTGACGTCGGAGGCGTCCGACAAGGCCCTGGAGACCGTGGCGATCGATACGCCGGCTTCGCGGGCTACGTCTTTGACCGTGGGCCGTTTGTTCTTCATGTCCGTGCTATCCCATCATGCGGATATCGGGTGCCCCTCCGCATTGAACCTGTGAATGTACTCAGTGTCCGGCCGAATGCGGACGGTGTCGCCGATCTGGTGGTCGTGCTGACCGTCCAGACTGACCGTCAGCACGCCTGCATCGGGAACCCGCACATAAAGGATCGTATCATGACCGAGACGTTCCACCAGAGTGACGGTTCCTTCCCAGGCGTCGTCCGCGCCGTTCATCGAAAAATGCTCCGGGCGAATGCCCAGTGTTGTCGCGCCGACGGCGTCCGCATAGCGGCCTTTGACGAAATTCATCTTCGGAGACCCGATGAAGCCGGCAACGAATTCGCTCGCCGGCTTGTTGTAGAGGTCCATCGGACTGCCTTCCTGCTCGATGTAGCCCTTGTTCAGCACGACAATGCGATCCGCCATGGTCATGGCTTCAACCTGGTCATGGGTCACGTAAATCATCGTCGTTTGCATGCGCTGATGCAGTTCGCTGATTTCGACCCGTGTCTCGGAGCGAAGGGCAGCATCGAGGTTTGAGAGCGGTTCGTCGAGCAAAAAGACCTGTGGATTTCGAACGATCGCACGGCCGATGGCGACACGCTGCCTTTGGCCGCCGGATAGCTGGCCGGGCTTTCGATCCAGGTAAGGTTCAAGCTTGAGCGATTCTGCCGCTGCCTGCACCTTGCGCTGAATCTCGTCCTTCGATTTGCGTTCCAGTGTCAGGGAAAACCCCATATTCTGCGCAACCGTCATCTGCGGGTAGAGCGCATAGGACTGAAAGACCATCGCGATGTTGCGCTTCTTTGGCGACAGGTCATTCGACATCTGGCCGCCGATCAGCAATTCGCCGCCGGTGATCTCCTCCAGTCCGGCGATCATGCGCAGCAGTGTCGATTTTCCGCAGCCTGACGGGCCGACAAAGACGACGAACTCGCCCTCCTTGATCGACAGGTTGATGTTGTGAAGGACTTCGACATCACCGTAAGTCTTCGAAATATTGATCAGTTCCAATTCGGCCATGGTGTCCTCCTTTATCCTGCTGCCAGCGGCGCACGGACAATGCTGTGAACCGTGTCCGGCGAGGCTGCCTGCAAACGGCGTGACGGATTGCCGTCGAGAATTGCCTTGATGTCATGAACAATCATGTCGCCGATCGGTTGGCGTCCGGCGTCGACGGCTGCGGCCCGGTGTGGCGACCAGATGACATTGTCCGCCTGACGCAGCGGGTCTCTCCGGGGCACCGGCTCCTGCGGGAAGACGTCGCTGGCCAACCGTATGCGCCCTTCCTGGGCCGCCTCGATCAGGGCTTCGAAATCGACCAGGTGCGCGCGGCTCACCACGACGACCAGTGTTCCCCGTTGCATCCTCCCGATGAGATTTCGGGATACCAGCCGGTAATTTTCTTCCGTGGGTGATGCGGCGATGACAAGACAGCGGCTTGAAGACACCAGGTCCTCGAGCTCGCACAGGCGAACGTCCCCGGGCTGCTTGCCGGAAGCCTTCAGCCACGGGTCGAAAGCCTGGATTTTCGGCTGAAACGGCTGCAGCAGTCTGCTGCATTCGCGGGCAATTTCTCCAAAACCGACGAAACCGATCGACTGCCCGTAGAGCGTGAAATCAGTTCCGATATTGTCGCCGAACCAGCGCTCGGAACCTTGCCGAAACCGCTCGTGTTCGTCGACGATGCCGCGGGCACCGGCGAGGATCAATCCGAGCGTCATTTCCGCAACGGCGTATCGAAAACCGGGTGAGCAGGACAGGACCTCTATGCCCGATGAGAAACAGGCATCAAAGTCCAGGCCTTTCTGGAACGTGCCGGACACCTCGATCACGGCACGCAAACGGGGCGCCTGTTCGAGCTCGTTACGGTCGAGTGTCGGGTGGGCGGCAACCACAAACTGCGCGTCGGGAAGGGATTTGATGAACTCGTGTCGGTCCATCGGCCAGTTGGTGCCGCCGTGCACATCGACCAATGACTGCAATTCGGCATAGGCCTTGGGGCTGAAAAGTTCCTCAACCTGGCGGAAGTGCTGGTCGAGAACCAGACGTGGCTTGGTGACCATCGGAGCCTCCTATTTCACCGCGCCCTGTGTCATCCCGCGCACGAAGTGGCGCTGGAAAAACAGGAACAGGAGGACCACCGGAATGGCCATGATGACCGTTCCGCTCGACAATCCGGTCACGTCTCTGGTCATCGTGCCCTGGAAATTCAGCAATCCGACAGAGAGGGTCCGCATCTCGTCGCGGGTGAGGAGCAGCAGCCTCAACAGCAGATCGTTCCAGCTCCAGAGGAACTCAAGAAGCGCGGTGGTGACGATCACCGGGGTGGCGATCGGCATCACGACCCGTCTGTAAATCTGGAACTCGGTCGCGCCGTCGATCCGCGCGGCCTCGTGCAATGCCTTTGGGATGCCGACGAAATAGGACGAGAACATGAAGACGAAGACCGAAACGGCCAAGGCCAGGTCAGCGAGAATGACGCCGAGATGGGTGTTGACCAGACCGAAGGTCCGGATCGTCTGGAACAGGGGCAGGATGATCGCCGTCACCGGTATCATCAGACCGATCAGAAACAGGATCTGAACCGCCAATTTGCCACGGAAGTCGATGAACACCATGGCGTAGGCCGCAAAGGAGGCGATGAAGATCATGACGACCGCGTCGATGACCGAGATGAGCAGCGTGTTGAAGAAGTAGCGGCTGAAGCCGCCTTCGAACCACACGCGGACATAGTGCTCATAGGTCACCTGGATCGGCGGATACCAGGCGGGATTGGCGAGTTCCGTCGTCGGCTTCAATGACGTGAACACGGTCAGGATCAATGGCGCCGCCATGATGATGGCAATGACGCCGAGAACCAGCAGAAGCAGGTAGCGACCGATCATCTCAGCGGTCCTCCCTGTTCTGGATCTGCATGTAGATCAGTGTGGCCAGACTGACGATCACGAGCAACGCCACCCCGATTGCGGCGCCATAGCCGTATTGGTTTTCCAGAGCGCCGCGCTTGTACATGTAGGTCGAGAGGATTTCACTGAACCGGATCGGACCGCCCTGCGTGGTCGCCCAGACGATGTCGAACACCTTGAAGGACTGGGTCAGGGTCAGGATGAACACAACCGCCGTGACCGGCCGAAGGGCGGGCAGGGTGACGTAGCGGAAAGACTGGAAGGGATTGGCGCCGTCGACCTTGGCAGCTTCATACAGGTCCTCGTCCACGGCCTGCAGACCGGCCAGAAAGATGATGACGCTGAGACCGATCGTCGACCAGGAATGCGCGACAGCAAGCGCGTAAAGCACCGCGTCCGGGCTTCCAAGCCAGGGTGTCCTGAGCGCTCCCAGCCCGATCTGCTCAAGGATCTGGTTGATCACACCGGTGGGCTGGTACATCCACCGCCAGATGGTGGCGACCGCCATCGGGGAAATCACAACGGGCAGCACGATTGCCGTCTGGATGATCAGGCGAGCTTTCCACAGGCGCGCCAGCATGGCGGCGATGACAAGCCCCAATCCGACATTGAGGACGATGATAACCGCTGACCAGACAAAGGTGTTGCGGAAGGCTTCCCAGAAGATCTTGTCGGAAAACAGCCGCTGGTAGTTTTCGAAGCCGACGAAGTTGCGTTCGGGTGCGATGCCATCCCAGTCGGTGAAGGAATATTCAACCACCGAAATTGTCGGGTAGATGGCAAAGACACAGTAGATCAGCAGGGCCGGCGTCAGGAAGATGACCGGGTTCAGTCGCTGTGCCAGCCGTGAATCGGGGTCGAGTGCCACAACCGGTTCCTCTCGCTTGAAGATCTGACCCGAAGCCTTGGCGGCCTCGGGTCTTTGACAATGTGCGGGTGGCTAACGGGCCGCGATGCCACCGGGGAGCATGATCTCGCCGGCATCCTTGGCCTTTGCCCAGGCTTCCTGCATGGCGCCGGTAAACTCTTCCGGCGTCATCACGTTGAGGAGCAGGGCCTGCAAGCCATCATAGGAAACGGTCGTCAGGCTGCCCGGCGTGATCGTGTCCAGGAACGCAGGTACGGTTCCGTTGGTGGCGTGATCATCGGAGGCTTTCCAGATGTCGACGGACAGTTGCGGCATATCTGCGCCTGCAAGCGCTTCCTCAAGCGGGCCGACGGGGATGGTTCCGGCATTGAGCAATGCCACGCGGCCGTCCTTGTTCATGAACATGAAATTGATGAAATCGATGCCGATGTCCTGGTGCGGCGAGTTGGCCCGGATGTACCAGCCGCTGCCGATGGAATTGGTCGGATGGATCTTCTGCCCGTCTTCGAACGGCGGTACGGGAAACACGCTGAAGTCACCGATACGGTCACCGGCCGCGTCGATGCCGCCGCCGATCACCCAGGGTCCGGTGAAGGTCATCGGGACCTCACCCGCCCAGAAGCGATCCATGAGTTCGCCATATCCGATGGCCACGGGCGATGCGCCGAACCAGCCGGCATTGCCCATTTCCTGCAGCCGGGCGGATGCCTTGATGAAGGCTTCGTCGGTCCAGGCACCGTCACCAAACAGGACCTTTTCGATGCCGTCCGGTCCGGCATAGCGCCCGAACATCATCGACTGCCAGTGGGAAATCGGCCATTTGTCGGCGGCACCCAGGCCGATGGGCGCGTCGTAGCCCGCGTCCATCAGCGTCTTCACGGCCGCTTCCATTTCCGCCCAGGTGGTCGGAACGCTGATCCCGTGCTCGTCAAAAATTGCCTTGTTGTAGAACATGCCCGTGGTTTCGACTTCATTGCCGAACGACCACAGTTTTCCGTCGCTGGAGGTTTGAACAATGATTCCCTCGGGAATCATGTCACTCCAGCCATTGTCATAATAGGCATCGGTCAGGTCGGCGACGAGGCCGCCGGCAATCAGCGCAGCCGGCTGGCCGGGGCCGGTTCCGAAGGTGAAGATATCGGGCCCCTCTCCAGCCGAAAGGGCCGGGATCAGGGCTGGATTGAAGATGTCGGACGTGTTGGTGACGACTGAGATGTTAACGTCCGGATGCTCGGCGTTGTAAGCGTTGGCCAGCTCTTCATAGATCGTCGTCTGACCGGGCTCGCCACCCACCCAGACCACCACATCGGTTTGTGCGATCGCAGCGCTGGCGGTTCCCAAGGACAGTGCCAGCGTCACGCCCAAAAGCACATTGTGCCTCATAATTTCCTCCCAAATGAGTTAGGCGAATGACGTCACCGTAAACGATTACGAAAAAAATGTAAACGTTTCCGATTTTGAGCGCTTCTGAGACTGCTTCAGTGCGGGTTCCCCCACAGGAGCGGTCCAGGAAATCCTGTTGTGCGATCGGCTGTATTGCGCTGGAATGTCAAAAACCACCAACAGAGTGCGGGGTCAGACATGCCTATTGTGGAATTGCATCTTTTGCAGGGGTATGGAGCAGACGAAAAGCTGCGCCTTCATGAGGCCCTAACCGATGCCGTGCGGCTTGTGGTGCCTGCCTCACCGGACGCCATTACCGTTCTGATTCACGAATTGAAACCGGCGGACTACTCCCGGGGCGGAAAGCATCGGGACGGTGCCGCGGCCCTGCCGGATGCCGGAGAAATTGTTCGCGGCTTCCTTGCCGCAATGGAGGCCCGTGACCTCGAGCGGGCGCAATCGATGCTCGGCAGTGGCTTTTCGATGCGGTTTCCGGGAACACCAGCCATGCACAGTCTTGAGGAGCTGATTGCCTGGGCCAAACCTCGCTACCGATTTGTCAAGAAATCCTATGAGGGCATCGACGCGATGCAGAGCCGTGGCTCGGAGACCCTGGTCTATTGTCGGGGGACCCTGTCCGGAGAATGGCCCGACGGTTCTGCGTTCGACGGTATCCGGTTCATCGACCGGTTCGAGCTCGAAGGCGGCAAGATCATGCGCCAGGACGTGTGGAATGATATCGCGGAAGTGCAGGCAAACTCTTAGGTCAGCAGATCAGTTTGCGATGCAGCCGGCATTAAAGGACATCAAGAAAGCCCTCGATTTCAGCGAGGGCTTTTGGCCAGGCCGAATCGTATTCCGGCATTGTGTTGTTGGCAGTATCCAAACCGACAAGACGTGCATTCCGGATGCCCGAAGCCAGTCTCCTCCCCTGGTCCACGTTGTGCATCCGGTCCCTGTTTGCATGCAAAACGAGCGCCGGGCACGTTATGCTCGAAAGCAGGTCGGTGATATCGACATTGGCGACAAGCTGCCCAATCTTCAGAAAGTCCTGATAATCCATCGCCAACTTCATGAACTCGGCGTATGTGCGTTGGTCATGGGGGCTCGCAGCCGGGGCGAACGACTGCGCCATTAGATCCCTGGCCGAAGGATAATCATCATTCCAACCTTCCAGGCTCATGTCCATCATCGCCTGGCCGAGGGCGGCGATTCCGGGCTGCTGTCTTGCCTTCAGCCCTTGGGCAAACCCTCCCAGAAGAACAAGGCCGGAAACACGGTCGGGGTGGCGTGCTGCAAAGGCTGCCGCAAGTGTTGCTCCAAACGAGATGCCGAAAACCGGTATGCGATCGATTTCCGCCGAGTCGAGGACTGCCAAGATGTCTTCGACAAGTCGATCCAGTGAAATATCCTGGACGCCTCTTTCCGAAAGCCCATTGTTGCGGCCATCAAATCGCACCAGGCTGTACCGTTCCGACAGCAAGGGTATCCAACCCGCGATGGTGTTCATCGTCCAGTCGTATTCCAGGTGCCTGAGCCAGTTGGGGGTTGCCAGTATTTGTCGACCGGTTCCGGTAGAGGTCCAGGCCAGGGTCGTTCCGTCGTCTGATGTGGCAAACCGGATGTCCTGGGATGTGGACTGGCGTACGTTCTTCGAGTGCCTGCTGTCGCCGTCGAGATCGATCGAATACGCGTCAACCGGGTTTGGAAGCCCTTTGAGACGCATCGAACTTTCGGGACGCAAACTGATGGCAAGTGAAGTTCCGGCGACATCGACTGCGGTCTTACTCACCAGGCAAGCGCCGGGCTGAGCAGACGATTGAAGCCGGGCGGCAACATTCACCGCTTCTCCGAAGAGGTCTTCACCATCGACCGTCACATCGCCGGCATGAATTCCGGCGCGCAGCGAAATGCTGTCGCCGCGCATCTTCTGCAGAATGGCGCTGGCGGCATTGATTGCGGAGGTGGCCGTCTCGAATTCGGCCAGCGCGCCATCGCCCATCAATTTGAAAAGCCGCCCTTCATTTTCCAGGACCGATGGGCGGACCACGTCACCCAGGATACGTTGCAATTCTTTCAGTGTTCGGTCGCTGTCTTCCGACATGCGCCGCGTGTAGTCGACAACATCCAGACTGAGTATGGCCGCGATTTTTCGTTTCATCCGTCGTCGTCAATCCGTATCGGGCTTTCGGTCCCGAACTTTCGACAGGACCATACGGTCGGGATGAAAACAGAACCTATGCAGGCATGCAATGCACCTTACCGTTGTAAGCCTGGCCGCAGGTGAAAAATGGGATGCGGTCTGCCGCAAGATTGTCGGGTCGGGCAGATGCTCTGATCGGATGTCGTTGACGGTTTACACCATCGCAGCGCCGACGGTCGCCGCAGCGATGGCTAGGCCTGAGAGGGTGGCGGTCTTGGCTTCGATGATCCGTGTCCCGGCACCCTCGGCCTTGAGTACACGGGCATAATGTCCGGTGAGCTGCGGCGAACCGATGAGCACAACGGGCCTTGATGACCAGAATGCGCGGGCGACACCGATTTCGTGGCCGATGATCATGCCGGACAATCGCGCGCGTGCCGTCTCCGGCCTGTAATCGGCCAGCAGCGAGGCGGCGCGCAATCCGAACAGGTCAGTTGCGACGTTTTCGGGTCGGGCCACCGCGTTACGGGCGGCCTGTAGAAAGGCGGTCGGGTCGTCGCCGGTCTCGGACACGCTGTGGCGCAGGATCGACTTCTCTGACAGCAAGGAGAACAGTTCGCCGGTCATGAAGGTGTGGAATGCGGTGACTGTTCCTTCTTCTACCTCGACCCATTTGGTGTGGGTTCCCGGCAGGCAGATTGTTCCGGAGAAACGGGGTTCGGATGCCAGGAAGCCGGCAATTTGTGTTTCCTCGCCACGCATGACATCCGGTGGTGTGGTCTGCGAAAGCCCCGGCAGGATGAAAACGTCGATGCGCGGATCTGATGTTTCGACGCGGGTAAATCCCGACGTTTCCAGCAGGTCGCAGGGAACTGGGCGGTAGCTTGCCTCTTTCCAGCCCTGGCGGGCACCCGCCATGCCGCAGGCGTAGACCGGGATTGTGCCGTTTTCCCGCAGCCACGGCTCGATGAGCGCTATCAGCGTGGCTTCGAACTCGTCCGGCTTCAGACGTCCCATCCCGCTGTCGGCTTCAAGCTCGGCGATTGGAATTCCGTTCTCGTCGACGGCATAAGCCCGCAGTTTGGAGGTGCCCCAGTCGACCCCGATCCAACGGGCTTGATGAAATGTCATGTCATGCCCCCGGGCTGATCAGTCGATGGAGTATCTGGCAATGAAGTCCTGGTCCGGTTCAACCCCGATACCGGGCCGGTCGGGGATGGCGATGGTGCCGCCGTAGCGGCGAACCTGATCCTGGATATTCAGTGGTTCGGTCAGCAGGTCGTCGCGGAAGAGGTTGCCGGTGGTGTCGAATTCGAGCAGCGGATCGCGTTGGAAAAGACCGCCCGGCAGAGGAGGAATGGCTGCCAGCAGTTGGATGTTGGCGGCTATGGCGATTGCCGATCCCCAGACATGGTTCACCACCGGAACGAAGCGGGCGTGCGACAACGCCAGGACCTTAAGGTATTCCGAGATGCCGCCAAGAGCGCAGACCTCCGGCTGGGCAATATCGACACAGCCGCCGTCGAGCAGGTCGCGCCAGCCCCAGCGGGTGAACTCGGCCTCACCACCGGCGATGCGGGTCTTGAGCTTGCGGCGCAACAGACGGTAGCCGTCGCGATCTTCCGGAGCCACGGGCTCCTCGAACCAGAATGCGCCGAGCTCATCGAGCGCGCAACCAACATAGTAGGCATCGTCCGCCGTGTAGCAGTGATTGGCGTCGGCCATGAACGGAAAATCCTCACCGACGCCGTCCCGCACCGCCTGCACGAGGCCCACGTCATCCTTCGCACCAAGCCCGATTTTCATCTTGGCAGCCTTGAAACCCGCTTCTCGGATCGCCGAAGCTTCCTCCTTGAAGCGGGAAATATGGGAGGCGTGATCCTCGCGCGTCAGCATCATCCCGTAACCGTAGACCGGAATCCGGTCGCGGTGCTTGCCGCCGATCAGCTTGTGCAGCGGCAGGCCGGCGATCTTGCCTGTGAGATCCCAAAGGGCAATATCAACGCCCGACAGGGCCTGGATCGGCATCCCCTTCTGGCCGTGGTCGCGAAGCAGATTGTAGACCTTGTGCCAGATGACCTCGCGCTCGACAGGGTCCATGCCGAGGACCATCGGTTGAATTACTTTCTCCACAATCGCCTTGTTGGCGACGGCGACATTGCCGGGCCCGAAGCATTCACCCCAGCCGGTCAATCCCTCGTCGGTCCTGATTTCGACCAGGTGCGCGGTGCGACGGGCGTAGTATTGCTGCGAATAGCCCAGTTCGTCCGGCAGGTCGTAGGACAGGACATGGCTGATGACTTCGGTAATCTTCATGTATCTTGCCTCAGGCGTCGAGCGCGCGGGTAATACGCTTGATTGAAAGGTAGTCGTGAAGCGCCAGATACGAGCAATCGTGGCCAATTCCCGACTGGCCGACGCCGCCGTGAGGCAGATCGATATCGTATTTCACGCCATTGATTTGCACTTCCCCGTAGCGCAATGCGCGGGCATAGCGCTCCGCCCTGGCAAGATCGCGGGTGAAGACGTAGGCCGTCAGGCCGCCATCCTCGCAATCATTGGCCTTGCTGGCCAAACGGTTCTCGTCGGCGAAAGACAGCATGCCAACCACGGGGCCGAAGATCTCCTGACGATAGATATCCATCTGCTCTGTCACCCCGCAAAGCACCGTCGGTGCAAGATACTGTCCGGACGGAAGATGGTCGGGGCGGTTGCCCCCGGCGAGCAGGGTCGCACCGTCGGCAACCGCGGAATCGATCAGGCCCTTGACCCGGGTCCACGCCCGCGCGTCGATCATCGGTCCCATGCCGATTTCGGCATGCCTGTCCCATCCGACCCTGACCGCGTTGGCCCGTTCGACGACTTTCCGGTGAAATTCGTCGGCGATGGAAGCCTCGACGAAGACCCGGTTGGGTGTCACGCAGATCTGGCCCGAGTTGTTGAACTTGAGCGCACAGATAATGTCGGCGGCGAGATCGAGATCAGCGTCGGCAAACACCAGGGCAGGGGCGTTGCCGCCAAGTTCCATCGAGTACCGTTTTATGGTGGTTGCGCCGGTGCGCATGATGTGGCGGCCGGTTGCGGTGGATCCGATGAGAGTCAGCAGCGAAGGAATTGGCGAGGCGGACAGCGCATCGGCCACGTCATAGCCATCCGTACACAGGATCTGGACGACGCCGTTCGGCAGACCGATTTTCTTGCACAGTTCACCAACAGCATAGGCTGAAATCGGCGTCTCGACCGACGGACGGATGATGATCGGACAACCGGCAGCCATGGCCGGGCCGATCTTGAAGGCGAGGTTGAGCAGCGGAAAGTTCCAGGCGATGAATGCAACGGCGACGCCGAGCGGCTCGTGCACCAGCCTGTGCTGATGCGTCCCCGCGCGGTCGGCGAGGATTTCGTCGTGAACCCGGACGATCTCCTCCGAGTAGAATTGCAGGGAGTTCTTCAGACTGTCGAAATCCTCCTGCGTGGCGGCCCATGGCTTGCCCATTTCATGGTGGATGCAGTCACGCAGATGATCTTCATGAGCGATTACTTCGTCGCGCAGTCGGAGCATCCAGTCCTGGCGCTCGGCAATCGAGGTCGCAGCCCAGCCGGGAAAGGCGTCGCGGGCTGTTTCAAGCGCGCGCTGCGCGTCTCCCATACCCGCCGTGGCCACGCTGCCGACCACCTTGTCGGTCGCCGGGTTGATGACCCTGGCGCTTGCCTGTCCGTCGACAAGATCACCTGCCAGATACATCTTTTTCGAAAAGGTCATCTCGTTCCGATCAATCGAAAAGGTTGGCGATGTTGGTCTTGATGCGATCGCCGATATAAAGCGCGAGCGCCTGAATTGTCGATGTCGGGTTTACTGCACCGGAGGTAACAAAAATGCTGCCGTCGACGATGAAAAGGTTGCGGACGTCATGCGAGCGACCCCAGCCATTGACCACCGAGCGATCCGGGTCGTCGCCCATGCGGCAGGTGCCCATCTGATGCCAGCCGGCGCGCCACCAGACCTTGTCGCTGCCCTTGCCGATGATTTTCCGGGCGCCGGCGGCCAGCAATGCTTCCTCGGCGCGGGCCTCGCCATGGGCAATCATCCTCCAGGTGTTGTCACTGACGCGGTAAGTGATTTTCGGGGCCGGCACACCATCACTATCGGTGAGATCGGGATCGAGCGTGACGCTGTTGACCTCCTCCGGCAAATCTTCGGTCACTACCGTCAAACCGGCGCTATAGGGATAGATGTCGTCGAACTTCTCGCGATGCTCGCTGCCCCACGGGATCGGGTCGTCGATGCCGTAACCGCCCAGGGCGTAGGTCATCGGTGTCGTGTAGCGGCCGCTGTGAAGGCCGTAGCCACGTACGAAATCGCGATTGGGATCGGACTCGTAGAATTCCTGGCTGAGGATCGAACAGGCCATTGGGCCCTTGAACCCTTCCATCGGTTCGTCGAAGACGCCGGTAACACCGGTTAGCGGATGGAACATCAGGTTCTTGCCGACCTGGCCGGACCGATTGGCCAGACCGTCGGGAAACAGTTTGGATTTCGAATTCAATAGCAGGCGCGGAGTACCGACGCCGTTGCAGGCGACGACGACCATTTCGGCCTTTTGTTCGTGCACCTGGCCGTCCGGGCCATGATAGAGGACGCCGGTGGCGAAGCCACTTTCTTCGTCGACCAAAATTTCGCGCACCCGGCATTCGGTCCGCAGCTCGACACCCGCGTTCTCAAGCATCGGCCAATAGGTGAAGTTGGTGCCGCCCTTGGCACCGGCAGCGCAGCCGAGGTCGCAGGTGCCGGCGTTGACGCATTTGGCGCGGCCGTCATAGTCCTGGCTGAGAATTGCCACGTCGGAAGGCCACCAGTGCCAGCCGAGTTCGTTGAACCCTCTGGCCAGCGTCTGGCCGAGCTTGCCGATCGGGATCGGCGGCAAGGGCGGCGTGTAGTCCGGATAGGCCGGATTGCCGCCAAGACCGGACACACCGGTGATGCGATCGTTCATGTCGTAGAACGGAGCCAGGGTCGCGTAGTCGACCGGCCAGTCGTCAGCCACGCCGTCGAGCGAGCGCGTGCGGAAGTCCGATGGATGCAGGCGTGGCCAGTGGCCGAGAAAGTTGATGGTCGATCCGCCGACACCGTTGAAATTGACCGGTGTGATGTCGGAGTCGGCAGAGTTGATCGGATAGTCCTGAGGCAGTTTCCGCACATTGGGGTCGCAACTGAATTCGCCATAGCGGCTGAGTTCGTAGTCGGCATTGCGGCTCGGAAAATCCTTGTCGTGGACGTGCGGTCCCTGCTCGAGGCAGAGGATGCGCATGCGGGTCTCGACAAGCGACCAGGCGATGGCGGCGCCGGATGCGCCTGCGCCTATGATCAGAACGTCAACGGGTTCGTTGCTCATGGCCATAGTTCTTTCTCAGCACGCCCGATAGAGCGAGCCGCGCCGGCGAACCGGTTCGGTGAGTTCGGCCATGAGCTCTGGCGATTCCCGCGCAACGTCATAGCCGTCGGGGTGGACGGGGTTCGAGGAAAGTCCGAACAGGCTGCGGATATCCGGGCGACTGTAGTACCCCATATAGATGTGTCGCAGCAGTAGCTCGAAGAAAGCCGGTTCCGATTGCTCGAGCTGGCGCAGAACCGTCACCTGATGATCGCTGTCGAGGGCCTCGAACGGCTCACCGGTCGCACCCGCAAGCGCGTCGGCGCTGGCAAGGCCTTCGCGAAACCGTATTGCGAGAGCCGGATCCTCGGTTGCGACCATTGCCAGGTGGTCAGCGAGGCCGAGCGATGCGGCCGAAGGGATGCCACGCTCCGTGTTTGCCGGGATGATCTGGTCGAGGATCGCGTTGAGCAAGACCTTTTCGCGATCGCTCCAGACAAGGGGGTTCGTCATCGTCGTGCCTCCTGGCTGCCGGCGCGCGAAACAGCGTCGATGGCCACGGCCAACAGGAGTATGGCGCCGGAGAACATCAATTTGTCGGCGGCGCTGGCGCCCGAAAGGTCGAGGCCGTTGCCAAGCGAGCCGATGACGAGCGCGCCCAATATGGCGTTCCAAACCGAACCGCGTCCTCCGAACAGCGATGTGCCGCCGATCACGGCCGCGCCGATCGCTTCGAGCAACAAGGGGCCACCGGCAAATGCGTTGAAGGAAACGGATGCATAGCGCGAGGCGCCGACGATGCCGCCGACCGCTGCCATGAAGCCGACAATGGCGAAGGCCGCGACGCGGATGCGCTTGACGTTCATGCCGACGCGACGCGCGGATTCCTGATTGCCGCCGACCGCGAACAGTGAACGGCCGAAAGGTGTGGAGGTGGTGACCCAGCCGAGCACCGCGGTCAGACCGATGAGCAGCACGACCAGGAGCGGGACGCCCCGATAGGCGTTGAGCGTTGCCACGGCGGCAAACGCGAGCACGGCAAAAAAGGCGACCTGGCCCCATAGAACGGCAGGCGGATCGAGCTCCAGCCCATTCGATCTGCGAAGCGAGTGACGGCGCCAGACGACGAGGGAAAACGCTGCAACGCAGGCGACCGCCAGCAGCCATCCGGCGGAGGGCGGCAGGACCACGGTGGTGATGCCGCGGACGAAGGGTTCGCGCACATTGATGGCGCCATGGATGCCGAGGACTTTCAGCATCAGGCCCTGAAACCCGAGCAGGCCGGCGAGCGTCACCACAAAGGACGGAATCCCGACATAGGAGACAAGAATGCCCTGTCCGGCGCTGAGTGTGATGCCGGCGCCGATGGCGATCAGGCAGGCAATTGGCGCAGAGACGCCCAGATTGGCGATGAGAACCGCCATCAGCGCGGCGCAGACGCCGGAGTTGGCAGCGACCGACAGGTCGATGTCGCCGAGCAGCAGCACCATGGTGATGCCGACAGCCAGTGTTCCAACCACCGCGCTCTGCATGAACAGGAAGTAGAAGTTGCGGGCGCTCAGGAATGCAGGCTCGCTGATGCCGAAATAGATCCAGATCGCTGCCAGTGCCAGCAGGACCGGGACAAACGCGCCGAAGCGGCTTTCCCGCACCTGGCGGAACCGCTCGACAAATCCCGGTCGGTATTCACTTTCCATGAGAACCGCCATTGGATTTACCTCCATCGAGGCCTCGAGTCATCGCGACGACGATCTCGTCCGGATTGGTGTTTTGAGTGTCGTAGACGGCCACATTGCCGCCGTGCCGCAGCACGGTGATGCGGTCGCTGACGTCGAAAATGTCGCGCAGATTGTGCGAGATGTAGACGACCGCGTGGTTGGTTTCGCGCAATCGTTTGACGACGTCGAGAACCTGTTCGGTCTGGGCGACGCCGAGTGCTGCGGTGGGTTCATCGAGAAGCACGATGGTTGATTCAGCGCCAACGGCGCGGGCAATGGCGATCGCCTGACGCTGACCGCCAGACAGTCCGCCGACCTTGGAACGCACGGATTTGAGGGTGCGGACCCGCAGCCGGTCGACAGCTTCGAGCGCCTTGCGCTCCATGGCGATATCGTCAAGCGGGCGCAGGGCCCTGGGCAGAAAGTTCCAACCGGGTTTTGTCGGCTCATGTCCCAGCGACAGATTGGCAGATACATCCAGGTTCTCGCACAGCGCCAGGTCCTGATAGACGATCTGGATACCGAGATCGGTCGCATCATGCGGCGATGCGATTGCAACCGGCTGGCCATCGATGGCGAAGCTGCCTTCATCGGCCAGATACGCCCCTGCGAGCGTTTTCATCAGGGTCGACTTGCCGGCGCCATTGTCTCCGACCAGCGCCATGACTTCGCCGCGCCGTACTTCGAAGTCGACGCCGCGCAGGGCTTCCACCCCGCCGAAGCGTTTGCGAATGCCGGTTGCCGCCAGGTGCGCAACCGCAGACGGGGCATTGTGCCCCGCCTGGTTGTCGATGGTGGTGTTCACCACAGTTCAGCCCTTGCAGAAGGCGGTTTCGGAAGCAGCGCCGGTGCAGACGTCTTCCTTGGAGATCGATGTGTCGTTTTCGATCACGTAGGCAACACCCTCTTCGCCGACGGCCGAGTAGGAAGCGACGGCCACGAAGTTCACGTCGGCGCCGACGCCGTTCTTGACAGTGTTGGGCGCCAGCTCCTTCCATTCTTCGCCCTTGACCAGACGGGCGGTCACTTCAGCCGTTGCCTTGGCCATGTCGGCGAGCGGGCGCCAGCCGGACTGGGTCTGCTTGCCGAGCAGGATAAGCTGCAGCGCCTGGACCGTGCAGTCGAGACCGGAGACCGGGACCTTGCCGTCCATATTCTGTTCTTCCAGCGAGGCAATGGCTGCGCCGGCGTTGCCGTCATTGGACGAAACGACGCCCTGCACATTGTTGTCGAGTTGTGTCAGCGCCTGGTCCATGGAGCGGCGCGCAATGGCCGGGTCCCAGCCCTGGGTCCAGTTCTCATAGCCGAGCTTGCGCTTGCCTGAGTCGAACAGCGGCTGCAGCGCACGCAGCTGGCCATTGTGGATCACAGCGGCGTTGGGGTCGGTGGGCGAGCCCTTGAGCAGCACCAGCGTGTCGCCGTCCTTGGTGTTTTCGATCACATGCATGGCCTGATCATAACCCATGCCTTCCAGATCTGCCTGCACCCAGAAGGCTGTGTGTTCAGAGTTGATCATCCGGTCGTAGGCGATCGTCGGCACACCGGCCTCGGCGGCACTTTCCGCGATGATCGCAGAGCTTTCACCGTCGATCGGAATGACCACCAGAACCTTGGCGCCGCGGGTCAAGGCCTGCTCGGCCTGGCGTTGCTGGGTGGCGGTATCGTTGTTGGCGTTGAAGACCTCGACCGTCACATCCGGAGCGATCTCCTTCATCGCTTCGACGAAGAAGCGGGCGTCCTGGCTTTCCCACCGGGGGTTGACGTTTTCCGGCAGCAACAGCGCCACAAGATCTTCGGCAAAAGCCTGGCCTGTGCCGATCGCCGTCGTGGTCAGCAGCACAGCCCCCGCGCCCAGGTTCAGTATTGTCTTTTGAAGTTTTGCGAGCATGGTTTCCTCCTTGGTTGCTCGATTTGGGCACAGCTCCGCCATCGCCGGGGAAAACCCCGAACGCAAATGCGTCGTTCGTGCTGTGCCGCAATTACCGCCGGTTGGTGACCAGCTAGTTCAGATCAGGTCTCATACATGCGTCCTCCCAATCGACGACCGGTGTCGCCGAGCAATTGCTCCATGACCTTCTCGGCCCGGTCTCCATCGCGCGCGGCGATGGCCTCGTAGACTGACCGGTGGAAGGGGAGCGAGGCCTCGTTGGAACGAGGGTCGACATTGGTCAGCCGGATACTGCTGAGCAATGCGGAAAAGATGATGCCTTCGAGCGCCACGAGGAATTCGTTTTCGGTGGCGCGCAGAATGGAACGGTGAAAGACCGCGTCGGCGACGACGAAGTCCTCGACGGAGCCTTTCTCGGCTTCCATGCGCTCGACCGCGGCGCCGATCTGCTCATGCGCTTCGGCGCTGCCGCGTTCGGCCGCCCAACGGGCCGCTTTCGGCTCGAAGACCAGTCGAATGTCCATCAGCTGGCGCAGCATGTCCGCATCCGGCGGAGCTGACTGGTACCAGGCAAGCACATCGTCGTCGAGCAATCCCCAGCTGCTGCGCGAGCGAACCCGAGTGCCGATTCCGCGCCGTACCTCCAGCAGCCCCTTGCCGACCAGAATCTTGACGGCATCGCGGATTACCGACCGGCTAACCTGATAGCGTTCGGCCAATGCGCCTTCATCCTCCACGAGGTCGCCAGGCGCATAGGAATTGGACACGATGCGTCGGCCGATTTCGCGCGCCACCTGGGTGGCGAGGCTCGGCGCAAGCCCTGCGATCTGCTTCAGATCGTAATAAATCATCTCACTCATGACATCTAATCAAACATATGATGTTTGCATAGTCAATATGTTTGCACGGCGTGATCCGCCGAATCCGCGGGGAACCGTCCTCAAATGTCGAGGCTGTGGAGAACGTCTTTTTCGTATCCGAGCTGAGCGAGGATCTCTTCGGCCTGTTCGTCAAACTCCGCCTGGGTAAGGGCTGAACGCACCGCTACAAAGAAAGCAATGCCGCCGAAAACGGCGCAGGCGGCGATGTCCCAACCATTTGTGAGCAGGCCGAGACCGCCGAAACTGCCGAACCAGGAAATCAGCCCGATGCCGACGCAATAAGGGATCAGCCATGCGGCACAGCGCAGGTTGAGCAATTGCCGCGGAACCTGGCGCAACCGCAGGGCCAGCAGCACGGCGCCGATCAGAACAGCGATGCCGATGACACGGATCGTGTCCCAGCCGCTCCAGTAGACGATCAGCGTGGCGAGAATGAAGGTCAGGCATCCGATGGTTCGGACGAACGGCAGTTTGAACGGGCGCCGGTAATCGGGCGCTAGCCGCCGCAGTGCGACGACGGCAACGGGGCCCAGGATGAATGAAAATACGACAAGCGAACTGTGCGTGGCGACCAGTTCGGAAAAGGGCAGAACCAGCACCGCGAGCCAGCCGAGGATGAGATTGAGCACCAGTGCGTTGAAGGGGACGTCGAACCGCGAGAGCCGGCCAAAAAACTCGGGCACCAGACGTGTGCGGGTCATCGCCATGACCAGGCGGGCATTGGCACCGACGGCGACAAGGGCGCTGCCGAAGGGCGAAATGACCGCTGTGGTGTTCATCAGGCTGACCAGCCACAGGAGGCCGAGCGCAGTGGCAATCGAGGCCAGCGGACCACCTCGGTGGGCGAGATGCAGATGCGCCCAGCCATTTTCGATGTCGGAAGGAGGCAGCGCTCCCGTGAAGGCGATCTGCAGGCTGAGATAGATCGCCAGGCAGATCAGCATGGCCAGAAATAGCGCCAGCGGGATGGCGCGGCCCGGGTTCTTTACTTCGCCGGCCATATCGATGGCGTGACGAAATCCGATCATCGACAGCACCACGCCGCCCGATGAAACTGCGGCCAGAATACCGTTGATGCCGTAAGGCGCGAACCCCTGTGTTCCTGAGAAATTGGCCGGTTCAAAAGAGGCAGCCATGAAGGTGCCGGCGATGATCAGCGGAACCACTACCTTGATCCAGGTGACGCCGGTGTTGATCAGCGTGAAAAGCTTGACTCCGAAGGCGTTGAGGATGACGAACATCACCATCAGGCCGAAGGCCACACCGGCACCGGGCAGCGATAACCTCTCCGACTCGGCCGTTTCGAACAGCCAGGGTGCGTAGAACGTCAGGTAGCGAAGCGTTGCCTCGACCTCTACCGGCGCCGTCATCATGTAACCGAGCCAAGCGGTCCACCCAAGCATGATCGAGACGATGTTGCCGTGCGTCACCTTGGGGATGCTGGCCACCCCGCCCGGCAATGGAAACATTGCGGCAATTTCACCGAAGGTCAGCGCCAGAAGCAGCATGGCAAATGCGCCAATGATCCAGGCAATGATGGCCGCGGGGCCGGCCAACTGGGCGGTCAGCAGCGGAGCGAACAGCCATCCGGAGCCGATGATTCCGCTGACGCCCAGCGCCACCAGCCCAACCGGCCCGATTTCCCGTTTGAGTTCCGGTTCGCTCAAATGCCCCACCCGTCTCCATTTCGGATCGAATCCACTATGCCGGTTCTTCTTCCGGTTGCCTACTGCGGAAAGGCAGAGGCGGCGCTGCCGACTTCCAAATGGGACGCGCTGTGGTGAACTGTTAGACTTAACAGGTGAATGATTCGGTCGCGTCCACTAGAAATTGTGATGAATGCGGTTTGGATGGAAACGGCATTGAGCTTGTCGAGCGAGACCAGCGCTGTAATGTGTAGTTGCGTGCCAACAAGCCTTCGCATTGACTGATGGGGTGAATGTCATGGTTGATACAGTTGCGAATATAGATGCCCAGATTGAATGGCCCGAGCCGTTGGATGAACTGTGGCCGGACATTACCTTCCTCTGGCTCGATGGTGGGCTGACCGCCGTCCAGGATTTCCAGGAAGTGTCGGGCCTGAATGTCACGCTCGACACGGATATCGAACTCGTCATCACCGGAGGCGCAGATGCGCACCGGTTTGAAGTCTCCGACAGCGGAACAACGTTGAAGGCCCTGGAGGAGTTCAACTTTGACGACCCACAGGATGGTCTGATCCCTGGTGTTTTGTCGGTCGAGCTGGGCTTGCGCGATGGGGAAGGCGCTGTGTTTGACGAGACACGGGCCTATATCGTTATTCGCCCAGACGACACGTCCGGGCTCCCCTATCAGGTTCTTGGTCAGCAGCTTCTGGACGCAATCGAATCGAATATCGCCGACCTGCTGGAGATCATAGGCGACTGGGCCGACGCAACCGATGGCGGCGGAGCGGCAGCGTCTCAAACAGTTGCTCGATCTGCCCTTTGGGATCCGGAAACGTGGTCGGATTTGTGGGCAACCCTGCCGCAGGACAACCCGCAGCTCTATGCCCTGGTGGAACCGGTGTGGGGACCCATACAAACCACTTTGGCTGCCTGGGGGGATACGGACCCCAGTGACCTCCTCGATGATTTGCTGGATCAGGTGGGGATTTCGCTTGAGGACGTCCTGGATTGGCTTCCAGAAACCGATGACGATTTCCTGTCTCTGTTGTACATCAATTGGCTGGGCAGGCTTCCCAATGAGCAGAGCGATGGCAACGACCTTCTGGTCAGTACGAGCAGCGGCAGCACATTGGCTGCGGGCCTGGGAACGGATCTTTTCGTCAGCCTGCCCGAGGACGATCAGGTGGTTTATGACGGTGCCCGATCCGACTTCGTCACCGATGCGCTCGCCCACGGACTCGTGGCCGTTCACAAGCCGAGCGGCGAGTCCGATCTGTTGGTTGGTGTCGAGCAGGTGGTGTTCGACGATGGCAAGCTGATCTTCGACATCGAAAGCGATTGCGTTGGCCTTGTCTATCGGCTCTATCAGGCGACTTTCGATCGCGTCCCTGATCTGGGTGGGCTGATCTTCTGGACCGAGGTTGCCGACCGGCTCAAGGAGGAATGGTCGTTGCAGGAGGTCAAGGACTTCCTCTCCGACCAATTCGTGGCGTCACAGGAATTCGAGGATCGTTTCGGCGTCAATCCGAGTGCGGAAGACTATGTCGACGGCATGTATCTTCACGTGCTTGGACGCAATGCCGATGCAGAAGGAAAAGCCTGGTGGGTCGGCGGTATGGAGCAGGGCCTCGGCTACGATGATATCCTGCTGGCCTTCAGCGAAAGCGACGAAAACGTCGCCAGGACGAGCGACAATCTGGACAACGGCATCTGGGTAGTCTGACAAGGCCCGTCGTTTGGATCCAACCATCTGATACTCCATGCCGTCCATGGTGCAGACCAACCGCGCCGTCAACCGACCTCTCACGGGCTCGTGAGACGGATTGATTTGATTGACGAAAAGTGATGGTTACGTAGGACGGTGAAAAGGCTCACTGCTTGAGCCGACATGGCGCAAGGAGGAGTGAGATGCGCAAGATCGTCCTTGCGGGGGTAGCGATAGTTGCAGCGGTTGTGGTTCTTTCGACTGGCAATATGCCGTCCAGCCGGGCACAGTCTGAAATACCTGACGACGCCAAAGTCGCCATATTCGCCGGTGGCTGTTTCTGGTGTGTCGAAAAGGATTTCGACCATGTTCCGGGTGTTCTGAAAACCATTTCGGGTTATACCGGCGGTCACCTGGACAATCCGACCTACAAGGACGTCGTTCGGGAGACGACAGGCCATCGTGAGGCCGTGCAGGTCACCTATGACCCTTCCAAGGTCACCTACGATCAGCTGCTTGACGTGTTCTGGCGCAGTGTCGATCCGACGGACCCGGGTGGTCAGTTCTGTGATCGCGGTGAAAGCTACACCACGGCCATCTATACGTTGGACGATGAACAGCAGGTTGCGGCGGAAGCCTCCAGCAAGAAGGCGATGGAGGCGCTGGGCCAGCAGATCGCCACGGTGATCATGCCGGCATCCATGTTCTACCCGGCCGAGGATTACCACCAGGATTTCTATCAGAAGAATCCGGTGCGCTATCGCGTTTACCGGCTCGGTTGCCGCCGGGATGCACGGGTCGAAGCCCTGTGGGGTGATGAGGCCCATCGCGGCATCGTCAAGTAACGCTGCGCCGAAATCCATTGCCCCGTTGTTTCAGCCTGTGCACAATGACCGGGTTGGGCAATGGGGACAAAGGCGATGGCCAAGAAGCGCACCGGAGAACCATGGATGAGCGGAGCAGAGTTCGGTCGAACTCTGCCGCGTGGTGTCGGCGTCAATCTCCTGGTGCGTGAAATCGACCCGCAAGTCACCTTTTGCCGAGATGCGCTGGGGGCGATGGTCCTCTACGGCGACGAGGATTTCGCCGCCATCGAACTGGCCGGATCCGTGTTCATGCTGCATGCCGACCACGCTTATGAAGGTCACCCGATGCACGGGGTGGTCAACGGCATGGACCTGCGTGGCCAGGGAGTGGAGCTTCGCGTCTATGGGGTCGATCCGGACAAGATTGAAGAACGGGCGCGGCGGCTGGGTTACGACGTGCTTTCGGGGTCGATCGACAAGCCTCACGGTCTGCGCGAGTGCCATATCATAGGGCCGGATGGGTACATCTGGGTCCCCGGCACCGCGATCTGAACTGGTGGGTGCGCTCGACCGCCGACGGTCGGTTTCTGTTCTTCTGTGCAAATTTAATACAAATTTTGCCATCTTTATGTATTGAAACGCGACGACCGCCTATATAGGGCCACGGGGGTGGGGCCGCCCGCCAAAGAGAATTGGGGATGTTCGATGCGGAACGTTTACACGCTGATCGCCTTAAGCGCACTGATCGCCATAGCAGGTTGCCAGCGTTTTGGGCCGAACCGGCAGCTCAGCAGCCAACCGGCGCCGCTTGAACCGGCGCCCGTTGCCGGCGTACAGAGCGGACAATTGCCGCCGGCAGGTCAGAACCAGTTTCCGAACGCGCCAGAGACCGAAGGTCCGTCGCCGGAAGAAATTCAAAATGCGGCTGCCAACGCTCCGGATGTCACACGTGATTCGATGGTGGGTCGCTGGACGATTGCCACCGGTGGCAGCACCTGCGATGTGTTCCTCGCACTGACCCAGTGGACCGGCGGCTACCGGGCGGCCTCGCGCGGCTGTGCCGATCAGGCATCGACGATTTCCGCCTGGAATGTCGTGGGCAAGGAAGTGGTGCTCAACGATTCTTCCGGTAACCGGTTTGCCGGCCTCTACAAGACCGGCGAAAGCCGGTTCCAGGGAACCACCGCTGCCGGGCAGTCCATCAGTCTCTCCCGATAGGTTCCGGAACAACCGGACCGTCAGCCTATGACCATTGCCGACAGGATCACCGTCGAAGAGCGCTATCTGGCGCTGGTCGACAGTGGCGAGATCGAGTTGGACGAGGCGCAGCGAAGCCTGGCAATTGCTCTTGATCGGGTGCTGACGGCGGTCAGCGAGAAGAGGCTGACCAGCAAATCAAGCTCGCTGGGGTGGCTGTTTGCACGCCGCCAAAAGCCGCAGCCGGTGATCAAAGGGCTCTACATTTTCGGCTCCGTCGGCCGCGGCAAGACCATGCTGATGGATTTGTTTTTCGAACAGGTCAAGGCAACGCGCAAGCGTCGAGTTCACTTCCACGATTTCATGGCTGACGTCCACAATCGGATCGCGGCCCACCGCCAGGCTCTCAAACGCGGCGAGACGAAGGAGGAGGATCCCATTCCTCCCGTCGCAAGTCAGCTTTTCGCCGAGGCCTGGGTGCTGTGTTTCGACGAGTTCTCGGTCACCGATATTGCGGATGCGATGATCCTGTCGCGGCTATTCGAACAGCTCTTCGAGCGCGGTTGTGTGCTCGTGACCACATCCAATGTGGAGCCGGACGACCTCTACAAGGACGGGCTCAACCGCCAACTCTTCCTGCCGTTCGTCGATCTCCTGAAAACGCGGGTCGACATTTTCAGTCTTGATGCCCGCACCGATTACCGGATGGAGAAAATCAATCAGCTGCCCGTTTATCTCACACCGCTGAGCAACGACAACAAGATTGCCTTTGCAAAAGCCTGGCGTGAAGTTGCGGCAGGGCATGCGGTGCGTTCGCGGGATATCGAGGTCAAGGGACGGGCGATCCATGTGCCGATCGAGGCCAATGGCGCGGCGCGTTTCAGTTTCGATGAATTGTGTGCCGTGCCGCTTGCTGCCAGCGACTATCACCGAATTGCCCAGCGCTACCACACGGTATTCATCGAGAACATTCCGGTGATCGAAGAAGGCGCGCGCAACGAGGCCAAGCGGTTCATCAATCTGATCGACCTTCTTTACGACACCAAAACGCGGGTTTTCATCTCCGCGGCGGCGGCGCCTGACGACCTCTACAGCAGCAAACGCAAACGGGAGGGGTTCGAGTTCGAGCGCACGGCCTCACGCCTGTTTGAGATGCAGAGTGCGGATTATCTGGCCACCAGCCGTGCTGTCACTGGTGCCAAGGTCGAGCCGCTGGCCTGACCGGATCCGTCGCCGTTTCTCCGATTTGTGCCGAATTTTTGTTCAAAATATTGACGTTTACGTAAATGCCGCAAGTTCTAACCGTTTGAATTTAATGATGCCGAAAGTATGAGTTGCCAAAAGAGATCAACGAGTCTATCCACTTCGCGGCTTTTTCGGCAAAATCGCCAGGGGATGCCGGTAAAACAACGGATTTCGGAGGTGTCGTGTCAATGGCGCGAAATAAGATAGCATTGATCGGTTCGGGAATGATCGGGGGCACGCTGGCCCATCTGGCGGGATTGAAGGAACTGGGCGACGTCGTGCTCTTCGACATCGCCGAGGGCATTCCGCAGGGCAAGGGTCTCGACATTGCCCAGTCCAGCGCGGTCGATGGGTTCGACGCGGCCATGACCGGCGCCAATGACTATGCGGCGATCGAAGGTGCAGACGTCTGCATCGTGACCGCCGGCGTTCCGCGCAAGCCGGGCATGAGCCGTGACGATCTGCTCGGTATCAATTTGAAGGTGATGGAGCAGGTCGGCGCCGGTATCAAGAAGTACGCGCCCAATGCCTTCGTGATCTGCATTACCAACCCGCTCGACGCCATGGTCTGGGCGCTGCAGAAGTTTTCGGGTCTGCCGAAGAACAAGGTTGTCGGCATGGCCGGTGTGCTCGACAGTTCGCGCTTCCGGCTGTTTCTTTCCGAAGAATTTGACGTATCAATCGAGGATGTAACCGCCTTCGTGCTCGGCGGCCATGGTGACTCCATGGTGCCACTTGCCCGCTATTCGACCGTCGCCGGCATTCCGTTGCCGGATCTGGTCAAGATGGGCTGGGTTTCCAAGAAGCGTCTTGAAGAGATCATTCAGCGCACCCGCGACGGCGGCGCAGAAATCGTCGGGCTGCTGAAGACCGGCTCTGCCTATTATGCTCCTGCCGCATCGGCCATCGAAATGGCGGAGGCGTATCTCAAGGACAAGAAGCGTGTGCTGCCCTGCGCCGCTCACCTGGCCGGCCAGTACGGCGTCAAGGATCTCTATGTCGGTGTGCCGACGGTGATCGGAGCTGGCGGTGTCGAACGGGTCATCGAGATCAACCTCAACAAGAGCGAGCAGAACGCCTTCGACAAATCTGTCGCGGCGGTCGCCGGACTGTGCGAGGCCTGCATCGAAATCGCGCCCAACCTGAAATAGGCCGGCTGGCCGAACAAACGGGAACCCATCCATGAATATTCATGAATATCAGGCCAAGGCCCTGCTCAAGGGCTTTGGCGCTCCGGTCGCCGAGGGCGTACCGGTTTTCAAGGCCGAGGATGCCGCTGCTGCGGCCAGCCAGCTGCCCGGACCGCTTTACGTGGTCAAGAGCCAGATCCACGCCGGCGGGCGCGGCAAGGGCAAATTCAAGGAACTGTCCGAAGACGCCAAGGGCGGCGTGCGGCTCGCCCATTCGGTTGACGAGGTTGTCGCCTTTGCCGGCGAGATGCTTGGCAATACGCTGGTCACCAAGCAGACCGGGCCGCATGGCAAGCAGGTCAACCGTCTCTATATCGAGGACGGCGCCGATATCGACCGCGAGCTCTACCTGTCGATCCTGGTTGACCGGAGCGTCGGCATGCCGGCCTTTGTCGTCTCCACCGAGGGTGGCATGGATATCGAGGCCGTGGCCGAGGAAACACCGGACAAGATCCTGACGCTGCCGATCGATCCGGTTGCCGGCGTGACGGAAGCCGATGCCGGCAAGCTGTGCGATGCGCTGGCGCTCGACGGTGAAGCGCGAAGCGACGGCATGACGCTGTTTCCGATCCTCTACAAGGCCTTCATGGACAAGGACATGAGCCTGCTGGAGGTCAACCCGCTGATCGTCATGACCAACGGTCGACTGCGGGTGCTTGATGCCAAGGTCTCGTTCGACGGCAACGCCCTGTTCCGCCACGACGACGTCATGGAACTGCGCGATACGACGGAAGAGGATGCAAAGGAAATCGAGGCGTCGAAATACGACCTCGCCTATGTGGCGCTTGAAGGCAATATCGGTTGCATGGTCAATGGCGCAGGGCTCGCCATGGCGACCATGGATATCATCAAGCTCTATGGTGCCGAGCCTGCAAACTTCCTCGATGTCGGCGGCGGCGCTTCCAAGGAAAAGGTCACGGCGGCTTTCAAGATCATCACCGCGGATCCGGCGGTCGAGGGCATCCTGGTCAATATTTTCGGCGGCATCATGCGCTGCGACACCATCGCCGAAGGCGTCGTGGCCGCGGTCAAGGAAGTCGGGCTGAAAGTGCCGCTGGTGGTGCGTCTGGAAGGCACCAATGTCGAAAAGGGCAAGCAGATCATCAACGAAAGCGGGCTCAATGTCATCGCAGCGGACGATCTGGACGACGCCGCGCAAAAGATTGTCAAAGCGGTGAAGGGAGCCTGAACCATGTCGATTCTCGTCAACAGCGACACCAAGGTCCTGGTTCAGGGTCTGACCGGCAAGACCGGCACGTTCCACACCGAACAGGCGCTCGCCTATCACGGCACCAAGATGGTCGGCGGCGTTCACCCGAAGAAGGGTGGCGAGGTCTGGACCGGTAATGTCGGCGGCGGCACCGCCGACCTGCCGATCTTCACCACGGTGGCCGAGGGCGTCGAAGCGACCGGCGCCAATGCCTCGGTCATCTATGTGCCGCCGGCTGGTGCGGGCGCCGCCATCATCGAGGCCATCGATGCGAATGTGCCGCTGATCGTGTGCATTACCGAGGGCATTCCGGTGACCGACATGGTCAAGGTGAAGGCACGTCTGGACAAGTCGGACAGCCGGCTCATCGGTCCCAACTGTCCCGGCGTTTTGACCCCGGACGAGTGCAAGATCGGTATCATGCCGGGCAACATCTTCCTCAAGGGTTCTGTCGGCGTCGTCTCGCGCTCCGGCACGCTGACCTATGAAGCAGTGTTCCAGACCACCAATGAAGGCCTGGGGCAGACCACTGCGGTCGGCATCGGCGGCGATCCGGTCAAGGGCACCGATTTCATCGATATCCTGGAAATGTACCTCGCTGACGACGCCACTCAGTCGATCATCATGATCGGTGAAATCGGTGGTTCGTCGGAAGAGGATGCCGCTCAGTTCCTGGCCGACGAAGCGAAGAAGGGACGGTCAAAGCCGACCGTCGGCTTCATCGCCGGCCGCACGGCGCCTCCGGGACGCACCATGGGCCACGCCGGCGCCGTCATTTCGGGCGGCAAGGGGGGTGCTGAAGACAAGATCGCAGCGATGGAGGCGGCCGGAATTCGAGTGTCGCCTTCGCCCGCACAGCTCGGCAAGACGCTTGTCGAATTGCTGAACGGATAACAACCGGCCCGGGCGATAAGTCGCCCGGGCCGAACACCTGGCGATAACGTCAGGTCAATTATGCGCGACAGGGCTACCCAAAAACCGGTCCGGGCTGCATAGTTGAATAACGGGATGAAACGCAGCGCATCCAGGCTTTCCGCAAGGATGCAAGATCTGGGCGGCACCGCCGTCCACACTCCAAGGAGGCGGAAACTTTTCCGCAGGGGCAGATGGCAAGACAGGAAGCCAACGAAACCTTTCAGGCAACGTCATTTCTGTACGGCAGCAATGCATCCTATATCGAGGATCTGTACGCCCGGTACGAGGACGATCCGTCTTCCGTGCCACCGGAATGGCAGAGCTTTTTCGGCGCTCTTCAGGACGATGCGGATGCGGTGCGCAAGGCCGCGCGCGGGGCCTCGTGGAAGCGAGACAACTGGCCGATCATTGAAAACGGTGAACTGGTCTCGGCGCTCGACGGCGACTGGGGCGAGGTCGAAAAGCACATTGAAGGCCGGCTGAAGGAGAAGTCCACCAACGGCGCGGCCGTTCTGTCGGATGACGAGGTCGAGCAGGCGACGCGAGATTCGGTGCGCGCCATCATGATGATCCGCGCCTATCGTATGCGCGGACACCTGCATGCTGATCTTGATCCGCTGGGACTTGCCGGCACCAAGGAAGACTACAACGAGCTTTCGCCGGAGAATTACGGTTTCACGCCTGCTGACCTGGATCGCCGCATCTTTCTCGACAATGTCCTTGGCCTGGAATACGCCACCATCAACGAGATGTTGGACATCCTCAAGCGGACCTATTGCTCGACCATCGGCGTCGAGTTCATGCACATTTCCAATCCGTCGGAAAAGTCCTGGATCCAGCAGCGCATCGAGGGTCCGGACAAGGGCGTCGAATTCACCTCACGCGGCAAGCTTGCCATTCTGCAGAAACTGGTCGAGGCCGAGGGTTTCGAACAGTTCATCGACGTCAAATACAAGGGCACCAAGCGTTTTGGCCTCGATGGCGCGGAAGCTCTGATCCCTGCGCTTGAGCAGATCATCAAGCGCGGCGGCCAGATGGGCCTTAAGGAAATCGTACTCGGCATGGCCCACCGGGGTCGCCTCAACGTACTTAGCCAGGTGATGGGCAAGTCGCACCGTGCAATCTTCAACGAGTTCAAGGGCGGCTCCTTCGCCCCGGACGATGTCGAGGGATCAGGTGACGTCAAATATCACCTGGGAACGTCGTCCGACCGGGAATTCGACGGCAACAATGTGCACCTGTCGCTGACCGCAAATCCCTCGCACCTGGAAATCGTCAATCCGGTGGTGATGGGCAAGGCGCGCGCAAAACAGGATCTGCTCGCCGGCGCACAGCGCGGAGAAATCGTTCCGCTGAGCGAACGGGTGCAGGTCTTGCCGCTGCTGTTGCATGGTGATGCGGCTTTCGCCGGCCAGGGCGTGGTCGCCGAATGTCTTGGGCTTTCGGGTCTGCGCGGCCACCGGGTCGCCGGCACGGTACACGTGATCATCAACAACCAGATCGGTTTCACCACAAACCCGCGTTTCTCGCGGTCTTCGCCATACCCGTCCGATGTCGCCAAGATGATCGAAGCGCCGATCTTCCACGTCAATGGCGATGATCCGGAAGCCGTGGTTTATGCGGCCAAGGTGGCGACGGAATTCCGCATGACCTTTCACAAGCCGGTGGTGCTGGACATCTTCTGCTATCGCCGCTTCGGCCACAACGAAGGCGATGAGCCGGCGTTCACCCAGCCGATCATGTACAGCAAGATTCGCTCCCACAAGACGACGCTGCAGCACTACGGCGCCAAGCTGGTTTCCGAAGAGCTGCTCACCCAGGGTGACGTGGAGAAGATGAAGTCGGACTGGCGCGCCTACCTGGAACAGGAATTCGAGGCGGGCAACTCCTACAAGCCGAACAAGGCGGACTGGCTGGACGGCGCCTGGTCGGGCATGAGGGTCGCCGACAACCAGGACGAACAGCGCCGCGGCAAGACGGCGATGACCGTCAAGCAACTGAAGGAAATGGGCAACAAGCTGGCGACCGTTCCCGAAGGGTTTGCGGCGCACCGCACGGTGCAGCGTTTCATGGACCATCGGGCCAAGATGATATCCACCGGCGAGGGCATCGACTGGGCGACGGCGGAGGCGATTGCTTTCGGTTCGCTGCTTGTCGACGGCCATCCGGTGCGGCTCTCCGGTCAGGACTGCGAGCGTGGTACATTCTCGCAGCGCCATTCCGTGCTCTACAGCCAGGATGACGAAACCCGCTATATCCCGCTCAACAACCTGGCCAAGGGACAGGCGCTCTACGAAGTCATCAACTCGATGCTGTCGGAAGAAGCGGTGCTCGGGTTCGAATACGGCTATTCGCTGGCCGAACCGAATGCGCTGACGCTCTGGGAAGCCCAGTTTGGTGATTTCGCCAACGGCGCACAGGTTGTTTTCGACCAGTTCATTTCTTCCGGCGAGCGCAAATGGCTGCGCATGTCGGGCCTGGTCTGCCTCCTGCCGCACGGCTATGAAGGCCAGGGTCCGGAACACTCATCGGCGCGGCTCGAACGTTTTCTGCAGCTGTGCGCAGAAGACAATATGCAGGTCGCCCACTGTACGACGCCGGCAAACTATTTCCACATCCTTCGACGCCAGATCAAACGCAACTTCCGCAAGCCGCTGATCCTGATGACGCCGAAGTCGTTGCTACGCCACAAGCGCGCCGTATCCAAGATGTCGGAGCTGGCCGGTGGCACATCGTTCCACCGCCTGCTGTGGGACGACGCAGAAGTGCTCAAGGACCAGCCGATCAAACTGCAGAAGGACAACAAGATCCGCCGCGTGGTGATGTGCACCGGCAAGGTCTACTACGACCTCTACGAGGAGCGCGAAAGCCGCGGCATCGATGACATCTACCTGTTGCGGCTGGAGCAGCTCTATCCCTTCCCGGCCAAGGCGCTGATCCACGAATTGTCACGCTTCTCCGGGGCGGAAATGGTCTGGTGCCAGGAGGAGCCCAAGAACATGGGCGCCTGGGCCTTCATCGACCCCTATCTGGAATGGGTGCTCGCGCATATCGATGCCAAGTACCAGCGCGTGCGTTACACCGGACGACCGGCCGCTGCATCCCCGGCGACCGGCCTGATGTCAAAACACAAATCGCAGCTCGAGGCTTTCCTTGAAGATGCGTTGGGTGGCTGACCAAGCAACTGAACGATCTGACCTGACAAACGGAAACTGAACACCATGGCCACAGAAATCCGCGTTCCCACCCTCGGGGAATCCGTCACAGAGGCGACCATCGGCACCTGGTTCAAGAAGGTCGGCGACCCGATTGCGACCGACGAACCGCTGGTCGAATTGGAAACCGACAAGGTAACCCTCGAAGTGCCGGCGCCGGCGAGTGGAACGCTGTCGGAGATCGTTGCGCAGGAAGGCGATACGGTTGGTGTCGACGCGTTGCTGGGTCAGATTGCTGAAGGCGAGGCCGCACCAGCGCCCGCCGCGAGCGAGGCTCCGGCCGAGGAGAAGCCTGCCGAGCCGGCACCGGCTGCCGCCGCCGCACCAGCCGCAGGGACCGATATGCCTCCATCGCCGGCAGCTGCGAAGATGCTGGAAGAAAACAAGCTGAGCTCCGATGCCGTTGCTGGCTCCGGCAAGCGCGGCCAGGTGCTCAAGGGCGACGTCATCGACGCGCTTGCAAGCGGCGCCGCAGCAGCAGTGACGGCGGAGGCCCCCGCGGTCGCCCGGGTTCCGTCATCGGAAGCCGATCAGGTGCGTGAGGAACGGGTCAAGATGACCCGGCTACGGCAGACCATTGCCCGCCGTCTGAAGGACGCGCAGAACACTGCTGCCATGCTGACCACCTATAACGAGGTGGACATGACCGCAGTGATGGAGCTGCGCAAGAAGTACAAGGATCTGTTCGAGAAGAAGCATGGCGTCAAACTCGGCTTCATGGGTTTCTTCACCAAGGCTGTCTGCCACGCGCTGAAAGAAATTCCGGCGGTGAATGCGGAGATCGACGGCACCGACATCATCTACAAGAATTTCTGCCATGTCGGCGTGGCGGTCGGAACCGACAAGGGCCTGGTGGTGCCGGTGGTTCGCGATGCCGATGACATGTCGATTGCCGGAATCGAACAGGAGATCGGCCGGCTCGGCCGGGCGGCCCGCGATGGTGAGTTGAGCCTTGCCGACATGCAGGGCGGCACGTTCACCATCTCCAATGGCGGTGTCTACGGGTCGCTGATGTCGTCGCCGATCCTCAATGCGCCGCAGTCGGGTATTCTCGGCATGCACAAGATTCAGGAGCGTCCGGTGGCGCTTGGCGGCCAGGTGGTCATCCGTCCGATGATGTATCTGGCGCTGTCCTACGACCACCGTATCGTTGACGGCAAGGAAGCCGTGACCTTCCTGGTGCGCGTCAAGGAAAGCCTCGAGGACCCGGAACGCCTGGTGCTCGACCTTTAAACTCTGCCGAAACCGGACCGGACATTTCATGAGCCGTATGCCGATCGCGCCCGTCCTGTTTGCCGTTGCCGGCCTGGCCGCCGGTGAGGCGGGTGCCGAAGGCAAGAGCGCGCGTGCCTGTCCCCAGGCCCTTGGCGGCTATGGTGCCCTCGACCAGCAGGTTCTGCTCGAATTCAAGGGTGATACCGATCTCGGGTTTAGGCTCATCATCGGTCAAGGTGCGCGTTCGCTGCAGGGCTTTGTGTATCCCGGAGAAGTGGACGAGGACATGCAGGCCGTTGTGCTCGACAATTGTCCCGACGGTGACGTGACGGGCGCCGAACTCGATGCCTGCACGATCTGGCGAGGCGCCATCCGGGCCACCAATGCAGAGGGCGAGGTCAAGCCGATGCCCGGCGCCGACCAGCCGGCGGCCGGATTCTTGCAATTGCAGGGTTTGTCGGCGGCACTCGTGGCTTCAGAAAACTATTCCGATGCCGGCCTTCCAGCCGGTGGTTTTGAAACGTTCACTCTCCTGGCATGCCAGGAATGATGCCCGATTTTCTGCGGGCGAAAGAAGGGAAACTGAGCGATGGCTGAACCTTATGATCTCATCGTGATCGGGACCGGTCCCGGCGGCTATGTCTGCGCCATCAAGGCGGCACAGCTCGGCCTCAAAACGGCCGTCGTGGAAAAACGCGAAACGCTCGGCGGCACCTGCCTGAATATCGGCTGCATACCGTCCAAGGCGCTGCTGCACGCCACCGACATGTTTGCCGAGGCCAACCATTCGTTGCCCGAACTGGGAGTGGACGTGGGTAAGCCCAAGCTCAATCTCGACAAGATGATGGCCCACAAGGACACCACCGTGAAGTCGAATGTCGAAGGCATCGCCTTCCTGATGAAGAAGAACAAGATCGACGTCTATCACGGCACCGGCAAGATCCTCGGCGAAGGCAAGGTCGAAGTAGCGTCGGACAAGGGCGAGACACAGCAACTCGAGACGTCCAATGTTGTGATTGCCACCGGCTCCGACGTCGCCGGCATTCCGGGTGTCGATGTCGATTTCGATGAAAAGGTCATCGTCTCCTCGACCGGCGCGCTGGAGCTTTCCAAAGTGCCAAAACACATGATCGTGGTTGGCGGCGGTGTCATCGGGCTTGAACTCGGATCGGTATGGGCGCGACTGGGCGCCAAAGTGACGGTGGTCGAGTTTCTCGACAAGATCCTTGGACAGATGGACAAGGATGTTTCAAAGCAGTTTCAGCGCATGCTGGCCAAACAGGGCCTGACCTTCAAACTCGGGTCGAAGGTCACCGGGGTGGCCAAGTCCGGCACGGGCGCCGATGTGACATTCGAGCCCGTGAAGGGCGGTGAAGCGCAAACCCTGTCAGCCGATATCGTTTTGGTTGCCACGGGTCGCAAGCCCTACACGGAAGGCCTCGGTCTGGAGGCGGCGGGCGTCGTGACGGATGGCCATGGACGAGTGCACATCGACGAGCATTTCCGCACCAACGTTCCCGGCATCTATGCCATTGGCGATGTCGTTGCCGGGCCGATGCTGGCGCACAAGGCCGAGGATGAAGGTGTTGCGGTGGCGGAAATCCTGGCCGGTCAGGCCGGTCATGTGAACTATGATGTGATCCCCGGTGTCGTCTACACCCAGCCGGAAGTGGCCTCTGTCGGCAAGACGGAAGAGGAACTGAAAGCCGATGGCGTTGAATACAAGGTTGGCAAATTTCCCTTCTCGGCCAACGGCCGGGCACGGGCCATGCTGCAGTCAAACGGGTTCGTCAAAGTCCTGGCCGACAAGCGTACGGACAAGCTGCTCGGCGCCCATATCGTCGGTTTCGGTGCCGGCGAGATGATCCACGAAGCGGCCGTCCTGATGGAATTCGGCGGCAGCGCCGAGGACCTGGCGCGCACCTGCCATGCCCATCCGACCATGTCGGAGGCGGTCAAGGAAGCTGCTCTCGGGGCGTTCCAGAAGACGATCCACCTGTAGGCGCACGCTCTGCTCAGGCGGGCGGCAACTCGATCCTCAGCAGCCGATGTTCATCGGCGAAGCCCGCCTTGGACAGTGCTCGCCAGGACGCCTTGTTGCGCGCGGCGCACCCGCAGACGGGCACCAGGCCCGCATCAAGCACATCGTCTCGCATCCGCGCGATGATGTGGGTGCCGTAGCCCTTGCCGCGTTCGGCTTTCGAGACGAGCATGCCGAGATCCACGGCGTCCCGGTGCGGGTTGACGCGGACCCGGGTCCCGCAGCCTATAACCGCTCCGCCGCGTTCCAAAACGTAGAGCCCGTCTGTTGCAATCAGGTGCTCGATTTCCTCAGGGCCGCCAAAGAAGTCGTCGTTGATCGCGGAAATGGACTGGATATCTGTCGGTGTCGCGCGGCGGAAATCGCTATTGGGGTGATCCACTGAGGGGCGACCCCAGAGCGAACGGAAGAGAATACCGGTTGCGGCGGTCACTGCAGGGCGGGCAAGGGCCGCGTGAAGTAGAACTGAGTCGAACGATTTGCACAGGACGACGGCTGCTCCGGTCGCCGCGATGGCAGCGTCGAACACCGTTTGCGGCCGATCTTGCCTGGATGTGTCGACATGGAACTCGACGAGTTCCCCGTCATCGACCACCACGTAGGCGCTGTCCCAGAGACACCAGGTTTGTCCGAACGCTACCCGTTCCTCCAGAAAGTATTCCTGATGTTCGGCAAGCGAGTCGAGATAGGCCTGTCTCAGCTCCGCGGGCGGTTTATCCGTGGGTTCGAACTGGTGCATGTGCACCGCATAGCATGCAACGTTGAGGAGAACTACTGCGCTGCAGTAACCCGGTATCCCTGGTCGCGCAGCAATTCGACCAGACCCTCTTCACCTGGCAGGTGCAGGGCTCCGACGGCGACAAAGACGTTGCCGTCCGTGAGTATCGGCTGCAGCCGCTCCGCCATGGTGTGGTTACGGTCCACGATCAGTCCACGCTCGAATTCGTTGAAGGCGCCGTCTTCCTTCACTCCGACCACCTCGGATGTGTGGATCATGGTCGGCATGATCGCGCTGATCTCGCCGGCGAGGTAAAGCGCAGTCATGGTTTCGATTCGATCGTTTTGCGACCCATCGAGTGCGGCGACGTCCTGCAGCATCTTGATCTGAAGATCGAGTGGCAGATTGGCGAGCGCTGAAACCTGCTCTTCTACCGTCTCGAGCCCCTCCAGGCGCTTTCCATCCGCCGCGGCGTCCAGCGCCAGTTGCATATCGAGAGCATGCTTGCCCCGGGCCCGACGGCTCATTTCGCATTCGGGAAGTGCGATCGTCGCAAATATGAGCCAGGGCTTCATTCTCGACACCAGGATCGGTGGGATGCCGCGTTCCTCGAGGATTCCCTTGATCGTCTCGTAGTCTTGTGAAGACAGAAGAGTCGAAAGAGATTCACCCGGTTCAAGCATGGTGAGGGCTGGGTTGGCCATCATCGCGGCCTGCATTTTCTGGGCGTTCTGGATCTCCTTGAGTTCCAGAACGACGGTGTTGGCATTCGCAAACGCGGCGCGTGCCGGGGCGTTCATCTCCAAAACCCGCGGGTCCGACAAGTGCATGGTTCCGTAAAGCCAGCTGGGCTCAACTCCATCGGCCTCGATGCGCCACAGCAAACCGTTGCCATTGGGTGTCTTCTCCGCATCTCGACGGATCTCGGCCAGTTTTTCGGGCGTCACCCTGGTCATGTCATCGAGTATGTTCACTCCGCCACAGGCCGGATCCTCGGCACGGGCATCGACGGTAGCAAGCGCCAGGATCAGGACGAATGCCAGTGCAAATATCACGTGGGCAAGCGCAATTGTTCCGAGCGCCCAGTTGGACGTTGGCCAGAGCAGTTTGCGGTGATTTGAGAACAGATGTGCCATGGAGCCCTGTTTAGTCCTGAAGGTGGCCGATCTTAGGCCGCAAATCCGGGTCAAAGAGTTAATCGGCCGGTAGAAACAGCGGGTGGCCGGCCGACAGGGTAAATCAGCGGTTTACGCGCGTGGGTGGGCCTGCCGGTAGGCATCGAGCAGGCGCGTCGTGTCGACCCCGGTATAGACCTGTGTCGTCGACAGGCTGGCGTGTCCGAGTAGTTCCTGTATGGCGCGCAAATCGCCACCGGCAGCCAACAGATGTGTCGCGAAGGAGTGGCGCAGGGCATGGGGTGTCGCGGTGTCGGGCAAACCGAGAGCGCCGCGTAGTTTTTGCATCTCGCGCTGGATGATCGCCGGTTGCAGGGGTCCGCCACGCATGCCACGAAACAGTGGTTCCTCGGCATCCAGATGCCAGGGGCAGAGCGTTTGGTAGGTTTTCACCGCTTCAATCGCCGCCGGAAGCAGCGGAACCAGACGCATCTTGCCGCCCTTGCCAGTGATCTGCAGCGCACCGGCGTCTCCAGGCAGATCGACCGGGCGGAGCCCCAAGGCCTCGGAAATGCGCAGACCGCAGCCGTAAAGCAGCGTCATGACGGCGGCGTTGCGTGCCGCAACCCACGGTTCTTCAGCCAGTTGTTCTCTGCTGTCCGTCACCGCTACGGCCTGTTGGTCGCTCAGCGGCTTCGGCAGGGACTTCGGTTGCCTGGGTGCACGCATGGCGTTGATTCCGGCCGCGTTTGCCAGGCCGCGCCTTTCAAGAAACCGCAGAAACGAGCGGATTCCAGCCAGGCTGCGCCCGAGTGTGCGCGCGCCGACGCCACCCTGGCGCCGCCTGGCAAGAAAAGCCCGCATGTCGGACGGTCGCAGATCGCTGATGTCTTCAATGTCGGGCGCGCCGCCGAGATGATCGGTGAGAAACCCGAGAAACTGCCGCAAATCCCGCTGATAGGCGTCCAGCGTCTTGTCCGAGAGCCGCCTTTCATGGCGCAGGTTGTCCATCCAGGCCAGAACCTGGCGCTGCAAATCAGGACGTGCGGTGACCAGAAACGCTTCTTTTGTCATCGGTTGCAACTGCCGTGGGCTGTCTGACGTCCACCACCTGCCGTTGATTCGCCGCTTGTCGGGCTTGTTCGGAACGGACTGGCATCGGGGTAACAATTCTTGTGACAGAGTGTCTTTTGACGGTTATATTATTGTTAATTCCATGAAAATCCGTCGGGCCGTTGCGCCATGTCATTTTGAATTCACATTTGACTGCGATAGGATCGGTTCATGTTGCGGGGATGCTAGATGGCCGAAAAGCGCTTCCAATTGATGGGTTTGGATGACCTGGCCGACAGGATTTCTCTGATTTCCTACGGGCAACCAGGGCATATCGTCGATCAATTGATCGCCGAACGCAGCCAGAAAATCGTCAAAAACCCACTCTGGCCGGTGGCCCGGCCATTCCTGCACGTGCTGTTGCACTATCGTCAGGCAATCCAGTTTGCCGACGATATTGCCAATCTTCCCGGCCACGATGCCATGGAATTCGCAAGCCAGATGCTCAATCTGGAATTGAAGGTGCACAATGGCGATCGGATTCCGGCAAGCGGCGGTTTCATGATGGTCAGCAATCACCCGACCGGCATTGCCGACGGCGTTGCCGTCTTCGACCTTTTGAAAAACCGTCGGCCGGACATGATGATCTTCGCCAACCGCGATGCGTTGCGGGTCAATCCGCGTTTTGTCGATCTGATCATACCGGTCGAGTGGCGCGAAGAGTACAAGAGCAAGCTGAAAGCGCGCGAAACGCTGCAATTGACCACACGGTCCGTAAAGGAAGGCAAGGCCACCGTGCTGTTCCCATCCGGGCGCATTGCCTATTGGGCCGATGGCCGGTTGAACGAGCGTCCGTGGAAGGTTTCAGCCGTCGGATTGGCGCGCAAATACAAGCTGCCGATCCTGCCCGTCCATATGGCAGCGCGCAATTCCGGCTTGTTCTACTGGCTGTCCAAATGGTCGACCGAACTGCGCGACATGACGGTGTTCCACGAAGTCCTCAACAAGAAGAGCAAGACCTTCGAGTTCAATATCGGCCAGCTCATCGATCCGGAAGAGCTGGAAGGCGACCCCGCCGACGTGACCAAGGCGCTCGAAAACCATGTCGTGAGGGATCTTTCTCAAAACAGCGAGGCGCGGTTCGTCAGTCCTGCTTTGGCCTCCTGACCGCCTGCGCGCTCGCCACCAATCGACCCATGCTGACTTGTTGTCGTTGACGACTCGCCATAGCTTGGCCGCATGTATCTGCGCAGCATGTCGGCCGAGTTCTACCGGTCGCTCCGGTCGATCCGCATGGATCTCGGAGCCGTCAATCTGTTCGTCGGTGCCAACGGCGCGGGCAAATCCAACCTTTATCGCGCCCTGCAGCTGATCAAGGCCGCTGCTGACGGCCGGTTTTCGCATGAAATTGCAGAAGAAGGCGGTATCTACTCCGTGTACTGGAGTGGCGGAAAGCCGACGCATAAGAAAGCGCGAATCGGCCTCGATGCAGAGATCGTCGACGAAGAAACCGGCATCATCTACCGTTACCGGATCGAAACCGGTTTCAAACCGGCCGAACCCTCTGCCGGGTTCCTGCACGAGGCCCAGATCAAGTTCGAAGAGATGAGCGTCGATACGGGGCGCCGGCCAGTCGTGATGATGCGGCGCAAGGGCGGGCATATCTCGGTGCGCGATGAAAACGGCCGCATGGTCGACTATCCCGAACAGGCGCTGACGTCGGAGACCGCGCTTTTCCTTCTTGGCGACGCCGGCCGCTATCCGGAAATCAGCACGCTTCGCCATGTCATCGGCCAGTGGCGCTTCTATCACGGCTTTCGATCGGACGCGGGATCGCCGCTGCGCCGCCCCTGCCTGCCGATAACAGCGCCAATGCTCGACGAGGACGGTAGCAATCTGGCTGCCGTGTTCGCCACACTCGCCCACACCAAACAGGATACGATCGATCTCGATCGTGCCGTTCACGACGCCTTTGGCGGAGCAACGCTTTCGGTTCCGATCCCGGAAGAATATGTCAGTTTCGGACTGGCAAGCCCGGAGTTTCCCAATCGCGTCTTTCAGCCGCGGGAGCTATCGGACGGGCAGATCCGCTTTCTGGCTCTGGCGGCGGCACTGATGTCCTACCGCCGGCCGCGCTTCATCGCGCTCAACGAGCCGGAAGCCAGCCTGCATCCCGACATGCTTCCGGCGCTGGCTGAAATGATCGGCAAAGCCTCGGCCGACAGCCAGATCTGGGTGGTGACGCATTCACAGCCACTGGCCGATGCGATCTCGGCCCGCTGCGGCTGTCCAGCGCGCACGGTGATCCGCCGCGACGGCGCCACGTGGATCGAGGGCATGACGCTGACGGGTGAGATTCTGGAGGAAGATTAGGTTTGGCGGTGTCAGAATTTCGGGGACAGTTTACCTAATTCTTTCAGACGCTTATCGATAAGGATAGGCCTGGATAGAATTAAGTAAACTGTCCTCTATGGACGCCCCCGTGATTGCAAGCGTTTTTGTTGATGTTGGCGGGGTCGGGTTTGCAGTCATCTATCCGGCCTTTGAAGTCGCGGTTGATGACCGCTGGCCCTGATGGAAATCCGAGGATCGACGCCTCTACACCGAAACGGGCTCGAAGCCCGGACAGTTTAACAGGTTTGGCCGATCCCGGTTGACCCTGTCATGCCATCACATCAACTACCCTCGCAATCAATCTGCTTCACTCGTGTAGACTGCTATGCAGCAGCCTGTGCCCGCGGCCGATAGGCCTCCTCGCGGCGCAGCAGCGCCCAGACAATGCGTGCGGTCTTGTTAGCGGTGGCCACCAGAACCACATTGGTCGGCCGTCGGTTCAGCATCGCCTGCTGCCATTGCGATCGATATCCCTTGCGCCTCCGGCTCCAGCGCAGATCGGCCCGGGCACCATGCACCAGCAACCGCCTCAAATAGCGGTCGCCACGCTTCGAAATACGCCCTAACTGCTCCTTGCCGCCGCTTGAGTTCTGCTTCGGCACAAGGCCCAGATAAGCTGCAAACTGGCGAGCCGAGTGAAACTGGGACGCATCACCAACCGTCGCAACAAGCGCAGTAGCCGTGATCACGCCGACACCGGGGATCGTTTCCAGCCGGCGACTGGCCGCATTCGAGCGATGCCAGGCATGAAGCCGCCTCTCAAGTTGAGAGATGCCGACCTGAACCTGGCGCAGCTGTGCGACCTGGATCCCCAGTACCTCTCGCGCCAACTGCGGAAGTCGCTCGTCTTTCTCGTCCTCGATGATGGCAATGAGCTCTTTCACATGGCTCGGGCCCTTGGCCACAACAAGTCCGAACTCGGCGCAGTGGCCGCGCAGTGCATTGATCAGCATGGTGCGCTGACGCACCAGCAATTCCCGACCCCGATGCACCATCAGCACCGCCTGCTGATCCGTGCTCTTGAGCGGTGCAAACCGCATCGTCGGACGCTGAACCGCCTCACAGATCGCTTCCGCGTCAGCGGCATCGTTCTTGTTGGTCTTCACAAACGGCTTCACGAACTGCGGCGCAAGAAGCCGAACCTCATGGCCTTGCGATTGCAGCAATCGGCCCCAATAATGCGCACCGGAACTGGCCTCCAGCGCAACAATGCACGGCGAGAGCTTGCTGAAGAACTCTTCAACCTGCGACCGACGCAGCTTCCGCTTCAAAACCGCTCTGCCCGAGGCATCAACGCAATGAACCTGAAAAACCGACTTTGCTAAATCCAGCCCAACGGCAATAATGGCTGACATGGACGTCTCCTCTTACTGGATCGACACAACAACCCAGTATGGCTCATTCTGAAGCCGGCGGGGGCGTCCATACCATCACCGAAATTGCAGTCTCGCGGGCTTAGCCGATGCTCTGACCGGTTTTGGCCCAATCGGCCAGAAACGCATCGAGACCCTTGTCGGTTAGCGGATGCTTGACCAGGGCGCGCAGCGTTGCCGGCGGGACCGTGGCAACGTCGGCGCCGATCAGGGCGCTCTCCTTGACGTGGTTGACGCTGCGGATCGAGGCGGCGAGGATTTCGGTTGCAAAGCCGTAATTGTCGTAGATCTTGCGGATTTCGGCGATCAGTTCCATGCCATCAACGGCCATGTCGTCGATGCGCCCGATGAAGGGCGAAATGTAGGTTGCGCCGGCTTTGGCGGCGAGCAGCGCCTGGTTTGCGGAGAAGCATAACGTCACATTGGTCTTGTGACCGGCCGACGTCAGCGCTTTGCAGGCCTTCAGCCCGTCCATGGTCAGCGGTAGCTTGATGCAGATATTGTCGGCGATTTCAGCCAGCACGGCGGCCTGGGTCATCATTCCGTCGAAATCGGTGGCGGTTACCTCGGCCGACACCGGACCTGAAACGATGGCGCAAATCTCCTTTGTCACCTCCATGATGTCGCGACCCGACTTCATGATCAGCGAGGGATTGGTAGTCACCCCGTCCAGCAGTCCCATATCGTTCAGTTCGCGGATTTCGTCCACGTCTGCCGTATCGACAAAAAATTTCATTTCGGTCTCGTCTTGTCTGTGCGGTTGGGAGCGGTTGCGGGTTCCCTTTAAAGCAATCGCGGGGCAAGGTCACCCTCAGAATGACAGATTCGCAACTCCTGCCGCTGGACACATTAGCCGTGCAGACGGTGCCCGTGCTGGTGCCGATGCCCGCGGACCGGGCCTATTCCTATGCCGTCCCGGACGGCATGGCGGTTCAGCCGGGTTCGATCGTCCAGGTACCGCTCGGGCCGCGCCAGGTGGCAGCGGTTGTCTGGGACGGCGAGACCGACGAAGTCGACCCGGCCAAGCTGCGGCCGATCACCCAGGTCTTCGACTGTCCGGCGTTGACAACTGATATGCGGCGTTTCGTCGACTGGGTCGCACAATACACGCTCTCCGGGCCGGGCATGGTGGCGCGCATGGTGCTTCGTGTGCCCGCGGCTTTCGAACCGGAGCCGCCCGTGCCGGGATTGCGGTTGTCGGACCGGCGCCCGGAACGGATGACGGCAGCACGATCGCGGGTGATCGATTTGGCGGCGGACGGTTTCGCCTGGACACGCAGCGGATTGGCCCATGCCGCAGGTGTCTCGCTGAGTGTCGTTGACGGTCTGGTCAAGCAAAACGTCTTCGACACCGTGCTCATTCCGCCAAGGCCGCTGGTTGCCGCACCCGATCCCGACCACGAAGAGGCGGCGCTCAGCAGCGAGCAGGAAGAGGCCGCGGAACGGTTGCGCGAGAGCGTTCGTGCGGGTCAGGCCTCGGTCAATCTGCTCGACGGCGTAACGGGATCGGGCAAGACGGAGGTCTATTTCGAGGGCATTGCCGAGGCGATCCGAAAGGGCCGTCAGGTGCTCATCCTGCTGCCGGAAATCGCGCTGACCACGGCCTTTCTTGAACGGTTCGAGCAGCGATTTGGCAGCAAGCCCGGTGAGTGGCATTCGGACGTTCCGCCGCGGCAACGCGAAAAGGTCTGGCGCCAGGTTGCCAAGGGCGAAATCCGTGTTGTTGCCGGCGCCCGTTCTTCGCTGTTCCTGCCCTTTACAGAGCTCGGTCTCATCATCGTCGATGAGGAACACGATCTCGCCTACAAGCAGGAGGACCGGGTTTTCTACAATGCGCGGGACATGGCGGTCGTGCGCGGGCATCTCGGCGGCTTTCCTGTTGTCCTGGCCTCTGCGACGCCGTCGATTGAAAGCCGGGTGAATGCCGACCGGGGCAAGTATCTTCGCCAGCATCTGCCCGAACGGTTCGGCGGTGCGGCCCTTCCCGACCTCGGGCTCATCGACATGCGCCGCACACCGCCCGAGCGTGGAGGCTTCCTGTCACCGGTGCTGCTGAAGGAGGTTTCCAAGACTGTTGAGCGGGGCGAGCAGGCGCTGCTTTTTCTCAATCGTCGCGGCTATGCGCCGTTGACACTGTGCCGGGTCTGCGGCCACCGCTTCGAATGTCCGGACTGTTCGGCCTGGCTTGTCGAACACCGTTTCCGTGGCCAGCTGCAATGCCATCATTGCGGTTACCACCAGCCTGTCCCGGAAGCCTGCCCGTCGTGCGGCACGCTGGATCATCTGGTCGCCTGCGGCCCTGGCGTGGAACGCATCGCCGAAGAGGTGGACCGGCATTTCCCCGAGGCACGCACCATCGTCCTGTCTTCCGACATCATGGGCGGGGTGCGGCGATTGCGTCTGGAGCTGGAGGCGATTGCGGAGGGTGAGGCCGACATCGTCATCGGCACACAGCTGGTCGCCAAGGGTCACAATTTTCCCATGATGACCCTGGTTGGCATCGTCGATGCCGATCTTGGTTTGTCGACGGGCGATCCGCGCGCCGCCGAACGCACTTTCCAACTGCTGTCCCAGGTGACCGGTCGCGCGGGGCGCACCGGACGGCACAGTCGCGGCCTGCTGCAGACCTACCAGCCGCAGCATCCGGTGATGCAGGCTATTGTCAGCGGTGATCCGGAGTCCTTCTACGAGCGCGAGATCGAAGAGCGGGAACGCTCTGGACTGCCGCCTTTCGGCCGGCTGGCGGCGGTGATCGTTTCGGCGACCGATCGGGTTGCAGCGGAAAGCCACGCCCGTGAACTGCGCCAGGCGGCACCGCGCGTCAACGATATTGCCGTGCTCGGTCCGGCCGAAGCGGCACTGGCGCTCATCCGGGGTCGATACCGCTATAGGCTGCTGATTCATGGCCGACGGGGCGCCGATATGCAGCGATTCATCCGGACCATGCTCAAGGGCGGGCCGAAACCCCGCGGTTCGGTGCGGGTGCAGGTGGACATCGATCCGCAGAGCTTCATGTAGCTGGGTATAACCGGCCGTGAGACTTGGTTTCCAGGTGCCGGTTGCCATAGTAAGAGCAAAGGGCGAAAAGTTTGCACCATTTGACCGTGGCGATTTTGGTCTCTGGCCAGGCGGATTGCAGGCCGTGGTGCCATCCCACCACAAGTGCAAGCCAACGACGCCAGGGGCCAAAAGCGCCTGGCCCGAAGGGTGGCTGCATATCGGCTCATCGGCTGCGTTGCGCCGCTTGCCCGATGCACCACATCGCGCTGCGCGACGCGCCTGGCCGAGTGGAGCCGATCTGCAGCCATCAAATGATCCAAACGTATCGCCCTTTGCACTAACACCGACAGAAGGAGGCTGTGGTGTGATCCAGTTCTATTGGCCCGAAACCACCGGCGAGTGGCTTGGTTTCACCGTTGCCGCCGTCACGATCTTTTTCGGTTTGCTGCTGCTGATCATGCCGCGCTTGTCACTGAGGGTCATGCGACTGCAGACATCGCCGGAGCATCCCGATGCGATTGCCGAAGCCCGCGGTACCATGGCCGGCTTCTATCTCGCCACCGGGCTGAGTTGCCTGATTCTGGCGCAGCCCTTTCTCTACATGGTGCTGGGTTTCGGCTGGGCGATCACCGCGTTCGGGCGGCTGGTGTCGATCGTGGTCGACCGAGGCGGCACACGCTTCAACTGGTACTCGTTTCTGTTCGAAGCGGCCATGGGAGCACTCCCACTGGCGTTCGTCTTCGGTTTCGTTTGAGATGGAACTTACGACGGCATTTCCTGCCAGGACGCGGCGATGTCGACAAACCCGTCAGCACCGTTGTTGCTGATGCGCGAATAGGCGCCGGCGCTGCGGCACAGGGCATGGCCAGCTGCGCAGTCCCACAGCCGCACGCGGTGCTCGACATAGCCGCCAAGGCGTCCGGCCGCCACCAGCGCCAGCGAAGCGGCGCAGCTTCCGAGGCAGACGATGTGGTGGCCGCGTTCCTCAAGCCGGCGTTCCAGATTGGCACGCTGTTCGGATGGCCAGGTCGAATTGCGGCCGATGCCAAAGGCGATCGCTCCAGCGCCGGGCAGGTTCTGAAGGCTTCCGAGACATTCAAGTGGCCGATCAATGCCGCCCGTGAATCGTGATTGCAGGGCGGGCAGTGTCACGGCACCAAGCACCGGTTCGCCGTTTTCGACAAATGCGATGGACACCGCCCAGAACGGCAGGCCGCTGAGAAAATTGGCCGTCCCGTCGACGGGATCGACAATCCAGCAACACGCGCCGTCAACGCCACCGTTCTCCTCACCGATGACGGCATCGCCAGGGCAGGCGGCCTTGATCATGTCGACGGCCAAGGTCTCGGCCGTGCGGTCGACATGGCTTACATAGTCGGCAAATCCCTTTGTCTCGACTGTCAGGGACGACAGCGACAGGAATTGCTCGTGACAGTAGCGGGCGACGCGATCGGAGGTTTCGCACAGGACCCGCCAACGGTCGGTTGTCATGCCTGGCCGACCCCCCGGGCGTCTGCGATCATCGCTTCCAGCCGGCAGGCGATCTGGTGCGCGCGAGCATAATAGGCGCTGTCGGGGAGACCGTAGCGATCCTGCGGCGTTTCGAAATTGAGCGGCATTTCGTAGGGCGTGGCCGCGATGGCGTTGACGACGGCCTGCCAGTCGATGCGACCATCGAAGGGCAGCAGGTGGTCGTCCATGGCGCTGAAATTGTCGTGGATGTGTGTGGTGATAAGCCGGTCGCCAAACCGTTCAAGAACGCTCAGGCCACCCGGTTCCAGTATTTCCCAGTGGCCACTGTCGTAGCAAAGACCGAGGAAGTCAGGCGAGTAGCGCGCAAACAGACGATCGTAGAGTTCGAGGAAACTGCCGGCCGAGGCACAAAAGAGGTTTTCCACGGCCACCTTGACGTCGTGTTCCAGGCAGGTCGGCTGCAAGGCATCGAGCGTTGCGAAGACCGGTTCAAAAAAGGCCCGTTCGGACGCCGCATCCGTGAAGACGTCGTCCCTGACATTGATGTGCAACACGATATCAGGCGCGTTAAGCGCTGCCGCCAACCGAACGCGGTTTTCCAGGAGCTCCACTGCGGCCTGGCGTTGCCAGGCGTTGGGCGAATGGATGTCCTTGCGGTCTTCGCTGGCCAGCCAGGGATGTTCGGAAATGGTGTTGACGCCGTTCGAGGCGTGGACGGTCTTGGTTTTCAATCCGGCATCGCGGATCGTGCCGCTGATGAAGTCGATTTCCGATGCCGCGTACCAATAGGAACTGCCGGCATCCGGGTTCCAGTTGATATGGGTGAAACCGGCGTCCCGGATACGGTTGAGGGTGATTTTCAGGCCTTCGTCGTACCAGCGGGCGTGGGTGGCCCAGTGCCATACGGTCATGCAGGTATCCATGGGAGCTCCTATAGGCGGTTGGTTTCCGGCCCCTTGCCGAGGCCGATGCGTTCGGCCGACAGCACGACGACGAAGGAAATCACCATGATCAGCGTGATGTAGACCAGCGTTATCGCGGCCTGTTCGGGATCGGGCGATCGTTCTCCGTCGACAATGGCGATCGCCAGCGGTCGGTTGTTGACGTTGTAGAGCAGCGCCGACAGCGCATACTCGGACATGATGTCGTTGAAGGTGATGGCCGAAACGAGAATGGCTGTCGGTGCCACCATGGGAAAGGTGACGCGTCGAAAGCGATAGAAGCCCGAGGCACCGAGGCTACGGGCCGCATCATCATGGTTGGGATCAAGCCCGGCAAAAGCGGCGCGCAGAAAACGCGCCATGAGCGGCATCACCCAGACCGCGTACCCAAGCGGCAAGATGATGAAACTGCCAAGCAGAACCGCGCCGCCGACCGTCGGGTTGGGCAGATCAAAGGCGTTGATGAGACCGATGGCAATGAAGATCGGCGGCACCGCCCATGCGACGGCAAACACCAGATCCAGCAGTTGCGGTCCCCAGCCGCGGCCGCGGGTCATGATAGGCGAGGCGAACAGCGTCACCGCCAGACCGATGGCAACGGCAATCAGGCCCATGCGCATGCTGTTCCAGAACGGGCCGAAGGCGGAGGTGTCGGTCAACACTGCGATATAGTTTTTCATGGTGAGCGTTGATGGGAAAGCATCAATGCCGATCGACGAGGCCGGCGCGAAGGAGAACAGCACGACCATGAAGGGCGGAACGATATAGAGAATGAACAGACCGTAGGCGGCGACATGCAGGACGGCATTCCAGAACGGATTGGTGACGCGCTTGAGCTGGATGGGGGTCGGTATCTTGGAGCCGCCGACATAAGTCCCGCGTTTTTCGGCATAGGCGGACATCAGGATCAACGCCGTCAGGACCACTCCGAGCAGCAGCGTCAGCAGGGCCGCCATGTCGGCGCGACGCAGGCTCTGCAAGGTCAGGATCATCTGGCTGAGCATGTGGAAGTCACGGCCGCCCAGAATGGTCGGTCCGGCAAAGGAGCCGACGGACTGGTAAACGGTCAAAAGCGTGACAGCCAGCAGAGTCGGTAAAATGACCGGCAGGACCACACGCAACAGAATGGTCAGTTCCGATGCGCCAAGCGAGCGCGCAGCTTCGATGGTCGAATAGTCGACCCGGCGCATGGCCGCGCGCAGAAACAGGAAATGAAACATGGTCAGGAGCAGTGTGTGAAACACCAGCACGGCGAAACCGCCGGAAAACCACTTGGGATCTAGGCCTGGAAACAGGAGTATCAGGATCGAGGTCACCGAGCCGCCGGGTCCGTAGGTAAAGGAATAGCCAGCGGCGGCAATCACGCTGCCGAATACCAGCGGAGTGGCAAAGCCGATCTTCAGGAGGGCGCGGCCACGCACGTGGAAATACTCAAGCACGGCCACCTGAAAGACGCCGATGATGGTGACCGTCACGGTCGAGGCAACGGTCATCCAGAGGGTGTTCCAGATGGCGGCACGCACCCGGCCTGAGGCCGCGAGTTGTCGGGCGGTATCAAAGGCAGCGAAATGGCCATCGCCAAACAGAGCCGATGCAAAGACGGCAATCACCGGCTGAACCGCAAAGGTCACGAGGAACCACAGCAGCGCGGCCAGTCCGAACCACCACAGGAGGTTTTCCAGGCGCCAGAACAGCGTCATGCCGTCGCCTGCGCAAAGACATGGGCTGCGTCCGAACGTGCCCGAATGCGCACCAGACGCCCCGGTCCAATGTCTGTCGGCAGGCTCCGGTCATCGACGGTTGCCGACAGCATTTCGTCCTGCAGGAGGCAATCGACGCGCGTCATCGCGCCGAGGAACTCCACGTGAGCAATTTCGCCCGCCATGCCGGCATCGCCGTCGAATTCAAGCAAAACGTCTTCGTAGCGCAGAAAACAGCGGGCTCCGGTGTCTGCGGCAATGCCCAGTTGCGAAGCCAAGGCACTTGATATGGCGTTTGACTCGCCAAGGAAGTCGCAGACGAATGGCGTGCGGGGATGATGGTAAAGCTCGCGTCCGCTGCCGATTTGCTCAATTTGGCCGTCGCGCAGCAGCACCACGCGATCCGACAGTGAAAGAGCTTCCTCCTGATCGTGTGTCACATAGATTGCCGTGAAGCCCAATTCGGCTTGCAGCCGGCGGATTTCACGCCGCATGGCAACCCGCATCTTGGCGTCCAGATTGGACAGCGGCTCGTCAAGCAGCAAGACCTTGGCTCCCATGACCAGCGCCCGGGCGATGGCCACGCGTTGCTGCTGGCCGCCCGACAGGTTTGCCGGCTTTTTGTCGAGGTGCTCGTCAATGCCGGAAGCCCGAGCGATGGTTTCGACACGCCGGGCGATGTCCGCCGACGACGTGCGTGACACGCGCAGTCCGAAGGCGATGTTCTCGAATGCGCTCATGGTGGGAAAGAGCGCGTAGTTCTGAAAGACGATGCCGACATCGCGCTGCTCGGCCGGCAATCGGGTGATGTCGCGGCTTTCCAGCCGGATGGAGCCGCGGCTTGCCTTGAGGAAGCCGGCGATGGCCCTCAGGATCGTCGTCTTGCCGCAGCCGGAAGGCCCGAGTAGCGATACGAATTCACCCGACGTGATATCGAGGGTGAAGCCCGAGACAACGATCTTGTCGTCATAGCCGACGTCGAGATCGTGGATGGACATGACGGCGTCGACCACGGCATTGCTCCTTCGGGTGTGCAGGCAGGCGGGCCGCCCGCACCCGGCCGGGATTAGCGGATTTCCAGCTCGATCTTCTGCAGCCAACCATCGAGTTTGGGGGCAATCGCGTCCCAGTCAACCGGCTGTGGCGAGACAAGGGCCGCTTTTTGGCGCACGTCTTCCGGTGACATCTCGATGGCTTTGGGATGGACCGGCGCCTGGCCGAACTGCTTGGCGTAAGCAGCCATGAATTCCGGCGAGCCGAACCAGTCAACGAAGGCTTTGGCCTCGTCGAGATGATCCGTGCCGTTCATGATAGCAATGCCTTCGGCGATGTAAGGGGTGCCGCCTTCGGTATCGACCAGCTTGACGGTGTACCCGACATTGTCGGCCTGGCGGAAAGCGCCGCCGAACCAGTTGAGGTCAATGACGGCCTCATTGGAAGCAAAGGCCTGTGTCTTGGCGTCACCGTCGTTGACGACGATGGCATTGGCATAGAGGTTGCGCATGAAGTCCCAGCCCTCATCGCTCACATTGCCGTCGGCGTCGAGGAAGCGAGCCAGCATGCCGGCAAGATAAACGCGCGTCGTCTGCCAGGCGCTGCTGCCAATGACGTATTTTCCGCTGTAGCGTTCATCGGTCATGTCGAGCCAGCTCTTGGGCGCATCGGCTTCCGACAAGGCATCGGCATTGTAGGCGAGGACGACCGGGGTCTGCCAGAATTTGTGAATCTGCCCGTCGGCACCCTTGTATTGATCCGGAAGACCATCGGCCCAGGCGGGGGTGTAGGGCTGGAACATGCCCTCGCCCTTCAGCAGGGCCATAGAGGTGTCGACGAGGCCGAAGACAACATCCGCCTGGGGATTGTTTTTTTCGGCCAGCAGGCGATCGAACAGCTCGCCGCCACCGGCAACGAGAATGTCGACGTCGTGGCCTGCCGCCGTGGCCTGCTCCTTGATCCATTCGGCGCGCTCGCCGCCCTGGGGCGAATAGATGACGATGCTTTCAGCCTGTGCGGCCGCTGATGCCAAGAGAAGAGCTGCCGCGGCAGCCAATCCCGACAATGATGAAAATCCAATGCTCATGCTGTGCCTCCCTTTCAGGTGCTTGGGGAAATCGGATGATTCCGGTTTCTACCGCGCCTCTGTGACAAGTTAATTACATTGCGTAATTTAATTTTCTGATCCATCTGTTGTCAATGGACTTGTGCAAAACTACCTGAGAGGAACATGCGCCAGCTGTCGCTGAACGAAAAAAGACTGATCGAACTGGTTGCCTCGGGAGGCGCCGTGGCGCGTGTCGACCTGGCACGCCTGTCGGGCATGACCGGTGCGTCCGTCACGCGCCTGATTTCAGGGCTGCTGGATCTGGGTATCCTGGCGGAGGAGACTGATCGACAGGGGCGGGCAGGCCAGCCGAAACGGCTGTTGTCGCTGGCTGGCGGCAGCTTCTATTCCGCCGGTCTGATTTTTTCTCTTCGACGCATGGAGATCGCCATTCTCGATCTGACCGGGCGTCTGGCGGCGACCCGCAGCATTGATATTGTCGACCAGTCAGCCGCCGGTGTGGCCGAGGCGGCGCGCGCGGCCATTCACGACATGAGGGCGCGCCATCGGATCGGCCGCGATCGGCTGGTCGGCGTCGGCTGTGCGCTGCCGGGCAATTTCGGCACTTTTGAAAAAGACCTGAAAGCGCATGAACTGTTTTCCGATTTCGATGAGGGCCGAACCTTCAAGGCCTTTACCGACGTGTTCGAGATGCCGTTTCACTTCGAAAATGATGGCTCGGCGGCGGCACTCGGGGAGCATGTATTCGGCCGTCTGGAGGACGATGGGCCATCGATGTTCTTCATCCACATTGGCCATGGCGTCGGTGGCGGTGCGGTGATCGACGGCCGGCTGTTTCGCGGCGTGCACGGCAATGCATGCCTCCCCGGCGTTCTGTTTCCCTATGCCGCTCCGAGGCCGTCCGGCCAGGATCTCATCAATTGCCTCTCGGCCGGCGGGATTGCTCTTGAGGATTTCGATCACCTCGACCGGGTTGGCGAGAAGGGGCGGGCATTGATCGACGATTGGGTCGCCCGGGCCGGCGTTCAACTGCGCCAGGCAGTGCGGGCGGTCAGCGGATTTTTCGATCCATCGGTGATCGTCATCGGCGGCCGTCTGCCGAAATGGCTGAACGAGCGCCTGGTCGATGCAGTTCTTGCAGACCCGATCGACGGTCCCTCGCGTGGCTTGACGGTCGCTCCAGTACGGGCCTCGAGCTTCGGGCCGGAAGTGGGTGCCGTCGGCGCGGCCTGCATTCCAATGTTCGAGAGTTTCTTCGGCGGTTCCCGGTCGGACGCCGGAAGCCCGTATCTCAATGGACGCCGGCCCGAGAGCAAAGGGCGATAAGTTTGCACCATTTGACCGTGGCGATTTTGGTTTCTGGCTAGGCGGATTGCTCGCCGTGGTGCCACCCCACCACAAGTGCAAGCCAACGACGCCAGGGGCCAAAAGCGCCCGGCCCGAAGGGTGGCTGCCTATCGGCCCATCGGCTGCGTTGCGTCGCTTGCCCGATGCACCGCATCGCGCTGCGCGACGCGCCTAGCCGAGTGGAGCCGATCTGCAGCCATCAAATGATCCAAACTTATCGCCCTTTGCTCTAGCCCAACTGATGGCATTTCCCCGACGTATTTTTCTGTGATTCAGGGCAGATTATGCTGCACTGCGTCGAAAGCACGATCCAAAGCGTGTTGCGAGTCCACCGGACGTGTGCTAGACGAACCACGAATTTCAGATGAGGGGCTGGAACTTTCTTCGCTTGTCTGGAAAAATCGAAATAAATTCAAGGGTTTACGGGGTCGGCTGACGCTGAAAGGGAATCCTTGGGTCCAGCTTTGAGAATCGTGCGCCCGTGGCAGACACAACTTCCCACATTTCCGGTGTTGCAGAGCGATACGCATCGTCGCTGTTCGACCTGGCGCTGGAGCAGAAATCCGAGGGCGCAATCAGCGCCGAACTCACCCGCCTTGAAAACCTGATCGCCGAGAACGAAGACCTGAAAAGGCTCATCGTCAGCCCGGTGTTTTCCGCCGACGATCAGTTCAAAGCCATTGCTGCAATCGCCGACAAAGCCGGATTTGATGGCCTTGTTGGCAATTTCCTGCGCGTTGTGGCGAAAAACCGTCGGCTGTTCGCCGTTCCGGGCATCATTCGCGCCTATCGGGCGATTGAGGCAAAACACCGCGGCGAGGTCTCTGCTGAAGTCACTTCGGCACGGGCGCTGACTGCCGAGCAGGAAACCGAATTGAAGGCGGCGCTGAAGAGCGTCACCGGAAAAGACGTGACAATCCATGTCGTCGTCGACCCGTCTATTATGGGCGGGCTGATCGTCAAGGTCGGCTCGCGTCAAATCGACACATCCCTTCGCACCAAACTCTCTTCCCTTAAGCTTGCACTGAAAGAGGTCGGCTGATGGACATCCGCGCCGCGGAAATCTCCGCAATTCTCAAAGATCAGATTAAAAACTTCGGCCAGGAGGCAGAAGTCTCCGAAGTCGGCCAGGTGCTGTCCGTCGGTGACGGCATCGCCCGTGTCTACGGCCTCGATAACGTCCAGGCCGGTGAGATGGTCGAATTCCCCGGTGGAATTCGCGGCATGGCGCTGAACCTGGAAGAGGACAATGTCGGTGTTGTTCTGTTCGGCTCGGACCGGGACATTTCCGAAGGCGATACCGTCAAGCGGACCGGTGCGATTGTGGAAGTGCCGGTCGGCAAAGGCCTGCTCGGTCGCGTGGTCGACGCCCTCGGCAATCCGATCGACGGGAAGGGCCCGATCGAGTCCGAAGAGCGCCGCCGCGTGGACGTCAAGGCACCCGGCATCATTCCGCGCCGGTCGGTGCATGAACCGATGTCGACCGGCCTCAAGGCGATCGACGCTTTGATCCCGATCGGCCGAGGCCAGCGTGAGCTCGTCATCGGCGACCGCCAGACCGGCAAGACCGCCATTCTGCTGGATACTTTCCTGAACCAGAAGCCGATTCACGACAGCGGCGCCGAGAGCGACAAGCTCTACTGCGTTTATGTTGCCGTCGGCCAGAAACGTTCTACGGTCGCGCAGTTCGCCAAGGTGTTGGAAGAGCGCGGTGCCCTGGAGTATTCGATCATTATCGCGGCGACAGCCTCCGATCCGGCGCCCATGCAGTTTCTGGCTCCGTTCGCAGGCTGCGCCATCGGCGAATATTTCCGCGACAACGGAATGCACGCACTGATCGGCTATGACGACCTTTCGAAGCAGGCGGTCGCCTATCGCCAGATGTCGCTGTTGCTGCGCCGTCCGCCGGGACGCGAGGCCTATCCGGGCGACGTTTTCTACCTGCACTCACGCCTGCTGGAGCGGGCTGCGAAGCTCAATGATGACAGCGGCTCCGGGTCACTGACGGCGCTGCCCGTTATCGAAACCCAGGGTAACGACGTGTCGGCGTTTATTCCGACCAACGTGATCTCGATCACCGATGGCCAGATCTTCCTGGAAACCGACCTGTTCTATCAGGGCGTCCGCCCAGCCGTGAACGTCGGACTGTCAGTGTCCCGCGTCGGATCGTCGGCTCAGATCAAGGCGATGAAACAGGTTGCCGGCTCCATTAAAGGCGAACTGGCACAGTACCGCGAAATGGCAGCCTTCGCCCAATTCGGGTCCGACCTGGATGCCGCTACCCAGCGCCTCCTCAATCGTGGCGCCCGGCTGACGGAACTGTTGAAACAGCCGCAGTTTTCTCCGCTCAAGACCGAGGAACAGGTCGCGGTGATCTTTGCCGGCGTCAATGGCTATCTCGATGGTCTGCCGGTTGAGGAAGTTGGCAAATTCGAGGAAGGCCTGCTCGCCCACATGCGGGGCGACGGCAAGGCGGTGCTCGATGCCATCCGTACGGAGAAGGCCTTGAGTGACGACATCACCAAGCAGCTGACCGCTGCCATCGATGACTTCGCCAAGTCCTACGCCTGATTTTCAGGGGACGGAAACAAAGCAACGGACGGATAGCGGATGCCTTCACTTAAGGATCTGAGAAACCGGATCGCCTCTGTCAAGGCGACGCAGAAGATCACCAAGGCGATGCAAATGGTCGCCGCGGCGAAACTGCGACGTGCCCAGGAGGCGGCGGAGGCTGCGCGGCCCTATTCGCAGCGCATGAGCGCGGTTCTCGCCAATATTGCCGGCGCTGTGACCGAAGGCCACGACACACCGCATTTGATGACCGGAACCGGCGAGGACGTGACCCATCTGCTGGTGGTCTGCACGGCTGAGCGCGGGTTGTGCGGCGGTTTCAACTCGCAGATCGCCCGCCTGGCACGCGACCGGATCGCCGAGCTGCAGGCGGAAGGCAAGGAAATCAAGATCCTGTGCGTGGGCAAGAAGGGTTATGACATCCTGAAGCGACAATACGAGTCGCTGATCATCGACCGGGTCGACCTCCGTGAGGTCAAACGGGTCGGCTACGAAAACGCCAACGACATCGCCCGTCAGATCATCGATCTGTTCAACCATGGCGGTTTCGATATCTGCACTCTGTTCTACTCGGAATTTCAGTCCGTCATGACCCAGGTTCCGACGGCCCAGCAGATTATTCCGGCGGGCACGGGAGACAGCCCGGCCGAGGAAGCCGGCGGCAGTGCCGTCTACGACTACGAACCGGACGCCGAAACAATCCTGAACGATCTCATTCCGCGCAATATCGCGGTGCAGATTTTCCGGGCGCTGCTGGAAAACAGCGCTTCAGAGCAGGGCGCGCGCATGACCGCAATGGACAACGCGACGCGCAATGCAGGCGACATGATCGACAAACTGACGCTCAACTACAACCGCCAGCGTCAGGCGCAGATCACCAAAGAACTGATCGAAATCATTTCGGGCGCGGAAGCGCTCTAAGAGCTCTATCAAGAGGGTAATAACATGGCTGAGGCAGCTACCGCCGCAATCGACACATCGGGCGTCAAGGGCACGATAACACAGGTTATCGGCGCCGTGGTCGACGTCGCCTTCGAGGATCACCTGCCGCCGATCCTGAACGCGCTGGAAACCGACAATCTGGGCAACCGGCTGGTTCTGGAAGTGGCGCAGCACCTGGGCGAGAACACCGTGCGCACGATTGCCATGGACTCCTCCGAAGGTCTGGTTCGCGGCCAGGAAGTCTTCGATACCGGTGCACCAATTTCGGTGCCGGTCGGCGACGAGACGCTGGGTCGCATCATGAACGTCATCGGCGAATCGATCGACGAGGCCGGTCCCGTGAAAACCGCCGCTCGGCGCGGCATCCACCAGGAGGCACCGGCCTATGTCGATCAGTCGACGGAAGCCGAGATCCTGGTTACCGGTATCAAGGTGGTCGATCTGCTTGCGCCCTATGCAAGGGGCGGCAAGATTGGACTGTTCGGTGGCGCCGGCGTTGGCAAGACGGTTCTCATTCAGGAGCTGATCAACAACGTCGCCAAGGCGCATGGTGGCTTCTCGGTGTTCGCCGGCGTTGGCGAGCGCACCCGCGAAGGCAATGACCTTTATTGGGAGATGATCGAATCGGGCGTTAACAAGGATCCGAAGGAAAACGACGGTTCGACCGAGGGCTCGAAATGTGCACTCGTCTTCGGCCAGATGAACGAGCCGCCCGGCGCCCGCGCCCGCGTTGCCCTGACTGGGCTGACTGTGGCCGAACATTTCCGCGACGAAGGCCAGGACGTGTTGTTCTTCATCGACAACATCTTCCGCTTCACCCAGGCCGGCTCGGAAGTGTCGGCGCTGCTCGGCCGCATCCCCTCGGCCGTGGGCTACCAGCCGACGCTGGCCACTGACATGGGCACCATGCAGGAACGCATCACCACCACCAACAAGGGGTCGATTACCTCTGTGCAGGCCGTCTACGTTCCGGCCGATGACCTGACCGACCCGGCACCGGCGACGTCGTTCGCCCACCTCGATGCCACGACGGTGCTCAATCGCGCTATTTCGGAAAAGGGCATCTATCCGGCCGTGGACCCACTCGATTCCACCTCGCGCATGCTTGATCCGATGATCGTCGGTGAAGAGCACTACGAAGTTGCCCGTAACGTGCAGTCGATCCTGCAGCGCTACAAGTCCCTGCAAGACATCATCGCGATTCTCGGCATGGACGAACTGTCGGAAGACGACAAGCTGACAGTGGCGCGTGCCCGTAAGATCGAGCGTTTCCTGTCGCAGCCCTTCTTCGTTGCCGAAGTGTTCACCGGTTCGCCTGGTCAGCTGGTCGATCTGGAAGACACGATCAAGAGCTTCAAAGGTCTGGTCGAAGGCGAATACGATCATCTGCCGGAAGCCGCCTTCTACATGGTCGGTGGCATCGACCAGGCAATCGAGAAAGCCCAGAAACTGGCAGCGGAAGCCGCCTAAGCCACGACCGGACGGCGGCTACGGCCGCCAGCCACGTCAGGGAAAGTGATCGAAATGGCCGAAAGCTTCAATTTCGAACTCGTGTCGCCGGAGCGGCTGCTTCTGTCGGAATCCGCGAGCGAGGTGATCATTCCAGGCACCGATGGTGAGATGACCGTGATGGCCAATCACGCGCCGGTCATGACCACGATCAAGCCGGGCATTGTCGAGGTGAAGTCTGCCTCCGGCGACAGCAACCGCTATGTGGTGTTCGGCGGCTTCGCCGATATCCTTCCCGAAGGCTGCACGCTGCTCGCCGAATCGGCCGTGCATGTGGACGATATCGATCGCGAAGAGCTCGCCCAGCGCATCCAGAACACGCGCGAAGACCTGGCCGACGCCAAGACAGACGCCGACAAGTCACGCATTGCTGAGAAGCTGGATAACCTGCTGACCTTGCAGGACGCAGTTTGAAGACTGCCTCAGCTTCGAGACGATCAAGGCGGGTCTGACCCGCCTTTTTTGCTATTGGCGTCAGGTTGGCTGCGCTCGCCTCTGTATCACTTTATGGTCGACGCCCGCAAATGAAGCTCGATGATTTTCTGTGCTGCCTTGCGAGCGCCGATTTTGCCCAGGAAGAAGAAGTGGTTGCCCGTCACCTGCTCGGTCAGATAGTCGGCTGACGTCCTGACTGCCTGTCGGATTTCCTGCCAGCGAGCCGGCGAAAGCTTGTCATAGGACGCGCCCTGTCGCATTCGGTCGACGATGACCCGGTTGCGGATGAAGGCCCAGTCGGAGGTGTCGAACAGCACGTTTTCGGCGTCGTCGGGCGAATTGCCGTGAAGCACTGCGGGAATGGGATACACCGAAAAATCAAGCGTTTCGGCTTCATCCAGGGTCTCCTGCAGGTCGTGCACGAATTTGCCGTCGCGATAGAGCAGTCCGGTTTCCATCAGGCCCACCGGAATGTTGCCGATGAATTGCTGCTCGAACACATCCTTCGGAATGATGGTATGGCCGTTATAGGCGCTTTGCTGTTCGATTGCGTTGACGAACCACGCGTAGACACCCTCTCTGTCCGCCAGACCATTGGGCAGCATTCGGATGTTATCGGTGAGGGCCTTCGGCAGGAGGCCCGTTACCGGAGGGTCGGCCGACATGGCGACGAACACGTCGGGGACAAGGCTGGCTTTCCGGGCAGCGTCCGACACCGAAGCCGCAATTTTGCCGCCCATGCTCCATCCGCAGATGATGACGTGGTTCGATAATCCGTTCTCGCGGATGTAGTGCGCGGCGATGTCGGCGACCTGTTTGCCCCAGTCCGGAATGCCGTATTCGGGGTAGGTCTGTGAATATACCGGATTTTCAAGAGGGTAAGACACGCCGAGGAACGGAAACCCGGCCTGGTTTAACCAGTAAGCGAGGAAGTCCTGTTCGTTGCCGTCAGGAAACCCATAGGCAATGCGGGCGAGATGGGCATCACCGGGAACAAAGATGACCAGAGGTTTGTCCTTGTCGGCCGCGACAAACTTTACCAGGGCCGGAAAACCGGCGGCCGAAACGAGGGTCTCACCGTCATGGAGATGGGTGTTGTGAGGCAGGCTTTCGACCGAAGCATGGCTGCGAAGCGGCGCGACCATGAGGAAGATCGCCATGATCATCAGCAATTTCATGATCGCGGATGACACCGAAGTCGTCGGTTTTGCTCCTGGGCAGAATACCATCGAAGGGTCCTCTCGGTTCGCAATCGATACACTACCCGCAAAGGTGGCATTTGCTTGTGCCGCTGCATACCCCCTTGCAGAAGGATTTGAGCACCATCAGACGCTTCTGAGTGTGATCAAGCCAATGCCCGTTCCACCGCTGCTTTCGCATGCAGTGCGGTTGTGTCGTAGGTCGGAAGGTCTGCCGCATTGGGATCGACGATCATGGTGATTTCGGTGCAGCCGAGGATGACGGCTTCGGCGCCCGCGGCGGCGAGATTGGCGATCGCGCCCTGAAACGCCTCGGCTGAGGGTTCCGTTACGATACCCTTGCACAGTTCTTCGTAGATGATGCGGTGGATGTCGGCCTGTGAGTCGGCGTGGGGTACGATCACGTCGAGGTCGAACTCGTTTTCCAGGCGTTCCCGATAGAAGGCTTGTTCCATTGTAAAGCGGGTGCCAAGCAGGCCGACTTTGCGCACGCCATTGGCGACGAGCGCCGCGCCGGTCGGATCGGCGATGTGCAGGATCGGCAAGCCGGACTTTGCCTCGATAGCATCAGCCACCTTGTGCATGGTGTTGGTGGCAATCACCAGGAAGTCGGCGCCGCCGGCGGCGAGACCGCGCGCGGCCTCTCCCAATATTTCGGCCGTACCGTCCCAGTCATCGGCATGCTGCAGGGCCTCGATTTCCTGGAAGTCGACCGAATGCAGGAGGATTCGGGCCGAGTGAAGGCCGCCGAGGCGTGCCTTCACGTCCTCGTTCATCAGGCGGTAATAGAGCGCGGTCGATTCCCAACTCATGCCGCCGATGAGGCCGATCAGCTTCATGCGTTCTCTCCCTGCAGATGCGCAAACGCTTCGACGACCTGATCATAGACGGCACGTTTGAACGGCACAACGAGGCCGGGCATTTCGGAGAGCGGCTTCCAGGCCCAGGCGTCGAATTCCGCCTTGTGGCCGTCCGGAGGCGGATCGATAGCGATTTCGCTGTCGTCGCCCTCAAAGCGGAAGGCAAACCAGCGCTGGGTCTGACCGCGATACTTGCCTTTGAGAGCAACGCCCATGAGTTTTTGCGGGAGGTCGTAGGGGATCCAATCGGGCGCTTCGGCGATCAGCGAGACACTCTTGATGCCGGTTTCCTCATAAAGTTCGCGGAGCGCGGCCTCCACCGGTTCCTCGCCCTTGTCGATGCCGCCCTGTGGAAGCTGCCACAGATGCGCACGCGGATCATCTTTGTCGATGGTCTTGGGGATCCGGCGGCCGGACCAGACGAGACCAGATGGGTTCAGGACGACGATGCCGACACAGCGTCGATAGGGGAGGTCGGTTGCCCTTGGCCGTTTCTCGCCCATGTCAGAATTTTTCCGGATCATCGGTCAACGCGGAAACCGCGACGATCTCAATGCCGCGGGCCTTGGCCTCATTGGCCCAGGCGGCGATCGCATCGACACTGACATCGAATGCCGACGCAGTCGCTATGGCCGTACCGTCGCGCTTGGCGACCCGCTCGACATCATCGAGCCGCCGCATGATTTCCGTGCGGTCGATCTTGTTGTCCACCACCATATTGCCTTCCGCATATGGAACGCCGACGGCCCGAGCGATGGCACCTGTGACGGTCTGGGCCGAAGTGCCGTCGTCCAGGAACAGCACGCCGCGTTTGGCGAGGTCCCGCATCAGCGTTTCCGTGGCAGCCGGGTCTGAAAGGAACCGCGCGCCCATGAAGTTCATGACGCCGGTGTAGTTGGTGATGCGGCCCATGGCCCAGTGCAGGTCATCGAGGTTCTGCTGCGATCCGTCCGCAACCAAAAGCGTTCGCGGTCCGGGATCGTTGTTGGGATAATCGAACGGCTCGAAGGGAACTTGCAACAGGACCTCGTGACCGCCCCTGCGGGCTTCCTGGAGCCAGCGTTGAAGACTGTTGCCGGTCGCGGCGAAGGCCAGAGTGATCTCCGGCGGTAGCGTTCTGATGGCGTTCTGGGTGCCTGTCTGGCTCAGGCCGAGGCCGCCGACAACGATGGCGATTCGAGTGCCGCGCGCACCAGACCAGGGCCGGGCATAGGCGTCCATCGGGCGGCGGCCGTCCGCGCCGACAACCGGAAGGCGTCCAAAGTCTGTGTTTTCCAGAAGCTCGGGGATCGGCAGGTGCGCCACTTGCGGCTGTTGTCCGACCTGGCCCGCACCGGAAATGATCACCGCACCCTCACCGCTGCGGTCCAGCGGCGTTATCTTGGTGACGGTATGGCCTTCATCCGTCAGCGTGCGTTGGACATTGGCCCCGGAACTGCCCGCGAGCGGCTTCGCCGGGTCTTCGACGACCTGCGGCTGCGGCACGGTGGCGGTCTGAACCGATTGCTCCGGCGCTGCCGGTTCCGCCTGCTGCTGACCTCGAGGAGTCGTCTGCTGAAATGCAAAGTAGCCGGCGCCGGCAAACAGCACCACGAAAGCGGTGCCGATCAACCATGGACCTCTGCCCCGAGACTGACCACGTCGCGGTCCACCGCCTTTGCGGTGTTGTCCCAACGGTTTGTCGAGATCGGAGCCCGTTGTCACCAGTGCTGTCCGTAAAGGAAAGGGCCGCTCCCATGGGAGCGGCCGCCTGTCTTATTCGGTTTTGGTCGTCGTATCGTCGGCTTTTTCCATCTTCTTGGCCGCCTGCTCGGGGCTGGGCGGATAAGCCGGGTTGGTCTCGACGCCGCGGATCAGGTCGAGGGCGTATCCGAGCTGCTCGTCATCTTCAGCTTCCGGCGGCACATAGGCAATCGAGCCCGAGCCTTCCTCGGTTTCTTCCTGGCCCTGAATGTGGCCGCGCAGCTCCGATTCGCCGGTTTGGCGAATGCGACCCTGCAGCTCTTCCGGAAGAGGCTGGTTGACGACGATGTCCGGCTTGATGCCCGTGCCCTGGATCGATTTGCCCGACGGCGTGTAGTAGAGCGCCGTGGTCAGCCGCAGTGCACCGTTTTCGCCGAGCGGTATGATGGTCTGAACCGAACCCTTGCCGAACGAGGTCGTTCCGACGATGGTTGCCCGCTTGTGATCCTGCAGGGCGCCGGCAACGATCTCCGAAGCACTGGCCGAGCCGCCATTGACCAGCACGACAATCGGCTTGCCATCGGTCAGGTCGCCCGGACGGGAATTGTAGCGCCGAGTTTCTTCGGGGTTGCGGCCACGGGTGGAGACGATTTCACCACGGTCGAGAAACGCATCGGAGACGTTGATGGCCTGATCGAGCAAGCCGCCCGGGTTCAGACGCAGGTCAACCACAAAACCCTTCAGCTTGTCTTCCGGAACTTCGGCCTCGATCTTCTCGATGGCGTTTTCCAGATCGCTGTAGGTCTTCTCGGTGAAGGAGATGACGCGGATGTAGCCGATGTCTTCCTCGACGCGGAACTTGACCGCCTTCACCTTGATGATGGCGCGGGTGATCTTGATGTCGATCGGAGCATCGGCACCCTCGCGCAGGACCGTCAGATCAATGGAAGACCCGACCGGGCCACGCATCTTTTCAACCGCCTGGGTCAGTGACAGACCGCGAACCGGTTCACCGTCGATTTCGGAAATCAGGTCACCGGCGAGCACGCCAGCGCGCGATGCCGGTGTATCGTCGATCGGCGTGATAACCTTGACCAGCTCGCTGTCGCGGTCGAGGGTCACCTCGATGCCCAATCCGCCGAACTCGCCCCGGGTCTGGGTGCGCATCTCGTCGGCATCCTTGGCGTTGAGGAAGCTGGAATGCGGATCCAGCGATGTCAGCATGCCGTTGATGGCGTTTTCGACAAGCTCGTCTTCCTTCGGCGGTGTGACGTATTGAGCGCGGACCCGCTCGAAGACGTCGCCGAAGATCGACAACTGCTTGTAGGTCTCGGAATTCGCCGCTACGGCAGAGGTGCCGACGGAGTGCAAAGCGGTCACCGAGACCGCACCAATGATGGCGCCGACGGCCAGAAGTGATACCTTACGAATCATTGCTTACCCTTCCAGAAGGATTGCTGGCCCACCAGGGAGCCGGATCGACGGGCTTGCCGCCTTTTCTAAACTCAATGTATAGCGTCGGCTCGTCAGAGGCCAGTAGTAAGACCGAAGCGGACGCCACTCTTTTGCGGGCATCCATCCGTCCCACGGGCTCGCCGGCGATGACGAACTGACCGATTGTGGCACTGATGCTGCCCATTCCTGCCAGGACCAGATGATAGCCGTCTCCTGCGTTGAGGATGAGCAATTGCCCATACGACCGGAACGGTCCGGAATATACCACCCACCCGTCCGCCGGCGCCGTCACAATCGCGTCATGCACAGTTGAAAGCATCATGCCTTGCAGCGGATGTCCGGCTCCGTCGTCGTCGCCGAAAGACGCCGCGAGTGTACCGGCGACGGGGAGTTCAAGACTCTCTTTCAGATCGGAAAACGCGAAGGCGGGCGCCAGTCGGTCGGCATCGGCTTCGCCGGTGCGGGCAAGTTGTCGGGCCTTTTCACGCTTCTCCTGAGACTCGGCGGCGCGTTTTTCTTCCGCCTGCCTCGCCTCGTCAGCGGCCTTGCGCACCGAATCGATCTGCTTGCCGAGGCTGGCAATCAGGTCTTCCATGCTTTCCGCCCGCTCGGCCAGCCGTTTTGCGGCTTCCGTTTCAGCGGCCAGAAGCTCCTGGTTCTGTTGAGCGCGCTTCTGCTTTTCTTCCAGGAGCAGCTTGAGGCGTTCCTCTTCCTCAGCCTGTTCCTCCAGGGTTGCGATCAACAGCTCACGTTCGTTCGATATCGACGCCCGGATGGTGGTCAGCTCCTGCAGATCGACCATCAGGCGGTCGGCGCGCTGGCGAATATCCGGAACCACGGCTCCGAGCAGAATGGCGCTGCGCACCGAGGACAGCGCATCCTCGGGGCTGACAAGCAATGCAGGAGGCGGGTTGCGCCCCATGCGTTGCAAGGCGGCGAGCACTTCGGCCAGCGTATCGCGCCGGTCTCGCAGTGATTGGCGCACGGTGTCCTCGCGGCCGCGCAGGCTGGCCAGCCGCAGCTCGCTTTCGGAAATGTCGGCGGTGAGTTTTTTCTGGGTCTTGGCACTTTGAACAAGCGCGGTGCGCATGCTCGCCTGATCTTTCTTCAGCTGAGCAATGCTGTCTTCCAGCTGCTTTTGCCGCTCGCGGGAAAGGCCTATGTCGGTTGAGATCTTTTCAAGCTCGCTCATGCCAGCGGCGCGCTGGCGGTCGAGATCCTCGACGGTCGGCTTTCGAAAGGTTCCGGGGCTGGGGGATGTCTCCTGCGGGAGTGCCGGTACACTCAGGCAGGCAGACAGCAGCAATGCGCCACAAAGGGCGCTCGCATGCTGGAATCTGGATGGTCCTGGCTGCCGGTCCCGCATATCCGAATCATAAATCAAAGTGCCGACAGCCGCCACCGGCCGCCGTATGGATGCCGTGCCCAGGGGAATCCGTCAGGGTTGTCGAATCAGCTATGGCAGGCAAGCGTGGCAGCGATAAGGCAAAGCCTACGCACGTCCGGACCCGGCCGACTGCAAACAGCCGCGCTCTCGACGGTCGATGTCAGTTTCTGTGATAGGGATGACCTGTCAGGATTGTCACCGCGCGATAGAGCTGTTCGGCCACCATGATGCGCACCAGTTGGTGCGGCCAGGTCATTTTTCCGAAACAGATCGTGGCATCGGCCTGAGCGAGAAACTCCGGATCAAGGCCATCGGCTCCTCCGATAACGATGCAAAGGTCCCGCTGCCCGTCGTCGCGCCAGCGAGCAAGCGTAGCGGCAAAGGCCTGCGAATCGAGCGCCTTGCCGCGTTCGTCGAGCGCAACCAGGGTTCTGTCCTGCGGAAGTTGTCGGGTCAGGGCGTCCGCTTCTTCGCGCTTGCGGACGGCAGCATTCGAAGCTCGGCTTTCGGGCAGTTCAACAATGCGATTGAAATCGAGGCCGATTGTCGCGCCTGTCTTCTTGAAACGGTCGACATAACGCGCGGTAAGATCTCTTTCGGGGCCGGATTTCAGCCGGCCCACGGCATATAGCGTCACCCGCATTGGCCTCACACTCCGCTCGCCCGGCTTCCTGTCGGGGCAGAGTTTCCGTCCTCTAGTGCACCGTGTCTTCTTCGGCTTCAGGGGTCATCCACATCTTCTCGATGCTGTAGAACTCCCTGATTTCCGGACGGAATACGTGAATAATGATGTCTCCGGTGTCTATCAGCACCCAATCGCCATGGGCGAGACCTTCGACCTTGGCCTGTCCGAGGCCGGCGTTTTTCAGGTCGCGCAGCAGATGGTCGCAGATAGCCGTCACATGGCGGTTCGATCGGCCGGAAGCCACGACCATATGGTCGCCCAGTGCCGACTTGCCCGCTATGTCAATGGAGACAATGTCTTCTGCCTTGGATTCCTCGAGGCTGGCGAGGACCAGTTTCAACGCATGGATCGCAGCAGTGCCGCTTTCCAGTGCGGAAGAGGAAACGCCTGCGGCATTTCCCTTGCTGTGTGCTGTTCTCAGTGTCTTTCCTTTCCGTGACAGAACAAGCGTCGCGCGTCTGCCATGGTCTCTTGCGTTACCGGCACCATTGCCGGTCAAAATCGCCCTTTTCGCACCCGTTGCAACACATGGTTGCGACTCACGGGAGAACACCGTGGCAAACACAGCCAAACATAGGCATGGAATGCCGAAGGTTTCAAGACAAAGCTCATCACGAATTTTTTGAGGTTTTTCAGGTGCTACGGCTGAATCTGGTCGGATGACCCCGTCATGCCACTGCGAATGGCCGTGGACGAAAGCGGCGATCTCCGGCCGTGAATGAAGGTCCAGGCCGGCGGATCCATGCGGGCCAGAGCACCCACGTCGGCTTCGTCGACCCGTGCATGATCGAACGTCTTTGCCATGATCGAAGACAGATAGGCCAGGGTCGAGCCCGGGCGGTCGATCACCGCGATCGGTACGGAATTGGCAATCTCCTGCCAGTTCTGCCAGCGATGAAAACCGCGCAGGTTGTCGGCGCCCATCACCCAGACGAAGTCGACGCCGTGATTGCGCTCGAGAATGAAATCGAGCGTTTCCGCGGTGTAGCGCAAATCATGCGCGGCCTCGAAGGCGGTCAACTTGATGCGAGGATCGGTAATGCGCTCCCGGCACCAGGCAAGCCGCTGCCCGAGGCTGGGCAAACTGCTGTTTTCTTTCAAAGGGTTACCCGGTGTGACCATCCACCAGAGCTGGTGTATGCGCAGCTTGCGCAACGCCGTTTCGGCAACCAGCATGTGACCGTCATGGGGCGGATTGAAGGACCCGCCGAAAAGGCCGACGGCCATGCCCGGCTCGACATGTGGCATGCGCAAACAGGGCGCGGCGACTTCGGTTCGATCGATCACTGAATGAGGTGCTATGGTCTTGTCTGACCGGAGCCGTGTACCCGGTACTTGAACGATGTGAGCTGTTCGACACCCACGGGCCCGCGAGCGTGCATCTTGCCGGTCGCGATGCCGATTTCAGCGCCCATGCCGAACTCGCCGCCATCGGCATATTGCGTCGACGCGTTGTGCAGCAGGATGGCCGAATCGATCTCGTTGAAGAACTTTTCGACCACGGTCGGGTCTTCGGCGATAACGGCCTCGGTGTGGTTCGACGAATAGCGGCCGACATGAGCGATGGCACCGTCGATGCCGTCGACCATTGCGACCGAAATGATCGAATCAAGATATTCCGTCGTCCAGTCCTCCTCGCTGGCGTCTTCGGCGGCAGGCCATAGCGCCTTGATTTCGGCCGTGGCGCGTATGGTGCATCCGGCAGCCAGCAGCGCGTCCAGAACCGGTGTGAGATGGGTCTGTGCGGCCGCCCGGTCGACGAGCAGGGTTTCCGCAGCACCACATATGCCGGTGCGTCGCATCTTGGCATTGACGGCGATCGAAGAGGCCATCTCGGTATCGGCGGATTTGTCGACATAGAGGTGACAGAGGCCTTCGAGATGGGCAAAGACGGGCACACGGGCCTCGCTTTGCACGCGGCCGACCAGTCCCTTGCCGCCGCGCGGCACGATGACGTCAATGGCGCCGCCGAGGCCCTTGAGCATTTCGCCGACGGCACCACGATCGGTGGTCGGCACGATCTGGATGGCGTCCTCCGGCAAGCCCGCGGCCTGCAGGCCGCGCACCAGGCTGGCGTGGATCGCGGTCGATGAATGGATCGAATCGGAACCGCCGCGCAGGATCACCGCGTTGCCGGCCTTCAGGCACAACGCGCCGGCATCGGCGGTCACATTGGGGCGGCTTTCGTAGATCACGCCGATCACGCCAAGCGGCGTCCTTACGCGCTCAATCGCCAGGCCATTGGGTCGCTCCCATGCCGCGATCACATCGCCCACCGGGTCGGTCAGTGCCGCGATCGCCCGGATTCCATCGGCCATGGCGGTCACGCGCTCCGGATCGAGCCGCAACCGGTCTTTGAAAGAGGCCGCCATATCGGTCTCTTCCGCATGCTTCATATCGGTCGCATTGGCTTCAAGGATGGCGTCCATGTCGGCCATGACAGCATCCGCCATCGCCGCCAGAGCCGTGTTTTTCTGCTCGGCCGATGCGATCGCCAGTGGCGCCTGGGCAGCACGGGCTCGCTGGCCAATTTCGAGCATGAGTTGCTCTACGTTCTGTCCGTCTGCCTGGATTAACATGATTACCTCCGGCCTTCGCCGTCTTCCTTCGGGTCTATTGGGGTGCCTGTCAACACCATATCGTCGCGATGAATCATCGCGGCTCGACCGGCATACCCCAGAATCTCGAAGATTTCCGTGGATTTGCGGCCGACAATCTGCAGCGCTTCGTCGGAATCGTACGCCGCGAGGCCGCGGGCAATCTCGCCGCCACCCTCGACGTGGATCGCCACGGTGTCGCCGCGCATGAAGCCACCCGACACGCGCCGGACGCCGGCTGGCAACAGGCTCTTGCCCGATCGCAGCGCCCGTTCGGCGCCTGCGTCGACATGAAAGATGCCGGCCGGTTCGAGCTGGCCGGCGATCCATTTCTTGCGTGCGGTTACCGGCGATGTGCTGGGCAAGAACAGACTGTGGCGCGCACCGGCGTCGATGGCGGCGAGTGGATGGTCGACCTTGCCCGAGGCGATCACCATGGCGCAGCCGGCGGCGGTGGCCATGCGGCCTGCATCGATCTTGGTCTTCATGCCGCCGCGCGACAGTTCCGAGCCTGCCTTGCCTGCCATCGCTTCGATACGCGGGGTGATTTCCTCGATGGTGTGGAGAAAGTCGGCGTCCGGATTGCTGTGCGGCGGCGCCGTGTAGAGGCCGTCGACGTCTGACAGAAGGATCAACAGGTCGGCGCCGGCCATGGTGGCGACGCGGGCCGCCAGACGGTCATTGTCGCCATAACGGATTTCCGTGGTTGCGACCGTGTCGTTTTCATTGATCACAGGCACGGCGCCGGCCGCCAGAAGCTGGCTGATCGTGGCCCGTGCGTTGAGGTAGCGCCGGCGTTCTTCCGTGTCCCCCAGGGTGAGCAGGATCTGGCCGGCGATGAGATTGTCCAGCGACAGGGCCTTTGACCAGGCTTCGGCCAGGGCGATCTGGCCGACGGCGGCAGCGGCCTGGTTTTCCTCCAGCTTCAGCCGGCCGCGACTTTTGCCGAGCGGCGTGTCGCGCAGCACCGTGCGGCCGAGTGCAATGGCTCCAGAGGAGACGACGATGAATTCGGTGCCAAGGGCGCGAAGCTCCGCGATATCGCGGCACAACGAACCAAGCCAGGCCTGGCGCAAGCCGTCTTCGGCATCAACCAGCAGGGCCGAGCCTATTTTGATGACGATGCGCCGGTATTGCCTGAGCGCATGACGCGCGGTGCTCATGACCCCGACCCGTCCGCCTTTTCCGCTGCCTCGGCTTCGGTGATGATGCCGGCCAGCGCCCGCAGCGCCGGCAGCATGCCTTCCCCGGAGATGGCCGACAGAACGAACGGCTTGACGCCGCAGGCCGATTCCAGAGCTGCGGCTTTTTCCGCGCGCCCGTCCTCATCAAGGGTGTCTGCCTGGGACAGGGCGATAATCTCCGGCTTGTCGCCCAGGCCGTGCCCGTAGGCCTCCAGCTCGTTGCGCACTGTTCGGTAAGCCGTTGCGACATCCTCCTCCTGGGCGGAGACCAGATGCAGCATGACCCGGGTGCGCTCGACATGCCCGAGGAACCGGTCGCCGATCCCGACGCCCTCGTGAGCGCCCTCGATCAGCCCGGGAATGTCGGCGAGGATGATTTCGCGGCTGTCCACCTGCGCGACCCCGAGATTGGGGTGGAGGGTGGTGAAGGGATAGTCGGCGATTTTCGGACGGGCCCGGGTGACGGCCGAGAGCAATGTCGACTTGCCGGCATTGGGCAGGCCGACGATGCCCGCATCGGCGATCAGCTTGAGGCGTAGCCAGATGGTCTTTTCGACACCCTCAAGGCCGGGATTGGCGTGGCGCGGCGCCTGGTTGGTGGAGGATTTGAAATGGGCGTTGCCGAAGCCGCCATTGCCACCGGCCGCCAGTCGGAAGCGCTGTCCTTCTTCCACCAGATCGCAGATCAGCGTTTCGTTGTCTTCCTCGAAAATCTGCGTGCCGGCCGGGACCTTGAGCAGCACGTCGGCGCCACCGGCGCCGGTGCGGTTGCGGCCCATGCCGTGCATTCCGGTCTTGGCCTTGTAATGCTGGCGGTAGCGATAGTCGATCAGCGTGTTGAGACCGTGGACGGCCTCGACCCAGACATCGCCGCCGCGACCGCCGTCGCCGCCATCGGGGCCGCCGAATTCAATATACTTTTCGCGCCGGAACGACACGCAGCCGGCGCCGCCGTCGCCGGAGCGGATATAGACCCTGGCCTGGTCCAGAAATTTCATCGGGTCGCCGTTCCTGTGGTTGAAATTGCGCCTTTGCATATCGCCCGCCAACCGCAACGTCAAAGTCTATTGCGTGTTGGCGGGCGACGGGTGGTTTATGCGGCCGCCCAGCTGCGCAGCGAGATCCAGGTCTTGCGGTCCAGACGGTACCACTCGACCGGGACGGCGCTGCCCAGCGCCAGCGACTTGATCATGCCGGTGCCCTGGAACTGGAAACCGCATTTGTGAATGACGCGACGTGACGCCGGATTGGTCACCCGGCACCGCACATCGATGCAGTCGATGCTGCGGGTGCGGAACGCCATGTCGATCACCGCATGGGCGGCTTCCGTCGCAAAGCCCTTGCCCCAGAAAGGTTCGCCGATCCAATAGCCGAGTTCCAGCGTCGACGGGTCATCCTGCGGTTCGATCCCGCAACAGCCGAGAAATCGGCCGTCATCGGCATCCGTCACGGCATAGACGCACTTGCCAATCGCGCCCGTCCGCGTGCGACGAATGAAGTCCGTCGCATCCTTGCGGGTATATGGGTGCGGCATGCGCGAAACCATGGTAGCGACCCGGGCATTGTTGGCGAGACAGGCAAGAGCGTCCGTATCCTCGACATGCGGGGTTCGCAGAACCAGCCGTTCGGTGACGAGGACGGGGCATCCGCTCCGCTCGCTTTGATCGCTGACGCTGTCGTCTTCCTGGTTTTCCATTTTTCAGTCCTCCAGTTGCAATGGAAAAGGGGAGATGGTTGTCCCATCTCCCCTTGAACTGGTGGCCTGATAACGGTGCCGGGTCGATGAGACGCCGGCTATCGTTTCACCGGCTTATTCTGCGGCTTGAAGCGCACGTGGCATGACGGACACATACGTGCGGCCGTTGGCTTTTTTGCGGAAATTCACATTGCCTTCCACGGTTGCAAAGATGGTGTGATCCTTGCCAAGCCCGACGCCCTGTCCCGGGTGCCATTTGGTGCCGCGTTGACGGATAATAATGTTGCCCGGAATCACGGCTTCGCCGCCGAACTTTTTCACGCCGAGGCGTTTTGATTCCGAGTCGCGTCCGTTGCGCGACGAACCGCCAGCTTTTTTGTGTGCCATTGGTAAAGTCCTTTTATCCTCGAAACCCGACTATTTTGCTGCGTCCACGAGGGCCTTGGCCTGGCCAACCCAGTCGTCGCGCTCGATCCTGCCCTTGAAAGACAGTGCTTCGTCGAGTTTGTCAATATCTTCCTTGGTGAAGGCTGCGATCTGCGCGTACTGGGTGACCCCGAATGCGTGCAGTTTCTTTTCCAGAACCGGGCCGACACCGGAGATCTTCTTCAGATCGTCGTTGTCGCCATCCGGGGCGGTGAAGATTGCGGCAGGTGCTTCCTCGGCCTTTTCCTTGGCGGGAGCTTTCTCCTTGGCCGGTGCCTTTTCCTTGGCTTCGGCTTTCGGAGCCTCCGCGGCCTTTTCAGGCGCCGGCTTGTCGGCTTCCTTCTTGGCTTCCGCCTTCTTCGGCGCGGCTGCCTTCTTCTTCGGCTTGGCGCCGTCTGTCAGGATTTCGGAAATCCGGACCAGCGTCTGGTGCTGGCGGTGACCGCGGGTGCGCTTGGAGTTCTGGCGGCGACGCTTCTTGAAGGCGATGACCTTGCGGGCGCGGCCCTGCTCGACCACTTCGGCCGTGACCAGGGCGCCCTCGACGAAGGGCGTGCCGATCTTGGCGTCGGCGCCCTCACCGACCATCAGAACTTCGTTGAATTCGACCATGTCACCGGCATCGCCGGCGATCTTTTCGACCTTCAGCAGGTCGTCGGCGGCAACAGAATACTGCTTTCCGCCGGTTTTGATGACTGCGAACATGTTTTTGCCTTTCGATGTTCCGTCCGGCCTGTCACGGGAGATCCCGTCCAGCCGTCTTTTTGTCAGTCGGTTGCAATGGGTGTCGCTTCGAGGCCTGTCGGCTTCTGGCAACGGTCTTCGTCCGGCTTTCGAGGAAGTGGCTTCCAACAAAAACAGATGGCGCAAGTTGCCTCACGCCATGGACAGGCGGGGAATAAGGGAATGGCTGTCGCAAGTCAAGGTCGACGCCGCACTTTCGACTTGATTTCCGCCGCGCGGAGTGGTTAAGACAGCGCCCGCGACGCGCATCGGCGTGACCACGCACCGGAGAGGTGGCTGAGTGGTTGAAAGCACCGCACTCGAAATGCGGCATACGGGCAACCGTATCGGGGGTTCGAATCCCTTCCTCTCCGCCATTTTCCAAAGGGTCCGTTCCGGCCACATGGTTTGCACCCAGCCGGCCGGGCACAATCACAAACTCAGGCCGTGTTTACCGGCTTTCCCGTCGCTATCTTTCGAAACGTCGACGGTGATCTGCCGGTCCGTCTCTTGAACTCGCGGCTGAAGTGATAGAGGTCGGAGAATCCGACTTCCCGACCGATTGCCGCGATCCTCAGACTTGTCTGTGCGAGCAGATATTTCGCCGCGTTGATCCTCTCGGTCTTCAACCAGTCCATCGGTGAGCGTCCGGCCTCCCGTTTGAAGACGCGATGGAAGTTCGGGACGCTGGTCGGCACGAGCTCGGCCATCGAGCGAACGGACCAGTCTCTTGCGAGGTCGGCTTTGACGGTGGCTGTAACCGTCTGAAGCAGGGAACCTGCGTCTGTTATCCGCGCATCCCGTGCGCCGCTCAGCATTTGTTCCAGCACCGACGACACCAGGGCCGAGGAAGTGGCTCCCTTGCTGATGCCGGGTGCGGACAGGTGCGCCACGATTTGCGAGAAGCGCGATTCCTGTTGCTCGCTTTGAGGAAAAATGGGAACGCCATACCTGGCGGCCTGTTCATGAAGCTTGTCGAGGCCGAATCCGCTGGCACCGAACCAGATGTACGACCAGTGGTCTGCGTCTGGATGGCACCGGTGCGAATAATCTGATGATGTATCGACCCATGCGATCGTACCGGCAAAGGCGGCTGTCCTGGTCGTGCCGGTGGTCAGCAAGCCCCGGCCGGATAGCGTCAGGATGAAGGTGTGATCGTCGTAGTGGCGGGCAACAGGCGGGTCGGAATGCAGGAACGTGCTGCGGCCTGCTGAAACGATGGCATAGGGAAATGCCGTGTCCGCTTTCCCTGGAGTAAAATAGACAAATTTCACACTTGATTGAGCGGTAGCGTAAGTTTTCTGGTTCATTCTGGATGATAGTTTCATCCATCTTTTTGATAGACGCAACCATTTCGACTTTTTTGGAATCGATGCAAAGTAGCGGACTTTCGTCGACTGGCAGACGATCAACAAGGGGTGGATGAGGCGACCATGACCAAGTTTCAGTTCAATCCGCTTGGGGAAGAATTTGCGCAAGATCCTTACCCGACATATGCGGCCATGCGCGAGATGAACGCGCCTTTCTACTACGCGGATGTCGACACCTGGATGCTGACAAAGATGTCGGATGTGGAGCGCGTCGTGTTGGACAAGAGCATGGTGCGCCAGCACGACGACCTGTTGTCGGATGAGGAAAAACTGGCGCAGCAGCGCAAGATGAATTGGCATGACATGCCGTTTCATGAACGCTTCGTGCAGACCAACCTGCTTGAAAGCGAGGGAGAGACCCATGATCGCTTGCGCAAGGTGGTCTTTCGCGAATTCACGCCCGCGGCAATGCTGAAGTTCCGTGAAGAAATTCAGCGATTCGTCGACAAGCTTCTCGATGAGCTGTCGGACCGGGACGAAATCGACTTCGTATCGGATTTCGCGGTTCACATTCCCGGTCACGTCATCGGCAAAGTTCTCGGCGTTCCGGACGAAGACTGTCCTCTGTTGCGCACCTGGTCGGAGAACGTGGTGCGGTTTTTCGACGTGGGACGGGGCGAAGAGGACAAGCGTATCGCCGAACAGTCGACGAAAGAGTTCTACGAATATCTGTGCGACCTGGTGAAAGACGGAAACGGTCGAAAACACTCCGACCTCATGAGCCGCCTGCTGGAGGCGAAGCAGTCCGGGGAAATCAGCGAGGACGAGATGATTGCCACGGCAATGCTCATTCTCATGGCCGGGCACGGGTCGACGATCGACGTGCTTGGATCTGGCATGCATGCGCTGCTGAGGTTCCCGGATGAACACCGCCGGCTGCGCGACGATCCGGGACTGATGAAGACCGCGGTGCAGGAAATGTTCCGCTACGAATCCCCGCTTCCCTATTTTCATCGGTTTGCAACGGAGGATTGCGAGGTCGCCGGACAGGCTTTCAAGGCTGGCACACGATTTGGTGTCCTCTACGGAGCCGCCAATCGCGATCCCGAGCGCTTCGAAGACCCAGACCGCTTCGATGCCGGCCGAAATCCGAACAGGCACAAGGCATTTGGCGGCGGCACGCATTTTTGTCTGGGCAACCACCTCGCACGGCTCGACATGGACGTTATCTTTTCCACGCTGAACGCACGGTTCAAACAGATCGAGTTGTCCGGCGAAACCCCCGTCTACAAGCGCGGACTGTCGGTCCGAGGGCCTGAATCCCTGAAAATCACGTGGCGAGCCAACTGACCATGGCAAAGATTACATTCGTCGAGGCGGACGGAACTGAAATCGTAGCGGACGCCAAGCCCGGACAGACTTTGATGCAGGTTGCCGTGGCAGCTGGTGTGACCGGAATCGTCGCTGAATGCGGTGGTGTCTGCGCCTGTGCAACCTGTCACTGCTACCTGGCTTCCAAGGGCGCGGTCCCCGAGCCTCAGGAGCCGGAAACCGATATGCTCGATTTCGTGATCGACCCGCAGCCGACCAGCCGCCTGAGCTGCCAGATCGAGATCACGGAGGAGCTCGACAATCTGATGGTCCATGTTCCGGAATCCCAGACCTAATTATGGTGCCTGAATAGGGCAATCGAGGCACCACAACGCGAGATTTGTAAAGCCGCAGTCCTGCCAAGACCGCTTTTCCTTACCTCTGACCCGGAAAATGAGGACGCCGAGAAGCGTTTCGGCAACCTCAGTCAATTGGTGGTGTTTCAGTTCGAAAGTTCCGAGGGTACGAAAAGAGCCACCTGGCGAGAAACACAGGTGTTGGGTCCGCCTTTGCCATCCACTCTCGCCGAGTCCGGATAATGCGGCGGCACGCTTTCCAGGGTGCAGCCGCCCCTGAAGCTGGACAGCATGTCAGACGCCAACTCGGGGATCATCGGACCGTGATCGTGGATTACAAGATGATATTCTGCGGTTTCCGGCGAAACGAATTCGGTTTCAAATAGGTTGGTGGGTACTTTGCCGACAGGCAAATGCGCCGAAATCTCAATCATCCCGTTCATTGGGACCACCGTACCTCCACCGTTGACCGCAACGGTTTCCATCTCCGACATCCCCATGGCTTCCACCGGCGTGCAAGGGTTCTTCTTGCAAAGATTGGGCTTTTGGACGGCAACGAACCAAACCGTCACCGCGTTGCCCGGTGTCAGGTTTTTTGAGGTGAGGTGCATGGAGGCACCGCTTGGCCCGGTTTCCAACAGGGCTCGAGTGCCATCGATTGGACCTGGCGTTTGTCCGCTCGGTGGTGTCCAGGACATCGGCAACGTTCGAGTTTCCGCGCTTGCGCTGGTTGCCGCCAAAGCAAAGAAAACAGTCAGGAGTTTTTGAGCAAGTGTCATTTGGGTGTCTCTCCATTGTTTGCGTCTAGCTGCGCGTTACGCCGCAGAACAGCGATTGCTGTGGGGTCAATGGAGCTGGCTGAGTTGCATTTCACCAAGTCAAAAAAGGTGAAATTGCATGAAATCCCAAGTCTGGTTCAGTTCGCCAGACCCGTCTGTCGAAGCGCCCATTCCAACTGGGCCAGGTCGTCCGGATGATGAAAGGGCATAAGGCCCAAAATGGACCCGACCGAGGCATCGAAACCCATGGAAGCATAGGTCTGCGCGGCTGTTTCGGCCTTTGCCAGATCTCCGGTCACACCATAAATGCCCATCAAGTAACGCAGGCAATAGGGCGAGTTCGGCGAAAGTTCGAGACATGTCAGAAGCGCTTCCTGGGCTTCCACATAGCGGCGCAAATTGAACTGCGCGTGGCCAAGGGCGAAATAGTACCAATAGGGTGGGTTTGGATGTGACGCGATAGCCTGATTGAGTATTGTCGCCGCGCTTTCTGCGTCTCCCATGAGATTGTGAACGACGCCCAAATAGGCGCGGGCGTCCTCGTTGTCCGGCTGCAGAGACATGGCTTGGACAAGGTGTTTTTCAGCTGCCTCAAGGTCAGAAAAGACGCTGTGCAAGCGTCCAAGGGCGTACTGCGCCAGCCATGACTCGGGATCAAGTGACGCGGCTTTCTCGGCGTAGAAGAGCGCTTTTTCCTTGTCGGCATCAACCAGCACCGACCAATCATTTTCAAAACGCACAGCGAGCAATATTCCGAGTTCGCCATAGGCTCGCGCAAAGTTGGGATCCAAATCAATTGCGCGACGGAAATGCCGCTCGGCGGCCAGACTTTCGTCAAGGCTGAAGCGGTTCGCAGACACCAGTCCCTTCAAGACTTCAAGGTAGGCTTGAGTGCTCACCGTACCCGGTGGATGTTGCGTGGTTTCGACGCTCTTTTGATGCGGAGGATCGGACACAGCGTCCTGAGTCCGCCAGTGGATGACACTTGCACCGGCAACAGCCACAACAACCACCGCGACAGTCGCGGCCAGAACGGTGCGATGGGATTGGCCTTCAGGTTCCTTTGTGTTGATGCGGTATCCTTTGCGAGGAATTGTCTCCAAGATATGGCGAGCATCTTCACCGATGATCCTGCGAATATCGGAGATGCACTGGACCAGGCTTTCATCGGATACCGTGACATCGGACCATATCGACTTCAGGAGTTCTTCCTTGGTGACCGTATGGTTCCGATTGTTGAGCAGATGAACCAGGACTTCCTTGGATTTGTTGCGAAGTTGTGCCGGCCGACCATCCAGATAGGTCAGCGATCGCAGATCCGGGTCAAAAACCACCTCACCAAGCTGAAAGGAACCGGGTTTCACAAAATTTCATCCTTTTTTCTTCGGGTTTGCCTTATGGCCGGACTATACAGATCCTGTCGTGAGCAGACCAACCACAACCTGCAGTGATAGTATCTGGTTTTGGAGGCCACCATGAGATCGAGCCATTCAGCAGACCTATTCTCCGCACTGGCTATCAGCACCTTTTTGGCGGCGTTGTTTTGTGCGACCGTTGTCTTCGCCGAAGTCATTACGAAGCCGATGAGTTGGACTCCGGGAAGCGGAATGGCACCCGGTCCGATCGAAGGCACTTCCGTGATACTTGAGAAGGGTTCCTTCGGCGCTGCCATGGCCCTGAAATCGTCGGGGCTGACACCCGGCGACGTTGTGACGGTGTGGTGGGTTGCCATCCAAAACCCGGATGTTTGCGTCGGCGCAATCTGCACGCCGGAGGAAACCATGGCGAATGGTGACAAGACCGATTCAGTCGTCACCCTCGCGGCAAGCGGGGTCGTGGCCGAGGATGGCACCATCTCTCTGGCCAGTTTTTTGCCGAAGGGCGAAGTTGACGGCAACTTCTTCGATACCGTGTTTCACAGTCCTGAAACGGCCGAATTTCATCTGCCGATCCACAACCATGGACCTCTCGATCCAGACATTGCCGAGGACATGCTGACAAGTTTTCGGGCCGGATGCTCTGACGAAAGTTTGCCTGAATACTATCCGCAATCAGCTCTGTCGGATGGTGCAAAGGGGAACTTCGATTGCAAAACTGTCCAGGTAGCGGAATTTCCGGCGTCGAATTAGTCAGCAAAAACTACACTGGAATCATGACCTTGCTAGTATCTTGATAGGATCTGAAGTTCATTCGGAGTACGCTGCACCATGTGAAGGACTTCGGAATTCAGGACACTAGATCAAAGGGGAAATCATGGCGCGCATCTACACCTATGGCCATGGCGTCGAGGATCGGACACTGACCATTGGAGACCAGTTGGCCAACAAGGCCGCCGGCATCAAGATGACCCAGGTCACGGCCCAGAATGCCGAAGAAGCCGAGATCATCGCTTCCCAGGGCGTCGACATGATCATCACGGGCAGTGATTGGTATCGGGATGTGCGGTCCGGCGCTCCGAATACGTTCATCACGGCCGCGATCTTCGCCGGCCGTTTCATCACCAACGACGAAATTCTGGCGGCGGGGATTGAAGCTGCGTCGGCAGGCGCCGATTCAATTCTGACACCGCGCAGCATGGACGTGGTGGAACTCCTGGCAAAGCAGGGATTGAACGTCCAGGGTCACGTGGGGATGGTGCCCTCCAAATCCAATCTGTTCGGCGGCATGCGCACCGTCGGGAAAACGGCCGAGGAGGCGCTTGCGGTGCTTGAAGACATGCGCCGGCTGGAAGATGCGGGCGCCTATGGATGCGAGATCGAGTGTGTGGCAGAGGACGCACTGGAAGCCATCAGCAAGCACAGCTCGCTGATCACCAGTTCCATCGGGTCCGGACCAGCCGGCGATGTGATGTTTCTGTTTTTTGAAGATATCTGCGGAGAAAGCGCGTTCCGACCGCGGCACGCTCGCTCCTGGGGCGATGGCGCCGCCATTCGGCGTCAACTCGATGCCGAGCGCAGAAAGGCGGTCAAGGGCTTCAAGGATGCCGTCGACAGTGGCGACTATCCCGGCACATCCGAATGCGTCCGCATGGCGCAGGACGAAAAGGAAAAACTCCTCGAAGCGCTGGATCGCAGGACGCCGTTTCATCAGGCATAGCGGGTCGCGTTTTTGACGATTCTTGCAACTTTGGCGAATGCGGTCGGTGATTTGCACACCATTTGACCAACCACCGGCCTGCTGCCATGCTTTGATCTCATGTGACAAACGGGGATGAAGTTATGGACATCAGTGCCGATACCATCGCGGCTGCAGAAGCGCTTCTGGGAATAACGTATACTGCGGAAGAGCGCGCGCTGATGCTCGACAATATCGAGGGCCAGATCACCTCGGCCGCACTGAGGCGAGAGAACCCGTTTCCGAACACTCTGCCGATGGCGAGCCGTTTCGATCCTCGACTGCCCGGGTTTTCACCGCCACGACAACCGGCGTCGGGCGCCTGGGCGCTGCCCGATGCAGGTCCCCTGCCGGATGCGGAGGACGACATTGCCTTTGCGCCGGTCACCCGCCAGTCGGAATGGATCCGGCAAGGGAAAATCAGCAGCCGCCGCCTGACCGACATCTATCTGGACCGTATCGAGAGGCTCGCGCCCGGTCTCGAGTGCTTTGTGACGGTCACGCCAGAACTGGCGCGCGCCGAGGCCGATGCGGCGGATGCGCAGCTCAAAGCCGGCGTCTGGCTCGGGCCGCTGCATGGCATTCCCTATGGGCTGAAGGATCTCTTCGATACCAAGGGCATCAGAACGAGCTGGGGTGCGACGCCCTACAAAGACCAGGTCGCCAATTCGGACGCAAAGATCGTTCGCATGTTGCGGGCGGCCGGCGCGGTTCTCCTCGGCAAGACGACCTTGGGCGCCCTGGCCTATGGTGACATCTGGTTCGGTGGCAAAACCCGTAATCCGTTCAATCCCGAAGAGGGCGCAAGCGGATCGAGCGCCGGCTCGGCCTCCGCCACGGCTGCCGGACTTTGCGGGTTTTCGATCGGTACGGAAACGCTTGGCTCGATCACATCGCCTTCACAGCGCTGCGGCACCACGGGTTTGCGGCCGACCTTCGGCCGGGTCAGCCGCGACGGCGCGATGGCGCTCTGCTGGTCATTGGACAAGATCGGACCGATCTGCCGGTCGGTCGAAGACTGCGCCCTGGTGCTGGCGGCGATCAATGGCGGCGACCCTGCGGACCGCAGCTCCATCGACGTGCCATTCGGCTTCGATCCGGAGGCGAAAATCGACGGCATGCGCGTCGGCTTCCTGCCGAGCGCGTTCGACGACGATGCGGCAACCGAGGTGGATCATGCCGCGCTGGCGGCCATGCGGGAGCTGAATGTCGAGGTTGTCGAACTGTCATTGCCCGATCTGCCCTACGGGTCCCTCATGGCTGTTTTGTTCGCCGAAGCGGCGGCAGCTTTCGAGGAGCTGACGCTTTCTGACCGCGATGACGAACTGGTGTGGCAGGACCCGGGCGCGTGGCCCAACTCGTTTCGCAAGGCGCGATTCCTTTCGGCGGTCGATCACGTGCAGGCGGACCGGCTGCGCTATCAGGTGATGCAGGCGTTCGACGAGGTCTTTGCCGGGGTGGATGCGATGATCGGGCCCTTCATGACCGGCCCCATGCTGATTGCAACGAACTTCACCGGCCATCCCTGTCTGCATCTGCGCGCAGGATTTCTCCAGTCCGAGACCCGCACGGATCCCTCGCTGGCCAGCGGCAAGCTGGTGGTGGAAGAAAAGCGCGAGGCCTCCCGGGAACACCGAGTGCCGCAAGGCATATCGCTTTGGGGCGGGCTGTTCGATGAAGCACGGCTGATCACGCTTGGTCGCGAGCTGGAGGCGATGCTGGGTGTGGTCGAGGATCGTCCGTCGCTTTAGGCCGGCGCCCGCACGTGACAGGCAATGCGATGACCATTGCCTGTATCCACCAGTTGCGGCGGCGCTTCCGCGCAAGCGGGTTTTGCCAGCGGGCATCTGCTATGAAACGCACAGCCCTTGGGCGGATTGACAGGGCTTGGCACATCCCCTGACAGGATCGACCGCTCCCGCCGAACCGTCGGGTCCGGGACCGGGACAGCCGACAGAAGAGCCTCGGTATACGGGTGTTTCGGAGAGGCGAAAAGGCTGCGTTTGTCGGCGATCTCGACGATGCGCCCCAGATACATCACGGCGACCTGATGGGCGATATGTTCGACCACGGCCAGATCGTGCGAGATGAACAGATAGGCCAGACCCATGTCACGCTGCAGGTCGATCATCAGGTTGAGCACCTGCGCCTGGATGGAGACGTCGAGGGCCGACACCGGTTCGTCGGCGACGATCACGGAGGGCTCCAGCGCTAGAGCGCGGGCGAGACCCAGCCGCTGGCGTTGTCCGCCGGACAGCTGGTGCGGATAGCGGTCCGCCTGTTCCGGGCGCAGTCCCACTTTTTCCATCGCATCGAGGACGAGCTGGGTGCGACCCGCCGAATTGCTGATCCCGTGAATTTCTAGCGGTTCGGCAACGATGCGGCGGTTCTTCAGCCTGGGATTGAGCGACGAGAAGGGATCCTGAAACACCATCTGTATGTCGCGCCGCCTGGCACGCAAAGCGGCATCATCGAGGTCGGTGATATCGTCTCCGTGCAGAACGATCCGGCCGGAATCCGGGCGCAGCAGACGCATCACCGTCTTGCCCAGCGTTGTCTTGCCGCAACCGGATTCGCCAACGACGCCCAGCGTTTCACCGGGGCGCAATGTCAGGCTGACCCCGTCAACGGCTCGCACCGTTCCTCCACCCCCGAGAATGCCCTGCCTGACGGGGAACGTCTTGACGAGATCGTCGACCTGCAGAACCGGTGCTGTTTCTGACGGTTTATCAAGCACGATCCGCCTCCAGAACACCGGCATGCCAGCAGGCAACCTCATGCGCCCGCCCGGCCGATTCGAGTGTCGGTTCATCCCGGCGGCAGATATCGGTGGCTTCGCTGCAGCGTGGCGCGAATGGGCAGCCTGTCATGTCTTCACGCAGGGCCGGAACAGTGCCGGGAATCTCCCGCAAGCGGTCCGCTTCGGCCATTTCGAGCGACGAAAAGAGTTTGGGCACCGAGCCAAGCAAACCACGGGTGTAGGGATGGTGTGGCCGCCCGAACAGGTCTTTCACCGACGCCCGCTCCACCACCGAGCCGGCATACATGACGACAACTCGGTCCGCCATCTCCGCCACCACGCCAAGGTCATGGGTAATCAGGATGATGGCCGCGCCGACCCGCGCCTGCAGGTCGCGCATGAGGTTCAGGATCTGCGCCTGGATGGTGACGTCCAGCGCTGTCGTGGGTTCGTCGGCGATCAGAATGTTGGGATTGCAGGACATGGCCATGGCGATCATCACGCGCTGGCGCAGCCCGCCTGACAATTGAAACGGATATTGCCGAGCTCGCTTAGCCGGTTCCGGCACGCGCACCAGATCCAGTGCTTCGACGGCGGCTTTCATTGCCTCACGGCGACCGAGACCCTGATGCACCATGATCGCCTCGGCGATCTGGTTTCCCACTGTCATCACAGGATCGAGCGATGTCATCGGCTCCTGGAAAATCATGGCGATGTCGTTGCCACGAATGTCACGCATTTTGGCTTCCGGCATGCGGAGCAGATCATCGCCTTCGAATTCCGCGGTCCCGCTTTCGATCTGCGCAATTCGTTGCGGCAGGAGCTGCATCAGCGCCAGCGATGTCACCGATTTGCCGCTGCCCGACTCGCCGACGATGGCCAGGGTTTCGCCGGGATAGACGTCGAAGGATACACCGTTCACAGCGCGCACCACGCCGGCATCGGTTCGGAACCGAACCCGAAGATCCCGCACGCTCAAAAGCGGCGAAGCATCGGGTCGCCCATCAATCTCCTCGGGTTGCGAGATTTCGGTTTCTCCGATCTTGCGGCCGATCCAAACCGGCGGTTGCAGCCAAATTCATCCAGTTTGATCTATTTCATCCTTCGGTTATGCTACGTCAAGTCCGATTGGTCTGCAAAGCCGTTCCCATGTCGGGAACCGTCAAAAAGGGGAAGCATCATGAAACGTAGAGAATTCCTAAAAACGACGAGCGTGATTGCCGGCGCCGCCGCATTTGGCACCAATTTCGCAGGATTTCCGAGCCCGGCAGCCGCTGAACCGAAGTCCGGTGGAACGCTGATCTGGGGTCACTCCGAGACGACGCAAAACCTTGACATGCATCAGACCGGAACCGCCTCCACCGGCCGGCTGCTGCAGAATGTGCACGACGCCATCGTTACGGTGGACGAGAATTTTCAGGTCATTCCAAGCCTCGCCGAAAGTTATGAGATGTCCGATGACGGGCTGACCTATACGTTCAACCTGCGCAAGGGTGTGAAGTTCCACGACGGGTCAGACATGACCTCGGCGGACGTGAAATACTCCTTCGACCGCTGCCGCAACCCGGATACAGGTGCGGTCAATTTCGAAGTGTTCAACGATGTCGATGCCATCGACACGCCGGACGACCACACCGTCGTCGTGCGCATGAAGCAGGTCAACGCACCGTTCCTGTCGCGCCTGGCGGAAAATGGCGCCGGCGTCGTCATGCCGGAAGGTTCCGGTGACGTGCAGGGCACCCAGCCGGTGGGTTGCGGGCCGTTCAAGTTCGTTCGACGCGAATTCGGCAACGAGGTGGAACTCGTCCGCTTCGACGATTATTGGGACGGCGCTCCCCATCTCGATGGCGTCCTGTCGCGTGAGGTGACGGAACCGACGGTTCGGCTGACCGGCCTTGAGACAGGCGAATTCCACCTGATCAACGATATCCCGCTTGATCGCGTCGACGCTCTCAAGGGCAATGACGATCTTCAGGTCGTGACCTGGTTCCCGCTCAGCTGGGCGTTCCTGAACATGAACCACGACAAACCGCCCTTCGATAATCCGAAGGTGCGCCAGGCCCTGGATTACATGATCGACAAGGAAACGCTGGTTCAGGGCGCGCTCTGGGGTCAGGGCGAGGTAACAGCCTCTCCAAGCTTCCCCTCGTCGCCGACCTACAACAAGGACCTGCAGGCCCGGCCGCAGAATTTCGACAAGGCCAAAGCGCTCCTGGCCGAGGCCGGCTTCGCTCCCGGTGAACTGGAATTCGTGTTCAAGGTGACGACGAACTATCCCTGGCATGTCGAAGCGACCCAGATCCTGGTCGAGTGGTTCCGCATGGGCGGCGCCAAGGCGACCATCGAACAGCTGAGCTGGTCGGACTGGCTGAGCCAGTGCTGGGTCGATCGTGACTACCAGGTCACGATGATGAACTTCTTCACCCTGTGGGAGCCGGACTTCCTCTACTACTCGCTGTGGAATTCCGAAGGGGCGTTCAACTATCGCCAGATCCGCGATCCCAAGCTCGACGAGATGACAGCCGCCGCACGGCGTGTCGTCGACCCGAACGAACGGGCACAGATCTATCGGGACATCCAGAAGCGGGTGCAGGACGAAACCCACGACGTGGTGTTGTGGTTCCGCAATGGCACCGTGGGTGCGCGCAAAGGCGTCGGCGGGCTCGACAAGCTGGTGCATCCGAACGGTTCGAACCTGCAATTCAAGAACATATGGTTGGAAGGTTGACCCGGTCTGGCCGGCCGTTGGGCCGGTCAGCCAACAGCGGCGGAGCGTAAATGCGCCATCTGATAAGGCGCGTGGCGCTCCTGATACTGACGCTGTTTCTGATATCAGTCGCCACGTTTGTGATCACCCACATCCTTCCCGGGGACGTGGCGACAATGATCATGGGCACCCAGTCCAATCCCGAGGCGCTGGCCGGCCTGCGCAATTCGCTGGGGCTGAATGATCCGCTGGTGGTGCAGTACTGGCGCTGGATGTCCGGAATGCTGCAGGGCGACTGGGGCGTTTCGCTTCGCTACAAGGAGCCCATCGCACCGCTGATCGGGCAAAAGATCACCGCCAGCGCGTTGATCGTCGTGATGTCTCTGACCATCGCGATCCTGTGTGCCATTCCGCTTGGCGTGTGGTGCGCGATCAACCGCGACCGCTGGCAGGACGCTGCCGGCTCGGGGGTGGCGCTGGCCGGCATTTCGCTGCCGGACTTCTTCTGGGGCATCGTGCTGATCCTGCTTTTTGCCAAGTGGCTGGGCTGGCTGCCATCCTCCGGATATGCCTCGCCGGTCGAGGATCTGGGCCTTGCAGTTCAGCATGCCCTGCTGCCCGCCATTGCCCTCGGGCTGTCGCTAATGGCGCATCTGACGCGCATGACCCGGTCGACGATGCTCGAGGTGCTGGGGCAGGATTTCATCCGTGTCTGCCGCGCCAAGGGACTGCGCGAAGGGTCGGTGATCATCCGGCACGCGCTTCGAAACTCGATTGCCCCGGTGATGACCGTGGCGGGTCTGCAACTGGGCTATCTCTTCGGCTCGATCATCGTCATAGAGACGCTGTTCAACTTCACCGGAATGGGATGGCTGACTTACCAGGCGCTGGTCAACCGGGACATCCCGCTGATCCAGTCGAGCGTGTTCGTCATCGCCGCCGTGGTGATGCTGACGAACCTCGTCGTCGACATCCTCTATACGTTCCTCGATCCTCGCGTGGAGCTCACCTGAATGCGCGCGCTGCTCACCGCAAAGGGTCTGATCGGCCTCGTCCTCGTGTCGATCTTTCTGTTGATGGCGTTGCTGTCGCCGTTTCTCATACCCGAGGAACTGACGACCCAGATCAACGTCCGTGCCCGGCTGCAGCCACCTTCATTGGACCATCTGATGGGAACGGATCAGTTGGGTCGCGAGCTTGTATGGCGCGTCCTGCTTGGCGCCTCGACCTCGCTGTTCATTGCGATCACCAGCGTCGGACTGTCGATCCTGATCGGCCTGCCGCTCGGCATCATTTCCGGCTATTTCGGCGGCTGGACGGACAATATCCTGATGCGCGTGGTGGACACGTTCCTGAGTTTTCCGGTGCTGCTGCTGGCGCTGACGATTGCCGCGGTGCTCGGGCCGAACCTGCAGAATACGATCCTGGCGATCGGCATCGCATTCACTCCTTACCTGGCTCGCATCGTGCGCGGTGAAGTCCTGCGCGTGTCCGCGCTGCCGTTCATCGAAGCGGCCCGCAGTCAGGGGGCAACGGATGCGCGTATCATCCGCCTGCACGTCCTGCCGAACATCCTGCCGCCGGTGATTGTTCAGGCGACGATCTCCGTGGCTTTCGCGATCCTGGCCGAGGCGGGTCTGTCGTTTCTGGGTCTTGGAACCCAGCCGCCAACCCCATCCTGGGGTTTGATGATCCAGGCCTCGCGCGACTATCTGGACAACGCGCCCTGGACCGCCCTGGTACCCGGTTTCGCCATCGCTCTGACCGTGCTGGGCCTGAACATGCTCGGTGACGTGATGCGCGATGTGCTGGACCCGACAACCGTGGTTGAACGGTAGCCGCGGTTACCGATCCGCCAGATGACGGACAAGCGCCGTCAACTGTTTGTCGCCGAAACCATCGTCCCACGCTTCCTTGGTCCGGGTGTAGATCAATCGAATGAACTCCGCAGGGACGTCGAGGGACTCGAAGGTCTTCAGGGCGTCTTCCTGCGCCAGGGCGTAGACTTTTAGCGATGCTTCGGCGTTATCGTAGTCCTCACTGGGTACGGTCCTGGCAAAGAGATCGCGATAGTCATTGACCAGTTTGAGCGTTGCGGGAAGCTGATCGGAAAAGACCTGCATGGGGATCCCGGCTTTCTGACAGGCTAGCGCTCCATAGATCATTCCGAACATGAAGCCCTGGCGCACTGTAAACAGTCCGGCAAACAGGGCTGCCAGGGCAGACGGTTGTTCGCCGACATTGGCCGATTTACCACCGAGGGTTTGGATGATGTCGCCATATTGGTCCCATGATCCGGCACTGCCGATTGTCAGGATCGTCGTGTCGTCCTTGCCGATGCCGGAGGGATAGGCATTGATCATGCCGAGCATGTAGCCGGCCCCTCGCTCGCTGAGGATCGGTACCAGATTGTCGGCGTCGGATGTGTCGCCGGTACTCATGTCGCAGACCGTTTTTCCCGAAAGCGGTGTGTCCAGCCCTTCGACCAGCTCGACGGTTTCCCTGTGGCTCTTGATGCAGATGATCGTGAACTCACTTGCGGCCACGGCCTCGCCCGGCGATGCGCATAAACTTGCGCCGCGTTCCGCCAGATCGTCGGCTTTGCCGGGCGTGCGGTTCCAGACGCTGACATTGTGACCCGCATCGACCAGGCACCGTGCCAGTGCGGAGCCCATGGAACCCAAACCCAGAACAGCGATGTTGGTCATATCCTTCTCCCTCATCTCGAACAACTCTTGTCGTCACCCAGCATGAGCACGAGGCCGGAGATTTCCAGTTGTAAATTTTCTTAAGATGTCAGAAAATTTAACATATGAAATGGAGCACACTTCCGTCGCTGACATCGCTGAGGGCTTTTGCGGCAACTGCCGAGCACAAGAACCTGTCCAAGGCGGCGGCTGACCTGAATGTCACGCATTCCGCCATTAGCCAGCAAATCCGGGGGTTAGAGCAACATCTCGGTACCCGGCTCGTGAACCGCACACGATACGGCATTTCCCTGACCTCTCAGGGGGAGGTTCTCGCGGCGGGTCTTCAGGAAGCCTTTTCCGCCATGGCGTCATTGACCGAGCGAGTTGCGAGTGCCGAAGCGGTCAGGCCTTTGCTGGTATCCGCGACGCCGATGTTTTCCAGCGCATTCCTGATGCCGCGTTTGTCTGCCTTTATCGATGCGCATCCGACGATCGAGTTGCAGATCGACTCGACCATCGAGGCTGTCGACCTGGTGCCCGGCGGCGTCGATCTGGCAATCCGCTACGGCACCGGTCGCTGGCCCGGGTTGGAGACCCAGATGCTGCTGCCGGGTTGCCTGACGGTGGTTGCGTCAAGCGACTTGATCAAGGATCGGGTTCTGTCCGACCCAATGGAGTTGCTCGATTTTCCACTGCTTCAAGAGCACGCTTCGGTCGAGTTCGACTTGTGGCTGGAGAAGGTGGGCATTCCCGCGGATGCTCCCCGCCAGGTCATGCGGATGCCTGGCAATATGTTGCTGGACGGAATTCGCCGCGGTGACGGTGTCGGTGCGGCCGTTCCGGCATTCATTGCCGACGAACTGAAATCCGGAAAACTGGTCGCCCTGTTCGACGATCCGATCCCCGACATCGGATACTATCTCGTCACGCTTCGCGGGACCCGACGGCCGGCGACCAGACTGTTCATGCAATGGTTGTCACAAACGGTCAGCGAATACGATCGAAGTCTTCACAGATGGAAACCCATGCACATGCTATGACGGGCATGGCCACTTGTTTGCGAGAGACCCATGGATATCAGACCGTTCGGCGTTGAAATGTGGATGAATGAGTTCGAAACCAAATGCGAACTCAATCTGGCGGAAACCTGTGTGCAGTCGATCACCCTGGGTGAGTTGTTCGACATGGCCGGGCAGCACAACAGCATTCTGAGCGACCTCTCCGCCATCAAGATGACCTACGGTGCGATCGAAGGATCTGACCGTTTGCGCGATGCGATTTGCTGCCTTTATGAAAACCAGCAGCGCGACAATATCCTGACCACCCATGGCACGATCGGAGCGAATTCGCTGCTGCATCAGACGCTGGTGGGACGCGGGGATCACGTGATTTCCGTCATCCCCACCTATCAGCAGCACTATTCCATTCCTGAAAGCATCGGTGCGGATATCGAACTGTTGCATCTGCGCCCGGAAAACGCGTTTCTGCCGGATCTGGATGAACTGCGTTCCATGCTGCGGTCCGACACCCGCCTTGTTGCCATCAACAATCCCAACAATCCGACCGGATCCCTGATGGATCGCGCCTTTTTGGAGGAGATCACGGAGATCGCCCGCAGCGCGGATGCCTGGCTCCTGTGCGACGAGGTCTATCGTGGCACTGATCAGGAAGGCGACGGGTTCACCGCCTCAGTGGCCGACCTCTACGAAAAGGGAATCAGCACGGCAGGCATGTCCAAGGCCTATTCACTGGCGGGGCTGCGTGTCGGCTGGATCGCCGGACCAAAAGACCTGCTGTACGACGTGATGATCCACCGGGATTACACGACCATCTCGGTCGGCCAGATTGACGAATTGCTGGCGGCCATGGCGCTGGAAAACCGGGACAAGATCCTGGCGCGGACACGCCGGATCACCCGCGAAAACCTGCAAATCGTCAAAGACTGGGTGGCGAATGAGCCGTTGATCAACTGGGTGGAGCCGAAGTCGGGCACGACCGCGTTGTTGAAATACGATCTGCCACTGTCGTCACGCGATCTGTGCGTGACGCTGCTGAAGGAAGAAGGTGTCATGCTGACCCCGGGCAGCGCTCTGGACATGGAGGGCTGGCTGCGGCTTGGCTACACCAACCCGACCGACGATCTGAAGGCCGGGCTGGCAAAACTCTCGGGTTTCCTGGCCCGCCACGGCGGACGGTAGCGAGGCCTTCTACTGCTGGTCTTTGATGACCGTGCCTTCCTTGACGATGGTGGATATCCGGTCGCCCTGGCCGGAGAGGACCGACAGGTCTTGCAGCGGGTCGGCGTCAATAATGACAAGATCGCCGAATGCACCGGGGGCGAGAGTGCCGATCTGGCCCTCCATGCGCAGCAGGCGGGCAGCGATGTGCGTGGTGCTGGCGATCACCATCTGTGCCGGCAGGACGCGGCCGCGGATTTCAAACTCGCCCGACTGGTGGCGGTGCATGCCGCCAAGCAGATCGCTGCCATAGGCCATGGGCAGGCCGGCCTCGGACATGATCGAGAGAGATTCCATGCCCTTCAGTCGTACGTCGTCGACCTTGGCGACGGACGTGGCCGGCAGACCCATGCTGGCGCCTTCCGAGCTCAGCTTGTCATAGGTGACGAGGGTCGGGCAGGCGATGCAGCCGCTTTCTACGGCCAGTCTGGCGGTTTCGGGCTCGATGAGATTGCAGTGTTCCAGCGAATGCACGCCGCATTCGACCGCGCGGCGGATCGCTTCGTCCGTATAGAGATGGGCGGCAACGTAGCTGCCGACATTGTTCGCCTCTTCGACCGCGGCCGTGATTTCCTCGCGCGAAAAGCCCAGAAAATGAATGGGGTCGGACGGTGATGCGACACCGCCATTGGCCATGATCTTCAGAAAGTCGGCGCCGGTGCGAAACTGCTCGCGAGCGGCCCAGCGGACCGCCGGTACGCCGTCGCAAATGACGCCCATGCTGCCAAGCGGCAGGTTGAGCGGCGAAGTCGGCGTGGTGTCCAGCAGGCCGCGCTGGTCGGTGTGCCCACCGGTCTGGGACAGCGCCTTGCCGCAGATGTTGAGGCGCGGAACCGGAACGGGCGCATCCTGGACCGCCAGCCGCAGCGCACCCGTCGCACCGCCCAGATCGCGGACCGTCGTGAAGCCGCGCATCAGCATGGCATGCATGATGTTGAGAGCACCGATGGTGACGATCGGATCCGGCAAAGCCCCATTCGCCTTCAGGTCGGCGGTGGTTGCTCCGACGTGAACATGCGCATCGATGAGCCCCGGCATGACAAAGCGGCCGGAGGCATCGACAACCGGCGTTTGCGGACCGGGAGCCAGATCAGTGCCCGTTTCCTGCACCTTTCCGTCGGCGATGCGCAGGTCGATGGCATCCATCGGCTGGTCTGCGGTTCCGTCGACAATTCGGGCGTTTTTTACAAGCAGGTCGGACATACGGTTTCGGCTCCTCGATCACAATACGGCGGGTGTCCGAACATGTATCAGTGGAGCGCGCGGCATTCAAACATCGTGAGCGACAGGTGACACGTCACAGCCCGCTGCGGACATCCAACTGCCGCACACCGACAAGGATTGAACGCCGAAGTGGGGCTTCGATCGCGGCGCCTCAATCGGAAACGGCGCCGCGATTCGGAGGATCAAATCAGATCGAAGGCGAATGGATCATCCGGCATGTAGGGGTGATCCGACGGATCAGGCATGGTCGTCGGAGACGCGCCGCCGAAGTGGACCTCGTTGCCGATGACCTCCATGGAGCTGAAACCATTGATGTTTTCAGCGCCGAACGCGTCCTGCGTGACGAATTCGAAATTGACGCCGTCATAGGATTTGAGGATTTGGCCGGCGCCCTTCAGACCATTGAAGGTGCCGATGTAGAGCACGCTGTTTTCAAAGCCGGGGTCCTTGTTGGGGTCGTCCGGCGTCTCGCGCAGAAGCTTCCTCTGGGTCTCGACGACGGCGGCGGACCAGATGGCGAAATTGCCGTGAAGCGCTGGGACCAGTCCGTCATCCGGTGCGTTGACCGCCGCGGCACCGAATTCGGAAAGGAAACCGTCCGCGGTGATCAATTCCCAGCTCTTCGGGTCGTTCGGCGTTTGAGACCGCATCAGGGTCGCGCCGTCCTCCAGGTCGGCCGTGCCGAAATAGAGATAACCGGGCTCCTTGTCGTTGGGGTTCGGATCGAACTGGAAGATCTTGACGATGCTTTCATCGTCGAACGGCGACACGTCGGCGAAATCCGCGGCGTCGTAGAGCCCGTTGGCATCCGGTTCGCCGACGATGTAGTCCGGAATCTGATCTGGCGGCAGGTTGAGACCCTGGCCGACATATCTGACATGGGTCGGCGTCACATCGATGATAACCGGAGGCATTGGTTCTGTCGGGACGACGAATTTGTCGGAGTCGCCAACGGATGGAGGTCCGTTGTCATCGCCGTCCCCTTCGCCCGGAAGCACGGTGTAGAGATTGTAACCGTCGGGATCCCAGTTGCCGGCAAAAGGCTGCTGGAAAACTCTGTCTTCGAATTCAGGCTCCGATGCCTCAGCGCTGCCTTGCTGGATCGATGCAATGTCATCGAAGAACGGGTCCTTCGTAACATGTATTTCGGTGATCGCATGGCCTTCCAATTCGGCCTCGATGCGTTCCCACAAGCTGCCGTCAAAGGTCCAGAGTTCCGGTGTGCCATGCCCGGGCCCATGCAGGGCGGAGGATTTTTCGGTGCCGACAACCAGGAAGCTGCCGACTTTCTCCATGGTCCGTATCGCGACGTTGGTCGGATCGTCGAAAGGATCGTCATCCGTTCCGGGTCCGCGTGGTACTTCCTCCCAAGTGCCCGGCTCGCCGCTCTTGGAACGGATCAAGGTGCCCTGTTCGTGGGAGCCTTGCAGGTAAAGGGGCACGGCATTGTTTGTGGTTGATGCGTAGAGATAACCCTCGTAGGAAAGCATGTCGCGAATGCCGACCTGCCCCTCCAGGACACCCTCCAGATCTTCCGGGCCGAACGCTTTTTGCCAATAGCCGCCGTCCGTGGGCAGACCGACGGTCTGTTGAGCACTGCCTTGCCCGTCGTTCAACTCGGGCGAAATCGCGTTGACCCATCGCCAGATCTCCGGACCGGAGGAATGCAGCGTCGGAGCAAACGGTAGCTCGTCAGTGAACAGGCTAAAGGCCGCCGGCAGAATGTGATGCGGGTTCGGGTTGCCGTTGAGCACTCCGACAAAGAGCGACCAGTCGTGGGTCTCCTGTGCCCAGGGAACGCGGTGTCCGGGGTCGCCATTGCCGCGCCCGAAATCTCCGACACCGTCGTTGAGATCGATCAGCAGGCCGGCTTCCGGATTATAACGGAACACCTTGAAGCCCAGCTCCGGCGGTTCCACGCAGGGTTTCGGCAGGCAACACACCTGGCCGCCTCCCGGTTTCCACCAGTGCCCGGACGGGTTGAAAGTGTGCGGTACCTTGCCGAGTTGGCTGAGGAAATGCGGCAATTCCTCCGGATGGTCTACATAATACTCGGCCATTGCGCTGAAATCGCCATTCCAGGACCAGGCGACCGGCACCATTTTTTCCAACAATCCAGCCAAATGGTCGGTGTCGTAGAAGGGCAATTCTGCAATCATCGCGAAGAGCTCGGCATGGTCCGATGTATGCGGCCAGCCGTGGTGCGGCGGGCCCTCATAGCCGAGTTGCCATGGAAGGGGACCGCACCCCGGATTCAACCCCCACTTCCAGGGTCCAAGATGACCGAACGCATATTGCCACGGGCCGTAGTGTCCGCCGCTGTGCCAAGGCTCATGGTATCCATAACCGCCGCCATGCCAAGGATCGCGGTGGTCGAAGCTACAGCAGCAGCCGTCTCCGCCCGGCCAGGTCCAGCCTCCGGACCAGTCACCGGTATCGCCCCAACCCCCAGACCAACCTAAGTCACCGTCGTCGTTCCGGTCGTCGTCGTATTTCGGCGGGTAGTTTGGATTCGGTTCGCACCAGCCGCCGGGCTGCTGCCAAGGGTCGCTGGGCTTTTGCCAATTGCCGCCACCGTTGTTTCCGGACCAGTCGCTCGACTGCCATGAATTGTACATTGATAATCCTCCAATTGGAGCCACAAGCCGCTGACAGATGCGAGACGATCCGCTCGCACCTACAGGCGGTCACGTTGTCAAATCGGGGTCCGTTCCTGGATTGACGGCTGCACCATGCAGTAAGCCCCGCCGCTGGCTCGGCAATCTGAAAATAATCAGATACAAATCAAGAGGAGTGATCTACTGGTATTATTTCCAGTTTTCGAATGTTAATTCATGAAATTCACCGGACCGTTTAATATAATCAAAATAATTAGAAATTAAGTAAAAAAAATAATACTCGGAAAGCAACTCGCTTCATTTGCAGATTATGGATATCGTCTCCATGGCAGCGAGACCTGACTACGGTGATGGCTTCACCCAACTGCAGATGCAACTTGATCGGTGTCAATGCGAGGAGAATGAGCGGACGCTACCACTCGTGACCTGAGAACGAGACCAATGTCCAACGCCATATTCAGAACTGCAGACCTGACAAAGATCTACCGCACCGGAGACATCGAGGTGCGGGCGCTTGATGGCGTCGATATGGAACTCTTCGAGGGCGAAATGGCTGTGCTCCTTGGCCCCTCCGGCAGTGGCAAGTCGACCTTCCTCAACATTGTCGGCGGGCTGGACCAGGCAACCAGCGGAACGGTCCATTTCAAGGATCAGGAACTGACAGCGATGAGCGAGCGGCAGTTGACCCGCTACCGAAGGGATCATGTCGGCTTCGTCTTCCAGTTCTACAACCTCATCCCCAGCCTGACCGCCTGGGAGAACGTCGCGCTGGTGACGGAAATTTCCAGGCATCCGATGACACCGGACGAAGCGCTTGGGCTGGTCGGCCTGGAAGACCGGATGACGCATTTTCCGGCGCAGCTTTCTGGCGGCGAGCAGCAGCGGGTTGCCATTGCCCGCGCCATTGCCAAGCGGCCGGAGGTGCTGCTCTGCGACGAACCCACCGGGGCGCTTGATTCAAAAACCGGCATCGTCGTGTTGGAGGCACTGTCGCACATCAATACCGAGCTGGGCACGACCACGGCGATCATCACCCACAACGCCGGCATTCAGAAGATCGCCCACCGCGTGGTTTCGTTCATCGACGGCCGCATCGCACGAGTCGATGTCAATGAGATGCGCATCGAACCGGCTGCGGTGGTGTGGTGACGATGTCCGTACTCGACCGAAAATTGTTCCGTGATCTTCGCCGCCTGTGGGCGCAGGCACTGGCGATTTCCCTGGTCATGGCCTGTGGCGTCGCCACGCTGATCCTGTCGGTCGGGGCCTATCGCTCGCTGGAGGAGACCCGAGCGGCCTTTTACGACCGCTATCGGTTCGGCACGGTGTTCGCCACTGCGACGCGGGCGCCGCGTCACCTCAAGGACCGGATCGAGAACATATCCGACGTGGTCTCAGCTGAGCTGCGCATTGTCAGGCCCGTGCTTATCGACGTGCAGGGAATGCAGGAACCGGCTTCCGGCTTCGCCGTTTCGGTCCCCGATTTCCGGGAACCTGCGGTCAATAAGCTCTATCTGCGCAGTGGACGGCTCCCCGAGCCGGGCCGCGACCAGGAGGTCGCGGTCGTGGAAACATTTGCCGACGCGCACGGCTTTCGGCCGGGCGACAGTTTTCAGGCCATCATGAACGGCCGCAAACGCGATCTGAATATAGTCGGCATCGTGCTGTCGCCGGAATTCATCTATGCCGTCGGCCCGGGCGACATGATCCCCGACCCGCGCCGCTTCGGCGTGTTCTTCCTGTCGCGGAAGACGCTGGAGGGGCTGTTCGACATGGAGGGTGCGTTCAACGATGTCAGCCTGACGACGTTGCGCAGTGCCGAAACGCAGGCGGTCATCGACGAAGTCGACCGTGTTCTCAAACCCTATGGCGGCACAGGGGCGTACGACCGTGACGATCAGATTTCTCACGCCTTTCTGGATTCCGAGCTGGATCAGTTGCAGGCTATGTCGTCGATCATTCCGCCGATTTTCCTCGCAGTGGCGGCCTTCCTGGTCAACATGATCCTGTCGCGGCTGATCGCACTGGAGCGCGAGCAGATCGGTCTGTTGAAAGCGCTCGGTTACGGCAATGTCGCGGTCGGAGGCCACTATGCCAAACTGGTCGTGCTCATTGCTTTGGTCGGCCTGGTGATCGGCGCAGCGACCGGCTGGTGGCTCGGACGCGGCCTGACACGGCTTTACGCCACCTTCTACTCTTTCCCGTTCCTGATCTTCCGGCAGAGCATCGACCTCTATCTGTTGGCCGGAGGCATCACGATTGCGGCGGCGCTGGCCGGCGCGATACGGGCGATCTGGTCAGTGGCGACGCTACCGCCTGCCGTCGCCATGCGTCCTCCGGCGCCGACCAACTACCGCAGCGCCCTGGTCGGTCAATTGCAGCGCCTTGGGCTGTTCTCGCAGCTTGCCATCATGGCGATCCGCCATCTGGTGCGCTGGCCGGTGCGTTCGTTCCTGACGGCGCTGGGAACATCGATGTCCGTTGCGCTGCTGATCACCTCGCTGTTCGCCTATGATTCCATCGACTTCATGATCGATGCCATCTTCTTCCGGGCCGACCGGCAGGACGCGACACTGACTTTTTCCGATGAGCAGGCGCCGTCGGCGATGTTCGCAGTTTCGGCCTTGCCGGGTGTCCTGCGGGCCGAGCCCTTCCGCCAGACCGCGGTCAAGTTGCGCAACGGGCATCGTGAATTGCGCATGGCAATTGTCGGTCTTCCCCGGGATGCCGACCTTTCTCGTATCCTCGATCTCGATCTCAATCCGATGGCGGCGCCGACAGGCGGGCTGGTGTTGTCGGAACGGGTCGCCGAAAAACTGCGCTTGGCACCAGGCGAACATGTTGAAGTCGAGCTTCTGGAGCGCGATGGCCGGGTGATCGAGGTCACGGTCGGCGGTGTGGCCAAGGGAACGTCAGGGGAGCCCGATGCGGGGGCGCGCATCAATCCCGGCGCGGTGATGGTCAGCGGGCTGGCGCAAAGCTATGTGGGGCTGACGGCCTATATGCGCGATGATGCCCTCGATCGGCTGATGCGCGACGGGCCCCGGGTGTCGGGTGCCCGTATCCTTGTCGACAGCGGGCAGCTTCCGGAGCTTTACGAAGCGGTGAAAACCACCCCGGCCATTGCCTCAATCGCTTTGCAAAGCGTATCGCGCAAACGGTTCCGCGAGACCATCGAGGAAAACATCACCACCAGCACCGCCATCTATGTGACGCTGGCCATCATCATCACCTTTGGCGTGGTCTACAATTCTGCGCGGATCCAGCTGTCGGAGCGAGCCCGCGAGCTGGCAAGTTTGCGGGTCTTCGGATTTACGCGACCCGAGGTCTCCAGTGTGCTGATGATCGAGCTCGGCATCATCGTAGCCGTTGCGCAGCCACTTGGTTGGGCGATCGGATACCTGCTTGCGCTGGCCGTCGTGTCGGGCTTCGCAAACGATCTGTTCCGCATCCCGTTGATCATCGATCTGTCGACCTATGCGGTCTCCAGCACCATCGTTCTCGGTGCGGCGCTGCTGTCGGCGCTCATCGTGCGGCGGCGGGTCGACCGTCTCGACCTGATCAGCGTTTTGAAAACAAGAGAGTGATTGTCATGGCTGTCTGGATCAAACGGTTCGGCTTGCTGGTTCTGGCGCTCATCGTCGTGGCCGGCCTCTATCTGGCGGTGCGCGAAAAGCCGATTGCCGTCGACACGGCGACGGTTGTATTGGAGCCAATGGAGGTGACCATTGATGAAGAGGGCGTCACCCGGGTCAAGGACGTCTATGCGGTGTCGTCGCCCATTGCCGGCTATCTCGACCGCACAACGTTGGAAGAGGGCGAGGCGGTGCGCGCCAACGAGACCGTGGTCGCCTCCATTCACCCGCTCGATCCGCCCTTCCATGATCTGCGGACGCGGGCCGAGTTGGCGGCCGCGGTCCAGGCGGCGCAGTCGGCGGTGGCGCTGGCGCAAGTGGAGGAACAGCGCGCACGCACGGCCTATGGTCTATCGAAATCCAACTACGAGCGGGCTGCCCAGCTTGCAGAATCCCGCACCATCTCGGCGAGCCAGCTTGAGCAGATCCACAGCCGCATGCGGCTCGACGAAGCCCAGGTCGACAGTGCTCGTGCCGCCATTGCCTTGCGCAAGGCGGAACTGGCAAGTGCCAGGGCGCGCTTGCAACAACCGGGCGATGCGGCGCGCGACTCAACCAACGAAGCATGCTGTGTCAACATCACGGCGCCCATTGACGGCGTGGTGCTGAAGGTCCTGGCGCGCAGCGAGCAGGCGGTGATCCCGGGCAAGGTGATTGCCGAAATAGGCGACCCGCAAAACCTGGAGATCATTGTCGATCTGCTGTCGAGCGACGCGGCACGCATTCGACCCGGCGCCCGCGTGACGATCACCGATTGGGGCGGCGAAGACGACCTTCAGGGTACCGTGCAGATGGTCGAACCGGCAGCCTTTACCAAGGTCTCGTCGCTGGGGATCGAGGAGCAGCGGGTCAACGTGGTGGTCGACCCCGACAGCGTGCCGGAGAATCTCGGCCACGGCTATCGGGTGTTGGCGCGGCTTGGCATCTGGAACAACCCCGAGGCGCTCCAGGCTCCGATCGGGGCACTGTTCCGGGCGCAGGGTCGCTGGTCGGTCTTCGTCGTCGAAGACGGTCGTGCCCTGCTGCGCCCGGTCGAGATCGGCCGGATGAACACGGTCAATGCAGAGATCCTGAACGGGCTCGAACGAGGGACAATCGTGGTCCTCTATCCCAACGATCTGCTCGAAGACGGCAGTCTCATCGAAGAGCGATAGCACCACTTGATCTGTCGCAAGGCCGTGTCCGTTGGCGGTCCTAGATTGGTCCCAGGAAACCTATGGAGGTTGTGTGTGTCGATGATCCTGAAATCGCTCCTGTTCGCTGCTCTTTTGACCTTTGGAACATCACTCGCGGCGGCCCAGTCGTCCGATCCGGACTGGCTCGACGCCTTGCGGATCCAGTTGGCTGCGGACGAGCAGTGCGAGGTCAATTATTTTCTCAATCTGCATGAGGGACAGCTCGGCGCCAACAAGTACTATGAGGCGCGCGTGCAGTGCCTGGATGGCCGCATGTTCGACGCTTCGCGAACGCAACCGGAAGCCGAATTCACGATCCGTCCTTGCGGCGTTGCGGTCTGTTGACCGCTCTGTTCAGATTGCGAACCTGTAGTCTGATTTATCAGGATGCGCCGCTCCCGGTGCGATCCGGATGTTGCGCAACGGGCGAGGGTGACATAACGATGCAACCATGCGAGGTGTATTCGTTATCCTGTTGCTGTCTTTTCTTTGCGCTGGTCGGCTCGCATTAGCGCAGGAAGCTGCCGAAATTGAAGCGCCGCAAACGAGCGCTTCAGGAGAGGCATATCTCAAGGCAATCAGGTTCAGGGGCATCGATACGGATGTCCGGTATTTCGATCCATCAAGGCCGGCACCGCCTCTGGAGACGGATGCCGCGCCAGAACCGACAAGAACACCCGGCGACAATCGGCTCTCCCTCGACGTAGGTGAGGGATGGAACGTGGTGATCATCGCGGTGCTGGGTGTCCTTGTCCTGGCAATCCTCTTTTCACTCGGTCGAATCGGCACTTCGGTTTCGTTTCGCAAGGAAACGAAAAACGCCGGACGCAGAGCGAGAAACCCGACCGATGAGGCGGAGCCTGACGACCAACTGCCTCCCGACCTGGAGGCAATCCTGCGCTTGAAGGATCGGCAACAGGCGCTTGTCCGGCTGTCCCAACATGTCCTGACGCGGTGTCTGAACGCAAACGGTGTGCTGTTTCAGCGAAGCTGGACGGAGCGCGAGGGGTTGCGCAAACTGCCTAGTACCCTGCCTCACCTGTCCGATATCCAGGCGCTGGTCTTGGACAGCGAGCGGGTCGGTTTCGGTGGCCGCGAGGTGAGTGACAGCGAATTTGAGGCGCACGTATCCCGGATTCGACCGTTGTTGCGGAGCATGGCGCAATGACGACGGCCATGGGGACCGAGCCCGGATCGCGCGGAATGCTGGACAAGGTTGCGATCGGTCTGGTGATCGTGCTGTGCGGCGGCATCTTCTGGTATTTCACCAGCCAACAGCAATATGCACTGCGCAATTCCGCCCTGGGTTTCGACGGTCTCCGGATTTGGCTTTCCAGCGATGGACATTCGGCCCAGAGCTTTACCGGTGGCTGGCCATTGGACCGCGACTCCGTTGGGCTTCTGATTCAGCCGGTGTTCGACACTCAACTCGGTGAGGACAGAGCGAACGCGGCGACCAAGGATGAGCTGTTGCTGCAACCGGACGAGTTCGATCAGAGTGCACCGGTCATTCGGGACAAGTCCGAAGCCGTCAAAAGCCTTGTCGTGCTGCCGAAATGGCGTCGCGGGCTGCGATTGACACGGCTGGCGCATCCCGTGCTGCTCGCACCACCATCTCAGATTCAGGACACGCTGCATGAGATCGTCGGATCGAATGTGGGGTCGGTGAGCATCCTGCCGACACCCTTCGCCGAGTTTGAATTCAAAACGGATACCGAAACACTGGCGGCCGAGATATACGCGGCGCAGGTGTTCGAAGGGGTCGGATGCGAGCCCATTGTTGGAGACCCCGGAGCTGTCTTGCTTGGGCTGTGTCCGCTGCGTGGTGATGAGCAAAGCAAGGTCTACTTGCTGGCCGACCCCGACCTGATGAACAATCACGGATTGCGGCTCGGCGACAACGCCCGGATTGCCGCTACGTTGCTGCCCGAGCTGGCTGGCGAGGGGCGCATTATCGTGGACTACAGCGCCAACAATTGGCTGACCGAACCCGAGCAGATCGTCAAGCGCGAGCGAAGTTGGGAGGACCTGTCGCGGCTGTTCGGGTACCCCTTTACCATCCTGTGGGCGGGCGCGGCTCTTCTGCTGGCGTTGGCTGTCTGGCGCGGTGGCCTGCGCAACGGACCGGTCGACCGGTGGGGTGAGCGCGACCGGGCCGGCAGCCGATCGGCAAACCTGGTTCGGGCGCGCCTGATGCGTCTGACAGACCAGGATGGCGCCTTGCTTGCGGATTACGTCAAAGCCCGGCTGCAAGTGCAGGCTGCCGCGACGTTGGGGCCCGCATTGGCTGCGGGCACTTCGGAGGAAGCCTACCTTCGATATGTCCGTACCCGTGCGCCGCAACTTGCCGAGAAGCTTGAGAGCACCCTTGAACGCATTCGGGCTCTGCCCGCGCATCTGGATGCAACCGACGCCATCGAACATGTCGATCAGTTTGAATTGACCCTGGAGCAGATTGTCCATGACACTTGAAGAATTGTTAGCCAACGCCAACGCGCTTCGGTCCGAAATCGGCAAGGTGGTGCAGGGTCAGGAGGAGGCCATAAATCTCCTGCTGACCGCTTTGTTTGCTCGCGGACATGTGCTTCTGGAAGGGCCGCCCGGCACAGCGAAAACGCTGATGGCGCGCAGCTTTGCGGGCGCACTCGACCTCAAATTCGGGCGTATTCAGTTCACGCCTGACCTGATGCCCGGGGATGTGCTCGGAACATCGATTTTCAACTTCCAGACCAGCGAGTTCGTTCTGACCAAGGGACCGGTTTTCAACCAGGTCCTGCTGGCCGATGAAATCAATCGCGCTCCGCCGAAGACACAGGCCGCACTCCTGCAGGCCATGAACGAGCGGGTGGTCACGATCGACGGAACCGACCATCCGCTGGGTTCCGAATTTCTCGTGGTGGCGACCCAGAACCCGATCGAGCAGCAAGGCACCTATCCGCTGCCGGAGGCGCAGCTCGACCGGTTCCTGTTCAAACTGGTCCTGACCTTCCCTGCCGAGGAGGTCGAAATGGCCATTCTGCGCAAGCATGCTGCCGAACCGCTCGATTTCCTCAGCGCGACACAGGGTGTGACAGCTCTGCTTGGACCCGAGCCGCTTGCGGCCGCGCGCCAGCTGATTGACGGCATCGTGCTGGATGACGAAATTCTGGCTTATATCCTGCGGCTGGTTCGCGCCACGCGTGACAATGCCGATATCGCCTTTGGCGCATCGACCCGTGCCGCGGATGCCATCGCGGGTGCCGCGCGCGCAATGGCTGCCTTGAACGGGCGCGATTTCGCTATTCCCGATGACGTCAAGCAGTTGATTATCCCGGCGCTTCGGCACCGTATCGTGTTGAGCCCGTCGGCCGAAATCGAGGGACGCAGCGCTCCGCAGATCCTCGAAAACATCCTGAACCAGATCGAGGCCCCACGCTGATCCGACCGTCCCGAACATTGTTGATCGCGGCCTGTGTCGCGCTCTTTCTCTCGCTGGTGGCTGTTCTCCTGGGCGACGCCACGCGGGGTGTTGCCGGTATCCCGTGGATTTTGCTGGCCGCGTTGGCCGCGGTCGATCTGCTCTTGTCTATCCGGCGGCGTCAGTCGGTTATTGTCGACCCGGTCGGCGAAGTGTTTGTTGGCGAAGCGTTCGAGCTCTCGATCGAGATCGCACCGGGTGTCGGCTCTGCGACCGGGCGGCTCGACTGGCCCGACGGGGTGCGTGGACCGGCCAGTTTCGATTTTGCAGAGAACCGGGCCACGGTCAGCTGCCGCGCGGTGCGTCGCGGAACGTGGTCGCTGGCGCACCTGTGGTTGTTCTGGACATCGCGCCTGCGTCTGTTCGAGTTTGTGCCGAAGGTTTCCTTCGGACTTGAGGTCAGGGTGATCCCCAATATCCGCTTGGTGCAATCGGGTGAAATCAAGTCGACCGTTCAATCACGACTGTTCGGGGTCAAGGAGAACCGCGCGATCGGTGAGGGAACCGAGTTCCATCAATTGCGGGACTTCGTTCCGGGGATGGATGTCAGTTCGATCGACTGGAAACGATCGGCTCGCCATCGGTCGCTGGTTGCCAAGGAAGTACGGGCGGAGCGCAATCACCATGTCATCATCGCCCTGGACAACGGCTATCTGATGCGTGAGGAAATCGCCGGGCTGCCCAAGATCGACCACGCGGTCACGGCGGCACTAGCGACCGCATGGGCGGCGATCATCGGCGGCGACCTCGTCGGCCTTTATGCCTACGATGCACGGCCCCGGCTGTTCCTGCCACCGGAACAGGGTCGTGGCGCCTTTGCCCGGTTGCGTAGCCACACATCCGAATTGGCCTACGAGACCCGGGAATCCAATCACACGCTGGCGATGACAGAGCTCAACACCCGCACTCCCAAGCGCAGCCTCATCATCGTCTTTTCGGATTTCGTCGACACCACCTCGGCCGAGCTGATGGTCGAGAATGTCGGTATTCTCTCACAGCGTCACCTGATCGTCTTTGTGGCGCTGCGAGATCCTGCCCTGGACGCCCAGGTCAAGACGGCGCCTGCAACCATGGACGGTGTGGCCGAAACGGTGGCTACCAACCAACTGCTGAACGAAAGACGCCTGGTTTTCGAGCGGCTGGCGAAGCTCGGAGTGACGATCATCGATGTCGAGCCGGGCGCCGTTTCGGCACAGCTGATCTCCACCTACCTCGAAATCAAGGCGCGGGAGCAGATCTGATGGACCACGCCGATCTGATCCGGTCAGCCCGGTTTCGCTCCGAGCGAGAAACGGATTGGCAGAGGCTCGCCGAGCTGGTCGACAAGGCCGAAGGCCGCGGGCTGCATCGGATGAGCTTCGAAGAAGCCAGGGATCTGGCCGATCTCTATCGGCAGGCAACGACATCGCTGTCGATTGCGCGCGAAATATCGCTTGATCGCGGGCTGCTGCGATATCTCGAGGCCTTGACCAGCCGCGCCTATCTCAGCGTCTATGCCCCGCAGCAGAGGCTGGGCGGGATCGTCCGAAAGTTCCTTATGGAAGGCGGACCACGCGCCATGCGCGCCTCCTGGAGATCGGTGCTGCTGGGGTTCCTGTGCATGGCCGCCGGAGCCGTGGCCGGGTATTTCTTTTTTTTCGAAAGCCCGGACTGGTTTTACGTGTTCATGCCTTCTGAACTCGCTGGAGGGCGAAGGCCGGATGCCAGCACGAGTTTTCTGCGCAATCAGCTCTATCCCGACGACGAGCAATCGGGACTCGGTTCGTTTGCCGCCTATCTGTTTTCTCACAACACCCGCATCGCGATCTTCGTCTTCGGGCTTGGCGCGTTCCTGTGTGCGCCCTCGATCCTGCTGGTCTTCTATAACGGGCTGATCCTGGGAGTATTCTACGCTCTGCACGTGGATCGAGGGTTGGGTCTCGATCTGTTCGGCTGGCTTTCGGTACATGGTGTCACCGAATTGTCGGCGATCTGTATCGCCTGCGCCGGTGGGTTGAAGCTGGGGCTTGCGGTGCTGTTTCCGGAAAACAAAACCCGCACCGAGGCGTTGCGCATTGCCGGCCACGATGCCGTCAAGCTGGCGCTGATTGCGGCAATGATGCTGGTAGTCGCAGCACTGCTGGAAGGATTCGCCCGTCAGCTTGTTCTCGACCGGACGACACGCATCGCGCTTGGCTGGGGCATAGGCGCCCTTTGGCTTCTGTGGTTCTGGCTGGGCGGAAGGCGGCAGCGATGACACCACGGGGAATGGACCGTCTTCTGCCGCCTGAAGGTGTGCCGCTTTTTTTCAGGATTGCGGGACTTGGCGTTCGCATGGCCGCGCAGATCACCGACCTGGTTCTGACCGGCCTTGGAGCATTGGCGCTGTTCCTGCTGTTTTTGGCCACCGGCCTGTTGACGCCGGGCTCGGCCATGGCCGTTGCCGCGATGCTCTTTTTCTTCATTCGTATTCCCTACTACGCGGTTTCCGAGCTTGCCTGGAACGGTCAGACCATCGGCAAGCGCCTGATGAAGATCAAAGTCGTTTCCGCTGACGGTGCAGCGTTGACCACGCAATCGCTCGTGGTGCGAAATCTGATGAAGGAGGCGGAGATTTTCCTGCCGGGGACCCTGGTTCTCACGCTGAACAATGCCGGGCTGGTACCCACGCTGTTGTCGCTGGGCTGGGTCGGCGGCGTTCTGGCAATTCCCTTGTTCAATCGGCGACGCCAGCGGCTGGGCGACCTCATCGCCGGCACTTTCGTCATTCATCTGCCGGTGGCGATCCTGCTCAAGGACATCGCGAAGCAGGACGATCAACCGGCCGCCGGTTCGCCTGATTTCCGCTTTTTGCCCCATCACCTGGAGCACTACGGCGCTTTCGAATTGCAGACCCTGGAAGGGTTTCTGCGTGAGGCCGACCGTCCGAAAAGCGCCGATCAATATGACCGCCACAGAGCCACCCTGGCTGCGGTTGTCGAACAGATCAGGCAGAAAATCGAGTACGCGGATGCGGTGCCCGAAGCTTCATGGCAGGCGTTTCTGACGGCGTTTTACAAGGCGCAGCGGTCCTATCTTGAACAGCGTCAATTGTTTGGTGAAAAACGAGCCGACAAGCATCATACGACCAATCGCGAAGAGTAATTGTATTGTTTTTGAATCTTACTGAAACGTAATGGTGCACAATCTTCACATATTGTGCGGTGTTATATATGTGTACGGTGAATCAGCTGGGCGACGGCATCTTTTGAATGAATCGATAACTGCTCTTGCAGTGCGAATATTATGGATGCGGCACGAACGACGTGCCTGAACACGGAAAGCAAGTTGGGATAAAAAGTGACTGATACGACCTTTGATGACACCCGCGCTCCACTCGGTGTTGGCCAGATCGTAGGAGATACGTTTTCCATACTTTTCAGGAAGCTTCCGGCTATCCTGATATTGGGCTTCATTCCTGCTTTGATTCAAATACTTATCGTGAGCCTATTGCCGGGACAGATTGGTTCCCAGCTAGCTGCCGGAGAGACCTTCGAATTCGACGGATCGTCATTCGCAGTTGCTTTTGCGGTGGCGTTTCTTTTGAGCCTGCTGACCTCGAGCATCGTCACTGCCATGATTGTGCAGCTCTCCTATGATGCAAAGCTGAGCCGGCCAACCCGGATCGGACAATATTTTGCGTCCGCGATTCGGAATCTGCCGGCGATCTTGGCGCTCTCGATCGTCAGCACAGTACTGTTCGGCGTGGGTTGGCTAGCGTTTGTGGTGCCCGGTCTTTGGCTGATGAGCGTGTTTTCGGTGTTCGTTCCTGCCATTGTGATCGAGGGGGCTGGCTTCCGTGCTCTCGGCCGCAGCGCGCGACTGACCAAGAACTATCGTTGGCCGATTGTGGGCACGATGGTTCTGATCTTTCTGTGCCTCGTTCTTGTAGCGACGGTGGTGGGTGCGGCAATCGGATTCGTCTCCGGTTTTGTTTTCGGTACTACAAGCCTTCTCGCAATGGTGCTTGAAGCGATCGGAAATGGCCTGACCTATGGCATTTTCAGTATCGCCGTCGCGTTGATCTTCGCCCGACTGAAAGAGATTAAGGAAGGCATCGGCGTTGCCGATCTCGTGGAGGTGTTCCGCTGAGGCACGTCGTCTGGTAACCCAAGCCCCGGCGACCGGACACCTCGCACTCGACATACCTTTTGGTGAAACCCCCTGAAGGTGTTTGGCCTGAAAGGCGCGACGCGCCTTCCGGCTTTGGTATCCTCATTGTCAACATGGACAGGACAGCAAGTGACAGACACGACGACATTTGACACCCCGCACGTGCCTTTGGGGGTAGGCCGTATTATCGGGGACACATTTTCGGTTCTTTACAGGAAGTTGCCCATTGTTCTCGTGCTTGGCTTCATCCCGGCTCTGATCGAGCTCAAGCTTGGCAACCTGATCACCGGGGCCAGCGTGGGAGGGGATCTCGAGACTTTTTCCCAGATATTGGCCGTCGTTCTGTTGAGTTGGACGATTTCAAGCATCGTCACGGCTGCAATCGTGCAGATGTCCTATGATGCGCGGCTGAACCGACCGATGAATTTGGGCAGATATATTGCAGCGACCATCAGAAACCTGCCGGCCATTGTGGTCCTCTCGGTCGCGGCTTCGCTGCTCAGCACCTTGGGCTTCGCCCTCTTGATCCTTCCAGGCCTTTGGATCTATGCCGTTTACTCGGTGACCGTGCCCGCCATTGTCATCGAAGGTTCGGGTTTTCGTGCGCTAGGCCGCAGTGCGGAACTCACTAGGAGTTACCGCTGGCCTGTTTTCCTGGCGCTGGCTTTGATCCTGCTGTTCGTCATACTGATCACGTTTGTGTTTGTTTCGGTTGCGCCACTCGCACAGTCGGCCTTCCCCACCTTCCTAAATATTGACCTTTACGTTGCACCGGTTCTGGAAGCTGCTGGAAGTGCCCTGAGCTATGGCCTCGTTGGCATCGCCGTGGCTATGGTCTTCGCGAGACTGAAGGAAATCAAGGAAGGTGTCGGCGTTGCCGATCTCGTCGAGGTGTTCCGGTGAGGGTTCCGGGTCGGCGAGAGCACGGTGGCGGCAAGCAACGGAACTCTCCGTTTGGAAGAATGCTCTCTGTCTTCACTTAATGCATTTTGCCCCGTTCGGACGAATTGGATTGGAAGGCTGGTCCGGCCTTTCGGCTTTAAAAACTGCGAGATCAGGACGTGACTGAAGTAACTTTCGACAGACCGCGTATGCCCTTGGGAGTGGGCCGCATACTCGGGGAGTCGTTTTCTATTCTTTTCAGGAAGCTGCCCGTTGTGATCTTGCCGGGGTTCGTCCTTGCATTGATCGATCTGACGCTATGGCACGCGTTCGATTGGTGGGCTGATTCCAGCAACAGCCAAGAGGAAGAATGGGGCATCTACGAGCTGATTGCGTTTCTGGCGTCGTTTACAATAAGCGTGGTGATAACAGCAGTCGTCACCGCGGTGATCGTGCAACTCGCCTATGACGCCCGGTTGGGTCGACCGGTGCGAATGGGCAGCTACTTTGCCGCAACTGCCAGGTGTCTGCCAGCGATTGTTATCGTTTCGATCGTCACGGGCGTCCTCATTTTGATGGGCACGGCTCTGTTGATTATTCCCGGTCTCTGGCTTTATGCCGTATTCTGTGCGGCCGTTCCTGCCGTCGTTATCGAAGGTGCCGGATTTTCTGCGCTGCGCCGAAGCATGGAGCTGACGAAGAACTACCGTTGGCCGATCATTGCGGTGCTGGCTTTGGAGTTTTCGTACTTCATATTGATTGCGGTTGTGCTCGGTTTCAGCGAAACACCCGCGCCATTCTCCGGTTCCAGTTTTTATATTGCGCTGGCCGCGGAAGCCTTCAGCGATGCTATTGGATACGGTCTGTTCGGTATCGCCGTTGCGTTGATTTTCGCGAGATTGAAGGAAATCAAGGAAGGCGTCCGCGTTGCCGATCTCGTGGAGGTGTTCCGATAGGCTTGTTCCACGATTGAGGTAACCTTTCCCGTCACCGGCGTTTACTGGTCAGTGAACCATCAGCACCGGCAGTTTCGAACTCGACAGCAGGTCTCGGGTGGTGCCGCCGAGTAGCCACTCGCGAAGGCGCGAATGGCCATAGGCGCCTGTCACCAGCATGTCGGCGTCCTTGTCGACGGCGTGCTGGAGAAGCACGTCGGCCACTTCGCGGCCGCCGCCGGGCAGTTGGTCGACCGTTACATTGAGGCCATGGCGGGTCAGGAAGGTTGCCATATCGTCACCTGCATTGGCCGACCCGGAGAGGTCGGGGTCGACAAGAACGACGTGGACTTCCTTGGCCGTCTGCAGCAGCGGCAGGCTGCGGTGAATGGCGCGCGCTGCTTCCGGCTCGCCGTTCCACCCCATGATGATGCGTCTGGCGGCAGGAACGGGTTTGCTCGTATCGCCGAGAACGATGACCGGCTGGCCGGAATCGAACAGGATGCCGTTGAAGGCGCGGGTTGGCTGATCGGCGTCCGGCAGGCTACCGTTCGGGAAAACGGTGGCATCGGCATAGTGCGCGTGCCGTGACATGATACGGCCGACGATTCCCGCGTCGACACATTCGACCAGTACTGAAGCTGACAGTTGAGCATCCTGAACGATCTTTTCGACCTCTGCCGCGCGTTGCTGTGCGCGGCGCACGACGCTGTCGCGTTCATCGGCGAGATAGGCGGTGGCCATAGCACCATAGGCTGTCGCCGGCGGTGTACTCAGCGTGCCGAATACGACAAGGTTGAGATGGGCGCCAACATTGCCGGAGAGCTCGATGGTCGGTTTGATGGAGTCGACCGGTTCTTCGGTCGAATGAACGGCCAGCAGTGTTGTCAGAGCCATTTCGCGGTCCTCGATGCATTCACATTGGTCGGTTCGAGATTAGGCGAAACGCTGGATCGCCGATTGCGCTGGATCAATTTTTGCCGACCCGTGCATGAGCCAGCCGAAAATTGACGAAGGTCAATCCGTAGGCGGCAAAACCCGGCAATCTGCAACGAACGTCCTTCCCTTTCGTTTGTAGGAAACGGGGCAATGTTCAAGAACGCAGTGGACCTGTTTGAGATCTTCGGTTTCAGGATCCGGGTAGATCCGAGTTGGCTGCTGATCGCCGCGCTGATCGTCTGGACCCTGTCGACGACCTATCTGCCGGCAGAGCTCCCGGGCCTGTCGCAGGTTGATCACGTCGCCCTGGCGGTCGTCGCCATGCTCGGCCTGTTCGCGTCGCTGATTCTGCACGAACTTGCCCATTCCGTCGTGGCCCGCCGTTTCGGACTCAAGGTCGGCGGCATCACGTTGTTCATCTTCGGCGGGGTCGCCGAACTGGAACAGGAACCGCGCAGCCCGGAATCGGAGTTCTGGATTGCCATCGCCGGGCCTATTATGAGCCTTGCGCTGGCGGGGCTTTCCTATCTGGCCCTGATTGCCGTCATCGGCGCGTCCGGGCCGGTTCGGGTGGTTCTCGAATACCTTGGCCTGATCAATCTCATCCTGGCTGTCTTCAACCTGATCCCGGCCTTTCCGCTCGACGGCGGGCGGGTGTTGCGGGCGGTGCTGTGGCATTTCCAGAGGGATCTTTTCAAGGCAACCCGGATCGCCAGCCTGCTTGGGACCGGGTTCGGGTTGCTGCTCATTCTCTCCGGCGTGCTGGCGCTGTTCACGACAAATCTCGTCGGAGGCTTTTGGCAGATCCTGATCGGATTCTTCATCGTCAATGCCTCACGCGGCAGCTACCAGCAACTGGTCATAAAAGCCTCTTTGCAGGATCGTACAGTGCGTTCGTTGATGACCGCCTCGCCGGTCACCGCCGATGTCGGCACGAGTGTTCAATCGCTGGTCGACGACGTGATGCTGCCACGGCATGTCAGCTTCGTTCCGGTGATGGAAGGTGAGCATCTGCTTGGGTATGTCGACACCGCACTGATTAATGGCATCGATCGAGAAAACTGGGCAGCCACCCAGCTCGGCGACATTCTGGCTCCGTCCGACGAGACCAACACCGTCGCCATGGACATGCCCACCGACGCGTTGTTCGAAAAGATGGCGAAGAACGGCCAGCGCAAATGGCTCGTGGCCCGAGACGGTCGGCTGGAAGGCGTGATATCGCTCTCAGACCTGCTGTCCTACCTGGCCATCCGCCAGGGCTTGGGTGTCGCTCCGGGGCGGTAGAAACGTCAGGTCGATGGAATGCCGCCGGAATCGACTACGGGCTGCAAAAGGGAAGGTCGCAGTCGATCTCGAAAGGCAGCCTTATCGCCTGGCCGTCGATCTCGACTGCAAAGAAGGAGGCAGCCAGCCACCACTTCCCGGTGCCACCTCCCTTTTGAGCAGCGTCACACTTGTTTCCCAGATAGTAGACGGTCCCATCCGCCAAGGTGACAACAGCGCCATGTTGGTTGCACTGGAAACCGGCAGCCGCTTGTGCTGCCGACGCGGCAAACAGTGCGACTAAGAGTACGGCTGCTTTCATGTTTCACTCTCTCTCGTTGAAGATAAGTCGACCTAGAATGAAGCTGACCGCATAAAGCCGGCTACTCGAACCAAGTCCGCAATGTCATCATTTCTGTGGAGCGCTGCCATGGTTGGTCTCTCCCGGCGGATCGGTATTCTCATTGGCACGGTTTCGTCCATAAAGCGTAAGCAAGCAAGAAGCCGATGGCTAGCCAGGACACAATGTAAAGCAACATACCCTGCCGCCAAATGGAGTGGCCGATTTGCGTGTATCCCCGTCCGGTAAGCACTCGAACCAAACTATGGAAGGCTCGTGACAGTGGGGTCGGTTTTGCCGTGAATCGGTGGGTTGGGTCCAAATGCTTGTCGGCGATGTGCATTCGCAAAATGGCGATCAAAGTGCAGATACCTCCGATGGCAAGCGTCATGAATACAACGAGCTCTGAGGCAAGACTATTGGCAGTCCCGTCAAGAATACAATGGACCTGAATTATGGGGTTCAATTTCTATCCTGAAATTGGTTTAGCCATAGCCTCTCTAACTGGTCGTGAAGTCCACCACAAGCAGCCCCATTGACGTTGTTCCTCGACCATCAATGCGAAAACAGCACCGGCAGCGTCATGTGCTCAAGCAGGTGGGTCGTCGTCGCACCGATGACGAAGTCGTAGAAGCGGGAATGGCCGAAGGCGCCTGAGACGATCAGGTCCGCGCCGCTTTCGTATGCTTCGTTGAGAAGGGCATCGCCGATGGCAATGCCGCCGCTTTGCCAGTGGGCGACGCGAACGTCGACCTCGTGCCGACGCAGATTGTCGGCCACGGCCTCGGCGGTTTCGTTGAGATGGTCTGCATCATCTGGCGAATGGGAGACCCACATGACGGTGGCCTCGCCGCCGCGCATGAAGGGGATAGCGTCATGCACGGCGCGGGCGGCCTCTCGGGTGGCGCTCCAGCCGATCATCACCTTGCGTCCGAAGCTTTCAAAAGTGCCGGCATTGGGCAGCACCAGAACGGGACAGCCGCATCCCATGATGACTTCACGCTGGATATCCGCCTGGTCGGCCCGGTCGTGATCGGGATCGGCCTGGGACATCAGCACCAGGTCGGCATAGCGGGCATGTTCGACATGGCGAATACCGGCGCTGTTGGCATTGGCGTCGACCAGCGTCCAGTGTCCGGCAATGCCTTCGGCGCTCGTCACTCGCTCGAAGATCATGCGAATGGCTTCCGCCTGTCGCTTCTGTGCGTCGGCGAACATCGACATGGCTTCCGGAGTCAGGTGAACGGAAACACCCGGGTGCATAGGCATGGCCTGGTTCGTGTGCAGCCCGATGATGTGGGCATCGAACTGGCGCGCCAGTGCGCAGGCCGCCCGCGACAGGCGTTCGGCATTGGACTCGGTTGTCAGACTGACGAGGATTGTCCTGTAGGTCATCGCTTCATTCCCATTCGAATAGGTGCCACGGCCGGCCTCGTGCCGGTCGGCAGGCAAGGGTCGCCTCCGGCCAGTCGGCTTGGTGCTGCCTGAACGAGAGCGAAACCACTCAGTGTTGCAGTCTGGCGTGCCACCAGAGGGTTTGCTTTGAGATGGATCAAGAATGCCGAAGCCGTGGTTTGCGCCGACTATTCAGATGCCCGCCTGTTCAGGGAATTTGCCCGGTCAATGTGCCGATCCAGGCACCGGCGCCATAGGCAATGATGGCGGCGGCGGCGCCGATCGACAGCGTTTCGGCGCCTGACCGCCACCAGGAGGCGAGAGCCCAGCGGCTTTTCAAGGCGCCGATGGCGAAGAAGGTCGCCGCAGTCAACGCGATGGCCAGCGTGAACGGATTGGCGTTGCCGAACAGGAAGGGAAGCAACGGCACGAGCCCGCACAACACGAACGAGACAAAAGTGACGGCGGCGGCGGGAAGCGGTCGTGGATCTTCCGGCTGCGTGCCGTATTCGTCGACCAGCATCAGGTCGATCCAGGTTCTCTCGTCGGCAGTGATGGCGTCGACGGCCTGTTCGAGCACATCGCCCGACAGCCCCTTGCGCTGCAGGATCTGCCGCACTTCTTCGCGCTCGCCGTCGGGTACCTCGCGGATATGGCGCCGCTCGATCTCGCGCAGCCGTTGGATGTTGTCAATTTCGGTCTTGGTGGCGGAAAAGTTGCCGGCGGCCATGGAAAACCCGTCCGCCAGGACGTTGGCAATGCCCAGCGCGATGATGACTATGTGGGAAAACCCGGCCCCCTCCACACCGGCAACGATGGCAAATGTGGTGACAGCGCCGTCAATGCCGCCATAGACGAAATCCCTCAGATGGCCACGCCCGGGTGGCCGGGTAATTCTGTCATGCACTTCCTGGGGGCTGTGGCCGTGTTCCATCCGTCCGGTTCCCATTCACGCCATTGTGCCGCGTCGCCGGTTCTCCGATTTGAGCCAGATCAATCGATGCCTGCTCGGCCTGTTGCAACGCCGCCGCCGGTCGTGCATCAATCGGGTCTGCCGGCGTGGGGATCATTGGATGGCGCGAAAGAAAAGTGAAAAATTCAACGAGATAGGCAATCTCCAGGCGTTGCTCGATGCGGCCGTCGACGCCATCATCACCATCGACGAACAGGGGGCGATCCGCTCCGCCAACCGGTCGGCGACTGCCCTGTTCGGCTATCGTCAGGCGGACATGACCGGGCGCAACGTGTCCATGCTGATGCCCGAACCTGTGGCTGCGGAGCACGACGGTTACATCCACCGCTACCTGAAGTCCGGGGAACGGCGCATCATCGGTATCGGTCGTGAGGTGCATGGTCTCAAGAAAGACGGCACGGTGTTTCCGATGCACCTTTCGGTCGGCGAGTTCACCGACGGTCGGACGATCTATTTCTGCGGCATCGTCCATGATCTGACGGCGCGCAAGCAGGCGGAGCAGGTGCTTGCGCGCTCCCAACGCATGGAGGCGGTGGGACAACTGACCGGCGGGGTTGCTCATGATTTCAACAACCTGCTGACGGTGATCACCGGCAATCTGGAACTCCTTGAAATGCAACTGGAGGAGCCGCGGCATCTCGAACTGCTGCACGAGGCGCAAGCTGCCGCCGAGATGGGAGCCGGTCTGACCAACCAGTTGCTGGCGTTTGCCCGGCGCAGTGTGCTGCAGCCCGAAGTGGTCAATATCAACCGATTGATCGGCAACCTGAGTGGCATGCTGAAACGCACCCTGGGGAGCCACATCGAATACGGTACGTCGATGGTCCACGAGCTCTGGGCGACGCGTGTCGATCCGGGCCAGGTTGAAACGGCATTGCTGAACCTTGCCGTCAATGCCCGTGATGCCATGCCCTCCGGCGGCCGCCTCATGGTCGAGACCCGCAATGCCTCGCTCGATGAGGACTATGCGGCGCGCGAGGTCGATCTGGAACCCGGCGAATATGTTCGCGTCTCGGTTTCGGATACGGGCACAGGCATGCCGGAGGACATTCTACAGAGGGTGTTCGAGCCTTTCTTCACAACCAAGCAAGAGGCCCGAGGCACCGGTCTTGGGCTCTCCATGGTCTATGGTTTCGCCAAACAGTCCGGCGGCAATGCGACGATCTATTCGGAGGTCGGTTTCGGCACCACCGTCAACATCTATCTGCCGCGCCATGAGGCTGCCGAGGATCCGGTCGATGGGGTTATCGACAGCAGGGGCGAGACGGCTCCGGAGGGCAAGGGCGAACTGATCCTGGTCGTAGAGGACGATCCGAAGGTTCGACGTCTGACTGTGGACCGGTTGAAGGCGCTCAACTATCGCACCCTGGCCGCACAGGATGGTCGGGAGGCGCTCGAGCTGCTCCACGATACGCCGGGGATCGATCTGGTCTTCAGCGATCTGGTGATGCCGGGCGGCGTTTCGGGATATGCGGTGGCTGATCGGGTGCAACGTGACTATCCCGACATCGCGGTATTGCTGACATCCGGTTACGCGGAGGATCTGGTGCATTCCGAGGAACTGTCGCAGCGGGCCGTCAATCTGCTGCGCAAGCCCTACCGGCAGGCCGAACTGGCCCGGCGTCTGCGTGAGGCGCTATCGCAGGAAAGTCGAGATCAGTCCTGACGGAAGCGAGCGGCCAGTTCCTCTGGCAATGCCGATGACTTCAGGGCGCCGCTATCCGGGTCGTGGACAGTCCAGACACGGGTTTCGAAGCCTTCGACGCAAAGCAAATCACCCTTGTTCAGGACATGGCGAATGTCGAAGCTCGAGCGCCGGATCTCGGCGATTGTCGAGGTGATCTCCACGGTGTCACCGTAGCTGCACGGCGCCCGAAACGTTGCCCGGGTGTCGACCAGAGGGCAGCCGGCGGCGCCGAAATGCGCCAGCATTTCCTGCTTTGGCCAGCCCGCCGCCTCGTAGAGCATGGTCGTCGAATGGTCGAACCAGCTGAAGAAGTTCGGGTTGAAAACGATGCCGGCGGGATCGCAATCGCCCCATTCGACCCGCCGAGAGAGCGTGTTTGACAGCATCTCTTCATTGCTCCTGTGATCGCGCGTGAGGAGGCGGACTCCAGCAGGTGTCTGCCCGGTTTCTCGAACCCCAGTCAGAGGACTGGAGCCTTTGCGTCAAGCGAATTTTTCAGAATGGGAAGGCCAAGGCCCGCTTCTTGCTATCAACAGTGAGTCAACTGACTTGGTATTTGCGGCGCCAACCTCAGTCGAGAGCATCCTCGACTTCCTTGGTCTCGCCAGCTTTGTTGCGTGCGAGGAACCAGATCACCGCAGCGACCGACAGAACCAGCAGTGCCACAGCAACCGGATAGCGGATGATCTGAAGAGGGTCGCCATTGGTGAGGGCCAGCATCTGCGAAATCGAGATTTCGAAGCGCGGGCCGAGGAAGAAAGCGATGATAAAGATTACCAGCGAATAGCCGAAGGCCGACATCAGGTAGCCGATCACCGCAAACACCAGCATGACGCTGACGCCGAACAGTCCGCTGGTCGCCATCGAGACGCCGACGATGCACAGGAGCAGCGCAGACGAGAAGATGATCGATTCCGGCGCGGAAACCACCTTGACCCATAGGCGCAGGCCAACTTGTCCGATCCACAGATTGATGAAATTGGCCATGATCATGGCGCCGAACAATCCATAGACGAGCCGGCCCTGGTTTTCGAAGAGCAGCGGTCCGGGCTGAAGGCCGTGGATCATGAAGGCGCTGATGATCAGCGCGGCGCCGACGCTTCCCGGAATGCCCAGCGTCAACAGCGGGATCAGGTTGGCGCCGACGACCGCCGAGTTGGCGGATTCGGCCGCTGCGATGCCCTGGATGTTGCCCTTGCCGAAGCTTTGCGGATCTTTCGCAGAGGCCTTGGTGAAGGCGTAGGACATGAAGGCGGCGGCCGTCGAGCCAATGCCGGGCAGGGCGCCAAGAATGGTTCCCGTTACGGCGCCGCGCAGCATCGTGTAGCGGCATGACCAGTATTCGGCCCAGGTCACCCTTTGGTCGTCCGGATTTCCGGTGTCCTTGACCTCGATGGTCGACCCGACGGAGCTGTCGCTCTCCGCCAGCCGCTTGAGAATTTCGGAAATGGCCAGCATGCCGATGGCGACAGAGGCCAGCGGCAAGCCGTCATAGAGATCCCACATGCCGAAGATGAGGCGCGGCGTGTAATTCTCCGGGTCGCTGCCGATCGAGGCGAAGAGCAGGCCGAGAGCAGCGGCAATGATTCCTTTGATGAGCGATTCACCGACCAGGCCTGCCAGGACCGAGAAGGCGAAAATCATCAGGGCTACGATTTCGATCGGTCCCATGCGCAGCGCCAGAATGGCGAGCGGCGCCGATACGGTGATCAGGACGATGTCGCTGAACGTGTCGCCGGTGACCGATGAAAACAACGCCATCTTGGTCGCCTTCAACGGCTTCCCCTTGCGTGCGAGCGGATAGCCGTCAAGTGCTGTTGCCGCGGCATCGGGTGTGCCCGGCGTGTTCATCAGCACAGCAGGCACGGCGCCGCCGACAAGGCCGCCCTTGTTGACCCCGACAAGGAAAGCGATGGCGACCAGCGGATCGAGCGCGAAGGTGAAAGGAATGGCGATGGCCATCGCCATAACGGGACCGATCCCCGGAACAGCGCCGACGAACTGACCGACAACAACGCCAAACAGGACGAAGAAGAGGTTCGTCAGGGAAAATGCGTCGCCGAAACCGGCGAGGATGACGGAAAAATCAACCATGGTGCTACGGCAAAGCCCTGTCGAGCAGCTGCACGACGAAGAACCAGATGGCGGCCGGCATCGCAATCACGCCCCCGGCCAGCCAAAGCGGTCGTCTTTCGCCGATGATAAGCATCATGACCAACGCCAACACCGGAGCGACATTGATGAAGCCGAACCAGGACATGGCGTAGATCGCCGCCGCGAGGATCGCGACATACATGGCCGTTTTCAGAAAGTAACGGCCACTCGGCGGTTGATGGGTGGTCGGCTTGAGCATCAGCAGACCGCCGCAGACCGCGATGACGATGGAAATCGCGTTGGGCAGGGTATTGGGCGCCAGGTTCCCGCCCTCGACCTGTTCGACATAGGTCGGGATCACTAGAAAATAGACGGCCAGCCCAAACAGCAGAAAGAAGGCGCCGGTCAGCCGATCCGAAGATGTCATGGGACCCTCCCGCCTGAAGTGACCCCGCCGCCGGAGCGGCGGGGTTCAAGATCACTTCTGGAAAAGCACTTTGACGTTGCCGAGGCCGTCGACCAGCATCGTTTTTGTGCCGTCCGGTCCCAGATTCAAAGGCTTGCCCTTGGTCGCGTTGCCAACGATTTCCGCCATCTCGGGTGACTTCATTGCTTCGTCGATGGCCGCACTGATTGCCTTCACCGCGTCCGGCGACGTGCCTTTTGTGGTGGCCAGGAAGAAATACGGATCGACATAGGCGTTGACGCCGGACTCGGTGAACGTCTTGACGTCCGGTTCGTAGCTGAGGCGCTCCGCATTGGCAGCCGCGATCACCTTCATGTCACCGGATTCGGCATAGGGCAGATGCTCGCCGGAACTGAAGCCGGCCAGAACCTGACCGCCTAGGATCAGTTTCATCGTTTCGGCGCCGCCCTTGGTGGACACCATGTTGAATTGGGCGCCGGTATCGCGGGCGGTCACATCCATGAGCAGCTTCTGCGGCGGTGCGCCAAAAGCAACCGGCAGATTGCCCTGTTCCTTGGCATAGGCGACCAGACCTTCGAGGTCATCGAAGGGGGCATCCTTGCTGGCGACCAAGGCCAGTTCGGCCTTGGAAATGGTGCCGAGATAATCGAAGCTGTCGAGGTCGAATTCGAGCTGATCGCCACGGTTCACCAGATTGACCAGGATCGGCATGTTGACGCCGAGGCCGATGACCTTGCCGCGCGGCGGCATCTTGGCGATGCCGGTGAACATGGCGACACCGCCCCCGCCGGTCTTGTTTTCGGCGACGATGTTCCAACCGGTCTGGTCTTCCATCACCTTGGCGAGCACCCGGCCCATGGTGTCGGTCGAGCCGCCGGCGCCAAAACCGATCTGCAGTTTCAGCGGGCCATCCGGCTTCCAGTCATCAGCGTTGGCAACACCGGCGGCCAACAGGGCAGCGCCCGCGACGAGGCCGGTCAAAAGTTTCGTGAGCTTCATGATGATTTCCTCCCTTGGAAGCGGTTTGATTGAATTGGACCTTACGGTCAGGCTGGTTCTGCCGCCTTCTTCGGCGGATCTTCGTAAGCGGGGGTTGCAGCTGCTGCGATCCGCTCTGCCATGGATAGAAAAAGCTTGAGCTCTTCTTCCGTCAAGGCCTGATCCACGGCGTCGCAATAGACCGTCACCGACGGAAGAAGCCGTTGAATCTCATCCTGGCCTTTGGCCGTCAGGGAAAAGCGGCGGGACCGACGGTCTTCATCGCAGCGCCGCGATGCGATCAGTCCGGCATCTTCCAAATAGGCCAGGGACCGGCTGATTTGTCCCTGTTCGATCTTGGTGTAGTCGACCAGTTCCTTCTGGGTGATCTCGCCGCGCGAGGCCAGGCCAATACAAATCCGCCATCCCGGAAGGCCGATCTCCGACTGCTGGTTGAGCAGTTCGCCCAGCTCGCTGCGTAGCAGCCGCGAAAGCCGATGGGTCGCCATGGAAACGATGCTGGCGCCCGGCGGCACAAAGTCCAGATCGAGAATTCCGGCGCTCATGGCGGTCCCCATTGACAACGTCGTTTCCCGTTTTTTATATGATAAGTCATTAAATGACAAGTCATGGAAATTGACCCTTGCTCGAATCACTGTCCTTGCCCGCCCCGCCGCCGATCCTTCGGCTGTCCCAGGAGTTCGCCGCCGACACCAGGGCCGGCAAGATCGACCTTGGCATCGGTGTCTACCGTGACGATCTCGGACGAACGGCGGTTCTGGACTGCGTCAAGGCGGCCGAACAAAGGATTTTGGCCGATCAACAGACCAAGACCTATGTCGGGTTGCAGGGCGATCCCGATTACTGCCGCGCCGCAACAGAGCTGGTGCTCGGCGATGCGGTTGAGCCGGCACGAATTGCCAGCGTCCAGACACCGGGCGGCAGCGGCGCGCTGCGCCTGCTTTTCGATCTGATCAAAGGTGCGCATCCTTCGGCAACGGTTTGGCTGCCCACGCCAAGCTGGTCCAATCACGTGCCGACGCTGTGGCAGGCCGGTCTGCCGTCCAGTTCTTACCGCTATTTCGACGAGGCCGGCCGAAACGTCGACTTCGACGGCATGATGGAGGATCTGGCATTGGTACCGCGCGGCGATGTGGTGCTGCATCACGGTTGTTGCCACAATCCGACCGGCGCGGACCTTTCGAAAGAACAGTGGGAGCGTGTCGGGTCATTGCTGCTTGAGCGGGGCCTGGTGCCGCTGGTCGACCTGGCCTATCTCGGCTTCGGCGATGAGCTCGAAGGTGATGCCTTCGCCGTACGGCAGCTGGCCGCGACGCTTCCGGAAGTGTTCGTGGCGGTTTCTTTTTCCAAGAATTTTGCGATCTATCGCGAGCGGACCGGGCTGGCCCTGGTGGTCGCCGAGACGGAAACCGCTGCCAAGGCAGCGGCGGGGACGTTGAAAAACCTGGCCCGTGGCAACTACTCGATGCCACCCGATCATGGTGCCGCGATCGTGCGGACCGTTCTGTGTGACCCGAAGCTCAGGGCCCAATGGCTCGGCGAACTGCGGACAATGCGGGAGAGGGTCGCTTCGATGCGCCACGAGCTCGTCACGGCACTGCAACAGCAGACGGGCTCGAACCGGTTCGATTATCTGGCGCGCCAGGCCGGCATGTTTTCGCTCCTGGATATCGGTCCGGAGGCGATCAAGAGCCTGCGTGAAGATCATGCGATCTACGCCATCGACGATGGCAGGATCAATGTGGCGGGTATCCAGAAAAGCGATATCGAGCCGCTGGCTGCGGCCATCGCCAAAGTTGTCGGGTAGCGTTCAAGAGGAGCGATTTCATGAGCCAAACCGTTGCGGACCTGGTGGTCGACAGCTTGATCGCCAACGGCATCGAAAACCTGTATTGCCTGCCCGGCGTCCAGAACGATCCGCTGTTCGACGCTCTCTACCGCAAGCAGAATGTCATACATCCGGTGCATGCGCGCCACGAGCAGGGCGCCGTTTACATGGCCCTTGGGGCCGCTCTTGCGACGGGCAGGCAACAGGCTTTTGCCATCGTGCCGGGGCCCGGTTTTCTCAACGGCGCTGCAGCCCTGTGCACGGCTCAGTCACTGAACCTGCCTGTGTTCGGAGTTGTCGGCCAGATTCCGTCGAGGGCGATTGGCAAGGGCTTTGGGCTGTTGCATGAGATCGATGGCCAGCTCGAGATTTTCCAGTCGCTGACGAAACATGCCGAACGAGTCATGGACGGAGGAGAGGCACCGGCGCAGGTCGATGCCGCGTGGGCGGCTCTCTGGACCGGCCGACCGCGCCCGGTCGGACTGGAGGTTCCGGTCGATGTCTGGCGCAAGGAAAGCGGCTACGATCCCTCAGCGCTAACGGTCGCGAGACCTGACATGGTTGCGCCGGATGCGGACTTGATTGCCAAGGCTGCAGAGGCGATTGCCGGATCGGCGCGGCCGTTGATTGTCGTCGGTTCCGGTGCCCAGAGCCACAGCGCTGAAGTCCGCGACCTTGCCGCCCGCATCGGCGCAGGCGTGATGGCTTTTCGGACCGGACACGGCGTGATGGACTCCCGCGATCCCCTTTCGATCACGATGCCCATGGGACATGCCCTGTGGAAGGACTGCGATCTGGTCATCGGTCTCGGGACCCGGATGACGGCACAGAAGCTCGAATGGGGCGTCGATGACGATCTGAAAATCGTGCATATCGATCTGGACGAGGCGGCGCTCAACCGGGTCGCTCCGGCAACCGTCGGTATTCAGGCTGATCTTGGTGCCGCTTTGCCGGCGTTGATCGATGCTTTGCCCGATCAACCGGATCGCTCGACATGGAGAGAGCGCATCGTCGACGAAAAGACCCGGTTGATGGCGGAGTTCGAAACAGAGCTGGCGCCGCAACTCGGGTGGCTTCGAGCGATCCGCGAGGCCTTGCCGGAAGATGGCATCTTCGTCGATGAGCTGACGCAGATCGGCTACGTCTCCCGCTTCACATTCCCGACCTATGGACCGCGCACGTTTCTGTCGACGGGCTATCAGGGGACATTGGGCTGGGGCATCGCTTCGGCCATCGGTGCCGCACATGCTCGTCCTGACGTGCCGGTCGTGTCCATCGCCGGCGACGGTGGTGCAATGTTCACCATCTCGGAGCTGGCGACGGCCGCTCATCACGGCATTCCCGTCAACATCGTGGTCATGAAGGACAATGCCTTCGGCAACGTCAAAGGCATCCAGCGCGACAATTATGGTGGACGCTACATCGCGTCGGATCTGACGAGCCCCGATTTCGTCGGGCTGGCCGAGAGTTGCGGCGTGAGCGCCGCCAGGGCTGAAACCCCCGACGCGCTGTTGCAGGAACTGCGCAAGGCCATCGCCAATCCCGGTCCCAACTTGATCGAGGTGCCGGTCGGTGAGTTTCCCTCACCCTGGAAATACATCCTGATGCCGAAGGTGCGCGGCAAGTAGGCTGAGCTGGGATTGGGCGGTCGAAACCAAGTTTTGACCGCTATCCCATCCGTTCGTTCGACAGGGGTATGGAAGCAAGAAAATCCCGTCGAAGCTCGGCGTCTGTCTGGAATTCTCCAAGTAGTCGCCGGGTGACCAGGGAGACACCCGGTTTTCGAACGCCGCGAGTGGTCATGCACATGTGGGCAGCTTCCACGACGACCGCCACGCCGCGGGGTTGGAGCACGTCCTGGATGGTGTCGGCGATCTGCGAGGTCAGGGTCTCCTGAATCTGAAGGCGCTTGGCAAAAGCCTCAACAACGCGGGCAAGTTTGCTGATCCCGACGACACGGCTTGCCGGGAGATAGGCCACGTGCACCTTGCCGATGATCGGCACCATGTGATGCTCGCAATGCGATTCCAATCTCATGTTGCGCAACAAAATCAGGTCATCGTAGTCGTTGGTCTCCTCGAACGTGCGAGCCAGCAGTTTCGCCGGATCTGACTTGTAGCCTTCGAAGAATTCCTCATAGGCGCGGACCACGCGCGCTGGCGTATCGATCAATCCCTCGCGGTCCGGATCGTCGCCGCTCCATTCCAACAAAACACGAACGGCAGCTTCTGCGTCCTGTCGAGACGGACGGCGTCTCGACGCCTCAAGTTTCGGCGCAGCGGCCGCATCATTCGCAACGTATGTCATCGTGGTCGCGTTCGTCATTTCGCCTTGATCCCTCATTCCGCAACGACCAGTGGTCTGCGGGTGCCTTGGCTTGATTTCAAAGATGTTATAACGTAACAAACTGAAAAGACGAGAGCCCTGGAAATTCTCTCGATCAGACTCACCACAATGCGACCCTGGGGTCACTGGCGCCCTTGAAACAGGAGGATGAAACCCTGAACACCAGCCCGCATTTCTCACACTCTCTGTGGTCTGCGCCGGCTCAAGCGCGCGTCAGCGTAGAAGAAGTGCGCAGAGCGTACCGGGCGTACGGGCGAGCGCTTCGACGCACGCTGTCGCGCGCTTCAGCCGGCCCGAAGGGTTGCATTTCGGCGGACATATACGGTCCCATGCGCCTCAACCGTATGGCCCGATACGCTTTTCGTCGCCTGGAACCGTATCTGCCTCGCCGAAAGGCAACGCAGACGACAGGGAGTGTGAAAAATGCGGGCTAACGACACCCGCCTTCCGGTCACCGTGCTCTCCGGCTTTCTTGGTGCAGGAAAAACGACTCTGCTGAACCGCGTTCTGAACAATCGTGAAGGACGCCGGGTTGCCGTCATCGTCAACGATATGCCCGAGGTGAATATCGACGCCGATCTGGTCCGTGCCGACACGGAGCTTCACCGCACGGAGGAAACGCTTGTTGAAATGTCGAACGGCTGCATTTGCTGCACGCTGCGCGACGATCTTCTGGCCGAAGTCCGGCGTCTGGCCGGGGAGGGCCGCTTCGATTACCTGCTGATCGAATCGACTGGAATCTCGGAACCGCTGCCTGTCGCCGCAACCTTCGAGTTTCGCGACGAAGAGGGCGAAAGCCTCTCGGATGTCGCCCGCCTCGACACCATGGTTACGGTCGTCGATGCCGTGAATCTGCTGAAGGACTTTTCCAGCCACGATTTCCTGCGCGACCGGGGTGAGACACTGGGTGAAGAGGACGAGCGCACGCTTGTCCATCTGCTGACCGATCAGATCGAATTCGCGGACGTGGTCATTCTCAACAAGGTCGCCGACGCCGAGCCGCATCAGGTCGACGCTGCGCGCAAGATCATTCGCAGCCTGAACGCCGACGCCCGAATCATCGAAACCAATCACTCCAATGCACCCTCGGATACGATCCTCGATACCGGGCTCTTCGACATGGAGAAGGCGCACGAGCATCCAATGTGGGCCAAGGAGCTTTACGGCTTTGCCGATCACGTTCCGGAGACCGAGGAATATGGCGTGGCGAGTTTCGTCTACCGGGCACGCCGTCCTTTTGTGCCGGAGAAGATTCAGGCCTTGCTGAATGGTGCGATGCCGGGCGTCATCCGCGCCAAGGGGCACTTCTGGATTGCCACGCGGCCCGAATGGGTCGCCGAGTTCTCGCTGGCAGGTGCGTTGTCGAGTGTTTCGCCGCTCGGCACATGGTGGGCCTCCGTTCCGGAAGAACGCTGGCCGGATCACGAAAGCGCGCGCGCCTATATCGCCGCGAATTGGCAAGAGCCCTGGGGTGACCGAAGGCAGGAGATCGTCTTCATCGGTGCCGGTATCGATTGGCCGGAATTGAAAGCACGGCTCGACGACTGCCTGTTGCCCGAAGATGTTGCCGCAGGTCCCGGTTCGCTACCTGATCTGCCGGATCCGTTCCCGAGATGGCGACGGGTGGAGGCAGCTGCATGATCCTCACTCAAGAACGTGTGGAAGAGGCGGCAGTCGGCGTCGAAATAGCGAACAAGCCCGAGGATCTGTCCGCGATAGGCCAACCAGGATGTGCCGCCGTCGTTTGGAGACGCAATCCGCTGCCGGACTTTCAAAGCTGGATCGACGGACTGGAACCGACGCAATTGCCGAAGGCGCGTGTGGTCCTTCCCCCGGAAGCGGTCCGCGATGCAGCCTTTCAGATCTGCGAGGCCCATGGCACTCCGGACAGCCCCGAACGCACCCGGCTGATCGAGGACGTTGCGGCGCTGGCGGATATCTTCGCTGGCCTGATGCAGGCGCCTTATCTGCGGTTGCGTTTCGACGTGATCACGACAAACGCCTGCCGAAAATTTCATATCGACGCCGTCACGGCGCGCCTCGTCTGCACCTATCGTGGAACGGGCACGCAATATGGCGTCGCTGCCGATGGCGAAGTGCCCCGCGAGATCTTTATGGTGCCGGCCGGCGCCCCGATCCTTTTGCGCGGCACGCTTTGGCCTGAACATCCGAAGTCCGGACTTCTGCACCGCTCGCCCCCTATTGAGGGCACTGGCGAGACACGGCTGGTTTTTGTGCTCGATCCTCTGGACCATCCGGAATCGGAAATGTTTCCGATCAAGACGTTTTCGGACAGGTGCGTTCCGCAGTAAACAAGTCCCCATCGCGTGGTCTGAGCGCCGAGCATCGCGGAATTAGGCCCGAAAGTGAGGACCGATCAAGATCCGCGCTGTTCCCACGCTGGGTTCTTTCCGATCCTGTCCAGCAAAAAGTCCATGAACACCCGGACCTTGGCGGTCAGCACGTTTGATTTCGGGTAGACCAACCATAGAACCGTGCGGTCGCTGACTTCGTATTCGGGCAGCACGCGGACCAACAAGCCCGCGGCGATTTCGCTGTGGACGCTCCACAGCGAATTCACCGAGATTCCGGCTCCCGCCATGGTCGCGACCTTCTGGTTGAGTCCGTCATCGACAACCAACCGGTAACCCGCGCCGGCCGGATCGAACTGCGCCGTTTCTCCGGTCGGTCCGATCAGCTGTCTGGCAGACGGGTCGCGGAACGCAATCAATTGATGGTTTTCGAGGTCTTCCGGTTCCTGCGGTGTTCCATGCAGGTCCAGGTAGCCGGGCGCCGCACAGAGGATGCGGCGGTCGTCTGCCAGCTTACGCCCCTTGAGACTGCTATCTTCGAGCGCTGTATTGCGCAGGGCCAGGTCGAAACTGCCTTCGATCAGGTCGAACTGTGCGTCGGAGAGCCGTAGGTCGAGGCTGATCCCCGGGTGCAGATCGAAAAAGTCAGGCAACAGCGGAGCGATATAGAGCTGGGCAAAGGTGCTTGGTGCGGCAAACCTCAGGGTTCCCGTTGCCGTCGGGCTCGTCAGGCCCATGGCAGCGCGCGCCGCGTCCTCCTGTGCAAGAATTTCCCTGGCGTAGGGCAAAAATTCCGCACCTTCCAGCGACAGCGCGACCTTGCGGGTTGAGCGGTGTAGCAAGTCCGCTCCGAGGGCGTGTTCCAGTTTCGCCAACCGACCGCTGGCGACCGCCGGGGCCATGCCGAGTTCTCGACCGGCGGCGCTGATGTTGAGTTTTTCGGCAGCCAGCACAAACAGTCGGACGCTTTGGGTGTCCATCGATTATATCCAAAATGCGAATTATGAACTCGAATATGCGGCATTTATTTAGAAAACGATAGGCTTAAATTCACTGCGGAAACATCAATGCCCTCGGGCATCCAATGGAGAAGCAGCATGACCTATTACTCAGTTCTCGCCGTCACCCCTACCAGCGAAGACTGGATCCCGGACTATATCGGTCCGGCCAACGCACTGGTTGCCAAGCACGGGGGGAAATACCTCGCACGCACGGCCAGTCACGAACGCCTGGAAGGCGACGACGCCGGCGCTGCGCTTCGGATCGTCATTCAATGGCCTTCCAAGGAGGCCGCCGAAGCATTCATGAGCGATCCGGAATACGTTCCGCACCTTCAGGCGCGCACAGCCGGGTCAAAAAGCGACCACTTCCTGATCGAGGGCAAGGACGATCTCGCCTGACGAGCCGCCGTCGATCCGTTACCGAGAGGGTTTCGAAATGCAAACCACAGCCAACGTCAACTATCACGTCACCACCCCGGGCGAGCAGGCCTTTTACATCGACGCCAATGGCGAAACGGGAAAACTTGTCTCTCCAGCGCTCGATAGACGAAGCGTGCAGGTGACCGACCTGAGAAACAGCGAAGACGCGGTTGCGTTTTTTCGCGACAGCGTCTGCTTTGTCGACAGCAAAACCGCTGTTGAGTCTTTCGGCGAGGCTGACAATTGGCGGGAACCCTATGATCGTCAGCTGACGGATCTTTTGGCGCGGGAAATCGGCGCAAAGGAATCGATCATCTTTGATCATACGGTGCGGATCGATAGTGAGACGTCCGGACGCAAGCCAGCGCGAAACGTCCACGGAGACTACAGCGCCAGAGGCGCTCATCAGCGGCTAAGAGACATTCTTGGCGAAGAGCGGGCGGCGGAGTGGGAAACGGGCCATTTCGGTTTCGTCAACGCCTGGCGGCCGATCCGAAACCCGATTGTCAGCGCCCCGCTGGGCTTTGTCCGTCCCCGCTCGGTTCAGCCGGAAGACTGGATCGATATCGACCTGGTCTATCCCGATCGCAAGGGGCACATTCTCGGGCTGGTTGAAAACCGCTCGCACGAGTGGATCTACCTGTCGCGGATGACGCCGGACGAAATTGCGTTCCTCAATGTCTACGACAACGGCGGCCTATCGAGCATTGCTCACAGCGCGCTCGACCTGGTCGAGGATGCCGCGACGCGGACTCCGAGAGCCAGTATCGAGAGCCGCACCCTGGTCCGCTATTAGCGGGCCGGGACATCTGCTAATGGAGCGTAAACATGTTGAAACACAATGATGATCTGGCCTTCGGGACGATCAATCGAGGCTTCAATTCCACCTTCCGCCCGAACCGGTTGAGTTTGGGTCTGGTGGTGCCGGTGGAAGCCTATGGCAACGCGCCGGTGCCGACCATGGAGCGCCATGTGGAGCGGGTGCAATTGGCCGAAGACCTTGGGTTTTCGGCAGTCTGGGTACGCGACGTCCCCTTCAATGTGCCTTCCTTCGGGGATGCCGGCCAGGTCTTCGATCCGTTCGTCTATCTGGGTTTGCTGGCAGGCAAGACCCGTGAGATCGCTTTGGGCGTCGCCAGCATCATCCTGCCGCTGCGGCATCCGGCTCATGTCGCCAAAGCGGCGGCGAGCATCGATGTCCTGTCCGACGGAAGGCTCATCCTCGGCGTTGCATCCGGTGACCGACCCGAGGAATATCCGGCCCTCAACCTGCCCTTTGGAAACCGTGGCGAGCGGTTTCGCGCCAGCTTCGACTATATCAGGCGCATGGGCCAGGACATGCCGGAGTTCGAGAGCATTTACGGCAGCCCGTCGGGTGGGGTCGACATGCTTCCCAAGCCCGCTTCCGGGCAGCTTCCGCTACTAGTCACAGGTGGCAGCCAACAGGATACCGACTGGATTGCTGCCAATGGTGACGGATGGATGATCTATCCGCGCAACACCGCGATCCAGGCGCGAATCATCCACGATTGGCAGCAAAGGGTGTCTGCGGTCGGTGCCGCGCCGAAACCGGTCATGCAGCCACTCTATATTGATCTCGACGAGGATCCGCAGGCTCTGCCTCAGCGAATCCATCTGGGGTTCCGCGTCGGAACCCACCATCTTCGCGGTTATCTGAAATCGCTGGAAAAAATCGGTGTCAATCACGTGGCGCTGAACTTGCGGTTCAATGAAGCCGATACGGAAGCAACGCTCAAACGTCTGGCAAATCAAATCCTGCCGGACTTCCAAGCTTGAGGAAGAACCAAGATGCAAAAGACCATTCTGATTACAGGCGCAACCGACGGCATCGGTTTGGAGACAGCCAAACTGCTGGCCTCAAAAGGCCATCAGTTGCTGATGCACGGACGCAACCCGAAGAAGCTCGAGGCGGCGGTGGCGGCGCTTGCAACGACCGAAGCCGTGGATACCTTCACCGCCGATCTGTCGCGGATGCCTGAGGTCGAGGCTCTGGCCGAGGCGGTCACCCAAAAGCATCCTCGACTCGATGTGCTGATCAACAATGCCGGTATCTTCCGCACGCCGGATCCGATCACCGAAGACGGCCTCGACGTGCGTTTCGCCGTCAACACCATCGCCCCCTACCTGTTGACCCAGCGTCTCCTGCCGTCGATTGATCGAAGCGGGCGCGTGGTCAATCTTTCATCAGCCGCACAGGCCCCCGTCGATGTGCAGGCACTGGCCGGACGGGTCCGTCTGTCCGACAATGCGGCTTACGCCCAAAGCAAACTGGCGCTGACCATGTGGTCTCGCAGCATTGGGCGGGCGCTCAACGAAAATGGACCGGTGGTCGTGGCGGTCAATCCGGGCTCGTTGTTGGGCAGCAAAATGGTCAAACAGGCCTACGGATTCCCCGGGGGTGACCTGCTTATCGGGGCCGAGATACTCGTACGAGCCGCGCTCGACGATGAGTTCAGGTCGGCGTCCGGGCAGTATTTCGACAATGACTCGGGCCGCTTTGCGCCTCCTCATCCGCATGCGCTCGACGAGCGAAAGTCGCAAGCGGTCATCGATGGCATCGAGGCGGTTCTGACCGGATTGGTTCGCTAGTTCGAACGGCCGCCGAGGGTGCGAGTTCTCGGCAACATTCTGGAATATTTGAGGATTCGAATTGAATCTCTCAGCAGGCTTGACTCATCGAGCGACTGAACCAATTATTATTTGGTTCGCGACCAATCGTGAAATGATCCGCCTGGAGAATCCGTTTGCCCTCCGACGCCGTTGCCCTTTCGGAAGATCAAAAGGTCGTTGCCACGCTGCGCGACATGATCGAAGAATGGCGGCTGCCGGACGATGGACGGCTGCCGACGGAGCGCGAGCTTGCGGCCGAACTGGGAACCGGCCGTCGTTGCGTGCGTCGTGCTTTGGACTCGCTGGAGGCCGAAGGGCTGATCTGGCGCAAGCAAGGCAAAGGCACGTTTGCGGGGCAGCCGCCGGATCCCACCGGCGTTCTTGCCGCCGAAATCGCCTCTGAAGTTGACCCGATGGTCGCCATGGAAGCGCGGCTTTGCATCGAACCGGCGCTGGCCGAACTGTGCGCGCTGCGTGCGACCGGCGAAGACGTTGTTCGGCTGCGTCAACTCTGCGAGCGGGCGGCGCATCCGACCGATGCCAACGCTGCGGAGCTTTGGGACGGGGCCCTGCACCGTCTGATCGCCCGCATCGCCGGCAATCGAATCATGCTGACAACCTTTTCGCTGCTTGACGAAGTGCGCATGGGCGAAGACTGGCAGCTCAAGCGCCACCGCGCCAGATCGCCGGAAACAATGGCGCTCTACGATACGCAGCACCGGAAAATCGTCGACGCTATCGAAGCCCGCGACGGGCCGGCGGCGGCGGCGGCCATGAAAACGCACCTGCTGGCGCTCTCCGAAAACCTCAAACGTGCCATAGACAAGGGGTCGCCATGACCGAGAGCCGCGACCCGCTGCTCGATGTCCGGAACCTGTCGATCCGACTCGACGGCGCGCCGCAGGCCATTGTCGACGATGTATCCTTTTCCCTGGCAGCTGGAGAAACGCTGTGCATTGTCGGCGAGTCCGGCTGTGGCAAGAGCCTCTCCGCTCTGGCGCTGATGAGGCTGCTTGCAACGCCTCCGCTGCATATATCAAGCGGGACGGCTCGGATTCTCGGAACGGACCTGTTTGCCGCAGACGCGGAAGCGCTACGCAAGTTGCGTGGCGATCAGGTGGCCATGATTTTTCAGGAGCCGATGACGTCCCTCAATCCGGCGCTGCGGATCGGCGAGCAGATTGCTGAAGCTGTGCGGGAACATCGCGGCGTCGGCGCGGATGAGGCCCAGGCCCGGGCGTTGGAGATGCTCGAACGGGTTCGCATTCCGGCAGCCGAAAAGCGGTTGCACGAATATCCGCATCAATTGTCCGGCGGCATGCGTCAGCGGGCAATGATTGCGATGGCGCTCGCCAATGATCCGGCACTGCTGATAGCCGACGAGCCAACCACGGCGCTCGATGTCACCATCCAAGCGCAGATTCTCGATCTCATGCGCACGCTGGTTTCCGAAACCGGTGCGGCACTGATCCTGATCACCCACGATCTCGGCGTTGTCGCGGAAATGGCCGACCAGGTGGCCGTCATGTATGCGGGACGGATTGTTGAATCGGGTCCTGTCGAACAGATTTTTGATGATCCACAGCACCCGTACACTCTTGGCCTGATGGGATCGATGCCATCGCTCAGCGGCGATCGGGAACGGTTGGTGACGATCGCCGGTCGTGTTCCGACCCCGTTCGATATGCCGGTCGGATGCCGGTTCGCGGCGCGCTGCCCGTTTGCCGTGGAGCAGTGCGGTGAGCGCCCGGCTCTGAAAGACGTTGCGCCCGACCACGCTGTCGCCTGCTGGCGGGCCCCGTTGGAAAACACGGTCGAGGTTGAACGGGAGGTGCAGATCGCATGAGCGACGACCGCATCATCCTCGAAGCCCGCTCTCTGGAGAAGCAGTTCGTCGTCAAGAAGCCCCTCTTCGGCGAGCCGACCGTGGTGCGCGCCGTGGACGGGGTCGATCTGTCGATCCGCGCGGGAGAGACATTTGCGATCGTCGGCGAATCCGGTTGCGGGAAGTCGACCCTCGCGCGGGTTCTCATTCGGCTGATCGAGCCATCGGGTGGCCAGGCGGTTTATGACGGAACGGACATCGGGTCTTTGAGCGACGATGAATTGCGGCGCCTGCGTCGCGACATCCAGTTCATTTTCCAGGATCCGTTTTCGTCGCTCAATCCGACGATGACGGTTGGCGCGCTGATCGAGGAGCCGCTTCGCACCCACGGTATTGGCGATGCCGCCTCGCGGCGAGCAACCGTGGCGCGCTTGCTTTCGAGGGTTGGCCTGCGGCCAGAGCACGCCGACCGCTATCCGCACGAATTCTCCGGTGGCCAGAGACAACGCATCGGCATTGCCCGCGCCCTGGCGCCCGGACCGAAAGTCCTGATCGGCGACGAGCCGGTGAGCGCGCTCGATGTGTCGATCCAGGCCCAGGTGGTGAACATACTCGAAGATCTGAAGCAGGAATTCGGCCTGACGCTGATCGTCATTGCCCATGACCTTGCCGTGATCCGGCACATGTCGGACCGGGTCGCGGTCATGTACCTCGGCGAGATCGTCGAGCTGGCCGAAACCGATCAGCTTTTCGAGCAGCCGCTGCATCCCTACACCGAGGCCCTGCTGACGGCGATCCCCATGCCGGCGGTGGGCGGCGGCAAGGCCAGGGTGGCGATCGAGGGCGATCCTCCGAACCCGATCGCGCCACCCTCCGGATGCCGATTTCACACCCGTTGTCCCTATGCCGAGAAACGCTGCGCCGCCGAACGTCCGGCGCTCCAGGACATGGGCTCAGGTCGCAAGACGGCCTGCCATTTCGCCGGCTCGCTGCCGCTCAAGGGCGTTCGCTCAGGCGCGGCGAAGCGGGGCGAGGCCGCCGAGCGCCGCTTTGCGCTCTACCGTGAGGCCCGCGCTGCAATGAATACGCAACCAAGTCTGTCCAACAGAGAGGAGTAACACCCATGCGTACCGCCAAAACCATCAGCCTAGCGGTCTGTCTCGCGCTCAGCGCGGGCCTTGCCCAGGCCAAGGATTTCCGGATCGGACTGCAGGAAGACCCGGATGTTCTCGACCCGGACCAGTCGCGGACTTTCGTCGGCCGGATCGTCTACGCGTCGCTTTGCGACAAGCTGGTCGACATCACGCCCGACCTCAAGATCATTCCGTCGCTGGCCACCGGCTGGGAGTGGAGCCCCGACGGCAAAGAGCTGACCATGACGTTGCGCGATGACGTGGTGTTCCATGACGGTACCCCGTTCAACGCGCAGGCCGTTGCCGCGAACATGGATCGCTCCAAGAACATGGAGACCAGCCGGCGCAAGTCCGAGGTCAAGTCGATCGAGAGCTGGGAAGTTGTCGACGACCACACGATCAAACTCAAACTGACGCAACCGGACGCGACCCTGATCGCCCAGTTTGCAGACCGTTCCGGCATGATGCTGTCTCCGACAGCCTTCGAGAAGGCGGGTGAGGATTTCGGCCTGGCGCCGGTCTGTGCCGGTCCGTTCAAGTTCGTCGAGCGCATCCAGCAGGACAGGATCGTGCTGGAGAAGTTCGATGACTATTATCGCGCCGATGAAATCAACTTCGACACGGTGACCTTCCTGCCGATTCCGGACACCACCGTGCGTCTTGCCAACCTGCGGGCGGGCGATCTCGACATGCTCGAGCGCCTTGCAGCCACCGATGTGGGCTCCGTCGAAAAGGACGACGGCCTGCAACTGGAGAAGGCCACGTCGCTCGGCTACCAGGGCATGACCATCAACGTCGCCAACGGCGATGGGGCGAACAATCCGCTCGGTCAGAGCAATCTCGTTCGTCAGGCGCTGTCCCACGCAATCGATCGCGGCGCACTGAACCAGGTGGTCTTCGAGGGCGCTTTCGCAACCGGCAACCAGCCGTTCTCTCCGGCTTCGCCCTGGTTCAACTCGGCCTTTCCGGTGCCCGAGCGTGACGTTGCCAAGGCCAAGGAACTGCTTGCCGAGGCAGGCCATGCCGATGGCGTGACGATCGAAGTGCAAGTTGCCAACAACCCGGTCCAGACCCAGGTGATGCAGGTCATTCAGGCCATGGCGGCGGAAGCCGGCATTTCCATCGAACTGGCCGCGAAGGAGTTCGCGACGCTTCTGGCCGATCAATCGGCCGGCAACTATACCGCCAGCCAGATTGGCTGGTCGGGTCGCGTCGATCCTGATGGCAATATTCACCAGTTCATGACGACCGGCGGCGGTATCAACGATTCGAAATACTCGAATCCTGATATGGACCGGTATCTTGACGATGCCCGGCTGTCGACCGACCCGGAGCTGCGCAAGGCGAGCTACAACAACGCCATCGCCCTGCAGCAGCAGGACATGCCGATCATCTATCTCTACCATCCGGTGTGGATCTGGGCGCTGGATGACGGCGTTTCCGGTTTCAACCCTTACCCAGACGGCATGATCCGTCTGCACGGCGTTTCCGCCGCGGAATAGCAACAACCGCCGGGCCCGTTTGTGCGGGCTCGGCCTCTCGGATGGTCTGACTCATGCTCGGCTTTCTCGCCCGACGGATCCTGATAGCGATACCGACGATCGTGTTGATCTCGGTCTTCGTGTTCGGCATGCAGAAATTGCTGCCGGGCGATCCGGTGCTCGTCATGGCGGGTGAGGAGCGCGATCCCGAGATCCTGGAAACGCTGCGGGAAAAGTACCGGCTGAACGACCCGGTTCCGATGCAATACCTGGCCTGGGTGGGCAATGCGCTGCGCGGCGATCTCGGCATCTCATTGCGCACCAACCAGCCGGTGCTGGAACTGATCGGCGAAAAGCTGCCGGTGACGATCCAACTCGCCGTGATGGCGCTGCTTATCGCCATGCTGGTCGGAATTCCGGCCGGTGTCCTATCGGCCTACAAGAAGGGCACCTGGGTGGACTGGGTGGCCAATGTCACCGCTTTATCCGGGCTGTCGATCCCCAATTTCTGGCTCGGCATCATGCTGATCCTGCTGGTGTCCGTGAATCTCGGCTGGCTGCCGGCGTCAGGCTACCTGCCGCTGTCGGAAGATCCGCTGCAATCGATCAAGACCATGTTGATGCCGGCCTTCGTTCTGGGAACCGGGATTGCAGCGACACTGATGCGTCACACCCGCTCTGCGATGCTGAGCGTGCTCAAATCGGATTATGTACGCACCGCCCGCGCCAAGGGACTGAAGGAACGGGCGGTCATCGTCAAGCACGCGCTGCGAAATGCCCTGGTTCCGGTGGTCACCGTCCTGACCCTGATTTTTGGCGAGTTGCTGGCCGGCGCCGTGCTGACCGAGCAGATTTTCACCATTCCGGGCTTCGGCAAGCTGGTCGTTGATGCCGTTTTCAATCGCGATTACGCGGTGGTGCAGGGCATTGTGCTGTGCACCGGCATCGCCTTCATCTTCATGAACATTCTTGCCGATGCCGCCTATCGCGTCCTCAACCCGCGAATGAGGGACGCATGACCGACGCCGTCGACGCTCCGCCCCTCGCTGATCCGGTTATCGATCGGCCGCGCAACCGGATCTGGGAGAAGTTCCGGCGCAATCCGTCAGCATTGTTTGGCGGTGCCATCGTCAGTTTCTTTGTTGTGGTTGCCCTCCTGGCGCCGCTGCTGCCGGTTCCGGGGCCAGCTGAGACCGACTGGGCAGCCGTGCGCAAACCGCCCTCGGCGGCTCATCTCTTCGGCACCGATGAAATTGGCCGCGATGTGCTTTCGCGGATGATCTGGGGCGCCCAGGCGTCACTCCTCGCCGGCGTTGTGTCGGTGCTGATCGCGCTATTGCTCGGCGTGCCGCTCGGTGTTCTCGCCGGCTATCGCAAGGGTTGGACCGACGCCGTGATCTCGCGCTTTACCGAAGCCTTGCTGGCCGCGCCCTTTCTGATCCTGGCGATTGCGCTTGCCGCTTTTCTCGGGCCCTCGCTCACCAATGCCATGATTGCCATCGGGCTCTCCGCCATGCCGATTTTCATCCGGCTGTCACGGGCTCAGACTATGGCCGTGATGACCGAGGACTATGTCGAAAGCGCCCGCGCTGTGGGCGTTGGCCACCTGGCGCTGGTCCGGCGTTACATTCTGCCCAACATCTTTGCACCGCTGCTCGTGCAGGCGACACTCACCATCGCCACCGCAATCATTGCGGAGGCCGCGTTGTCGTTCCTCGGGCTGGGGCAGCAGCCGCCGGCTCCCTCATGGGGGTCGATGCTCAACATCGCCAAGAACTTTCTCGAACAGGCGCCGTGGATGGCGCTGTATCCAGGCATCGCGATTTTTCTCGTGGTCCTGGGCTTCAACCTATTGGGTGATGGGCTACGTGATGCCCTCGACCCGCGCGATATCTAGGACTGGTAATGACATTCACCACACGACCGGAAATCAGGGGGACCTTTGGAGTTGCGACGTCGACGCACTGGATGGCGTCGGCCGTCGGGATGCGGCTGCTCGAACTGGGTGGCAGTGCCTTTGATGCCGCGGCCGGCATGGGCTTCGTGCTAAATGTGGTCGAACCTCATCTCAACGGTCCACTTGGCGACATGCCGGCGTTGATCCGGCTTGCCGGAGCCGATCAGCCGACGGTGGTGTGCGGCCAGGGTGTCGCACCTGCGGCTGCCACGATCGACCACTTCAAGGCGGAAGGGCTCGACATGGTGCCGGGTTCCGGACTGCTGGCGACCGTGGTGCCCGGAGCCTTCGACGCCTGGATGCTGATGCTTCGCGATCACGGTCGACTGCCTCTGCGTGATGTTCTGGAGCCGGCTATTTACTATGCACGGCACGGCCACCCCGTGCTGCCGCGGGTCGCGGCGACCATCGCGGGCCTGGACGACTTCTTCCGTGACGAGTGGCCGACCTCCCACGCGACATGGCTGCCTGGCGGATCGGCGCCGGAGCCTGGGTCATTGTTCAAGAACCCGGTGCTTGCCGACATGTGGGAGCGACTTTTGAGCGAGGCTGAGAGTGCCAGCGGACGCGAGGCTCAGATCGAGGCAGCGCGCCGCACCTTCCACCAGGGCTTCATTGCGGAAGCGATCGACGACTGGATGCGAGAGGCCTGTGTCATGGACGCGGCTGGCGGACGCCGTCGCGGCGTGCTGACGGGAGACGATCTGGCCGGCTGGACGGCGACCTACGAGGCGCCGCTCGAAATCGACTATCAGGGGTGGCGGGTCTGGAAATGCGGCCTGTGGAGCCAGGGGCCGTCGCTGCTTCAGTCGTTGCGCATCCTCGATGGCAGCGGTGTCGCCGATATGGACACGCAAAGCGCCGAGTTCATCCATCTCGTGACGGAGGCGATGAAACTGTCGTTTGCCGACCGCGAGGCCTATTACGGGGACCCGTTGCACACCGAGATTCCGGTCGAAACGCTGCTGTCGCGCGACTATGCCGAAGGCCGGCGCGATCTTCTGGGCGCCGCAGCCTCGCATGAGCAGCGTCCAGGACGTATCGCGGGCCACGAGGCCTGGGCGGACGCCACCATGCGCCGGGCTTCATCGCGACCGGAGGCAGGTCCCGGTGTCGGCGCGGGTGAACCGACCATGGCGCACCTGACCGAGCGGCGCGGCGACACCGTCCATATCGACGTGATCGACCGCTGGGGCAATTCGGTGTCTGCGACACCGTCCGGCGGCTGGCTGCAATCGTCGCCGGTGGTGCCGGGACTTGGCGTTCCACTCAATTCGCGGGCCCAGATGTTCTGGCTTGAGGAAGGATTGCCGACCTCACTGGCGCCGGGGCGGCGTCCGCGCACAACGCTGTCGCCTTCGATGGCCGAGGCTCCGAGTGGAACGCAACACGCTTTCGGAACGCCCGGTGGCGACCAGCAGGACCAGTGGCAGCTCATTCTGCTGCTACGCCTGGTGCATACGGGCATGAACCTGCAGGAGGCAATCGACGCGCCGCTGTTTCATACGTCGCATTTCCAGATGTCATTCTACCCGCGGGCCACGAGGCCGGGGCACCTGATGGTCGAGCCGGCCGTCGGGACCGATGTCATCGAAACCCTGAAGGCGTGGGGCCACGACGTCGAGGTTGCGGAACCCTGGACGGTCGGGCGACTGACAGCGGCCAGCCGCGATCCGGATGGGTTGCTGAAAGCCGCTGCAACACCACGCATGATGCAGGCCTATGCGGCCGGACGTTAGGGGAGACCGGACGTGACCTATTCCATTGTCGCCAAAGATCCGGAAACCGGTTTCCACGGCGTCATCGTCGCAAGCCGGTTCTTCGCCGCCGGCGCGCAGGTTCCGCATGTGCGCGGCGGCAAATGCGCCGTGGCCACCCAGGCCTTCGTCAGCCCGCTCTGGGGCATTGAGGCGGCCGATCGTCTGGCACACGGCGAGGCGGCTGCGGCGGTGCTCGCGGATTTTCTGGCCCGCGATGGCGGCGAATCTCAACGCCAGATCCACATGATCGACAGCGAAGGCACTTCCGTCGCCCATACGGGCGCAAAATGCATCGACTGGTGCGGCCATCTGATCGGTGACGGCGTTTCGGTCGCCGGCAATATGCTGGCGGGCGAGGCCGTGATTGCCGACACGCTTGCCGCTTACCAGGCGAACGGCGCGCTGCCGTTCGCCGAACGCCTGTTGACGGCGATGGAAGCCGGCGAAAAGGCAGGCGGCGACAAACGCGGACGCCAGTCAGCGGCGCTGCGCATCCACCGGACAGAGGACTACCCATGGATAGACCTTCGGGTCGATGACCACGCAGACCCGTTGGCCGAACTGCGTCGCCTGTATGACGTGGCCTGGGAGCGCTACGTCCATCTCGCCGACGCCATGCCGACCCGCGACAATTTTTCGGGCGTGACCGACCGCACCGATATCGACGCGGCCATAGCGGCGGAAGAGGAACGTCGGCGTGTGTCCGGGCACAAGAGCCGGTCCTTTGCAAGCGATCCAGCCGGTTAAGCCGATTACATCGGAGATATGGTTCTGGGCGCTGTCGAAGAAGCCTCGAATTCGATGCTCGAGACGGAAGCGGACTGCCCTTGCGGCGCCAGCCTGAATGATCGCAATGAGGCTCGCAGAGAAGCTGCAGCAGCTATGATTGTTCGCTTCAGACAAAAGCCGGCGACATCACACTGAAAGTGCCGAAACTGGGTGGTTGGACCCGTTGGACGGCGATCATCCCCGAGATCTCCCTAGCGGATGGGCAAAGCAGGGGAATCGATTGAGCACTCCATTGGCGAAACGCTGACCTATCCTTCCTCACCCAGCCAGACCGTTCGCATTGGGAACTCCATAAGCCGTGGATTTGTCGGAAGCTCTTATACAGTAAGGTGACGAATGTAATCTATTCGGGCAAATCAACTGCTTAGAGGTCAGCTTGGTCACCGTTTCCTCATTGCAGTTGGCGGCACCTGCCCAAGCCGAGGAAGTCATTGCCGAATATCTGACTTTGCTGGATGCCAAAGCCACCGTGACGTCTCGGGGTGAAGCTGAAATTGTTTGGTGCGGTTTTGATACAAGATCGAGCCGACTATCATCGGTTCGCGATCAGGCAGGAGTTGGACACAAGCGATCTGTTTTTTGGCAACAAGAGCGTGCGTGAGAAACTACTGCCTCTTAATCGGGCGGTGGACTCCTGTTGAAGGCTATGTTTGGGGTGACGTGATGACTGGGTGCGGTCACTACGTTTACGTCTTGGCCACAGGCAGCAACAAGGTGATCGCCCAGTGAGAGTCTGCGAAGGAGCTGAATGATGAAAACACATATTCTAACGATTTTCCTGCTCTCAATACTTACCAGTTCCGCCTTCTCAGAATCTCCAGGCAGGATAACTCACCCACTGCCAGGTGAGCCGATCATTGATTTTCGAATTGAGCATTGTGAAGCAACAAAAGGATATGGAAGTTATTGGTACTTTGTAGATGGTGGGGTTATCTTCGCGCTAAGTGACCTTTGCATTGATGAAGAAAGTGGTCGCATTGATTCATTTGAATCTCGAAGTGGCTACACATTGGTAGAGAAAAGCAAAAACGGAAAAGTTCTGGAAATAATTGATTCTTCGGATACTCAAGCATCTCGCACAAGAGTGCGGTATTATCATTTCAATTGCAGCTCTTCTGATGAATCTTCCTACCTGCACGGCAGCATGGTCGACACTAAGAATTACCCCAACGCGCGCGGGCGTGCCAATATGCAAGGTTATACAATACCGCCAATTTCAAATATGCCGACAAAGCGAACGGCGGAACATGCAACATTAAGCCTGCAATTCTTTTCTCAAGCTCAGATTTCACAGAAAACCACATCAGTAATGCCCGACATTGCCGCCCTTCTGGGGGAGCTCACCATAACTGAGAACAGGGGCGTCTTTTCTATCACCGAGGGAGGAGGAATTTCTGTTGGTGACGCCGGTGGGCTCATCGAGTTCGAGCTTGACGCAATGGGAGAAGTCAGATTGTCCGGTAATATCACTGCCAAAAACCAAAGGCTGGCAGGTCACGCGCCGGGTGAATGGATAACAATGACAGCCGAAATTCCCTTCATGCGAGGTCACTTTCTCGGATCAAAGGGCAATGAATTGAGAGCTTTTGGAATCGCAAGAGGCAGTTTTGTGGATACCGACGGTCAGACCCACCAGTTTCGTGCACAAGCTAGCCTTGATACATGCTTTAGCACGGACAAATAACAAGTATCTGAAGGGGTTTTACGTGACCTCGACCTTCGAAGTGAGCGTGTATCCGACCCCGCGCACCGTCTTGATGATGGTCGGATTGGTTGGGTCCGGTTCAATTTTCTTGCGCAATCGGGCCACCTGGTTGTCGATGGTTCGGTCGTAGGGTGTCCATTCCTGGCCGGTCAGCTGATCCATGATCTGATCGCGAGACAGGACCCGTTTTGGATTGCGCAAAAAAACCATCAGAAGGTTGAAATCGCCTGTTGTCAGATCGTGTGAGACGCCGCTGGAATCGGTGAGTTCGAATCGCGACGGATGCGCCGTCCAGCCGTTGAACCGAAGTGACTGATCGTCGCTGTCTGGACCAGTCCGGCCCGCGGCCGCCGGCACACAGGTGCGGCCGGCGCTGCGCCGGAGAACGGACCGAACCCGGGCAAGGACCTCGCGTACGTGGAAGGGTTTGGATATGTAATCGTCGGCACCCATTTCCAGGCCGACGACCTTGTCGATCACGTCGCCCTTGCCGGTAACGATGATGATCGGAACCTCGGATCGGGCCCGCAGCCCGGCTGCGATAGTCAGCCCGTTTTCGGAGCCCAGGTTCAGATCGAGCGTGATCAGGTCGACCTCGGTTCGATCGAGATGGGCATCGAGCGCCTTGCCGTTTTCCGCCTCCAGCACGGTGTAATTGTCCGTTTCCAGGCAGCGGCGCAACAGCAGGCGCACCTGCGGGTCGTCGTCGACCACGACAATGGTTTTGGCTTGCTCGGACAAGGCCACCTCTAAATCAAGCCGGATTCGTAACCGGTCCCGTGAAGAACCTACAGGGAACCGGGTCATCAGTACATTGATACGTTCTGATACAAAACGATACGAACTTCAGATATCGCCGTTACCCGCGTGCTTTTGAATGGAACCGAATCCAATCAGTGCGGAGGTACGTCCATATGTATGTCACGTCGCCCATCAATATCTATGGAAATGCGGAGCTGATCACGTCGCGCTTTCTTGCGCAGGATGCGGCCCTGCTGTCGCACGTTTCGCATGTCGATGAAGGACAGCCGCTGTTTTGCGAAGGTGACGATGCGGACTATATCTACGAGATCCTCGAAGGCGTCGTGCGCACATCCAAACTGCTGTCGGACGGACGTCGTCAAGTGCTGTCTTTCGGTTATCCGGGCGATCTGGTGGGCCTCAGCCATGACCGGCTCTATCACAGCGATTGTGAAGCGGTCAGCGATGTGAAATTGCGGGTGCATCATCGCAACGCTTCCAGTGCGTCTTTCAGCAAAGAGCCGGAATTCGGCAGCGAGCTGCTTCGCTTCGCTGCTGCCGAGATGAACAACATGCAGGAGCATTTCATCATGCTCGGCCGCAAATCGGCGACGGAGAAAGTCGCATCCTTCCTGGTGACGCTGCTCGATCGGGTTGGCGAAAAGCGGGAGTGCAAATGCTGTTTCGACCTGCCGATGAGCCGTTCCGACATCGCCGACTTTCTCGGCCTGACAATCGAGACCATTTCCAGGACCCTGACAAAACTACGCTCCGACGGCGTCATCGAATTGCCGACCAAGCACCGCGTGTGCGTCTGCAAGCCCAATGTCCTGCGCGATTTGGCGGAGCAGGCGTGATTCTCGTTGGCAGGACGGAGTAACTGCATGATCGATATCGATTTTTTCCGCACGCGCCTCACTGAGCGGCGAGCCGAACTGATGAAAAGACTTGAACAGATTGAGGATTGGCTCGACGAGACGCCCGACCCGGATGTCGAAGAGCGTGCCACGGAACGTGAGTTCGATGAGGTGTTCGAGGCGCAGGGTCTGGCCGGCCAGGACGAGGTCAAGGCGATCGACGCGGCGCTCAAACGCATGGACAACGATATCTATGGGATCTGCCTTTCCTGCGATCGCCAGATTTCCGAAGAGCGGCTCAAGGCCGTGCCCTATGCCGTGAAGTGCCGCAACTGCATGGAATAGCGCCGAACCTCCATCCCGATTTCACCCACGGACCGTTTCGTCATGAAATAATCCGTTTTGTACGGTTGTGTTGACGCAGAGTTCCGGCCACCTTCGGTTGGCGGATGGGCGCGATTACTGGAGGGCGACATGACTGGGCATTGGCGATTTATCTTTACGGCAGCACTCGGTCTTTTGCTGGCGGTTTCTGCCCAGGCAGCCGATACAAGGCGGATCGAGACAGTGAACAATGCCGATTATTTCGGCTTCGATCTGCGCGCCGAAAAGGATGTCTCTCTCGATCAGTGCAAGTCGATATGCCTTCGAGACAGCGACTGCCGTGCCTTCACCTTCAATGAAAAGGCGCAGTGGTGTTTCCTCAAATCCGACTTCAATGTCACTCAGCCTTTCGATGGAGCCATCGCCGGCAAGGTCGTTTCGGTATCCGGCGAACCCGATCTGGGCGCGCCGCCGCCGCTCTCCTTCATTTCAGAGGGGCTTGAGAACGAAGCGGCCAACGCCCGTCGCAACATCGGTCCGCGGCCCATCGATTCCGGCCTGTTCGAGTTGATCAGCACAGCCGATCTGAACCTTGCGGCCGGGCAATTCGGCCTCGCTGCCGAGCGGTTGCGTGGTGCCCTTTCGATCGATCCGTCGGATGCCTCGCTGTGGCTCGACCTGTCGAAGTCCGCGATCGGGCTGATCGGCCGGGACGGCAACCGCGACTACCGTGTCCAACGGGAGGCGACATCGGCGGCGCTCAACGCCTATCGGCTGTCACGCAATGCAACGGACCGAGCCGCTGCACTGGACAGCCTGGCAAAGGCCCTGGAAATCCGCCAGCTCTTCCGACCCGCGCTCGAATCCTACAAGGCAAGCCTGGCGCTGGTGCGGTCACCGCAGGTTCTGGCCGATTATCGCGACCTGCAGGCGCGCAAGGGTTTTCGGGTCGTCAACCACACGGTCGACGCGGACGGCAACCAGGCGCGCATCTGTGTGCGTTTCTCGGATCCGTTGCTCAAGTCCGGGGTCGACTACCGCAATTTCGTCGCGCTGGACGACCGCACGGCGAGCACCATACGGGTCGAGGAGGAGCAGATCTGCGCCGACGGCCTCGAGCATGGACGCAGCTATCGATTGACCCTGCGCAACGGTTTGCCGTCGGCGGTGGGTGAGGTGCTCGATCCGGCGGTGACCATCAACACCTATGTGCGCGACAGGGCACCGTTCGTGCGGTTTACCGGCGACAATTTCGTGCTGCCGGGCAAGGCACGGCGCGGCATTCCGGTGGTGACCGTGAACACGCCGACGGTGGAAGTTGAGCTTTTCCGCATCGGCGACCGCTCGTTGGCGCCTGTTCTGGCAAACTCGCAGTTCCTGCGGCAGTTGGACGGCTATGATGCCCGGCGGGTGCGTGACGAGATCGGCGAACCCGTCTGGCAGGGTACGCTTGACGTTCGCTCCGAACTGAATCGTGAAACGACGACCAGCTTCCCCATCGACGAGGCGGTTCCCGACCGCAAACCCGGTGTTTATGTCCTGATGGCGCGTGCCGCCAATGATCAGCCCGACAGCTGGACGCCGCGGGCGACCCAGTGGCTGGTCGTATCGGACATCGGTCTGTCGACCTTCAGCGGTACCGACGGGCTCAACGTCTTCGCCCGATCGCTTGCGACGGCACGTCCGGAATCGGGTGTGACGTTGTCGCTGGTCGCACGCAACAATGAATTGCTGGCCAGCGCAGTCACCGACGCAGATGGTCGTGTGCGCTTTGCGCCGGGATTGCTGCGCGGCAAGGCGGGATTGGCACCCGCTGTGGTGACCGCAGACAACGGCGCTGGCGACTTTGTGTTCCTGGACATGACCAAGGCCGGCTTCGACCTGTCCGATCGTGGTGTCACAGGGCGTGCTGCGCCAGGACCGATCGACATCTTTGCCTGGACCGAGCGCGGTATTTACCGGGCTGGTGAGACCGTACACCTGACGGCGCTGGCGCGTGACGATGCGGCAACGGCGATATCCGGCCTGCCGCTGACCTTCATCGTCCAGCGCCCTGACGGCAAGGAGGAGCGCCGGCTGACCCATCGTGGCGGGCCGCGCGGTGGCTATGAGATCGGCCTCGACCTGCCGAACAACGCCATGCATGGGTCCTGGACCGTCCGTATCCATACCGATCCCAAGACTGCGGCGCTGGTCGAATCGCGCTTCCTCGTCGAGGATTTTCGTCCCGACCGCATCGAATTCGATCTGAGCGTGCCCGAAAAGCCGCTGCAGCCTGGCGAAGTTGCGGCCGTGGGCGTCGACGGGCGCTTCCTCTACGGAGCGCCGGCGGCCGGCCTGGCACTTGAAGCCGGTCTGCGGGTGAAAACGGGTCGGACCCTCGAGGGGCATCCCGGCTTCCGGTTCGGCCTGGCCGACGAAGAAGAGACCGCGAGCGAAGTCGACCTGGGGGCGCTGCCCAAGCTCGATGCCGACGGCAAGGCGACCATCGATATCGAACTCGGCACCCTGCCGGCCACCACGCGACCGTTGGTCGCCGATCTGGCGGTGCGCGTGCGCGAGGGCGGCGGCCGGGCCGTCGAGAGAACGGCACAGATGCCGGTCCAGGCTTCCGGACCAATGATCGGGATCAAGCCTGAATTCGAAAACGATCTGGTTGGCGAAGGATCGGTTGCCAGCTTCCGGGTCATCGCCGTCGATCCGCAAGACCAGGCGATCGCCATAACGGGACTGCGCTGGTCGCTGCTGCGGGTGATCCGGCAATATCAGTGGTACCGCGAGGGTGGGTCCTGGCGATACGAACCGATCGAATACACCGAGTTGGCGACCGATGGCAGTGTCGACGTTGATGCCGTCGATGGTGCTGAAATTGCGGCAACGGTCAATTGGGGTCGCTATCGCCTGGAGATCGAATCGGACGACCCGAACGGGCCGGCGACCAGCGTTGAATTCAATGCCGGCTGGTATGTCAGCAGTGCGTCGACGGAAACCCCGGACGGGCTGGAAGTCGCGCTCGATCGTGAGGTTTACCAGCCGGGCGACACGGCCCGGCTTCGGGTGTCCCCTCGCTTTGCCGGTGAGGTCCTGGTGACCGTCGCGGGTGATGAGCTGCACGAAGTCTTCACCGAATCCGTTCCGGCGGAAGGCACCGAGATCGCCATTCCGGTCAAGGCAGGCTGGGGCGCCGGTGCCTATGTCACGGCGACCCTGATCCGCCCAGGCGACGGTGTCGAGACGCGCATGCCGTCGCGGGCGGTCGGCGTCAAATGGCTGAGTGTCGATCCGGGTGATCGCAGCCTCGATGTGACACTGGACGTTCCCGACAAAATTCGTCCGAACACCACGTTGGATATTCCGATCTCGGTAGCCGGATCAAATGCTGATCAGGCGCGGATCGTCGTTGCCGCCGTCGACGTGGGCATTCTCAACCTGACGCGTTATCAGCCGCCGGATCCGGAGGGCTGGTACTTCGGCCAGCGCCGGCTTGGTGTCGAGATGCGCGACCTCTATGGTCGCCTGATCGACGGATCGCTGGGTGTGGCCGGCAGCATTCGCACGGGCGGAGACGGGCCAGGCGCGGCCATCACGGGCAGCGCCCCGAAGGAGCGTCTGGTGGCGCTTTATTCCGGCATCGTCGATCTTGACGCTGACGGCAAGGGCACCGTCGCTTTCGATATCCCGCAATTCAATGGAACCGTGCGTCTCATGGCGGTTGCCTGGACGGAAAGCGGCGTCGGCAACGCGGTGCAGGATGTCATCGTTCGCGACCCGCTGGTCATCACCAGCAGCTTGCCGCAATTCCTGGCGCCGGGTGATGCGTCGCGACTGCGGCTCGATATCGCCAACACGGACGGTCCTGCAGGTGACTATAACATCAACATACGGACCACTGGCCCTCTCGATCTGCAAGGCGCCGGCGGCCTGCGCACGGTCCGGCTTGCTCCCGGCGAAACCACCTCCTTTGCGACCGGCATCAGGGCTGGGCGACCGGGTGACGCCGAAATTGTCATTACGATGACCGGGCCGGACGATCTGGTGCTGCAGTCAAAGCAGCCAATGACCGTTCGACCGCCCGCCTTGCCGGAAACGCGCCGTATCGAGGTGCCACTCGCCGCCAATGGCGGAGCGATCGTGGTCGATCGGGAGTTGCTCGCGGCCAGCTATCTTGGCGGCTCCAGTGTGAGCGTCAGTGTTTCGAATTCGCGCTTCGATGTGCCGTCGTTGCTGATGTCGCTCGACCGCTACCCTTACGGCTGCACCGAGCAGACAACCAGCCGCGCATTGCCGCTGCTCTACGTCAACGATTTTGACGCACCAGCGGCCCTACTTGCCGACAAGGGACTGCGCGAGCGTGTGCAGACGGCGATCGAGCGGGTTCTGGCCAACCAGTCGTCGGCCGGAAGTTTCGGGCTTTGGTCACCCGGAGGTGGCGATCTGTGGCTCGACGCCTATGTGACGGACTTCCTCACCCGGGCTCACGAGAAGAAATACGCCGTGCCGGCTCAGGCGCTGCGTCTGGCGCTCGACAATCTGCAGAACGTGCTCGGCTATACGGACGATGTCGCCGGTGAGGGTGACAGCATCGCCTATGCTTCTTACGTGCTCGCCCAGAACCGGCGCGCGGCGGCCGGCGACCTGCGCTACTACGTCGATACCCGGCTCGACGAGTTCGAAACGCCGATCGCCCGTGCGCAACTGGCCGCGGCGCTGGCGCTCTACGGCGATGCAGCACGGTCCGAACGGGCCTTCGCCTCTGCCTATCGGCTGGCGACGCGGATCTCGTCTCGAACCCGTTGGCAACCGCATTACGGGTCACCGCTTCGCAACGACGCGGCCATGCTGGCGCTCGCCGGCGAGAGCCGTCCTGTGACACCGCTGCTGGGCGACATGGTCCAACTGGTTTCCGACCGGCTGACAGCACGGCCGGCGAGGACGACGCAGGAACAGGCCTGGTCGCTGCTTGCTGCACGGGCGGCCGTGGATGCGGATGCCGGGCTGTCGCTGCGTGTCGACGGCGTCGCCAGCGATGGCGCGTTCAATCGCACCGTTGACGGTCAGGACCTGCTCGATGATCCGATCCGGATTGAAAACGACAGCGACTCAGCCGTTGTGGCCGTGGTTACCTCCATCGCCGCCCCGGTCGATCCGCCACAAGCTGGTGGTGATGGCTTCACCATCGCGCGCAACTACTTCGATATGAACGGGCAACCGGTCAGCATCGAAGCGGTTGAACAGAACCAACGCTATGTCGTGGTTCTGACGGTGGAGCAGACCACCGAGCTGGGAGCTCATATCGTTGTCACCGACCTGTTGCCGGCGGGTCTTGAAATCGACAATCCACGCCTCATCGAAAGTGCCCGGACCAGTGGGTTCGAGTGGCTCGGGGAGACGACGCCTGCCCATACGGAGTTCCGCAGCGATCGCTTCGTGGCGGCGTTTGATGCAGGAGCTGGTCGCCGTGACCGGTTCACGGTCGCTTACGTGGTCAGGGCCGCAACGCCGGGCATCTACACGCATCCGGCCGCGCGGGTCGAGGACATGTACCGGCCCTATCATGCGGCGCAGACAGCCACCCGATGGATGGAGGTGAAAGCACCGGCGCAATGAGACGCCTGCGCAAATCACTGGGTCTGGCCGCGGTGCTCGGCACCGCTACGGTTCTGATCGCCGGGCTGGCGGCGTTGCTGTTCGATACGATCAATCCGCCGCCCATGCCGAACGACCGGCCCCTGTCGGCGGCGGTCACCGATCGCAATGGCGAATTGCTCCGGGTGTTTGCCACGCCGGAAGGTCGCTGGCGGCTCAAGGCCGACTTGTCCAGGGTCGATCCTGAATTCCTGGAGCTGCTCATTGCCTATGAGGACAAGCGATTTCGCTCGCATCCCGGTGTCGATCCTCTGGCCATGATGCGTGCCGCCGGCCAGTTCGTGGCAAATGGGCGCATCGTCTCCGGCGGGTCGACCATCACCATGCAGTTGGCGCGGTTGCTGGAGCCACGGCCATCGCGCACGCTCAGCGCCAAGCTGCTGCAGATGGCACGGGCGGTGCAGCTCGAGCGACGGATGTCGAAAGACGACATTCTCGCCTGGTATCTGACACTCGCTCCCTATGGCGGCAACCTGGAGGGCATTCGCGCGGCAAGTCTTGCCTATTTCGGCAAGGATCCGCGCAACCTGCGTCTGTCGGAGGCCGCGTTGCTGGTCGCGCTGCCACAGTCGCCCGAACGGCGTCGGCCTGACCGAAAGGCCAACGCGGCGCGTGAGGCCGGTCTTCGCGTGTTGCAGCGTGCGGCCGACGGCGGGCTGGTCGCCGCCGGGGAGGTCGAACGCATCGGAGGACTCGAATTCTCGGCCATCCGTCGGCCGATGCCGGCACTGGCGGCTCATCTGGCGCAGCGGGCACGCTCCGCCGATCCGACGCTTCTCATTCATCCGACACGGCTGGACCGGCAGGTGCAGGCCAATCTCGAAAGCCTCGCCGCGGAAGCTGCCGAACGGCGTGATGGGCGGGTCTCGGTTGCGATCATCGTTGCCGACAGTCGCGATGGGTCGATCCTGGCGCAAGTTGGGTCGCCGGGTTTCGTGAACCACCGACGTGCCGGCTGGATCGACATGTCCATTGCTCGCCGCTCGCCCGGCTCGGCGCTGAAACCGTTCATCTACGGCCTGGCCTTCGAGGAGGGCCTGGTCCTGCCCGAAACCCTGATTTCGGACCGGCCGGCCGATTTCGCCGGCTATCGGCCGCGCAATTTCGACATGACGTTCCAGGGAGATGTTACCGTACGCGAGGCTTTGCAGTTGTCGCTCAACGTGCCCGCTGTTCGGCTGCTTGATGGGGTTGGGCCGGCTCGGCTGACGGCGCTCATGCGTCGCGGGCAGGCCGATTATGCGCTCGCCCGTGATGGTCGCCCGGGCCTCTCCATCGGGCTCGGGGGTCTCGGCATCAGCCTGGTCGACCTGGTGCAGCTCTATACCGGGCTCGCCTCATCGGACGGGCGGCCAACAGTGCTGGTCAATGGTGTCGACGGGCCGAAGGAGTTCGCCCGCGCGCAACGGCTTCTGGAGGGGCCGGCTCGCTGGCATGTCACCGATATTCTGCGCGGCGTCGCGCCGCCGGTCGGCGTGGAACCCCGAAACATCGCCTATAAAACCGGTACCTCCTACGGATATCGCGATGCCTGGTCCGTTGGCTATGATGGCCGCCACGTCATCGGCGTCTGGGTTGGCCGAGCTGACAACACGGCGGTGCCCGGCATGACCGGGCAGTCCGCAGCAGCGCCGATCCTGTTTGAAGCTTTTGCACGGTCTGGACTGGAGCCGGTTGCGTTCCGGCCACCGCCGCCAGGTGCTGTGCGACTGGCACGTGCTGATCTGCCGGCAACCATGCGGCGCTACGAGACATTGGAAGCGGCGATGGAGCGGCATGAAGGTGGCGAAGTCGCACCTCACATTGCCTACCCGCCGAACGGCGCACGGGTCGAGGTCGCGCGCCGTGGTGACGCCGGACTGGCGCCGCTTGTGATCAAGCTGCAGGGTGGCCGGCCGCCCTTCCGCTGGCTGGCCAATGGTCGTCCGCTGGACCGGCAGACGCGCCGACGGCAACTCCACTGGGTGCCTGATGGATTGGGCAACGCCAATCTGGTGGTGATCGATGCCGCCGGTCGTGCGGCGAGCGTGGACGTCTTTGTCGAATAAAATGGAGATCCCCGGAGCGCTGCGGTGGCTGGCCGGAAAACCGGGCGGGGCTGCGTGGCTCGAAAACCTTCACGATCTGGTCGCCACTGTCTGTAGACAGTGGGACCTGAGGCCTGTCGGGCCGGTCTTGAATGGCAACGTTTCCTACGTCGTCCCGGTTCAGCGTCATCAGGAAAAGTTTGCCCTGAAGGTTCAGTGGCCGCATCACGAATGTGCGCATGAAGCAGACGCGTTGCGGCTTTGGGATGGTGACGGCGCAGTTCACCTCGTCGATCACGATCCGGATCGCCACGCCCTGCTTCTTGAATGGTGCGAACCCGGGACCTCGATCAGCCGGGTTCAGCCGGCCGATCCAATCGGGATCGTCGCCGCGCTGCTGCGTCGGCTGAGCAAGCCGGCGGACGAACCCTTTCGCAGCCTTGCCGAGGAAGCGACCGTCTGGGCCGAGGCTCTGCATTCCGACTGGAGCGCCGCTGGTAAGCCCTGCGAGCAGCGCCTCGTCGATGCCGCACATCATTACCTGATCGACCTCAAGGATCATCAGGGCGAACAGGTGCTGTTGCACCAGGACCTGCACGGTGACAACATTCTCGCCGCCGAGCGTGAAGATTGGCTGGCGATCGATCCGAAACCACTGGCCGGCGAACGCGCCTTCGCCGTTTCGCCGGCCATTCGAAGCTTCGAGTTCGGCACGACGCGGAAGGACGCGCTCTATCGCTTCGACCGGCTCACGGAAGAACTCGACATCGACCGCGAACGCGCTCGTGGCTGGACGATCGGCCAGACGATGGCCTGGGCCTTCGACAGCCAATGGTCGGATTGGCACTTCCGGACGGTTCGATGGTTGCTGGAAGGCGATGTCGGATCTTGACGATTATTAGGCGTACATTATATTAGGTTGACATAATATCTGATGAGCTGGGACGTCGAATACACGGATGAGTTTGGAGGTTGGTGGGACGACTTGACGGCCGGCCAACAAAACGACATGGCGGCGGTCGTTGGACTGCTTGAGGCAAAGGGTCCCTCGCTTCCGTTTCCGTATTCGTCGGGTATTGAAGGTTCGCGGCACGATCATATGCGAGAGTTGCGAATTCAAAGCAGTAGCCGGCCGCTGAGAGTCTTCTATGCCTTTGATCCGCGTCGCTCTGCGATACTGTTGATCGGTGGAGACAAGACGGGAGATAATCGCTTCTATCAGACCATGATCCCAAAGGCGGATGATCTGTACGACGCGCATCTTGAGGAATTGAAGAAGGAAGGGCTGATAAAATGAGTGGACGTCGGTCATTCAAGGAATTGACCAAGGCCTGGAGTCCCGAGAGGCGACATGCGGTTAAAGAACGAACTGCTGCCTTGCAGTCTGAAATCGATGAGGCTGAATTGGCTGAACTGCGAAGGGCTCTTAAGGTTTCGCAACAGGAACTGGCAGGTCTGCTTGGCAAGTCTCAGGGTGCCGTCGCCCAGCTCGAACAACGGACAGATATGAAAGTCAGTACACTGCGCGAAACAATCGAAGCGCTTGGTGGCCATCTGCGTTTGATAGCTGAGTTCCCAACCGGGGACGTCCGACTTTCCAATCTTGGTGAAGCTGGCATAGAGGATGCCGACGGGCGTCGCCGATAATTCAGACTATTTCCTCATGACGGACTTGTGGACGCCCTCGTCCATGTGGCCGTCGACCGGCAGATTGTTGCGTGCCTGGTACTGGCGGATCACGGCGCGCATGTCCAGGCCGACCTTGCCGTCGTTGCTGGGCACCGTGTAGCCCAGCTTCTGCATTTTGTTCTGAACGTCGATTCGCTGCTGCTTGTTGAGCGGCTTTTCGACGTTCCAGGTGCCTTTGAGGGGGGCATGACGATCGGCAATGCGATCCGCCAGGTGGCCCAGTGCGAGGGCGTAGGCATCGGAGGAATTGTAGCTCTTCAGGACCATGAAATTGTTGGTCAGGAGAAAGGCAAGACCCTCAATTCCGCTCGGAAACATCAAGGTAGCGCTGCCACGTTTCGGCAAGGGGCGTCCGTCGGCGCGCTTGACGCCGCGTTTGGCCCAATTGGCATAGGTATCGTCGGCGCGCGTCAGGTCGATGCCCTTGGGCAAGGTGACCTGGATGCCCCAGACCGCATTGGAATCCCAACCATGCTGTTTGAGATAGTTCGCTGTTGACGCAAGAGCATCCGGCACCGATCCCCACAGGTCGCGCCGGCCATCCCGGTTGTGGTCGACCGCATATTTGAGAAAGCTGGATGGCATGAACTGGGTGTGGCCCACAGCTCCCGCCCAGGAGCCACGCATCTGCTTGCGCGACAGCTTTTCCTTCTGCATCACCAGAAGTGCGTCGACAAATTCGTTTTTGAAGAAATCGGGGCGATAGCCGATATAAGCGAGCGTCGCCAGTGACCGGAGCGTGTCGCTCTTGCCGATATAACCGCCGTAATTTGTTTCCATGCCCCAGACCGCCAGCAGAATGTAGCGGTCGACACCATAACGTTTCTCGATCGCGGCCAGCGTGCGCGCGTATTTCTTGGCCATGGACCGGCCGCTGCGAATGCTCGGCGTCGTCACCCTCTTGCCGACATATTTTCCGATGGACCGCTTGAACTCCGGCTGCGAACTGGTCAGCGATTTGAGCTTCGTGTTGGGTGTCAGACCCTTCGTCGCCCGCTCGAACGTTTTCCAATCCACCCCCGCGGCAGCTGCGTCCGGATAGAGCGAATCAACGAAGTTGCGGAAGGTCGGTTTTGCAGCGGCATCTTGCGGCATTGCCCACAGGAAAAGAGAGCAGAAAACGGCAAAGGCACAGGGTCGGATCGCGTTCATGCGGGCATGATAACAGGCGGCCGGACACTGGCAACCCGGGTTTGGAGTCTTTGTCACGAACCTGAAGATCCCTCAGTTTGTACGGCGAATATTTTCAATCTAAAGGTGATAACCGGCTTTTCCTGACAATATGGACTGATTATACTTGCGCCGTGTTTGGATTCGGTTTCGACCGAAGGAGTAAGCCAGGGCGAGTGGGCGGCGAGCTAGGGTGCATTTGTGAAGATTACGTCTGTCATCGACTTTCTCGAAAATGTCGACGCGCTTGAAGACCAGGTCACCGTCATTGACGAACTGGAGGCGGTGCTCGAAGTCTATGGTTTCGACTATTACGGGATTATTCGCCAGCCGAGGGTTTCCGACGATCCCCTCAGTCGCATCCTCGCGGGCCGCTGGCCGGAAGGCTGGCCAGCGCGCTACATTCAGCGGCGCTATGTGCTAATCGACCCCAATATTCGCTACCTCGGTTACGCCCAGCGTGGCTTTAGCTGGGAAGACGCGGTGCCGGCTTTTCGAAGGGATCCGCATCGTCGCCGCATGCAGCGGATGATGATCGATGCCTACAAGTTCGGGCTGGAATCCGGCTACATGTTCCCGGTGCACGGCCGCCGCGGATTGCTCGGCGTTCTTGCCCTTGGCGGCAAGCCGATCGACCTGTCGTCTCTGGAGATGATCCAGTTCGATGCACTGGCAAAGGCCGCGTTCTGGAAGCTGCTGGAACTGTCCGATCCACTGGTCAAGGAACAACTGGCTTCTGCCGTCGACGTCCAGTTGACCAATCGTGAAATGGAATCGCTCAATTTCCTGGCCGACGGCCTGACATCGAATGAGATCGCCGAGATCCTCGACCTGTCGAACCACACGGTTGATTGGTACATGAATGCCGTCCAGGTCAAGCTGAACGCCAAAAACCGGCACCATGCCGTGGCGATCGCCTTCAAGCTCGGCCTGATCACCTGAACCGCTGACGGGCAGACAGTGAGCACAGTTTGTGCCGCAGTGCAGCAAAAGCATTCCATTTTTGCGGGAAAGGCTCTAAAGAAGGCCCGAATTGAGCCCTTTCCGGGCCTCTATGCCTTGCTGGAGTGTTAGCCTTGCCGATTTCCAAGATCCTCGTCGCCAACCGGTCGGAAATTGCGATCCGTGTGTTTCGCGCTGCAAACGAGCTGGGGCTCAAAACCGTTGCGGTCTGGGCCGAGGAAGACAAACTGGCTCTGCACCGCTTCAAGGCGGATGAATCCTATCAGGTCGGCCGCGGTCCGCATCTGTCTCAGGATCTGGGACCGATCGAGAGCTATCTGTCCATCGACGAGATGATCCGCGTTGCCAAACTGTCCGGGGCCGATGCGGTTCATCCGGGCTACGGGCTTTTGTCCGAGAGCCCCGAATTTGCCGAAGCCTGTGCCGATAACGGTCTCGTCTTCATCGGTCCGAAACCGGAAACCATGCGGCGGCTCGGCAACAAGGTGGCGGCGCGGAACCTGGCGCTCGAAGTCGGTGTTCCGGTGGTCCCGGCCACCGAGCCGCTGCCGGAAGACATGGCCGAGGTTGCCAGAATGGCCAAGGAGGTTGGCTATCCGGTGATGCTCAAGGCCTCCTGGGGCGGGGGCGGTCGCGGCATGCGCGTCATTCGCTCCGAGGACGAGCTGGAGCGCGAAGTCACCGAAGCGAAGCGCGAGGCGATGGCCGCCTTCGGCAAGGACGAGGTCTACCTGGAAAAGCTGGTAGAGCGGGCCCGACACGTGGAAGTGCAACTGCTGGGCGACAGCCACGGCAATGTCGTGCATCTTTATGAACGCGACTGCTCGATCCAGCGGCGCAATCAGAAGGTCGTCGAGCGTGCGCCGGCGCCTTATCTCAGCGACGACCAGCGGCAGGAACTTTCCGGCTACGCACTGAAGATCGGCCAGGCGACCGACTACCTTGGTGCGGGTACGGTCGAATTCCTGATGGATTCCGATACCGGCGCCTTCTATTTCATCGAGGTCAATCCGCGCATCCAGGTCGAGCACACCGTCACCGAGGAGGTAACGGGGATCGACATCGTCAAGGCACAGATCCACGTGCTTGACGGCTTCGCCATCGGCACCCCAGAGTCTGGCGTGCCGAAGCAGGATGACATCCGTCTGAATGGCCACGCCCTCCAATGTCGCATCACGACGGAAGATCCGGAACAGAACTTCATTCCCGATTATGGTCGCATCACCGCCTATCGCGGCGCCACCGGTTTCGGCATTCGGCTTGACGGCGGAACGGCCTATTCGGGGGCGGTGATCACCCGGTACTACGATCCGCTGCTTGAAAAGGTCACGGCGTGGGCGCCTACCCCGGAGGAGGCCATCAACCGCATGGACCGGGCGCTGCGTGAGTTCCGCATCCGTGGCGTGGCAACCAACCTGACCTTCCTGGAAGCGATCATCGGCCACGACCGTTTCCGCGACAATTCCTACACCACCAAGTTCATCGACAACACGCCGGAACTGTTCGAACAGGTGCGGCGCCAGGACCGCGCGACGCGACTGTTGACCTACATCGCCGATGTGACGGTCAACGGACATCCGGAGACCCGCGGACGGCAGAAGCCCGCCGACGATGCCGCGCCACCGACGATTCCCTATCTGGATGCCCCGGTTCCGGACGGCACCAAGCAGCGGCTCGACGCACTCGGGCCGAAGGGGTTCGCCGAGTGGATGCGCAACGAGCAACGGGTGCTGATGACCGACACCACCATGCGTGACGGCCACCAGTCGCTGCTGGCTACGCGCATGCGCACCCATGATATCGCCCGCATCTCGGGCACCTATGCGCGGGCGCTGCCGCAGTTGCTATCGCTGGAATGCTGGGGCGGCGCCACCTTCGACGTTGCCATGCGGTTTCTCACCGAAGATCCCTGGGAACGCCTCCAGGAGGTGCGCGAAGGGGCGCCGAACCTCCTGCTGCAGATGCTGCTGCGTGGTGCCAATGGCGTCGGCTACACCAACTATCCCGACAACGTCGTCAAATATTTCGTCCGTCAGGCTGCTCAAGGCGGCATAGACCTTTTCAGGGTCTTCGACTGCCTGAACTGGGTCGACAACATGCGCGTTTCGATGGACGCCGTATGCGAGGAAAACAAGCTGTGCGAGGCGACGATCTGCTACACCGGCGATATCCTCAACTCCGCGCGGCCGAAATACGACCTGAAGTACTACACGGACCTGGCGCGTGAACTGACCGATGCCGGCGCCCACATCATCGCGGTCAAGGACATGGCGGGGCTCCTGAAGCCGGCGGCGGCGACCATCCTGTTTAAAGCCTTGCGCGAGGCAACCGATCTGCCGATCCATTTCCACACCCACGACACATCGGGCATTTCGGCCGCCACTGTACTCGCCGCCGTTGAGGCCGGGGTGGATGCCGTTGACGCCGCCATGGACGCGCTGTCGGGCAACACCTCGCAGCCATGTCTTGGTTCGATCGTCGAGGCGCTGCGTGGCACCGAGCGCGACCCGGGTCTCGATCCGGAATGGATCCGCCGCATTTCCTTTTACTGGGAGGCCGTGCGGGCTCAGTACGCCGCGTTCGAGAGCGATCTCAAGGGGCCGGCCTCGGAGGTCTATCTGCACGAAATGCCGGGCGGCCAGTTCACCAATCTGAAAGAACAGGCGCGCTCGCTCGGCCTTGAGACCCGCTGGCACGAAGTGGCTCAAACCTATGCCGACGCGAACCAGATGTTCGGCGATATCGTCAAGGTGACGCCGTCTTCGAAGGTTGTCGGCGACATGGCTCTGATGATGGTGTCGCAGGATCTGTCGGTGGCCGATGTGGAGGATCCGGAGCGCGACGTGTCGTTCCCCGACTCCGTCGTCTCGATGATGCGCGGTGACCTCGGTCAGTCGCCGGGCGGCTGGCCCAAGGACCTGCAGGAGAAGATCCTGAAGGGCGAAGAGCCCTATACGGAACGTCCCGGCGCGCTGCTCGAGGATGCCGATCTGGATGCCGCAAGGGGCGAGGTCGAAGCCGCCATCGAACGGCAGGTCAACGATTTCGAATTCGCGTCCTATCTTATGTATCCCAAGGTCTTCACCGATTACGCGCTGGCCGAGCAGACCTATGGTCCGGTTTCTGCCCTGCCGACGCCGGCCTACTTCTACGGCCTGCCCGCTGGCGACGAGCTGTTCGTCGACATCGAAAAGGGCAAGACGCTGGTGATCCGCAACCTCGCGATCGGCGAGGCTGACGAGAAGGGCATGGTGACGGTCTTCTTCGAGCTCAACGGCCAGCCGCGCCGCATCAAGGTGCCGGATCGGGCCCATGGCGCCTCGGCTTCGGCTCAGCGCCGCAAGGCGGATGCCGGCAACGATGCGCAGATCGGTGCGCCTATGCCGGGTGTCGTGTCGACGGTTGCGGTCGCTGCGGGCCAGGAGGTCAAGGCCGGCGACGTATTGCTGTCGATCGAGGCGATGAAGATGGAAACCGCCATCCACGCCGAACGCGACGGGGTCATTGCCGAAGTGCTGGTGACAGCCGGCGACCAGATCGACGCCAAGGACCTGCTGGTGGTCTACGCGTAAAGCAATTCAGAAAGCGGCGGCATGACGGGCATTCGCGCGGCGGTCTCCGCCCTGTTTTTTCTCAACGGCATGGTGGTTGGCGGTTGGGCGCCGCTGGTGCCGGAATTGGCCGCCCGTCATGGCTTGTCGGAATCGGCCATGGGGCTCGTCATCCTGGCCTTTGGCATGGGGTCGATCATCCTCATGCCGTTGTCGGGTGCGCTGATCGCGCGGTTTGGCGCCCGGCCGGTGCTGCGCATTACCTGCCTGGTCACAGCGCTTGGCCTGCTGCCGATCGTGCTTGCCCCCAACGTTGCCGCCCTTGCTATCATCATGGTGTGTTTCGGCGGCATGCTGGGGTCCATGGATATTGCCATGAACGCCAACGCCGTCGTGGTGGAACGACGCATGGCGCGCGCCATCATGTCCTCCTGTCACGGCTTCTGGAGCCTCGGTGGGCTGATCGGCGCAACCTTCGGCGGCGTCCTCATCGAGTACACCGGCACGCTGATCCAGGCCTCGATGATCAGCGCGGCGGCATTGGCCATGGCCGTTTGGAGCCTGTCGCGCATCGCCGCCGATCTGCCGGCCGAAAACGGCGACAAGCCGAGATTCCGCCTGACGCTCAAGCCGTTGCCCTATGTGCTCGGCCTGGCGGCGTTGTGTTCCATGGTTCCGGAAGGCGCCGTCCTCGATTGGGGCGCGCTCTACCTGCGCCAGGATTTCGGTGCCGATGCCGCGACCTCCGGCCTTGCCTTCGGAGCGGTCGCGGCGACCATGGCGGTGATGCGTTTCGCCGGCGATGCCGTGCGCCAACGCTTTGGCGCAGTCGCCACGGTGCGGCTATCGACCGTGATCGCCGCCGCCGGCCTGCTCGCTGCCGCAGCGGCACCGACTCCGGCCATCGTTATCGCCGGCTTTGCGCTGTCCGGCTTCGGTCTTGCCAACCTCGTGCCGATCGCCCTGTCGGCCGCCGGCAATGCCCCGGGCCTGCCCCCGGGCGTCGGCATCAGCATCGCCACATCCATGGGCTACGCCGGCATCCTGATGGGCCCGGCGCTGATCGGCTTCGTCGCCGAACACAACAGCTTCTCCTTCGCCTTCTACGGCCTGTCGGCACTCTTCGCCATCGTGCTGCTGCTGTCTGCCTTCATGCGGCACGCGGATATTGGCGGGGACGTAGAATCGGTGGAAGCTGAAGCTTAGCGCCGAACGTCAGCAGCTGCGTGAACTGGCCCAGCGGGGCCGGTGGCCCGATTCTGCGGCAGATTTCGGTCCCAGCGGACACAAATCCTCCATATATTGCAATTTAAAGATGTGGTCAGCGATCGATCCAAAAACAATCGGAGAAGAACATGGGAATCGATGTCAGGATTGTCGACGAAGTCTGGGGCGACCTGCAGGCGCAAGCAAAAGGTGAGGAAAAACGCAGGCCGGCAGGTCAATTGAAGCTTGTCCTTTCGCAAGCAACTGCGAGAGAGGTAATCGCGCAGCGTGCACGAAGAGACTTCGCCGACGCAAAATCACGCAATCACGAGAACATATCCAATCCGCCACTCGGGACAACCCGCGATGAGATGCTGGCGGAGTTGGAAGGTCGGGCGCGTATGCCTGAATCAGAAGAAATCGCGATTGAGATCGCCCTCGGGGAGTTTGAGCGCGGCATGGTGATGTTTTTCTGGAATGGAACACAGGTCACCGAGCCCGATGAAAACCTGGATTTGCTCGGCGATAATGAGGCGGTGTTCGTTCGCCTCCTGCCGTTGGTAGGAGGGTAGGCATGTTGAGACGAAACGGCGGTGAAAGTAATCCCTTTCAACTTGTCGAAGCCCTTGATCTGGCAGCGCCAAATCCGAGAACCGGGATCTCGGAACTCGATCGCTACCTGGCCGAGCCAAACGACCATCTGCCGGGAATCTACCACGCGATGGAACTGAGCACGGACGATTTGTTGGAAATCGAGACGCCGCCTCAAGAACTGCTGGGCTTGCCTCCTGAGCTCTTCGGCAGATCGGTGTGCTGCATGGTTCTGCTGTTTTCGAAGGTTTCAGATAGGCATGATCTCGCTGACCTGAGATCATGGGTCGGTGTGCGTCTCCTGCTGCTTTGGCGATTGACGTTTGAACGCAAACTGGGCCGTTTGTCAGGATCAGACGCGCGAATGATGTTCATTCGCTTTGCTTCGACTTCGAGCAAGAATTTGGAGATCCTCGTTGAACTACTCGATCGGTCGCTTTCGCCGCCGATTGATGCGTCTCTCCGGGCAGTTCTGGAATCATTCGCTGAAACAACGCCCGTAACCAACGGCATCCCAAATTCATCTTATTGCAGATCCCTGGTTAGGCTTGAGCACCTACTCGGACGTGATCCGTCCAAGAATCCCGTTTTGAATGCGACACAGACGGTAATTGAGGAAGCTACGAGACACTACGACACTCTGCTTTCCCAGTCTGGCCCGCTCGTTCGCGACGTGCTCAGCAAGAAGCAACCGATTAGCGCATATGAGTTGCCTGAATTGCGGCGAACGTGCCAGGAACGCGCCGATAGAATGAGCCCGAAGGAACGCGGCCAATTCGCCATCGAAGTTCTGCGTCTTTGGAATGCCGCACACAGGGACAAGTTCTGGCGCAGCATTCCCACCGATCTGACGGAACACGGTCTTCCGTTTCATCCCGCTTGGATGGACTGGTACAATTTGTGGGACATCTCGGCAGTTCTTCGCCGCAAGATGGACCTCAGCCCGATGCAGGCTGTCACCATCCTTGAACTTTTTCTTCCGAACGCTGTCCCAGGTATGTCCGTTCCGTTTGCCAAACGGCTTGCGAAGTCTCTACCCGCAAAACCCTGGACCCAAAGCAACACGCTTCCAGAAGATGTCGTAGAGAGAATCGAAAGAAAGGGATGGCACACGAAAGAGAAATCTGCCTTGATTGACGCAATCCTCGGTAAGCCGTCAGCAGACAGTTCCGAGGACTTAACACACGAAAAGCGAGCTGGCCTGGTTATGGCCCGCAATCGAATTGTGGCGGTGGGTACAGCTCTCTCCGGCGCCTGGATAGAGCTAGGTTCGAAGCCTACGAATGGAGGGGGACTTGGCGATTGGTCGTCATTGAATCAACAGATTCATCCTCTTCTGCCCGAGATCGAATTCTATATCAGATTGATTTTCCATGGCTTTCTTCAAGATTTGGACTTCGAGCAGGAAGCCTGCGACGTGATCGCGCTGCTCAATCACGCTAGGCAAAATTTGCTGCGCATCGAAAACGGCGTGGGGACGATTGTCACACAAAACCGGATCATCGAACTTGTGGAGATCGCTACCAAGCTACAGCCCAGCCGAACCTATCCGGACGGAGGTACTACTTACTTTCGGACTACCCCCGAGATAACTCGCGAGAACGTCGTACGGGCGGAGCACGATGCGCTGCAAACACTTGACCGGCAGATGGCTATGCTTGATCGCATCATAAAGGCGCCGGATACGTTCAAGTTTGAGTTGAGCTTGGCGCCAGCCGAAAGTGCCACACGCCCATCAGCAAAATGGGTCAAGGACCTGGCAGCCAGAATGTCTACAAAGGTTCAGGGACGCATCTTACAGCGCTTGGCGGAATACGAAGTCGTTCATGCTCCGGTGGATTATCTGGCCCGTCGAACGGACGCGCCAGCGTCACTTGAGCGCGAAGAGCAACGCATCATCCGCGGCCTGGTCTGGGCTGCTCACCTTTGCCCGCCAAAAGACGCCGGGCCGATCATAGTCGATCTGGTGATGAATTGCTTCGTGACCGTCCCCAATGTTGGCATCAAGGCTGAAAAGCTTGGCAATGCCGGGTTGTGGTGCCTGGAGGCGCTCCCCGATGGTCGCGGCGCGCCCTACCTGGCTCGAATTTTGGCCCGAACGAAGTATCCGAAGGTTCGCAAGAAAATCGATGCCGCGCTGAATCGGGCAGCCGAGGCAGCGGGCATGACGCGCACTGAACTAGATGAACTGACGGTGCCGGATCACGGACTTGCAGATGGTGTTCGACGGGTAGAATTGGCGAAAGGTGCGGCTTTACTCACGATGAAGGCAAGTAAGGTCCTGCTTGGCTGGGAGGATGACGAGGGTGCTGCGCGAAAGGCGCCTCCCAAGTCCGTCAAGGAAGCCGATCCGGATGGTGTGAAGGCGATCAGGCCCTTGATCAAGGAAATCGAAAAAGACCTGGCCGCGCAATCCGCGCGTATACAGTCGCTCTACCTCAAACAAATTGATTGGAGCTACGACACTTGGCTCCAGCGTTATGTCAACCACGGCACCATGTCTGTGCTTACGCGCAGGCTTTTGTGGTGCGCAGTCTTTCCGGACCGAATGGAAACCGTATTGCCGGCGGCAGGAGATGCGTCGATCGAGAAGGAAACGTTGTCGACTGTTCCAATGCGCGAATGACGCTCTGGCATCCATTGGATAGCAGCGACGAGGATGTGCAAGCATGGCGGCTGCGACTCATCGAACTGGATATACAGCAGCCATTCAAACAGGTTTGGCGAGAAACCTACCAACTGACGGATGCTGAACGCCGGACCGAGACTTATTCGAACCGCTTCGCGGGCCACATTCTCAAGCAACACCAGATGATGACGTTGGCGCACATCAACGGCTGGCGTTGCACACACCGTATGTGGGTCGATGCACCCAACGACGAGCCAAGCCACATTAAACTGCCGGAGTTCGGACTATACGCTGAATTTTGGACAGAAGGCGCGGGCGACGAGGATCCTCCGGTTCTTGACAGCGGTGCCTACATCTACCTCGCAACTGATCGCATCAAGTTCTGCCGCCTCGATCAAGACCGGCGTTTTGGCCGCGGCGAGGCGGTGCCACTGGAAAGCGTTCATCCGCGCGTGTTTTCGGAGTTAATGCGCCACTGCGACTTGTTCACTTCGGTGGCGTCCATCAGCCTCGACCCTGAGTGGATTGATCGAGGTGCGAATGCCTATCACCCGAACCAGTGGCAGTTAGATGTCGCCAACGCCTACTGGAACCGCAGCCTCAAGGCCGATTTGGTGCCCAGCGGGGAAATTCGGAAGCAGATTCTGTCTGAAATTCTTCCCCGGCTCTCCAATGCCGATGCCTTTTCCCTTGAGAAAAACCACCTGCGCGTCAAAGGAGTGAAAAACGAATATCTAATCCACCTCGGATCTGCTGGTGTGCTGATGCAACCGATGGATCGGCATATCTGCATTGTCAGGGCCGGAGCCGGATCGAGCAAAGTGTTCCTGCCTTTCGAGGGGGACCAGATGTTGTCGCTAATCCTGTCAAAGGCGCTGATGTTGGCACGTGACGACAAGATCACAGATCCGGTGATCCTTCAGCAATTGTAGTTGTGGCAGTGGTCAAAGCCGTTTCGGCTTCCTGACGCCTCGTGTTCTGGTGTTCGTCTTCGATTGTGAGGCCGCTCTCGCGTTGCGCACCGCTCAGTCAGAAAAGCTGGCTCATCATCACTCCTAGAATGGGAGCTTGATTTATGGCGGACTCGGGCGATTTCAATAGCGCCTTTGTCCTGACCACAATCACGCTGGCGTCAATGCGATGAGATCTATCGATATGCGTAGCTAATGCGACCATACGGCTGAAATGGCTGCCTTGTAATCATCGAAATGGGCCCCAGCGTAAATCGCCGAAAACAGTGCGGCGGCGGTCCAGTTTGCAGAGACGTATTTCCTCGCCGTCCCTATGTTCCAACCACCGAAAAATCTTCCCAGATCGACGAATTTGCCCACCTCAAGAGTGAACTGGGCAAGCATTACGTAGCCGCGATCATCAATTTTTGTTTTTCGCGCGTCGTATATTATTTCTCTAATGAGATCGAAATAGCCAAATTTCAGCGCGAATATCTGAAATATGGATATGAAAACGTAATATTCCTGCATTTCGGCTTATGTAGCCGCAGTGCCTGGTAGTGTCGAGTATTTGCTCCTAAGCCGCTTCAGCTTCCTGACGTTTCATTTTCTGGTGCTCGTCCTCGATCAGGCCGATTTTCCAGTAGCCGGCGATGTAGGCATCGTCCTTGGTGAGGCCTTTCTCGCGAAGGAGGAAGGTGCGCATGTCCTTGATCACGCTGTTTTCTCCGGCGATGCAGGTCTGGATGCGGCCTTCGGGCCAGGGCATGGATCTGATGAAGTCCTGCTGGACGGTCGAGGCGACATGCGGGTCGGCATGGACGAACCAATGGGCTTCGATACCGGAGGGCATGGCGATGTCCTGCCGGTCCGCTTCCGTCGGGATTTCGAATAGGGCGATTCCTTTGGCATCGCGAGGCATTGCTTCGAGGGTCGCCGCGGCGACGGGCAGGGCTGAAGAATCGGCAGCGATGATGTAGAAGTCGGCCGAGTAATGGGTGACCTTGACCGTGCCGGGACCGGCGAAGCCCAGGAAATCGCCAGGCTTCGCCTTCAGCGCCCAGGCGGAGGCCGGTCCTTCGTCGCCATGGGCAACGAAGTCGAGGTCCATCTCCAGCGCATCTTCCCGGAAATGGCGGACCGTATAGGTGCGGGTCGTCGGCCGGGGGCCGTCCTGCAACTGAGCGGCAAAATCCTCGCGGCTCTGGCCTTCCGCCGGCAGCATGATCTTGCAATTGGCGCCTTCACGACCCGTCGGAATGCCCTGCAGTTCCGGACCGGCAAAGGTGATCCGGATCATGTTGGGCGTCAGCTTGAACGTCTGCTTTACGGTCAGCAGGCGCGGCGCGCGGCGTTGCTGTTCAGCCATGGGTGTCCTCAGTGGATTAAGTTGAATTCGATGGTCTACTTAATGGATGCCGGGCTCAAAGAAAAGTGGCCAGATGCCGGATTCTGGTTTTGTGCCGGTGAACGGTCCGTTTGCAAATAGGCCGCGCAAGCCGCCTCAGTTCAAAACGAAGTTGACCATAAGCGCCGGGTCGACTGGTTTCGAAAGGCCGTTTCGAGAGCTGATCAGGCTGTCTCAGTTCTGCGCAAGCGTCCGCAGGTCGTCCGTGCGTTGGCGGGTCAACCGGGCCAGGCATTCGGCGATGATCATCGGCCGGATCGTGCCGCCCTGAAACGGAAACCCTTCTGCCTCGCAAGCGGCATCGCGATAGGGGATCCAGGCCCGCTGTGCTTCCAAGAGCGCCTTGGCATTGCCGCGCCTATCCGCCGGCAGTTCGGCGTCATAGGATTTCATCGCAGCCCGCGCCTTTTTATAGGCCGCGTTGAGTTCGGCATCGGCCGCTTCATAGTCCCGTCCGGCGCAAATTGTCATCTCGGCCTGCGACGTTGGTGTGGTGCAGTTGACCGTCTGGGCGGTTGCGGTGTGTAGGCCGCACAACGCCAAAAGGGTGGCGAGTGGGAGTTTGGTTGGTGAAATCGAAATTGGTAGCTTCATAGCACGATCCAAATTGAGGGAATGGTTATCAGGCCGTACACTTTTACAACTGCTACGAGGTGAGTGCGCAATACTGTCGTGAGTAATGTTGACGGACCATTTTCCCCTTATACACCGCAATGCGCGAGAGGATCCGGATCTGTGCGGATTCTTATAGTTTGGTGGTTGGGATTTTTTGAAAAACCATTACCAGATGTCAATCGCAACAGGCACGCACCATGTACGTGTTGCCGAAGGTGACGAAGGAATCTTCGGGAATGTACCCAGTGTTCTTTAGCTCAAGGTTCAATTCAATTGCCGCTGCTCTGTCCATTGGCTGGGCTACAGTGACCGCATACCAGCCATTTGTCGCTAGGTAGAGAGCCAAAGGAATGCGTGAGGAGCGAACGTAATGGACTGCTGCTTGGTAGTTGTCAAAGCTCTTGACCTGTATGTGACGCAAAAGGCCGGGTGAGTGGTCAAATTGATCGACGCGAACCCAAGTGTGATGCAAGTATCCCTTATGAAAGCCCGTTGAAACGAAGTACCATCGGCCTTCACTGCGAAGGATTTCGACCTTGGTTCCGTTTTTCAGACTGCCGAAACTGGCGGATTGTTGGTTCGGGCCAGATTTGAGGTTCGCGACGCCTTTGGGATGTCTTAGTACACCCGTTCGGGCAACCCGTATGCGCTTATCAAATGTAGTTGGGCGTTCATGCTGTGGATTAACTTGTGATGGAGCTGGAGTTGCCGATGCTTTCGACTCCGATTGGGTGCCGGGGACTTGAGACGTTGTCAGGCCAAATTCCGACATTTCGCGTTTGGATATATACCTGACATCGTCGGCGTCATATTTGAGTGCAAGCTTGAGCAGTCCGGGGTCTACTCCCATTTCGTCCATGTACTGAATGATCTCAGCAGTCATTTGCTGAACAGCGGACACTGCTGAGTTAACATCAACAGAATGATCGTCTGACAATGATGACTTGTGCACCCCTATAGCACCGGGCTGAGCGAAACGTTGCACACCGCCCATAAAGGCAAACGCACATGCGGAAATACATTCAGGCCCGCGTGGCTGAACGGTTGAGAGGTTCAGGTAGCGGATCAGTCGACCTAGCTCCAAAGCCTTTGCGATGTTGCCGCCGACACTTTCGAAAGTAACTCCGAGAGGATCGTGTCGTTCAACTGTTCGAATAAAGTCTCCGAGATCATCGCCGAACTCAAATTCGCCGCTTACAATCACGTAACGGTTACCGTTTTCGGTAGTGTGCTCAAGGTAGGCGAGTTTTGAAACGCTCTTACCGGACAGGGACAAAAGCAGCATTACAGCGATACAGAAAGTACGAACAATTTGCAGCATGACACCCCAAACCTGCCGCGACGGTCGCATTATGCTGCAAAAGGGTGCAATTCCGCAACTGTTGGTAGATGGAGGCTTGCCAAATAAACGGTTTCTGTCTTTTGGTTTGTGTAGCTGGAAATGACTATGGTTTAGAGTGCGTGCAAATTGCCTTCCACGTCTTCTATTGGTCCTCGCGCCTTGGCTCAGTGCAATGACACAAGCTCGATCAGTCCTCTCCCGAGACAATCTGATCGTTGGCCGAGGTGCGCCTTGCGTGAAACCGACGACCCAGCAGGCACCAGTCTTTTGGGGATCTGTTTCGTATTTTGTGAATCTGGGTGACGTCCGAAAATGCATGGACGACGAGGGTAGCTATGCCCGTCTCATCTTGCGGTTCTGCGTATGTTGACGATTTTCGCACAGGGGGGGCCTCCTCAGAGCATGACCAGCGCAGTGACATGGCCTTATTGACCAAGCAGCTGTAAAAAGCGCATTGCGTGAACTACAACCGGATCATCAACTTTCCGGAGTTCTCTCCCGCATAGAGCCGGGCGATCGCGCCGGGGGCCTGTTCGATGCCGTCGAGAAAATCCTCGCGATACTTCAGCTTGCCGTCGCGCACCCATTGTCCCAGTTCAGCCCGCGCCCGGTCATATTCAGCGGCCCAGTCGAAGACCAGGATGCCCTGCACCGTGGCGCGTTTGGTGAGGATGTGGCGCTCCATCCGGTCGCCCTGGGGCCAGGGATCCCAGGTTGAATTGGCGGCGGTGCCGCAGATCACCACGCGGGCCTTGATGTTGAGTTGCCTGTAGACCGTGTCGGAAATCGCGCCGCCGGTGTTGTCGAAATAGACATCAATGCCGTCCGGGCAGGCTTCTGCCAGGGCTGCGCCCAAATCGCCTTCGCGATAGGAAACGGCTGCGTCGTAACCGAACTCATCGCGGCATTGCGCCTGCTTCTGTGCACTGGAGGTGATGCCGGCCGTGCGACATCCCTTGATCTTGGCGATCTGGCCGACGGCACTTCCCACGGCTCCGGCGGCCGTCGACACGACAACGGTTTCGCCTTCCTTGGGACGGCCCGCTTCAAGCAGCCCGAAATAGGCGGTGATCCCGTTGAGCCCCAGAATGCCCAGAGACAGCGAGGCCGGTCCCGATGAAGGATCATGGGGGAACCAGATATTGTCCTTGTTTGCGATGGCATAGTCCTGCCAGCCGAACAGCCCGCACAGCAGCGTGCCTTCCGGGTGGTCCGGGTTCTTCGAAGCGATAACTTCACCGACGGCAATCGAGCGCATCACGCCGTCAATCGGCACCGGCTCGGAATAGTTCGCCACAGCGCTCACCCAGCCCCGCATGGCGGGGTCGACGCTCAGGAACTGGTTTTTGACCAACACTTCACCGTCACCCGGTTCCGGGATCGCGCCATCTTGGAGCGCGAAATTCTCCGCTTGCGGGATTGCCTCGGGCCGGGAGGTCAGGATGACCTGTCGGTTGATGTTTGTCATGACGCTGCCTCTCCGACCGTTGCAATGCGGACGCTATCTTCGGCGAAATCCGATTGCAAGGCAGGCTCTAATCCCGCTGCATTTTGCACAATTCCGATTGAGCTCGAACCCAGTCGCAGAACGCCCTGCCGTCCGGCCTGCCGGCGGTTCGGTCGATCAGGTAGAAGCATTCGCGATCGGCCTGCGGAAAGCCTTCGATGATTTTCAATGAGCCATCAGCGACGTAGGAATCGACCAGCGGAAAGCCGGCGAGCGCGACGCCCTGGCCTTCGAGTGCCGCCTGCAACATGGTGATGTAGGTGTTGACCACGACACCGGTCTTTTCCGCCGGCGCGGGCAGGCCAAGTTCCTGGAACCAGAAGGGCCAGCGGGCGAATGCCCGATAGGAACCTGAGAGGTGCAGCAACTGCTCGTCGAGCAGGTCGGCGGGGCTGGAGAGCTTTGTCTTCGGCAGATACTTCGGGCTGTAGACCGCGTAGAGCCGTTCCCGAAACAGGTTGGTCACGTTGTCGCCGGAAGGCGCGAGATCCGTATAGCGGATCGCAACGTCGATGCTCTCGGCTTCAAGGTCGAGATAGCGGTCGGTGACGACCAGATTGAGTTCGACTTCCGGGTGTTTCGCGCCGAAGTCGATGAGCCGTGGCATCAGCCAATAGGTTGCGAAGGCCGTTGTCGTCGTGACCGACAGGCGGTGGTCGCCGGCCTCCCGACGGATTTGCTGTAGCGAATTGGCAATGGCTACAAGCGCCGGATTCACAGCAGCTTCCAGCTGTCTTCCCGCCTGCGTCAGCGTGACTTTCCGGTGATCGCGCCGAAACAACTTGGTTCCGAGAGCTGCTTCCAGTTCAGCGATCTGGCGGCTGACGGATACCCTGGTGATGCCGAGATCTTCGGCTGCCCTGGAGAAGTTGTCCGATCGTGTCACTGCTTCGAAGATGATCAGAGCCGGCAGGTTAGACAGCTCTTTGCGCAGATTTGCCATAACGCTCTGGTTAACATAACGCAAAGCATTTTGGAACTTCACAGCCGGGACATTCGGAGTAGGCTTGGACGAGCGAGGACAAGAACGCCAACAAGGCGCGGTCGCCCGAAAGCAGGGAGCAGGCAATGAAAACCAGACATCTCATCACCACCACAGCGTTGATGGTGGCACTGTCCACCGCAGGAGCCCTGGCCGACAGCATGCCGGGCAAGGGCAAATCCGTATCACCGATCAAGGGATCCCCGGCCAATGCCTGGTTCCAGCACATGGTCGTTCAACTGGGGTTGGAAAAACTCGGTTACGACGTGCAGGAAACGCTGGAGGCCGATTTCCCGGCCTTGCACCTGGCCGTAAGTTCAGGTGACGCCGACTATACGGTCAATCACTGGCGTCCGCTGCACAACAGCTTTTTCGACAAATCCGGCGGCGACGGTACGATGACCCGGGTCAAAGCCGTGATCACCGGTGCCGGCCAGGGCTACTACATCGACAAGAAGACCGCCGAGCAGCACGGTATCAATAGCATCGACCAGTTGAAGGACCCGGCCGTTGCCGCGTTGTTCGACAGCGACGGAGATGGAAAGGCCAACCTGTCCGGCTGCAATCCGGGCTGGGGCTGCGAACTGGTGATCGAACACCATCTCGACACCTATGGTCTTCGCGACAGCGTCGAACACGATCAGGGCAGCTACTTCGCCATCATGGCGGACACGATCACCCGCTACAACGAGGGCGCGCCGATCATCTACTACACCTGGGTGCCGAACTGGATCAGTGACGTGCTGGTGCCGGGTACCGACGTCATGCCCATCAACGTGCCGTTTTCCGCATTGCCCAACAATCCGGGCGCTGACACCAGCCAGCCCGACGGATCGAACCCGGGCTTTGCGGTGAATGATGTCTACGTCGTTGCCAACAACGACTTCCTTGAAGATAACCCGGCCGCGGCGAAGCTGTTCGAGCTGATGGATATTCCGATCGGCGCCGTCAATGCGGCCCAGGTGAAGATCCGCGATGGCGAGAACACCGTGGAAGATTTTCGCCGGCATGCGGAAGAATGGGTCGCCGCCAACCAGGAACAGTTCGACGCGTGGGTCGCGGAAGCCGCAAAGGCTGGTAATTAGTCCTCCCGACTGGGGATGCGGCGCAGGCCGTCGCGTCCCCCCTTTGAACGCCAGGGAGCACTGTCATGACTTCACCGCAGATCGAATGTCGCAACCTCTGGAAGATCTATGGAGGCAAGGCGGACGCGGCCCTGGAGGCCGTCCGCAAGGATAATCTCAGCAAGGAAGAGGTTCGCGACCGGTTCGGGTGTGTACTCGGCGTGCGCGACGTCAGCTTCTCGGTCAACGAGGGCGAAATCTTCTGCATCATGGGGCTTTCGGGCTCCGGCAAGTCGACCCTGGTGCGCCACGTCAACCGGTTGATCGAGCCGACCGCCGGGGAAATCCATGTCGCCGGTCGGCGGGTCGACACCATGGGCGAAACCGAACTGCGCCAGTTGCGGGCGGAAACCATCGGCATGGTGTTCCAGCACATGGCGCTGTGGCCGCATCGGACGCTCGGCGACAATGTCGGCTTTGGCCTCGAAGTGCGGGACGTGTCGGCCGAGCAGCGCCGTGCGGCGGCCGAAACGGCCCTCGCGGCGATGGATCTCGGCGGCTGGATCGACCACTATCCCGATCAACTGTCCGGCGGCATGCAGCAGCGTGTGGGTCTGGCACGGGCGCTGGCCGCCGACCCGGATATCCTGCTGATGGATGAGCCGTTTTCGGCGCTGGATCCGCTGATCCGCCGTCAGTTGCAGGACCAGTTCCTCAACCTGTCGGCAAAGCTCAAGAAGACGACGCTGTTCATTACCCACGACCTCGACGAGGCCATCCGCATGGGCGACCACATCGCCATCATGAATGATGGGGAAATCGTGCAGATCGGCACGCCCGAAGAGATCGTGACCAATCCGCGCGACGATTACGTGGCGGAATTCGTCAAGGGCATCTCCCGGGTCGGCCTGGTGCGGGCCCACAGCATCATGTCGCCGCTCAACGGTCAGCCAGCGAGTGATCGCACCGTGCGCACCGACAGCGAGCTCGGCGAGATCATCGACTGTTTCATGGAAGATCAATCACCGGTCACGGTGGTCGATCCCGATCAGACAGCGGTTGGACAGATCAATATCAAATCGGCGCTGGCGGCGCTGAGAGGCTAGGAGACGGGCGGTGGATTTTCTGAACGTATTCCAGGAAGAGCGGATTCCGGTCGGAACCTGGGTCGACCAGCTTCTGCAGTGGGTGGTGGCAAACTTCCGTTTCATCTTCCAAGCCATCAAGACCCCTTTCGACATCGTGCTGACCGGGTTGGAGGACGTGCTGACCGGGACGCCGGACCTGATCATGCTGGTCATCATCGTTCTGGTCGCCTGGCAGGCAGGCGGACGCCGGCTGGCGGCGATCTCCGCGGCCTGCATGATCGCCATCGGCTTGATGGGCGCGTGGGTGGAAAGCATGACCACGCTGTCGATCGTTCTGACCTGCGTGGTGTTCTGTTCGCTGATCGGCATTCCGCTCGGCGTGGTTGCCGCCAAGAACGACCGGTTCTGGCAGGTCCTGCAGCCGGTGCTCGACCTGATGCAGACCATTCCGTCCTTCGTCTATCTGGTGCCCATCGTCATGCTGTTCAGCATCGGCAATGTTTCCGGCGTGATCGTCACGTTTATCTATGCCCTGCCGCCGGTGGTCCGGCTGACCAATCTGGGCATTCGACAGGTGCGGCCCGACATGGTGGAAGCAGCGCGCGCGTTCGGCGCCAGCAAGCGGCAGACGCTCTACAAGATCGAGCTGCCGCTGGCCATGCCGACCATCATGGCCGGAGTCAACCAGACCATCATGATGGCACTGTCGATGGTGGTGGTCTCGTCGATGATCTCGGTGACAGGTCTCGGTCAGATGGTGCTGCGCGGCATCGGACGGCTCGATATGGGACTGGCGACGGTCGGCGGTCTCGGCATCGTGTTTCTAGCCATCGTCATCGACCGGGTCTCGCAGAGTTTCGGAGTCTCGTCACGCGATCGCGGCCACAAGAAGTGGTACGAAACCGGGCCGATCGGGCTGCTGATGTCGCTCGCGGCACGGGGTAGCCGATGACTCCGAACATTCTGTTCTTCCAGGTCGATCAACTGGCAGCGTCCTCGCTGGCGCCCTACGGTGATCCGGTCTGCATTGCCCCGACGCTCGACCGGCTGGCTGAAAACGGCGTGGTCTTCGAAAACGCCTATTGCAATTTTCCGCTGTGTGCGCCGTCGCGGTTTTCGATGGCGACGGGACAGCTCGCCTCCACCGTCGGTGCCTATGACAATGCCGCGGATTTCTCCGCCGCCATTCCGACCTATGCCCACTATCTCAGAAGTCTCGGTTACCAGACGAGCCTGTCCGGCAAGATGCACTTCATCGGCCCGGACCAGTTTCACGGGTTTGAAAAACGCCTGACGGCGGACCTTTACCCAACCGATTTCAGCTGGGTTCCAAGCTGGGGCAACGAGGGTAAGCGCGACACGAACGACCAGCGCGGTGTTCTCACCTCGGGGATCTGCGAGCGCAGCGTCCAGATCGATTACGACGAGGAGGTCACGTTCAAGGCCATCCAGAACATCTACGACCTGGCGCGTTCGGACGACAAACGACCCTTTTTCATGCAGGTGTCCTATACCCACCCGCACGAACCCTATCTCTGTCGCAAGGAATACTGGGACCTGTATGAAGGACAAGAGATCCCGCTGCCCCGTGTCGGCGCCCTGCCCGAAGGCGAGCATGACCCGCATTCGGTTCGATTGCTGGCCGATTTCGGCATGCTCAACGTGCAGTTCCGGGAGGAAGACGTGTTGCGGGCCAGGCGGGCCTATTACGGCTCGATCAGCTATGTGGACCGGATGATCGGCCGGATCCTGGAGGCGCTGGCGGCCACCGGTGCCGCCGGCAATACCATCATCGTCTTCACATCGGATCACGGAGAAATGCTCGGCGAACGGGGCATGTGGTTCAAGAAGCACTTTTTCGAAAACTCCATGCGCATCCCGCTGATGATCCACGCACCGTGGATTGCGGCACAGCGTGTTTCCGAACTGGTTTCGCTTGTCGATCTGTTGCCGACCTTTAACGGGCTGGCGACGGGAAGCCCGTGGTCAGGTGCGGTGGAGGATCTCGAGGGAACGGACCTGACCGGCCTGTTCGGCCGGGCTGACCAACCCGCCGAGCGGGCGGTTCATGCCGAGTATCTTGCGGAATCGACACTGGCGCCGATGTTCATGATCCGTCGGGGAAAATACAAATTCATTTCCTGTTCGCAGGATCCGGACCTGCTGTTCGATCTCGAGGCCGATCCAAACGAAACGCGAAATGTTGCACAGGATCCGACCCTGAAGCCGATCGTCGATGCGTTTCGGGCCGAGGTGCTTGAAAAATGGCACGAAGCCGAGTTGAGCGACCGCATTCGACTGAGTCAGCGGCGCCGCGGGCTTATCCGAGAAGCCATGGGGCAGGGCCAGCCCAACCGGTGGAACCACGGTGAGGGACCCGGCGACAAGGTTCTGTGGTATCGCGGCGAGGGCAGCTACAACGAATGGGCGTTCGACTACCTTCCGGTCAGTTCCGACGCCTGATCGGCGCGTACTGACGAACTACTGCCGCAGCGTCAGTGCGCCGGGCAGGATCTCGAACTCCGCTTTGAGGCATCCGGGCGATTCGCCATCGATATCGAGTGGCACGGCGTCTTCCGGATCGACCGGTTCGGCGACAATCTTCCGACCACGCAATGCGGTCACCATCGGGTGGTTCATGTGGGCGCCGCGATAGACCAGTGACAGGTCCTTGACCATGGTCAGTTTTGAGCCGCCGCGAAGGACAACGATCTCGAACGCGCCGCTGTCGAGGCGGGCGTTGGGTGCGACCTGCATGCCGCCGCCGAAATAGCGGCCATTGGCGATCGCCGCCATGGCCAGGCTGACGGTGAAGGGTGGCTGGTCGTCGACCGTCAGGCGGACATCGGTGAAGCGGTAGCGTGCCAACGCCGACAACGTGGCGAGGTAGTAGGCCGCCTTGCCGGGGAGAAACCGGGTCGTGCGGGCCGCCGCCACGGCGCGGTCGACCTCGCCGGACAGGCCGAAGCTGGCAATGTTGATGAAAAGGCGCGACACAGTTTGCCCGTTGTCGGCCCCAAACGTGACCCGGCCGAGGTCGATCTGTCGGGTGTCCGGGTTCAACAGGGAATCGCCGATTGACAGGCTGCGGACGAAGTCGGCTCCGGTACCGGCTGCCAGGGCAGCGAAGGCACAGCTTTGCGAAACGGTTCCGTCCCGGGTGGCGAAACCGTTGACCGCCTCGTTCACGGTGCCGTCTCCCCCGACGGCGACGACCAGGCTCGCACCCTCGTCAATCGCGCGGCGTGCCATGTCGGTTGCCTCACCGGGTTTTCGGGTGAAGGCATGATCGAAGGTGCCGATCTGCTTCGTCAGCCTGTCGGCAATCGACGGCCAGAGCCGGCCCGTTCGACCGCGTCCTGCGCTGGGATTGACGATGACGAAGCAGGGCATGCGCAGGATGGATCAGTTGGTCTGCGGCTCGACCGGCTTCTCCAGCAGCTTGCCCCAGTTGGTGCGGTTTTCCATCTGGTCGCGGGTCTTGTCGCTGATGAAGCCCTTGACGTTGGGCGGGATCCATCCGCCGGCAAGGCCCTTGTAGACGGCGATCAGATTGGTCAGCACATCGGCACGGGCGGCAAGCAGCCGCGACTGCGACAGGAGCAACTGCCGCTGCGAGTCGAGCACCCGGTCGTAACTTGCGGTGCCGTCACGATACTGGTCGAGCACAACCCCCTCGGCACGGCGGGCGGCGGCGACCGAGCGGCGAAGATAGACCACCTGCTGCTTGGCCTTGAGGAAAGACACCAGAGCCGTCTCTACTTCCGAATAGGCGTTGAGCACGGTGTTCTTGTAGTTGAGCAGCAGTTCCTGGAACTCGGCGTCCTGCACCCGCACATTGTTGCGCAGCCGACCGTAGTTGAGAAAGTTCCAGGTGAAGCCCGGATTGATGAAGCCATCGAAGCTGCCGCTGCTGAACAGGTTGCCGATATCGCTCGATTTGACCGCAACGGCGCCGGTGATGGTGAAGGCCGGATAGAGGTCGGCCTGGGCGACGCCGATTTGCGCCGACTGGGCGGCCGCCTGGTATTCCGCCGCCCGGATGTCGGGACGCCGACGCAGCAGGTCGGCCGGCACACCGACGGCGACTTCGGCGGGCACACGCGGCAGGCGCTGATGCTTTTTCACCCGGGGTTCGACATCGCCCGGCGTCTCACCGATCAGCACGCTCATCGCATTCATCGCCTGGGCGAGGGCCGCCTGGTATTGCGGAATGGTGGCGAGCGTCGCGTTGTAGGATGCGGTCGCCTCGTCGACGTCGAGTTGGGTGGTGGTGCCGCCCTGGAGCTTGATCTTGGCGATGCCAAGGCTCTCCTTTTGCAGTGCTGCGTTGGCGCGAGCGATGGCAATCAGGCCCTGCAATTCGCGGATGGTCACATAGGTCGCGGCGATGTCGCCGGTCAGCGTCACCAGGACATCGTCATAGGAGGCGATCTGATAAAGCAGGTTGGCCTCGGCCGACTGCACATTGCGACGCAGCTTGCCCCAGATGTCGATTTCCCAGCCGGCGTCGAAACCGGCGCTGTAGGTGTTGAATTTGTTGTCGATCGGAATGAACTGGCGGATCTCCTGGACCAGTGAGTTGTTGGAACTGAACTCGAAACCGCGGTAGCTGAGATTGCCCTGCTGTTGCTGCGGGAACAACTCGCCGCGGGCAATTCCAAGCTGGGCGCGCGCCTGATAGATGCGCACACCGGCCGCTTCCAGTTCGAGATTGTCCCGGTAGGCTTCGTTGATGAACGCCGTCAGCACCGGGTCCTTGAACAACGTCCACCAGTCATTGACCGCTTCGCTACGGGTGGTGAAGCCGGTCTTCTTGTCGATCGGCAGACCGGCGCCTCTGCTCCAGCTGCCCAGATAGGGGGCTTCCGGCCGTTCGAAATCGGGACCGACCATGGTGCATCCGGTCAGTGCGAGGCCAAGGACAAGGGCGCTTGCCCGGCGCATGCTGCGTGCCGTACTCATCACAGGAAATCCAGTGGGAAGAGGAAGTTGGCCCAGCTATAGAGCCGCATGTTTATGCGCCTGAGCGGTTCGAAACCCTTGCCGCCGCCGGTGTAGATGGCCGCCGCACCATGGGCGCCGGCCGGCATGCGCTTGAGGTTCGGATCATCGATGCTGATCTGCACCGCAATGCGGCCTTGCGGCGTCATGGTGCGGAAGGACGGCAGCGTTCCGCTCGGTTTCATCTGGCCGAGGCCGGTGCCCCACCACACCGTGTCGACCTTGCCCTTGAAGATCTGGCCCGGGAAAATGTCGAGCGCCACCTCGACTTCCTGGCCAGGCTCAACGAATTTCAGGTGTTCCTGATAATAGGTCGCCAGGAAATAGGGGTCCTTGTCGGCGACAAAGACTGCGAGGGCGCCGATGCGCCTGTCGCCCACCACCAGGCCAGGTCGCGCCTGCTGGTTGATGATCATGCCGTCATCGGGCGCCCGCAGCGTTGTCTGTTCGAGATAGTAATTGGCCTGGGCCAGCGTCGCTTGAGCCTGGGCAACCTGGGCGTTGACGCCCTCGAGCTTGGCATCACGGGCCAGTTCAGCCTTGCGCACATTGTCGTTGGCTTCGGCGACCTGAGCGTTGGCGGCCGCCAGCTGCTCGTTCCACTTGTCGAGCGCTTCCTGGCGGGCACCGCCCTTGGGCACCAGATCGGAATAGCGGGTCACCTGCTCCTGGGCAAAGACCTGGCCTGCCTCGGCCTGCGCGCGGGCGTCCTTGGCCTGTTGTACGTCGACTTCCAGGATCTTGGCGTTCTGTTGCGCCAGAACCAGATTGGCTTCCTGCTCCTTGACCCGGTCGAGATACATCGACTTGTCGAACTGGTAGAGCACGTCGCCTTTGGCAACCGGCTGGTTGGCGACCACAAGCACCTCTTCGAGCAGGGTCGGCTCCGGCAGTCGCGGAATGAGCTGAATGGTTGGCCTGATGACATGGCCGTCCATGGAATAGGGCTGGAAGAAGCGCAGGGCGACAATGAAGATCAGGAACATGTGGAGGCCGACCCAGAACCCGACGACGCCCCAGACGATTGTGAACTTCATCAGCTTGAAGCGGAAGAAGACCAGCCAGACGAAAACCACATAGATGATAACAAGACCGAGGGCGATGAGCATGATCGTCTCCCGTCAGGCCGATGGGCCGGGCGTGCCGGATGGTGGGGCCGGCGGCGCTTCGGGCGGTGTTTCGACAGTGTCCGCCTGGGCAAACTCGATTTCCTTGCCGACATCGACGCCGTCGCCATCCTTGGGCAAGGTGCGCACATCGATGGTCAGGCCATCATGGATCGACCAGATGATGGCGTGGATCCAGGGAAACACGGTGAAGAGGCCGATCCAGCCGACGATCTTGACGGCTTCGGCGCGGGGGTGATGCCGACGCTCGGCAATCTTCCCAGGGAGGCCGCCAATCTGGATGACGGCGTAGAAAAACGCCACGATGGCGACCAGCAAGAATGCGAACGTCCAGTAGTCCCACTTGTCCAGCGAAAAGTCGAGCAGATGCATGGCTTCTCTTCCCTTCCGACGAGCGCGCCCGGATGCTCTGCTCGCCTGGCGAACAACCGCAGTGACCGGGATCTGAAGTGCTCTCAATCTTCAGTTTAGAGGCAAATTGCTTATTTTCTGGTGAAGAAAATCCATCATAAGGCGAATGCGATGACTTGTTTTCAACTCCTGGTGGGAGGCGAGCCAGATCGGCAATGCGGGGATCTCGATATCGAAAAACAGCCGCCTCACATCCGGGTCCTGTGCCGCCAGGATGTGTGCGGCAAACCCTATCCCGGCACCGGCACGGATCAGTTCCCAATAGACAATCTGGTGGTCGGTACGCACTGCAAACTGGTTTCGTGAGGCGGGGATCCCGAGGCTTGCCATGCCGTCGAGGATCAGGGTCGAGCGATCCATGCCGATCAACCGGTGCCGAAACAGGGAATCGACATCGGTCGGTTCGCCGTGACGATCCAGGTAACGCAGGTGCGCATAGACGCCCATGCCCATCTCGCCAGCCTTGCGGGCGATCAGGTCGTTCTGGGTCGGGCGCAGCATGCGCACCGCGATGTCCGCATCGCGGCTCAACAGATTTTCGACGGAATTGGTGGGGACCAGCTCAACCTCGATTCCGGGCTCCGCATCACAGAACTCGGCGATGATGGGCGGCAGAACATAGTTGGACACCACTTCACTGGCGGTGATCCTTACCGGGCCACTGACGGTTTGGGATCGGCCGGCGGCCTTCAGGGCAAAGCGGTCGGCTTCTGCCCGCATCGCTTTTGCTTCGTCAACCAGCGACAGGCCGGCTTCCGTCAATTGCATGCCGTGACGGCCGCGCGAAAACAGGACAAGTCCCGTTTCCGCTTCCAGTGTGTCGATATGGCGTCCCAGCGTCGGCTGGCTCAATCCCAACCGATCGGCGGCCGCTGCCAGGGTGCCGCTCTCAGCGACGGCAAGGAAAGTGCGAATAAGGTCCCAATCCATATCAATTCAATTTTGTATGATAATCATCCGATTCTGTCGATTTAAATTCCAAATTTGAAGCGATATCTCTCGTCGAGATCCACAATCGACAGGAGCAGATCATGACTCGCATCGCGATCCTCGGCGCCAATGGGCGCGTCTCACATGCCGCCTCCCGCGCGTTTCACGCTGCCGGGTACGAGGTCATTGCCGTAACTCGAAACGGTCGGGCAGAAGCTCTCCCGGCCGACGTCAAGCAGAGAGCGGCGGATGCCATGGATCGGCAAAGCCTCATTCGGGCGACCGAAGGCGCCGAGATCATCTTCAACGGGCTCAATCCGCTTTACCCGCAGTGGCGCAAACTGGTCATGCCGATGGGCGAGAATGCGATTGCCGCGGCGCGGGCGCATGGTGCGCTGCATCTGTTTCCGGGCAATGTCTATAATTACGGACGCTCGATCCCGGCCGTCGTCAATGACGACACGCCATTTGAGGCGACAACAGTCAAAGGCGGCATCCGCATTCAACTGGAGGATTATTTCGCTGACCAGGCCCGTCGTCACGGGGTCCGGACGGTGGTGTTGCGGGCCGGCGATTTCTATGGCGGCACGCGGCCTGGCTCCTGGTTCGATCTGGCGATCGCGGAGAAGATCGGCAAGGGCCGTTTCACCTATCCGGCCAGTCTGGATATCGTGCACAGTTGGGCCTTCCTGCCCGATCTTGCTGCTGCCTTTGTCGCGATTGCCGAGCGAAGGTCTGAACTGTCGGTGTTTGAAAGCTTCCTCTTTGAAGGTCACGCGCTGACCGGCGCGGAAATGCAGCGGTATTGCGAAGCCGCCGTCGGACGAAACCTGAAAACGGCCGGTATTCCGTGGCCTCTGCTCAGGCTCACGGGCCTGGTTTCGCCGATGATGCGCGAGGTCTGTGAAATGGCCTATCTTTGGAAGGCTCCTCACCGGCTGGACGGTGGAAGGCTCCAGGCGCTGATCGGTTCCGTGCCGAGAACCGACCCGACGATTGCGATCGGCCGGGCCCTGGCCGATATGGGCATCGAGATCCCTGCCTCTGGAGCGGAGGGGATGGCTGCCGCCGCCTGAGCGTTGGTCCGGTGAAAAAAGGCGGCTGGCGCAAAACGCCAGCCGGCTGGAGGTCAGTTGATCTTGCCGGGAAGGCTGAGATCTCCGGAGGCAACGTCAAAGACGTCGACGACACACAGCAGCGGTGCATGGATATTGGCATTCACGCGCAGCGCCGACGTCACACCGTCATAGGCCACGCCGTTCAAGTCGACATCCAGGCTAAGCCCTGCATTCACGGTGATCTCCGGTCCATCGAACAGCGGCGTGAAGCCAGGACTGTCCAGAAACAGCGGAAGTCCGGGCCAGGTGGCAGGCAGTTTGGGCGTCTCGCCATCGGCAATGTCGCGGACTGCCAAGGCGCCGGGTCCGCAAGCTTCCGACGGAGTGAGGACGACCCAGTGGCTGTGCCACTCGACGCCGTCATTACCCGGATCACCATCGCCGTTTTCATCGTATAGCGGCGTGTCGTCGAAATCCGGGTGGCTGGTCGCCGCCATCGCGAGAATTCCGGTGCCCGCCTCGAAACCAACAGCAGACGGATCGAGTGACGTCGGCCAGACATAGGACCAGACCGCGGATCCGCCGACTTCTCCCGTGGCGTCGGGAACAGCCGCACCGGCAGCGCCGTTGGTCGTCATGTGAAAGGTCACGACGTTGCCTTTCTTGTGCACATGGGCTGCCAGAATGTCGAAACTTGCAATCTTGGCGGCATCCGGTGGGGATTTCACCGCACCTTCCTGATGCAGGGCATGACCGGCGTCGGCAAAGGCGTTTGCGGATAGGGCCACCGTGGCGGCCAGGGCGAAAAACGGGAGTTTCATAGGTTGGTCTCCTTCGGTTGGGAACGGAGCGCTTATAGTAGCGAGTCGAAACTATTGCAATAATAATTTCGACTCGCTATTATTTGACGATGGACAAAGAGACCCGAATCCGCGCGCTGATCAATCGGCTCGCCCGCATGGACGCTTCGTCGAACCGGACCGGCGACATCAATCCCGTACAGCGTGCAGCGCTCGACTACCTGGCGCGGGCCAACCGGTTTTCGCGCGCCCCGTCCCATGTCGCCGACTATCTGGGAACCACGCGTGGCACCATGTCGCAAACTCTGAAAGCACTGGTTCAGAAGGGTTGCATCGAGGAAGAGAGATTAGAGAGCGACCGGCGGTCGATCTGCTACTCCCTGACATCCGAAGGCAGGAAAACCGCTGCCGAAGGACATCGGTTCGAGCAGGCGCTGACATCGTTTGACGACGACTTCCTGCATACATTGGGAGATGGTCTCGAAACGCTATTGAGACACATGCTGGCCGCCAATGGCGGCCGCTCTTTCGGCCTGTGCAAGACCTGCCGATACCATCAGGTGCAGGGAGACGGCCGGTACTGTTCTTTGCTATCGATGCCGCTGAAGCCCCGGGAAGGCGACCAGATCTGTCACGAACATCGGGAGCCAGTCGGTGCCTGATCCCGAAATCTTGTGTCGTGTGAACGGGATTTTCCTCGGCGCGGTTCGAAACCGCTGGCCGGGAAAGCCGCCCTCTGCCATCGACAAGAGACGGGTTACGGGTTTGCAAGAAATCTCACCCACCGGCTTTGCCCTGGATTCCCAGGCGGACATGACCGTTCATGGCGGCAGCGACAAGGCCATCCACCATTACGCTACCGATCACTATCGATTCTGGCAGGTGGAAGGACAGATGGATTCAGGCACGGAGCCAGCCGCGTTCGGCGAGAACATCGCCACCAACGGGTTGACCGAGGGTGCGTTGTGCATCGGCGACATTCTGCGTCTTGGAACCGCGGTGGTGCAGGTTAGTCAGGGGCGACAGCCATGCTGGAAGCTCGGTTTGCACACCGGCAATGAGAGAATGCCAGCGCTTTTCACGCGCACTGGACGCACGGGGTGGTATTACCGGATCCTGGAGCCGGGCGCCGCCCGTGAAGGGGATGAAATTGCGTTGATCGAACGACGCAATCCCGCATGGACGGTCAAACGCGTGAGCACTGCGCGGTTAACGCGCCGCGTGACACCGCAAGATGCGGAGATCCTGTCCAGCCTGAATGATCTTGCTGATGGGTGGCGCCGTGCCTTCGCTCGGATGGCCAGTGGAGACACAACGGAAGACGTAAGAAAACGGCTTTACGGCGCCCAACAATAGCGGAGCCGCAGGCAAGGACAATCAGGGATCACATCAATTCTGTGCTTGTGAGCCAGATTGGCGGATTGCCCTGGTTCATCAGACTGAGCGCCCGCTGGGTTGCCTTTCGCCTGCCTCCTGTTGCATTACGGTAAGTGGAGAGGCGCAGTTTTTGACAAAACGACAAAAACTGTCAGGATGATAAGATGATACCCGAGTCCGATGACCCGCGGCGGGACGCGATATTGAACGCCGCCTTCGAATGTTTCGTGACCTACGGTTTCCGGCGTACCTCCATGGAGGATATTGCCGCTGCCGCGGGGCTCTCACGACCAACGCTCTATCAGCGCTACAAGAACAAGAAAGATATATTCCGGGCGTATGTGGAGGCGATGATCGATATCGTGGTGTCGGAGGTGCGGCAGGCCTTCGACGGAAATGCCTCGATCGAGGAGAAGCTGATGGCTGCGGTCAACTGCGGCTTTCTCGATCCGCACCGCAAGCTGGCGGAGACCCCGCACGGCACAGAATTGATCGGGGTCAACAAGGAAATCGCAGGCGACCTGTTCGACCGTTGGCTGGTGGAAATGGAGCGAGCCATTGCCGACGGGCTGAAGCTTTCGGCGGAGCGCCAGGAGATCGATCTGGAGCGTGGCGGTCTGGACTGCAAACACGTGGCTCGGGTCATCGTCAACGGCATCGAAGGTGCGAAGTCGCGCATGACGTCCGTCGATCAGGCGCAAAGGGACATCTCCGATATGATTCGGCTGATTGCCGCTTCGGAACATGCCTGAGCGGTTTGCGCTTCATCGTGTTGACATGAAGGACTGATTGTACCAACTCAAGGCAATCTGCCACGGCGGTGCGTGGCGATCCGGAGGTGGTAATGAGCGCCTATTATTCAGACGTTTTCGATCGACGCGACAGCGTTGCGGTGGATGTGGGCGGGGTGTCCATTGGAGGCGGTGGACCCATCGTCGTTCAATCGATGACCAACACCGACACGGCCGATGTCGATTCGACCGTTGCCCAGGTGGCAGCTTTGCATCGCGCCGGATCGGAAATCGTCCGCATCACCGTCGACCGCGATGAGAGCGCGGCCGCCGTGCCGAAAATCCGCGAGCGTCTCTTGCGGCTCGGTCACGATGTCCCGCTGATCGGCGATTTCCACTATATCGGCCACAAGCTGCTCGCCGACCATCCGGCCTGCGCGGAAGCGTTGGCAAAGTACCGCATCAACCCGGGCAATGTCGGGTTCAGGGAAAAGAAAGACAAACAGTTCGCGCAAATCATCGAGACCGCGATCCACCATGACAAACCGGTGCGCATCGGCGTCAATTGGGGTTCCCTCGACCAGGCGCTGCTGACCCGGTTGATGGATGAGAATCATGACCGTGGCGGGCCACTGTCGGCCCAGGAGGTTCTGCGTGAGGCGATCGTGCAATCGGCACTGCTGTCGGCGGAGCTCGCCGAGGAGATTGGCCTCAGTCGCGACAAGATCATCCTGTCGGCCAAGGTCAGCCAGGTGCAGGACCTGATTGCCGTCTATACCGAACTCGCCAAGCGTTCGAACCACGCACTCCACCTGGGCCTCACCGAGGCCGGCATGGGTTCCAAGGGCATCGTCGCCTCGTCGGCGGCACTCGCCATCGTGATGCAACAGGGCATCGGCGATACCATTCGCATATCGCTCACCCCGGAACCCGGGGGTGACCGTACCCGCGAGGTGCAGGTGGCGCAGGAGCTGTTGCAGGTGATGGGCTTTCGCCAATTCGTGCCGATCGTCGCCGCCTGCCCGGGATGCGGGCGCACCACCTCGACCGTGTTCCAGGAGCTGGCCCAGAAGATCCAGGACGATATTCGCCGCAATATGCCGCAATGGCGGGAAAAATATCCCGGCGTCGAACAGCTCAACGTCGCCGTGATGGGCTGCATCGTCAACGGACCCGGCGAATCCAAGCACGCCGATATCGGCATTTCCCTGCCCGGCACCGGAGAGACGCCGGCGGCACCGGTTTTCGTCGACGGCCGCAAGGCACGCACGTTGCGTGGTGACAATATCGCCGCCGAGTTCGAGCAGATGGTGATCGACTATGTCGAAGAGCGCTTCGGAGACGGTAGTTCGCAATCCGGGTCGGATGCGGCCTGAGCGGAGAGGATGATGATGGACCTCACCGGTCGGTGCTTCTGCGGTGACTTGCGCTACCATATTGTCGGTGGGGTCCGGGCGGCGTTCTATTGCCATTGCGAAGACTGCAGGCGGTCGGCCGGGGCACCCTTCGTGGCCTGGGGACGGGTGGAAGACAAGCAGTTTGCAATTACCACCGGAGAGGTTGAAACGTTCAATTCGTCGCCAAAAGTGGTGCGGTGCCGGTGCGCCCGATGCGGAACCGAAATCTGCTATCGGAATGAGGACGCGGCGCCAGACGTGGATTTCCTGTTGGCGACCCTCGATGAACCCGATCGGGTCCGGCCGACTTGCCACGTGCAGATAGCCGAAAAACTCGCTTGGGTCGAACTCCACGATTCACTACCCAAATTCGAGCGCTGGAAATCCAAGGGCTAACCGCCACAACACTTTTGATGGTCTAGTTTTCGCGCCAGGCCACAAAACGCGCCGCGTTCTTGAGCACATCGGCGCGATCTCCAAACGGCTCAAGAAGCTCGCATGCTTCATCGACCAGGCCGGATAATTGCGAGCGTGCCCAGTTTGCCCCATGCAGGCCGACCAGCGTCGCCTTGCCGCGCGCCGCATCCTTGCCGGTCGCCTTGCCCATGGCTTCACTGTCGGAGGTGACGTCCAGAAGATCGTCGGCCAACTGGAAGGCAAGGCCAATGGCTTCGCCGAAGCGTTTCAGCCTGCCCCTATTTTCGTCTGATGCGCCGGCGACGATCGCGCCGGCCTCGCAGGCGAAGCGCAGCAGCGCACCGGTTTTCATCGACTGCAGCCGGATGATGCCCTCTTCATCCGGTGGCTGGGTTTCCGCCAGCAGGTCAAGCGCCTGACCTCCGGCCATGCCGCCCGGACCGGCGGCGCGTGCCAATGCGAGCACCAACTGGGTCTTGTCGCGGTCATCGAGCAGCGTTTCGGGTGCCGCAATGATGTCGAAGGCCAGCGTCAGCAGCGTGTCGCCGGCCAGGATCGCCGTCGCCTCGTCAAAGGCCACATGGACCGTCGGCAGACCGCGGCGCAGATCGTCATCATCCATTGCCGGCAAGTCATCGTGAATCAGCGAATAGCAATGCACGCATTCGAGTGCGGCTGCGACCCGCAGGGCGGCTTGCTCGTTGCCCAGAAGCAGAGCAGCGCTTTCGATGGTCAGAAAAGGGCGCAGTCGTTTGCCGCCATTGAGCACCCCATGACGCATGGCGGCCAGCAGATGATGCGGCCGGACGACCTCGTCGTCGCGCGGGCGCGTATCCAGGAGCTCCGTCAGGACGTTCTCCACCTCGCCGGCGCGTACGGACAATCTGTCGATGAATTGGTGTCGGTCGTCTTGCATCGCCAAGTCTTCGCACGATGACGGCCTTGCGGCAACGGGGTGAATAGCGGTGTTTACGGCGTGAAGCTGATTCCCAAGGACCAAGAAGTCCTTTATGGATCAGAGCAAAGGGCGATAAGTTTGGATCATTTGATGGCAGCCACCCTTCGGGCCGAGCGCTTTTGGCCCCTGGCGTCGTTGGCTTGCACTCGCGGTGGGGTGGTACCACGGCGGGCAATCCGCCTAGCCAGGGACCAAAATCGCCGCGGTCAAATGGTGCAAACTTATCGCCCTTTGCTCTTAACGGTCTGGATTTAGGGGACGCGGTGGCCCGCGCGCAAAAAAATCGGGGGATCTTGAGAAGAACGGTCCGCACCGTCGGCCGGCTTGCATTGATTGTCGTCATTGTCGCCGTGATCGTGCTCGCGGCGCTGATCGTGCTCTATCGTTCGCCGTCCATCCATCCGGTTTCCACACTGATGCTGCGCGATCTGGCGCTGGGCCGTGACTACCAGCGCACCTGGGTCGATTTCGATGACATATCCCCGGCGTTGGTGCAGTCGGTGCTGATGTCCGAGGACGGTCAGTACTGCTTCCATCAGGGTGTTGACTGGGACGCGCTGGACCTGGTGATCGACGATGCACTTGAAGGTGAGCGCACGCGTGGCGCCAGCACCATCGCCATGCAGACGGTCAAGAACGTCTATTTGTGGGGCAGCCGATCCTATGTGCGCAAGGCGCTGGAGATTCCGCTGGCCATGATCGTCGATTATGCGTGGTCGAAACAGCGCACGCTGGAGATCTATCTCAACGTTGCGGAATGGGGGCCCGGGATCTACGGAATCGAGGCGGCGTCCCAGCACTATTTCGGTGTTCCGGCGGCGCAATTGTCACGGCGGCGCGCCGCCTACCTGGCCGTTGCCCTGCCCAATCCGCTGCGACGCAATCCAGCCAAGCCGTCACGTGGCATGTCGAGGCTGGCCGCGGTGGTCGAGCGACGGGCCCGCCTGTCGGGCGCATATATCAAATGCCTTGATGATTAGCGGCCAACAATTTGTTGGTCATCCACCGAAGACATGGCTATCGATGGCGACGGACCCAGCGGAGTGCTGCAGTGACTGATCAAAGCAACACGTCTTATGTAAAAGAACTGGCCCGCAACGGCCGGACCGGCAGACCGCGCCATTTCGGAACACGGTTCGACGAAACCGGCCGGTTTCTGCACGAGCCCGGCAACACCGTCGTCGGCCACCTGGCGCCGGGATCGAAAACCGAGAGCGTTCTGACCGAGATCCGCGAGCGCATGATGGCGCTACCCCACGCCCATCACTTTGCCTTCACGCCGGTGTCGAGCCTGCATATGACCCTGATCCAGGGCGTTCTCGACAATCGCAGAAAGCAGCACTACTGGCCCGGCGACCTTCCGCTGGACGCCCCGCTTGAAGATGTCACCCGGCTCTATCTTGAGCGCCTTGAAGATTTCGAGCACCAGGGTGCATTTGCGATGGCGCCGCTGGCACTGGCCCCGACCGGACTGATCGTTGCGGGCGCCACCCCGCAGGACCGACACACCTTGCGGCAATGGCGCGATGACCTGACCGCACGCTTTGGCTATCGCCATCCGGATCATGATGACTATGTGTTCCATATCACGCTGGCCTATCTGATCGACTGGTTGCCGGACGAGGCCGTCGAGACCTACGAAACGGCGCTGCAGGAATGCCTCGATCGGATCGTCGCGGAAGCGCCGATGATCGAACTCGATGACATGGCCTTCTGCACCTTTGCCGACATGAACCATTTCGAACCGCTGCTGTACCTTCGTTAGAGCAAAGGGCGATAAGTTTGGATCATTTGATGGCTGCAGATCGGCTCCACTCGGCAAGGCGCGTCGCGCAGCGCGATGTGGTGCATCGGGCAAGCGGCGCAACGCAGCCGATGGGTCGATATGCAGCCACCCTTCGGGCCGGGCGCTTTTGGCCCCTGGCGTCGTTGGCTTGCACTTGTGGTGGGGTGGCACCACGGCCTGCAATCCGCCTAGCCAGAGACCAAAACCGCCGCGGTCAAATGATGCAAACTTATCGCCCTTTGATCTAACCGGAAAGGAGACGGCTATGTCCGATACGCTCACCCTGTACATCGGCAACAAGAACTATTCGTCCTGGTCATTTCGTCCGTGGGTCGCCATGCGAGCGCTGGATATCGATTTCAAGGAGCAACTGGTGCCCTTCGACATGGCCGCGGGCAATCCGGACTTTGCCGCGTTTTCGCCGACCAACAAGGTTCCGGTTCTGAAGCATGGCGACCGAACCATCTGGGAATCACTGGCGATCCTCGAATATCTGGCAGAGGTCAGCCCGGACAAGGGGATGTGGCCGGCAGATAACGCGGCCCGTGCCATGGCACGGTCGATCAGCTGCGAAATGATCAGCGGATTTGGCGCTCTTCGCGCCGAATGTCCGATGAACATGCGTCGGCCGCGAGCGGCGATCGATGTGTCGGATCAGGTCGGGCGTGACGTGTCGCGGATCCTTTCGATCTGGACGGAATGTCTGGAGCGGTCTGGCGGACCGTTCCTGTTCGGCGACTTTTGTGCAGCCGACGCCATGTTTGCTCCGGTGGTCAACCGTCTGGACATCTACGCGCTCCCCGTCGACGATAAATCGAGTGCCTATATGGAGCGGATGAAGGCGCTTCCGGCCTGGCGGGAATGGGAACAGGCCGGCCGCGAGGAGCCCTGGATCGTCGAAGAGGACGAGGCCTGAATTTTTTCTCGGCGAATGGCTGGCCAAAGCCCGTTTTGCGGTGTATAAGCCCGCGGAATTTCCGAGATTGACACACGTCGCTTTCGGCCTCGACCGGCCGGACCAGACGTATTGCCGGCGAGTGGAGTAAGAAAATGGCTGTACCAAAGAGAAAGGTGACCCGCTCGAAGCGTGGCTCGCGCCGCGCCACCGATGCGCTGAAGGCACCGACCTATATCGAAGACAAGGATTCCGGCGAGCTGCGCCGGCCGCACCACATCGACCTGAAGACGGGCATGTATCGCGGCCGTCAGGTGATGACCGTCAAGGACGACGCATAGACCAAGGCGCATTCGCCTGAAACGGAATTGTGAAGGCCGGCCATCGTGCCGGCCTTTTTGCGTGCGCAAATTTGCGGCTTGTCTATAGTCGGTCGTTGACCGATTCCATGCGCAAGAGGATGCCGCAATGCTCGCAGCCATTCCGCTGATGATCTTTCCGCTGATCGCCTACAATGTGCTGGTATTCAGCCCATACGGCGACCTGGGTCCGGCGGTGCTGGAAAACCCGGTGCTCAGCGTTTCCATGATGTCGGGTGCGGTGTGGACGATGCAGGTCAGCGACATCGTCATCGTCGGCGCTCTGCTGCTGCTTTTCGTCGAGGTTCTCAAGGCAACACGCACTGGGCCGTGGTCGGTTGTCGATCACTTGCTATCGACCCTGGTGTTCGTCGCCTTCCTGGTCGAATTCCTGCTGGTCGGTCGCGCCGCGACCGACCTGTTCTTCATTCTTACCGTTATCGCCTTCGTCGACCTGATCGCCGGCTTTTCCGTGTCGATCCGCTCAGCCGGGCGTGACGTGTCGATCGGGCTCTGACGCCGCTTGCTACTGGCGCGCAGTTGCGGCCTCGGCCAGGCGTACCCAATAGCTGACGCCGTGCGGGATCACTTCGTCGTTGAAGTCATAAGCCGGATGGTGAAGGTTGGCGGAATCGCCGTTGCCGATGAAGATGAACGAACCCGGACGGGCTTCCAGCATGAAGGAGAAATCCTCGCCGCCCATCGTCGGTGCCACATTGGCGTCAACGTTGTCGGCGCCGGCAATTTCACTGGCGATCGACGCCGAGAAGTCTGTCTGGTCCGCGTGGTTGAATGTGACCGGATAGCCTTTGCGGTAATGGACGGTTGCCTCGGCATTGTGGGCGTCAGCGATGTTGCGCACGATCTGACCGATGCGCTGCTCGGCCAGTTCCCGCATTTCAGGTGACAGCGTCCGCACGGTGCCGCCAAGGTGGGCTTCCTCGGGAATGATGTTGAAGGCTGTCCCGGCGTTGAACTTGGTGATCGAAACAACGATCGAATCCAGCGGATCGGCGTTGCGCGACGCAATCAACTGCATGCCTGAGACGACCTGGGCGCCGATGGTGATCGGGTCGATCGTCTGGTAGGGCATTGCCGCGTGGCCGCCCTTGCCCTTGATCTCGATCCGGAACTCATCCGTGGCCGCCATGATCGAACCCTGCCGGATGGCGAACTCGCCCACGGCAAGACCGGGCATGTTGTGCATGCCGTAGACCTCGTCGATGTTGAAACGCTCCATCATGCCGTCACGGACCATTTCATCGCCGCCGCCGCCGCCTTCTTCGGCCGGCTGGAAGATGACCGCCACGGCGCCGTCGAAGTTGCGGGTCTCGGACAGGTATTTGGCAGCACCGAGCAGCATGGCCGTGTGGCCGTCATGGCCGCAGGCGTGCATCTTGCCTTCGTGTTCGGAGCTCCAGGGCTTGCCAGAGGTTTCGGTGATCGGCAGCGCGTCCATGTCGGCGCGCAGTCCGACGGTCCTGCCGTCTCCGCCACTGCGGCCCTTGATCAGGCCGACAACTCCGGTCCTGCCGATTCCGGGTACCACTTCGTCGCAGCCGAACTCCTTGAGTTTCTGCTCGACGAAGGCAGCCGTCTGGTGAACGTCGAAGAGGATCTCTGGATTGGCGTGCAGGTGTCGCCGCCACTCGGTGATTTCGACCTGGAGTTCGGCGGCACGGTTAAGGATGGGCATGGATTTGAACCTTGTCTTAAATATCGTTGGTGCGATGTATGGCATATAAGGCGGCTTTCTTGTACAAGCAATTCCGCCCGCCGCACGACTGAGAGGCCACTGGTGCAAATGCGTCGATTTCGTTCCTTTTCGGCAATTCTGACCGCTGCCCTTTGGGCGCTCGTGGTCTGTGCCGGCACCGCAATTGCGGCCGGCCCAAGCATCGTCGTCGACGTCAAGACAGGCAAGGTGCTGGACCACAAGGATGCATTTCAACGCTGGTACCCGGCATCCCTGACCAAGCTGATGACGGCCTATGTCGTTTTCCGCCAGGTCGAGGCCGGCAAGATTGCGCTCGACGACAAGATTACGGTCAGCGCAGCCGCCGCCAAGGCGCCGCCCAGCAAGATGCATTTCAAGCCAGGCTCGCAGCTGACGCTCGACAATGCGCTGAAGATCATTCTGGTGAAGTCGGCGAATGACGTCTCCGTGGCCATTGCCGAATCCGTCGCCGGTGACAACACGGCTTTCATCGACATGATGAATGCGGAAGCCGCCAGATTGGGCATGAAAGACACCCGTTTCGTCAACGCCAACGGCCTGCCGGGCAAGGGCCAGAGCACCACGGCACGGGATATGGCGGTGCTTGCACTCGCGCTGCACCGCGAATTCGAGCGCCATCAGCACTATTTCGCCATTGAAGCGATCACCACCGGCAAGAAGACCTACACGAACTACAACATTCTGATCGGCCGATTTGACGGGGCCAACGGCATGAAGACCGGTTTCATCTGCTCTTCCGGCTTCAACCAGGTCTCTTCGGCAACCCGACGCGGCCGGACGGTGATATCCGTCGTCCTCGGAGCCAAGGACCAGGAAGAGCGGGCCAACGAGTCGGCGCGGCTCCTGGACAAGGGTTTGAAAACGCGCGGCATCGGCAAGCCGCAACTTGCGAGCCTGAAACCCTACGGAGCCGACCGCGCCCAGCTGGTCGACCTGCGGCCTGTGATCTGCTCCAAGGAAGCGCGCAAGGCGCGTTACGGCGGGCGCGATGTCGAGGGCAAGCTGGTGCTGAATTCCGATATTCTCAAGCCGTTGAACCGGGCACCCAAGGCGGTGAAAGTCGGGCTGACCGGCTCCATTCCCCTGCCGCTTGGCGGTCGGGAAATCCCGGTGCCCACGCCGCGTCCGGACAATTCCACCGGCACCGCCGTCGCCGTAAACGCTGATCCTGCCGCATCGTCCGCCATCGCACCGTCAGCCTATGTGCCGGTGCCGAAGCCAAGGCCCGGTGCACCGTTTCAATGAGACCCCTGGAGCCGATCGCCGTTTCGGTGGTGACCGGATTTCTCGGATCCGGCAAAACCACCCTGCTGAACCGGCTGTTGAAAGATCCCGGTCTGCGCGATACCGCCGTCATCGTCAATGAATTTGGAGACGTCGCGATCGACCATCTGCTGGTCGAACAATCCAGCGACGGTGTGATCGAACTCTCGGACGGATGTCTCTGTTGCACGGTGCGAGGGGAACTGGTGGACACGTTGGCAGATCTGGTCGATCGTCTGCAGACCGGTCGTATTGGTGCCTTGCAGCGGGTGGTGGTCGAGACCACGGGTCTGGCCGACCCGGCACCGGTCCTGCACGCGATCATGGGTCATCCGGTGCTGATCCAGAACTATCGCCTGGACGGCGTCATCGTCACGGTCGACGCGGTCAACGGTTCGGCGACGCTCGACAATCACGAGGAAGCGGTCAAGCAGGTGGCCGTCGCCGACCGGATCGTGCTGACCAAGACCGATCTGGCGGACGCCGATGAGAAGTCAGATCTGATTGAAAGGCTTCACCGTTTGAACCCCGGAGCCGAACCGATTGCCGTCCAGGACGCTTCGTTCGACCGGCTCTTTCATTGTGGCCTCTACGATCCGTCGACGAAGACAGCGAATGTTGCCGGCTGGCTGCGTGACGCGGCCTATGAAGACGAACACCATCATCACCACCACGACGTCAACCGCCACGACAGCCGCATCCGCGCCTTCACGCTGACGGAGGATCGGCTGATCGATCCGTCTGCGCTGGAGATGTTCATCGACCTGCTGCGCTCCAGCCAGGGGCCGCAACTGCTGCGTATGAAAGGCATTGTCGGCCTTTCCGATGATCCGGATCGGCCGGTGGTCGTCCACGGGGTGCAGGAGATCTTCCACCCGCCCGCTCGGCTGCCGGCCTGGCCAGATGCCGATCGCCGCAGCCGCCTGGTGCTGATCACCCGGGACCTCGATCCGGACTACGTGGAACGCCTCTTCGCCGCTTTCACCAGCCGGCCACTGGTGGACACACCCGACCGCGAAGCGCTGCAGAATAATCCGCTTGCTGTGCCGGGGGTGGGGAAGCTCTAGCCGGCCAGCTACCGCTCCCGGGACGGTGTCGAGAGCGCTTCCAGAAAGGCTACCAGGTCGGCGACTTCCTGTTCGCTCAAGTCAAGCGGCCTGAGGATCAGTGCTCCGTCACTGTGGATGCGATCCAGGTCAATATTCGAATAGTGGTCGACGACGTCCTGCAAGGTCGCGAGTGACCCGTCGTGCATGTAGGGGGCCGTGTGGGTCAATTGCCTTAGAGAGGGCACCTTGAATTGCCCGAAGGTCCGGTGATTTTGGGCGACCTGGCGGGTTGCCCAGCCTGTGGCTTCCTCGGGGGCGTCGTTGTATGGGCCGAGCTGATTGAAGGGCGATGCCTTGAGGTCCTGAATGCCTTTGAAGCGGCCGCGGTCCACCCGACCTGGTCCGGTAAAGTACGGAACGCCGGCGTCGTCGAACTCGTCATTCGTGAAGCGAGCTCCGATATGACAGAGATTGCATCCGCCGCGGCCCACAAACAACGCCGCGCCTCTTTGGGCGGATACCGGAAAGTCCCTGACGGCCTCAAAATCTCCGCGGGCGAGGGCATCGCGAAAGTCATCAAACGACGTTCGCCCGCTGACGATCGTTTCCTGAAAGGCCGCCATCGCCTTGGCCGCATCGACAACCAGATCGATCGCGTCGCGCTCTTGCGGTGACTTGCCGAAAGCCTCGAGATAGAGACTGCGTAGCTCCGGGTCGTCACGGAGCGTGGTGGCCACCTTTTCCGGTGTGGCGCCCATTTCGCGTGCGTCCAGGATCGGGCCAATGCCGTGGGCCCAGAGGCTGTCATTGCGACCGTCCAGACCGAACCATCTGTTGCCGGATACGTTGAACAGAGACTGGGTGTTACGGTCGAGACGTTCGAGCCCACCCGCCCGCGCCTTTCCGTCCGTCCAGCCCAGCGCCGGATCATGGCAGGTACTGCAGGCGATCTGGTCATTAGCCGACAGGCGGGTGTCGAAGAAGAGACGTTCGCCGAGGGCAATGGCCGTGTCGTTTCCCGATACTCGATTGCTCGGATCAAATCGCTGTTCCAGTGGCCATGGCCCATGACGAACAATGGCGGCAATCTCATCGTCGTTGAGCAGAAGCCCGTTGCTATCCTGTGGATTGGCTTGCGCTCCACCGCAGGCCGCCGACCACAATGCGGCGCATCCAATCAGGGCCGCTCCTAAGGCATTCATTGAACGCTTACATCGTGGGTGTAGCGATACGGCTTGTCGTTTTGATACGCCGTCACTTCGAACCGCCACAGGCCGGGCATGTGAAACAACAGGTTCTCGACCTCGTAGCGGCCGTTGTCGACCTTGGCCGTTGCCGGTTCGTAGTTCATGCCATGTTTGTGGGCAGGCATCGTCGCATCCACAATGATCCGGGCGGGTAACTGATCCGCCGCATTGCAGATGACAATCTTCGCACCAAATGGCGTGTTCAACGGTGCAGCGTCGTCGTCGAGCTGTATTTTGATGGTCCAGGGCGCGTCCTGATCCCCGGACATTTCGCTTCCGGCGGCGCATTCTTCATTGGCCAGAGCGGGATGGCCAATGCCGAGGCTAGCACTAAGCAACAGGAGTGCGCCGGGCCGTTTCATTCCGCTCTCCGTTTCTCCACCTGTTCGATCATGTCTTCCGCATTGCGATAAGCGATCCGTTCAGCGAGGTCTTCAGGCAAACTCGAGAGCCATTCGCGGCTGAACGCCGCGTGGTCGCCGACATAGTACCAGCGCTCCGGAGCAAACGTATCCGTGCCGACCATGAACCTGTCCGGGAAGGCTTCAAAAACGGGGCGCCAATCGTCGGCGACCTTGCCGCCGTATGACTGGTCGCTTCGAAAGGCGAGATCCGCCCACAGATTGTCGTGCCTCGCGAGCACCTCTCGGACTGCCTCCGGCTGCGCAAAGCCTGAGTGCGCCCAAAGCACCAGGGCATCGGGATCGGTTTCGAAGATCAGGTCGATCGCCGCCGCATCCGAATGTGCGTGCAGCAACAGATTATGTTCCTTCGCCAAAGCGATGATGCGCTGCAGGACCGGGGTGTTGATATCGTCCCCATAGGCGTGGAACTCGCCTATTGCAAAGTAGGTATTGTCGGCCAGGTTTGCCTCGACATAGTCAAGCACCGTCGGGTCATTCATCCAACTGGAAATCTCGCCGCGGCGGCGATAGGGCCGCAAGGATGGAACGATCAGATCGGGTGCGGCAGCGTAGAGAAGTTGCGTGCCATTGTCATCAGAGCTTGAAGCCAGGGCCTTTTTTAGCCCGGCCTCCCGCAACGCCTTGACTGCTTCCTCCGGCGGAACAAGGGTTACCGCGTCATGGCTGTAATGGATATGCGCATCGAATATCGGCAATTCGTCGGCGTGAACATGCGAGGTGGCAAAAAATGCAAGGCAGAGGCTCAAAATTCTGATCATGATTGCTCCGGAGCGATCCAATATGGCAAGTAAGCTGGCCTACATTAGGCGGATTTCAAGTCAAAGGTGAGTCCTGACACGAAGCCCACCGTTTCGATCGTTGAACGTCATATCAGTGTTTCGAGAAACGCTGCCGCACTTTGCCGGTAAGCCTGCTGTTTGTCGGCATCCATTTTGTCCCAGCTTCTGTAGACCTGGCCCAGCCGATGGTTGCTGCCGAGTTTGGCACGGTTGCGAGCGAGAAAGTCCCAATAAAGGGCATTGAACGGGCAGGCGCCGGGACCGGTCTTCTGCTTCACGTCATAGCTGCAATTCTTGCAGTAATCCGACATTTTGTTGATGTAGTTTCCGCTTGCGGCGTAAGGCTTGGAGCCCAACAGGCCGCCATCGGCGAACAAGCTCATGCCAATCGTGTTCGGCAACTCGACCCACTCATAGGCGTCGGCATAGACCGCAAGATACCACTCGTGCACGTCCCGAGGACTGACGCTGGCCAGCAGGGCGAAATTGCCGGTGACCATGAGACGCTGAATGTGATGGGCGTAGGCCTCCTCCTTTGTCTGGCTGATGGCAGCCCGCAAGCAATTCATGTCGGTCTTGGCGGTCCAGTAGAAATCCGGCAATGGGCGTTCATGACCGAAGAAATTGCTATCGGCGTAGTCTGGCATTTTGAGCCAATAGATCCCGCGCACATATTCACGCCAGCCGATGATCTGACGGATGAAACCCTCCACTGCGTTGAGTGGTGCAGCGTCTTCCCGGTAGGCGGCCTCTGCCCGTTTGCAAACAACCATAGGGTCAAGCAAGCCGACATTGATGTATTGCGACAGAACCGAGTGGTAGAGGAACCGCTCATTCGTCAGCATTGCGTCCTGGTAGTCGCCGAAAGAGGGCAGCGCGAAGTCGATGAAATGATCCAGCGCAGCCATGGCATGCGCCCGTGACGTGCCGAACCAGAAAGGCAACAGGTCACCGAAATGGGTGCCGAACCGTTCGGCGACCAGGTCGAGAACTTTCGAGGTGATCTCATCCGGGGTGAATCGCGGCGGCTGGGGCATGAAGAGGTCAGGCCGGGCGGGTTTGCGATTGTCGGCATCGAAGTTCCATCTGCCGCCTTCGGGTTCTTGTCCGTCCATCAACAGACCGGTTTTGCGCCGCATCTCCCGGTAAAAATGTTCCATTCGCAGTTGCTTGCGCCCCTGCGCCCAGTGGGCAAATTCGTCCCGCGAACAGATGAACCGGTCGTCTGACAGGATGTCGACCGGTATCCCGAATTGCTCGGACCAATTCTTGAAGGAATTCAGCAACCGCCATTCGCCAGGCTCCGTGACAACGATCCGCTCTGCCGGCTGGAGCTCCAATGCTTGTTTCACCGCGTCGGTGAAGGAGTGAAAACTGTCCTGGTCGTCCAATTGAACATAATCGACCTGCCAGCCCTCGCTTCCAAGCTCTTCGGCAAAATGGCGCATGGCCGAAAACACGAAGGCGATCTTCTTCCTGTGATGTCGGATATAGGTCGCTTCCTCCATTAGCTCCGCCATCAGAACGCGGTCGCGGTGCCGATCAGCGCCGACAAGGGAGGCAATATCGGGCGAAAGCTGATCACCAAGAACAAGAATGAGATTGCCGTGGTCCATCGTCGGATCCGGATACGTGGCGAAACTGGGTTCCCGTCCCATACGCATCCGATCGGTATCCGGATTGCCGTGCTCGCATAACCCTCCTTTCGATCAAAGACCGGTGCGCGCCGTCTATGCTTTGGGTTTCGATAAGCGTGTGGCCGAATTCCATGCAGTCTGGCGGCGAATCTTGGCAGGTGCTGCAGGCGACCTCTCCGTTGGCCGACACGTTGATTTGTGTTCGGCCGGAACGACGCGAGAGAAGGCGTGGCAATGGTATCCATCGAATTGGTTAAAGCGCTTGTCAGGGCCGCCGATAATCCGGATATTTTCTTCATCCGTTCCGAAGCGCGGAACAGCGCGCATTACTTCGGCGATGTGCCGAAAGGCGCCAGAACCGATCAAAGGACGGGCTCGTCATCGAGGAAGTCTGAGAGGGATGACCATGAATCACGATCAGAAGTCGCTGAACGATGAATTGACGTCCTGGCGTCGCCATTTGCATGCCAATCCGGAATTCGGGTTCGACCAGCACAAAACTGCCAACTACGTTGTCGCGAGGCTAAGGGAGATCGGCATTGAGAGGATCTCCGAAGGCGTTGGCAAAACTGGTGTCGTCGCGACATTGCAGCTGGGAGCCGGAAACCGGGCCGTGGCTTTGCGCGCCGACATGGATGCCTTGCAGATCACCGAGGAGGGCGATGCTCCGCACAAATCTGCAACACCGGGCCTGATGCATGCCTGTGGCCATGACGGGCATACGACGATGCTGCTGGGAGCTGCGAAGAGGCTGGCATCAGAGGGCGGTTTCGACGGTACGGTTCACCTCATTTTTCAGCCCGCGGAAGAGTGGGGGCAGGGAATGCAGGCGATGTTGGATGACGGATTGCTCGAGCGGTTTCCATTCGAGGAAGCTTACGGTCTTCACAACATGCCCGGATTGCCTGTCGGCGCGTTTGCGACCTGCAAGGGCCCGTTCATGGCGGCTGAAGACAATTTCGAGATCACTGTGACGGGCCTCGGCGGCCATGCCGCACAACCGCACAAGGGAAACGACGCCCTGGTTGCGGCCTGCGCGATCGTCACGGGCCTGCAGACAGTGGTGTCGAGGAGCATTGATCCGGCCGAACTTTCCGTCGTGTCCGTCACGGAGTTGTTGACCGACGGGACCACGAACGCAATTCCCGGAGTCGCTCGCATTCTCGGTGATTGTCGCTGTTTCGATCCGACCGTAAGCCAGCGTATCGAGGCCACGATGGCCCGTATCGCCAGTGGCATTGCCGCAGCACATGGCTGCGAAGCAACCCTGGATTACAGCCGCGTATTCATTCCGCTGATCAACGATCCGGATATCAGCGGCGAGGCCGTCCTGGCCGCCCGGGAAGCAGCGGGCGCGGACATGTTGGTCGACAGCGAGGCGCAACCGATCGGCGGGTCGGAGGATTTTGCACGCCTGCTTCAGCACGTTCCGGGCAACTTCATGTTCCTGGGCAATGGCGACAGCGCGCCGTTGCACAATTCCCGGTACGACTTCAACGATGAAGCCCTGCCGCATGGTGTGTCCTACCTGACGGAGATTGTTCGCAGGCGGCTTCCTGTGCTCTAGTCTAACCGGCCTTTTCGATCAGAAACCGATGCCCGCCCTCGACGCTTTGCGTTTCGACCAGCGTGTGGCCGAATTCCGTGCAGAAATGCGGGATGTCGAGGGTGGCGAGGGGGTCGGTCGTCTCGACCCACAACCGCGCACCTGCCGGCATGTCCTTCATGCGTTTGCGTGTCTTGAGAACCGGCAGCGGGCACTTGAGGCCGCGCAGGTCATAGATTTCGGGGCCGTCCGGTGTGGTCATGGAACCGTATCAGTTGCGGTCCCAGACTTTCCACCAGGGCTTGTTGGACTCTTGAACGGCGGGAGCCGGGACCGCTGCCGTCGAAACCTGATCCGTGGTTACAACCGGGTTTGCCGGGGCTGCCGGGGCTGCGACCGCGGGCGCCAGAAGCGGTGACGATTGCTGCACGGGAGCGGATTGCTGTGGCTGGGCTGGCGCAGTTGCAACCAACGCCGGTTTGGGCGCCTTTTTGCTCTTCTTCCGCTCGTCCTTCTGAACGTCGATCAATGCCGCGGCATAGTCCTTTTCATACTTCTTCGTATAGGAGGCATAGGCCAGTTCCAGCGACGGTGGAACCGAACTCGGCGGGCAGGCTATGCGGGGTTGGAACTTGTCGCCTTCATTATCAAGGACGCGGTTGAACACATATTTGCCGCCACAGAAATTGACCTTCGGCGGCCGCTTGGTGAGCTCGAAATGGTCGTAGCCGACCTTGAGCATTTGCCAGAATTCGTAGTGCTCGTTGTTGCGGTGGACCGCCATGTTTTCGGCCGTCATGCGAAATGGATAGGCCTGCACCTGGAACGCGGGCTGGCCGCCGCGGAATGCCTCGCGGGCAAACGCGTATATTTCCAGAACCTGCTCATCGGTCATTGAATAGCAGCCGGCGGAGGAGCAAGCGCCGTGGACCATCAGGTTGCTGCCGGTGCGGCCATGGGCACGGTCGAATCTGTTCGGAAAGCCCATGTTGAAGGAGAGGTAGTAGCTCGACTTCGGGTTCATCTGGTGCGGACGGATGCTGTAGAACCCTTCCGGCGCCTGGCGATCGCCTTCCTTGAATTTCGGCCCCAGCACGCCGGACCATTTGCAGATCTCGTATTCCTTCACCAGCGCATAGCGGCCGTTGCTCTTGGCCTTCCAGACCTCAAGCATGCCCTCTTGCTTGTAGATGCGCATCATGATGGGCGCACGCACCCGCTGGTCGTGTGCCTTCATCTTGTTGACCAGTTTCCTGGGCAGGGGGTATTCGGCCTTGTTGTCCACGGAATCCAACACATCCTGACAACCGGCCAGCAGCACAGCCGTGGCGCAGATCGCGACAGTGGATTTCAAGCCGGTAAAGCGTTTCGTCGTCATATGCCTTCCGCGTTGCATACTACTGAGCCCAACCCGGTCGTCGGTCAGGCTTTGTTTCAACCGTTGCAATCGCTTTCATCCCCGCGGCCAAGGGCCAAGCGGACAAAAACGTCGAATGGCTCCCAGTTACGCCGAATATGGTTCATGAACCTTTACCATGGGCAACGTTTCGATAAACCTCACAAAAATGTAATCATCTTTGTGGCGAAAATGCCATCGGAGGGGCGCTTACAGGTTCCGCCCCATGTCGAGGAATTTCTGTCTTCGGTCCTTGCGCAGCGTGTCGCCGTCGCTCTGAGCCAGGTCTGAAAGCGCCGAGGAAATCATGTCCCCGGTTGTCGCGATCACCGCGTCCGGATCCCGGTGAGCGCCGCCGACAGGCTCCGGCACGATATCATCAATGATGCCGAGGTCCTTGAGGTCCTGGGCCGTGATTTTCATGTTGGCCGCGGCGTCCTTGGCGCGGGCAGCATCGCGCCACAGGATGGAGGCCGCGCCTTCCGGTGAGATCACACTATAGATGGCATGTTCCAGCATGTAGACGCGGTTGGCGGTCGCGATGGCAATGGCGCCCCCCGAACCACCTTCGCCGATAACGACCGAAACGATGGGCACGCGCACATTGAGGCAGGTTTCTGTCGAACGGGCGATGGCCTCGGCCTGGCCGCGCTCCTCGGCGCCGACGCCGGGATAGGCACCCGATGTGTCGATCAGCGTGATGACCGGCAGACCGAAGCGGTCGGCCATTTCCAGAATGCGAACGGCTTTCCGGTAGCCTTCCGGCCGGGCGCTGCCGAAATTGTGGCGGATGCGCGATTTGGTGTCGTTGCCCTTTTCCTGGCCGATGACCGCGACGGATTCGCCGCGGAAGCGACCGAGGCCGGCCTGGATCGCTTCATCGTCGGAAAACTTGCGGTCCCCCGCAAGCGGCGTGAAGTCTTCGAACAGAGCGTCCGCGTAGTCACGAAAATGCGGTCGCGCCGGATGGCGGGCAACCAGTGTTTTTTGCCAGGGCGTCAGTTTTTCGTAGAGTTCCCCGAGCGTCTCGCGAGCCTTGGCCTCAAGTTTCTCGATTTCCGCGCCGGTGTCGATGATCTCGTCATCGCCGGCAAGTTTGCGCAATTCGTGAATCTTGCCTTCGATGTCGGAGAGCGGTTTTTCGAAATCGAGATAATTGATCATGGGGCGTGCGATCTCGGTCTGTTTCGGGAAAAGGGACTAGGAACCATTTGGCCGGAAAGTAAGCATATTAGACTAATCCCCCCAACACTATTCATAGTCCGTTTTTACCGGCTTTTGCCAGCGGATGATGGTCATTGACGAGTTTCTGCAGCCTCTCCTCCAGAACATGCGTATAGATCTGCGTCGTCGAAATGTCGGCGTGACCGAGCAATTCCTGCACAACCCGCAGATCCGCGCCGTTCTGCAAAAGATGACTGGCAAAGGCGTGGCGCAGGATATGGGGAGAAAGTTTGGCGGCGTCCAGTCCGCAACGACCTGCCAATTGCTTTAATTCCCTGGCAAAGACCTGGCGCGGCAAATGGCCGCTGGCCGAACGCGATGGAAACAGGAAGGGCGACTCGCCGTCCGGATCGACCGCGCGCATGACGGAAACGTATTCGATGAGGGCATCGCGAGCCGCCGACGAAAGGGGCACCAATCGTTCCTTGTTGCCCTTGCCGCGCACGATCAGGAAGCGATCGTCATCCTGTGCCGCGACCGATGCCGGCAGACCGACCAGTTCGGACACCCGCATGCCGGTGGCATAAAGCAGTTCGATCAGCACCAGGCGACGCGTTCTTGCCAGGCGCTCTTCAGGCTCAAGACCCGCTTCATCAGCTTCCTCGCGGGCTCTATCGAGCAATGTTGACACCTGATCGACACTCATCGTCTTGGGCAGCGACATCGCCTTTTTCGGTGAATCGAGGACGCCCGTCGGATCATCGCCGCGCAGGCCTTCCGCGTAGAGGAACCGATAGAACTGGCGAAGCGCCGACAGACGGCGGGCCTGTGAACTGACGGCGAAACCCCGCGCCGAAACATCGGCCAGGTAGCGCCTCAGATCGTCGCTCGTTGCCGTCAGCAGGCTGCAACCGGCATCGAGCAAAAATGCGCCTGCGTCGGTCAGGTCGTTGCGATAGGAGTCGAGTGTGTTGCCGGCGGATCCCCGTTCGGCGCTCATCATCTCCAGAAATGCTTCCAAATGGGCCGCACTCAGATCCGCCACGTTCCGCTCCCAAGGTCGGTTAGAGCAAAGGGCGATAAGTTTGCACCATTTGACCGTGGCGATTTTGGTCTCTGGCCAGGCGGATTGCAGGCCGTGGTGCCACCCCACCACAAGTGCAAGCCAACGACGCCAGGGGCCAAAAGCGCCCGGCCCCAAGGGTGGCTGCATATCGGCCCATCGGCTGCGTTGCGCCGCTTGCCCGATGAACCACATCGCGCTGCGCGACGCGCCTGGCCGAGTGGAGCCGATCTGCTGCCATCAAATGATCCAAACTTATCGCCCTTTGCTCTAAGGATTGACCTTTTCAGTCGGCACCCGAATGGTGATCTCCCTTGGGGTGGGCTCCACATAGGCGGTCAAGGCGAACATTGCGCCATAGACCAGACCGGCAATGACCGCGCAAAAAACCAGAAATCGGATCAATGACGGCATGCGTTGTCCTGTGGCCTCGCTCCCTGGACCTTTATGGGCGAGCAGCGGAGTGGTTGCAAGGTCGGACCACGAGTGCGGCGTCCGTCTTCGGGATGATGGACCCTTCGGCTTGACGGAACCGGCGCATTTGTCGATACCGGATGCAAGTCGTTTCGCGCGATAGCCTTAAAAGGCGCAAAACGGCCGTTATCAAAGGGGCCAGCGGGCGGATCCCGCGGGTCATGAAACCAGCCGGAATGAAAAGCCGCGCCGACAAGATGTTGAACAACAAGGGACAGGCGGCGCTGCAGAGCCTCGGGGACCGGACCTTGGTCATGGTCGGCCTGATGGGGGCCGGCAAGTCGGTTATCGGCAAGCTGACGGCGTCCGCCATGAGCGTTCCGTTCATCGATTCCGATCAGGAGATCGAAAAGGTCTCGCGCATGTCGATCAGCGACCTGTTCGCCAGTTACGGCGAGCCGGAGTTTCGCTCGCTGGAAGAACGGGTTATCCGCCGCCTGCTGAAAGGCGGTCCGATGGTCCTGTCGACCGGCGGCGGCGCCTTCATCAATGACCGCACGCGCGGGGTCATCAAACGCCGCGGACTGTCGGTCTGGCTGCGTGCCGATCTTGATGTCCTCTGGGAGCGGGTTCGAAAACGCGGCCACCGACCTCTGCTGAAAACCGAAAACCCTCGACAGACCCTCTCGGATCTTCTGGACGCCCGCTATCCGATCTATGGAGAGGCGGATCTTGTCGTGCGCTCGCGCGACGTGCCCAAGGAAACCATCGCCGGTGAGGTGCTCGATGCGGTGACCGAGGCCGGTGAGAAACTGCCGGTAACCCCGGAGCAAGGACAACCAACATGACCGCCCTGACAGCTGCCAACGAGGCACATGTGACCGTGCCACTGGGCGATCGAAGTTACGATATCCTGATCGGGTCCGGTCTGATCGACCGTGCCGGAGCCGAAATCGACAAGCGGTTGCCAGGGATCCGCGCGGCCATCGTCAGCGATGAAATGGTTGCGGCGCATTATCTGCAGCCGCTGCAGGACAGCCTGGCGCAGGCTGGCATCGACAGCACCGCAATCGTGTTGCCGGCAGGCGAAAAGACCAAGCGCTTCGACCATGTGGTGGAAACCTGCGAAGCGGTGCTCGAGGCCCGCCTGGAGCGGGGCGACGCGGTGATCGCGCTGGGTGGCGGTGTCGTCGGCGATTTGACGGGCTTCGTCGCCGGCATCGTTCGTCGGGGCATGCGCTTCGTCCAGATTCCCACGTCGCTTCTGGCGCAGGTCGATTCTTCCGTTGGCGGCAAGACCGGGATCAATACGGCGCACGGCAAGAACCTCGTTGGTGTGTTCCATCAGCCGGCATTGGTGCTCGCCGACAGCGATGTGCTCGACACGCTGTCCGAACGGGAGTTCCGGGCCGGCTATGCGGAAGTCGTCAAGTACGGCCTGATCGACCGGCCAATCTTCTTCGAGTGGCTGGAAGAGCATTGGCGCGACGTTTTTGCCGGCGGCCCCGCGCGCATCCAGGCGATTGCCGAGAGCTGCCGCGCCAAGGCCGATGTCGTCTCTGCCGACGAACTTGAGAGCGGTCACCGGGCCCTGCTCAATCTTGGCCATACGTTCGGCCATGCGCTGGAAGCAGCGACCGGCTATGACGGATCGCGGTTGGTGCATGGCGAAGGCGTGGCCATCGGCGTGGTCCTGGCACACCAGTTCTCTGCTCGGCTCAATCTTGCCAGCCCCGACGATGCCGCCCGGGTTGCCAGCCATTTCTCCGCCGTCGGCCTGCCGACGCGCATCGATGATATTGAAGGAACGTTGCCGCCACCCGATATATTGCTCGACCACATCGCACAGGACAAAAAGGTCAAGCGCGGCAAGCTGACCTTCGTCCTGACCCACGGGATCGGCCAGTCGTTCCTCGCCGAGGACGTGCCCCCGTCGGAGGTCTTGAGCTTCTTGAAGGAAAAGCACCCACAATGATTGCCGAATATTGGCTGATTATCATCGTCATTCTCGGGCTGATCGCTCTGTCCGGGTTCTTCTCTGGCTCCGAAACGGCGCTGACGGCAGCGTCGCGCGCCCGCATGCACCAGCTCGAAGCCAACGGGCAGCATCAGGCCGGGATTGTCGCGAGGCTGATCGAGCGCCGCGACCGGCTGATCGGTGCGCTTCTGATCGGCAATAACCTGGTCAACATTCTGGCGTCGTCCCTGGCCACCAGCATGTTTCTTGGTCTCTTCGGCGAGGCGGGCGTCGCCTATGCGACACTGGCGATGACCGTTCTGCTGGTCATCTTCGCCGAAGTGCTGCCGAAAAGCTGGGCAATTTCCTCGACCGACCGGTTCGCAATGGCTGTTGCCCGGCCGGTACAGGCTTTCGTTGCCGTGGTGGGCCCGCTGTCGATCGTCGTCAACGGGATCGTCCGGCGCATCCTGAACCTGTTCGGTGTCACCTTCTCCACCTCCATGCTCACGGCGCACGAAGAGCTGCGCGGCGCGGTCGACCTGCTGCATCGAGAAGGCTCCGTGATCAAGGCGGATCGGGACCGGTTGGGCGGTGTTCTCGACCTGGGCGAGTTGGAAGTCTCCGACGTCATGGTCCACCGCACCTCGATGCGCATGATCAATGCCGACGAGGACCCCGAAACCGCGGTTCGGCAGGTGCTGGAAAGCCCCTATACCCGCATGCCGGTTTGGCGCAACGAGACCGACAACATCATCGGCGTCATTCATGCCAAGGACGTGTTGCGGGCGCTAGCCGGAGGCGATGGTGACAACAAGGTCGTCGATATCGTCAAGACGGCGCAGAAACCGTGGTTCGTCCCGGATACGACAAATCTGAAGGACCAGCTCAGCGCCTTCCTGCGTCGCAAGGCGCATTTCGCCATCGTCGTCGACGAGTATGGCGAGGTGGAAGGTTTGGTGACGCTGGAAGACATTCTGGAAGAGATTGTCGGCGACATTGCCGATGAGCACGACCTGGATATTCAGGGCGTGGTTCAGGAAGCCGACGGTTCCATTGTCGTTGACGGCAATGTGCCGATCCGCGATCTCAACCGCGCCTTTGACTGGACCCTGCCGGATGAGGAAGCGACAACGATCGCCGGACTGGTCATTCACGAATCGCAGATCATTCCGGAAGAGCGTCAGGCCTTCACCTATCACGGCATGCGCTTCATCGTGATGAAACGGGCGAAGAACCGAATCACCAAGCTGAGAATCAAACCGGTGGCAGGTTAGTCTGACTACCAGCGCACTGATTCGCCGGGTGCCGCCGGTTCGATGGCCAGTGCGTGCACGCCGTCGCGCAACTCGTCGGCCAGAAGATCATTGACGGTGCGGTGGCGTTGCAGGCGCATCATGCCGGTGAAAACAGGCGATACGACGCGCACCCGGAAATGCGTTTCGCCGGTGCCGTCAAAGGCTTCCTGATGCCCTGCGTGGAGGTGGCTTTCGTTGATGACTTCCAGCCGCTCGGGCTCCAGCGCTGCGGTCAATTTGTCCGTTATGCGCTGTTCAATGCTCAAATTTTGGTCTGTCATGCGACTACAATCCTGATATGCTATTGCGCCCGGACCGGGAACGTGGCGATGCAGCGCAATCGTCCCTTCCTTCCGTTCCCGTTAAATCGGCATGGCGAGCCGAGTCAATTCTTGTTCGTCTCGCCGGCTCGTACCAAATTGAGAACATGAAACTCGATTCGAAATATTTTGACAGCATCCGCTCGTCCAAACGCAAGGGCAAGAAGGGCGCCAAGGCCAAGCAGGAGACGCCGGTCTGCCAGTGGGACGGCTGCAACAAGCCGGGCCTGCACAAGGCACCGGTCGGACGCGACGCAGAGGGCGAATATTTCCTGTTCTGCGTCGACCACGTGCGTGAGTACAACAAGGGCTACAACTACTTTTCGGGCCTTTCCGACGGCGAGATCGCGCGCTACCAGAAGGAAGCGCTGACCGGCAACCGGCCCACCTGGACGATGGGCGTTAACAAGACCGCCAAGGCCAATCCGGACATGTCGACGGCGCGCTCAGGCAGCGCCGCGTCCTTCGCCAACATGAAGGATCCGTTCCGGATTCTCAACGAAAAGGCCAATGCCGGCCGGCCGCAACCGCGCAAGCGCAAGCTGAAATCCCTGGAGGCCAAGGCCTTCGATACGATGGGGCTTGGCGCAAATGCGACATCCGCCGACATCAAGACCCGTTACAAGGAACTGGTGAAACAGCACCATCCGGACGCCAATGGCGGCGATCGCGGATCTGAGGAGCGGTTTCGCGCTGTGATTCAGGCCTACCAATTGTTAAAGCAGGCCGGTTTCTGCTAGACGGTTCACCAACTATTCGAAATTGCCACTATTCCCGAGTTTCGGTAAAGCGCTAGGACGGCCAAAAGGGCTGCGTTGGAGACGTAATGAACAAGATCGACCTCGACATCTCGAATTTGCCGGACACCACGGTTTCGGTTCGTGAGGCTTTCAACATCGACAGCGATCTGGTGGTTCCGGGCTTCTCCCAGGCTGACGCCTATGTGCCGGATATCGACCCGGACTACCTGTTCGATCCGCAGACGACCCAGGCTATTCTTGCCGGCTTCGCGCACAACCGCCGCGTCATCATTTCCGGTTACCACGGCACCGGTAAATCGACCCATATCGAGCAGGTGGCGGCGCGCCTCAACTGGCCGTGCGTGCGCGTGAACCTGGACAGCCATGTAAGCCGTATCGACCTGGTCGGCAAGGATGCCATCGTGCTCAAGGACGGCAAGCAGATCACGGAATTCCGTGACGGAATTTTGCCATGGGCCTACCAGCACAATATCGCGCTGGTATTCGACGAATATGATGCCGGCCGCCCGGACGTGATGTTTGTCATCCAGCGGGTGCTGGAATCCTCCGGCCGACTGACGCTGCTCGACCAGAGCCGGGTCATCCGGCCGCACCCGGCATTTCGCCTGTTCGCCACCGCGAACACGGTCGGGCTGGGCGACACGACCGGCCTCTATCACGGCACCCAGCAGATCAACCAGGCGCAGATGGACCGCTGGTCGATCGTCGCGACGCTCAACTACCTGCCGCATGACAACGAAGTCGATATCGTGTTGGCCAAGGTCAAATCCTTCGACACCGAAGAAGGGCGCGACACGATCAACAAGATGGTGCGCGTCGCTGACATGACCCGCTCGGCCTTCATCAACGGCGACCTGTCGACCGTGATGAGCCCGCGTACCGTGATCACCTGGGCCGAGAACGCCGAGATATTCGGCGACGTATCCTTCGCCTTCCGGCTGACCTTCCTCAACAAGTGCGACGAGCTCGAACGCACGTTGGTGGCTGAGCAGTATCAGCGGGCCTTCGGCGAAGAACTCAAGGAAAGCGCCGCCAATATCGTCCTGGACTCGTAGGGTCCCATGGCCGGACGCGGTGACAATTCCAGGGCCAGGCCAAACGCGCCGGTCGATATCGAGCCGTTCAAGCGGGCGGTGACCGGTTGCGTGCGTTCAATCGCCGCCGATCACGAATTGGAAGTGGTTTTCGCCAACGACCGCCCGCACCTGTCGGGTGAACGGATGCGACTGCCCGATCTGCCGAAGCGGCCCAGTCGCGGCGACCTCTTGATCACCCGCGGCATTGGCGACTCGCTGGCCTTGCGCAAGGCCTGCCACGACGATGCGATCCACAACGCCATGGCGCCGCAGGGCGACGAGGCACGGGAGATTTTCGATGCGGTTGAACAGGCGCGCATCGACGCGATCGGTTCGAACCGCATGGCCGGTGTGGCCGAAAACCTCAACGCGGCGCTCAACGACCGCTGCTCCAAAGCCAACTACAAGGGTGTCACCTCGCGCGAGCAGGCGCCGTTGCAGGAGGCCCTGGCGCTGATGGTGCGTGAACGGCTGACCGGCCAGCCGGTGCCGGATTCTGCCGGCCCGGTTGCCGATCTCTGGCGCGGGTGGGTCGAGGAAAAGGCCGGCGCCGACATGGACAACCTCGGTGAGGTGCTCGAGGACCAGCAGAAATTTGCCAAGCTGGTGCGCGATATGCTGGCGCACATGGAGGTCGCCGAAGAATACGGCGAGGACCCCGACCAGTCCGATCAGGAAGAAGAAACGTCCGACGACGACGAGCCCCGTTCCGACGAAGAGAACGAGCAGAGCTCGGAGGAAGAAGCCGGTTCCGAGGCCGCGCCCGCCGAAGAAAGCGAATCCGCCGACGATCAGATGGACGAAGGCGACATGGACGGCGCCGAGGTCAACGATGAAGACATGATGGACGACCTCGACGAGGACGCCGAAACACCCGGCGAGACCCGTCGTCCCAACATGCCGTTCGATGATCTGGCGCAAAAGGTCGACTATGCCATCTACACCACGACCTTCGATGAGATCGTCGCCTCGGAGGATCTGTGCGAGGAAGCCGAACTCGAGCGGCTGCGCGGCTTTCTCGACAAGCAGCTGGCGCATCTCCAGGGCGTAGTCGGGCGCCTCGCCAACCGCCTGCAGAGGCGGCTGATGGCGCAGCAGAACCGCGCCTGGGAATTCGATCTCGAAGAGGGCTATCTCGATTCGGCGCGGCTGACGCGGCTGATCATCGATCCGATGCAACCGCTTTCCTTCAAGATGGAGCGGGATACCAATTTTCGCGATACGGTCGTCACTCTGCTGATCGACAATTCGGGTTCGATGCGCGGTCGGCCGATCACGGTTGCGGCGACCTGCGCTGACATTCTGGCGCGCACGCTGGAGCGCTGCGGCGTCAAGGTCGAGATCCTCGGCTTCACCACCAAAGCCTGGAAGGGCGGCCAGGCCCGCGAAAAGTGGCTGGCCGACGGAAAGCCTGCGACACCGGGCCGGCTCAACGACCTGCGCCACATCATCTACAAATCCGCCGATGCACCGTGGCGGCGTGCCCGCCGCAATCTCGGCCTGATGATGCGCGAGGGGCTGCTGAAGGAAAATATTGACGGCGAAGCGCTGATCTGGGCCCACAACCGGCTGCTTGGCCGGCCCGAGCAGCGGCGTATCCTGATGATGATTTCCGATGGCGCGCCGGTGGACGATTCGACCCTGTCGGTCAATCCCGGCAACTATCTGGAACGTCACCTGCGGGCGGTCATCGAGGAAATCGAGACCCGGTCGCCGATCGAGCTGCTGGCCATCGGTATCGGCCACGACGTAACCCGCTACTATCGGCGCGCCGTGACCATTGTCGACGCTGAGGAACTTGCCGGCGCGATGACTGAACAGCTGGCGTCTCTGTTCGAGGAGGAAACCGGGTCGGCTGAGATCGGCTATCGCCGTGCCGGATAAGGCTCTCCGAACGGTCCTGGCGGCGCTGATGGCGCTTGCCGTCGTCTCTATCCCTGCGACCGTGACAGCACGGGACGGGAATCCCAGCCCCGTCGATATCGAAGCGAGTCCGATCCCGGCTTTCAAGATTCGGTCCGATGAGACCCGCTTCGGACCATTCGAGTATCTTGGCGGCCTGGAGCTGTCATCGCCGAGCCGCCTGTTCGGCGGGCTTTCGGCCATGCGCCTCAAATCCGATCGCAAGGATTTCGTTGCCGTTCTCGATACGGGGCATTGGTTCACCGGGCGATTCGAACGCGACGCAGCGGGCACCTTGTCGGGTGTCTCGGATGCCGCGATCACGGTCATGCGCGGCACCGACGGCAAAGTCGTCCCGGGTCGCTATTATGCCGACGCCGAGGGTCTGGCGATCGATGGCGACCGTGTACTGGTCAGCTTCGAGCGGGTGCATCGCATCGAAGTTTATCCGCTTGCCGGTGTTCCGACAGCCGCGCCCACCGGGCAACTGCCTCATGGAATTCCGCTTCACGAGTTTCGCCGCAACAAGGGGCTCGAAACCGTCGCGGTCGCACCGCCCGGTACGGCGCTTGACGGGGCGGTGGTTGCGGTCAGTGAAAAGAGCATCAACAAGAAGGGCGACATCTTCGCGGCGATCGTGACGGGACCGCGCAAGGGCGTGTTCTTTGTCCGGCGCCATCGGCCCTACGACATAACTGACGGCGATTTCCTGCCGAATGGCGACCTGCTGTTGCTGGAGCGGCGGTTTTCGATCGCCGAAGGTGTGGGCATGCGCATCCGCCGCATCGCCGGCTCGGACATTCGGGCCGGTCGCACAGTCGATGGAGAGGTCCTTCTGGAGAGCGATTTCAGCTATCAGATCGACAACATGGAGAGCATTGACGTCTTCCCCGGACCGGATGGCGAGACGCGCGTCATGCTGGCTTCGGATGACAACCAGTCGCTTCTGCAGCGCACCCTGGTGCTGGAATTTCGCATGCATGAAGACACGCCTTCCAACTAGGCGATTGACGTAGTCAGCGGGAGAGTTCCATGTCCAAGCCTGAGCAGTATATCGTCCGCACTTCGCAGGTTCCCACCGAGCGAATGTTCCACTTCAGCCATCCGCTGAATTCGGACTCCGAGATGCGGCTGCTGCCGCTATCGGACAGTGCCGGCCTGAAACGGCTTGGCGTCAGCATTGGCCGAATCCCGCCCGGCAAGGAGGGCTTTCTTCCGCACGCCCATGCGGGCCAGGAGGAGTTCGTTTTCGTTCTTGAGGGCGAAGGCAGGCTGTCAATCGATGGCGAAACCACCACGATCGGACCCGGCGACTTTGTCGGCTTTCCGACAGACGGTGCCGTGCACCATATCGTCAACGAGAGCAGCGAAGACTTCGTCTATCTGATGGGTGGCGAACGCACCACGACGGACGTGGCCTATTTTCCCACCATCGGAAAGACCGGGTTCTGGGCCAATGGTTCCATGCACTACGTCGATGAGACGGCGGTGAAAGCCTATCGTCCCCAGGACTTTGCGGCGTCGAAAGACGAGGGTGACAGCTAAAGCGTTGTGTTGTCGGGCCGGTGATCCGTCCGGGTGTCGCGCAGGGCAAAGCCGAAAACCGCACTCTTTGCAGCAACGCAGTGCCAGAATTTCGGGGACAGTTTACTTAATTCTAATAAGTCACTGAATCTATTGAAAATAAATAGGAATTAAGTAAACTGTCCCCGAAATTGCAGCCTCCACGCCCTGCCGCGTTTGGGGCAGACAATACGCAAAACAGTTTGGTCGGCTCGGCTTAGAACTCGTCGCGGGCGACCATGTGCAGCAGGCCGCGTCTCAGGGCAATGCCGATATCGAGAAACGGACGCGGCGGCAGCCGGCTGGCGCCGGGAATGCTCAACTGGGTTTCCAGAAGCTCGCTGTCATGACCCTCCATGAGGTCGGCCAGAAGACGACCGGCCGCGGCGCCTCGGGTCATCGGCGAAACGTCGTTGGTGAGGACCGCGAACAGGCCAGGCTGGAGTTCGCCGAACACCGCGCCGTCGTTCCAGGTGAAGGCCATGGCGCCACCCCAGCAATGCTCGAACGGCGTTTCCGCGAGCTCCGGCCAACGAGAGCGCAGTGACTTGCGGTGCATCTTGCTGATCTCGGCCACCTCCTGGGCCGTCGTCGGCGCATTCGGGACATGCTGGTAATGATTGCGGATAAACAGCCGACGGTCGTTGGTCAGACGAATGGTTGCGCCGTATTCGGAGCCGCCAAGCAGGCCAAATGGTTCGCCGGTTCCCAGATAGGCCATCTCGTCATCGCTGAGCGGAGCCGTCAGGCTGGCATAGGTGCCCATCGGCACGTAACGGCCCGATGCCGCTCCAAACTGGCGCAGGAAAACGCCGGCGGCGAGCACGAGGCGATCGGCCATGACGGTGCCATTTTGCGTTTCGATGGCGTAGCCATTGTCACGCGGTTCGAAACCGATCACCGGGCTTTCTTCGAAGAGGGCGACGTTGTGCGGCAGGTTGCGAGCCAGGCCGCGCATCATCGCGGCCGGATTGACCAGGGCGTTGCCGGGCGTATAGAGGCCGCGCCGATAGAAGCCGGTACCGATGCGGCTTCGCATCTCGTCGCTGGACAGCCAGCTTCGCTCCAGACCAAGCTCGTCGAGCGTATCGGCGATCTCGTCGATGTGTTTTTCGCCATCGGCTCCGGCCGAGCCGTAGAAGCGGCCGAATTCGTGCCAATCGCAATCGATCTGAAAGTCCCGGACCATGCGGCGGAGATCCGAGAGGCCGCTCGCCCATAGCCGCATGTTGCGACGCAGAATGTCGATGCGTTTGGGAGGGCCGTGTGAGTGGACGTTCAGCATGAAGCCGGCATTTCTGCCGGAAGCACCGTATCCGGCGCGTTCTGCCTCAATCAGGGCAATGTCGGCGTCCGGGCACAGTTTGCCGAGCTGGTGGGCGACGGCCATGCCGCAAATGCCCGCGCCCACAATGGCCGTCTGGACACGTTGCGGGCCGGACAGGATCTTTGGTGGTGGCGGCGCCGGCAGGGTTTCCCACCAGCCATTGCTGTCGGTGTGCCTGGGAATGATCGCCGGACGACGCATGGGATCAATAGCCGCGGTCGAGGTCGACGATCGGCGCCGGAACGCCGCCATCCATGCTTTTGCGGATCTGCATGGCGATGAACTCGGCCGCTGAATGCTCGTTGGTGGGCGCTGCCGCATGGGGCGTCACATGAACGCCGGGATGGTCCCAATAGGGACTGTCGGCGGGCAGGGGCTCCTCGCGGAACACATCAAGAGCAGCGGCCTCGATGCGACCGCTACTGAGTGCCGCGAGCAGGGCATCGTCATCGATGCTCGAGCCACGACCACAATTGATGAGAAAGCTGCCATCCGGCATTCGGTCGAAGGCGGAGGCATTGAGAATGTTCGTCGTGGCGTCCGTCAGCGGCAACAGATTGACCAGAATGTCGGCTTCGCGCAGTGCCATGTCGAAGGCCGCTTCGCCGGCCAGGCACCGCACGCCTTCGATGGACTTTTCACTGCGCGCCCATCCCGTGACGGCAAAACCGAGATCGCTCAGACGCTGGCAGGCATCCTGACCGGTCTGCCCCAGCCCCAGGACTGTAACGCGCCGTTGAGCATTTTCCGGGTAACGGTGGCGAAGCCATTTGCGTTCGGCCTGATAGCGGGCATAGCGGGCGTAATAGCGGTGGAAATGCAGCACCCAGTGGATGATGTGGCAGGACATGTCGAGCACCAGCAACCGGTCCTGCAGGCGCACGATCGGCACGTCGCGCGGGAAGTCGGGGTCGAGCGTGATGTGGGTGACACCGGCACCGATCGAAAAGATGTAGCGGAGGTTCTCGAAGGTTTTCAACAGACCGGCGGGCGGCGCCCAGACCACCGCATAGTCGATCTCATGGGGATTTCCGATTGCCTCGGCAGAGCGCAGATCCGGTTCGACGCCGGCTGAAACAAGCGCGTCTTGCCAGATGTCCGGCGTTGCCTCGGACCAATGAAAGAAGATTGCCATGGATTGCCCGCTCGATGTGGGGGCCCGCTCGCTGGAGCGGGCCCTGTTAGTCTCTGTCGCCGCGACTATTGCGCGGCGTTGGCTTTGGCGATCAGCGCGTCCCAGTCGGCCTGGTTGGCGGCAATCCAGTCCTTGGCAATCTGCTCGATCTGGGCCGGTTCCTTCTCACCATTGTTGACCCGGTCCATCATGGCGCTGAGCTCGGGGACGGAAATACGCAGCCCGTTCATGAAGGCGAGCGCCTTGGGATTGGCCTCGGCGAAGTCCTTGTTGACCAGGATGTAGTTGTCATTGGATCCGAAGCCCGGATTGCGGCCGTCGTCCCACTCGGTGTTGGGATTGTCCTGCCCGGGCAATGACGAGAACGGGGCGTTGAGGAAGACCACGTCCTCGCCCTGCACCAGCACGGCGTTGATCCAGTTCGGCGCCCAGGTGGTGTAGAAGATCGGCTGACCGGCCTCATAGCGTTCGATGGTGTCCGCCATCAGCGCAAAATACTCGCCCTTGTCGTTGTTGACGTGATCGCGCAATTCGTAGGCGTCGAGATGATGTTCGATGACCTTTTCGCAGCCCCAGCCCGGGTTGCAGCCGGTCAGGTTGGCCTTGCCGTCGCCATCGGTGTCGAAGATGGCGGCAACTGCCGGCTCCTTCATTTGCTCGAGGGCATTGATGCCGTGCTTCTCGGCCGTCTTCTTGTCGATGAAATAGGCCTGCATTGCCTTTTCATAGAGCGGCCCGGCACGCACCAGGGCGTCATCACCACCGGAGTTGGCATAGAACTCGTCATGCAACGGCTTCCAGTGCACGGCGGTATAGTGCGCGTCGCCCTGGCCGAGGCTGAGGTGGATGGCCGGATAGTTGCCGGTCAGCATCTCGCCGTTTTCGTAGCCGAGTGCGGCCAGACCCTCTTCGATGACTTCATAGATCAACTGATGGTCTGTGCGTCCGGTGCTGATCGCCGTCACTTCGGCCGCGTTGGCCGCCTGGGCCAGCATAGCTCCCGTCAACGCCGCCAGCGCTGTGTTCAAGGCAATACGTTTCATGGTGTCCTCCCTGTTGGATTTGGGTGTTGATGACCGTTGGAAAACTTCGTCCGCAGCCAGCCGACAGGTCCCTGTTCCCAGAGCCCCCGGTTGTTGCGCTCGCGGCGGGTAAATCCGAAACCTTGCGTGACCCGGTCGAAGACGATGGCCAGGAGCACGATGCCCAGGCCACCGACCGAGGCGCGCGCCAGATCGAGCTGGCTGATGCCGACCAGGACCAGACGGCCCAGACCGGCGACCGAGATCATCGAGGCGATGACGCTCATCGCGAGCGACAGCATGACCGTCTGATTGATTCCGGCCATGATCGTGGGGCGGGCCAAAGGCAGTTCAATCGACCAGAGCCGTCGCCAGGGCGAAGCGCCGAAGGCGTCGGCCGCCTCGACCAGGTCGGCGCGCACCTCGCGCAGCCCAAGATTGGTCAAGCGCACCAAAGGCGGAGTGGCGAAGAAGGCCGTCACGATGACGCCGGGCACGTTGCCGATGCCAAACAAAAGGATGACCGGAACCAGATAGGTGAAGGACGGAATGGTCTGCATGAAGTCCAGCACCGGGCGTACGACCGCCCATACCATGTCGACGCGGGAGCAGAGGATACCCAATGGCAGACCGACCAGCGTGGCGATGGCGACGGCGGTGATCAGCACGGCCAGGCTCGTCATGGCCGGGTCCCAGGCGCCGATCAGTCCGATGACTAGGAACGCACAGAAGGTCAGGATCGCGGTGGTGCGGTTGACGATCTGCCAGGCAAAGAGGGTGAAGAACACCAGCAGGATCGTCTGCGGCGTTCCACGCAACCCGTCCTCGACCAGATCGAGCACCCATTTGACCGGCGCCTTGATCGCCTGGAACACGCCACGATAGTTCGATGTCAGCCAGCGCATGCCATCATTGGCCCAGTCCGCAAGCGGCAAACTGATCATGGTGAAGGGATCGAGCAGGGTGGCGGGGTCCATGGCTCACGCTCCCCGGTTGTCGCGCTGCTTGGCAGCGCCAAGCGCCTGCACATAGCGGTCGACGGCGATGGCCGTCAGGACAATGCCGATTCCGCCGACCGTGGCGCTGCCGAAATCGAGCCGGCCGATGCCTTCAAGCACGATGCGACCCAGACCCTCGACCGAAATCATCGAAGCGACGACGGCCATGGAGAGCGACAGCAGAACGGTCTGGTTGAGGCCGGCCAGAATGGTCGGGCGCGCCAGCGGCAATTGCGTGCCGAACAGCACTCGCGTCTCGCTGGCGCCAAACGCTCGCGCCGCTTCGACAAGGTCCGGGCGAACCTCGCGGATGCCGAGATTGGTCAGTCGGATCAGGGGCGTGATGGCGAAGAAGCAGGTGACGATGACGCCGGGCGTGTCGCCGATGCCGAAGAGCATGACGACGGGCACCAGGTAGACGAAGGACGGGATGGTCTGCATCAGGTCCAGGATCGGCCGGAGGATCCGAAAAAAACGATCGCTGCGGGCGGCCGCGATGCCGATGGGAATGCCGACGATCAGGCAAATACTGACCGCGGTGATCACGATGGAGAGCGTGATCATTGCCGCCTGCCAGGCGCCCATCAGGCCGATGAGCGACAGGCAGACCAGGCCGGTCGCTGCCAGGCGTCGACCGGCGATCCACCAGCCAAGCAGGACCACGGCGATCAGGCCGATCGTCGGTGGGACGGCCAGCAATCCGGCCTGGACCAGCTCGAGAAAGGACTGCACCGGCATCTTTGCCGCCAGAAGGGTCGCGCGGCTATGATCGACGATGAAGTCAAGCAGCGCTTCAGCCCAGGTGCCGAAAGGCACCGTCACATAGTCGAACGGATTGAGAAGCGGGTCCATGGCCTATCTCCGCTCCAGATCGCGACCAACAGCACCGAGAATTTCCGGCCGTCCGATCCGTCCGATCAGACTGTCGCCATCCTTGATGGCCACATGGTCGGCACCATTGGCCAGCCGGGTGATGAGTTCGGTCAGCGGGGTGTCCGGACCCAGAATTGGGGCGTTATCCGCGATCGTGCCGTCCACTGCCAGGTCGGATGCGGAGATATATTTCAGCACCGAGATGGAGCTGACAAAGCGGGCGACGTAGTCGGTCGCCGGCTGCAGCACAATGGCTTCGGGCGTGCCGGTCTGTTCGATGCGGCCGTCCTTCATCACCGCGATGCGGTGGCCGATGCGCATGGCCTCTTCGAGATCATGGGTGATGAACAGTGTTGTCTTGTGGGATTTTTCCGACAGGCTGAGGAACTCGTCCTGAAGATCGCGCCGGATCAGCGGATCGAGCGCGCTGAACGGTTCGTCCATCAGCAGGATGTCCGGATCGGCTGCGAGCGCCCGGGCAAGGCCGACACGCTGCTGCATGCCACCGGAAAGCTCGTCCGGATAGCGCTCGCCCCAGCCACCAAGTCCGACCTTTTCCAGGGCCTGTTCGGCGGCGTCGCGGCCGGCAGCCTTTTCGACGCCCTGCACTTCGAGACCGAAGGCGACATTGCTGGCAATCGTCTTGTGCGGCCATAGGGCCATGTGTTGGAAGACCATGCCGATCTTACGCGCCCGCAAAGCGCGCAATTCCTTGCCGGACAGCCCCATGACGTCCTGGCCGTCAACATGAACCGATCCGGATGTGGGTTCGATCAGGCGATTGACGTGGCGAAGCAGCGTGGATTTGCCCGAGCCGGAAAGGCCCATGATGCAGAAGATCTCACCCTTTTCGACGGAGAAGCTGGCATTGGCCACGCCGATCACACAGCCGAACTGTTTGAGTGCGGTTTCCTTGTCCACCGTGCCGGCCTTGGCCGCGGCCAAGGCTTCGGCGGATCGATCGCCGAAAATCTTCCAAAGATTGCGGCATTCGATTGCACTGCCCTTGCCCGGATTGTCCGCCATCTGACCTTTTCCAGCCCTGTTCTACACACAACTGTCGCACAGATGGCGGCCGACTCCATATTGCAAAAAAATGACCCCTTGGGTAACTTGACGTTACGCAGATGATCTGTGGTGAAACCGGTGCCACAGGTCGGGTGGGCAAGGATCGGAACGCAAACTGGCTCAAGGATTTCGCAAGCTCCCGCCACCCAAGTCCCTGATGGCTTTCGAGGCATCGGCGCGCAATCTCAGTTTTACCGAGGCCGCAAAGGAGCTGAACGTCACGCGCGTCGCGATATCGCGCCAGGTCAAGCAGCTGGAACACTATCTGGGTTTCGAGCTGTTTGCCCGCGGTCAAAGCAGCATCAAGCTGACCCGCGCGGGACGTCGACTTTCACGCACTGTTCACCAGGGGTTCCAGTCGATCATCGACGAGATCGACTCGATCGAGAACACCAAGGAAGACAGCCTGATCACCATCGCCACGACCAGCGGTGTTTCGACCTATTGGCTCATGCCGAATATCGGCCGCTACCGGCGGATCAATCCGAAAGCGGACTTTCGACTGCTGGTGTCGCATGAACTCGTCAATCTGGTACAATACGACGTGGATATTGCCATTCGCTATGGCACTGGCAACTGGCCCGGTACCACCAGCGTGCTGCTGCAGCGACAGCAGATCCTGCCGCTGTGCAGCCAGGCCTTCTACAATAGGTACGGGCCGTTCGAGGCGGTTGACGACCTCGCCAATGTGCCACTGCTCGAATTCGAATCGGCCTTCGACCCCTCGTCGATCTGGATCAACTACTTTCGCGACAAGGGTTCTGTGCTGGGCAGCCGTATCCGCATGAGTTCCTATGATTCCTACATCAACCTGGTCCAGGCGGTGCTCGATGGGCAGGGGATCGGGCTGCTGGGCGCGCCGCTGATGCAGCAGTTCATCGAAAGCGGCGTGCTGATCCCGGCGATCCATACGGAATCGTTGCCGCAACACGGCTATTATCTCTGTCAACCCGACGGCGCCTCGCCGTCCCGCACGGTGGCCGAGTTTCGCGATTGGCTTGAAAACGAACTGAGTTTTCCCTCCAGGCAGGATGCCGAGGAACTGCCTTCGCCTGCGTAATCTGACGTTTCGCATCCGGGCAAGAATTTGTGAGATTGTCCGGCGACTGCTCACAGCCGATACTCGGTTGGCAGGAGCAGGCAATGACAGAGACCACACATTCGCCACCGGGTGACCGGAAGAAGTTGCGCCAGCGTAGTGGTGGGGCGGCGGGTCGCCGCAAGGCCCGGCTTCGGGCACCGATCGTCTACCCCTCGACGATCGTTCGGAATGTGCCGACCTACGAAATTCTGGCCGTCGACGGCCTGGAAGCCATAGACAACCACGCCATGGAGATCCTGGAAACCATCGGCATCGAGTTCCGCGATGATGCATCTGCGGCAATCTGGAAGGACGCCGGTGCCGACGTCGACGGTCACCGCATCCGCATTCCGCGTCAGCTGATCCGCAAACTGATTTCGACGGTCCCGGGCGAGTTCGACTATCACGCCCGCAACCCCGACCGCTCGGTTCGCGTCGGCGGGCGCAACATGATCTTCGGGCCGGCCTATGGCACACCCAACCTGATCGATCTGGATGGGGTTCGCCGTCAGGCCACGGCCGAAGACATGGCGACGCTGATGAAGCTGCACCACGTCAATCCGGCGATCCATTACAATGGCGGCTATACGCTGGAGCCAATGGATGTCGCCATCCCACACCGCCACCTGCACATGGTCGAAACGAGCTTCCTGACCACCGACAAGCCTGTCATGGGATCGCCTCAGTCCGACTACCAGGCGCGTGATAGTATCGCCATGGCAAAACTGGTCTTCGGTGAGGACTATGTCGATCGCAACGTCGTCATGACGGCGATCTTCAACTGCAATTCTCCGCTGGTGTGGGACAAAACGCAGCTGGATGCGGCGCGGATCTATGCGGCGAACAACCAGGCGCTGCTGATGTCACCCTTCGTGCTGTTCGGCGCGTCCACACCAGTCCACACGCTGGCCGCGACCGCGCAGATCATTGCCGAGGTGCTGGCCGGTGTCGCCTTCACCCAGATCGTTCGGCCCGGTTGCCGCGCGGTCATGGGCGTGGCGCCGATGGGCGTTTACATGAAGAGCGGTTCGCCAACCTTCGGCTCTCCGGAAGTGTCCCTGATCATGTATGTGTTCGGGCAGATGGCGCGTTACTACGGTATTCCGTGGCGTACCAACGGCGCCAAGTCCGGCTCCAAGCAGGACGACCTCTATGCTGGCTACGATTCGATCCTGAAGGTTTATCCCGCGATCCTCGGCGGTTGCCACCTTTTGACCCATTGCGGTGGGACGATCGAAGGTTCGCTGTGCATCTCGATGGGCAAGCTGGCGGCGGACGCACAGCAGATCCTCGGCTTTCAGACCATGTTGAACGGAGCCACCTTCGACGACATGGATGTTGCCATGGGGAGCCTCGAAACAGTCGGTCCGGGCGGGCACTTTTTCGACGAGGATTATACCCGCGAGAACCTGCCATTCCTCGACGATGTTCAGGACAACGAGCGATACGAATCCTGGGTGGCGACAGGATCACGATCGGTCAGCGAGAGGGGCCGTGAGTGGTGCCGAACCATGCTGGAGCGTTATGCGGAGGAACCGCCGCTGCTCGATGAGGCCAGACGAGAGGCGCTGCGCGACTTCGTCACCCGGCGCGAAAACGAAATACCGGAGGGGCTGGCTTGAGCACTGTCCTCGTCACCGGTTGGCCCCTGGTGCCGGAGGCCGAGCATCTATTGCGGGATCGCGGCTTTGAGGTGCGGGTGACAGAGCCGTCTCCCGACCAGGCCACGCTTGTGTCCGATCTGAAAGACACTTCGCCAGATGCCGTGATCGTGCGAACTGGTGTTATCGATCGCGCCTGTCTGGATGCTGCACCCGGTCTGAAAGCAATTGCCAATCATGGTGCCGGCTACGACGATATCGATGTGGCCGAAGCAACTCGGCGCGGCATACCCGTCTTCGCGGCCCCTGGCCGAAATGCCATTTCGGTGGCTGAACATGTATTCGCGCTGCTGCTGGCGGTGCGCAAGAGCCTTCCGGCCTATGATCAATTGGTGCGGACCGGCGGCTGGCGGCCGGGCAATCCGGAAACAGCGGATCTGCATGGTGCCACCATGGGCATTGTCGGGCTGGGTGCCATCGGCGAGCGCGTTGCGTTGCTGGCTGAGGCCTTCGGGATGGCGGTGCTTGCCCATGATCCGGGGCGCAACCGGCCCTGGCCGGAAGGCATCGCGTCCTGCGCGACGCTGGACGAGTTGCTGGGACACAGCGATGTCGTCTGCCTGCATGTTCCGCTGACCCCGGTGACGAGCAATCTCATCGATTCCAGACGTCTTGGTCTGATGAGACCGGGCTCGATCCTGATCAATGCGGCAAGGGGAGGCGTCGTGGACGAGGACGCCCTGGTGCAGGCGGTGGAGTCCGGCCATCTCTTCGGTGCCGGCCTGGATACGTTCAGCGAGGAACCTCCGGGCGCGGAGGCCGCTGTCTGCCGCAATCCGCGCATCGTGCTGTCACCGCATGTTGCCGGCGTGACCCCGCAGAGTGCGCTGCGCATGTCGATGAGTTGCGCTGAAAACGTCAGCAATTACTTGCTGGAGGGCACATGCAGCGCCGATCTCGTGAACCCCGAATGGCGGGGTGAGGCCTAAACCAAACCGCCAATTCTAGCCGGCCAGAACAACCAGCGCACTCAGAACCACGAGGGCGACCATGATGAGACTGAAGATCCGCGAGCTGTTTCCGGTTGTCATGAGACGCTGAAGCATCTGTCCTGCCAAGACCCAGACGCTGTTGCAAACCGGCGCCACGGCAATGAAGGTCACTGCCATCAGAACTGCCCTTGAGGTAGCGTCGGAGGCGATGCCGGAATAGGCGGCACTGGCTGCGACGGCCATCGTCCAGGCTTTGGGATTGACCCATTGAAACATCGCGGCTTCGTAAAGGTGCATCGGGCGCGAAGCGCTTTTCGGCGCTTCCGGGCTTTCCGCTTCCGTCGCCGGTGCAAAGAGCGGGCTCGCCAATTGCCATGCCAGCCAAAGCAGCCAGGCGGCTCCGACGACGCGCAAAACCGAGAGGATTTGCGGAAACTGCTCCAGGATTGCCGAGAGCCCGAGCGCCACGGAACCGATCATGATGGCGAAACCCAGGGCGATACCCGCCATGTGCGGGACGGTTTTACGCCAACCGAAGGCGGCACCGGAGGCCATGACCATGAGGTTGTTCGGCCCTGGGGTGATCGAGGCGACCACAGCGAAGCTCAGAAGGGCCAGGTAGGTGTGTGTTTCGGCGAACATGGGGTCGCTCCCGATTGGCGTTGCGCATGAGATATCGCCTGATCTATGCTGCGCCAATGCCGTGATTTACAGGATTTGCCTGCAATGTTGCAGCTATGAACATCGAGCAGATTGACTGGGAAGACCTGCGCCTGTTGTTGGCGGCCAGCCGGGCTGGCTCCTTGAGCGGCCTGGCAAGCGACATGGGTATCGACGCAACCACGGCCAGCCGACGGTTGAAGGCGCTTGAACGGGCGGTGGATGTCTCGCTGTTCGTTCGAACGCGCGGCGGGCTCGCCCTGACGGAGCAGGCATTGCATCTGGTTCGCTATGCGCAGCAGATGGAGCAGTCGGAGCATGGCTTTCGCCTGGCGGCGCAAAACATGCAGTCCATGCCGGAAGGACGGGTGCGGATCAGCGCACCGCCAACGCTCGCCCGCACCGTTCTCGCTCCAGGGATCGCCGCTTTGCAGGAACAGATTCCGGGCCTGTCGATCGATTTGGAAACCGAGTCCGCAAACATCCGGCTTGAGCGGCTCGAGGCGGATATCGCTGTCCGGCTGGGTGCGCCCGAAGACGCCCATGATGATTTGGTGGCGCGGAAAATCGGGCGCGCTGCCTACGCGGTGTTTTCTCCGATCGAAGCACCAGCCTCTGAACGGTGGATCGCCTACCCTCAACGGTTTGCCCATGTGCCGGAGGCAAAGTGGGTGGAGAGGCGCCTGAACGGCGCCGCACCGGTGCTGCGCAGCAACGATCCGGTCGCAATGGCACAGGCTGTTGCAGCAGGCGCCGGATCTGCGGTTCTGCCCGAGCTCATGAACGGGATTGTTCCCGGCATGAAGCAACAGGGATCTCCGATCCTCTATCGGGAGATATGGCTGCTCAGGCATGCCGAAGTGGGGTCGACCTCGATCGTCCGTTCGGCTTGCGAATGGGTGATCGACCGTGTGCGTGCGGCGACCGGATAGCTCCGGCGGCCGAAGCCGGATCAGGCCGCCGGGCGCAGCGGCTGGAAGAACGGAATGATGATTCGGTAGGGCGCCAGCAGGCTCAGGGCCACCAGCAGCTTGACCGCCAGGTCGCCGACCGCCCAGGACATCCAGCGCGGTGCGTCGAAGCCAAATGCGCCGAGGAACGGGGCGGCTTCGATGGCGAAATCGTCATTGGCGCCGAGCAGTGCAAAGCTCGCGGCGAAGGCCAGCGAGAAGAACAGCAGCGTATCAAGCACCGATCCGAGCACCGACGAAATCAGCGGCGCGCGCCACCAATGGGAATCCCGCAGCCGATGAAAAATCGAGACGTCGAGCAGTTGCGCGACCAGGAATGCCGTTCCCGAGGCGATGGCGATGCGCGGCGTAGCGGCATAGATGGAGATGCCGACGGCGATTGCGAAACCGGCGATCACCACGATGCGGGCCTTGGCCGGTCCGAAGGTGCGGTTGCACAGATCGGTCACCAGGAAGGCGATCGGATAGGTGAACGCCCCCCAGGTCAGCAGATCCTCGAGGATCAACGGTCCCAGATCGTAGCGGACCGGATACTGAACCAGCACGTTGGACGCGACCACGACCGCGGCCATGCCGATGAGAAACGGAATGAGGTGTTTGGGGTCGAAAGGCGCCCCGTCAGTTTTCTGCATGTCTTGCATTTTTTTATCCTGGGTGATGCCACCAGCGAAGTCGCCGCTTCGAACACATGCGGCCGACCACAAGAAAACGGGCTGATCAGATCAGCCCGCCATACGTATCACAAAAGCGGCAGCCGGATTAAGCGGCAGCGGCTTCCTCGAGTTTCTTGGCGATCTGCCGCTTGATCAGGCGGGCGCGCTGGGAAAGCTCTTTTTCGCTGGCCTTGATCAGGAATGCGTCAAGACCGCCGCGATGTTCGACCGTGCGCAGGGCAGCAGCCGAAATGCGCAGACGGTAGCGCTGGCCAAGGGCGTCCGACATCAGCGTGACATGGCACAGATTCGGCAGGAACTTGCGCCGCGTCTTGTTGTTGGCGTGGCTGACATTGTTGCCCGACTGGACGGCCTTGCCGGTCAATTCGCAACTGCGGGACATGGTTTTCACCTTCGTTTTCTTTGGGCCAATTGGATTAGGCGACCGGTTGGGTCCCCGGCCGCCATCGTCTGGCCTCTCATAGGAAAGTCGCGGTTCTATAGTCGCCGGCAGCCGGCCCGTCAAGTGTGGACCGACGCAATCGAACGCTATAGAGGGTTCGGTTTGGAAGAGCGTGTAACCGGGAACCGAGATGCGGGCAACACTGATCGGATTCAGCGCAATTGTAATGTGGTCGCTGCTGGCGCTGTTGACCGCATCATCCGGTCGCGTTCCGCCGTTTCAGCTGGCCGCCATGTGCTTTGCCATCGGCACCGGGATCGGCACGGTTCTGCTGATTGCGCAGCCGCGTCGTCTGAAGGCGCTACGGCAACCGGTGACGGTCTGGCTGCTCGGCGTCGCCGGCCTGTTCGGCTATCACTTCTTTTACTTCACGGCTCTGCGCAATGCCCCGGCCGTGGAAGCTGGCCTGATCGCCTACCTGTGGCCGCTGTTGATCGTTGTCGGATCGGCCTTGTTGCCGGGCGAGAGGCTCGGTTGGCAGCACATTGTCGGTGCGCTCGCCGGGCTGATCGGCACGGTTCTGATCGTATCGCGTAACGGCCTCGCCTTCGACGAGCGGTTCCTTTTCGGCTATGGCGCGGCCATTCTGTGCGCCTTAACCTGGTCGACCTACTCGCTTCTTTCGCGGCGTCTTGGCAATGTTCCTACCGATGTGGTGACCGGTTTCTGTGCCGCGACGGCGATGCTGTCGCTGGTTTGTCATCTGGCGCTCGAAACCACGGTTTGGCCGGAAGGCGCGAGCCAATGGCTTGCCGTCGCCGGTCTGGGTCTATTGCCCGTCGGGGCGGCCTTTTATGTCTGGGACTACGGCGTCAAGCACGGCAATATCCAGATCCTCGGGGCGTCCAGCTATGCGGCGCCCCTGCTTTCGACACTTGTCCTGATCGCAGCCGGTGTCGGCCAGGCTGACTGGCGCATTGCTGTCGCCTGCGTATTGATCACCGGTGGCGCGGCACTGGCCGCCAAGGATCTCATTTTGCGACGGCCGAAAAACCTGACGGGGACGTAATGGCATGCTGCTGTTCGAATATGGCTTTGACTCGCCGCAATTCGGCACGGTGCTGTTTTCCGTCGTCGCGGCCTTTCTGTCGTTGTTTCTTGTCGATCGGCCTCCATCCGCACGCAAGACGGGTGCGCGCGCCGTCGCCATTGCTCTGCTCGCTGTCCTGTCCCTGATTCAGGACGTATCGCTGCTGCTGACTGCCGGCCTTCTGGTCTTCGCGGCTGCCCAGGCGTTTCTCGTTCAGGACGATGAGCGTGCGACGAAGATCGGCCTGATCTGCCTGCCCGTCGGACAGCTCATCTATGGGGTCTTCTTGTTCGGCTATGTTCGCCTCGGGGAGGTGGCCGTTACAGACACGTCAGTGATTGCAGGTGGGCTTGCCCTGATAGCGGCGGCTGGAGTTTTCGCCAGGACAGTCGGATTTGGGGCCCTTCGCAAGCCGGAAGTCTCGGTCTACCTGGCTGTTGCGGTCGTCAGTTGCGTGTTCGCGTTGCTCGCACGGATCGGCGGAGCGGCCATCGGGTGTTTTCTGCTGGCCTGTTTCGCCGGCGCGACGGTGGCGCTCGAACACCGGAAAGCGACTTCCTCTACGCCGGCTTGGTCCGCAGCTCTCCTCTGGGCAATCTTCTATGTTGGCCAGCTTTTCTTCACGCTAGCGCTAACGGGACTCCTTTAGGCCCTCAGAAGTTGTCCTTGCGGCGGCGAATTTCGGCGAAGATCTCAACGTCGGGGGCATCTTCCATGCCGAGCAGGTGGCGGATGCCGGGATCGCAGGTGCGCAGGTAGGGGTTGGTGACCTTCTCCAGCCCGATCGTTGTCGGCAGAGTCGGTTTGCCCAGTGCCATCAGGTCGTTGATGTCGGTGGCGCGCTGCACCAGTTGCTGGTTGCCCGGATCGACGGTCAGGGCGAACCGGGCGTTTGTCTCAGTGTATTCATGGCCGCAATAGATCACCGTTTCGTCGGGGAGGGCGGCCAGTTTGCACAGGGAATCATACATCTGCTGGGGCGTTCCTTCGAAGACGCGGCCGCAGCCAAGCGCAAACAGCGTGTCGGCCGTGAACGCCGTCTGGATCCCCGGGATGTGGTAGCAGATATGGTCGAGCGTATGGCCGGGCGTGGCGATCACATCCACGTCGTATTCGGCGAAGGTAAAGCGGTCACCGTCGCCAACCGCGCGATCGAGACCGGGAATTTTCGAGCCGGCGGGGCCGATGATTTCGGCCGAAAACTTGTCTTTCAAAGCCTGATTGGCAGCGACGTGATCCATGTGATGATGCGTCGTGAAAATATGGGTCAGCTGCCAGCCCTTTTCCTCCAGAACGTCGAGGATGGGGTTTTCTTCCGGTGCATCGATGGAGGCGGTTGCTCCCGTTGCGGTGTCATGGACCAGCACGCCGAAATTGTCCGAGCGGCACATAAATTGTTCGATCTGCAATGTGGTCATGCGAGCCTCCTGCGGTTTTCCGTCAGACTACATCAAGATGCGGGCCGGTGAAACGGGCTTGCCGCACGTGCGGCGGGTGTGCTTCAAACTTGTGTCCGAAAAACCCATGTAGAGAGCATGCACACCGACATCGTCGATCTCCGGCAGTTCTACCACACGCGTCTGGGTGCGCTGGCGCAGCGTTCCATCGCGATGGCGCTGGCTTCCGTGTGGACAGCGTTGCCGTCGGAACGCTTGATGGGACTGGGATTTGCCGTTCCTTACCTTGACCGGTTCCGCGCTGATACCGACCGGACCCTGGCCTTCATGCCGGCAGCTCAAGGTGCTGTGAACTGGCCGCCTCACGAGGCTTCGGCGACCGCCCTTGTGTTCGACGAGGAACTACCTTTGCCAGATGCCGCGCTCGACCGCATTCTGATGGTACATGCCCTGGAATATGTCGAGAACCCGCGCGAAACATTGATGGAGGCCTGGCGCGTGCTGGCCCCTGGCGGCAGATTGGTCATTGTCGTACCCAACCGACGCGGTGTCTGGGCCCGGCTTGAGCACACGCCCTTTGGTTCGGGCAGACCCTATTCGCGCAACCAGCTCACCGGTCTCCTGCGCGATACCAACTTCACGCCAGGGGCCTTTGCCGAGGCATTGCTCTTCCCGCCGTCGAAGCACAAGTCGATCCAGCGCCTGTCTGGCACCATGGAGCGGCTCGGCCGGCGTTACTGGCCCTTCCTGAGCGGCGTGGTGATCGTCGAGGCGCAGAAGCGCCTTTACCAAGGATTGCCGGTGGCAGAACGGGCCTCGCGACGGGTTTTCGTTCCGGTGCTGGCACCGCAGGGCGCGTCGCGGACGATGCGGGGCCGATCCGGCTGACGCTTCTGGAGCCCAGCGCGCCAGACTGAGCGCCTCGCTTTCAAAGCACTTGAGGAATTGGTATATCTATCAGATGGACGCAAGACGTGACGAAATTCTGGATGATCTGCTAACCCCCACCAAAGGTGAGGATATGGCGCCGGAGCATCGCGCCTGGATCAATGCGCAGGTCAAGGAACGATTGGCAAAAATCGATTCAGGCGAAATGGGCATGAAATCCCTGCAGGAGGTTCGGCGCAAGTTCGGCTTCGATGCATATTAGGCTCTCAAGCGGCGCTGAAGCTGACCTGGACGCGATAAGGGCATATGTCGAACCTCGCAGCCCTCAAGGTTTTCAGCGAGTAATGGTCGCCATCTTCACGACAATCGAGCAACTGGAGACATTTCCATTGCTTGGTCGGGAAGGGGATGTGGCAAATACCAGAGAGCTAACGGTGCCAGGTACGGACTATCGGCTGATCTACCGCGTGAATGAGCCGTACTACGTTGAAATCATCGGTGTCTGGCACGGTAGACGTAAGTACCCGCCCGATGGCACTTCAAAAGTCAGTTAGTGTTCAGCAATACGGTTAGCCGTCCATCGAATCCAGCTTGTTCTGCAGCGCTCGAAGCTGATCCTTCAGTTCTTTCAGGTCCTTGTTTTCGGCACTCTCCGCCTTGTCCTCCTCCTGGGAGGTGTCGGCGGCGGCAAAGGGTGTGAACATCTGCATGGCCTGCTGGAACATTTCCGTGTTGCGGCGGACCTGCTCTTCCATCAGCTGCATCGGCACCTGCATGTTGCGGCCCATGGGCGTTTCGCCGAAAGCCTTGCTGATCTGCTCGCGCATCTGCTCCTGTTGCGAGGTGAATGCAGTCATGGACTGCTCAAGATAGCTCGGCACGAGCATCTGCACCTGGTCTCCGTAAAAGGAGATCAGTTGGCGGAGGAAAGAAATGGGCAGCAGGGTGTTGCCGGTCTTCGACTCCTGCTCGAAAATGATCTGGGTGAGAACGGAGTGGGTGATGTCTTCGCCCGATTTGGCGTCGACGACGATGAAGTCTTCGCCGTCCTTGACCATCACCGCCAGGTCGTCGAGCGTCACATAGGTGCTGGTGCCCGTGTTGTAGAGCCGACGATTGGCGTATTTCTTGATGATCGTTTGACCGTCTTTTTTGGCCATCTCCAGATTACCTCCCTGCCACCGGTCCGCGAGGGTCGCGGGCGATACGCTTGCCGAGTGGACCAACATGCCAGTCCATGTCTCATGATGAACACGCAAACGACCAAAAGTATAGTACAAATTGCCACTAATTGTGCATTGCGGTGGAGGCGCGGGCTCCTGTAAACAGCCGCTGCAGTCGTTTTCGCACGGCTGCTATGCTGCATGTGCGTTTGACTTCCACTGCACCGTGCTTCACTTTCGACAAGGACCCACCCCGACACGAATTCGAGATCAGACGAATGACACAATCCACCATTGTAATTGCCGGCGCGGCACGCACCGCAGTCGGTTCCTTCAACGGCGCTTTCGCCAACATCCCCGCCCATGAACTTGGCGCTGCCGCCATCACCGAAGCCCTCAATCGGGCCGGCGTTGCTGCGGCCGATGTCGACGAGGTCATCATGGGCCAGATTCTCTCAGCCGGCGAAGGCCAGAATCCGGCCCGCCAGGCGGCGATGGCTGCGGGCATCCCTCAGGAAGCCACCGCCTGGGGCCTGAACCAGCTGTGCGGATCGGGACTGCGCGCGGTTGCCGTCGGAATGCAGCAGATCGCCACTGGAGATGCCGATATCGTCGTCGCCGGCGGACAGGAATCCATGTCCATGGCACCGCACTGTGCCAACCTGCGCGCCGGTCACAAAATGGGTGACATGAAGCTGATCGATACCATGATCAAGGACGGCCTGACCGACGCTTTCTACGGCTACCACATGGGCAACACCGCCGAAAACATTGCCGAAAAGTGGCAATTGACCCGCGATGAGCAGGATTCATTTGCCGTCGCTTCTCAGAACAAGGCCGAAGCCGCCCAGAAGGAAGGCCGGTTTGCCGACGAAATCGTTCCGTTCACCGTCAAGACCCGCAAGGGCGAGACGGTCGTCGACCAGGACGAATACATCCGCCACGGCGCGTCGCTGGAGCAGATGGCCAAACTGCGCCCGGCCTTCAACAAGGAAGGTACGGTAACGGCAGCCAATGCTTCGGGCATCAATGACGGCGCTGCTGCTGTCGTGCTGATGAGTGAGGAAGAAGCTGAAAAGCGTGGCGTGACCCCGATGGCGAAGATCGTCTCCTGGGCAACCGCCGGCGTCGATCCGCAGATCATGGGCACCGGGCCAATCCCGGCGTCGCGCAAAGCTCTGGAGAAGGCCGGCTGGTCGACCGATGATCTAGATCTGGTCGAAGCCAATGAGGCTTTCGCCGCCCAGGCCTGCGCAGTCAACAAGGATCTCGGCTGGAACACCGATATCGTCAACGTCAACGGCGGCGCCATTGCCATCGGCCACCCGATCGGTGCATCCGGCGCACGCATCCTCAACACGCTGCTCTTCGAAATGCAGCGGCGCGACGCCAAAAAGGGTCTGGCGACCCTGTGCATCGGCGGCGGCATGGGTGTCGCCATGTGCATCGAGCGCGCGTAACACCAGAACATTAGGAGAGCACTCATGAGCAGAGTAGCATTGGTTACCGGCGGAACGCGCGGCATCGGCGCAGCCATTTCCGTCGGATTGAAAGACGCTGGATACACGGTTGCGGCGAACTATGCCGGCAACGACGAGAAGGCCAACGCCTTCAAGGAAGAGACCGGCATCAACGTCTATAAGTGGAGCGTCGCGGACTACCAGTCCTGCGTTGACGGAATTGCCCAAGTCGAAGCCGATCTCGGGCCGGTCGAGGTGCTGGTCAACAATGCCGGCATCACCCGTGACACCATGTTCCACAAAATGACACCGGAACAGTGGAACGAGGTCATTGACACAAACCTGACCGGTGTTTTCAACATGACACATCCGATCTGGCCGGGCCTGCGTGAACGCGGCTTTGGCCGTGTCATCATCATTTCTTCCATCAATGGCCAGAAAGGCCAGATGGGACAGGCCAACTATTCGGCTTCAAAGGCCGGCGATCTGGGTCTGACAAAGACCCTGGCACAGGAAGGTGCTGCAAAGGGCATCACCGTCAATTCCATCTGCCCTGGCTATATCGGGACCGAGATGGTGCGGGCGGTTCCGGAGAAGGTGCTGAACGAGCGCATTATCCCGCAGATCCCGGTCGGCCGCCTCGGCGAGCCGGAGGAAATCGCCCGCTGCGTGGTGTTCCTCGCCTCCGACGATGCCGGCTTCATCACCGGATCGACGATCTCAGCCAATGGCGGACAATTCTTCGTCTGATCCCTTCGGTTCAGAGGATTTTTGAACGGCGCGGCGCTCCCTGGGGCGCCGTTTTTTGTTAGGCGATTCGGCCGTTGCGACCGTTTGCGCCGATATCGGCGATCGTTTTCATGGCCTGATCAAGCGCCTGATATGCCGAAAGGTTAACGGGTTGGCTGTCGCGGACTATCGAAAACCGGGATGTTTGATGCCAGGCTTGTGGTGATGCCGGGGGTACAAGACCAGATATTGTGTGAACAGACCCGGAACATGGATCAGTCAGCGATTCGTCGCCGATTCGTTCCGCTTTTGGTCGAATCGTTAACGGAAGGCCCGATTTTTCGCGGAGCAGTTCTTTACAGTTTATTCATTTTTTCAAGAGTTAACAAAAGCTTACCGAGCGGCCGCCGAATGTGTTCAACACTTTTTTCACGAAGGTTAATGGAAGCGGGCTCTTTTTGACTAACCGCAACAATTATGATCGCGGCAGATTCAGCATCTAGTACCGTGTTTAAAAAGAGTCGGAATATATGGCCGTGAACAAACCCTGAATCGGACAGAGTCAGTGATTCGTCGCCGATTCGTTCCATCCCTGTTCCAATTGTTAATGACAACAGGTGACTTTCGCCATATTCGATCCCATCTACTCGTGATAAGAGCCTCGTCCGACCGACAGTTTTCGCGGAACAAATTTTCTTTCGATGCTGATTTCTCCTTCCCAGAACATGCCGATGATTTTCAGCGGTCGCGGCGTCACGGCTGTGCTCGGGCCAACCAATACCGGCAAGACGCACTACGCCATCGAACGCATGGTCGCTCACCGGACCGGTGTCATCGGCCTGCCGCTGCGGCTGCTCGCACGGGAGGTCTACAGCCGCATCGTCGGCAAGGTCGGTGTCGAACATGTGGCCCTGGTGACCGGCGAAGAGAAGATCAACCCGCCGGGCGCGCGCTTTTCCGTTTGCACCGTCGAGGCCATGCCGCGAGAGACGGATGCAGAGTTCGTTGCCATCGATGAGGTGCAGCTGGCTGCCGACCTGGAGCGCGGCCACGTCTTTACCGATCGCCTGCTTAATCTGCGTGGCCGAGAGGAAACGTTGCTGCTCGGTTCGTCGACCATGCGCGGCATTCTGGAGAGCCTGCTGCCCGGGCTCACGGTCGTCTCGAGACCGCGGTTGTCGCATTTGGCCTATGCCGGATCGAAGAAGATCAGTCGGTTGCCGCGCCGTTCGGCCATCGTGGCGTTTTCCGCCGATGAGGTCTACGCGGTCGCCGAATTGATCCGACGCCAGCGCGGCGGAGCAGCGGTGGTCCTCGGTGCGCTCAGCCCGCGCACCCGTAACGCCCAGGTGGAGCTCTATCAGTCGGGCGATGTCGATTACCTGGTGGCGACAGACGCAATCGGCATGGGTCTCAATCTCGACGTCGATCATGTCGCCTTCGCCCAGGACCGCAAATTTGACGGTTTCCAGTTTCGTCGCCTGAACCCGGGCGAGTACGGCCAGATCGCCGGTCGCGCGGGTCGCCATATGCGGGACGGAACCTTCGGCGTCACGGGTCGGGTCGATCCGCTCGGCGAGGATCTGGTCGAACGCATCGAAAGCCACGACTTCCAGGCGGAAAAGGTGCTTCAATGGCGCAGCAAGCAGCTTGATTTCGCTTCAGTCGATGCGTTGCGGTCGAGCCTCGATGCGGCGCCCGCCATTGCCGGCCTGACGCGTGCATTGCCGGCGGTCGACCAGCAGGCCCTGGATCATCTGGCCCGTGGTGGAGATCTGGCCGGATTGACCGCCACCCCGGAGCAGGTGGAGCTGCTGTGGGATGTTTGTGCCCTGCCTGACTACCGTCGCATCACGCCGGCCCAGCACGCCGACATGATTGCCGCGATCTATGCCGACATCGTTCGCCATGGCGCCGTTCGCGAGGATTACGTGGCCGAGCAGGTCGGCCGCGCCGATCGAACAGATGGCGACATCGACACGCTGTCGGCGCGCATTTCACAGATTCGCACCTGGACCTATGCGTCGCACCGGCCGGGATGGCTTGCACATCCGACACACTGGCAGGAAAAGACGCGTGAAATCGAGGATCGGCTGTCCGATGCCTTGCATGAGCGGTTGACGAAACGCTTCGTTGATCGCAGGACATCTGTGCTCATGAAGCGGTTGAGAGAAAAGACCATGCTCGAAGCAGAAATCGGTGTCGACGGGGACGTGTTCGTCGAAGGCCACCATGTCGGACAACTGACCGGGTTTCGCTTTACACCCGATTCCAGTGCCGAGGGACCGGACGCCAAAGCGGTTTTGGCGGCGGCGCAGAAATCCTTGTCGCTGGAGTTCGAAGCGCGTGCTGCGCGCCTGCACGCCTCCGGCAACAACGACTTCGCCTTGGGGTCGGACGGCACGGTGCGCTGGCTTGGTGATCCGGTGGCGAAGCTCAGCGCCGGTGATTCCGTGCTTGCGCCCGGACTGGTACTGCTTGCCGATGAGCAGCTTTCGACGCAAGCCCGTGAGGTGGTCACGGCGCGCCTCAAGCGTTTCGTCGGCCATCAGATATCAACGGTGCTGAAGCCGCTTGAAGAATTGCGCGACGCTGAGGATGTCGAGGGCCTTGCCAAGGGTTTGGCTTTCCGGCTGGTCGAAAGCCTTGGCGTGCTGTTCCGTCGTGATGTGGCCAATGATGTGCGATCGCTGGATCAGGAGGCGCGCGGATCGCTGCGCCGTTACGGCATTCGCTTCGGTGCGTATCACATCTTCATGCCGGCGCTGCTGAAGCCGGCGCCGGCCGAAATGATCAGCCTGCTTTGGGCTCTGCGCAATGATGGCTTCGACAAGCCCGGCTATGGTGAAATCACCGGTGCGCTGGCGGCCGGTCGCACCTCGGTTGTCACCGATCACAGCTTTGAGCGCGAATTCTACAAGTTGGCCGGCTTCCGGTTCCTTGGCAAGCGCGCTGTTCGGATCGATATTCTTGAGCGGCTCGCGGATCTGATCCGGCCATTGCTCGCCTGGAAACCGAACAGCGGTCAGCGGCCCGATGGCGCCTATGACGGTCAGACCTTCACCACCACGCCGGCCATGCTTTCGATCCTGGGAGCGACCCAGGACGATCTGGAGGAAATCCTGAAAGGCCTGGGCTATCGATCCCGTGCCGTTCCAGCCGAAGAAGCCGCCAGACATCTTCAGGCCATTGATGCAAAGCAGGCTGCGTCCGAGGAGAAAACTGAAGAGGCATCGGCGGATGATGCCTCCAAGTCGGGTTCTGCCGAGGACGAACAGCAGGCAGATAAACCCGAAACAGCGGAAGCCGTCGCGGCCACATCTGACCCGGTCCAACCCGAAGCGCTCCCGGAGGCATCGCCGACACCGGTGACGGAGCCACCTGCGCAGGTGGCTCAAGAGGCCTCCGAAAATCCAATCGTTGAGACTGCAGCTCCAGTTCCCGAAGCTGTGAGTGCCGAGGAGAAAGAAACCTCCGAGGTTGTTCAGGATCCTTCGCCGGCCGAACAGACTGTAAACGCGGTCGAGACGGCGGAAGCTGAGCCGAATTCCGATGGTGACAGTGCCGCGACATCAGAAAAGCCCGAAGTGGCGGAAGAAGAGGAACCGAAACCGGTGCTGCTTTGGCGTCCGGCCGGTCGTTCCGATGGTCCGCGTCGCCAACGCCAGGGGCAGGGCCAGGGTGCCGGTCGTGGCCGACACCAGCGCGATGGCGACAAAAAGCCGGGTGGCAAGCCTCGCGGCAAGGGCAAACCGCACCGGTCGGGCAAAGGCAATTCGTCCGGCAAGTCGTTTTCAGCGCGGCCGCCGAAACGCGAAAAGCCCATCGATCCGGATTCGCCCTTCGCCAAGCTGGCGGCGCTCAAGGAACAGCTCAACAAGTAGTCCAGCATGGGCGAAAACCGTCAACGCATCGACAAATGGCTATTCTTCGCCCGCATCGTCAAATCGCGGACGCTGGCAGCAAAACTGGCGCAGTCGGGCCGGGTGCGGGTGAACGGTGACAAGATCGATCTGGCCAGCCGACAGGTGGTACCGGGCGACGTTTTGACCGTGACGCTTGATCGGCAGGTCAAGGTGCTGCGTATCGTCAGCTCGGGCGAAAGGCGCGGACCCTATGAAGAGGCCCGTCTTCTTTACGAAGACCTGAGCCCGCCACCGAGCTCCGGGCCCCGGGACAGTCTCAAGCCCATGTCGCCGTTGCGTGAGGCCGGCAGCGGTCGGCCGACCAAACGGGAACGGAGGCAATTGGACAAGTGGCGGTCTACGGGAGATTGATGTCGGTTAAGGGTAAGCCTGCGACAAATTAACTCAGGCGATTTGGATTTTTCGTCCCGGCGAAGGAAATTCCCGAATGCGTGCAAACTTTTAGAACCAGATTTCTCGACGGACGCTCACTGGGAAAGGCACTGTGCGCGGCAATGAAGCGCCTCACTTGCAAACCCCCAACAAAGCCGCTACTTCACCGGCGAATTTGCCAAACGACACCGACCGGAGCCCTGCATGACCTACATCGTCGTTGAGAATTGCATCAAGTGCAAATATCTGGACTGTGTGGAAGTCTGTCCGGTGGACTGCTTCTATGAAGGCGAGAACATGCTCGTCATTCACCCGGACGAATGCATCGATTGCGGGGTTTGCGAGCCCGAGTGCCCGGCCGAGGCCATCAAGCCGGACACTGAGCCCGGTCTCGACAAATGGCTGCAGATCAACACCGAATATGCCGAGAAGTGGCCGAATGTGACCGTCAAGAGAGACCCGGAAGAGGGATCCGAAGAATTTGACGGCATGGAAGGCAAATTCGAGAAGTTCTTCTCGCCCAATCCGGGCCAAGGCGACTAGTTCCCTTTAAAGCAGGGGACGCTCTCCCTATATAAAAGGGGAGTGAAGATGAAGTTTGCGTGGGCGCGTATTGGGATTAACCAAACGCGCAAAAGTTGTTTGCCGCGCCGTGTGCATATGCGGCAAATAATTGATTCCCGCGGTTTTTTGTGCTATTGGTAAAAAACTGACCAGTGGTCGGCCGACTAGGCCTGCCACGATTGCCATGATCACGGAAGATTAATATCCCCGCGAAACCCATCTATTGTGACAGCAGCGTATCCAGTCGGCTGTCGAATTGTGGCCGGATGTTGCTTGTTTTTGTGTGCAATCCACGTAGCGGGTGCAGGCAACAGAGTCCTGTTTGAGTTCTAGAGAGTGTCTTTAGCTCATTCCAAGTACCCAACCCGGCGGTCTCCGGGTTTGTAACAGGGAGTATGACAAACGAATGACAGCCCAGCAGAAAAAGTCTCCTCAGCGTCAGGGTTTCAAGACCAACGAGTTTATCGTCTATCCGGCCCATGGCGTCGGACAGATCGTTGCGATCGAAGAGCAGGAAGTCGCCGGACATAAGCTCGAACTCTTCGTTATCGATTTCGAGAAGGACAAGATGCGCCTCAAGGTACCGGTCGCAAAGGCTTCGTCGATCGGCATGCGCAAGCTTGCAGCCAATGATTTCGTCGAGCGCGCTCTCAAGGTGGTTCAGGGCCGGGCACGCATCAAGCGGACCATGTGGTCGCGCCGCGCACAGGAATATGATGCCAAGATCAATTCCGGTGACCTGATTTCGATCGCCGAGGTCGTGCGTGATCTTTACCGCGCCGACAACCAGCCGGAACAGTCCTATTCGGAACGCCAGCTCTATGAGGCGGCGCTTGATCGCATGGCGCGTGAAATCGCGGCCGTCAACAAGCTGTCGGAAACCGAAGCGGTTCGCCTCATTGAAAGCAACCTGAACAAGGGACCGAAGCGCGGCAAGTCGAATGATGACGATGCCGCTGGTGACGGCGACGCCCAGGAAGCGGCCGCCTGACGGCGAAGTTCCTTCGTTCACCGGAATGTGAAGTCCGGTCCGATACGATCACAATCTGATGAGATCTCAAAAAACCCGGCTTCTGGCCGGGTTTTTTCGATTCAAGCATGCTAAGACAATAATTAAGGAACGATTGGTTCCGAATGGTGAACACTGCGTTTCCTTGTAAACGGAGTGATCCATACACAGGATTGTTACGTAAGGAAAACTGAGTTGGCGGTCATAATGTCCGCATAGTGACGAACTGTATATTTGAAAGAAACGCTGCGTTATCGGGTTTCAGGGCTCCTGTCGGGAGATCAAAATGAGCGACAATCGAGCAGGACAAAATCTTATTAAGGCCGCAATGTCGGCACCTTACCTTGAGCGTGAGGAAGAACACGAACTGGCGGTCAGCTGGAAAGAAGACCGCGATCAGGAGGCGTTGAACAAGATTGCCATGGCGCATATGCGTCTGGTGATTTCCATGGCGGCCAAATTCAAGAATTTCGGTTTGCCGATGAATGATCTGATCCAGGAAGGTCATGTCGGATTGCTTGAAGCAGCGGCGCGTTTTGAGCCGGAACGTGACGTTCGCTTCTCCACCTATGCCACCTGGTGGATCCGCGCTTCCATCCAGGACTACATTTTGCGCAACTGGTCGATCGTGCGGGGCGGAACCAGCTCAGCCCAGAAGGCACTGTTTTTCAACTTGCGCCGGCTGCGTGCCAAGTTGCGTCGCGGCAATGAACATGCAAGCGACAGTGTCATTCACGAGGAAATCGCCCTCGCTGTTGGCGTCAACGTCAAGGACGTTGCAGTCATGGATGCTCGGCTATCGGGGTCCGACACGTCACTGAATGCGCCTGTCGCGGATTCGGAATCACCGGGTTCGGACCGCATTGAGTTCCTCAAGAGCGAGGAGCCGCTTCCGGACGAGCAAGTCAGCATCATCATTGATGAAGAACGTCGCTCCGAATGGATCAAATCGGCGTTGGAAAAGCTCAACCCGCGGGAAGAACGGATTATCCGCGAACGGCGGCTGTCTGAAGATGGTGCAACGCTGGAAGCGCTGGGCAGCAGCTTGGGCATTTCCAAGGAGCGTGTGCGCCAGATCGAAAACCGGGCCTTGCAGAAGCTGAAAATGGCGCTGGAAAAAGACGCGCCCGCAATCACCGGCATCTGAACGAGCACGAGGCCGCCTTACCGCGGCCTCACCGGTCCGAAACGATCTTGACCTCGGTCCCGACCGCCGGCGTGCTGCCGGCGGGTAGCGCGTTGAGCATCTGGAAAAGCTCCAGCCGACGATTGGTTCCCCGCATTTGACTGGCCAGTGACGTCACCGTGTCTCCCGGTTTGACTTTGACTATCTTTATGCGCAACGGTTTCAGAGCGGCGATCTCCGAGGCGGACATTTTTCGAAATGACGACCGGACGTCGCGGGCTGTCGGTTCCAGTCGGCTGCTGCCGGTGGGCGCGGCCGTCAAAACCCGATAGATGCGGCTGTCGACACGGATAACCGTGACGTCGAAGTCCCATTTGTCAGCCGCGGCGCGAGCGGTTGCTGCATCAAGGCCGCCGATCTTCGTGGCGCGGATGGAAGACGGATCGAGGCCACTGACCCAGCCGCTCTGGATGTAATTGGTGAGCGACATGCGCCGCTTGTCGGAGACGCCGTCGAAGCGAATCGCGACCTCGCCGGGACCGGTGGCGAGCACTGCCTGAGCGGTGTTGTCGATCTGAAATCCCTGCGGAACCGAAAATCGGATCCCCAAAGTCGGGTGCAAGAAGGTCAGGCCGCGGACATAGCCTTCCTTCGGGCTGTCGCCATAGAGAAGCCCGTTGATGCTCTCGAGATAAGCGTCGCGTTCGCGCTTGCCGGTGCCTTGCGGCCCGAATGCCCTGGCATGGCGAATGGTCAATTCCAGGCGCTTGGGCGCATCCGGGTGGCTCGACAGAAAGTCGAGAGTCGGGTCGTTGTCGGCCTCACCGGCGCGGTACCGGCTATAGGCTTCCATGGAGCGCAGGAAACGGGCGGCGGCATAGGGGTCGAAACCTGCCCGGCCCAACGTACGCACGCCGATGACATCGGCCTGAAGCTCCTGCTGACGGGAAAAGGCCGCCAATCGCAATTTGCTGCGGGCGAGCGCCTTCTGACCGGCAACATCATTGGAAAGAACTTCGGCGGCAACGCGGCTGGCGATGACTTCCGCCTCCTCACGGCGTTTGCGCTGCAGGCCGTGATTGGCTGTCACGTGCGCCATTTCATGGGAGATGACCGCGGCGACCTCGGAGGAATCATTGGCCAGCGCGAGCAGACCGCGGGTGATATAGAGGTAGCCTCCCGGAAGGGCGAAAGCGTTGACGGCCGGCGAATTGAGGATGGTGATCCGGTAGGTCTGTTTGGGATTTTCCGATACCAGCGTCAGGGCCCCGACAATGCGCGCCAATTGCCGTTCAACCTTCGGGTCGCTGAATTCGCCACCGTAGCTCGCAACGATGCGTGGATGCTCCCGAGCACCGAGCCGGGCACGTGGATCGTTCTTTTCCAGCCGCTCAACGGTTTGCGGATTGTCCGACGGGCCGACCGTTGACGAATAGGTCTGGTCGAGCAAGGTCTGGCAACCGCTCAGCACGGCAGTCAGCGTCAGAGCCAATGCAAGCGGTTTCCAGCGCGGCATGCTCGCGCCGAGCCGGCGTGGCTTGGCCGTGTCAGACGGCCCCGGATTGGTGACGGCCCTGGCGATCTGTCGTTACCTTGTCAAAGTGAAGGGGGCTGCATCTTACTGTACTGCCATGGATTCTAGCCGATTTCAGGGCCGCCGGGTAGTCCCCTGACTCTCTGGCGGCTGGCCCAGGTAATCTGTGAGGCCGGGAATGTCAGTGCGGTCCAGAAAGCTCTCCGCTGGTTCGGTTGCGACGGTCTCCCCAGCGGCGACAAAGATGATCGATCCGGCAATTTCCACCGCCTCATCAGGCTGATGAGTGACGATTGCGGTTGTCATTCCCGTTTCGGCCTGCAACTCCCGGATCAGGTCGAGCATGTCGCGGCGCAGCCGCGGGCCAAGGGCGGCGAAGGGTTCATCGAGCAACAGGACCGGCTTGCGCCTCACAAGGGCGCGGGCTATCGCCACCCTCTGACGTTCGCCACCGGAAAGCGAACCGGGTTGGCGCTGGCCGTAACCCTCCAACCCGACCCTTTGCAAAGCATTGTCGATGACAACCCGATCTTCCCGACTGCGAACCAGGTCGGGGCGGATGCCAAGCCCGATATTGGTTTCAACCGTAAGGTGGGCGAACAGATTGTTTTCCTGAAACACCATCGACACCGGTCGGTCGACCGGGCTCAGTTCGGTGACGGTCTGGTCGCCAATCAGGATGCGGCCGGAAGCCGGAACTTCGAAACCGGCAATCAGATCGAGCAGGGTCGATTTACCGGCCCCGGATGGACCGATTATGGCGGTGATTGCGCCGCTGGCGATGTGCGTGTCGAACCGCATTGTCTGGCCGCCGCGTTCGAAGACGACATTATCGATGATGACGGATTGACCGATCATGATGTCGAGCTCCGTTCGGATTGGCTGGCAAAGACCATCAGGGCAAGGCAGACCAACCCTAACATCAGGGCGAGCCCTGCGGCATCGTCGGTGCGGTAGCTGCCCATGCGCTGCAACAGCAGATAGGGAAGGGTGATGACGTCCTGGCTGCCGAACAGAGCGATGGCCCCCAGATCACCGAGGGAGAGCGCCATGGCAAAGGCCAGGGCCAGCACCAGCGCGTGCCGCAGGCCCGGCCAGTCGATCAGCACGAGCCGCCGAATGCCCGTCAGCCCGAGGGAAAGGCTGAGGCGCTCGGTGCGCGCCATGTGGGTCATGTGCGCCGGTTCGAGCACACGCATGACAAAGGGCAGTGCCATCAGCGCGTTGATCAGCACCACCAGAACCGGGGCCAGCGCGAACACGTTCACATGGCTGCGCAGCATAACGAACCAGCCTGCACCGAGCACGATGGGCGGAACCAGGAGTACCAGGCTCGACCCGCCGGCGGCTGCGGAGCGAAAGAGCCGCGCCGAGGCATACCTCGCCGCCAGCGGCATCGCGGCATGCCTTGCCCGCACCAGGACAAGAGCGGCTGTGACCGACAGCACAGCTGCGCAGAATGCGATGCCGAGGCTGGTGGCAATCGCCCGCCACACGATCGGCTCACTCAGCAATCGCGGCAGGTCGGCGGCTAGACCGGAGACTGCTATGGAGATCAATGGAGACACCAGAAACAGGGTGGCGGCGGCAATCAGGCCGAAATCGGTGATCCGCGCAACGCTACGCCGATCCGGCTGGCGGCGCACTGCCTGGCCCAGCGTAGCGCCCTCTTCGGGCGTCTTGCCGAGCAGGGCCAGCAATCCAAGTAGCACCGACGTCAAAACGAGCTGCATGATGGCGAGGGCGACAGCGCGCGGCGGGTCGAAATCGAATCGCAGCGCCTGGTAGATGGCGACCTCGATCGTTGTCGCCGCCGGACCGCCACCGAGAAGCAGCACCAGCGTGAAGCTTGTGACGCAAAGCATAAACACGAGGCCGGCGATGCCAGCCAGGTGATTGCGCATGAAGGGCCACTCAATCAACAGGAAGACGCTGCGAGCGCTCAGACCCAATTGGTCGGCATTGCGCCAGTATTCGGCCGGAACCCGGTCTAACCCGGCCAGCAGCAGGCGCGTCGCCAGCGGCAGATTGAAGAACACGTGGGCGAGAAGAATGCCCGGCAGGCCGTAGATGGAGAGCGGTTCGGCAAGTTCCAGCCACAAAAGGCCGCCATTGATCAGGCCCTGGCGGCCCCAGATCTCGATCAGGCCAAGGGCGGCGATAATCGGCGGCAGGCCGATTGGCACGGCGAGAAGCCGGATCAACCAGGTTCGGCCAACAAAATGCTGGCGACGGGCGATCGCCCGGGCAAGCGGCACCGCTAACGCAACGGACAGGAACGTGGAGAGTGCGGCTTGTAACAGCGTGAAGCGCGCAACCCGCCAGATATAGGCATCGTAAAGTGGCGACCCTTCTCCGGGCGACCCGGCCGCGGCAATCAACAGTGCCACGACCGCTGCGCCAATCACCAGAGCCATGGCGCCGAGAACGAAGCTCCCGGCGGCAATGTTGGCGGCCCGATGACGACGGCTCAGCACGCGTTGGCCTGGTTAGCGGCTCATCACAGCCAGCCACTCGTCCACCCAGGACCGGCGGTTGTCTTCGACTTCCTGCGGCGAAAACAGCAGGGTCTTTGACGGTTTGACGAGTTTGTCGAAGGCGGCCGGAACCGGTTCGGTCAGCTTGCCGGCCGGAAACATCCAGTTGGTGGTCGGAATGGCATTCTGGAAGCCGGGGCCGGTCATGAAGGCGAGAAACTGTTTTGCCAGCTCTTTTTCTTCCGACGAGGCGATGAGGCCTGCCACCTCGATCTGCATGTAATGGCCTTCGTCAAAGGCGGCCGCCTGATAGCGGTCGGTTTCCTCGGCGACCATGTGGTAGGCCGGCGAGGTTGTATAGGACAACACCATCGGTGCTTCACCGCCGGTGAACATGCCATAGGCTTCAGACCAGCCAGGTGTGACCGTAAGGACCTTGTCCTTCAGCTTCTTCCAGGCGTCCGGTGCCTCTTCGCCATAGACTGATTTGACCCACAGCAGCAGTCCGAGACCGGGTGTCGACGTGCGCGGATCCTGGATAACGATTTTCTGGCTGGCATCGCCTTCAACCAGCGCCTTCAGGCTGGTTGGCGGGCTCTGCATCGCTTCCGTGTCGTAAACAACGGCGAAATAGCCGTAGTCGTAAGGAATGAAGACGTCATCCGACCAATTGCCGGGGACATTGACATTGGCTAGGTCCGTGCCGCTTGCTTCAAACAGACCGGTCGCTTTTGCTTCCGCCACCAGATTGGTGTCGAGGCCAAGCACGATGTCGGCCTGCGTAGAGCCGCCCTCCAGCTTCAACCGGTTGAGGAGCGCTACGCCATCGGCGATGCCGACCCAGTTCAGCGTGCAGTCGCACTCGGCCTCGAAGGCCTTCTTGATGACTGGGCCCGGGCCCCAATCGGAAACGAAACTGTCATAGGTGTAGATGGTGAGTGTGCGCTCGCTGGCCGTCGCAGCCCCGCAGTAGAGAGCCAGCGTTGCCAGCGCCGCAAAAAGTGTTCTGGAGAAAGGCATCTGCGCCTCCTTGTTCTGGTTGTTACAGGGAATAAGGCGCTGAAGTGGCGTCTAAATCCCTCCGCCGGTACAAACCGGATCAGGTTCTTCGGGTTGGATTGACCTCTCAGCTCATTGCCTGCGCAATGGGCACCCCGTTAGAGCAAGGCCAGTCATAAATGCGCGGCTGCGCGCTGGCAAGTCCCGCAAAAGCTGCTATGTGCTGCGGCCATGAATGCGGACAATCCTTTTCTGATCCTGTTGGGCGGTGATCTGCGGCCGACAGAGCGCCTGTTGAAGCAGATCGCCGGGGCCAGGGTGATCGCTGCCGATGGCGGCATGCGCCATGCCGGGGAATTGGAGCTCAAACCGGAGCTTTGGGTCGGCGATTTCGATTCCTCGTCCGAAGAGCTGTTGCAAAACTGGCCGGATACCCAGCGCCAGCCCTTTCCGGCCGAAAAGAACCTGACGGATGGCGAACTTGCGCTTGAGGCGGCGCTGAAGCGCGATGCCGATCGGGTGGTGATGGCAGGGGCACTGGGCGGTGAACGCAGCGACCACGCACTGCTTCACCTGACCGCCGCCTGTGCGCTTGCCCGGCGCGGTCTGGACATCGTGCTGACGTCCGGGGAGGAGGAAGCAACGCCGCTTGCCGAAGACCGACAGACGTTTGACCTGCCGGCCGGCAGCCTGTTTTCGATCCTCAATTTCTCCGATGTAGGCGGCCTTACGATCGAGGGTGCCCGCTATCCGCTTGACCGGTTCGACCTGGCCTTCGGTTCGTCGCGGACACTGTCGAATGTTGCGGAGGGTCCGGTGACGATCACGATGCAATCGGGTACGGCCGTCTTTCTGGCCCGTCCCTACGATTTTTCCGGTCGATAAGCCATGGCCCCGCCCGTTCTCAAACTTGACGATATCGAGCTGACCTTTGGAGGCGATCCGCTCTTGAGCGGCGCGGGCTTTCAGGTGGAACCCGGTGACCGACTGTGCCTGGTCGGGCGCAACGGGTCCGGCAAGTCGACACTGCTGAAGATTGCTGCAGGGCTGGCGGACGCGCAGTCCGGCACGGTCTTCCGTCACCCGTCGGCAACCGTCCGATACCTCGAACAGGCCCCCGACTTTGCCGGGTATGAAACGGTCCGCGCCTATGCCGAAGACGGGCTCGGACCCGGCGACGATCCGCACCGGGTGCAGTATCTGCTCGACCGGCTGGGGCTTGATGGCGAGGCGGATCCGCGGGTGCTCTCCGGCGGAGAAACCCGCCGCGCCGCGCTTGCCCGCGTGCTCGCTCCGGAGCCGGACATCCTGCTTCTGGACGAACCGACAAACCACCTGGATCTGCCGGCCATCGAATGGTTGGAAGGCGAATTGATGCGCCGCAAGAGCGCCATCGTGGTGATTTCCCACGACCGGCGGTTTCTTGAAAACACCACCCGCGCGACCCTTTGGCTCGACCGCGGCCAGGTGCGTCGGCTGGATCAGGGATTTGCTGCCTTCGAGTCCTGGCGTGACACCGTGCTGGAGGAGGAAGCGCGCGAACAGCACAAGCTGAAGAGGGCGATCGTGCGGGAGGAACACTGGCTGCGTTACGGCGTTACGGCGCGACGCAAAAGAAACATCCGGCGGCTCGACGAATTGCATGCCATGCGCGCGCGCTATCGGGATCATCGAGGCCCCACCGGCACGATCGAGGCAAGTGCGGCCGAGGCGCGCGATTCCGGCAAGCTGGTGATCGAGGCCAAATCGATCGCCAAGAGTTATGACAGCCGGCCGATTGTCCGGGATTTTTCAATCCGCATTCAGCGTGGTGACCGGGTCGGCCTTGTCGGTCCGAACGGCGCAGGCAAGACCACATTGCTCAATTTGCTGACCGGCCAGTCGTCTCCAGGCGATGGCTCCGTCCGTCTCGGCGCCAATCTGCAGATCGTGACACTCGATCAGAAGCGACAGGACCTCAACCCCGATGAAACGCTGGGGCATTTCCTCACCGGCGGGCGCGGCGACATGGTGGCCGTCGGCGACGGGCACCGGCACGTTACCGGGTACATGAAGGAGTTCCTGTTCCAGCCGGAACAGGCGCGCACGCCAATCCGGGAATTGTCCGGCGGTGAGAGGGCGCGACTGATCCTCGCCCGCAACCTGGCTCAGCCGGCCAACATGATGGTGCTCGATGAACCGACCAACGATCTCGACATGGAGACGCTGGACCTGCTGGAAGAGCTGATCGACGATTTCGCCGGAACGGTGATCCTGGTGAGCCACGACCGTGATTTTCTGGACCGCACGGTGACATCGGTGCTGGCGCCAGCCCGGCCTGACAACCCGGACGGACGGTGGTTGCGCTACGCCGGCGGCTACAGCGACATGCTCGCTCAACGCAGCGACGAACCATCACGGGCGCGAGCCGAAAAGCCCAAAGTCACGGCACAACAGGAGCGCAAAAAGGCTGACGAGCCGACGAAGAAACTCTCCTACAAACAGAAATACGCACTCGAAACGCTGCCGGGACGCATCAGCGAAACCGAAGACGAAATCGCCCGCATCGAAGAGCAGATGGCGGTCCCGGATTTCTTCGCAAACGACCCCGAGGGGTTCAACGAACTGGCCGAAACGCTGGTTGAACAGCGCGGCAGCCTGGAGAAGCTGGAAGAAGAATGGCTGGAATTGGAGATGCTGCGGGAATCCCTGGAAAAGCCTCAGTGACGTTTTTTCTGGACTTTCAGTTCAGATCAGCATCCTGATCGCCCGCCAGCCGGAACGTCCCCTCCCGATAGCGAAAGATGTCTTCAAGCACTGCAGCGAGGGCGGCGAGGCTGGTCAGCATGCCTGAAATCGGGATGATGGTAACGGCGTACTTCTTGGGCATGTAGTTGGGTTTGAAGACGAATCTCCCATCCTCCCAGGCGAAGTACCACATCTCCCAGTACTTGCCGCCCATGGTCGCGACCGCTTCCAGCCCGTAGTAGAAAATGACTAGGCCCAGGGCGAAAATCACCAGCGACCAAAACTGTTGAACCGCGAAGCCGAGGAACGGTGGCAGACGCGAATAGATCAGATCCAGAGCAATGTGGCTTTTGTCGCGCACGGTGATTGCCAGAGCGAGAAAGACCAGCCAGATGTTGCTGAGCACCGTCAGCAGGTCACCCCAGACGGGCGGATCCTCGAATACGTAGCGCATGACCACGGTGTAGACCGTGAACACGACCATGAGCGCCAGCAGTATTGCGCAAAACGCCACCAGGATCTTGCGTGTCGTGGCATCGACCCATTGGAGGAACCTGATCATCGGCGTTCTCCGTTCAATTTGCGAACCCCATCACGCGCGGCATGAACATGGTGATGTCCGGGACCAGAATGAGCAGGAACAGCAGCACGAACAACGCCGCGAGATAGGGGAGCATCGCGATGCCCACGGCCTCCAGGCGCGCCTTGGCAATCGCGCCGGCGGTAAAGAACGCGACGCCCACTGGAGGCGTCACCGATCCGATCAGAAAGCCGACCACCACCACGAGTGCCGCCTGGACGTCGGGATAGCCGGCCTTCACCATGACATCGACGAGAACCGGGCCGACGACGATAATGTTGGCGGCCGAATCCATCACCATGCCGAGCAGGCAGATGAAGATGACCAGCACCAGGGCGAACATGAACGGATCGCCTGCATAGCCGAGCAACCACTGCTCCAGTTGCGTGGTGGCGCCGAGCGAGGTGAGCAGCCAGCTGAACGGTCCCGAGGCGGCGATGATGATGAACACCATGGCCGAATTGCGGAAGGCCCTTATGAAGGCTCCCTTGCAGTTGGACCAGGTGATCGTCCGGTAGATGAACAGACCGACGAACATGGCGATCGTGGCGGTCAGAGCTCCGGCTTCGACTACGCCGGCAATTCCGCCGACAACCGAGCCGACCAGCACGATCGGGATGAGCAATGCGAAAGACGACTTGTAGCCGACGATGGCGACAGCTCTCAGGCTGAACGGCTCTTCGCTGCGTTCGAAGTCGTTACGCACCGCAAGAACGTGATTGATCACCATCAACAGCAGACCAATCAGGATGCCCGGGACTATTCCGGCCGCGAACACCGCACCGACGGAAATGCCGCCGGCATTTGCCAGCACAATCATCATGATGCTGGGCGGAATGATGCCGCCAATGGTCGAACTGACCGCGGTTATGGCGGCGGCGAAATGCGATGGATAGCCGGCGCGTTTCATCGCCGGGACCAGAAGCGAGCCAACGGTTGCGGTGTCGGCCACGACCGAGCCATTCATTCCGGCAAAGAACATGCTGACCAGCACGTTGACCTGTGCCAGGCTGCCGCGCATCCGGCCGATCATTCGCTTGCTCAGTTCCACCAGCCGGTCGGTGATGGTTGCGCTCGTCATCAGTTCCCCGGTCAGCATGAAGAACGGGATTGCGGTCAGGGGAACCGAGTCGATGGCGCTGAACATTTGTGAGGGGATAAGGATCATCGGCGCCGCGTCGGTGATCAGGATATAGACGACAGGAATAAGGATCAGCGTGAACCCCACCGGGGCGCCGAGCAGGATCAGGAGCACAAGCACCAGGAGGAGGATTATGCTGTCCATGGGGCTTTGGCCTTGGTTTCACCGCGGGAGATCTGAGCCGTGTTGGCAAAAACACCGAACCGCCTGTCGGTCGGCGCAGGCGGGCGAACTGTACAGGGTTTTCTTGATCCGGCTAGACAGAGTGGGGACACGCCTGTCATTTCGTGCCCCCCTCAGACGGTCGTTCGCTGCTGTCGTTGTCTGTCTAAAGCGCGCCGGCTTCCTTTAGTTGGGCGATGAAGTCGTCCATGCCCTGGTCCTTGAGAATTCGCTCGGCCACTTCAGGATCAAATGTTCCTTTGGCATCCAGCCAGGCGGAGATTGCACCCTGGCGCCACATGGACAATTCATCGTCAGTCGGCACATACCATTCTTCGATCGATCCCTTGATGGCCTCCTCGCCGTCGGCAACCCACTGACGGTCCAGTTCACTGACCCGATCGCCGAACGCCTTGGCGGCAATGTGCAGCCATTCCTTCTCTTCGTCCGTCAGAGCATTGTATTGCCGGGCGTCCATAGCAAGCTGGTTGCCTGACCACGCACCTCCGATTTCAGTAAAGTATTTCGCCACTTCATGGAGCTTGGCGATGTGCTGCCAGGGCACCGCCACGTATTGCCCGGAAACCACCCCGGTTTGCAGACCCTGGTAGAGTTGCGTCCAATCATAAGGGACGGGAACTGCGCCCCAGTTCTTGATCAGGGTGTATTCGATTGGGCTCTTGGTGACCCGCCATTTGATCCCCTCCATGTCGCTGGGTACATGGACAGGACGCTGGGCATTGCCAAGTTGCCGGAAACCTCCGCTGGAATACACGACGAGGCAGACGTGCCCGGTTGTTTCAGCGGCAAGCTTGCACTGACGGTCGGATAGCCATTCTCTCGAGATACGATCAGCATCCTCGATACTCTTGAAGATGTAAGGCAGGTCGAAGATCGCTAATTCTGTGCCGAAACTGCCAAAATTCGCAGTCGAGCTCGTCCAGAGCTGCAGCAGTCCCTGATTGGCCTGCTCGCCGCAGGTCTGTTCTCCGCAAAGCGACCCGCGATAGTGCGGCTCAACCTTTAGCTTGCCGCCGGACACCTTTTCCAAAGTCGGAATGAAGGCCTGGTCGATCGCATCGCCAATGGGCATTCCAAGGCGGCCAACCGTGCCAAGTTTCAGGACTTTGTCGGCGAGTGCCCCATTGGCCATCAACAACAAGGCCATTGCCGTCGCTGCCGGTTTGATAAGAGCTCTGATGTTCATTGATCCGATCTCCTCCCGTTCGTCTCACTGCCTCAACGTAAAGAGCAAGACGTTGATCGAGTGAAGTGACAGCTGACGCGATAACCAAGGACAGTTGACAGGCCAGCCTCACATTGGACTTGCGGCAAACCGTGCGGTGCCGGATAAGAACACCCGGTCTTTGCCCGCTCCCGGTAGCCGGCCAAATTTGCAGGAGGGTGCAAATGAAACCTCCATCACTTTTGTTGCACACTTTGCCCGATTCACCGGGGCTCAGCCTGCGAGACCGGGTGTGTGAGGCTATCAGTTCGGCAATCGTGTCGCGGTCCGTTGCCATTGACCGGCCGCTGCCGTCCTGTCGCGAACTCGCTGCACAACTCGGAGTTTCCCGAAACACGGTTTTCGCAGCCTATACCCGGCTTATCGACATGGGTTTTCTGATCGCGCGGGACAGATCGGGTTACTTCGTCAATCCCGATACGTTCAAAAACCTGCCGCCGGTAACCGCCGATCAGGAAGTCGGCGTGGACGCTCCTTCGCCGGTTCGGTTTCCCCCGTCGGACCTCATCCCTCTCACCAATCCACTCGATTGGACCAGCTATCCATTTCCTTTCATCTACAACCAGATTGATCCTGATCTATTTCCGGTAGACGGTTGGCGTGAGTGCTCCCGCCTTGCTCTGGGGCGCAAACGGATGCCGGTCTGGGTCAGCGATGCGGTTGAAAGCGACAGTCCCCAACTGATCGAACAGCTGCGCCAGCGCCTGCTCGGCTCGCGCGGTATCTTTGCTACATCGGACGAGATCCTGATTACCCTCGGAGCTCAGAACGCGCTGTCGATCCTCGGAACCCTGTTCGCTCAATTCGATAGACCCATTGCGGTTGAGAACCCTGGCTATTTTGGTGGTTTCAATGCCTTCAATCTGGCTGGCAACTCCCTTGTCGGAGTTCCGCTCGATCAGGGCGGACTGATACCTGAGGCAATCCCCGAAGGGGTGAAACTGGTGTTCACAACTCCAAGCCATCAGTTTCCGACCATGGTCACCATGCCGCACGAGCGGCGCGTCGAACTCCTGGAGGCAGCCCGGTCCAAGGACTTCGTGATTATCGAAGACGACTACGAAGCCGAGATGAATTTCCATGCCCGGTCATCGCCACCACTTAGGGCCATGGACCCTGATCAACGGGTGATTTATGTCGGCAGTTTCTCAAAGACCCTGTCGCCGGGTATCCGCATCGGCTTCATCGTCGCCCATCGCGATATCATTCGCGAGGCGCGGATCGTTCGCGGCACCATGTTTCGCCATCCGCCGACTCTTATTCAGGAGATTCTGGCGCTGTTTCTGCGGCTGGGTCACTACGATTCCCATCTGCACAATCTGGAACGCCGCTATAAGCGGCGGTGGCAAGCCATGCGGGCGGCGATAGCGAAACATCTGCCGATGCTGCAACAGACCCAAAACGAGGGCGGCACTTCCTTCTGGCTAACGGGTCCGAAGACCTTCGACGCCACTCTCATGCGCGAGAATCTTCGCAAGCAGGGTGTTTTGATTGACATGGGACAAGCCTTCTTTCTTGCCCGCGATCAGAAGAACTGTTTCCGTCTGGGCTATGCATTCGTTCCCATCGACAGGATGGAAGACGGGATCCGGATCATCGCCGGCGAAGTGAAAAAGCAAATCTGATCTGACAAACCGGACTCCCGGCAGCCGGCAATCTGTCCCTCTCTTCCGGGTCGCCTGTCTCTCCCACCGGCCGGATCAATCTGCCAGATTTTGCCGAAACCAGTCACGCACGTCGTCAGGCGACGCTTGCGGGGAAGCGCCGATCGCTGCTGTGACCATGCGACTGCAAGACCAATGAAGGAGACCAGACCGTGGAGCACGCCGCGAGGAACAGGACCGAAGGACCCCTGTCCGGGTGTCGCCGGTTCGAAGTCCGCGTGCCCGAAGAGGTGCTGGCCGATATCCGCGACCGCGTGCGGCGTTTTCCGTGGCACGAAATGCCCGATGACGGCGGTTGGGCCTATGGAACCAACCTCGACTACATGAGGGAACTTTGTGCCTATTGGCTGAACGAATTCGACTGGCGCGAGCAGGAAGCGAAGATCAACCGCTTCTCGCAATACATCGCACCGGTTGACGGTATCGACATGCATTTTCTGTTTGAGAAAGGCAGCGGGACCGATCCGGCACCACTGCTGGTTTCGCATGGTTGGCCCGGCAGCATCGTCGAGTTCATGGAAATTGTCGAACCGCTCGCCCATCCCGAACGATTCGGCGGCAGCGAGTCAGATGCATTCGATGTCATCGCTCCTTCCCTACCGGGTTTCGGGTTTTCGGGTCGCCCGCCGCGCCCCTACGGTCCGCGCAGGATGGCAACCATCCTGAATGCGCTGATGGTGGATGTGCTGGGCTATGAAAGCTACATCGCCCAGGGAGGTGACTGGGGCGGTGCGATCTCTTCCTGGCTCGGTTTCGACCATGCCCCCGCGTGCCGCGCCATTCACATCAACATCCTGACGATGCGTCACGCTTCCGGTCCGCAAAGCGATGAGGAACGGGAATGGGTGCGCCGGTTCGAGCAGGATCAGATCCTGGAAAACGGTTACCGCACGCAGCAGGCGACACGGCCGCAGACGCTCAGCTATGCGATGATGGACAGTCCCGTCGGCATTGCCGCCTGGCTGGTGGAAAAGTTCAATTCCTGGTCCGACACCGATGGCGATGACATCGAGAGTGTCTATAGCAAGGACGAGTTGCTGACCAACATCATGGTCTACGTCGTTACCCGCACCTTCAACTCGGCATCGTGGATCTACTACGGGCGGCGTGAGGAGGGCGGGCGAATTCTCTCCGCGGATGAACGCCGGGTCGAGGTTCCGACGGCATGCGCCCTATTTCCGGCCGAGATGCTGGCCTGGCCGCCACGCACCTACGCCGAACGCCTTTACAATATCCAGCAATGGACCGAGATGCCCCGCGGTGGTCATTTTGCCGCTCTCGAGCAGCCCGAGCTTCTGGTCGAAGACATTCGGCGTTTTGCCCGCAAACTGCGCGATCAATAGCAACCAAACGCTTGCGTCCCGAACTCAAGGAATGGAGATGCTCCGGAAATCCCTGGAGCGGCCGTAGATCAAAGCTGAATCACACGTGGGTCTTCCGACCACAGCGCATCCACCTGATCCTGACGATTGCGCAGGACCGCGCGTTGGTTGATGGAGCCCTTGTCCGTCACTTCGCCTTTGTTGAAATCGAGTGGGACCGAAAGAAACAGCAGGCGTTTGACGCGGCTCGCCGATCCCGTTGCTTTTTCGGCATGCGCCAGGAGTTTCTCGGTTGCCGCTTTCCTGACGATCTCGCAGTTCAGCAGGGCCTCCCCCTCGAGGTCGGCTCCGGCGATGTCACGCAAAGCGGACCAGTTCGGCACAACCAGTGCCCCAAGTTCGGTATGGCCTTCGCCGGCGATGACGACGTCGGTCGCCAATCCGCCCAGATCATTGGTCAGCACCGCTCGCAACGGGCCGACCGCAACCCAGGTTCCCGATGCCAGCTTGAAGTTTTCTGCCAGGCGGCCGTCGAAAACGAAGCCTTTCTCGGGCTTGCCTTCTTCGGCAAAGCGCAGCGCGTCGCCAAAACTGTAGAAACCTTCATCATCGAACGCGTCCTCGGTCAGCTGGCGATTGCGCCAATAGCCGGGTGTGTTTGACGGGCTTTTGATCCTTGCCTCCAGCTTGTCGCCCTGGGGCACCAGCTTGAGCGTAACACCGTGCGAGGGAATGCCGAGATTGCCGGACGTCTCCTGCCGCTCCGTGCATACCAGCGCGAAGGGCCCTGTTTCGGTTGAACCAAATCCGGTTGTCAGCAGCACGCCGCCCGGAACGCACTCTTCAGCGACGCGCGTCAGACGGTCCCAGACCGGCTGACTCATTCCGGCACCGGCATAAAACATCATTTGCAGGCGCTTGAAGAATGTCTCGCGTAGGTGGTTGTCCGTCTCGAAAGCATCAAGCAGCATCTGGTAGCCAAGTGGTACATTGAAATACCAGGTTGGAGAGACCTGCCTGAGGGTTTCGATGGTGCGCGCAATTCCGTCGGGCGTCGGACGTCCGTTGTCGATGTAGTAGGTGCCGCCATTGTAGAGCACCATGTTGAAGACCTTGTTGCCGCTGGCGGTGTGGTTCCACGGCGCCCAGTCGACGACAACGGGCGGCGTTTCGGCGAGGAAGCGCCAGGCCTGCAACACGATCTGCTGGTTCGAGCACAGCATCCGATGGGTCTGGATGACGGCCTTCGGGCTGCCGGTCGTTCCGGAGGTGAAGAGGAATTTGGCGACAGTGTCCGGCGTTACCGCGTCATGCGCCGCCTGCATCGCTTTCGAAGGAGACGTCATGGAAAGCTCTTCAAACGAAACGCAGAGCCTGCCTTCAACGGATCCGGATCGCGTGACCACCGGAATGTCCGGGGAGAAAACGGCGTTGATGCCGGCTGCGAAAGGATCCGCATTGTCGGCAAAGATCAGACCGGGTGAAAGCTGGGCGGCAATGTCCCGGAGTTTGACGTAGTCGCCGCCGCTCAGCGTGTAGGCCGGAGCAAGAGCCGCCGACGGCACACCCACATGCTGAGCCGCGATAGCCATCAGAGCATGGGCAACGGAGTTGCCCGACAGGATCAGCAATGGCCGGTCGGGCGATACTCCATGATCCAGCAAAGCCGAACCGATGGATTTTACGGCATCGGCTGCCTCGCCATAGGTGACGGTTCGCCAGGTGCGATCAGGTCGCTTCTCGGCAATCCAGACCCGGTCGGGTGTTTCCTTTGCCCAATGGATCAACCGCTCCGTGATGCAGCGCGGATAGTCGGCAAGAGGCTCCTCCTGCCAGACATAGATCGTCCCGTCCGATTTTGTCGTGCTTCGAATGCTGGGCGACCAGAGCGCCAGGGGGTCGCGTGAATCAGGCATGTGTCCTCCCGGAGACGAACCACTGTTACCTTGACGCGATAGCTCAATTTTGTCTACAAGGAAACAAAATTGAGCATCGAGGCAGAAGTCGCATGGACGGATCAGAGGCACGCGTAACCTATGAGATTCAAGGGTCCGTGGCCGTTATTGGTCTCGATCGACCGGAAAAGCGCAATGCCATTTCGGACCGGGTGGTCGAGGCCATCAACGCGCAGGTGGAGCGTGCCCAATCGGAGGCCAAGGCGGCGGTTATCCATGGCCATGGCAAGCACTTCTGCGCCGGCCTTGATCTGGCCGAACATTCGGAAAAGGCGCTGTTTGAAGCGGTCCAGGGATCGCGCCGATGGCATGCCGTATTCGATTGCATCGAACGCGGGACGATCCCTTTTGTTGCAGCCATTTCCGGAGCGGCTGTCGGTGGCGGTTTCGAACTGGCGGCGTCAGCACATATCCGCGTAGCTGAGGAGACCGCCTTCTTCGCACTTCCTGAGGGCCAGCGCGGCATCTTCGTCGGCGGCGGTGGATCGGTTCGGATCGCCCGACTGATCGGCGCCGCCAGAATGGGCGACATGATGCTGACCGGTCGCGTTTTGAAGGCGTCGGAGATGGAGGCCTGGGGAGGCGTGTCCTACGTCGTGCCCGAAGGCCAGGCATTGGACCGTGCCATAGAAGTTGCCGAAAAAATGGCGACCAATGCCGAGTTCACCAATTACGCGATCATCAACGCCCTTCCGCGCATCGCCGACATGTCGTCCGATGGCGGGCTGTTTGCCGAAAGCATGGTCGCCACGCTGGCAACGATGACCGATGACGCAAAGGACCGCTTGCGCGCCTTTCTCGAAAAGCGGGTTGCCAAGGTCCAGGATCCCAATGCCTGACCAGCCACGCGATACCGCGTTGGACTTTGGTGTCTTTTCCAATTCACCCGGATTTCTGTTGCGCCTGGCCCAGCTCAGGAGCTTTGCGGAATTCTTCGATGCGTGGGCCGACACCGGCATCAAGCCCGGCGAGATAACCGTGTTGATGATGATAGCCCAAAATCCAGGTGTTCGGCAGGGGGTTCTTGCGCGGGCCCTGATGATCAAACGGGCCCACATGACCAAGATGATCCGCGCCCTGGAGGATGCCGGCATGGTGACGAGGACCGTGCCGGAAGATGACAAGCGCTCGGCTGAATTGTGGCTCAGCGACGCCGGAAAAGCCAAGGTCGCGGAGCTCGAAACTCGCGTCCTTGCTCACGAGGCACGCGATATGGCGCCCTTGACGCGCGCTGAAGCGAAGACCCTGAACCGTCTGTTGCGCAAATACGTGGCACTGGATGCAGTTGGAAAGGCCGAGCAATGAACGTCGATGATCTCGTAGCGATCGATTTCCATACCCATGCGGAGGAGCCGTGCTGCGCTCCGCGCGATGATGGCTATGACGAGTTTCAAGCCGGCATGGCGGCCTACTTCAAAAATCCGGCCGGGGCCAAGGGCATGCTGCCCTCGGTCGAAGAGACAGCCGCCTATTTTCGCGAGCGCCGGATCGGCGCCGTGATCTTTCCGGTCGATGCCGAGCGCGAGACGGGCTTTCGGCGCTATTCCAATGAAGAGGTCGCCCAGATCGCCGCAGAGAACGACGATATTCTCATCCCTTTCGCCTCGATCGACCCGGCGAAGGGCAAGGCCGGTGCCCGTGAGGCCCGCCGGCTGGTGCGGGAATTCGGAATAAAGGGTTTCAAGTTCCACCCCACATTCCAGGGCTTCTACCCCAACGATCGCTTGGCCTATCCGCTTTACGAGGCAATCGCGGAAGAGGGTGGAATCATGCTCTTCCACACCGGTCAGACCGGAGTCGGCTCCGGCATGCGTGGCGGCATGGGCATGCGGTTGAAATATTCCAACCCGGTGCACGTGGATGATGTGGCGGTCGATTTTCCGGACACCACAATCGTTCTGGCACATCCAAGCTTCCCGTGGACGGAAGAAGGCCTGATGGTCGCGCAGCACAAGCCCAACGTCTATATCGACATGTCAGGATGGTCGCCAAAGTACTTTCCGCCGATTTTCGTTCATTACGCCAACTCGATCCTGAAAAAGAAGATGCTCTTCGGATCGGACTGGCCGGCGATCACTCCCGATCGCTGGCTGAGCGACTTCGATACGCTTGACATCAGGGACAATGTGAAGCCTTTGATTTTGAAGGAAAATGCGCGACGAATACTCGGTTTGTAGGCGCTGTTCGAGCATTCGGCAGCATCAGGATCCTCGGTGGCCCCCGGTTGCTCTCCTGCACCGGGTTCGCGGCCACCTTTCGGATCGTTGCGATGCGCTTCCATTTGTCGGCGATCGGCTCTATGGTCCGCGCGAAAAATTGCGAGAGAAAAGTCATATGCGTTTTGAAGGCACACAGGCCTATATCGCCGAAAAAGACCTGACGGTCGCTGTCAACGCGGCCATCACGCTGGAGCGGCCGCTGTTGGTCAAGGGCGAACCCGGAACCGGCAAGACGGAGCTCGCCAAGCAGGTGGCGTCCTCTTTGGGGCTCGATCTGATCGAGTGGCACATCAAGTCGACAACCAAGGCGCAGCAAGGGCTCTACGAATATGATGCCGTGTCGCGGCTTCGCGACAGCCAGTTGGGCGACGATCGGGTCAACGATGTGCGCAACTATATCAAGCGCGGCAAGTTGTGGGATGCCTTCGCGGCCGACCGCAAGGTGGTGCTTTTGATCGACGAGATCGACAAGGCGGATATCGAGTTCCCCAACGACCTGCTGCAGGAACTCGATAAGATGGAGTTCTTCGTCTACGAGACCGGTGAAACCGTGCGGGCCGAACACCGCCCGGTCGTCATCATCACGTCGAACAATGAAAAGGAACTGCCGGACGCCTTTCTGCGCCGCTGTTTCTTCCACTACATCAAGTTCCCGGATGCGGACACGCTACACCGCATCGTCGATGTGCATTATCCGGGCATCAAGCAGGACCTGGTTCGCGCTGCGCTGACCCAGTTTTATGAGGTCCGCGAGGTTCCCGGCCTGAAGAAAAAGCCGTCGACGTCCGAAGCCCTCGACTGGATCCGCCTGCTTGTTGCCGACGATGTCGATCCGGCTGATCTGCGTGGCAGTGCGGCAAACGCATTGCCCAAACTGCACGGCGCGCTGCTCAAGAACGAGCAGGACGTGCACATGTTTGAAAGGCTGGCATTCATGGCCAGGCGCGACGGCGCCTGAGCCCAACCGTTTTCCTTCAAACACGATCCATCCGACAGTCCCATGCCTATCAAGATTCCCGATCAGCTTCCCGCCCGCAAAACGCTCGAGGAAGAGGGCGTAACGGTCATGACCGAAACGGCGGCCATTCGTCAGGACATCCGGCCGTTGCAGATCGGGCTGCTCAACCTGATGCCCAACAAGATCCGCACCGAGGTGCAGATTGCGCGGCTGATTGGCGCAACGCCGCTGCAGGTCGAGCTCTCGTTGGTGCGGGTCGGTCAGCACAAGGCCAAGAACACACCGGAAGAACACCTGCTCGCCTTCTATCAGACATGGGATGAGGTAAAGCACCGCAAGTTTGACGGTTTCATCATCACCGGGGCGCCAATCGAACTGCTGGAGTTCGAGGAGGTGGGCTACTGGCAGGAGATGGAGAAGATCCTCGACTGGACCGTGACCAATGTGCATTCCAGCATGAATGTCTGCTGGGGCGCCATGGCCGCCATCAAGCATTTTCACGGCGTGCCGAAATACACGCTTGCCGAAAAGGCCTTCGGTGTCTACCGGCACCACAATCTGAAGCCGGCGTCACCCTATCTCAACGGCTTTTCCGACGATTTCCAGATCCCGGTGTCGCGATGGACGGAGGTGCGCGAGAGCGACATCAATCCGACCTCGGGGCTCGAAGTCCTGATGAAATCGGACGAGACCGGCGTCTGCCTGGTGCACGAGGCCTATTGCAACAGGCTCTATATCTTCAACCACATCGAATATGATTCCTTCTCTCTGGCCGAGGAATATCACCGCGACGTCAGCCAGGGGACGCCGATCCATATTCCGTTCAATTACTTCCCGGATGACGATCCGGACGTCGAGCCGCAGAACCGCTGGCGCAGTCACGCCCATCTGCTTTTCGGCAACTGGATCAACACGATCTACCAGACGACCGATTTCGATCTCGACCGGATCGGCCTGGACCGATGACAAGGTAGGAGGCCCGCCATGTCGGGACTGATCATCCGGCCTTTGCGGGCCGAAGACGAAGCGCAGTGGCGCCGGCTGTGGACGGACTATCTGGCATTCTATGAATCGACGGTTCCGGAGGAGGTTTATCAAACGACCTTCGAGCGGATGCTGTCGGACGGAGAGTACGAACCGTCAGCACTGATTGCCGAACTCGATGGCACACCCGTCGGTCTCGTGCATTTTCTGTTTCATCGCCATTGCTGGAAAACCCAGAATGCCTGCTATCTGCAGGACCTCTATGCCGATCCGCAGGCGCGCGGCACCGGTGTTGGACGGGCGCTGATCGAGGCGGTTTATGCCGCCGCCGACGAGGCCGGCTGTCCATCGGTCTACTGGCTGACCCAGGACTTCAACGAAACGGCCCGGCAGCTCTACGACCGGATTGCCCAAAAGACCCCGTTCATCGTCTATCGCAGGGGATAGATTGACCTGCCCGCCGCCGGCTGGTCTGATGGCGCGGGTCGCAGACAATCGGAACGCACGTTCATGTTCATCCCGTTTTTCCTCGAACTCAAGGCTGCCCGGATACCGGTATCGCTGCGCGAATACCTGACGCTGCTCGAGGGGCTGGAAGCCGATCTGGTGCCCTATGACGTGGAAGGGTTCTATTTCCTGGCCCGTTCGGCGCTGATCAAGGACGAGCGCTATATCGATCGGTTCGACCAGATCTTTTCGACGGTCTTCAAGGGCGTCGAAGCTGTATCGGGCGAGGCGGGCATCGATGTCGCGGAGCTACCTGACGAATGGCTGAGACGGCTGGCTGAAAAACACCTGACGGACGAGGAGAAAGCGCTGGTCGAGAGCCTCGGCGGCTTCGACAAGCTAATGGAAACGCTGCGCAAGCGGCTGGAAGAGCAGCAGGGCCGCCATCAGGGCGGCAGCAAATGGATCGGCACCGCGGGCACTTCTCCTTTCGGCGCTTACGGCTACAATCCCGAGGGCATTCGCATCGGTCAGAAGGAGGGTCGCCACGGCCGTGCCGTCAAGGTTTGGGACAAGCGCGAGTTTCGCAATTTCGACGATTCGGTTGAGCTTGGCACGCGCAACATCAAGGTGGCGCTGAAGCGGCTCAGACGCTGGGTGCGCGAAGGCGCCGACGAGGAGCTTGACCTCAACGGCACCATCCGTTCGACCGCCGAACATGGCTATCTGGACGTCAAGACCCGGCCCGAGAGGCACAACGCCATCAAATTGCTGATGTTCTTCGACGTCGGCGGTTCCATGGACGGCCATATCAAGGTTGTCGAAGAGCTGTTTTCCGCAGTGCGGTCCGAGTTCAAACACATGGAATACTATTATTTCCACAATTGCCTTTACGAAGGGGTGTGGAAAGACAATCGCCGCCGCCACAGCGAGACCATGCCGACCTACGAGGTGCTGCGGACCTACGGGTCCGACTACCGGGTGATTTTCGTCGGTGACGCCTCCATGAGCCCCTACGAGATCGTCTATCCCGGCGGTGCGGTCGAACACTGGAACGAGGAGGCCGGCCAGGTCTGGCTTAACCGGCTGCTCGACCAGTTTCCCAAAACCGTGTGGCTTAATCCGACACCGGAAAAACACTGGCGCTACACCCATTCCATCGGCCTGATCAGGGATATCTTTGCCGACCGGATGTATCCGCTGACGCTCGCCGGACTGGAATCGGCGACCCGAGAGCTTTCGCGTTGACGGCTGGGTCCATTTTCGGCCGAACTGCCTCCGGGGAGGCCGTGCACCGGGTTGAGCTGGAAGGCGGTGGCCTTCGGGCCTCGATTTCCGATTGGGGCGCGACGCTGCTCGATCTACGCCTTGAGGGTCACGCTCCTCCGCTGGTACTGGGCTTCGAGAAATTCGAAGACTATCCGCAACACTCACCCTATTTCGGTGCGACGCCCGGGCGGTTTGCAAACAGGATCGCCCATGGCCGTTTCGAACTGGATGATGTCGCTTATCAGCTCGATCGCAATCAGAAGGGCATTCACCACCTGCATGGTGGTTCGCAGGGTCTCGGCAAGAGAGTGTGGCGCATAGCCGAACTGAGCGGATACCGGGTGCGCCTGGAGATCGACGATCCCGATGGCCATATGGGGTATCCCGGTCACTGCCGGATCGCTTGCACGTACGAGCTGAAAACAGGCGGTGTCCTGTCGGTGTTGCACGAAGCGGAAACCGACCGGCCGACACCATGCGGTATGGCCCATCACAGCTACTTCAACCTTGATGGCGGGGACGACATTCTCGATCATGAACTCATGATCCATGCAGACAGCTATCTCCCTGTCGATGAGGATCAGATCCCGACCGGAGAGGTGGCGCCGGTGGAGCACACGCTGTTCGATTTTCGCAACAGTCGCCCGATCCGATCCGAAGGTGCACCGTTTCCCTACGATCACAATTTCTGTTTGTCCGAGGGTCGAGTGGAAAAAAGGGCGGTGGCGCTGTTGCGCAGTCCCCATTCGGGTGTGAGCATGGAAGTCCGGACCAGCGAACCGGGACTTCAATTCTATTGCGGCTTCAAGATGAATATTCCGGTGCCAGGTTTGGAAGGCCGTCATTATCGCGCCTTTGGCGGCGTTTGCCTGGAGGCGCAGAATTGGCCGGATTGCGTCAATCATCCGCATTTCCCGGATGCCGTGCTGCGGCCCGGCGATGCGCTTGTTCAAGCGACGGACTACGTTTTTTCAAAGGGTTGACGCGGTCTTCCACCGCTGATTGCGCCGGACTCGAGGATTCGAGGCCGATGGCGGGTTGACAGTTTCGGTCGCCGAGGCTTTTATAATATATATTATATAAGACTTGGATGCGGCGACCGCGGGAGGGTTGTTGCGGTGCCGTTGTCCGGTCGCGCGGGGAGGACCATGGCCGCTATTATTGCTGTTCTCAGCGGGCTCACCTGGATCAACACGTTCCTACTACGCATCGGGCGCAACTTCGCCTGGGTAGCGATGGGGCTGATGGTGCTGATCATCTGTCTTCAGGTTGTGTTTCGCTACGTATTCAACAACGCCTTGCCATGGCCCGACGAGGCCGCACGGTTCCTGATGCTGTGGATGACCGGGCTGATTGCCCCCAGCGCCTATCGCTGGGGCGGCTTCGTCTCGATCGACCTGTTGAAAGACGCGCTGCCGCTCTCGCTAGGCCAGATTCTGGGACTGTGTCTCCTGTTCGTCAGCCTCCTGGTGCTGGTTGTCGGACTGCAGTTGGGCATCAAGCATGTCAACTCGGGCTGGTTGTTCAAATCCAGTTCGTTGAAACTGCCGCTCGACCTCATCGGGATGAAGGTCTATCGGCTGCCTTTGGCGATCATGTACATGTCGTTGCCGGTCGGGATCGTGCTGATGATCCTGGTGAATATCGAACTTTCTCTCAAAGCTATCATCGGACTGATCGACCCGGAAGCGGAGCTTCCTGCCGACGATCACGAGGTTATTTCGGCGGAGTAGGACCATGCTTTTTCTTTTTCTGCCTTTGTTCCTCGTTTTCCTGATGATCGGGCTGCCAGTGTTCTTCGGACTCCTGGCAGCGCCCGGACTTCTTCTCTGGCTCAACGGTCAGGAACGCGACGTGGCGTTGCTTTACCGCAATGTCTATAACGGGATGGATTCCTTCCCGCTGATGGCCATTCCGTTCTTCATGCTGGCCGGCGAATTGATGAACCGCGGTGGCATCACGATGCGCATCGTCGAGTTCAGCCAAGCGCTGATCGGACACGTGCGCGGCGGCCTGGCGCAGGTTAACATCCTGTCCTCGATGCTGTTTGCCGGTCTGTCGGGATCGGCCGTGGCAGACACGTCCGCGCTCGGATCCATGCTGATCCCGGCCATGGAGAAGAACGGCTACACCCGCAAATTCGCTGCGGCCATTACCGCCGCGTCGTCGGTGATCGGGCCAATCATCCCGCCATCGGGCATCATGATCATTTACGCCTATGTCATGGGCGAATCCGTGGCGGCGCTGTTCCTTGCCGGTATCGTACCAGGTGTTCTGGTCGGCGTCGGGCTGATGGTCATGACATCGATCATGGCACGGTCAAATGACTTCCCGCCGGCGACACGGCGGGCGACAATGGCGGAACGGGGGCAAGCCTCCCTGCGGGCCTTCTTTCCGTTGTTGACGCCGGTCATCATCCTTGGCGGTATCCTGGGTGGCATCTTCACGCCGACGGAAGCATCCGCCGTAGCCGCCGTCTACGCGTTTATCGTCAGCATGTTCATCCTGCGCACGATGAATTGGCCGGACCTGCCGAAGGTCCTGACCAAGGCAGCGATCACCACGTCGGTGGTGCTGTTGCTGGTTGGTGCGGCGATGGCCTTCAAGACGGTAGTCAGCCTCAGCCATGCGCCCGAAATCCTGGCCGATTTCATTCTCAGCCTGTCAGAAAATCCGTTGATGCTGCTGTTCCTGATCAACGTGCTTCTGTTCATCGTGGGCATGTTCCTCGACGCGGGTCCGGCGATTATCATTCTGGGGCCGATCCTGGCGCCGATCTTCACGTCGCTCGGCGTCCATCCGGTGCATTTCGCCATCATCATGAGCGTCAACCTGACCGTCGGACTGGCGACGCCGCCGATGGGATTGGTGTTGTTCGTGGCGTCCAGCGTCTCCGGTGTGAAGGTCGAGACGATTGCCCGTTCAATCCTGCCGTTCCTCGCCGTCGAAATCCTGGTGATCTTCCTGATCACCTATATCCCGGCGATTTCCATGGCAGTGCCGACATTCTTTGGGTTCATCAAGTAAGGAGCGAATAGGGCATGCGTGCTTGACAAGCAGGGACGCGTCATCAATCTTATGTCTTATATAAGACACAAAATCTGGCCGCATAGAGGGAGGTAATCTATGCTTTTGAAACGATCTGCAAACGTGCTCGGCGCTCTCGCGCTCGGCTTTTCCGTGACGGCCATGTCGGCTGCTGTTGGCGACCTGTCCGTTGCCGAAGCAGCGGACTACAAGTTGCGCGCCACCGCCAACTCCAACGAAAACGACGAGGACTATGACGGTCTGATCGTTTTCAAGGACTATGTTGAGAAAGCTTCCAACGGTGCCATCGAAGTGGAGCTCTTCATCGGCACCCAGCTTTGTTCCGGCGGGGCGGAGTGCCTCCAGGGCGTGGCAGACGGCACGATCGACATCAATATCTCGACGTCGGGCGGCGCAGCCGGCATCTTCCCCTATGTGCAGGTTCTCGACCTGCCGTACCTGATGGCCGACGACCGGATCGCCGAACACGTGCTGTCGGGCGATTTCACTCGCCAGCTGCGCCAGAAGGCGCTCGACGATTCCGGCGGCATGATCCGCCTGATGACCATCGGCAACACCGGCGGCTGGCGCAACTTCGCCAACACCAAGAAGCGCGTGCAGAATCCGGGTGACATGGACGGACTGAAGATCCGCACCATCGTTGCCGACCTGCCGCAGGAACTGGTCAAGGCACTCGGTGCGTCACCGACCCCGATCCCGTGGCCGGAGCTGTTTACCTCGTTCCAGACCGGCGTGGTCGAAGGTTCGAAAAACGGCATCACCGACATCATGGGCATGAAGTTCCCGGATGCCGGCCTGAAATATGTGACGCTTGACGGTCACGCCTACATGGGCGCCCTGTGGTGGATGAACAACGACACGTTCATGTCCATGCCCCCGGAACTGAGGCAGGTCGTCGTTGATGGCTTTGCAGCGCTGCAGCAGGCCACGTTCGCTTCACCGAAGCGCAAGTCGATCCAGGCCTACCAGGATTTCCTGGCTGAAGGTGGTGACCTTTATGTGCCGACACCGGAAGAGAAGGCTGCCTTCAAGGAAGCCGCTGCACCGGTGTACGAGTGGTTCAAGACCAATGTTGATGGCGGCGAAGAAGTGTTCAACGCCCTCAACGAGGCGGTCGCTGCCGCCGAAGCTGACGTTGGCGCTGCTCGCCAGGCCGACCTGAACTAACAAAAAGACGTTTCTCCTCCTTTGCAGCCGGCAGGTTTCCACCTGCCGGCTTTTTTGCGTTCCGACGGGTGTGGTGTACGGCCGAAGTCGCTGTCGACCAGGTAATTGAAATGGTCGCGGGGCATATCCATCTCGTTTGGTGTGTAGGGAGTTTGAACACATCACCTCAACCAGTTCCATTTGCGTCGAAATCGGTTTGCGGCCCGACCATCGCAAGGAAGCGGCGAGAGGCTATTGGCGCGCCTTCTCCCGCAAGCTGCGATATCCGCTTGGCCCGGAAAAGAAAGCCGTGGCGTTCATTGAAAGCGTCCTCGATCCGAGCCATGCCATCAGTGCAATGTCCGAGGAAGGCGAGTTTCTCGGCATTGCCGGTTTCAAGACGCCGAACGGCACGCTTGTGGGCGGTACCTTTGCGGATCTTGTGAAGACCTATGGGTGGGTCAGTGCGGCCTTCCGTGTCGCGTTCATCGCGCTGCTGGAGCGGGAGTGCGAGGAGGGCACGTTGCTCATGGATGGCATCTTCGTTGAACCGGATGCAAGAGGGCAGGGGGTTGGCACGGCGCTGTTGCGCGCGATCGAAGCGTACGCCGCATCCCAGGATCTTCAAAGAGTTCGACTGGACGTCGTCGATACAAATCCGCGCGCGCGTGCGTTCTACGAGCGTGAGGGCTTTCGGGAGAAATCGGTCGAGTCTCTCGGGCCGCTGGCGCCGGTATTCGGCTTCTCATATGCAACCGAGATGACAAAGTCGGTTTGACCCCACCCGATCACCGTGGCCTTAGAGCGAGGCAAACACTTCCTGCCAGGCCGCCGCAAACTTCTCGTGCACCCTGTCGCAAACCCTCAAGAGATCCTTCATTTCAGCGGCCAGTGACAGAAAGTCAGGGAACTCTTTGGCGATCAACGTGGCTTGGGCGAGCGCAGTCTCCGTCTCACCGGCAGCATGATGGATTGCTACGCGATAGGCGTGAAACCAGACGAGGTCGGGCAGGTCGGTCTGACGCATGTCGGCCAGGGCCGCGTCGTGCCGATTTTCGACGAAGTGACAGCCGGCTCGAACAAGGCGCGGCGTGCCCGTTTCCATGGGATTGAGCTCAATCGCCTGATCGAGCAGGTCCAACGCGCGTGAAAACTGCCCGGCCAGATAGTAACAGCACCCAAAGGCCGCCAGTGCATCCGCGCGCCCCGGATTGAGCGCGAGTGAGATGTCGGAGGAGGCAAGGAATTCATCGAATTCGCCGCGATGATATTGCACCATGGCCAGTGCCTGGTGCGCGAAGGCGTTGGCCTGGTCGTGTGCGACGGCCTCCTTTGCCTGGCTGTAGGCTTCTTCCAGCACAGGGTGGCCGGGCCGCGCGTTCACACCGAACCGAAACTCGTCGAGCAACAGCACCGCCAGCACCGCGCGGCCATCGCTGGACTTGGGATCATTGACCAAAGCCTCGCTCAACCCTTCCCTCACGGACGCATGGACTTCAGTGTCCCGGGTACGCATGTATTCGTAATACTGCGTGATCCAGCGGTAGGTGCCCCATTTGGTCGCGCGGCTCAGACGCCGGGCATCCTCATGCTCATTGACGCGCAACAAGTGCCGTTGGTTCGCGATGCGGCCAGCGATGAGATGCGAGATCTTGTCCTGGATGTCGAACAGGTTCTCGAGGGAACAGACGTCTTCGAGCCGTTCCACAAGAAGCGTGTTGTCCGTGGTCGCATCAATCAGCTTGAACGTGACCCTGACCCGCTCGGAAGATTTCCGCACGCTCCCTTCGATAACGAAATCCGCCGCCAGTCGCTGATGGATGTCATGGGAACTCAGTCCGACGCCGGCCAGGGCGGTCGTCGTCACGCGCGAGAAGACGAAGAGATCCCTGAACCGCGAGAGATTGGTGATGATATCCTCAGTCAGGCCGGCGGCGAACAGGGCGTCTTCGGGATGAGGCGTCAGGCATTCGAAAGGCAGAACAGCGATGGAGGGACGGTCCCTCACCTGCGCCGGTGCGCTATCTGCTTCCTCGGCGTGAAGCGTTGCGGGCTCTGATCCGGAACTTGCCTCATTGATCTCTTCGACATCCGCGATGAAACGCAGTCCCTTGCCGTGGATCGTCTTGATGAAAACCTGGGACCTGCCGTCGTCTTCCAGTGCCTGCCTGGCGGACCGGATGCGGCTCGACACTGCGCTCTCCGAGACCGTGCGGCCGTCCCAGACGACGTCCATGAGCTCGGATTTCGTCACCATGCGGTCCCGGTTCTCGATCAGGGTCTGGAGGATCGAGAGCACTTGCGGCTCGACACGCAGCGGTTCGCCTCTTCGGCTGAGCTCGAAGCGACCGGGATCAAGTTGATATTCTCCGAATCTAAAAACCATCGGCAGAGCGTCGATTTTCATAAATATCTGGATGGAATCTACAGATTTCCTCCAAGCATTCAATCTCTACGCGCACTACTTCGGCGTCCTGCGCTGCCCGGCTGGCAAAAGTGGGCCTTCGCAACAGTATTGCGATGTGCCGGCTCGGGCGCCTGAAGAACTGAACTTAACAGTGGATAGGAAAGGCGATGCTCACGAGTGCGGATGATCCCATAATGTTTGAACGACCGGTATCGGTCCCTGATTTGCGCCGGGGACTCATTGGTTCCAAGCTGCAGATCGATGGCCCATTCGGTCACAAACCCCTGATTTACGCAGATTACACTGCCACCGGCCGTGCTCTGGACCAAGTGGAAGACTGGCTTCGCGTCCATGCGCTGCCATACTTTGCAAACCCGCACACCGAGGTGTCGGCCTGCGGGCAACAGATGAACGGTCTGCGCCGCACAGCGCGGGACCTGATTTCGAGATCCGTGGAGGCGGGAGATACCTCTCACGTCATCTTCTGCGGCTCGGGAGCGACAGCGGCGGCAAACCGTTTGCCGCATCTTCTCGGCCTGACACAGCCTTCGAGAGACCCCAGAGGTGTAACGCCGCTCGTCATCGTCGGGCCCTATGAACACCATTCCAACATCCTGCCGTGGCGGGAAGCCGGTGCACGGACGATCGCAATCGACGAGGCCCCCGGTGGCGGTGTCGATCTCGCTGCCCTTGAGCGGGTTTTGCTCGAACACGCGGGCAAGCGCCTTGTCATAGGCTCATTCTCCGCGGCGTCGAATGTCACGGGCATTCTCACGGACGTGGTCGCGGTGACGCGCCTGTTGAAGGTTCACGGAGCCCTGGCCGTCTGGGACTACGCCTGTGGTGCGCCGTATCTCAGGATGTCGATGCAACCCGCTCCCGATGCGCCGGTGGATGCGCTCTTTTTCTCGCCGCACAAGTTTCCCGGCGGGCCCGGCGCTTCGGGCGTTCTGGTGCTGCGCAGGAGTGCGGTCCGAATGGCGCGGCCGACCTGGCCCGGCGGGGGCTCGGTCTCCTACGTTTCCGACTGGGCCCACGACTATTTCGACGATCTGGAGCTGAAGGAAGAGGCCGGTTCGCCCAATACGCTGGGCGACATCCGCGCGGCGCTGGCTCTCTCCATCCGCGACACGATCGGCACCGGCGAAATCGAACGGCGCGGCCAGAGGTTTCTCGCCAAGGCGTGGGCGCGATGGAGCAACAACGACCGGATCGTTCTGCTGGGTCATCCCACGGCAAAGCGTCTGCCCATCGTGTCGTTTCTGCTCAAGGATGGGCGAGGTCAGATCGTCCACCACCGCCTTGTCACCAAGATGCTGAGCGACCTGTTCGGCGTTCAGGCGCGTGAAGGATGTTCCTGTGCGGGCCCCTACGGCCACCGGTTGCTGAATGTCGACCGCGCTTTGTCAGAGCGCATCCGGCAACAGATCCGGGAGGGACATATCCTCGCCAAGCCCGGTTGGACGCGTCTGAATTTCTGCCATCTCCTCGATGAGCAGACGGCGGATTACATCGTTGAAGCCGTCCACCAATTGCCAGCGGCTTACGACCGCTTCGGACTTGAGTACCAGGCGGATCCCAAAACCGGCAATTTTGTGCACGCGCAAGCGGCAGCCAATTCACCCGAAAACACCGACGCCAGTCACTGGCTTGAAGGAATAGAGGTCGCGTCATGAAAAGCGCTCTTATGAATTTTACAATCAACCACCCCAAACGTGTCTTCGCGTACGTTGCCGCTCTGCTAGGCGCGATCCTGGTCGCCGTGGCGCTTCCCTACCTGGCGGCCGGCATCCCGATTTCGAAGGTCACAATCGACACCGACCCGGAGAACATGCTCTCGGCAAACGAGCCCGTGCGCCTTCTCAACTACAATCTCTCCGAGCGTTTCGAACTTCATGACGCCATCGTCATCGCGGTGCAAAATGTCCAGTCCGAACACGGGGTGTTCACGCCGGCCGCCCTGGCTGACGTCGCCTCGCTCACCCGGCACGCGGCGACGCTCGACGGAGTGATTGCGGCTGATATCGTTGCTCCGGGCACCGTGGAGCTGGCACAACGCGGTGCCGATGGCGGCGTTGTCCTGGCGCCCCTGATGCCCCGCATCCCCGAAACCCAGGCAGAGGCGCTTTCGGTCCGAGACCGCGCCCTGAGCGAGGACATGCTGCGCGACACCTTCGTTTCCGGTGATGGCAAGGCAATGACGCTCTCCATTCCCATTGCGGACAAGACGTTCGGCAATCGGGTCCTGCGAAGCCTGCGGAGCCACATGGACACCCACAAAGCGGGCAATAGCTATGGCGTGACCGGGCTGCCCGTCGCGCAATCCGTGTTCGGCCTTGAGATGTTTGTGCAGATGGCCATTGCCGCGCCGGCCGCCATGGCGCTGATCTTCGGTCTCCTGCTTGCCATCTTTCGCAATTGGCGGATCGCAGTCGTACCCCTCGGCGTTGCCATGGTCTCGTCGCTCGGGGCCATGGGGGCGCTCGTCCTCTCGGGCAACACCGTTCACATCATGAGTTCGATGATCCCGATTTTCGTCATGCCGATCGCCGTGCTGGATGCCATCCATGTGCTGTCGGAATTTGCCGACCGTCATGATCGTGCGAAGGACCGTCGGCAGACCATCCAGGCGTGCCTGAACACCCTGTGGCGCCCCATGCTGTTCACGACGATCACCACGATGGCAGGCTTTGCCTCCCTCGCATTGGCTCCCATCCCTCCGGTGCAGGTCTTTGGCCTCTTTGTCGCGCTCGGAGTCTTTCTGGCCTGGCTTGCGACGATCCTGATCGTGCCTGCCGCGCTCACGGTGATCCCGGACGAAGCACTGGAGAAGCTTGCACGCCGCAACCCGGCGGTGCGCGAGCACTGGACCGCCAGTCTGTCGCTGCGGCGCCCGAGATTGGTCCTGTCCGTCATCGGGGCGTCTGCAATAGCGCTCTTCGTGGGGCTCGGACAGATCCAGATCAACGATACGCCCATGCGCTGGTTTGCCTCGAGCCATCCTGTTCGTGTCGCGGAGAGCGTTTTGATCGACCGATTTGCCGGGGCGCAACTGGCCTATCTTTCACTGAAATCTTCCCCGGGTGCGTTCCTCGAACCGGAGATGCTCGACCATGTGAATGAGTTGATTCAGGAGGCGACTCGCTCTGAGAACATCACCAAGGCCACGGCCCTGCCTGATCTTCTAAGCGCGGTCCACGGCGCATTCACGGGCGACGAAGACGCTGGTTTGCCAAGCACCAAAGAGGGAGTCGCCAGGCTCTTGACCGAGATCGAAAACGCCGGAAACACGGGCGACCTGCGCAAACTCGTCTCCTCAGATCATGGGGAATTGGTCATCCGGTTTCACATGGCCAATGGCGACAACGTCTCGATGAGATCGCTGGAGGAGACCATATCGGCCCATCTGGCCTCCAACCCGCCGCCGCGTGAGGTGTCGCCGACCTGGTTTGGCCTCACCTACCTCAATGCGATCTGGCAGGACCAGATGGTCAGCGGCATGCTCGACGCGCTGATCGGCAGCTTCGTGGCGGTCTTCATCCTGCTGATGCTTCTCTTCCGGTCGCTCGGCTGGGCCCTTCTCGCCATGACTCCGCTGACCCTGGCAATCGGCGCAACCTACGGCGCTATCGGCTGGATCGGGCGCGACTTTGACATGCCGATCACCGTGCTTTCGACGCTCAGCCTCGGGCTTGCTGTGGATTTCGCCATCCACTTTGTCTCACGCATTCGCGAAAGCGGGTTTGCGACCATGAGAGAGCGGCTTGCGGAAGTTTATCGGGAGCCTGCCCGGGCGATCGGGCGCAATACAGTCGTGCTTGGCATCGGGTTTCTTCCGCTGCTCCTGTCGCCGCTTATCCCCTACCGGACCGTGGGGGTCTTGATCCCAACGATCATGGTCATATCGGCCATTGCCACGCTGGTCTTGCTGGGCGCGATACTCGCGTGGCGGTATCGAACCTATGCCCAGACCGATGACGCATTCCAACCCGATCTGGCCATCGCAACTGCTGGTCCGCGTTCATCGTAACACACGCTCGGCATTTCAAGATCCCGCAGGCGGTGACCCCGACTTGGGTCACCGCTTGCTTGCCTTCTACACATGCACCGAAAAGTACTGCCTTGGCGAAACCCGATAACGGTGCCGGAAAGCGCGATAGAATTGCGAATAGCTGCCGAAACCTGCGTCAAGAGCTGCATGCAGCAGGTCCGCACGCGGGTTCTCCCGCATGGTCCGTTCGACCCGTTCCAGCTTGAGTTCGGTTCGAAAGTCGACAATGCTGCGGCCGGTCTGCTCGCGAAACAGCCGGCCTAGCCGGCCAGCGCTCAACCCGCTGTGGCGGGCGATTGTTGCAAGATGGCTTGCCGGGTCATCCTGCATGGCTCGCACGGCACGGTCGACCGCCGGATGAACAGCGGTAAAGCGCCCGCTGGATGCGATTTGCCAGTGATGCCATGCCCGCGCCAACCACCAGCGCAGGCCGACGGCTTGAATGGGCGCATCGGCAGATGCGCCGAGTCCGTCGGCTATTGCCTCCAGCTCGCGGGAACCCTGTGCGGAAAGAGATCGCGGTGCCACCGGCCCCTCGCGTTCCGTGACTGCGAGCTGCGGCATGTTCGGCAGGGCTCGGAGCTCGGGTGTCAGAATGCGTTCCGAGATCAGAAACACCCACATGTCGAAATCGTCTGAATCGGACAACAACACATGGGCCTGTCCGGAAAAGGCCCACAACAATGATCCTGCCTGCAATGTGTGAACCTTGCCGTCGATCAGGTAGCGTGCCTCACCGCTCAGCGCGTGCAGGACGACAAGCTCGGCGTGCTGACGGGGTGAACTGTCGTAGCGGCGTCGGTCCGACCGCTTCCAGCACAGGCCGCCGGGTTCGGGGCGGACGAGCGGATGAGCCGTGTCTGTGACCATTTTTGCAAAGAAGTCCCATTGTTTTGCAAAGATTTAGCGGAATATCTGCGGTATTTTGCAAAGAATGGCAAATCTGGGAGCTGACCATGACATCATCCGCCGAGCAATTCCGATCCAACGGGTATGCGATTTTTCCGGGCGCCCTCGACGCCGAAGAACTGACGATTCTGCGAGACGCCTGCCAGAGACTGCTTGACGAACCCATTGATGATGGCGGCAATGGCCGGCACAAGATCGGGCTTGGAGAGGCCCGACGCTTTCTGGCCCATCGGCACGAGGAGTTCCCAAAGGTTGAGGCATTTCTGCTCGGCGACAAGATCGCCTCGATCACCGACGCTTGCCTGGGCGAGAAAGGGTTTCTCTTCAACGAGCAATTCGTGGTCAAGGGCTCCGGCAAGGGAGCCAGCTTCGCCTGGCACCAGGACGGGGCTTATGTCGGCTATGATCATGCCCCCTATCTGACGGTCTGGATCGCTCTGGACGACACGACGGAAGACAATGGCTGCGTCTATCTGTTGCCGCGCGACCTCGACGCCCAACCGGGCCTCGATCCGCATGAATGGCAGGAGGATTCACGCGAGCTCAATGGCTACAACGGAACGGATCCCGGTCAGCCGATGACCTGCCCTGCCGGAACCATTGTTGCGTTCTCGAGCCTGACCCTGCACCGTTCCGGGCCGAACAGCACCGATCGTGAGCGCCGTGCCTATGTGTGCCAGTACTCGACGGAGCCAATCCGCCATCCGGAGACCGGCGAGCTCAAACGGTTCGCCAAGCCGGTCGGCACCGTCGCCGCGTGAGGAAGAATCAGCGGAAGGGGTACATCCACGGGCGGTAGTCCTCCACCAGAATACGCGCATGCGCAATCTGTTCCGGCGTCATCTTCTTGACCACTTCCTCGATGCTGATTGCAGCATCGGGGTCGCCGCCGATGGCCGACAGGCGATACCAGAGGTAGGCGCGAACAAGGTCGGGTTCGGGAAGGCCGCGACCGACCTCGTAATACCAGCCGATGCCGGACTGGGCGCCCGGGTGACCCTTCATGGCGGAACGCAGATACCATTCGAAGGCGCGGGTGTCGTCGCGCGGCACGCCCAGGCCCATGGCGTACATCACCCCGATCAGTTCCTCCGCGTCTGCATTACCGGAGCGGGCAGCCGGAATGAGCGCCTCCATCGCCTCCTCGAAGCGACTTTCCTCCATCAGATCGCGAGCCTGCTCTATTTCTGCGCGCAGGGGTGCGGAAAGCAGCGAAAGCAGGATTGCAGCGAGAGCGAGACGATAGACTGCGATTCCCATGGACGGATTTCCCGATTTATGATGATCATGCGTGCGGTGCGGCGAACAAGTAGGAGAATACCGTGCGGCTGAGATCGTGCAATGTCCTTTCTGGAGCACTGCGACACATGGCGGCGCTTGTTCTTGCCGCCGGCGTGACGGGATCCGCTCTGGCCGTCGAACCGGAGCCAGTTGATTTGCCGAAGCCGCTTTCCGACTCGGACTTCCTGACGTTCGATGAGCGCCGCGCGGAACTGGGGCGACTGCTTTTCTATGATCCGATCTTGTCGGGCAACCGGAACATCTCGTGCGGAACCTGCCATCATCATGATCTTGCCAGCGCCGATTCGCTGCCACTGGGCGTCGGCGAAGGTGGAGTCGGCATCGGGCAGAAACGCACCACCGGTTCCGGACGATCGAGCATCGAGCGACGGGTGCCTCGGAATTCACCAGCGCTGTTCAACATCGGGCATCGCGATATCACTGCTCTTTTCCATGACGGTCGTCTGAGCGTCAGCGACCTCTACGGCAACGGCTTCAACTCTCCGGCCGAGGAGTATCTGCCGAAGGGGCTCAATCACATTGTCGCTGCGCAGGCCGCATTTCCGGTGACTTCGGAAACCGAGATGGCGGGTCGGTCAGAAGAAAACGAGATCGCCGGTGCCGTAAACCGGCGCATCGATCGCGCCTGGAGCCTGCTGGCCGAACGGGTTCGCGCCATTGACGGATATGGGCCGCTGTTTGTCGAGGCGTTTCCGGAGCTCCAACATCCTGCGGACGTTGAATACGTCCACATTGCAAATGCCATCGGCGATTTCGTCATTTCCGAGTGGCGGTCGTTCGACAGTCCGTTCGATCGCTATCTGGCGGGTGATCATGACGCCCTTGATGACGATGCGCGGGCCGGAATGGCGGTCTTTTTCGGCAAGGGTCAATGCGCTGCCTGCCACAGCGGGCCGCTCTTTACGGATCACGGGTTTCACGCGCTGGCACTGCCGCAATTCGGGCCGGGGCGGACCCGTACTTTCGATCTGATCGCCCGTGATGTCGGGCGTATGGGCGAGACAGACCGCCTCGAAGACGCCTACCGGTTTCGCACTCCCTCTCTGCGCAACGCAGCACTCACCGGGCCCTACGGACACAATGGCGCCTATGATAGCCTCGAGGGCATCATCCGGCACCATCTCGACCCGCTGGAAGCACTGGATCGATGGCGGCCGTCGGACGTGGTCTTGCCGCACAGCGAGGACCTGGCAGGCTCCGACTTCGCCGTACTCCAAAACAGGCGTGTGATGGAAGAACTACGCCGCACAGTTGATATCGAGCCAGTGGATCTCGACGACCGTGAAGTGAAACAGCTTGTGGCCTTCATCACGGGACTGACCGGGGAGCGCAGCGTCGAAGGACGACTTGGCCGACCGGATTCCGTGCCCAGTGGCCTGCCTGTGGATTAGGGCTGAAAGTCTCCAACACGCTTCAACAAAGTCCAACAAGGGCAAACAGGCCGGTATCGGAACGCGAGGTTCTGAATTCGTCGTTGGGCACGCTCGACCACACAGACCGCATCCTCAGGGGGCGGTTGTCATTTCTTCAGGTGCTGCGGTTAGTCGCTCAATTTGACCCTGATTGGCTGAATGCCCCGGCTGTGGTACAATGTGGCCCTATGAAATCCAACAACCCAACTGAAGAGCCAATGGCCAAAACAGCAACAGTCAAACTTCGGATTGATCAAGAGAAGCGAGATCGCATTAAGCGAATCGCCGAACACGAAGATCGCTCGATGTCATACGTTATCGAGAAGGCAATCGATGAGCGGATTGCCTATGAGGAGTACTGGGCGAGGGGTGTTGCGAAGGCAATCGCAGAAGCTGACAATGGAACAGGTGTTCCGGACGACGAAGTTGAGGCTTGGGTGCAATCACTAGGCACCGACAAACCACTACCAAAACCGGAAGCCCGTAAACTATCGGTATGAAAGTCATCTGGCAGTCCTTGGCGCTAGATGACCTTCAGCACATCGAAGCCTTCATCACTGAAGAATGGGAAAACCCGACCCTGGCTGTGAAGACGGTGCAGACGATCTACAACTTTACCAGGGAACAGCTCAAATACCGTTCCGGCCGACCTGGTCGCGTGCCGGGAACATTTGAGCTTGTTATCCAGGGAGGGAAACTACCGTACATCTGTGTTTATCGTGAGGCCGGCGGAAACATCGAAGTTCTCCGCGTCTACCACACATCTCGGCGTTGGCCCGAGGAATTTTGACCCACTCGGCAATCACTGAGATGTAGCGTCAGAAGACCCGGACTAAGTTCATCCAAGCGACAGCTCAATCTTGAACCAGCTTTCACCGTTGGGCGCCCTCATTTGCAACAAGCTCTTCGAAACGATCAGACAATCTGCCGGGGCCCACCGTTAACATCGGCTCACCAAAGAAGTTGCCACTCTGACGTTTGGTCAATCCAACGAGACCGTCTTGCTTTCATTTCAAAACCGCCGGTTTCTGTTCACCGACTTTGAGACGATCCATGAGCATGATGATGATTCTCACAGCCAATCAAGACGGCTAGCACCTCGTTTTTTCGGTGTCGAAGACGGCTTCTTTCGACGCCGTGAGACGCTGCGTTCTGGTGCTGGTGTAGCGCTAATCACACAAACCTCACGAAAACTCACAAATCCGTGAACAGAATCCTTGTACAGCATTTCCGACAGAGTAGAATGCTGAACGCGGAGCTGTGACAGGAGGTGACCGTGCGACAGCGATTGAATGCAATCATTCCGGGCGCATTGCTTGTTCTTTTGGCACTCATACTTGTGCCGGGCTACGCCGTTTCAGTCTTCGCCGAGGGTGACAAGGTTTTGCCGCGACCATTGGCCGAAGACGATTTTCTGCCCTTTGACGAGAAACGGGCACAGCTGGGGCGGTTGCTCTACTATGATCCGATCCTGTCGGGGAACCGCAACATCTCCTGCGGTACCTGTCACCATCACGACCTGGCGAGCGCCGATGCGCTGGCTCTCGGTGTCGGCGAAGGCGGCGTCGGTCTCGGTGCTGAGCGGACCACCGGCAGCGGCAAGACGTTGATCCACGAGCGCGTTCCACGCAACGCTCCGGCTCTGTTCAATGCCGGCCACCGCGAAATAGACATGATGTTCCATGACGGCCGCCTGGCAAAGGGCGACCGCTACGGCAACGGTTTCATTTCGCCCGCCAAGGAGAAACTGCCCAAGGGGCTCAACCATATTGCCGCCGCGCAAGCCTCGTTTCCCGTTACATCGGCCACGGAAATGGCCGGTCAGCCGGGCGACAACGAGATCGCCGGCCCGATGAAAGATCGGATGGACCACGGCTGGGCACTGCTTGCGGAACGCATTCAGTCCATTCCGGTCTATCTGCCGCTTTTCGTTGATGCCTATCCGGATGTTCAGGCGGCAGACGACATTGCCTTCGTCCACATCGCCAATGCGATCGGCGACTTCGTGATCTCCGAATGGCGCTCTCACGACAGCCCGTTCGACCGTTACCTGGCGGGTGATCGCGGTGCCCTCAATGCCGATGCAAAGGCCGGCATGGAGATCTTCTACGGCAAGGGAGAGTGCAGCACCTGTCACAGTGGACAATTGCTGACGGATCAGGATTTTCACGCCATCTGCCTGCCGCATTTCGGCCCCGGCAAGGTCATAGCCTTCGACAAGGTCACCCGGGATCTGGGTCGTATGGCAGAAACCAACAAGGCGGCAGATGCCTATCGCTTCCGCACACCGCCACTGCGCAATATCGCGCTGACCGGTCCCTACGGACATAACGGTGCCTATGCGAGCCTGGAGGGTATAATTCGCCACCATCTCGACCCGCAGACGGCGTTCGAAAACTGGACGCCGGATCATGTCATGCTGCCAAGCAGCAGCCGTCACGACCATGAGGATTTCGTTTCGCTTCACGATGCGCGTGAGCGGCAGCTGATGCGCAGCGCGCTCGACATCGAAGCGGTCAAGCTGAACGACGTTGAAGTGCAGCAGCTGGTTGCCTTCATGCATGCTCTGACCGGCGACAGCAGCGTCAAGGGCCGCCTGGGCCGGCCGGACTCCGTGCCGAGCGGACTGCCGGTGGACTAGAGGTATCCGCGACCCACGGGCGCTGGACCGACCGCGGCTGCCCATTGCAGTTGCTCGTCCGTTTCGACCGCTCCTGGCCGAACCCGACGCAGGCGTGACAGCGCCTGACGGGTGTCCTCGCCGCGTTCGATCAGAACCCTGAGCACCATCATGCCGCAGCGGCCGCGACCGCCGCGGCAGTGAAACAGCACCCCGCCGCCCCGGTTCAAGCTGCTATGGACGCGCTCCGACAAGCCCGACCAAAGCTCTTCGCTGGCGCCTTCCGGGCCTCCGAAATCGGCGATCGGCATGTGTGTCCAGGCAATGCCCAAGGCTTCCAGGCGCAGTCCGATGTCGTCGCTGCCGGCGGCGATGAGTTCCTGCGTCGTCGTCATCGACACCACCATATCGGGTTGCCAGGCCGTCAGGCTTTCGAGATCGGCCTCGAGGTTTCTGGTCAGGCCTGGAAGGCGGCAGAGGCCGAGTCGGCCCGCTTCGCTCGTGTCCAGGGTGGCGATGTGCAATGGATCTGTCATCTGCTGTCGCTCCGGTTGCCTTCAACGGGCGGAAACAGGATCGCCCTGTCATCGACCCGGTTGCCGGCGATCGCATCGATCCGTTCAAACGAACCGGGTCTTTCATCCAGCCCAAGATGCGCTCGAAGACGGGCGCTTGTCGAGGGCAGAATGGGCGCAAGGCCGTGGCCGATCACGTTAAGCGCGTCGGCAAGAGCATGGAGGCACGCATCAAGTTCCCGCGCTGCCGAATGGTCTGCGGCGGCCGCTTTGGCGAGCGACCAGGGCTGGGTCTCGCTGACAAACCGGTTGGCGGCCGACACGCCGTCCCACAGGACGTAGAGAGCGTCCTGAAAGCGAAAACCCTGTATTGCCTGTGTCACGGCCTCCACAATTTGCTGACCAGACACTCCCGCGAGCGCAGACCCGCCGTCTGCCGGTGGGTGTGGAACGATGCCTCCGCGATAGCGGTGGATCATGCCGACGGTCCGGTTCGCCAGATTGCCCAGTTGACCAGCGAGTTCGCTGGTGTAGGCGCGCAAGAGACCGGACCTGGTGAAGTCGCCATCTTCAGTGCTGCGGATGTGACGCAGCAGATAGTAGCGAAGCGCGTCCGCACCCAGTTCCCGTGCCAGCGGCACCGGATCGACCGCATTGCCGGCCGATTTTCCTATCTTGCGGCCATCGACGGTCACGTAGCCATGCACGAGGATCCTCGTCGGCAGCTCAAGCCCGGCCGATAGCAGCATGGCTGGCCAATAGAGGGCGTGAAATCGGGTGATGCCCTTGCCGATCACGTGTTCGCGGCTTGTTGCGCCGGTCCAGAACCGCGAAAGGCCGTGCGAGCCTGTGCCGTATCCGAGCGCAGTGATGTAGTTGCCCAGGGCATCGAACCAGACGTAAATCACCTGACTGTCGTCGCCCGGCACCGGAATGCCCCAGCCATGCGCTCGTTGTGCACTGCGAGAGATGCTGAAGTCCTCAAGGCCGCTGTCGATCCAGGCGAGCACCTCGTTTCGGCGGCTGGCTGGCAGGATTTCAAGGCGGCCCGATTCAATGGCTGCGCGCAAGGGCTCACGATATTTCGACAGCCGGAAGAAGTAGTTTTCCTCACTGATCGAGTCCGGCGGCGTTCCATGCTCGGGGCAAAGACCCTCATCCAGTTCGGCCGGCTTGTAGAAATGCTCGCAGCCGGTGCAGTAAAGCCCCTCGTACCGGTGGCGGTAGATGTCGCCGCTCCGCTCGCATGCGGCCCACAGGGCTTCCACGCCGCGCCTGTGTCTCGTATCGCAGCTGGTCCGGATGAAATTATCCACGCTCAGGCCGAGGGCGGGTTTGAGTTGCTCGAAACGTTCGGCATTGCGGCGCACCAGATCGGCAACCGGCAGCCCGGCCTGCCCTGCCGCCAACACGTTCTTGAGGCTGTTTTCGTCCGTTCCGGCCTGGAAGCGAACGCCGTCACCCTGCAATCGATAGAGCCGGGCCAGGCAGTCTGCCTGGATCATCTCCAGCGCAAAGCCGATATGCGGTGCAGCATTGACGTAGGGAATGGCGGTCGTCAGGTAGCGCCAGCGAAGCTGGTTCTCTTGGATGCTGGTTGGTTGCGGTTCGGCACTCATGTCGTTCTCCGTTTCGTTGGGTGACGAGACGGCCGACAAAAAAACCGCCTCGTGGGAAGGCGGTCGTTTGCGTGTCGATAGGTAATTCTAAGATCACATGGAGACGCTGGCCCCTTCCGGTGGTGGAAGCGGCATCATCATGGAGATGGTCCGTGTGTTGCGGTCAGCGATCATGCCGGCAAACTACAGCAATGGCGCCGTAAGGACAACCGGCGGCGTTTGAGGCTCCGTCGCGGAGAATTTACTGATCGGCTACTTTGGAGCCGGTCGTTGCCAGTGCTAGTCTTCAAAAAGGAGGAACTGCCGATGCGCCGGTTGATAGTGATGGTGTTTGCCCTGACCGTGGGTTCCACGGCGTTGGCCGATGAGGACTTGCGCCCCTTCGCCACCTTCGACAAGGCGGGGCCTTCGGAGCTCAACGATCCACATGATCTGGCGATCGGGCCCGACGGGCGGCTCTACGTGGCGGACAAGTTCGGGTCGCGTATCGCGGTGCTCGATGCGGAAACTCTTGAATTGGTCGAGGTGATGGCCGAGGGCCGGCTGCCTGGTATCCACGATATTTCGTTCGGGCGAGACGGCCGTGCTGCTGTGGCGGTGACAGGCCTCGGTGCGGTCTTCATCTTCGACCGACTGGAGGGTTCCAACCCCAATCCCGTGGCGGCACTCGCAGCACCGCGCACCGAAGGCGCTCTTTTCCACTCAAATGGCACGGTCTACGCCATGGCAAGCGGTGCCGGCACCCTGGTGGCTTACCGGAACGGAGAGGCGGTTGCGATGGCTTCCGGCCATTTCGGCGCCCATGATGTCGCCGAGGATCGCGACGGAAACATCTGGGTGGCGGACAATTTCAACCGGCAACTGGTCAAATATTCTCCTGATTTGACACTTCTGCAGACGCTTGATCATCCGAAGTTCGGCTTCATCGGGCCACGCTACCTCGACACGGATGCGTTCGGACGGCTCGTCGTCGCCGACCAGGATGCCCATCGGGTGCTGATGATCGATCCGGACGGGCCGGACGGCGGAAGCCTGATCGGCGTGATCGGCAGCGGAATACCCGGCAAGGGACCGAACCTGTTCGACGATCCGGAAGGCGTCGCCATTGACGGCAGCAATTACTATTTTGCCGACTCCGACAACAATCGCATTGTCCGCTATACCATCGTGGTCAACTGACCCTATCGACGGTCATGGGCTTGCTGCCTCTGCCGGCGAGCACAAAGGCCGCCCCGCCGGCAATCAGATTGAGGCCGGCGAGAAGGGCGATCGCCCACACCACGTGCTGCATATGGGCCGCCGCGGCCATGATGGTGGTGACGATGATGCCGGCAGCGCGAATGAGTGTCTTTGAAACCGCAAGTCCACGCACCCGATAGGCTTTTGGCGCGACGTCGAGATAGTAAAGTGAGCGGGCGTTGGTCACCCCTTCCGCCGCGACGGTTACCAGGAACAATGTGATGGCGTGCACGTGGACCGTAGTGAAGACATGAAACACGTGGTGCAGGACCAACAGCATCCCGCAGGATGCTGCAAGCAATCCGCCCAGCAGCATGACGAAACGGTTGGAGATCTTGCTGGCTGCTGCCCAGAGCGGGCCCGAAACCACGAATCCGACAGCTGTGGAGATCACCATCGCAGTCAGGCCGCGATGGGTGTCGCTGTGCGTCAGCGCGGCCAGGATGGCAAAGAACGGCACCGACAACCGGATTGTCAGAAGTGAGAAGCGAACCGCCATGAACCGACGGAACCATGGCATCGCCATCATGCGTAACGTGTTGTCGCGGAACTTGGTGAGCGATGCAGAAACACTGCCTGGCCGGGCAGCCTGCGCCTCCCGTTCCGCCTTCGAACCCGTCGGGGTCATCTCTCGCACCATCAAAATGGCCAGTGCTGACAGGCAGAAGAAAACCACGGCCACGCCGATGACGGTCGAATGGGCGGTGATGCGGGGGTAATTGTCCATACCGACATGGACAAGCCAGGTCATGCCGATCGCAATGGCACCGCCAAGCGCCAGCGCGACATAGGTCATGCGCGTGCGATCTTCGGATTCCAGCATGTCGCCAACAAAGTCCGACTTCAGCATGATTTGGTATTGCTCCGCGACACCTATGCAGGCAACGACCAGAATGAGAGCGGCGGCGATAACCGTGACTGAGCCGATCAGAAACGTGAGGGTTGCGAACAGGAAACAAGCCGCCAGAAAAAGGTTGGTTTTTGCGATATCTGCCTTTTGGGAGCGACGGGAAGCAACCCTGTCCGCGCCAAACAGCGCGCTCAGGAGGTTGGCGGAGTTCCTGATAGTCACAAGCATGCCGGCGATGAACACCGGAACATCCTGCGAAACGGCCAGATAGACCAGCACCACCGAGGGGTTGGCCATCGTCCAGGCCGCCATGTTGAGACCGTGCTGCCCCGCCAGGACAGGCAGGTTTCTATGCTTGCTGCGCTTGCGATCGGGGTCTGCTGTCAGCGGTGTCTCCTTTCTGTCTGTTGCCGATTGTCGCGTATCAGGCCATTGAAGGAAACTGCCTGTGACGCGGTCGATATCCCCACCTCGCTGTCGTCCCGGGACGATGGGGTGAAATTCCTTACCGATCGCTGAATTCAAGTCTTGTATCTTATATAAGACTTGCTAGATTGGCCCTGCCCGAAAGCCGGAGGCCCGGGCAATCGTTCCCCGGGGAGCTGTTTGGCGCTTATGACGACTGTCATCGCAGCCGGTGTGGCTGTCATCGATTTCGTGTTTCTGCTGGACGAAAGACCGCAACGGGCCCAAAAATACCGGGCCCGCGACGCAATGATCGTGGGCGGTGGCTGTGCCGCAACTTCGGCGGTTGCGGTTTCGCGCCTTGGTGGCACGGCTTTATTGGCTGCGCGGCTGGGTGACGATCAGATCGCCGACATGATCCTCTCAGGACTGCGTGACGACGGTGTCGACTGTTCGCTGGTGCGACGGTTCGAAGGCAAACGGTCTTCGTTCTCATCCGTGACCGTCGATGCCGAAGGCGAGCGCACGATCGTCAACTATCGCGATACCAGCATGGAATTCGGCGGCGACTGGCTGGCCCGGTCCGAGCTGCCGCACTTCGACGCGGCACTGGCCGATACGCGCTGGCCCGAGGGAGCGCGGGTGATGATGGATGCGGCGCGCCAGCGGGGCGTGCCCGGAATCATCGACGCTGAAGCACCCGTTCGTGAAGCAGACGATGCCCTGCATCGCGCGTCGCATCTGGCGTTCTCCGTCCAGGGATTGCAGGACTTTTGCGGCGGAGACGATCTCGACAAGGGGCTGCGGGACGCAGCGAGGGAAACCGGTGCCTGGGTATGTGTCACCGAAGGCGAAAACGGGGTTCGCTGGATGGACGGTGAAACCATCCACCAAGCGCCCGGCTTCAAGGTCGACGTGGTGGATACGCTGGGTGCCGGCGATGTCTGGCATGGCGCATTTGCGCTGATGCTCGGACGCGGGGTGACCGAACCGGAGGCGATCCGCTACGCCAATGCGGCCGCAGCCATCAAATGCACAAAATTCGGCGGACGGGAGGGCATTCCCGATTCCGCAACAGTTGACACATTTCTTGGAGAACACTCGTGAGCCATCTATCAGCCGGCAAGCTATGGGGTATGCGGCGCATGGCCGACAGCGCCGGTCGTTTCAAAATGACCGCCGTCGACCAGCGCCCGCCGATCAAGGGCCCGATCGCTGCCCATTACGGCACGGAGGCGGCGTCCTATGACGACGTTGCCCGCTTCAAGTCCCTTCTGACGGAGACGCTGCAGGGCGAATCCTCGGCCATGTTGCTTGACCCGCATTTTGCCGTTCCGCGCGGCCTGCGCTTTCTGTCGCCGCAAAAAGGCCTGATCGTAACGCTCGAAGACTCGCTGTTTGAGGATACGGGAGAGGGTCGCCTGTCGTCGGAGATCGATGACTGGTCCGTAGGCAAGATCAAACGAATGGGCGGCGACGCGGTCAAAGTCCTGGCCTGGTACCGGCCGGATGCCTCGGCCGCGGTCAACGGCCACCAGAAGGATATGGTCAAGCGAATCGGCGAAGCCTGCGCCCGCTATGACATTCCGTTTCTGTTCGAACTGCTCGTCTATCCGCTGGCCAGCGATGCGCACCAGACCAGCGACTATATCGAATTGCAGGGCAAGAAGACGGACGATGTGCTGGCTTCAGTCGAAACCTTCGCGTCTCCCGACTACGGCGTCGATGTCTTCAAGCTGGAGAGCCCTCTCAATGCCGATGACGTACCCGGCGTCGGCAACGAAGGCTGGGAGGCGGCGCAGCGCGCTTTCGACGAAATGGGCCGGCTGGCCGGTCGACCCTGGGTGATGCTGTCGGCCGGTGCCGGCAAGGCAGCGTTCCGCAATATTCTGACCCATGCCTATCGGGCAGGCGCCTCCGGATACCTTGCGGGACGGGCCATCTGGCTCGATGCGTTCAAGGCTTTTCCGGATTGGGAGGCAATCCGCAATGGTCTGGAGACAGACTCCGTTGCCTACATGAATGATCTGAATACGCTGACCGATGCCGATGCGATGCCCTGGCACAAGCATGCTCTGTTCGACGGTGACGGCGAAGCCTTTTTCCCGGCAGACGAGACCTTTCGCCACGTCTATTCGGATATCAAATCATAGGTCTTGGCATGCAGCAGGCACACTGGCGATTGGAAATGAAGCCGGTCCGATCAATTGAGCAGAAGGCGGGCGACGACGTCGATTCCTCCATCCCGCGAGGGGGCTACGATGACGGCCTCACCCGCCCGTGGCAGGTTGCCGGTCAGGACTTCGACCACCTCCGGATGGGTCATCAGGACCTGATTGCCGGGCCCGCGAAACGCCTTGATGATGTCGATGATGTCCGCCTTATGGGCCGCAGCGTCGCCATCGACAATGTCGAGCGCTTCTATCGGTTCGGCTTCGACATCTCGAAAGGCGTTTTCTGCCGTCTCCAGCGTTCGACACCAACGGCTGGAGTAAACGCGGGGGATCGAAACGGCGCGGGCTGCGAAACGTACACCCTGTCGCCGCGCCTGCTGGCGACCGCGGTCCGAGAGGTTCCTTTGGGTCGTGCAGTCTTCAATGTCGAAGAAAGGCGGATCGCCGATACCCGGCGCATGGGCATGGGTCATCAGCACCGTATAGCCGCCGGTCGCGAGGCGCGCCCAGGCGGCCTCTGTCGCCCGCGCGGCAGTCAAAGCCGCCGCACTCAACACAACGCAAACGACGAAAACCGACAATCGAAGTTTCATACAACGGCTCCCGATTCCGATTTAGTGCATGTTCGCGGCGAATGGAACAAGGGGGCGAGGGTGATTTTTGTGACCAGGGACAGCAGGTTGCCGGCCGATAGGGTGCCGGTTGGGGCAGTACAATGACACAGGTGAATTCGATCGCCGTCCTGCCGCTGGGGCGTCCGACATTCGATGTTGAGTTCGCGGAGCAGCAGTTGGCGTCCATGTTGGCGGCGCTGCGAGCGACGGGTCGAAAACTGATCGGACCGGAATGCCTGCTGATGGACGGTGATGCTGCTGAGGCGGCCATCGAAACGGCAGCGGAGGCGGAACCGGATTTGGTTCTGGTCCTGCAGGTGACCTTCACCGACGCTGCCGTGACCGCCCGCATTGCCGAGCGGTTCGATACCCGGCTAGCGATCTGGGCAGTGCCGGAACCGCGTCTCGGCGGACGGTTGCGTCTCAACGCCTTTTGCGGGCTCAATCTCGCGTCCCACGCGCTGGGTCTGCGCAACCGGTCGTTCGGCTGGCTCTACGCTGATCCGAACGCCTCTGACATCGGCGAACGCCTCGCCGGGTTGATTGCGGGCGACGGTGAAGTGAAGCCCGACTACGGCAAACCGGTTGCGGTCGACAAGACAATAGGCGAGCAGGTGCTTGCCAGCGTTTCCGGGCGCCGGATCGGTCGTCTTGGCGACCATCCGGATGGTTTCGATACCTGCCGCTACGATGCCGACGCCTTGAAATCACTGGCCGACATCAGCGTCGAGGAATTGCCGCTTCAGAAGCTCTTTTCAACGGCTGCCGATGTGCCGGCAGAGACGGTCGCGACATTGCGTACCGGCGTCGCACAGGATCTGAACGGCCTTGATGCCGTCGATCAAGGGGAGCTGGCGAAGTCACTAGCGTTGAAGCCGGCGATCGAAGCGATCCGCGACGCCGGCGGCTTCGACGCCTTCGCCATACGCTGCTGGCCCGAAACGTTCACCGAATACGGAGGCGCCGTCTGCGGACCGGTGGCGATGATGGGTGAGAATCGGGTGCCCTGTGCCTGTGAGGCGGATGTCTACGGTGCGGCCACTCAGTTGTTTTTGCAGGCCGTCGCGGATGCGCCGGTATTCCTCGCCGATCTGGTCGATATCGACACCGAGGACGACACTGCCGTTGTCTGGCATTGCGGTCAGGCACCGCTGTCGATGGCAGATCCGGAGGCGCATCCAGATGCCACCATTCACACCAATCGCCGCATGCCGTTGCTCTACGAGTTCGCGTTGAAACCCGGCCGGGTGACGCTGATGCGGTTGAGTCAGGCCTTCGGCAAACACAAGCTGGTGATCGCCTCTGGCGAGATGCTGAAGCGGCCGATGGCGTTCACCGGCACATCGGGTGTCATGCGCTTCGACAGGCCGGCGTCGCAGGTCCTTCCGGCTGTGTTCGACAGCGGATTGGAGCACCATATGGCAATCGCCTATGGCGATCATGGTGACGCGCTGCTGTCACTCGCCGCCCAACTCGATCTTCCCGTACTCCGTCTTTGAAGGTCAACGAACGATGAAACCCGTGCGTTATGGAATTATCGGCTCAGGAATGATGGGCCAGGAGCACATCCGCAATATCAGTCTGCTCGACGGCGCTCAGGTGGTGGCGGTCGCCGATCCCAACGAGACGATGCGCGCCGAGGCTGCTGTAACAGCCGGTGGCGGCTGTGTCGCTTTTGACAACCATATGGCGCTGCTGGAGTCAGGCGAATGCGACGCCATCGTGTTGGCCGCACCCAACCACAAGCATCGCGATCTGCTGACCGACGTGTTGCCGTCCGACCTGCCATTGCTGGTCGAGAAGCCGCTCGGGATCGATGCTCCCGAGTGCCGGGATATCATCTCGCTTGCCAAATCGCGCCGGGCGCCGGTCTGGGTTGCGATGGAATACCGCTTCATGCCGCCCATAGCCCGGCTTCTCGAAGAGGTGCGCGCCGGGACTCCGGGTGTGCCGAAAATGATTTCCATTCGCGAGCATCGCTTTCCCTTCCTGTCCAAGGTCGGCAACTGGAACCGTTTTCAGGAGTTCACCGGCGGCACGATGGTAGAAAAGTGCTGTCACTTTTTCGACCTTATGCGGCTGATATCGGGAGCGGAAGCGGTTCGCGTCTATGCCTCGGGCGGCATGGATGTGAACTTTCGCGATGAGGAATATGACGGACGTCAGGCCGACATTCTCGACAACGCCTTTGTCGTGATCGACTTCGACAACGGCATGCGCGGCATGCTCGACCTGTGCATGTTTGCTGAAGGGTCCTATTGGCAGGAAACGGTCAGCGTCACCGGCGACGTTGCGCGGGTTGAGGCTTTCGTGCCCGGCCCGGCACGCTTCAATCCGGACGGCGAGGAACGGCCGTCGCAGATCGCCATCGCCAAACGGGCGGATCGCACGGAACGGCGAGAAGACATCCATGTCGACACCATGGTGCTTTCGGCCGGCGACCATCACGGTTCGACCTTCTTCCAGCACGAAAAGTTCCTGCAGCTCGTCCGCGAGGGCGGCGAACCCGAGGTCAGCCTCGACGACGGCTATCGCGCCGTCGAAATCGGCGCCGCGGCCGAGGAGTCGGTTCGGACAGGAACCGCGGTCACGCTCTAGTCATCGGGTGCCAGCCGCAGGATGTCTTCGATAATCCGCTGGACGGAGAGCGCGTCCTCGAACGACGCCATGCCGACCGGCTCGCCCAAAACCTGGCGCTTGAGATTGTCGAGCGTGTCCAGACAGCCATCGCACCTGCCTGCCGGAATGTCGGTCAGTTGCCGTTCCCAATCGCCGCCGTCGCTTGCGTAGAGCTGAGTCCAGGTCCTCAATTCACAGGATTTTTCGGTTCCCCAGATCGTGAACTGGACGACATCGGGACCCACACCGCCCGATCCGCCGGCCAGCGAGACCGGGATGCCGGAACAGTCCAATTGGGCGAGAACATGGGTTTCACATGAGGTCCCGTCTTCGGGATAGGTCACTGTCGAGCCGATCAACTCGGCCCGGCCGAACAGTTTCTCGGTCAAGTAGACGAAATGCGAGGCGACCTCGCGGACGAAACCGCCTTCCTCCCGGTCCGAAAGCCACCGGGCGGCCTCCTGCCAGCCGCGCGGCCACTTGGAAAAGTGCAACCGGATCTCGACACCGGACACCGTTCCCAGGCGGTCATTGTCGAGCTCGTCCTGCATCCATTCGACGGCCCGGGTCGCCGCGAACGGAAAATTGACGGCGTTGGCAACGCCCATCTCGGCGAAGGCCTCGACCATCCGCGTGCTTTCCGCGATGTCGACACCCAGGGGCTTTTCGCAGAAAACGATCTTGCCGGCACGGGCGGCCATCATAGCGTATTGTTCGTGCGATGCGGGCGGAGAGGCGATGTAGACGATTGCCGCACGCTCGTCCGAAATCGCCTCGGCAGCATCACCGGCGATGCGAACGTCCGGATAGAATTGCGCTACCTTGTTGCAGGCTTCCCGGTTCGGATCCCAAGCGCCGACGATGTCGAAGCCCGCATGTTTCGTCACATTCGCCAGCATGCGATGGCCCATCGTGCCCAGACCGACAAAAGCAATACCCGGTTTCATGTTTGACTCCTCGTTTTGCCTTGCATCTCGCGTCGAATAATGGGGGTCGGCAGGCAGACGCGCAATTGGATTCGTTTGCTGTCGCCATCGTGAGTGCCGGTCATTGTCCCCGCCTGCGGTCGTCGCTAGGTTGCCCCCATGAATGATCCGTTCGCCCGATCGCCAATCCGTACAGGACTGTTCTACCGCGACCCGATCGCCGCGCTCGATTGGATCGAACGGGCGTTCGGGTTCGAACGCTCGATGGACATTCGCGATCCTGAAGGAAACCTCGTTCACGCCGAGATGAGCTTTGGCGGTTGCTCCGTCGTCATCGACGGTGAATGGTCCGATAGGGTCGCGAGTCCGTGCTCAACCGGCGGCAGGAACACGCAGATTGTGTATGTCCAGCTCGAGAAGGGGATCGAGCGGCATTGTGAACGAGCGCGCTCAAGCGGCGCCGAGATCATCCAGGAACCGCGATACGAATATTACGGAGATTGCGTGTACAGGGCGGTCGATCCCGAAGGTCATGTCTGGACGTTCTCGCAGGCCGTTCGGGATGTCGGCAGGGCCGAAGCGGAACGGCTGGGCTGCGTACGGATTACCGGCTGGCACCGAGATTGATGACGGTCGTTTCGGCGACAGGGGAGAGCCATGCAAGACGGTAGTGCGAATGCGACCGGCAAGATCATCTTTCTTCACGGAGCGTCCAGCAGCGGCAAATCAACGATCGCCGCGGCTTTGCAGGACGTCATCGAAGAGCCGTTCTGGCGAATCTCGATCGACCACATTCGCGACGCCGGCATCTTGCCGCAAAACCGTATCGATACGGGAGAGTTCGTCTGGAAGGACATGCGTGCGAACTTCTTCGATGGCTATCATGGCTCGCTGGCGGCCTATGCCGGGGCAGGCAACAACCTCATACTGGAACACATACTCGACACGGAGGGGTGGCACGCATCGCTCAGGGCGCTTTTCGAAGGCCTCGATCTGTTCTTCGTCGGTGTCCATTGCAGCCTGCCGGAACTGATCCGGCGCGAGGAGGCGCGCGGAGATCGTCCGGTGGGGAGCGCCGAACAGGACTACAACCGCATCCACCGTGGACTTCATTACGATCTCGAAATCAGTTCGGAGCAGCCGCTGGAGGTCAATGTCCGTGCCGTCTTGTCCGCGTGGCGATCGCGGTCGGGCCGATCGGTGTTTTTCCGGTAGAGGTCAGGCCGCCAGTCGCCCGAGCGGGATGATCTCCCGGGAGAGCGGTTCGAAGGGCTTGCCGGTCCAGTCTCCGAACCATTCGGTCACGTCGAGGCCCGCCTTGGTGAGCAATCCGGCAAGTTCCGCCCTCGAAGTGTATCGGATCCTGTCGACGCCTGATCTCACTTCGCCGGTCTTGATGATGCGATACGTGTTCGAGTAGGTCAGGACCCCGGATTTTTCGTCAAATTTCGACTCGTTCCACTTGTCAACCGGCCCGTGCTCCGGATGCTCGAACCGCTGTTGCGTCTCCTTCCTTGAGCGTTCCTTGCGGTCGGGAAAGTCAGGATTGCGGGTGTCGAATATGAAGCGTCCGCCCGGTTCAAGATGGTTGGCGATGGTGTTCATAACAGCAAGCTGCTCGTCCTCCGTCAGAAAGACCTGAAATGCATGGCCGGTGAGGATAATCAGGTCGAACCGGCGACCGAGTCGGATCGAGGTGGCGCTGCCTTTGACCCAAAGAACGGCCTCTGATGTGTCTCGTATCCGGGCAATTTCCAACATCGCGGCGGCGGGGTCCACGCCGACGACGTCCCGTCCGTCGGCGAGCTCGGTTGCCAGGGTGCCGGTGCCGCAGCCCAGGTCGAGGACTGACCGAGCATCGCTGGCCAAACGCCTGCAAAATTCGAAGTCGTGCCGTTTCGCCTGACCGATGTCATAGAAGGCGGCCAGATGGGCATCCAGATAGAGATCACTGACAGTATCGTCTGACATTGTTCTGTGTCGGCTTATTCTAGGAAGCCGTTGCGGCAGTATCGAGAGTGCCTTTTGACATGTTCAGCGTGAGCAAACCAGTTGCGCCGCCGACGTGTCCTACGGCGATTGCGCCGCACGCAATACCGGTTTCGAGGCATTCAGCGGGCAACGCGCCGTTGAGCCAGGCGTTCAGGAAACCGGCGTTGAAGGCGTCACCGGCGCCGGTCGTGTCGACGACTTTGACGCTGCGCGCCGCTCGGCTGTCGCAGCGTCCGGCATGATGCGCCTCGGCGCCCTCGGCGCCTTTCTTGACCACTGTGATCATGGAGGCCGGGAGCGACACGCCGCACTCCTTCAGGCGCTCGGCCTCCGCCTCGTTCGGAAGAAACACATCCATTCCGGCGATCAGGTCGCTCAGGCCCTTTTCACGGAAAACCGCGTCGTCCCAGCTGCAGTCCAGCGAAACCGTCATGCCCCTGGCCCTGGCTTCTCGCGCCAGCCATGGCTGCTCGACCAGTGTCGCCAGTTCGCCGATATGGAGATGGCCGGCATCGGGCTCGTCGAGCCAGGCGCGGTTGTCTTCGCCGATCGCCGGGCCGACACGGCGGGTGACGAAGGCGCGGTCGCCGTCATGCACCAGCGCCACTGTCATCTGCGGGTCGGTTCCAGCCGGTGGCGGCCGGCAGAAGCGGCTGTCGATGCCGGTTTCGGCCATTTCGGCGGCAACAACCGTGCCGAAGGGTTCGGCCGGCAGGCTCGCCACCAGCGAGACCGGGCGCCCGAGCGCGGCGAGATAGGCGGCCGTGATGTAGCAGCCACCACCTGCTGCCAGCGTCAGGCCTTCGGCAAACAGTTCTTCGCCGAGGCGCGGCATGTGCGGCAGGCCGTTGAAGATCAGGTCGCAATAGAGGCGTCCGACGCAGACGACTCGGCGTTTTCCGGCATCGCTGCGCATTACGGCAGGGCCTCGCCGGATTGCGCGTCGAACAGGTAGATGTTTTCCGGGCTGGCGCTCAGCCGCACCGTCGCTCCGAGATCCGGCGGCGACCGCCCCGGCGCCTTGGCGATCACCTCGTTGCCGTTGACGGAGACGTAGACCAGCGTGTCGGCGCCGAGCGGTTCCAGGACGCTGACCTCGCCTTCGAACAATGGCTCCTCGTCGCCGACGACCAGGTCGTCGGGCCGCAGGCCGAGGATTACCGGCGAACCGCTCGCCGCCGCGTGCCCCTTGGCAGGAACCGTCAGGCCATTTTGCATATGCACCGCGCCGTCGCCCCAGGTCCCCTCGATCATGTTCATCGACGGCGCGCCGATGAACTGGGCGACGAAGATGTTGGCCGGCTGGTGGAACACCTCGAAGGGCGTGCCGACCTGCTGGATGTAGCCGTCGCGCATGATGACGATGCGGTCGGCGAGCGTCATGGCCTCGACCTGGTCGTGGGTGACGAAGACGATGGTATTGCCGACGCGCTGGTGCAGCTTCTTGATTTCCAGCCGCATCTGCGTGCGCAGCTGAGCGTCGAGGTTGGACAGCGGCTCGTCGAACAGGAAGACCGCCGGGTTGCGCACCATGGCGCGGCCGATGGCGACACGCTGGCGCTGGCCGCCCGACAGCTGGTTCGGCCGCCGGTCGAGCAGGTCGGTCATCCCCAGGATCGCCGCCACCTCGTCGATGCGGCGTTCCTTGTCGGCCTTCGGCATTTTGGCGGTGCGCAGGCCGAAGCCGATATTCTTGCGCACCGACATGTGCGGATAGATGGCGTAGTTCTGGAACACCATCGCGATGTCGCGTTCCTTCGGCTCGAGGTTGTTGACCAGCCGGTCGCCGATGGAAATCTCGCCGCCGGTGACCTCCTCGAGCCCGGCGATCATGCGCAGCGTGGTGGACTTTCCGCACCCCGACGGACCGACCAGCACGACGAATTCGCCGTCGTCGACCTCCAGGTCGATGCCGTGCAGGACTTCGGTCTTTTCGTAGACCTTGACGAGGTTCTTGAGTGACAGCGTGGCCAAAGGATCTACTCCTGTATCAGGGCGTCGAACGCCGCATTCAGGGCGGTCCGCGCATCGCGGGTGCGGGCCATCGCGCTGGCATGCACGTCGCACAGGTCGCAAAGCTGGCGCCGATAGTCGGCCAGGGCGTCGTCCATGGCGGCCGGCGCAGGGCCCCCGAGCCGGTTGCGGACTGCGACGAATTGATCGGCGCTGACCGCATTCGAAAAAGCGCCTTCATCGAGGCTGCTGGCCTTTCCGGCGAGGCGATGGAAGGCCTCGCTGAAGGCTCGGTAACCGTCGCCCAACGGCCGTCCGGCATCGATCATCGCTCTTGCGGTTTCGGCGGCGATCTCATGGGCCTGGCGGAATGACAGCTTGTCCTCGCGCACCAGCGTATCGGCGAGCTCGGTGACAGTGATGCAGGCGGCATCGCTGTTGGCGGCGACGCGACCGGCATCGATGGTGCAATCGGCGACGAGCGCCGCCAGCAGGTCGAGCACCCGGCCGCCGGATTCGAAGGCGGCGTAACCGGCCTGCTGCACTTCGCCCTCGCTGTCGTTCATGTCCGTGAACGGCGTGTTGTGCATGGTGCCGATCATGGTCTCGCAACGTCCGCAGGTCAGCGATGCGAGATGGCGCAGATGTTCGATCGGCACCGGATTGCGCTTTTGCGGCATGATCGAACTGATTTGCACCAGGCTGTCGGGGACATGGAGCTGGCCGACCTCGAAGGCCGACCAGAACTGCAGGTCCTGGATGACCCGGCCGAGATGCAGGAAGATCAGCCGGATGGCCGAGTAGAGGCCGGTGACGTAGTCGACAGAGGCAATGCAGCCATAGGAATTGACCAGCGGCCTGGCGAAGCCGAGAAGTTCGGCGATTCGGTTGCGGTCGATGGGGAATCCCGAGGTGGTGATGGCCGCAGCCCCCATCGGGCAGCGGTCCAGCTCGTCGCAGGCCTGCTGCAGGCGCCTGATGTCGCGCAGCAGCACTTCCAGCGCCGCGGCCAGATAGTGGCCGAAGGTCGAGGGCTGCGCCGGTTGGCCGTGGGTATAGGCGACGATCAGCGTGTCGCGTTCTTCCGTCGCCTTTTCGATCAGCGTCTGCGCCAGTGCATGGGCCTGGTCGAGCATGGCGTCGGTGCGGTCCTTCAGCGCCAGGCGGAAGACCGTGTGGTCCATGTCGTTGCGGGAGCGGGCGGTGTGCAGGCAGCCGGCCGTGTCCGCGCCGGTGCGTTTTGCCAGTTCGGCCTCGACCAGGAAGAAATAGTCCTCGAACTCGCCGGTATAGGTGAGCGTGGCGGTATCGACACTCCGGTCGATATCGACCAGCCCGCGGGCGATCGCCGCCGCGATGCCGGCCGGCAGGATGCCGGTTTCGGCCAGCATCACCAGGTGGGCACGGTTGATCGACCGGAAGGCCTCCACATGATGGGCGGTGACCGTGTCGAACAGTGGCGAAAGCACCGTGCGCTTGTAGGCCGGGTGCGGAAAATCCGACGAACCGTTCATCCCTTCAACCCCGCCATGACCACGCCGCGAATGATGAAACGCTGGAAGATCAGGAACACGACCAGGGTCGGCAGCGTGGAAATCGCCGCCCCGGTCATGATCAGTTCCCACTCGACCTGCTGTTCGACGCTGAAGGTCGTCAGCCCCACGGGCAGGGTGTAGATTTCCTGCGAATTGGTAACGATCAGCGGCCATATGAACGCTGTCCAGTTGCCAAGGAAGACGAAGATGGCGAGCGCCGCCAGCGCCGGCTTGACCAGCGGCATCGCCACGGTCCACCAGATCTGGAATTCGTTGAGGCCGTCGATGCGCGCCGCCTCGATGAAGTCGTCCGGCACGGTCTCGAAGAACTGCTTCATCAGAAAGGTGCCGAAGGCGGTCATCAGGCCGGGGAACATGATGCCCCAATAGGTGTCGAGCCAGCCGAAGGCGTTGCTCATCAGATACCAGGGAATGACCAGCATCTCGGTCGGGATCATCAGCGTCGACAGGATGGCGATGAAGACGATGTAGCGTCCGGGAAAGCGGAACTTGCACAGCGCGTAGCCGACCAGGCTGTCGAAAAAGACGTTGGAGAGCGTAGTGATGGTGGCGATGATGAAGGAGTTGACGAACCAGCGGTAGAACCGTCCGTCCTCCAGCACCAGCTGGTAGTTCTCCAGCGTCGGTTCCTCGGGAATGAGGTTGAGATTGTAGACTTCGAAGGGGAACTTGAACGAGGTCGACAGCATGTAGGCGATGGGCATGACCATCAGCACGCCGCCGGAAAACAGGATCAGCCAGCGTATGTACTGGGCGTTGCTGCGCCGCCGGCCGATGGCGCGGGCGCGGAGCAAGGTCTCCGAGGTCGGCTTGACGGTGAGGTCGGAGGTGCTCATCTCAGCGGTCCCGCAGGATGCGCAGCTGCAGCAGGCTGACGATGAGCAGGATCACGAACAGCACCACGGTCTGCGCCGCCGCATAGCCCATGTCGAAACTGTTGAAGGCGGTGTCGTAGATCATCAGCACCAGCGGCTTGGTCGAGTTCAGCGGGCCGCCGGGATTGTTGGTCGTCATGTTGAAGACCTGGTCGAAGATCCGCAGGAACCCGATCGACGAAAACACCACCAGAAAGACGATGGTTGGCTTCAACAGCGGGATGGTAATTTCCCACAGCGTCGCGAGCGGCGAGATGCCGTCGATGCGCGCCGCCTCGTAATAGGTCTGCGGAATGGCCCGCAGGCCGGCCATGAAGATGATGATCTGGAAGCCGAGGCCGGCCCAGATCGCCGGCGCGAGAATCGAGGGCAGGGCGTTGGTGGTGGAGTTGAGGAACTCGATCTGCTGGAAGCCGAAGAGCGCCAGGAAATTGTTGAAAACGCCGATTGGAACCGGCTGGTAGAACCAGCGCCAGACCCAGGCCATGGCCACCGCGCTGGTCATGAAGGGCACAAAATAGAGCGCCCGGATGAAGCCGTGCATGAAGCGCACCTTGTCGATGTGGTAGGCGATGACGAAGGAGACGACAAGGCTGATCGGGGTGCCGAGGATCAGGTAGAGGAAGGTGTTCTTGAAGACCTTCCAGAAGACCGGGTCGTTCCACAGCTTGATGTAATTGTCGACGCCGGCCCAGGTGCGACTACCCAGCAGGTTCCAGTCCTGGAAGGACAGCAGCACGGCGTTGGCCGTCGGATAGAACCGGATGACGACGTAAAAGACCGCCGGCAGGGCCAGGAAGGCCCAGGCCCAGACGATGCGTTTTTGCGAGATCGACAGCTGGCGATAGAACGACACCGGCTCCCTCCGACCGACGGCGGCGAGCTCGGCGGACTGCTCCGCCGAGCCCGGTTGCGGGCTACTTGGCGTAGTATTCGTCCAGGATCTTCTGTTCCTCGGCGGCCGCCTGTTTCAGGCTGTCCTCGACCGACTGGTTCTCCAGACTGATGCGCTGGATCATGTCGATCATCTGCTGACGCTGGGCGCTCTCGTTCGCGAACTTGGTCGTGTGGGCGTATTCGAGCCCGCGGATGAAGGGACCGAAGACCGGGTTGCCGGCGTTTTCGTCGGTCAGCGCCGTCGAAGGCTTGGCCGGAAGTTCGCCGACCGTGTCGAGCCAGATCTGCATGGCCTCGTCGGACGTGATGTATTCCATGAACTTGACCGCCGCATCATAGCGTTCAGCGTCGGCCTTGGTGGTGATGGCGTTGACCCAGTAGGAGGAATAGTTGGACTTTTCGCCATTGGGGCCGGCGGGCAGTTCGGCAACGCCCCATTTGAGGCCGCGCACCTTGTCGAGCGCGCCGATGCGGAACGATCCGTCGATGTGCATGCCGGCCCGGCCCGCCTTGAAGGCGGCCTGAGGCTCGTCCATGAAGCCGGCCTTGGTCACGCCGTGCTTCTGTTCGAGGTCATTGTAGAAGGAAACGGCTTTGAGGCCGGCTGGGTCGTTGTAGTTGACCTTGGTGTAGTCGTTCATGTAGGGCTCGCCGCCGAACTGGCGGACCAGCACTTCGCGGAACCAGTGGTGGTCCTGCGCGGTCATGCCGGTGGTAATCCCGACGGCGGTGATGTTTCCGGCACCGTCCTTCTTGGTCAGTTTTTTAGCGGTCTCGATGAACTCGTCCAGCGTGGCTGGCGGGCTTTCGATGCCGGCTTCGTCGAAAAGGCGCTGGTTGTAGAACAGAGCCAGCGAGCGCACGGCGGTCGGCAGCGCCATATACTGGTCGCCGCGGCGCATGGCCTGGACCATCGGGAAGAACTCGGCTTCGATCTTGTCCGGCGGGAAAGAATCGGCCGGAAGCGGCTGGATCAGCTCCGCGTCGACATAGTCGTTGAGCCAGCCGTAGAAGAGCTGGACGACGTCGGGACCTTCGCCGGCGGGAATGGCGGCTGCGACCTTGGTGCGGTAGTCCGCATAGGGGAAATGCGTCATCTTGACGGTGATGTCGGGATTGGCCTTCTCGAAATTCTCGATCAGCTGTTCCATCGCCGTGACGCGCGGTTCGAAAAAGTACTGCCAGTATTCGATCTCGACGGCAAACGCGCCCATCGTACCCGCTGCCGAAAAGGCGGCCGTTGCCGCGCTCAATACCATTCTGCGTAACATGTCTGTCTTCTCCCTTTGCCATCGGCACCCGTTGCTAACGGGCGGCCGATCGATTTGCCAACACTGCAGGAAATGCCGGAACGGTTCCGGCGATTGACCTCTCCCCTGGTCGTCGCGGGCGGCCATGCCGCCGTCATTTGCTATCGAATTATCGTTGGGCGGCTCTGTGACCGGCCTTGATCTGTATCAATAATTCAAGTGAATTGAGTGTTCAAGTAACTTGAATTAAAACCGGGCACATGAAGCAGAGACACGCCATGGTCGGCTCCAATGCCGAGCGGACGCGCTTTCACAACCGGCAGGTCGTGCTGGGACTGGTGCGAAACCACCAGCCCGTCGGGCGCGCCGAGATCGCCCGCCTCTCCGGTCTCTCGACGCAGGCCGTCAGCAACATCACCGCCGAGCTCGAACAGGACGGCTATCTCAACGAGGCGGGACGGCAGACGCGCGGCCGCGGGCTGCCGGCAACCCAGTATGCGCTGAATGCGGAAGGCGCCTACGCACTCGGTATCGAGGTGCGGCCGCAAGTCATGTACGGCGCTCTGGTCAATCTCGCCGGCCAGACGCGCCAGACGCGGCGCATGACCCTGAAGGACAGCTCGCCGGCCGCCGTCTGCGGCGCCACCGCGAAGCTTCTCGGCGACCTGACCGAAAAGGCCGGGATCGGCAGCGACCAGCTGCTCGGTGCCGGCATCGTCATGCCCGGGCCATTTGGCAAGGTCGGCCTGTCCGGCGCCAGCCAGTCGGAGCTGGAAGACTGGGATGGCGTCGATCCGGTGACAACGTTCGAAGCCTGTCTCGGCGTTCCGGTGGTGGTCGAGAACGACGCCACGGCGGCTGCCGTCGCCGAACGTGTGGGCGGTGTCGCCAGGGGGCTGAATTCCTATTGCTACGTCTATTTCGGCACTGGACTGGGGCTCGGAGTGGTGGCCGACGGGCGGGTCCTGCGCGGCGCTTTCGGCAATGCCGGCGAACTCGGCCATATCGTTGTCGTTCCCAACGGGCGCGCCTGCGCCTGCGGCAACCGCGGCTGTCTCGAAACCTATGCCAGCCGCTTCGCGGTCCGCGACCATCTGGCGGGTAACGGCATCGTCGTCGACAGGGTCCGGGACCTCGAGAGGCTCTACCGCGAGCGCAACGAGGCCCTGATGGAGTGGCTGGAGCAGGCGGCCCGTCCGCTGGCCCAGGCGATCGGCATGATTGAAAACCTGTTCGACCCGGAAACGGTCATCATCGGCGGCGCCATGCCAGACAACCTGCTCGACCATCTAATCGAAACGTTGCAATTGCCACCCGGATCTCTTGCCCGTCGCCCCGATCGGCCCGTCGGCCGGGTGCTGCGCGGCGCTTCCGGTGGCATGACCGCGGCGCTCGGCGGCGCCGCTCTGATCATCCACGACACCTTCACCCCGCGTATTGCGGTCAGCTGAGAGGATCGAATGCCCCTGTCCGACCCGGATCGCCTGTTTCGCCAGATGGCAGCGCCGAGAATCGTGCTGCTGTGGCGGGCGTTGCAGCCGCTGCAAAGCGTCGTTTCCTTCATGAACACCGGCGCCCATCCGGACGACGAGACTTCGGAAATGCTGGCTGCACTTGCCTTTCGCGACGGCCTGGCGCTGTCCTTCGCCTGCGCCAATCGCGGTGAGGGCGGCCAGAACGACATCGGCGCGGAAGCAACGCACGATCTCGGCGTTATTCGCACGGCAGAGATGGAACAGGCCGCCAATCAGCTGGACATGCGCCTCTACTGGCTGTCGGAAACCCCGGATGACAGCATCTTCGATTTCGGCTTTTCCAAAAGCGGCGCCGAAACACTTGCCAAATGGGGCCATGAGCGGGTGCTCGAACGTTTCGTTCACATCATCCGGATGGAACGACCGGATATCCTCTGCCCGACCTTTCTCGACATTCCCGGCCAGCACGGCCATCACCGGGCAATGACCCAGGCTGCCCACGAGGCCGTCGATGCGGCGGCCGATCCGGCATTCGGCAAGGCCGATCTGCAACCGTGGCAGGTCAAAAAGCTCTATCTGCCGGCCTGGTCCGGCGCCGGCAATTCCTATGACGACGACCTGCCGCCGCCGCCGGCCTCGATCACGATCGACGGCGATGGCGTGGATCCGGTGACCGGCTGGAGCTGGGCCCAGATCGGCGAGCACTCGCGCGTCTTCCACCGGACGCAGGGCATGGGCCGATGGGTCCCGCATGGGCAGCCGAATCGGTGGCCGCTGCATCTGGCCCGCTCGGTTGCGGATGCGCCGGAGGAGGAGCTGACCAGCGGCTTGGCGAAGACGCTCGCCGATCTGGCGGCCGTCGCCGGCGGCATTGCCGATGTGCTGCGAGAAGCGCAGGATGCCTGCGATGCGGCGCGGTCCGCTTTTCCGGATACCGAAACAGTCAGAACCAACGCCGCGGCGGCCCTGTCCCTCGTTCGTCAGGCGCGCCAGGACTGTCCGCAGGAGGCTGTTGCGGAGATCGGCCATCGGCTCGATCGAAAGGAAGAGCAGCTGTCGCGGATCATTGCCCTGGCCGCGGGAGCTCAGGCAACGGCCCATGTGGCCAAGGATTTCCTGCGGCCCGGCGATCGGGTGCCGGTGTCGCTTGACGTTTCCGGTGCGGATACGGAGGTCGAGCTCGTTCTTCCTGACGGCTGGACCCGGGAAGGCGATCACATGGTGGTGCCCGAGGATGCTGCTGCGACGAATTCCTACCCGGACACCCACCTGCCGGCCCGCGCCGGCGCGCCGGCAGTCCGTCTTTCGACCCACACCGACGACGTGCTGTCGAAGATGCAGTATCCGCTCGAGGTGCCGCCGATCGTGCTGCCGGCCCGATCGGCCGCTATCGATGGAGAAGCACACCTCGTCAATCGGCAAAGGCCGATCGGGCCGCTGTCGGTGCGACTGTCAGAGGTATTTCCCGAGGCGGCGGCGGCGTCGCTGAAATTGCCGGATGGCTGGACAGCGCACGAGGCGGATGGCGGCTTTGCGGTCGAGCCGCCTGCCGGCGTCGCTCCGGGCCGCTACGAGATACCGCTGCTCCTGAACGGCGAGCCGGCCCATTGCGTGCGCCGCTTCTCCTATCCGCACATTCCGCCGCGCGCCCGGGTCCAACCGGCAACTGTCACCGTATGTGTGCTCGACGCCGTTTTGCCGGACGTGACTGTCGGCTATGTGGGCGGCGGCAACGACCGGGTCGATCACTGGCTGGGAGCACTGGGGTTGCCGGTCGAATCGGTGTCGGACGACATGCTGACCGACCGGGGCCTCGACCGATTCGGCACGCTGGTCGTCGGCATCTTTGCCATGCGCACCCGGCCGGCGTTTCGCGCCTCGTTGCCGTTGGTGCATGAGTGGGTCCGGCGCGGCGGCAATCTGGTGACGCTCTATCACCGTCCTTGGGACGCCTGGGACCCCGACACGGTGCCGCCGGCACGCCTCGAAATCGGCAAGCCATCGTTGCGCTGGCGGGTGACCGACGAGACTGCCGCTGTCACGCTTCTCGCGCCGGAGCATCCGCTGCTTACGACGCCAAATGCGATCGGCGAGGCGGACTGGCGCGGTTGGCACAAGGAGAGAGGGCTCTATTTCGCCAAGAGCTGGGCCGATGCCTACACGCCGCTGCTGTCCATGGCCGATCCGGACGAGGAGCCGCATCTCGGCGCCATGCTGTCGGCACGGATCGGCAGCGGCCGGCACACGCACACGTCGCTGATCCTGCATCATCAGATGGAAAAACTGGTGCCCGGCGCCTTCCGCCTCATGGCCAACCTGGTGGCGCCAGCGTGAAACCCTACGGCAGGTTTGCCGCGTAGTGCATGTCGCGCGTCAGACAGCGGGACACCCGCAGTTCGACGGGTTTGCCTTCCAGGTTGCAGGCCACACGCCGGATCTGGAGCAGCGGCTCGCCGGGTTCGCAGCCCAGATGCTCTGCGTCGGAGGAACTGGCCGTGATGGCCTTCAATTGTTCATCGGCCTTGGCAATGGTGATGCCCCAACGGCTGGAATAGAGCTGATAGACGTTGTTGGGAATCTCGTCCAGGTTGTCCCATCCGGTAAAGGTATCGGCCGGAATGATGATGGTTTCCGTCAACAACGGCTTGTCGAGCAGCGTGCGTACGCGTTCGATGTGCCAGATGTCAGCGCCTTCGGCGAGGGACAGCGCTTCTGCCTGATCCGCATCGGCCTTCTCCGCGTTGCAGGACAACAGCTTGGAATCCGGGAAAGATCCGCGGCCATCGGCGCCATCGGCCGTGATGCGGAAGAACTGGAACAGGATGCGGGCATCTTCCGGTTCGGCGACGAAGGTTCCGCGACCCTGGCGTCTGACCAGAAGGTTCTCCGACGTCATCGAATCGAGCGCCTTGCGCACCGTCCCCTGGCTGACACTCAACTGTCGGGCGAGCTCCTGCTCGCTGGGGATGTTCATGCCTGGCTGCCAGGTGCCGTCCACCAGGCGGCGGATCAACTGGTCCTTGACCTGGGCGTATAGGGGTTTGAAACCGATTGTCGATCCGTCGTCCTGCAATGCCAATTCCGAATACCCCCGCGCATCTCTTGCCTTCCGGGTTTCTTCTCGTCCGACCGCCCGGAATAGCGGCCTATGCCGGACCGGCGGGAAAACCGAAAAAGCAGTTCCGTTGTAGCCGGTTCCGGTTGACAAGACCAGCATAACGTATCTTATATATTATATAAGACTTGATCGGCCGAGACGCCGGTCCGCATTCCTTTGGAGGTTCCGTTGAGTATCCCGCACCTGTTGGTCCATGACCACAAGGACAATGTCGGCGTGGTTGTCGTCGAAGATTTGAAAGCCGGCACGAACATGACCTGCGTCGTGACCCATGATGATTCCGATTTCGAGCTGATGAGCAACAACGATGTGCCCATCGGTCACAAGGTTGCGCTCTCGGATCTCGAGGTCGGCGACACGATCACCAAGTACGGCGAGGATATCGGCAAGGTGGTTGCGCCGATCCGCAAGGGCGAACACGTCCACGTTCACAACGTCAAGACCAAGCGCTGGTAGGAGTTTACGATGTCTCAGAAAATCATGGCCTACCGCCGCGAAAACGGACGCGTCGGTGTTCGCAACCACGTTGTCATTTTGCCGCTGGACGACATCTCCAACGCCGCATGTGAGGCCGTAGCCAACAACATCAAGGGCACGATGGCGTTGCCGCACGCCTATGGTCGGCTGCAATTCGGGGCCGATCTCGACCTGCATTTCCGCACCATGATCGGTACCGGCTCGAACCCCAATGTTGCGGCCGTTGTCGTCATCGGTATCGAGCCGGAATGGACCAAGGTGGTCGTTGACGGCATTGCCGAAACCGGCAAACCGGTGACCGGCTTTTCGATCGAGCAGAATGGTGACATTGCGACGATTGCGGCGGCCTCGCGGGTCGCCAAGGACTATGTGCACGCAGCAACCGAGCTGATGCGTGAGGAGTGCGACGTGTCGGAATTGTGGATCTCCACAAAATGCGGCGAAAGCGACACGACAACCGGCCTGTCGTCCTGCCCGACGGTCGGCAACATGTACGACAAACTGCTGCCGGAAGGCATCTACGGCTGCTTCGGCGAGACGTCCGAAATCACCGGCGCGGAACATCTGTGCCGGGATCGGGCCGCCAATCCGGAGGCGGCCGAGAAGTTCATGCAGATCTGGCAGGCCTACCAGGACGATGTGATCGAGGCGCACAAGACCTCGGACCTGTCCGACAGCCAACCCACCAAGGGCAATATTCTCGGTGGTCTGACGACCATCGAAGAGAAAGCCTTGGGCAACCTTGAAAAGATCGGCCGCACCTCGACTTATGTCGATGCATTGGGTCCCGCCGAGGAGCCGAAGAAGGGCAAGGGGCTCTACTTCATGGACACCTCGTCGGCTGCCGCCGAATGCGTGACGCTGATGGCGGCCGCGGGCTATGTCATCCACACCTTCCCGACGGGCCAGGGCAACGTCATTGGAAATCCGATTGTTCCGGTGATCAAGATTTCCGGCAACCCGCGCACCATCCGCACCATGGGTGAGCACATCGATGTCGACGTCTCCGGTATCCTGCGCCGCGATCTCACCATCGATCAGGCCGGCGACGTGCTGATCGACATGATCGCGCGCACGGCCAACGGGCGGGCGACTGCCGCGGAGGCGTTGGGGCACCGGGAATTCGTGATGACGAAGCTTTACCGAAGTGCCTGATTTGTTGAGGGACTCGTCCGGTCCGGTACTCAAAATCGCCGCAGTCGAATGATTCGATCGACCTTCGATTGGTTCGATGAGGGGATTGTATGAGCAGAGTCGTCATTACCGAATTCATGGATGAGGCGGCGGTGAAAGCGCTCGCCGCCAAACTGGATACGCACTACGATCCGAAACTCGCCAACTCGCCGCGGAAGATTCCGGGGCTGCTTGGCGAGGCCACGGCGCTGATCGTTCGCAACCGGACCAAGGTGACTGCCAAACTGCTGGACGCCGCACCCAATCTCCAATGCGTCGGGCGGCTGGGCGTTGGTCTCGACAACATCGATCTGGAAGCCTGCAAGGACCGCGGCGTTGCCGTCTATCCGGCAACCGGTGCCAACAATCTGGCTGTCGCGGAATATGTGATCGCCAACGCCATGATCCTGCTGCGCGGCGCCTATCTGTCGACGGCGGCCATGCTGGAAGGCACCTGGCCACGCGAGCGGCTGATGGGGCGGGAACTGTCGGGCAAGATCATGGGGCTCGTCGGATTCGGAGCCATTGCTTATGAAGTGGCCGTACGTGCGCAGTTGCTTGGCATGCCGGTCATGGCCTTCGACCCCCATCGTCCCGCCAACGATTCGGCCTGGCAACTGGCGCGCAACGTGTCGCTCGAAGCAGTCCTTGAGCAGGCCGATGTTGTCAGCCTACACACGCCACTGAACGATGCCACCCGGCACATGATTGATGCCGAGGCGATCGGAAAAATGAAAAAGGGATCCGTGCTGATCAACGCCGCGCGCGGTGGCATTGTCGACGAGGAGGCATTGGCCAAGGCGCTTCGTGCCGGACAGATCGGCGGTGCAGCCCTCGACGTTTTCGAGACCGAGCCTCTGACCGCAGAGGCAGCGGCCGCATTCGCCGATATCCCGAATCTGGTGCTGACACCGCATATTGCTGGCGTCACTGACGAATCGAATGTGCGTGTCAGTGCACTGACCGCAAAGACGGTTCTGGAGCACCTGGCGAATCACACAGAGAAAGTCGATGGCTGAGCGAACCGTTCTGCAGCCGCGCGAGGTTGAGCAGCTGATCAGTGCTGCCCTGGAGCGCAGCAACACCTCGACAACCAATGCGGCCAGCGTTGCGCGTGCGCTGCTTGGAGCGGAATTGACGGGCCAGGGCGGTCACGGTTTGCGGCGCGTCGGCTCTTATGCTGCCCAGGCGGCCTGTGGAAAGGTTGACGGCCACGCGGTTGCCGGACTGGTTGAAAAACGGCCCGGAGCAGCGTTGGTGGATGCGGCGAACGGCTTCGCTTATCCGGCGCTCGATGTGGCGCTTGAATGGTTGCCCGACGCCGCCTTCCGACAAGGCATCGCCATTGCCGGCATAACGCGGTCGCATCATTGCGGTGTCGCCGGCACGATTGTCGAAGCGTTGGCGGAAAAAGGCGTGGCGGGTTTGCTGTTTGCCAACACGCCAGCGGCGATGGCGCCCTGGGGCGGGCGCAAGGCCATCTATGGAACGAACCCGATCGCCTTTGCCGCGCCTCTGCCGGACGGTGATCCGATCACCGTTGATATCTCGTTGTCGCGGGTGGCACGCGGAAAGATCATGGCGGCGCGACAGAAGGGCGAGCCGATCCCGGAAGGGTGGGCCTTTGATGCCGACGGCCAGCCAACGACCGACGCGGAGGCGGCACTTGCCGGTACGATGGCGCCGCTGGGCGACGCGAAAGGCACTGTGCTGGCCTTGATGGTCGAATTGCTGGCCGCCGGATTGACGGGCGCAAATTACAGCTACGAACAATCATCCTTCCTCAATGCGGAAGGACCGGCTCCCGGTTCGGGCCAGACGCTGATCGCGATTGATCCGACCGCCTTCGGAGAAGGCGTGATTGGACGGTTCGGTGCCATGGCCGACATGATTGCGGATATGGAGGGAGCCCGGATTCCGGGGCATCGCCGTCAGGCGATGAAGCGCGACATGCAGGCCAACGGAATCCCTGTCGACACCGCGCTGATCGCGGAGATCGAAGCCATCGGTACCTGACAGACGGCCAAAAGAAACCGGCGAGACTTTCGTCCGCCGGTTTCTGAATCAGTGTGCGTCAGGCGCTGCGCAGATTGGCAGCCGACGACTTGCCACGACGCTGGTCGACTTCGATGTCGTAGCTGACCTTCTGGCCTTCATCGAGTCCGCTCATGCCGGACCGCTCAACGGCCGAGATGTGGACGAACACGTCAGCGCCGCCTTCATCCGGTGCGATGAAGCCATAACCTTTGGTTCCGTTGAACCATTTTACTGTACCTGTCGGCATTGCATTTTCTCCTTTTGATGCAAGACGGGATTTCGAGGATCGCTTTTTCCGATTGCCTGTCGCCGGGCTGTTGTTTTGCGGCAAGGGTGTGACATTGCCGAATACCCGATTAAGGCCGTCATCGGGCGCTTCTGTGGCGGAATTGCGAATTGGATTATTTTGATTCTGTGCCTGCCACTTGTTTCGCCGGCGGGCGTTCCGGTTGTTGGCCGGTTTGCCGGGGCGCTGCGACTTGGCGGCGGGCGGCTTGGACGAGGCGTTCCCGCCCGCGCCCAAATCACGATCGATCAGCCTTTCGATGTCCTTCAGCAGCCCACGCTCCGCTGGATCGCAGAGCGAGACGGCGATACCGCTCTTTCCAGCGCGTGCGGTGCGGCCGATGCGGTGCACATAGGCTTCCGGGACATTCGGCAGATCGAAATTGAAGACATGGCTGACATCATCGATATCGATGCCGCGAGCAGCGATATCGGTGGCCACCAGGATATTCACCTTGGCCTTGCGAAAAGCACCAAGGGCGCGGTCACGCTGACCCTGGCTCTTGTCGCCGTGAATGGCGGCGGCCGACAAACCGGCCCGATCGAGATGACGACTCACACGGTCGGCACCATGCTTGGTGCGGGTGAAGACGATGGCACGTTCGACGTCGTACTCTCTGAGCAACTCGACAAGCCGGTCACGCTTGGCGGCCTTCTCGGTCCACAGCACGGTCTGCTCAATGCGGTCGATCGGCCGTGACACCGGAGCAACGGCGATTTCCTCAGGTTGGTTCAGATAATCGCGTGCCAGCTTGCGGATCTGTTTCGGCATCGTGGCCGACAAAAGCACGGTCTGGCGTTGTTCCGGCAGCTGCCCGAGAATGCGACGAATGGCCGGCGCAAAACCAAGGTCGAGCATCTGGTCGGCCTCATCGAGCACGACGGTGGTCGTGCGGTCGAGCCGCACGGCGCCAGTGCCAAGGTGATCCTCCAGACGTCCTGGAGTGGCCACCACAATATCAACACCGGCTGCCAAGGCACGGATTTGTGGCTGCGGCCGCAGGCCGCCGACCACCACGGCGATCGATGGCTTAAGGCGTTTGCCATAGGTGCGGATGCTGTCGGCAACCTGTGCCGCCAGTTCGCGTGTTGGAACCAGGATCAACGCCCTGCAGGTCTTGGGCGCTGTCTTGCGCTTCGAGCTTGCGATGCTGTTGAGCAGCGGCAGCACGAATGCCGCGGTTTTGCCGGTGCCGGTCTGGGCTATACCCAGAATATCGCGCCCGGCGAGCATGGTTGGAATGACTTCGTTCTGGATGGGGGTAGGGGTCTGGTATCCTTCGGCCGCAACGGCTCGAAGGATGGGTTCGGCTAGGCCGAGACTGTCAAAATCGGTCAATAGGGTCTTTCTAAGGTCGCCACGGCCAACGACTTCTCGGTCGCGTCCGGACGAACGGTTTTTTTCAGGGCAGGCGAGCGTAGATCAGCTGCGTGTTCTCATGTGCACTCTTGCACTGTCTTGCGGCAACGATCTTCTCGAAATAGCGCTCTCAGTGCACGCCGCTGTTGATCCGAAGATCCTCTACGCGCGGCGCGTTGCGGAGCGTTAATCACAGTTCGCCAACAATAGCAAACGAAATCGTCGCAAGAAGTATGAGTTGGGTTCGGGTGAATTGACGGTTTTGGTGCGTGGTTACTGGATAGTGAACAGCACAACTACAAAGTCGAACTGACTGCAGTCTAACGGGTTGGACAGCTCCTAAAGGGGTTACGGGCTGGCGGTAGTTTTCGGCACGACTCATGCCGCATTCAAGATGGTGCGCAAGAACAGCGCGCGCTAGATTTGAACCATGGACGACGCGATCGACGAACCATTCAAGTTCCGCCGGGGTGAGGGCACCACCCTGCTCATCGCCTGTGGTGCACTCGGTCGAGAGATCATCGACCTCATCGAAATGAATGGCTGGCGGCACCTGGATGTAACCTGCCTGCCGGCCAAGCTGCACCATGATCCGCGAGCCATTCCGGAAGCGGTTCGCGGCAAAATCCGGGAAGCCGGCGCGCGATACGAGAAGATCTACGTTCTCTACGGAGACTGCGGGACCGGTGGCCTGCTCGACAAGGTGCTGGCCGAAGAAGGCCATGTTGAGCGCATCGGCGGGCCGCATTGCTTTTCGTTTTTCATGGGCAACGAATCATTTGCTGACCACGCCGAGGATGAGATCAGTACCTTCTACCTGACCGACTATTTCTGTCGGCATTTCGAGAAGTTCGTTTGGGAAGCGTTGGGGCTCGACCGACGTGACGACATGGTGGAGTTCGTTTTCGGCAACTATACCAAGCTGGTGTTCATGCCGCAGGTGAAGGATGCCGCGTTAGAGGACAAGGCAAGGGCCATCGCCGAGCGGTTGGGCCTCGCCTATGAATACCGGTTCTGCGGCTACGGCGACATGGAGACGTCGATGGCAGATCTGAAGCCGGTCAGAGCAAAGGGCGATAAGTCTGTATCATTTGATGGCAGCAGATCGGCTCCACTCGGCTAGGCGCGTCGCGCAGCGCGATGTGGTGCATCGGGCAAGCGGCGTAACGCAGCCGATGGGCCGATATGCCGCCACCCTTTGGGCCGGGCGCTTTTGGCCCCTGGCGTCGTTGGCTTGCACTTGTGGTGGGGTGGCACCACGGCGAGCAATCCGCCTAGCCAGAGACCAAAATCGCCACGGTCAAATGGTGCAAACTTATCGCCCTTTGCTCTAATAAAGCCAGCGCACCAAACCGAGCGTGATGAACGGGAAGAGTGTCAGGATCAAAACGCGGATCAGGTCGGTGGCGACGAAGGGAAACACGCCGCGATAGGTCTGCGACAGCGGAATGTCCGGCGCCATCGAATTGATGACGAACAGGTTCATGCCGACCGGTGGCGTGATCAGTCCGACTTCGACGACGATCAGGACAAGGATGCCGAACCACAGCGCAAACTCCTCCGGTGATAATCCGAAGTCCAGCCCGATAACGATCGGGAAGAAGATCGGCACCGTCAGCAGGATCATCGACAGCGAATCCATCACGCAGCCGAAGACCAGATAAAGCAGCAGGATGACCGTCAACACGACCCAGGGCGAGAAGCCCTGCTCCGTGACGAAAATCGCCGCCTCCTGGGGCAACTGCGACAACGCCAGGAAGCCGTTATAGACGGCGGCGCCGAGAATGATCAGGAAGATCATGCCGGTCGAACTTGCGGTTTCGAGGATCGATGATTTGAACGTTGCCCGCGTGAGGCCGCGATTGGCCAGTGCGATCAGACCGGTGCCCGCAGCGCCCACAGCGGCGGCTTCCGTCGGTGTGAATATGCCCTGGTAGATGCCGCCGACCACGGCGATGAAAACCAGCAGGACAGGCCACACGGCGAGCAGCGCGCGGAACCGCTCACCATAGGGAACTCGGTCGCGCGACCCGCCGGATCCGGGAACCAGCCGCACGTAGATCGAGATGGCGATCATGTACCCGACGGCCGCCAGAATGCCCGGAATGACGGCGGCGACGAACAGCTTCGCAATGTTCTGCTCGGTCAGGATGGCGTAGATGACCAGCACTACTGATGGCGGAATGAGAATGCCAAGCGTGCCGCCGGCGGCCAGCGATCCGGTGGCCAGCGATCCCGAGAAGCCGTAGCGACGCAGTTCCGGCAATGCGACCTGACCCATGGTAGCGGCGGTCGCCAGAGAAGAGCCGCAGATCGCACCGAAACCGGCGCAGGCGCCGACGGCCGCCATCGCGACACCGCCCTTGCGGTGGCCGAGCCAGGTTTCGGCGGCATAGAACAGTGCGGAGGACATGCCGCCCAGCTTGGCGAACTGCCCCATCAGCAGAAACAGGGGCACGATGGACAGCGAGTAGCTTGAGAACGTTCCGTAGGTCAGGTTCTTCAACTGCCCGAAAATCATCAGAAAGGAATCGTTGATCAGGTAACTGCCGCCAACCCCGACGGCGAGCATGGCAAGGCCAATGGGGATGCGCAGGAAGATGAGGACGAGAAGAACCGGGAAGGACCAGATTCCGAGTTCGAGATTGCTCACGGTGCTTCCCCGCTCAAGGCCGGCTCCGGTGGGCGCCTGACTTCGGACAAGGCACGCAAGAGGCACCATGCCGAAACGATGACGAACACGACTGCTCCGAACAGGCTGGCAGCGTAGGCCCACCAGATCGGAAACTGCAGAATGAAGGTGGTCTCACCGTAACTTTGCTTGTCGAGGGTGCCGAGCCAGTGGCGCCAGCAGATCAATATGGCAAATACCAGCATCAGCAGGTTGGCGACTACGTCGATGACCCGATTGACGCCATCGCTGAAATTCATCGTCAGGATCTCGACGACCGCGTGGCCGCGTTGCAGATGGCACCAGGGCAGGAAAGCAAAAACGGCAAATGCCGTGCCGGCTTCCACCAGCTCGAAGTCGCCTGGAATGGGCGCCAGTCCCGCGAAAACAAGGGCGCGCCCCGTTACGGAAATCACCGTCAGGATGACTAGAATGGTCAAAACAAGGCCGCCGGCCAGTGCTGTGTAACGGGCCAGCGCTTCAATGAAGCGTCCGATGCGCGCCATGTCGAACTCCCCCCACGTCGCGGTGTCGCGACAAGAGCCTCAATTGGGTTTTTTGTCAATGGATGTGGCGGAGCGTGAAACGCCCCGCCAACACTTAGCGATAACTCTACTTCGAGTGCTTGGCGATCAGAGCCTGGGCGCGCTCGTAAAGATCCGCACCGTCGATGCCCTTGTCGTTCATTTCGGCGATCCAGTTGTCGATCACCGGCTTGGCCGCGGCTTTCCAGCGTTCGACTTCGGCCTCGTCCAGGGTGACGATATTGTTGCCGCGTTCCGCTGCCAGCTTGCGGCCCGGTGCGTCGTTTTCCTGCATGACCCGACCGGCCAGCGCGGAAAACTCCAGTCCGGCATTGTCGTCGAGGATTTTCTTCAGATCGTCCGGAAGGCTGTCATACTTTGCCTTGTTCATCGCCAGCACGAACACGGCCGTATAAAGAGCAGCATCGCCGGCAAACTCGGTGTGGGTATTGACCAGTTCCTGAACCTTAAGAGCCGGCACGACCTCCCAGGGGATGACAGTCCCGTCGATGACGCCCTTCGAGAGAGCTTCCGGGATGGCCGGAACCGGCATGCCCACGGGCGTCGCGCCCATCTCGCCCAGCAGGCCGTTGATGACGCGGGTCGGGCCGCGCAGCTTCTTGCCGCTCATGTCTTCCAGCTTCTGAACGCCATCACCCTGGGCGTGGATCAGGCCTGGGCCGTGCATCCAGGTGCCGAGGATCTTGAAGTCCTTGAAGTCGGTGTCCTTCATGTCGGATTCGAACAGTTCCCAATAGGCGCGAGATCCGGCTTCAGCGTCGGTCATCATGAACGGCAGTTCGAAAACCTCGGCGCGCGGGAACCGGCCCGGTGAATAACCGGGCAAGGTCCACACGATGTCGACCACGCCATCACGGGCCTGGTCGATCAGCTGCGGCGGCGTACCACCGAGCGCCATGGCGGAGAATACCTCGACCTTGATGCGGCCGTCGGAGGCTTCTTCGACCCTTTTTGCCCAGGGGATAAGAACCTTGGCGGGCACGTTGGCCTGCGGCGGCAGGAACTGGTGCATGCGAAGGGTGACTTCCTGAGCGAGTGCCGCGCCTGAACCGGCAAAGGTGCCGGCGGCGAGCAGCGCCCCGGCGACAAGTGATTTCATAAAGAACCGTTTGTGCATTGTTTTCCTCCCAAGTGTGGTTTCAGCGGGCAATGCAGCCCCGATAGGTCTCCAGATCTGTCCACGATTGCATTTCGATGGGGAAGTTCGCTGGCGACCCGTTGGTTTCCTGGTGCGAATAGTCTGTGCTTCAACTCCGCAGCTTCATTGTTGTTCGACCGCCGCCGCCGAGCGAAAGAAAGCAGATCGGTTGCATTCGGTAAAATGAGAACTCCGGCCTGTTTCATCGCAAAAATGGTATTGTTTCAGCCCGAAAGCGGTGAACGTATTTCGAAACCGCTAGGAAAAGGTCTGCTAACAGACCGAGTTCCCGGCGGCGGCGCCATGAATGGTTCGAATTTTGTAACTGTCTAGCGGAGTCTTTGGGCGTCCGTTCAAGCGCTGTCCAACGGCAGGGCGTGGGTATCCTTGAGAGTTTCAAGCACGATAGCCGATTTGACGTGATGAACGGCATCATGCGGCAAGAGTACGTCGTTGACGAACTCCGACAGTGCCTTGAGATCCGGCGTTACCACTTTCATCAGATAGTCCATCTCACCGGTTAGCGCATGGGCCTCCAGTACCTCCGGCAGTTCGTTGACGAGGTTGGCGAAGCGGCGGGCGTTGTCGCGGTTGTGGGTGTCGAGGGTGACCGTGATGATGTTGATGATTCCGAGACCCAGCTTGAGGCGATCGAGCCCGGCAAAATAGCCGCGGATGAAACCGGCCTCCTCCAGTTGCATGCGTCGGCGCGAACATTGCGACGGCGATAGGTTTACCCGTTCCGAAAGGTCGTTGTTGGTCAGACGGGCATCCCGTTGAAGCTCGTAGAGAATGCTCCGATCGAATTGATCCATCATTTTGTGCGCCTTTTCTCATTTGAATGCACAAATCATGCGTAACTCACCTGAAAACCGTGAAGAATGCAAGCCAATTGCATGCGAAATGCGCGATAGTGAGTGCAACAGAACGCCATGACGCAAACAGGAGAAAACAATGGGTCCGTTTCCGCACGACGCACCGCCGGCAAAGATCAGCGAAGAGAATCCGGCCGGCACCGATGGTTTTGAATTTGTCGAGTTCGCCCACCCGGAACCGGAAAAGCTGGAAGAGCTTTTCACGCGCATGGGCTACACCCCGGTCGCCCGGCACAAGAGCAAGGCCATCACCGTCTGGCGGCAGGGTGACGTCAACTACATCGTCAATGCCGAGAAGGGATCGTTCGCCGATCGCTTCATCGATCTTCACGGCCCCTGCGCGCCGTCCATGGCCTGGCGTGTCGTCGACGCGAAACATGCGTTCGACCACGCGGTCTCAAAAGGCGCGACGCCCTATGAGGGCGACGACAAGGTGATGGATGTGCCGGCCATCGTCGGCATTGGCGGATCACTGCTTTATTTCGTCGATACCTATGGCGACAAAGGCTCTCCCTACGATGCAGAGTTTGAGTGGATCGGCGAGCACGATCCGAAACCGCAGGGCGTTGGGTTCTATTATCTTGATCACCTGACCCACAATGTGTTCCGTGGCAATATGGACAAGTGGTGGGGTTTTTATCGCGAACTGTTCGGCTTCAAACAGATTCACTTCTTCGATATCGAGGGCAGGCTGACCGGGCTGGTGTCGCGCGCGATCACATCACCCTGCGGCAAGATCCGCATCCCGCTCAACGAATCGACGGACGACAAAAGCCAGATCGAAGAGTATCTGCGCAAATACAAAGGCGAAGGCATTCAGCACATCGCCGTCGGCACCGATGAGATCTACGGATCGACGGACGCGCTTGCCGACAATGGTCTGCGCTTTATGCCGGGCCCGCCGGATACCTACTACGATCGGTCCTATGACCGGGTGAACGGTCACGACGAGCCGATCGACCGGATGGCAAAGCATGGCATCCTGATCGACGGCGAAGGGGTCATCGATGGCGGCATGACCAAGATCCTGCTGCAGATCTTTTCGAAGACGGTGATCGGTCCGATCTTTTTCGAGTTCATCCAGCGCAAGGGTGACGAGGGCTTCGGCGAAGGCAACTTCCGCGCCCTGTTCGAATCGATCGAGGAAGACCAGATTCGCCGTGGCGTCTTGAAGGTGGATGCTGCCGAATAAGGCGCAAAGAAAAAGGGACTGCCGGCCCTGGCCGGCAGTCCCCTGCGTTCATCAATAACGTTCAGATCAGTAGTTGGCCGGGCACCGTGCGGTGTAGGTCCGGCCGTAGCGGTCGCGGTAGTAGCACTGGTTGGAATTCTCCGACACGCGCCCGATCAGGGCGCCAGCGGCTGCGCCAACCGCAGCTCCGACCAAGGCCCCTTCTGCCCGTCCCGTCGTGATCCCGCCAACGGCCGCTCCGGTCGCGGCGCCGATGGTCGCCCCCTTCTGTGTCGGTGTGCAGCCGGCGATGACGGCTCCGACGAATACGAGTGCGAGAATTTTCTTCATTTTAGCCTCCGATCACTTTCCCCCATCAGGAAAGCCCCTTTTACTCTATACGTTCAGGTGATGTCCGCACCACCCTTCGATGCTCAGCAGCCATCGGTTCATCCGACCGGGATGCTTCGGCGACACTAGCAATGCGACATGAACCCAGACTGAACGATGCACGCTCAACCGTTGCAGTTCGAGATCACTTCTTCAGCATGCCTCCGTGCTTCGCCATCAATATGGAAGATGGTCTGGATTTCGGTTGGCGTGGCTCCCGGTCCCATCAGATCCATGACCCTCTCGACAACGACGGCCATTTCAAGAAATCCGATGCGTTCGGCAATAAAAGCCTCAAGCGCGACCTCCTTCGCAGCATTGAGGATCGCTCCCATATGGCCGCCCTCCTGCATGGCGCGACGGGCCAGACGCAGTGCCGGAAACCGCATTTCGTCCGGTGGCTGAAAGTCGAGCCGTGCCAGCTGCGCAAAGTCGAGCCGCTCCACCGGCAAATTCGGGCGACGCGGATAGCTGAGAGCGTAACCGATCGCCGTTCGCATGTCCGGCGTGCCAAGCTGGGCCAGCACGGAACCATCCGTATAGCCCACCATCGAGTGGATCACCGACTGCGGATGGATGATCACCTCGATCTGTTCGGGATGCAGTGAAAACAGGTGCATCGCCTCGATCATTTCCAGCGCCTTGTTGAACATCGAGGCACTGTCGATAGAGATCTTCAACCCCATGTCCCAATTGGGATGGGCAGCGGCCCGGGCCGGCGTTACCTGTTCCATTTCAGAAAGGCTCAGTCGCCGGAACGGTCCGCCGGAGGCCGTAAGGATCACGCGCTCGATGCTGTGACGCTGGTGCGTGTCGAACACCTGCTGAATGGCGTTGTGTTCGCTGTCCACTGGCAGAAGGCGACCACCGCCGGCCTCGATCTCGCGCTGAAACAGGCCGCCTGCCGAAACCAGGCATTCCTTGTTGGCAAGCGCGATGTCGGCGCCCCGGCGGGCCGCGGCCAGCGTCGGAGCCAGCCCGGCCATGCCGACAATCCCGGCCATGACGCAGTCGACCGGACGCTCGGCCGCTTCGACAAGCGCCGAGGTGCCTGCGGCTGCCGCCACGCCGCTGCCGGACAAGGCCTGCTTCAAGTCGGCGTAGCGAGTCTCATCGGCAGTGACCGCGAGCTCAGCTCCGCATTCGCGCGCCTGACGGGCAAGGAGGTCGATATTGCCGCGGCCGCTCACGGCGGTGACGGTGAACGCCTCGCGTCCGCCGAGGTGGGAAATCACGTCGAGCGTGTTGCACCCGATCGACCCGGTTGAGCCGAAAATGCTGATCGTGCGAGGGCCGGTTTGCAGATTTTCTATCATGGATGCTTTGCGATTGGCTGTTCGTGACAAACCAGATGCGGGCGCCGAGGTCAATGGATGAGGCACTCAGATTTTCAGCAGAAATTGTGACAGTTTTGATGTGTCTTTGTTGGGATGTCGCGCGCCCGCCTGGCCGGATGAAGAGTGTTCCGGGGTTTCGGATTTCGATCAATATTGTGATGGTATCGGGTCGATTCGGCCTAAAGCATAGCGAAATTGCTATAGCTGGACACCGAGTTTTCATTTTACCGTTCGCGGCCGATTTGCTTTCATGTCGCAAGGGAGAGTCCAAGTGCAATTTACCAAGGTCAATGGCGTCACGCTGCACTATCAGCTGATCGGCGCGCCCGCCGGCAAGCCGGCAATGGTGTTCATCAACTCGTTGGGAACCGATTTTCGCATCTGGCGGGACGTCCTGGTGCGGCTGGCCGGGGATGTCGCGGTGGTCACCTACGACAAGCGGGGGCACGGTCTGTCCGACATCGGCGAGCCGCCCTACAGCATGGACGACCACATCGGCGATCTGGAAGCGCTGATGGACATGCTGAAGCTGGAAAACGCCGTGATCTGCGGATTGTCCGTCGGTGGGATGATCGCGCAGGGGCTCTATCAGAAACGACCGGATCTCGTTAGAGCGCTGGTCCTCTGTGACACCGGCCACAAGATCGGCGATGCCGACTTGTGGAACGGCCGCATCGAAACCATTGAAGCCAACGGAATCGAGAGCATCGCTGATCCGATCCTCGAACGATGGTTCTGCGAAAGGTTCCGAACCGAAGAGCCGGAGGCGCTGGCCGGTTATCGCAACATGCTGTGTCGCACGCCGGTTGGCGGCTATGCCGGAACAGCGGCAGCCATCCGTGATACGGACTATACCGATCAGGCAGGGCAAATCGCCGTTCCCACACTGTGCGTCGTCGGCGAGGAAGATGGCGCGACCCCGCCGGAGCTTGTCGGAGAGTTGGCGCGTATGATCCCCGGTGCCCGGTATCAACAGATTCCTTCGGCAGCGCACCTGCCCTGCATCGAGCAGCCGGTCGTCCTGACCGATGCAATCCGCGCCTTTCTAGACCTTCTGGAGCCATGAGCGTCTCGGTCTTCGATCACCCGGTTCTCGCGGGTCTGCTGGGCGATGATGCCATTGCCGCCCACTTTACCGCCGATGCCGAAATCGAAGCGATGCTGGAGTTTGAGATGGCGCTCGCCCGGGCCGAGGAAACGGTTGGGCTGGTACCGTCCGGCACCGCCGTGGCGTTGGAAAAGGCCTGTGAGAGTTTCTCGCCGGACCACGATGCCTTGCGGTCCGCTACGGCTCGCGATGGTGTCATCGTTCCGGAATTTGTGCGGCAATTGCGCCGGGCGGTCGGAGATGAGTTTGGCCCGCATGTCCACTTCGGAGCCACCAGCCAGGACGTGATCGATACGGCGCTTGTCATGCGGTTGAAACCGGTGCTTGCCGATATGGCTGACCGGCTCGCAGCGCTGCTTGCGGGCCTTGATGGCCTGAACGCGCGTTTCGGGGACAACCCGTTGATGGCGCATACCCGCATGCAGCGGGCTTTGCCGATACGATGCGGTGACCGCATAGCTTCGTGGGCTCGCCCCCTGCGAACGCTGGCCGACGACGGGTCCACGATCCGGGATCGGGTGGTTCGTCTGCAGTTTGGCGGCGCCGTCGGCACGCTGGACCGCCTTGGCGACAAAGGCAGCGCGGTCGCATCCGCTGTATCGTCGACACTGGGGTTGGACAACTCGGATTGTTGGCACACGGATCGCACATCGCTGGCGGAGCTGGCGGGCTGGCTGGCGCGCCTCACCGGGTCGCTCGGCAAGATGGGTCAGGATGTAGCGCTGATGGCGCAGAACGATGTTGCCGCGATACGGCTTGCGGGCGGCGGCGGCTCGTCCGCCATGCCGCACAAGCAAAACCCCGTGGCGGCCGAAGTCCTTGTGACCCTGGCCCGCTTCAACGCCACGCTGGTTTCGGGAATGCATCAGGCGCTAGTGCATGAAAACGAGCGATCCGGCGCTGCCTGGACACTGGAATGGATGCTGCTGCCACAGATGACCGTGGCCGCGGGCGCCGCACTGTCGACGGCAAGGGGGTTGGTTGCCGATATCGATGATATGGGGAAGGAAGACCAATGACCCAGCAGGCGATCCGTACACAGGTCGCGATCATCGGGTCCGGTCCGTCCGGCCTGTTGCTCGGACAACTGCTGCATCGTGCGGGAATAGACAACATCATCCTCGACCGGGTCGACCGCGACTACATACTCGGCCGCATTCGAGCCGGTGTCCTGGAGGAAGGCACCGCCGGGATGCTCGAAGAGGCTGGCGTGGGTGCACGCATGCGTGCGGAAGGCTTGCCGCATGACGGGTTCGATATGGTGTTCGACGGCGACACTCATCGCATCGATCTGTTCAACCTGACCGGTGGCAAGCGGGTGCTTGTCTATGGCCAGACCGAACTGACACAGGACCTGATGGATGCGCGTGAGGCTTCCGGGCTGACCACGCTTTACAATGCCAAAGACGTTCAACCGCACGGCTTTGACGGCGAACGACCGCATGTCAGTTTCGAACGCGACGGCGTCGCCGGCCGCATTGATTGTGACTTCATTGCCGGTTGTGATGGCTATCACGGACCAAGCCGGCGGGCAGTGCCCGAGACGGCGATCCGCGAGTTTGAAAAGGTGTACCCGTTCGGCTGGCTTGGCATGTTGTCGGAAGTGCCGCCGGTCTCTGACGAACTGATCTACGCCAACCATGAGCGCGGCTTTGCTCTTTGCTCCATGCGCTCGGAAACACTCAGCCGCTACTACGTCCAATGTGCGCTCAGCGACAAGGTGGACGACTGGAGCGAAGATCGGTTCTGGGATGAATTGCGGCGCAGGCTGCCGCGGCGTTTCGCCGATGCTGTGACCACCGGATCGGCACTCGAAATGTCGATCGCTCCACTGCGCTCATTCGTCTGTGAGCCGATGCGGTTTGGCCGGCTATTTCTGGCCGGTGATGCCGCCCATATCGTTCCGCCGACCGGGGCGAAGGGGCTCAACCTGGCGGCCAGTGACATCCACTACCTGTTTGAAGGGTTGCGCGAGCATTATGCTGAAGCGTCCGATGCCGCACTCGATGCCTATTCGGATCGCGCCTTGAAGCGCATCTGGAACGCCGAACGGTTCTCTTGGTGGATGACCAGCATGATGCACCGCTTTCCCGATACCAGCGAATTCGACCGCCGCATCCAGAGGGCTGAGTTCGCGCAGGTCGTCCGGTCGAAAGCGGCCGCGGAATCGCTGGCCGAGAATTACGTCGGAATTCCTTATTGATCTAGTCGCGGCAACTATCGAACCAGGATTGCCCGGAAATCATTGACATTGGTGCCGGTCGGGCCGGGCACGAAAAGCGTGCCGGCCAGGTCGAACGCGTGCCAGGCATCGTTCAGGGCGAGCAGTTCGGCAGGATCACCGCCAGCCGCCCGAATGGCCGCGGCCGTGTTGCCATCCGCGAAAGCTCCCGCATTGTCCTGCGAACCGTCGATCCCGTCAGTGTCGGCGGCGAGAGCGTGAATTCCCGGAAAGCCCTCGATATCGAGGGCCAATGACAACAGGAATTCGCTGTTGCGGCCGCCGCGTCCCTTGTGACGCAGTGTTACCGTGGTCTCACCGCCGGAGAGGAGAATGACCGGCTTGTTGAACGGGGCATTGCGACGGGCGATCTGGATTGCCATGGCAGCGTGCATGTGGGCGATTTCGCGAGCCTCGCCCTCGATCGCATCCGACAGAATGACCGCTTCGAAGCCGCGTTCGCGCGCCGCCCGTGCCGCAGCTTCCAGGGAAAGCTGAGCGGACGCGATGATATGCACTTCGTTGCCTTCAAAACGCGGGTCGTCGGGTGACGGCGCATGGGCGGCATCGGACATCAGATGTGCTTCGAGCGCCGGCGGCAGATCAAGCTGATGGCGACGCACCAGGGCACGTGCCTCTTCAGCCGTGCTGTCGCTCGGCACCGTCGGACCCGATGCCACGTGGGCGGCGATATCTCCGGGGATATCCGAAACGATCAGCGAAACGACCCGAGCCGGGTGGGCGGCGAGTGCCAGGCGACCACCCTTGATGCCGGAGGCATGTTTGCGAATGCAGTTCATCTCGTCGATCGGCGCGCCGGATTTGAGCAGCGCGTCGTTGAGCGCCATCTCATCAGCGAGGCCAAGGCCTTCCGGAGGTGCCGGCAGCAGCGAAGAACCGCCACCGCAGACAAGTGCAATCACGAGATCGTCTTCGGTGAGACCTGACGCCGTCTCGAACAAGGCGCGCGTGGCCTCAAGACCGGCCTCGTCCGGCACCGGATGTGCAGCCTCGAGAACCCGGATATCGCGCGTGTCGCAGCTGTATCCGTAACGCGTGACAACCGTTCCGCTGAGTGGTCCATCCCAATGGGCTTCCAATGCCCTGGCAAGCTGGGCCGCACCCTTTCCGGCACCCACCACGACCGTTCTGCCTTTCGGTTTTTCCGGAAGGAATCCGGCGATGGTCTTGTCGGGAAGCGCGGCATCGACCGCAGTGTGAAAGAGGGACTCCAGAAGGTCTCGTTCAGCGCTCATTCGTTCAGGCTCGGCCGGTTTAGGAAGGTTGCGGTTGACCTATACCAGTCTGTGGGAAAAGGGAACCGGAAGGTCTGGTGCTGCCGTTTCGCAGCCGGAATCCGGCCGCCGGTCGCAACATCGGGCCAGCTCGACAAACCCTTTGCGTGTTCCCGGTATCGGCAAAACCATCCAAGGATGTAGAGCCTGCGTATTGCATAAATGTCGCACCCGGCGAACTTTTGCCGATAGCAGGCAGTTTGCCGGCAAACCCGTTTGACTCTGCAAAATGTACTCGGGAATAGTGTCGGTTAAAGAAGATATAACGCGGATGGCGTCGACGGAACGTGCGTAAGGTTTGGAGCAGAACAGGGCAGATAGCGGCAATCGCCTGCTGTGTGGCAGCGTTGGCGACTGGAGCCGTTGCTCAAACGGCGCCGAATGTACCCGCCAAAAAGACCGGACGGCCGCTGGTGTCCGGCCAGGCGGAAGCCCAGGTCCAGGCCCGCCGGGCCGTCCTGTTCCAGCATATGCTGGGTCAGCCCGACGATCTTGATGCGGCGTTTGAATACGCAACTCTGTCGATTCAGGTCGGAGACCTGGAAGCGGCCATCTCGACACTTGAGCGCATGTTGATTTTTGCGCCTGGCCTGCCGCGCCTGCAGCTCGAACTCGGCCTGCTCTACTATCGGCTGACCGCGTACAAAACGGCGCAGACTTATTTCGAATCGGCAATCTCCGGTCCGAACGTGCCACCGGCGGTGCGTGCGAAGGTGGAAGCCTATCTCGACCGGATCGACGACGCCACGCGAGGCACCGTGACCTCCGGCCAGATGCGTGCCGGTATCCGCTACCAGACCAACGTCAATCGTGGGCCTGACGGTGAAATCATCATCCTCAACGGCCTGCCCTATCAACTGAGCGCCGAATCTCAGGCCTCACCGGACGGTAATGTCTATCTGGCCGGCACCTACCACGTGTCGCATCAACTGGCTCAGCAGGGGACGTCTCTGGAATTCGACATCGTCGGCTATGCGTCAAAGCAGTTTACCCAGGAGCAGTTCGATCTGGCTCAGGCGGAAGCGACCTTCGGACCGGCCTTCGATCTGGCGCGGTTCGGCTATGACAATGCGGCGCTCGGCATCTACGGCATTGTCGCCACCTCGTTCCTGCACGAAGACTACTATTCGACATTTCTGGGTGCCGGGACTCGGATTGTTGGCCAACTGAGCCCACGTTCATCCGGGTCTGCGAAAATCGAATACCGGCACAAATGGTACAACAACTCGCCGACCGTGCCGCGCGCTACCGACCGTGATGGCGACGAGATCCGGGTGCTCGGAACCTACCAATATATCGTCAATCCGATGAGGACCATCAGTGCGACGGGTGGGGTGACCCGCAGCATTTCGAAGGCCGACTACCTGAGTTATACGGAGGTGGGTCTGCAGATCGGCACCGCCGTGGCCTTCATGTCCCCCTTCAAGGGCGAGCAGAAGTGGATCTTTGGTGGTTCGCTGGGCGTTCTTTATCGTGACTATGACGCGCCAGACCCGCTGGTGAATACGACGCAGTCGGAATATGACTGGGAATATGTGGCCCAGGCGTCACTGAACGTTCCGATCAAGAACAACCTGTCGCTGCTCGCCGAGTTCGACTACCGCTACGTCGATTCGAACTACCCCACGCGCGAGCACAACAATGTCGGAACGACGCTTTCCCTGGTGAAGGTCTGGTGACATGACGATTCAACGGACAAGCAGAACTTTCTTTGCGATGCTGATGGGCAGTGCCATGCTGATGCCCGTTGGCGCGCTTGGCCAATCTTCTCCAAAAGTCGGCGTGACAGCCGCCGTCAATCTTGATGCAAAGAGCCGTCGTGGAAGTGCACCGGCACGCGTGATCAGCATCGGTCATACAGTGATATTCAACGAACGGATCAGCACCGACGCGGCCGGTCTGGTTCAGGTGTTGCTGGTCGATGGTACGACATTCACCATCGGGCCGAACAGCCAACTGACCATCGATGAGTTCGTCTACAACCCGAACACCGGCAACGCAAAAGTGGTGGCAACGGTAGCCAAAGGGGCGTTTCGGTTCATCGGTGGGCAGACCAGCCGGCAACCGGGCGGCGCGACGGTCAAGACACCGGCCGGATCCATCGGTATCCGCGGCGCCATGGTCGAGGGCAATGTCAGCGGGTCGAGCGGCACATTCTCGATGATCTTCGGCGATGAGGTCACCTATCAAGGTCCAGGCGGCGGACAGCAGCGCCTTTTCGAGCCCGGATTCACCCTGGAGGTGAACAACGGGGGCAGCAATGTCCGGCCGCGCTCGGATGCCGACGCACAGAACTTCAAGGCCAGCCTTCAGGGCAATCCGGGCCAGGATGGCGGCGCCCGCCAGGTGCCGACGGATTCGACCGTCGCCCAGTCGCAGGTCGCCAGCGTCAACTCCAATTTCTCCGGCAACATTCCTATTCCAACGCCGAAACCGGTCGAGGCAACCAATCTGGGTGAGGTCAGCGAGGATCTCAATCCCCCATCAGACGTCTCGGAAGACATCATTCGAAACGAGGTGGCCGAGGGAGACCCGCAGCCTGACCCTGATCCGGACCCAGATCCTGATCCGGATCCCGATCCTGATCCGGACCCAGATCCTGATCCGGACCCCGATCCAGATCCAGATCCTGATCCCGATCCAGACCCAGACCCCGATCCTGAAACACAGGAAGCGCGCGTCGTAACGGGTGCTGACGTCTATACGACTCACTTCAATGAGAGCTATCCCGCCGCAGGCTCCCGCGGTTTGATCGGGTCGACGCCGGACTCTGATTTCCTGGTGACCTTCACCAAGCAGGATGGTGAACTTGTCGCGCCGTCGCCGTTCGGGGGCACAATCACTCTGCCTGATTTGACTGGCACCGAGGGAGATGGCGGTCTTCAGCAGTTTACGGCGACCGGCAGTTCACCGGATGGCCCCATCAGTGGCCCCGCCTATGCCGGCCGAGGCGACTTTGTCGCTTACCTCCTGGGCGTCGACGGTGATGTCAAGGAACCCTTCTACATCCTCACCGGGACCGAAACGGATTTCACTGCCCTGCCGGTTCAGGATGACGATATCCGAACCTATTCGCTAACCGTCGATCCTATCCAGAATGCTGATGTCGCGTTCTTCAACCCGACCTTCTACGGGCAACTCGGCAACATGGCGACAACCGACTTCCTGCTGGTGGAAGCGCCGCCAGGGCAGAAGCGAACCCTGTATCACTGGATCGACATCACCGGCTCCGGCAGTTCGCAGAAAAGCGCCATTTTTGCCGGTACCGGCGGTTCATTCACCAACAGCAGTGGCAAGAAACAACTGCATATGGCGCGTCGCGGAAGCTATCGCATGGCGGCTGATGCGCCTGCCACCAACATGCGCGGGAGTTCGGCGGTGACGTTGCCGGGCGCCAACGGTGGTTCCGCCTTTGGTCCCAACGCCGAGCATTTTCTGATCGGGGTCGAACTTGATCCGAATGTCGATGCGTTTTTCGATTCGGTTTCCGAAGGGTGCGGATATCTGCCCTGCGACCCACCGGTCAATACGTTCCAGTCCGAGCGCAATTTCGGAACCCATCACGTTGCCGACCTGGTGAACCAGGTGCCGAAAAGCGGTCTGAGCCGCACCGAGAGGGGCGGTTTTGGATTCATGACGGGTCTCTCGGAGTCTGCAGGAGGCGGGTACCTGAACCCGACCATCCTGGCTGCTGATGACCGCGAGAACTTCCAACTGTTCCTTGGTACAGGGTCCAACAATGATGAGTTGTACGCGGGCGGACTTCTTGTCGATGTCGCCGACAATTCGTTTGTGGACCAGCTAGCCGTCGGGTTTGGTACCCACCCGAGTGTCGGCAGCGGCAACAGTGCTTTTGTCGACGACAATATTTTTGCCGCCAACCAAAACCGGGACTCGACCGGATTTGCCACCGACGATGAAAACTTTGCGCAGTCGACACTGGTCAATCCGGGGAGTTACATCGTATCAGGACGCGCAGCGCCGTTGGACGGCTACCAACATTGCACCGAATGCACGTTCGCCGACTGGGGCTGGTGGGGGACCTATGTCGGCGGCGAAATCGACTATGGTGAGGGTGAAACCAACCAAGTTGTGGAATATGTCCACATGGGCACCTGGGTTTCCGGCGACATTACACGAGTCGATGACCTGCCGACCGGACCGACCAATGCGGCGTATCAGGGAACGGCCATAGCGAACATTGCCCGCAACGGAGACCAGTATATCGCCTCGGGTGACTTCATCCTCAGCCTGGATCTCTCCAGTCGGGAAGGCGCTTTTGGTATTACCAACCTTGATGGTGCCAACTACGGCGCCGCCGTTACCGACGCTCAAGGCAACCACCCTTTTGCTCTCTACAGGGGTGAACTCCTTGGTTCGAACGGTCTCAGCGGAGCCGTTCTCGGGGCCCTGGCCAATGATGGCAATGCCATCGCTGCCGGCACGTTCGGCCAGTTCCACGCGCATGAAGGCAACCACAAAGTGGTGGGCACTTTCTTGGGCAAGGAAGTCGACCTGCCACCGCCGCAATTTACCGATTGACGCTCTTGCTTGCGCTGAGAACTGTCACGGTCATTAATGTGCCAGGGCTAACCTGGCGCGGGTGATCGGAGGGCATGTCGAAAGTGAGCTTGCGAAGCCTGTTGTCTCGACTGTTGCGCCAGCGTCGTGGCGTGATCTGGGGCAGCGGCATGGTCGCTCTTGCCTGCGTGGTGTTGCTGTCACTCTCACCGCTTTCGCCCTTTGAACGACTGCAGGTGCAGGTCTTCGACACCTATCAACGGCTGGCACCGCGGCCGCATGGCGGCACACCCGTTACCATCGTCGATCTCGACGAGGAGTCGATCCAACGGATCGGTCAGTGGCCATGGCCACGATCGACGCTCGCGCAAATCGTCGACCGGCTGGGGCAATTGGGTGCTGCCACAATTGCCTTCGATATCGTGTTTTCCGAGCCCGACCGCACGTCACCGGCGCGGGTTCTTGAGGGGCTCGAACTGGGCGACGTCATCACCAGTAGCGGTATCGATCTCGACGCGCTCGACAATGACCGGCGGTTTGCGGAAGCGTTGACGCGCAATCCGACCGTCACGGGTGCGCTTCTGTCGCCGGAGATCGACGATCCGGCGCCTGTTTCGAAAACCGGTCTGAGCTTTGGCGGCGCCAATCCGACCGAGTACCTGCCCGATGCGGGTGGAGCCCTGGCCAACCTGCCGCTGTTTGATGGGGCGGCCTTCGGTCTCGGGGTGCTCAATTTCAATCCGCAATTCGATGGCGTGGTGCGGCGTGTACCGTTGCTGGCGAAATCCGGCGACATCATCCTGCCGTCACTGGCTGTTGAAGCCCTGCGTGTCGCCCAGGGAGCTCAGGGTCTGCAGGCCCGTGGTACCGGCGCCAGCGGCGAGGCCGACACGGGCCTGGCGGCCATGGTGGCGATGCGCGTCGGCAATTTCGTCGTTCCGACGAATGCCGACGGCTCCCTGTGGGTCTATTATACCGATGGCACCGGAGCGCGCATTCTGCCGGCCCACACCTTGACCGAGACCGAGGTCGATCCGGCGGTCGCCGATGCAATTGCCGGCCATATCGTGCTGATCGGAGCCAGCGCGCAGGGTTTGCGCGACCAGCGTGCGACGCCGATGTCTGCGAGCGTTGCAGGCGTCACCATCCACGCGGAAATCATCGACCAGATATTTTCCGGGGTTTCCCTGAGTCGACCAGATTGGGCCCTCGGGCTTGAGCTATTTGCAACGGTGGTGCTCAGCCTGCTGGCGATTGCCGTCATCCCGTTTCTGTCGGTTGCCGGCAACACTTTGTGGGCCCTGTTGCTCGGCGGTGGAACGGTTGTCGCCTGCTGGTTCGCTTTTCTTGAGCAGCAGATTTTGCTTGATCCGGTGCTGCCGGTGACGGCCATTCTAGTTTCCTTCGGAGCTGCCTCCGCCGCGCGTCTTCTTGTGACCGAGAACCAGGAGCGCTTCGTGCGCCAGGCGTTCGGGCAGTATCTGGCGCCGACCCTCGTGCAGCAACTCGCCCGGCATCCGGACCGGCTGACGCTGGGCGGCGAGAACCGCGAGCTTACTCTGCTGTTTTGCGATATTCGCGGTTTCACCAAAATCTCCGAAGGGCTGGACCCTTCTGAGCTGACGGAACTGTTGAACAACTTCCTGACGCCGATGACCGATGTGCTGCTGGAGAGCGGCGCGACCATCGACAAATATATGGGCGACGCCATCATGGCGTTCTGGAACGCGCCCATTGCGCAGGAAGATCATGCGATGCGGGCTTGCCGTGCGGCCCTGCAGATGGAAAGCGGGCTGAATGAACTCAACGCCAGCCTTACCCATAAGATCAATATCGGAATCGGGCTCAACACCGGCATCTGCTGCGTCGGTAATCTAGGCTCGACGCAACGGTTCAACTATTCGGCGATCGGCGATGCGGTGAATGTTGCTGCCCGCATTGAATCACTCACCAAACAATACGGCGTCTCCAACCTGATTGCCGAGACCACCGCGGCCGGGGCGCCCGATGTCGCCAAACTGGAGGTGGATCGGGTGCGGGTCGTCGGACGTGCCGAGCCGCTGACCATTCTGACAATGCCGTCAGAGGCCGATCTTGAGGGGCAGGATTTCGGGCGTCTTGCCGAGCGGCACATGGCCTTCATGGATTGCTACTATCGAGGCGATCTGGTGGCGGCGAAGAAGGCTGTCGAAGCCCTGGCGAAAGAAGCCCCGCGATCGCTCTCCGGTCTTTACGACATGTTCAAGGAGCGCATTGAACAGTTGGCCGCCGTCGGTGTGGCCGAGGACTGGGACGGTGTCTTTGTGGCTACGAAGAAGTAGGGTCGCACAACGCTGACCTCTCCGGCTTTGATCAAGCAGCTGCTTTTTCCAGATAGCGTCTCAGGCACCGAGCGATCTGCATTTTTGACCGCAAAGAATCAGAGATCGTGAAAGAAATAGAACTTGTTTGAGCAATGATCTTCCATCGTGAACTGCCGCAAACCCCATGGCTTGACGTCCAGGTCTTCGGTGATGTTTGCTCCGCGTCGCACGAACTCCGCGTGCACCTCATCCAGGTCCTCACAAAACACCCAGAACGTACTCTGCGGACGTTCCCCAATCACCTCCCTGAAGAAGATTGAACAATCACCCAGCGCCACTGCGCCGATCTTTCCTTCTTCGTTGCACCAGGCAATCTCGAAGCCAAGCATGTCACGATAGTATACCTGCGCCTCTCGGACATTTGGAACCGGCAATTCCGGAGTCGGTTGCGACAAATTCATGATCATGCCTCTCGTTGCTTCTGATCATATCTTCTTAGCGTGGGAACGATGTTCTGCGAAACTGAGATTTGTGCGCTGTGCCGCATGCAGCAAAGTGGCTCAATACCGTTGTTCGCTTGCTGTAGCCAACATTGACTAGTCGCTCTGCCGCTCAATCAAAAGTTACTTCATTTGGTTATCAAATTACTGACTTATTTTATCTGATATTTTTTTGTTTATAAAGTAAGGGTGGAATTCTGTTGATAATTACTTCATCATTAAATATAAGTGTTTTACAAAAGAAATTTTGGAGAAATGTAATGAGATGTTTTGCTATTGAAACGATGCGCCGGCATGTGAGTCGGATTGTTGCAATCTCGGGAGTTGCTTTTCTGGCGACAGTACAATCTGCTTCGGCTGGAGAATTGCCTTCCTCAGCGGTCAAATTGTCTTCGGCGGAAATCAAGGCGCTCTATTCCGGCAAGACGGCCGACTGGAGCCGCAGTCAGGCCTATTTCGCTCCCAACGGCACGACGAAGAACGTCAGCAAGCAGGGAAAATGGGTTGGCAATGGAACCTGGACGGTTCGCGGCAACCGCATCTGTATGAAGACGAAAGGAACGTCCTTTTCTTCCGGAAAGGCGTGGAGCGTTCGAGACTGCTGGAGCTGGTTCCGCGACGGCAAGAAGACCTGGACCCTCTGGTCGGTGCGCTTCAACGGCGAAAAGCCCTCGAAGAAGGACTACTATACCGGCGAAGCCAAGAAACTGAAATCCGGCGACAGAACCAAGCGGCGCTACAACCGTCTGGTCAAGAAGCTGGATTCGTAGTTTGGCGGCAATTCAACGGGTACCTTGAGCTTCCTGCGTTCGCGATTCAGTTCGGGGCTACTGATCAGCACAAAATGATCAGGGAGGTTCCGGCCACAGCCAGCGTCGCTCCGATAATCGCCTGTGGCCGGGGTGCTACGCCTTCCTTGAGCCAGAGTATTGGAAGAACGAATACGGGGGCTAGAGAGCCAAGAACAGCAGCGATTCCTGCGTCAAAATTCGCAAATGCGTAAAGCAGCAAGGTGGAAGAAACCCCGTACCCGATGAACCCTGGAAGGATGGTGCGACCAAGAAGATATGGAGTGACTGCCGTCTGCGGCTTGAGGGTCTTTGCGGGCCAAAGTGCGACGATTGATATCAGCAGTGAGGCTCCCAGCAGGCGTGTCGCTGAAGCCACCAAGGGCTCGACACCAGCGAATAATGCGGGTTTCAGGACCAGGAAACCAAACCCGTAAGACGCCGCGGCAACGACGCCAAGTATGAATACAATGGCCAGATTGCCTGTCGGTACGTCGCTTTGAGAGCGTGAGTTGTTTCCAAACATCACTGCAAGCAACACGCCGAAAAGGGTCAGGCCCGCTGCGAACAGATCGCTCCAGCTTGGGATCTCATCCAACCAAACAAACGCCATTGCACCAACAAGGGGTGCCTGCAACGAAAGGAGTACTGCGGTACGCCTTGGGCCGCCTCGGCGCAAGCACTAGATCATCGCGAGATTGCCGATCATCATGCCGATACCAATGCTTGCGGCATAGGACGGCCAGAATTCCCAGTTTAGTGTTGGCCAATATCCCAGGCCACTATTTACGGCTGCGAGTATCGCTGCACAGGCAATGAGCTGGATGCGGGTGAACTCGAATGAACCCAGTTGTTGGCTGGGCCACTGCGCCAGAACAAATCCCGCAGCCCATCCCAAAGACGCTCCCAGAGCCGCCACGATGGGAAGTATCAGCATGACATCGGTCCATCTTATTGCTACATAAAATGTAGCAATAAGATGCTACACAAACAGTAGCAAGAGGAGATTCCGTTGCCTGCAAACATTCCCACCCCAGGGCAACCCGTCAGAGGTTCAAAATCGGGTAAGCCAATCATGGCCCTCTTTGACTTGCTTGGTCGAAGTTGGGCGCTCGGGATCATCTGGCAGCTATCGAATGGTCCGATGACATTTCGACAATTGCAGGCAAGTTGCGAGCAGATATCACCAACGATATTGAATCGGCGCATCAAGGAACTGACGGCCAGTGGGGTCTTGGAGCACGATGGACAAGGGTATCGGCTGACCGACGTTGGCTCAGAGTTATTCGCTCTTTTGAAGCCATTTGGCGCATGGTCTCGCCGATGGGCTGACGAACTCGAATAGTCTCAAAGGACCAGATGATGTTGCAATCTGCCGACACCGGGTGTTGGTATGCCAGGTGGCATCATACGGGCTCTAGCTGGACCCAGCCAACAGTTTGCGCAGCTCGGTCTTGAGCACCTTTCCGTAATTGTTCTTCGGAAGTTCGGATAGCTCGACATAATCCTTTGGCCGTTTGAAGCGGGCGATGCTGTCGATGCACAGCGCGTCAAAGGCAGCCGGGTCGAAGCTCTGGTTGGCATGCACCGTGACGAAGGCGACGACTTCTTCGCCCCATTCCGGATGCGGTCGGCCGACGACTGAGACTTCGCTGATCGCAGGATGGGTCAGCAGAACTTCCTCGACCTCCCGTGGATAGATATTGCTTCCGCCGGAGATGATCATGTCTTTCGAGCGGTCCCGTAGGGTCAGGTAGCCGTGTTCGTCCATGGAGCCGACATCGCCGGTGTGCAGCCAGCTGTCCCTGATCGCATCGGCGGTGGCTTCCGGATTGTTCCAGTAGCCGAGCATGACCGAAGGGCCACGCACGGCGATTTCGCCGATTTCACCGGGTGGCAGCGCGTTGTCGTCGGCATCGAGGATCGCCACTTCGCAGCCACTCTGGGCTCTGCCGACGGAGGCAAGCCGTTCGGCCCAGTCGGGATGACTGCGATCAGCAATCGCCTCCCGTGGCAACGCGGTGATGCACATGGGGCTCTCGCCCTGGCCATAAATCTGCACGAAGCGCGGGCCCATGCAGGCGACCGCTTCTTCGATGTCGGCGCGGTACATCGGTCCGCCACCATAGACGATCGTCTTGATGCCTTCGCCGCTGTCGCCACGTTCCCGCGCCCGCGCGACCAGACGTTGCACCATTGTGGGAGCGGCGAACATCTGCACGCTGGTCAGGGCCGGAGCCAGATCGAGAATTTCATCCGGGTCGAAGCCGCCGCTTGCCGGTACGACGTGGCGGCAGCCGCGCATCACATGCATGAAATTGTAGATGCCGGCCCCGTGCGATATTGGTGCCGCGTAAAGTGTTGCGTCCTGCGGATCGACCGCGTCCACATCGACAAAATAGCAGAAAGCCATCGTCGCGATATTGCCGCAGGAAATCATCACGCCCTTGGGCTTGCCGGTGGTGCCGGACGTATAGAACAGCCACAGCAGGTCATCGAACGCCATGGCCGCAGGTCCGTCCAGGGGTTCGCTTGCGCGCATGGCAGCAAAGTCCCCTCCGGCCGCATCGACGACCTGCGGCAGTGTATCGCCCATGATCGCAGCCAGATCCTCGGCGCGTGTGGTGTCCGCAAACACCAGCCGCGTGCCGGCGTCACCCATGATCCAGGCGGCTTCGCGGGCATGCAGTTTGGCATTGATCGGAACGGCGACCGCGCCGGCGAACCAGATACCGTAAAGCGCCTCGAGATAGGCCGTTGAGTTGGCCATGAACACCGCAACCTGCGCGCCCCGGGCGATGCCACGGCTTTGCAGGGATCGCCCGATGGCCGCTGCGGACCGGGCGAATTGCTGGTACGATGCATCGACCCGTGTGCCGGTCATCAGCGCCGGCGCCTCGGGCAATTTCTGAGCCGTTCGTGTCAGCCACAGTGCCGGGTTCATTGCCCATCTCCTTCGATTGAGGGCCTATAACCGGTCAAAGCGATAGCGCGAGCCGGGAAACACACTCTCTGATCGGCATCAACCCATCTGGCTGGGCAGGTAGAGTGCAAGGGCAGGGATGCTGACGAGCAGTGCGAGACGGATGATGTCGGCCACCCAGAAGGGCGTCACACCCTTGAAGATGGTGCCGGTCGAGACGTCGCCGACCACGCCGCGCAACACGAAGACGTTCATGCCCACCGGCGGGGTTATCAGGCTGATCTCGGTCACCACGACGACGACGACACCGAACCAGACGGGATCGAAGCCGAGATCGCGCACCAGCGGGAAGAAGATCGGCACGGTCAGGAGCAGCATCGAGAGGCTTTCGAAGATGCACCCCAAGCCGATATAGATCAGCAGGATCAGCGCCATGACAATCCAGGGCGAGACCGAGTAGGCCGTTACGGCACCGAGCAATGCTTCCGGCAGGCCGGCGATGTTGACGAAGTTGGAGAAGATCCAGGCGCCGATGAGCACGCTGAACAGCGACGCAGTGGTGAGTGCGGTCTCTTTCAGCACCTCAAGCGTGTCGCGGAAGCTAAGATTGCGGCGCGACAGCGCGATGATAAATGCACCCGCAGCGCCCATGCCGGCTGCTTCGGTCGGCGAAAACGCCAGATGGATCGGCCAGAAATCGAGGGCGCCGTAGAGGCCGCCGATCACCAGGAAGAACAATGCGAGCACCGCCCACACGCCCTTCAGCGCGCCCAGCCTGTCTGCCCAACTGGTGCGCTGACCGGCGGGGCCTGCATCCGGATTGCGCGTCACGGTGAAGGACACCGCGCCGAGATAGAACACGATCCCGATGAAGCCGGGAATGATGCCCGCAATGAACAGCTTGCCAATCGAAGTTTCCGTCAGCAGGCCGTAGATCACCAGGATAACCGACGGCGGAATGAGGATGCCAAGCGTGCCGCCGGCGGCGATGGAAGCGGTGGACAGGCTGTCGGCATAGCCGTATTTGCGCATCTGCGGCATCGCCACCTTGGACATGGTCGCGGCGGTTGCCAGCGATGAGCCGCAGACGGCGGCGAAGCCGCCGCAGGCAACGATCGTCGCCATCGCCAGGCCACCGCGCAGGTGACCGAGGAATGCGTAGGAGACCTGATAAAGCTCGCGGCTGATTCCGCCCTTGTTGACGAAGAGGCCCATCAGGATGAAAAGCGGCACAACGCTGAGACCGTAATCCTGGCTGGCGTCGATAATCAGCCGGGCCACCATGGAGATGGCGCCGCGATAGCTGGTTTCCAGCATGTAGCCAACCATGCCGACGAGGCCCATGGCAAAAGCAATCGGCACGCGCAGCAAAACCAGGGCGAGGACGGCGGCGAAGCCGATCGTCGCTTCAAACATCGTGGTAGTCCACCGTCTTGGGAGCAAACAGGATCATCAGACCGCGCAGAAGCAGCACGCCGGCGGTGATATACGTCATGATGGCGATGAACCAGCCGATATAGAATTGCGGTATGTTCAAGTACTCGGTGAGATCGCCATAGGAGCGGGCTCGCTCGGCGAGAACGACGACGCGGCCAGCCGGCAGGATCAGCAGGGCGCCGCAGGCCAGCGAAATCAGTCCGTCGCGGATGCGGCTGACAAGGCCGCCGCGGTAGAACGTGTCCATCAGATCAACGACGATGTGGCCGCTGCGAACCGATAGTACCGGTAGGACCGAAAACACCACGATCGCCATCAGCATCCGGGTCAGTTCGGTGGCCGCCTCAATCGGGGCGTTGAAGATCGATCTCAGCAAGACATCGGCAAAGGTCATCGCCATGAGCGCAAAGAGCGCTGCGCAGGCAAGATAGATCGGTAGTTGCGCTGCGCGGTCCGCCCAGCGCGCGACGGTGCTCATCCCAGTACCCCTGCGCGATTGCCCGACGAAAGTCATGGCGCGAACCGTGGCCGCGCCATGACTGACAAATCTTCAGGTGTCAGTTGCCCGACATCTGCGACTTGACCATATCATGTGCTGCCTTTGCGTCGACGCCTTTGTCGGACAGCTCCGACAAGACCTTGGTCGTAACCTTGTCGATGATGGGCTGATAGGCAGCCACGTCGGCTTCGGACGCCGTGCGGATCGTGTTGGTGTCGGTTGCCTTGGTGATTTCGGTCCCCTGACGATCGATCTCGTCCCAGGCCTGACCGAGCATGCGGCTGGAAACCTCACCGAAGACCTTGTCTTCCAGCGCGGCCTTCAGATCGTCCGGCAGGTTGTCGAAAGCTTCCTGGCTCATGATCGCCGCGAAGGAACCGCGGTAGAAGCCGCCGGGCATTTCAAAGACATTGGTAGCAACCTCGGTCAACTTGAAGCCCTTGCGTGATTCCATCGGCATGGCGACTGCATCGGCAGCACCAGAGGCCAGGGTTTCATAGACTTTCGGCGCGGGCACACGGATTCCGATGAGTCCGAGTTCAGCCCCGACATCGCCTGCGACTCCGCCACCGATCCGAGTCTTAAGACCATCGAGATCGGCCAGCGAATTGACGTCGGCGTTGGTGTGCATCTGTCCAGGGCCGTGTGTGGTCAGCGCCATCAGCTTGACCCCTTTGTGCTCATTCAGCGGGGCAAGGTGTTTTTCATGGACGCGCCAATAGGCTACCGATGCGTCTTCCGCATTGCCTTCATATCCGGGCAGTTCAATCAACTTGGTGCCGACGAAACGTCCCGGCTGATAGCCGTGGAAGATGATCGCCATGTCGGCGGCGCCATCCTGCACCAGATCCATCAGTGCCGGTGGTGGCGCCAGGCCGAATTTGATTTCAGCCGTGACCTTGCCGTCGGTTGCCTCTTCGATCATGTCAACCAGGTTTGGCCACATGATCGAGTTAAGGCCGTGTGTTGGCGGAGCCCAGCCAGCGATGGTGAGCGTGTAGTCGGCGGCAAGCGCGCTGCCCGCGGTGCCGATGAAAATCGCCGCGGACGCGGCAAGCTTGAAGATCTGGTTCACGTATTCCTCCCTTATGACGGTCCGGTTGATGCCCGGTCCATGCGACGAGCCCCTTTGAGTTAAGGACCTTGTCCCACACGCTATTACAATGAGCGCCGATTGAGCAATAAGAGCACCTATTGCGCTCGAATGACCGCCGCAACGGCGCACACGGCCCTGTCCGCCAGGCGGACAAGGCGACACTCTCGCCAAACCAACCCGGCGAGGCGATGCCTGTGCCAAAGAGCTTGCGAGCATGGATCCTGTCAATCCAATGCCACCAATTGGCAGTATCGAATTTTTCGATAACCTAAAGAGTGTCTTCGCGGTCATCCGCGATCAGGTCGCGCAGCCATCGCTGCATGGCCGACTGGTGGGTGCGTATCGTCCAGTAAAGGTCGAGCCCCAAAGGAACATGGAATGGCAGGGTCCGGCGAATGATTTTCGGCGAATACCGCTTCGCCAGGCGGTTCGGTACCGTTGCGATCAGGTCAGTTCCGACGATGTAACCTTCAAGGTCGCCATACTCGGAAAGCTCCACCGACGGGCGCAATACTGTCCCGCGCGCTTCCAGCGCATCCAGATATAAGGGGCGCCAGTTGCCGACAAAGGTAACCACTGCATGATTGGCAGCCTGGTAAGCCTCGAAGGAGAGCGGTGCCTGGCCCAGTGGATTGTCGGCGTCCATGATGCAAACGTATTCGTCGGTTCGAATCCGGCGCTTGTAGAGATGGTCACCGGACACCTGCATCGGTGCGAGCAGGACATCACACTCACCTCGTTTCAACTGGTCGCCGCCGATGGCGGAGGAGTTCAGCGCCCGCAGCCGGATGCCCGGCGCCTCGGCTCGAAGACGCCGAATTACCTGGGGCAGGATGGTGACTCTTTCGTAGTGGTTGCAAGAGATCGTCACCATGCCCTCGGCGGTGGCCGGATCGAAATCGGCGGCGCCGGCGATGCCCTGAAACTCTTCGAGGAAACGAGCGGCGTGACCGACGATGACCCGACAGCGGTCTGTGGCAGTCACACCATTGCCTTCGCGAACGAAAAGCGGGTCGTCAAAAACCTTGCGCAACCGGGCGATGGTGTAGCTGACAGTCGATTGGTTCTGCCCCAGCCGTTGCGCCGCGCGGGAAAAGGATTCCAGATCGTGCACGTATTGCAACGTCCTGAGCGCGGCGAAATCGACCTTGAGGATATCTGCCTGGTCCATGACGTCATCCAGTTATCGAAATATTCAATAGGATAGAGTGAGGCACCTTATCAACAAGCACCCTCCGGCGCCCCACACCGATTCATGGCCTTGATGCAGACACGTTTGACTTCGTCACCCGCGAAACGGTCGCGAAGCCAATCGAATCGTTTCGTAGAGCTGAGCGGGCGTGGCACGACCCGATAGCTGTTTACGCGTAGGTCAGGACCGGTTCGCCGAGAATGTCGAATTTGGGTGTGACTCCGAGTCCCGGGCTGTCGGGCGCAGTCATGCACCCGTCCGCGCGCTGCGGTGCGCCGTCGGCGATGGACACAGTCCCGTAGCTGTTGAAGTCGGTTGCGGAGAAGCAAAACTCTGCGGGTGTCGAGCGTGCCAGGTGGGCGATAGCAGCTGTCGTGATGTCGCCGCCCCAGGTGTCCTCGATGGTCATCGGGATGCCGGCTTCCACGCATAGGTCACGCATCAGCCGGGCTCTCGTCAGGCCCCCGACCTTGGAGATTTTCAGGTTGATGATGTCCATGGCGTCTTCGGCAATGCCGCGAACAAGCGAGCCGGTGCCGTCGATCACCTCGTCGAGCACGAAGGGGAGCGCCGTTCGACGACGAATGGAGACACATTCCTCATAGGTCGGGCAGGGTTGTTCCACATAAACGTCGAGGTCCGATATCGCGCCGACGACACGTGCCGCTTCATGGCGTGTCCAGCCGGTATTGGCATCGGCAACGAGAATGTCGGTCGGTTTGAGAGCGGCGCGAGCAGCCCGAATGCGCTCGATGTCGTCATTGGCATCGCCGCCGACCTTGAGCTGGAACTTCGTATAACCCTCAGCCGCATAGCTAGCGACCCGTTCCGCCATTTCGTCGGGGCTCTGCTGGCTGATGGCGCGGTACAGCGCGATGTCGTGTTGGGCGGATCCACCCAACAGGATGTAGACCGGCTGGCCGGTTGCCTTGCCGAGAAGATCCCAACAGGCAATGTCGATGGGCGCTTTGGCATAGGGGTGACCGCGCAGGGCAGCATCCATGGTGCGGTTGATGGCGCCGATGTTCAGCGGGTCGAGACCCAGAAGATGCGGCGCCAGTTCCTGCAAGCCAGTCCGGACACCGAGTGCAAAGGAGGGCAGGTAGGCTGAGCCGAGCGGACAGCATTCACCGTAACCGGTCAGCCCTTCGTCAGTCTGGATCTCAACGACCGTGCTGTCGAAGACCTCGACGAAATTGCCGTTCGACCAGCTGTAGCGACCCTCCTTCAGCGGTAGGTCGACCTGATAGGCCCTGATTTGCGTGATCTTCATATGCTGCTCTCCCACCGCGTGTCCGGCCCGGCATCATGGTAAATTCGCGTCGATCCGTCCAGCATAGGGAGGCCGTTCAAGGCACCGAATTGTTGCTGTTTGGCTACATGATTGATTCCGAATGCGGATGAACTCGCTGCCAGCCTCCCCAAAAATTGACGGGTCATCGATTTCGTCGCAAAATTCGAGATAACAAGGGGGAGGGTCGTTGGAATTCACCACCGAAATGGCGGTCGTGGTCGGAGCACTGGCCTTTACTGTGTTCCTGTTCGTCTCCGAGATCATTCGCGTGGATCTCGCTGCCATCTTGGTGCTGGTGCTTATCGGAATCCTCAGCTACGTGCCGGGCCTGGAGCAACTGGCGGATGTCAACGATCTCTTCAACGGATTTGCGTCCAATGCCGTCATCTCCATCATCGCCGTCATGATCGTCGGGGCCGGTCTCGACAAGACCGGCATCATGAACAGTGTTGCGGCAACCATACTGAAACGCGGCGGCAAGACCGAGTCGCGGGTCCTTCCGATCGTCTCGGGAACAGTGGGCATCATTTCAAGTTTCCTGCAGAATGTGGGCGCGGCCGCGCTCTTCCTGCCGGTTGTCAGCCGCATCTCGGCGCGTTCCGGAATCCCGATGTCGCGGTTGCTGATGCCAATGGGATTTTGCGCCATCCTGGGTGGCACCATGACGATGGTGGGCTCGTCGCCGCTCATCTTGCTCAATGACCTGATCCAGACCGCAAATTCAACTCTGCCCCCCGAACAGCAGATGCAGCCCTTCGGACTGTTTTCCGTTACGCCGATCGGCGCAGCGCTGATCGTCACCGGTATCCTCTATTTCCTGCTGTTCGGTCGCTGGGTACTGCCGGGCGAAAAGTCCAAAGTCGATGGTACAACGGGCCAGGCCACCTCGCAATATCTTCAGCGTGTCTACGGTTTGAAGACCAGCGTGTTCGAGGTCGACGTGCCTGAGGACAGTGAACTCGTCGGCGAAATCCTCGCCGACATGAACAACGAACACAACATCTACATCATCTCCACCTTCTATCGCGGCAAGGCATCAATGCTGCAGATCCTTACCGCCGAAATCGCCGCACCGTGTCGACTGGCAATTATCGGCAAGTACTCCGTCGTGCGCCGCTTTGCGGATCGCTACGGGCTGAGGATTCGTCCGCAACTGGACATATTTGCCGACGAATTCGCACCGACCAATGCCGGCATTGCGGAGCTGGTGATCCCGCCGGATTCGCAGTTGATCGGCAAAAGCCCGCGCGACCTGTTGCTGCGCAAGAGCTATGGATTGAGCCTGCTTGCCATCCATCGTGGCGAAGAGACGCTGAGCCACGTGCGTACGGACGATCACGAACCGACGCAGATCGGGTTGGTGCCGTTCCAGGCTGGCGACATGCTGGTGGCTCATACGCGCTGGGACAACCTCACTCGTCTCAAGCGGGATCGCAATTTCGTGGTCGTCACTTCGGACTTTCCGCAGGAGGAGTTGCGCCCGGAAAAGGTTAGTTACGCCCTGTTCTTTTTCGCCGTCTCCCTGTCACTGATCCTGTTTACAGATGTTCGGCTGTCGCTCTGCCTGCTGACGGGCGCTGTGGGCATGTTGCTGACGCGAGTGCTGAGCATCGACGAGGCCTATGCGGCGGTCGGGTGGAACACGGTGTTCCTGCTCGCCTGTCTCATACCGCTCGGTCAGGCGGTGCAGAACACCGGCACGGCGGAATGGATTGCCCAGCAGATCCTGATCGTGCTCGACGGCTGGCCGATCTGGGCTCTACAGGCCGGTGTTGCCATTTTGGCGACGGCCTTTTCGCTGATGATGTCGAATGTCGGCGCCACGGTGCTTCTGGTGCCCCTTGCCGTCTCCATTGCCATCACCGCCGGCGGCAATCCGGCGATCTTTGCGCTGACGGTGGCGATTTCGACGTCCAATTCCTTCCTTATTCCGACCCATCAGGTTAACGCCCTGATCATGGGACCGGGTGGCTATCGGGTGCTGGATTTCGTCCGGGCCGGGGGCATCATGTCGATCCTGTTCCTGCTCGTGTCGATGTTCATGTTGAGCGTGGTCTACTGAGCGTAGCACCGCTTTCTCGCTTGAACGCTTATCCCGAACCGGGCGCCTGGCAGATATTGGCTGGACCCCAAGATGTCTTTACAGTCGAACCTGATTGAAGGGGGACCGACCGTGGATAAGGCAATTCGCGCGATTATTGTGTGCCTGGTTTTGTGCGTCGGTGCCTTGCCGCACCCGGTTGCGGCGCAGACCGAGCAGAACGGGGGTGCGATTGCAGCCGGCGATGCGGCGATCGATGATCGCGCCATTGCGCTGCGCATCAAGGAGATTTTCAACGAGCTGAACGGACTGGAGGGCGTCACCGTTGTGGTGCGTTCCGGTGTCGTCACCCTGCGAGGGATCGTCGGCGAAGCGCAGCTTTCCGACCGTGCCCAGGGCTTGGCCAGCCGCGTCGATGGCGTTGTCGCGGTCATCAACGAGATCGAAGAGGAAACGTCGGTCTCGGAACGCCTGGTGCCCGTTTACGAACGGCTTGAGAACCGAACGATCCAGGTCTTCAACTATCTGCCGCTGGCCATGGTCGCGCTGTTTTGCTGGCTGGTTGTCGGCGCGATCGGCTTGGTGATTGCCGCGCGCGATTGGCCGTGGAACCGGATCGCGCCGAACGCCTTCATTGCGCACCTCATCAGGCAACTGGTGCGGATTCTGTTCGTCGTCGTGGGCGGCGTGCTGGCGCTCGATATTCTCGGAGCGACGGCGCTGCTTGGAACATTGCTCGGTGCTGCCGGTATCGTCGGCCTCGCCGTCGGTTTTGCGGTGCGCGACACGGTGGAAAACTATATCGCCAGCATTCTGCTCAGCATCCGGCAACCATTTCGGCCGAAGGATTATGTGGCGATCGAGGGCTATGAGGGCTTCGTCATCAGCCTGACGTCACGGGCGACCATCCTGATGGAACCCTCCGGCAATCATATCCGCATTCCGAACGCCACCGTGTTCAAGAGCAATATCACCAACTATTCGACCAATCCGCAGCGACGGTTTCTGTTCAAGATCGGCGTGGACCCCGACTGCGACCTCGACAAGGCTCTGCAGATAGGACTGGAGACAGTCTCTGCGCAGCCTTTTGTCCTGGATGACCCGGCGGCGGGTGCGTGGATCGAAGATCTGGCTGATTCCACTGTTATCCTGGTATTCGTCGGCTGGATCGACCAGACGGAGACCAGCTATCTCAAGGCGCGCTCGGAAGCGATGCGCCTGGTCAAACGGGCGCTCGAGTCGAATGATTTCTCGCTGCCGGAACCGACCTATCGATTGCGTTTCGACACTCAATCATTGCCGTCGGATGTTCTTGGCGGAGCGCCCGTCAAGGCTGCTGCGGTCGATCAGAAGGCCCGCGCATCATCGGAGTCTGCGCAACCCAATGACACTACCGTCGACCGGGAGCTCGAGAAGCGTGTCGAAGAAGAACGTGTGGCGACCGCGGAAGAGGATCTTCTCAGCGATGACGCCCCCAACGAATTCGGCAAACACTGAGGGCTTGCGGGTCACGGCCCGCTCTCCAACAGGACGCGGATCAATTCGGCCTGCCGTGTCACGCCGGTCTTCTCGAAGACACGCGCCAGATGTGTGCGGGCCGTGTTGATCGTGATGCCGCAGCGGGCTGCGGCGGCACCGCGTCCATCGCCCACAAGCATTTCAACTGCCAGGGCCGCCTCTGCCGGTGTCAGCCCGAACAGGTGCTGATAGGCCTCCGCGCGCGCCACCGAACGCTGCTGCCGATCGCGAAACACCAGCTTCGCAAGGGCCTTTCTGCCGTGAGGGTTCGCTGAATTGACCTCGCAGGGGAGAATCTCCAGGGTTTGTGTGGTGCCCTCGATGGGGAGGGGCCTGCCGCTGTGCCGAGCACACAGAGACTTGGCGAAATCATGCAGGACAGCTCTGAGATGCGCGTCGGCCGTCGCGTCCCTGAGCCGCACGACACCCTGATCAACCTGCAGGATCGCGCCTTCACTCAGCAGCTTCTCGCCCGCGTCGTCCGCATGCAGACAATATCCCTCCCGATCGATCACGATCAGGCCGGCATGATCCGGCGGTGGGCTGTGTGCCGTCGCGATCTGCTGGAGTTCAAGATGATGGAGGCGGCGGTCGATCGCCACTGCCCGCGCCAGATGCGGTATCAGATGACCCGCAGCCAGCATGGACTCTGTATCGATGAAATCACGCTGGGTCGATGGCTGCAGCACGATGCTGGAGAACGCCTGGCCGCTGGCCAGCAGATTGACCGCCAGTCGTTCCGTCCCCAGTCCCGATTGTCGCCAGAACTCGTTGTGGAACACGCTTGCAAGGAACTTGTCCCGACCGGTGTCCGCCAGCGTCGTGAATTGGCCGACGGGAGCGCTGGATGCCATCTCTGTCGTCGGGTCATGCTGCCACCAATAGGACGTGTAGGCCAAACCGATGGCTGGATCCGTGCGCGGCGACAGGACAGAGGAAAAGCGGGCGTCCGGATCGACGACGACCAGGGCGGCATTTTCGAATTGACAGATGTCAGCGATGTCGCACAGCAGATCGGGCCAGAGATCGGGTTCCATCGTGGCGTCATAGATTTGCCCGATGATATCGAATATTTCCGCGTTTTCTGCCATGTCCACCCGCGCCGTCCCGATCAAGCGGCGCCATGATAGGCAGAAAATCCAGCGTGTTGCTACCTAACGGGGGTTGAGTGCGCGAATCCGGGTGCGGATGGGAATTCGGTTACGACGACTGGGACGCCATGCGGTTTCTGGTTTTGGCGGCGGAAGACTTGCCGAGGATGAAAAACACAATTCCGAGCCCGATGCCGATCGCCAGGATGATCAGGCCGACAAGCGGCCGGTAGGTGATCCAGGCAATGCCAATGACCAACGGCGCCAGTACAAACGTCAAAGCCAGCGAAACGAGGCCCGTGGCGAAGCGGAATATATCGCCAATGAACGGAATGACATCGCCGAGCACGCCGATGATCGAAAAGATCATGCGGAAGCCGATGAAAACGGCCAGCATGCCGAGGCCGCGGATCACCCAGGTCATGGTTGTGTTGGCGGCCTGAGCGCTGTCGAACATTGCCTCCGCAGGCACGTTTCCGCGCGCGGTCAGGAATATCCTGTTGCCATTTGAGGCCGTGTACTGGGCGACTGTGTCGCCGGACTGCATGCCGATGACACTGGCATCACCCATGACGGTGGCTGCCAGCGATATCCTCATGTCACCGATCGAAGGAGATGCGGGATTGGCACCCACATAAATGAGGCCGGCTGAGGACTGGACGGGATAATGCTGGCCGAGAAAGGCCTGAAGGTTGGTGACTTGTTGCTCATCAACGGGCAAGCTTTCCCCGGATCCGAGACCGGCCAAAGTGCCGCCGTTGAACTCAAAAGCTCCGATAGAAGCCTTTTGGGACGTGGCGCTTTCGGGTTTGACGGCAAAATCCGGATTTTCATGCCCGGCTGGCTGCTTGAAGGAAGAGCTGTTGATGGGGCGTGCCGACCAGGTCTTTTCGTAGCTGGTGGTGGTGACCGTTTCCGTTCCTCCACCGAGTTTCGTGCGGGTTTCGCTACGGGATGTCTCTTTCCACTGGTACATCTCGACGGATCGCTCAATCCGGATCGTGTTGTTCGGCAGGGTCAGGTCCGCGAAAATCGGATCCTTGGGGGCATCGGCGACACGAACGGGGCCGCTGATGTGCACAAGTTTGTCGTTGTTTTGAGCAGACACGGTCCCGGCGTCCACGGAGACAACGATGCCAGACCCTTCCGTCAGGGCGCGCTCTGTTTTGACCGCGCGACCCTCGTTCCAGAACAGGGCAACGCAGGCGGCGATCACCAGGATCACGCCGATGACGATGCGTCCGAAGGCCCCAAAAACACGACTCAGCCACGACCGGGATGTGGTTTCGATAATCGGGTCGGACATCAGCTAAGTCTCCGGGAGCGAATCGAATCTGACATTTGATGTCCTTTTAAGCAAAGTCCGGGCGTCCAGATCAATCGATCAGCCGTTTATCGATGTTTTGTTCCAGTTCTATTTGTAGATGTTCAGCCGTTCTCCTTCACCGCGGATGGTTTTTGCCGCATCGACATCCTCGGACGTGACCTCAGTTTCGCGCACATTGATCACCGAAACGTTCGGAAGGGCGGCGAGATGCTTGACTGAGGCGCCGGTCACTCCTGTCTCGTTGAGGTTCAGGCTCCTCAGGCTGGTCCCCTTCAATGCAACAACGCCCTCGTCTGTCGTGTCGGTCCCGGTCAGGGTAAGATTGGTCAGCGACCCATGGTCTGCAAACGCCTTGACGCCGTCGTCGGAAACATCCGTATCGGCCAGCGAAAGCGATGTCAGACTGATGATCTTCGCAGCTTCGGAGGCGGTGGCATTTCCAATCCGGTTGTGAGACAGGTCCAGCCGCTCGAGACCCTTGAGCTTGGCGATATCGCCGGCGGTGGCGTCGCTGACATTGGCCTGTCTCAGATTCAGCCGTTTGAGTTGCGGTGCCGCTGAAAGGGCCTCAAAGCCGATGCCCGTGATGATGGTGTCACTGAGCACCAACTCGCTCAGGTTCGGGATGGTGGCCAGATGCGACAGGCCGGTGTCGGTGATCGTATCGACATCGTTGAGCTTGATGCTGGCCAGTGCCGGGTGGCTGGCAAAGGCCTCGAGCGCCGTGTCGTTCACAAATAGACTGCCAAGGTCGAGCTCCCTCAGTTTCGCCAGAGCGGCGAGCTTGCTGACACCGGTCGGGGTGACACCCTTGGCGCGGGAGACGTTGAGATTTTCCAACTGCGGCATGCCGGCGATCGCTGCAAGCCCGTCATCGCCCAACGATAGTGTCGTCATAGACAATCGTTCGATCGTCGGCGACGTCGCCAGCGCCTCGAAGCCGGCCAGCGTAATGCCTTTGACGTTCGACAGATTGAACTGCTTGAGCGCCGGCATTTTCGCAATGGCGGCGAGAGCTTCGTCGGCGATCTGCAGATTGTTCAGCGATAGGGAATTGAGTGAGGTCGAGGCGCCGACCGCGGCGAGGCCCGCCGGGCTCAGCCGGCGTTGGGACGAAATCGTCAGGCCCTGCAGCTTCGGCAATACGATCACTGCCTTCAGGTCCTCATCCGAGAAGTTCACCGCGTCGCTCGGGATTGACAGGAAGCGCATCGTCGATAGCGACGCGGCCGTAGCCGGCTGATTGCGAACCTCGATTTCCAACTCCTGGAACCGTTTGGCCAGCGCTTCCAGATCTTGTGAGTGGGCGGGCGTCTGGAGCGTGAGGATGGCTGACACGGCGAGCGCTACCGTCACGCTGGCCATCCAATTGAATTTCGGCATCACAATCAGTCCTTTCGCGTCTGTCGAAGCCGCGATGCTAGCCAACCCGAACTGTCCCCGCATGCGACGTTTGTGCGATGTGCCGTCGCCGCTGAGGCGATAAGCTGACGCTTCGACCTTGATCAGGAGGTTAGATGCTGATCCTATCCCACTCACAGGCGTGGTTGCTGCGTACCCGCAATGGCAAGAGGGAAGCCTCCTGGCGCGCCTGGCTTCTGATTTTTTTGATTCCCGGCCTCTTCGCAGCCGCCGCTGTCTTTCTTCTCTTCGAAAGCCTTGTCTTCGACAGCAAAGCCCAGCGTACGATGGGCGAGGTGACCCGCGTCTACGACTGGGAAAGCTGGACCCCCTGGACAGGCGACACAATTATCTACAGTCCAGTCTTCCGCTACCAGTTCTCCGACGGTTCCATGACGGAAGCCAGCACCGGCCAGTCCTCGCCCAATTGGAATTTTGAGATTGGATCCACCCACGAAATCCTCTACCTGCCTGATGTCAAGACAGACGTGAAGCTCAACAATTTCGAAACGTTGTGGGCCCTGCCGCTCATCATCGCCGGGATCAGTCTGGTGACGCTGCTGCCCTCCCTGTTGGGGGCATGGCTGTTGCTGCGTTGGTTGCGGGGTGGCGCGAAAGCACCGCCGGCGATCAACCGAAATCCATCGGGCTGAAAGATCCAACGGCTTTATGCCGAGGATCCGAACCGCGACTGGACGTCTTCCGAGTATTTTCGGCTGACCGGGACTTTAGATCCATCCGTGATGGTAAGCCAAAGCCGGCCGCTGTCTCGATAGAGGCTTTCTGCTGCGGCAAATGCAACCCAATGACTTCGATGAACCTGCATGCCGAGTTTGCCCGGCAGTTCGGACACAATGTCATTGAACCGGTAGAGCACCATGCGGTTTTCCTGATCACTGACCAGGCGGACGTAGTGCTCCTGCGCCTCGACGCGCAGGAGTTCGCCGTTCAGCGGCTGATCGAGATGGCGCAGAAACCCGGTTTCAGAAGATCGGTCCGATGATCCCACCACATCCGGTCCGGCAAGCCCATCGGCCTCGCTGGTTTCGGGTTCCAAAGTCGTCTCGCTACCTTTGGCCGCATTTGTCCGATTGAAAGTCTGGAAGAGCTTTGGAGCCGTCAGGATCGCACACAGGGCCAGGTGATTGTCTGAGAGGTAGATTATTTCCAGAAAGAAGGAGCCGATCTGGCTCTCGGCTAACGCCTGACCGGACGTTGCCTCACCTGACGAGTTGTCGAGCGATACGGTGCCACCGAGTTCCGGCAAGCCCAGAATGAGATCCAGGGCAGTGATCGACAACACAAAGGGCACGAGGCTGACCAGCGCCGCGAGAATTGCATTCACAATGACGTTTGAGCCGAGTCCAGGTAGCCGGCTGATCAGTTCGGCGAAGGCGATGAAAAGCCCGGCTTCGATCATGATGCGAATGGTCCAATAGACATAAAGGCCGGCGAGTGGCCAATCATCGGGCCTTTGGATCTGTGTCGAGGCCAGCAGCCAGGCAGCGGCCAGTGAAAGAAATGTCGCCTGAGCTGCGTAGGTCCGAAACATCTCAAATTGGCCTGTCATTCAAGAAGCATGAAATTCACTCACCTTAACCTACTAAATTATAAGGGACAAATCTGAATGGAATGGCAGTCTGAGAAATCGAGAAAATTGGTTTTGACTGAAGAATGAGTGCCTTTTCATCCCGCCTTATTGCGCCACGTTAGGTCATGAAGTGAGTCTGGAAAGCTCGCTCGGTCGTCATGCCCTGGGTTTGGGGCGTTGAACTGGACACACCTATCCTGCTGGAGGTCGAAGATGAACATCAAAGTGGAACTGACGCGCCGCGCCGCCCTGTTGGGCGCCGGCGGAGCAATTGCGGGGGCTGGTCTTGCCTCCTCCAACGTGGCTTTCGCGGCGGCGGAAAAGCAGGGGGCAATGACTGCTCCCATCGCCCGATACGCTGTAGGCGATTTCGAGGTGAACACGCTTCTGGATGGAGCGGTGACAGTCGGTGACCCTCAAAAAACCTTCGGGATGAATGTCGAACCCAACGCATTTGTCGCGCATTCCGACGACAATTTCATACCGTCGGATACGTTCAAAGCGTATTTTACGCCCACTCTGGTCAATACCGGCAACGAGCTGATCCTGTTCGACACCGGTGTCGGCGAGGGTGGCCGGCCGGCCAGAGGCAATATGCGGGCAGCGCTCGGTCATGCGGGATACACCCCCGAGCAGGTGGATATCGTCGTCATCACGCACATGCATCCCGACCATATTGGCGGTCTGATGGAAGGCGGCGCCCCGACATTTGCCAATGCTCGCTATGTGACGGCCCAAAAGGAGTATGATTTCTGGGCGGGCATGGACCCGGAAGCAAATGGCGTCACGAAATTGATGACCAAGAACGTGAAACCGCTTGCCGAGAAAATGACGTTTCTTGGCGATGGGGGTTCGGTCGCCTCGGGCGTGACTGCCCTCGATGCCCATGGTCATACACCGGGCCACACGGTCTACATGCTCGAGAGCAACGGTCAGCAGCTTCTTTTGGCGGCGGACACCGCCAACCACTACGTCTGGTCGCTCGCTCGCCCCGAATGGGAGGTCCGTTTCGACATGGACAAGGAAGCGGCTGCAGCGACCCGCCGGTCGGTGCTGGGCATGCTGGCGGCTGACAAGGTTCCGTTCGTTGGATATCACATGCCGTTTCCGGCGGTCGGATATGTCGCAGTGGACGGCGACGGGTATCGCTACGTTCCGGCCTCCTATCAGATGCACCTCTGAAAAACGAAACTCTCATGACAGTACGGGAAGGTCGGCCATGGCCGGCCTTTTCCTTTTGTCAGCCCCCTCGCTGATCTTGCTCAGTGAGGGCGGTTCATTTTCCTTTCCGCTTTCTGTGATCTACGACCCAGCTCCTTCCTGGTTGAAACCGTCCTTGTCGGCGATATGCTGCCGCTGCCCGCGTCGACTGTCGGCGAGCGGGGCACGACATCAACACTGATCCCGGGAAGAGAACAATGTCGATACGATTTGATGAAAGGGTGGCCATTGTCACCGGAGCGGGGAACGGGCTGGGCCGCTCCCATGCGCTCGGGCTGGCGGCGCGTGGCGCCAAGGTCATCGTCAATGACCTGGGTGGTGCACTGGATGGCGGAGGTGGATCCTTGAGCGCCGCTGAAACGGTCGTCGAGGAGATCCGCGCGGCGGGCGGCGAGGCCATCGCCAGTGGCGCCAGCGTCACGGACCTGTCCGGGGTCGAGGCGATGGTGGCGGAAGCCCGGGACCGATGGGGCCGCATCGATATCCTGGTCAACAATGCGGGCATCCTGCGCGACAAGTCCTTTGCCAAGATGACGCTGGACGATTTCAAGGCTGTTGTCGATGTCCACCTGATCGGTTCGGCCAACTGTGCCAAGGCCGTCTGGGAAACGATGCGCGAGCAGCAATTCGGCCGGATCGTGATGACGGCATCGTCCTCCGGTATCTACGGCAATTTCGGCCAGGCCAACTATGGCGCGGCCAAGATGGGCGTTGTCGGCCTGATGAACGTGCTGCACCAGGAAGGGGCGAAATACGGCATCCACGTCAACACGCTGTCGCCGACCGCGGCGACGCGGATGACCGAGGAACTGCTTCCGGAAACGGCGCTCGACCTGATGACCGTTGAGAGCGTCACCGCAGGCCTGCTGTTTCTGGCGCATGAGTCGGCTCCATCACGGTTGATCCTGTGCGCGGGCGCCGGCGGCTACGCCGCAACGCGGATTTACGAGACCGACGGCATCTACCTGCCGCCGGAGGAGCAGACGCCGGAAAATGTCGCGTCCCACATCGCCGAGATCATCGATCCGGCGGACCAGGCCATGCTGCAGGGCGCTTATGAGCAGACCGACAAGTTCGTGAGGAAGGCTGCTGCTGCTCTGGGCGTTGACCTTGAAAGCAGGGAGAAGTGACAGCCGGTGCGGATGTCCGGCCGAAGGCCGAATGAAGTTATTTTGCGACATATGTCGAGATGATTGCGTCCGCAAAACTGCATCACGTTAAGTAACTCTCAGCCACAATTGGCTTAAACGATGCACTTTTCTTATGGCTTCCGCTGGAATTTCCTCGCGGTCCATGTACCTTGGACATGCTTTCACAATTCAACCTCGAGGCCAGATCTGTGGTCAGCTTGACGATGCTCGCGCGTCCCGCTCCGAAAGAGAGAATACGGGTGTGGTTGTGCGTTGGCAGCGTCGACAATCAGGATCCGCCTGATCCGATCCGGTGGAAGCTGAATGGAAAGGCCGTTGAAGCCGAAACCCTGAGGCCCCTTTCGTCGTCGCACAGGTTTGGCGCGGACACGCTCACGGGCGTGTACGAGATTACCGCAGAGGGACAGGACTCCTTGAACCGTGTTGCCGTTGAAGCACATGGCAAAAAGATAGAATTGAAAGTCAGAACATTTCCCCATGCCATGGAAGAGGGATCCTGGTTCCGGGTCCTTATGTTTTCCTGCTTTCATCAGGCGGAAAACAGCCAGGCTCTGGTTTCGCAAACCTACCTGAATATTCCGGCGGCGGAACGCCAGGATCTTTGTCTGGGCATGGGCGATCAGGTCTATCTCGACTTGCCGACGCTCAACAATTACCCCGACAACGAAGCCAAGTTGGCGGACCGGTTCGAGCGCTACTATCGAACCAACTGGACGACCAATCTTGGCATCGAGCCGTTGTTGAAATCAGCGCCTTCGGTCTTTTGTCCGGACGACCACGAATATTGGAACAATTTTCCGCACAGATCGCCGATCATCCAGAATTCGTGGAAGCAGGGGGCCAGGCAGCGATGGAAAAATGCGGCGGACCAGCTTTACGATGCATATCAATGCGCGGCGCCTGCGGAACGTGGCGACAATGTCGAAGTGGATGTCGATCCTCTCTCCATCCTGGTTCTCGACCAACGATCTCAGCGCAGGGACGACCGCAGCGCCACGATGACACCTGACGCGCTGCAGAACCTGGACGATTGGGTGGATCGACTGATCGAAGAAAACAAGATCGGTGCTGTTGTAACCGGACAGTCGTTGCTGGACAGGCCGGTCGGCAAATTTAAGGGCGCTGTCGCCGACTGGATGCTGCCGAACTACGGGGACTACGAACGCATCGTGAAGTCACTCAGTCGACTTTCGGAAGCCGGGCGCCCAGTGCTGCTCCTGACGGGGGATGTCCATTGGGGGCGCGTTACAAGGATCAAGGAAGCCGGGCGCACGAGATTTATCGAGATCGTCTGTTCGCCGTCAGCTCTGGTGTCGACCGTGGGCAGCGACCAGCTCAATAGCATCGGTGCGGGATTTCGCCGGTTTTTCAAGGGCGAAGAAACCCGCTGGCCGCGTCATTCTTCGGCGCCGGATGCCGAGCCCTTTTTTGCGCAGCAGGTCTTCGGCAAACGCTACCGGACGGAGGTTGTCTACAAGCACATGGGCGATCAGCTCGCCATGCTGGCCTTCCGCAAAGCGGCCAATACGCTCGAAGCAAAAGTCACCTATTACGAAATTCACAAGCGGCCGGAAAACCCCACAGAAGTTTCACTGGGGTTTCTGAAGTAGCCAGCGTCCAGGAGGGTACTCATGCTGAACATTATGGCCTCGTCAGCCAAGGAGCTTAATCCAGCATTCGTGCAGGCAGCCAGGCGTCGCAATGAAGACAACGTGAAATGGGTTCAAAGGCACCTCAAGACGCTGGCGGCCGAAGAAGGCGCAAAGGGCATGTCCTACCTTGTTCTGATCGGCGGCAAGCAAAAATCCTATTTTCACACGCGGGTTGCGCAGGGGCATCTGAGAAATGACATGAGCCCGAGCCATTGGTCCCATGTCGTTCTGCTGCAGGGCTCAGGCCCAACCGCCAAGAGCGCTCTTTGGGAGATATCGCTGGAACCCGCTGAAGGCTTTGGCTACCCGCCGTCAGACAATGCCGTCGAAGAAGCGCACCTTACCAACTATGCCAGCAAGAACATGTACCCCAACGTCGCGGTCATGCGGATCCCGGTCAAGCTGAGCGAGATGAAGAAAACCATCCTGCAATTCAAGAAGCAGCGGGTTGATCTCGACTGCGTTGAGCTGCTTCTGCTCTGGCTCGGTTACGTCTGGGGAGTCGGCAGAGCGGACAATCCGCTGTTCGACGGCTACGGCATGCCATCGGCAGCCTTCATCGAGGCCCTTTGCGCCGCCAACGGATACGATTTGACCCCTGGCCTGGAAAGCCGCGCGAGCTGTCCGGAAGCAATCTGGCAAGCCGCCAGATGGTGGCATGAGTTTCAAAAGGACCAACAGGGTGCGGAGCCGATCCGAGGCATGTGGCACACGGAGCACTTTCTCGGGAAGTAGGGTTGGTGAGTGTGTTTAGCGGCATCCCCAGCTCGGGGATGCAGTGGAGTATCGGTGTGCCGGATGATGTAGAATTCCTTTATGAGGAAGGCAGAGTGGCATTGGCTGAATTTAGCGCGGACGGTCAAATAAGCACCGATTTAAGACCTCCGTCATTGCGGTTAGAGCGGGAAGAAATTTCATCTAAAGATGAGAATATTCTTTTTGCTTTGAGTAACAATCCGTTGGTCAGTCGGATGGCCTATGAAGCTATATTGGATTTTACTAAGCCAAATGAGGTGCAATTTGTAGACGTCGAGTTTGCCCCAGAATGTTCAATTTCTCGCGATTTCTTCTTTATCAGAGCTTTGAAAATTCTCCCTGACCGATGTGATTGCAACCGAGGGTATCTTCGTCCTGCCCAACGACATGGTATCGCTTTGCAACCGGCAAATGACCTCAAATCAGCGACACTGAGAGCGCAGTTTGTACATAGAAAACAGGCAGGGTGCTTGCCCGGCAAGCCGGGACGCAAGCCTCAATCGGGGATTGTGTAAACCGTCACCGTAATACCAGCGTATTCAGCCCGGGAAATGAATATGAAATTAACCATTGAAAATATAAACAAATTGTCAGGAAGAAATTTTGTAAAATTTTCTTCAGGAGCAGGAGACGGAATAGCTTTTTGCCAAGACAATATAAACACTTACAATGGAGCAATAGTATCTGCAGAGATTGATATAAACAAAACTTTTGAAATAGGAAAAAATGTAAATTACGCCGGTGCAAAAAAACCAAATATTGAATTGGCTGGAAACATGAAGAACTCCATTGTTCTCAAGGTTGAAGATTTGGATACCGATGGGATGTTATATTGCCGGTTGGCTGATGATTGTTTAATTATGGTCGAAAGCTATGGGGTTATTGAAATGGGAAGGCTTATACAGGCAGAATTGTCTGCATTTGAACTTGAGTTGAGCATCATTGGGGTTTAGGTGATGTCAAAATGGAGTCACAGTGGTCGTATAGTCGCCTCCGACGGGTTCAGAATGAGCGATACTGGGTTGTTATGTCGGCTGAACCTGTGAACAGCCGGTAATTGTGGTCGATTGCGATGCCGCGAACGTAACCGGCCATTTTTGGCAAGGTCGCTTCGGATCCGTCGTCATGGATGAGGATCACCTCCTGAATGCCATCCGTTATGTGACACTCAGTCCGGTGAGGGCAGGGCTGGTTGAACGAGCGTCCGACTGGAAATGGTCCAGCGCCCGGGCGCATCTTTCCGGCGAGGATAGCCCGTTGATGAAGGTTGCTCCGGTTCTGGAGCGCACGGGCGACTTTGCCGCTTCTGGAGCGCACGGGCGACTTTGCCGCCTTTCTGGGTGAAACGTTCGATGAGGCTGAAACCTACAGCGCCCTGCGACGCGCCGAAACCACCGGTCGGCCGATCGGTGTAGCGGGATGGTTGAAGACACTGGAAGAGAAGACGGGCAGGGCACTTGCTCCTGGTAAGCCGGGACGCAAATCTCAATCAGGGAAACTATCACCGTATTCCAATGTACGGCTGTCCCAAAGGTGAATGAATTAAAGCGTGTTTTGATGTTTTACGTACTTATAGTTTCGGCAGCATTAGCCGGCATTTATGTAGCTCGAATGGTCTATCTCGGAGTGAGGTACGGAGCGCTTGTTGAGGCTGCAAAAGTGCTTGAGATGTCGGAAGGTTATGCGAAGCGCCGAGCCAGGTGCCCAGGTATTGTATGCTATCTGACCGATTTTCATCAATTGATAGCGGCGACTCTCACTCCTGTTGGTCTGATCAAATTCAAGTTGGACCTAAAGGAAGAATTGAAGGTCGATACGAAATATGGAAATGGAATTCATACTGTAGATGCGACCGAATATGTTGATTTGATGAGACGCATTTGCGCGGCTGTTGGAACTGATGCGTTAATGCGAGTCAAATTTATCTACAGGGGTGGTAAGCTGAGCAGCTACTTCAAAGCGAGTAGATAGGGAAAGGCACAAGCTCAGCCAGGGAAGCTACCATCCCGATAGAATCCAATATCAAGATGCGAAGAAAGACTACGCCGGCCCGCTGAGATGAGCCTTTTTGATTTCCGGGCGTTTCTTTGCCGGGTCCCGCTCATTCGATCGCGCGGACCCATGGCGGAAGTTTGTTCGTAACCATTTGATTTCATTGGTGATCCCGGCAGGATTCGAACCTGCGACCCTCAGATTAGGAATCTGATGCTCTATCCTGCTGAGCTACGGGACCAATCCGGTCATCCATAGCAAACCGGCGCTTGAAAGCAAACGGTAACGATGACGGTAGTTTGGGGCGATGTAGATAGCACCTCGGATTGTCGTGGCGGAGCGGGCGGTGTACCCTGAAGACGGACGATCGGAGGGCAATTTCATGGACCCTGACGACACTTTCGGCTCTGGCTTTGCAACACGGCGCTCGCTGCTCAAGACAATCGGTGTCGGAAGTGCGGCGGCGACTGTCGGCATTTCCCCATTGGCGGCCTCTGGCGCGGGCGCCCAGGTGTGCAGCGGACCGGTTCCAACCGAACTGATTGGGCGGTTTGTCGACACATTTGGCCATCGCCACATCATCACCGAAACGCACTGGCAGTCGTTCCACGACGACGAAGAGTTCTTTCATCGCATTTGCTCGGTGCAGCCGCAGGACGGGTTCCTGATCACCCGGAACCACGCGAGCCAGGCGTTCCATCCCAACAAATTCAGCCGGTTCGAGTGGTTGGTGGAGGATGGAGACCTCTGGTATTGCCAGCAGGTGTTTTCCGCAGCCAGTGCGGAAGAAGCGGCCGATTTCGACCGCTTCCCGGCGGCCCATGGAAGCGATCCGAGCGGTGGCGGTTGCGGCGACAGCGGCGGTTTTGCCTGGACGAAGCTCATGGCGGAGCCATCGTAGTCACTTTCCGGTTGGAGCTCTATCCGCGGTGCTCGATTGTCGCCAGCCGATGCTTTATGACGATTGAGGTAACAGAGCTTGGAGCTCATGGACCTCGATCACATCTTCCTCTTTGTCGAACCCGACGCACCGGAGATCGCCCGAATGGCCGAGCTCGGCTTCGTGGAAACCTATCGGCGTGTGCATCCCGGGCAGGGGACGGAAAATGTCTGCTTTGCGTTCGACAATCTGTTTATCGAGCTGCTGTGGATCCGCGACGCGGACGAAGCGCGCAGCGAACTGATCCGGCGGACTGGGCTTTATGAGCGGTCGCGCTGGCGCAAGGACGGGACCTGCCCTTTCGGCATCGCCTGGCGCGGAAACGCGACTGACATAGCGGTTTGGGACTACCGGCCACCCTATCTGCCTGCGGACATGTCGATAGCTGTGGCGTGCGATGGCGATGATGCTCGAAGGCCGATGCTGTTTCGCTCACCCGGATCGGCCGCACCGATAGACTGGCCGGAAGAGCGGCGCGGCGACCTCCAGCAGGCCACCGGATTTGGCGCGGTTTCCGAAGCGGCCCTTGTCTTGCCCGAAGCTGTGGATGCTGGCCCGGCGCTTGGCGCACTTCAACGGGAAACGCCACTGTCCGTTCGAAGGGACGGAAACAGCTACCGGCTCGATCTTACCATCGAGCGACGAGATGGCGGCAAAGCAGTTCTGAGCCTGCCGGATTTTTCGCTGCGTTAGGTGCGCACCGTCGTGCCGGCAGAAACTCAGTCCGTCGGAACGTAACGATCAAGCAGGGCATCGACGATACCGGCTTGCAGCCGGTCACCGGTGGTGTGGTCGACGCGCAAGATGTCGTCGAGGATGATATGCTGCTCGATGCCCGTCACCATGGAAAGCCGCAGCACCAGGTCCTCGAGTTCCTTCGGATCCATCGTTGCGCGCACCGGGTCCAGCGCTTCGGTGAAGGCAGCTATGCGCCTTGCGCCGCGCAGCTCGACGTCGGTCTGCTTCTGCCAGACATCCATCGTCTTTGCCAGAAATTGGCGAAAGTACTGCTCATGCGTGCGGGTGATTTCCAGGTAGTAGTTGGCAACCCTGTGGACGCGCTGGCGAACGTCCTCCAGCCCGTCGAGCAGTTCGGCCGTTGGCGGCATATTGAAGTCGAGCGTCGCCTCGGCCGCCAGCGTCCCGGGTTCCGAGAAATAGCGGTAGACCGTCGCGCGGCTGATCTGGGTGTCTTCGGCCACACGGGCCAGTGTCAGTTCCTTCCCCTCGGCCATCAGGCGGCGGGCGGATTCAAGCAGCGCCGCACGGGTTCTGTTTTTCTGGGCGGTTCTCGGAGCCACATTTTCCTCTATGATACACTTGTCTCATAACGAACATTGTGTATTATAAGGAGGCAACTGTCTAAGTAAAGGGGCTTGAAGGCCAATGTCCGAAGCACGACCACGCACCTATCATCTTCTCGGAAACCTGCTGACGTTCCATGCATTCCCATCAGAAACAGGAGATCGGTACACGCTGGTCGAGATCAAGACGGCACCAGGCGCCGGTGCACCGCCCAACCATCACGCCGGTGAGGACGAATGCTTCTTCGTAGTGGAGGGAGAGTTCGATTTTTTGGTCGATGGACAAACGATCAGTGCCACCGCCGGGGATTTTGTCAAAATCCCTGACGGCGCCGTGCACGCCTTTACCTGCACCGGCGATCGTCCGGGCCGGCTCATCGGCATCAATGCTCCCGGTCTGATGCATGACATCTTTTTCACGCAGGCGGGTGAGGCGATGCCCGACGGAACCACGGACGTTCCCGCGCCGGATGGACCGCCGGACATTCCGGCGATCATGGCAGTGGCCAACAAGGCCGGCATGACGATCCTCCCTCCGGAGCAGCCTCCTGCCTAGGTATTTTGGTTCCTGCGGAGCAGCATCGGTCGAAGTGCCCGTCGGTCGCTTGAACAGGGCACCTGCTTCGAGCTCATGGCAGAGTGAGGTATGTTCGGTTTGCCAACCCCCGTTGGCAAGCCCGATCAAGAGACTGACAATGCGGATCGCCATTCTCAGCACGAACAAGCTTCCACGATTCCTGGGTGATGACCATCCAACGGAAGGCTCTCTGTTCGCCGAAGATATGTTGCTCATTGAAGAACTGTCTCGTATCGGCGTTTCGGCGGAGCGCGTTGGCTGGAGAGCCCAGAACATTGACTGGTCCAACTTCGAAGCAGCGGTCATCAGGAGCACTTGGGATTACATCGATGATCCCGACCTGTTCTTCGCAACCCTGAAGCAAATCGAGGACGCCGGTGTCCGCCTGATCAATCCCGTTGAGACGGTTCACTGGAACTCGGACAAGCGATATCTCAAAGAATTGGCGAAAAGAGACCTGCCGGTGGTTCCCACCCATTTCCTGACAGGGCAATCCGACATGAGCGGTCTGCCGGACTGTTTTTTGAATGCCGAAAGGCTTGTCCTCAAGCCGACCGTCGGTGTTGGAGGATTTGGCGTCAGGATCTTCCGGTCTCCAACGGAGCTGATGGCTGCGCTGCCGCGATTTGATGGTGGCAGCCCGCTGATGGTGCAGCCGTTCCTTCCATCCATTTCCAGCGAGGGTGAGTGGTCATTCGTCTTCGGTGCGGGAGAGCTGCTCTACAGTGTTCTGAAAGAGCCGGCGGCCGGAGACTATCGTGTCCAGGTCATGTATGGCGCCACTACGACGGAAAGAACACCAGCCGAGGAAGACCGCAACGCCGCAATCCGGGTTGCACGGAACCTGCCGGTTACCGCATCCGTGATGCGCATCGATATGGCGAGATTGCCGGATGGAAGACTTGGGCTGATGGAGGCGGAACTCATCGAACCGCAACTCTATCTGTTTGATGTTCCGGAAGCGGCACCAAGGCTGGCTTGGGCTCTGAAAGAGACTTTGACCTCGGTACGCTAAGCGGCCCTTGCGAGCAATTCTGTCAGGTGCGATCCGCGAGCCCGCACGAACTGCTCCAGCCGTTGCGGATAGCCGTCGGGTGCGGCTGCGGCGACGGAAGGCCGTACCGCAATCATGTCGCGCCAGGTTTGGATTTTGGGCAAGTCAGTGAGAAGGCCGAAATCGGCGATTCGATCAAACGTATCGAGGTAGCGGAATATGGTGCCCCATACGCCATCGATCATCTGGAATTCCTGCCCGGCAAAGAACGGGCCTTTGATCTGAGGCTCGATGCGTTCGAACCTGCTGCGTAGCGCCTGACGTTTCTGCTCAAAGGCCACGGCGTCCGGCGCACCGTAGAAGCCGCCGATGGCATTCAGAGTTTCGGACCCGAATTCGATCCATGAGCGATGGCGGGCCTTCTCCAACGGATCGTCCGGGTGCAGCGAGCCCGGTGTGATCTCATCGAGATATTCGGCAATGACCTGGCTTTCAAAAAGCGTTTCGCCACCGACTTCGAGCAACGGCACGCGACCAAGCGGCGACAGGACCTTGAACCAGTCGGGCTTGTCCTTCAGGTCGATGTAAGTGCGTTGGTGCTGAATGTCCTTTTCGCTCAGGACAATAACGGCACGCTGCACATAGGGGCAGAGATGATGGCTGATGAGATGCAGATCGGACACGATGAAATTCCTTGTACATGCAGTTGCATCTATATTGATATGTTGGAATTGAAAGTCAATGCAGTTGCATGTATATTAAAATCATGCCAATGCCATCTGATATCACCGTCGACACCTGGATTCGCTTGCTCAGGGTTCATGGCGATGCCGTTAGTGTCGTTGAAACCGATTTGAAATCAGCGGGTTATCCGCCGCTTGCCTGGTACGATGTGCTCCTGGAGCTGGATCGTGCCGGAGCAGATGGAGTGCGACCCTTCGAACTTCAGGACCGTCTGCTCCTGCCGCAATACGGTGTATCGCGCCTGATCGAACGCATTGAAAAGGCCGGTTATGTGGAACGGCGCTCGTGCGCCGACGATGGCCGTGGACAGATGCTGGCGATCACTACGGCCGGCCGCAAAGTGCGGGAGGCCATGTGGCCTGTCTACGGCGCAGCGATGGAACAGGCGTTTGGCGAGCGACTGACACCGGGGGAGATGCGGATCCTGTCTCGGCTTCTCGGAAAGCTCCTGCCGGAAAGCTGAAACAAGCTTGCGCCTCCCAGACGAAACGGGTCTAGTGCGCGAGTTTTCTCAAATCGCGAGTCGACCATGACGCAGCCCATCACCATCGACCTTGTCAGCGACACGGCTTCAAAACCGACAGACGGCATGCGCCGCGCAATGGCCGAGGCACCAGTCGGTGATGAACAACGCGGCGAGGATCCGACGGTCAATGCCCTCAATGAACGGGTGGCCGACCTGCTTGGTCAGGAAGCGGCGATGTTTTTGCCGTCAGGCACCATGTGCAATCAGGTGGCGATCGCGACCCATTGTCGGGCGGGCGATGAAATCATCGCTGCTGAAGGGGCTCATATCGACGGTGCCGAGGGGGCTGGAGCGGCTGTCTTTGCAGGCAGCTTCGTCAAAACGATCGACTGTCCGCGCGGCATCTTTTCGGCAGACGATGTCCAGGCAGCGACCCGGCCGCGGTATCACAAGATCCCGCGCACGCGACTGGTGGAGATCGAGCAGACCAACAATCGCGGTGGCGGTTCGGTGTGGCGTCATGGCGAGATCGTCGCAGTCGCCGATGCAGCGCACGCGGGCGGCCTTGCCCTGCACATGGACGGCGCGCGCATCCTCAACGCCGTGATCGCCTCGGGCGAGCCGGCTGACGGCTATACCCGTCTGTTTGACAGTGTCTGGCTGGACCTTTCGAAGGGTCTCGGCTGCCCGATCGGCGGCGTGCTGGCGGGTTCCCGCGCGTTCATCGAGGAGGCCGAAACCTGGAAACACCGGTTCGGCGGCGCCATGCGACAGGCCGGCATCATTGCGGCCGCGGGTCTTTATGCCCTCGACCATCACGTCGAGCGGCTGGCCGAGGACCACGCCAATGCAAGCCTGCTGGCCGCCCGGCTCAAGGATCTGCCCGGCATCAAGCTCGAGACGCCCGATCCGGAAACCAATCTCGTCTTTTTTGACGTGTCGGGCACCGGGCAGACCGCTGGCGCCGTCGGCGAATACCTGATGCGTCACGGTGTCCGAATGCAAGTGCAGGGCGACGCCCGCATGCGCGCCGTCACCCATCTCGACATCGCGACCGCTGACATCGGCAGGGCGGCCGACCTCCTGACGCAGGCAATTGCCGGCGCCTGACCGTCGCTCATTTGGCATGAGCAGGCGGTTTGCTCTATAGGAGGCGCAGAAGGGAACCGCGATGAACCTGACCCAGCAGAAGCAATTCGTGCTGCCCGACCTGCACCTCGCCTCGCTGCCGACCGGTCAGGTCAAGACCGTCGTTGATGCACTCGGCAAGATGATCGCCCGCGGCGATTTTCCGGACGGTGAACGCATCCCCATGGAACCGGAACTGGCGGAAACATTTCAGGTTTCGCGCACCGTGGTGCGTGAGGCGGTCAAGGTGCTTTCGGGAAAAGGGTTGGTACGGACAGCACGTCGATATGGCTCGCGCGTTTGCTCCTATGATGAATGGAACCTGCTCGATCCGGATGTGATCGGCTGGCACGAACCGGCCAGCCCCATGGCCCGCCGCATCTACGCCGAATCGACGCAGATGCGCTACATCTTCGAGCCGGAGGCCGCAGCCCTTGCAGCGGTCCATGGAACCTCGGAGCAATTCGAGACGATACTGGCTGCGGCCCGCAACATCAGCCCGGAGCCGAACGGGATCGAAGCGATGATCGCGGCCGACTTCATGTTCCACGCGACCATTCTCGACGCCACCGACAACATGATGCTGCGGCAGTTGCGGCGGTTGATCCTGGCCATCCTCAAATTCTCCTATTCGACCGGTTCGGTGGCCGTGCCCGATGAAGAAGTATCGCGCCAGAACCACATCGTCGTGGCCGAGGCGATTGCAAAGCGCAACGGCAAGCTGGCGCGCGACCGCATGCGCGGAATGCTCGATCAGAACCTGCTGATCGCCGACAAGATGAGCCATTCCGGTCAGGCCGGCTGAGGCGGTTCAGCCTGCTGACTGCGGCCGCCACAACCATCTGATTTCAAAACAGAATATTGTATGCCTCCGAGGCGAATGCCAGGCCGCGGCTTGCGCATTTTTGCCGCCTGAAACCACCGCTTCGAACACACAATCCACACAACGGTCTTGACAAACCGGATTTTTCTGAAAATCTCTAAGTATGATGTAGATATCGAATTGTGCGTTCTCGAACATCGGATGAATCGAACCGCGGGGCGGTCGACGGAAGGTCGACAGGCACCGCTAACGGGAGGTTGATATGAGACTGAATACGCTGGTCCTGGCGGGTGCGCTGGCTCTTTCCCCGAGCCTGGCCTCGGCCGAAACCGTCATCGACGTGCTGAGCATCAATCGTGATACGGCACCCTGGAAACAGCTCTACCTGGACACGGTGGAAGCCTATAACCAGGCCCATCCGGGCGTCACCGTGAACCTGCAGTTCATGGAGGACGAAGCATTCAAGCAGAAGCTGCCAACGCTGTTGCAATCGGATGCGGCACCCGACCTGTTTTTCTCCTGGTCCGGCGGCGTTTTCTACGAGCAGGCCGGTCAGGGTTTCCTGCGTCCCATTCCCGACGCCACGATCAATGAGTGGAAACAGGGGCTGTCTGCAGGTGGTCTGGCGGCGCTGTCCTACAAGGGCAAATACTACGGCGCGCCGGAGGCCTCGCAGAATGTCGCCATCTGGTTCAACAAGGACCTGGCGAAGAAGGTCGGGGTCGATCCCACGCAGATCAAGACCTACGACGATTTCCTCGACCAGGTGAAGGCGGCCAAGGCAGCCGGCGTCACGCCGATCATCGTTGGCGGACAGGACAAGTGGCCGCTGCATTTCTACTATTCTCTGATCGCCATGCGCATCATGGGCCAGGACGGCATGGCGGCATCGGCTGCCGGTGATAATGGCGGCTTCGACAATGAAGACTGGGTGCGAGCCGGCCAGGAATACATGCGGCTGATCGAGTTGGAGCCGTTCCAGGAAGGCTTCATGGGCGTCAAATACGACCAGGCGACCGGACTTTGGGGCGACGGGAACGGCCTGTTCCACCTGATGGGCGACTGGGATCTCGGCGCGCAGCGCAACGCAGCGACCAATGGCGGGCTTACCAACGAGCAGCTCGGGGTGGTGTCGTTCCCGATGATCGAAGGTGGTCGCGGCAAGATCACCGACACGCTCGGCGGCGCATCAGGTTTCGTCCTGACGAAGAACGCGCCTGACGAAGCCATCGACTTCCTGCGGACATTCCTCGGTGAAGAGGCACAGAAGCGTGCGGCGTCCGAAGGGGTCTATATCCCGACCGTGCCGGTTGCCGGTTCGCTGGTGGAGGATCCGATCCTCAAGCAGTTCGCGGCCATTGGTGGCGGTTCGACCTATCATCAGCTGTTCCTCGACCAGTTTTTCGGATCAACGCTCGGCGGTGCCATCAATGACGTTTCTGCGCAGATGGCCACCGGCGACATCTCTCCCGAAGAGGCGGCCAGGGTTCTGGAAGAAACTCGCGCATTCCAGTAGCCCTCTCGCTCCTTCGCCGCCCCGCTTCCTTGAACACAGGTTGAAACAATGGGAACCCTCCTCAATCAATCGGGTACCAAGACCATGGGAAGCGGGGCGAGACCTCGTCCGCTGAACGAGGACCTGATCCGCACGGCACCTCGGCCGAACCGCGGCCTGAGAGCACGCTGGCGGCGCATGATGCAGAACGGCCAGATGCGGATGCTGGTCATCTTCCTGCCGCCGGCCATTCTGCTGTTCACCGTTTTCGTCATGCTGCCAATGCTGCAGGCCGGCTTCTTTGCGCCTTACAAGTGGTCTGGCTATGGCCCGGCACCCTGGGCCTTCAACGAGGATACCGGCCGTACCTTCGGCACCTGGATCGGTGCCACCAATTTTGAGCGCATGGCCGGTCATTCAGCCTTCAAGATCGCCGCGGGCAACACCCTCATGGTCATCATTGTCTCGCTGTTCGTGCAGTTGCCCCTGGCGCTCACCATGGCGCTGATGATCTACCGCCAAAGCTATGCCAACACCGTGTTCCGGCTGATCTTCTTCCTGCCCTATATCCTGGCGGAGGTGGCGACCGGCCTGCTGTGGTCGTTCATGCTCGACGGCAATTTCGGCGTTTCGCGCACAGTCACGGACCTTCTCGGGCTCGAAAAGGCGTTCTTCCCGCTGGCGGAAAAGCCCTGGGCCTTCTACTCGATCCTCGCGGTGATCGTCTGGAAGTATTTCGGCTTCCACATGATGATCTACATCGCCGGACTGCAGTCGATCCCCAAGGACCTGATCGAGGCGGCGCGCATCGACGGCGCCAAGACGCTGCAGACGATTTTCTACGTCAAGCTTCCGCTGCTGTGGCCGGCGATCACCATCTCGATCTTCTATTCCGTGCTCGGCGGGTTGCAGGTCTTCGACCTGGTCATGCCGATGACCGCGGGGGGACCGTCCAATTCCAGCCACACGCTGGTGTCGTATCTCTACAATTTCGGGTTCATCCGGCTCAATGTGGGCTTTGGCAGCGCCGTCGGCGTCTTCCTGTTCGTCGTCGGCGTGGTCTTCGCTCTGGTCTATCGCAACACGGTGCAGAGGGAGGCCGCGGCATGAGGGCGGAGTTCACCTGGAAGGAATCGGCACGCATCATCACGCTGTTGTTCGTCTCCAGCCTGATCATCATTCCGTTGCTGGCAACCGTGCTTGGCGGTTTCAAGTCGACCGGTGAATTGCGGGTCCAGCCCTTTGGCATTCCCGAGGTCTGGCAGACGGAGTATTACGGCGAGATCCTGAACGACCCGCAGTTCTGGCGCTACCTCTGGAACTCCCTTGTGATCTCGCTGCTGACCGTGGTGCTGACGCTGATCCTCGGTTCGATGGCGGCCTACGCCTTTGCCCAGGTGCGCTTCTTCGGCTCGGGCTTCCTGTTCTCCTACTTGCTGCTCGGCCTGATGTTCCCGTTTGCGGCCGCCATCATGCCGCTGTTCCTGACCGTGCGTGACCTGGGCATTCTCGACACCCCCTGGGGGGTGATCCTGCCGCAGGTGGCGTTTGGGCTGGCCTTCTCGGTCATGTTCTTCCGCACCTTCTTCCAGCAGATGCCGGCAGAACTGTTCGAGGCGGCGCGGGTCGACGGCTGTTCCTACATCCGCTTCTTTTTCCTGTTCACGATCCCGCTGTCTACGCCGATCCTGGCGACGATAGCCGTGTTCGTCTTCGTGCAAAGCTGGAACAATTATCTGTTGCCGCTGATCATGCTCAATGATCGGGTGGGCTACACCTGGACGCTGGGGGCCATGGATTATCGCGGCGAATACGTCGCCGAGTGGAACCGCACGCTGGCCTTCGTCTCGGCGACGCTGGCCCCGGCAGTCGTGTTCTTCCTCGCCGCCCAGAAATACATCGTCGCCGGCCTCACCGGCGGCGCCGTGAAAGGATGACGCCATGGCCGAAGTCGTTTTGAAAGGCATCAACAAGCGCTACGGAGCGGTCGAGGTGATCCCCGACCTGAACCTGACCATCGAAGACGGCTCCTTCACCGTGCTGGTTGGTCCGTCCGGCTGCGGCAAGTCGACACTGCTTCGCATGATTGCCGGCCTCGAGGAGGTTTCGGCCGGCAGCATTTCCATCGGCGGTGCCGATGTGACGGAGGTCGAGCCGTCGGACCGCGGCATCGCCATGGTGTTCCAGTCCTACGCGCTCTATCCGCACATGACCGTGCGCCAGAACATCGGCTTCGGCCTGAAGCTCGCAAAGACGCCGAAGGAGGAAATCCGGCGGCGGGTCGACCAGGCCGCCGACATTTTGCAACTGGGCCCGCTGCTCGACCGCAAGCCACGACAATTGTCCGGCGGCCAGCGGCAGCGCGTCGCTATCGGCCGATCGATCGTTCGCGAACCGAAAGTCTTCCTCTTCGATGAGCCTCTGTCCAACCTCGATGCGGCGCTGCGCACTCAGATGCGTGTGGAACTCGCCGAGTTGCACGCCAAAATCGGCGCCACCATGGTTTACGTCACCCACGACCAGGTCGAGGCGATGACCATGGCCGACCGGATTGTCATCATGCAGAGCGGTCGGATCGAACAGGTCGGCGCGCCGATGCAGCTCTACAATCATCCGCAAACGCCCTTTGTTGCCGGTTTCATCGGGTCGCCCAAAATGAATCTGATCGAGGGGGCGATGGCGGAAAAATCCGGCGCCCGCATGCTCGGCGTGCGGCCGGAGCATATCGATGTCTCTCCCGAAACGGGCGAATGGCGGGGGCATCTGCGCCACGTCGAACATCTGGGTTCCGATACGGTGGCCTATGTGGAGGCCGACCAGATCGGCCGCATGACGGTTCGTATTCCTGGCGAGGTTGCGCTTCGGGCCGGTGAAAACATCTTCATGACGCCGCAAAAAGGCAATGTGCATCTGTTCGGCGCCGACGGTGGCGTCAGGAGGGTTTGATTTGACAAAGACGATCGCGGTCACTGGCGGCAGCGGTGGCGCCGGCCAATTCATCCTGCGCGAATTGCTGGACCACGGCTATGCCTGCATCAACATCGACGTGCGGGCACCCAAGGAAGAGCTCTGTCCGTTCCGCAAGGTCGACATGAACTGCTATGAGGATGTGTTCGACAGCCTGGACGGGGCGGGGGCACTGGTTCATTTTGCCGCCAATCCGCATCCGGACGACGATCATCCGGGGGCTGCGGATCGTTTCTCCAACAACACGAACAGCCTGTTCAATGCGTTCAATGCAGCGCAGGCGCGCGGCATAAGCCGAATTGTGTGGGCTTCTTCGGAAACGGTCTACGGGTTCCCGTTCGAGACCAATCGGCCGGCCAGCATTCCGGTGACCGAGGACCAGTTACTTCAACCGCAGAACGGGTATGCCCTGTCGAAGGTCGTGTCGGAGGAATTGGCGCGACGCATGCACACGCTTTACGGCATGGATTTCATCGGCCTGCGCCTTTCCAATGTCCTGTACGACGACGAAGCGGCAGAGCCGAGTTTCCAGAAGATCCCCTCCTATTGGGAGGATCTCGCCCATCGCAAGTTCAACCTGTGGGGCTATGTCGATGCGCGCGATGTCGCCGACGTCGTGCGCAAGGCGCTGGAGGTTGAATTCAGCGGAGCGGACGTCTTCTCCATCGCTGCACCGGACACGATCATGAAACAGGACAGTCGCGCCCTGATCGACGCCGTCTTTCCGGGCGTCCACGTTCATGCTGGCCACAAGGGCCGCGAGGCCATGCTCAATTGTGAAAAGGCGCGCGTGGTGCTGGGCTTCGATCCGCAATATACATGGTCGCGGGTACTGGGGATCGACGCATGATCATTACCGACATCAAAACCATCCTCGTCAAGGAATGGCGCACCATGCTGTTCGTCATGGTGGAAACAGATGCCGGCATCTATGGCCTTGGCGAAAGCGGCCTGACCAGCCGTGAGTTGGCCGTCGACGGTATGATCAAACATCTCAAGACATTGCTGATCGGCCAGGACCCGGCGCGAATCGAGCATCATTGGCAGACCATGTGGCGCTCCGGATTCCACCCGTCGGGTCAGGTGCTGTCAGCGGCGATCGCCGCGATCGACATCGCGTTGTGGGACATCAAGGGCAAGGCGCTTGGTGCGCCAGTCTACGAGCTCCTCGGCGGCAAGGCGCGCGACCGGGTGCTCAGCTATTGTCACATTGGCGGAGAGACACCGGAGGAAACGCTTCTCCAGGCACGGGCTCGGGTTGAAGAAGGTTGGCGCTGCATCCGCTGGGAGCCGAGCTATGGTCCCGACGGGCTCATGGACGGCCGGCACGCGGTCGACAAGGCAATTGTCGAATTCGGTTTGCTGCGCCGGGAACTGGGCGCCCAGGTTGAACTGGTGTTCGACGCCCACACCAAGCTGACGCCGTCTGAGGCGGCGTTCCTGTGCCGCCAGATCGAGAACGACCGGCCGTTTTTCATTGAGGATCCGCTACGCAGCGAATATCCGAACGGCTATGCAACGCTGCGCCAGCAGACCAGCGTGCCGATCGCTGCCGGCGAGCAGCTTTCGTCGAAGTGGATGTTCCGGCCTTTCATCGAGCAGGACCTGATCGACTACGCGCGCATCGATCTCTGCATCGTCGGCGGATTGACGGAATCGAAAAAGATCGCGGCGGCCTGTGAAACGCACATGATCGATCTTGCCGTGCACAATCCCATGGGCCCGGTGTCGACGGCGGCATGCCTGCATCTCAACCTTTCCTGCCCCAACGTTCTGGTTCAGGAGCTGCCGAAACGGCCGGGTGAATGCATGCCGAAGGCATTCTCTACGGATCAGGTGTGGGAGAAGGGGTATCTGACCTGTGCCGGCGAACCCGGTCTCGGTGTTTCGCTCAATCCGGAATATCTGGCGGATTATCCGTTTGAAGCGGAGCACCTGCCGATCCTGCACAGGGCTGATGGATCCTATGCGAACTGGTAGAGAGAAACGAACTCTGCCAGAGGATCGGTCCGGGACGCCGTCACAGCCGGCGGGTTCGGGTCGGCTAACCCACTGAAACCGCCGCGTTTTCGGGCGCTGTGAGGCCGGCGATGACCAGGCCGGCTTCACAGCGCTTCCGTCAGGCTTTTTCCGGGGACAGGGTCGGCCTGATCGGTTTTGCTTTTTTCGGTGATGCTGGCGTCGCCGCCTCTTGCGGCTCTTCCTTCCAGAAGCGGAAGGCGCCATAAAGCATGAAGGCGATGACCGAACCGCCAATCAACACGACAATCAGCTCAAGAATAGACATGGCGTTCCTCTATGGTTTGAATTTTCGATTCAGGCCCCTTGCAGCGTTCCCATTCGGCGTTCCATGGCCTCAATCTGATCACGCAGCTTCAGTTTCATCTTCTTGAGGGCTCGAACCCGGATTGAATCCGGTGCGGGACGACACTGTTCGCCGTGAATCTTGGCTTCCAGGATTCCGTGGCGTGCATAAAGGGACTTGAGGCGGTTTTGCATTGTCTGGTTCTCCTTGCCTCCAAGGATATAAGTGCGGTATTCGATAGCTCAAATTGATTGTATCAATTGATCCGATAGATAATCCGTATGGGCTTGACGAATGACCGCACGACCCACCCATCGCCAACTCGAATATCTTGTCGCCGTCGGTGAAACCGGCCATTTCGGCGCGGCGGCAAAGCAGTGCAACGTGTCGCAACCGACCCTGTCGACACAGCTGCAACTGCTCGAGGACCGGCTCGAAGCCAAGCTGATCGACCGGGCTCCGGGCGGAGCGCGTCCGACGCCGCTCGGAGAAATAGTCATCGAGCTGGCTCGCGGTGTCCTGTCCACATTGGATGAGATCAAGGATGTCACGCGTCACGCATCGGAAAACCTTGGCGGTCTGATCCGGCTCGGCGTGGTTCCGACCTTCGGCCCCTATTTCCTGCCCTTCGTGTTGCCGAGGCTGCATGCGCATTATCCCAAGCTGGAGCTTTATATCCGCGAAGAAAGGCCGCCGGATTTGCAACAGGCGATCCTGGCGGGAACCGTTGATTGCGGACTGATGCCGCCGGAAGATCATGAACGGCTGGAGTTTCGCGAGCTGGTGACGGAAAAGCTGATGCTCGGCATGCCGGTCGATCATCCACTGGCGCAAAAGAAGCGTATTCGGCTCGACATGCTGAAGGGCGAGCGTATGCTGACGCTGGTGCCCGCCCATCAGCTCAGCCGCAATGTGCGCGACTTTTGCGAGGGCGCCGGCGCGGTGCTCAACACAGACTATGAGGGCACCAGCCTGGACGCGGTTCGTCAGATGGTGTCGATCGGCATGGGCCTGTCGCTGTTTCCGGAGTTCTACATCTCGTCGGAGTTTCCGAAGGAAAGCCGGGTCGTCTTGCGCGATGTCGAAGGCTGGTCGCTGTCCCGCTCGATCGGTGTTGCCTGGCGCAAGGGTTCGGTGCGAAAGGCGCAGTACCGGCAGCTTTGCAAGGAATTCGAAATCTCGATCGCGGAGTTTCGCGGGCAGGGCGGCTGATCAGTCTTCAACCAGGCTTTTGAGTAGCGCCAGCTGGTTGCCGTCCGCCCTTCGGATCATCGGCTTGAGTAGCGGCAGGAACAGCCTGAACACGCCACGCGCCGTGCAGTTGGCCTGAAGTGCGACCGTTGTGCTTTCGTCTCCGTCATTGACGATCCGGTATTCATATTCGGCTGTGACAGGTCCCTGGGTCGAAACAAGTGTCATTGCGCGCTGTGGTTCGAAGCGATCGACCGTGCTGCTGCGTTCCTTGCCCCGGGCAGAAAAGATCAACTTTGAGCCAGCGGCAAGCGGAGCCCCGTCAGCTGTGCGCATCGCGTCGACACTCCCCATCCACTGCGCCATCTTGACCGGGTCGGTCATGTGCGCCCAGACCGATTCGATCGGTGAATGGATAGTCTCTTGGGCTTCGAAAATCATGTTCTGCCTCCCTCGTTTCGCGTCGGAAGGCATAGTCGGGCAGACGCAACAAGACTTGTATAAATCGGAAGCAGCGCCAGAGATTTTACCGCGTCATTCCACCCTGACGTCTGTGTTGATGTGAAAACGGGCGGGATCGAAAATCGCTGACGATACCTCGATCAGTCGATCGTCGGGGTCGAAGAGATGGGCGAGGATCTGCATGACTGGAGCACCGGGCTGCAGCCCCATCGCCGCCGCCGCCATCTCAGGACAGGCGATCGCCATGACCTTCTGGCTCAATCGGGCAACGTTTGCACCGAAAGCGCCCTCCACCACTTCGAAAACCGCGCCGACATCGGTCCCCAATGCCGGCTCGATCCCGGCATACCGGCCGGTGACATAGATTTGAGACCAGTTGAACGGCAATTCGTCGTCGGCGATTTGACGGGTGCCCGTGATCTCGAGCCAGTACCCGGTTTCGCTTACAAGCCCCTGAAGCACGTCGACTGTGCCATCGGCGACGTTACGGGTTCCGGTGATGTGGAGCCTGGTATCGCGTCCGACGCTCAATACGTCGTGGAGGCCGCTGGTCACCATCGTGAAACGGGAAACCGGGCGGTCGGCGATCACATGGGTGCCTGCTCTTTTCTTGCGTTGGAGAATACCCTTGTCTTCCAGGCTGGAGAGGGCGAGGCGAAGCGTCGAGCGGCTGATTCCCATCTGTTCCGCGAGCTCTTCCTCGCGTGGCAGCCGCGTTCCAACGGGCCAGGGACCAGTTTGAATCTTGTCCAGAATATCCTGCTCGACGCGGGAATGAAGCGGTTGGCTCATTGCATGGTTCCGGGAAGCCAAAGGGCGAGTTCTGGAACAAAGGCGAGAAACAGCGCGAATGCAAGCAGGATGAAGAAAAACGGGATCGCGGATCGTGCTATCCGTCCGATGCTTTCGCCGGTCTGCGACTGGATGACGAAAAGATTGAAGCCAATCGGCGGGGTGATTTGCGAAATCTCCACCGCAACGACAACGAAAACCCCGAACCAGATCGGATCGTATCCTGCAGCGGTGATCAGCGGCAGGGTGATCGGCAAGGTCATGACGATGATCGATGTGCCGTCCAGGAACATGCCGATGAAGACATAGAACACCAGGAGAACGGCGATCAGAGCAAACGGAGAAAGCCCCAAAGCAGCGATCTGCTCGGCGACAGCGCGCGGTATACCGAGAAAGCCGAAGGCGGAATTCAGCAGAGCCGCGCCCATGATGATCAGCCCGATCATGGCGCTGGTGCGCACGGCTCTGCGCCCGGCGCCGATCATGCCGGAGAGGGAGAACTGGCCGGTCAGGGCGGCGATGATGGCGGCTCCCAGGACGCCGACCGCTGCCAGTTCGGTCGGGCTGGCCAACCCCAGATAGAGCGACCCCATGATAGCGATGATGAGCGCGGCGACCGGCCCGATGCGTCGCAGACCCTCGACCCGATGCCGCCAGGTCGGGCGGTCGCCCCGCGGCTGCGACCCGCTGAGCATCTGATGCAAGGCTATGTAAGCCATGTAGACCAGCGCCAGGGTGATGCCGGGGATGACACCTGCAACGAACAGCTCCAGGATCGACTGTTCGGCAACGACACCGTAGATGATCATGATGATGGAGGGCGGTATCAGGAAGCCAAGCGTGCCGGCCCCGGCCAGCGATCCCATGGAGAGATTGCGGTCATAGCCACGGGCGGCCAGCTCCGGCAGCGTGACTCGACCGACGATCGCCGTCGTCGCCGCCGAAGACCCGGACACCGCGGCAAACAGCGTGGAGCCGGCGACATTGACATGCAGCAAGCCACCGGGAAGACGTCCGACCCAGGGCGCCAGGCCTGAGAAAAGGGCGCGTCCAAGTCGCGCCGAGACAAGGATCTCGCTCATCAGGATGAACAACGGCAGTGACAACAGTTCCAACGCGGTCAACGAGCCCCAGATCACCTTGCCCGAGAACACGTCCATGGGGATGTTGGGTTTGAAGACCGCAAGCAGGACGTAACCCACGGCGAACAGCGACAGCCCGATCCAGACGGAGGACCCGAGCAGGACCAGAAACAGCAGGACGGCGACCAGACCGATATCAAACATCGGCGGCCTCCGGCGGAAGGGCATCCGCCTGCCGTTCTTCGAAGCTGCGACCGGTCCAAAGGCGAATCATCCTGGCCAGCATGTCGAACCACAGCTGGATGGCGCCGATCAGCAGCACGCCTTGCGGGATGGCCAGAGGTGTGCGAACCACGCTTGCCGAGACGAGACCGCGTTCATAGGACGTGGAAAACGCATTGAAGAGCGCGGCGATGATCAGCGCCACGATGACCAGGGCGGCGCAGTTCGCGGCGCCGTCGATCCATCGCCGCAGCGTCGGCGGACTGGCCTCCAGAATCAGCGATACGCGGACATGGGTGGCAGTCCGGAGTGCTCGTCCGGAGGCCAGTGCAAACACCGACGCCATGGCGAATGCACTGTATTCCCAGGAATAGGGCAGGCTGTGGCTAAGGAAGCCTCGGGCGAAGACCTCCGCCAGCATCAGCGCACCGAACCCGTATAGAAGCAGCACCGCGCAGCCCTCCAGGGCGCGAGAGCTGCGGTCAATCAAGCCAAGAAATCGATCCATCCCGCCTGGGCGACCGGGCCCTTTGCGGGCCCGGCGCTGCTCCGTTACTTGCCGAGCTTAGCAGAGTATGCGTCGATAATCGGCTTGGCATCCGGGTTTTTGGAGATGTAGTCGGCCCACATGGACTTGCCCGCCTCGGCCATCTTTGCCTTGAGCGAATCGTCAGCAGCGCTGACTGTCATGCCATTCTGCTCCAGAATGGCGATTTTGCCCTCATCCTCGGCTGCCGAGACCGCCCAGAACTCGGCTTCCATCTTGTCGGCAAGCCCCTGGATGGCCTCCCGTTCCTGGTCGGTCAATGCGTTCCAGGCATCCAGATTGACGGTAACGGCGTCGGTCGAGGTGCTCCAGTTCAGAGGATTGAAATGGTCGGTGAATTGCCAGAGCTTGCCATCGACACCGGATGAAGAGGACGTGGCGGCGCCGTCAATGGTGCCGGCCGCCGCGGCTGCCGCCACGTCACCCCAAGGCATTTCCAATGGTGCTGCACCGAGCTTTTCAAGGAACTCGAAACTTGCGGCGTTAAAGGCGCGGATCCGCTGCCCGGACATGTCGTCGGCACTGACGATCGCCTGTTTGGAATAGACGCCCGGGCTCGGCCACGGAACGTAATAGAGGATCTTCTGGTTGTGATCGGCTGCGATCTTGTCGAACACCGGTCCGGCGACCTCCAGAAATGCTTTCATTTCTTCCTGGCCCTGAATGAGATAGGGCAGGGTGTCCATGGACAGCAGCGGTTCGGCGCTGGAGCCGGCCTGCAGGAACAAAAGCATGTCGGCCATCTGCACCACTCCGGTTTCAACCGCCGACATTTTTTCGGTCACCTTGACCCCGATTTCACCGCCGACATGCACGGTGATGTCAACCGAACCGTCGGTTGCTTCGCGCACCGCGTCAGCGAAGGCCATGGCGTTCTTGGCGTGGAAGTTGCCGGCGGGCCAGGCGGTGGACAAGTCCCATTTGGTTTCCGCCAATGCCATTCCGGTGCCTAGCGTCAGGCAAATGCCGGCCGCGACAATGCTCTTGAAGTTTTTCATGACTGGTTTCCTCCTGTCGGATTCCTGAAGTTGTATAGCCCACGGGCCGCCTCCTCGCTGACGAGACCCTGTGCCACATCGCGCGCAACTGCGGCTCTCTCGCGCGTTTTCGGGTCGCCAAACCCGCCTCCGCCGGGCGTCTGGAGAATCAGCCGCTCGCCCGCCGGTATTTGATGAAGACCCTTGTCTTCGATGATCGTTCCGTTTGTCAGCTCGACCCGCCCGGTCGCTCCGTCGAGGCCGCCGGACCGTCCCGCTGGCGCAGTCGTCAGGCGCTCAAAGGCAGCGGCCGACAGTCTCAGCGGCATATGCGTGCGGGCGCCAACCTCGATGACCTGACCGAGGCCGCCGCGATATCGCCCGGCACCGCCGCTGTCGCGCAGGAACTCCTTGCGGTGATAGACAAGCGGGGCAGCAGCTTCGGCGATTTCGACCGGCACTGCGCCGACGCCGGACGGAAATGCAGTCGTCGACAGGCCGTCACTACCGGGACGGGCGCCCATGCCGCCAAGCGCCACATTGAGGGAGGTGAATGGATCGTCTCCGCCGCCTGAAATCGACATGGTCCAAAGCGCGCCGGAACTTTCCGCCAGGACCCGCTCAGGAAGGGCCTGAGCCAGACACCCCAGCATCAGATCGGGCAGGGCTTGGCCGATGACATGGCGGGCCGTGACCGGCGCCGGTCGTTCGGCACTGACGATCAGGCCTGTGGGCGCGGTGACCGAAATCGCGCCGAGCGATGCGGCGTTGTTGGGAACATGCGAGGCAAGAAGTGCGCGAATTCCGAAAGACGCATAGGCGATCGAATAGTTCAGCGGGCAGTTGATGCCGCGCTCGACCGCCGCGGCCGAGCCGGCGAGATCAACATCGATCCGATCGTCCGAGACGGTCATCGCCGCCTTCAACCCGATCGGGCTGTCGTAGCCGTCGAGGGTGAGCTCGTAGTCGTAACGGCCGTTCGGAACCGCTGTAATTGCTTCCTGCATGCCGCGACGGGAGCGGTCCAGGATGAAGGCGGAGACGGGTTCCAGAGATCCGAAACCGAAGTCGGCAAGCAGCTCCGTCAGACGGGCGACACCGGTGTCGTTGCAGCTCAGGAGAGACAGGATGTCGCCGCGGGCCTCCTTGGGGATGCGCGAGTTCGCAGTGATGACGGACAGGATGTCTTCGTTCAGCTGACCCGCCTTGCGCAGTCGGGTCACAGGTATGACCACGCCTTCCTCGAAGACGGAGCGTCCTTCGGCGGACCAGCCGAGCCCGCCGACATCAACCACGTGGCTGGTCGAGGCGAGGTAGCCGACGATCGTCCCGTTGACGAAGGCCGGCGTGACAACAACGAAGTCGAAAACATGCCCGGCCCCGAGCCACGGGTCGTTGGTCATCAGCGCGTCGCCGGGGACCAGTGTGTTGGCCGGGATGTGTTCGAGAATGGCGCGGACGGAGGCTGCCATCGTGTTGACATGACCGGGCGTGCCGGTCACCGCCTGGGCCAGCATGTCCCCGTCAGCGTTGAATATGCCGGCCGAGAGATCTCCTGATTCCCGGACGATCGGGCCGAAGGCGACACGCATCAGGACATTGGCCTGTTCCTCGCAAACCGAGATGAGCCGGTTCCAGACCACGTCCAGCCGGATCATGTCAGCGTCCGTCAGCGCGGTGGCTTGTTCTCCAAGGGTCATCGCGCGGCCCTTTCCAACAGCAGATGGCCGTTTGCCAGTTTCTGTCCGGTCCAGCCCTTGTGAATGATTGTCGTGGTCTGCGCTTCGGTGACGACAGCCGGGCCGCAAATGGTTTCGCCAACCGGCCAGGCACCTCGTGGGATGGACCGATAGCGGCGGAAATCCTGTTGCCCGAGGTCATATATCAGCCGGTCCGACCTGGCTTCGACCTTTGGTGGCGTATCGGATTCAGTATTGTCGGCGGTCTCGGGGAGGCGGGCTGTCGCGGCCAACGAATAGCCGAACAATTCCACGTCGATCTCCGGCATGGCAAAGCCGTAAAGCTTGCGATACTCGCCATGGAACGACTGCTCGAGGCGCTCGAGTTCGACCTCCAGCTCGGCGTCTGGATCGAAACTCAGCGTGATTTCCTGGCCCTGACCGAAGTAACGCAGATCGACATGGGCGGCTACCTCGATCGGGGTGTTGACGACCCCGGAGCGCACGACCTCGATGACATGGTCCCGGGTGGCTTTGACGGCTGTTGCGAGGTGATCTGTATCGATGTCAGCAATGAGCCGCATCACGGACTGCGCCCGTTCGAACGCAACAGGCGCATGCAGGAAACCGATGGCCGATCCGACCCCGGCATTTTGCGGAACGATGATGCGGTCGATTGAAAGCTTGTCGGCGATGCGGGTGGCGTGAAGTGCACCGCCGCCGCCGGACACAACAAGATCGTACTCGGCGACATCAAGGCCCAGTTCAAGACTGTGGACCCGCGCAGCATTGGCCATGATCTCGTCGGCCATCTCGACGATGCCGATGGCTGCCGCCTGCGGCGAAGTCAGGCCCAATGGCTCCGCCAGCTGGTTGGAAATGGCGGAGCAGGCAGTGTCCGGATCGAGTTGGATCGTGCCTCCGGCGAAACCGTCCGGCGCAATCCTGCCCGTGACGATGTTTGCATCCGTCACGGTCGCTCGGTCGCCGCCAAGTTGATAGGCGCAGGGCCCGGGTGAAGCTCCGGCGCTTTCAGGTCCGACACGGATGCGTCTCAGCGGATCCACTCTGGCGATCGAACCACCGCCGGCGCCGATCTCGACCATTTCGATCGTCGGCACGCGGATGGGAAGGCCGCTGCCCTTGGCGTCGCGCCAGGCACGCGCCACCTCGAACTTGCGGGTGGTCTGCGGTTCGCATTCCTGCAAAAAACAGATCTTGGCCGTTGTCCCGCCGAGGTCGAAGGCCAAGGTGCGACTGGACCCGACCTGCCGTGCGACATGACCCGCCAGACAGACACCGCCCGCGGGACCCGACTCGACCAGGCGGATCGGTGTTTTTCGGGCCTGATCCAACGTCGTCAACCCGCCGCCGGACAGCATCAGGAAAAATGCACCGTCGAAACCCGCGTCGCGCAACGCGGTATCGAACCGCGAAAGATAGCGTGACATCAGTGGCCGCACATAAGCGTTTGCGCAGACCGTCGAGAACCGGTCGTATTCGCGTGCCTCGGGTGAAACCTCCGAGCTCAGGCAGACGGTGACACCGGACGGCAACTGGCGGGACAGACGTTCCGCCACGAATCGCTCATGAGCGGGGTTGGCGTAGGCGTGCAGGAAGCCGATCGCCACCGCTTCAACCCCGACCTCCAACAGCGTTTCAGCGAGTGCGTCGACGTCAGCCGGTTGCGGCGACCGCATGATCGATCCGTCGGCGCACATTCTCTCGTCGACAGTCAGGCGCAGATCGCGCGGCACCAGTGGCTCCGGCAGTTGCACGTTCAGATCATACTGATCGAACCGCTTTTCGTAGCGCATCTCCAGGACATCGCGGAAACCGCTGGTCGTGACGAATGCAACCCGGGCGCCCTTACGCTCGATGAGGGCATTCGTCGCCAGCGTGGTTCCGTGGATGATCGAATGGACCTCGCGCAAATGCCGCCCACTACGCTCCAGCAGTTCAACGATGCCCTGCATGGAGGCCTGCTCCGGTCGATCGGGGGTCGTCAGCACCTTGTGGGTGGTGCTGGCACCGTTGTCGTCCAAAACGAAATCCGTAAATGTCCCACCAATGTCCACAGAAAGTCTGATCATTAGAATAATGTACGTACATTATGTCTGAAGTCAACGGGAGGTGATGCGTTCCGGGAGGTGGGTGTGTTGCAATTGCCAGCGCTTCACCGGGCCGTGACCCGGTTGCAGATCTGTCAAAGCGGGAAACAGAGGCTGGTTTTTTGGACAAGCGTGTCGGTGGGAAGGGAAGCTTGGTTTCCGCCACCAGCGACGCGCAGCAACCGGCTAGTTTTGCGGCACGAAGTGCACGTTTTCGCCCTTTTCCGCATCAGGATAATCGCGCAGCCGTTCCGAAGCATAGCGCGTCGGGCTCAACCCTGAGAAACGGCGGAATTCTCGGTTGAAGTGCGCCTGGTCGAAAAATCCGAAACGATGGGCGAGCGTGGTCCAGGGGACCGGATCCTGAGGATCGACAGCGGCAAGCAAGGCACCGAGGCGATGAATGCGCGCAAGCACTTTTGGCGTCACGCCGACGGCCCTTCGGAAACGATCGCTGGCGTGGCGCTGTGACCGCCCGGTTTTTTCATAGAGAAGCGGCAGTGGTTCGGCGCCTTCGGTGTCGACGATGCCGCGATAGAGCTCGACCAGCCATGTTGGTAGAGTGGTTCTCTGGCGATTGAGCAGGGCGGCGTGCAACGACGCGTGCGTCGTCGCGTCCGAAGCGTCGGGAAGTGCCGCCTCGATGTTTGCCACCACATCGGCGGGTAACACCAGCCGGGCATCCACCGTTTGATCGACATAGCGCTGCATGTCGATGTCGAACAGGGCGTGAAATCCGATTGGCTCGAACAGCAGGCCGAGAACGTGGGTTTCGCCCAACGGCCTGTTGTAGACCGGGCGCGTCTGGACGCCGTGAAACCAACTGTGGTCGAAAAGCGGGTTGCGATCGACCGTTTCGAGCGGCCCCAGGCGGTGAGGCCCGCCTATCGTGAAGATCACCACCGCGAGACCGTTCGGCAGAATCTTGTCGTAGCGATAGGGAATTTGACCACGCGCATAAAAGGACCGGCGCAGGAACGGGCGCAACGAGTCCGGTGGCGAAAATTCCCTGAAATCGAACTGCAAGCCGGCGCTCCCTGGATCTGACCGAAACGGGTCGCCGTCACTCTATCGTCAACCGGCCAAGACCTCTATCCGGTCTGCAAGACTCGATATGGTGGGAATATCAGTGTCCTTCTCGATGGCCGAAATGCGCAGGACCGTCTTGCCATGCCAATTCGCCGTTCGGACAAAAGTCGCGAAATCCGCGTTCAGCCGGTCGGCAAGCGCGTTCGTTGCCTTGTCGCAATTGTCGACCCGCAGGACGATCTGGTTGAGGTCGACGCGATTGCAGACCTGCACCGAAGGCAGTGCGGCCAGGCGATTGCGCAATTCCGTTGCGCAGGCGCAGTGGCGACGAACCGTCTCGACGATCCCTTCGCGGCCCAGCGAACGAATAACGGCCCAGGCCGCGAAACCGCGCGCCCTGCGCGACAGTTCCGGATTGAATTCGGTCGGGTTGCGACCGTCTTCGGGGCTGCGGTTGAGATAATGCGCCGAGATGTCCATCGCACGCCGATGCGCTTCGGCGTTATTGACGATCGCGAAGCCGGAATCATAGGGGATCTGCAACCATTTGTGCCCGTCCACGGACCAGCTGTCGGCGCCGTCCAGACAGGCGGTCAGGTGGGCTTTTTCCGGCAGCACCCGGGCCCATAGGCCGAATGCGCCGTCAACGTGTAACCAGGCATTGTGGGCCTTGCAGAGGCTGACGATGGCCTTGAAATCATCGAACCCGCCGGAATTGATGTGACCCGCGGTGGCAATCACGATTTTCGGCCCGTCGTGCTCCTCCATTGCCTTGCGCAAAGCGCCCCGGCGCATGATCCCCTGGGCATTGGCCGGAATGCGAACGAAGTTGGCCTCGCCGAAACCGAGATAGCGCAGCGCCGCAAAGTTGGTCGTATGGGCGTCTTCACAGATAAAGACATGAATGAGCGGAGCGCCCTGCAGACCGTCTCGCTCGATGTCGACACCGGCGCGGGCCAGGACTTCGCCGCGCGCGGCGGCCAGGCCGACGAAACAGGCCATCGTCGCCCCGGTCACAAGTCCGACCGAACTTTCACGCGGTAGATCCAGCAGGTCGAGCAGCCATGCGCTCACCGCTTCTTCGGCGATCGCCGCGGCCGGCGATGTCTGAAAAATGCCTGCGTTCTGGCCCCAGATGGAGGTCAGCCAGTCTGCTGCAACACCGGTCGTGTCCGAGCCGCCCATCACCCAGGCAAAAAAGTTGGGGTTGGTGTTGGCCACCAAACCCGGCTCGGCGGCCGCAATCAGTTCACGAATAACCGTGCGGCCGTCCAAGCCCTTCTCGGGCGTTGGCGTACAGAGATTCTCACGCAGCGCTTCGGCGCTGGCGGTTGCATCCAGCGGCCGTTGCTGTTGGCGGTAGCCGGCAGCATAACGATACGCCGCCATCAAGGCCGGGTCGGTGGCTGGTCCTTTCCCCATTGCCGTCATCTCGGATGCAGCCAGTCCGGCAGGAAGCTGTAGGCGTCCCGTGCCATGGCCGGATCGAACCGCACTTCATTATCGGCCAGCAGGCTTTTCAGCGATCCGTCATTGAAGGCATCGAACGTCTCGGTGGCGCCACCAATGTGCCGGCCTCCGACGAAGATCTGAGGAATCGTCGGCGATCCGGTCATCTGCCGCAACACGGCTCTGATATCGCCGCCGCGATTGTCGGCCTGGTAAGCGACGGAATCGAGATCGATGGAGCGGTATTCGATGCCGGCCTCCTGAAACATCTTGCGGACGGACCAGCAGAACTCGCACCATTCCAGGGCGAACATGACGACGGGCTGCGTCTCATCGGCAATTACCTCGTTGACGAAATCGACCGCATAGGGTTTCGTTTCCTCGATTGCTGCTGCCGCGGGCGCCGGCGCCGGTTTGCTGTCGAAACGAAAACGTGGGGTAGTCGCGGCGATCCGGGTCTCTTCCTCGGACATTTCTGCCTGCACGTTGTCGAACAGGACTGTCGTCATGTAGCGCTCGCCGGTGTCGGGCAGCATCGCCAGGATGCGCGAGCCGTCGGGCGCAGTTTCGGCGATTTTGAGAGCCGCGGCAAAGGTCGCGCCGCTGGTGATGCCACAGAAGATGCCCTCCTTGGCGGCGAGATCGCGGGCGCATTGCAGCGCGTCCGTCCCCGCCACCGGCTGGTGCATGTCGATCAGCTCGTCGGTCAGCACGTCGTCAGCCAGTTTCGGAATGAAATCCGGCGACCAGCCCTGCATCAGGTGCGGGCGAAAATTCGGGTGGCTGGCCGACACGCTGCCATCGGCGTGTCGCGGCTGGCCGATGCCGCTCGACAGCAGCTGGGAATTGTCGGGTTCCGCTGCGACGACTTTGGTGCCGGGGCTGCGCTGCTTCAGCACACGGGAGACGCCCTTCAGCGTGCCGCCTGTTCCGAAGCCGGTCACCCAATAGTCGAGCGGAGTTTCGGCAAAGTCGTCCAGAATTTCGATGGCCGTCGTTCGCGAGTGAATATCCGCATTGGCCTCGTTCTCGAATTGTCGGGCAAAGAACCAGCTATGCTTCTCAGCCAGTTCCTCGGCCTTGGCGACCATGCCGCTGCCCTTTTCCGAGGCCGGAGTCAGGATCACCTTGGCACCCAGGAAACGCATCATCTTGCGTCGTTCGATGCTGAAGTTTTCCGCCATCGTGATAACCAGCGGGTAGCCCTTCTGGGCGCACACCATTGCCAGTCCGATGCCGGTATTGCCGGAAGTTGCCTCGATCACGGTCTGGCCGGGTTTCAGCGATCCGTCCCGTTCGGCGGCTTCGATCACACTCAGCGCCAGGCGATCCTTCACCGAACCGAGCGGGTTGAACGCTTCGAGCTTGACGTAGAGCTCGACATTCTTCGGGCCCAGATTGTTGATGCGCACAATCGGGGTCTGCCCGACGGTTTCGAGAATGGATCGTCTGATTCCGCTCATCGTTGGAATTCCCTTTTGTCTGGTCGGGTCGCGCGCAACGGGGTGCGAACGCCGATGACGCTGATATGGCGGTCGAACGTTTCATCTCGTTTTCGGGAAATGCCGGCCTCGGTTTCAATTGTTTCAGCCGCCATGTGGCTGCGAAAAATGAATCCTGTGATTTGAAAGTGGCTATGGAAACGGCCGTCGGTTTGCATCATATTCGCTGGGTTGCCGCGCTGTTCCAGCGATGGGCACCAACGAACAAACAAAGCCGGCCACGGCCGGACTATCCGACGGGAGGATTTCATGAACCGGATCAATCGACGCCAGACATTGGGACTGATCGGCGCTGCGGCAGCTGCACCGATGCTTGCCCGACCGGCCCTGGCCAACACCAAGATTACGGTCGGCGCCCTGCGCTTCACCAGCCACTCCGCCAGTTTCGTTGCGCTGGAGCGGGGCTATTTCGCCGATGCCGGGCTCGACGTCGAGTTCAAGTTCTTCCAGGCGGCCCAGCCGATGGCTGTTGCGATTGCCTCCGGCGACGCCGACTACGCGGTCACCGCGATCTCCGGCGGGCTGATTTCGCTGGCCGACAAGGGGGCTGCGAAGGTGATCGGCGGCGCGCTCAGCGAGGAGAAAGGTATCGACGGCCAGAAGATCCTCGCCTCCGATGCCGCTTTCAAGGCAGGATTGACCGATCCATCCAAGCTCGGCGGCAAAAGCTACGCCATGACCCAGGCCGGCTCGTCGTTTCACTACATGGGTTCCAAGATCGCCGACACCGAGGGCGTGGACGTCACCTTCAAGCCGCTGCAGAAGGTCGGCGCTATCATCGGCGCGATCAAATCCGGACAGGTGGATGCCTGGTCGATCGTGCCGCATATCGCCAAGCCGCTGGCCGGCTCCGGCGCGGTGCACATCATCGGCAACGTCGCCGATTATGTTCCGGACTACCAGGTGACCACGGTGTTCACCTCGGCGGACAATGCCGCGAACGAGCGGGCCAAGACGGAAGCGTTCCTGGCGGCGTTCGCCAAGGGTGCTGACGACTTCAACGCTGCGCTGGTCGACCGCACTGCCGGCGACGATGCGGCCGAAGACATGGTCAAGCTGGTGCACAAATATGTCTACACCGATCGGCCCTATGAAAAGGCCAAGCCGAGCATCGTCAACGGCGCGATGCGCATCAACAAGGGTGCTGCGCTCAATGCCGCTTCGGTTCAGGATCAGCTCGACTGGTTCAAGAAGGAACAGCTGGTGAAAGACCATGTGACGTTCGAGACGCTGGTCGATCCGTCCTACGTGGGTTCCATGTAATTCAGCATGGAACTGCGCCTCGATCACGTCGGTCATGCCTATGACGGGCTCGAAGTGCTGCGCGACATCAGCCTCGACATACCGGCCGGGCGGATCGTCTGTATCGTCGGGCCGTCCGGCTGCGGCAAGTCGACCCTGTTGCGCCTGCTCGGCGGCCTGGAACGGCCGTCCAGCGGGCGGGTGCTGGAAATCGGCGAGCCGCCGGCGGGAAGCCTCAACCCGCTGACCTTCGTCTTCCAGGACTTCGCGCTGCTGCCATGGCGCAGCGTCGAGGGCAATGTCAGCCTGGTGCTGGAAGATCACAATCTTTCCGCCGACCGGAGTGCGGCGATCATCTCAGATGTGCTGGAACGCACCAAACTGAGCGATTTTCGCCAGGCCCTGCCCAAGCAACTGTCCGGCGGCATGAAACAGCGGGTGGCGATCGCCCGGGCGCTTGCCGTCGATCCGGCCGTTCTCCTGCTCGATGAGCCGCTGTCTGCGCTTGACGCCCAGACCCGCGAGCTGCTGATGGACGATCTCGTTGATCTGTGGACGCGGCAGCCCTTCACCGCGGTCTATGTCACCCACAATCTGCAGGAGGCGGTGCGGCTTGGCCATCGCATCGTCGTGTTGTCACGCCGTCCCGGCATGATCCGCGAGATTGTCGAAATTGATCAGCCGCTCGATGAGCGGGGCCTGGGCGATCCGGTTCTGGAGCGCCATCAGCAGGCGCTATGGACGCTGATGCGCGAAGAAGCGAAGGCGGCCGACCTGGAACTGATCGATGGCTGACATTTCGGACAGGACAGGCGACGCGTCAGGCGCAGGGTCTCAACCACAAAGAACCGTGCCGTTTCGTGGCGGCGGTTTCACCACGCGCTCCATCCGATGGATCGGTGCCGCCGTCTTCGTATTGATGATCGCGCTGATCGAATGGGGAACCCGCACCGGTTTTATCTCGGCGCTCACCCTGCCGAAGCCAAGTGACGTCCTCAACACCTTCATCGAGCTTTGGAACAGTGGCCTGTTGTGGAAGCACCTGATCCCGTCGCTGACCCGCCTGATCGTCGGCGCCCTGCTTGGGGTGGTCGCCGGCATTGCCGCGGGCATCGCCATTGGACTGTTTTCCTACGTCCGCGCCGGGCTGGTGCCCCTGGTCGCGGCGATCTTTCCGATTCCCAAGATCGCGCTCCTGCCGCTCTTCGTCATCTGGTTTGGCATCGATGAGGGCTCCAAATACGCGCTGATCGCGCTCGGCACCTTCACGCCGACCGTCGTAGCCACCTACGGCGCCGTCGACAATGTCGACCGCACTCTGATCCGCATGGCGCAGAGTTTCGGCCTCTCCTGGCGTTCCATTGTGCGCAAGATCGTGCTGCCGGGCGCCATGCCCGGCATCCTCTCGGGCCTGCGAGTGAGCCTGGCCATTGCCATCATTCTGCTGGTGGCTGCGGAAATGCTGGGCGCCGAACACGGCGTCGGCGCCTATATTCTCGAAGCCGGCTCGCTTTACGACCTGGAACGCCTGTTCGCCGGCGTCGTGATCCTGTCGGTCCTTGGCGTCATCGTCAGTATGCTGATCGGCGTTCTGGAGCGACGGCTGTTGCGGTGGCGGGTGTAGGGTGCGGCAGGTCTCTGATTAGTGGCGCCAGGGCAGGCGCGATCGGAAGCGGTCACTTGGTCGACCCGCCTGACGACCGAGCGGTTTCACGCACTCACACTTCAATCTGCAATCAGGGATCCTCACCAAACACATAGAGTTTTTCGCCCTTGAGAATGGTTTTGGCCCAGGTTTCAAAATCTGCCGGCATCATACTTCCCCAGTTGGGCGTATTGGTGACCAGCGCATTCCCGATCCGCCTGCCGATGTCGCTGATTCTTCTGGCTTCGCCGCAGCGTTCTTCATCGTAGCGCGAAAGAAGCCCCGGCAGGTCGCTGACTTGCTCGGCAAGAGTTTCAATTGCCAAAGCATCTTCCAGCGCCTTGGTAGCCCCGCTCGCCGTATGGGGCCGTGTCAGAGTGCCGGCGTCTCCCATCAGAAGGGTACGGCTGCCGACATAGGTGTCGACGACGCTGTCATAGATCGGCTGGATCGAAACCTCCTCGCGTTTCGAATGGGCAATCAATGCGGCAATGGCGGGCGGGAAGTGTGACACCAGCAGTGACTGAAGATCAGCAAAAACTTCGGGTGTTATTGAGCCGGGAGGCTCCGACTCGATGCCGTTCAGCTTGAGCGCCTGCGGGCAGGGTGCGTAGACTCCCCAGTTTACGCGTCGGCTGCCGCGCACATCTCCGCCCTCGAACTCGGGGATCATATAGATCAAACTGTGCCCGCCTGGAAACGGAACAATCACCCGCGCTGCTTCGCGTTCAAGAGTTTCGATCAAACTCCTGTCGCCGAGTTCGGCTTCCGGGTAGTTGCCGCGCCAGAGGATGTAATCGGCAAAAACCGGCTCAGCTTCCGGGTGCAGCTTTTTGCGGATGGTCGAGTTATAGCCGTCGGCGCCGACAAGCAGGTCGAATTCCCGTTCGGTGCCATCGGCGAAGCGCACGAAAACCGCGTCTTCGGATTCAACGAAAGTGTCGAGCGTCTTGCCTTCTTGATAGAGATCGTAGGGCACAAGGGATCTCAGTGCGACCCAGAGATTGCCCCAATTGTTGGCGTTTGACGGGCTTGGCTGGGTCCAAAGCCGGCGGCCAATCCTCGAGCCGTCCGGAAACTGCCACCATCGCGTCTTTGATTCACAATACACGTAATCGCGCGGCAGATATCCTCTGATTGTCAGCTCAGCACGCAATGGAGCAGGAATGTCGATGCCGGAGCCCCGGTCTTTCAGACCGTGGGTTGAGCGTTCAAACACCTCGACCTCGCACCCGTTGCGCAGAAAGGCGCAGGCTGCCGCACAGCCGGAAATGCTGCCTCCCACAATCCCGATTTTCAAACCCTTGATCGACATGGTGCTCTTGCCTTGCAGTTCGCAACAAAATGGATCCGTCGGTGCCGCGGGCCATCATGTTAGATTGCACCTGCGGTCAATAGACCAGCAGCAGTTCACCTATCCGCAAATTGTCAACTCAAATCGCAATATCGACAGGTTTCCGGCAGCGGTGCTGCAACCTGAAAATTAGCGCCGCAGCGGAGCCATCTTTGCGGATTATCTCAACAGGACTATTCGTGATTGTCGGCCTTTGCGGCAATGACCTCAACGGACGCCGGTCACGGGTCGGCGCCCAAATGGGCTTGCAACCGGAACTTGTCAAAGCTGGTCGATGCTGGCAGTAAACTCGCGTGGAAATCGAAAATGCAAGCACTCACTTCCACCAAATGTCGAACGAAGTTTGTTGAGCATCGCCGAATGCAATGCCGAACTGGGCCGCTAAATCGGTCCACGCTTGTCGGAAATCAATATGAAACAGTTGATCTTCGGATTAGCATTTGTGATCTGCTGGACAGGTTTCTCACAGGCCGCGAGACGCACCGCCGTCGACATATTCGAAATGGAGCGGAGTGTGATCTACCATTCGGCGCGCGCGTCCCAGGCTGCGACGCAGAGGGGAGATCACTGGCAAGCAAAATTTTATGCAGCCCGAATTGAGATCAACGTGATCAGGCGGCTCGAAGCTTCCAAGAGAAAAATCACTGGGAATGATCAGTTTCAAAACTGCGAACTAGCGCTAGAGGAACTGATCAGTTACGCCAAGAGCGTCCTCCGCGTACTGAGAGAAGATCTCAAAGAATACGACGAACAGGCAGCGCTGGAAAAATACCACGAGCATCTGATCGAATGCGGTACCGAGGTGGGCCACCAGAATCAGCTCTGGAGAAATTGGAAATAGAGAGGTCTTTCGGTTTGCGGCCCCTACTAGGGAAAATTCGTTCGCGGCGCTGTAGTCTTGTTTGAAACCACGTTAACTGCGAAATATAACGCGGTCGGCCGATCCCGGCTGAAGACCGTTCCGAGCGCGCCACACAAAGAGGCGAAACTTCAGATTCAGGACACCGGCAGAACGCGACAAAATGGATCCGCCGATGACCTGGGCCCTCTCGGACTCACCGCATCCCGCTAACCTCATAGCGCCTAATCTGACGCCATTTCATGGACCAGAAACTCCTCCGGGTCTTCAACCTCCTGAAGTTTGCGGTTCCTGATCCACCAGAAGCGGCTACCCACGTTGCGCAGAAAACTGCGGTCATGGCTCACGAGCAAGCACGAGGCTCCTCGGGTGTTCAACTCGGATTCCAGAGCCTCCTGACCTTCAATGTCCAGATGGTTTGTCGGCTCGTCTAGTAGATAGAAGTTCGGAGCCTTGAGGCGCAGGATCAGCATCGCCAGTCTGGCCTTTTGCCCGCCCGAAAGGGCATCGATACGGGTATCCTGCATCTGAAAATTGACGCCTGCACCGGCCAGGACTCCGCGGGCACGCTGATCTCCAATGTCGAACTGGGAGGTGACCAACCCCAGTGGAGTATCGGCACCGGCCAAAATGCTCAGGTGCTGATCTGAATAGGCTGGTACGACTGAAGGCGCACACTTCACCTGGTCTTCCTCACCCGACAATGCTCGGTGGATCATTTCGATGAGCCGGGTCTTGCCGGTACCGTTCGACCCCAGCAGAACGATGCGGTCGCCCCGCTGGATCCACTTTCGACCCGTCTCGTAAAGCAGCCGGCCGTCCGGCGTTTTCACGGTTAAATTGTCGAGTGTGATCAGGGCTTTGGCATGGGTGCCGCTGTTGGAGAGCCTGATGTCTCCCGCCGACAGTTCCCGATGGGCCGGTTTGGCCATCGCCTCCAGCCTGTTGGCGCGGTCCTTCAGCTGTTTGGTCTTGGTGAGCAACAGGTCCGAGCCGGAGTTCACTCCGACGTTTTTCAGCTTCGCAGCCTGGCGGTGTAACTGCCGCGCCTTGTTCAGGTCGTTGGCCTGACGGCGTTCGTCAGCCGCATCCGCTTCATCAAGCGCTGCGCGGGCTGCCGTGAACGGCACCTGAAACATGCGTGAATTTTCCGGCCTCAGGAACAGAGTCCGATTGGTGGTGGCGTCCAGAAATGCCCGGTCATGGGACGTAATCACGACCGGGACGTCCCGGGGGAGCGCGGTCAGCCATTGCTCAAGCAATGCGATGCGGTTCAAATCCAGATGGTTGGTTGGCTCATCGAGCAACAGCAGGTCCGGAGCCTTGATCCAGGCCTGCGCCAGCATTGCCGTGCGCTGCCATCCGCCGCTGAGTTCGCCCAGCGGCCTGTGCTGCAACTCATAGGGCACCTGCAGGTCATTCAGAACCACGTCCACGCGCCAGTTTTCATACTCGGCCTGGTCCGCCGACAGGGCCGTGGATACCCAGTCATGGAGTGAATATGCCGCCGCTTCCGCGGGAATGGACTGCTTCACATGGCCGATGCGCACGCCGCGCGCGCGAGTGATTTCCCCTGAGGTCTGCTCAAGATCCCCGGCGAGGCAGGCAAGAAGTGTCGACTTGCCGCGACCGTTTGCGGCAACCAGGCCTATGCGGTCGGACTTGGATATTGTCAGGTTGAGGTCGGAGAAGAGCGGATCACCAAGGGTCACGCCCAAAGCATTGATATTGATTATAATCATTGGAATCTCGGGTCATAGAGGTATGGCCGCAATGCGGCTATGGGCAGACCGTCGATTACCGTGTTCTCGGGTCAGCCCTGCAAACGAATTCGCAGGGCAAAACGGGGACCATGCTGAAGTCGGCGGATGATACGCATGTTCAGCTGATGCCCTCCCGTTGTCGTGTGTTGCGTTCAGGCCAATCTAGGAAACCGTGCCGGAATTTGCAATCCAATTGCCGCAACCGATGACGCCGGTATCTGGCGTTTCGGCGGCGTCAGAGACTGAAGACCTGGTTTCAAAACGGCCCGATCACCGGGAGACCACCCGTAAGACTGCCGGGAAGCGGCGGGAGGATGGCTTGCTCGGGCGCGATTGCCTCAATCATCAAAAGCACCTTTTCGTTGGAAGACATTCCCGCGGTGCTTTCAACATGATCGTGCAGCTTCGATAGCCACTCCGGATCTCCGGTGATCTGGTGAAGCCTGAGCAGCGCAAATCCACGCGCACATGGGTCTTTCGGCATTTTTGCCGCCAGCGCATGCTGCTTATACTCGCTCCGGCCGGTCGCATCGAGCGCCAGAGACCAAAGCCATACGTCTCCGCGGCCGGCATTCCCCAGAGACTCGAGGTGACCTTCAAGCGTGTCAGACAGCGCCATCAAGCCGGTCTTGTTGAGACAAAGTGCGACATAGGCCAGCTGCGCACTAGCATTATGGGCTGAGTTTCGCTTCGCCGATGGGATCGAGCTCAGTCGATCGAATCCGTTGATCGTCCAATCGGTCAGGTCCTGAGCTTCGGTGTGGCGAAGAATGAGTCCGTCGAGAACGAAGGCAGCAGCAACCAAGGCGGTTGGGAATTGTTGCTCATCCGGCAGGTTCTCAACAGCGATCAGGAAATTTGCGAGGGCTGCTCGTTCCGCCTGTTTGTCCAGGCGAGCTTGCGCAATTTTCGCTGCCACTGTGGCCGTTGCCCAACCCGGTTGGGCCTGACTCGCAAGGATATCGGCCGCCGCCAGCAGCTGCACATCGTCCAGGGCAATCGCGGCGCGTAGTGCGAACCAGGCACAATTTCTCGCCTCCCGCTTTGATGCCCGAAGACACAGCGCATCTTCGATGGCCTGGCTCAGCTCGGCTTGCAAACGATCTGGCCAAACCTTTCCGCTTTCGGTGGGTTGGCCCGCATTGGCGAACTCCGTTGCCAGGCACTCGGTCGTCGGAAACCGGTCGCTGGGTTCCTTGGACAGTCCGCGACGCAGGATCTGTTCCACCTTCGGCCAGGCTCGCACGCCACGGGCCGTAAACGGCAGAGGCGGGCGATCAATGATGGTGCGCAGCAGGTCGTCGCGCACAGCCGGGGTCTCGACCGGGTGCAGCCCGGTCAGCAGCATGTAGGCCAGGACGCACAGGGAGAATTGTTCGGCTGCCGCATCGATTGTCGGCGGGATCCGACCATTCAGAACCGCTTCGGCCATGAGCGGATCATAAAAGTAGGGCAGGCCCGCTCGGCCCAAGTCGAATTCACCCGAGGTTTCACTGGCAACGCGCGCGCTTCCGAAATCCACGATGACGGCGGTGCCGTCGTCGCGGACCAGGCAATTCCCCGGGTGTATGTCGGCATGCAGAATGCCCTTGGCATGAATTCTGGCATAGGCCTCCAGCACAGTGCTGACCAGCCCATGCAATTTGCTCCGGTCGCGGGTCGCCCGAACCTGCTGCGCCGCCACTGCTACCGATACGCCATCGCACCATTCCATGGCGATGAATGGCACAGTTTTTTCGACGCCGTATTCGAACAATTGCGGTGTGACCTCGCCGCCCAATAGCTTCAGAATGCGCGCTTCGTTTTTGAAAACGTTGGCGATCGTCTCGCGATCGTCCCGTGCGATCTTCAGCGCGGCGGGTCCGCCCTCCGGCGTTCGAACCCGATAGACCTCACTGTCTTCGAGCGATCTCACAAGATGCTCGATCTCGTATCCGGCAAACCCTTCGCCGGCTCCGAGAGCAGGCTTGGGTCCATCCAAATCGGCGGAATCCGTTGAGACCAAAATTCGTGCCTCGATCAGGGAGGCGATGGCATCGAACGAGTGATCGAGCACCTCCATTGCATCCTGATCGTATTCGCGGCTGAAGCGAAGCACGGCATCGGTCAGCAGACTCGGATTGTGAAACTCACTCAGGAGTTTTGCCAGGGGTTCCGGGACCAGCTGCACCATGGTGCGAAAACCGGGACGCGTTATGACGGATTGGTTGCCGGGCAGAGGGCCAATCTTTGACTGAAGGCGAGGAGAGAGCTCCGAGATGGGCAGGAACTTTGCGTCAGCCGGCAGCGTGAACATCGTTGACGTCATGTCTTGAGAAGACTGGGTCATCTCGAGCCTTCTTTCCAGAACTCTTGGGAGGCTGGTTTCCAGATGAGCGGATCGACGCCAGCCGAGCGCATTGCGTCGAGCGCTGCCTCGATGCGATCGCGCGGGCTGCCGGACCTTGCCGACATCAACCCGTTTGCGAGACGCTTGGTCAGCCAGGACCGCCAACTCCTGGCCTCGGTGTCATAGGGAGGATCGACGCCGAACGACAGAAGCCCGTTGCCTCCGGCTTCTTCCGTGAAAGGCACGCCCTGTACCGAAACTGTCGGAAGCGACAGGGCAATGGCCTGCGCCACCTCTTCCATGTGTTCCCGGTCCTCGAAATGGGCAACGATCTTGTCGGATCTGAGCAATCCTTCGATACCGCGCCCAACCTTGAACGAGCGGACCTTCAGGCGCGCAAACTCCTTGGCAATCACCGGGAATGCCAAGGGCAGCTCACGCGGAGCGGGGCTGACATAAAGTTTCAGCGCCGTGGTCGCTGTTGTGTCCTTCCCGTGCAACTCGAAAGCATACCAGGCAGGAAAGGAATAGGCTTCGAACACGGCCTCAAGCAGCCGCCGCGCTGGGCCCCCTTGGGTCAAACCAAGCAAACCCATCGGGTCATCTTCTTTTCCGAAGTCGTGACCGATTGTTGGCCCACAGGGAGCCGTCCCAAAGCGGTAGAGCCACTGTGCCACCGCCTTGGGATCGATCATTGGGCCTTTGGCCGCCATCCTGATGGCGGCCATTGACAGGCCAGCAATGTGTCCTGACATGTGCTCTACGACACAATCAGCCGAGTGATTTCAGTGCCGATTCGAGGCTGCGACGAACCTCTCCGACTTCTTCACCAACCGGCATCTGCATGTCAGCGGCCTTGTCCATATACTCCAAGGCCTGAGACAGTTGCTTCCTCAGTCGCGGCAGTTCCGCAACCTTGTGGACCTGGATACCGGCATGCACCACCGGGGTTAGCGTCGGTGGTATCGTTTCAAACGAGGTGCCGCCGCAATTCGGATCGACCAGCCCGACCTTCCCGCCCCCTGCAGCGAAGGCTGCACTGGCAACAACGGCCGCACCGACCTCATGGATCGCATTGCGTATTGCGGGATTGCCACCGGCGTCACCGGGAACAAATGCCTGGGCAATGTCATCGAAGTTTTTGGCTTCAATGGCATCGAACATAGCGCCTCTCACGGCTTCGATCAGCCCGATATTCGCGAGCACGCTTGCCACGGGTGAAATTGGCGAAGGTGGGGTTTCATCGTCAGGTCCGGGCAGCCATGTGCCACCCCTGCCGCCTGCTCCGATGCTGACGGCCAAGTCCTTGATTAGAAAGTCCTGTCTGGAAAATCTCTCAATCATGCAATCCTCCAATCGCTTGAGCTAGTTAAAAAGCCCCACACTCTCCACCAGGTTGTCTCCCGGTCGAGAATTTCAGATTGCGGATTGCACTGACCGATAATTCAGAACGAATAGACTGTCAACATAGATCGCCTTGATGTATTGTCTTGGTTTTAAGTATTACTTATTTATATCAATAAATATTAAAGTTATTCATATTTTGTGAAATCTATTATTGTTTCTTGCTGTGTGACGATTGCGGCTCGATCCTGTGTGGTCAGTCAATCGCTTTCTAATGGTGCGCGTATTGTCGGATCATGTGTCCGGCATCCACGTCCAACACGACACCCGTCGAATAGGTATTGCTCATCAGGTAGAGGGCAGCGGACGCGGCTTCGTCAACGCTGCCGACGCGTCCCACGGGAAGAGATGCACCGGTTGCTTCGTACATTGCTTCCCGAGCCTGCGCGTCCATGCCTGCATAGGCTTCAGACCGGATCATGCCAGGCGAGACACAATTGACCCTGAGGCGTGGACCCAGCTCCAAAGCCAGTCCGTAACACAGACTCTCGACGGCACCGTTGACGGCTCCCAGACCACTGCAGTTCTTTCCCGGCCTGCGAGAAAGGACGCCGCTGAAAAACGTGATCGATCCGCCGTTGTTGATTTTAGCCAGCGCAGCCTTGGAGAGCCGATAGGGGCCAAAGAATTTTGCGTCGAACATCGATCGGACCGCACCCTCGTCCAGTTCGGCAAAGGAACCGTGCGCCGCACTGGAAGCACTGATGACGAGGTGATCGATCGTCGGGAGCTGATCCGCCCATTGTTCGACGGATGCGCTGTCGGTCATATCGACCGGAAGAACCTGTGCGTCCGACAACCCGATCGCCACTTGCTCGAGCCTGTCTCTGGATCGGCTGGAGAGCACAAGTCGGCCGCCCTGATTGCTCACGTCTTGCGCGATGGCCTTGCCGATGCCCGAACCGGCGCCGACGATTGCGATGCGTTTGTTCGCCAATGCAGACATCGACCTATCCTCCGTGACGGACTTATCGGATGGGTTTTGTTTCGGGCTGGATGAAGTTGAAGATTGTCTTCGGATCCCGACCGGAAAACAGGAACTTGATAACGATCGCGGCCGCTGCCTCGAGCTGATAGGCGTGCGCATTGCCGCCGAGCCGCAGGGGTTCGGCACCGACATCCGATATCAGGCTGGTCAAAACCGCGTCCGCCTCATCCGCGGCGGTATAGAGCACCACCATCTGACGCCCGTCATAGGTCATGTCCGGATCTTCCCAAACGGCGACCTGGGCCATGTTGAAGGCCTTGCCCACATGCGCATCTGGCAAGGCATCAGCGATCGCTTCGGTCAAGGAACGGTCGTCCTCTCGCGTCGACAGGAAGGTCTCGATATCGACAGGATTGTTGATATCAATGACGATCTTTCCCGCGAAGGCCTGCGGGCCGCCGGCGCTTTCCATCGCGTCGAATACGTCCTGCCAGCGGGTGGCCAGGACAACGACGTCTCCGAAGGCCGCCGCTTCAGCGGCGGTGCCATGGGATGCATTTGCCCTCGCGGCGGCGGCCCGGGTCTTCTCCGGATCGCGCCCGGACATCATGACATCATGGTTTTCCTGCCATTTCCCGGCAAGGGCTCCGGCCATGCCACCGGCGCCTATAATTCCGATTTTCATATCTGCCTCCATGCATTCGATGGCCTGTACATAGGGCGGTTTCAGCAATAAGATTAGTTATAGTTTTGAATGTTTGGTATCGAAAATTTGGATATAAAACAGCGAGACCTGGGACTTCTTCTGACCCTCGATGCGCTGCTGGAAAAGGAAAGCGTTTCAGCTGCCGCCGAGCAATTGGGCATCAGCCAGCCCGCCATGTCGTCGCAGCTCAGACGCTTGCGGGAGCTCTTCAACGATCCATTGTTGACGCCATCTGGTCGGCGACTGGTGGCGACGCCCCGCGCCCTTGCGGTGAAGGATGACCTGAGGCAGCACCTCCAGAAGATGGACTCGCTGGTGCGATCGAACCGCCATTTCGATCCCGGAACATCGCGCACGACCTTCCGCATGGTCGCAACGGACTACGGGCATGCGACCCTCGGCCCCGCACTTGCGGATCTTCTTGCGACATGCGCTCCGAACTGCCGCCTGGCCTATCTGCCCTTCGAACCAAAGACACTCTGGCAAAGAATGGTCGCCGACGATGTCGATCTCGCCTTCGTCACGGGCATGAAACTGCCTGAGGCGAAAATGCGTTCCGGTATTGAAGAGAGTTTTTGCGTTGTCCTTCGCAAGGGACATCCGCTCGGAAACAAGCCGATGTCTCTGGAAGACTTTTGCGAAGCCGAGCACATCCTTGTCTCACCGGAGGGCGGTGGTTTCTTTGGAATGACTGACCGGATATTGGGGGAAATGGGTCTTCGCCGCAGGGTTGCCGTTTCGCTTCCGAGCTTTTTGATGGCTCCAAACCTGGTTGCCCGGACCAACTATATCTGTTTGCTGCCCCGAAGGTTGGCGGCGCTTTACAGGCATGAAGTGGAAGTGGTCGAGCCTCCCCTGGCGGCGGCGACGTTCAAGGTCGACCTGTTGTGGCACGCCAGACGCCAACACGATCCGTCTCATATCTGGTTTCGCGACCAGGTCGCGCAACTGCTCGGGACGCTGTGACCGGCGACTTATAGGTCTTTCGGCGAGGCTTGCATCAAGGCCATCACTCCGAACTCTCCCATGCAGCTTCCGGAGTTCACCCACGACATCACATATTCCCGGCGCATATCGGCCAGGTCCGACGCCGACAATGCGGTGTGAGCGGGTTCCGACGGCTTGAGAAAGTCGAAAATCGTGCGTTGAAAGGTTCGCAGGGCCGTCATCTTCATCTCCTCCGTGTTGGTGATCAAACCGTACAAAAAGACGTTTTTCTCTGGTATCCGTTCCGTCGCTGTGCTGTTCTGCAAAAATGCAGAACAGGTTCAGAGACTGGGGTGACGTCCGTATCTTTCTCGCTGTCGTGCGCGAAGGGTCGACACTCGCGGCTTCCCGCGTTCTCGACATCAATCAGACCACCGTCGCTCGCCGCATTGACGTGCTTGAGCAAGCTCTCGGTCTGACCCTGTTTGAAAAGACAACGCGCGGCTCCAGGCCGACGGAGCCTGCGATGCGCCTTTTGCCCCTGGCCGAGGCGCTTGAGAGCGCCGCCAGGGATCTGGAGCAGGAAGCGGCAACGGAACAGACCCGGGCCAATCCGCCCATACGGATCACCGCCTTCGACCACGACATGTTTGGAGATATCGGCAAGGTCGTCGGCGAATATGTCGAGGAAAATCCGGGAGCGACCTTCGAGTTCATCGCCGCCGAGCGCATTCTCGATCTGGCCCAGGGCGATGCCGATGTTGCGCTGCGCCTGTCACCTGGAATGAGAGACGACCGGCTCATTGCCAGAAAAGTCGGGCAGACCTGCTGGACTTACTACGCGTCCCGCGCCTATGCCGAAAAACACGGTACACCGGACGCCTATGCGGACAATATGGAACCGCATCGTGTGATCCTGCTCAACCACGTCACCACCCGGCGTCGCAATGTCCTGCGCTGTGCCAGTGCCGGTGACGTGCGTCTGGCCATTCGCACCGGGCAGGGTGTAGGACCTTTGCCGGTTTTTGACGGCGACAATGATCCGGATCTGGTGCGCTGCTTCGAGCCGCCGGAGGGGTCCGAGTTAACCGCCTGGCTCGTCACATCTCCGGACGCCTACAAGCGCCCGGAGGTGCGTCGCTTCACGGCGTTTGCCGCTCCGATTATCTCGCGAAACCTGAAGAAGGTTTTCGAGTAGGCCCGGACCGTTGGTCATATCGCGGCCATTCTGACCGGGTAACGATCTTGGAAGGGAGGTGTCCCGCCGACAGTGGAAATTCTGGAACGCCAAAGCGATCTTCAAATTCTGGAGGCTGCACTCAATGATGCGCGGACCGGAACCGGTCGATTTGTGCTGGTGAGCGGCGAGGCCGGGATCGGAAAAACCACGCTGGTGGAGCATTTCGCCGATCAACACGAGACTGATTGCGACGTGTTGCGCGGATATTGTGATCCGCTGCTGACGCCTTCGCCTCTGGGCCCGCTCAGTGATATAGCCAGAACCAACCAATTCCTCCGACAATTGATGAACAGCGGGACAACGCAGCTGGCTCTGTTTTCAGGGCTTCTCGAAGCCCTGTCGCAGGCAAATCAAACACCAGTTCTTCTGATCGAGGATATTCATTGGGCCGACGAGGCCACGATTGACCTGCTGAAATACCTCAGCAGGCGGCTCACCGGGCTAGGCGTCCTGCTCGTTGCGACCTATCGCGATGACGAAGTGCAGAATTCGGATCTGCTGCGCTTTCTGCTCGGCGACATTGCCACGGCTCGGTCCGTGCAACGGATTGAAATCAAGGGGCTCAGCCGCGAAGCGGTCGCGCAGCTTGCCGGCGACAGGATCGCTGATATTGACGGATTGTACCGCCTGACCGATGGCAATCCGTTCTTTGTCACCGAAGTTCTCGAGAACGATGGCGAGAGCACACCGGCGACAATACGGGATGCCGTGCTCGGGCGGGCGCTGCTTCTGAGCGAGCCGGGCCGTCGCGTTCTAGATCTGGCTTCCGTTATTGGTGCGCGCATCGAATATGAGCTGCTGGAACAGTTTCCGGAGATCTGCGCAGCCGGATTGCCCGAGTGTCTTGCATTTGGGCTGTTGCGGGAACGCCGTACGGGCGTGGCGTTTCGGCACGAGCTGTCGCGAAAGGCCGTCCTTGAAGCGATTGATCCGTTGCGGCGACGTGCACTGAGCCGGGAAGTGCTGGCGGCAGCGGTTCAGGTAGGCTTTGTCGAGAAAGGGCGCATGGCGCGGTTGGCGCATTTTGCCGAGAGCGCCCATTCCGCGGAAGATGTCCTGACGTTTGGCGCCAAAGCCGGTCGGGCCGCTTCTTTGCTCGGTTCTCACAGGGAGGCGGCCTCCCACTATAGGGGTGTCCTGAGATTTGCGGACGATTGCAACACCGCAGAGCGGGCGGGTTATCTCTCCGACTTTGCTTATGAATCTGCCATCATCGATTGCCTTCCGGATGCCATTAAAGCCTACCGTCAATCCGCTGAGCTGTGGCGAGAAAACGGCGAGCCCGAGCGCCAGGCCGAGACGTTGACCGCACTGGCCTGGCCGCTTGTTCGACATGGCGCCAATGCCGAAGCCGACGAGACTATCGAACAGGCGATCGCTCTGCTGGAACCCCTTGGAGCTTCCTCACGCCTTGCCAACGCCTATCGCACCAAGGCGCACCTGAGAATGCTCGACCGGGACACTTCGAATGCCGTGACGATAGGCAAGCATGCCATCGACATGGCATCGAAATTTGCTGATCGGACCATACTGGCCGAGGCGGAGATGACGGTTGGCGCGGCGCTGTTGGTGACCGATATACCCGAAGGGAAGGACCATCTCGATCGTTGTATCGAGATCGCCAGCGATGAGGGCGCTGATGCGATCGTCGCGTTGGCGCGGATGAACCTGGGCACGGCTTACGGCGAACAGTACCGTTTCGCGGAGGCTGAAGCGCATCTCCACCGGGGCATGGCATTCTGCCGCGACAAGGACCTCGACCATTCTGGAAACTACATGCTGTCCTGGCTGGCGCTGACATTGGTGTTTCAGGGTCGATGGGATGAGGCTGCCAGCCTCTGCTCCGACCTTCTGAACAAGCCAGACCTTGCTGCGATCAGCCGAATTATGGGCCTCATTGCGCTGGGTCGGCTGCGTGTACGGCGGGGAGGTCCGGGAGCGGCTGACGCTTTGGACGAAGCGCTGAACCTGGCCAATCGCACATCGACGCTGCAAAGACTTGCCCCGGTGCACGCGGCCCGCGCCGAGATGGCCTGGTTTGCCGGTGATCACGACACTGTCGAGATGGAGGTCAATGCGGTGTTTGATCTGGCGGTGCGCCGCCGGCATGCCTGGCATGCCGGCGAGTTCTGCTACTGGCTGACACTGATCGGAAAGCCGGTTGCTGCAATGGACTGGCTGGCTCGCCCCTTTGCTCTCCAGATTGCCGGGGATTGGCAGGCGGCCGCTAAGCTGTGGCACGAACGCAATTGCCCGTTTGAAGAGGGACGCGCGCTCGCCGCCGGCGATGAAGCAGCACGCCTGGAAGCGCTTTCCCTTTTCGACAAGCTGGGCGCCGCGCCTGCCGCAGCGGCGCTGCGCAGAGATTTGCGGGCAACCGGCGCCGAGCGCGTCCCGAGGGGCCCGAGGGCCAGCACCCTAAGCAACCCGTTCGGTTTGACCAACCGAGAGATGACGATCCTCGGTTACCTGGTCGAGCGCCACAGTAATGCCGGAATTGCCGAAGCCCTGTTCGTTTCGCCCAAAACAGTCGACCACCATGTGTCGGCGATACTGCAAAAGCTTGGCGTCTCCAGCCGGGGCGCGGCGGCGCAGGTTGCCGTGGATGCCGAGCTCTTTCACCAAAATGGGGAAGAGAAAATGCAAAAATAGGGAACGGTTCCCGATGCGGCGGTGGTCCGCCTGCGGCAGTCTTGTGTTTCAACAAACACAGGAGGACAGACCATGGCCAGATACCTTGTAGAGCGCACCTTCCCGGACGGACTTGGGTTGCCGCCCACACAAAGCGGCAACGACGTTGCCCAGACCGTCGTCGCCAACAACGCCGACATGGGCGTGACCTGGGTCCATTCCTATGTCACCGCCGACAAACGACAAACGTTCTGCATCTACGACGGCCCTTCTTCGGACGCGATCCGTCAGGCAGCAGAAAAGAACGGGCTGCCGGTGGACAGGGTCACCGAGGTGCGCGTTCTGGACCCGTACTTCCATTATTGACGGGTGGAGCTCGCCAACGACACCAGATGGCCGCTGAGGCGGCCATCCACGGGTATCAGACGCCGTTGCGGGGCCTGGTCACCAAGCAGATTAGTCCGGCATTCCCGCTAGCCGCATATCGTTAGGCCAGCGTTCCTGGATGCTTTTGTCCGTCCACTCCTTGCTGACCTTCTCTGCCTCTGATCGCAGGGTCCGGTCGGGCCATTTCTTCAGATAGTCGGCCATGGCTTCCTTGGCTTTTTCAGGGTTGCCAACGCATATATAGACAGCGGCAGGCATGGTCTTGGTATTGGCGGGGACCGTCGACATGCCAAGCATTTCTTCGCTCCGATTTTCTCGCAGAACCTGGCGAAGGTTTTCGAGTAGGTTTCCGTGCGGGCAATGTCAGGTCGACGTCGCCTAGGTGGTTGGGTAACGTCCGAGTCTAGCCGACTTCACAATGTTCACTTGTCTCGCGTAGGCTGCAGCTTCGAATGCTGTGCCTCAACAAGTGCTACCCCGCCGTACCCTCGTCCGCTTATTACCTACCCTGCTTTCCAAGTTTATCTTGTTGGACCACTCTTTGCTGACTTGCTCTGCCTGCAACTCGGGTAATCGTTCGGGTCAACTAGGAGGCAATGGCTTCGTTGGAGGCGGATATGACCGTCGACCTGCCAAACATAATATTATCAGATTGATTCTTCGCTAGGAGTTATTGCTAGCTCAATCAACTGAACAGGGCATCGAACTTTTTGATAAAATCAATCGATTCGAATCATGTTTCTTGGAAGCAATTTGTCTAGCGGACCTAATCAGCACTATCTTCCAAAATTCCTTCAGAAACCGTTTGGTATACGGCCGAAGCGCAAGGAAATCTGGGTATTTTCTCGAGATACTCCGCCAGAGAGACGCAAAATCAAACGGGTGGGATCTTCCGATTATTTCTATTCATATCCCGCACGCGCGGGGGAGCGCACACTTGATGATAAAATTACAGAATTAGAGGATGGCATATCCAAAAAACTACTGTCAATCCGCGCAAAGCCAGTTGGCGCTACCATTCATGCCCGCCGTGCGGCGGAGATCATTGACCATCTAGTTCCTAGAACAGCACATGTTCGGCTTAACTTAGCGCGCGGATTGCGAACGATGGCGGATGGTATTTGGGCGGTGTTAAGTGATGATGGTAAGTTGCAAGCTCTTATTGGGCTGGATGAAGAAGAACCTAATGAGGCTTTCCGGAGAGCAATAGCCGAAAAGCTGCAACAGATCGATGGAATAGAAAACCTGGGCATACCTTTACATGTCATTGAGAAGGTTGCCATCTTTCAGGCCAAAGAGCATTTTGCATCCCTTTCGGCTGACATACTTCCGCCTTTACGCGAACTGTTCAGCTCGTGGCTCCAGAGGTCCGACGGCTTTATTCGAGATACGCACAACACGGTATTGGAGACGGTCTCCAGTTCTGCGCCTCGAATTGGCTTGCTTGAGGAGCTGGATTGGTCGGTGCAGGCTGGCCCGCCAGATGGGGCAATTCTGCCTGATTGTGTTGCTATAGCCTATGATGGGGCGGGGCAATCTGCTCCGGCAATGTTTGCTGACTGGAAACGAGTTTCAGCGATTGTATTGCCCATTGCACCCCAGAAACTCCTCGTGGGTGCGGCCTCGAATACCTATCTCAAGAATCTCCCCGACTTCAATTGTAACGCGGCTGGATGCAGCCACGACTTCTTCCTCGCTCCGCAAAATAACGACTACCTGCTTGAACTACAGAGCGTACTTGGTGAGCGTTCCACACAAGTTATAGATGATGGCATCGGTGCAGCGCTGGCGCCTTATACGGCGGCTCTGACTAAAGAAATGCAGGATGATACGCCGCTATTTCCACTGGACCTAGTAAAGGGAAGTTCGAAGCCATTTCAATTCGAACTATCGTTTATTGGATGCGGTGAAGAGGGAGAATTGCGGGAGTTATCCAACGCTATCGTGGGAGTAGTAGAATCCCTGGCGACAGCACTTCCTCTGGAACGCTTGGAGGGAATCACTGTTGCTTCCAACTACCTGGAGGCGGTCGCCTCACTGGATCGGGGATATGAAAATTCGTGCGCTCCAAATGTGGTCCCAGAAAAAATCGGTCAGGGGGTCGCAAGAACAATTTTGGTAAAAAGAAAGGGGCACTGGAAAACGCGGATTGTAAGCGATTCTCGGTTGGCGTTGGCACTGCTTACAGATGATGAAGCCACCGTCAATTGGGCAACGTACATCTTCACGCGGCAATTGGCGGAGGTAGCGATACCGGAGATAATGGAGCGTTCGCTTCCTGGTATTTGGATGTCAGAGATAAGCGATCCGCTCCATAACTTTTTGTATCCAAGTATGCACCCGGCGATTGTCTCCTACCTTACATCACACATTTGTGCCGGATTTGGCGACAAGGCCCAATTGTCCGCCGATAAACGATGTGTCTTGATGGGTGCCATTCGCGAATTGAAAGCAGCGGTTTTGGCCGCAAGATTGGAGTATCGGTCTCACGGAAAACTGGACGTACTGCTGGGGATAGCAATGCCCCGCATTTCGTATGTCCTCCAGTCTGCGGCAGATCTTCTCGGACATTGCTGTGCGAGTGGGGAGGACCCCATTAGTCCAAATGGCGAACTGTCGGAAGCGTTGGAGGATGCCGGATTGGAGCATTGGCTCCCAATTTTTGGTGATCGACTTGAGCGGTTCCGTCTCCGATTTGGACGATGGGAGTCTATTGATGAGTTCTTAGTGCTGGACCTCCACGTCGAGCGTTTGATGTGGCAGTTTGGACTGTTGCCATGGCTGGGGCCGTGTGGCGTTCGGGTTGAAGTGCCCATTGAAACGGACCTTGACGAGCTCATGAGCGACACAGAAGTATAAGTGGCGCTCCTGGTACATCTCACTGTCGTCAGATCGAGCGTGGTAGTATCCTGAAATTGTGGAATGATCATCGCGGATGATGTCAAAACCACCCCAGAAAGAGACTGTCTGAACTCGCCCTTTATCGCTCTCCCTTTCGATAAGGCGCCATCAGCGCCTGCGGCACCCGGGCGCGCCGCGACATGACGATCAGGGCGGCGATCGACAGCACATAAGGCACCATCAGGAACAGCTGATAGGGGATGCCGCCTTCGACCACATGTTGCAGGCGCAGCTGGTAGGCGTCGAACAGGGCGAAGAGCAGGGCGCCGAGCAGGGCTTTGCCAGGACGCCAGGACGCGAAAACGACCAGGGCGATGCAGACCCAGCCGCGGCCCTGAACCATGGTCGGGAAGAAACTGTTGAATGTGGCAGTCGTCAGAAACGCGCCGCCGATCGCCATCAAGGCGCTGCCAAAGACGATCGCGCCGATGCGAATGCGGATCGGGTCGAGGCCTTGGGCCTCCACCGCATGCGGGTTCTCGCCGGTCATGCGAACGGCCAGGCCGAGCGGCGTTCGCGCAAGCACGTAGGCCAGCAATATGGCGGTTGCAATCGCCAGATAGGTGGGCGCCGTTTGCGAGAACAGGGCTTCGCCCACGAAAGGCAGGTCGGACAGGCCGGGAATGGCGAGCGGCTGGAACGGCTCGATGGTAGGGGGTGTTGACGACAAGGGCAGGGACAGCCGGTAGACGTAGTAGGTCAGCGATGAGGCGAACAGGGTAATGCCAAGTCCGGTCACGTGTTGCGACAGTGCCAGCGGGACAGTCAGGATGGCGTGGAGCAGACCGAAGGTGCCGCCGCATAAGGCCGCCACGAGCAGTCCGGTCCACAGGTCGCCACCCTGGTAGACGGTCATCCAGGCGACCATGGCGCCGAGCGTCATGATGCCCTCGATACCCAGATTGAGAACGCCGGCGCGTTCGCAGATCAACGCGCCCAGCGTGCCAAAGATGAGCGGCGTGGCGATGCGCAGCACCGCGCCCCAGAGGCTGGCCGTGAACAGAATGTCGATCGCTTCCATCATCGCCGTACCCGATAAGATGTGAACAGCAGGGCGACCAGCATGGTCAGCAGCGATATCGACACGATGACGTCGGCAATGAAGCTCGGTACTCCGAGCGCCCGGCTCATGCCATCCGCGCCGACGAATACGATGGCAACGAACAGGGCGGTGAAGACGACGCCGACGGGATTGAGACCCGCCAGCATGGCGACGACGATGCCCGAGTAGCCGTAGCCCGGTGACAGGTCGAGGGTGACGTAACCCTTGAGACCGGTCACTTCGATCGCACCGGCGAGGCCAGCCAGCGCCCCGGAGACACATGCGACGGCAAGCAGCGTGCGGGCCAAAGGCACACCGGCAAAGGCGGCCGCACCGGCGTTGAGACCGGCGGCGCGGGTCGCCATGCCGAACACGGTTCGGGCCTGAACCAGGGCGATCAGCAGCGCTGCGCCGATGGCGATGACGAGGCCGATATGCAGGCGCGTCCGCTCCATCAGCTTGGGCAGCAATACGTCCCGTTCGACCGGCACCGATTGCGGCCAGCCAAAGGCCAGCGGGTCCTTCATCGGACCTTCGATCATCATCGAGACGAAAAGCAGAATGATGAAATTGAGCAGAAGCGTCGTCACCACCTCATCGACGCCAAGACGCAAGCGCAGCAGGACTGGACCCAGAAGCAGCAATGCGCCGACGACCATGCCGGCTGCCATGATAACGATGATCGCCAGAACCGGCGGAAGTCCCGCGACGGCATTGTGCCCCAGCCAGGCGGCGGCCAGCGCGCCGGCATAGAGCTGCCCCTCCGCTCCGATGTTCCAAAGTCGGGCGCGAAAGGCGACGGCTGCAGCCAGACCGGTCAGCATCAACGGCGTGGCTCGCGTCAGCGTTTCCGAGATCGACAGGCGTGACCCGAAGGCGCCACGCACCATTTCCCCATAGGCGCTGATCGGATTGACCCCGGCAAGGCCGATCAGGATCCCGGATATGGCGAGCGACACGGCGATGGCCGCGAGTGGTGCCGCGAACAGCAGGGCGGGCGATGCATCGATCCGGCGCTCAAGCCGCATGGTCGCCCTCCCAGACGCCGGCCATCAGAAGGCCGATGCGTTTGGAGTCCGCTTCCGCCGCGGCAACCGGCTCGGACAGCCGGCCACGGAAGATCGCCTGGATGCGATCAGAGAGCGCCATCACCTCGTCGAGATCCTCGGAAATCAAAAGGATGGCGGCACCATCGCGGCGGGCGGCGAGCAATTCGCCGTGCACCGCAGCGATCGCCCCTTCGTCAAGGCCACGGGTCGGCTGATTGGCGATCACCAGGCGAGGGGCCGATGCAAGATTGCGGCCGAGGATCATCTTCTGCATGTTGCCGCCGGAAAGCTGCCGCGCCGGCGTTTCCGGTCCGGCGCCGCGAATGTCGAAGCGGCTGATGATGTCGTCTGCAAATTTCCGGCAACCGGCTCGATCGACAAGGCCGCCACGCGAAAAGCGCGGATCGCGGATACGTTCGAAAACGGCATTTTCCCATACGGTCATGTCACCGATGGCGCCTTCGGCATGGCGATCCTCGGGGATGCGCGCCGTGCCCCGCTCCACGAGGTGTCGCGGCGTGAATGCGGAGGCGGTTTCACCAGCGTAGGACATGCTGCCGGTGGTTGCCTCGGCCAGGCCGCAGGTCAGCCGTCCAAGGGTCGCTTGGCCATTGCCGGAAACACCGACAATGCCGAGAATCTCACCGGAGCGGACCGATAGCGAAACGCCGTCCAGCTGTTTGCGACCGGCTTCGACGACATCGATACCGTCAAGCGACAGCACCGTGTCTCCGGGGGCCTGGTCTTCGCGCACCGGCCGAACAACACGCCGTCCGACCATGAGCTCTGCCAGTTCAGCGCGGTCGGTTTCCGCGGTTTTCCGTTCGGCAACGACCTGGCCGCCGCGCAGGACGACCACCCGGTTCGAGGCGCCCATCACTTCGGCGAGCTTGTGGGTGATGAAAATCACCGACAGGCCCGAATCCGCCATGCCTCGCAAGGTATCGAACAGCCGCGATGCCTCCATCTGGGTCAGCACTGCCGTCGGCTCGTCGAGAATAAGAATGCGGGCGTCGCGATAAAGCGCCTTGAGGATTTCAACCCGTTGCCGCTCGCCGACGGAGAGATCGGCAACCAGCGCATCCGCGTCGACCTGCAAGCCGAAGCGTTCGGCAAGCTCCAGCAGACGGCGCCGGGCGGAGCCGGTTCCCGAACGCCAGAGCCCGAGGCTTTCGGTGCCGATCATGACGTTGTCGAGCACGGTCAGGTTCGGCGCCAGGGTGAAGTGCTGGTGCACCATGCCGATGCCGGCCTCGATGGCGGCGCGCGGCCGGCCGGGCGGTAGGGCCTTCCCGAATGCGGTCACAGTGCCGCTGTCGGCAACATAGTGGCCGAAGAGAATGTTCATCAGGGTGGTTTTGCCGGCGCCGTTTTCGCCGAGCAGGGCCAGCAGTTCACCCTCGCCCAGATCGAGGTGAATGTCGTCATTGGCGACGAGGTCGCCGAAGCGTTTGCTTATCCCGTCGAGCTGGAGAACGGTGGTCCGGTTCACGCTGTCGCTCCGGCAATCTTGGTCGTGTAGGTCCAGGGCGCGTCCGTCTCAATGTGCTGTGCCAGGTCCAGCAACAGCAGATCGGCTCCAATTGGCCCGATCAGCTGGACAGCGAGCGGCAAGCCGGCGGCATCAAGGCCCCGCGGCAGACCGAGAGCAGGGATCCCGGCGATATTTGCGAGCGGAGCGCGCGGTGCAATCTCCTGCATGCGGTTCCAATGGGCGCCGACATCCGGGTGGTCGGTGGGCAGGGCACGCACAGGCGGCGGGCTGCCTCCGAGCATCGGCATGATGATGACGTCGATATCGGCAAACAGTTGCCAGCACCCATGAGCGGTACGTGCGGCATTGGTATCGGCAACAAAGAGTTCCATGGCGCTCAAGCGGCGCCCGTCTTCATAAACGCTTCCGATGAGGGGGCTGATTTCGTCATTGTCGACATCAAGGAAATCCAGCCAGCCGGTCAGCGATACGGTCAACATGGTGCGGCAGATATGGGCCGCCTGGCGTGACAGCCGATCGAGTTTGTCGACATCGACATCGACAATCTTGTGGCCGTGATCCTCGAGCAGAGGCACCAGGCTGCGGATTGCTTCGGCCTGCTCGTGTCCAAGGCCTGTCTCCGCCGTATCGACGATCCCGATGCGCAAACCCTTGACCGGCACGCCCGACAGCGTCAGTTCGCCGAAGGGCCCCATTGTATGTCCGCCGGTTGAAACCAGGGCTGCCCGCACGTCGCGCACTGAACGCGCAAGCGGCAGTTCGCCCGTAATGCCCATCAGGTGATTGTCGAAGCCCGGTGCGTTGGAAGTCATGCCGCGCGACGGTTTCAAGCCGACAAGGCCGCAACAGGCGGCCGGAACGCGGATCGAGCCGGCGGCATCCGAAGCCTGGGCGAGCGGAACGATGCCGGAAGCCACCGCCGCGGCCGCGCCGCCGGAGGAACCGCCTGGAGATCGGTCTGCGTTCCACGGATTGCGCGCTGGCGGCCCATTGTCCGGAACGCTGGTCAGCGAAAAGCCAAAGGAAGGAACGGTTGTAACCCCAAAGGGCTGCAAGCCGGCTGCGCGGACACGCCTGAAGCTTTGACTGTCTTCTATAGCCGGCTGTGCGCGGCTTGCGACGGCCTTTGAACCGGCATGAACGGCCAGTCCTTTCGCCGTGTTGCCGAGATCCTTGGCAAGGAATGGCAGGCCGGCGAAAGGCGCATTTCGGGCGACTGGATCCTGAGCGGCAATGCGTTTGTCAAACGCGGCTGCCGCCTCAAGCCCCATCTCGTCATCGAGGTGGGATATCGCACCGAGTTCATCGTTGCGGGCGGCTTCGATGCTGGCCTGCATCAGTTCGACCGCACTCACCTCGCCGTGGCGCACGGCCTCGGCGAGGGCGGTGGCATCATTCACGCCACCCGTCACCGACAATCCTCAGGAGGGCTCGTCAGCGTTGATGGGTACCTCGAAGGAGCCGTCCTTGATAGCCTTTTGCTTGGCTTCCATTGCGGAAATTGCGTCCGGCGAAATGCCGTCGGATACGAATATCAACTCGTTGCCGCCATGCTTCATGAAGGAGAACTCGGTATAGTCCTTGCCGACCGGCCGACCGGCTTTCACATCCTCGACCACGGCATCGACGGTCGGTCTGAAGTTCCAGATGGCGTTGGCGAAGACCGTCCCAGGATAGCGCGGCGTGTAATCGATCAGCGAGCCGATGGCCAGGATGTTGTTCTCCTTGGCGCCGTCAGCGGTGCCGATACGCTCGCCGAAAATGACGTCGGCGCCAGCGTCGATCTGGGCGATCGCTGATTCCTTGGCCTTTGCCGGATCGAACCAGGCGCCAATGAAGCCGTTGAGGAATTTGGCATCCGGGTTGACCTCGCGCACGCCATCGCGAAAGGCGTTGATCAACAGGTTGACTTCCGGAATCGGATAGCCGCCGACCGAGCCAAATGTGTTGCTTTTGCTCATGGTTCCGGCAAGCATGCCGGCGAGATACGCGGCCTCGTGGTTGCGGGTGCCGAAGACACCGAAATTCTCGCCAGCCGGCCCGCCGGACGAGCCCATCAGGAAGGCGATGTCGGGATAGTCTGCAGCAACCTGCCGGGCCTCATTCTCGACGGCGTAGGATTCGCCCCAGATCAGGTCGACACCCTGTTCGGCATATTCTCGCATGGCGCGGGCATAGTCGGTGCCGGAAACGCCTTCGGAAAAGACATACTCAATCAAGCCGTCATCGGCGGCCGACTGGAGCGCTTCATGGATACGCGAATTCCAGGCGTTCTCGACCGGCGAAGCGTGAATACCAGCGACCTTGACCTTGTCGGCAGCAACCGCTGGCGAGGCAAGAACAGGAAGAATGCAGGTGGCTACCGCCAAGAACAGGCGGCGCGTCAGGTTGTGTTTCATGCTGTGCTCCCAGTGTTTGAATCAGACGGATTCTGCCACAACCCGCGATTTCAAATTTTTTACTGTACGGTAAAATTTATGTACAGTGAGCGCGGCTTGTCAATAGTTGGCAGACATTACGCGAGGCCCTCCACAGGGGCGTATGTCGCACTGTCGACGGATTCCGGGCGACCTTCCAGATGCAGCCGTGATTGTTTCGGCGGTGTTTCGCTCACGATGCTGCCATTGCGGACGACCGTCAAACGTGTGGCGCTCATTCGGATCGCCTCGATCGGGTCGGCGGCCTGTAGCAGCACACAATCGGCCGGGTTGCCTTTGGCGATGCCGTAATCGCCGAGACCCAGTGCCGCGGCCGAATTGATGGTTACCGCATCGAACATCCAGCGCATATCATCGCGCGATGTCATGTGAGTGCCATGGATCGCCATATGGGCGACCTGCAGCATGTCGGCATTGCCCAGCGAGTACCACGGATCCATGCAGCAATCCTGACCGAGCGCGACATTGATGCCGGCCTTCTTCAGCTCGGGCACTCGGGTCATGCCGCGGCGCTTGGGGTAGGTATCATGCCGCCCCTGCAGGGTCAGATTGATCAGCGGGTTGGGGATGGCATGAATGCCGGCTTCGGCGATCAGGGGCAAAAGCTTGGAAACGTAGTAGTTGTCCATGGAATGCATGGATGTCAGGTGCGAGCCGGCGACCCGGCCCTGCAATCCCAAGCGCACCGTTTCGGCAGCCAGTGTTTCGATATGACGGGACATCGGATCGTCGCTCTCGTCGCAATGAATGTCGACGCGCAGGCCGCGGTCGGCGGCGATTTCGCACAACCGCCGAAGCGACTCCGCTCCGTCCTGCATCGTGCGTTCGAAATGGGGGATGCCGCCGACGACATCGACGCCCATGTCCAGAGCACGGATGAGATTGGCTTCGGCGTTGGGCGAGCGCAACAACCCGTCCTGAGGGAAGGCGACGAGCTGCAGGTTGATATAGGGTTTGACCCGCTCGCGAACCTCAAGCAGCGCTTCGGCGGCAAGCAGCCGGTCGTCGCAGACATCGACATGGCTGCGGATGAACAGCAGCCCCTGTGAAACCGCCAGATCGCAATAGCGCAGTGCCCGTTCCACGACGGCCTCATGGGTCAGCAGCGGCTTCAGTTCCCCCCACAAGGCGATCCCTTCGAGCAGGGTGCCGGAACGGTTGAGGCGCGGCAGCCCGAGCGACAGGGTGGCGTCCATGTGAAAATGGGGATCGATGAAAGGCGGCGATACCAGCCGGCCGGAGGCGTCGATCGTCGTCCCGGCATCGGCTTCGATTTTCGGCTCGACGGCTTCGAAGAGGCCATCCGAGATCGCAATGTCGACGGCATGGCCATCGGGCAGTCGGGCGTTCTTGATGAGGATGTCTGGCATGGTCGTCCAATTCGCGGCTCGGTTTGCTTCGTCGCATTGCAGCACGGAGTGGCTGCCAGCGGCAAGACTTCAACGAAAAGAGCGATGGCGGAAATGCTCGACATTGCGGCGTCTTGGGGCTATGCCCCGCTGGTCACCGACCGGGGCGCATGGAGCGCCCGCCATCAGGGATGAAAGAGATGACCGCAACGAAACCGGAACCGAAACCGGGCGTTATGGATATCGCCGCTTATGTGCCGGGGCGCGAGAAGGCACACGGTGTTGAGCGGGTCTACAAACTGTCAGCCAATGAGACGCCGCTCGGCGCAAGCCCGAAGGCTGTTGGAGCGCTGTCCGAGATCGCCGACCGGCTGCAGATTTATCCCGACGGAAATGCCACGGCTTTGTGCAATGCGATCGCCGAGGTGCATGGTCTCAATCCTGCGAACATCCTATGTGGCAACGGTTCAGACGAACTGCTGACGCTGCTGTGCCAGGCCTATCTGAGCCCCGGCGACGAGGGCATCGTCACCGAGCACGGCTTCCTGGTCTACAAGATCCAGATCATGGCTGCCGGGGCAACGCCGGTAACAGTCAAGGAAACCGATTGCCGAGCCGATGTCGATGCGATCCTCGCGGCAGTTACCGACAAGACCAAGATCGTCTTCCTGGCCAACCCCAACAATCCGACAGGCACCTATCTGCCGATCGAAGAAGTGCGGCGCCTGCAGGCCGGGCTGCCCGGTGATGTATTGCTGGTGCTCGATGCGGCCTATGCCGAATACGTGCGCCGCAACGACTACGAGTCGGGCATTGAACTGGTCTCGTCCAACGACAACGTCGTCATGACCCGCACTTTCTCAAAAATCTATGGTCTGGCTGGCCTGCGAGTCGGTTGGTGCTATGCGCCGAAACACGTGATGGATGTGCTGCACCGCATCCGCGGACCGTTCAACATGAATGCCGCGGCGATAGCCGCGGGCGTCGCCGCCGTGCGCGATCGTGCGCATCTCGACAAGTCAGTCGCCCATAATGAAACCTGGCGGCTCAGGCTGACGGAAGGGCTGGAAGCGCTGGGGCTAACGGTCACACCGTCGGTCGGCAATTTCGTGCTCATCCATTTCGGCTCGGAACCGGGCCGGACGGCCGCCGATGCCGATGAGTTTCTGTCGGCGCGGGGCTACCTGTTGCGGCGTGTGACGGCCTATGGCTTTCCCGACGCGTTGCGCATGAGTGTCGGCTCGCAGGAAGCCAATGAGGGCGTGTTGGCGGCGCTGAAGGAGTTTCTGGACTGATGAGCCATTTCAACAAGATCGCGCTGATCGGCATCGGTTTGATCGGCTCGTCGCTGGCGCGGGTGATCCGTGAGAAGGGGCTTGCCGACAAGATCACGGTCGCCAGCAAGACATCGGAGACGCTGGAGCGGGCGCACCAGCTCGAACTGGGCGATTCCTACACGACATCGAGTGCCGAAGCCGCGCGCGACGCGGATCTGGTCATCGTCAGCGTGCCGGTCGGCGCTTCGGGGCGAGTGGCCCGCGACATCGAAAGCGTGTTGAAACCCGGGGCCATTTTGACGGACGTCGGATCGACGAAGAAGTCGGTCATCGAGCAGATGCAGCCCTTCGTTCCCGAGGGCGTGCACTTCATTCCAGGTCACCCGATTGCGGGTACCGAGCATTCGGGTCCGGATGCCGGCTTCGCGAGCCTCTTCGAAGGCCGCTGGTGCATTCTGACGCCACCGCCTGGCACCGACGAGGCCGCACTGCAGACACTCACAGAGTTCTGGCAGGATTGCGGCTCCATGGTCGATCGCATGGACGCCGATCACCACGACCTTGTGCTTGCCATCGTCTCGCACCTGCCGCAGATCATTGCCTACAACATCGTCGGTACGGCCGACGACCTGGAGGCGGTCACCAAGTCGCAGGTGATCAAGTATTCCGCGTCCGGTTTCCGTGACTTTACCCGCCTGGCGGCCTCGGACCCGACCATGTGGCGCGATGTCTGCCTCAACAACCGAGATGCCATCCTGGAAATGCTGGCGCGCTTTTCAGAAGACCTGTCGTCGCTGCAACGGGCAATCCGCTGGGGCGATGGCGACAAGCTCTTCGACCTGTTCAGCCGCACCCGCCACATCCGCAAGTCGATCATCGAGGCGGGTCAGGATGTCGACGTGCCCGATTTCGGTCGCCACGTGGCGACCACCGAGCCGGCGGAAGGGGCTGAATAGGCTCAGCCTTTCAGCAGCCGCTCCACATAGGCCGGCACGACCTCTGTCGCCTTGCCGTGAATGGCTTCATCGAAGCGCGAGATGACCTCGGACGGCTCCAGGTTGAGTTCCACCGTGTGGGCTCCGGCCGAAAAAGCTTCGGCAACGAATCCGGCGGCCGGGTAGACATTGCCGCTGGTGCCGATCGAAAGGAACAGGTCGCACTGGCGGAGTGCGGCATAGATGCGGTCCATCTGGTAGGGCATCTCACCGAACCAGACCACGTCGGGCCGAAGGCCGCCGCTCGTATCGCATCGCTCACAGACTGTGTCGACCGTCAGGTCGTCATTTTCCCAGGGCGAGCGGGTGCCGCAATTCATGCAGAGCTTTTTCAGCATCTCGCCGTGCATGTGAATGAGATTGTTCGTTCCGGCCCATTCGTGCAGCGGATCGATGTTCTGCGTGACCGTCAGGACCTCTCCAGGGTGTTCGGCCTCCAGCCGTGCCAGCGCCTCATGCGCGGCATTCGGTTTGGCATCGCGGGAACCATTTCGCCGTTCGTTGTAAAAGGCCAACACCCGCTTCGGATCTCGCTCAAAGGCCTCTGGCGTCGCCACATCTTCGATGCGGACTTTCGACCAGATGCCGTCCTTGTCGCGAAACGTGGAAATGCCTGACTCCGCCGACAGGCCGGCGCCGGTGAGTATAACGATGTGTTCGAAAGAACCGGTCATGCGGTCATCAACGCCTGGCGCTTCTTCGCCATGTCCTCGCGTTTGCGGTCTTCCTGGCCGACGCGGAAGGACCGTTCGACAAAATCGATGTGATCGCGTGCGGCCTGCTTCGCCCTTTCGGCATCGCCGGCGAGAATGGCGTTGCCGATCGCGTGGTGCTGTTGCAATAGAAGCTCGCCGGTTCCGTCGATGGTTCGTAGATAGTCGCGATTGTAGAAAATCCCGCGCCGGGTCAGTTCGTAGATGGATGCCATGGTGTGGATCAGCGTCGAATTGTGGCTGGCGTCGACAATGGCCGAGTGGAAACGGATGTCATATTCCTGCGCGGCCTTGGTGTCTTCTGCGTCGTGGGCTTCCTGCAGTTTGTCCATGATGTCCGACAGGATTGATTTGTCCACGCGTGTAGCTCGCCGGGCTGCCAGGTCAGCAGCAAAGCCTTCCTGCTCGCGGCGGTACTCCAGATAGTCGAAGAAGGCCGACTGATGCCGTGCGTAGAGATCGACCATGGCCGGTGAAAGCGCGGCGCCGGTAAGGGCTGCCACATAGGACCCTTCGCCGTGACGCACGCGCAGTAGATCGCGGTCTTCCAACCGCTTCAATGCCTCGCGCACCTTCTGGCGCGAAACGTCCAGGGTTTCCGCCAACTCCCGCTCGGGCGGCATCTTCGTGCCTTCCTTGAGAACGCCCGCCACAATCAGGTCTTCGATCTGACTGACGACGGCGTCGACCACCGTTTCGTGGTCTACTTTCTCGAAAATGATCTTCTCAAACGACATTCGCACTTCCCGTTTCGCGGCGGCGCCTAGTGGTTCGGAAGGTATACCGCTCGATAACGTTTTTCAAACACGCATTGTGTTCGTGGCTATCTCTGTTTGCTTGAACTGTCCTAATTATCTGAAATTTTTGCGAAAAAATCTCATCAGAAGCTCTTCGATAAAGTTGGCGGGAGCCTGCGTAGTTCTACTGCGACGCGACGACGCACCCCGTACGGCCGTTGATTCCTTTGACAGGCCAATTGGTCTGTTTTATAGACCACTTACTCAGTGGTATATAATATAGACCACTTGAGATGTCGGGTTCGGCGACGGTTTCGCCTTCGTTTGAACCGCCAATCGTTCCTGGAGGAAATCATGAACAAGGTTCTTATCGCTTTCGCCGCAGCCCTCTCGGCCTCGATCGCCGCAACTGCGGTCAATGCCGCCGACAAGCTGCTGCTGAAGACGCCGATCGCGTTTTCGACCGCGCTGCCGGGTCTCGGTTCTCCGATCCCGCGCGTTGCCGAGCAGCTCGACAGAATGTCCGGTGGGACGCTGCGGATGAAGGTCTACGAGCCCAACAAGCTGGTACCGCCCTTCGAAATTCTTGATGCTGTTTCGTCCGGCAAGATCAATTCCGGCTACACGACGGCCGGCTACTGGGCCGGCAAGATCCCGGCCGCGCCGCTGTTTTCTGCCGTGCCGTTCGGTCCCGAAGCGGGCGAATACATGGCCTGGCTCTACTACGGCAACGGTCTCGACCTTTACCAGGAAATGTATGACAGCGCCGGCTTCAACGTTAAGGTTCTGCCCTGCGCGATCATCGCACCCGAAACGTCCGGCTGGTTTGCCGAGGAGATCGAGTCGGTTGAAGATCTCAACGGCCTGAAAATGCGATTCTTCGGACTTGGCGGCAAGGTCATGCAAAAGCTCGGCGTCGCTACGTCGCTGCTGCCCGGTGGCGAGATCTTCCCGGCTCTGGAGAAAGGCGCCATTGACGCCACCGAGTTCTCCATGCCAGCGATCGATGCCCGTCTCGGCTTCCACAAACTGGTCAAATACAACTACTTCCCCGGCTGGCACCAGCAGGCAACGGTATTCGAACTGTTGGTCAACAAGGATGTCTGGAACGAGGCCTCGGACCAGCACAAGGCGATCATCGAGAACGCCTGCAAGGCTTCCATGACAGACAGCTTTGCCGAAGGCGAGGCAATCCAGCACGAAGCACTGCTCGACAACGTCAACAACAACGGCGTGACCATCAAGCAGTGGTCGCCCGAGATGCTGGAAACGTTCCGTGCAACCTGGGCTGAAGTCGCTGCCGAAGAATCCGGCGATGCCTTCTTCAAGAAGGTTCTCGACGACATGAACAACTTTCGCGACGGCTACCAGATCTGGAAGACCAACGCCTTCCTGCCGCGCAGCTAATCAACCTTTGCGAACGCGGGAGGCCACACGGCCTCCCGCCGACAGTTATGCGTCGACGTGATCCCATCGCGTTGGCAACGGTTTTCGGGAGGTAACAATGGCAGCCGACAAGACGATCGATAAAGATGCGATCGAGACCTACGAGGAGATCCTCGAGCACAAGGACGAGGATACCTACCGGCCGGCGCTGCTTATCGACAGCTTCGTCAAATCCATCGGCCACGTGGTCATGTGGGCCAATCTCCTGCTGATCGCCGCGATCACGACCCAGGTCCTGCTGCGTTACCTGTTCAATCAGAACTACCCGAAGCTCGACGAGATTCAGTGGCACTTCTATGGCCTCGTCACCATGATCGGGGTTTCCTATGCCCTGGTGACAGACAGCCATGTGCGGGTCGACGTCCTGCACATGACCCTGAGCCGAAAGGTCCAGCGCATCATCGAACTGGCCGGATTGCTGCTCTTGCTCACGCCGGTGCTCTACCTGATGATCGATCAGGGCTACGACTATTTCTACGAAAGCTTCCGGGTCAGCGAACGCTCGGACAGCCCGACCGGCCTGCCGGCGCGCTGGGCCTTCAAGGCCGTCATACCAGTCAGCTTCGTGTTGCTTGCTTTGGCAGCCCTTGCCCGCGTGTTGCACGATGCGCACGCGTTGTTCAGCCGACCGCAGGAGGCAACGATCAGCAGCGGCCTCAAGCCGTTGATCACGGTCGTGCTGCTGTTGCTCGCCGTTGGAGCCGGATTGTCGACCCTGGTGGAAACCACCGAGGAGATGCTGGTCATCGGCATGTTTGCAGCCTTCATCGCGCTGCTGTTCACCGGATTTCCCGTCGCCTGGACACTTGCCGGCGTCGGTGTGCTGTTCTGCGGCCTGGCCTATCTGTTCGACAACGACCTGATGGAGTGGACCGGCCTGGAAGCGACCTTCACCGGCCTCGACTACCTGACGCTCGGAGCGGTGGTGAACCGCGTCTACGCGACCATGTCCAATGCAGTGCTGGTTGCCCTGCCGATGTTCATCTTCATGGGGCTGATGCTTGACGAGAGTGGCGTCGCCCAACGGCTGATGTCGTCCATGCAGCGCCTGTTCGGCACGGTGCGCGGCGGCCTGGCAATTACCGTGACGCTGATCGGCATCATCCTGGCGGCGTCCACTGGCATCATCGGCGCTTCCGTCGTGCTGCTCGGCGTTCTGTCGCTGCCGTCGATGATCAAGCAGAAATACGCGCCACCGCTGGCCGCCGGCGTCGTCTCCGCATCCGGCACACTCGGCATTCTCATTCCGCCGTCCATCATGCTGGTCATCATGGCCGACCAGATGGCACTTTCGGTCGGCGACCTGTTCATGGCGGCGGTGCTGCCGGGCATCATCCTGGGCGGTCTATATCTGCTCTACATTTTTGCCCGTGCCTATTTCGATCCGAAGGCCGCGCCAGTGCCGGAGGATGCGGTCGGGCCGGATTGGGCTGCTGTTCGTGACGTGCTGGTGGCGGTTCTGCCGACCTTCGGGCTGATTTTGGCGGTGCTCGGATCGATCTTCGCCGGCATTACCACCCCGACCGAGGCTTCCGGCATCGGCGCCTTGGGCGCAACGCTGCTGGCCGTTGCCTACCGCAAACTCACCTTCGCAAAGCTGCGTGCCGTCCTGGTGTCGACCTTCAATACCACGGCCTATATCTTCGCGATCTTTCTCGGTGCGACGATCTTCTCATACGTGTTGCGCGAGCTTGGCGGTGACGAGTTCATCGAAGGCATGATCAGCTCGACCGGCCTCGGCGCCACGGGAACGATCCTGTTCATTCTGGCCATCGTCTTCCTGCTTGGCTTCGTGCTCGACTGGATCGAGATCACCCTGATCGCCCTGCCATTGATGCGGCCGATCGTCAACGGCCTCGGCCTCGACATCCCGGGTTACGGCGAGCTCGACGAGCCGGCACTGATCTGGTTCGTCATCCTGGTGGCCGTCACTCTTCAGACGTCTTTCCTGACGCCGCCCGTGGGCTTTGCGCTGTTCTACCTGAAGGGGGTCTGTCCGCCGGAAATCCGGTTGCCTGACATCTACCGAGGGATCATCCCGTTCGTGATCCTGCAGCTCGCGGGTCTCGCCATCGTGTTCCTCTTTCCGTGGCTCGCCACCTGGCTGCCATCGGTTGCCTACTGAAGAAGCGAAGGAGGATTTCGATGGGTCTCGCGCATTGCCACAACTTCCAGGACTTCCGCACGCTTGCCCGGCGGCGTCTGCCGGCACCGATCTTCGACTATATCGATGGTGGGGCCGACGACGAGGTCACCCGTCGGCGCAACACGGAAGCGTTCGAGAGCTGCGACCTGGTTCCCAACGTGCTGGCCGGGGTTGGGGACGTCGACCTGTCCGTCACCGTCATGGGGCAGAAACTCGCCATGCCGATCTACTGTTCGCCGACGGCGTTGCAGCGGCTGTTCCACCATCGCGGCGAGCGCGCTGTGGCCGCAGCGGCAGCGAAATATAGAACCATGTTCGGTGTGTCGTCGCTGGGAACCGTCAGCCTGGAAGAAATCGCCGAGAACTATGACACGCCGCAGGTCTACCAGTTCTATTTCCACAAGGATCGCGGACTCAACCGGGCGATGCTGGAACGGGCCAAGGCGGCCGGCATTCCCGTGCTCATGCTGACCGTGGATTCGATCGTCGGGGGAAATCGCGAGCGCGATCTGCGGACCGGATTTTCCATTCCTTTCCGGCTGACGGTGGGAGGCATGGCAAGCTTTGCGATGAAGCCCATGTGGGGCATCAACTACGTCACCCATGAGCGCTTCCGGCTGCCGCAGATCGAGGAGCACGGCAAGCTTAACGGCAACATGACGTCTTCGATCGCCGGCTATTTCAATGATATGCTCGATCCGACCCTGAACTGGAAGGATGCCGAGGAAATGTGCCGGCTCTGGGACGGCCAATTCTGTCTGAAGGGCATCATGAGTGTCGAGGACGCGAAGAAGGCCGTCGACATCGGCTGCACCGGAATTATCGTCTCCAATCATGGCGGGCGGCAGCTCGACGGATCGCGCAGCCCCTTCGACCAGCTGGCCGAAATCGTCGATGCCGTGGGTGACAAGGTCGACGTCATTCTCGACAGCGGCATCCAGCGCGGCACTCACGTGATCAAGGCTCTGTCGCTCGGAGCAAAAGCCGTCAGCGGCGGTCGATTCTATCTTTATGCTTTGGCCGCTGCCGGCCAACCGGGTGTGGAACGGGCTCTCGGCCTGATGCGGGCGGAGATCGAACGCGACCTCAAGCTGATGGGACGCACCGCGATCGATCAACTGTCGCCAAACAATCTCCGGTTTCGCAATTAATCCGGCACACCTGCCTTGCGGAGGTCTTCCAGAACGATATCGCGATAGTGCGGCGACAGCGTGCGCCAGGCGGTTCGAAATCTCGTCAAGGAGATCTCCGGACGCAGGGCGAGGGCTTCCGAAACGGTGGCTCGGGCCTCATCCTCCCGCTCCTGCCTTATCAGGACTGCGGCAAGAAGCAGGCGGGCTATCGCGGAAAGTGGCGGAAAGGTCTGTGCCTGACGGAGCAGCGTTTCAGCTTGCACGAAATCGAGGAGGAGGTAGAACGCCAGAGCCTTGACCAGCTGCTTGACCGGCAACAAGGGTCCTTTCGGGCTGAGCCGAAGCGAAATCTCGATGGCTGACAAGGCAGCGTCTGCCCGTTCTCCCCACAGCAAAGTCCCTGCAAGATTCAGATATCCCACAGTCGAACTTGGGTTCAGGGCAACGCACTTGTTTGCTTCTTCAATGGCCTGATCATACTTGCCCTGGAACGCATATATCCGGCTCAGCGCGATCCTTGCCACGCTGCTTCCCTCGTCCAGTTCGACCGCCCGATCAGCATGCCTATGAGCGTCTGTCATCAACTCGTCCAGGCGGTCCAGGTCGCCTTCGCCCATGAAGGTTCCGCGCAACTCGACCAGCGCCAATGATGCGTGGGCGGCGGCGAAGTCCGGCGACTTTTCAACCAGATCGGACAGCAAGGTGCGCGCCGTCTCTGTGTCCTCGGGGTTGAATTTGTACAGGTGCCACATCGCCTGTTGATAGGCATCCCAAAGGCTGACCTGACCACCCTTGCGTTTCGCCCTGTCGCGCTCGGTTATCTTCAGGCTGTCATCGATATTGGACGCGATCGCCGTGGCGATCTCATCCTGCAGTTCGAAAATGTCTTCGAGGTGTCGGTCGAACCGGTCAGCCCAGAGTTGTTTTCCGTCCTGCGCATCTACCAGTTGGGCCGTGACACGCACGCGATCGCCGGCTTTGCGGACGACACCCTCAACAACGTAATGAACCCCGAGCTCTTTGCCGACCGTCTTGGCGTCGACAGTTCGACCCTTGTAGGAGAATGTCGATCCGCGGGAAATCACCATGAGCCAGTCAACACGGGAAAGCGCCATGATGATTTCGTCTGTCACACCATCGGCAAAATACTCCTGCTCCGGTTCGCCACTCTGGTTTTCGAAGGCAAGCACGGCAATCGCCGGTTTCTCCGGTAGTCCGGGGTGTTGCGGAACTGGCGGCTCGGTCGGCTCCGCGGGTGGAAGTGCCGGCTTTGCCGCCTCGGGCGCGCCGTCAAGGGTGAATGCAGGGCCATGCTTCGGCCAGTCGACATCGTGAAGGATCAGATAATCCCGCAGCACGGAGGCGGCAAAAAGAAAGGCCATCCGCCGTTCCCGATCCGGCAGACGCTTTTGGGCAAAATTCAGACCCGCGGCAACCTGGGCGAGTTGAAACTGGCTTTCCATGTAGGAAAGGCGGTTGGCTTCATGCGTGTCGACCCAGTTGATAACCTCGGCACGAAGCGACTTCAGCAACTGCAGGATGCCGATATCGTCGCCGCGCACCCCTGTATTGGCGCGGATGTGATCGAACGGGCAAAGATCGTTGAGGATCGACTGCCAATGGTCGGCGTTTGCCTGGCCACGCGCCGATAGCAGATAGGCGAGGGCGAAGTAGCCGTGGTCGAAAAACAGATACTGGCGGCCCTCGTAAAAGGCCAGGTCGATCATGTAAAAGTAGTCGCGTTCCGACCCGGTCTTGCTGACCAGAACATTGTGGCCATGCAAATCGCCATGGATCTGGCCCAGCAAAGCCCTCAGCTTGAGCTTTTCAAAGCGTTCCGGTGAAGCCATCGCGAATGCCAGCGGGTTCGGATACCACACGCCCTCGAAGGTAAGACTGGGCTCGTTGGGTGACAGGCCGCAATCCTGCGCCAGGAAGTCATGCAACCGACTTTCTTCGGGGTCGAGCCGATAGGTCAGCCAACTCTGCAGCAAGGTCTGCGGCAACAAAAGGCCTGGTGCGAGTTTCGCCGCGCGGTTCCAGTCCTCCAGAAGCGTGCGCGACAGCCGCTGGACGACGCCGATTTGGCGGTCGTGATCGCATTCGGACCATGGCACGGCGAATTCCAGTCCGCGGGCGGCGATGGTCGACAGGATGGCCAGGCTGTCACCCTGGTGCGCGGTGTGAATGATGCGCGGCAGATGGCGGCGGGCGAAATCCGGTTCCGCTTCCTGCGCCTCGCGGTGGCGATCCGCTTCGGATTGTTCCTGGAGTGCCGCATCCGGGGCGGCATCCAGTTTGAGGATGGCCTGGCCGGCAAACTCCCGGCCGGTCACATCAGCCAGATAGACCATGGCGCCCGACTTTCCGCCGCTCAGTTGCCGGTTGAGATAGATTTCACTCTCGATGCCCCATTGTTCGCCGATGACCGGGCGCATGTCCGCATAGGCCTCAGGCCAGGGCAGCCCATCTCCGGTCGCTTCTTCGTTCGGCTCATCCATGGGCCATGCATCCGCCTCTTTACGCGCCGCCGAATGCCCGGCGCGCCTGAGTTTGGCGGCAGAATCTGTCCGGGGGCCTAAAGGCACTTTGTCGGTCGTCGGCCGAATGGTCAATATGTGGAGGCTGGGCGTTTGCTAGATCAAAGGGCGATAAAATTTGGATCATTTGATGGCTGCAGATCGGCTCCACTCGGCCAGGCGCGTCGCGCAGCGCGATGTGGTGCATCGGGCAAGCGATGCAACGCAGCCGATGGGCCGATATGCAGCCACCCTTCGGGCCGGGCGCTTTTGGCCCCTGGCTTCGTTGGCTTGCACTTGTGGTAGGGTGGCACCACGGCCTGCAATCCGCCTAGCCAGAGACCAAAATCGCCACGGTCAAATGATGCAAACTTATCGCCCTTTGATCTAGTCGAGGATGCGTTCAGGGTTGGCTTCTGTGGGGACCTGCGTTGCCCAATGGGCGTAGTCGTCAGATTGGGAGCGTTTGTAGAGGTCCTCCAGCGCTTCGAGAGGGGCTTCGCCATAGTCGATGCGCAGTGTCAGAGGCGCCATAGCCGGAGCCACGATCAGCAGTGCGGCTGACTGCAGACCGCGCATGTCGCCTCCGGCTATCCGCGCTGCGTTGAGGGCCGACAGAAGCCGTTCGGCGAAAGGTTCATTCGACGCTTGATAGGCAGAGACCATCGCGTCGATAACACTGGCACGGTCCAGCATGTTGCCGGCGGCGACACCGTTTTCGAACTCGATCCCTGCGCAGGCGGGCGTGTTTTCCTCACCTGTAAACACGGCCGAGGCGCCGCTGGTGTCCAAAGCCAGCAACTGCCGATAGCTTCGACCCCGATCACCGGAAGTAATGTCGGCGACAGCCGACCCGGCGTTTCGGCCATTGCGCATGGCATCCAGAACCTGTTCGCCCCAAAGCGTGCTGGGCGCCGCGCCCTGGCTTGCGGAAAGGCCAGAATTGGCATGGCCACGCAAAACCCATCCGCCGACGCAGAGGCTCCCGGTGGCTGCAGCGCCACCGAGCAGTCCGGTTTGCGGATCCCTTGCCAGTATTGAAAACGTCATGTCCATTCCTGTTTTGGCGGCGAATTTATCATGAAAAATTGACCGCTGCAATTTATCATGATAAATTCCTCTCAACGAGAACAGGGAGCATCATCATGAAGTTATTGCATTGGACCCGTCGCGGACTGCTTGCGGTCTTCGGCGCGACTGTCGTTTCATTGGGCGTGGGTGGAGTTCCGGCGTCGGCTCAGACGCCGCCCGGAGTCCTGGTTGTCGGCCAGATCGCTGAGCCGAAATCGCTTGATCCGGCTGCCGTCACGGCGGTCAACGACTTCCGTATTCTGGTCAACCTTTATGAGGGGTTGACCCGCTACAAATCCGGCACTCTCGAGGTTGAGCCAGGGCTCGCCGAAAGCTGGACCATCAGCGACGATGGAACGGAATACACCTTCAAGCTGCGGCCGGGCGTCAAGTTCCACGACGGGACTGACCTCAATGCCGAGGCGGTGAAATTCAACTTCGACCGCATGCTCAAGGAAGATCATCCCTATCACGACACCGGCCCGTTCCCGCTGTCCTTCTTCTTCGGAGCGGTCGAGGATACGTCGGTGGTCGATGATCTGACCGTGAAGTTCAAACTCAACGCTCCCTATGCGCCGTTCCTGTCGAACCTGGCCTATCCGACCGGACTGATCGTTTCGCCGGCTGCGGTGATGCAACATGGCAAGGATTTCGGCCGGAATCCCGTTGGCTCCGGCCCATTCAAGTTCGGCGAATGGAAGTCGAACGAGCGCGTGGTCGTTGGCCGTAACGACGATTACTGGGGTGAAAAGGCAGGCACGGAAGCGGTCGTGTTCCGCCCGATTACCGATGCCAACACCCGAGTTGCTGAAATGCTGGCCGGTGGTATCGACCTGATGGTCGAGGTGCCGCCGACCTCGCTGTCGCAGTTTCAGGGCAATGAATTTTCCGTTGCCGAACAGGCCGGCCCGCACGTCTGGTTCCTGATTCTCAACCTCAAGGAAGGTCCGTTCGCCGACAAGCGGGTGCGTCAGGCGGCCAACTACGCCATCAACAAGAGCGCTATCGTCAACGATGTGCTCGAAGGTACAGCCGATGTCGCCGCTGGCCCGACGCCGCCGGCTTTCGCCTGGGCCTATAACAGCGCGCTGGAACCCTATCCGTACGATCCCGAAAAGGCCAAGGCGCTGATAAAGGAAGCCGGTGCTGACGGTGCCGAGGTAACGTTCTTCGTCACGGAAGGCGGATCCGGCATGCTCGATCCTGTCGCCATGGGCACCGCCATTCAGGCTGATCTCGCGGCTGTAGGGCTTGACGCCAAAATCCAGACCTACGAGTGGAACACCTTCCTCGGTGAGGTCAATCCGGGCCTTGAAGGCAAAGCTGACATGGCTGAGATGGCCTGGATGACCAACGATCCCGACACCCTTCCTTACCTAGCGCTGCGCACCGCGGCGTGGCCGGACCAGGGCGGCTTCAACTCTGGGTACTACAGCAATCCCAAGGTCGACGAACTGCTCGAAGCTGCGCGCACGGCCACCGACCAGGCAGAGCGTGCGCGGCTCTACAAGGAGATGCAGGAAATTGTCCAGGAGGACGCACCCTGGGTCTTTGTCGCAAACTGGAAGCAGAACGCTGTGACCAACGACCGCGTGCAGAATTTCCGCCTGGAACCGTCGTTTCTGCTGCAGCTTGGCGGCGTGGTAAAGAACTAGGCAGATCAGACAAAGCAACGCGGCGGGCATGACCGGCGCGTTGCACCCATTTGGCACGGGAGGCAGGTGATTGGCGGGACTAATCCTGAAACGCCTGATTTCAGCAATCCCGGTGCTTCTCGGCATCACCGTCATCGTTTTCCTCATCATGGCGATGATCCCCGGCGATCCGGCAACGGCGATCCTCGGGTCCTTCGCAACTCCAGAAAACGTCGAGAAACTCAATCGAGACCTCGGTCTCGATGCCCCCCTGGTGCAGAGATATTTCATCTGGCTCGGCAACCTGCTGACCGGCGATCTGGGGCGCTCCTATTCGCTCAACCGACCGGTGCTGGACGAAATCGCCGATCGCTTCGGCGCCACTTTGATCCTGGCGGGCGTGTCCTTCGTTCTGTGTTCCCTGCTTGGAATACTCGCAGGCGTGATTTCAGCGGCCAGGCAATACAGGCTGGCTGACAAGGCCATCACCTTCGCGGTGCTGATCGGGATCTCCATTCCCTCGTTTTTCCTGGGCATGATGATGATCCTGCTCTTTGCGGTGAAACTGCGCTGGCTGCCGGTTTCCGGCATGTATGCGATCTATGGCGGCGGCGATCTGCCGGACCTGCTGCGCCATCTCGTCATGCCGGCGCTGGCTCTGTCTGTGGTCGCAACCGGGGTGATCGCCCGACTGTCGCGCTCGGCCATGCTGGAAGTGCTACGGCAGGATTTCATCCGCACCGCTCGTGCCAAGGGTGTTCCTGAGCGCCGTGTCATCCTCGGCCACGCGCTGCGAGCAGCCATGGTCAGCACCATTCCGATCCTTGGCATTCAGGCCGGCTTTGTGCTCTCAGGGTCGGTCTATATCGAGATCGTGTTCCAGTGGCCGGGCATCGGCCGCATGTTGGTGGACGCCATCCTCAAGCGTGACATTTTGCTGGTGCAGGGCGGTGTGCTTGTCGTTGCCGCCTGCTACGTGCTGTTCAACATCATTGTTGACGTGGTGCAGAGCCTGCTCGATCCGAGGATCTGGACATGAGCACATTTCTGCGGCTGCTGATACGCAATCGACTGGCCGCCGCCGGTGGCTGTGTGCTTGCAGCCGTTGTCCTGCTGGCGCTGATGACGCCTCTTCTGCCGCTGCAACCACCGAATGTCACCAACACGGCCGACCGCTTCATGCGGCCGTTTTCAGACGGCCACCTGCTCGGCACCGATCATCTGGGACGCGATCTGCTGTCGAGACTTCTTTGGGGGACCCGGCTCAGCCTGTCCGTCGGGTTTTCAGCCGCCGTGCTGGCGGCGGCGATCGGATCGGCCATCGGCGTGATCGCCGGCTATTTCGGCGGTCGGACCGACAACATCATCATGCGTGGCGTCGACATGCTGATGGCGTTTCCCTACATCCTGCTGGCGCTGGCCATCGTGGCGGCCCTCGGACCCGGCCTGATGAATGCGCTGATCGCCGTTGCCGCGGTCAATATTCCCTTCTTCGCCCGCAACATTCGGGGTGTAACGGTAACGCTTGCCGGTCGTGAATTCGTTGATGCGGCCCGCCTCGCCGGCATGGGGCATGTTCGCATCATGTTGAGCGAACTGGTTCCCAATGTAATCCCGGTGATCGTCATCGCCATGTCGACAACAATCGGCTGGATGATTCTCGAAACTGCGGGCCTGTCATTCCTGGGGCTCGGCAGCCAGCCTCCGCAAGCGGACCTGGGTTCCATGCTGGGTGAGGCACGTTCGGCGCTGATCACCAGTCCGCACACGTCGGTGGTGCCCGGTCTGATGATCTTCGTCATTGTCGTCAGCATCAATCTCCTTGGTGACGGGATCCGCGATGCGCTCGATCCGCGCCTGCGCTCGGGCGCCTTGAGCCGGCCTTTGCCGGCGACGCCGGTGGAACGGCACGGGGAAATCCCGGCGGCGACGGATGACCTGCTGGCGATCCAAAACCTGCAAACGGAGTTCCGCGTCGGTGATCGGACCTACAGGGCTGTCAATGGCGTCAGCCTTGCCGTACGAGCGGGCGAATGTGTCGGGGTGATCGGCGAATCCGGATCCGGAAAGTCGGTGACGGCTCTTGCCGTGATGGGCCTTGTCGCGGCCCCGCCTGGCATCATTACCGGTGGTGCCGTGCGCTTTCGTGGTGAGGACCTCGTCGGGGCGCCTTACGAAAAGCTGAGGCAAAAGCGCGGCGACCGGGTCGCCTATATCTTCCAGGATCCGCTATCGACACTGCATCCCCTCTACCGGATCGGCGAGCAGATCGCCGAAGCCATTCGTGTCCACCATCCGATCGGCCGGGACGAAGCGCGCAAGCGCGCAATCCAGCTGCTGAAGGATGTGCGCATTCCCAATGCCGAAAGCCGTATCGACAATTATCCGCATGAACTGTCCGGCGGCATGCGCCAGCGGGTCGGCATCGCCATGGCTCTCGCAAACGAGCCCGATCTGATCATTGCCGACGAGCCGACGACGGCGCTCGATGTGACGGTCCAGGCGCAGATTCTGGGCTTGCTCGACGAGCTCCGCCGCGAACGACAATTGGCCATTATCTTCATTACCCACGATTTTGGCGTGGTTGGCCAGCTCTGCGATCGACTGGCAGTCATGTATGCCGGGCGGATTGTCGAAGTCGGCCCCACGACGGAAGTGCTCGCGGCACCGGCGCATCCCTATACGAAGCGGCTGATTGCCTGTGTGCCGGAACTCGGACAAGGTAGGCGACAGCTTGCGGCGATCCCCGGATTGCCGCCAATGGTCGACAGGTTGCCGGAAGGATGCGCCTTTGCGGCGCGTTGTGACAAGGCCAGCGACGATTGCCGGCGAGGCGATATTGTCCTGCAAGGCAGCGGGTCGCGCAGCGTGCGCTGTCTGCTGCCGGAGGAGGCCGTATCGTGACAGCTTTGCAGGTTTGCGATCTCTGCAAGACGTTTCCCACAGGCCGCAGCTTGTTCGGACGCGCGGGCCCGGGTGTCAGGGCGGTGCGACCGGTTTCGTTTTCGGTTGCGGAAGGCGAAACGCTCGGGATCGTAGGTGAATCCGGTTGCGGAAAATCAACGCTTGCCCGCATGCTCGTCGGACTGCTGGCGCCCAGTTCAGGGGAGATCGAAATAGAGGGTCGTCGCCTCGACACCGCCGATCCGGCAGCTTTCGGGCGCATGATCCAGTATGTGTTCCAGGATCCGATCAGCAGCCTCAATCCGCGCAAGTCGATCCGACAGATCCTGGAGGCGCCGCTCCGGCATCTGCATGGCATGGAGCGACATGAACGGGAGACCCGGATCGCGGAAATCCTGGCATCGGTCAATCTGCGGGAAGAATTTCTCGAACGCTACCCGCATGAATTCTCCGGCGGGCAGGCGCAGCGCATCGGCATCGCTCGGGCTCTGGCCGCGGCACCGCGCATCATTGTGCTGGACGAACCGGTCTCGGCGCTCGACGTTTCGGTGCAGGCGCAAGTGCTCAATCTGCTGGCTGATTTGCGGGCGTCTCGAAACCTGACCTATTTGTTCATCAGCCATGATCTGGCTGTCGTGGAGGCGGTGAGCGACCGTGTCGCTGTTCTCTACTTCGGCGCGATTGTGGAAATCGGCCCGGCGCAGGCCATTTTCAAGGCCCCGCGGCATCCCTATACAAAATTGTTGGCTCAAAGCGCACCGGCGGTTGGGCGACCACTGGCAGCCCCGGCTGATGGTGAGTTGCCGGATCCGCTCGACCCGCCGCCGGGATGCGCCTTTGCAGGGCGTTGCCCGAAAGCCACGGACCTGTGCCGCCGGGAGGAGCCGCGGCTTGAACGATTGGGAGAAGACCAACTTGCAGCCTGCCACCACCCGAACGAATCCTGAACCCCGGCAGAGCCGCCCGGTCCGAGTGGCCGAGGAGATCAAGCTGTGGGTGGTCGAGCAGGGCCTGCAGGCCGGCGACCGGTTGCCGAGCGAACCGGAGCTGATCGAGCGGTTCGGCATGGCCAAGGGAACGATCCGCGAAGCCATGCGCATCCTTGAAGCCCAGGGACTGATCAAGACACGAACTGGCCCAGGTGGCGGCAGCTTCGTGCATGCGGTTTCTGAAGAACGGGCCCGCGCCCTCCTCGGCAATTACTTCTACTTCAAGAACCTGACGATCGCAGACATCTACCAGCTGCGGCGGGTGTTGGAGCCGGAACTGGCGGCTTCTTTAGCCGGCCAATTGCCGGAAGAGGTGTTGCAGGCGCTGGAAGCCAACATCGCCACCTATGCCAGTCCCGCGAAGACCCTTGACGAGGAGCGGGAACAGCATGTCGCCTCGCTACGCTTTCACGCATTGCTGGCCGAGCAGGCCGGCAATGACCTGCTGGGCTTCCTGATCGGTTTCATGGTCAACATGCTCTCCGACCTGACGGTTTACCGAAAGCTCTATTCACCACCGAACATCGAATTGTGGGCCAAGGGTCTCGACTACCAGATGCGGCTGGTGGAGGCCCTGCGCGCGGGTGACGGCAAGGCCGCGCGTCGGATCATGAGCGATCACATGAAGACGGCGCAGGCGCTGATGGAGGGTCAGGAAGCAGAGATGATGCGCAGGTTCCTGTCGGAATAACGAACTGTTTCACTGCATTACCGGTGGTGAAATCGCGGCGGATGCACTAACCTTCTTGGGGGTGCGATCGGGCAGGCCGTGTTTTCCGATGGGGTGCAGGCGACCATGGGCCGCAAGCTTTTTGTTCTACTCGTCTATCTGTGCGCAGTAATCTGGCTTGGCAGCGCGGCCGTTGCCGCTGAGTCTTCGACATCCGCCGAGACAACCACGCCGCAGGTCGGTGACTTTTCCACCATGCGCTCAAATGGTGCGGTGCGAGTCCTCGTTCCCTATTCGATAACCGGCTATCATCTGGATCGCCGGCGCCCGCATGGCATCTACTACGATTACATGCAGGCGTTTGAAAAATACATCAATCGCTCTGTAAAGAAGCGCGCCGACAGGACCAAGATCGTGTTGTTGCCAACAAGCCGCGATCGATTGCTGGACCGCCTCGTCAAGGGGCATGGCGACCTGGCGGTGGCAGGCCTCACGGTTATCCCGGAACGCAAAAAGCTGGTGGATTTTTCCGATCCGGTTCGCTCCGGCGTGACCGAAGTGGTGGTCACCGGTAGCGATGTGCCGGATATCAAGGATGTGATGGATTTGTCGGGATGGCAGATCCATGTGCGCAAGTCGTCCAGCCATTTCGAGAGCCTGAGCGCCATAAACGAACGCCTGAAGAAAGCCGGCAAACCTTTAATAGTCATCGTTCCCGTCGACGAAGTGATCGAGGACGAAGACCTGCTCGAAATGGTCCACACAGGCATTGTCACCGCGATTGTTGTCGACGACTACAAGGGGCAATTGTGGTCGGACGAATTCAGCAGCATCAAGCTGCACACCGAGGCCCCGGTGCGAGAAAGCGCGAACATCGCCTGGGCATTTCGCAAAAACAGCCCGGAATTCGAAGCCGAGATCAACGCTTTCGTCAAGAAGGAAGATCCGGGCAAGAAATACGGGTCGGTCCCGCGCAGGCGCTACTTTTCGGAGATCGACCGGCTGGACAATCCGAACACGCCGAAATTCCAGAAGGCGTTTGAGACCTACCAGCCGCTGTTCGAAACCTATGGCAAGAAGTACGACATCGATCCGATGCTGCTCGCCGCCCAGGCCTTTCAGGAATCGAAATTCAACCCAAGAGCTCGCAGTCGGGTCGGTGCGGTGGGGCTGATGCAGCTGATGCCGCGTACTGCCCGCAGCCGCGAAGTCGGCATCAAGAACTACCGGACGGCGGAGGGCAGCATCGAGGCCGGCGCCAAATACATGCGTTTCCTGGCCGATCATTATTTCGATGATCCTGAGATCGACGATCTCAACCGGATCCTGTTGTCATTTGCCGGCTACAATGCCGGCCCTTCGCGCGTCTCCAGGGTTCGCAAGAAGGCCGAGGATCCGAATATCTGGTTCGACAGCGTTGAATGGCAGGTTGCCCGCGCCGCTGGCATCCAGCCCGTTCACTACGTGAAATACATCTACATCTACCATACGATCTTCAGCGGCATGGCTGATGAGAAGGGCGCTGACAACACTGCTGCGGCCCCAAGCGGTTCAGCGAAAGAGCCAAAGGCGAGCGATTGACCGATACGAGAGCTTCGCGCGTCTGACCTTCAAGCGATTTCCAGAAGGTCGTGGTAGAGCGACCGTGTATTCTCCGGCGTCATCTCCACGGGATTACCACCGCCGCTCGGATCGACCAGCGCGCTGGCAACCATGCGGTCGACATCCGGATCCGTCACGCCCAGGGCGGCCAGGTTTTCCGGGATGCCGATGGTCGCATTCAAATTGCCGACAAAGTCATAGAATCCGTCGAAGCCGCCATCGATGCCGAGATAGGCGGCGGCCAGGGCCAGCTTGTCTTCGATCGCCGGACGATTGAATCGCAGGACGGCCTGCATGACAACGGCGTTGGTGGTGCCGTGATGGGTGTTGTGGTGCGCGCCGACAGGGTGGCTGACCGCATGAATGGCGCCGAGACCCTTCTGAAAAGCGGTCGCGCCCATCATGGCGGCCGACATCATGTGGGCACGCGCTTCCAGGTCGTCCGGGGTCGCATGGGCGCGGGGCAGGTTCTCCTTGACCAGGCGCATGCCCTCCAGAGCTATGCCCTGGCTCATCGGATGGTAGTGCGGCGAGCAGAAGGCCTCCAGGCAGTGGGCGAAAGCGTCCATGCCGGTGCCGGCGGTAATCGCCGGCGGCATGCCGACGGTCAGTTCCGGGTCGGCAATGGACACCGATGGCAGCACTTTGGGGTGGAAGATGATCTTCTTTTCGTGCGTTGCGGAATTGGTGACCACCGAGGCGCGACCGACTTCCGAACCGGTCCCGGCGGTCGTCGGAACGGCGACATTGGGATAGATGGCATCGGCGTCGGCACGGGTCCACCGGTCGCCGATATCCTCGAAGTCCCAGACCGGCCGGGTCTGGTTCGCCATGAAGGCCACCATCTTGCCAAGGTCCAGGCCGGAGCCGCCGCCGAAGGCGACGACACCGTCATGACCGCCCTGTTTGAAGGCGGCAATGCCCTCGGCGAGATTGACGTCACTTGGGTTCGGGTCGACGTCACTGAAGAGGGCCCTGCCGAGGCCAGCAGCCTCGAGAATGTCGAGCGCTCCTGCCGTGATCGGAAGGCCGGCAAGGCCGCGATCGGTGACCAGCAGAGGCTTGGTGATGCCGGCGGCGGCGCAGGCTTCGGGCAGTTCGGCGATACGTCCGGCGCCGAAACGGATGGCGGTGGGGTAGGACCAGTTGGCGGTGAGCGTCATGTGGTCTGCTCTTCTCTTACGGGTTGGAAATGGGGGCAGGTGCCTTAACGGTCGGGAACCCGGCCATGATCAGGCTCTTTCGAAACCGCGGGCGACTTCCCAGTCGGTTACGACCCGGTCGAACTCTTCCTGTTCCCACTCGGCGCAGCGGACGTAGTGGGCGACAACGTCGTCGCCCATCGCCGATTTGAGCATGGCCGAACCGCGCAGGCATTCGGTGGCCGCGCGCAGCGTGGGCGGAATGTCGGGTGCTTCGGCCGCGTCATAAATGTCACCAGTGGTTGGCGGCGCAAGCGTCAGCTTTTCCTCGATGCCGGCAATACCGGCGGCCAGCTGGGCCGCCAGCGCCAGGTAGGGATTGATGTCGGAGCCGCCGATGCGGCATTCGATCCGGACACCGGATGTGCCTTCTCCGCACAGCCTGTAACCGGCCGTGCGGTTGTCGATGGACCAGACCGACTTGGTCGGAGCGAAAGTGCCCTTGGCAAAACGCTTGTAGCTGTTCACGTAAGGCGCCAGGAACACCATGATATCGGCGGTGTATTTCAGCAGCCCGGCAACGTAGTGGCGCATCAGATCCGACATGCCGTGATCGGCGCCGGCGTCCTGGAAGGCATTGCCGCCATCGTGCCAAAGCGACTGATGGATATGGGACGAGCTGCCGACGCGCCGGTGGTCCCATTTCGGCAGAAAGGTTGCCGCGTGGCCGTTCATCCAGGCGATTTCCTTGACGGCATGCTTGGCGATGGTGTGATGGTCCGCGCAGGCCAGCGCCTCCGCATAGCGGATGTTCAACTCTTCCTGGCCGGCCTCGGCCTCGCCCTTGGAGTTTTCCACCGGCACGCCCATGGCGTAGAGGTGATTGCGCAGCGGCCGCATGACCGCCTCTTCCTTGGTGGTCTGGAAGATGTGGTAGTCTTCATTGTAGCCGCTGATCGGCTCCAGGTCGCGATAGCCGCTCTTGCGGATCTCGTCGAAACTCTTCTCGAACAGGAAGAACTCCAGCTCGGTCGCCATGACGGGCGAGAGACCTAATTCCGCGAGCCGCTCGATCTGGCGCTTGAGGACGGTGCGCGGCGCGTGCGGCACCAGGTCATGGGTGTGGTGGTCGAGAACATCGCACAGAACCAGTGCCGTGCCTTCCAACCAGGGAACCGTCCGCAACGTCGACAGATCCGGTTTCATGACATAATCGCCATAGCCGGATTCCCAACTGGTCGATGCGTATCCGTCCGGGGTCGCCATTTCCAGGTCGGTGGCCAGCAGGTAGTCGCAGCAATGGGTTTCTTCCCAGGCGCTGTCGACGAAATGCCGGGCGACGAAGCGTTTGCCCATCAGCCGGCCCTGCATGTCGACAAGGCAGGCGAGTACGGTGTCGATCGTGCCGTCGGCGACGGCGGCTTTGAGTTCGTCGAAGGTCATGATCGGTTCCATCGATGGTGTTGCGGGGCAGGCAAAGACCCGCCCCGCAGGATAACACTAGCTGTAGCGATAGGGCCTGCCAGCTTTCTGCATGTCATCATTATACTTGCGGAAGATCTCGACAACCTTGGCCTTGGTCGGGCTCTCGGCGGCGATTTCGTCCCAGAACTTGACGGCGGCCTGTTCGACCTGAGCCCATTCTTCGTCCGGAATGGTGGTCAGTTTCAGCTTCGTGCCGTGGACGCGCAGGTTGGCTTCGCCACCCCAGTACCACCATTGGCGATAGTAGTGCGACTGGTCCATGGCCATCTGCAGCATCACCTTCAGGTGCTCGGGCAGCTCATTCCAGCGCTCCATGTTGGCGAAGAAGGAACCGGCCCAGGCGCCGGAGACGTTGTTGGTGAGGAAGTAGTTTGTCACATCGGCCCAACCGACCGTGTAGTCCTCGGTGATGCCCGACCAGGCAATACCGTCGAGCTCGCCGGTCTGAACGGCGACCTCGATGTCTTCCCAGGGCAGTGTCACCGGCACCACGCCGAACTGCGACAGGAAACGACCGGCCGTCGGGAAGGTGAAGACCCGCTTGCCCTTCAGGTCTGCCAGGCTGTTGATCGGGTCCTTGGTGGCAAAGTGACAGGGGTCCCAAGCGCCGGCTGAGATGTGCTTGACGCCGACCGCCGAATATTCTTCGTCCCAGATCTCCTTCAGGCCGTACTGGTTGAACAGGACCGGAACGTCGAGTGAATAGCGGGATGCGAAGGGGAAGTAGCCGCCGAAGACAGTGACTTCGGTTGGCGAGGCCATGGAGTCGTCGTCCGACTGGACGGCGTCAATGGTGCCCTTCTGCATGGCACGAAACAGCTCGCCGGTCGGAACAAGCTGGTCGGCAAAGAACAGCTCGATTTCCATCTGGCCTGCTGCGGCGGTGTTGAAGGCGTCGATAGACGGCTTGATCACATGCTCGGCGAGTGCCGGCCCGGCATAGGTCTGCATGCGCCACTTGATCGGCGCCTGGGCCTTGACGGCGGGTGCGGCAAGGGTGGCGGCGCCGGCAATGCCGGCGGTCTTCAGGAAATTACGTCGTGACGTCATGTCGTCCTCCGATTTCTTCGTTGTGATTTTGGCATTCCCGCTCCTTAGCGGAGTTCTTGTCAGTTCCCGTAAACGGTTTCTGGGAGCCAGAGCGCGATCTGCGGGAACAGCATGATCAGCGCCAGGCAGGCGATCATCACTCCGACGAAGGGAATGATGGAGCTGTAGATGTCGGAAAGCCTGATCTCCGGCGGCGCCATGGCGCGCATCAGGAACAGGTTGTAGCCAAAGGGTGGCGTCATGTAGGCGATCTGTGTGGTGATGGTGTAGAGCACGCCGTACCAGATCAGATCGAAACCGAGCACCTTGACCAGCGGTACGTAGAGCGGCGCGACGATGACGAGCATCGCCGTGTCGTCGAGGAAGGTGCCCATGATTAGGAAGCTGAGCTGCATCAGGATGAGGATCATCCACGGGTCGAGCCCGAGCTGCTCGGTGAACAGGTTGTCGATCGCCTTGACGGCGCCCAGACCGTCGAAGACAGCACCGAAACCCAATGCCGCCAGGATGATCCACATGAACATGCAGGAGATCGCCAGGGTCTGTCTGGTACTGTTTTCAAACACTTCACGGGTCATGCGGCCACGCAGGACAGCCGCGGCAAATGCGGTGATGGCGCCGATGGCGGAGCTCTCGACCAGCGACGTCCAGCCGTTGACGAACGGAACCATCATGGCTGCGAAGATCGCCAGTGGCAGGATGCCGGCTTGCAGCAGTTTGACTTTTTCAGCGCGAGGCATGGTGCGCGCTTCGTCTTTCAGCACCGGTCCGAGCGATGGCTGAAAGTGGCAGCGGACGGCGATGTAGAGGATGAACAGGCCGGCCATCAGCAGACCCGGCACCACCCCGGCCAGCCACAGTTGACCGACCGGCTGACGCGCAATCATGGCATAGAGCACCAATACGACTGAGGGTGGCACCAGGATGCCGAGCGACGATCCGGCCTGGATTACGCCGGTCACCATGCGTTTGTCGTAACCGCGGCGAAGCAGTTCCGGCAGGGCGATGGTCGCGCCGATTGCCATGCCGGCAACCGACAGGCCGTTCATCGCCGAGACCAGCACCATCAGTCCGATCGTGCCGATGGCGAGGCCACCGCGGACCGGACCCATCCAGACATGGAACATCCGGTAGAGGTCGTCGGCCAGTTTCGATTCCGACAGGACATAGCCCATGAAGATGAACATCGGCAGCGTCAGCAGCGGATACCACTTCATCAGCTTCATGCCGGCCGAAAACGGGATGTCCTGGCCGCCGGTGCCCCAAAGAGCCAGTGCGGCGATGGCCGCAACCGCTCCAATGGCGCCGAAGACCCGCTGCCCGGTGAACAGCATCAGCATCATGGATGCGAACATGAAGATGGCGATCATCTCATGCGACATCGGCCGGGCGCCCCCATGAATAACCCTTGATACAGGCAATGTCCTTGAACAGCTCGGACACCGCCTGCAACAGCATCAGGAAAAAGCCGATGCACATGATCGTTTTTATCGGCCACAAGAAAGGCCGCCAGGCCGTAGGGCTGCGTTCCGCCCGACCGATCACCTCGCTGGCAGCTTCCGGACCGCCGGTCAGAAACGCGCCGGCAAGTCCGGCGAAATAGGCTATTGGGTCGTCGCCCCAATAACCCAGGGAATAGGCTGTCGAGCCGAGGCCTCCATAGAGGAGCACGCCGAGGTAGATGATCAGGAACAGCACGGTGAAGGAATCGAACCAGGCCTTCTTGCGGGCATTCCAGGACCCGTAGAACAGGTCCATGCGCACGTTGGAGCCAAGCTGGATCGAATAGGGGCCGCCCATGATGTAGTAGGCCACCATGGCGAATTGGGCGGTTTCCAGGGTCCACAAGGACGGCAGGAAGAAGGTCTTCGAAATAGAAGACCAGAGCAGGACTGCCATCATTACGAAGAGGCCGTACATCATGATCCGGCCGATGCGGTAATTGACCGCGTCGACCACGCCGACATAGGCCGCCATGGCCCGGCTCATGGGGATGTCTCCAGGTCGGCAATGGCCGCCTGCACCCATCCGGCCAGCAGTTCCGCCATTTCTGCCTGCCTTTGCGGCGTGTCGATCAGATCGTTGCGGATCTCGATCATCACGTTGGCCAGGCCGTTACTGGATCCGTGCAGGTTGAGGGTGTGAGAGACGCCGTCGTCGGGTCCGTAGGGCTCGTTCAGCCGGACTTGCATGTCGGTGAAGCGCTCTGCGATCGCCATCATCGCGGCGGCGAGACGCGGATCGACTCCGTGAAGAATGCCGATTTCCGTCGTTCGCTTGCGGCCGTGATAAATCGGGGTGAAGCTGTGAATGGTCACCAGCGCGGCGCCCGTGGAAGCCTTCGCAACCTCCTGTTCCAGGCATTTGCGGAAGGGCTGGTAGACCTTTTCCACGCGCTCCCTGAGAGCTTTATCGGAAAGGTCGGTGTTGCCGGGGATGGCGACTATCTCGCTGACGGCGGGAACAGCGTCTTTGGCATTGGGTGGCCGATTGCAATCATAGACCAACCGAGACACGCAACCGACGACCAGAGGTGCGTTCAGGGTTCGGCTGAGCGTTTCGGCGACACCCAGTGCGCCGGGGTCCCATGCCACATGACTGCGGCGGGCGGCTTCATCCAGGCCCAAATCATTGAAGACGGGCGGGATCCAGTTGGAAGCGTGTTCGCAAACCAGCAGCAGGCGACGATCGCCGGCCTCGTTGAGCACCGCCACGACCTGATCCGGCATCACTTCATTCTGCTCTTCCAACAGCATGTGAAAATAATTCTTCACACTTGGGGCGGCTGTCAATATAGTTACTGAAAAATTTTCTTCACACGCGGTCGCCATGGGCATCGATTCTTCAACCTGAAAGGGACCGAGGCGTTGGAACCACAGCAGTCAACCGTCGCCGAGCGACTGAATGCCCGTCAACTAGAGCTGACACGAGCCGAACGGCAAGTCTCCGACGTGATCCTCAGCAACTACCCTGCGTCCGGTCTTGGCAGCATCACCGAATTGGCGGAAGCGGCTGCGGTCTCCACACCGACGATTGCCCGCATGGTCCAGAAGCTCGACTTTGCCGGCTATCCCGAGTTTCAGGCCAAACTGCGTGAAGAGTTGAACGACATCCTGTCTAATCCGATTGCCAAACGCGACACATGGGTTGCAGCGGCGCCGGACCGGCACATCCTCAACCGATTCACCCAGGAAGCAACCGAGAATATTCGAACCAGCCTGGAGCAGCTCGATCCAGAGGTATTCGACAACATCGCCGGTCTAATAGCCGATCCCGAACGCCGGGTGCACATTTCCGGCGGACGCATCACCCAGACCTTGGCCAATTATCTGTTTCTACACCTGCAGATGATCCGCTCCAACGTCGTCCTGGTGCCGTCGAATTCGAATGCGTGGCCGCACTACCTGCTTGATCTCAAGGAGGGCGACATCCTGGCGGTGTTCGATATCCGCCGCTACGAGAGCAGTACGCAGCTTTTGGCTGAAATGGCGCGGGAGCGTGGAGCCGAAATCATCCTTTTCACCGATCAGTGGCGTTCGCCTATCCAGGCCATCGCCAGCCACACGGTTTCGGCACGAATTACGGTTCCCTCAGCGTGGGATTCCTCCATTGCGATATTGCTGGTGGTCGAAGCGGCTATAGCGGCCGTGCAGGAGTTGCATTGGGACGAAACTCGGGGCCGGGCTGAAGAACTGGAGGCTGTTTTCGACCGTACGGGGCTTTTCCGCAAATTCGTGTGAATGGCTTCGCTGAGTGTCTCCGACACCTCGGTTGACGGGTGCGACCGTGCGCAGCCATATAGGGCTCTCAGAATTCGAGGGACGCCTTAATGGTTCGCAATCTCAGCCGCCGCCTGTTGAGTTCTCTGGGCTACTGGTTTGCCGACGGAGCCCTGAAGCGCCTGCAGCAGCCAGACGTCCCCGAGATGATGGCCGGGCTGACAGATCCTGTTCGCGATTATGCCGCCACCACGCTGAAGTTGCGCAAAGAGGGGCTCGAGGCGCTCAAAAGCTTGCACCGTCACAGCCGCCTGGCCCAGCAACTGCAGGGGATCTATTTTGAGGACCGGATGGCGGAAGCGCTTTCGCAGCGTCACGGCCAGCGTTTTCTGTCAAAACGCAATGCGCATCTGTTTTCGCAGACCTATGAGGATTCGGTGCTGGCGGAAATCTTCTCCCGGATCGGAGAAACAGACCGGACATTCGTCGAAATCGGAGTTGAGAGCGGGCGTGAAAACGTAACGCGACTGTTGTTGTTGCTGGGTTGGCGGGGCGTCTGGATCGAAGCCGATGCCGACCACTGTGCGACCATTCGCAAGAGTTTCGCTGAGGACATCGAAGCTGGACGCCTGCACCTGGTCGAGGCACTGGCGGAGCCGGAAACAATCCAGGAGCGCATCGATTCCACCGGCATCGGGCAAGAGATCGATCTCCTCAGCGTTGATATCGATCAGCACACGTCGCATGTCTTCCGGGCGATCGAAACGAAAGCGCGGGTAGCCTGTATCGAATACAACGCCCACTTCGCACCTTCGGTGGAGTTCGAGGTGCCCTACGATCCGGACCGTTCCTGGGATGGATCCAATGTCTATGGCTCCAGCCTGAAGACCCTGGAGCTCATTGCGCGTGAGAAGCAGATGTCGCTGGTGGGCTGCGACCTGATTGGCGTCAACGGTTACTTCGTTGCCGACGATCAGCTAGGCGATCATTTCCTCGAGCCGTTCACAGCGGAAATGCACTACCAGCCGCCGCGCTTTCCCTATGTGCGCGGCCGTCGGGGCCATCCGCTGCCGCCGACAGACGACGCATAGGCTTTAAGCGCCCGGTACACGCAACGATTCGAACGAGACCATGACGTGTTCGACATAGGCTGGGCGCGCGCAAAGCCGGTCGTAATAGGCCTTCAGGTCGGGCAGATCGGATCGCTCGAAAGCAACATTGTAGTAGCGGTACAGATTGGTGGCAAAACTGATATCGGCCAGCGTCATGTGGTCGCCGACCAGCCACTCGTGTTTGGCGAGGCGGGCATCGGCGATGGCCATGAGCTGCCTGAGTTCGGCGACACCTTCGTTTACCAGCGGTTGGTTCCTGTCGGCCTGGCTGACCCGGATCATCTGCCAGAACACTTTGTATATGAGTGTCGGTGCGACCGAAGTCTTGGCCCACTCCATCCATTGGTCGATCGGCGCGCGCGCCACGGCGTCTGAAGGCCACAGGGCCTCTGCGCCGTGTCGGGAGGCCAGATAGCGCAGGATCGCCTGGCTTTCGAACAGCGTGACCTCACCGTCCTCGATGACAGGGACCCTGCCCATCGGATTCATGGCGAGAAACTCCGGTGTGTCGTTGCCGCCAAAACTGCCGCCGATATCCAGGCGTCGGTGTTCAATTCCCATTTCGGCCACGCCCCACATGACCGCCTGCACGTTGCTTGATGTCGCGCGTCCATGAATCGTCAGCATGCCCATTCTCCGTTTTTCCGGTTCAGAAAACGGACATACTCAACCAAGCCACCAGCGGCGGCAAGTCAAATGATAGCGACCGTCAGGATGTGCGGCCGAGCATGCGTTTCAGCGTTGCATCCTTGTCGATGACATGGTGCTTGAGGGCGGCTGCAATATGCAGGACCAGCACAATCATCAGCAGGTCGGCCAAAATCTCGTGCACTTCCGAAACCTGTTCCGAAAGTGCCTTGTTCTCCGGCAATTGCGGAAGATGGAACAGACCGAAGAAAGACACGTCGTGGCCACCGGTGGATGACGTGATATAGCCAGACAGCGGCATCGCGACGATCAGAACCAGCAGTGCGATGTGGGCCGCCTTGGAGGCCATCTCCTGCCAATGCGGCATTTCGCAGACTTCGTCAGGGAAGCGCTGAATGATCCGCCAAAGCACGCGCCACGCACCGAGGATTAGAACCATGATACCGATCGACTTGTGGAGATCGATCCACTCGCCGCGGCCTGGCCCGCGCGGCAGGCTGTCCATATAGAGACCGATTGCCAGCATCACGATGATGAGGACGGCAATCGTCCAATGGTTGATGATTGAAATTGCGCCGTAGCGCGTCCCCTCGTCCTTGAGCGCCATGATACCAGTCTCCGCCTGCTGATCCGTGCCCCCACGAAGATTGTGCACGAAGCAAATTGGTTTGCAATCCTCAATTGATGAGGAGGTGGCCAGCAACCGTATGTCGGCGAAGGGGTCAGATCGGCGGTATCTGACCCAGGGTGAAGAAGCTGATGCGAATCCGGCCGCGATCGATGTTCAACGGCAAGGACAGCTTGTCCTGGGTCTGGCCGATTGCGCCGACCATGCCGGCAATGTTGGCAATGGAGTCGGCGGCGTCTGGAAAGGCCTCGGTGAGGATCGATTGCCACGCCTCTCTGCCTTCGATTTCAAGGTCGAACTTGCCGGTCAGGTAGCCGCTATCGTCGATGGAAAACGGTCCGTTGAGCGAAAGCCGGGCACCCTGGCCGAGATCGATGCTGAAACCGTTGAGTGAGGCACTCAAATCATACCAGGGATTTCCGCTGCGCTGTTGGCCGGACAGCATCCACGCACGGTCGGCCAGGGTGAGATCGGCCTTCACATCGAACGGGGGGAGCGCAAATGCCGCGGCTTCGGTGGTGAGCGTTGCCGAATTCAATGACAGAACCGCATCAAGGTCGGCGTCGTTCTGTCGGACATGCGCTTCCGTCGACCCGGCCTTGAACTTCAGCGGGTCGGAGGTTGCCAGCGGGGTCACCGTGCCGTCGAAGTCGGAGGACTGCAACGATGCGCGGGTGAGGCCCGAGAGATTGAACACGGTGCTGGAGCGCAGGACGTTCCAGTTGAGTGCTGCAGAGCTTCCGTCACCGCCGGTGAGTGTCACGGGACCGTCGAGTTCAGAGATGATATGATTGGGGCGATAAACCTGTGCCGCAGACCGGAACCCGCCGGTGGTCAGCGACAGGCGGTTGACCTGGTCGTCTGCAGTGACGGCATTGCAGAAAACGCCGAGACGAAACGGGAAGCCACGGACCTCCATATCCGCACAATCGGCATCGACATTGCGGTTGGCCAGATCGCTGATCAGGAATGCGCTGCGACTTTCCAACTGGCCCGCCAGGTAATACCAGACACCGCTATAGGCGACGATGAGTGCCCCGATGAAGATCGCCAGCCAGAGAAAGGGGCGTCGTGAAGCCTTTACGGCTTTCTCACTTGACCTCGCCATGACGTTCTCCCTATGTGCCTGATGCGCAATGCGGGTTGGTGGAATCGTAATGTCCGATATGGATGATTTTTGGGTGTTTGGCTACGGGTCGCTGATGTGGCGACCGGGCTTTGACCACGTTCAGGCGGAGCGCGGTCGGCTTTTCGGTTATCGTCGCGCGCTGTGCATCCATTCCTATGTCCATCGCGGGACACGGGAGCGGCCGGGGTTGGTGCTCGGGCTCGATCGTGGCGGTTCCTGCACAGGGATGGCGTTTCGGGTCAGCGCGCACGATCGTGAAAGCGTCATGGCCTATTTGCGAGAGCGTGAGCTTGTGACCAACGTCTATCTCGAACGGCATCTGCCGATCCAGATTTCCGGTGGAGAGCGGGTCGAGGCGGTCTGCTACATTGCGGATCGCAAGCACGAACAGTTCGCAGGCTCGATGAGCGCCGATGATGCGGCCCGTCGGGTTGCTACTTCAGAGGGGCGGTCCGGCCACAATGTCGACTATGTCGTCAGCACTCTCGATCAGCTGCGCGAGATGAAGATCCGCGATCACTGGCTTGAAGACGTGGGCCGGCAGCTTCCAGTGTCGCGCGCTTGATCCGTCGGGCGGAGCTACTTGCTGACCTCGGGGACCGGCGTTCCAGCATCTGACTCCGCGCTGATCAGTTCCTCGTACTTGGCGCGTGCCATAGGCGTCAGCGGCAGGCTCGGATTTTCCTCAACGGTTTGAACCAGCAATTCATCTGTGGCCTTCTCCACATCGCCGACCAGCCTCTTCATGAACTCGTCCGGAGGCAGGCCCGGTTCGATGGGCGGCAGAAAGCGCACCCGAATGAGGCCCGGATAGCGAAGAAACTTGCGGCGCGGCCAGAAAAGACCCGGGTTCATGGCGATCGGCAGAACCGGAACGTTCAGTTCCGAATAGATCTTTGCGATGCCGTAGCGGTATTTCGGCTCGGCGCCGACCGGTCGGCGTGTGCCTTCCGGATAAATGATCAGCTGGCGTCCGTCGTCCATTTGCTCGCGGGTGCGACGCATGACTTCCGGCATGACCTTCTCGCGGCTGCCACGGTTGATGGGCACCATGCGCATTTTCATGACGTACCAGCCGAAGAGCGGAATCCAGGTCAGCTCTCGCTTGAGAATATAGAACGGGTCGTCGAGATGCGGCAGCAACGCGATGGCATCCCAGAAGGACTGGTGCTTTGGCGCGATGATATAGCCGCCCTTGGGCAGGTTCTCGAGACCTTCGATCGTGTAGTCGGTGCCGACGACCACCTTCATCAGCCAGTGACAGCTGCGCACCCAGTTTTTCGGAACAATCCACGCGGCCTTTCGCGGCATCAGGAAATAGGGCAGCGAAAACAGGATCATCTGCACAATCAGGTTCAGGTAGAACAGCAGGTTGAACAGCGCGGAACGGAAGGCGATCATTCCACCTTTATCCGGCGATCAGTGTCGTGGTGTCAATTGCTACTGCTCAGACCGGCCTTCTTCGCCGACACCGGTTCGGTCGCGGCGAGACTTGATCGCAGCCCATCGGGGCCGGCCGCACCGATCTGGTGACGCAGACGGGCGACGATATATTTACCATATTCGGATGCAAGCATGCGCAGAACGGCGGGTTCCCGCAGCCAGTCGGGCTGCGAGAAGTCGCGGCTGACGACCGGGTAGGGGATGAACCGGGTCTCGGCATTGACCTTCGCCAGTTCCAGCAGGCTGCGCGGCATGTGGTAATTGCTGGTGACGACGACGATGGTCCGATAGCCCTTTTCGTCGATCCAATCGGCTGCCTCGTTGGCGTTTCCGCGTGTGTCGATCGCATCGTGACCGATATCGACACAGCATTTGAAAAGCGCCGGTTCCGTCGACGTCAGCTTCTGGATCTGTTCGCCGGTTGTCGCCGGATTGACGCCGGAGATCAACAGCCGCTTGGCCACACCCTCATCAAGCAGGCGCAACGCCTGATCGATCCGCTGGCCGCCACCGGTGAGCACGACAATGCCGTCTGCCTCGGTCACCTCTTCAGGGGGTGTCAGGGAGACCACGTCGTTGGAAAAACGCAGAAAACTCCCGGCTGTCACGCCGACGATCAAAAAGACGACGAGAACCACCAGCACAAGGAGGTTGGCAATCCACCGGAGTGGGCCTCCACGCTGCTTCGGCGTCTCCGCCTGCGACGAATCACCGGTTTGTTCCGCGCTCATGGCGAATTTCATACAGATGTAATGTGGCAAACGCTAGATTGCCGGCCATCCGGCTCAGATACCGCGTGTCGGGTCGGAGCGGATCAGGTCGATTTCCAGGATGGTCCTCAGCACCGTTATGCGGGTGGTCAGGGCCGTGAGAAGCGCCGTTATGACGACGATTGCGAGCGCTCCGATATAGCCGCCGAGGCCCAGCGCAAAGGCACCGAACAAGGCAGTTGCCTGATCGGTCTCCGGTGTGGCGACATTGCTGCTGGTCCAGATCCCGGCAAATGCGAAGGTCAGCGCTGCGGCGGCGCCTCCCGCCAAAGCGCCCTTCAGGCCGATGAGGAAGAAGTGTCTCTGGAACTTGGCGGCAACGAAACTCGCCTCGGCACCGACGAAATGCAGCACCTCGACAATGTGCTGGTTGCCGGAGAGCGCGCCGCGCGTCGCGAAGACCACGGTGAGAACGGTGGCGGAAAACACCAGCGCCAGGATGCACAGCCCGATGAGCACCGTCGTGTTGGCCATGGCAACCAGCCGATCGACCCAGGTACGGTGGTCGTCAAGTGTGATATTGGGCACGGCGTCCTTCAGTGCGGCGCGCATGGCATCGAAATCGGGTGGCGCATCCTCATCGATCGTGATGACGATCAGCCGGGGAACAGGAAGTTCCTCCAGATCGAGCCCTTCGCCGAGCCACGGTTCCAGCAAACGCGCCGTCGCGTCGCTGTCGATGATCATGGCGTCCGTGGTTCCCTCGAAGCTCAAGGCGATGTCTCTGGCATTGCCGAGCGCCGATTGGAGATCGAGGTTTTCGTCCGGCTTGATCTGGATGGTGATCTCGCGCGAAATCTGGCTCTGCCAGCTGTTCGCGGTGTTCTGGATCATGATCACGGCGCCCAGCGTCAGGCAGGCCAGAAACGACATGATCGAAATCACGAACATCAGCGACCGGCCCGCGATATTGGTGGCCGGCACGATCGGCTCGGTCGGGCGAAGGGCTACTTCGCGCGACTTGCGGGTCGCTTCGGGTTTGGCCACCTCATTCATAGATTTCCAGCCGTCCTCCCGAGAGAATCATGCGGCGTGCGTCGATCTGGTCCATCAATGACAGGTCATGGGTTGCAATCATGACGGCGGTGCCGAGCTTGTTCAATTCCATAAACAGCCGCAGAAGCCGGCGCGCAAGCGGCGCATCGACGTTGCCGGTCGGTTCGTCGGCAAGCAAGAGCTCCGGCTGGTCGATGAGGGCGCGGGCAATAGCTGCACGCTGTTTTTCGCCGCCCGACAGGATCGGCGGCAGAACGTTCATCCGGTCGCCGAGGCCGACCCATTGCAGGAGTTCAATCACATCTCTGCGATAACTGGATTCTTCGTGACCGCGCACGCGAAGTGGCAGGGCCACATTTTCATAGGTTGTCAGGTGGTCAAGCAGCCGAAAGTCCTGAAACACGATGCCGATGCGGCGCCGCAGGGTCGGCAGCTCACGTTGCGGAATGGTCGTAATGTCGCGGCCGAAGACACGCACGAAACCGCGCGTCGGCTGCAGCGACATGAACATCAGCCGCATCAGCGTGGTCTTGCCGGCGCCCGACGGCCCTGTGAGGAACTGGAACGAGCGCTTGGGGATGTCGAACGTGACATCGCGCAGGACCTCCGGTCCCATGCCATATCGCAGCCCCACATTGTCGAAATCGATCACAGACGCCTCGCTTCCAAAGACCCTCTTCCTGTAGGGGATGAACCGGGTGGCGACAACCTTTTCCTCGCGGGTTAACGCCAGGTTAATTCGGGTTCGGAACCACCGGTCAAATAGGGCGGGTTTCGGTTTTGTTAACCAAACGGCTTTACGTTTGCGAAAGATATCGACCGGCAGCGGACTGCCATACGGAACCATCCATGCAGGCAAATCCACCCATCGACAGCAAACGCGGTGTTCATCGCGATGCAAGACCGGTTTCGCGGCTGCGCAGCGCAGATGTCATCGACGCCGAATTCGTGCATGTCGACGATGCCGGCGAGGTGATTGCACTTCCCGGGTCGGCCCGCAATCCCATGCGTCCGCCGGTTGCGGTTCAGTTCCCAACGGCACAGGCCAGCAGCAGGCTCGGTGTGTTCGCCGGAGAAATGGGCTCCAGCCAGAATGGCAAACCCTTGAAACAGGCTGGTTTTCTGGCTGCTTTCCTGGCCCTCGTCGTTGGTTGCTTCTGGTTCGCGGGCGGGCATACACTCATTCCGATGGTGTTTGGGAGCGGGTCAGACAATCTGCATCTTTCGGATATCACCACGCACAGCATTGCGGGGTTGGAGGGGCAGGCGGTCCTTGTCGAAGGGACGATCAACAACTCCGGCGGGTCGGCACTCGATGTGCCGCTTGTTGCAATCCAGGCGCCGGGGAAGGGTGATGAACCTCTCTATGTCCGGGCGCCGAAAAAACGGCTCGCCGCGGGCGAGAGCACGCGGTTTCGCGTCCGGGTTTCACCGCAGGCGCGTGGTTACCGCGAATTAACCGTATCGCTGGCAGGCGGCAGCACCGGGCGCTGAGACTGCAACCCCATTTCTTCGGGGAGATATTGCCGCAACAGGCGATTTCCGGCTTTCCCTTTTCGAGGTCATCGACTAAACCGGGCGCAATTGGAGCAACTCCGGAACCAGACCATGCCGACCGTACGCGGTAAAACCATCGACGTTCTCTTTACGCCCGAACAGATCGCCGAACGCAACCTGGCGCTCGCCGCAGAAATCGCCGAGAAGCCGAAGAACGACATGCTGGTGATCTCCATTCTCAAGGGGTCGTTCATTTTCGCCGCCGACCTGTTGCGCGCGCTACATGCTGTGGGTCTCGCACCAGAGGTCGAGTTTGTCACCCTGTCGAGCTACGGCAAGGGCACCAAGAGCCAGGGCGTCAAGATCATCAAGGATATCGACAGCGACGTCACCGGGCGCGACATCCTTTTGATCGACGATATTCTTGAGTCGGGCAACACGCTGCGCTTTGCACGCGACCTGATGTACGAGCGTGGCGCGCGCAGCGTGTCGATCGCCGTTCTGCTCGACAAACGCTCCAAGCGAGAGGGCACCCTCGACGCGGATCATGTCGGCTTTGTCTGCCCCGACTATTTTGTGGTCGGCTATGGCATGGACGTCGCCTATGCCTTCCGCGAACTGCCATTTGTGGGTGTGGTGACCGGCGATAGCGAATAGGCCTCGCTCATCTAAGGCGCCGCCGGATTTCCTCTTCCGTCAACTCTTCGATTGTCCTGCTTAGTATCCAGGCGTGTCCGAACGGGTCCACAATGCGGCCCTCCCGTTTGCCGTAGGGACGATCCTCGACTGCGATGATCACCTTGCTTCCGAGGGTGACCATCCTGTCGGCTGTTTCATCGAGATCGTCCACCGTGAGATGCAGCAACACCGAAGTATCTGATGGCTTTTGGGGGGCTGCCAGTCCCCAGGCGGGGACTTCCTGGGTCATCGTGAAAACGGATTCTCCTATGCGCATCGCGGCATGGACGACGCGTCCGGTCTGGTCTTCGAAACGCGCTGTCGGGCTGGCGTCGAAGACCCGTTGATAAAAAGTCATCGCCGCGTCGACGTCAGGCAGGACGAGGCGGGGTTCAAGTCGGGTGGTTTCAGCTCTATCGGTCATAGGCGGACGATAGTGCTCTGATGCCTTGAGCGTCTTGAAGAAAATTCAAGCCGGTAAGGGCAGGTGGTTCGGCGCGTGCGCCTGGTGCGGTTTGTATTGGGAGGGCGTCATCCCGCTGAAGCGCCTGAATTCGCGCACCATGTGCGGCTGATCCGCGAAACCCGCCTCGAACGCAGCGTCGGCCCAGGATGAGGGCTTCTTTCGAACCAGCCGTTGGAAGCGTTCGATCCTGGAAAACGTCTTGGGCGTCATGCCCGTTCGCTCTCGAAATCGCGTGATCAGTGTCTGCGGCGTTGTCTCGAAGTGGCGTGTGACAGCCTCAACGCGCCAACCCTGAGCCAGAAAGCCTGCTGCCTCCAAGGCGATCCTGTCCCAGGTGTCCGTAACCGGGAGGGTCGGCAGGAATACCGATTCCAACAGATCCAAGCGTGCATGCGTATCATTGACACAGAGCAGACGTTCGCGAAGCAGCCTGCCATTGATCCAATCCAGGTCGTCCAGAGCGACAAGATCCGATCCGATCTCGGACACCGGTACCCGCAAGCAAGGCGAGACGCCGCCGGGCGAAAAGACAACACCGCATATGTTGTTTTGCTCGGCGCGATCGATCACGACAGGCGTGAGTGCCGGGCCTTGTACAGCCGCACCCCACGTCTGCTGGCGCACCCGGCTGTCCGGACCGTATTGCGTTAGCGCGTCCCGGTCGAGATTGATCAGAAGCTGCAGGCGCCCGTGCGGCAGAACCTGCTCCAATTCATGGGGCTGATTGCCTTCGCAGGCCCAGAAAGCCTCGATGAACGGTGTCAGGACACTGTTTTTCGGGGGGCGAGACAGCAGCAAACAGATCTTCCGGTTTGAATTCGAGTTTGGCGACCTTACCCGATCCGAACGGCGATCGACAGAACGTTGAATTCTGGCGTGTCCGTGGGGCTTGCGGGCACCTTGCATTGAACATTGAAAACCAAGCATTAAGTATAACCGATCGTAACCACGCGTTGAGACGCTGGTCGCTTCGGGTCATTTACCCCGAGACAAGAATTGCGTGTTTTTCTGTCGTCTGACTCGGGGGTTGTGCCGCGTACAAGAACATCCAAAGCGGCGCACCAGCAAAGACGGACGGGACATATGGCAAAAATCTTGATCGCCGAAGACGAGGATTCGCTGCGCGGCTTCGTCAGCAGGGCATTGGAAATGGATGGCCACGAGGTCGACCAGGCGGTTGACGGTGCGCATGGCCTGGAACGGCTGCGCGACGGCGACGGCTACGACCTGCTTCTCTCGGATATCCGCATGCCTGTCATGGACGGCATCGAACTGGCCCATACCGTGGCCAATGAATATCCCGATACGAAAATCCTGCTGATGACCGGTTTCGCCGAACAGCGCGAACGGGCCGACAGCCTGACGGAAATCATCATCGACGTGGTGCCGAAACCGTTCAGCCTTCCGGATATTCGTGGTGCCGTGGCCCGGGCACTGGGCGGCTGAGGCTTAGCCGGCAACTCCGAACAGATACAACGAACCCTCGTTGACCAAAGAGATTTGGTCGAGTTGGATGTTGATCTATAGTTTGGTTGGCTGCACGGGACCCTTGCTCTGAGAGCTGACAAATCAGCGGATCCTTCTTACTGCTGAAGTGTTGAAGGGTGACGGGTAGTGGATTTGGGAGGACGCCAATCAATGAAAATAGACGGCGAATGCCACTGTGGAGCTATTGCTTACGAAGCCGAACTTGATCTGGAAACCGTCGGCATCTGTCACTGCTCCGACTGTCAGGCACTCTCGGCCTCGTCATTCAGAACGATTGCTATCGTTGCCGGAGAAAACTTCCGAATCACGAGGGGAAGGCCGAAGGAATACGTCAAAGTGGGGGACAGCGGTAACCGCCGAGTGCAAGCGTTTTGTTCCGACTGTGGTTCGGGGTTGTACGCAACGGATGTTGGCGAAAATCCCAAAGCATTTAACATCCGCGTTGGTACCGTTCGTCAGCGCCACCAATTGATCCCGAAATCGGAGTTCTGGCGACAATCGGCGCTTTCCTGGCTGCCTGAAATCGAAACGACAAAAAAGTTCGAAAAGAACCCGAAGTAATCAACGGGCCTCCATCAGCGTCCCATTTGATATCGCCGTGCGAAGCTTGCCTGTCGCCGATCGGTTGTTTGACGGCGGTGCTTGATCATTTCAGCGCGCTCGCCAGAATATCCGACCGGTCTTGATGGAGCGGCGGACAGACCGCGAGCACAGACGGCACGTCCGGTAACTGGTCGGCCGCGGCATCCGCTTTGTCCGCCTCATTACGCCTGCCGCTCGCACGCAGGCACATTGCTTTCAATCGGTGAAACAGGCGTTGGTTGGGTTTTGTCCCGATCGCACGATCGATTGTTACTTCCGCATCGTGATAATCGCCATTGCAGACTTGTGCGACGGCCAACGGAAACAGCCGGGCAGGAAGCAGAGGATCATTTTCGCTGAGTGCCACATACTGGATCAGAGCAGAAACCGCGTGGTCGTATTGACCCGCCAGCAGATGACCGAGCCCTAGTGTATTGAAGGCCAGGGCATAGTTCGGGTTGATTTCGAGCGCTCGTTCCCCGTCCTTCAGGGTGGCGGCGGCATCATGTTTGCAACAGGCGTAAAATGTCCCCCGGACGTGATAGATATAGTCGCTGCGATGTTGGACTTCCAAAGCTGTGTTGAGGTCCGTTTCAAGTTGCTCCTGGTCGGCGGATGAAAGGTCTCCACAACCGGCCATCGAGAGCCAAATTGTGATGTTGGCGCGCATGGCAAGCGAAGTCGGGCTCTTCGCATCCAGCGCGACAGCGCGATCCATCAGCTTGTTGGCATGAACAAAGCCTTCCACGGTACCGGTGTGAAGCAGGTTGGCAGCCTTTGACTGGAGTTCGGGGATGCTGAGTCGGTCCTCCGGGATATGAGCCAGGCGTTCGCCATCGAACGCATTGGTCTGCACACGAATGTTGGTTTCCGCTTGCGCGACCACCTCGTCACAGAACGTGAAGATATCCGAGATGTCACCGGCGTAGTTCTGCGAAAATACCGCTCTTGATTGCTCCCCCAGGACCATGGAGAGATTCAGGCGGCCCTGGTTGCCAGACGTGCGCAGCCGCCCTCGCAATTTGTATGTCGGGGTATCCGGCTGGCCGACTTGTTCGTCCAGAACCTTTATCCCGACCCGCTTTGTCAATCTGAAAATCAGCTGACTACGAAGGTCCTCAGCCAGGGCCTTTGTGCTCGAGTCATCCGGTGCGTAGTCAAATGGTTCGATCGCGATAAGCGGAACATCGCTCACCGGATCCTGCTGCGGAGTATTGCCCGTCGTGGCTGTGTCGAGCACCGGCTTCCCGGATTGCAATCGGTCGAAACAGGCTTTCGTTTCCGCAGCCGGTTTCACGCCAAGCTCGGATTGAAGGTCGTCGCACAAGCGGTGATAGATTTTGGCGGCTTCGAAGGCGGCACCCGATGCTGCTTTCGACCGCATGGCGAGCCGTGCGGCCACCTCGTCCAACGGATCTTGCCGTAGCAACCAGGCCGAAACCTGTCCTGCTTCGCTCACATGACCGTTCTGCAAGAGTGTCTCGCCGTGTTCGAGCAAAGTTCGCCGCGCCAACTCCCGCCACCGTGCCCGCTCCAGCGCAAGCCAATCGGCGATCCCGCTCTCTTTTGGATTGAGCGTCGAAAGGTAGTCTCCGCGACGGAAAATCTCGCTTGCTGTCCTCAGATCGCCAGCCGCGACTGCTGTTTCGGCCTGCTTGAGATCGACACTCACGCGCTTTGGATTGAGCCGAACCATCTCCCGGTCGATTTCCAACGCGTCGGGGCTGTCTCGAAATGCTCGGCGCAACGCGCTCAAAGCCTGCCTCAGACTTTGCCGGGCCTGGTCGTTGAACCGATCTCCCCAAAAAATGGAGATGAGAGTCTCACGGGGGCAGGGGGCGCCCAGGTTGGAGGCGAGATAGGCAAGCAGTGCAATTTGTTTCACGCCCTGCACGTCGACGGCCAAACCCTGAACGTCAAAGTCGCCCAAGCACCGGATTTCAACGGTGTTACCGCTCATGACACATCCTCTGGCGCGCCAGTGTAGAGCACATCTGTGTCGGTTCGGAAGCTGCTGATCAGAGATAACGGATGGTCGGATGCAGAATTGACGATGATTTCACGGTCATGATCACCGGACTTCACGGTCGCTCTGACGGTTGACGGCGACATTGGCCCGGTTCCAACAACCCAAGCCGGAGCCGATCCAATGAGAATCCATCGCTACGTGTTCAGTTTGCCCCGCCGGATCTCTGAATATGCCTTTCGGGGACGTTCGGATGTCGTATCCCAGTCACCGCCCATGCGACATCGCGCCGAGGTCACCGATGATGTTTGGACCGCGTTCAGCGTCATCGGTCATGGCGGGCCAATAGCAAAAGCTGACCCACCCTATGTCAAGCGTCGGTCACGGTAGAAACAGACACACAACCGGGAACCCGTGGCTGAACTCGATCAGCGGTTGTCGAGCAGGCGCTCCAGGTAGAACCGTTCCATCTCGGGCCTGAACGCGTCGCCGAGGCGTTCGCGGATGGCTTCGAGGATTCGGCGGGCGCGCTGGATATCGGCCTCTTCCGGCACCTTGACGTTTTCGCCGAAATCCGGGCCGGTGTTGGCCTGCGGGCGGCCCAACGGATCGAGCCGTGACGGTTCGCGATTGGCCGGTCCGGTGTTCGGACCCGGGTTCTGACCCATGGCCTGGCGCATCTGGTTCATCATGGCCTCGGCACCGCGGCGCAGCGCCTGCAGGGCGCGACCCTGCTCGCCGACGGCTTCTTCACCTTCGCCTTCGCCAAGTGCCTTGCCGGCTTCGCCCATGGCTTCACCGGCCTCATCGAAGCCCTGGTTCGGCTGCATACCGAAATTCCTCAGGGCTTCCTGAAGCTCGCCTAGCTGTTGCTGCAACTGCTCCTGCTGTTCGCGCAGGTCCCGCAGCGCCTGGCGCAATTCTTCCTCAGTCATCTGCTGGTCGCCGCCGGGCTGCTGTTGCTGCTGCTGATTCTGACCCTGCTGACGCTCCGGGTTCTGGTAGAAATCCTGCCGACGCCGTTCCTGCAGCATCTGCTCCAGATCGAAGGTGCGCTCCATGAGCTGCTGCTGTTGCTGCATCAGTTCGCCGAGCCGGTCCATCTGCTGGCGCATCGGATTGTCGCCCTGCTGCTGCTGTTGCTGGCCCATCTGCAGGTTGTTCATCATGCGCTGCAGCTCGGACAGCAATTGCTGCGCCTGGTCGCGGGCACCGGACTGGGCGAGGTTCTCGATCTGGTCGAGCATGCGATCGAGGTCATTCTGGCGCAGCATGTTCTGCAGCGCGTTCGGCGGGATCTCCGCCATCATGTCCTGCTGCATGTTCTGGGCGAGCGCTTGCAGAAACTCCTGCATCGCCTCGCGCAATTCGTCCATCAGCGCCTGGATCTGCTCGTCCGTTGCGCCGTTTTGCAGGGCCTCTGAAAGCGCCCGCTGGGCTTCGCGCAAACGCCGTTCGGCAAAGGAGAGGTCTCCATCCTCGATTCCGAGAGCGATGTCCCACAGATAGTCTGCCGCATCGCGATACATATCGTCGTTGAACGATTGCTTGATGCGGGTGCGGGCTGACTTGATCAGCAGGTAATGGGTCGAGTTCTTGATCGTTTCCTCGGGCGCCAGCGTAATGGCGTCATTGAGATCGATCACCCGGTCGACCCGGTTGGTGTCGAGGGCCAGCACCTGACGCTGCTCCGCGACGGACCCGGCCAGGAGATTGTGGAAGTACTTTCCGGGCAAGACCATCTCGATCGTTTCGCTGCGACCCGTCTGACCGACGGAATCCTCGGCAACCAGCGTGATCCGAACCGGCATTCCGGCCATCGGGTGTTCCGTCAGGTTGCGGCTCTCGCGGGCCTTGCGTTCACGCGCGCCGGAGCGTGGCAGCGTCAGCGGATATTCCGGCGGATCGTAAAGCGCATTGGCATCGGGCGATGGTTCTTCGACCGGCAGGATTTCTGCATAGGCGCGCTCCGTACCGTAGTCGTCATTGACCGTGAAGGTGATTTCCAGCGCACCGTTGACGGCGCGGCCGGGCCTGCCGTCGAAGGCGATGACGGGGGCCGTGTCCGGAATGAGCGTAAAGCGCCAGCTTTCAACCGTCGCCTCGTTCTGGCGCACGACGAGCGAACCGGCGGCTTCGGGCGTGTAGTTGAAACTGCGCGGGTTCAGCCCCGACATGGCGCCGGTGATTTCCTCGTCCGAGGCCGGCATGGCGATGTCGGAATCGTCTGTGCGGAAGATCACGTCCTCCGTTCCGGTGCCTCCGACGATGCGCACCAGCATCTCGCTGCCCTCCGGCACCGCGATCGTTTCCGGTAGTCCAGTGGTTGTTCCGGTCAGGAAGATTGGCGCCTTGCCAGTGTATTTGGGTGGCGTGACCCAGGCATCGATACGTACGCCGGCGACCTCCGGCGGCTGCTCGTGGCTGCGGAAGGCATCGCCAATCAGGCCGGAGCCATTGGAGAAGGAAAAGCTGAAGGCGGTGACCAGAAGCAACGCAACGAACACCCGGACCCCGAACGGATCGAGTTTCGGCGTCGGTGGTTGTGGTGCGCTGGCCCGGATCTGCCGGACCTTGTCTGCCATCCGCGCCTGGTGACGCCGCCACAGGGCACGGGCAAAATCATCGCCCTGTTCCAGTTTGTCGGACTGCACGGCGAGTGCCTGGTGGATGATCTTGTTGTCCCGTTCCAGGCGCCGAAGGGCCTCCGCGCCTTGCGGCATGCGCAGGCTTCGCAATGGGAACAGCGAACCGACCAAAAGAATGGCGAAGAGTGCCAGCGAGACAATTCGCAGCCAATCCGGCACGGCGCGGAAATAGCCGAACCAGGAAAGCGACACGAAGAGGGCGATGACACCGAACACTGGCAGCAGCCTTGGCCACAGCCTTTCGAACAGGATGACGCCGCGCATGGTGCGGATTTTGGCCGCGATGCGTCGTCTCAATGTCTCGCCAGTCCGTACTGCCTGCTTGTCCGCATCCTCGGTCATGGGCGCTCGCCTCTAATCCGGATCATCGGTTCAAGATAGCATTGTTTGCGGCAAAGGCGAGACACTGCAACAAATTGTGAGATTTGGCGGGATTCTGCGCCGCCCTTCCACACCTCAGGAGCGCCCGCTTATTGCGCTGCTTCGGTCAACCAGTCCGGGACGGAATCGAGCCCAATCAGTTGCTCGTAGGTGGTGCGCGGCCGCACGACGTGGAATTCGCCACCGCGCACCAGAACCTCAGGCACCAGCAGACGGCTGTTATAGGTCGACGATTGAACCGCCCCATAGGCGCCGGCGCTGCCGATGGCGATCAGGTCGCCGGACTGCAGCAAAGGCATGTCACGGTCCAGGGCGATGTAGTCGCCCGTTTCGCAAACCGGGCCAACGATGTCGGCGTGCACATGCTGTGTATCCGCGGGCGGCAGGGTGACGGGGCGAATGTCGTGCCAGGCTTCATAAAGGGTCGGACGAATCAGGTCATTCATGGCCGCATCGACGACGAAGAAACTCTTTGAGCCGCCATCCTTTACGTAGAGTACCTCGCTGACAAGAATCCCGGCATTGCCGGCAATCATGCGGCCGGGTTCGAAAATAACCTGGCAATCGAGGGTTTTGACCTGTTCGAGGACCACATCGGCATAGGCGCGCGGATCGGGCGGCGGATCGTTGTCGGCCCGGTAGGGGATGCCCAGTCCGCCGCCAACGTCGATATGGGTGATCTCGTGACCGGCGCCGCGCAATCGGCCGACCAGCTCCTGCAGCAGCCGAAATGCATCGCTATAGGGCTGCAGGTCGGTGATCTGGCTGCCGATATGCATGTCGATGCCGGTGGCGCGGATGCCCGGCAATTCGGCGGCCCGGGCATAGACGGCTTCGGCGCGGGTCCAGGAAATCCCGAACTTGTTCTCCTTCTTGCCCGTCGAAATTTTCGCATGGGTGCGGGCATCGACGTCCGGATTGATGCGGAACGACACCGGAGCCACCTTGCCGGCCTTCAAGGCGCGGGCGTTGAGGAGTTCCAGTTCCGGTTCCGATTCGACGTTGAAGCAGAGAATTCCGGCCTCGAGGGCCGCGTCCATCTCGGCTGCCGTCTTGCCGACGCCGGAAAAGACGATCCTGGCTGCCGGAATTCCGGCAGCCAGTGCACGCCGCATTTCGCCTTCCGAGACGACATCGGCTCCGGCGCCGAGGGACGCCAGGGTCGCCAGAACGCCCTGATTGGAGTTGGCCTTCATGGCATAGCAGACGAGCGCATCGATACCGGCGAACGCGTCCGCAAACACCCGGTAATGGCGCTCCAGCGTCGCTGTCGAATAACAGTAGAATGGCGTGCCAACGGCCCGGGCAATGTCGGGAATGGCGACATCCTCGGCGTAAAGGACGCCGTCACGATAATCGAAATGGTTCACGGCGGTGGACTCTACTCAATCAGCGGATCGAGGATGAAGCGTCGGTTTTTCGCCTTTTCCTCCTGCTCGTCCGCGTTTTCTTCCGTCTGGCTGACCGGTCCCGATTGCGGAATGTCCAGTGGACCCTGTCGGCCACACCCGGACAGCACCAGGGCGGCCAGAAAGGCAAGGGTCGCGGCTTGGGCGGCACGGGTGGCTGTCATCGGGTTTGCCTGTGTTGGTCGGTCTTGCGGTGGTTGTAGCCGAGTTGGGCGCGCTTGTGCACCCTGTTTGAAAACTACAGGTGTTTTCGCCACCAGGCGATTTGCTGCCGGACCTGTTCGGGCGCCGTGCCGCCGAAGCTGGTGCGGCTGGCGACAGACGCCTCAACCGTCAAAACGGCATAGACATTGTCGGTGATCGCGCTGTTGATTGCCTGCAGGTCTGCCAGAGCCAGGTCGGACAGGTCACAGCCCTTTTCTTCGGCGAGCGCCACGGCCGCGCCGGTCACGTGGTGCGCCTCGCGGAACGGCAGACCGGCCTCGCGAACCAGCCAATCGGCGAGATCGGTGGCAGTGGAGTAGCCGGCGCCGGCTGCAGCCTTCATGCTGTCACTCGAGACTGCCAGGTCGCTGACCATTCCGATCATGGCGGCGATCGCCAGTTCCAGCGTCTCTGCGGCGTCGAAGACCTGTTCCTTGTCTTCCTGCATGTCCTTGGAATAGGCGAGCGGCAGACCCTTCATCACAGTGAGCAAGGCGATGAGCGCACCGTTGAGGCGGCCTGTTTTGGCGCGCACCAGCTCGGCGGCATCCGGGTTCTTCTTTTGCGGCATGATCGAAGAGCCGGTGGAGAAGGAATCGGAGAGCCGGATGAAGCCGAATTGCGGCGTCGACCAGATGACGATTTCTTCGGCGAGTCGCGACAGGTGCGTGCCGCAGATCGAAGCGAGAGACAGGAACTCCAGCGCAAAGTCCCGGTCCGAGACCGTGTCGATGGAGTTGCGCGTCGGGCCCGAAAACCCGAGCGCCTTCGCCGTCCGGTCGCGATCGACGGCGAAACCGGTGCCGGCGAGGGCGGCTGCGCCCAGCGGGCATTCATCCAGTCGCGTCAGCGCATCCCGCACCCGTGAGCGGTCGCGGCCGAACATTTCGACATAGGCCATGCAGTGATGGCCGAAGGTCACGGGCTGGGCTGTCTGCAGATGGGTAAAACCCGGCATCACCGTATCGGCGTGTTCTTCGGCCCGGTCGAGAAATGCACCGATCAGCTTGGTCAACGCCGCTTCCGTCGCTTCCAGGGAGGAGCGCACCCACATGCGGAAATCCAGGGCGACCTGATCGTTGCGCGAGCGGGCCGTATGCAGGCGGCCGGCCGCCGGGCCGATCAAATCGGCCAGGCGCGCTTCGATGTTCATGTGAATGTCTTCCAGCCGTCGAGAGAACTCGAAGCCACCGTTCTCGATTTCTGACAATATCGTGTTCAGGCCCTGCGCAATCTTGTCACCGTCCTCGGCCGAAATTATGTGAGTATCGACGAGCATGGCCGCATGGGCCAGCGAGCCCTGGATGTCCTGGACGTAGAGCTTTTTGTCGAAATCGATCGACGCATTGATCTCTTCCATGATGGCGTCGGGGCCCGAAGCGAAGCGTCCGCCCCACATCTGGTTGGAGGTTTTGCCGGTCATGACTGATTGAACTCCGGAGACGACATACATGTCGGAACAGAAAAACAGGGGCGTGTCGCTGAAAATCGTCGGTATTGCCGTCGTTCTCGCCGCGCTCGCCGGTGTCGGTGCGGTATACGTGAACGGCATGCGGTCTGGCAATATGGCGCAGGTCGCCAATGCTTCCGGAGAAAGCTGCTCCGCAACGCTGGCGCTTGCCGAGACGATCCAGCCGCTGGCAACCGGCCAGGTTGCGGCCATGGCCTCGGCAACGGATGTGACGCCGCTGCAGTCGCTGGCCTTCGCAGGGCCTGAAGGCGAGGCGATGACGCTGGGCGACATGTCCGGCAAGACCGTTCTGGTCAATCTTTGGGCCACCTGGTGCGCGCCGTGCCGCGAGGAAATGCCCGCTCTCGATGAATTGCAGGCCGAGCTCGGCGGTGACGATTTCGAAGTGGTGGCCATCAACATCGATGGTGGCGACGACACCAAACCGAAGAAGTTCCTCAACGACATCAGCGTTTCGAACCTCGGTTACTATCGCGACAACACGATGGGCGTCTTCAACACGCTGAAAAAGGATGGGCTCGCCTTCGGTCTTCCGGTCACGCTGCTGGTGGACGACAAGGGGTGTCTGCTTTCCAGCATGAATGGCCCGGCCCACTGGTCGAGCGAGGATGCGAAAACCTACATTCGCGGCGCGTTGAAGCGCGAAAGTTAACCTTCTACGCCACCGATCCGGTCGATCACCCAGCCGGCAAAAGCCCGGTTTGCCGGAGTTGTCGCATGCTCCGGCACGTTGAGCAGGTAGTAGGCCTCTTCCATCGCAATGCTCTGCGGATAGGGTCGCACCAGGCGACCGTCCTCTATCATTGATGCTGTAAGGGTATCGTGCGCCATCGCCAGCCCGGCACCGCCCAGGGCGGCAGTGATCGAGACGCTGTAGGTGGTTGCAAGGTGCACACTTTTCCCCCGTGGCAGCGATTCTCCACGGGCGCCGGCCCAGGCTTCCCAATTGGCCAGCACGCCGGTGCAATCGAACAGGTTGGCGGTTCGCCAGTCCTCCATCTGATCGGCGACCTCTGGCGTGCAGACCGGAAAGGCGGTCTCATGCGCCAGGCGTTGTGCGTCGAACCGGTCGTGTAGGCGACGGCCGAATCGGATTTCCACATCCGAGGGCGAAGGCGTGTGATCCGGATCCCAGGTATGGGTGGTGATGTTGAGGCGCAGCCAGGGATGGGCGGCAAACAGGTCGCCCAGGCGCGGCGCCAGCCAGAACACCGAAAACGCCATGTTGACGTGCACCGTCAGGACCTTTCCGCGATCGCCGCCGGTCATCATGCGGGTGCCTGACGACAGTGTTGAAAACGCTTCCTGAACCACTGGCAGGTAGGCAAGGCCGGCATCGGTCAGTTGCAAGGCGCGGGGGCGCCGGACGAACAGGGCTCGGCCCAAAAACTGTTCGAGCGAACGCATCTGCTGGGAGACCGCCGATTGCGTCATGTTGAGTTCGCCGGCGGCGGCCGTGAACGACAGGTGCCGAGCCGAAGCTTCAAAAGCACGCAGCCAGTTGAGCGGCGGCAAAGTACCGGTGTCCACGAGCAACCCCTAAATGACCCATTAGTTTGACTAATGCATTAACTCGGGATTTGTCGTTTGTGAAGCGGGCTGGCATTGTCGGATAAAGTCTACAACCGAAAGGGATATCCGAATGGCAACGGTCAGCAGCATTCGTTCTGGCGAGAATATTGGGCACTGGCAGGAGCGGGTCGATCTCGCCGCCGCCTTTCGCTGGACGGTCCGTCTCGACATGCACGAGGCAGTCGCCAACCACTTTTCTGCGGCCGTCAATGACGACGGCACCCGCTTTTTGATGAACGCCAACCAGCAGCATTTCGCCCGCATCAAGGCAAGCGACCTGCTGCTGCTCGATGCCAATGACCGCAGCACGCTGGAGCAGCCGGACGCGCCCGATCCGACGGCCTGGGGCCTGCATGGGGCGATCCACCGTGCGTGCCCGCATGCGCGCTGCGTCATGCATGTGCATTCGATCTTCGCGACGGTCCTGGCGAGCCTGAAAGATTCAACCCTGAAGCCGATCGATCAGAACACCGCGATCTTCTACAACCGGGTCGTCATCGACGAACAGTATGGAGGCCTGGCCTTCGAATCCGAAGGCGAAAGATGCGCGGCCATGCTCGCGGATCCGTCGAAAAAGGTCATGGTGATGGGCAATCACGGTGTGCTCGTCATCGGCGATACGGTCGCAGACACCTTCAATCGCATGTTCTATTTCGAACGTGCCGCTGAAACCTATATCCGTGCTTTGCAGACCGGGCAGGAACTGCGCGTCCTCAGCGACGAAATTGCAGAAAAGACGGCGCGCGAAATCGAGGACTATCCCGAACAGTCGGACCGCCATCTGAATGAACTGAAGGCCATTCTCGACGAAGAAGGCAGCAACTACGCGACCTGACTGAGGAAGCCATGGGCGAATTCGTAGCAACCAACGCCGCCTCCAGCGGCATCGGCATTGACCGCAAGATGCTGAAAACGCTGGCGAAGCGATCAGACCGGCCCGGCCTGATCTACCTGGCGCAATGGGTGACGTCGCTCGTATTGACGGGGTCTCTCGTCTGGCTCGCATTGGGAACCTGGTGGGTTTGGCCAGCGATGGTCCTGTATGGCGTCTTCCTGTCGGTCCCTGCCTATGCGCTCAGCCACGAGACGGCGCACGGCACCGCGTTCCGAACCCGCTGGCTGAACGAGGCCGTGCTCTGGGTCACTTCGCTGATCTATTTCGAGGAACCGCTGCATCGCCGCTACACCCACACCAATCACCACACCTACACCTGGCATGTCGGCAAGGACAGCCAGATGCCGTTCGACACGCCGATGGATTTTCGTGGCTGGCTGCAGGAGGTGACTGGTCTTGGCCTCGCACGCTTTCACGTGGCCAGCCTGTTCGCACTGGCATTCAACCGACCATCGGAGATGGTTCGTTTCGCGACGCCGCAATCGGAATTGCCGAAGCTGGTGCGCAATGCGCGCATCATCCTGGTCCTGGTGGTGCTGGTGACCGGACTGATCCTGGCTGGCATCACCTGGCCGCTATGGTTCCTCATTCTGCCGCGTCTGCTCGGCGCGCCGGTGATGCTGCTCTTCACGCTGATCCAGCACGTCGAGATGCAGGAGAATTCCCCGTCGATCCTCGACAGCACCCGGTCGTTCCGAACGTCATGGCTGGGCCGGTTCCTCTATGCCAACATGAACAACCACATCGAACATCACCTTTACCCCCAGGTGCCCTTCTACGCGCTGCCGCAATTGCACGAGGCGGTGAAAGGGCAGTTGCCGGAACCGGATCCGGGATTCTGGCGAACCAATGCCGAGGTTCTGTCGGTGGTGTTGCGCCGGTCGATGGGCCGTCGTTCGGAAGCGGCCAGCATCCGCCAGGCGCCGCACATGGCCAATGCCGGCCTAGAGCGCATCGCGGCCCGAACCATGTGATTTTTTTCGACCTTTTCGGAGAGTCAGATGACTGACTGGTTACACGTCTGCGCCGCAGATGAGATCGATGACGAGGATGTCCTACGTTTCGACAGGGATGGCTGTACCTTTGCCATCTACAGAACCGAGGGTGGTTATTTCGCCACGGACGGGTTCTGCACCCACGAAAAGCAGCACCTCGCTGATGGCCTCGTCATTGGTCGGGTGATCGAGTGCCCTCTGCACGGTGGCCGTTTCGACATGACCACCGGCAAGGCGCTGAGTGCGCCGGTTTGCATCGATCTGCGCACTTACGATGTCAAAGTCGAGGACGGACAGGTTTACCTGGCGCTCTAGTGTCCTGAATCTGAAGTTCGCCTCATTGTGCAGCGTGCTCCGAACGAACTTCAGATTCGATCAGGACACTAGCAAGATCCTAATTGTAGTGCGGTTTTTGGATTTGAAGTTCCTGCAGAGCCCACCGCAACAGTGGTAGGAACTTCAAATCCACCACACTAATACTACCCTTCTGCGAACGTTCGGACGAACCGGTTGTTCAAAGGCTGCAGCAGATAGCTGAGCGGTGTCCGTTTGCCAGTCTGGATAAACACGGTCGCCGGCATGCCGGGCACGAGTTCGACATCGGGGATCGCGTTCGACTGTTCGGCGTTCAGTTCGAGGCGTGCCAGAAAGTACCCTTGGCCGGTGCGATCGTCCTCGAGCCTGTCCGCCGATATGGATAGGACCTTTCCGGTTGCTTCCGGTGTGACCGCCTGATCGAAAGCCGTGAGCTGAATACGGGCGTCGCTGCCGGTCCGGACCTTGTCGACGTCAGTGGTCGGAACCCGCGCCTCGAGCACCAGGCGATCATCCTGCGGCACAATATCCATGATGTCGTCTCCGGGCCGAATGACACCACCCTTGGTGTTGGCCTTCAGGGCGACGACGAAGCCGTCCGTGGGCGCCTTTACCTCGACCAGATCCAGCTTTCGACCGGCGGCAGCCCTCTGTTCCGTCAGGGCCGTGATGCGCGGTTCGATCGTGCGCATCTCTTCGGTGACCTGCTCGGCAAAGCGCCGCTTTGCCTGAATGGCCTCCAGTTCGATTTCCTCGATCGAATTCGCGGCGCGGGTGATGCTGACCTCTAGTGCAGCCGTCTGGCCACGAAGCCCCTCGGCCTCTCGCTCCATCGCATAGACGCGGTTGCGCGGGACGAGCTGGCGCTTTTCCAGTTCGCGCAGACCGACCAGTTCCTTTTCGATAAACGAGATCTGGATATCGTTCGATTTCACCTGCTTGCGAATTCCACTGATCTCCTCGTGCAATTTGGCCACGCGCTTCCGGCGAATGGATTCCTCGCTTTGGCGGGATTCGAAGCGGGCGCGAAACAACGCCTGCTGGCCCGCCTCGATCTGGCTCAGTCGTTCATCGGTCGCGCTACTGGGAACCGAACCTTCGAAGTGCAGTTGTTTCGCACCGTTCAATTCGGCAAGCAGCCTTGTGCGTTGCGCGGACAACTGCATCAGTTCGTTGTCGATCACCGCGAAATTGGCCTTGTCGACGGTGGCGTCCAGGGTGAGCAGAACCTGTCCTGCCCTGACGTGATCGCCTTCTCCGACAAGGATATCGTTGACGATTCCGCCCTCCAGGTGGCGAATGGTCTTGCGCTTGGATTCGACGACGAAGCGGGCATCGGCAATAACGGCACCATCGAGTTGAGCCGTGTAGGCCCAGGCGCCGAACCCTCCGATCAGCAGGGTCAAGACCGCGAAACCGGCGATGACGTACGGCCAGGCACGCGCCTTGCCCGATGCCACATCGATATCTCCGTGATCAATGACCTGACCGACGGCCGGTGACATCGGGGAATATCTCTTTTGCAAATGGGTCATGACTTTTCCCTCTAAACAGCTTTTTGCGTGATGGATGTGACGTTCGGGTTCTGCAGAGCCCTCGTCATGGCCGGGTTCACCCGCTCCACATTCTGCTCCAGAACGGCCGCCCTGGGGCCGAAGGCCCGCTGCCGGCCGCCGTCGAGGATCAGAACCTTGCCGGCACATTCGACGAGGTTGGGCCGGTGTGAGATGACGACGGCAATTCCGCCTCTTTCGCGGATGCCTTCCAACACCTCTATCAAGGCGATATCGCCTTCGGCATCGAGGCTGGAATTGGGTTCGTCCAGCACAACGAGAAACGGGTTTCTGAACAGGGCCCGGGCGAGACCGATGCGTTGCCTTTGGCCACCGGACAGGCTGCGGCCGGAATCTCCAACCATGGTGTCGTAGCCGTCGGGCATCTGGAGAATCGTTCGGTGCAAGCCGGCCGCTTCCGATGCTGAGATGATTTCCATGGAGGATGCATCCGGGGCAAAACGGGCAATGTTCTCGGCGACGGTCCCGTCGAACAATTCGACACTCTGCGGCAAATAGCCAATCTGCGGCCCCAACTCGTCCGGATGCAACTGTTCGAGCGCGACATTGTCCAGGCGAACGGTTCCGGCCTGCGGTTGCCACACCCCTGCCAGAAGACGCGCGAGAGTGGACTTTCCCGAAGCGCTGGGCCCTATGACCGCGAGCACGTCGCCGGCTTCGAGCGTGAAGTCGATGTCGGAAACAATGGCTTTGCGCGCGCCGGGAGGACCGGCGAACAAACGCCTCACGTCAAGCGACTGACTTGCTTCCGCATGGGACAGACGCTCCGCCGGCTCCGGATGGTCCTCAAGCAGGGATTGCAGGCGCCGATGGGCTGCTTTTGATGCGAGATAGCTGCGCCAATGGGCGATGGACTGATCGACCGGCGCCAGGCCGCGGCCAAGGATGATGGTGCCGGCGATCATGGCGCCTGCCGTGATTTCCCCGCCGATCACCAACGCGGCTCCCAGTCCCAGAACGGCCGATTGCAACAGCAGACGCGACGTCTTGGACAGGGTGGAGAAAAAGCCGGAGCGATCATTCGACTTTCTTTGATGAATGTTCGCCTCGCGCTTCATGGTCATCCATGCCCGGCGCAGATTTCCCATCATGCCCATAGACTGCAGCAACTGGGCATTCTTCTCACTCGCGCTCGCGATTGCCCGTCCGGGCAAATCGGCCTGCGACTGACGCCTCATGGACGAACGCGTCATCCGGTTGTTGATCCAGGCGACGAGGAAAAGAAACAGTGCTCCTGCCGCGCCGAGGGCGCCCAGGGCCGGATGGAGCACAGTCAACAGAAGCAGGTAGACGGGGACCCAGGGCAGATCAAAAAGCGCCGACAGGCCCTGTCCCGAATAGAATTCCTTGATCGTGTCGAGATCGGCAAGATTGTGCTCGCCATCGTCTGAGGACTGCGCGGCTCGCTTGCGCATGACGGCGTTGAAAACGCCCGACGCCGCCCGGCTCTCGAGTTTCGCGCCGATACGCGAGAGGATCCGTGTGCGGACAAGCTCCAGGCAACCCGAAACGACAAACAGGCCGAGCAGCAGAATGCTAAGCGCAATCAGCGTCTCCATGCTGCCGCTGGGAAGCACCCGGTCGTAGACCTGCAGCATGTAGAGTGGGCCGGAGAGCATCAACAGATTGATGAAGAAGCTGAAGAAAGCGACCGTGACAAGACCGCTCCGGGCGGATGTCACGGCCGTGCTGAGAACGTTTGGTGCGGCGTTTCTCATTGTACTGGTCCCTGTGGTTTCGTCGGTTGTCGGTGTTTTGAAAATGACCAAACAGGCAATGGAGATGGACCGGACGACTTGAACGCCGCCCGGTCCGGATCCGATCAGGCGAACAGGAAGTCCTGATCGTCGATCAGATTGGCATCCGTGTTCGACAACGTGACGGAGTTCAGCGCGTCGAAGGTGATGAGCGTGTTGGCGCCGGCCTGCTCGACCGTGATATCGGCAACGCTGGTGAAGCCGAACTCAGAGACGTCGAAGAGGTCCAGACCATCTTCGAAGTCGGTGACCGTATCGGCGTCCTCGCGGCTGCTGCGCAGGAAGACGAACGTGTCCTCACCGGAGCCGCCGGTCAGCGTATCGTTGCCGCCGCCGCCTTCGATGGTGTCGTCGCCTTCGCCACCGTTGAGAACATCGTCAGAGCCTGCAACCCTGTCGATCGTGATCTCGAGCAGCTGCTCCTGGCCGCCATTGCGGGTGAAGTCCGCTTCAACGGGATCAAGGAGAGTTCCGGCAGCGGAGGTCCCGCCGAGGATGTTCTGCGGCCCGTCGTTCGGATTAGCTTCCGAGCCGTTGAAGCCCTCGTGCAGAGCCACGACACCGTTTTCGGCAATCCCCTGATCGGGAGCCGTCTGGTTCAGGAACGCCGCGCCTTCTTCGGTGTTTTCTTCCGTTCCCGCATCCAGAACATCGCGGCCGAAGCGCTGGATGGTGATCGGGCCGAGGAAGTTGCCATCCTCGTCGAAGATCGGATCGGTAAGCGGGTTACCGGGAGACGACAGGAACGCGTCGTTTGACGCGATGATCATCGTTGCCCAGGTGAAGAAACCCTGTCCGACATCGGCCGAGTTGACATTGAGCGTGAAGCTCGCAGTCTCGCCCGGATCGATCGGGCCCGGCACGCCGTTCGGTCCGATAAGGGTCGCATCGACACCGTTATCGCCAACCTGCTGGTTGAACTCGGCCGCGATTGCGGTGGTAAACCCGTCTTCGGCAAGACGCTCCAGACCCAGACTTGCGGCTTCGCCTCTGGTGTAGAGATCGAAATTCGCTCCGTCATGGAAACCGAACCAGACCGGCGTCAGGAACGTGCCGCCTTCGCCCTGCGTGTTGGTCACCGTCACCTGGATCGCATCGCCGTCGCCCAAAGCGTCACCACGAAGGATGTCGTTGCCGTTGCCGCCGAAGATGACATCCTCACCGGCACCGCCTGCGAGCAGGTTATCGTTGGTATCGCCACTGATGATGTCGTCATTGGCTGAACCGGTGATGTTTTCGATATTGGTCAGCGAGTCGACGACGACACCGTTGGGGCCGGTGTAGATTGCCGAACCGGAACCGAGATCGACGATGACGTTCTGACCGATATCGTTGAAGTCAGCGGTATCGATGCCTTCTCCACCGTCGAGACTATCGGAACCGCCGCCGCCTTGCAGGATATCGTCGCCGATGCCGCCGACCAGCGTGTCGGAACCGCCGCGGCCGGAAAGCACGTCGTCTCCATCATTGCCGGTCAGTACGTTGGCGCCACCGTCGCCGAAAAGGATGTCGTCATTGGCCGACCCGTCCAGATTTTCGAAGTTGCTGAAGATCTCGAACACCGTGGTGTTCGCATTCGGCTGATAGGATGCCGTGCCATTGCCGAGATCGGCGACCACATCGACCCCGATTCCCTGGAAGCTGTTGGTGTCGTTGCCTTCACCACCGTCCAGTACGTCGGTGCCACCGCCACCGGCGATGAAGTCGTCGCCGGCGCCGCCCTCGATGGTGTTGGCGGCAGGTCCGGTAGCGATAATCGTGTCGTTGTTGTCGCTGCCGAGAATGTTCTCGATGCCGGTAAACTGCTCCGAAATCACATTGCCGTTGCCGGCAACATATTCGGCCGTTCCGGTGCCGTCGGCGTTGAGGTTGACGGTCACGTCGGCATTGATGCCGGCAAAGCTGTTTGTGTCGATGCCTTCGCCACCGTCGATGATGTCCGTGCCGCCGCCGCCGGCGAGAACGTCGTCACCGGCGCCGCCGATCAGGACATCATTGCCTCCGCGGCCGCTGAGGAAATCATCCCCGCCAGCACCGTAGAGGGTGTTGTTCTCACCATTGCCGGCAAGTGTATCGCCGTCATTGGAGCCTTCAACGTTCTCGATGCTGAAAAGCCGGTCCGTTTCGACCGTTTCCAGAAACACGTTACCATCGCCCGTATCCCCGGGTTCGCCAGACGCGACCTGGCCTTCAACATCGCCACCTGCATCCTGAATGATGTCGGTTATGACAGGACCATTCTGACCGGCAGGCGCACTGTGCAGGTGGATGGAGCTCACACCGGCTACAGGGAGAAGATCGGCCTGGTTCAATCCCGAAACCGTCAGGCTGGAACTGTAGGTCACGGTGTCGCCATCGACGACAATGGTCACCAGGCCCTGGCCGGTTGCTTCGGAGTCGGACAGTGGTCCCGGCTCCTGGGCTGCGTCGAGCGTCGCTGCAAGGACAATGGTCCGCACCCCTTGCTCGGTGGTATCGGACTGAACCAGAAGCTGACCGCGAATTTCGCCACCCGGGAAATCGCTGGTGTGGATGTTGTAGTAGAGGTTGTTCTGAACGGCCTGTTCGACCAGGTCCGCGGGCGACTGTGCCGTTGTCAGGGAAGCCAGTGGTTGGTCCGTGACCTCAACGGTGAAACCGGTTTCCCGGGTTGCGGTCCCGGCGGCCAGGTCGACGTCCACCGAGACGTCGGCATCGGAATAGGCCGCTGTGTCCGTTCCGCGTCCGCCGATGAGCTTGTCGTTGCCCAATCCGCCAATCAGAACGTCGTCAGCACGACCGCTATAGATGACATCGTCACCGGCACCGCCATCGATTGTTCCGTCGACATAGCCGCGCGAGCCGGCAAAGACGTCATTGCCCTTTGAAAGATTGACGTCGCCTTCGATGCGGCCGCTGTTGTGAACAACCACCCGACCACCGGCCTCCGTGGCGTCGATTGCGACCTCATTGGCTGTGATGTGACCGGTGTTGATGATCAGACCGTCGAGCGTAACGCCATCTTCGATGCGGATGCCAACGGCTGCATCGGACTCCGACGACGCGGCAATCAGACCGCTGTTGACGATATTTCCTTTGAACGTGGCGTCTTCAACGCTGCTGAAAATGCGAACGCCATCGCCCACCTGATTTCCTTCCGTAGCGTCGCCGCGGCCCTGTATCGTGCCGTGATTGAGCACGGATGCGCGGACAATGTCGCCATCGACATCGCCCGTCTGCAGCGAAACGGCTGATCCGTTGTTGCCTTCGCCGGCATCAATAACGGCTCGGCGAGCATTGAAGATCGAATAGTTCTCTGCCGTTCCATCGGCGTAAATCGTTCCGTTGCGTTGATCGCCGGTTCCGACGATATGACCGAAGTTTCGGATGTTGATACCGTCGCCACCGATATTGACGGCGCGGCTGTCGCTGGAAACCGTACCGAAGTTCAGAAGGCTTCCGGAAGAATTGCCGCCGTTGACGAAATTGACGCCGTTAAAATCACCGGCAATCGTTCCGTAGTTCAGGATCGATGCATGCTTGCCTGTGATGCTGATTCCGGTCCCTTCTGCATCGATTTCAGCGCCACGGCTGTTGGTCACGCGGCCTTTGTTGCCCTCGATGGCGACCGTGGACGTATCGCCGGTCGTAACAGCAGTTCCCTTGTTGAAGAAACTCACGCGGTCGTTGGCAAAGGACAGGACGGGCGAACCGTCTACGGTCGTGGTGTCGTTGCGGCCGAGGGAGAAGCGTTCTCCATCGAACCGGCTGGTCCTTGCTTGGTTGTCTCCATCAGGAATAACCGTATTCCTGAATCCGAAAATGTTGAAAATGCGGGACATCGATTGGCTCCTCAGAATTGATTTCGGGCGGTGCCCGAGTGTGGGTTTGCCAACGACCGGTCGAGACGGTGCAAAAACGGGATGGAAAGCGGGCCGTCATCGATCGCTGACGCCACCAAAGCTAGAAACGAGGCTTCAAGCTGGAAAAATCATTGTCTGAATGAGCAGCATAACCAATTGCTATGATCACACCGGACTTGATCTGAAAATGGAGCTAAAACAAAGGTTTGTGAGATCTGAAATTTATTCGCGCACGCCTTTTCACGTTGAGTTTAAGTCAATTTACCGCGCAGACGGGGTATTCAGGGTACACACATGAGCCAGGGAGCCTCGAAGACGCGTCGACAAGACGCGTTGTGTGTACTCCTCACCAATCGAGAGGGGTATCTGAATGAATCTCCGCGAGCTTGAATACGTCATTGCTATCGACCATCACCTGAACTTCAGCAAGGCGGCGGAAGCCTGCAACGTCTCGCAGCCGGCACTTTCAAACCAGATCAAGAAGCTCGAGCTTGAGCTTGGCATGCCTCTCTTTGCACGCAGCAACTCGGAAGTCCGTGTCACCCCGCTCGGCGAGCGGGTGATCGAATCCGCAAAACGCATTGTGCTGGAATCTCGCAAGATCAGGGACATGGCCACCGAATACCGGGATCCGGCCGCTTTGCCGCTTCGCATCGGGTTGGACCCAACGCTGGCGCCTTATCTGTTGCACTACCTGAGATCCGCAATCGCTGCTCAGGTGCCGGAGATGAAAGTCAACATCGTCGAGGGTGAGATCGCGGTGCTTGCCGATGGGGTTGCTACCCGCGACATCGACATTGCACTGATACCCCGGGACTCCTATCAGGGCGCCTTGGATTTCACCCCACTGTTCTATGAAAAACTGTTTCTCGTGGTCACCCGCGATCACATTCTGGCAACGCAAGACAGCATCAGTCTCTATGACATTCCATTCGATCAGCTCATTCGACTGAGCTGCCCCCTGGGCTTTACCTCCGAGGCCAGAATTCATCCATCACAGGATTACCAGCGTTCGAACAAACATCACGAAGTCGAAACGTCGAGTTTTGAGACTTTGTGCCAGCATATTCGTCACATCGGCGGGTGTTCCATTGTACCCGCGCTTGCCGCCGAACAAGTGCAGGCTGAACGGACGGACCTCGCTTTGGTGCCGATAGCCGAAGACGAGGAGAGGCGTTGCGTTGGGGTCATTTCCCGTGTCGGATGTCCCAGAAAGTCGGTGCTCGCCGCCATCGTTGGACACATCCACAGCAACCCGCCGCCTGGCGCATGCTTGCTGAGCGAACCGGTGAATGACGGCTTCGAGAGCCGGGACCAGGTGTCTCAATTGGCGCTCGAGCGTCCGCAAGAAAACCACTCTTTTGTGGGGTAGAACAGACAGACCTGCTATAACCGGGGAATGGATAACATCGTATCCCGACCCTACACGCTCAGCGACTACTCAGCCTGTGTGGCGCTATTCGAAAGCAATCTGCCGAGGTTCTTTGCCCCGGAGGAGCGGGCGGAATTCTGTCAATACCTGGAAAGCGTGGACGACAGCGAACCGCCCTATCTGGTTCTGGTCAGCGATGACAAGATCATTGCCTGTGGGGGGCTTGCGATCGAGCCGGACAAACGGCAGGCGCGATTGGCCTGGGGCATGGTCAACCGGGCGCACCATCGCCAGGGGCTGGGAACCCTGTTGCTGCGGGCTCGCTTGGAGCAGGCCCGCTCCGCTTCGAACATCGATGAAGTAGCGCTCGAAACAAGCCAGCACAGCCGCGGCTTCTATGAGCGGTTTGGCTTCCAGGTCATCAAAATCATTCCCGACGGGTTCGGCGCCGGCCTTGATCGATGGGACATGACCTTGCGTCTAACGTGAGGTGCAAAGCCCAATCCGGAGTGGCGATCAGTCCGATTCCGGGTGTTTGCTGTCCATGTCGACCAAGGCGCCCGGTTTCGACAGGGCGTTGCGGATGCCTTCCGGAATTGCGATCGACTTGATGTTGCCGTCGTCCTGGATCTGGGCGTGGATGCGAATGGCGCGGCCCATGGTGATCAGCTCACCCGAAGACGAGTGTTCGGCGCGGCAATCCCAGTGCAGGGTGGAGCGGGTCATTTTCGCCAGTTGAATAATGGTGCGCACCCGGTCGCCATAGGCGGCCGGTCCGACGAATTTGAAATGCACATCGCCCATGACGAACGCGCTGCGGTTTTCGGCGATCATCTTGTTGGTCGGGAAGCCGATCGCGCGCAGCAGATCGTGTTCGGTGTCGTTGAACCATGACAGCATGAGCGGAAAATAGACCAGCCCGAAGGGATCGGATTCTCCCCAGTTCACCGTTAACTCGCGCGAGTACATGATCATTGATGGCCACTCCGACTGAACACAAACGAGGCTCAACTTAGACGACCGGCGGCGAAAGGGAAATGGCCGTCCGATAGAGATCAGTCACGGCGTTCGAGCAGGGCGCGCAGACGGTTGTCGAGCAGCATGTCCCAGCCCTGCTCATGGCGATCGCGCAGGGTGCTGTCGCCGGGATCCCAACCAGAGTGAACGAGGTCGCAGCGGGTTGCCTCGGCGACTTCGACCAGGTCGATTTCGAGCAGGGTTTCGGTGTAGGGGCTGTCGATCACCCAAGTGTAGACCAGCCGGGCGCGACCGTCATGCGGCGGCTTCAGTTCCTTCACCTCGCAGCGCACCGGCGCGCCGGAGCCAATACCGGGCGGGCAATCCATGGTGAAGTGGTGGCCCTCCTGAGCGACAAACGTGTTGGGCATCAGCCACTCGGCGATCTTGTCGGCTTCGATCAGGTATTCCCAGACGTCGTCGATCAAGGCGAAGATGGTGATGCTGCGGTGAATGTATGTCATGTGCGTTTTCGACCCTTGGCTTTCACCTTGGACTCAACCGCATGTTTGAGATTGGCCAGGCGCTGATCCCAGAACGGACCGTACTGCCGCACCCAGTCATGGACCTCGCGCAATGGTTCGGCATTGAGGCGGTGGACACGGGTGCGGCCCACATTGGTGATGGTCACCAGGCCGTTTTCCTCCAGGATGCGCAGATGTTTGGCAATCGCCGGTCGCGATATGTCGAAGCGGCCTGCCAGTTCGCCGGCCGTCTTGTCGCCCTCGGCAAGGCAGTCGATCAGCGCCCGCCGCCGGTCGTCGGCAATGACGGAGTATATATTGTCCAGGCGGTAGGTCATCGGAGCTCACTGCGATCGGAGAATTGCCGATACTAGACCGCGTTCAGCCCGATGAAGACAATTGAAATCAGCATGGACACCACGGTCAGCGTGGCGCCCAGGCCGCGGGCGGCACGATTGCTGTCGTCCGCCTTGATGCCGAATGGATGAACGATACGGCTGATCAGCAGTGTGGCGCCGATGGCATGAAGCCAGGCGACAGACCCGCCCGACGCCTCGACTATGCCCATCAGGATCAGCGCCATCGGTACGTTTTCGGTAAAATTGGCGTGCTGACGGATGCGTTCGACGAGCGCAATGTTATCGCCATGGAGGAGCGGAATATCGGTCTTCGCCCGCATGATGGAAACGCGGGCACCGAGCACGATCATGATCAGCGCCAGTGCGCAGGCGTAGAGGCCGGTGATTTCGATGGGCATGGTGTCGTCTTTCTCCGTTGTACCGGTCTATTGTGCCAGATTGCGCCGGAAGCCGTCCCAGTAGAGCAGGTTCCAGTGCGTGTTGACGATGGTGCTCAGGGGACCGATTTCTTCGGTCTGGTCGGGGTTGGGAATGCGCACCTTGAAGTCCGGCACATTCACGTGGACCATTTCGATCTGGGCTCCGCGCAGCGTGTCGCGGAATGTCAGCACCAGGGTGGAATCGGGTGCGCCGCGACCCTCGACGGTCAGATCAGCCGGGTCGATGGCCGACACCCAGCCGAAGTTCCACCATGCCATGGTGATCGAGTGCACGCCGTCGGCATTGGAGATGTCGAGGACCCGGGCGTTGAGGGCGCACATGTCAGGCTTGAAGCAGAATGCGTCAAGCGTGCCGCCGATTTTGGCCCGATCGGCAGGGTTTCCGTCAGGCGCCTTATAACTGGCCGGCAGCCCGGTCACGGCCTTGTGGCCTTCGCTGGTCGCATAAAGATCGAACAGGGCATCTGCACTGGTGCCGGGGAAATGCACTGTCTGGCTCAGGGTCGCCGCGCCTGCGGGCTGGATGAGAAACGTGAGCAGGCCGACAACGGCCAGGAGGGGTTTCAGCATTGAACTATCTCCACTTTGGTTCGGAAAGTCTGCCGAAAATATGTAATCTACAAGTTACATGTCAAGTGTGCTTGGAACGCACCTTCAAGTGTCACGGTATTCGGCAAGCAGCCAGTCGTGAAATAGCAGCGCTTCAGGCTTGCGCCGCTCCCGGGTTTCGGCGAGCAGGATGTAAAGCGCTTCGTCGACCTCGAGGCCGTCGTCGATAACCTGCACCAGGCGGCCGGTGTCCCGATAGGAACCGCTCAGGCGATCCTGGATAAGAGCGACGCGACTGCCGGCACAGGCGAGCTCGGCCGCAGTGGCGGAGGAATCGACGCGGATGTCATCTGGCCGGCGATCGCGCTGCAGGCCATGGCGTGTGAAGAATTTTGCCCAGTAGTCTTCAGGCCCCATGACGTGGACGAGGGGTCTTTCGGCAATCTCCACAGGCGATGGCGGCATTGCAAAAGATTTGGCATTCGCCATCACCAGGAGCCGGTCGCGGAAAAGAAACTCCGCCTCGAAGCCAGGCCATCGACCATAGCCGAGACGCAGGTCGATATCGGTCTCGTCAGTCGCGAGCTTATCCGCCCAGACCGAGCTGATCAGCCGGATTTCTATGTGCGGATAGGTTCTAGTGAAGCGGTCGACGGCGCCAGACAGCCACAAGGCAGTGTAGGTGATCGGCGCCCGTACCGTGACGACCCCAGCACCGCGTGCTCCGAAGATTCCTGCAGTCGAGCCGCGAATGTCATCGAACGCGCGGCGCAGCGATGGCAGGTAGGCCTTGGCCGATTCCGTTAGGCGGAGACCGCGCGGCAGGCGCTCGAATAGCGGATATCCGAGATGCCGCTCAAGAAGTCGAACCCGATGACTGACCGCTGATTGCGACAGGTTCAGTTCCGCAGCTGCGGCGGCGAAATTTTCATGCCGCGCCGCTGCCTCGAAGGCCTGCAGCGCTGGTAAGGGTGGAAGATCGTTGCGCATGGGCGATCTGTAGACGAACGGGATTAATCAAGCCACCAAAAATTACCGGCCTTAGGCCTGTAAGCATTCATTTGACGCGTGGCTGGGTGTGCATCATCCTGACTGAAATCAAGATGGAGGCTGCCATGCGCATCGGATTCATCGGATTGGGGCATGTCGGTGCAAAGCTCGCCGGAAGCCTGCTGAGAGGCGGGTTCGACCTGATAGTCCGCGACCTCGACCGAGACACCGAGAGCGCCGTTGTGGCATCAGGCGCCAAGAAAGCCGAGAACGGACGGTCTTTGGCCGAAGCCAGTGATGTCGTGATCACCTGTCTGCCATCGCCTCAGGTGTCAGCGCGGGTGTTGGAGGAGCCGGACGGTGTCCTTGAAGGCCTTGGTCCCGGCAAGGTCTGGATGGAAATGTCGACGACGGAGGCAGCCGATGTCCAGCGGCTTGGGTTGTTGGTCGAAGCGCGCGGCGCCATGGCACTCGACTCGCCGGTGTCGGGTGGCTGTCACCGGGCGACCACCGGCAATATTGCCATTTTCGCGGGCGGCGAGCGTACCGCTTTTGAAAAGGTGTTGCCGCTGCTCAGCACCATGGGTCGGCATATCGTGCATACCGGGCCGCTGGGCTCGGCTTCGGTGTTGAAGGTAATCACCAACTATCTGGCTGGCGTTCAGCTGATCGCCACGGGTGAAGCCTTCATGGTGGCCAGGAAGGCCGGCATCGATCTGGCCGTGGCCTATGAGGCGATCCGCGTGTCGTCAGGCAACTCCTTCGTACACGAAACCGAGGGGCAGTTGATCCTCAACGGCAGTTACAACATCAACTTCACGATGGATCACGAGGTCAAGGACCTGGCGCTGTTCGACGCGCTGGGAGCGTCGCTTAATGTGCCGTTGGAACTGTCGCCGCTGTGCGTTGATATCATGCGCGATGGTCTCGAGCGCTACGGGCCGCGAGTTTGGTCGTCACAGGTGGTCAAGCGATTGGAGGACGATTGCGGGGTCGACTTGCGAGCTCCCGGTTTTCCGGCTGAATTGGTTGATCATGAACCGGAAGCAACCGGCGGCGAGGTCGTTGTCGCCAACCGCACGGTGGCACTCTGACAAGTGAGGCATTTATGGAGCAGGTGACACTCAGCCCGGAGCAGCATGCATCCTTCGAACAAAACGGGTATCTGGCCATCGACACGCTGCTGGACGACGAAACATTGAGGCGGGTGGAGGAAGACTATGCGGACCGTCTCGACCAGGTCGCCCATCGTTTGCACGTCGAGGGCCTGATCTCCGACCGGTTCGAGGGGCTCGAATTCGGCCAACGTTTCTGCAGCCTGATAGAGGTCTATCCGGAGCTGCATCGGTTCTTCAACGTGTCCTTGCCGCTGATAAACGGCCCGGTGGATCCCGATACCTTCCACATGTTTGCGAGCCGTGCGGTATTCGATCTGATGCGCCATCCGCGCATTCTTGATGTGGTCGAGTGCCTGATTGGTCCGGAGATCTATTCCAGCCCGGTGCAGCAGATGCGCATGAAGCCGCCTGCAGGGAATCTGACTGGCACCTTGAAAGGACATTCCAATGTCGGCGCCACCACCTGGCATCAGGATATCGTCGCGTTGCTGCCGGAAGCCGACGACACTCAACAGCTGACGGTCTGGGTGGCGATCACCGAGGCGACCATCGACAATGGGTGTCTGGTGTCGATCCCCGGGTCGCACAGAGAGGGACCCAAGGTGCATTGCTCAAACCTGGCGATTGCCTCCGAGCCTCAGGTTCCCGGCAAACTGATGGAGGGGCGCGAAGCCGTACCCCTGCCGGTGAAACGTGGCGGTGTCGTGTTGTTTCACAAAACCAACATTCACCGCGCGCTGCCCAATCGCTCAGATGCGCTGCGCTGGAGCCTTGATCTGCGCTATCACCCGATCGGTCAGGCAACCGGCCGCCCTGCTTTTCCGGGATTCGTTGCACGTAGCCATGCCGATCCGGACAGCGAGCTGCACGACGCGGTTGTCTGGGCCGACACATGGGAAACCGCACGCAGGACCATTATCAGTGGTGCCTATCATGACCGGATTTTCGAGGACACCCGGTGGAACGACCCGGCTGTTTGTTGATGCTCTTGGCCAGTGGCCCGACTGCGACTTGTGAGAAGCCGCTTCCCTGACTATATCAGCCCTCAACCAGCAGTATTTAAGGGATGAAGTCAGTCATGAATGACACCATGACCAAGGAAACCCATTCGTTTCAAACGGAAGTGGGCCGGTTGCTCGATATCGTCGCCAGCTCGCTTTATTCGAACCGTGAAATTTTTCTGCGCGAACTGGTCTCCAATGCATCGGATGCCTGCGACAAGCTGCGGCATGAGGCCTTGACGGCTCCCGCGCTGGTAGCGGGCGATCCTGAGTTTCACATCCGGTTGAGCGCCGACGCCAAGGCCAAGACCATAGCGGTTTCCGACAATGGGATTGGGATGAACCATGACGACCTGCTGGAAACGCTGGGGACCATCGCCCGTTCCGGCACAAGCGCCTTCCTCGAGCAGCTCGGCAAGGAAGACAAGGACGACATGAGCCTCATCGGCCAGTTCGGCGTCGGTTTCTATTCCGCGTTCATGGTGGCTGATCGTGTAGATGTGCTGACCCGCAAGGCCGGGGAAAAAGGAGCCTGGCTCTGGTCGTCGGACGGGAAGGGCGAATTCACCGTCGAGCCTGCGGAGCGTGACGAGCGCGGAACCACCGTGACGCTGCACGTCAAGAAAGACGCCAAGGAGTTTCTTGAAGAAGCCCGGCTGCGACACATCATCAAGACCTATTCGGACCATGTCGGTTTTCCGATCCTGTTCGGCGAAGACACGCTGAACGAGGCATCGGCCATCTGGACGCGGCCGCCGAAAGAGGTGACGGAAGAGCAGCACAAGGAATTCTACCACCACGTGGCGCGCGCCTTCGACGAGCCATGGATGACCCTGCACAACCGCGCAGAGGGCGTCGTCAGCTACATCAACCTGCTCTACATCCCGTCGAGCCCGCCCTTCGACCTGTTCGAGCCGGACCGCAAGGGACAAGTGAAGCTCTACGCGTCGCGCGTCTTCATCACCGAGGATGCCAAGGGCCTGCTGCCGGCTTATCTGCGCTTCCTGCGCGGGGTGGTCGATTCGGAAGACCTGTCGCTCAATATCTCGCGCGAGATGCTGCAGACCGATCCAAAGCTGGCCAGGATCCGCACCGGGCTGACCAAGAAGGTGCTGAACGAGCTGAAGAAGAAGGCCGGCAAGGACGCCGAGGCCTATGCCGAGTTCTGGCGCAATTTCGGCGCGGTGCTGAAGGAAGGCCTGGTCGAGGACCAGGACATGCGCGACCGGATCCTCGAAATCAGCCGCTTCTCTTCAACCCATGGTGATGCGCTTGCCAGTCTCAAGGACTATGTCGAACGCATGAAGGAAGGCCAGGACGCGATCTATTACATTGCCGGCGACGACGCCACCAAGGTGGCCGCTTCGCCCCATCTGGAAGGCTTCCGGGCGAAGGGCGTCGAGGTGCTGCTTCTGTCGGATCCGGTGGACGAGTTCTGGATGCAGCACGTCACCGAGTTCGACGGCAAGCCATTCAGGTCGATCACCCGCGGCGCGGCCGACCTCGACGACATCAAGAGCGACGATGCCAAGGACGACGACAAGAAAGACGAACCAGAAGCACCGTCAATCGGTGCCCTGGTCGCCGCCGTCAAGCTGGAGCTGGGTGACGCGGTCAAGGATGTGCGCCCGTCAAAGCGTCTGACCGAAAGCGTTGTCTGCCTGGTGGCCGACGAGGGCGACATGGACGTCAACATGGAACGGCTGCTGCAGCGCCATGGCCGGCTGCAGAGCAGCATGCCGCGCATTCTCGAACTCAACCCGAACCACGGCATGGTCAGGAAGCTGGCTGAGCGCGCCGGGCAGGAAGGTGCCGGCAACGACCCCCTGCTGAGGGACGCCGCCCACCTGCTTCTCGACCAGGCACGGATCGCCGACGGCGAAGCACCGGCCGATCCCGCCGAGTTCGGACGGCGGCTGACCGCGGTTATGGAGAGCGCGCTTTAGACTAGGTAGCATACCCATAAACCGGATTCCCAATCAGAGTAATTTCTGATTCAGTGGTGTCATCTTAGGAGGCTGAGATGGCACGCTTCGATTTGACGGATTTCGAGTGGTCTGTGATTGAACCCTTGTTGCCGAACAAGCCGCGGGGTGTTCCTCGCGTTGATGATCGTCGGGTTCTGAACGGTATTTTCTGGCGCCTGCGAACGGGAGCTCCGTGGGCGGATATCCCAAGCCGCTACGGTCCCTACACGACCTGCGTGAACCGCTTCAACCGATGGCGCAAGGCAGGTGTGTGGGATCGGCTTTTAGCCGCTGTATCAGAGGCTTATGACGGCGATATCCAGATGATCGACTCTTCGTCGATCCGGGTTCATCAGCATGCTGCGAACGGCAAAAAAAAGAAGTCCGATCCCGTTGCATGGGTCGCTCGCGGGGCGGCCTGACCACAAAGATCCACGCCCTGGTCGATGCGGCAGGCCTGCCCATTCTGCTCAAACTCACCGAAGGCCAGGCCCACGACGGTCGAAGCGCGCAAGACATGTTTGACACCGTAAAGGACGGCAACATCCTTCTGGCCGACCGGGCCTATGATTCCGATGCGCTTCGCCAGCGCATGACAGACTGTGGCGCATGGGCCAACATTCGCCCCATGACGCGCCGCATCGATCCACCGGCCTTCAACGACTGGGTATACAGACAGCGCAATGTCGTCGAGCGGTTCTTCAACAAACTCAAACACTTCCGGGCTGTGGCCACGCGCTACGACAAGCGAGATGACAACTACCTCGCTTCCGTCAAACTCGCCTCAATAAGAATATGGCTTCGATTTAATGAGTCGGTGGCCTAATCCGATTTCTGCGCGGCCTCGGTCCGGTTTCGAACGTTAAGCCGTTTGAGGATCGAGGACACATGCAGTTTGACTGTGCCCTCCGAAATGCCCAGCGTTTCGGCAATCAGCCTGTTGGACGCGCCCTGGCGCACCAACTGCAGGATCTCCTCCTGTCGCCGTGTCAGATTGCGATCGGACTTGGGCTTGCTCACCCGTCCTGATTGCGTCTTGGTGCGCTCGCCGGCCTGAACCAGATCACGGGTGGCCGAAACGGCCCTTTCGAACGCATCGAAACGCTCGGCCACCGCGGCAATCGCCGTTGCTGTGTCGGCATCCTTTGCATCGACCTGCTGTAATGTCGTGATTGCCTGTCGCAGATCGCCCAGCGGCGTCAGAAAATCGGTCGCGGCGATGGTGGCAAAGCGGCCTTCGGACACTTCGTTCTGCCGGGCCTGTGAAAGCGTGCGTTCAAGTGCCTCGAGCGCTTCTCGGCGGTCTGTCACGTCGAGTGCTACGCCGTCCCAGATCACCGATCCGTCACCCTGCCGACGCGGACTCCCGATGGAGCGCACCCAGCGGTAGCCGCCGTCGGCCTGTTCCACACGAACTTCCTCATCCAGGGGCGAAAGATCGCCCGCTGAGCGTTCAAGTCCTTCAATGAACCGAGCGCGATCATCGGGATGGATCCAGCCGTGGTCGACGGCCTCCATCTCCATCAGCTTCTGCGGATCCAGTCCAAGAGAATCGTGGATGCCGGGGCTGACATAGTTGTAGCGGTACCTGCCATCGGGCGTACGAATTCTCTGCATCGTATGGCCGGGGAATGTGCCCCCCAGAAGGTCGGCGACATCCTGAACAGGTGGTGCGGTTCTTTTCGTGTTCATATTACTAAAGTTATACGATTGCCAGCGTATTGCAAGAAAAATATAACTTTTGGGATGGAAATCTCTATCAATTGCCGTATATTGCCCCTCCAAGATCCACAAAGGGCGTGCCCAAACACTGGGATCCGGAGGAGACGTTGGACAAGATCATCATCGAAGCACGGGTAAACGAACTCGCCACGCGCGACGGCAATCCGCATGTGCCGTTTCTGCCTCAGGAGATCGTGTCCGACGCCGTGGCCTGCCATGAAGAGGGTGCTTCGATCGTGCACTACCACGGGCGCCATGCGGACGGCACGCCCGACAACTCATCCGCCTTCTACCTGGAAACGAACGCGGGCATTCGCTCCAGGTGTAACATCCTGATCCATCCGTCACTGGGCTATGTCGCCAACGCCACCGACGCCAAGGGGCGCTTCGCTGCCGTCGAGGAAATGATGCAGTCGGCGGACACCGCGCCGGATTTCGCGCCGATGGATTGCGGCAGCGTCAATGTCGACTGGTGGGATCCGAAGGCAAATCGGTTCGTGACAACGGACCTGGTCTACGAGAACTCGACGGGCACGTTGATGTATTTTGCCGAACGGATCCGGCATCATGGCCTGACGCCCTATCTGGTTTCCTGGAACGTCAGCTTCACGCGGCAAATCGAGCAGTTCCTTCGAATGGGCGTGCTCCCCGAGCCGGCCTATATCTGCTTTTGTCTCACCGACGAAATCATCCTGTCCGGCCATCCGGGAACAGCCGCTGGCCTGGACGCCCATACGGCATTCCTGCCGAGTGATTTCAAATCGATCTGGACCGCGGTCAATTACAAGGGTGATCTTTTTCAACTGACGGAAAAGGTCATCACATCAGGCGGGCATATTTCAATCGGTCTGGGTGACTATGCCTATCAGGAGGGTGGTCGCAACCTGACCAATGCCGAGGTGATTGCCAAGGTCGTTGCTCAGGCGCGCGCGCTTGGACGCGAGCCGGCCAGTGTCGAGGAAACCAGGCAAATTCTGAACATGCCGCAGGTACATATAGCGGCCTAGGGCTGCCTGACTGTGGTCACACGTCAATAAAACGGGAGGAAAACCATGACCATCAACGCCAGAAGGATCTTGATCGGAGCCATTGCCGGGCTCGCGGCGGCAACGTCGGGAGCGGTTGCTGCCGAGTTAAAGATGCAAACGTTTCTCGGTGCCAATGCGTCAACCACCAAGGCATTCGAGGCCATGGCGGCGGAGCTCAAGGAGTCCACCGGCGGTGAAGTCGATATCACCGTACTGCCGGGCCGCGCCGTGGTTGGCGCCGGTGAGACCATCGACGCGATCCAAAACGGTTTGCTCGACGGTCAGTACACCGCGCCAAGCTACTTTGCCGGCAAGGACGCTGCACTCGGTGTTCTCGGTGACACGCTGGCGGCCTATCCCGACAGCGCGACCCGCGACCGCTGGTTTACCGAAGGGGGCGGGCTGGAGATCGCCCGGGCGCTCTACGACAAATACGACCTGCACTTCATCTGCCCGGTTTACTGGCCTCCGGAGCAGATCCCTTCGACGGTCGCCATCAATTCTGTTGCGGATCTTTCGGGCCTCAAGATGCGGGCCCCGGGCGGACTTGCGTCCGACCTGCTGAGCCGGGCCGGCGCGTCGCTGGTCACCATGGGTGTCGGAGAGAGCGTGACCGCCATGGAGACCGGGGTGCTGGACGCCACGGACCTGGCCAATGTGGCGCTCAACGTCGCCCTGGGCATGCACAACAAGGCCAAGTATTCGGTTCTGGCCCGTCATTCCATGGCGGTTACCGAAATGAGCCTGTCGAAGGACAAGTGGAACAGTCTGTCGCCTGACGCGCAGGCAAAGTTCGAGGCTGCCTGCGTCGCCATGTCGGACAAGCTGCGCGACACGCTGTCCGGCGAGGACGCCGATGCGGAAGCCAAGGCCAAAGGCGAACTGTCCGTTACGTTTCTGGAGTTCGGCGACGACGATGCGGCCATGTTCCGCGCCATGACCGCGGATGTCTGGGACGACTGGGGCGGCAAGAGTGCAGACGCGCAAGCCGTTGTCGACAGTCACAAGGCTTTCGTGTCCAAACTCGGCCTGAAGTGATCACATATTGGAACCGGCAGCCAGCCGGTTCCGCCATTCCCGAATGATCGGAGCATGTGATGCCGCTCGTTGACCGATTGACCCTTTGGATCGGCCGCGCCGTGTCCTGGTGCTTTGCGGCGATCGTGCTCATCATGGTCTACGAGGTTGCCGCGCGCTACGCCTTCAACGCCCCGACCATCTGGGCCCATGAGACCTCGGTCCTGCTGGCATCGATCGGTTTCGTCTTCGGGGGTGCCTATTGCATGAGCGAAGGCACCCATATGCGCATCGGCTTCCTGGTTGACCGGCATCCTGCCTGGGCGCGCATCTCCAAATGGCTCAGCCTCATTGCCGGTACGGTCTACCTCGCGGGGCTAGGCTATGCCGCCTGGAAAATGACGGAGCGGGCGGTCTGGCGTTTCTCGATCTCGGGCGCCTGGGATCCGGAACGCTCCGGCAGTACCCTGAATTCTCCACTTCCGACTTATCTCAAGGCCTGCCTGTTTGTCGGATGTCTGCTGTTCCTGCTGGTGATTGTCCGGCGGTTCTTTCCGAGTGGCAAGAGCTGATGGATATCGGCACGATTACCGTGCTGATCATCCTGGCGATGTCCGGCATGTTGTTGATCGGTGTTCCGTTGGCCTTCGTCTCCGGATCGATCGCTGTGGTTCTTGCCGTCACGCAATTCGGCTGGAACGCGCTGTTCATCGTTGGCAGCCGCACGGTGGACTTTCTCGACAGCTTCGCTCTGATCGCCGTCCCGATGTTTGTGATCATGGCGTCGGTGATGGAAAAATCCGGTGTGGCGAGCGATCTCTACCGGGCATTCCATGTTCTGGCAGGCGGTTTGCGCGGCGGCATCGGTGTCGTGACCACGTTTGTGGCTGTCATCCTCGGTGCGACCACCGGGATCATCGGTGGAGAGATTGTCCTGCTCGGGCTCATTGCTTTGCCGCAAATGCTCAAGCTCGGTTACGACAAGAGCCTGGCGATCGGGACCATCACTGCCGGCGGCTCGCTCGGGACGATGATCCCGCCGTCGATCATTCTCATCTTCTACGGACTGACCGCGGAAGTGAGCATTTCGCACCTGTTTCTGGCGACGCTCGTCCCGGGGCTGATGCTGGCGCTGTTCTATATCGGCTACATTCTGGTTCGCTGCGGACTGAATCCGGCGATGGGACCGCCTTTGAGCGGCCCGGAACGGGACATGCCGCTTGTCGAAAAGCTGATCCTCTTCAGGCACGTGGCCCTGCCGATGATGGTCGCGGCCGGCGTGCTCGGTTCGATCTACGCCGGCTTCGCCTCGATCACAGAAAGTGCTGCCATGGGCGCTTTCGGGGCTGTCCTGGCGGCCTGGGTTCGCGGCAGGCTGTCGGTCGAGCTGATCCGCGAGGCTCTCATGCAGGCGTTTCGCACCTGTGGCATGGTGTTCTGGCTGGTCTTCGGCACAAACGCCTTGATCGGTGTCTATAACCTCATGGGCGGCATCGAGTTTGCGGGGCTCATGCTGTCGGGTGTGTCGGAAGAACCGGCCATCATCCTGGCGGTGATGGTGTGTGTGTTCATCCTGCTTGGTTTCTTCATCGACTGGATCGGCATCCTGTTCCTGACCATGCCGATCTTCCTGCCGGTGCTGACCTCGATCGGCTACGATCCCATCTGGTTCGGGATCGTCTTCAACCTGTCCATGCAGATCGCCTATCTGACGCCGCCATTCGGGCCTGCTTGCTTCTACCTGAAGGGGGCAGCACCGGAAGGCGTCGACCTGCAGGACATTTTTGCCGCGCAATGGCCGTTTATCGGACTTCAGGCCGTTGCGCTTCTCATTGTCATTGCCTGGCCGGATCTGTCGCTCTGGCTACCGCGCCTGGTTTATGGGTAGCCCGTGATGGCGGACGTTTCCGTTTTGAAATCGGTCTCCAGCCCATCTCTCAGCAATCGATTGGGCCCCGAGGATTTGCAGGCGGCTCTGCGGCTGATGGTGCGAATCCGCCGTTTCGAGACCCGGGCGAAGGAACTGTTCCTGGCCGGGGTAATCAAGGGCACCGCGCATTCCAGTGTCGGCCAGGAAGCCATCGCGGCCGGTGCCTGCCTGGCGCTGGAACGCGACGATTTCCTGCTCACGCATCATCGCGGCCATGGACACACCATCGCCAAGGGCGCGGATATCGGGCGCATGTTCGCGGAACTGATGGGCAAGGCCGAGGGCTATTGTGCCGGGCTCGGCGGGTCGATGCACATTGCCGATTTCGACAGCAATATTCTGGGCGCAAACGGCATCGTCGGCGCCGGAATGGGGCTTGGCACCGGCGCGGCGCTGGCCGAGAAACTCAACGGCACAGACAATGTCGGCATCTGCTTCTTCGGCGACGGGGCGGCGAATGAAGGTATCTTCCACGAGGCGATGAATCTCGTGGCCGTATGGTCCCTGCCGCTGATTTTCTTCTGCGAAAACAACCAGTACGGGTTGACCACCCCGTCGGGCGCAGTGACCGCCGGAGCAACGATTGCCGGTCGCGGCGACGCTTACGGCGTACCCAATGAGCGCATTGACGGTAACGATCTGATCGCCGTGTTCGAAGCGGTTGAACGAGCCGTTCTGCGGGCACGTGCCGGTGATGGTCCAACCCTGATCGAAGCGCTGACCTACCGCTGGGACGATCACTCGATGCGCGCCAATCTTCCCGCCTACCGTTCGGCAGACGAGGAGGAAACCTGGAAGGGTGTCGATCCGCTGACGCGATTGCGTGCGCGATTGACCGCCGTCGGTGGCCTTGACGATCAGGCCTATGAGCAGCTGATCAGCGAAGTCGAAAACGAAATCGAGGCGGCCGTTGACTGGGCACGGGACCAGGACGATCCCGTCCTGGAGACCGCGCTTTCGCTGGTGTCCGCCCCAAGCCAGCCTGTGCCTTTGTCAGAGCCTGATCCCGGAGGGCGCGCCATTTCCTACAGACAGGCCATCACCGAGGCCATTGGCCAGGAGATGGAGCAGAACCTGGATGTCATCGTCATCGGTGAAGATGTCGGTCGCACCGGCGGAATTTTCGGCCTGACCCAAGGTCTCTTCGACCAATTCGGCGCCGAACGGGTGCGGGATACGCCCATCTCTGAAGGCGCCATCGCGTCCTGTGGTGTCGGCGCTGCCATGCGTGGCAAGCGCGTGGTGGTCGAGGCGCAGCTTTGGGATTTCGTCACGCTGATGATGGATGCGATCATCAACCAGGCCGCCAAGGCGCGGTTCATGCTCGGCGGCAAGGCCAAAGTGCCGGTGGTGTTTCGCGGGCCGCAGGGCGCCGGAATTCGTCTTGCCGCTCAACATTGCCAGTCACTGGAGGCGCTGTTTGCCAATGTGCCTGGCCTTGAGGTCTATGCGCCGAGCAGCGCCTACGATGCAAAAGGGCTGATGGCGGCTGCCATCCGGTTGGATGGCCCTGTAGTATTCCTCGAGCACAAGCTCCTCTATCTCGGCGCCGAGCAACCGGTGCCCGAAGCGGCATTCAGCATCGAGCCCGGTCGTGCCCGCGTGGTTCGCCAGGGCAGCGACTGCACGGTGATCGCCACCCTTGCCATGGTGGAAAGGGCGGTCCAGGCCGCTGAACAGCTTAGCCGCAAGGGACTGGATGTCGAGGTGATCGATCCACGGACGATCCGGCCACTCGACATGGAAACGATCGTTGCCAGCGTGCGCAAGACCAACCGGGCCGTCGTCGTGCATGAAGCGCCGTTGTTTGGTGGATTCGGCGGCGAAATCGCCGCCGGCATCATGGAACAGGCCTTTGACTGGCTGGATGCGCCGGTTGCCCGCGTCGGCGCTCCGGAGATGCCGGTCCCCTATAACGACCGCCTCGAACGGGCCTACATGCCGGACGCCCGGCGCATTGCAGAGGCGATCGAAACCGTCTGCTACAGGAGTTGATCCATGACCACGCGTCGCGTCATCGTCCCCAAGGGGATGGAAAACATCTATGACACCTATCACTACGCACCCGGGATTCTGGTTGGCGACACGCTCTATCTGGCCGGGCAGGTCGGGCGTGATGCCGATTTGAATGTCGTCGAAGGCGCCGAGGCCCAATTCAACCAGGCTTTCGAGAATGTCGGCCATGTGCTGTCGGCGGCCGGCGCCACCTTCGACGACGTGGTCGAACTGGAGACCTGGTTTGCCGAGGACATGACCGATCTGAAGACGTTCATGGCCGTCAAGGACCGGTTCTTCGTCAATCGCTATCCGACCTGGACCGGTTTCGCGGTCAAGGGCTTTTCGATGCCGGGCATCCTTGTCGAGATCAAGTGCAAGGCAATCCTGGGCCTGGCCGACGCATGAGTCGCGACCTCAAAGCTATCCTGAAATCGGATTCGATCAGCCTCGGGACCTGGTCTCAGATCGCGGCCGCGGAAATGATCGATCTCGTCGCCCTCAACGGCTTCGAGTTCACAATCATCGATTGCGAACACGGATTCTTCGGCATGGAGACCGCCGAGAACCTGGCGCGCGCGGCCGATGCCAACGACATCGCTGCGGCGGTACGGCTGCCGCAAAACGATCCGGTGTTGATCATGAAAGCCCTCGACGCCGGCATCCGACATGTGGTGATCCCCAACCTGGACAGCGGCTCGGCGGCGCACCAGGCCGTTGCCGCGACGCGTTTCGGACCGCGCGGATTGCGCGGTGCCTGCCCCTGCTGCCGATCGGGCGGCCATTTCATCCGCAACTGGAAAGACTATGTCGAAGAGGAAGAGGCGCGGGTCGGGGTGATCGGCCTTGTCGAGACCGCCCTGGGCGTCGTTAACTTCGCTGAGATCTGCGCGGTGGAAGACCTGACCGCCCTGATGTTCGGCCCCTTCGATCTGTCGGTATCGCTGGGGCTCGAGGGCGACTGGCGCCATCCTCGAGTTCGACAGGCTGTCGAGGACATGGTTGCCAGAGCGGTCGACGCCGGTCACCGGGTCCTGATGCCCGTGTTCTCGCCTGACGCTTCTGAATGTTCGGATCTGATCGGCCGTTGGACAGAGCGCGGTGTCAGCGCGTATGTCATCGGTTCGGACAAGATTATTGTGGCCAATGCGTTCGATGGCTGGAATCGCGCCTTGCGGTCGCATTAGATGGCTGGCCTTGAGGATTGAGCATCAGCCAAACCAGATTAACCGAAGGAAACAGGATGTTTCTTGCCAATACTGTCGAATAGATTACAGTATTGCCAGGTGGGGTTGTGAACGCGTCAAAAGCGGGTGGACTGACTCATGACCCACTATGTCATTCTCATCATCGTAATGATCCTTGCGGGTGCGGCCGGCGGATTTGCCAGTTGGCTGCTGGCGCCTGCTGACGAGCAGGAGGGCGGTGGTGGCGTGCGATTCGGCATGTTCGGATACGTCGCAGTCGGGATCGTCGCCGCTTTTGTCGTGCCGTTGTTCTTGAGCATGGCACAAAGCGACCTGATCGGGAATGAGGCGAAAATTGATGATCTCAGCAACATCTTTGTCTTTGTCGGGTTTTGCATAATCGCCGGCTTTTCTGCTCGGGCCTTCATCCAGACGATTTCAGACCGCCTGTTGGCCGAAGTGCAGCAGGTTCGCGAACAGCAGATCGAAACCACCGACCAGATGGAAGAGCTTCGTGACAACGTGACCGAACGGGCACCGGTTCGCAACACCGACGAGGGTCCGGAAGGTGTAACCGAAATCGATCCGGAAGTTCGAGCCGTTGCGGAAGCGCTCTCGACGGACGAGGTAGCGGCGCTCAGAGCCAGCGCGTTGATGACCATGCGCACCCGCACCGGCATCGCACGCGACGGCGAGATCGCCAACAACCGGATTTCGTCGGTGCTGGAAAGACTGATAGACAAGGGCTTCCTGGAAAGAACTCAGTCGGACCGTACCGGCGAACTGCGGTTCCGAATTACGGCCACGGGCATAGATGCACTGAAGGCGATCTCCGCATAGTACCAAAACCCGTGGAGGACAGAGCTGTATGGTGCTCGTCCGGAAGACCCTCGCCCCTGTGTCAGATTATCTCATCTTCGTCGAAGAGCGGGTCGGTACCGAGCTGTGAAGCCAAATCGTCGATGATGTCCGCTGTGCCGTCTTTCTGTCGAACGGTTGCGATATGAACCAGAGCATCGCCCTCATTGACGATCGGCAGATTGGTCCGGCCTATGATCAGGCCTGGAAACGTCGTGATTACCTCGTTTTCGACTTCGCCGAACGGATCGGATACGACCCCGAGAACCTCTCCTTCATCCACCAGATCGCCGGTTGTCTTGAACATACGGATGAGCCCGCCGGCCGAAGCCCTCAGCCAGCTGCTGGATTTCGCGTGGACAGAAGGCACTTTCGGCATTGCGATGCCTTTTTTGGGGACCATTTCCAGTTTGCGCATGACCCGAAGAATGCCGCTGACACCGGCTCGCACGGCCAATTCGTCAAAGCGCAACCCTTCGCCCGCCTCGTACAGCAGCACGTCGACGTCGAGTTTCTGCGCAGCCTCGCGCATGGAACCGTCTCGCAGCGGCGCCGTCATCACAACTGGTGCCCCGAATGCTTCAGCAAGGGCGAGCGTATCCGGTTTCGAGGGTGATACGCGGACTTGCGGCAGGTTGGTCCGGTGGATGGCCGCTGAGTGCAGATCGATGCCGAATTGCGACCTAGCGATAATTTCGCTGGAGAAAATGTGCGCCAGGCGGGCCGCCAGCGATCCGCTCGGACTGCCCGGGAACGAGCGATTCAGATCTCTGCGGTCCGGCAGATACCGCGAATGGTTCAAAAATCCGAACGTGTTGACGATTGGAGCGATCAACAGTGTGCCGCGCACCGTATCAAGCGGCGGCATGCGCATGAGGCGACGGGCGATTTCGACGCCGATAACCTCATCGCCGTGGACAGCCGCGCTGACAAAAAGGGTCGGTCCTGGCCGACGCCCGTGAACAACATGCACAGAGATGGAAACAGGTGTGTGATCGGACAGGACGCTGACCGGCAGCTCGACGGTTTGGCGAGTTCCGGGGGCGACCCGGCGCGTCCCGATCTGAAACGCCGCAGGGTCGGACATCACCCCCTGCCTCTGGTTTTTGTCTTGTTCGGTTTCGCGTTGTTTTCGATGTACTCGATGATTCTGCCGGCAACGTCCTTGCCAGTCGCCTTTTCGACCCCTTCCAGCCCGGGTGAAGAGTTGACTTCCATGACCACGGGTCCGTGATTGGATCGCAACATGTCTACACCGCAGACGTTAAGACCCATGGTCTTCGCCGACCGGACAGCGGTTGATCGCTCCTCCGGTGAGATCTTGATGGTCCGGGCGCTGCCGCCGCGGTGCAGGTTCGAGCGGAAATCGTCTTCGGCGCCGGTCCGCATCATGGCGGCAATGACACGGCCACCCACGACAAGGGCGCGAATATCCGTGCCGCCGGCCTCCTTGATGAACTCCTGGACGAGAATATTGACCTTTGCGCCGCGGAAAGCCTCGACGACGGATTTTGCCGAGCGATCGGTGTCGGCCAGCACGACGCCGATGCCCTGGGTGCCTTCCAGCAATTTGACGACAAGGGGCGCTCCCCCGGCCAGTTCAATGACCTCGCCGGTCTGTTTCGGATCGTGAGCGAAGGTGGTGACCGGCAGACCGATGCCTTCGCGGGCCAGAAGCTGCAGCGACCGCAGTTTGTCCCGCGACCTCCCGATGGCGACCGATTCGTTGAGGGGATAGACGCCCTGCATTTCGAACTGTCTCAACACGGCCATGCCATAGTAGGTGATCGACGCGCCGATCCGAGGAATGACCGCATCATACAGCGGGAGCTTCTCCCCATTGTAGTAGATCTCTGGCCGTCGCGATGCGATGTTCATGTAACAGCGCAAGGTATCGATGATATCCAATGTATGACCGCGTGCCTCCGCGGCCTCTTTCAGGCGCTGGTGGGAATAGAGGCTGGCATTTCGGGCTAACATGGCGATCTTCATTGTCGACTCCTTGGTTTTACCGCGACCCTAAACTCGGATGTCACGAAACCTTCAGCTTGCGGCGTAATCTTTCGGTGCGTAACCGGCCTTCGGGAGGACCAGCTACAAAGGAGCGACCCGGATCGACGAGAACATGTCGGCCGCGAATGGCGGTTCGCCCGAGGATCAGGTCGAATTCCATCTTCTGCCGATTCGCCAATGAGATGTCGATATGCCAGCGGTGGCGACCTAGCAGCAGGGCTGTCCGCACCACAAGCCGCCGTTGCGGCACGCCGCTGGTGTTCTTGATGTCCCGTTGGTCGCGCAACGGTGCTTCCACCGGGGTCAGATGGGATGGATCTCCGATCGGGATCAGGAAGCGGACCCAGGGCAATCCTTCGCGCTCGAATACTTCCTGTTCCTCGGCATGAAGTGCGGAGGTCCGCGCCCCAGTATCGATCTTGGCTGGCATCCGGGTAATACCCAGATCGGGCAGACCGATCATTTCCCGCCAACCAACGATGTGCTTCCGGCGCTCGCGGGCGGGCAATGTCGGAGCGGTCATTTCAAGCGCTCCTCGCTCACCCGGCGGTAATTCACGAATGCGTTTGCACTCATGACAACGTAAAAACTGTCCATATCAATGAGAACATATCCGCGTTCAAAAAGGGCTCGGGTGAGATCCTGCACATCTCGCTCGTAAAGTCGCCTCCGGCCAGCGATCTCCCGAACCAGTTTTACCGGTATGCGATAGCGGCCGCCCGGCTTGCCGCCGAACCCCTCGTCGTAGAGAGCGGCGAGGCGGTCCGCTGCCACGGGTATCCAGGCCCCGTCAAATCCCATAGCATGACCTCCGACTTTCAAACAGTTGTCGTCCGCCGCGGTGCTCTTAATGCTTTCGTCCGTCGTCAAATCAATACCCTCGCATCAATGAATCGATCGCTTGGCACTCCCGGTCGGCCCTTCGCGATTCCGTAGGTAGGCGTTTCAATTTTGTTTATGTAGAGGAAAAATTGTCTATAGGCAAAAAAACTTGTTATTTATAATCACTCGCTGCTGGTGGCGAGATGAATGCAGCGTGGCCTTGGTGATGGTGGCTGCAGAGAAGAGCCTTCGGTTGAAGCGATGGCTGTTGCCGAGATGATAGATGTACAAGGGTCCGAAGTATTCACGCTGACGGGGCGCGTTTTGTTTTTGCTGCTGACCGCCAGAAGTATCGAAGCGCTCAAGTGCGAGGATCTGCCGCTGTTGGAGCTCTTGGATCAGCGACAGGCCCCAGGAGACTTGGGTGAAAACTGAACCGGGAGGTGTTTATGCGACCGGGCCCCCTCTTTGCAAAGGTGAATCGAAATGGTCCGGGATCTCAAATCGGCATCTGAAGGAATTTCTCAATCAAGGTATCCTAGCCTTTAGACCCGCGCTCAATTTTTGAAGAAGCTCGGCCAACACTTCTGCTTCGTCGGAGGTCAGGATGCCGCCGATCAGCGATTTGTTGGTTGCGACGAGTTCTTCGACGATTTTCTCCGCCAATTCTGCACCCTTTGGGGTCAAGAGAACCAATCGGCTCCGCTTGTCTTCCGGGTTGTCGATGCGCTCTATATAGCCCGACTTGGTAAGGCCATGCATCATCTTGGTCATGCCGCCTGAGGTGACCTGGGCTGCGGTATAGAGCTGCGTTGGAGACAGGACGTGCTCGGGTGCAGCGGACCTTAGCGATGACAATGCGAGAAATTGCGACCAACTGACGCCGTGGCTTTCAACGATTCGGTGGTCGTTATCCCAGATGTAATTACGGCTGCGAAAAAGCCCGGGGACAATTCGCGCTTCCGCAGGACGTTCCGTCAGCCAGCTGGGTTCGTCTTCGTCGCTCATCACCATCTCCTTCTCACGGTGGATTTAATCTTTCTGGAAAGACTTGTCAGGATGGTTTGGCGAAACTATCTTTCTGGAAAGGTAATTTTTCAAGTCAGGCCCGTGCACCAATCGCTGACCACCATCGTCAAGCGGTCTCGACGCAGGGCCAGATTTTTCGGGCCAAGCAGGAGAGGCAAAGATATGTCGGAACATACCTATCCCAGGTGGATCTACTACTACCTTTGGTTCGTCACAGCCGTCTCGGTTGGCTTCGCCATCATCATTTACACCAACCCCGCCGTTATGTGGGGTCAGTGGGAGGCCGCCGGTGCTGCCGGAGCCTTCAGTGTGGCAGGCCCAGCGGGTCTGTTCTGTGCACGGAACCTCGGCACGGCGGCCATGGGCGCCTATGCGCTTTTGCACAAGTCTCGACCAATGATGGAGTGCTTTCTGGTTTTCAGGATCGTGGTGGATTTCCTCGATGGCGTCCATGCGCTGATCGGGGGCAATACACCTATTGTGGTGATCGGTTTCAGTGCGGCAGCCCTGCAATTGTTCATGATCGTCAAGTTGCGTCAGTCGGCCAAAGTCTGAAACAATGCACAAATTGTGCTGAAATTTTCCACGCTATCGTCTGAATGGTGAACTATCCGACTGTCATAGCCGGGTTTCGTGAGGACAGCGCCATCCAAGCGCTGACGAATGGCCGATTTCCAGCAACAACACGGACGCACCTACATGTTTACCCAGAAGAGCCGAGGCTGGCTGACACTCGATCTCACGCAGATCGTCGCACGGTTTCCGGTGCCTTTGGCGATCAGCGTCGCCTTTGCCATCATCGCCAACCTGGAGATTGCGGATGCCCTCGATCTGCCGTCGTTTCGCTGGGAGCGACCGAGCCAGGGTGTGATCACACTGGATCAGGTGTACAGCGCTCTGGCGTCAGGCTTCTTCGCTTCAGGCGCGGCGCATCTCTTTGCGGAAGGCCGGCGCTGGGGTCGACCAGCGGGCGTCGTGTTGGCCCTGGCGAGCGCAGTGGTCGTCGGCCTGATCTGCTGGAACATGCGCACACTCGATGTCCAGTTTCTGTTTTTACTTCCAGCTCTCATTTTGGCCGTGACAGTGGCGGGCTATTTGCGGCGGGGCGTCAACGGGAACGCCTTGTGGATGTTCAATGCGCGTCTTGCCCTGGCGACGTTGACCGCAGTCCTGGCCATGGTGATTTTTGGCGCCGGCCTTTCGGCGATCATCGAAAGCGTCAGCTACCTCTTTGGTGTCCGCATCGATTCCGATGCGCACGAGCATATCTGGATGACCGGCGCAACGCTGATCGCGCCGGTCGTCGGGCTGTCCATGGTGTCGCGCGATCTCGATGAGGGCTTCGACCCGACGGACCACCCCGGCCTGCTGGTCAACAGCATTTCACGGTTGCTGAACTACCTGCTCATTCCGTTGGCGCTGGTCTACATCGTCATCCTGCATCTCTATGCCGGAAAGATGCTGCTGGAGTGGGAACTGCCACGAGGCCAAGTCGGCATCATGGTTGTCGTGTTCTCCATCGGCGGCACGGCGATCTGGATGGTTGCGTCGCCGTGGCGAAACAGCGGTTCAGCACTGGTTCGGTTTTTCGAACGCTACTATTTCTGGTTTCTCATCGTGCCGCTTATTCTCCTGAGCATCGGAACCTGGCGGCGGATTTCAGACTATGGCGTGACCCCCGACCGTTATGGGCTGGTTGCCGTCGGGCTTTGGATTGCGGTTCTGATCATATCGTTCACCATTGTTTCGCGATCCGGATCCTTGCGCCTCATGCTCGGATCGTTGGCCATCGTTCTTGCGGTTTCCGCGTTCGGACCGTGGGGCGCCCGGTCGATATCGGCAGACAGTCAGTTCACGCGATTGATCGCTCTGATGGAGAAGCAGGGGTATTTTCAGCAGGGCGTTTTGACAATTCCTGCTTCCATCGACGCCGATATTTCGAAAGAGGGCGCTTCGATTGTGTCCTATCTCACATTCAACGGTCACATCGGAAAACTGGAACCGCATTTTTCCGGCCGTCCGGACAACCCGTTCGATGGTGAGAAGGAGTATGTGAGGTTCGATGAAGTCGCGAGCCTGTTGAAGTTTTCCTACCAGCCAAATGACGACCGAAACTATCGGGTCAACTTCAGCGCGGATGGTCCGTTTGTGACCGAGTTGTCATCGGACACCCTGTTTTCGGGGCCGCATACGATCAAGAAAGAAGTACAGCCAGCTGACCGAGGCAGTGCCGTCCCGTCGATCTTTCACGATGGTGAAAAGGTGAACATCAGCTACCAAGACCATCATTGGAGTTTCGATATCAAGACGCTGATCAATGAGGCGCTTGAAGCAGAACGGGATGACAAGTCCGAAGCGCTGGTTTTGCCTCTTGAGAGTGACCAGGGCGCAGGGCGCCTGGTGCTCATCTGGGTCTCAGGCTATGTCGATGATGACGAGGTGGATAGTTTTACCGGAACAGCCAATCTCTTTCTGCCCGTCGGATCGCCCTAGCTTGAGGTCAATAGCCTCGGTCTGGATCGACGACGTTTTCAAGAGGCACACCCTTCTTCCATCGCGAGAGGTTGCCCGAAAACATGTCGAGCGAATCCAGCTCCCAACCATCGAACACGCTGGAACAGTGGGGCGAAATCAGGGCGTTCTCTATCTCCCACAGCGGGTTGTCCGGCGGCAGCGGCTCCGTTTCGAATACGTCGAGCGCGGCGGATCTGATCTTTCCGCTGGTCAGGGCGTTGATCAGTGCCTGCTGGTTGACGATGCCGCCGCGGGAGACATCGATCAGGACAGTGCTCTTCTTCATGGCGGCAAAGGCCTGCTGGTCGATCAGATTGCGGGTCGACTCCAATAGCGGCGCGCAGACCGCGATGATGTCGGCGCGTGGCCACAATTCGCCAAGCCTATCGCTGGCGTGGACTTCGTCGACATGATCGACCGGTGATGGGCGGGCCCTGGTGCCGATCACCGTCATGCCGAGCGCCTTGGCGAGCCGAGCGACCTGTTTGCCGGTGCTGCCAAGGCCGACGATCAGCAGCGTTTTGCCACGCAGCGGTGTCATGATCCGGCCGGGCCAGGTGCGTTGGCGTTTGTCCGCGTTGAGGCCGGGGATGTCGAGCGAAAAGTGCAGGGCGCATCCGATGATGTATTCGGCCATGGCATGGGCCGCGACGCCGGCCGCGTTGGTGACGGTGGTGCGGGTGGTGTCCCAGCCGCGCAGATGGTCGATGCCGGAGCCACCGACCGAGATCCATTTCGGACCCGCGGAGCCGATCAGCGCATCGCGCGGGAAACTCGGGGTGCCAGCGAAGCGGATCGAATAGACGATGTCTGGCCGAACATCCTCCACCAGCCCGTCCATTGCGGCGTAGCTGTTGCACGGCGTCATGGCGACGTCCGCATGGGTCGCTCGCAGGCGTTCGATCAGCGGTTCCGGTTCGGCGGCGTGGACGATGAGCTTCAACGGATCGGTCATGGGGGCCTCAGGGTTGCGGATAGACCAGCGGGCTCAGACCGCTGAACGGGGCGTCGTCCAGCAGGTCTTCACGCATCTTCCATATTGCGCTGGCGCGTGCCTCCGGCAAAGGCGGCGTGGTCATGGTCATGAACTTGGCCTGGATTTCGTCGTCCGACAAAGGCGCTTCCGGTCCGCCCCGAGCATGCACGTCGCCCGAATCAAGCCTGCGACCATCCTTGAGCTTCACGGTGACATCTGACCAGCGCCCCGCCGGAAAGCGGGCGTTGTGGCGGTTGTCTTCAACGACTTTGATCGTTGGAAGAAGCCGCACCACTTCAGGATCCTCGAAAGCCGCCGGCGAAATCTCCTCGGGGCCGAGCCGGTTGTGGACCAGCAGGGCTGCGATGGCGTAGCGCAGGCTGTATTGCGCCTGCGAGGTCGTCAGCGGTACGCCTGGAAAAAGCGCTGCTGCTTCGTGGAACGTTCGAACCTCGACCGTGTTGATATCGGCCGGCGCGAAGGGGGTTTGGTCCATCAGCAAACGTGTGGCGTCGATGGCGGCGTGCGCCCATCGGCAGACCGGGTAGGGCTTGATGTAGTTCTTATCGATGGTCCAGAAGCGCCCGAGGTCCTGCCAGTATTCTGCGACCGCCGAGTCCTCCACGGTGAGCGCCGGTGCGCCGGCAAAGCCGCGCTGCGCCAGAAGGGCCGCGCTGACCCCGGTCATCGCGCCGACGCCGGAGCCGTCATGCAGCATCGTCGGATTGTCGATCTCGCGCATCATCTGGCTGCGCGGGCCATGATACTCGGCGATGCCGAACGCCTGGCGCAAAACCTCCGATCCGGTGCCGTTGAGCCGGCAGCCGAGCGCAGCGGCGCCGAGTGCATTCCAGGCCCCCGATGTGTGGTAGTCATTGACCGTTGCGTGCAGGGCAATGCCGGCGCGTGCCGCAACCTCATAGGCAATGACCATGGCTTCCAAAGCCTGGCGGCCGCTCAGATCCGGTTGCTGTTCTGCGAAGGCCAGCAGGGCCGGAACCACGGCGCAGCCGATATGTCCCTTGGTGGGATTGTAACCGTCATGGCCATCGAGATTGTCGATCTGGGTGGCATTGGCGTAGGCGGCGCCGGCGAGGCTCGCCTGCCGGCCGTCGAACAACAGTCGTGCACTGGAAGTCGGCGTTCCGGCAGCAAGGAAATCGACGGCGAAATCTCGGGCGATGCGACCGGCCTCCAGACCTGTTGCACCGGCGGCAACCCCGATCGTATCGACGAGCAGAGTAGTCGCCATAGCCAGCGCACTGTCGGGAATTGCCGTATCTCCCAGCGCAAAATCGGCAATGAGATCGAAGCGGTCGGGTGCCATTGAATCCATTACGGCTCCCCGTCGCCGATTTCTGCCCGGCGTCTGTCGACATAGGCGTCCAGTTCCTCGCGGATTGCCGGATCCATTGGCGGCTGTTGGTACTCCTCGAGTGCCTGTTTCCAAACGTCGGTCGCCCGTTCTTCGGCCGTGCGGCCACCGGCTGCTTCCCAGCTTTCGTGGTTCTGCCAGTCGGAAATCAGCGGCTCGTAGAAGGCGCTTTCGTAGCGCTCGAGCGTATGCTGTTCGCCGAAGAAATGGCCGCCGGTCGGGACATCGCGAATGGCCTCGAAACCAAGGTCTTCTTCGCTGACGCTGATCGGCTTGAGGAACTCCACCATGTTCTGCAACAACTCGATATCGAGAACCAGTTTTTCGAAGGAAGCGGTCAGTCCGCCCTCGAGCCAGCCAGCGGCGTGGTAGACGAGATTGCCGTGACCCATCACCGCGCCCCAAAGCGCCATCTCGGTTTCGTAGACGGATTGGGCGTCAGCCGCGTTCGACGCGTTGGTGGGCGAGCAGCGGTAGGGCAGGCCGTAGCGGCGGGCCAACTGGCCGCTGGCGATATTGGCCTTGGCGTTCTCTGGCGTGCCAAAGGCCGGGGCGCCGGAGCGCATGTCGACATTCGAGGTGTAGGAGCCGTAGAGCACCGGCGTACCCGGGTTGACCAACTGTGTGAGGACGACGCCAAACAGCGCCTCGGCATTCTGTTGGGCAAGACCCGCGGCCAGGGTGACCGGTGTCATGGCGCCCATCAACGTGAACGGCGTGACGCAGACCGGCTGGCCATATTCGGCCATGGTGATCAGGCCATCGGCCATTGCCTCGTCCAAACGCCTTGGACTGTTGACCGAAATGATCGTCAGGACGCCAGGGTCCTGGCGAATGTCATCGAGCGAGATGCCGCGGGCGATTGCCATCATGGCGATCCCGTCGAGGGCTCGGCCGGCGCCGATCGACGTCGTCAGATAGGCCAGATCGGAATGCACCAGATTGGCGCGATAGGTGTCGAGGTGCCGTGAATTCGACGGCAGTTCCAGCGGCGCCAACACCTGGTTGCCGATCAGGTGGATGACGTTGAAATGGTGGGCCAGGCGAATGAAATCGCAATAGTCGTCGTAGTTGCCGGCGCGTCTGCCGCGCTCCCGGTCATGCACATTGGGCGGTCCGGCAACGAGCGAAAAACTGATGTGGTTTTTGCCGAAGACAAGCTGCTTTTGCGGGTTGCGCGGCGTGACGGTGAACACCGAGGGTGCGGTCTTGAGCGCCTCCTCGACAAGGCCGCGGTCAAGGCGGACTGTTGACGTGCCAGCGTCGACCTCGGCACCAGCTTTGGCCAGTAGCTCCCGCGCACGGGCGCTCATCACCTCGACGCCAAGTTCCTCGAGGATGCGTATGGACGTTCGGTGGACGGCCTCGAGCTGGTCTTCTGTGAGAATTTTTACCGGATCGTATGGGTTAGTCACCTGGCGCCACGGCAATTGCGCCATGCGTGCTTCCGGTTTGCGGCGGCCGCTGCGCCGGCGCGACTGCGATGAACGCTGCATGCCCATTATCTTTCCCTCCCGTCGAGCAATCGGCCATAGCCGATGACCGGATCATTGATTGCGAGCTTTTGCAGGGTCTGGAACAGCATCGCCTGGTTGGAACTCACCACCGGTTTGCCGAGGTCTGCCTCAAGGCGGGCGACGGCTTCAACGGATCGCATATCCGTGCAAGACAACACCACGGCTTCGGCTTCCGGACTGCCGGCCCGCCGACCGAGCTCATAAACCTCGTCCGGGCTCAAGGCGCCCTGGCCGGCATTGTCGAGCGTTCCTTCGACTTCGGCCTGCGAGACGGTTTCGAAACCGCTTTGTTCCAGGAAATCGATCGCCTGCCGGTTGATGTCGCTGGTATAGGGTGAGGCAAAGGCGATGCGCGTGACGCCAAGCGTCTTCAGGGCGTGGACAAGGGCGCCGGCCGCAGTGACAGTTGCGACGCCGCTTCGGTCGCCGATGCGGATCGCGAGTTGCCGATCGAAAGCCGGCCCGTGAGTCAGGGTCGCCGAGGTGCAGCCATAGAGGATGGCGTCAGGCCGACATCCGAGGAGCAGGTCCAGCGGCCCATCAAGTTCGGCGGCACCCAGACCGGCCATCTGACCGGAATCGGGGATAGCGTCCTCGTCATAGCCGCCCAAGCGGGCGAAATGCATGGAGACGCCCGAAGGCCTCAGCAGCGCCATGTCGGCTTCCAGATTGGTGTTGGTGAACGGTACCAGCACGCCGATACGGGCGCGTCCGCGCGAGGTCATCACGTCATCCTCCATTGTGCCAATCCGTCAGGATGGCGGCTACGCGATCCATGGTTTCGCTGCTACCGATCGTGGCCCGCAGGCAGTTCGGCAGCCCGTAGCCGGCCATGCCACGCAACAGGATACCCCGGTTGCGCAGCGCCGTCTCCGCCGAGTTGGCTCTGTCGGCGTCGGCAAAGTCGATGAGCACGAAATTGGTGTGGCTGGGTGGCACCGTCAGGGCTAACCGGCGGACCTCTTCGCTGAAGGACTCCCGCAGGTCTGCCGTCAACGCGCAGGTTTCCCGCATATAGGCCTGGTCGTCCATGGCAGCGGCCGCGGCGGCCTGGCTCGCAACGGCGATGTTGTTGGGGTTGAGGAGTTTGCGCACCTCGGCCGCAATGGCCGGCGGGAAAAGACCCCAACCGACGCGCATGCCGGCCAGTCCGTAAGCTTTTGAAAAGGTTCGCAGCACAACGGTGTCGCCGCGTTTGACCAGGTCGAACAAGGGCTTCTCGAGACCGTCGGCGAATTCACCATAGGCCTCGTCGACGACCAGCAGAGTGTCTTCGTGCAGGGTATCGCGCAGCCGAACGATATCATCCCGGGAAATGCGGGTGCCGGTCGGATTGCCCGGATTTGCCACAAAAACGATGCGGGTGTTGTGGTTCGCCGCGGACAACAGCGCGTCCACCGAGATGGTGAAGTTGTTTTCCGGCACGTCGTCGAAAGGCGCGTTGTTGAATTCGGCGACCTTGCGGAAGAACGCGTAGCCATAGCCGCTGCTGAGAATGCCTGAACCTGATCCGGAATAGGCCTTGGCCAGGGCAGCGATCAGTTCCATCGAGCCCGCGCCGCACAGGAGGCTATCGGCCGGGATCTGGTGAACTCCGCTGATCGCCTCGCGCAGAGCGCTCCAGTCGGGGTCAGGATAGAGCGCCGATTCCGCCATGGCCCTTGCCGCCGCTTCCAGTGCCATCGGGCTTGGAGGTCTGATCGACTCGTTCTGGGCAAGCGATACCGGAGGTTCGCTCCCACTCGCTTCGAGATCCGCCAGCGCATAGGGCGCGATTGCAGCGATGTGGGGGTTCGGCCGTATCATGCGGAACCCTCCTTCCAACCATAATCGTCGACCGCAGCCCGCTTGCTGATCAGGCCTTCACCGATATCTCTTTGGATAACGCCGCCAGGCCGTGAGGCAGGATCTCCGAAACCACCGCCTCCCGGCGTGTCGAAGATAAGCGTTTGCCCTGCGGCCACGCGCACCTCGCCCTTGCCGGGCAGATCCGGGCCGTCGCCGATGCGAATGCGGCCGGGTGCGCCGTCGCCGCCGCCGTCGCGACCACGGGCCGGGTAGCGGATTCGTTCGACCGATAGAAAGACCAGAAAGTCCTTTTCGCCAGTCGAGCGCATCTCGATGCTTTGTCCCAAGCCACCGCGCTGGCGTCCCGCGCCGCCGCTGTCCGTACGCAATTCCCGACGGGCGATCACCACCGGTGCGGCAGCCTCGGTGGTTTCCACCTGGCTACCCCAGACACCGCTCGGAAATGCCGTCGCGGAAAGTCCATCCCGATTTGGCCGGGCGCCGGTTCCTCCGTTGAAAACCAGTTCCAGGGCAAAGACGCCATTTTCGTTGTGAGCGGCCTCTGGCGTGTTGCGTAGCGGCAGGTCATACATGCAGGACGCGCCTTCGGCCGGCACCCGGTCCGGCAACGCCTGGGTCAGGCAGCCGAAGACGAGATCGGGTGTCAGTTGGCCAATGGTATGGCGCATGGCGACCGGTGCCGGACGCTGTGCATTGAGGATGCAGTTTTCCGGAGCGGTTACCACGAATGGCTCGAGCGAACCGGCGTTGTTGGGGATGTCCGGGCCGATGAGGCAGCGCAGGGCAAAGACCGAATAGGCCGCCGCGTAGTTCAGCGGCACATTGATTCCCTTCTGCGAACAGCCAGAGGTGCCGGTGAAATCGAGCGCGATTCCGTCCGGCGAAACCGAGAGGCTGGCGCACAACGTGATGTCGGTCTCGTAACCATCGATCTGCAAGCGGCTCTGATACGTGCCGGCCGGGACTTCGGCGATGGCCTCAAGCGTACCGCGTCGCGATGTTTCGATAATGTAGTTGGCCAATTCGTCGAGAGTGTCGAGGCCGAACTCCTCCATCATGCCGGCCAGGCGCTGGGCACCGGTTTCGCAGCTTGCGATCAGCGCATAGATATCTCCCTCGTTTGCCACCGGTTCGCGGGAATTCGCCTTGATCAGCTGCATCAAGAGAGCATTGATGTCGCCGCGTTCGACCAGCCGGCAGGGCGGGATCAGAAGGCCTTCGTCGAAGATGTCAGACCCTTCCGGGCCCATGCCCAGTCCGCCAAGATCGACCAGGTGCGAGGTGCAGGCCGTGAACCCGACGACCCGCCCGGCGCGAAACACCGGCATCACCAGCAGGAAATCGTTGAGATGGCCGGAGGCGATCCAGGGATCGTTGGTGAGGTAGATGTCGCCCGGCTGCATGGTCTCGCGCGGGAAGTGCTGGCAGAGGATCTCGACCGCCTGGGCCATGGTGTTGATATGCCCGGGTGTGCCGGTTACGGCCTGGGCCAGCATGCGGCCCCTGGCATCGAATATGCCGGCGGAGATGTCACCGCATTCGCGTACGATCGGGCTGAAAGCAGCGCGGATCAGGGCCTGACCCTGTTCCTCGACGACCGCCAGGAGGCGGTTCCACAACACCTGCAGGCGGGCCGGATTCATGGTGCTCATGTGTCGGTTCCTCCCAAGCCCGTGCGTGACAAAAGCAGATTGCTGTCGGTGTCGACAGACAGTTCGAAATCGCTGCTGACGAAGGTCGTGGATTGCGGTTCGACGACGAGCGCGGGGCCAGCCAACCGGTCGCCGGGAACCAGGTCCTCCCGCTTGAACACACCGGCGGTGACATCGTTGCCGGTGACATCGCAACGGATGCTCTTCTGCCTGGTCGGTGCAACAGGTCTCGCCGCATGCGGTTCCGGAACGACGGGTGTGTTGCCTGGCACGGTCGAAACGCTGGCCGCCCAATTGAGTATCTCGATGGGCATTCCGGGCACTGAGCGGGCATATTGGCGTCGGTATTCGGCTTCGAACGTGGCCTTCAGATCGCCGATGTCGGTTTGGACCAGATCACGGTCCGGCAGGCGGATCTCGATCTCGTGGCCCTGGCCGCGGTAGCGCATGAAGGCAGTGCGACTGCTTCGAAGCTCGGCCTCGGGCGCCCCGGCGCGCACCACGTCGGTCGCCTGCAACAGCATTGCCTCGAAAAACCGGTTCAGATCGTCAGCATCGAGGTTGTCGAGCATGGTGTGTTTCGATCGAACGGTCTCAAACGAAATCGGGGCGTGAAGAAAGCCGACGGCCGAGCCAACGCCCGGATCGCGGGGGATCAGGATGCGGCTCAATCCGGCACGGCGAGCCACCCGCGTGGCATGAAGCGGGCCGTTGCCGCCAAAGGCGATCATGATGCGCTCGCCGAGGTCCTTGCCGGATTCGACCGCATGCATGCGACCGGCGCTGGCCATGCTTTCGTCGACGATATCGCTGACGCCGGCGGCCGCATCGATGGCGTTGAGCCCGAGATTATCGCCCACATTGCGCGCTATGGCTGCTTCAGCGGCATTGCGGTCGCAGGTCAGCCGTCCTTCGGCAAAGGCCTCCGGATCGATCAGGCCGATGACGATATCGGCATCCGTCACGGTAGGCTCGGTTCCGCCACGACCAAAAGCCGCCGGTCCCGGTTCGCTGCCGGCGCTTTGCGGGCCCACCTGCAACCGTCCCAGCCGGTCGACCCCGGCGATCGAGCCGCCGCCGGCGCCGATTTCGATCATTTCCAGCACCGGAATGCGCACCGGCATGCCGCTGCCCTTGATGAAGCGTGCTGCCCGGCCGATTTCAAACGTGCGTGCAGTCTGCGGTCGGAAGTCGTCGATCAGGCAGAGCTTGGCGGTTGTGCCGCCCATGTCGAAGGACAGAACCTGGGCCGCGTCGACGCTTTGCGCAACCCGGGCAGCGAGGATGGCGCCGCCGGCCGGGCCCGACTCAACGAGCCGGATGGGGAACCGGCGGGCGGTGTCGATTGTCGTCATGCCACCACCGGCGGTCATCATCAGCACCGGGCACTGCAGGCCCTCGAGCGCGAAGCGGCGTTCGAACTCGGCCAGGTAATCGGCCATCAGCGCCTGGATACCGGCATTGGCAACCGTCGTGCACAGCCGGTCAAACTCCCGGGCTTCAGGGCTCACGTCGCTGGAAAGCGAAATCACAAGCTCCGGACGGTGCTGCAAGAGCAGTTCGCGCAGTCGATGTTCATGCGCCGAATTGGCATAGGCGTGCAGCAGACAGACGGCTACCGCCTCTGCGCCGCATGCTTCGAGTTCCGCCAGCAACCCGTCGACCGCGCTTTCGTCCAGAGGCTCGATCACCGCACCGATGACGGACATGCGCTCCGGCACCGTGAAGCTGCGCGAGCGCGGAACCATCAGGTCGGGCTTTTCGAGGTCGATGTCGTACTGGCTGTAACGCCGCTCGTAGGCGATTTCGAGAATGTCGCGGAAGCCTGCCGTCGTGACGGTGGCCACGCGAGCGGTCCGCCGCTCAATGAGGGCATTGGTGGCCAACGTCGTGCCGTGGATGAAGCCGCCGATATCGGTTGCCCGCGCCTGCGCCTGGTCAAGCACCCGGCGAAAGCCGCGCAGCGCGCCCTCTGTCGGGTCGGAGGGGGTCGTCGGGGTCTTGGCGGTTGCCAGAACCTGGTTGTTACCGTCCACCAGAACGGTATCGGTGAATGTGCCGCCGATGTCGACGGCAATCCGAAGATCGCGTTTCGAAGTCATGATCGTTCAGGTCAAGGACGAATGGGATAGGACGCGGAGCGTCCGGCGACACGACAATGTCGGTCCGGTTAAACGACCAGATCTGATCCCGTAGCGCGGCGGCCGATGCGCCGGTCTTCCACTTGATGCGTCATGTGATGCAACAGTCCATGTGGCGTCCGATGGCGGCAAGCTGCGCGCATTTCGAGCCGATGTCAATCGGGCTTTTTTTCAGCTGCCCGCGGCAGGTTGCCGGCAACTCGGGTGGAGACGGGTTCAGAGGACCCAGACGTCGTCCTCATAGTCCGGCGAGATATTCGCAATCGCCTCATCGCTCTGGACGAAGGAGACCAGCATGTCGTCGAACCCCAACCCGGCTTCCATGCGGCCGACCCAATAATCGTGTCCCGCGGCATCCGACGCCCGCTCGAGAACGTTCCAGTAAAGAGCCTCCACATATTCAGCATCGGTTGGATTGGCGCCGTAAAGCATCTCGAATTCATATGCCTCGATAAAGCGGTCGGCCATGTAATCCGCCGCGTCAAAGTCTGAGTGGTTGGCCTTCAGGTCCTCCAGGATGTCGATCCAGTATCGCAGGCCTTCTTCGTCCGGCGCGCGTCCGAGGCTTGCCACGTACATGCGGTAAACGAGGCCGAGACATGGACTGTCGATGTCGCTAACGAAATGGCCGCCGGGGTCGGCAACCGGACCGTCTTCAACATCCTGGGTGCCGTCGGTGCCATCGGCCCGACTGACGGTCTGACCGTACAATTTGACGACATCTGCTTCGGCGACATCGAAGCCGAAGTCGTTGCCGGACTGGATCGCAATCGAAAACTCCGACGGGTCTTCCGAATCTCCAATGAGCTCCGCCACCAGGGTGAGCGCCTCGATCGCCCTGTCGGAATTGGATGTGTCGTCATCGCCGAATTCGATCGAAGACGAATCCGTTCCGGACTCGTCTGACCAGAAGGACACATCGGATGAATCGGACGTGTCATCGCCTGCCTCAAAACCGTTGCCGACATCCTGCGTGATGTCCCGACCTGAGGCGTAGCTGACTGTCTGGCCAAACATCTTGACGATTTCGACATCGTCGACGTCGAAAGTGTAGGTGTCATTGGCCTCGATCAGAATGTTCGGCGTATCGTCTTCGTCCTGTGCGTCCTCGATCGGAAAAACGACTGCCTCTTCCATCCGAGTCTCGTGGTCCTGCTCCTGTAGGCCGGCCGTCGATCCGTCCAGGTCGGCTGAAAACCCGTTGATGACGCTTTGGGTGATATTGGTCCCGGCCGCATAGCTGACGGTCTGGCCGAACATTTTCACGATGTCTGCCGTTCCTACATTGAAGACGAAGTTGTCGCCCGCATCGATGACGATTGAGAACCCGTCATCCGCTTCGTCCTCCACGCTTTCGTCAATCTGTGATGCTGCCGCTCCGGGCGACGTCAGGCTGCTGACAGTGGTGGATTCCGAGGCATCGACAGTCGTGACCTCGAAGCCGTCGACGACGGTCTGTTGATTGTAGCTTCCGTTCACATAACTGACGGTTTGACCAAACATCTTGGTCACGGATGTGGACTCGATGTTGAACTCGAAATCATCGCCGGATTCGATCAGGATCGACAGTTCGGAGCCGGCCGCAAGATCGTTGCGGATCTGTCTGACCAGTTCGAGAATGGCGACCACATCGGTGGAATCATCGTCATTCTGGCGCTCGTCGATCAGGTCCGAGATGCTGCCCAGGTCACTTTGCGAAAAAATGTCGTCCAGGGCGGCAACCACCTCGGCGATAGCGCTGCCATCGGTCAATATGTCGTCGAGCAGTTGCTCCGCCTCTGCTCCGAATTCCGACGCCAGGGCGTGAACCTGTTGTGTGTCGTCGATGTCTATTGCGGCGAAATCGATGTTGCCGAAGTCGGAGAATTGACCGTCCCCGGCATCGGTGACGTCGAATCCGTTGGTGACGGTTTGGTCATTGCGATCGCCGGCGACATAGCTGACGGTCTGACCGAACATCTTGGTGACTTCGGCTTCGCCGATGTTGAAAAAGAAGTTGTGTCCGGTTTCGATGACGATCGATACGTCCGTCGGATCCTCCAGCTTTCCGACGATGTCGGCCACCTTGGTGAGGATTTCGATGATCTTGTCGGGATCCGCTGCGCCGGAGCTCTCGCTGTTGGCAACCGATGAGCCGAACAGCTCCTCCACCGAAGGCCGGGGATCTTCAAGAGTGGCTGAGGCGCTGGAAACGGTTGGATCCGTGTCGACGGAAATTCCGTTGGTGACGGTTTGCACGTTGTGATCGCCGGCAACATAACTGACGGTCTGGCCGAACATTTTGGTGATGCTGGTCGTGCCGAGATCGAAGGAAAAACTGTCGCCGGTGGTGATCAGGATGGTCGGCAGCTCCGCCTCGACCTCTGTTGCGGCCGCTTGCGATATATTCGAAACGTCATCCGCAGAGGACTGACTTGCTGAAGAGCCCCCAAGGATTGCCGGGCCGTTGGTGACGGTTTGATCATTGTCGTCACCCGAAATGTAGCTGACCGTCTGTCCGAACATCTTGACGACGCTGGTTTCGCCGATGTCGAACGTGAAATCGTCGCCGGTTTCGATGACAATGGAAAAGCCGGCCTGGCTGGACGCGGCTTCTGCTGTCGACGCTGCGGTTGCGGCGGCGGAGTTGCCACCAGACGATCCCCCGGAGCCGGTCGTTTCGTCGTCGAACCCGTTGATGATGGTTTGCCGATTGTCGTCGCCCGAGACATGGCTGACGGTTTGCCCGAGCAGCTTGGTGACGGTCGTCTCGCCCACCGTGAAGTCGAAGGAATCGCCGGAGTCGATTGAAATGGAAAAATCGGTGCCGGTGCCAAGGTCCTGGTAGATCTGGTCGGCGAGGCCAAGGATCGCAACGATGTCGAGGGAATCGTCTTCGGCCTGGAGCGCATCCGCTGCTTCCGCAGCTGCCTCCACCAGGCCGTCGATGACAACAATCTCGTTCAGCGCCGCGATAACTTCCTCAATGGCGCTGTTGTCTGCCAGAACCTCGGCGAACAACCGCTCGGCCTCAAATCCGAAGGCGTCAATGGCGGCGTCGACGACCGCCGGATCATCGACTTGCAAAGCATCAAAGACATCTTGGATGAAGCGGGTCGAGAACGCGTCGGGCCGGATCTGATCGATGTCGACGGTGTCTTCCAGGCCGTTGGTCACGACCTGGACATTGTCTTTGCCTGTTCCGTAGGTGATGGTTTGGCCCACCAGCGCGGTGAGGATAAAATCCGGTGTGGTGTAGTGGAACGTATCGCCTGCCGAGATCTGGATTTGCATGCAAGTCTCCCTGATGAAATCGCTGTTGCCGCCCTCAGAGAGGCGGGGCCAGCGGGTGCAGTCCCTTCGTCTCCTGGGCGGGCCCTAAAACAGGACTCGCAGGTGCCCCTCGATCTGGTTGGCGCTGGAGCCGTCGCCAAATTGGCCGTCATAGACCATGCCGAAAGTCACATTGTTTGCGGCCTCAACGTCGAATCCTGCCTGGATAACCAGCGCATCCACGGCAATCGGTGCACCGGTCACTGTGAACGGGATGGAACCGGCCAGTGCAAAGGTCGCCGAGGGATCCGTGTCGCCAAAGGCGTGACGCCAGCCAGCCATTCCATGCAGCCGCACTGTCTGGGTCATTTGTTGCGCGACACGAAGGCCGAGTGTCGTGAAGGTCGTGCTCTGCGTATCCGAGGCGGCGGTCAGAGCGGTGCTGCCGCCCGTTTCGGTGTAGCCATCGGTATCGAGTTGCATGAAAGACAGGTTGGCGAAGGGTTCGATCCGCGTATCGCCCCGGTCGATCCGGTAACCAGCCTCTGAAAAGAGTTGCCAACTTGTCGCGTCGTAGCTGGCCGTGAGGGTTTGCGACTTCCTGCGAATGGCAACTGAACGGCTTGAGTCGACGTCGTGCCAGGTGAACAGGCCGCCAAAATTGACAAACACCGGACCATGCGTCGCCTGGCCATAGGCGCCGGCAGAAAAGCTGTCTGCGCTGGCTGAAGAAGACAAGGCGGATTGGGTGGTCTCGGTGTGACCGTAGGCCCCCAGAAGGCCGAGTCGCCAGTGCCGGCCGAAATCGCGATCGAGGCCGGCGACAATTCCACCATAGCTGTTGTCAGCGGCGGCCGTGTTGCCCGAGGAGTCGATGTCTTCCCAACCACCATAGCCGGCGATCCAGGCTCCGTGTTGCGATTTCGAGTTGGTGCTGCCGTAGGCGAAAACCTGGGTGTCGTCGTGAAATGACCCGCCAAGCCGCTGGTTGATGGCGTCGCTGACTTTGCGGCCGCTGCTCATCAAGGCGCCCTTGAGCGACGCCTGGGTCTGGCCACTGAGCTTATCGAACAGGCCTCTTGCTTCTGTTTCGCTTGCCGACCCGAAAGCCAACTGGACGACCTCATGGTCGAGGTCCAGCAAATCGAGGGCCTTGGCGACAGCCAACTGGTTTTCCGTTTCGCCGACACTTGCGAAAGACTGGCTGACCGACTGGGTGAGGGTGACGTCGGTGGCGTCGTAGCCAAGCGTGTAGTCGATAAAGGTGGAGGTGCCGGAAACGCCGGAGAATGTTCCGCTGACCGCGGTGTCGGCGGTCAGTATCGTGAATGTGGTGTCTACGGAATAGCTGTCGGCTGAAACCAGGACCGAGCCACCGTCGATCGTGACCGTTCCGGTCGAAGCGAGCAGGTCGACATTGCCGTCGGTGTCGATTTCCACATCGAAGATGCTGCCGCTTTCGAAAGTCACATCGGCTGTGTTGAGCGTGCCGACGGAACTTCCCGGCGCAATGGTCCCGCCGTTGTTCACGGTGATCGCTCCAGTGAGCGTGCCGGTACCGCCCAACGTTCCGCCATTGTTGACTGCAACAGCCCCGGGCAATGTACCGGTCACCGAAAGAATACCGCCATTGATGCTCGTTTGCCCGGTGAAGCTGGTGCTTTTCGAGGTCAGGACCGTCGTGCCGCCTTCAACCTCGATAGTGCCGCTTCCGGTGAATGGCAGGGCAAATTCGAATCCGCCTGAGTCGTCCGAGTGGTTGAACAAAGCCGTACCGGTGCCGTCGCCGAAGGCGATTGATTTCGCCTTGAGTGTGCCGGTGCCGAGTGCCGTGTCGCCGGATTGCGATCCGATGACAAAGCTGCCGGTGGAGCCGGCGGACTGGGCCACCGTCAGAGCACCGTTGCCGCCGTTGACATTAACGAGGCCGCTGTTGTTGAGGATGAGCGTGCCCGATCCGGATGCCCCGACGACAAGATCCTTCGAGACCTTGAGGGATGAGGCGTCGACTGTGGAGCCACTTGAGGTTGCGCCGGAAACGGTGACGGTGCCAGAACTGCCCGAAGAAACGCCGATTGTCGCATCGCCGCTGATGTTGACGATTGCCGCGTCGGTAATGCTCATCATGCCGCCGGCGCCGGTGTTGCCGACGATCAGTGCGTTGCCGTTGAGATCACCGGTGATTGCAAGAGTGCCGACATCGACCGTGGTGGTCCCCGAAAATCCGCTGTTGTCGGCGGACAACTCGGTGTAGCCGGCTTCAACATCGATTGTCCCTTTGCCGCTGATGGTAAAGGCGAGCTCGGTCGCGTCAGCTTCGGTGCCGGTGTGGTTAAAAACAAGCGTTCCGGTGCCACTGCCGAATTCAAGGGAAGCGGCCGTGAGTGTTCCGGGTGCGGCCGCACTTGAACCAGAGGCCGCGCCGATGACCACCGTTCCGTTCGAGCCACTTTGGCGTGCCACTGAAACGGTGCCTTTTCCCTTGTCGACGTCTACCGTTGCTCCAGAAGACACTGTCAGTGTGGCGGTGCCCTTGTTTCCAACATAAAAGTTGCCGGCGATCGATAATGACGAAGCTGTGCCGCCGGTGCTTTCACCGGTCACTGTCACCGAGCCGGAACTGCTGCTGTTGTTGCCGATGATGACGTTGCCGGTCTGGACACTCTGTCCACCCTGTTGAATTACCATGATGGATTCTGTGGAGGAGTCGCCAACTGTGAGCGCGCTTCCACCCAGTGCCACATCGATGACCAAGGTCCCGCCATCGACCGTCGTGGTGCCGGCGTATCCGCTGTTATCGCCGGTCAGTTCGGTATAGCCGCCAGCGACGGTGATGGTGCCGGATTTCAGCCCGGACAGAGACGAGATTGGGACTGAAAACACATAGGGGTTGGCGGAGGTCGCGGTGTGATTGAAGACCATGCCGCCGCCCGCTTCAACAATCGAGATGCCGGTAGCCGAAATGGTGCCCGGATCGTTCGGAGTCTGTCCGATGGCGCTGCCGATGATGATGGTGGCAGTCGCATCTTCACCAACGGCTATGGTGATCGGACCGCCAATGCTCTGGGCAATGACAGCGCCGCCCTCCGAAATCGTCAGCGTGGCCTTTCCTTCGCTGCCGACGATCAGGCCGCCTGCGGCATTCAGCGTCGAGGCATAATTTGTTGTGCCGTCGGTCGTGGATCCGGAAACAACCACCGACCCATTGCTGCCCTTGTTGAAACCGATGGCAATGGCATCATCGAGTGTGAGTTGGCCGCCGTTTTCAATGGTCAGAGAACCTTTGGATGAATTGCCCACGATCATATCGTCGGCTTCGGCGGTTCCGTTGGAAGCCTGGTCTGAAATCACGGTCGCATTGGGAGATTCCGTATCGATATAGGCGAAGTCGCTGTCGGTCGGAACCGCACCGGTTGACCAGTTGGTCGCGTCAAACCAGTCGGACGACGTCTCGCCAGTCCAGGTTTGGGCGTGAACCGCTGACGCGGTCATTGGTAATACCAAAAGGATTGAGCCAATTGCGAGGGTCGGCTGAAATGACAGGAGACCTGATTTCCTGGTCGGCATTTGGACACCCCACATTTCAAGAGCCTGCAGGTGAGTATTGTCCGGCGCGACTTGCGCGGAGCTTTTCGTGCCGCCGATTGATTGGCCGATACTGCTGGCTCTTGGCTTGCGCCACGCCTGAGATGCTGTCCGCATTTGGCATCGATTAACCCCCCGCGAATCGATTGTCTGACGGCATTATAGGGTGGGCTCGGAGCTCACAAAGGCGCAGATCTGCTAGCGCCGAGGCCGCATTTTGAGGCAACTCTAGGAAGGAATGTTTCGCCTGTCCCCTGTCAGGAATGACAGGTGGATCGGACCATCAGATCTCAAACAAGGCTAAACCGAGCGCGTGATGCCGCCGTCGATGCGGATGTTCTGGCCGGTGATATAGCTGGACTTGTCAGACGCCAGGAAGGCGATGAGTTCGGACACTTCCGCCACGTTGCCATATCGGCCCATCGGAATGCGGGTGCGGCGGTCTTCCTTTTCCGGCAGGCTGTCGATGAAACCGGGCATGACGTTGTTCATGCGGAGGTTGTCGCCGGCATATTTGTCGGTGAACAGCTTGGTGAAGGCGGCGAGGCCGGAGCGGAACACGCCTGAAGTCGGGAAAAGCTCCTCGGGCTCGAAGGCGGCATAGGTGGATATGTTGACGAAGGCCCCATTGCCCTGTTTCTGCATGATCGGTGTCACGATGCGGGCGATCCGGATGACGTTGAGCAGGTAGAACTCCATGCCCTCATGCCAGTCCTCGTCGCTCAATTCGAGCACGGGGCCCTTGGGTCCGTGTCCGGCGCTGGAAACGACCGTGTCGATGCGCCCCCATTTCTCCATCGCAGCGTCCACCAGGGCCTGCAGGTCTGCCGCGTTGCGGTTGGAGCCTTCGATGCCGAGACCACCAAGCTGAGCTGCCAGTTCCAGACCTTTTCCGGACGAGGACAGGATCGCGATGTCGAAACCGTCTTCGGACAGTTTGCGTGCGGCATCGGCGCCCATGCCGCTGCCACCGCCGATGATCAAGGCTACGGGGCGATCGCTCATGTCAGAAGTTCCTCAACGCGTGGGGACAGGTTCGTCGCCGCGGTAGTCATAGAAGCCGCGGCCGGTCTTGCGACCGAGCCAACCGGCTTCGACATATTTCGTCAAAAGCGGGCAGGGGCGATACTTGGAATCGGCCAGGCCGTCATAAAGCACCTGCATGATCGACAGGCAGGTATCGAGCCCGATGAAATCGGCCAATTGCAGGGGCCCGATCGGATGGTTGGCTCCGAGCTTCATGGCCGTGTCGATGGCCTCGACCGTGCCGACGCCTTCATAGAGCGTATAGATCGCCTCGTTGATCATCGGCAGCAGGATGCGGTTGACGATAAACGCCGGAAAATCCTCGGCGACCGTCACCGTCTTGCCGAGCGATTCCACGAATTCCTTGGAAGCCTCGAACGTCACATCCTCGGTGGCAATGCCGCGAACCAGCTCGACCAGATGCATCACCGGTGCCGGGTTCATGAAGTGAATACCGATGAAGCGCTCGGGACGATCGGTTGCCGAGGCCAGGCGGGTGATCGACAGGGAAGATGTGTCCGTGGCGATGATGGCTTCCGGATTGAGCAGCGGGCAAAGATTGGCGTAGATCTTGCGCTTAATGGTCTCGTCTTCCGTCGCCGCCTCGATGACCATGTCGGTGGCCGCGAGATCCTCGACCGAAATGGCCGGGGCTATGCGCGCCTGGGCGGCGTCCCGCGCGCCCTCTTCCAGATTTCCGGCGGCAACCTGACGGGCCATGTTGCCGTTGATCGTGGCCATGCCGTCATTGATCTTGGCTTCGGAGACATCGTGCAGCAGGACATCGTAGCCGGCCACGGCGCAGACATGTGCGATGCCGCTGCCCATCTGGCCAGCACCAACAATACCAACTGATTTGATCGAGCCGGCCATAACCTCAATTCCCTGTAATGAACCGCGCACAAACTAATTGGCCGGGCTGACAACGTCCAGCCCGGCCAATCATTTTTTTGCAGGTGCGAAGAGGGCTATGCGGCCCCGTTTGCCAACGGGTCAGAGCGCCTTTTCAAGCTCCGGCAGAACATCGAAAAGGTCGGCAACGAGACCGTAATCGGCGACCTGGAAAATGGGCGCTTCCTCGTCCTTGTTGATCGCAACGATCACCTTCGAATCCTTCATGCCGGCCAGGTGCTGAATCGCACCTGATATGCCGCAGGCAATGTAAAGGTCCGGGGCGACGACCTTGCCGGTCTGGCCAACTTGCCAGTCGTTCGGCGCGTAGCCGGCATCGACGGCAGCGCGCGAGGCGCCGACGGCGGCGCCGAGCTTGTCGGCCACCGGGAGGATGACCTCCTGGAATTTCTCCTCGGAACCGAGAGCACGGCCGCCGGAGATGATGATCTTGGCCGAAGTCAGTTCCGGCCGGTCGCTTTCCGACAGCTTGGCTTCGACGAATTTCGACAGGCCCGGGTCTGCAGCGGCGCCGATCGTCTCAACGGATGCCGAACCGCCTTCGCCGGCGGCATTGAAGCCGGCCGTACGCACGGTGATGACCTTTTTCGGGTCGGTCGACTGAACCGTCTGAATGGCGTTGCCGGCATAGATCGGCCGCTTGAAAGTGTCTGCGCTGACGACGTCGGTGATGTCCGAGATCTGCATCACGTCGAGCAGGGCAGCGACCCGCGGCATGATGTTCTTGCCGTCGGTTGTGGCGGCGGCAACAAAGGCGTCGTAGCCGTCGGCCAGCGAGACGATCAAGGCAGCTGTCGGCTCGGCCAGGTTGACCTCCAGGTCATCGGATTCGGCCAGCAGGACCTTCGATACGCCATCCAGCTTGGCGGCTTCATCGGCGACGCCCTGGGCACCCTTACCGGCGACCAGTACATGCACGTCGCCACCGATTGCGGCTGCGGCGGTCAGGGCCTTTGCGGTCTGATCGGACAGCGACTGGTTGTCATGTTCCGCGAGAAGAAGTGTGGTCATGATAATCGTCTCCGTCCTAAAGCACGCCGGCTTCGTTTTTCAGCTTGTCGACCAGGTCGGCAACGCTCTCGACCTTGACACCGGCTTTGCGGCCTTCGGGCTCAGCGGTGTTGAGCACGGTCAGGCGTGGAGCGGTGTCGACGCCGTAGTCGGTGGTCGTCTTCTTGTCGAGCGGCTTCTTCTTGGCCTTCATGATGTTGGGCAGGGAAGCATAGCGCGGCTCGTTGAGACGCAGGTCGGTGGTGACCACCGCCGGCAGTTTGATCTCGATGGTCTGCAGGCCGCCGTCGACTTCACGGGTGACCGAAGCGGAACCGTCGCCGATCTCGACCTCGGAGGCGAAGGTGCCCTGCGACCAGCCCAGGAGGGCAGCCAGCATCTGGCCTGTCTGGTTGCAATCGTCATCGATGGCCTGCTTGCCGACAATGACGAGGCCCGGATTTTCTTCCTCGACCACAGCCTTGAGGATCTTGGCGACCGCCAGCGGCTCGACCAGGTCGTCTGTCTGGACGAGAATGCCGCGATCAGCGCCCATGGCGAGGGCCGTGCGGATGGTCTCTTCGGCCTTGGCCGGGCCGATCGATACGGCGACGATTTCCTCGACCTTACCGGCTTCCTTGAGGCGGATTGCCTCTTCGACCGAGATTTCGTCGAACGGGTTCATCGACATTTTGACATTGGCCAGCTCGACGCCCGAGCCGTCGGGCCTGACGCGGACCTTGACGTTGTAGTCAATCACCCGCTTCACGGGTACCAGAACTTTCATGCGTTCACCTTTCTCCAGCAGCGCGCGGGATAGTGCACATTCCGTGTCGTCCGTGATGGCTGGAAAGCGACATCAAGGCAGTCAAATTCTGCCAGTGGAATATGCGTCTGTCCTGCGATTGAGAGCCTTGTGGGTGTCACATATCTGCAAGGCCCCGTTGCCGTCAATCAGGATTGCAGGCGCGGGTGCGGCAATTTGTCCCCCGGAGCGGTTCTGTAGAGTATCCGTTCTGATCAAGTCAAAGTTGGCATTTGATTCCACAGTCTGCCGTCTCTGACGAGTGCGTTTGCGATTGTGATGAGTTTTCTCATGATTGCGGTGATCGCGACCTTTGACGGCTTCCCTGCTTCTATGAGTTGCCGATACTTGGCTTTGAGCACAGGATTGAAGCGGATGGCGACGAGGGCGGGCATATAGAGTGCCTGCCTGAGTTTTGCGCGCCCGCCTTGTATGAAGCTCTTGCCCTTCCATTTCCCGGACTGTCGGGTTGTTGGGGCCAAGCCAGCTAGGCTTGCTGCGCGGCGTTTGTCCATTGAGCCCAACTCAGGCATCTCGGCAAGCAAGGTGACGATGGTGATGTCGCCGAGGCCGGGAATGGAGGTCAGTACGCGGTGGCGGCTCCGCAATGTGGGATCAGCCTCAATGATCTCTCTGCATTGGCTGTCGATGGCCTTGATATGGAGCTCGATCTGTTTGAGCCTTTGCGTGGCCTGACGCCTTAGCAACGTTGCAGTGAGCACATGCAACCGGTTTTTGGTTGCTGTTCTGTCCTTGACCAGGGCACGGCGCGCCATGGTCAATTCTCCCAAGGTCACGAGGGCTTGGCTCCTTGCTTCGTGTGGTTTAGGCCGCAGCATCGCGCCATAGGCGGCCAGCATAGCGGCATCGATCTTATCGGTCTTGGCCCGTGTGCCCCGGGCTTCGGCAAAACGGCGCGCCTGCCACGGGTTGACCTTGCATAGCGGCAGGCCAGTGTCCGACAGACTACGCTCCAGGACACGGTGATAGGCACCGGTAGCCTCGAAAACGATGCGGTCAACAGGTGTGGCGCCGATCCACCGGATCAGGGCGCAGATCCCGACCCTGTCGTTAGCGAAGCGATGATGTGTATGATCCGGCAGCCGACAAACGTCGAGCGTGTCTTTTGAAACATCGATGCCGATGGTAAGCTGTGTCATCTTTTCCGTGTCCTATGCTTGTCATTCGAGCTTGGCGGCTCAGGTATCCGTTCAGGCTGCATGGAAAAGACAGGGGTGATCGCACTCTAACTCGGCCCTTCAAACGGCCAGCCTATCACCGATCCGTCCCCTGCCGCCGCAGGCGAGTTTGCCCTCGTCGAGCGGCGGTCCATTTTCGCTCATGGACAAAGAAAATCATAAGACAAGCCTATCATGGTTAGATTAAAGCAATTCTGTTTGTGGTCGGCGAAGCGATCCGCGAGGAAGGAGCGCAGCGCGATGCCGGAGGCATCTCGCGAGCATCCTGACACTGCGGGCGTCCGCCGACCGCAAACCCGAAGGGCCGGGCGCATTTGCGCCAAATCCTTCGCCCAAAGCCTCGGCCGGGCAACCAGCCCGACCTGCGTTTTGAGCTCGACCTTGACGCAAATGCGCCTCGGCAGAATGGTTCAATCTAACCATGATCGGCTTGTCTTATGATTTTCCCGGCCATCGTGCGAGGAATGAGCCACCGCACGCCACCTCAACATGGCGTGCAGTGGCGGTGGCCGGATCGTAGACGGCTTGGTCGTTGTGGACCGCGCTAGAGTTTGATCAGCCATCGTCTTCGCATGAGGCCTGAACGGATACAGAGCGGCTCGAAAGCCCTCTACGACAAGCATAGGACATGACGAAGACCATGAAGGATAGCATCGGCATCGATATCTCGAAAGACCATCTGGACGTGCACCGCTGCGCCACCGGCGCTGCGGCCCGGTTCACCAACGACCCGGCCGGATTCAGGGCATTGAAGCGCTGGATCGGCGACAGGCAACCGCATCTGCTGATCTATGAAGCAACCGGCCCCTATCACGGCCGTTTCGAACAGGCCCTGGCCGGCAAGCTGCCACTGGTCAAGGTCAACCCGCTACAGGCGCGCCGCTTTGCCCAGGCGAGCGGCAACCGGGCCAAGACCGACCAGGTGGATGCGCGCGTTCTGGCGCAGATGGGCGCGGCGCTCGATCTGGTACCTGACAGGCCCGCCATTGAAGGTCAGAGTGAACTCAAGGAGTTGCAGATTGCCCGCACGGCGCTCGTCAAGGACCGCACCCGCCTGAAGAACCGCCTGAAGACGCAGACCCTGGCCATGACCCGGCGTCACACCAAGGCGCGGCTCGCCCAGGTCGAACGCCAGCTCATCGCGCTTCAAGGTGAAATCGCAATCCGGCTGACAGCGTCTGCGAAACGCGCAAGAGCCTATGCCATCCTGCGCTCGATCCGCGGCATAGGCGACGTGGTTGCCGCGGCGATCCTCATCGAGTGCCCCGAGATCGGCACGCTCGGCAAGAAGCAGGCCGCCGCACTGGCCGGCCTGGCACCCATGACACGCCAATCGGGGAAGTGGAAAGGCAAGGCCTTTATACAAGGTGGCCGCAAATACCTGCGCGATGCTCTCTACATGCCGGCGCTGGTCGCCATCCGCTTCAATCCCGATCTGAAGGACAAATACGCAGCCATGATCAAGGCCGCAAAACCACCAAAGGTCGCCCTGACGGCCATCATGCGGAAGCTGATCGAGCTCGCAAACGCCCTGATCAAGGCCGACAGAATGTGGGAACCTAAAACCGCTTGAGCAAAACGGATACTCTAGCGGCCCCAGCCGCGACTGGGCGCTTCGGCTTGCTTCTTGTGGATGACCGCCTTGGGCGAGATGATCTTGCGGTCGAACAGGGGCACGGCACGGCGCTTCAACAGGACAACGAGAACGGCGCCGGCGATGATGCCGCCAATGTGGGCAGCCCAGGACACGTCGCCATCGGTGTCCGAAACCACCATGAAGATCTGAAAACCGATCCACCCCACGAGCGGAATGAAGGCCGGAAGCGGCAGCGGAATACGACCGAGTACCAGAACCCAGACCCGCACGCGGGGATGCAGGATGAGGTAAGCGGCGACGACGCCGGCGACCGCGCCGGATGCGCCGATGAGCGGTGCTTCGGATTGCGGATCCAGCAGGCCGTGCGCCAATGCTCCGGCCGCGGCACAAAGCAGGTAGAAGATCAGAAAGCGGATATGGCCCAGAGCATCCTCGATGTTATCGCCGAATACCCACAGGAACAGCATGTTGCTCGCCAGGTGCCAAAAACCGCCGTGCAGAAAGGCATAGGTGATGTAGGTCGCCTCTTCGGGCACGATGGCGAGGCCGGGCGCCAGGTCGGCAAAACCATTAGCGACGGCCGGAATGTAGCCGAAGCCCAGGACCGCCGCCGTGGTGAAGGCACCGGTTTCGCCGCTGAACGTCGTGCCCAGCCAGATCACCGTGTTGATAACGATGAGCCCGAGCGTGACATATTGCAGATTGATATGGTCGAGGTCGTTGCGGTCGTGCAGCGGAATGAACATGGCCTGCCTATCCGCTGGCGACCGTTGGTGTGACACTCATGTGCGGGTCTCTCCGGGAACCCAGAGCACGTCGTCGCGGCCGTCGCTGTTGGCGATCCGGGCGGCAACGAACAACAGGTCCGAGACGCGATTGATATAGCGGATCGCGGCAGGGTTGACTCTCTCATCCGGCTTGCCAGCAAGCTCGACCACCATGCGTTCGGCACGACGCGCCACGGTCCGCGCCAGATGCAAGGCTGAGGCCGCCGCAGAACCACCCGGCAGAATGAAAGACTTCAGCGGTTGCAGCCGGTCGTTCAGTTCATCGATCTCGGTTTCAAGCCGGTCAACCTGGCTGTCGATGATGCGCAGGGGCGGGTAGGGCGGCGGCGTATCTGTTTCCGGCGTCGCCAGATCAGCGCCGAGATCGAAGAAGTCATTCTGAATGCGCGACAGAATGGCATCCAGCACAGCGTCATCGCGGGTGTGAAGCCGGGCCATGCCGATGCAGGCATTGGCTTCATCCACCGTGCCGTAGGCGGCGACGCGCAAATCGTACTTGTCGCGGCGTTCGCCGCTGCCGAGGGCCGTGCTGCCGTCGTCACCGGTCCGCGTGTATATCTTGTTGAGCGTTACCAAGATCGTCCTCCCCTACCGTCCGCCGCCGGTAATCCACAATATCGCGACAATCAGCACAACGGCAACAAATTGCAGCAACACTCGCATTTGCATGAGCTTGTTGGACAGATTGCCGGATCCGCCTTGCATCATGTTGAACAGGCCGCGGATGAGCACGAACACCACCGCCGCCATCACGACAAGCGTCAGGTAAAACAGGAAATCGGTCATGGGCGTGGTTCCGTGATTTTGCCGATCGGGTCCATCAGCGTTTCCCAAGTATGTCATAGAGCGTTCGGGCTGGCAGCAAACGTTTGAGCGCCACGCCGATCTTCGCCGGCCTGGTCACCACATAGTGCGGATTCGGCCGGGGGCTTTCGAGGGCGTGTTTCAGCACGCGGTAGACGGCCTCGGGGCCGAGTTTGTGTTTCGACCGCACACCACCCTGGCGCAGTCGTTTTAGCTCCGGCTCATAGGACTGCCGATGCACCGAGCCTTCGACATCGATGTATTTTTCGACATAGGCGAGCGCGTTCGAGGCCATTTTCGATTCGATAGGTCCCGGCTCGATCAGGCTGACGTGAATGCCACTGCCGGCGAGTTCCATGCGCATGGTGACGCTCAGAGCTTCAAGCGCAAATTTGGAGGCGTTGTAGGCACCGCGCCAGCGCATCGGCACCAACCCGAGAATAGAGGAGCACTGAACGATGCGACCGCTGCCCTGATTGCGCATGACCGGGATGACCTGTCGGGTCAGTGTGTGCCAACCGAACACGTTGGCTTCGAATTGCTGTTTGAGCGCCTCGGTCGGTAGGTCTTCGATGGCGCCGGCCTGGCTGTAGGCGCCGTTGTTGAACAGCGCGTCGAGGCGGCCGCCCGATTCCCGCATGACGGTTTCGAACAGCGCGTCGATACTGTCTTCCTCACGATAGTCCAGGTAATGGGCGCTGAAACCATCCGCCGACAGGGCATCGATATCCTCGGGCTTTCGTGCCGTCGTGAAAACCTGCCAGCCGTCATCGCGCAGGGCGCGGGCGCAATGCGCACCGATCCCGGAGGAACATCCGGTGACAAGAATGCTGCGTTTCTCGGCCATGCATTGCTCCGTGGGAGAGGATTTCCGGCGGAAACCGGAGGACACTCTTAGTCGCTGCCGCCGGGGATTGGAAGCAATTCCATTTGACAACCGGCATGGACGAACTGACATAGGGTGGAGCGAGCGGGAGTGCAAATGGACTGGCAACGCAGCTTGAGGATCGTCCTCAATGCGGTCACGCATTTCAACGACGATGACGGCTGGGCCATGGCCAGCCATGTTGCCCTGTCGACGCTGCTGGCGCTGTTTCCCTTTCTGATCTTCGGCACGGCGCTTGCCAGTTTTCTGGGCGCCGATACGTTTGCCGATACGGCCGTGCATATCATCTTCGACACCTGGCCGAAATCGATCGCCGAACCGATCTCGCGGGAAGTGCTCAACGTGCTCACGGTCAATCGCAGTGGGCTGCTGACGGTCAGTGTGCTGGCTGCCGCTTTCTTTGCATCGAACGGTGTCGAAGCGCTGCGGGTGTCGCTCAATCGCGCCTACCGCCAGCGAGACGACCGGTCGTTCGTCTTGCTGCGTTTGCAAAGCCTGGGTTTCGTCCTCGTGGCGGTGGTGGTCATGCTGGTGATCAGCTTCCTGCTGGTCCTGGCGCCAGTCGCTATCCAACTGACGCGGGAATGGCTGCCCTGGAGCGAAGCGCTGGTGGTGCATTTTGAAAACTGGCGCCTGCTGATCGCCGTGGCGCTGCTCTTCGTAGCGCTCGTCGTTTGCCACAGCTGGTTGCCAGCCGGGCGCAGGACACTCTGGTCGATCCTGCCCGGCGTGGGTGTGACCATGCTGTTCTGGATCGCCGGCGCCTCATTGTTCGCCGCCTATTTGCAGCAGTTTTCGACCTATGTTGCAACCTATGCTGGTCTGGCGTCCATTATGATCGCATTGATTTTTCTCTACATTGTCGCCGCGATCTTCATCCTTGGAGCAGAGCTCAATGCCGCGATCCTCGCGGAAAACCGCGACTCATAAGGTTAATCCGGCGAAAATGCCCGCAAATTAGGATTTTTGTCACTATTTCGCGTTAACTCAAACAGGCGGAATAGCGGGAATATCGAGTGGTTTTGATGTAATTTGTCACGCGACAAATGAATTGTCGCTTCGGTTTGTGTCGGTATGGGGGCGATGCAGGTACCGGACAACGCAAATGATGGAGCGGAAAATGATCGGATATGTATCTCCGGAGGTTTTCTACGGGCTAATCATCGCCTGCATAATCGGCTGTTTCTTCGTTGGCCATGCCATGGACGGGGTTATCGGTTCTTCGGGCTTCGGCGTGCTCGGCAATATGCTGATATTGACGACCGGACTGTTTCTCGGACTTTTGTTGGCCGACAAAATCGGTCTCAGGGTTTCCAACGTGGAAGTTCTGGCGGCCGCCGGTTTGATCGGGGCTTTCGGATCGCTTTTGCTGCTGGTGCTGATCAAGCACCTGTTCATGCGCGTCGAATAGGGCGTTTCGGGCCAATTCGGCCCATCACTTCAGATTTTGGGGCTTGCCTCGATCATGGTGCGGATTTGCGCTGGCGTTCGTCGCCGGCGCAGGCTTTTCAAGGACAGGTCGCGGTCGCGTTTCGACAGTTTGCGTCCGGTTTCATCGGTCAGCAGGTGATGATGGGTATAGCGCGGCATCGGCAGCTCGAGCAGTTCCTGCAGAAGACGGTGCAGTGCCGTGGCGTGAAAGAGATCGTGACCGCGCACAACGTCCGTGACTCCTTGCAGCGCATCATCCACCACCACTGCCAGGTGATAGGCAACCAGACGGTCTGAACGGGTCAGCACAATGTCGCCCCAGCGGGACCAGTCGCAGGTGATCCGGCCGGTCTCGCCTCCCGGCCCGCGGCCTTCCTCCAACCAGTCGACCGGCCGACCGAGGCGTTTCGCAGAAGCTTGCAAATCGAGGCGCCAGGCAAACGGCTGACCGGAATCAATCAGACGCTGACGCTCGGCCGGACCAAGATCCCGTTCTGTGCCCGGGTAGATCGGAGCGCCATCCGGATCGCGTGGCCAGGTGCCGCCGTCAGCCTCGGCTCTGGCGACATGGTCGGCGATCTCGCGTCGGCTCATCACCGCCGGGTAGACGACGTCGATTTTGCGAAGCCGTTCCAGGGACGCCAGGTAGACTGCCAGGTGATCGCTTTGCCGGCGCACCGGCTTGTCCCAGACGATGCCGAGCCAGCCGAGGTCATCCAAAATCTGGCGTTCGTATTCGGGCCGGCAGCGTTGAGTGTCGGTATCTTCCATCCGCAGAAGCAGCCGGCCTCCGCTTGCCGTTGCCATATCGTGGTTGATGAGAGCGGAGCAGGCGTGACCCAGGTGCAGTTCGCCATTGGGGCTCGGCGCAAAGCGGAAAATGCGGTCGCTGGCAGTCGGGGCCATGATGGATCAGGCGGGTTCTCGGACGGTGGCAACGGGTTGCGGCTGCTGCTACGGTTGGCCTCCCGGAGGCAGCGTTGTCAATATCGAATATCCCGACGATCGAAGGACCGGACGACATTGAGACGGGTCTTGCGGCGCTGGCCGAACTCGACCCCCGGCTCGTACCTGTCATCGAAAGGGCCGGTCCGGTGCCGCTGCGCCGCCAGCCGCCCGGGTTCGAGGGGCTGGCGCAGATTGTCGTGGCGCAGATGGTCTCCAAAGCGAGCGCGGCTGCACTTTGGAGCCGCCTGCTGGAGGCGGCGCCGGCCTGTGCTCCGGACCGGGTCGCAGCCCTGACAGATGATCAGTGTCGCGCAATCGGTTTGTCTCGAGCCAAGGAAAAGACCCTGAAACTGGCAGCGGAAGCGGTTTTGGAGAACCGTCTTGATCCGCATGAATTGTGTCGCCTGCCGGCGCGCGATTCGATCGCGGCGATGACCGCCATCAAGGGGATCGGTCCCTGGACGGCGGAGGTCTATCTGCTGTTTTGCGCCGGCCATGGCGACATCTTTCCCGCCGGAGACGTTGCACTTCAGAGCGCGGCAGGCCATGCCCTCGGTCATGCGGAGCGACCCAATCAGCACGCGCTGAGACGGATTGCCGAGGCCTGGCAACCCTGGCGCGGGGTCGCCGCGCGATTGCTTTGGGCCTATTACGCGACGGCCATGCGCCGCGGCGACGTGATCCCGACCGGGTGAAGCCTGGCAGGAGCCAAATTGCTCATATCACTTCACAATCCTGTCACAACCGGCCTAATATAACCGGGACGACAAGCGAATCGCTCAGGAGAGTGAGAGGTGACGATTGCAGTTTCTCCAGATGCGCTTCCGGCGCTGGTACTGAACGCCGATTACCGGCCGCTCAGCTACTACCCGCTGTCGCTGTGGTCCTGGCAGGACGCGATCAAGGCCGTGTTCCTCGATCGGGTCAACATCCTGGCCGAATACGAGCACCGTGTATCGTCGCCGTCGATGTCGATGGCGCTGCCCAGCGTCGTTTGCCTGAAGGACTACGTCAAACCCAGCCGGCATCCGGCCTTTACACGGTTCAACGTGTTCCTGCGCGACCGGTTCCGGTGCCAGTATTGCGGTTCGGACAAGGACCTGACCTTCGACCACGTCATCCCGCGGCGCTACGGCGGCGAGACGACCTGGGAGAACATCGTCGCGGCCTGTTCACCCTGCAACCTCAAGAAGGGCGGCAAGATGCCCCGTGACGCGGGCATGTTCCCGGCGCAGAAACCGTACCATCCGACGGTGCATGATCTGCACAAGAACGGCCGCCTGTTTCCGCCCAACTATCTGCACGAAAGTTGGATGGACTATCTCTATTGGGATGTCGAGCTGCAGCCCTGACCGGGCTCAGGCTCTTTTGAAAGCGCCGCGCAGGCAACCGGCGGCCAGCACCACGCTGGCAATCACGTTCCATCCGGCGAAGGACAGGCCGAGCACCCGCAGGGCTGCGTCGTCACAGGCCGGCGGCTTGATGGCGTTGAGGTCGCTGAGCAGGCTGCTGGCGTCCGTGGCAGATCCGGCAGCGCCACCGCAGCCCTCGGGCCCGGGCCACCAACGCCATTCGACGCCGGAATGGTAGACGCCGAGGCCGGCGCCGTAGAGCATCAGCCCGCCTCCCACGAGAAACAGCGCGCGCACCACGAGCGGCGGCGCCTTGAGTGCTGCGGCTATGGCAGCGGCAAGCATGACCGGCACGCCGAGATAGTAAGGGGTGCGCTGTTCCAGGCAGAGCGCGCAGGGCAGGTAGCCGCCGATATGTTCGAACCCGAGCGCCGTGCCGACGACAACGGCCATGGCGGCAGCCAGCGTCAGGGCGGATAGGGCCGTTGGCGCTTCGGCAGCATGATGGTCGGAATGTCCGGTTGCCGTGGTCACGGTGCAATCCCCTCAGAATGCGTAGCGCAAGGCGTAGAACCCGCCGAACAGAAGGACCAGAAATGTGGCGAAAAGAATGCCGAGATATTTCTCGATAAACAGGCGGATTGGCTCGCCATAAAGATAGAGCAGGAAGGCGACGAGGAAAAACCGCAGGCTGCGGCCGATGATCGAGACGACCACAAAGGTTACGAGGTTGAGCCCGGTGGCTCCTGAGAAGATGGTCAGCACCTTGTAGGGAAACGGCGTGACGGCGGCAAACAGCACGCCCCAGCCGCCATAGGTGTTGTACCAGTCGCGGATCTGCTCGAAGGAGTCTTCCTTGCCGTAGAGCGCCAGGATTGGTTTGCCGACCGCTTCGTAGAGGAACATGCCGATGGCGTAGCCAAGCAGCGCCCCGAGAACGGATGCGACAGTGCACAACAGCGCCGTCTTCCACCAACGTTCGCGATCGGCCAGCACCATGGGGATCAGCAGCACGTCGGGCGGAATCGGAAAGAACGAACTTTCGGCAAAGGAAACGGCCGCCAGTCCGGTCCGCGCATGGCGCGTCGCGGCGAGCGACATGGTCCAATCGTAGAGGCGTCTGATCATGGAGCGGTTCCCTTGGCCGGGCTTTTAGGGAGAAACAGAAGGGGCGTAAACCGCAAATTAGCCGACCGGTCTTAGAACTTGGTAAAAGCAAGTTGACCACGCCCCATTGCTTCGTATATTCGGCGGCAATCGGCACAGGGCCCCTGTGGCGGAATTGGTAGACGCGTTGGATTCAAAATCCAATTTCTTCGGAAGTGTCGGTTCGAGTCCGACCGGGGGCACCAACGGTTTTCTGTCGATCTGATTCCCTGTTTGCCAACACTGCAGTTTTCATTCGCTCGCCAAATCCTGCGTTGACAATCACCTCTATTGCCTACAAATTGAACAAGTATGAACAGGTTCAAACAAGTCTGAACAGGAGCTCTGGCGGAGTGGCGAAGGCGATTTCATTAACGAGCAAACCGGGTATTGGTCTTCCGAAGTCTGAGTTCATAGCGCAAACGCTGGAACAGGAGATCCGTTCCGGCGCGATCTCTTTGGGCGATCAGTTGGCCAGTGAAAACGAGCTCGTCCGACGCTTCTCTGTCAGCCGCAACACGGTACGAAAGGGACTGGAACAGCTTGCGCGACAGGGGCTGATCACCACGCGTACCGGTATAGGGTCGTTCGTCACCTACGAAGGTACGTCGATTGACAATGCGCTTGGCTGGACGCGGGCGCTGTCCAAATCAGACGACCAGGTTGATACGCGTCTGCTGGGGATTGAACGACGGATTTGTCCTGAAACCTCGGGCTTTCTGGGTATGGGGGCGATCGAATTCTTGTGCGTTGATCGGTTGCGCGTGTTGAGCCGCGATGGGACCGGCATTTCGCTCGAGCGCAGCCGCACGCCGTGGCGCGACGATTTCGCCGACGTGCTCGAAAACGGCCTGCTCAATGAATCCCTTGGCGAGACTCTCGCGGCCGCGGGCCTGGCCATCCACAGCGGTGAGGAATGGGCGAACGTTCTGCCGTCGCTCTCGGAAACGGATGCCCGGATCATGGCCCGTGCACCGGGCGAGCCGATGCTGCACTTGCGGCGCGTCAGCAGAACTGTGGAAGGCGGGGTTGTCGAATACGTCGAGAGCATCCTCGATCCGTCGCGTTTCGGCCTGCACCTGGAGTTCTGATGCCCCCCGTCGAGCACACGGATTTCGAACTGGACCGCGCCATGGGCGCCCTGCTGGGTGGCGCGCTCGGCGATGCGCTCGGAATGCCGACGCAATCCAATTCCCGGGATGAGATTGTCGCGGTTTTCGGTGAGATTACCGATTTCGAGGCGCCGCCGACCGATCATGCAATCGCTCATGGCCTGAGCGCCGCATCGATTACCGACGATACCGAGCAGTCCCTCCTGCTGGCCGACCATATTCTTGCTTCGCCCGACACTTTCGATGAGCGCGGCTGGGCGCAGCGCCTGCTCGATTGGGAGCAGTCAGTCAAGGCGCGGGGACTGCACGACCTGCTTGGGCCATCGACAAAACGAGCGATGGAAGCGCTGCTTGCAGGGGCGCCGCCCTGGGAGACCGGGCGCAACGGCGACACCAACGGAGCGGCCATGCGCATTGCGCCGGTCGGCATTTCGATGCCGGTCGAACCGTTGTCGTCCTTCATCGACATGGTCGCGGCGACAAACCGGATCACCCACAACACGGCTGAAGCCAATGCCAGTGCTTCCGCGGTGGCTGCCGCAATCAGCGCCGGTATCGACGGGGCAGGGGTCGAACAGGCGCTTGAGATCGCGGTCGCTGCGGCGCAACTGGTTGAACGGAAGTCCAGTGAAACAGCACCCGTGTCCAAGCAGATGGAGCTGGCCGTTTCACTCGCCGATGCTTCGGATAGTGCAAGTCTCGCATCCGCTATCGACGGGCAGATCGGCACGAGCGTAGCCTCTGTTGAATCGGTGCCGGCAGCTTTTGCCCTTCTGAAATACTCAAATGGCGATGCCTGGAGCGCTGGATTGCTGGCGGCAAATCTCGGTGGCGATACCGACACGATCGGCGCGATTGCAGCGGGAATGTGCGGTGCGGTGAGCGGTCTGGCCTCGATGCCGCAAGACAAGGTTGCCCGGCTGGTCCAGGTCAATGGACTTCAGGTCGAACCCGTCGCGACCAGTTTGCTCGAACTCCGACACACACGCGCCGCCGGACCCGCAGTGGAAGAAGCATCATGAGCCCGGCCCGACTGTTGCAGATGTCCGGGATCGTCGTTGACCTGGTCTACCGGGTCGAGGAGGTGCCGAAAGCCGGCGAAGAAGCTGTCGTCGAAGAAAGCATGATCGCGCCCGGCGGCGGCTTCAACGCCATGGTGGCCGCCAACCGCGCCGGAATGCACGTCTCCTATGGCGGGTCGCACGGCACCGGGCGGTTTGCCGACATTGTTCGCAGTTCGCTGTCGGAACTGGGGATTCCGGTACTGCAAAGCCAACTGGAACACAGCGACCAGGGTACCAGTGTCGTGCTGGTCGATCGCCGCGGCGAGCGGACGTTCGTATCGCAGGCCGGGGCCGAGCGCTTTTTCGGCTCTTCGCAGTTCGGGCAGATCGATGCCGCCGCATTCGAATATGTGTTGATCTCAGGATACACCTTCGCGCTCAGCCGCAACCCGGACAATCTGAACATCTGGCTGGATGCTTTTCCGGAGGCGCCGCAATTGCTGTTCGACCCTTCGCCGGTTGTCGACAAAATCCCCGCCTCCATTCTCGGCAAGATGATGGCGCGCTGTTCCTGGATCAGTGCCAACGCGGATGAGGCCCGCTTTATCACCGGTATAGCCGATCCGCAGCGCAGCGCGGCTGGTCTGCTCGAACGCATGGGCGAGGGCGCTGCCGGCGCTCTTGTACGCCACGGCGAACACGGGTGCTGGCTGGCGATGCGCGGCGTCCCACCCGAGCACGTGGCACCCTATAGCGTTGAGCCGATCGACACCAACGGTGCCGGCGACACCCATATCGGATCGTTCATCGCGGCCCTCGGCGCCGGCGATACCCCGCTGGCCGCGGCCCGGTTTGCCAATGCTGCGGCCGCCCTTTCGACCCTGCACAAGGGTCCCGCGACGGCCCCGGATCGATCGCAAACGGAAGCTTTCATGGCCGCAAATGCACCCGATCCGGACATCCGGAAATCAGCAAGAATCTAACAGGGAGAAGTAACATGAAACACACAATCAGACTGACAGCGGTGACGGCGATTGCGCTGGGGCTTAGCGCCATGGCCAGCCAGGCCGACGAAATCCGGGTTCTGAACTGGAAAGGCTATGGCACCGATGCCGACTGGGCTATCGAAGCCTTCACGGAAAAAACCGGCCATACGGTCGTGCACGACTACTTCAACTCCGAACAGGAGATGCTCACCAAGCTCCGAACGAACCCCGGCGCCTATGATGTCGTGCTTATAAACTCCGCGTTCACCGGAACGGCGGCCGATGAAGGCCTGATCGGTCCGATCGACACGGCCGATATCAGCAACTACGCCGATCTCGCACCAAACCTCGCCAACAACGCCGACCTCAGCCCGGACGGCGAGGTACTGGGCGTCGCCTGGGTTTGGGGTCTGACCTCCTTTGCGGTCAACAAGAACGACGTCACACCGACGCCAACGTCCATCCAGGTGCTCTGGGATGACGCATACAAAGGCCGGGTCGGCTGGCGCGATGACGCGCTGGAATCGGTACAGTTTGCCGCTTTGGCGACGGGCCAAAACATCAACGACGTCAAGGATCTTGACGCGGTCAAGGCGAAGCTTGAGGAATTGCTGCCGCAGATCAGGACGTTCTGGAGTTCGGAAAACGACTGGAACCAGTTCTTCGCCGCCGGTGATTTCCTGATGGCGCCGTTTTGGAGCGGTTCTGCCAGCCGCTCGATCGCAAAAGGCCTCCCGGTGCAGTTCATCGTTCCGGAGGAAGGCGCCATCGGCTGGCTCGACGGCCTGTCCATTCCGGCCTCTTCCAACAACAAGGACGCGGCACGGGCCTTCATCAACTACATGATCGATCCCGAATTCTATGTAAAATGGGCTGAAAGCGGCGCACCGGCATCGGCCAACGCCAAGGCGGCGGCTGCACTGCCGAGCGACAGCTTCAACCGCGCCACTCTTGGCGATCCGGAAGTCGTTGCCCGGGTGCAGTTCATGCAGCCGGTGCCGGAAGAAACCCGCAAGACCTACCTGGAACTGTGGCAGGAGCTGAAGGCGAACGCCCAGTAGCGTTGCGCCGCGGGGAGGACCATCGATGAGCGCGACGCTTGTTCGCCGAGATTATCTGCGCGCAGCGGCGCTCATCAGCCCCGCCTATGTGTGGCTGACGGTGGCAGTGTTTCTGCCGCTGGCTGCCATGCTTTTTTTCAGCGTGCTGAGCGAGGCTCCCTTTGGCGATCGCGACTGGCATGTCACCCTCGCCAATTACGGCGAGTTCTTTGAGAAAGGCTTCTATTTCAAGCTTCTGGTGCGGTCGCTGACGCTCGGTCTGGTGGTCACCGGCTTCTGCATTCTGATCGGATTTCCCTGCGCCTATGTCCTGGCCAAGACCATCAAGGGCCGCTGGCGCGAAGCGCTGTTCCTTTTGGTCATTCTGCCGTTCTGGAGCAACAGCCTGGTGCGGATCTTTTCCTGGGCGATCGTGCTGCGTGGCAACGGCGTGATCGACAAGACGCTGGATATGATCCTGCCCTTCGACGTGTCGGTCAATCTGATGTTCAGCTATCCGGCGATCGTCATCGGCCTGGTCCATTCCTATCTGCCATACGTCATCCTAACCTCCTACCTTGCGCTGCAGGCGATCGACGACAATCTGATCGATGCCGCCCGCTCGCTGGGAGCGCCGCGGCGAACCATCCTGTGGCGCATCATCGTGCCTCTGTCGTTGCCGGGCCTGATTGCCGGCGCTGTCCTCATCTTCGTGCCGGTCGTCGGCTCATTCATGGAGCCGCGTATTCTCGGCGGTCGTGCCGGCACCTTCTTCGGCACCGTCATCGAGGATCAGTTCGTGGCCGTGTTCAACTGGCCGCTGGGTGCCGCGCTGTCCTTCATCCTGCTGGGCGTGGTGCTTTTGATTCTGGCTGTCTCCAGTCCGGTTTTGCGGAGGGCGCAGTGATGACAATAAGTCGGTTTCTCGAGCGGTTGGGGCGGATCTATCTGGGCCTGGTGCTGGCGTTCCTTTACGTGCCGATCCTGGTCATGGCGCTGATGTCGTTCAACAAATCGGAATTCTACCAGTTGCCGATCCAGTTCACGACGAGTTGGTACGGCAAGCTCCTCAACAACACCGAAATCCTGAGCGCCGCCTGGAGCAGCGTCTGGATTGCCTGCACCACGACGGTGATTGCCACGACGCTGGGTACGGCTGCCGCGATCGCCTTCTTCCGCTACGAGTTCCGCGGCAAGGCCATATTGCAGGCGCTGCTGTTCCCGCCGATCGCCATCCCCTGGCTGATCACCGGCACCGCCATGCTGATCTTCTTTTTCTCCATCGGAATTGGCCGTGGGGCGCCTGCGGTGATCATCGGCCATGTGGCGCTCGCGCTGCCCTATGTCATCGTGGTGGTGACGGCGCGCTTGCGAACCTTCGATCCGCAGCTGGAGGAGGCAGCGCGCTCGCTCGGCGCCAGCAGTTGGGAAGTGACCCGGCACGTGACGTTGCCGTGGATCGCCTCCGGCATTATCGCCGGCGCGCTGTTTGCCTTCGCGGTGTCCTTCGACCAGTTCGTGGTTTCCTATTTCCTCGCCCAGCCCGGCGACAGCACCCTGCCGGTGGTGATCTACACGGCGATCCGCAAGGGCTTCACGCCGGAGATCAATGCCATCTCCACCATCATCATCGCCATCTCGATGACCTTGATGCTGCTGTCGGCACGCTATGCAAATTTCGGAGGAGAACGCTGATGGCCGGCGTCAAGGTTTCGCATGTCAACAAGCACTTCGGCGCGATGAAGGCGCTCGATGACATCTCCATCGATTTTGCCGACGGCGAGTTCTTCGGCCTTCTTGGCCCGTCCGGCAGTGGCAAGACGACTCTGCTTCGGGTGATCGCCGGCTTCATTTTCTCCGACAGCGGCTCGGTGGTGATTGGTGGACAGCCGGTCGAGCGGGTGCCTGTCGAAAAGCGCGAAATCGGCATGGTGTTCCAGAATTACGCGCTGTTTCCCAACATGAGCGTCGCCGACAATGTCGGCTTCGGGCTGCGGGTCAGAAAACTGTCGGCCGCGGAGATCGCCAGCCGGGTCGGCGAGGCTCTGGACCTGGTGCAACTCGGCGATCTCGGCGAGCGACGGCCGCATCAGCTTTCGGGCGGTCAGAGGCAGCGCGTGGCATTGGCCCGGGCGATCGTTACGGAACCGCGGGTGCTTTTGCTGGATGAACCGCTGAGCGCGCTGGACAAGGCGCTGCGCGTCGACATGCAGATCGAACTGAAACGCATCCAGCGCGAGATCGGCATCACCACCATCTTCGTCACCCACGACCAGGAAGAGGCGCTGACACTCAGTGACCGCATTGGCATTCTGAAGGACGGTCGTCTGGTTCAGACCGGGTCGCCACACGACATGTACCATGCGCCGGTCAACGAATTCGCCGCCGGCTTTCTTGGCGAAGCAAACATCTTCAGGGGCGAAACGGATCCGTCGGGCATGAAGCTCGCAGACGGCAGCACCATCCGCTGGACGGGTGACGATCGCCCGGCGGCAATTGCCGTTCGGCCGGAGAACCTGCTTTTGTCCGTATCGGAACCAAGCGGCTCCGGCTCCAACCGGCTGAAGGCCAGGATGCGTCAAAAGATCTTTGCCGGCCCCACCGTCACCTACCTGCTGGAGTGGCAGGATCAGCCGATCAAGGTGCTGGCCAAGGAAGGCGAGATGACCGGCATACCCGATGCCGGCGATGTCTGGATTGAATGGGCCGCCGAAAAGTCCATTGGCCTCCCGGCGGATTAAGTTTCACTCCTAGCCTTGAGTCTCCAACCCGTGATGTTCCGAGAAGTTCACGGGGCGCGATGTCGTGGCAATTTTTCAATTGACATTTCAACTAGTGGGCACATAGTGGGCAGAGAAATTTCGATGACGGCAGCGCGCCTGGAGAGGAAGTGCGATGAAGACCAAAGCCTACGCCGCCACCATGCAGAGTGTCTGGTTCAGTGAAGACGAGGGGCAGAGCTGGAATCGACTGCTGACCCCGACAGGCGGATTCTACAACGAAGCCCGGGTGTGGGCGGTTCACACCCATCCCGATCGGCCCGGAGAGGTGCTGGCGGGCTCCGACCAGGGGCTCTACCGCTACACGGAGGAAAAGGGACGGTTCGACTACATCCCTTCTCCCATGGACAGCCTGCATATTCTGCAGATCGCCCAGGATCCCCACGACCCCGACTTCATCGTCTGCGGGACCAGGCCAGGCGAAATCTTCATCACCGAAGACAATGGCGAGAACTGGGTGCGCTCCAATCTCGATGCCTCGACAGAATGCTGGTTCATCAACACCAGCCGGATCACCTCGATCCACTTCGACCCGCGTGACCACGACACCATCTGGATCACGGTGGAGATCGACGGCGTGTTCCGTTCGAAGGACCGCGGCAAGTCCTGGGAAATCGTCATCCGGGGCCTGCACGACAACGACACGCACGACCTGGTGTTCCGCGACCATGAGGATGGCAGCCGAGCGATCCTGTGTTCGACGGAAGATGGGGTGCATCGCTCCCGGGACAATGGCGACACCTGGGAACAACTGCAGATCCCGCAGGCGAAATGGGATTATTTCCGCAGCCTCAAGCAGCCGGCTGAAAACAGCGATGTTGTGGTCGCCTCGGTGGGCGATAAACCATCGGGCGAGGCCGGCATGTTTCTGATCAGCCGTGACTTCGGGGAAAGCTGGTCGGTGGCGGACCTGTCGTATCCCCCGAACAGCACATTGTGGTCGATCGGCACCAACGCGGCCGATACCAGCTTGATGTATGCCGCAACGATCTTCGGCCAGATTTTCAAAAGCACCGATGGCGGCGAAAGCTGGACCAAGATGAAACGCGAACTTGGTGAAATCCGCATGATCACCTGGGCGCCGGTCTAGAAAGGTAGAGCAATGTCCCTGTTTCTTTACAAGCCGCATGTCGAAGGCCCCGAGGGTGCGATCACCTCGCCTGACATCGTCGTCGATAGAGTTTTCGTTGATGGTGCGGTCAAGCCGGTGAATTTCCTGTGCAGCGGCACCCACCAGCAGATCGAAGACGGCGAAAATTGCCGGCCGGCCTATGCCGTGACGGCGATCGGCGGCGGCGCCCTGATCAGCCCGGCCGTGCTGGTCGGAGAGGGCCGAATCTGCGTCGCGCGCATGGCCTGGCGGCTTGCCAATCTCGATGAGACCATCGGGTCGGTGACCCTGAACGGTCAGCGTCTCGATGCGCTTCGGCTTCCAGCCGACCTGATCAATGCGGCCGGCGGTTCAGGCGACACGCTGCCGCGCGGCTATCAGCTGCTGTGTACGCTCCAGGAACCGGCATCCGAAGCCATCTTGGAAGATGCCGGCCGTGGTCGCAATCTTACCCACCGCATCACGACCGTGTCGGTTGGCGAGGATCGCTGGGGCGATCACCGGCCCAAACCACGGTACTCGGTCGGACCAATGATGAAGGAAGTGCAGCACTTCATTTGATTTGACCGTGCATAGAACCCGATCCGGCTCCGGGGGGAACCGGATCGAACCGTGCCCGTTCCGCCGTTCTCCCAGGGCGGGACGGGCAGCGCCGCTTCAGTTACTCCTTTTCGATTAGGCTTTTGAGGCGGTCAAAGAGCGGCGAGCCGGGAACTCCGAATTCGCCGATGATCCGGAAATGATCCGCATCCGGGCTCTCGAACAGATCGAGCGGGTTGCCGACCTGGCGGCAAAGTTGCGCGTAGTTGCGCGACTGGTCCTTGAAGGCCGTGGTTTCCGCGCCGCCGCAGCCGACCAGAACCGGAATGTCGGACGGCGGAAGATGCTGCTGCGGGCTCAGCGTCCGGGCGGCCGCTTCGTCGAGGCCGAGCCAACTGTTGGCTGTCGCTGACAGCAGCGGATGCAGATCAAACAGGCCGCTGATTGCGCAAAGGGAGCGGATCCCTTGCGGCCGTGATCCATCGGCCCAGTCGGCCGCGGCCACCATTGCCGCCAGATGGCCTCCGGCCGAGTTGCCTGCCAAGTGCAGATTTGACGGGTCAATGCCGATGGCGTCGGGATTGGCGGCAAGCCAGGCAACGGCGGCGCGCGCGTCTTCCACGCAATCGGCCAGGGCGTAGTCAGGGGTCAGGCGGTAATTGACCGGAACCCAGGAAATGCCACACGCATTCCAGTGCTTTGCCGGAAAGCGCCGGGAGTCCTTCGAACCGGCCTTCCAGTAACCGCCATGGAAGAACACGATTGTCGGCGCTTCGGGACCGGCGGAAAACACATCGAGGTGCTGCCGGGCATGCGAGCCATAGGCCAGATCCAGCCGCGCATTCGGCAGCTTCGCCGCCTCTGCCGATCCTCGCTCGTAGGTGGCCTGAAGGGATGCGGCTGCCGCGGCATCCAGGTCGTAGCCGCTATCCGTCATTTGTTCGTGCGCGCTCCACGATTGCCTGCATTTCCTGCGCCACCTCGCGACCCCGTGTCGTCAGGGTTTCGATGCTCGACGGGTAGTAGACATCGAAAACCGCTGCGGCGCTGGGACGTGCCTTCAGCCGGTCGTACCAGGCGGAAACGTGAGGCCTGTCCCGCCACAGAAAATCGGTCTGCAGAAGGTCCAGACGGATCATGTAGGAGGTGAAGGATGTGTCCGAAATGGAATAGGTGTCGCCCGTCAGCCATTGCGTTTCAGACAGCAGCCTTTCGAACTCCGCCAGCAACCTGTCGAAGCTCATGATGGCATTGACGAAGACCGGCGAGTGGATGCCTTTGAAGACGACGTCCTCCAGCCAGCGTCGGCTTTTGGGATTCATGTTGCGGTCGATCGCGGCAATCAGCGTCTCGGGATCCAGCCCACCGGCCTCCTCGATCAGCTTGTGGCGATAGGCGATGGCGTAGGTCAGGACCGAAGCGGCGTAGTGGATGTTGGCCTCGCCGAAATCCAACCGCCCCATCAGGAGACGAGCCAGTGCATTGTAGTAGGGATCGGCCGGCCGCAGCGGGTGCTCCGGAAAAGCGTCCTCCAGATATTCCATGATCACCGTCGATTCGATGATCGCGCGGCCGTCATGGACCAGCGTCGGCACCACCGCATTCGGGTTCATCGCCAGGTACTCGGGAGTGAACTGATCGCCGTTCAGCGCCATCATCCGGCTTTCCCAGTCCAGCTGCTTTTCGGCAAGCGCTACCCGCACCTTGGCGGCGCAGACTGAGGAATTGTTGTGATAGAGCACAAGTGTCAACGATCAGTTCTCCATAAGAGAGGGCAGGTAGAGCGCCACCTGTGGCCACAAGACCAGCATGACAAACAGAAGCAGGCCGCAGCCGAGATAGGGCAGGCCGGCCTTGGCGACCTCCGCCATGGTCGTGCCCTTTGGCGCAACGCCCAGCATGACGAAGAGGTTGAGCCCGAAGGGCGGCGTCACCCCGCTCATCTCAAGCGCCAGCAGCATGACGATGCCGAACCAGACGAGATCGAAGCCCTGCGCCGCGGCGATCGGAAAGAAGATCGGAATGGTCAGCATCATGATCGACGCCTGATCCATGAACATGCCCATGAAGAGCAGGATCGCGAACATCACCACAATCACCATGATGGGCGAGAATTCCAGGCCCGACACCGCCCGGATCATGCCCGACGTGGCGCCGGAAAAGGCCAGCACCTGCGAGAAGGTGGAGGAGGCCACAACGATCAGCAGGATCATGGTGGTCACGCGGACGGTGCCCTGGAGGGATTTGAAGATCGCCTGGAACGTCAGCCCGCCAAAGAAATAGGCGACGATCAGGACGCCCAGAACTCCGAATGCGGCCGATTCCGTCGGTGTGGCAATGCCCAGCAGAATGAGGCCGATGACCATGAAGATGATAAGGGACAGCGGCAGGATGTGGGTGACGAGGACACGCAATCGGGTGCGCAAATCGTGGTCGACCGGATCGTCATCGGGTACGCTGTCGGGATTGATCCTGATCTTGATGAAGATCAGAAGCAGATAGAGCACAGCCAGAAGCAGTCCAGGTAGCACACCGGCGATCAGCAGCCGACCGATATCGATCTTGGCCAGGCTGCCGAGAAGCACGCCCAGTCCGGAAGGCGGAATCAGGATCGCCAGCCCGCCGACACCGAGGATCGGCCCCATGGACATGTGCTTCTTGTAGCCGCGCCGGGTCATCTCGGGCACCAGAAGCGAGCCGAGCATGGCGGTGTTGCCCATGCTGGTGCCGGTCAAGGCGGCGAAGGTGGTGCCGCCGAATACCGTGACATAGGACAGCCTGCCGCGCATGCGTCCGATGAGCATGTCAACGGCGTCGAAAACCTTTTGCGCGACCCCGGCGTTGAAGAACAGTTCTCCCATCAGGAGGAAGAGCGGGATGGGCAGAAAGACAAAATGAGTGACGGCGACGCTGGCATTGGCCACCACCTGAGACAGGCCGGCAGTACCGGCAAGCCAGTACATGCCGGCAAAACTGACCGCCAGAAAGGCGAATGCGACCGGCATCGACAGAAACATCAAGAGCAGGATCGCGCCCAGCGCGAAGCCACCGGAGATGTACCATTCAGGCATGACCGCCTCCGGTTTCGGTGCTCGCCATCAGATCTCACCCTCGAGCGGATTGTCGCCGCCGCCATCGGGCGCCTCGAGCGTTTCGCCGACAATGAGCATGCGCAGGAACTCGATGGCGCAGAGGGCGAAGCCAACCGTCAATGGAACGAAGAGCAGGGATCTGGGGATTTCGATCGAGCGGATATCCATCGATCCCTTGACCCAGAAGTCGATGGCAAAACGAGCGCTCAGATAGGTCACCAGAACGCACAGGGCGATGCAGAAGACGATGAGCAGCCGTTCGATGTTTCGTCGTGTTGCGGTCGGCAGATAGGTCATGAAACTGTCGATGCGCACGTGGCCGCGCTGGCGCACCAGCCAGGGTGCCGCGAGCATGGTCATGTAGAGCAGTGCGTATTCGGATACGGCGCTGGAAAACACCGGCGGGCGCAGGCCCGCCGTGCGCATGCTGACATCGACAACGATGATGACGAAGACAGCGGCGATCATGATGCTCGCCGCCAGTGCGAGCATCACGATCAGGCGGTCATAGGCCCTGATGAGCAGTGCCATTGCCCGTTACTTCGTCGGTGGCAACGCCGCCCGAAGCGCATCATAGCTATCGGGCGCCTTGGCCTTTACCTGGTCCCAGTGGACCGATTTGGCATGGTCGACATAAGCGGCTTCCGCTTCCGGGCTCAGTTTGAAGGACTTCACGCCAGAGGCCTCGACCTTCTTGCGCTCCTCGTCGGCGAGGCCGCTGTAGTATTCGTGAGCGACGGGTTCATAGGCCTTCACGGCGTCGCTCAACGCGGCGCGCTGGGCGTCGGTTAGCGATTCCCATTTGTCCTTGTTGATCCAAAGCAGGTTGTCGAACTGCCAGACCGGCGGGTCGATGCGATAGCCGATGAACTTCTCGAAGCCGTAATCCGTGATGCCGAGACCCGGCCAGGCGGCACCGTCAACGACCCCGCGTTCCAGCGAGTTGTAGATGTCGGGTGCCGGCACGGTCACCGTCGTGGCACCGTAGTTCCCGAGCCAAGCATTGTAGAAGCCGGATGAGCGAATCTTGACGTTGTCGAGCATCGGCAGGCCCTTGTCGTCCAGCTGCGGTTCGTCGCGCAGCCAGATGTGATAGCCGACACCGGCAGCGACCCAGCCGAGCACATGGGCATTGGCCTTTTCGCTGTAGATCTTGTCGAGAAGCTCCGTGGCTCCGGTCTCGCGCGCCTCCATGGGCGTGATCGACGTGCCGTAGATGGCGTAGGACTCCGGCACAGTGCCGACATAATAGCCGGCGGCGCCGAACAACATGTCGAAGACGCCGTTGGTCAGGCCGGTAAGCTGCTCGGTCGCGGGCGTCACCTCGGGCCCCCCGACATAGGAGATCTGGATGTCAGCGGCCTTGGCCGCGTCGCTGGCGTTGAAATCTTCAACGAATTTCAGCGTGCGTGCGACCGAATAGGACCCTGTATCCCAGTTGGTGACCAGCCGCAGTGTCTCGGCGCTGCTGGTGCCGACAGTCAGTGCAAGCGCCGCCGTAATTGTCATGGTTGATGCAAGTCTGTTGAATCCGGACATTTCATCCTCCTTCGTGGGCATCGGCGTGATGCTTGTTTGCCGTCATTCGGTGAGTGAGCAATCCCGACCGACGGCCAGCCGGGTCGTCAAGGCAGCTATCGTTTGTAGACTTCGCGGGCCGTCACGGAGATCGGGCAGGGTTCGACCGTGCAGGCGATTTCGGTCTGGACATGGCGTTCGACCGAAGGCTTGGTTGTGCCGCCGTCGGGCTCACCCCAGGTCAGCGAAACCTCGGTTCCGGGTTCTGCCGCCGCCTCGTCTAGCAGTGCCAGCGAGATCCATCCGCGCACATTCGAAGTGTAGACCGGGTAGTGGGACAGGCCGACGGCTTGGCCGTTGCGGCTTACCAGGTCGTAGGGGCAGGTGGCGTAGTGCGATGCCGGCATGTCGAGGAACTTGAACCGGTCGCCCTCGTTGAACATGGAGGCGAACACCCGAACAACGTCGTCCTTGTTCCAGCGCAAAGTGCGCTTGTGCCGATGCGGCTTGTCGCGCATGGCGGCCAAGGCTTCCTTCCCGACGAAATCGTGGTCGAACTTGACGATGTGACCGTAACCGAGGTCATAGGGACTAAGGTAATAGTCCTCGACATTGTCGCTGATCATCGACCCACCGAGCGACAAATTGGCCATGAAGCTGTCGGCGCCGAGCCACTCGCGGAAGGGCTGCATGCGCTCTCCCGTGTAGACCGCCGGCAGCGGTGACGGGAACCAGCCGCTTTCGTGGGCGACGGTGGAATAAGTTTTCGAACCGGCGGCAAGCAGACCCATGTCGGCGCCTGCTTCCATGATGGCGTCCCGTATCCGGTCGTAATCGTCGAAGGGGCCGAACAGTTCCAGTCCGACCGCACCGGCCATGCCGTGACGCAGCGCCCTGACGGTCCGACCGGCGATGGTGACCGTGCCCATGCCGAAGAACTTGAAGCCATCGAGCGGGCCGCCATTGAGCTTTTCGAGGATGGCGTTGGCGTTCGGACCCTGCACTTCAAACCGGTAGCCGAGACGCCGGCCCTTGTTGTCGAGCGCCCGATCGTCGGTCGTTGCTACAACGTCGTAGTCGCCGGTTTCGATGTTGAACTGGACCCAGTCGCGGTTGATCGGCTTGTTGACGATGTTCACCTTGTTGTCTTCCAGGATGAACATGATCGCATCGCCGATCACGTAGCCGTCGTGATTGCAGAACACGACCTGCTTGGCGATATCCTTGCGGAAATTGCTCATGGAATTGACGGCGAGGTCTTCCACGAGCCGTTTCACGTCAGGCCCTTCGATATAGTGGTCGGTCATGTGGAACGACTGGTCAAACAGGACAGCGCCGTTGCGCCAGGCTTCCTGTTCGTCGCGCCAGTTGGAGAATTCGGCCTTGATTGGGAACTGGTAGGGCCCGATCGGCGCATTGCGGAGCATGTCGACCGGGTTGCCTGCTGCCTGGATTTTGTCTTCGAGGTTCATGGCCAATCGCCCCTTTCTCACCGCCTGAGAGTGATTTTCAAATTACCTCCTTTACTAGTGGGCAGAAAATGGGCAGATTGACAAGAGTTTTTTTCAGATCGCTTGCTTGAAGCGAGGGAGAACACCTGTGGGACGCGTCGAATCGAAATTGAGAGAAATGGGGATCGAGTTGCCTGAACCGCTGGTTCTTCCCAGTCCCAATCGCACTTCAGCCGTGCTGGTCGGCACCATGCTATATGTGTCGGGCCACGGGGCAGCCCTGCTCGAGGACGAGACGGTCGAGCGGCGCGGCAAGGTCGATCTGGACATCACCGAAGAGCAGGGCTACGCCACGGCGCGCGCGGTTGCGATCAAGATGATCGCTACGGTCAAACACCATATCGGCGACCTCGACCGGGTCGAGCGGGTGGTCAAAATTCTTGGCATGATCAACGCCCATCCGGATTTCGAGCGCCAGAACCGTGTTCTCAACGGCGCCAGCGATCTGTTTTTCGAGGTTTTCGGTCCGGAGGTCGGCTGTCATGCACGATCCTCGGTCGGAGTGGACGGACTGGTCGACCGGCAGCCTGTTGAAATCGAGGGCACCTTTCTCATCCGCGGGTGAGAACGTTGACATCCGGAAACCCGCGGCGGAAAACCCGCGAAACGGTTTCCAGGGAGACAGTCGAGTGATCGCACCCATCACCAAGCAGGACACCAAGGGCCTCGTCGAGACCATTCATGCGTTTTGCGACAAGCACGGCATTGCCGTGTCGACCTTCGGTCGGCTTGCGGTCAATGACGGCAAGTTCGTTCGGCGCATCAGCGGCGGCAGTTGGATTGAACGCGAGACCTTCGACCGGGTGCAGGATTTCATGCACAGAGCAGAGCGCGGGGAAGTCGCCCTGCGCGGCCGGCCGCGACGCAAGAAGGAAGAATCCAACTCCTACACCATGTCGGAGCTGGTCAATCAACAGACCTCCATCCGCACGCCCGGCAGTTTCGATCTGCATGAACAGCGCTATCGCTTTCACATGTTTGCGGCGACCACGAATGTTTCCTGGGTCCAGGCCGACATCATGACCGATGACATCATGAAGCTGCCGGTGAAGCCCGAGGGTATCCGGATCTTCTATGCGCCGATGGACAGCGGCATTACGCTTACCCGGGTTCTGCGCGCCCTGCATGCAAAGTATCCCGACATGCCTATTCAGGTGGTCATAAAGGGCTGGGGCCTGGAAGACCTTCGCAACACAATGGGCCGCATGGTCGACCGGCTGTCGGAGCATCCCAAGACCGTGCTGGTGCTGACCAACCTCTATACCCGTGAAGCGGTGCATCTGAAGAAGAGCGCCCAGGAGGGCCCGGGCGAACTCGTCTGGCGCGACGTCGAACTGCGCGGCGAATACAGCTACGATTATCAGCAACAGGTCGCCGAATTGTTTGGGGACCTGGCGCAGGAATGGACAGTGTTCCGCGGAGAGGATGATTTTCCCGTCTATTCCAGGCCGAGCGTGGTGACCATCTGCCGGGAAGACATGCGCAAGGGACTAGGCGACCTGGTTCCGCAGGAGAATGGTGCCGATCTGGAATTCGACTACTGCTTTTTGAACCATCCCTACCTGCACAGCCACACAATGAAGTTCAGGGTCGACTACATCCTGGCTCCGGTCATCCGGCATCTGGCGCCCGGCGGCCAGATGAAGGTCGTACAGTCGCTCGGGGAGGACCCTGCTCATGAAATCGTCAGGCGGGTGTGGCCGGATCAACCGCTGCGCTGCGTGTCGCGGCATGACATCATTTCGGCTCTGCGCAAGTCAATGCGCGACGAACTCAAGGACATGACGTTCAGCGGACTGACGGATGCACGGTCCCTGTTTCGCTTCGACATGCACACCATGCCGACACTGGGCAAGGATGAGCGCAATCTGTCTCCGCAGGGGGCCTGGAGCAATGCGGTCTACTTCGCGCAGATCAAGGAGGAGTTGGCCCAGGAGGCAATGGCCCAGGGCTCGCGCCACATGGATATCACCGCTGACGTTCTGCGCGAGCATGGCGGACTGTGGTTCGTCAACGAGACGTTTTCAATCACCCGCAAGATGCAAGACGAGTAACGCCTATTGATGTTGACCCTGGATGAGAAAGAGTACTCCAAGCTGAGAATGTGCTTCGCGCCCAAGAGCGCGGCGATCATTGGCGCGTCAACAGATCCCATGAAATTCGGTGGCCGGGCGCTGAAATTCTGCCTGGAGCGTGGCTATGGCGGCCGCCTCTATCCGATCAATGCAAAGAATGCCGTTGTCCAGGGCGTCGACGCCTTCGCAAGCATTGCCGATCTGCCGGAGGCCCCGGAGATCGCTGTGATCGCGGTTCCGGCACCACAGGTTCGCGACAATCTGATTGCTGCCGGACGCAAAGGTTGCGGCGTGGCCATCGTCTATGGCGCCCAGTTCGCCGAAGCCGGCACCGATGGACAGGCGCGTCAGGACGAGTTGCTGTCCATTGCCCAGGCCCACGACATGCGGCTGATCGGGCCGAACTGCATGGGCGTGATTTCGCTTGAATCGGGCTTTGTCGCCAGCTTCACAGCGGCGCCCGAACATCATGACGGCAACGGCTGGCCGGACGTCGGCACCATTTCGGTGGCCAGTCAGTCGGGCGCCGTGGGTATCCAGATCTTTGCGCAGTTGCGCGATCGCGGACTGGGGCTCGCCAACTGGATCTCCACCGGTAACCAGGCCGACATCGACGTTGCCGATGCCATCGCCTATTACGCCGATGATCCTGCCACCCGGACAATCGCCGTCTACATGGAAGACGCCTCGCGCGGCCTGAAGCTGGTGCAGGCGTTGGAGAAGGCTCGGCGGGCAAAGAAACCGGTGGCGATCCTCAAGGTCGGAACCACGCCGCTTGGAGGAACGGCCGCCGCCGGCCACACGGCGTCCATGTATGTCGAGGACCGGCTGGTTGAGGATCTGTTCGCACAGTTCGGTGTTTTGCGCGCCGGCTCCGTCAACGAACTGATCGACCTGGTCGCCGCCTGCAATGCGGGGGTCATCCCGAAAACCAATCGGGTCGCCGCGGTTTCGGTTTCCGGTGGCGGCGCAGTCATGATCTCCGATGCCGCGTCGACGGGCGGACTGGAGCTTCCGGACTACGACGATGCGGCGCTGGCCGAATTGAAGGAAGCCAATTCTTTCGTCAATGATCGCAACCCGATCGACATCTCCGCGCCGTCGATGAGCAACATGGCGATCACCGGTGGACATCTCAAATGGGGGACGGAACGCGGCCAGGCGACCATGCTCGGCTATATCAGTCATGTTTCGCTGGTGCCTCGGACGCGCGGTGCAATCATGCCGCAGCTCCTGAGCTTGCGGGAGAACCATCCGGACGAGTTGGTCGCCATCGCCGGCAATTTTCATGCCGAGGATCGCAAGGCGCTCGTGCAGTCGGGCGTTGCCGTTTTCGACGATCCGACTGTCGCGACCGAAGCGGTCGCCAAACTGGTGGCGGCTGGTCAGGCTTTCGAGAAGCCGGTCTGCACGCCGTCGGTTCCTGAAACGAAGACCTCGGATGTCGGCGCCGCGCTTGAAGAAGCAGGCGTCGTCATGGTTTCGGCGACACCGGTGGCGACTGAAACTGAAGCGCTGGCCGCGTTGGAGCACCACGGGACTGTTGTCCTCAAGTTGGCGGCATCCGGCTTGGAGCACAGGACCGAACTGGACGGCGTTCATGTCGGGCTGCAAACGCCGGACGCCGTGCGTGCAGCTTTTGCCAGCTTGAGTGCGGCACTGACGCGTCATGCCGAGCAGTATCCGGATTTGCATATTGGAGCCGAGCCGATGGTTCGCGGCGTCGAGATGCTGGTGGGAACACGCTCCGATCCACATTTCGGGCCCCTGGTTCTGCTGGGTTCTGGTGGAGCCCACTGCGAGCTTTTCGATGATGTCGTCTATGCCAAGGCGCCCGTTACGGCCGAGGAGGCCCGTGGGATGATCGCGGCCGTCCGTGCCGAGCGAATGCTTGACGGGTGGCGCGGCGCGCCTGCGGTCGACCGCGAAGCGCTTGTCGCAACGCTGGTGGCTCTGTCTGAGGCGGCGCCCCGATTGCCGTCGCTGGAAATCAACCCGCTGATTGTCACGCCGCAGGGTGCCGTCGGCGTGGATCTGGTGGTCGCATCAGGGGAAGCCAACACGTGACAGACATAACCCACTTCATCGACGGACAGCCTGTGAAGGGTGAAGGTCCCGTGCTCGATGACATCGACCCGGCAACGGGTCAGGCGATCGGCAGACTGCCGGAAGCAACTGAGGCACAGGTGGCTGAAGCGGTATCCGCGGCATCCCGGAGCTTTGCATCGGGCGCCTGGGCGGAGGCACCGGTTCGCCAGCGCCAGGGCGTACTGCGGGATGCCGCCGGAGCGATCCGCAATGATGCCGACACGCTGGTCGATCTGCAGGTTGCAGAGGGTGGGATGACGCCGGACGGCGTGCGCGGCCAGGTCATGGGCGCGGCGGCCTGGTTCGACTATTTTGCCGATTTTCTCTCCCGCGAAGCGGGCGAAACCTACCAGCAGCTGGAAACCGCGACGACGCTTGTCAATCGCGAACCGATCGGCGTGTGTGCGCTGTTCTCGCCCTGGAACGTTCCGGTGACACTCAGCGCGATCAAACTGGCGCCGGCTCTGGCGGCGGGCAATTCCGTCGTGTTGAAACCGTCCGAGGAAACACCGATGGTGACTCGTCGGCTGGCTAACCTTATCCACGGTGCGGGCCTGCCCGATGGCGTTCTCAACGTCGTCAATGGTCGCGGCGCGGTGACCGGGGCGGCGCTCGCAGATGCGCCTGACGTCGCCATGATTTCCTTTACAGGCGGATCGGTCGGCGGTCGTGCGGTGGCCGAAGCGGCAGCGCGTCGGCATGTACCGTGCGTCATGGAACTGGGCGGCAAGTCGGCGACGATCGTCTTCGAAGACGCTGACATGGACGCTGCGCTGGAAGGGGCGCTGACGTCGATTTATTCCGCCAACGGTGAAGCTTGCCTGGCCGGGTCACGCATTCTCGTTCAGGAGAGCATTGCCGGGGCGTTTATCGAACGCTTTGTCGAGCGGGCACAAGCGGTGCCGGTTGGTGATCCGCGCGGGGAGGGAACCGTCGTGGGGCCGATGGTAACGAAGGCGCACCGGGACCGGGTCCTGAGTTTCTTCGCAGACGCGGAAGCCACCGGCGATCGCATCCTTTGCGGCGGTCCGGCGCCAGAGCTGGCCGAGGGCTTCTTCGTGCGTCCGGGCGCCATTTCCGTTGCCTCGCGGCAAAGCCGTGTCTGGCGCGAGGAAGTGTTCGGCCCGATTGCTGCGCTGGCGACGTTTTCGGACGAGGCGGAGGCCGTGGCGCTCGCCAATGACAGTTCTTACGGACTGTCCGGGTATCTATGGACGCGGGATCTTGGCCGCGCCATGCGGGTCGCTCGCCGTGTTCGCACCGGCACGATGGTGATCAATGCGCCCTTCATGCGCGAGCTCAATGCGCCGTTCGGCGGCTACAAGGGATCCGGTATCGGGCGCGAAGGCGGCACCCATAGCTGGATGAACTTCACCGAGGCAAAAACGACAGTAATCTATCATGGCGGGGACTAGCATCATGCTGAAGGGCAAACGAATCATTGTGACCGGTGCGGCACAGGGCATCGGCTCGGTGATGGCGGCCGGATTTTCGAAAATGGGTGCGAGTGTCGTGCTTGCCGATATTGCCGATCCGTCAGGTGCGACGGCCCGTATCGTCGACGCCGGCGGCAAAGCGATCGGGGTGCAGGTCGATGTCACGAGCCTTGCCGATTGTCAGCGCATGGTCGCCGAAGCCGAAGCCGCATTTGGCGGCCTGGACGGCCTGGTCAACAACGCCGCTATGTTCGCGACGCTGCCGATTGAAGCTTTCGACGCCATCGACGAAGCGCTCTGGGACAGGGTCATGGCCGTCAATGTCAAAGGTCCCTGGCTGTGCAGCCGGGCAGCGGTTCCCGCGATGGAGCGTGCCGGTGGAGGGTCAATCGTCATGATCGCGACCAACCGAATCCTGCACGGCTTTCCGGGAATGCTGCATTACGATGCCTCGAAAGGTGGCGTTTGGGCGATGACCCGGTCGCTGATCCGCGAGGTCGGCGACAAAAAGATCCGGGTCAACACCATCTCGCCCGGACTGACCATGAGCGAGGGCGTTCTGGCTCGTGAGGGTATCCAGGAGCGCGCCAAGCCGATCGCAGCGGGACGATCGCTGGCGCGCAACCAGGAGCCCGAAGACCTGGTGGGTCCCACCGCATTTTTCCTGAGTGACCATTCCGCCTTCATCTCCGGCCAATCGCTGAGCGTGGATGGCGGAGGTCTGGTCAACTGAGTCCGGCGGGAGAATTCCCCCTAACGCTGCCCGAGGAGACATTTCATGGCAATCATCAGCATCACCATTATCGAGGGTCGAGACCGCGAGACCAAGAACCTGCTGATGAAACGGCTGACCGACGCGGTGGTCGAGACACTGGATGCCAAACCCGGGCAGGTGCGCGTCGTGATCAACGAGGTGCAGGATGGTGATTACGCGGTGGGTGGCAATCCGGTGTTTTTGCGCGATCACGCGCAATAGGGCTTGCACCAAAATACTAATGGGACGATAGTGGGCAGATCATGACGGAAATCGAAACTGCCACTGATGGACCTGCCGGGATCGTCCGGTTCGCACGCCCGCAGGCGCGCAATGCGCTGACCGACGCAATGTTGGAGCAGACTCGGGAGGCGATGCAGGCCTGGGAGCTGGATGATACCATCGCGGCCATCGTGCTCACCGGTGATGACACGGCGTTCTGCGCCGGCGGTGACGTCAAGGGCACGGCGTCCAGCCAGATGGAGCCGTTCGAGAAATACCGGTATCGCTATACCCAGTCGGTCTGGCACGATTTTATGCGGTTTTTGGGCAACTACACCAAGCCGGTGATTGCCGCCATCGAGGGCTACGCGCTTGGCGGCGGCCTGGAACTCGCCCTTCGATGTGACTTTGCGGTCGGTTCGAAGACCGCCAAACTCGGGATGACCGAGGCCAGCCTGGGCCTGTTTCCCATCCTGGGCGGTGCTTGGTCCCTGGCTCACACGGTCGGAGAGCGCAAGGCCCGGGAGCTGGCCTATACGGGCCGGCGCATCGACGCCGAGGAAGCGTTGGCACTCGGCCTGCTGAACCATGTGACCCCGGCCGGCTGCGCGGTCGCCAAGGCGACCGAGATAGTGGGCGAGATTGCCAGCAACGCACCGCTCGCCGTCATGGTGATGAAGCAGGCGATCAATCGGGCACCCGGGCAGTCCTATGAAGACGCTCTCAATGCCGGCGGCGATCTTTCGGCGCTGCTGATGTTCTCGGAAGACCGGAAAGAGGGCCTGCGCGCCTTTCTCGAAAAACGCAAGCCGGAGTTCAAAGGCAAATGACAGGCAGCTACGACGCCATCGTCGTGGGCGGCGGCCATAACGGCCTGACCTGCGGAGCCTATCTGGCGCGCGCCGGCAAATCCGTCCTGGTGCTGGAACAGAAGCCCTATATCGGCGGCGCTTCGGTCACAGAGGAGTTCAGCCCGGGATTTCGCGCCTCAACCTATTCCTTCATCATGGGGCACCTGCACCCGAAGGTGATCGAGGAACTGGAGCTCCGCAAATTCGGGCTTGAAAATATCGAGCAGCCCAATGTCATCAATCCGACGGATGACGACTGCATTGTCTTTTCCAAGGATCCGGTGAAGACCCGTGAACAGATCGCGCGCTTTTCCCAGAAGGACGCCGAGAACTACCCGAAATTCTTTCAGCGCCTGCAGTCGACCATCGAAATCCTACGCATGTTGCAGCTGGAAACACCGGTCAATCCGTTTCGCAAGGATCCGGTCGGACTGCTGAAGACGGCGCGCTTCGCGTGGAAAATGCGCAACGCCGAGGAAGAGGTCTACAACCTTCTTCATGCGCTTTCGATGAGCGCTCACGACTATGTCTCGCAGTGGTTCGAGACCGACCTGGTCAAGGCCAAATTCATGTTCTGGGCGACGATCGGCGGTAATGTCGGCCCCTATAGTCCGGGAACGGCCTTCTATCTGGTGACGCACCTGATCGGGCAGACCGGCATGAGCTTCGCACGCGGCGGCATGGGCGCGATCGCTGATGCAATCGCCAAGTCGGGACAGGCCCATGGCTTGGACATCCGTTGTGACGCCTGGGTTGACGAGATCCTGGTGCGTGACGGAAAAGCCGTCGGGGTGCGGCTGCGCTCAGGTGAAGAGATCCATGCCTCGCGTGTCATCAGCAACGCCAATGCCAAGCGCACCTTTCTCGATATGGTCAAGCCGGACCATCTGCCGGAAGATTTCGTCGACGATATCAAGGGCTACCGCAGTCGCGGCATGAGCTTCAAGCTGCTGTGCGCCGTCGATCGGTTACCACAATACAAGGGGTTCAGCCAGGAAAAGACCGGGGTCGAGTATCCGGCCTACGCTCACATCTGCCCGACACCGGAATTTCTCGAACAGGCGTTTCATGACGCCAAGTTCGGCTGGTATTCGTCCGAACCGTTCCTGTCACCCAACGTGCCAAGCTACTTCGATGACACGCTGGCGCCGGACGGCAAGCATGTCGTTGTCTTCCAGGGCGGTGTCAGCCCCTACGAGTTGCGCAATTCGGACTGGGATCGTGAGGGTCCGCAACTGGTTCGCAACGCCTTCAACGTCATGGATCGCTTCGCGCCTGGCTTTTCCGACAGCGTGCTCGACTACAAGCTCTACACGCCGAAGGATATCGAGGCAGATATCAACCTGCCGGGCGGCAACTCCCAGCACGGCGAGCTGACGCTGGATCAGCTTTTCTTCATGCGTCCCGTGCCGCGCTATGCCGATTACCGTTCGCCCGTGAAGGGATTGTATCAGTGCGGGGCGTCGACCCATCCCGGCGGCGCCGTGTCGGCGGTGCCCGGCCACAACGCAGCGCGCGAAATTTTGAGGGACTGGAGGTGGTCGCGGTGAGAAAAATCATTGCGATCTTGTTTTAGTGGGATCATAGTGGGCTAAAAGCTCGATCCAAGGGAGGAACAATGCCGCACGACGTGAAAATACCGGACTATGTGATCGAGCGGATCATGGCCAAGCGCGGCAAGCTGAACGTCTACGAGGAGTTCGAGGCGGAAAAGACCGCATTCCTCGTGATCGACATGCAGAACTTCTATGTCGCCGAGGTCGATACGGCGATTTCGATCGTGCCCAACATCAATCGCATCGCCATGACGTGCCGGGAAAAGGGCGTTCCGGTGATCTGGGTGATCATGCGGTGTGCGGAAGAGGAAGGCGCGCCGAGCCAGTGGCCGATCTACCATCAATACTTCTTCACCGAGGCCAAAGGCCACAATCACCTCACCAAACTCAGCCCGGGCAATTCCGGCTACGAGCTCTATCCGGAACTGGATGTGCGCGAGGAAGATCGCATTGTGACCAAGCGACGTTTTTCGCCTTTTGTCATTGGTGCATCGGACCTGCATGACATTCTGCAGGGGATGGGGATCGAGAATCTGATCGTGGCGGGCACGGCAACCAACATGTGTTCCGAATCCACCGCACGCGATGCCATGATGCTCGACTACAAGGTGGTGATGGTCGAGGACGCAAACGCCGCCCGCTATGATGATGACCATCTGGCCGGATTGACGTCGTTCTATCAAAGCTTCGGCGACGTCCGCAGCACCGACGACGTGATCGGGATGATCAGGTAGGTCATGGCCGAGATCCAACTGCGCAACGTCGGTAAACGCTGGGGCTCCTTCATCGGGGTCGACAACTTCAATCTGACGATCGCAGACAAGGAATTCCTGGTTCTTCTCGGACCCTCGGGCTGCGGCAAGACGACCACCATGCGCATGATCGCCGGTCTGGAAGAGGTGAGCGACGGCGAAATTGCCATTGACGGCAAGGTGGTCAACAACCTGGAGCCGAAGGACCGAGACGTGGCCATGGTGTTCCAGAGCTACGCGCTCTATCCCAACATGAACGTCTACGAGAACATTCGCTTTCCACTGCAGGTTCGCGGCATCGATCCACCCTCCCAGGACGCCCGCGTGCGGCGGGCCAGTGCCATGGTCGAGCTCGACGAATTCCTGCACCGGAAGCCGGCTGAACTGTCGGGCGGACAGCGCCAGCGTGTGGCTCTGGCCCGCGCGATCGTGCGCGAGCCCAACGTTTTCCTGATGGACGAGCCGCTGTCCAATCTCGATGCCAAGCTGCGTGTCTCGACTCGAGCGCAGATCAAGAATCTCAGCCACGAACTGGCGGTCACAACGATCTATGTCACCCACGACCAGATCGAAGCGATGACGCTTGCCGACCGTGTGGTGGTCATGAAGCAGGGTGTGGTGCAGCAGGTCGGCAGTCCGACGGAGATCTACGATACGCCGGCCAACACCTTCGTTGCGGGTTTCATCGGCAGCCCGGCCATGAATCTGATCGAGGGCGAAATGAACAGCGGGAGCTTCGTTGCAACAGGTGCATCGATCGGCGGGCACACCGTTGCCGACGGTCCGGTTACACTTGGCTTCCGCGCAGAGGATGCGGACGTCGTCGAAGAAGGCGGGCAGATCAACGCTCCGATCTACACGCTGGAACTGCTGGGCGACGCCACCATGGTGTCGGTCCGCATCGGCGGTGCTCTCGTGTCGGTCAAGGCCGACAAGTCCTTTCGGGCCGAAATCGGTGATCCCGTCTCGATCCGTGTACCGCCCGATATCTGCCACCTGTTTGATGCAGGGACAGGGGTACGCCTCGGGACGTGAGTTCCCGAATAATCAGGCCGAAGGCCACAACGATCCCGAAAGGGGAACAGGACAAAAAGGGAGAAGACCATGAAACTGAAACACATGCTTTATGCCGGGGCCATGCTCATGGCCGGAACCGTGGGGGCGTCGGCGGCCTGCGAAAACGCTGTCGCGGCCAAATCGCTGACAAATGCCTTCCCGGCCTATGTCATCATGACCGACGTCATGAAATCCTGCGGCAATTTCGAAGCCGAGCTCGACAAGGACCACCGGCTCAAGCTCCAGGATGCGTTCTCGACCAACCCTTCGCTCTACACGATCGCCGGCGTGGCCAATGCCACCTCGGTACCGCTTTTCGAGCAGGGACTGGTGCGGCCGCTGGATGACCTGATCGCCAAGTACGGCGAAAACCTCAATGACAACCAGTTCATCCGCGTTGACGGCAAGGTCATGGCCATCGCCGCGCTCTTCAACACCCAGCATCTGATGTACCGCGAGGACATCCTCAATGATCTGGGTATCGACGTACCCACCACCTGGGACGAAGTGTTCGACGCAGCCGAAAAGATCAAGGCCGCGGGCGTCGTCGACTATCCGCTGGGCGGCTACTACAAGTCCGGCTGGAATCTCGGCTTCGTGTTCATCAACCACTACCTCGGAGAGGGCGGAGGTTTCCTTGACGACAGCAACATGCCGGCGCTCGACAAGGAAAAGGCCAAGCGTGTCATGGAGCGGATGAAGAAGGCCGCGTCCTACATGGATCCGGAATACCTGGTGTCCGACACGACCTTCGTCACCAAGCAGCTGCAGCAGGGCAAGATTGCCATGGCCAACCTGTGGGCGAGCCGCGCAGGTGCCGTCAACGATCCGAACGAAAGCACCGTTTCCGGCAAGATCAAGATGGCCGCTGGCCTCAACGGTTCAGAGAAGCCGGCATCCACCGTCTGGTGGGACGGCTGGGTCGTCGCCAGCAACATCCCCGATGAAGAGGCTGAAGCCGGCTTCAAGCTGATCGTCGCAGCGATGGACCCTGAGGTCATTTCGGCCAACAACGATGCTGCCGTATGGCTGGCCAAGGGCTTTACCCCGGGTCCGGCAGCGGCTGGTGCGGCCGCCACATCGCTTGCAGGAGCACCGCCGTACCCGGCTTCCAAGGCGATGGCTGTGATGCACACGGCGCTGGGTGATGGCCTGTCGACCTACATGACCGGCGACAAGGATGCCGACACCGCGCTGGCCGATATCGAAGCGGCCTATTTGACCGCGGCGAAAGAAGCAGGTTTGGTTAACTGATGCTTAACCGGTGAAGGGCGCGTCTGCGCCCTTCACTTCGCCGCAAGTGGGGACTGGCGATGCGCTTCAAGACATTTCTGGCTTTTGTCGGCCCGTCGCTGTTCCTGATGCTGATCTTTATTGCGGCTCCCCTGGTCATGGTGTTCTGGAACTCGTTCCACGTCACCCAGCCCATCTACGAAAGGGTCGAGGTCGAGACCTGCACGCCGGGTTTCCTGAAAACCACCTGCACGACCTCGATCAAGCAACAACCGGTGCTCGGCGACGACGGCAAGGTGGTGACCGAAACCACCTTCGTCGGCTTCGAAAGTTATCTCAATGTCCTGGAACCGGAACGGCTGCGGGCTGCTCTGGCAAACCGCGACTGGAACGCCGTCAACAATATCGACTTCTGGAAAGCGCTGCGCTTCACCCTGGTCTTCACGCTGCTGACCATGCCCATGGTGATCGTCGTCGGCCTGCTGATCGCGCTGGTGGTGAACGGCGCGGTGCAATCGATCAAAGGGCCGATCATATTCATATCGCTGTTGCCCTTTATCATCACCCCGGTCATAGGGGCGTTGGCAATCCGGTGGCTGTTCATCGGCGATGGCATTCTGACCGCCGCCATGGAAGCCTGGCTGCAGCGTGACATCGCCATGTTCGCGCAAGGATGGACCATCGAGATCCTGATGTATGTCTATCGGGTGTGGCACGTGGCGCCGTTCGCCTTTGTCATCTTCTATGCCGGACTGCAGACGGTGAACCAGGATGCGCTGGAAAGCGCTATCATCGACGGCGCCAGCCGCTGGCAACGGCTGCGCTATGTCGTGATCCCGCATCTGATGCCGCTGATCATCTTCGTTATGCTCATCCATCTGATGGACGCCTACCGGGTCTTCGAGGAGGTCGTCGGCTTCTCGAGCCAGGCACACGTGATTTCGCTGCAATGGCTGACCTATGACTTCCTGATGCCGGACGAAGCTGGAACCCGCGCCATCAGCCGGGCTTCGGCCAGTTCGATGCTGACCATGATCGGCATTATCGTGCTGTTGGTTATTCCCTTGCGCCGGGCCTGGCGCGACCGGCGGGGGACCTGACCATGAGCGTGCCGAAGGCCATGCAGGCACCGCTGCGCCTGAAAATCCTGTCGAACGGGTTTCTGACTCTGTGGTGCGTCGTCGCCGCCTTCCCGATCCTCTGGATCACCGTCATGTCATTCAAGACGCCGTTCGATGCGTTTTCGTCGAACCCGTTCGATGTGATCGTCGGACCCGACACGCGTGGGCTCGGCAATGGTCTGTCGCTCATCGAGATTGCCGTCGGCGTGCTGCTTGCCTGGTTCCTGATTCGAACAGCGCGTGGCTGGCTACCCCGGCAGGTTGAGCGATACACGCCGCCTGGCATGACCGCCTTCGGTTGGCTGCTTGCCACCATCGGCTTCGCCATCGGCACGCTGATCCTCTATTTTTCCGTGTTCCCTGGCGTCATGGAAGTCGTCAAACCCGTTGTCGGGCCGCTGGGGCAGGATGTGTTGGGTCTGACCACGGAGCACTACGAAGCGGTTTGGATCGACCGCAATTTCACCCGAAATTTCGGCAACTCGATGCTGGTGACGGCGGGTGTCGTTTTGATTTCGCTGACCATCGGCACCCTGGCCGGTTATGGTCTGGCGCGCTCCGGCACCGATCTGGCCTTCTGGCTGCTGATCATCGCTCTGATCTTTCGGGCGCTGCCGCACTCGGTGCTGGTCGCCGGTTACCTTCCGGTCTTCATCAAGTCGGCGGAGATCCTGCGGCCGATCCTCGGCGACGCGGCGCCGACGCTTTATGGCCAACCCTGGGCGGTCATCGTCGTGCTGGTGTCGATCAACCAGCCCTTCACCATCTGGATGCTGCGATCGTTCTTCCACAATATCCCGGCCGAACTGGACGAGGCCGCACGGGTCGACGGCTGCAGCCATTTCCAGGCCTTCCGGCGCGTCATCATGCCCGTCATGTGGCCAGGCGTGATCACCGCCGGGCTGTTCAGTTTCCTGCTCGCCTATAACGACTTCCTCGTCACGTCGCTACTGCTGGACGGTCAGAACATGACAATGGTCCCGGCAATTGCTGGCATGTTCAACCGCGAGACCACGGCGTCAGACGAGGTGCAGGCCATTGCCGCCGCCGTCTCGATCACGGCACCGCTGTTTGTCCTGGTGCTGGTGTTCCAGCGGCAAATCGTTTCCGGCCTGACGGCGGGAGCCGTGAAGGGGTAAATCGGTCTAGTTTCCCTGCCGCTCCTGCAAATAGGTCCATACGCGGCTGATCACCACCGAGCCTTCGCCCACCGCGGATGCCACTCGCTTGACTGAACCGGAGCGAACGTCGCCAACGGCAAAGACGCCGGGGTGGGACGTTCCGTAGATCGAGGCAGCACCGGCCTCGCGACCGGTTTTGACAAAGCCCTTGTCGTCAAGGTCGACACACCCGGACAGCCAGTCGGTGTTGGGCGCGGCGCCGACCATGACGAACACGGCACTGGTGTCCAGCCGCCAGTCGGTGCCTTCTTCGGCATTGTGGATTGTCACGTGATCCAGCAGGTTGTCTCCGTAGCAGGCCGACAGCTGCGAATGCGTGTGGAGCGTGATGACAGGGTCGCTCTCAAGTCGGTTGCGCAGGTAATCGGACATGGAGCTTGCAAGAGACGCACCGCGGATCAGCACGTGGACGCGGCGCGCCGATCGGCTGAGGAACATAGCCGCCTGACCGGCGGAGTTGCCGCCACCGATGACAACGACCTCGGTGTCCCTGCAATAACGCGCTTCGAGATCGGTTGCGGCAAAATACACACCGGCTCCTTCGAATGTCTGCAACCCTTCGACAGCCAGCTTGCGATACTGCACGCCGGTTGAGACGACGATCGAACGGGCGCGGACCTGCTCACCATCCTCCAGTGAAATCCGGAAAATGCCGTCCGACTCCTCCGCGACTGCGGTCGCACGGCGCGGAACCGCGAACCGGGTGCCGAATTTCATGGCCTGAACTTCGCCGCGCCAGCACAGATCGGCGCCTGAAATTCCTGTCGGGAAGCCCATGTAGTTTTCGATTCGGCTGGAGGAGCCCGCCTGACCGCCGATGGCCAGATCTTCGGTGACCAGAGCCTTCAGCCCCTCGGCACCGGCATAGACGGCTGCGGCGATTCCGGCCGGACCGCCGCCCACGATCAGCACATCGTAAACACGGTCACCGGACAGCGTGGTGTCGAGCCCGAAATAGGCCGCGACCTGTCTCGGCGTCGGGTTCTGTAGCGCAACAGACGGTCCGAGTATGACCGCCGGATGCGCCGGATCCAGTCCGCATTGGTCGGCAATGTCGGCAGCCTCCCGAGACCCGAGCGCGACCTGTCGGGCGGGTATGCGGTTGCGATTGGCGAAATCGGCAATGCGGCGGACGTTGCGGTCGACTTCGCCACCCAGCAATGTCATGCCGAGTAGATTGTTCTCGATCATGTGGCGCCGGCGGGCAGCGAAGACCGACACGATGTTGTCGGACAATTCCGGTATCCGAGACATCAGCTCGAGCATTTTCTGTCGGGGAACCCGCAGGAGACGGACATCCGTGGCGGCGCGGATGTCGACCTGAGCCCGGCCGCCAGACAGGAAGTCGATCTCGCCGATGAATTCACCCGGTCCCATGGTGCTGTATTTGAACGGGCGATTGGTGATCGGATTGATCACATCGACCGTTCCGTCCTCGATGAAGTAGAAGCTATCCTGAGCGTCACCCACCGCGAAGATACTCTCGCCAGCTGCGAAATCGACGCTTTGGCCGATTTCTTCCAAGGCCAGGACATGCTCGGGTTCCAGCCGTTTGCCGACCAGCGTTGCAAGATCGTCAGCAAGGCTTTCCATTTACGTTTCCCATATTGACCTAAATTGCAGCTGCAGCATTGGTGTCATCATGCACAGCGAAGTTTTCCTGCCGCTCCAGACGTCCCCATGCTTCCAGATTCCTCGCCATCGGGCAAACCGGTCTGTCCAGCAGCCGTGCAGGCTGGGCGCGGCGATCCGCCACCACGTGCCGGTATTCCAGCGGCAGATCGCGTCTGGCCTGATGGCGAGCACAGCAACGGTGAATCTTTGGATGACCGAACCTAGCCGTATTTCACCGGTTGGTTCCAGCGCTCCAGGGCAGCAATGATCGCTTCCGCTGTTGCATGGCGCCCTGACAGGTCCAGCGTCAGCGAGGAACGGAATGTTCCTACAGAGGTGTAGGTGACCGCCTCGATGGCGTGCTGCGGTTTATCATCGAGTTGTACCAGCGTAGCGTCGATGCCGGGACCGCTCAGGGCGGCCGCGACGGCAAAATTGAGTTCATTGGGAAACAGGCTGACAGCTTCGCGCAACGGCCCACGCCAACCGGTGCCCAGACCTGGTCGGCAAACGTGCAGTTCGAGACGCTTGATCTCACCGGAGCATACCGGCGCGATCCCGGCGACCCAGGGGCAAAACAGGTGCAGTGTTGTGCCGCTTGCGTTGGCGGCTTCCTCTAGCCTTAGCCGCAACGCATCGTCAGCAAGGGCCGCCGCACCGACGGTCCAGACATCGGCGGCGGCGATGCAAGCCAAACCGTAGGCCTTCAGCGCCCTTGGCCCAGCGCAATCGATGATGAGGTCGCAAGGGCTCGACAGGAACGTGTCGATATTGCTCGTATCTTCTTTTCCGTTGCGTGTCAGAATCCGCCCGCGCCTGAAAGCAGCGGATTCTTCAACGAACTCCAACACCGGGCGGCCAATGTCACCGGCGCCGATAACGCTGACGGTTCTGATCTGAGAGGGCATTACGGATTGTATTCCCGATCGGCTGGTGTGGTGAGGATTTGGATCGGGTTACTCCACGCAATCAAGCGTTTCCACGACAGAAGCGTCCGTTTCGGTAGCTTCAGTCGGGACAGTCGTATCGATTTCGCCGGATCGGCCACAGGCGAACAGGCGGATTGCAGAATCGATCATGGTCGGGTTTTCCGTGAAGGCGACGAGATTGGAACCGAGCAAGGTATAGAGACCCGTGGGACCCGGCGGTGACAGGTAGCCCTCGGCAAGAACAATCGATGGCGAATCGACAAACAGGCCCGCTTCGAGGCGGTTGGCCTCGAATACGTCCTGGCCCGCGGTCCCGAAGGCGCGGACAACATCGCCGGTTTCGACATGTTGCGGGACAATGCCGACGATGCGGGTCTCGCCGACGACGAGCGGCTCATTTGCGGTCTGCTCCAGTATGCTCCCTTCGATGCGTGCTGTTGCGCTCGACGGCAGGCTCTCCAGCCGCGAAGCAACGACTTGCCGATCTTTCCAAAGGCCGCTGACGGCAATCCAGTCGCCATCCGCCGGCGGTGTCTGGCCTGATGGCGGTACGACCTGAGTGCCAAGCACGCGAAGCCGTCCATCGGGACCGATGGTTGCAGGGCCGACCAAAGGAAGAACCTGGCGGATGGAGGCTGCGCGCCAGTTGCCGTCATCCTTGTGGGCGACGATCGCGACGGTATGGCCGGGGACCAGCGCACCGGCCGTTGTCGCCGTCAGGCCGTCGCCAATCGTGAGCGAAGGATCGAACTCGATGTGCTGTCCGTTGACCACGATGCTTCCCAAGCCGGTGATTGTCCCGACAATGCCGGTGCCAAGAATGCCGCCTTCCTTCTCATCATCGTCCGACCCGGCAGCGACGGCAAAGGTCAACCAGAAGGCCGTGAGCAGCCAGACAATGGTACGCAACAGGTTCATTTCGATTTCCGCCCCGATTTCTCCGGTGTCACAAAGGCGCCGGCAGTAAACCTGCCCTTGCCACCGGTTTCGGCATCGCGTTCCTGCAAAGCGCGGGCCTTGGTATTCAGATCCTCCAGCATGCGCTGGGCCGACCTGCTGGCATGGGCCTCCAGTTCGTCGACCGCTGCATCAGACAGGTGCGAATAACGGACAATTCGGTCAAAATGACGAGGATCCTCACCGGTTGCGAGCAGATTGTGTACGGCGGTTTCCAGATGGGCCGCCAGCGTGGCCCGGAATGCGGCGTCGAGTTCTTCGCTGTCGGCGGCGGGCACATAGGCATGCTCGGAAAGTCGAAATCTGCCGTCCTCGGTCTCGGTGACGACCTCCTGGTCAAGCAGCGCCTGGACGACGGTCCCCGGTGCGGCGTCAATGCGAGTCTGGCGGATCAGATCGTCGAAACCGGGGCCGTCGGCGCTGGCCTCTCTATGCAGGTCGCGTGGATGGCCGCCGGCAGTGAGATATTCGGACGCCGACAACCAGTAGCCAACGACCAAGGCGGAAAAGTTCAGCGATTTGCGCGCGGTAGAGGGTTCCGATTCGGCCCTTAGTCGGCGCACGTCCTTGCGGTGAAGGCCGGTGAGAAGAGCAATCCTGCTGTCGGTCTTGGTGTCCTCACCATCCCGCTCCACCGCAGCCAGCATAGCGCGCTTCAGCGCCTCGGTTGCCGAGCCCAGGGTCACGCCGCGCGCGACCATGGCGACAGCCAATGGCGTGAGGATATCCGCCAGCGCGTCTTCAAATGGCCTTTTCGATGGTTCGTCCGTCAATTCAGTCTCCAGCGGTCAGCCACAATTCTGGGCCTCCGCCGCCCGGTCCCCACGCAAACACTTTCGTGAATATAGTTCATGACAATTGATTATCGAGTGGGAAAAATTCCCATTATGCATGGAGTGCTTTCACGATTTTGAGAGGACCCCGTCATGCAACCCCACACTCACAACACACATTTCGAACCGATTACCGTCATCCGGCCGACCGAAACGGCGCCGAAACGGAGCGACCCGCTGGACCGACTGTCGCCGCGGGATCGGGATCGTTTTTTTGCATTCGGCTGGGGGCCTTCGGCACAGCCTCGCTTTGCCACGATTTTGGACGGATTTCATCATTTCGCGGCTCGTCAGCCACAGGCCGTGGCCGTCGAGTGCGGTGGTGACGACATCAGTTACGGCGATCTTGATCGCGCCGCGAACCGGGTTGCTCGCGTGCTCGCGGGCAGGGGTGTTCGCCGTGGCGACGTCGTCTGCCTCTACCTCCACCGGTCCATCGAAATGGTCGTCGGTCTGTTGGCAGCCATGAAGGTCGGTGCGGCTTATGCACCGCAGCATGTTGGCGTTGCACCCACCGCCATGCTCACGCACATTGCCGAAGCGGTTGAAGCAAAAGTGATCCTGACCGTGAGCGGCGTCGCCGATGCGGTGCCGGTGAGCGAAGGTCAAACGCTGTTCGCCATTGACGACCTGATGGACGACACAACCCTGGACGGTCCGCCGCCTGCCGGTGAAGGCTACCGGCTCGATCCGGAAGATCGCGCGGTTTTGCTCTTTACCTCAGGGACGACGGGTGTTCCCAACGGCGTGCAGGTCAACCATCGGAACCTCTGCAACATCTTGCTGACGGCGCCCGGTGATCTCGGCATGCGGCCTGGATTGCGGGTCGGCCAGATCCTGTCGATCGCCTTCGATATGGCGGCATGGGAGACACTGGGTGCGCTGTCCAATGGCGCCACGCTGGTCATTCGCGGCAAGAGCATTCAGGAGACAGCCGAGCGGGTTGATGTGGTGATCGCGACGCCGTCGATCCTCAATTCGATTGATGCCAGCCGTTGCCGCAACGTCAAGGTTGCGGCGGTTGCCGGAGAACCCTGCCCACGACCACTGGCCGATCGTTGGTCGGCGTTCTGCCGGTTCTACAACAGCTGCGGGCCGACCGAGACCACCATCATCAACACGGCGATCGAGCATGCCGTTGACAAGCCGGTTTTGTCCATCGGCGTGCCGACGCCGAACAACACGGTCTATATCCTGGACGAGGATCTTCAGCCGTTGCCGATTGGTGAGAAGGGCGAGATGTGGGCCGGCGGAGACTGCGTCACGCTGGGTTACCTGAAAAACCGCCAACTGAGCGCTGAGCGCTACAGGCCTGATCCGTTTCGCCCTGGACACATGATGTTCCGGACCCGCGATCTCGGCCGTTGGACCGAGGAAGGTGAGCTTGAACATTTCGGCCGGGTCGACGACCAGGTGAAAATCCGGGGCTTCCGAGTGGAGCTCGATGCCGTGTCGACGGTGCTCGAAAAATCCGACTGCTGCGGTCAGGCGGTCACGCTGAAGTTCGACGACCGGCGTCTGGTCAGTTTCATCAGCCCCGGCAATGCCTGCCCAAAAAAGGCCAAGGCGAAAGTCGAAACCCATCTGCCCTATTATTGCACGCCGTCGCTCATCCTGCCGCTGCCTTCGCTTCCGAAGACGCCGCGCGGGAAGATCGACAAGCGTCTGCTCCTGCAACTGGCGTCGGAGCGTCTTGAGACAGCCATTGCAGGAGCAGCCCAATGAGAGCAGCGACCAATCCGGAGTTGCCCGGTTTCAATTGGCGCAAGATCACTCGCCACCCGGCCCTGATGGAATACAACCGTCTGGTTTTTCTCGTTGGTGCGACCAACCTCATCGTGTTCGTTCTCGGGCTGCGGGAAGGCTGGTGGTTCGTGGATGGCGCCTATCGGTTGGATGCCATTGCCGATGTGGCGCTGATCAACATCGCCATAGCCATCCTCATTCGCCAGCAGCGGGTCGTCAACGCGCTGTTCTGGCTGGCGACCCGGGTGCCGAAGTCCTGGCCGCTGTGGATTCGCTGGGGAGCCGGCAAAGTCTTCCACTTCGGCGGTCTTCATTCCGGCGGTACGGTTTCCGGAACGCTCTGGTTCGCATTCCTGCTTTTCGGTATGGCGGCCAACCGGCTGGACGGCGCGGCCATACCTTCAGATCGAACCTTGACCCTGACCGCGGTCCTGGTTGGGCTGATGACCCTGATGATCGTGTCGGCCCAGGGACCTGTGCGGGCGCGGTTTCACAACGCATTCGAGAAGATCCACCGCTTTGTCGGTTGGACGGTTCTGGGGCTTTTCTGGGTGCAGACCGTGTCGATTACTGCGGATGCTGGCGTTGATCCATGGCAGATGACGGCATTCTGGGTGCTCTGTGTCCTGACCCTGTCGATCGTATCTCCATGGCTGACCATGAAGCGAGTGAAAGTTGATGTGGTAAAGCCATCAAATCACGCGGTGCTGGTGCGCTTCGACTACGGAGACACGCCGTTTCCGGGCAGTTCCAACGCGATCAGCCACACGCCGTTCGGCGAGTACCATTCCTTCGCCAATATCCCCGCTCCAGGGCAATCGGGATACCGGCTGGCAATCAGCCGGGCCGGCGACTGGACCGGCAAATTCATCGAAAACCCACCAGAGAAGGTTTGGGTCAAGGGCATTACCACGTCTGGAGTCGCGCGCATCGAAGTGCTGTTCAAGAAGGTGGTCTATGTGGGCACCGGCTCCGGCATCGGGCCGATCCTGCCACATCTTCTGGCCGGCGATGTTCCCAATTATCTGATCTGGTCGACGCGCTCGCCGCGCAAGACCTATGGCGATGCGCTGGTCGATGAGATCGAGGCCCATACCGCTCGACCCCTGATTTGGGATACCGATGAGCGCGGCAAGCCGGACCTTTCGGCACTGGCGTTGCAGGCTGTCCGCGACAGCGGCGCAGAAGCCGTCATCGTGATCTCCAACCAGAAACTGACGCGCCGCGTCGTACACGACATGGAAAGCCAGGGCATCCCGGCCTTTGGCGCCATCTGGGACAGTTGAGATGACAGCAACGATCGAAACGGAAATCAGCCGTCGGGTGGCCACCATCCGGTTCAACCGACCCGATAAGCTGAACGCGCTCAACAGCGAGGTGATGAACGAGGTCGTTGCCGCGGCGGAGGCCTTTGCTGCGGATCCTGCCGTCGGCTGCCTGTTGCTTTGCGGCACCGGCCGGGCCTTTGCTGCCGGTGCCGATATCGAAGAACTGTCGCGGCAGAACTACGCCACCATGTACGATGCCGATTTCTTCGCCGGCTGGGATCGGTTTGCGGCGACCCGGGTGCCGAAGGTCGCCGCGGTTCAGGGTTACGCCCTTGGCGGCGGTTGCGAAGTGGCGATGATGTGTGACGTGATCCTCGCGGCCGACAATGCCCGGTTCGGGCAGCCGGAAATCAAGATCGGCTGCATCCCCGGTATTGGCGGCACGCAACGCCTGACCCGGTTGGTCGGGCGGGCCCGGGCCATGGACATGATCCTGACCGGCCGCATGGTCGAGGCGGAGGAAGCGCTCGCCATGGGACTGGTCAGCCGGATTGTTCCCGCCGATGAACTTGATGAAGCTGCACGTGAGGTCGCCCAGACCATTGCCGGCTACGCGCGCGACATCAGCATGATGGCCCGGTCCTGTGTCGACATGGCCGACAAGACATCACTGGAAGCCGGCCTGCGCTACGAGCGTCAGATGTATCACGCGCTATACGGCACCGACGCACAGCGCGAAGGCATGGCGGCGTTTTTGGAGAAACGTCCGGCCCGTTTCAACGCGCCGGACGTTTGATGATGGGCCCTAGGCAACCTGCCAGAGGTCGACCGGGTCCATGGTGATGTTGTTGTCGGTGATGCAGTCGTTTCCGACGATTTCCTCGAAGGAAAATTGCGACAGGCTGTCGAGCCCAACCAATTCCATCACCGCTTCCGGAGCGGCATCCGTGCCGGCCTCATCGTAGTAGACGCGCAGCCAGGATTCGCCCTTTGCCTGATCGAGAATGCCGGCAACGCTGTTGGCAACATTGGTCGCATCCGCGCCGCCGAGAAGGTCGGAAGCGTTGCCCCATGCGCCGTTGGCTAGGCCGGCGGCGCTGTTGTTGGCTTGGCCGTCATCGGCAAGATCGGCGAGAGCATCATCGACGATTTCCTGGGTGATATCGATGCCCCAATCAAAACCATGATTGTCGAGCAGCGCATCCTCGAAGGTTCTGGCGTCGACATAGTAGCGCAGGCTGGTGTCGGACCCAAAAGCGTCGACAGCTGAGGCATCGGCATCGTCGCGCGTGACGGATCCGTTTTCCTGCTCAGTGTAATTGGCTGCCGTGCCACACTCATCGAGCTCGCCATCCGCCTTGCGGAAAGCAAGCTTGTCACCCTGCCGGCGACCGTCGTCAGCACCAAAGGCATCGGTTAGGTCTTGCCAGAACCGGCCGTCGACTGTCGTGTTTTCAATCTTGTTGAAGGCTTCGTTGACGTCGAAGGTGTTCAACAGATCGCCGCCGCCACCCTGGTTAAAGTCCAGCACATGGACGACGCCTGAAACGCCTGCATCCGGACCGTTCGACAAGTCGACATGTCCAGCGGCTTCCATAAGGCCAAAGGCGTCGCCCCTCGAATACTGGTCGTTGTCATAACCGTCTGAGTTGAAGGCCGCGAGGTTGTTGGGACGCGCCGCTGTTACGAAGACATCCTGACCCGGTTCGGTAGCGGCAATTATCGTCTCTTCGTAATCTACAGGGCTAATCGGAATACCGGGCGTTTGCGACACGGCCGTCAGAGACTGCGTCAGGTCCTGGACACCGTCCACTCCGGCACTCAAGAGTGTGGTGAACGGTGCAATGGTGGACGAATGGCTGGTCTCTGCGAAATAGGTCAGTTCAGATGCGACGCCCTGTATACTGATTTCGGCTTCAAGCTGGCCTCCGGCACGCACATCATCCAGACCGAAGGGAAGGTTGGCGCGGGTAAACGTCAGCCGGCCGGACACAATATCGACGACAAGGTCATGGTCGGACAAAATGGCATTTCCCTGCGTCTCAATAAAACTCCGCAGGCTTGTCTCCAGGTCGGTGTCGAAGTGCATCTCATAAATCCGGGTCGGAAGCCCCCGTAAGCTCGTAATTTCGAGGATGGCGGAATCTCCCGGACCGAAATCGAGAAGATTCACTTTCGCGGTTTGATCGTCGATTGTGTCGTCCTCGACTTGAACAGAAGCGCTGAAGCCAGCAGCACCTGGAGTGAGCGACGTCAGGACAATGCTGTCTTCATCGTTCGGGTCGACAGCGGCGGTGACTTTGAGGAAGGTCTGAAAACTGTTGATGCGGTCCGCCAGTTGTGCCGTCATTTCAGCGGCGGACAGGAATCCAGTCACTTCGACCTTTGCATCCAAAGTGCTGGTGTTGACGTCTAGAGAAATAACGTCGCCGATGTCGAGAAATCCCGAGACGCTGCCGAAATCGATCCTGGATACTTGCGGCAACGCTCCGAAATCAGGGTCCGTGCCGTCTTCGGCGGAGACTGTGACAGACGGTATATCGAGGTTGTTCGGTCCGATCAGACAGATGTTGCCCTGCTCATCGAGGTTCATCCGGAAACCGGCCACGGCCAATTCGGCGGGTCTGCTCAATTCGTAGTCGGCTACGATATCGGTCGCCAGTGCAAGCCTTTCCTCAGCCGTATCAACCAGGCCGTCACTGCTCAGGACCGGGCGCAGATTATCGCCGGGGTTCAACGCATCGAATTGATAGGAGTAACGGATGTTGGAGCCACCGGACCAACTGATATCCCATGCGAACGTGTCGCCATGGCCGACCGTTCCTCCCAGCTCCGACTTATGAACGGGTGGGAATGCGTCCTTGAGTCCGGAAAATTCGACGGCCGGCGCTTGCTCTCCCATCTTTTGGATGATGATGTCGTTGCCGCTTGAATAAATGTCGAAACAAGCATGAACCTCAGCGGATTGCGACCCGAAATTGGCGAGCAGTTGGTTCGCAAGTTCGGCTGCTATGTCTGCCCTGCTATGATACGGCTCCACAATCATCGTCGCCACGAAGTCGGTGACCTGATCGTCATCCCAATCGATGGCGATGCTGAACTCGTCCCAGGACTTCATATCCGACGGGATCGTCAGGGTAACCGCGCGACCCTCGCTGCCATAATCACCCATGAGATGGTCATTGCCGTCGTGACCGGCATCGAGAAAATCGTCACCGCGACCGCCTATCAGAAGGTCGCTGTCACCATCACCAAATAGGTCATCGTCTCCCTCATCACCGGAGATGGCATCATCGCCGGAGCCCCCGCGCAGGACGTCGTTCCCCTCCTCGCCGAAGACGGCATCATGGTCGCTGCCGCCGTCGGCATAATCGTCGCCAAAGCCAGCCAGTATCAGGTCGTCTCCGGAATCACCCCAGATGCGGTCGTCACCGGCTTCACCCTGCAGCTCGTCAAAACCCGAACCGCCCTCGATTTGGTCATTGCCGAAGGCGCCGAAAATGAGGTCGCTGCCGCCATTGCCGCGAATGAGGTCAGCGCCGAGGCGATCTCCTGTTCCCGTTGCTGTATGGCGATTGCCGGTGATGATGTCATCCCCGTCACCGAGATCGGCGGTCATGCCATCATCAGAAACCACCAATTCATCCATGATGTTGGCGGATTCGGAGTGTCGGCCATTGGCAACCGGTCGAAAGTGCCCGCCGTCACTTGACCATTCCTCCATCAGGGGGAGGAATTTTCTATTGGCAATTTGGACACCGGCGAAGGCGAGAAATTCCTGGTGCCGGACACCTCCTGTTCCATCGATCCTGTCCAGTTTGATGGATGCGCTGTTGGCTCGTGCGAGCGGATTCGCCTCTGTGAAGGATCCTGTGGCGGTTGCATCATCGTACTGCAGGTCTCTGTTGAGTATGAGCGTGGTCCCGGTCGTTCCATCGTCCGTGAGCAAAAGCGTCTCTAACGAGAAGTTTTGGGATGCCAGATGCCCGACAAGGAAGCGCCCGGCAGAACCAGCATCGCTGTCTTCAACGTGGAGGTTGAGTGTTTCGATGTCGCGGGTGTTGAAATTGTCGATGCGTTGCGTGACACCCGCGGCGGGGTCGGCGCGGAAGATGGTATTTATTTCCGTTCCCGTTTCCACCGCAGCAAGAAACAGATCGAAATCGAACGGGAGGCTGGCGTTGCTGTTCGCTTCCAGGTTAAAGACCAGGCGTGTTCCCTGATTGGCAGGCGACGTCGGAATCGAAACGACACGAATATCACCCGATAGCCCGCCGTGAAAATTGACCTCCGTCAGTTGATCCTTCACCGCACCCAGATCGACATGGGTTCGCCCTGGCGCTCCAGGAGAATCGAACACTACAAGGCGTTCGACGTTGCTGATCTGACCGCGACCGTCCAGATCCTCGGAGAAAAGGACCAGCATGTCGCTCCCGCCTCCGGCGTTGAGGCGAACATTGACAAAGCCGCCTTCATCGAATTGGAACAAACCGTTGCCGGTCCCATCAAACACCTCAAGCGGATAGCCGTTGTTGTCTGTGTCAGTGTCGTTCGCTGTTCTGCCAAAAAGGAGAAGGACGTCACCGTCACCGACGATGTTTACGGTTTCAAGCCCGGTGAGACCTGTGCCTATCAGAGACACCTGACCAACAAACAGGTCGACATCCTGGAGGTCGATCGCATCAAGCGCGATATCAATCCCCATGTCCGGTCGACTGCCGGTCAGATCGTCAACATGAAGGTTCAGAGTGTGCGTTGTCGGTTGGTAGAATTGCTCATAGTTGATGGGTGATCCGGGCAATACCTCGCCGCCGACCCAACCATTGAAGATGCCACCGACGCCTGACGGAGAGCCTTGCGCATGAAAATTGATTGTTCCCACCTGTTCGCTTCGCGGACCGCCCGGTTGTCCCTCCGCGGCATTTTCGGTGATGCGTAATTCGGTGATCCATGAATTATCCAAGTTCAACCGAAGTGCGTCGCTCGCTGATTCCGCCCGCTTGGCTTGCGCGTCGGAGTCGATCCACACGATATCGCCATAGGTGTCGATGATATTGACAACCGGACCGGCGTCAGCCGGGTCTGAAGGATCGGCTGTCCAGAAATCAGATTGCAGGTTCCATATCCCGGCAGATTCGGTACTGCTGTCGAACGTGACCTGATCGATATCGGGCGAAAGGGCCGCATCGAAGATCACCGGTCCCGGGTCGAGACTGGTGATGCTGACCGCCTCGATATTTCGCAGGGCAACACCGTCAACGACCGTACTCAGGTCAGAAACGTTGTTATCATGCTTGACCAGTTCGAATGTGTCATGACCTGCTCCGCCGTCGGCGATGTCTCCGGAATTGGCAGTTTGGCTTTCGCCGGGATTGGGCCCATCGATGCCTACACCGGCGGTGGCGACAAACAGATCGTTTCCGCCGTTTCCTTCCAGGATTTCGTAAACCGACTCCGTAAAACTGATGATCTCACTGGCTTCATTGACGGTGATTTCGATGTCGCGTTCGTGGCTGTTGCCGACCCGGTCCGTGACCCGTATGCGAACGGTCATCGTGGGGTTTGTCGCATGATCAAGCAGACTGCCGTCCGCAACGATGATGGTGGGGCGCTGGGCGTTTGGATCGTCCAGCGCGAATGCGCCGCCGGCGTCATCCACCATCTCCCAGGTGAAGACTTCACCGCCGTCCGGATCGACTGCCGTTAGTTCTCCGTCATTGACCACCGTGCCGTTGGCAGCGTTCTCATCGATATCGGTGCCGGCGAGAATGCCCACCGGTGCTTCATTCTGCAGCTCTCCCCCATAGGGATTGTTGTCGGGGATCTCATAATAGGGATCGTCATTGTCGACTGTGCTGCTGATCTGGGCGTCGTAAACCAGAATGCCCTTGGCCTCCGCATCGACCTGCATCTTGAATTCGACCGCCTCGGAAAAGGCGATGACCAGCTGCTCACGGGTGATGATGCCGTTTGCCAGTTCGTTGACCCAGAAGTCGAAGCCCGCCTGGTCGGGCTGGCGACCGAGGACGTTGATGTAAAGTAGCGCGACGAATTCCTCGTCGGTCGGATTGTTGCCGTAAGTTGCTGTGAACTCCTGCGATGTCAACCAGTCGCGGATGGAGGCAACCAGGGCGTCACCATAAGACAGGCCCCGATTGGCTTCCTGCATGTCGCGGAATACCTGAACCCAGTAGTCCAGACCGCCGCTGTCGGGCACGCGGCCAAGCACCACCTGATAGATGCGCATGACCGACAGCACGTCCTCGGCCTGCGAACACAGGGCGAGGGCCAGATCATCGAGGGCATCGGCAATGTCGGTCGCGTTGTCGAGGGTTTCTCTCCATGCGTTCAGTTCGGCCGACGAAGGGTCGCGTCGCAGGATCGCCTGGTAATAGGCAAAGGCTGTCTGTTCCATGGTCTCTCTCCACAGGCTGGATCGCCCAATCAGGGCACTAAGTGAATTTTCAGATGGCTGAGATGCCCGGGCTCATTCGGAGCCCGAGCGGGTCAGTTCCGCCTACGCCGCGAGCCAGAGATCCTCTCGATCCTGGGTCAAGTCCGCATCGGTAATGCAGTCGTGGCCGACGATATCCGCAAAGGAAAACTGCGTCAGGCTGTCGAGGCCGACAAGTTCCATGACGGCTTCAGGAGCAGCATCGGTGCCCGCCTCGTTGTAGTAGACGCGCAGCCAGGATTGGCCTTTCGCCTGGTCGAGAATGCCGTAATAGATGTTGCCGTTGTCGAGCGCATCGCCGCCGCCGAGCAGGTCGGCCGCATTGCCCCAACTGCCGTTGGCAAGCCCGTCAGCGCTGTTGTTGGCCGCGCCATCATCCGCAAGATCATTGATCGCATCGTCGACGATAGCCTGGGTGATGTCGAGGCCCCAGCGAAGTCCGTGATTGTCGAGCAGAGCATCCTCGAAGGTCCGGGCATTGGCGTAGTAGCGGAGCCCACTATCTGAACCGAATGCGGCAACCGCCCCGGCATCGGCATCATCGCGTGACTCCGCGGAGCCCTCCGATGCGGCATAGTTTTCCACCTTGCCGCATTCGTCCAGTTCGCCGTCGGTCTTGCGAAAGGCGACCTTGTCGCCCTGCCGCCGGTCGTCATCGGTTCCGAAGGTGTTGTCGAGCTCCCGCCAGAACCGGCCGTCCACGGTGGTGTTGGCTGCCTTGTCGACCGCCTCGTTGACGTCGAACGTATGCGCAAGGTCACCATCACCGCCCTGATTGAAGTCCAGCACGTGGACGACACCGATGATGCCTTCGTCTGGGCCGTTGATCATCGAGTGGCGTCCGGCTGTCTCCAAAAGATTGAACAGGTCGACGTGCGGTAGTCGGTCGTTGTCGAAGCCGTCGGTGCCGAATGCGGCGATATTGTTTGAGCTTGCTGCAGTTACGAAGACGTCCTGGTCCGGTACGGTCGCAGGCATTACCGTTTCCTCGTAGTCTACATATCCAGCGATGGTTGCAGGAGTCACAGACACTGTGGTCAACGACTGGGATAGGTCCTGTTCACCATCTTCGGCCGCACTTACAAGTGACACTGTTGGCAGAATGCCCGTTGGATGCACCTGGTCGACGATGACCGCGAATTCAACGGTTGCCTCACCTTGATAATAGATGAGACTGCCGAGAGGTCCGCCGGCCAGAGGTCCACCTGCATCAACCGGTGCATTCGCACGTGTGAGAGCCAGCACTCCGTTTGCGACTTCGGCGATAAGGTCGTGATTTGCCAGAATTGCTGCCGCATGTGTTGCAACGAATTCGTTGAGTGTTGTTTCACGATCGGTATTGAACTCGATGCCATAATCTCTAAACGGAAGCCCAATAGGAGTGCTGTCGATCAATACGCCGAAACGGTGTCCGGGACCGATGGCGGTGACGTTAAAAATGGCTATCTCATCGTTGACCGTATCGACCGCGATCGAAACTTCCGCCGAGAATGGAACTCCAGGATGCCGTGACGTCAGGATGACACTGGACGTGTCAACTGGATCGACGACTGCTGTCACGTGGAAACCTGTTTGAGAAGCATTGAGTAGGGCAGCGACACGTGCAGCTATGTCGGCCGGAGGCATAAAGCCGGTAATTTCCAGATCGACTCGGTGGTTGTTGTCGATGGTTACGGTGACAACGTCGCCAATGTTGCGGAGGTCACCACCCGATCCAAAATCTATTTTCGAAACCTGCGCGGACGATCCAAAGTCGGCGGGAAAGCCGTCGAATCCCCCAACCGCGACCGAAGGTGTTTCGGCGGATTGACTGCTGGGTCCAAAGAGGCAGATATTGCCATCGACATCCAGTTCCATACGGAAGCCGGCCAAAGCTAGCTGAGCGGGCCTGTTCAGTTCGAAATGTTCAACGATGTCTGCGGCCAGCGCTTGCCTTTCAGTTACCGTATCCACAAGACCGTCGCCGCTCAAAACCTGACTGAGATGCACACCGGCATCAATAGCGTTGAATTCATGGGCATAGGCAATATTGGTTCCCCCAGACCAAGTAACATCCCAGCCGAATTCATCGCCGGTGGCGATCAATCCTCCAAGCGCCGATTTGTGGATCGAGGGAACCGCGGTTTTGAAGCCGAAATATTCGACCAAGGGTGCTTCATCGCCGGTTTTTTGAATGACCAACTGGTTGCCGTCCGCGGATATGTCGAATTGCGACTGTATTAGCGTCGAGTGCTGCAAGAGCTCCGCATTCAGCCGGTTAGCCAAACTCTGGGCGATCGTTTCCGCACTATCGATGGGCTCGGCGACCGCTGAGGTGTTGAACTCCATGGCGTTGTCGCCGTCGAGGTCGATGGCAATGTGGAACTCGTCCCAGTTGTTGAAGTCGTCTGGGATGTCGACCAGGACAGTTTGCGGGGAACAGCCGTAATCGCCGATGAGGACATCGGCTTCTGCGTCGCCCGCATCGACGAAATCGTCACCCCGGCCGCCGATCAGCAGGTCGCTGAGGGCGTCGCCGAACAGGCTGTCGTCACCACCGTCGCCGCAAATGGCGTCATAACCGTCGCCGCCGCGCAACAGGTCGTTGCCGTTACCACCGAAAACGACATCGTAGCCGTCGCCGCCTTCGACGTAGTCGTTGCCGGATCCTGCCAGAACCAAATCGTTTCCGTCGTCCGCAAAGATTCCATCGTCGCCGCTTTCGCCCTGCAACTCGTCATGGCCACGTCCGCCCTGGATCTGATCGTTTCCGGCTGCGCCGAAGACCAAGTCGTTGCCGTCTCCGGCAAAGATGAAGTCGGCGCCGAGGTGATCCTCGGACCCATCGGCGGTGATCCGATTGCCTGAGATGAAATCATCGCCGTCTCCGAGAACCGCAAAGACGCCATCATCGGAGACCACCAGCTCGTCATCGACATTGTCGACCGATGAGAAGTACCCAAGGTCGGCCGGGCGGTCGTTGCCGGGGTCCGGAGCCCAGTCTTCCAATTGCCACAGGAACACAATGCTTTCGGCCTGTGGACCGTCGAATGTGAGGAACTCCAGGTTGCGGGCGCTGCTCGCGCCATCAATGAGCGCTAGATTGATGGACGCGCTATTTTGTGGCCCGAAGTGGTTGACCTCTGAAAAGAACCCATTGGAGGTGTCACTGTCGAAATTCCAACCGTCATTGAGAATGCGTGTCGTCCCTGCGGCACGGTCGTCAGACAGAACAAGCCTTTGCAACGAGAAGTCCTGAGACCCCAGGTGGGAGATCTCGAACAGGCCGGTGCTCAACGGATTGCAGTCGTCGAGGTGCACATGAAGCGTTTCGATGTCTCGACTGTTGAAATTGTCGATTTTTTGTGGGCTGGTGCTGCTCGGATCGATCCGGAAAACGGTATCGACCGACATTCCTGGAGTGCTGCCGCCCAGGAACAGATCGAAATCGTTCGGGAGATTGCCGCTGTCGTTACAGCATTGATCGAACGTCAGAACCGCGCCTCGCCTGTCGGTGAGACCGTTCAGATTTTCGGTGTCTGTCTCAATCGAACTTCCCGGTATGGAGACGATGCGGAGATCACCCGAAACGCCATTTGCCAGGATGATGTCTTCAACGGAATCATCCTGCACGGCTGCCAGGTCGAGATGATTTCGTCCCGACGTTCCAAGGGTTTCCAGGACCACGATGCGTTCGACATTGCTGATTTCTCCAGCGCCATCGAGGTCTCCGGAATAAACACCCAGCGTGTCGAAGCCGCCGCCGGCGTCGATGCGCGAGGTGGCAAAGCCGCCCCTGTCGAAGAAGAAGAAGCCGTTGCCAGCGCCGTCGATGACTTCAAGCGGAAATCCGTTGTTGTCGTTGTCTGTGTCATTCGCCGTGCCGGCTAAGACAAGGAACACGTCTCCACCACCGGTTATGTTGACGGTTTCAAGACCGGTTAGGCGTGTTCCGATCGGGAACCCCTGGCCGACGAACATGTCGATGGCCGCGGTGTTTAATGCGGCTGCGGCGGCACCACCCTTGACGGACGGTCTGCTCTCGGTCAGGTCATCGACGTCAAGGATCAATGTGTGCGTGGTCGGCTGAAAAGATTCGGGAAAACTCTCAGCCCAGCCGACCAACCGTTCACCATCCGCATAGCCATTGGAGATACTGCCAATGACGGACGGCTCTCCGGAGGCCTTCAACCGGATGGTTCCCACCAGTTCGCTTCGCGGTCCTCCGGGCTCACTGCCAGAAACGTTCTCGGAAATGCGCAATTCGTTGACAACGGCGTTTTCGAGATTGAACGTCAGTTCATCCAGGGAGGACGTTGCCGATTTGGACCCGGCAGCTGAATCGACCCAGAAGAAATTGCTGTTGACGTTGTACAGGTCGACCTGCGGTCCGATATCGCTCGGTTGAGTGGGGTCGGCGTTCCAGAAATCCTCCTGGAGGTTCCAGATGCCGGCCGAAGCGATGCTCGATTCGAACATGACCCGGTCAATGTCGGGCGACAGGCTCGCATCGAAGATAACCGGCTCATCGAACGCAGGCGCCATGCGCGGCATTTCGATCAGCGGTGTGCAGATCTCGGCCAGAATACTCGAAGTATCGGCGGCAGGTACGTCGCTTTCGTCCCTGTTGCCGATCAAAATTCTCTCGACGTCTTGAAGCGTGACGCCGGTTACCAGCGAACCACCGTCAACCATGTTGTTTTCGTCCTTGAGCAGGGCGAAAGTATCAAGGCCGTTACCTCCGAGAGCGGTATCGCCGGCATTGGCGGTCCGGTTGAACCCTGGCACGGGAGCGGTTGGTCCAATCCCGGCGGTGGCCAGGAAATAGTCGTTGCGCCCGGTGCCTTCGAGTGTTTCGTCGATGGTTCCGGTGAACGGAATTATCTCGCCGGATTGTTCAACCGTCACCCTGATGGTGTCTTGGAGAGAGTTTCCGGCGCTGTCGGTGATGCGGACCTGAAGGTCGAACACGACAAAGCCGTCGGCCGTTCCATCCAGATCGACACCGCCTTGCTCCGGTGACAGACCATCGATGAGCCTGGCGGAATCAAGCAGCGATGGATCGACCAGCACCAGCTTCGTGCCGGTGCTGTCAATGGCGAACGCGCCGCCGGTGGGATCACCGCCGGGAATGATGGAAAACGTGTGATTATCGGCACTGGTGTCGGGATCCTGCGCCAACAGATCGGCGAGCGTAACGTTGGCCGGCGTGACTGACGGGAGATACAGCGTCTCAGGCAGCAGGTTGGTCGGATCCTCATCGACGATCGGGGTCACATCGATCGTGAAGGTACGGTCCACGGAAAGGCCGTTTCCGGCCCGATCGGTCGCCCGGATCGTGACGCTTGTCGACACGACACCGGCCTCGGCATCGAAGGCGGCTGGGTCGGCAATGATCAGCTGGTTGCCATTGGCGATATCGAAACGCGGATCGCCGACAACTTCGAACACAAGAATGTCGCCCGTATCGTCGTCCTGCGCCGACAGGAGGCCGACAACGGCGCCTGCGGTTCCCGGATTGGACACGGAACCGTCCTGTTCATCGATGACCCGGTTGGAAAGCTCCAGGTCGAAGGGAGCCGAGTTGCTCTCGTCGAGGGTGATGGCGATGTCCTTGTCGAAAGTGTTGCCATCGCGGTCTGTGACGCGCACGCGGACGGACATGACGGAGCCAACGAGTTTGGCTGGGTCGGCAACGACGATTTCCGGTTGTTGGGCATCCGGGTCGGCGATCCTGAAGGCGCCGTCGGCATCGTCGATCAGAGACCAGCGGAACACTTCGCCACCATCCGGATCGACCGCACGCAGCCAGGCCGCCAGCTCGCCTTGCGTGGCATTCTGGTCAAGATTGGCAGCCTGGCCTTCGAGGATGTCCTGCGGGGCCTCGTTGGCGAGTTCTCCGGTATAGGGATGGCCGTCGGGAAAGTCGTAGGGCAGGTCGTCTTCGCCGGCATCGCTGTCGATGGCCGCGGCCGCCTTCAGCAGGGCATCGGCTTCCACGTCAACCTGGGCCTTGAACTCATCGGACTCGGTGAATTCGACGATCAGCTGCTGGCGCGTCAGGGCGCCCGATTGCAGGATCGACAGCCAGAAGTCGTGACCGCCCTGGTCGGACGGTCGGCCGAGGATGTTGAGGTAGAGCAGGGACAGGAAGTCGTTGTCAGAAAGATTGTCGCCGAAACGGGCGACATATTCGTCAGACTCGAGCCAGCTGCCGATGGTCTCGATCAGGGCGTTGCGGTAACTGAGCTCTGGATTGGCCTCCTGAACCTGTCGAAAGATATTGGTCCAGAAGGTCAGGCCGCCGCTGTCGGACATGCGATCGAACACCGCCTGGTAGAGCCGCAGGACGGAGCGAACGTCCTCGGCCTGCGAACACAGAGCGAGGGCCAGTTCATCGAGGGCATCGGCAATGTCGGTCGCGTTGTCGAGGATGTTTCGCCACGTGTTCAGCTCGACCGACGAAGGGTCGCGTCGCAGGATCGCGTGATAATAGGCAAAGACTGTCTGTTCCATGGTCTCTCTCCACAGGCTGGACTACCCGATCAGGGGTAGTAAGTGATTGATTTTGTTTAGTTGCTGCGAACGTAATCCGGATGCGTGTGTCGGATTATGAAGCAGTCAGGGCTGTGTTGCGTGACCTCGTCGGCCTGGTTCCATTGCAGCCGCCGGAGCCAGACCGGATGGCAGGTGTCCGTCAGAATCGGATTCAAACCGCACCGACGGACACCGGACCAGTTGCTACTCCGCGGCCACACTCTGCGCCGGGGAGAGGCTCGCCCGCCGCAAGAAGCGCTTGTTGATCGGACTGTGCGGCTTCACGGCAATGCGTTCGTTGGCAAGGGCCTCCGCCGCGTTGCTGTTGCCCGACCGCACGGCTGCTTCAGTCAACGTCCAGTCGATGATGTCACGTTGAGCATGGCTGCCACCGAACGAATTGGCCACGAAGCGCGCGCGATGGAGAGTGCTGACTGCCTCATCGTATCGTCCCTCCCAAAACGCCCGGAAGCCCTGTATCAAGGGAAGCCCTGTGGCCTTCGCCCAACGGGCAGTCTCGTCGCGGCCATCATCTGCCGCACGGTACTCTTCCAGGATCCGGTCGACCTCGTCCACGCGCCCGGTTCCAAGATAGGCCATCGCTGCATGCCAGTCGTTGAACGGGTAGAGCCGGCCATCCGCGTGACTGTCCCAGCATTGCGCGACTTCGACCCAACGCTCGCCGATGTCGTGACCCTCCATCTGCAGCCGCCAAAGCAGTGCGGAGGCATCCACGAGGTCGAGCGCCACTTCGCTTTCGTCACCCCGGATTTTGTCATCGTAGAGCTGAATCACCTGGTCGGATTGGCCCAGATCCAGGTGATAGAGCGCCTTGTGCCACCAGTTGTGCACCTTGAAAAAATTGTCGTCGCCCGACCAATGGGGCTCCCGCGATGCCATCCATTCGATGCCATCTTCGGCTCTTCCCTGCATTTCCAGGACATGCGCAACCGCGTGGTGTGCCCAGCAGTCGAGCGGATCGCGATCGACCGCCTCGCGGCCAACAGCTTCGGCGCAGGCATAGTCCCCGGCTTCCTCCAGCCCGAAGGCATACATGCCCAGTACGTTTGCGTAGCCCGGCTGGTCTTCCGACCACTTCGGCAGCACACGTGCCAGACGATCGCGCAGGTTGCGGGCGTTGGCCCTGTAGAAATCCATGAGATGCCCGACCTGCAGCCCAAGAATGTCGTGTGGAAACGCCATGTTATGCTGGTCCAGCCTCACCGCCGCCTCGGTCCAGTTGTTGGCAACAAGGGCCTCCAACGCCGCGACATGCGACCGCTCGATATCGGTCTTTGCGAGGGTACGCGCGATGACCGCAATGGAACGGGCCTCGGCTGCCGCCTCGGGTTCAGTTGCCAGTCCTAGAAGATAGCCCTTCAATATGTGGGCCATTGCAAAACTCGGGTCGGCTTCGATGGCCATGTCGGCCAGTGCCACAGGGTCTCCGCGATAGATGTTGAACGTACGCAGTGCTGCATCGAAATGTTCCACGGCGCTGGCATTCGCATTGTCAGTTGGGTTGGAAAGGGTGTTGATGCTCATGTCGGTCTCCTTGAGCGTGTCTTGATGTTCCGGACTGCCCATCGGGGCGGGAAGTGGTTGATTGTCTCAGTTTGCGGCTGCGGGCATCCCGTCGAATGGTGGTCAGCGGAGGCTGACCGCCACCCGGCGGGGTGTTCGAAGTGCAGAGAGCGGGGTTTGGCGCGCGGCCCGCGATGCGGACCGCCGGCGGTGGGGACCTAGTCTCCGCTGTTTTCGAACGACAGCATTGCGGTGTCGCGACCCGCTGGAATTTCGAATTGCAAGCGCACGCCAAAGCCGTCACTCATGCCGAGCAGGGTCTGGTTGACGACCTGTCCAATGTCCTTGTAGTCGCCGGTTCCGCCGGTGATCGCTCGGGGCAGGGGGATGTTTTCGTCAACGGATTCGGGACCCTGTGAAATGAGCAGGTTGCCATCGCCGAATTCAAACACCTGGCGGCTGATCAGGATGGTGCCGCTCTTGGTGTAGAAGCCGTCGCCGACATACCAGCCGTCGCAGGTCCAGGTGCCGATGACCTTGTCGGGAAAGACGGGGCTGCCGTCAGGATTGACACCTTCATGGCCGCCAGTCAGCGTTCCGGCTTCGTAGATATAGCCTTGGGTGACGAACGGATTGCCATAGGCGGGCATGCCATCTTCATGCACGGGTTTGGGGGCAAAGACGAAGCGGGTGTGGTCTTCGGCGACATCAAACCGGTTCAACGGTTCGCCGGCGAATGCCGATGTGGACATCAGGGCGGCGAAGGCTGCTGCGGTGAGTATTTTGTTGGTCATTGTCGTTTCCTTTCAAAGGTTTGGGTTGGGGTTCTAGCTTGGGGTTGACTGTCCTCGATGCGCGGAGTTGAGCCGGTTTTCGAAGGCAGACCGGTGATGACGCGAGCGGCGTTCTGCAAACGTTAGAAATCTGCGGTTGCATCCGGCGAGGGCGTCAAAAGGGTGTTAAATCCGCTGTTGGCGGGTACACGGCCGCGGCTACGTCACGCAGCGGTGGCGCGGCAAACCTGCTCGATGTGACGATGGTCCGTACCGCAGCAGCCGCCGAAAACGGTCAGATTGGGAAGAATCGCCAGGAGCTCCCTATGGAGGCGTCCAAACTCCTCCGGGTTTCCCTCATCGAGCTCTTCCGCTTCGTCGAGTTCCGCGTGGGAAAGTCTGGATGCGTTGGCTCGGACACCGCCGATGCGCAGGGTCCAATCGCCACCCTGTTGGAGCACACTGCGAAAATGATCTGGATGGGCGCAGTTGATCATGTAGTAGGCCGGACTGTGCCGGGTAACCGCGTCGACCTGGTCGATAGCCGCAGCCAGAGTCTGACCCGACGGCAGGCCTCCATCGGTTTCAACCGTAAATGAAACAACCGCGGGGATATTGGCCTCAGTCGCAGCTCGCGCGAATCCGATTGCCTCATCGGCGTAGGTCATGGTGACGGCCGAAACCATATCGGCGCCCATTTCGGCAAACCACTGAACCTGAGTTCGATGATAGGTCTCGGCCGCGTCGGCCGAGAGAATTTCGGTTGGCGCATACCCATCACTTTGAGGTCCGATGGCGCCATTGAGCACGAACGGCGATGCCGGTGTTTCAAGCTCGTTGCGCAAGTGACACAGTTGATCGACAGCGCAGCGATGCAAGTCTTTCAACCTGCCCAGGCTCACGTCCAGTTCAGCAGCCCAGCGTGGGCTTGCTCGCCAGGTCGGGGTGTCCATGATGAATCCGCAACCGTCACGAACCGCGAGTTCCGCGAATTTGCGCATATAGCGGTCAAGAGCCTTGACGCCCTTCTCGGTTTCCAGGGCCAAGAAGGCCGCGAACAGCGGCAGGTCGATTGCGTCCTGAAAAATAAGAGTGGTTTCAAGGCCGCCATCGGTCAGCATTCGTTTGCCGTTTAAATGGGGCAGCGCGTAGCGGTATTTCATTTCAAAGGTCCATCTTTTGAAGCCGGTTGATGTGGTCCGGCGATGAAAGACGGAGTAGCGGGATGGCAGATGATGTTCCTGCGCCAATTCTGAGCTTTGTCTGAGTTATTGTTGGCGTTAGCCTGTCACGCGAGAGCGAGACGAGGACTGGAAAGCACAAGGTTTCATGAAAATCGGGTTTAATGACTGCGAAATCGATACCGATCTTTTCCAGATCTCCCGCGCCGGGGTTGCAGTGGACCTGACACCTTTGACAGCCAGACTTTTGACTTATTTGATCGACAACCGCCATCGAGTGGTCTCAAAAGACGAACTTGTCGAGAAGGTTTGGGATCGCCGCATTGTCACGGATGCAACGGTGACGACCGCGATAAAGGAGGTGCGGCTGGCGATCGGAGACAACGGGCGCGTCCAGCATACCATCCGTACGGTGCATGGGATTGGTTATCGATTCGTCGCCGATATTAGCCTTCCCCAAGCGGCCGAGCCTGAATCACCTGCTGAAACGTCAACCGTGGCCGAGGTGGCGCCGCGCCAAGCTCCTGCTATCGTTGTGTTGCCGTTTGAGGATCTTGGACCGGATGACAGTCGCGACTACCTGGTCGAAGGACTGACCGAGGAGGTTATTGTCGCTCTTTCGCGGTTCAAGGAGTTGGCGGTTGTGGCGATTTCATCGGCTTTCGAAATCGCCAGGATGGAACGGCCGCCCCTGCAGGTGACAAGAGAGCTTGGTGCCCGATACCTGGTTAGTGGAAGCGTTCGTCGCGGCATTGACCGTGTGCGTGTTTCGGTTCAATTGACCGATGCCGAGGATGGATCAAGATTGTGGGTAGAGACCTACGAGCGGAAACCTGAAGACCTGATAGATTTGCAGGCAACGATAGCGGGATCGATTGCGGGGGTCCTTCCCGGTCGTGTCGGCGACTTCGAGGTTGTTAGAACGCTTGACCGACCGGTGAGAGACCTCTCAGCCCTTCAGGCCTATCAACGGGTCAACTGGCAGTTTCGGCGCCACCGTAGTATTTCGAAAGCACTGTCGGAATTGGATTCTTTGCTTGAATTGGCGGACGATTTTGCACTCGCTCATGCAAAGGCCGCCGTCATGAAAGGTTTTGTCGCCCTTACCGGAGGCAGGCGCGACGATGACTTGCGCAAAAAGTCGATCGCTCATGCAAAAACGGCGATAGCGATCGACCCTACAGATGCGCGCGTTCAATCGATGGCAGGGAGCGCCCATCTGTATGTAGGTGATTTCATCCCGGCTCGTGAGCACACGAGACGGGCAGTCGAACTCAACCCCAACTCAGTCGAAGCCAACCACTTTCGTGCGATTGTTCTTGGGGCCAGTGGCGATGCGCCCCTTGCTCTGGAATATCATGAACAGGCAATGAGGCTCGATCCGTACTTTCCGGAGCATTATTTCGAAGGAGCTATCGAAGCGCATTACCTTCTCGGCGACTATGAGGCAGCTATCGATCTGTTTCAGCGCTGGACCGATCCGTTCGGGCATGTCTTGTTCACCGCAGCAGCCTGTTATGCCATGGCTGGAAATCGGCAGGAGGCCATCAGGTTGGCGCGCGCCTTGGAAACCGAAAAGAAACCGGGCTTTTCCATTGAGGTCTATGTCGATGCCATGCTGAATTATCACGCTCGGGAAGAAGATCGCCGGCATTGGCAAAAGGGATTTGAGCGGGCAGGATTGATCTAGAGCGAACTTATCGCCTGAAAAAGCAGTCATGCTCAAAACTCATGAAAACCTCAGAATTGCCGCATGCCCGAAAGTAGCTGCAGGGTCTAAGTCAAAGCCGTTGCAGAAGAGATCGGGCGAACTGGGCAGTCTTGGCGGTTTAACGCCGATTTGAAGGCATCTCGGCGACGGTGTCGAACAGTAGAATGTTCCCAGAACATCCGACTTGCAACAACGGAGCTGCCGGCCAGGTAGGTCAGGGCACGTTCACTGGAGGCTTTGACTTGGCTCCCTCCGGTGGATGGAAACAACGATATTGAAAGGAACAAAGCATGTCTTTGAAACTCATCTGGATGGTCGTGATAACCGCGACCGCCGCGTTGGCGGCAGGTGACTCGATAGCGGGCACACTCAAAAACACACTCATGCTCAACGGCATCCACCTTAACGGCATTCATCTGAACGGCATTCATCTGAACGGCTCGAGCGAGCACGGAAGCCAGGTGCTGACGGATGAGCAAAAGCCCGACGGAACCAATGCGTTGCAGGTTGAGCGGATCGAATTGCCGCCATCCAAATAGACAACGGTCTACCGATGTGCACGAGCCTCAAGCTGGCGATGTCAGCGGTATTTCTTGCTTTGTGTGCGTGTGCTCAGGCTGATCCGTCTGCCGCCGACGCTCAAGTGAGGGCAACATCACTCGTCGTCGCGGCGGGCGGGCGTCGATTGACCGGGCCCGATCTGAATGGTGTGACAATGGCCGTCTCGGATGGATGGCATGGCAAAATGCTGGTTCGCTTCGACGGCGCTGAGCGCGATGCTACCGGGCTCGGCTGGCTGTACAGGATTCGGGTCCGAAACGATGCCAACGGGCATTGGACCGATTTCTGCAAACCCGATGCGGCCAACGAGAGACTGGCGTTTGCCGTTGAAGGTCATATCGATGCCCACGGTGCCTACCTGCGCGATGCGAATAAATTTTTTATCACGTGTACGAGCGGTGCCGTGGCCAAGTGTCTGCGTCTTGGGTATCTGCCTTGGAAAACGCATCGAAGTGGTGTGTCTCTGGAAGGCTATTTCACCGCCTGTACGCGGATGATTCGGGCCGACTATTGCGGTAACGGCTCCGGACATACGAGTAACGGAACGCCGATCAATATCTTCGACAGACTTGGCATTCAGACCAGGGACGATGATGTCGATATGCGTTTTGAAGCAGCCTGGGGGCCAGAAGGCGCGTTATGTGTGGCCAAGACAAGACGCTCGGAACACCTGACGCTTGAACGGCTCGCTGAGACCTGCGGAGGAAAGCTTGCCGGCAGCCTTGGGCAGGATTGCAGGTTGGAGAGAGCGACGCAGCAGTCGCGCGCCTTGATTTTCAACGACTCCCTGCCTTGATTACCCTTCCATGCGGGGACGGAACAAATCCGTGCGCGAAAGAAGCCCCTTTGCGGTGTCATTTAGGTCGGAGTTTTCAGCAAACGGGTAGGCCGCCTGGAACGCGGAGGGACCGAGGTCCGGTCGTAGCTGCCGGGCGGCCCTGATAGCGGCTTCGGCCTCTTGTGGCCGGTCGAGCTTCGAGAGCGCCAGGGCTCTGGCAATATGTCCCCAATGAGCGGTGTTCGGCAGATGGCATGCGGTCAAGGCTTCGGCCAGGGCTTCCTGCGGGCGTCCGACCATGGTCAAGGCGAAGCTTCTGCACGCCAGCACCGTCGGCACCAGCCGAGAAGTCGGAATTAATACCTGGAACCGGTCCAGATGCTTCAGAGCTTCCTCAGCTCGCCCCAGCATGCACAGCGCATAACCCATTCCCATCTGTGCCGTTTCGCGATTGGGATCCATGCGAAGGCTGATTGCGTAGGCCGCAATGGCTTCATCGTATTCCTGTCGCGCAAGGTGGGTGCGTGCCTTGGCGGCAAAGGCAAACGGTTCATTGGGATCGAGGCGTGTCGCCGTTTCGGCGTGGGCCAGGGCCTCGTCGAGGATTGTCATATCGGCCGGCAACTGCCCTTCCTTGTAGGAGTGAACGATGGCATAGGCCACGCCGGCATGGGCCAATGCATAGGTCGGGTCCGCCGCGACACAATCGCGGAACGCGGCGATCGCCCGCGGATAGTCTTCCTTCTGATACTTCCAAAGGATACCGAGACCGAGTTGGCACGTCTGCCAGATTGTCAGGTCTGCCGGCCGTTGGCGTCTGATCTTTTCACGCTCGCTTTCCATCAGAGCCGGTTCGATGGCGAACAGAATGCGATCAGTCACCTTGTCCTGGAAATCGAAGACATCTTCCCAGGACCCGTCGATGTGATCTGACCAGACAGTGCTCCCATCGGCGAGATCGACAAGCGATATGCGCAACCTCAGTACGGAGCCGGATCGCTGCAGTCGCCCTTCCACCATGTAATTGGCGCCTAGACCGTGCAGGTATTCCCGCACGTCTGCCCCGCTGGCGCGAATTTTCTCGACTTCACCGCCATAGGCTTCGCCGAAAACCAGAAAACGCGACATGACGACGATCTCTCGTTTTCTGGATAAAGAGGCAAGGAGATCTTCGGTGAGACCGTCGGCAAGGGCACCTTCCTCGTGATCGTTTGATCGAGTGGTTATGCGTGACACGAACAGTTTGGGGCGGCCACTTGTGTCGTCGGATTTTGCCAACGGCGCCAACGCGGTCACGCGATCGACGCTTCCATCCCTTGCCTCGACGGCCGCGTCGTTTTCGGTCGCGATATCTGCAACAAAACGGTAGCCAACTCCGTAGACCGTCCGGATCGTATGTTGCTCCCGACCTGTATCACCGACCGCCTGGCGCGCCTCCTTGATGGCGGTTGTCAGGGTTGCATCGGTTATGAACTTCCTTTCCCAGACCTGCTCGACCAGTTGATCCTTGGAGACCACTCGTTCGCGGTTGTCGATGAGGAACTCCAGCAATCTCATGGTTTGCGGTGTCAGGTCACTCACCGATCCATTGCGAGCGATCTGGAAGAGATCCGTGTCGATCTCGCAATCGTTGAATGCAATCTTCATGGTTTTTCAGTACCACAGTCGCCCAGGTACGGGGAGCCGGCCTGATTGGCTTGACCCATTCGATATAACTTCAGTTGGCTTCGGAGGGGAGGATCCGGGTGTTGTCAATTAGACCAACCGGAGTCTGCCAATCACTCGGCAAGTTGCTCTTGCTCATGTGGTTTTTCTGCGGGCTTTGCCTCTTGCGATGCGGGTAGCAGGAAGAGCCGGAACTTGGCGAGTGTCTCGCCCTGGTCAGCTGCGGCCTGATACCATTTGCGTGCTTCGTCATCGTCCTCCGCAACCCCATCTCCGTCGTCGAGGATTCTTGCGAGATTGTATTGAGCCCGGGCGTGTCCGTTGTCGGCTGCTTTGCGATACCAGACGATTGCTTCGATCTGGTTCTTGTCAACGCCGCGACCGTTGGAATAGGCCAATCCAAGCCTGAACTGTGCCTCGACGTGGCCCTGCAAGGCAGCGTCTCGAAAGAACTCAACGCCTTTCTCTCGGTCCTCCTCAATGCCGTCACCGTTGTAGTGCATCAGGCCAAGAGCAAACATTGAATCTGAGTAGCCTTGCTCTGCAGCTGCCTGAAACCACGTAACGGCCTTTGGTCGGTCCCGGCGGAGACCAAGGCCGTGCCAGTACAAATGACCCAATTGGTGTTGTGCCTGAGGGAACTTGAGGTCAGCTGCTTTCCGTAAATAATCGATCCCAAGTCTCATATCTTTCGGAAGCATGTCTCCGTTCAGGTGGAGAACTCCCAGATTGTACAGGGAAGGCGCATGATTTTGATCGGCTGCTGCTTGATACCAGCGCTGGGCTGCGTTGGAATCTGCTGCCCGCTCCTTATCTCCGCTTAGAAGCACCCCAAGAGAGTGCATCGCCTCAGGAAAACCCTGATTGGCCGATGCTTCAAGAAGTTCCTCGGCTTTGTCCCTGTTCTTCGCGACTCCGACACCCCGGAGGTAGGCGCTTGCCAGGTTATACTGGCCGACCATATCTCCTTCGGCAGCGGCACTGCGATACAGTCTCAGAGCTTCGCCGATATCCATTTCGACACCTTGGCCGGATTCGTAAAGGTACCCGAGACTTGCTCGTCCCGATGCCGATCCCTGATCAGCCGCTGAGCGAAATCGATCCAGGGCCTTTGCAATGTCCTGCTTTACGCCGCGACCTGTCAGGTAGAGGTAACCCAGGTTGACTTTTGCGTCGAGGTCGCCTTCCTCTTCGGCAATCCGATACCATCGGGCTGCCTCTTCAAGGTTCAGTTCCACCCCGCTGCCGAATTCGTACATTGTTCCAAGAAGAAATTTGGCTTCAGTGTAGTTCAGATCGGCAGCCGCACGATAATGTCGCGCAGCCTCTTCTACGTCTCTCCGGACGCCTCTGCCGAAATAGTGCATCATCCCGAGGTTGGTCAGTGCAAAGGCGTTGTCCTGTTCGGCGGATTTGCCATACCACTCGAACGCCAGCTGGTCGTCCTGGGCGACGCCCTCGCCGTGGAAGTACATGCTTCCCAGGTTGTTCTGTGCATCAGCGTTGCCCAACTCGGCCGCACGGCGATAGTAGCGCACCGCTTCCGAGTCGTCTTCGGGAAGGCCATGCCCGAGACCATACATGCGCCCGAGATTATTCAGCGCATAGGCATGGTCTTGCTCTGCCGCCTTTCGGTACCATCGGACGGCGGCCCGATTGTCCTGTTCAACTCCGCTGCCTGCTTCGTACATCATGCCCAGATTGTCCTGCGCATCGGCGAAACCCTGGTCGGCTGCGGCTCGATACCAACGGACCGCCTCGATGGTGTCCTGAGGTGTCCCTCGGCCCATCTCGTACATCACGCCCAGATTGTTTTGCGCCCTGGGGTTGTTCTGTTCCGCGGACTTTCGATACCACTCGAGGGCCAGATCATAGTCTTTTTCGACGCCGTCCCCGTGCATGTACATGCTACCGAGATTGTTCTGCGAGCTGGCGTGGCCTTGCTTCGCCGCTTCCCGATACCAATGAACCGCAGTCTCAGCGTCTTTCTCAACCCCCTCACCGAAGTCATAGCTCACGCCAAGAGCAAACTGTGCCGAGGCATAGCCCAAGTCAGCTGACCGCTTGTAATTGTTGACTGCTTTTTCGAAATCTTCAGGGAGCTCTTCACCGAGCTTGTACATCTGGCCAATGAAAAACAGCGCTTTGGGATTGTCCTGATCGGCGGCACTGCGAAACAGTTTCAACGCCTCCGCAAGGTTCTTTCCCACCCCTTCACCGTAATAGTACATCTCAGCCAGATTGGCCTTGGCGTGGGTATTTCCTTGTTCGATGGCCAACCGATAGAGCCTTATAGCTTCGGAAGGATCTTTGGGAACGCCGGATCCTGCTGCGTACATCCCGGCAAGATGAGCCCGGCCGTTCGCGTCCTCCTGTTCAGCGGCACGGCGATACCACTCGACCGCTTGCATCTCGTCCCGCTCTACTCCGCTGCCAAACTCATAAAGGAGGCCAAGGCCGACCTGACCGAAGGGTTGGCCCTGTTCTGCGGCGAACCGGTACCACTTACCGGCCTCTTTATAGTCCCGGTCTACACCGCGGCCGTGTTCGTACATGTACCCCAGATAGGCCTGCCCACGCGCATCACCCTGTCCGGCAGCTTTCCGATACCAAGCAACAGCCTCGGCATCGTTTTGCTCCACACCGGCTCCTTGCTCAAACATCAGTCCGAGGTTTACCTGGGCGAAGGAATAGTCCTGATCCGCGGCCTTTCTGTACCAGCGTGCGGCCTCGCCCGCGTCCTTGAGAACGCCCTTCCCGAATTCGTAGAGGTATCCCAGACGATTTTGCGAGGACGGATAGCCGAGTTCCGCATCCTGGCGAATACGGCGTACCGTTTCGGGGGTGTATTCTTCTGGCTGTTCGTTTCCTGCTGCATCATCCCGTTCGGTCTGCTTTGGGCGCAGAACGACGGTTTGATAAGTCGATCCGAACCGACTGGCGAGGGGATCGTTGTGCTGGAAATCGGTCGTGCCGATCGGTACAGCACCCGCGCGACAGGCGAGTGAGAGGCACAGAACCAGGGATGTTGCACGAAGTGCGTGCGTCAAGGTCACGTTCGGTCGCTCCGTTCCAGGGACCTCTGCCCTAAGGGGAAAGAGATCTCAGCAATGAAACAGTGGCGCCCGTCTTCCACCGTCAAACCAGGGTGGCATACCGGGATTGCCGGATGCACGTCAAGGTGGCATCGATCATTACAGAGACCTGCACGAGCGATTTGACACGGCTTCGGACCGGAATATATTGCGGTGCAATATCACTTGTGGTGCGTCTGATCTTGGCGTGATCGCCTCAATCAACGCGCTGCTTTGCAGGCTCCAGAATGCTCCCCACTCGCGAAACTTATGAAGAGCTGGTCCAGGATTTCCGTTGGGAGATCCCCGAGCGTTTCAACATAGGGGTTGCCGTCAGTAATGCCTGGGCGAAACGCGATCCGGATCGTATCTGCCTGTTGCATTACCACCCGGACCGGCCTGCCGATACGCTGACCTATGCCGCGTTGCGAGACCGGTCCAACGCCTTTGCCAATGGCCTGCGGTCACTCGGGATCGGACCCGGTGACCGGGTGGCGCTGCTGTTGCCGCAGAGTTTTGCCACCGTTATTGCCCATGTGGCCATCTACAAGCTCGGTGCCATTGCGGTTCCCTTGGCTCTGTTGTTTGGGCCGGATGCCCTTGGATATCGGCTGACGGCTTCCGGCGCCAAAGCGGTGATCACCAATTCAGCCGGCGCTGACAAGGTGGGCGAGATAGATGACCCCTTGCTGGAATCGTTCGACGTCATTTCGGTCGATGAGGGGACGGGAACGGCATTTTTCGATCATTTGATCGGGGCGAACAGCCCCGATTTCGAGTGCGCCGATACCGGACCGGATGATCCGGCGATGATGATCTTCACTTCCGGGACCACCGGGCCGCCGAAGGGTGCGCTGCACGGTCACCGGGTGTTGCTGGGTCATCTACCGGGCATCCAGTTCGCGCATGAGTTCCTTCCGCAACCAGGGGACCTGTTCTGGACACCGGCCGACTGGGCCTGGGCCGGCGGCCTGCTCAATGCGCTGCTGCCGGCGCTCTATTTCGGTGTTCCGGTGGTGTCCTCGGCGGCGCAAAAATTCGACCCGGTGACCGCCTTCGAAATCATGGAAAGGATGCGTGTGCGCAATGCCTTTCTACCACCGACGGCGCTGCGCATGCTGCGGACGGTCGAGCGACCGCGCGACCGTTTCGATCTCCATTTGCGCAGCATTGGTTCTGCGGGAGAATCCTTGGGTCGTGAAACCTACTTGTGGGCGCAGCGCGAACTCGGCATCACCATCAACGAATTCTACGGCCAGACCGAGTGCAACGCCGTGCTTGCCTCATGCGCCAAGCTCGGAGTCTCACACGCGGGCGCGATCGGCATGCCTGTGCCCGGGCATGAGGTTTCGGTGATCGACGACCAGGGCCGGGAGAGGGCTGCCGGCGAGCCGGGGCAGATCGCCGTCAAGCGGCCAAACCCGGTCATGTTCCTCGGCTACTGGAACAACGAAGAGGCGACCCGGCGCAAGTTTCTTGGCGACTGGATGCTGACTGGAGATCAAGGCATTCGCAGCGCGGAAGGTTACATCGAATTCTTTGGTCGCGACGATGATGTCATCACATCGGCCGGATACCGCATCGGGCCCGGTGAGATCGAAGATTGTTTGACGGGTCATGCGGCGGTAGCGCTTGCGGCGGCAGTTGGCAAACCGGATCCGGTGCGCACCGAGATCGTCAAAGCCTATATTGTCTTGAAGCCGGATGTGCGACCGAGTCACCGGCTTGCCGGCGAACTGCAGGATTGGGTCAAATCCCGGCTGTCTGCCCACGAATACCCTCGAGAGGTGGAGTTCGTCCCATCGCTGCCGCTGACCACGACCGGAAAGGTCATCCGTCGGGAACTGCGGGAACGGGCATTGCGTGAGGCGCGCTCGGTCGGTTAATCGGGCTATTTGCGCCCGGTGAGCGCGCGCAACCGATCGCGGACGACGCGGGCAATGTTGCGGGTGTTCTTGTAGAGGTGCAGCTGCTTCTCCACCTGACGAACGTCTCGGTCGCTCGCCGGGTCGAGGCCTATGATCAGCGTTCCCATGGGGCAGCGTTCCCGCCAGATACGGCTCATCACCGGATGATCCGGTACGGCACAGGAATCGGTCGTCATGATGTTTGGGTCGTCAAGATGGGTTTCCGTCAGGTCATCCATCAGCAACTGGCCGGGTGAGCAGTGAGCGTAGGTCTCGTCAAAGGCGGTCTTCCACGTGTAGGCGGTGCCGCCCATGACGAACACAACAGTGGACGCAATGGCCTGGCCATCGAGGTTCAGGGTATGAATGCGCACATTGTCCGTCTCGGCCAGATTGGTGATGGCTTCGCGGGCGAAGGCTGCACGGTAGCGGTCGACGACCATGGCCGAACGGCGGCGGCCCTTCCAGCCACTGGCCTCCAGCGACAGGAACTCTTCCATGCGATGGCGGATTTCTTCGGGCTGGCGGGCCACGTTGTAGCGCAACTCGCCCGTTTCGCTGAGCAGGCGTCGTTGGCGGCGCCGTTCGCGCCGGTGCTTGGCGGAAATCGTTTGTGCCAGGTAGGTTGGCCCATCCTCAAGGCTCTGCAACATCGGCCGTTCGAAACGGTCGGTTTCCGCAACGGGCAAGTTGCGACTGACGGCAACTGCCCGAAAAAGCTGCACGAAAGGACCGTCCAATCGGGTCATCGGGATCACCAGAACCGAAGGCAGGTCGAGATCGCTGCGTGACAGGGTTTCCAGAAGATTGTCGAGCGTTTCGGCAGCGCCCTCCTGGTCGAGCAGCGGCGTTCCGAGAGGACCAAAGGGATTGGCCCAGGCCCGCATGATCGGAGCCCCGATGGAAAACCCGGGACGTTCGATTGAAAAGGGCATCAGAAAACGCGTGCGGCTTCGCTGATCGTTTTCGTCGCGCATGACCAGCAGCTTGATCAGTCGATCCTCAAGCCGCGGCATCGCCGGCGCCAGAAACCGGGCTGAAAAGAAGACGTTCGGTTCGATAGCCCGGTTCGACAGGTACTGCAGTTCCTCGCTCAGATCATACCCGCAGCGAGCAGGGTAGATCGACAAGTGTCGATCCGGCTTCGCGGTCTCGATCGACAGTTCGGCAATTGGCCGATCGACATCGAGCCCGGCGATGCTGGATGCCGTGGTGCCGCCAGCCCCGGTCGGATCGCCCTGCAAATAGGGGTTTGCGGACATGTCAGGCGACTCCGCGGGAATGGGTGAATATGGTCATCGAAATGTTCATGCGCCGGCGGATCACCAGGTAGAGCAGCAAAGTTTCGGTCGCCATGGCCAGTGCCGTGGCGCATGCGGCGCCCTCGATACCCAGACGAGGGATCAGGATCAGATTGCCACCGAGATTGATGACCAGAGCCGCAACATAGACCGCGGCGCAGATTTTCTGGTGCCCAGCCATGGTCAGCAGCGCTTCGCCGGGGCCGATGAATGCCTTTGCCATGATCCCGGCAAACAGGATGAACATGATCGGATAGCCTGCCTGGAAGGCCGGGCCGAAGAGCGCCAGGAGGAACGGGCCAAGTGCCAGCACCAGGCCGCCGAGCACCAGAGACGGCCAGAAGGTCCATCGGGCAGTGTCGGCTGCAAACGAAGCCAGCGCCTCGGTGTCCCCCTCGGTCACCAGAACGGAGAAGCGCGGTGTCATTCCCGCCTTGACCGCGAAATAGACGAAATGCACCAACGCCATGGTCTTGGCCGCAGCAAAATAGGTGGCCACCATATCCGGTTCGAGAAACAGGCCGACCATGACGACATCGGCATTGGTGAGCAGGAAATAGAACCCTTCGATCAGAAAAATCGGCAGGGCGACCATGAACCAGTAGCTGAAACGAATGCGCCGCGGACCGGTGTCGTAGCGCCGCCGCAGACGTCGCCCGATCAGCAACAGCTGACCAAGCGAGGTTAAATAGGTTGCGATCAGCGCTGCGCCGAGCACGGTGGTCGCACTGGCGCCGAGACCCATCAGTACGGCTACCCCGGTGACGACGAGGATGAGAACCGGTCGTATCAGATAGGTGGGGCTGAGTGCTTGAACCGGCCAGTTGTTGGCACGAGCGGTTCCTTCCAGCACATCGCCAAGCGCCAGCATCGGCAGCGCAAAGGCGCCGAGAAACAGGGGAATGACGTAGAAACTCTCCAAACGATCCCCGAACAGAAACAGAAAACCCATTCCTGCAATCGCCAATGTGCTTGCCGATGCGATGGCAACCACTCTTGCCGTCAGGGCAATGCCGCGCAGGTCGGCAATTTCACCCGTCGTTCTGTATTGCGGCAGGAACCGGATGACTGCGGTATGGAAGCCGAGGCAGGACAGGCTGCCGACGATAACCGCAAGCACCCAGACAAAGACAAAGATCCCGTATTCGAACGGACCCATGAGGCGGGCGAGGAAAACCTGCGAAAGGAATGCGATGCCGGCGCTCACGACCCGAATTGCGAAGGCGACCAGCGACATTCGCTGCGCCTCGCTGCGGCCGTCGACGCCGCGCAAAATCTCGACTGCGCGGCCGAAAAGGCGAGCGACTGCGGCGCGGTGGCCACCCACCGTCGATATCGTGCTATCAGCCGAGTTTTCAGCTGTCATACCCACACCGCGCGTTTGCCCCCGCTGTTTATGCGAGAGAAGCATGCCACGGCTGCGTTAAGAAACACTGGGCCGCGAGGGTTTCCAATTTCTTAACGGGCTGTAATCGTTCGTGTTCTGATTGGCGCGCTACGCCAGCTTTCCGGCGCGTGCTGTCTCAGTAGGCGCCGTGGCAGTGTTTGTATTTTTTGCCGGAACCACACGGGCAGAGTTCGTTGCGCCCGACCTTGCCCCAGGTGGACGGGTCGTTGGGATCGCGCTCTTCGGGAGCCACGACCCTCTGCTGCTGTACACGAGCGAGAGTTTGGACATCTCCGTCCGCGTCGGCGAACTCGTCGCGGCCTGTGGTGGCGTCGACATGATGGCCCTCCATTTCGGCAGGGGGTGTCGGTTCCGGCGCGTCCGCGGCTTCGCGCATCAGTTCGACGCGCATCAATTGAGCGGTCACCGTGCGCCGCAGATTGCCGAGCAGACCCTGGAACAGCTCGAATGCTTCGCCCTTGTATTCCTGCAGCGGATCCCGTTGCGCCATGCCGCGAAAGCCGATCACCGAACGAAGATGGTCGAGATTGACCAGATGCTCGCGCCAAAGATGGTCGAGCGTCTGCAGAACGATCGTCTTTTCGACATAGGTCATGACTTCCGGGCCAAAGCGGTCGGCGCGTTCCTTGGCCGCCTCGTCCGCCTTCTCGGTCAGCCGTTCGCGGATGTCGTCTTCGGCGATGCCCTCTTCCTCGGCCCATTCCTGAATGGGAAGCTGAAGGTTGAGATAGGTTTCCGTGCCTTCTTTCAGGCTATCGATATCCCATTGTTCCGCGTAGGCTTTTTCCGGAATGTTCTGGGCAACGAGGTCGTCGATCACCTCATGGCGCATGTCGGCGACCGTCTCTGTCACATCCTCGGCATCCATCAGTTCCAGACGCTGCTCGAAAATCACCCGACGCTGATCGTTCATGACGTCGTCGAATTTGAGCAGGTTCTTGCGGATATCGAAGTTGCGTGCCTCGACCTTCTTCTGGGCTCTTTCAAGGGCCTTGTTGATCCAGGGATGGACGATTGCTTCGCCTTCCTGCAGTCCCAGTTTCTTCAGCATGCCGTCCATACGGTCAGAGCCGAAAATGCGCATCAGGTCGTCTTGCAGAGACAAGTAGAATTTTGACCGTCCCGGGTCGCCTTGACGGCCGGAGCGACCGCGCAGCTGGTTGTCGATGCGGCGGCTTTCATGCCGTTCCGTGGCCAGAACGTAGAGCCCACCGGCAGCCAGAGCGTCCTGCTTGAGCTTCTCCACTTCGGCGCGAATAGCTTCTTCGCGACCGGCTCGTTCCGCCTCGTCCTCGATGTTTTCGAGTTCCTGATTGATGCGCATGTCGACATTGCCGCCGAGCTGGATGTCGGTCCCGCGGCCCGCCATGTTGGTGGCAATAGTCACGGCTCCCGGAACCCCAGCCTGGGCGATGATGAAGGCCTCCTGCTCGTGATAGCGGGCATTCAGCACCTGAAATTCCTTCATGCCGGATTCGCGCAGTTTCTCCGCGAGGAATTCTGATTTTTCGATGGATGTGGTGCCAACCAGAACCGGTTGTCCGCGTTCGCGGGCGCTTTTGATTTCGTCGACGATTGCTTTGTATTTCTCGTCCGAAGTCCGATAGACCTCGTCGTCCTCGTCGAGCCGCTGGATCGGCAGATTGGTCGGTACTTCGACCACGGACAGCCCGTAGATGTTGCCGAATTCCTCGGCTTCCGTTGCCGCGGTGCCGGTCATGCCGGCGAGCTTGCTGTACATGCGGAAGTAGTTCTGGAAGGTAATGGATGCCAGTGTCTGGTTTTCCGGCTGGATCGTTACCTTTTCCTTGGCTTCCAGCGCCTGGTGCTGGCCTTCCGAATAGCGGCGTCCCGGCATCATGCGACCGGTGAATTCGTCGATGATGACGATTTCGCCATTGCGGACAATGTAGTCCTTGTCACGGGTAAACAGCTTGTGCGCCTTCAGCGCGTTGTTGACATGGTGGACGATGGAGACGTTGTCGACGTCGTAGAGGGATTCACCTTTGAGAAGTCCGGCTTCCTTCAGCATGCCCTCGAGCTTCTCGGTGCCTTCTTCGGAGAATGTTGCCGAACGCTGCTTCTCGTCGATCTCGTAGTCGCGTTCCTCAAGCAAGGGTATGTACGCGTCGATTGTGTTGTACAAATCCGAGCGATCGTCCAGAGGGCCTGATATGATCAGTGGTGTCCGCGCCTCGTCGACCAGGATCGAATCCACCTCGTCGACAATCGCGAAATTGTGACCGCGCTGGACCATCTGGCCGCGCTCGTACTTCATGTTGTCGCGCAGGTAATCGAAGCCAAGCTCGTTGTTGGTTGCGTAGGTCACGTCGCAGGCGTAGGCCGCGCGCCGGGCGTCGTCATCCATGCCGTGGACAATGGTGTCCACCGTCAGGCCCAGGAACGTGTAAAGTTTGCCCATCCATTCCGCATCGCGCGTTGCCAGATAGTCGTTGACCGTCACGACGTGCACGCCCTTGCCTTCGAGCGCATTGAGATAGACGGGAAGGGTCGCCACCAGGGTCTTGCCTTCCCCGGTCTTCATTTCGGAAATCGAGTTCTCGTTCAGGATCATGCCGCCGATCAGTTGCACGTCGAACGGGCGCATTCCAAGGGCCCGTACCGAGGCCTCGCGTACCGTTGCAAATGCCGGAACCAGCAGGTCGTCAAGCGGTTTGCCGTTTGCAAGCTCCTCGCGGAAAGCCACGGTGCGAGCCGCAAGTTCCTCATCCGACAGGGCCTGCATCTGGGATTCCAGGGCATTGATCGCCTCGACCCGGGGTCGGTAAGCGCGAATAAGGCGCTCGTTGGACGAACCGAACAATTTGCGGGCGATGCCGCCGAAGCTGACCATTTATATGGTCCTTTCCTGATGATCGGGCGGGCGGCGAAACGGTTCCCGGACTCCCTTGCATCGGGATGTTTGGAGGCCGATCCGCTCGTAACCGAACTGGACGCGAGATTGCGTGACAGATAAGAGGGGGTGTGAAGGTTGTCAACGTCGCTTCAGCCCCGGCAACCGGCGGTAACGCCAAGGTGTTTTCGATTCTCGCTTGTGACAACGCTAAAATCGTCTATTGATGAAGCCGGGCGGGACATATGTGCCACCAGGCACCCAGTGAGGTTTAGCAAACATGCCTACTAAAATGCCATTGCGTGCGAGCATGCTGGCGCTGCTGATCGGTTTCGCTTGCCAGGCGATGGCCCAGGAGGAAACCGACAAGGTGATCGCGACGATCGACGGCAAGCCTGTCTACGAGTCGGAGCTCACGATCGCCGCCGGTGATCCGCAATTCGAACGGCTCCCCGAAGACCAGAAGATGGCTGCTGCCCTTTCGGCGCTGCTCGACATCAAAGCCATGGCCAAACAGGCTGAAGACGCCGGGTTCGGGCAAGATAAGATGTTCGAGCGACGCATGGCCTTTCTCAAGGACCGCACCCTGCACAACGACTACTTCAAGACCCAGGTTATCGACGGCATGACCGATGCAGATGTGCGTGCGCGCTACGACCAGGAAGTGGCGGCGACACCGCCTGAGAAGGAGGTCAAGGCGCGGCACATTTTGGTCGACAGCGAAGAGCAGGCCAAGACAGTGATCGGTGAATTGGATGAAGGCAAGGACTTCATCGAACTGGCGAAAGAAAAATCCACCGGTCCAAGTGGTCCCCAAGGTGGCGATCTGGGCTATTTCGGCCGCGGACGGATGGTTCCGGAATTCGAAGAAGCCGCATTTGAGCTGGAACCAGGCACCTATACCAAGGAGCCGGTCAAGAGCCAGTTCGGATGGCATATCATCAAGGTGGACGATGTTCGCGATGTGGCGCCGCCACCGTTCGAACAGGTTGCCGATCAGATCCGCCGCGTTCTGCTGCAGGAACGCTATCTGGCGCTGGTTCAGGAAGCCCGTGAAGCAGCAAACGTCGAAGTCACAGATCCCAAGCTTCAGGAACTTCTCGACCAGGTCAATCCAGCCGGCCAGAACTGACAAGGACAAGCGGGTCCGTCCGAACTGGACGCAAACCGGAATGCTTCCGAGATGACGACACAGACGATTTCTCCGCTGGCGCCCGAATCCTTCGCGTCGCTGCCGCCGATCGACGGCGTGCGAATGGCAACCGCCGCGGCGGGCATCAAGTACGAAGACCGAACTGACCTTCTGATGATGGTTTTCGATACTCCGGCTTCTGTCGCCGGCGTCTTCACCCGGTCTTTGTGTTCCTCTGCGCCGGTGGAGTTCTGTCGCGCCAATCTGCCGGGCGGTCGGGCACGGGCGCTGGTTGTCAATTCCGGCAATGCCAATGCCTTTACCGGCCGCAAAGGCAGTGAGGCAACACAGATCACCGGCAAGGCCGCGGCTGCGGCCGCAGGCTGTCGGACGGAGGAAGTGTTTCTGGCTTCCACCGGGGTGATCGGCGAACCGCTCGATGCGGCGGCGTTTTCCGGCAAGCTCGATGGTCTTGCGGAGTCTGCGAGTGCCGATGGCTGGTTCCAGGCGGCCGAGGCAATCATGACGACGGATACCTATCCGAAGCTTGCCACCCGAACCGTGCGGTTGGGCGATGCTGAAATCCGCATCAACGGTATCGCCAAGGGCGCCGGAATGATTGCGCCGGATATGGCGACGATGCTGTCTTTCATCGTCACCGACGCGACCATCGAGCCGGGCGTCCTGCAGGCGCTGCTTGCCGATGGCGTGGATGATACCTTCAACGCCGTGACCGTCGACAGCGACACCTCGACATCAGATACCCTGTTGGTGTTTGCCACCGGCACGGCCTCCGGCGCACCAGCAATCACCGACCTTGACGATCCCCATGTTGCGGCATTCCGGGCGGCATTGAACGACCTGATGCAAGACCTGGCGCTGCAGATCGTGCGAGACGGCGAGGGTGCGCGCAAGATGGTGGAAATCACCGTCAAGGGCGCGGAGGACGCGCGCGCCGCCAAGATTATCGCGCTTTCAATCGCCAATTCGCCTCTGGTCAAGACCGCAGTGGCCGGGGAGGACGCCAATTGGGGGCGTGTCGTGATGGCTGTCGGCAAAGCGGGCCAGAAGGCCAGTCGCGACCGATTGCAGATCTGGTTTGGCGATATCCGGGTTGCCGTCGATGGGGAACGCGATCCGGACTACAGTGAAGAGGCGGCTTCAGAGGTCATGCGCAAGCCTGAGATTGCGATTGGCGTGGATGTCGGGATCGGCAACGGCGAGGCCCGTGTCTGGACCTGCGACCTGACCAAGGAGTATGTGGCGATCAACGGCGACTATCGCAGTTGACCGTTCCAACAGGGCAAAATTCATGACAAACGGAGCGGAAAGCGTCATGCAGGAGCTCGCGATTGTTCGCAGACTGGAAGCAGTGGGTTTCAGGGCATGGCCTGCGACGTCGATCCAATATGATGGCAGCTGGCAGATCCGACTGACCGCGGGACACCCGTCGAAACGACTGAACTCTGTCAATCCGCTTGATCCTTCGGACCATGGCAATATCGAGACCCGAATCGAAAGAGCGGCGCAGCGGTTCCATGCCTATGGCCGACCCCTGGTGTTTCGGCAATCGCCGCTGGCGCCGCTGCAGCTGGACGCCTATTTCGATGCCAACGGATGGCGTCATTTCGAAGAAACCAGAGTGATGATGGCGGACATTCGCCATCTGGACCTGGAGGATGTGCTTGATCACCTGCCGATCCGGGAAATGGGGCGTTATGTCGATGCGTCGATTTTGGTGCACGGACGCGATGCCGCGCTGAAACCGGGTCTGACCGAAGTGCTGAGTTCGATCCGTCCGGCCAGCGGCTTCTTCGTCATCGAGGAGCCGGAAACAGGACCGGTTTCAACGGCCTTGTGCGTGCACGACAATGATATGGCCGGCATTTTCGAACTGGCGACCCGCGAAGGCAACCGGCGGAAAGGACACGGGCGTGAGGTCGTGACGACGGCGCTGCGCTGGGCCCGCATGCGCGGTGCGGTCAAGGCATGGCTGCAAGTGGAGGCCGACAACACGGCCGCGGTTGCCCTCTATGAAAGCCTGGGCTTTCGCGACGTCTATCGCTACGACTACCGACGGGCACCTGAAAGCAGTGACTGATCGTCCGATCATTCTTGTCGCGGCCTGCGCACTGGTCGATGCGGACGGGCGCGTATTGATCGCACAGCGGCCGCAGGGCAAATCGATGGCCGGCTTGTGGGAGTTTCCCGGCGGCAAGGTCGAAGCGAGTGAAACGCCGGAGGAAACGGTCATTCGCGAGCTCGAGGAGGAGTTGGGTATCGTCACCCAGACCGATTGCCTGGCGCCATTGACCTTCGCCAGCCATGCCTATGACGACTTTCACCTGCTCATGCCACTCTATATATGTCGTCGGTATCAAGGTGTCCCTCGGCCAAAGGAGGGGCAGGCGCTCAAATGGGTACGGCCGCAGGCGATGCGCGACTATCCGATGCCGCCGGCGGACGAACCGCTGATCCCCTTCCTGATCGATCTGATCTGAAGTCGGTCGTCTGGAGCGGGCCAAGAGCCTGTTAATCAATCATTTATCATAATTTGAGATGCTCCCGGCGTCGATTTGAGCCGGGAGCCAATCATGAGCAACGACGAATTCTGGTCGTCGGTCTATTCAAAAGCCGATCAGACGGTCCGTCCCGGCCGCTTCTCAGCCCTGCGCGTGGCGCTGCTTTTCGGAATGGCCGCCGTGGCATTGGCGCTGATCTTGCCGCCGATCGTGGAAACACCGTCGGACGACTGGCATTTGCTTGCCAATGATCACGGGATCGACTTCACCACCACCGCCACTGTGCCGCGCAACCGTATCTACACGATTCAGCGCAGCGTGCTGCAGCCTTCGGACGATTCTGTCTGCATCATCGACTCCCGGGGTCGCCGATCCGGCGATTGCTGAGAGAGTTGAACTACAGCACTGATGCTGAATAAAACTGGTTAATTCCATAAACAGCGTCAGAACTCGTTAGTACAATCGAAAGATGATCCGGGTTAAACACAATGCCTCATGAAGAGTCGACCGGAGTTGAACATGGCGGACCTGATACGCGGTTTCCTGCAATCTGAAAGCGGGTCGACGGCCATCGAATATGCCGTCGTCGGCGTCCTGATCTCCGTCACGATCATCGCAGCGGTGACCCTGGTCGGAACGGAAGTCGGGTCCATTTTCACCGACGTCAGCAGCGAAGTGGCTGCCACCAACTGACCTTATTCAGTGCGGTCGCTTTCAAGAAAGTCTGCAAGACTGACCTTAGCTGAACCGGGCGCCAGCGGTTTTTGTTGGCTGGCGTGCGGAGACCATCCGGACAAATACAGAATTCTGAAGCTGGCTCGTATTCGGCCGTCTGCGTCGGAAAAGCGACGGGCATAGAGGTCCGCGGCGTGCATGAACAGCTGTCTCGATGCCGGTCGCCGGCTGCGCGCGGTCAATGGATTGCTCATCCCCATCGCCCGCAAATCCTTCATCAAGTCGAACATTGTGTCGTAGCGAACCGTGTAGGTTTCCGCATCGATAACCGGAAGCGTGAAACCGGCCCGCTGCATGAGGGAACCGCAGTCGCGGATATCGGCGAACGGTATCACCCGCGGGCTGGCGCCGCCGCTGAGCTCCGTTTCGGCTTGCAAAAGGCACTCTCGCAATTCGCCAAGCGTGCCGGCTCCGGGCAGCGCAGCCAGGAACAGGCCGTCGGGTCGCAGGGCCTGACGGATCTGCAGCAACAGGCCCGGCAAGTCATTGACCAGATGCATGGACAGCGGCGCAACCAGCAGGTTGGTCGACCCGGCGGCGATCGGGAGCGATTCCAAGTCGGTCACGACTCCGTCAAAGCGGTCATCAAGGAAGTCGGCGTGCTGTTCCAGGCGAGACACCGCCCCGACCTTTCCACTGGATGCAAGCAGCGAGGCCATCAGCTCGGACTGCGAGTGCAAAGTCAGGGCTTGATCGAACCGGCGTTCGACCGTTGACAGTCGTAAGGCCAATTCCTCGCTGACCAGCTTCAGCAGGAAATCGGTGTCGGCCGTTGCATCTGCGCGTGCGCGTCTGCGGCTCCTGAGAATCGCTTGCGGATCGAACAGCCGTTCGGCTTCCATTGCATGGCTCCCTGATGCCGATATGCTGACCGGCATGGCTCTGAGTTGGTTGAATTCCTCCCGCTTGTCAATCGGCCGGGAATTTCGACGGGCCGCGGAAGCGGTCGCCGAGGTGATCTATCCACCCGTCTGTCTCGGTTGTGGCGAAATGGTCGGCGCCCATGGTGGGGTTTGCTCGCGCTGTTGGGGCAATCTGCGGCAGTTCGAAAAGCCCTGGTGCGACGTGATGGGAACGCCGTTTGCCCACGAGCTCGGCGACGGTGCCGTTTGTGCGGAGGCGATCGCTGATCCGCCGCCTTTCGCGCATGCCCGCTCCGCAGTGCATTATGATGACCTCGCTCGCGGACTGGTGCACCGCTTGAAGTACATGGACAGGACGGATTTGGCACCTGTCATGGCTGACTGGATGACGCGGGCCGGTCAGGAAGTGATCGAGAAAAGCGAATATCTGATTTCCGTGCCGCTGCATCGGCGGCGCTTTCTCGCGCGTCGCTACAACCAGTCTGCAGAGCTTGCCCGAGCCCTCTCAATGCGAACAAGTTTGCCTTACCTGTCTGGTGCGCTGGTGCGAAAACGAGCCACCCGTTCGCAGGTTGGCCTTGGCATCAATGCCCGCGCAGACAATGTACGGGGTGCCTTCATTGTGCCGGAAGCGGAGAAAGCACGACTTATGGGTCGCAGCCTGTTGCTTGTCGACGATGTCTATACGACCGGTGCGACGGTCAAGTCGGCGACCACCGCATTGCTGCGCGCCGGTGCGGAAAGCGTTTGCGTCTTGACCTTTGCGAGGGTTGCCCCGGAACAGGGGTAAACACTATATGAGTGGATTGCTCGGCCTGACCTTGCGAACCAAAACGGAGAATTGCATGGCCAACGTGACCATCTATACACGCCAGTTTTGCGGATTTTGCACCGCTGCGAAGAGGCTTCTCGATAACAAGGGAGTGAGCTACAGCGAGCACGATGCGACGTTTTCCGCGGATCTGCGCAAGGAGATGGTGCAGAAGGCCGGCGGTCGCTCAACCTTTCCGCAGATTTTCATCGGCGACATTCATGTCGGTGGATGCGATGAGCTCCACGCGCTGGAACGTGGTGGGAAACTCGACCAGTTGCTGCAGTCGGCTGCCTGAGGAGACGAGATGAAAACCGGTCCCTTCAAAGCCGCAGCCGTTCAGATGCGATCGGGAACCGACCCGGCTCGCAACATCGCCGATATGGAAGCGCTTGTGGGTGAAGCAGCGGCGGCCGGTGCTGACTATATCCAGACCCCGGAGATGACGGGCGCCCTCGTACGTCACAAGTCGGAGCTGCTTGACATCCTCAAGGATGAGGCTTCCGACCCCGTCGTTGCTGCCGCTGCCGGATTGGCCGCACGCCACCGTGTTCATCTGCACGTTGGTTCGACGGCGATTGCCGTTGACGGCGGTAAAGTCGCGAATCGCGGATTTCTGTTTGCGCCCGACGGCAGCATCATCACCCGGTATGACAAGATCCACATGTTTGATGTCGATCTGGACAATGGCGAGAGCTGGCGAGAAAGCGCTACCTATGAGGCAGGCGACGCCGGCAAGGTGGTCGATCTGCCGTTTGCCCGGTTGGGTTTCGCAATCTGCTACGATCTGAGGTTCCCGGACCTGTTCCGGCAGGAAGCGATAGCGGGAGCCGAGGTGTTGAGCCTTCCTGCAGCCTTTACCCGCCAGACCGGGCAGGCGCATTGGCATGTCCTTGTGCGCGCCCGCGCAATCGAAAATGGTGCCTTCATCATCGCTGCCGCCCAGGGCGGTGATCACGAGGACGGTCGTGAGACGTATGGGCATTCGATGATTGTGGATCCGTGGGGCAAGGTTCTTGCCGAGGCCGAGCATGACGAGCCAGCTGTCGTGCTTGCCGAGATCGATCGCGAAGCCAGTGCGCAGGCGAGGCAGAAAATCCCGAATTTACGCAATCAAAAGTCATTTGCGGTAGAACAGATCGAAGCGGCAGCTATTGCGGAAGAGCCTGCATGATCCGATTCAACCTTATCTGCGACGAACATCACGAGTTCGAAGGCTGGTTTGCCAGCAGCGCCGATTTCGACGATCAATCGAAACGCGGCTTGGTGAGCTGTCCGCATTGCGGGTCGGGGAAGGTTGAAAAGGGGCTCATGGCTCCATCGGTTTCGACGTCGAGGAAGAAAGAAGCCTCAACCCGCCTTGCCATGAACACGACGCAGAAGGCGGCGCTGGAACAATTGCGCCAGGCCGTGAAAACGATCCGGGAAAACTCGGAGGATGTGGGACGTCGGTTTCCGGAGGAAGCCCGCAAGATTCACTACGGTGAATCCGAGGAACGCGGCATTATCGGTCAGGCCAACACCGAAGAGGTCAAGGCGCTGGTCGAGGAAGGTGTCGGTATCGCGCCCCTGCCGGATCTGCCGGAAGAAAAGAACTGATCCGGCTTATCCGGGCCTTGCCGCCAGCATCATGTAATTGACGTCCATGTCGCGCGACAGGTTCCAACTGTCCGACAACGGATTGAAAAAGACGCCGGTACGATCTGTGATCCCCATTCCAGCTGAAGCAAGCGGCCGTTCGATCTCTTCAGGACGAACCAGCCGATCATACTGATGGGTGCCTCGCGGCAACCACCGCAGCACATACTCCGCGCCGACAATGGCCAACGCCAATGCCTTCAGGGTGCGGTTGATGGTGGCGACGAACATCAGTCCGCCCGGATTGACCATGCTGGCACAGGAGGACAGGAAAAGATCGACATCGGCCACATGCTCCACGACCTCCATGTTCAGGACCACATCGAACGTCTCGCCCGCGGCTGCCAGATTTTCTGCGGTCTCGGCCCGGTAGTCGATGGACAGTCCTGACTGTTCGGCGTGGATCCTGGCGATTTCGATGTTGGTTTGCGATGCATCCGCACCGACGACCTCCGCACCCATGCGAACCATCGGCTCGCACAGCAGGCCGCCGCCGCAGCCGATGTCGAGAAATCGCAATCCGGAAAGCGGTTGAGGCGATTTGGGATCACGGCCGAAATGGGCACAGACCTGATCGCGGATATAGGTCAGCCGCACAGGATTGAACTTGTGCAGGGGACGAAACTTTCCTGTCGGATCCCACCATTCGGACGCCATGGCGGAGAAGCGATCGACCTCGGCCTGATCGATGGTTGATTGGGTTTCGGCGGTCATGGCTGCTTCCCGGGTTGCGCAAGCTCCACTTCAAGTCGGCCGACTATCGCTGGAAGTCAAGCGGCAAGACAAAATACCGCAGTTGCGCCTTCGTTGCCCATTGGCCGACCATTCTTGCAGGCTGCTGGCTTTTTTTGTATGAGGGCCGCGATGCCGCTCTTGCCAAGGAGCGGTTTTTTAATTGTCCCGACCAGCTGTCCTGGGAGTACCGGTTCGTCCGATGGCCCGCATCGTCATGAAATTCGGCGGCACGTCTGTTGCCGATCTGGAGCGCATTCGCAACGTCGCGCGCCACGTCAAACGGGAGGTGGACGGTGGCCACGAGGTTGCCGTCGTGGTTTCGGCGATGGCCGGCCGCACCAACGAACTCGTGACATGGACCCGGGAGGCTTCGCCGCTGCACGACGCGCGCGAATACGACACCGTCGTCTCAGCCGGCGAGCAGGTGACGTCCGGTCTTCTGGCGATCGTGTTGCAATCGATGGGGGTCAATGCCCGATCCTGGCAGGGCTGGCAGATTCCAATTCGCACCAACAATGCCCATGGCGCCGCCCGTATCCAGGAAATCGACGGAAGCGACCTGATCCGCCGCTTCGGCGAGGGCCAGGTGGCCGTCGTGTCAGGTTTCCAGGGCATAGGGCCGGACAATCGCGTTGCCACCCTGGGTCGCGGCGGGTCCGATACCAGTGCGGTGGCGCTGGCGGCGGCGCTCAGCGCCGATCGCTGCGATATCTACACTGACGTGGATGGCGTCTATACGACCGACCCGCGCATTGAACCGGCGGCGCGACGGTTGAAGAAGGTTGCTTTCGAGGAAATGCTCGAACTGGCGTCGCTCGGTGCCAAGGTGCTTCAGGTCCGGTCCGTCGAACTGGCCATGGTGCACAAGGTGCGCACTTTCGTGCGATCCAGTTTTGCAGAACCGGATGCGCCGGGCATGAGCGATTTCGACAACCCGCCGGGAACGCTGATTTGTGATGAGGACGAGATCGTGGAACAGGAAGTCGTAACCGGTATTGCATACACCAAGGACGAAGCCCAGATTTCGCTGCGCCGCGTCGCCGACAGACCGGGCGTTTCAGCGTCCATTTTCGGGCCGCTGTCGGAATCCCACATCAATGTCGACATGATCGTCCAGAACACGTCGGAGGATGGTTCGTCTACGGACATCACGTTCACCATACCGACCGGCGACATGGAAAAGGCGATGGCCGTTCTTGAACAGGCCAAGGAGCAGGTCGGCTACGACGTGCTGCAGAGCGAATCCGGGTTGGTCAAGGTTTCTGTCATCGGCATCGGCATGCGCAGTCACGCCGGTGTTGCGGCCACTGCGTTCAAGGCGCTTGCCGAGAAAGCGATCAACATCAAGGCGATCACCACATCCGAGATCAAGATTTCGATCCTGATCGACGGCCCTTACGCCGAGTTGGCCGTCCGGACTTTGCATTCGGTCTACGGGCTGGATAAAACATAAGGGCAGGAACGCTGGGCGCCGATCGCCGCGGATTGGCGCCGTAAGGGACGGTCGGACATTGCCGGGCCGGGCCCAAGCGTTCGAGACGAGGAGCAAAATCGCGATGAGAGACCCGTCGGCGGGACCGCGCGTCCTGCTGAAACGATTGCGCGAATTGATGGCGGAGCCGCTGGAGCCTCAGGACCGCCTGGACCAGATCGTGCGCCAGATTGCCCAGAACATGGTGGCCGAGGTCTGTTCCTTCTACGTCCTGCGAGCGGATGGTATTCTCGAACTCTACGCCACCGAGGGCCTGAATCCGGGTGCCGTTCACCTGGCCCAGCTGAAGATGGGGCAGGGACTTGTCGGCACCATTGCCGCCGGTGCGCGGCCGCTGAGTCTGTCGGATGCGCAATCGCACCCGGCCTTTACCTATCTGCCCGAGACCGGCGAAGAAGCGTATCACTCCTTTCTCGGTGTGCCGATCCTTCGGGCCGGCCGGACCCTGGGTGTGCTTGTCGTCCAGAACAAGGCCAAGCGCAACTACCGCGACGACGAGCTTGAAGCGCTCGAAACGACCGCCATGGTGCTGGCGGAGATGATCGCGACCGGTGATCTCAAGAAGGTCACCCGCCCCGGGCTTGAACTCGACCTCAGCCGATCCGTCACCATTGACGGAGATGCCTATAGCGAGGGGATCGGGCTCGGCCATGTTGTGCTGCACGAGCCGCGTATCGTCGTGACCGAACTGCTCAACGACGATATCGATGCGGAGATCGCCCGGCTTGAGGAAGCCTTGGGTTCCCTTCGCATATCCATCGATGACATGCTGTCTCGACGCGATGTGTCCATGGAAGGCGAGCACCGGGCCGTGCTCGAGGCCTATCGCATGTTCGCCCATGACCGGGGTTGGGTGCGCAAGCTTGAGGAGGCCATCGGCAACGGCCTGACCGCTGAAGCGGCGGTCGAGAAGGTGCAGAGCGACATGCGGGCGCGCATGATCCACATGACGGATCCTTATTTGCGCGAGCGCCTGCACGATTTCGACGATCTGGCCAACCGGCTCCTGCGGCAGCTCACCGGCTTCAGCGCCAAGATGCAGCAGGAGGGCTTTCCGGATTCCGCGATCATCGTCGCCCGGGCGATGGGAGCGGCGGAACTGCTTGACTACGACCGGCCCAAGATCCGCGGTCTGGTTCTGGAAGAGGGGGCCGTCACCAGCCACGTGGTTATCGTGGCTCGAGCCATGGGCATTCCGGTGGTCGGCCAGGCTTCCGGCATCGTTTCACTGACCGAAAGCGGCGATCCGATCATTGCCGACGGTGATGACGGCAAGGTCCACCTGCGGCCGATGGCGGAAGTCGAGGAAGCCTATGCGGAGAAGGTCCGTTTCAGCGCCCGTCGCCAGGAACAGTTCCGCGCTTTGCGCGAGGTCGATGCGGTCACGCGGGACGGTGTGCCGATCACCCTGCAGATGAATGCCGGCCTTCTGGTCGACCTGCCGCAGTTGGAGGAGTCCGGTGCCAGCGGTGTCGGCCTGTTTCGAACCGAGCTGCAGTTCATGATCGCCTCCACCATGCCAAAGGTGGAGGAGCAGGAGCGGTTCTACCGATCGGCCCTGAAACAGGCCGCCGGCAAACCGATCACCTTTCGGGCGCTCGATATCGGCGGCGACAAGGTCATTCCGTATTTGCGTGCGGCGCATGAAGAAAACCCGGCACTCGGCTGGCGCGCCGTGCGCCTGGCGCTCGACCGTCCGGGGATCTTGCGCACCCAGTTGCGCGCGCTGCTTCGGGCAACGGCCGGCATGGAACTCAAGCTGATGTTCCCGATGGTGGCGGAGATCTCCGAATTGAGGGCCGCCCGTGCCCTGATCCACAAGGAAGTCGGCCATCTTTCGCGTTTTGGCTATGACCTGCCGAGGCGGATCGAAGTTGGTGCGATGCTCGAAGTGCCAAGTCTGATGTGGCAGCTCGATGAGCTGATGGTCGAGGCGGATTTCGTGTCCGTTGGCTCCAACGACCTGTTCCAGTTCACCATGGCTGCCGATCGCGGCAATGCCCGTGTGAGCGGCCGCTTTGACCCACTGGGTCGCACATTCCTGAGATTGCTGCGGCAAATCGTGGTGGCAGCCGAAGCACGCGAGACGCCGCTGACCTTGTGCGGGGAATTGGCCGGTCGACCTCTGCCTGCCATGGCGCTTCTCGGCCTTGGGTTCCGCTCGATCTCGATGGCGCCTGCGGCCATCGGGCCGGTCAAGTCCATGTTGCTTTCGCTCGATGTGGAGAAACTGCAAGACGCGATGTTGCCGGCGCTGGACGAAGCCGATGGCAACTACACACTGCGAGAGCTCCTGTCGGATTACGCCGACGCCAACTCCATCCCGCTTTAACCCGCCCAGGACGTCTCAATGACCACTCTTCCATTGGAAAAGATGCGTGAACTCGAACGCCGGTTCGGTGAAATCGAAGCACGCATGGCGCAGGGGCCGGAGGCGGATGTCTATGTGAAGCTGGCTTCTGAATATGCCGAGCTCGAGCCGGTGGTTGCGACCATCCGCACCTACGAGAAAACGGTGGGGGAGATCGGTGACCTGAACGCGCTGTTGGGCGAGACCGATATCGATGCCGAAATGCGGGAACTTGCGGAGCTCGAACTGCCGGAGCTGGAAGATCGGCGGGCGGCGCTTGAAAAAGACATGCAGATCATGCTGCTTCCGAAAGACGCGGCAGACGACAAAAGCGCCATCCTCGAAATTCGCGCCGGTACCGGCGGTTCGGAAGCCGCTCTTTTTGCCGGCGACCTGTTTCGCATGTATGAGCGCTATGCGTCCTCGCGCGGCTGGAAAGTCGAAGTGATGAGCGCCAGCGAGGGGGAAGTCGGCGGCTACAAGGAAATCATCGCTTCGATCACAGGCCGCGGCGTTTTTGCCAAGCTGAAATTTGAATCCGGCGTTCACCGGGTGCAGCGTGTGCCGGAAACCGAGTCGGGCGGCCGCATTCACACCTCCGCCGCGACGGTGGCGGTTTTGCCGGAGGCGGAAGACATCGACATCGAAATCCGCAACGAGGATATCCGTATCGACACGATGCGGGCATCGGGCGCCGGCGGTCAGCACGTCAACACCACAGATTCGGCCGTGCGGCTCACGCACCTTCCGAGCGGAATTGTCGTGACCCAGTCGGAAAAGTCGCAACACCAGAACCGGGCGCGCGCCATGCAGATCCTGCGGGCGCGGCTGTTTGATCTGGAACGCCAGAAGGTGGATAGCGAGCGCTCGGCGGAACGCCGCAGCCAGGTCGGGTCCGGTGACCGTTCCGAACGCATCCGTACCTACAATTTCCCCCAGGGCCGGGTAACCGACCACCGGATCAATCTGACACTCTACAAGCTTGATCGCATGATGGAGGGCGAGATCGACGAGGTGGTCGACGCCCTGATTGCCGATCATCAGGCCGACCTGCTGGCATCGTTGGGAGAAACGCCCTCGTCATGACGGCCGACACACGAGAAACGCTTTCGATAGGCGATCTCGTCGCGGAACTGAGACGCCGATTCGAAGCCCAACAGATAGAGGGGGCCCACCAGGATGCACGCCTGCTGGTCGGTGGCGTTCTCGATCTCGGTCTGACCGAGTTGGTGCTTCACCCGGACCGGCTTGTCGGCGATCACGACATCCAACGCATCCATGCTGCCGCGGACCGACGATGCACCGGCGCGCCGGTGCATCGCATTTTGGGGCGCCGGGAATTCCATGGCCTTGATCTGCGCATCTCGCCCGCGACATTGGAACCGCGGCCTGATACGGAAACCCTTGTCGATGCCCTCATGCCCATCGGTCGCGACGTGGCGCGACGAAAGGGCGAATGCCGCATTCTCGATCTCGGCACCGGTACCGGAGCCATTGGCCTGGCGTTGCTGGCCGGCATTTCCGAAGCGACCTGTGTTGCGACCGATATCAGCGACGAAGCGTTGACGACGGCCCGGGGCAATGCCGAACGTCTTGGTCTCTCCGACCGTTTCACACCGTTGCTCAGCGATTGGTTTCAGTCGGTGCAAGGCAGCTTCGATCTGATCGTGTCGAACCCGCCCTACATCCGCACAGCCGTTATTGCGGATTTGGACCGCGAGGTGCGGGAGCACGATCCGGGCGCGGCTCTCGACGGCGGTGCCGATGGTCTCAATGCCTACAGGAAGATTGCCGCGGGCGCGGAGGCTCACTTGCGCCCGGAGGCGCATGTCGCTGTTGAAATCGGCTTCGATCAGAGGCTTGACGTCACGGCGCTCTTCAATGCGCAGAACCTGGTCTGCCGATCGCAGGTCAAGGATCTCGGCGGGCGTGATCGGGCGCTTGTCTTTGCGGTTGGCGACCAACAATCGCCCTAATTCGGGTCGCGCGATGGGTGAAGTTTGCGGGGTGGTCGACTTGCAGATTTGCTGGTCGTACCTACATGACGAGGGAAGCGTGGCCGGCGGAAAAAGTAGCGCATTTGCAAAGCCCTTAGCGGCTGACAAAACCGGTTCAGCGCCATCCTCCAATTGGCGTTTGTCGCGATGCGCGCGGGCTGCGATGTCAGCAAATAAAAAAGCTTGGAATTGACGGCAAATCAGGCTAGTTTCCGATTGAGGCTGGACATGGTCAGTACCGTGAAGGTTATCCAATCAGGATCGATTGCGGTTTCGCCTCGGTGAGCTCGAATTGACCACCAGCAACTAGCATCTGCCCATTGTATGAATGTGAAGCGGAAGAGCGCAAACGCACGTCATCGAATGATGTGCAGGTTGATAGCTGATAGCGGAATTCGACAGACGGTGCAGGCCGGTCAATCCTTATGAATGGACAATAATCAGGTGAGTGACGTATGAGGTCAGGACAGCAGAATAAGCGCGGTCGCGGGCGTAACAACAATGGACGCAAGAATGGCAATCCGCTTTCGCGCACCTATGACAGCACCGGCCCTGACGTAAAGATTCGCGGCACCGCCCAGCACATTGCCGACAAATACGCCACCATGGCGCGCGACGCGCTTGGATCCGGCGATACGGTCATGGCGGAAAACTATCTGCAGCACGCGGAACACTACAATCGGATCATCGCCACAGCCCAGGCGCAGATGCAGGAACGCTATCAGCGTGAAGAGCGCGAGGCGCGTGAACAGCCACCGGTCGAATCATCCGAAGCCGCTGCCGCTCCTGCTGAAACCGAGACCACCGAACCTGTTGTCGACGGCACCGGTCCGCAGCCGGTCATATCCGGTACGCCGGCTGAAATTGCCATCGAAGAGGAAAATGCCCAGCAACCGGCTCGCCGCCAACCGGCCCGTCGCCGGTCACCGATCCGGCAACGGCGGCCACGTGCTTCCGCTGCTGATGAAGGCGCTGGAGATGCAAGCCCTGCACCATCCGGCGAAGCGGAAGCAAACGGTGCGGCAGAGCCACGTTCCGCTGCCCCCGAGACAAAAGAATCCGTCCCGGAAGTTGCCGCGGCCGCACCGGAAGCCTGATCGCTCCGGTGCTTTGAGATAGCATTGGAAGACGCAGGGCGGCCAACCGGCTTCGGTGGCCTTTCTGGTGTTCGAAACGACCACCAAAACCCCTGATTTGCAATTGTTCTTGCCCTTGAATAGGGGCTGGTCGCATCCCCATATAGTGAGCTGAAGGTTTGCCGTTTTCGGGAACCTATCCGGATCGATTGTCCTGTGCCGCGTGACGGGCAGGGCAGGAAAAGGAGTTCACTATGAATATGGAAAAATACAGCGAACGTGTGCGCGGCTTTCTCCAGTCGGCGCAGACTTATGCCCTTGCTGAAGGGCATCAACAGTTCACCCCCGAACATCTTCTGAAGATTTTGCTGGACGACCCGGAAGGCATGGCCGCGTCGCTCATTCAGCGCGCCGGTGGCCGGCCGGAGGATGCTCGTCTCGGTGTCGAAGCAGCCCTCGGCAAATTGCCGAAGGTGAGCGGCGGCAACGGTCAGATCTATCTGTCGCAGCCTTTGGCCAAGGTGTTCTCGACGGCCGAAGAGGTTGCGAAGAAAGCCGGTGACAGCTTCGTCACCGTTGAACGGCTTTTGCTGGCGTTGACCATCGAAAAGTCCGCCGACACGGCATCCATCCTTGAGAAGGCTGGCGTGACCGCCAACGGTCTGAATGAAGCGATCAACGAAATCCGCAAGGGGCGGACCGCCGATTCGGCCAGTGCCGAAGAAGGCTATGACGCGCTGAAGAAATACGCCCGCGACCTGACCGCCGAGGCGCGCGAAGGCAAACTCGACCCGGTCATCGGCCGTGACGACGAAATCCGCCGTGCCATTCAGGTTCTGTCGCGCCGCACCAAGAACAATCCGGTGCTGATCGGTGAGCCCGGCGTTGGCAAGACGGCGATCGCCGAAGGTTTGGCGCTGCGCATCGTCAATGGCGATGTGCCGGAATCACTCAAGGACAAGCAGCTGCTGGCGCTCGATATGGGCGCCCTGATCGCCGGTGCGAAATATCGCGGCGAGTTCGAAGAGCGGCTGAAGGCCGTATTGTCCGAAGTGCAGGCGGCGAGCGGCAACATCATTCTCTTCATCGATGAGATGCACACGCTGGTGGGTGCCGGAAAGGCGGACGGCGCGATGGACGCCTCCAACCTTCTGAAACCGGCGCTGGCCCGTGGCGAACTGCACTGCATCGGCGCCACCACTCTGGACGAATACCGGAAGCACGTCGAGAAGGACGCTGCCCTGGCGAGGCGCTTCCAGCCGGTGATGGTCGAAGAACCGACGGTCGAGGACACGATCTCGATCCTGCGCGGCATCAAGGAAAAATACGAGCAGCACCACAAGGTGCGCATCTCCGATGCGGCGCTGGTGTCGGCGTCGACTTTGTCGAACCGCTACATCACCGACCGGTTCCTGCCTGATAAGGCAATCGACCTGGTTGACGAATCGGCGTCGCGTTTGCGTATGCAGGTCGATTCCAAGCCTGAAGAGCTCGACGAACTGGACCGTCGCATCATCCAGCTCAAGATCGAACGCGAAGCGTTGCTGAAGGAAACGGATGACGCTTCCAAGGACCGGCTTGGCAAGCTTGAAAAGGATCTGACTTCGCTTGAAGAAAAGGCCGATTCGCTGACCGCCATGTGGCAGTCCGAGAAGCAGAAGCTGGGTCTTGCAGCCGATCTGAAGAAGCAACTGGATGATGCCCGCAATGCGCTGGCAATCGCCCAGCGCGACGGGGAATTCCAGAAGGCGGGCGAACTCGCCTATGGCGAGATCCCTGATCTGGAGCGTCAGCTTGCAGAAGCCGAGGAATCAGACGGCGGCGGGTCGGCCATGGTCGAGGAAACCGTGACGCCCGATCACATTGCCCACGTGGTATCGCGCTGGACCGGAATTCCGGTCGACAAGATGCTGGAAGGCGAACGCGACAAGCTCCTGCGTATGGAAGACGAACTGTCGAAGCGCGTCGTCGGTCAGGGCGAGGCTGTCCAGGCGGTGTCGAAAGCCGTCCGTCGTGCCCGTGCTGGCCTGCAGGATCCCAACCGGCCGATCGGTTCGTTCATCTTCCTCGGCCCGACTGGGGTCGGCAAGACCGAGCTGACCAAGGCGCTGGCGCATTTCCTGTTCGACGACGAGACGGCCATGGTGCGTCTCGACATGTCCGAATATATGGAAAAGCACTCCGTGGCTCGGTTGATCGGGGCGCCTCCCGGCTATGTCGGTTACGACGAGGGTGGCGCATTGACCGAGGCCGTGCGGCGCCGGCCCTACCAGGTCATCCTGTTCGACGAAATCGAAAAGGCGCATCCGGACGTCTTCAACGTGCTGCTGCAAGTGCTGGATGACGGTCGACTGACCGATGGCCAGGGGCGTACGGTGGATTTCCGCAACACGCTGGTCATCATGACGTCGAACCTGGGAGCGGAATACCTGACCGCGCTGGCGGACGATCAGGATGTCGATTCAGTTCGCGACCAGGTCATGGATGTGGTCAAGGCGGCCTTCCGTCCGGAATTCCTCAACCGGGTGGACGAAACCATCCTGTTCCACCGGTTGCGGCGTGACGAGATGGGTGCCATCGTCGATATTCAGATGGTTCGGCTGTCTGCTTTGCTGGCCGAACGCAAGATCACCATCGATCTGGGCGAGGACGCACGCAAATGGCTGTCCGACAAGGGCTATGACCCCGCCTACGGGGCACGGCCGCTGAAGCGGGTGATCCAGAAGTTCGTCCAGGATCCACTGGCCGAGAAGATACTGGCTGGCGAGATTGTCGACGGTCAGAAGGTCACCGTTTCGGCTGGATCCGACAGGCTGCTCTTCACAACGAGCGTCAACGAAGCAGAAGCCGCTTAAGCCGCAAGCTCCAACCGCAATCGAAAAAGGCCCGGCAATCGCCGGGCCTTTTTCAATCAGGTGGCAGAAGCCACGCGTGACGGTGTTTCGTTCGGCTTGATCAACCGGTCGATGCGCTGGCGTTCCCGCTGGAAGGTTTCCAGCGTCTCGCCCGAGAGTGACTTTCCGTCGGGCAGGCGCACCCGCATCGGGTCAACCTTGGTGCCATTGACGATCAGCTCATAGTGGAGGTGTGGCCCAGTCGACAGTCCGGTGGAGCCGACATAGCCAATGACTTGACCCTGCCTGACACGTTTACCGGGGGAGACACCCTTGGCAATGCGAGTCTGGTGCGAATAGGAACTGACATATCCGTTGGGGTGCCGGATGATGGTCTGTTTGCCGTAACCGCCCTTGTTCCAGCCGGCCTTTTCGACAACGCCATTTCCGGCGGCAATGATCGGTGTACCGCGCGGCGCCGACCAGTCGACACCGGTGTGCATGCGGCGGTATCCGAGGATCGGATGGCGGCGCATGCCGAAGCCGGAACGGAAGCGGCCATTGGGCAGCGGATTGCGCAGCAGGAACTGGCGGGCACTGCGGCCTTCCTCGTCATAATAATCGACCGAGCCGTCTTCCGGGTTGCGGAACCGGTAAAGCCCCACGGAATTGTTGCCGATGGAGGCGTAGATGAAGAGCAGCTCGGAATCCTCGCCGGCTTCGCGAGTCTCCTCGTCGACCGAGAACAATGCCTCCAGCGAATCGGTTGGCTTGAGCCGCGCCTGATAGTCGACACTGCTGGCCAGCATCCGGACAATCTTCTCGGTCATTTCCGTTGTCATGCCGTAGGCGAGTGCCGCTTTAAAGACACCGTCGTAGATACGCGGCAGGTCTCGGCCACTGGCTACTGCAACAGGGATATCATCGAATGCGGTGGCGATGGCCGGAGACGGTGGAGGCTCGGCAGCGGGCACCAGGATTTCGAAATCGTTGACCGCGACACTGGCAACGTGGCGCGTTCCTTCATAGACGCTCGCCCTGACGATGTGGGTGATTTCGCCACGCTGCTCCAGGCCTATGCGAAAGACATTGCCTTCCTGCAGGTCCTTGGTGCCGGTTTCAAGCGCCAGGATCTCAGCCACGTATTTGGCTTCGTTGTCGTTGTAGCCCGCTTCGACGAGTGCGGCGGTCATCGTCTTTGCCTTGCGGATGGCGATGACATCGTCAACGAACTCGACGGGATTCTGGCTGCTCGGCATCGCCGGGCTGATCGAAACGTTTTCGGCGATCACCCGGGCATTGATTTGCGAGTTGATATCGAGAGCCGGATCGACCGCCGCAAAACGTTGCGGATCGACATAATGCAAAACGGCTACCT
>OZ244175.1:1455000-1592500 GCA_965216535.1 Hoeflea sp.
AGTCGGCCTTGCGAAGCCTTCGGCTTCGAGGCTTTTTCCATGACAGGATATTCGTGGGAAAAGAGTTCGGTGCACTGCACCGCAAGCGCGACTGCGCGTCGGCCGGTCAGGCCGCCCCCGCGGAGCATAGGCCCGATAGGGCCGCTCATGCGTGAGCGCAAACAAAACAGCGGGTCTCGAATGCGAAGCATTTGATGACCGCGTGACGGCGTACCTTTTGTATAATGGGTCAGCGACTTAGTATAACGAGCAAGCTTAAGCCGATAGGTGTAGGCGTAGCGAAAGCGAGTCTGAACAGGGCGTTCAGTTCGTTGTATTAGACCCGAAACCGAGTGATCTAGCCATGAGCAGGTTGAAGGTTGGGTAACACCAACTGGAGGACCGAACCCATATCTGTTGCAATAGATCGGGATGACTTGTGGCTAGGGGTGAAAGGCCAATCAAACTCGGAAATAGCTGGTTCTCCGCGAAATCTATTTAGGTAGAGCGTCGAGTGTACACCTTCGGGGGTAGAGCACTGGATGGGCTATGGGGGCTCACCGCCTTACTGATCCTAACCAAACTACGAATACCGAAGAGTGCTGCTCGGCAGACACACGGCGGGTGCTAACGTCCGTCGTGGAGAGGGCAACAACCCTGACCTCCAGCTAAGGTCCCCAAGTTATGGCTAAGTGGGAAAGGATGTGAGGATCCCAAAACAACCAGGATGTTGGCTTAGAAGCAGCCATCATTTAAAGAAAGCGTAACAGCTCACTGGTCTAAATAAGGGTCTTTGCGCCGAAAATGTAACGGGGCTCAAGCCATACACCGAAGCTGAGGGCTTGCTTTTGCAAGCGGTAGCGGAGCGTTCCGTAGGTCCGTGAAGGGACAGCCGTGAGGCATCCTGGAGATATCGGAAGTGCGAATGCTGACATGAGTAACGATAAAGGGAGTGAGAGACTCCCTCGCCGAAAGACCAAGGGTTCCTGCTTAAAGTTAATCTGAGCAGGGTTAGCCGGCCCCTAAGGCGAGGCCGAAAGGCGTAGTCGATGGGAACGACGTTAATATTCGTCGGCCTGGTGGTAGTGACGGATCTCGTGTGTTGTCCATCCTTATTGGATTGGGTGGGCAGCGAAGAGGTTCCAGGAAAGAGCTCCACCGTATAGACCGTACCCTAAACCGACACAGGTGGTCAGGTAGAGAATACCAAGGCGCTTGAGAGAACTGCGTTGAAGGAACTCGGCAAATTGCACGCGTAACTTCGGAAGAAGCGTGACCTTCGTTTGGGCAACCAGACGGGGGTGGCACAGACCAGGGGGTAGCGACTGTTTATCAAAAACACAGGGCTCTGCGAAGTCGCAAGACGACGTATAGGGTCTGACGCCTGCCCGGTGCCGGAAGGTTAAAAGGAGTGGTGCAAGCTGCGAATTGAAGCCCCGGTAAACGGCGGCCGTAACTATAACGGTCCTAAGGTAGCGAAATTCCTTGTCGGGTAAGTTCCGACCTGCACGAATGGCGTAACGACTTCCCCGCTGTCTCCAACGCAGACTCAGTGAAATTGAACCCCCCGTGAAGATGCGGGGTTCCTGCGGTCAGACGGAAAGACCCCGTGCACCTTTACTATAGCTTTACACTGGCATTCGTGTCGGCATGTGTAGGATAGGTGGTAGGCTTTGAAGCGTTGGCGCCAGCCGGCGTGGAGCCATCCTTGAAATACCACCCTTATCGTCATGGATGTCTAACCGCGATCCGTTATCCGGGTCCGGGACAGTGTATGGTGGGTAGTTTGACTGGGGCGGTCGCCTCCCAAAGAGTAACGGAGGCGCGCGATGGTAGGCTCAGACCGGTCGGAAATCGGTCGTCGAGTGCAATGGCATAAGCCTGCCTGACTGCGAGACTGACAAGTCGAGCAGAGACGAAAGTCGGTCATAGTGATCCGGTGGTCCCGCGTGGAAGGGCCATCGCTCAACGGATAAAAGGTACGCCGGGGATAACAGGCTGATGACCCCCAAGAGTCCATATCGACGGGGTTGTTTGGCACCTCGATGTCGGCTCATCGCATCCTGGGGCTGGAGCAGGTCCCAAGGGTTTGGCTGTTCGCCAATTAAAGCGGTACGTGAGCTGGGTTCAGAACGTCGTGAGACAGTTCGGTCCCTATCTGCCGTGGGTGTTGGAATATTGATAGGATCTGCCCCTAGTACGAGAGGACCGGGGTGGACACATCTCTGGTGGACCTGTTGTCCTGCCAAGGGCATAGCAGGGTAGCTATATGTGGAATGGATAACCGCTGAAAGCATCTAAGCGGGAAACCAACCTAAAAACCAGTATTCCCTGAGAGCCGTGGAAGACGACCACGTCGATAGGCTGGAGGTGGAAGTGTGGCAACACATGAAGCTGACCAGTACTAATAGCTCAATCGATCTTGATCGTTCCCATTACCAATGATCATCGATCCGGTGCAAAGCACCGGATCGATGTCTAAAGCGCTCACGCGCCGTTCCGCCCTTCGGGCTGGCGCTGCGCGGGCGCGCCGCAAAAGCGGCGAAGGCCACTTGGCCTTGCGAAGCCAATAGGCTTCGGACCTTTTTCCATGACAAGACTGTCGAGGGAAAAGAGTTCGGTGCAAAGCACCGCAAGCGCAAAGCGCGCCGGCCACTTTTGGCCGCCCCCGCGGAGCATAGGCCCGATAGGGCCGCTCATGCGTGAGCGCAAAAAAACTCCAGCTTCTCATTCTTTGCGCTTAGCCGACCTGGTGGTTATGGCGGGGTGGCTGCACCCGTTCCCATGCCGAACACGGCCGTGAAACGCCCCAGCGCCGATGGTACTTCGTCTTAAGACGCGGGAGAGTAGGTCATCGCCAGGTCTGCTAAGCGCAAAGATAATCGCTTCTCTTCAATGATGTGTCCGACACGCTCGAAACACAAAAGCTGCTTTTGCAGCGACTTCGGCGTGAAAGGCAGGTGGAATAAACCAGTTGGCGCGGGGTGGAGCAGCCCGGTAGCTCGTCAGGCTCATAACCTGAAGGTCGCAGGTTCAAATCCTGCCCCCGCAACCAAACTTTTCAAAGGTCTATACCGGTCACATGGTTTACACCTAATTCCGGACACATGGTTTACAGGTTGTCCGGGGCGAATGGGTTTGTGGCGGGTTCTACGCGACCTTCGTTGGCATCGAAAAATCCTAAATCGTAGTTGAGGAATGTCCTTCTCGGCGCTGCTTCGCATCGCCTGCCAGTCGATGAACAAGCCAGATCTGGTTGTCGACCTCTCTTATACCCAGGACTTGGCCTGCGAAGACCTGACTGAGGTTGATTTTGCGCTTTCCAATACAGATCCGGCCGCACCGAGTGACCCGTACGGTTCTATCATGGAATGGATATGCCGGGTCTTGCGGCGGTTCGTAGACCCGAGTTGACGGTGTATAGACGTCACCTGGATAGGCACCGCTGAGCGCTTGGTGTGGTCTCTGGTTGTTGTAAACCTCGATGAATTCATCGAAGCGTTCTTGCTGCTGCAGGAAGTTGAAGGAGGCGGGCTTTGTCGCTTCCTTCTTCAGTGTCAGATGCATGCGTTCATGGCGGCCGTTCTGCTGCGGATTTCCGGGTTTGATGCGTTGTATCTGAATACCAAGGCGTAGCCACCAAACGGCCAGTTTCGAAAGACCGAACAAGGCATTCGGGCTGGCAAAGGGTGTGCCGTTATCGGTTCGGATGGCTCGTGGCAAACCGAACTCTTTGAAAACACGTTCAAATACGGCAAAGGCGAAAGTCGAGCGTGTTGAGCTCATGCCTTCGCAAGCCAGCAGATAACGAGAGCTGTAGTCGCTGATGGTCAGAGGATAGCAGTACTGCCTGCTCCCGAGCATGAACTCTCCCTTGTAGTCGGCACACCACAATCCGTTTGGTTCCTGGGTTGGGCTGAGCGCTGTCCCTTCGGCCTTGTGACGGCGGCGTTTGCGGCGTTTGACCAAACCGTTTCGATCAAGCACGGCATGGACTGTGCTGATCGCCGGTGGCTTGATCATCGGGAATTGTCGGATCAGCTTGTCGCGGATCTTCGGGGCGCCCCAGGACGGATGCTCCTTCTTGAGGCCAAGAATGCTGCGTTCGACCTGATAGGGCAGCCTGTTCGCCTGGCGGTAGGGGCGACGGCTGCGGTCGTGCAGCGCATCTAATCCACACTCCTTGTAGCGGTTGAAAATCTTGTAGCCCGTGACACGCGAGATATTGAACTCGCGGCACACGACCGACATCTGATCACCTTCAAGAAGACGGGCTATGAAACGGAGGCGTTCATCCATTGGCTTACACTCTCTCCATGGCATCTGGGGCCTCCCCAAATGCAAGGGTGTAAACCATGTGTCCGGAATAAACTGTCAGCTATCTCTCAGGAAGCACACAAATAAATCAGATATTTGGGCTCGCATCGGCGTGCCGCCTTGTCGGCTTTGTTTTCCGATTGCGCGCCGGTTGTCCGTCGGCTTGAGCCGGGTTGATGGAATTCAGCGGCATTTGCCACGGCGTGATCATGTACTGTCGACCTGAAGGACCACCGCGCCGCGGCGGCGGCGCCCTTCCACGTGTCGATACGCGCTGCGCATTTCTGCGAACCCATAGGTCCTGTCAATGAGTGGAACCAGCAGTCCGCGTTGAACCAGATCAATCAACTCCAGCAGATCCTGGCTGCTGTCGCTGTTGACGGCTGTGATCATCTTTTGCTTTCGCGTCCAGCCCACCAGGAGGTTTCCGAGTGCCTCGCCCAAGCTGAAATTAAGCGGCAGAAACCGGCCTTCGCTTGTCAGGATTTTTCGGGCAGCAGCGAATGAGAGCGCCCCATAGGTATCGAAGATAACATCATACTTCCGCTCAAGGGCCGTGATGTCGGTCGTTTGATAATCAACGAATTCCTCTGCTCCCAGACGCCGAACCAAATCGGCGTTGGGTCCACTGGCAACTGCAGTGACATGGCTGCCCATGGCTTTGGCAATTTGCACGGCGTAAGCGCCGACATTTCCGGATGCGCCTATCACAAGGACCTGCTGCCCTTCCTGGAGCTTGGCAAAATCTCTCAGGAAAACGAGCGCGCACAGCGCACCGAACGGCAGTGCCGCCGCCTCTTCATAAGTCAGCGCTTCCGGCTTGTGAACGATCGCACCTTTCTCTTTGGCAATTGCGAATTCCGCATGGCCACCTTTGCCGATATGTCCAAATACGGCATCCCCAGGCTTGAATGTGGTGACGCTTGGTCCGACTTTTGCGACGTCACCGGCGATATCTACTCCCAGCACCCTGTTTCGGGGCCCGGGGATGCCGAACATCAACCGCCCGATGATCCGCATGGCCCCGGGCATCTCCAGCGATCTCATCCGCCAGTCAGCCGTTGTGACGGCAGCTGCGCGAACCCTGATCAGAATCTCATCGGATTTTGGTTCAGGTGTGGGGATGTCTTCAAACTGGAGAACATCAACTGGCCCATACCGATCGTAGGTGATTGCTTTCATTTCTCACCGTGCTGCCATTCAATGTCGATCCGTTTCGAGTTGGTTTGGCGAGCGCTTCGTTTCCTGTGTGCAGACGGACAATCTGGGCCGGTATTCCAGCCACCGTGCATCCAGGGGGAACGTCCTTGAGAACCACACTGCCGGCAGCAATTTTGCTGCGTTCACCAACTTCAATGTTCCCTATCACATTTGCACCGGCTCCAATCATGACACCGCGCCGAATTTTCGGATGGCGGTCCCCATCCGTCTTACCGGTGCCGCCCAGCGTCACGTTCTGGAGAATGGAGACATCGTCTTCAACAACCGCGGTTTCGCCGATGACAATGCCTGATCCGTGGTCCAGCATGATACCGGTACCCAGCCGGGCGGCCGGATGAATGTCAGGCCCCAGCACGACCGAAACCCGATTGGAAATCGAAGCGGCAAGTTCCGTGCGACCGTTCTTCCACAGTCTATTCGCAATTCGATGCGCTTGCACCGCAAGGAAGCCCTTGTAGTTCAAGAAGGCGTGCAGCGTGGATGGGCAGGCCGGATCATGAATTTCGATTGCCACCAGATCTCGCGTGGCAGCAGCGGCGATCGACGGCGTTGCATGCAGCAGACCGGAATAGAGGTTGAAGCTGGCTTCGTTCCGCATGTGGTGCGAAGCCAGAGCATCAGCGAGCATGCGCGCCAGGGCGTCGTTGATGTTGTCGGGTTCCTGAACCCATCGCGACAGGGTCGGCTCAAGGAACGGTTCGCGCTTTGCCAGCGCAGCGCCGTCAACCTGAATGGCCTGCCATGCTCGCGATAGGGACTCATCGTCTGCTGGAAACACTGACATGCATAATCCTTTCGATGTGGGTGCGAGGCGCGATTCCACAAAGCGATGATCGGGCCTTGTCCGATGCGCCCTGAGGACGCATCGGTGCGCTATTTGTGTAGTTCTGTGTAAGGCGAACTGCATCAGTTCCGATCGGCACGGATATCGCTGACTTTGCGGCCTTCGATACCCCAGTTGTCGAGTGGGACTTCGTCAATCACCACAAAGGTTGTGGCGGGGCTCTTGTTGAGCACTCTCTGCAGCAGATCGGTGACGCCGGATATCAGTTGGCCCTTTTGCTCTGTCGTCGGCCCCTTTCCGTCGGCTCCACCCTCTTGAGTTACCTTGATGTTCACATAGGGCATCGCTTCAATCCTTCCGCTCGACGAACGAGAAAACCTTGGTCAATACACGCCATCCGTCGCTCGTATTGATGAGTGTCAGAAGGTCCTGGTAGTTGCGGCCCATCATGGTCATGCGCGCTTCGACGATTCCGATCCTATCCCCCTTGAGGGCGATGCGCTCGATTGTTTCTTCCCTCGGATCACCACGCGAAGCTGACGGGGTTCGCGCATCGATGCGCGCCATGTAAGCGTCCAGCCCCATGTATTCATAGGTGTCGGCCGTCCCGTTCACATAGGCTAAATCGGAATGGAATACCGTGCGCAGGACCTTGCTGTCGGAATGATAGAGACCGTCAAAATATCGTCCCATCAATTCCCGAACTTCGTTTTGGTCAACGGAAGTCATCACAAGAGCCCCTCTGCCGCCATTGCCGCCTGTGTCGACGGGCGGTCTGCTATTCTCTTCCAATAGGTCCGGAGATTTGGCCATTGTGAGAGGTCTATCGCCTTGAAGTTGGCCCAGTTGACCAGAACGAATGTGTAGGCGTCAGCCACCGAAAATCGGTTTTCAACCAGGTACTCGCGACCATCGGCCAGCACCGCTTCCAGATGGTCGAACTTGGCGGAGACTTTGCGGGCTGCGGCTGCCTTTTCCGAATCCGATGAACCGCTCGCGAACAGTGGGCTCCAGGCCTTGTGGAGTTCAGCCGCAGCGAAGTTCAGGAATTGCTGCATCCTGGCCCTTTCGAGCGATCCCGGCGGTGGCGCGTACGCGTTTTCCGGATGGTTGTCCGCGATGTATTGCAGAATCGCGACGCCCTCGCTGAGATAGGCTCCGGTGTTGATTTCCAGCGCGGGCACATACCCGTTCGGACTGATCCTGCGGAAATCCAACCCGGTTTCGGTCTGTCCGGCCTCGGTATCGACAGCCTCGATCTCGAAGGCCTCGCCGACTTCCTGCAGCATGATGTGGCTGGCAAGGGAGCAGGCTCCCGGTTTGTAGAAGAGTTTCATAATTGGCTCCTTCATTGAGTAACGAGCCTTAGATACGCATGCAGTCGGACAATTGATAATATTGAGTTTTCATGATTATGATCGAAAAATTAGATCATTATGGATGAGCGAAATGACCCTGGACCAACTTGTCGCTTTGGACGCCATCATTGCCACGGGCACCTTCCGGGCAGCTGCTGACCGTTTGCACAAGGCGCAATCTGCCGTCAGTCACCAGATTCGCAAACTGGAAGCTGAACTCAACTTTGATCTGTTCTCAAGGGATGAGTATCGGCCGCGCCTGACACCCGAAGGCGAGGTGTTTTTCCGGGAAACGACCCGTGTCCTTGAGCAGGTGCGCAGATTGAAGGCGACCGCTGCTGGATTGCGCAGCGAGCAAGAGCCGATGATTACCATCGCGATGACCGCGACCATGTCGCTGGATCCGATCCTGAGTGTTCTTGGCCAGGTCGGCCAGGCATATCCAAGCACCCACATCCGCGTTGCGACTGAAATGATGGGTGGCCCCCTGGCGAGACTTATGGGGGGCGAGGCAGACCTGATCATAGCTGGCCTTGAAGGTGTTCCCCTCGACGAAGTTGAAACGCTGCCCGTTGGGGCGATTACGATCCGGCCGGTCGCAAGCCCCAGCTTTCCAGCTTCGCAGCGCAAGGGGGTGCGTTCAAAACGAGAGATGCAATCCTACACCCAGGTGGTCGTGTCCGGTACGGGCGGACAAGACTACGATCAAAGCCGTGACCTGCTTTCGGGTGGCCAGCGTTGGACCGTTTCCGACTTTGAAGCAAAGAAGTCCGTCATCAAGGCTGGTCTTGGATGGGGTGGCATTCCCGAGCACCGGATGGAGCCTGAACTCCGATCCGGGGACCTTGTGCCTCTCAGCGTTGAAGGTTACCCGCCACGTCACACCGAGATATTCGCGATACGGCGTCGGGATCAGGCCATGGGCAAGGTCATGTCAGACATTTGGACGGCCCTTGGCGCCTGATCATTCGTTTTGCTGCAAACGGCCGTTACGAGGCGGCTCATTCCTCATCCTGTCATTTGGCGACAGTTGTTGTTGCCAACCAATGCGTTCCGGAAGCGCCGCCGTGGTTTCGACCCCGCCGGAACCGTCAGTTCTCGCTTCCACCCGCGTTGCGGATGGCCTCAAGAAAGGCATCCAGCAATGCGGTTCCTTCGTCACCGAGTTGGTCGGCAATCAGCGTCCTCGTGACCGGTTGGGTATTCTCCCGAAAGGCAGTCATTTCGCTTTCGGTGGGATAGTAGATCTCCATTTGACTGCCCAGGGCGGCGAGATGAGCGCCCGTCTGTGATGCAGCCAACGCGCGGCTCGCTTCGATCCCCTTGCTTGCGGCTTGCTCAACCACGCGCCGCTCGCTTTCGGACAGCTCGTCGAGAAAAGCCTGGTTCATGACCCAGAAGTAGGGAGTGTAGAAGTGGTTTGTCACCGTGGCAAAGCGCTGGATATCGTCGAGATGGGCAAAGCGAATGATCGCTGCCGGATTCATCTGACCATCCACGACGCGGGCCTCAATGGAGGTTTCGAGGTCCCCCCACGGAATGGCCACCGGCGTTGCACCAAGGCTTCGCACGAAGGCCTTGTGGCTCTCGAGGTCCATCGTCCGGATGCGCAGCCCCTCCATATCCGTGGGACTGCGGACTGCCCGGTCGTTGTTGGTCAAAACGAAAAGGCCACCCGTGTCCAGCAATCCCAGAAGGGCCAGGTCAGTTTCCTTGGCAAAGTCCTGCGCCAGCAGCGTGCCGAACGGACCGTCGAATACCGCATAGGTTTCTGCGAGATCCTGCCAGGCGAATGGGAAATCGAGAACGCTCACGCGGGGATAGATCCCGCTGACGCCGCCGACCGATGCGATGGCGGTCTGGATGACGCCTTTGCGCACCAGTTCCAGGGCGTTTTTGTCGTTGCCGACCTGGCCTTCCGGAAAGATCTCGACCCGCATTGAACCGTCTGACAGGGCTTCGACGGACTCCTTGAACGCGACGGCAGCTGCCGCGGTGGCCGTATCATTCGGATCATTGTTGTTCTGGTGAGTCAGGTAGATGATCTTGGGCTCCGCCGCTCGAACCGGACTGGCAAGAGCAAACAGCGCAAACGCCAGAAGGACTGCAAAGCCTGACTTCGGCATATCAAACCTATTTCGTGTCATAGTCGATGACACCATCCCAATCGGTTGGTGGTGGGCGCGGGGCAAATTCCTGGCACCGGGCAAGGTAGTGTTTGGCAGGACCGTCTTCCGGATATTCCTCCAGGAACCCCTGAAAGGCCTTGACCGCCTGGTCCCAGTCACGCTTCCCGTAGACAGCCATGCAGGCCTCCCAGGCTTTGCAGATGCTCTCCTGCATGGGAGTTGCCGGATTTTCGGCTTCGTCGCCGATCTCGCCTAGTAGTTCGTAAACGGTAATGGGGACGGATACGCCCGCCGGAGCGATGATGTCGATCGCCCGCATCAGGAAACGCCCGGTGACTTTCTCTGCCACCGTCTCTGTGATCAGGAGTTGCGTGCCGTAGCGCTTGTTGAGACCCTCCACCCGCGAGGCCAGATTCACGGCTGACCCGAGAGCGGTGTATTGCATGCGGTCCACAGAACCGACATTGCCCACCATGACATCGCCGCAGTGCAGCGCGAAACGGGTCGCCACCGGAAACAGGGTTGTTCCGTCAGCGCCTGCATTGCTGGCATTCAGTTGTCTGCAGGTATCGAGACAGGCAAGGACCGCCTGACAAGCGGTAATGGCGTGGTCCGGATCTTCCTTGGGCGCATTCCAGAAAGCCATCACGGCATCGCCGATGAACTTGTCGACCGTGCCGTGGTGCCGACGAATGGTGCCGGACACTGCGCTGAAATAGACCGACAATTCGGAAAAGATCCGTTCCGGCGTCAGTTTCTCGGACTTGTTGGTGAAGGATTCGATGTCCGAGAACAGCAATGTCAGTTCCCGTTGCTCCCCACCGATCTGCACTGCGGTGCCAGAGGAAACGATCGAACGGACAAGGTCTGTGGGAACATAAGCGCCGAAACTTCGCAGGCTGTTCTTCATGCGCTGAACGGCATTGACCAGGTCATTGATCTCGATAACGGACGAGTGCAACGAAAAGGTCCCGTCCAGGTCGAAGTTTCGAATGCGCCCCGTTTCTTTGACGACCTGTCTCAGTGGTGCTGTCAATCGCTTCGACATGACAGAGATGGTGATGATCGCCAGTCCAACAATCAAAGACGCGACCAACAGCACGCGCAGCGTCGTCTGTCTGATTTCGCTGACGAATTCATTCTGGTCGGCGACAACTCCGATAACCCAGGGCTTGTGAAACTCATCCGGAAACGGCTTGAAGGAGGCCATAATCGGAGTTGCACCGGGCAGCGTGAACTTGTTTTCGCCCGTGTCTTCGAAATGATCGATGACACTTGCGACCGCCTTGTCATCGATGGGGGCAGGGGATCCGGAAGGTCGGATCGCGTTTTCCTGCGATTGCACGATCACGTTTCCTGAACTGTCCAGAACGAATATCCGCCCCCGTTGCCCGACTTTTATGTCGTTCAGATAGACCGCAAAGTCCTCAAGGGTGATGTCGGCTCCCGCCGTCCCGATGATATTGCCGGAACCGGTTGTCGCGACGTGAGAAACCGTCAGCCCAAGCTTGCCGGTGCTTGAAAAGAAGTAAGGGTCGGAGATCGTAATGCTCTTGCTCTCGACACCTGCGGTGTACCAGGGGCGACCCCGCGGGTCGAATTGCGGCTGCCCGCGTTCCACACCGGTCACATTGTCCCAGTCGGCGAGATAGACATAGCTGTCCGCCATATATCCCGGACTGTCATCCAATATGCGAATGGCAAAGCGCGTTTCGGGATCCGGTTTGGCATTGCTCGGCCCGAAGGAATCGATGCCCTCAATGACCCGGACAACCTGATAAAAGGCGCCGTCGCTCTCGTAGCCGATGAACATGCCATAGAGCTGCGGCAATGCGGCAAACTGGTTGAAGAAGAACTCCAGTCCCTTGACCGTTCTCAGGTCGCTGCCGCCACTTTGCGCGAGATGGGCGGCATTTTCGACCGCACGGGCCACGGGCGTCAAAAGCCCTTCGAAGCCGCGCACGACATCCTCGGTGGACCGGTCCATTGCCCGAGATGCCGTGGTCAGGGCCAGCCGGGAATTGCTGAGATACAGAAACCCAACAATACCCCCGATCAGAGCCAGCATCATCAGCGTGAATGCCGTGGCAATTCCGATGTGGACCCTCAACCTCACGGGCACATTTCTCCCAATTTGCTGAATCGCATTTCGACTAATAGTAGAGGCGGAACCAAAGCGTTAACAGTATCGCTGGGCAAGGTTATTGTGCGCCAATTGTTTGAGAAGTGGAGACTATGATGAATATAGTCCGAACTCGCACTGTAGGTCGGTGTCCAATTCAACGTTAGAGCAAAGGCGAGTGTCTTCGTTTGTGAATGACCGGTCGAGAAGCAAGATCGCAGACCGCTATGCGTTCGAACGATTCGACCAAACGTCTTGTTCTTCAGCTCCGTACAGGTTTCGTCCGCTTCCCGATTGTTGCTTTTTGCGCAACCTGTTGCGTGACGGACAACATTCGCATATTGTGGCCTGGGGCTCAACTCTATAGCTGAGCGAGGGCCAATCGGGTTCAGAGACTGTTTGGAGCCTGCCAAAATCGATCGTTATGTGCGAGTGGGGCTGGGAGGATATGCAACGATGATGGGGTTGTCGGTCGCCGCATCAGGAGTCGCAAGATGGTAAGGCGTGCGAGGCGTAGTCGCCGCGACACCGCGGCCAGGCTGGAGCAGACGCCATGGCGTCGGTTCAAAAACCCCTATCCTCCGATTGAGATATTGCCGCCGGATCAGCTGCAGATGATCCATGACAATTCGATGCGTATTCTGAGCGAGGTTGGCATCAAGGTCCTGGATGGGCGCTCGCGCAGTTTGCTGGCGGACATTGGCGCCATGGTCGACGATGCCAGCGAGATGGTGCGGTTCGACCCGGATCAAGTCATGGAGATGGTTGCGCTCGCGCCGGCAAGTGTTGAATTGCATGCCCGAAACGCCGACTACAATCTTACCCTGGGAGGCGATGAGATCATCTTCTCCTCGGTCATGTGCCCGCCTTTTGCAAATGACCTCGATCGCGGGCGCCGCGCAGGCACCTACGAGGAGATGTGCGAATACGTCAAATTGGTGCACGCAATCAATGCTGTGCATCAGGCCGGAGGGGGAGGGTTCGAACCGCTCGATCTGCCCGCCGAAACACGCCATCTCGATGTGGCCTATGCCCACGCCACGCTGACGGACAAGACCTGGAAATTCTGGAGCAATGGCAAGACCCGGGCTCGCGACGCCATTGAGATTGCCAAAATCATGATGGGATACTCCGATCAGGACCTGATCGAGCGCCCCGTCATTACAGCGCCTATCAATACGAACTCGCCGTTGATGATCGACACGGCCATGGCCGAGGGCATTGTCGAGATGGCACGGGTCGGCCAACCTCTCATCATTGCCCCCTTTACCATGGCGGGAGCGATGAGCCCGGCAACAGAGGCAGGTGCCTTGTCGGTTCAGAATGCCGAGGCTCTGGCCGGATGCGTGCTGGCCCAGGCTGCCAGGCGTGGTGCACCGGTTGTTTATGGATCTTATCTGACCAATGTCGACATGCGGACCGGCAGTCCGGTCTTCGGCACACCGGTCTTTGCCAAGACGACATGGGCATCCGGCCAGCTCGCCAGGCGTTACGGGCTGCCCTTCCGTTCGTCGTTGAACACCGGTTCAAATCTGGTGGATGCCCAGGCAGCCTACGAAACGGAACTGTGCCTTTGGGCAGCCGTGATGGGGCACGCCAACATCATCTTCGCATCCGCGGGCTGGCTGGAAGGTGGATTGTCCGGCTCTTACGAAAAGCTGATCCTCGACGCGGAACTCCTTCAGCTGATGACCGAAAGCCTTCAGCCCATCGTTGTCAGCGAGGACACGCTGGGTTTCGATGCGATCAAGGAAGTCGGCCCAGGCGGCCATTTCTTTGGGTCCGCTCACACACTGGAGCGCTACGAAAATGCGTTTTACCACCCGATTTTGACGGACACACGAAACTACGAAACCTGGGATGAACAGGGCCGCGAGAGCGCCGAAACACGTGCCAATCGATTGTGGAAGAAGCTGTTGGAAGAGTACGAACAGCCGAAAATCGACGAGGGCGTCGATGAGGCGTTGAGGGCCTTCGTGTCGCGCCGCAAATCAGAAATTCAGGCAGCGCAGGCAGCTTGATCTCATAAAAACACTCAAAACTATTGCGGGATGGAAACATGTCAGCCTGGATCAAGATGATCGCGGACGAAGATGCCGACGAAGCCTTGCAAGAGGTTCTGCAACTGGCGAGAACGCCACACGGCACGGTCGACAACGTGATGCGCGTTCATTCTTTGAGGCCCAATTCCATGAAGGGACACGTCATCCTGTACCGCGCGGCTCTTCATGACGATGCCAACACGCTGCCGGAATGGCTGCTGGAGACAATCAGTTCCTATGTGTCGATCCTCAACGGATCGGACTATTCCTTTGCCAATCATTGGTCGAATGCGCGGCATCTCATGGGCGATGACGAACGCGCCGACAAAATCCTTGCAGCCCTTCAGGCGCGGACGCCAGGTGACGTTTTTGACGGCCGGGAACTGGCCCTGCTGCAATACGCCGAAAAGCTGACGCTGCGTCCGGCGGAAATGGAACAGGCAGATGTGCAAGCGCTCAAAGCGGCCGGGGTCGATGATGGTGAGATCCTCGAGGCCGTGCAGATCATCGGATATTTCAACTACGTCAACCGTCACCTGAATGGGTTGGGCGTTACGACGGATGGCGACATCGTGGGGTATTACGCCGACAGCGACGGATGAGGTCAGGTCAGCTTGGCGGAAACACTCACATAGGACACGGATTCTGTTACCACCGCCTTCACGCCGTGGATCAGCTCAGCGTCGAAGCTCAGCGAGTCGCCCGGCGCCATTGAATATTCCTGCTTTCCGCATTGATAGATGCACTCGCCCGCCGTCACCATCAGGAACACATATCCCCGGTGAATGTAGCGGGGATGGGTGTTGTCCTCGCGCCGCTCGATGGTCACGGCTGCCGCTTCGAAATCCAGCGGGCTCTTTCTGTGCCGGCTGAGAATGTTGAACTCGTGAATGTGGTCGTCATAGTTTCGCGTCGCGGGGATGCCTTGACCGGCTTTCACGAAGTGGACGTCGGCGGCCTGGGTCCTGTCTGCAAAGAAGGTTACAACCGACAGCGACAGCGCATCGGCGAGGGCTTCGAGCGTCGCAAGAGAAGGCGAGACCTGACCGTTTTCGATCCGCGAGACCATGGCCGAGGAAATGCCGGACAGGTCGGCGAGTTTGCGCAAGGATATTCCGGCAATTTGGCGTTGCCGCTTTACTGCCTGACCAACCACCACCGATAGATCGGGTGTTAAGCTGTCGGTACTTTCTGCTGCCGTTTTGTCCAAAGTTCGTATCCGCGTTGACTGCACGCAAGTGTATTTTGCAAAACCAGGCGTGCGTCAAGACTGGGCGAGCCAGCTCTGCTTGCGGCAAATCGGGATAGGCTCCGGCCTAGTCGACGCCGATGTCGCGCCTGAATTCAAGCTTGTGAAGACCGTTGGCTGTCAGAATCGACCGGATTTCTTCACTGTCGAGAAAGATCAATTCGCCTTCGTCCCAGATCTGCTCGTCGCCGAACCAGACGGAGGCGTCGAACAGCGACCAGGCGATTTCACCAGGTGCGTAGTTGCCACAGGTGTGGAAATGCAGGTAGCGCGGATTGGCAAAGGCAACCTTGCCCCACCGCTCGATGTTGCGCGAGCCGTGGACCGGATAACTGCATCCCGGGTTGATGCCAGCGTGCCAGCTGTGAACATTCCAGGGATCGAGATCGAGCAGGTCGCCAACCCGCCGGTAATGCGCCTCGATCCTGCCAACCAGATCTGAAGGACCATCGAACCCCTTCATCCGTCCTTTCTCGACATGGGCCAGAACCGGCTCGGGGAGCAGGAGTTCGTCATCCGGATAGGCCTGGTTGCCAGATGCCATGAGCCAATGGCTGAAGGCCACGACGCCATTGGCCGTCTCGCAGGAAAGGGGACGTGGCGCGCAAACCGGGTAACGGGTGACGGTGAAATCCTCTGCTTCGCCTCGCGCAACACGCTCGACATCCTGGGTGCCGCGCAGATCCGTGCCGTTTGCGCAGGTGATGTGCCAGCTGGCGGCCGTGTCGGCCTTGCCGTTATAGGCGCTTCGAATCTCTTCCATTACTCGGTGGGGTACCGTGCAGGATGGACCGCCAAGGATCGAAATGTCCAAGGCATAACTCATGGTCTTGGTGGCGCTGCCGGGAATTTCGGAAAACCGCATAGTATCGCCAAGGCGCGCATGAAACAGGACGTGGTCAAACTCCGTCAACGCGCGCAGCACGTCGGGCGGAATGCTCTCCACACCAACGTGGTTCCCCACCGGAATGATCTCCGTCTTGATCTCCAATTCTTCGGCGACATCGGCAACACATTCGGGCACCATCGCATCGTAGATACCCAGCCCCGGCTCTTCGGCGATGATGGCGATGGACTGGCCCGGCCTGGCGCCGATGGCGTCCTCAATGAGCGACTTGGCCCCAGCGCGGGGATCGAAACGAGACTGCGTGCTCATATCAGTGTCCGGCGGCCTCCATGCGGCGTTCTTCCAAGACCTGCTCCAGCCAGCCGGTGCGCATCTCCGGCGTGGAGGAAATCAACAAATGGGTATAGTCGGCATAGGGCGGCGCAAAGATGTCCTCTTTCGGCCCCTGTTCGACGACCTTCCCACCCTGCATCACCACGACATCGTCCGCGATGGCACGCACCATGGCCATGTCATGGGTGATGAAGATGTAAGCGCATCCCAACGTCCTTTGGAGCCGCAGCAGGAGTTCGATGATCCCGTCCGCCACAAGCGGATCAAGGGCGGAGGTCACCTCGTCACAGATGATGATCTCCGGTTCGGCCGCCAGGGCTCGAGCAATGCAGACCCTCTGTTTTTGCCCGCCTGACAGCTGGTTGGGATAGCGCTCGGCCATCTCAGCGGGAAGGTCGACCATCTCCAGCAGTTCGCGCGCTCTGGCATCGGACTGTGCCCTGCCCATCCCGAGGAACACCTGCGCCGGCCGGCCGATCAATTCGCCAATTGTCTGGCGAGGATTCATCGCGACATCCGGCAATTGATAGATCATCTGGATCGCCTTGCGCGGGCCAATCGAGCGACCGGACAAAGCCGGCGACAAGGGTTCGTTCAGATAGGACACGGTCCCCTTTGTGGGCGGCAACAGGCCCATGATGACGCGGGCGAGGGTCGATTTTCCGCTACCGGACTCGCCGACAATTGCCAGGCTTGTATCACGTCGGAGTGTCACCGAAACGTCCGATAGGACCTGAGCTGCTCCATAGGCTGCATCGATGTGCTCAAGGGCCAACACCGCATTGTGGTCGCTACCATCATCACCGGTTTGCGTGGTCTGGCGAACGGCCAACAGATCTCGGGTATAGTCCTGTTGAGGAGCCGCCAGAAGCGAGGCAGTGTCCTGTTCCTCGACTTCCTCACCATTGCGCAGCACCTTGATGCGGTCGGCCACCTGCGCCACGACGCCCAGGTCGTGCGTTATGTAGAGAGCGGCACTGCCATAGTCCTGGATCACCTCCTTGATGATGGCCAGAACGTCGATTTGTGTGGTGACGTCCAAGGCGGTGGTCGGCTCATCGAAAATCAGGAGATCGGGCTCACCGGCCAGGGCCATGGCGGTCATGGCACGTTGCAATTGCCCACCGGAGACTTCGTGCGGATATCGCGTTCCAAAACTCTCGGGGTCCGGTAGACCCATCCGCGCAAACAGGTCCCGCGCCCGGCCGGCAGCTTCCTTTGGGTCAATGTGCCGGTGGATTTTGGTCACCTCCAGCACCTGACCCAGCAAGCGATGCGCCGGATTGAACGCCGCTGCGGCACTCTGCGCCACATAGGCGACCTTCTGGCCTCGGATGTGTCGCAGTTCCTCGTCGCTGGCCTGGCGCAATTCAGTTCCATCCAGCCATATTTCGCCACCCGACAGGCTTAAACCGCGGCGGGCATATCCCATAGCGGCGTGGCCGATTGTCGATTTGCCGGCTCCGGATTCACCGATCAAACCCAGGACCTGCCCGCGCTCCAGCGAAAGGTCGATCTTGTTCAAAATCGTTGCCGCTGGTGTTCCCCGTCGCCGGTTGGCAACTGTCTCGACGGTCAGCTCCAACATCTGCAGCAGAGGCCCGGTCATTTGTGCAAGTCCAGATCGGCGTTGCGTTTGAGAAGCCCGTCCACAACCAGATTGATGCCGATGGCCAGTATCGCCAGAGCCAGCGCCGGCAGGATCGGCGCTGCGCGCCCAAATGTGATGGCCAGCGAATTCTCTTTGACCATGCCGCCAAGATCGGCATAGGGCGGCTGGATGCCGATGCCCAGGAATGACAGCGACGAAATCAGGATGGCGGCATAAACCAGGCGCAAACCGAACTCTGTCAAGAGCGTCGGAACTACATTGGGCAGGACCTCGCGAAACAGAAACCAGCTCATGCTTTCTGCACGCAGGCGGGCGATTTCGATGTACTCCATCGCAGCGACATCTGCAGCCACCGCGCGCGTCAGCCGGAAGACGATGGTTGACGACAGAACCGACATGACCAGCAGAAGCGATACCAGCGACGTGCCCAAGGCTGACAACAGGATAAGCGCCAGGATCAGGCTTGGAAATGCCATCAGGGCATCGACCATCCGCGTCACCACCAGATCGAACCACCCGCCGAGGATGGCGGCAATGATGCCAAGCGGCACGCCGATGGCAAAGGCGCCGCAGGTCGCCAGGAACGAGATCATGACGGTCATGCGGCCACCGGCCAGAATGCGCGCCAACAGGTCCCGGCCGACATTGTCGGTACCGAGCCAGTGTTTTGCACTCGGAGGCTCGAAAACCCGCCCGACGATCTCAACTTCCGAATAGGGGACAATGTAAGGCCCGATAAACACGGCCAGCAGAAAGCCAAGAACCAGGGCCATGCCGATACGGGCCGCCAAATCCATATCGCGCAGAAACTCGATCATTTCGGTCGCCGCCTGCGTGGATTGGTCAAAAGCGACAGAATGTCGGCGGTGAGGTTCAGCATGACGTAGACCGATGCGAAGATCAGCCCGCAGGCCTGCACCAGCGGCATGTCACGCTTGGAAACGGCATCGATCATCAATTGGCCCATGCCCTTGTAGTTGAAGACCGCCTCGACCACCACGACGCCGACGATCAGGAAGGCAAGCGTCAGCATGACGATGTTCAAAATCGGTGACAGGGCGTTGGGCAGAGCGTGGTGAAGGATGATCCTGCGGCGTGTCGCTCCCTTGAGCGTTGCCATCTCCACATAGGGTTGGTTCATCACCGACAGGACCGCGGCGCGCGTCAGCCGCATCGTGTGCGCTGAGACGACCAGCGCCAAAGTCAGACAGGGCAGGGCGATCGCCCGGAGCTGCTGAAGCAGCGTCATGCCGTCATTGATATTGGAAAGAGCAGGAAACCACCCCAGTTTCACCGCCACGAGGAGAAGCAGCAGATAACCGAGCAGGAAATCCGGAATTGAAACGAAGATCAGCGTCGTCATGCTGACGCTTTTGTCGATGACCTGTCCTTCGTAAAGCGCTGCAATCAACCCCAGCCCGATGGAAAGCGGAATGGCGATGATCGCTGCCGAAAGCGCCAGAAAGAGAGTTTTGTCCAGACGCGGTGCAATCAGTTCAGATATCTCGCGACCGCTCACCAGAGATTGGCCCAGGTCCCCGCGCGCGAAATTCGCCAGCCATTCCAGGTAGCGTTGCAGGGCTGGACGATCCAACCCCAGTTGGTCTCGTATGGCCTGAACTGCCTCCGGGGTGGCCTGCTGTCCAAGCACTGCCTGCGCGACGTCGCCCGGAAGAATTTCAGTTCCGACAAAGACCAGGATGGAGACCACCAACAATGTGACCAGTCCTGAAGCCAGACGCTTCAGGACCAGTCCACTGATCGTTTGCCGCGGCACTCTTACTCTCTAGGCGTCGATCCAGACGCGTTCGGCCACCCGCAATCCGGACATCTCAAATGAGCCGGCCGGGTAGAAACCTTTGACTTCATCCCGCACGCCATCGACGTTGTTGACGAAGAATGGGATTGCCGCGCCACCATCTTCGTGGATCATCAATTGCAGATCATGATAGTGAGCCTTGCGCGTGTCAAAGTCAGTTTCCGCACGGGCAAGGGCCAGTTTCTGGTCGAACGCCTCGCGGCGCCACATCGTGTCGTTCCAGGCCGCACCAGAGGAATAGGCGGTGGTCAACATGATGTCCGCGGTCGGACGCCCGCCCCAGGCTCCGCTGACGAAGGGCTTCTGCATCCAGACCTTTGACCAGAAGCCGTCGGCCGGCTCTCGCACGATCTCCACATTCAGGCCACCAGCTGCGGCAGATTGCTGGAACAGAGCGGCCATTGCTTCGGCGCCTGAGAAGGTCGTGTTGGATGTATGCAGTTGAAGCGTACCGTCAAAGCCCGATTTTTTCAGGTGGTGCTTCACCACATCCGGATCGTAGGCGCGCTGTGGAATGTCGGGCGAATAGAACGGGTCCGAAGGCGGGATCGGCTGATCGTTTGCGATCGAGCCGAAACCGGCCATAACGGTTTCAAGGATCTGTTCGCGATTGAGAGCGTGCTTGACGGCCAGTCGCAGATCCAGGTTGTCGAATGGCGCCCTGTCGCATGCCATCAACAGGGGGCGGTGGCCGGCAGCCGGATGATTTTCCACGTGGGATCCGGGTGAGGAATTGATCAAGTCGGCCGATTGCGGATCCACACGACCGGCAAGATGGACTTCGCCTGTGACAAGGCCTGCGATCCTCGCCGTCGTGTCTTCAATGAACAGGATTTCGACTTCGTCCGCGTGGGCGCGATCCGGCTTCCAATAGTTCGGGTTTCGGGCCGCCAACAAACGCTCGCCCGGTGAGAACTCCTTCAGCATGTAAGGCCCGGTGAAGACGCCCTTTGACATGTCTTTCATACCATCCGGCACGATCAGCAGGTGAAAATCGGCCATCAGATACGGGACGTCGGCATTGCCTGATTTCATTTCCACGATCAGACCGAAATCCCCGTCTGCGCGGAGATCGGCAATCTCGCTGAGCAAGCCCTTGGCGCCGGAAGTCGAATCTTCACCGCGGTGCAGATTGAGAGAGTAGATGACATCCTTGGACGTCATCGCCTTGCCATTGTGGAAGGTGACACCCTCGCGCAGATTGAATTTCCAGGTTTTTGCGTCGTCCGACGATTCCCAACCGGACGCGAGCTCTCCGACGAGCTCCCCTTCCTGTTCGATTTCCGTCAGGCAGTTCCCCAGCGTGTATCCCATGATCCCGTGGCCGGCTGAGGTCAGTTTTGTGGGATCGAGCGAGTCGCCGGCACTGCCTCCCGACGTGCCGATAACCAGGCGTCCTCCCTTCTTGGGTGCGGCGAATGCGGGAAAGATCATGCTGGCAGATGCAAGTCCTGCCGCGGCGACTGAAGTCGAGAGAAATGTTCTGCGTTTGATCATGATTGTCTCCTGCTTCGACTCCCGTTGTTCGCCGATGTGCAGAAGCGGAATATCGACGCCACGGGCGATTGATTTAGTTCCCCATCAGTCAATTGTTTGCATATGAGTGAACATTTGTCCACAGCTTCATCCAACCCGAAGGATGAAAAAATCTCATTGCTGCAACGCGTGAAACTTCCTTCCTGCCTTGCCTGTTTGTCGCAGCCACGGCGCGAGGAAAGTCGCTGAACTCTCGGCTCGGCTGGTTCTTTTTGTCGATGCTCAGCGGTTTGTATGGCGTTTGTGCGGCCGGATACCCAGGCGCGCTTCACGCAGCGCGATCCACAATCCGGACAATACGATCAGGACGATTCCGGCAGCCGCAGCAAAGTCTGGCAGCCTTTCCCAAAAGACGTAGCCCCACACCACCGCCATCACCAGCGCGACATATTCGAACGGCGCGACAATGTTCGATGGGCTCTGCTGATAGGCGCGGGTCATCATGTAGCCGCCACCGGCACTCAAAGCGCCCAACAGCACCAGCATTGCCAAATCCCAGCGCGCTGGCGTTACCCAGGCGCGAAAAAGAAAATCCATTGCCGGGCTGGCCGGATCGGCGTATCTGCCATCGCCGATTGCGAGGCCGACGATAATGCTGAACAGGACAAAGACCACCTGGTTGTAAAAGAACAGCGTCACGGCCCGCTCTGTCATGCCCATCCAACGGGTCATGATCTGGATGACCGCGTAGGTGAGGGCGGCAGCGATCGGCAGGGCGGTCTGCCAGGTAAATCCGCTTCCGCCCGGTTTTACGATTAACAGCATCCCGATCAATCCGGCGACCACCGCCAGCCAGCGCCTGACGCCGACTCTTTCGCCCAGCAGAACAACCGATAGCCCCGTGATCATCAGCGGCGCCGCAAAGAAGATCGCGATCGTGTCGGCGATCGGCAAAATGGCGAGCCCGGTGTAAAGACAGATGTTTGAGACGATGACGAAGAAACCGCGGAGCATATGCAAGTGAGGGCGGCGGGTGCGCAGCGACGGAAAGCCGCCAGACAAAGGCACAATTATCGCAGCGCAGAGAATCAGCGCCACCAAAGCCCTGAAGAAAATCATTTGATGCAGTGGGTAGGTGCCGCTGAACAGCTTGAAGACAAGATCGTTGATCGAGAACGCGACCGAAGCGCCCAGCACAAAGACAATGCTGGTCAGGTGAGTTCTCTGAGAGATTTGGGACAAGGGCGCCTCCGGGATCAAGGCGCTAGAAGAAAATTTCGACCATGCCCTCGCGCGTGCGGCATTCAATCATCCGCAGGGCGACGCGCGCTGGCGCAGATTTGGCATTGCCCGTGACTGCATCGAACAGTCCCTGATGCAGCGGGCATTCGATGGTGCGGCCGTCAAAATAGCCGTCACACAGGTTGGCGGCACCGTGCGTGCAGCGGGCAAAGCTGACACTGATCTGATCCCTGCCATCGTAGACGGCGAGGTCGCGCCCCTTGAAGGTCACCGGTGTGACATCGCCTGGTTCCAGATCGGCGACCGCGACAAGAGGTTGCCAGGTCTTTTCGCGCGCCACTTCAGACGCCCTGTCTGAGATCGGCGCGTGGCTGCTTGCCGCTCAACTGTGCCAGAATTTCCCGATGTGCGCCCAGATATCCGTGCGGCTGTACATGCACGTAATTTTTGAGTTTTTCGTGCAGCTTGGGCAGGGCGTGGAAGGGCACCGAGGCGGCATAATGGTGCTCGGCATGATAGTTCATGTTCCAGCACAAAAAGCGCAAGGGCAGGGAGACCAGATTGGTTCGCGTGTTTTGGCGCATATCGTCTATCGGCGGGCGTCCGACGTGTTCGGTCATGCGGATAGCCCGCATCACGGGCTCGCCCATCACGAATGGAATCAGCCAGTACCAGAGTGGCCCGGTCCAGCCGGTCGCGAAGCAATAAAGCGCAAGGCCAACATAGAACCCCAGCATGGCGCGCGCCTCCCAAATGACCGTTCGATAGACCTCTTTGGGCAAAAACACCTTTTCGGCATCGCTGATGTGCCCGGCAGCATGACGGACCAGATCGCGAAGCTGATTATAGAGGTACGGCACCGCGGAGATGTATTTGAGGTAGCCGCCCAATGTCTGCGGCAGTTCGATCTGCTCCGGGTCCTGACCGGTGAGCTGCGTGTAGGTGTGGTGGTCGCAGTGTTCATAGCGGAAGAACTGATGCGGCACATTGATGATCAGGCCGCAGATCGAGCCCACCACATCATTGAGCCAACGGGTACGAAAAACCGTGTAATGGCAGCACTCGTGTTGCAATGAGAAGTGATGCACCAGTACGATTCCGTGCAGAAACATGGCCGGGATCATCCACAACGTGCCCATCGATAACCAGATAAGGCTGCCGGTTGCGCACAGGACGATCAACCAGATTACCAACCGCTGCAGGGCCGGCCCGTTCGAACGCTTCATCAGGTTTTTCAGCTCACGTCGTGACAGCAGGCCATCTGCCAGGGCTTGCGTGATCGGAGTGCGGGTCTCGATTGCCATGTCGGATTGACCTCAATTGCGGGGATCGAGCGGAGATTTCCCTTGTATCATGCAATAACTCTCAGTAACAATGATTATTGACATGCAACATTATTCCGTTTTTTCGTTGTTGTACAATGGGCTGGCCCACCACAGGAAATGGCCGCAATCGTGGCGCAGCCCACCGCTGAAGTCCGAATACGATGTCGTGATCATCGGAGCCGGCGGGCATGGTCTTGCGACGGCCTATTATCTGGCGAAAAACCACGGAATCACCAATGTTGCTGTGCTCGAGAGAGGCTGGCTTGGTGGCGGCAATGTTGCACGTAACACCGTGACAATCCGCTCGAACTACATGCGCGACGAGTCGATCCCGTTCTATGTGAAATCGGTCGCGCTTTATGACGGGCTGTCGCAGGATCTCAACTTCAACATGATGCATTCCAAGCGCGGAATGCTTGATGTGATCCAGACCTATCCGATGCAGCGAATGATCCGGCGGCGGATGCTGGCGATGGACATCTACGGTTCCAGCTATGAGCCGCTGAGCGTCGATGAAGTGCGCAAGCGCATTCCTGCTTTGACAGGTGGCGGGCCGAACGCGCGTCTGCCGGTGATCGGTGGCATGTTTCACAAGGATGCGGCCGTGAACCGGCATGACGCCGTCGCCTGGGGATATGCCCGCAAGGCAGATGGCTTTGGTGTCGAAATTCACCAGAAAACGCCTGTGACTTCTTTGTTGCGCGATGCAAAGGGCGACATCTTGGGGGTCGAAACGCCGCGGGGGACGGTTCGCGCAAAGAAGGTCGCTGTGGTCGTGTCAGGCCATACGACCACGTTGACCGATACCGTAGACCTCAAACTGCCGCTCAGGACCTTCAACCTGACAGCCTTCGTTTCAGAGCCGGTCAAACCGTTCATCGACACGGTGGTGAATTGTCCCGACATCGGTGTCTATTTCAGTCAATCCGACAAGGGGGAGCTGGTAATCGGCGGCGCTCCCGATATGGGACAGAGCTTTCGCCGCGACATCAAGCAGCACGTTTTTGAAGACTCCGTGTGTGCCATGCTGGAACTGTTCCCCAGCTTCAAGCGCCTGAAGCTGATGCGGCAGTGGGGTGGTCACCTGGACATCGCTCACGATGCCACGCCGATCGTGGACCAGACTTCAATTCCGGGATTGTTCGTGTCGGCCGGATGGTGGGGCGGGTACAAGGCGATCCCCGCGGGTGGCTACACGCTGGCCCATCTGATTTCGACAGGCCAGCCCCACGATTTGATCCTCCCCTTCCGGCTGGGTCGGTTCAAACATCTGGAATATGTGTCGGAATCCGGCACCACCACAGCGCGATAGGGACAGGGAATGCTGCTGATCAACTGCCCGTTTTGCGGTCCGCGTCCCGAGACAGAGTTCGCCTATGGTGGTCCCGCGGTTGCCCGGCGACCGGAAGCTCCCCAGGACATCAGCGACGAAGACTGGGTCGAATACCTGACGGTGGTGCCCAATCCGATGGGGCCGGTTGCGGAACGGTGGTGGCACGCCAAGGGCTGCGGATGCTGGCTTGTGCTCAAGCGCGACACGGTCACGCATGACATCATCGAACCGCCGGAATTCGCCAAATGAGTGGTGCTCGGCTCCCGCAGGGTGGCAGGATAGATCGCAATGCGCCGGTCCGCTTCAGATTTGCCGGCAAGCCGATGACCGGCTTCAAGGGAGACACCCTGGCTTCGGCGCTTTTGGCGAATGGTGTCGATGTCACGGCCCGCAGTTTCAAGTATCACCGTCCGCGCGGCATCATGGGCGCCGGGATCGAAGAACCGGCAACCTATGTGGAACTCGAAGGTGAGGAGGCCAGCGCAAACCAGCCTGCCACCACGGTGCTGCTGAAGGAGGGGCTGCGCGCCAACCCGCTCAACTGCTGGCCTTCCGTCGACTTCGACATGGGGGCCGTAAACCAGCTGTTTTCGCGGTTCATTCCGGCATCGTTTTACTACAAGACGTTCAAATGGCCCGATTGGCATCTGTTCGAGCCGGCGATCCGGCGCGCTGCCGGGCTGGCATCACCTCCACCCGCACCGCCGCAAACGGGGCGCTATGAGGCGCGCCACTGGCACTGCGATGTTCTGGTGGCGGGAGCTGGGCCGGCCGGGTTGACGGCAGCACTTGAGGCGGGTCGCGCGGGCAAGCAGGTTCTGATTGCCGATGAAGGCTCCGAGGCAGGCGGTGCGCTGTTGTCGCGACGCCGCACCATCGCTGGTCGGGATGCGATGGACTGGGTCTCCGATGCCGTGGCCGAGCTTGCTGCGATGGAGAATGTCACCCACCTGCAAGAGGCAACGGTTTGGGGATACCGCGAGCACAATCTGGTGCTGGTGGCAGAACGCAATCCCGCTCCCGAGGCGCTGATCGGGCGCAACTGGCGGGTGCGCGCGGGTCAGGTCATTGTCGCAACCGGCGCCATCGAACGAAGCCTGGTCTTTGCCAACAATGATCGCCCTGGCGTCATGCTGGCCAGTGCCGTGCAAACCTATGTCAATCGCTATGGAGTGGCGCCCGGCCGTAAAGCGGTGGTTTTCACCAACAACCGTTCAGCCTATGAGGCCGCTGCGGATATGGCTGCAGCGGGGGTCGAGATTGCGGCAATCGTCGACAGCCGCGATCCGGATCCGGCCGTACAATCGCTTCTGCCCGGTGTCGAGATACTGAGCCGTTCGCAGGTCGTCAAAGCGCACGGTTACAAGCGGCTTAGCGGCGTGACCGTGCGCGATGGAGATGGCGGCACGCGCCGCATTGATTGTGATCTCGTCGCCATGTCCGGGGGGTGGAACCCGACGGCGCATCTGTTTTCCCAGTCGCGCGGCACGATGTCCTACAGCGTTGAAAAATGTTGCTTCGTCCCCGACAAGCCAGCCCAGAACGCCGCGTGCGTGGGGACGGCGAATGGTGAGTTTGATTTGACAGAGGCCCTGTCGAATGGCGCGTCTGAGCCGCCGGCAACAGACGATGAACTCGACTATGACATCCAACCGCTGTGGCACGTTGACGGCCTGGAGCCAGGCGACAAGGGGTTCGTCGATGTCCTCAACGATGTGACGGTCTCGGACGTGCACCTTGCGATCCGTGAAGGCTATGGCGCGGTGGAGCATGTCAAACGCTACACCACCGGCGGCATGGCCATGGATCAGGGCAAGACCGGCAATGTGAACATTATCGGCGCAATTGCACAGCAACAGAAGCTGGCGCTCGATGACGTTGGCGCCACAACTTTCAGGGCACCCTATTCACCAGTCGAATTTGGCGCGATCGGCGGTGTGCGGGAGGGATCCGTCGTGCTGCCCTATCGGCACACCCCCCTGACAAAGTGGAACATCGATCAGGGCTGTTTCATGTACGAGGCTGGTGCGCGCTGGCGGCGGCCCGGCTACTTCCCGCGCGAGGGCGAGAGTTTTCAGGAGACCGTCAACCGCGAATCACGATGCGTGCGCGAAGGGGTCGGCGTCTATGATGGGTCGCCGCTCGGGACCTTTGTACTGAAGGGACGCGATACGGCCCGGTTCCTGGACCTGGTCTATACCAACGTGTTTTCAACGTTGAAAACCGGCATGGGTCGCTACGGGCTGATGCTGACCGATGACGGGCTGATCCTCGATGACGGGGTGAGTTTCAAACTCGGAGAAAACCGCTATCTGATGTCCACATCCACCGGCAATGCGGACGTGGTCTATCAGATGATGGAAAAGCTGCTGCAGATCGAGCGTCCGGACTGGGATGTCAAGATCACCAACGTTACCAGCCAATGGGCCAACGCGACACTTTGTGGTCCGAGCGCGCGCCGGGTTCTGGAAATCCTGGGTACGGACATTGACGTCTCTGCCGAGGCGTTTCCGTTCATGGGGTTTCGGGACGGCACCGTGGCCGGGCTGCCGGCCCGCATCGTGCGTGTGAGCTTCACCGGAGAGCTTTCATTCGAAATCAACGTCGCTCCGCGACACCTGGAGGAATTGTGGAACGCCATCCTGGAGGCTGGTGCGCCCTTCGACATCATGCCAATCGGTTCCGAGGCCAACCATGTGCTGCGGGTTGAAAAGGCGTTTCTTTCGCTTGGCCATGAGGTGGACGGCACCGTCGATCCCCACGATCTCGGCATGGGGTGGGTGATGTCCAGGAAGAAGCCTGATTTCATCGGCAAGCGGTCCGTCGAACTTCGGCGAAGTGCCGGTGGAACCAGACGTGAACTCGTGGGCATCCGCAGCCTCGACCCCGCCGTCATGGTCCCCGAGGGCGCTCCTTTGACACCGGGCGGTCGTCGCGAGCCAAGTGAGGGGCTCGTCACGGCCTATGTCTGGAGTGTCGCCAATGATCGTTCACTGGGACTCGCGCTCTTGAACAACGGGCGGGCGCGACATGGCGAGACGGTGCATGTGCGTGTCAAGGACAAGACCATACCCGTCGAAGTGACAGAGCCTTGCTCCTATGATCCGGAAGGATTGCGGTTGAAGGGATGAGATGATCTACGACGTGCAAATCCAACCGCTCGATCTGATGGCGCTTTTTGATCTGAAAGGATCCCGGGAAGCGCTTTCAAACTGGTGCGGCGTTGCATTGCCGGCCTTTCCCGACAGGGCCGGAACCTACACCGTACGAGAAGGCATGGAGCTGATGTGGTTGGCTCCGGAGCACTGGATCCTGCGCGCTCCGCTCGATCAGGAAGACGGTTTGGCTGAAGGCTTGAAACTGAGCACTGCTCCCGACGATATCAGCATTGTCCGCATCTCAGATACGCTGAGCTTTTTCTCGGTTTCCGGTCCCGATGTCGGAGAGGTCATGGCAGTGGCCACACCCCTAGACATCCGCCCATCGGTTTTTCCTGCCAATGCGGCAACCTTCAGCGAGGTCTTCCAGACCAAGGCGCTGATCCTGCGCATGCCCGATGCCTGTCACGTTGGGGTCGATCGCAGCTTTGCCCCGATGGTCGCAGATTACTTTGCACGAACGGTCTCGGATTGAGCCCAGCTCCCGTCGCGGTTCGAGACCGCTGGAACCTACCCGCGGCCGGCGCGATTTTGAAGTGAAGATTTCACAATAGTGACCCACGCGGTCTTGTCCCGGCATCTTTGATAAGAGATCTTCCAGGCGGCGGGTCTGCCTTCTCAGGTCCATTGCAATCAACATTCCAGTGACAAGCACAGGCACAACACTCGTGACACGAATTACCGGCATACGCACCTATGATCTGAGATTTCCGACCTCCGCGTCGCTCGACGGTTCGGATGCCATGAATCCGGATCCGGATTATTCGGCGGCCTATGTGGTTCTGGAGACCGATGGCGACCAGGAAGGCCACGGGCTGACCTTCACGATCGGTCGTGGCAACGAGATCTGTGTCCTGGCCATCGAGGCCCTCGGAGCGCTGGTGAAGGGACTGGACCTTGATTGGATCAAGGAAGACATGGGCCGCTTTTGGCGCCACATCACAGGCGACAGCCAGTTGCGGTGGATTGGGCCTGATAAGGGAGCCATCCACATGGCCGCCGGCGCCGTCGTCAATGCAGCCTGGGACCTGTGGGCCAAAGAAGCTGGCAAGCCCGTTTGGCAGCTGGTTGGGGAGATGAGCCCCGAAGAAATCACGCGTCTTGTTGATTTCCGCTACCTAACGGACGCCTTGACCCCCGACGAGGCACTGGCGATTTTGCGCCAGACGGAAACGGGAAAAGCTGAACGGATTGCTCGTCTGCAAGCAGAGGGGTATCCCTGCTACACGACCTCGGCCGGCTGGCTTGGCTATCCCGACGAGAAGCTGCGGCGACTGTGCCGTGAAGCGCGCGCTGCCGGGTTCACGCACACCAAATTCAAGGTCGGCCGCGACCTCGCCGATGACATTCGTCGCCTCACTATCGCTCGCGAGGAACTGGGCGAGGAAATGAACATCATGATCGACGCCAATCAGGTCTGGGAGGTCGATCAAGCTATCGAGTGGGTCAGGCAGTTGAGTTTTGCACGGCCTTTCTTCATCGAAGAACCGACCAGTCCCGATGACGTTATCGGACACCGCAAAATCCGGGAGGCAATCGCGCCGATCAAGGTCGCGACAGGCGAGATGTGCCAGAACCGCATCATGTTCAAGCAATTCATCGCCGAGGGTGCCATCGACATCGTGCAGATCGACAGTTGCCGCATGGGTGGGCTGAACGAGGTGCTTGCCGTGCAGCTCATGGCCGCAAAATATGGCTTGCCGGTGTGGCCGCATGCAGGTGGTGTCGGCCTGTGTGAATATGTCCAGCACCTGGCGATGATCGACTATGTTGCGATATGCGGCGAGAAGGACGACCGTCGGATCGAATACGTGGACCATCTGCATGAGCATTTCGTCGACCCGTGTGTCGTTGAAAACGGTGCCTATGTGGCGCCGACCGCTCCAGGGTTTTCGATCCAGATGAAGGAAGCGCCGCTACGCGAGTATCAATTTGAGGCTTCGGCTGCGAAACAGTGATCGACACAGAGCAACCGCCGTCCCTATTCAGAGGCGTAGGTCAGGCCGGAGATATCGATGTCTGGTTCCTGGCCTGAAACAATGTCGGCCACGATTTTTGATGCGCCACAGGCCTGCGTCCAACCGTTGGATCCGTGGCCGGCATTGAGGAAAAGGTTGCGATATTGGGTTTTTCCCAAACGGGGCGGTCCGTCCGGAGTCATCGGTCGAAGCCCGCACCAGACATCACATTTCCCATAATCGACCGCATCCGGAAACACACGTCGTGTCGCATCGATGATGCCATTGACCGAGGTCTTCGACAGGTTTTTGTTGAAGCCGGTGACTTCGGCGCTCCCGGCCACGCGAAGCCGATCACCGAGCCTTGTCGCCATCAACTTGGAATGCTCGTCCAGGATCGAAGACTGAGGGGCCGCGTCAGCGTCCAGAATGTCAGCGGTGATCGAGTATCCCTTCACCGGGTAGATCGGAAGATCGATCTTCAGGGGGCGCATCATTTTGGCAGCGAACGGACCCAAGGCAACGACATAAGCATCGGCGGAGATCAATCCACGGCTGGTCATGACCTGATCGATCATGTGCTCACCGGTTGTGAACCCGGAAATCTCGGTCTCGAATTGAAAGTCGACGCCCAAATTGACCAGGTGTCGAGCCAGTTCGTTGCTGAACTTGTGGCAGTCACCGGTCTCGTCAACGGGCAAGTGCAAACCGCCCGCGATATGTGCCTGCGCGCGGGTGAGGGATGGCTCGATCTCCCTTGCTTTTGGGCCGTCCACGATCTCATGCCGGATCCCCAATTCAGTCAGAACCTTTGCTGACAGTGCGCCGAGCTCGACTTCGTCATCTGTCTGAAAAATCTGCAGAATACCAGCTTCCTGGTGGTCGTAGGCAATCTCCACTTCGCTTCGAATGTCTTGCAGGCAAGCCAGACTGTAGTGCGCAATTCGCTGCATACGAGCCTTGTTTGCCTGGAACTTCTCCCGAGAGCAGTTGTTGAAGAAGCCGGCGAGCCATTTCCATTGATGGATGTCCAACTTCGGCCTGAGCTTCAAAGGCGAATGGGCTTGAAAAATCCACTTCGTGGCTTTGAACGGCATGCCCGGCGCAGCCCATGGTCCTGCAAGACTGGGGCACACACCGCCGGCATTGCCGAAACTGGTTTCATGAGCGGCTGCATGTTGCCGGTCGATGACAACGACGTCGTGTACGGCTTTCGCCAGGTACCAGGCACTGGTTACGCCGACGACACCGGCACCGAGGACGGCGACTTTCATCTTGTTAAACTGGTAGGGACGCGATTAGGCACACGCAGAACCTAGCACCGAATGATGGAAATTCCAGCATCATGCATATGCTTGAGTCGTTCTGCGTCTTGGCCTTCCCGAGCGGTTTGGCAAAGACGGCGTTCTTCTCATCGGGTGGAGTTACCAGGTATCGATAGGCGTGTGGTTTGGCCGGCGTTTTGCTCCTCCGACAGCATCGAGAGTGGCGATCACGCGCTCGCGTGACTCAGCCGGGTCGATGACGTCATCGATCTCGAGCAGGCTGGCAACATTCAGGGCCTTGCCCACCTGGTACAATTCATCGACCTTTTGTTGAAACATCGCCTCACGCTCGACTTTGTTGGAGATGGCCGCCAGTTCGGCCCGATAGGCCAATTGAACGGCACCCTCCAGACCCATTCCACCAAACTCGCCGGTCGGCCAGGAAAAGGTCCCTTGGCTCGCGTGCAGACTTCCGCCTGCCATGGCCATGGCGCCAAGTCCGTAGGCCTTTCGCAAGACGATTGTCACGATGGGAACGTGAAGCGCTGCGCCCGCGACGAACATGCGCGAAACATGCCGGACCAAGGCGGTTTTTTCCGCGTCCGGCCCGACCATGAATCCCGGCGTATCCAGTAAGCTTACGATCGGCAGGCCGAATGCGTTGCATAACTGCATGAAGCGCGCCGCCTTGTCCGCGCTGTCGGCGTCGATGGCGCCACCCAGGGATTGCGTGTTGTTTGCAAGGATGCCGACCGGCCGTCCCTCAATCCGGGCAAGACTGGTGATCAGGGGGAGCGCAAAGTCTGATCTCAGTTCCATCAGGGAGCCACTATCAACCAACGTGTCGATGAGCGCCCGGACATCATAGGCGTGAACCCTGTTGTGCGGCAGGGCATGGCGCAGGCGCAACTGGTCCGGAGCATCCCAATCGTCGAGCGTGCCCTGGAAGTAGGCGAGGTACTTGCGCGCAGCTTCGATTGCCTGCTGCTCGTTTTCAACCAGGAAGTCGATGACGCCGTTTTTGGTCTGAACCGATGCAGGCCCGATATCCTCCGCCCGAACCGCGCCCAGGCCGCCGCCCTCGATCATGGCAGGCCCTGCCATGCCAATATTGGCATCGCGTGTGGCAATGATGACATCGCAGCAGCCCAACATGGCGGCGTTTCCGGCAAAGCACCGCCCGGTGGTGACGCCGACAATCGGGACCTTTCCGTTGAGCGCGGCAAGGCGTTGAAAGGTCATGCTGTCCAATCCGCTGACCCCGTTATGGTCGGTATCGCCCGGCCGACCGCCACCGCCCTCGGCAAACACCATCAACGGAATACGCCAATCGGCCGCAAGGGCCAGCATCCGATCCTTCTTTCGATGCGCGTTGACGCCCTGGGTGCCGGCCATGACGGTATAGTCGTAGGCGAGCGCCATGCAGCGTGCCTTTTCCTGACCGAATGTTGCACCGTTCACATGGCCGATGGCCGCAATCATGCCATCGGCAGGACTGATCCGCATCAGCTCGTCGATGGACCTTCTCGATCTCTGCGCGGCGACAGCGAGGCTTCCGTATTCGGAGTAGCGGGTTTCATCGAAAAACTCCGCGAGGTTCTCGCGGATCATCCGCTTGCCATGTTTTGTGCGCCGTTCGACCGCATCCGCGCGTGCATCATCGCCCAGACGGTTTCGACGCTCCACCAGCTCCAAAAGTTCGGGTCTGTCTTGATCCGCTTGCCGCCCTGATTCTGTTGCGGCGTCCGCGCCGGTTTCCGTCCCGGGAACAAGCACGAGAACAATGTCTTCAGTCAGAAGCAGATCTCCGGGCTTTGCACGAACCTCGACGACTTGACCGGCGCGGTCGCTTGAAACGGGCATTTGCATTTTCATCGCTTCGAGCACGCCGATCTGTTGCCCGGCGGAAACGGTCGCGCCGGGCTCGACAGTCAGTTCGACAAGCGTCCCCTGCATCGGTGCGTGGATGGCAATTGCACCATCCGGAATGGTTTGCCGCGATTGGTGCGCGCCGTTTGGCCCGGCGGCTTGCGACGGGCTATCCAGGGCCGAGTTAAGATCGGTGTCGATCGACTGTGCGTGCAGTTCGGAGAAATTCGTCTCGATGAAGCGTGTATCTAACTGTCCGGCCTCTACGGCATCGCTGCGGAGCACGGATCGCAAGAACCCGATATTGGTGTCGACGCCTTCGATGCGGACACCCGAAAGTGCACGAAGCGCTTTCCGCACGGCTGCCTTGAAGTCTGGTGTCCGGCAGCTTGTGATAACCTTGGCCAGCAATGGGTCGTAGGCAGTGCTTGTTCGGTAGCCCTGATAGCCGAAAGTGTCGACCCTGATGCCCGGTCCGGATGGCAACTCGAAGCGGTTGAGCACGCCGCTGGATGGCTCTGGCTCACCTTCATCCGTCATCACCTCCATGTTGATCCGCGCCTGGATCGCATATCCGTTCGGATGCGGGATGTTCTCCTGATCCAACCCCAAATCGGGAAGCGTTTCTCCGCCGGCCAGACGCAATTGAGCCTGAACAAGATCGTGGCCGGTGATCTCCTCCGTCACGGTGTGTTCGACCTGAATGCGCGGGTTCGTTTCGATGAACCAGAATTGACCGTTATCGGACGCCAGGAACTCGAAGGTGCCCAGACTTCGATAATCGACCCTGGCGGCCATCCCGAGAGCCGCTTCGATCATCTTTTCCCTCGCGTTTCCGGGAAGCGGCGGACATGGGGCAATTTCGATCAGCTTTTGATGGCGACGCTGAAGACTGCATTCACGGTCCCAAAAGTGAACAAGGGTGCCGGCTCCATCTCCCAGCACCTGGACTTCGGCGTGTCGGGCGTGCTGGACCAGTTCCTCGACATAGACACCGCTTTGCCCAAAGGAAGCCGTCGCCTCTGAGCGGCAGAGATTGTAGGCGTCTTCGAGACTGTCCGCGTGCTGCACAATTCGCATCCCGCGGCCGCCGCCTCCGGCAAGCGCCTTGATCATCATGGGCGTATCGGGCGGCAAGGTCGCCAGGAACTCTGCGGCCTCTTCAAGTGTCGTTTCCGAGTTTGTGCCGTTGGGCGTCGGAACGTTGCATTCGTGCGCCAGGTTGCGAGCGGCAACCTTGTTGGCGAACAAGGCGAGGCTATCGGATCGCGGGCCGACAAACACGATGCCCTCGTCTTCGCAGGCCTTTGCGAAGTCCGTGTCCTCGCTCAGAAACCCGTAGCCCGGATGGACCGCGTCGCAATCGTGTTGCCTGATTGCGTCGATGATCTGCTTTTTGTCCAGATAGGCGGCAGCACCGCTGCCAATAAGTGCGTGGCGTTCTTCGGCGTATCGCAGATGCAACGAATTTGAGTCATCCTCCGAATGGATCGCGACAACGGGAATTCCGAGATCTGCTGCCGCGCTGGCAATTCGGATCGCGATCTCGCCCCGATTGGCAATGAGCAGCTTGCGCAACTTTGGCATGTCTCAGGCTCTGCAGGTTAGGGTTACAAACTCAAGCGGATCCGCTGCGGCGTGGAAACTCGATCAAATCAACCGGGTCCAAGGTGGTTCAGAGTGAAATGACGGATCAGAACCTCGCCTTCGCTGATTGCACTGTCAACACCGTCCGCGGCGACCGTGCGAACGTTGGCATTTAATCCACCGGGCGGCATGTCGCCCAAAAAAACGTTCGCAGCATAAAATGCCGCAAACGCTGCAAGATTGGTGTTAAATGCCGCGGAACCCGACAAAACGCGCTTTCCTGTCGGCACAATGCCTTAGCCTGCCGCAATGTGCTGAACCGTCGGAAGGATGCCATGCTCTCCAACTCACTTGTCGAAAAAGACCGCGCTCATTTCTTTCATCCGGTCGTTCCGATCCGCGCTCATGAAAAGCGCGGTGTTACTGTCATGCAGTCAGGCAACGGCGTGTTTCTGACGGATGTCGAAGGCCATGAACTGCTCGACGGATTTGCCGGTCTGTGGTGCGTCAACGCGGGGTATGGCCACGAAAGCGTGGTCGAGGCCGCGGCCGAGCAGATGCGGCGTTTGCCCTATGCGACCGGGTATTTCCATTTCGGGAGTGAGCCGGCTATCGAGCTGGCAGCCAAGCTCGCCGAACTGTCGCCCGGCGATCTGGACCATGTGTTTTTCACCCTGGGCGGATCGGATGCCGTCGATACCGTCATTCGCATGGTGCGCTACTATTTCAACGCTCGCGGCGAGACGCAGAAGAAGCACTTCATCGCGCTGGAGCGGGGCTATCACGGATCAAGCTCGAATGGAGCAGGACTGACGGCCCTGCCGGTCTTTCACGACCACTTCGATCTGCCGATGCCCTGGCAGCATTATATTCCGTCGCCTTATCCCTATCGCAACGACGCAACGACGGATGAGGAGATTATCGCGGCGGGTGTTGCCAACCTGAAAGCCAAAGTGGCCGAACTGGGTGCCGATCAGGTCGCGGCTTTCATCATGGAACCGGTGCAGGGTTCCGGCGGGGTGATTGTGCCACCGGAGGGCTACGCAAAGGCGATGCAGGACACCTGCCGGGCCCTCGGGATCCTGTTCATCGTGGATGAGGTGATCACCGGTTTCGGCAGAACCGGACCGATGTTCGCCTGCGAACACGAGGGTTTGACGCCGGACTTTCTCACCACTGCGAAAGGGCTGACATCAGGCTATGCACCCATGGGCGCCGTCTTTGTCTCGGACCGCATTTATCAGGTCATGGCGGATGCGGTTCCTGACGGCGTGCCTTTCGGCCACGGCTTCACCTATTCGGGCCATCCGGTAAGCGCCGCGGTCGCGCTGGAAGTCATCAAGCTTTACGAGGGCGGCCTGATCGAGAACTCGAAGCGGGTCGGCAAGTACTTTGAGGCGCAACTGGCGACGTTGGCGGATCATCCGCTGGTGGGCGATGTGCGCGCCAAGGGGCTGCTGGCCGCCATCGAAATCGTCACCGACAAGAGCACCAAAGCCAAGCCGACGAAGACCATGAACGTCGCTGCCCGTCTGGCCCAGGCCGGTTACGAGAACGGCATCATCTTTCGCTCGTTTGCCGACGACGTGATCGGTCTTGCACCGCCCATCTGTATCAGCGAAGGCGAGATCGATCTCCTGGTCGACCGCGTTCGTGCCACCCTGGATGCGCTCGACGACCTGGAAGGATAGACCGATGAAACTGAGTGACTTCAAAGCCCTGACTTTCGACGTCTACGGCACGCTGATCGATTGGGAAAGCGGCATGGTCGATGCGCTCAAGCCACTTACCGACAAGGTCAGCCGCAGCCTTACGCGCGATGATGTTCTGGAAGCTCATGCCTACTATGAGTCGACAACGCAGCGCTGGACGCCGGGCAAACGGTACAGCGAATTGCTGCCTGTCGTTTACCGCCGGCTGGCCGAGGAATGGGGCGTGGAGGTGACCTGGGAAGAATGCGTCGCCTATGGGCTTTCGGTGCGTCAATGGCCTGCCTTTGATGATAGCCGTGAGGCCCTTGCCTATCTCAAGAGGCACTTCAAGCTTGTGGTGCTGTCCAATACGGACAATCTCAGCTTTTCAGGCTCGAACGCGCGGCTTGGCGTAGCGTTCGATGGTGTCTACACCGCCGAAGATATCGGCAGCTACAAGCCGGATGATCGCAATTTTGACTACATGATCGAGACGCTGGCTCGGCAGGGTGTTGAAAAGCATGAAATCCTGCACACGGCCGAAAGCATGTTTCACGACCATGCCCCGGCCAACAAGCACGGGCTGGCCAATTGCTGGATCTATCGGCGGCACGACAAGGAAGGGTTCGGCGCCACGATGGATCCCGGCGAGATGCCGAAAGTCGACTTTCAGTTCAACTCCATGATGGACATGGCCAGAGCCCATCAGGCAGAGTTGGCGGGCTAGATGGGCAGGAGGTAATCCATGGCGGGAGCGCCAAAACTCGACCGGATCGACATCAACATTCTGTCCACCCTGCAGAAGCAGGGCAACATCACCAATGTCAATCTGGCGGAGGCCGTGGGCCTTTCACCCAGTCCATGCCTGCAGCGCGTCAAACGGCTGGAGAGGGCCGGTTACATCGAGAACTACCGCGCGGTCATCAATCTGAAGAAACTTGCCGACCATGTGATCGTCTTTACCGAAGTCACGCTTGCGGATCACCGGCGCAAGGACTTCGTCAAATTCGAGAATGAAATTCGAAAACACGACCATGTCGTGGAATGCCACCTGTTGAGCGGTGGCTATGATTACCTGCTCAAGTTCGTTGCAAGAAGCGTGTCGCAATACCAGGAGATCATGGAGGACATGCTCGAACGCAATCTGGGTATCGACAAATATTTCAGTTACGTTGTGATCAAGCCGGTGGTGACCGAAAACATCGTACCGATACAGGATCTCGTCGAGCGCGATTGAGACCCGTCAGCCGGATTGCACCGGTCTAGGCGGGCGCTCCGCCAACAGACCCTCGGGCCGGATTCTCATGACAAAAATCAGTGCCGCGCCGATGACCATTTCCCTCAAGGCCGCTCCCTGTGCCCCCGACATGCCGTGGAACATGGGCTCGATAAACCGGCTGCCTTCGAGGATGACGATAACCAGAAAGGCGCCGAGCACAGCGCCTGATGTGTTTCCGGTTCCGCCCGCGGTCAAGGCCAGGAATATGTAGATGGTCAGCAGAGGCCGGAAGATGTCGGGTGCGACATAGCTGGTGAAATGTGCATAGGCCGCACCGGCCAGTCCCAGCAGGCCTGCTCCGATGGCAAATGCCTGGACCTTGTAGCGGCGCACGGGCTTGCCGGCGACCGCGGCCGCGGTCTCGTCGTCGCGGATCGCCCGCAGGGCTCGTCCGTAGGGCGAGCGACGAAGCCGCTCTGTCATCCACCAGGAGATGGCCACCGCCAACAGGACCAGCGCGCAGCAAAGCGCGTTGAATTGCAGCGGTGTCAGAACGCCGCGGAAGGGACCCGGAATACCCGGAATGCCGTCTGATCCGTTTGTCAGCCAGATTTCGTTGGCCGCGAGCAGGCGGATCACCTCGCCGAACCCGAGGGTGACGATCGCCAGATAGTCACCGCGCAGGTTCAACGTCAGCCGAGACAGCAAGGCGCCGGCGAGAGCGGCGCTGGAAATGGCAATCACGATGCCCACGATGATCGGAAGTCCCAGCGCAACGGTTGCCAGGGCGGCAGCATATGCTCCAAGCGCAAAGAACCCTGCCAGGCCGAGATTGATCATGCCGGCCATGCCCCAGATGACATTGAGGCCGAGCGCCAGCAGGGCGTAGATGCCGGCGAAAGTCAGCGTGGCGAGAAGGTAGCTCAGCATCAGTAAGCACGCTCCCCAAGAAGTCCACGCGGACGGAAAGCGAGCACGATGACGATGGCGATGAAGCCGACGGCGCTCTTGTAGGAGGGCGACAGGACGAGAACCGACAGTTCTTCACCGATGCCGACCACCATGGCGCCAAGGGCAGCCCCTGGTATACTCCCCAGCCCGCCGACGACCGCGGCGGCGAAAATGGGAAGGATGAAACGGAAGCCGGTCAGCGGATCGATCGAGGTTCCGAGGCCCAGCAACATTCCGCCGGCTCCAACCAGTCCCATGGCCGTGAAGACCGTCAGACGCCCGACCCAAACCGGATCGATGCCTTTCAGTTCGGCCAGGGTGGGATTGTCCGCCACAGCCCGCATGGCCTTGCCGATGCGGGTGTATTTGAGGGCGGCGAAGACTGCCGCCATGATGATCACCGCCAGCACCAGATTCTGGACCTGTTGCGGCCCCACCCGAACGCCGTAGATGCGCCAGTCGCGGGCAAGCGGCAGATCATAGCCCCGGAGTTCGTTGCCGAAACCGAAACGAACCATGTTTTCAAGTACGATCGTCAAGGCGATCGATGCAATGGCGGCGGTCAGCGCGCCATAGGGGCGAAGCGGCTTCAGGGCCACTTCGTCCGATACGAGACCCACCAGGGCCGCGACGAGAAAGGCGGCGATCAATGCCGGGGCGGCGGGAAGACCCAGCCATACGTTGGCTGCGTAGCCTGCGAAAGCACCGATGGTGGCGTGGCTGGCAACTGAAAAATTCGGAAACCGCAGAACGGCGAAAATGGCGGTAAAGCCGATCGCCGGGATGGCGAGCAGTGTGCCGCTGATGAGGCCGTTCACCAAAAGCTGGGGGAGGAGGTCCATAAATCGATCAATTTGATTGAGGCAGCGGACCGCCCCGGGAAGGGGGCGGTCCGGATATCGTTGGTCTAATCAGACACGTTTGTACTCGGAGGCAGAGCCACCCGAGATCTTCTTGAAGACAAACTGCGTGCCCGTGATGTCGCCAATATTGTCGAAATCGCACGGGCCGGACGCGCCGGAATAGTTGATGCCGCCGTCAATTGCCGCGAGACCGTCAACTGCACTTTCGACCTTCTTGCCATCGCCCTGACTGATGGAGCGGATGTTCTCCCGGATCGTATCGCCGGTGTCGCCTTTGCCGGCGGCCATGGCAAGAATTGCAAGGCTTGCATGGTCGTAGGTCTGGGCGGAGTAGGGATCCACTTCGTCGACGCCGAGGATCGCCTTGACGTTGGCATAGGCGGCGCTGTTGACGGCGGGAGCCCCTTCCCAGGTGAAGACGCCCTCGGTGACCTCGGCCGGCAACGTGTCGAGCACCGACTTGTTGATGGCGTAGGCTGGTCCGATGATCTTGCCTTCATAGCCGGCCTGCCAGATATCGCGCAGCAGCACCGTGCTGTCGGCGGCGTATCCGCCGAGCATCAGGAAGTCGGGCTTGTCGCGCATGATCTGGTCGACCTCCGACCGGTAGGTCGATTTGTCGGCTTCGTAGATGAGGTTCTCCATGCCGGCGCCATGGGAGGCGGCAATTTCCTCGAGGATGGCGATGGAGGAAGCAGCAAACGGCGTTTGCGGGCCGATCCATGCCATCTGTTTGGTGCCTTCCTCGACCATGAAGTCGCCGGCGACCCGGATCTGCAGCTTGGAGTTCGGCTGGGTGCGGCAGATGAAACCCTGGTGGGGAAGCTGGGTGATGCTGTCTGCGCCGGAAACGCACAGGAGCATTGTCTTGCTTTCCCAGGCAAGCGGCGCGACGGCCGTGGTGACGGATGAGGCCCAGGTTCCCATGATGGCGGAAACGCCGTCCACATCGATCAGCTTGCGCGCAGCGCGCACGGCAGCTTCGGGAGACGTTTGGGTGTCTTCGGAGACCAACGTGATCTGCCGTCCCATGACACCGCCGGCTTCATTCACCTGCTTGATCACACCGGCTATCGCGTCCCGCATGTTCGGTCCGTAGGAACCGCCAACGCCGGTCAGCGGCGTGAGCGATCCGAGTTTGATCGCGTCCGATTGCGCCCTGAGAACTGTCGGGGCTGCAAGCGCTGCGGCGGTCGTGCCCAAGAACAGACGTCGTGTCATTCTTTTCATGTCTTCATCCTCTCTGTTGCTTCATCGAATTCGTTTTTGGTTATCCACCCAGGAAGGTTTTTCGAATGTCCGGGTCCGCCGCCAGCTCGGCTCCGGGGCCGGTCGCATGGTTTCGACCGGCCGACAGAATATAGGCTCGGTTGCAGAGTTCCAGAGCATCCATGGCGTTTTGCTCCACCAGGACGATGCACACTTTCTGTTCCGCGATCTCGCGGATGGTGTCGAACAATTGCCTCGCTGCAATCGGAGACAGGCCGGCGGACGGCTCGTCCAACAGAAGCAGCCGTGGCGAAACCATCATGGCGATCGCCATGGCCAGGATCTGCCTTTGGCCACCGGATAATGTCCGCGCCGCCTCACTCCGTTTTTCCGCCAACACGGGAAACCGAGTGAACATTTCATTGATCCGCGCCGGTGCATCACCAGTGATGTATCCGCCCATTTCAAGGTTTTCGCGGACCGTCATGGTGGCGAAAATATTGCTTTCCTGTGGGACGTAAGCAACGCCGTGTTCGGCGATCTGCCTGGGCCTCAATCCGGTCAGCGATTGGCCCTCCAGCGTGATCGCTCCGGTCAAGGTCGGCAACAGCCCCGTTACACCTTTGAGCAAGGTGGACTTGCCGGCGCCGTTCGGACCCAGAATGGCGACGATCTCGCCGGCGTCCGCCGTGACGGTCACGCCTTTGAGGATCTGGTCGGCCTTGCTGTAGCCGCCGATGACATCCGTTGCCTCGAAGATCATGCACGCTGCCCCAGGTAGGCGTCCTGGACCCGGGTATCGGCGACGATCTCGTCGAAGGTACCCTCGGTCAGCCGCTGACCCGCCGCCATGACGATCACCGGATCGCAAAGCCGGGCGACGATATCCATGTCGTGTTCCACGATCAGAAAGGTCAACCCCGTTTCACGCAACTCGACGATGCGTTCGGCAATCTCACCGGCCAGCGCCGGATTGACGCCGGCGACCGGTTCATCGAGCATGATGAGCTTGGGACGGCCCATCAGCGCGCGGCCGATCTCCAGAAGTTTCTTTTGGCCGCCGGAAAGATCCGAGGACATGTTGTCGAGCACCTCGGACAAGTTGAGTTGCCGTGCCACATCCTGTGCCCGTTCGATCAGTTCCATTTCCCTTTGTCGGGATTTTGACGGTGAAAACAGAGCGGCCAGAACATCTTCCCCGGGCTGCTCCTCGCCATGCAGAAGCAATGTTTCCAGCACTGTGAGCTTGGGAAAACCGCGGGCGATCTGGAAGGTGCGGACAAGGCCTCTCTGGCTGATCTGTTCGGGCCGCCAGCCGGTAATATCGGTTCCGTCAAAGGTAACCTGGCCCGCTTCAGTCGGGATCACACCGGACAGACAATTGAACACGGTGGTCTTGCCGGCGCCGTTGGGCCCGATCAAACCGGTGATCGTTCCGGCGCGCACATCGAGGTCGGTGCCGCGAAGCGCGCGAACGCCGTAGAAGCTTCGTTCAAGCCCCCGTACTCGTAACAAACTGTCGGCCATTCACCCTCCGATTGAGTTTGATAACCCAATATGCCGACGTGTAAAAGGTGGAAAACAAACGTATTTTTTTGCGGCAGGTGGTTTTGGCTCGCTCCGTGCAGCGTCGCTGTTGCGTTAGGCCAGTTGCAGAAACGGCCGAGGCGCAGCGGCGGTGCATATTCAGCGGGTTGCTGGTTTTGCTGGGTGAAACGATGATGCATGGATTTCCCGGATCACTGACCCTTCATGAACCAGCGTGGCTCTCGTCACGCTGTCGGTTTCGCAGTCAGTCGACCGAAGATCATTATCAAGTGCGAGGCCTGTTTGCCTCGCCGGAAGAGGAAGCGAAATCCAGAGATCTCTATTCGCAAGGGGAGGCCAGTCCGCGAACCAGTGATCCTGGCGATCCGTTGCTATCAGCGCCACTCACACAGGTTGCCGGCGGCACGATCTACTTTTCAGGTGGTCAGCACGATGACCTGAAGGCGGTCTTTCGGGTCATGGATGTTCTGCGGGACAGGCACAATTTCCTTGCGATCGGCAGTCACTCAAACCTACCGATCCATTCGCGCTATCTGGATCAGCTTTGGATCATTTGGTCGCCGACGGCGAGGGATGTTTTCGGGCTTTCGGATGCCGACCTTCCCGGCGAACAGGACCTTTCAATCGAAGAGGCCCTCCTGGGTTTCGTTGACCGGCAAATTGACAAGTGGATCGAACCGGGTCGCCTTTACAGCAGCCGCCTTGACGGTTCGATAGGCGGCGACGGCGAGTATGCGCGCGAGGCTCTCGGCTTCGGTTTCACCGTCGAAGACCCACTCGGATGCGTCTACCGTATCTGGAGCCGGTCTTGGGTTGTCCTGAAATAAGATAGCGGCCCCGATCAGGGGCCGCCACGATTTGATCTCGTGATCGGGTCAATCAGGCTCGCGAGTCGGCTTCGCGAGAACTGCCGGTCCTGGGTGACCCGGCCCGCGGTTTGCCCGTGCGCCTCGGTGATGGCTTGGACGCGGCGATGGCGTTCTTGCCGGTATTGCCGTCCAGCGTGCCGGTGACCACTCCGGCAATTCCATCCAGATCGGTTCCGTCAATACCGACCTCCTTGAGCAGGGCATCGACCATCGGCGCCTGCGCGCGATACCTGAGTGCGCTGTTGACGACGTGGTCGGCAAGGCCGGAACCGCCGCCATTGCTGCCGGTGCCGTTGCCATCCGATCCGCCTGAACCAGACCCACCGTTGAGCCCATCGACCTGCAGGATCTTGATGCTGTCGATGTTGTCCATCGGCTTGACGCTCTCGCGCACAATGGCCTCCAGATTGCGGATCATGTCCAGCTTCACCTTCATGCTGACCTGTTCGCTCGAAAGCGTGTTGGCAGCCTCGTTCAGTGACTTCTGGCCGGCGGCCTGAATGGCATAGGTAACCTCGGCTGCCGCTGCGCGAAGGCGCTCGGCTTCCGATTCCGCTTCCGCCGTGATGCGCAGCTTGTCGGCTTCACCCTGTGCTTCTTCGCGTCGCGCAGATGCCAGATCAACAGCGGCCTCCTTTTCAGCCTCGGCCGCCACTTTGATGCGGATGGCCTCGCGTTCGGCGTTCTTGGCAGCCTCGATCAACTCGATCTGCTTGTCGCGTCCGGCAATCTCGCGGGCGCGGGCGGTCTCGATCTGTTCTTCGGCTTCCGTGGCGCGAGCGCGGGCTTCGTCGGCAGCCGCTTTGGCGACCGACTCTTCCTTGGACTTTTCTTCGATGGCGATCTGGCGTTCCTGATCAGCCAGCTTCAAGGCGCGCTCCTTCTCCACCGTGCGGATATCGATAAGGCGGGCCTTTTCGATGCGCTCCTCTTCCACCGCACGTTCGGCCGCGATGCGGGTCTGTTCGACCTGCTGGTTGGCGCGGATGGTCGCGTTTTCAGAGTCCTGGCGTTTGTCGGCCTGTTCCTTGGCGATGTCGGCCGCCTGTCCGGCGCGGCGCACTTCGATTTCGCGCTGCTGCTCCAAACGCGCATATTCCTCTTCCTTGGCGATCTCCAGCTTCTTGCGCTCCGCCTCCAGATTCTTGTTCTTGATCTGAACAGCGGTGTCCTGCTCGATGTCGTTGCGCAGCTTGTTGCGCGTCTCGATTTCCTCGGTGAGACGCGTCAGGCCTTCGGCATCGAACGCATTGTTCGGGTTGAAGAACTCCATGGAAGTCTGGTCGAGGCCGGTCAACGAGACGGTCTCGAGCTCAAGGCCGTTCTTCAGGAGGTCCTCACTCACCACCTGCTGGACCTTCTGGACGAAATCCACGCGTTTCTCGTGCAGCTCTTCCATGCTCATTTCGGCGGCAACCGAACGCAAAGCGTCGACGAACTTGCCTTCCACTAGCTCCTTCAGCCGCTCCGGCTGAGTGGTGCGCAGTCCGAGAGTCTGGGCCGCGTTGGCAATGGAATCGGCGGTCGGCTGAACCCGGACGTAGAACTCGGCGACAACATCCACCCGCATGCGGTCGCGGGTGATGAGAGCCTGTTCGTTGGCCCTGTTCACGGCAAGCCGCAGGGTGTTCATATTGACCTGGATGACTTCGTGCAGGACAGGGAACACCAACGCCCCGCCATTCATGATCACGCGCTGGCCACCGAAGCCGGTGCGTACGAACGACACTTCCTTTGTCGTTCGCCGGTAGAGTCTGGTGAGAATCAGGCCGATTGCCAGCAGTGCAACCAGGATAAAGGCGGCCCAAAGGCCAATGTCGAGCAAATTCAACATGTCGTTTCTCCTCTTGTCGTCACTTTTGGGTTAGGGACGCTGAAGCGGTCGCCGGGAAATCCTAGCGGCGCAGTGCGTCGTGCTCGTTGGCAATCGCAAAAAATGTTGCGCCTGCCTTGCGGACCAGAAGCACCTCTGAACCCTGTGAGAATTCAGTGTTATCGGTGTCCGGTTCGATCATCACGTAGTGGTCGAGACCGTGCTGGTCGCGTACTTTGCCCTGGGCCGGTCGTCCGACGGTTGCCGTCCCTAGGGTTATCCTTGCCACCCGGCCGATTAGCGTCTCGAGGGCAACTGCCGAGGTTTCTTCCCTGGGTATCAATCGTCCCATGGCTCCGCCCAAAATCCGCACGACCGGAAGGGCACCGGCGAAGGCCGGAACGGCCGCTATTGCCGACGGAAGGTAGGTACCAGCCACAGAACTGACCGCTCCCTGTACGGCGAACCCGAGAGCGCCGAATGCACTTAGGAAGATAATCAGCAGAATGATGGCTGGTACTTCGCCGAAACGCAGCCATGCCAGAAGAGAGCCGAAGGACAGGGCACTGCCGTCAGCAGCGTCGAAGTCGGCACCAACGTCGGCATCCGCCTCGATCGCGGGCATGTCGAGATCTCCGCCGAGACCGTCCAACATGGCGGACAAGCCAAATCCCAGCAGCGTCAACACTCCTTCCAGAGCAGCCATGGCAAGCACGAGAGCTATGGAAACGGAAAAGGGGAGGTTCTGTTCGGCCAGGAAATAAGTCAGCACGTCGCTCTCCGGTATGAATTAGGTCAATTGAAAAGGTTTGAAAAATCCTCTGCTTGGGCGGAAGCTAATGCTCGCGTCCGCCCGTTAGCGGTCAGTCCGATCCAAGTCACGCGCCTTGGGCGCTCTTGATTCTCGCCAGGCGCTCCTTGATGCGGTTCTGATGAGTCATTGCTTCGAGTTCAGCGAGCTTGGCTTCGTTGGCCATGTCGACGGCTCCATCTCGGTTGAGGCCGGATAGGGACTTCATGTTGCGATCGAAGGCAGATGTGGCGTTGCGAACGCGCTTTTCGATGTCGCCGCCACCGGATCCTGGGCCACCGGTTGCGGAAGGTGTGCGGGACGTCGCCTGAACCCGCTTGAGGGTATCCAGCTCCGCTTCCATCTCGCGTTTTTTTGCACCCAAGGCCGAAATGTAGCCCTGCAGCGTTTTTTCTTCATCGCCGCATTCCGTGATCTCGTGCTCGAGAATCGGGATCTGGGCCTCGATGTCGAGCTGCTTGGCAATGGCTGCTTCCGCCAGATCATCGCGGCTTTCGCCGACCGCGAGGCCGACCTTGTCGGACAGTTCCTCATGAGTGTGGTTCTTCTCGGCCAGGCGCTTGGAGGCCAGATGGCGGCGGGCGATCACCTTGCCCAGTTCGGCGCGTGCATCATCAATCGCTCCATCGATTTCCCGCAGAGCCTGCGAGAAGACCACGTCAGGGGCCGCCCCCTCGAGTGCGTCGACGAGGGAATTCAAACTGCCTGCAACAATTCGGCCTACTCGGCCCGCCAGTCGTTCCGTCATCATTCGTCTCCTTTGGTCACCTGGGTTTCTACCAAATGCAATAAATCCATGTTCTTCTTCAGCTTTTCGCGTACAAGCGCCGGGTTGTAGCAAGGCGCAGACGTCGTGACCCCGAGCCTCGCGATGTAATCGATCAACCGGAATGCCTGATCGGCCAGCCGGTTCTCGAAATCCGCCAGATCAGCCATCGATGCCTCACCGTTGAATGCATCCTGGGTAATCTCGTGGGCGAACTGGTTCTGCCAATCCAGGGCAAATCGCACGAACTCCGAGTGGATTTTCAACTCCCGTTCGGCAGCGCCGACCCGGTGCTGCAGGTCCTGCAAATGGTCGTGCCAGTCGGCCATGAGCCGCTCCGGCGCGTTGCCTTCTTCCTCCCGTTCTCGCGCATTTCGAATGATCGCCCTGATCTTTTCGCTGGGCGTCACCGCGTCCTTGATTTCGAGTTGCGAGATAAAGGCTGCGCTCTCTTCGGAAATGCGAAGACTGATCGGTATGGATTTGGGCACGTTCGTCACCATTTGCATGCATTTGTATACAAACATAGGTATTTGAAATTGAATGTCAAGGATCCTCAATAGAGAATCAACGCGAGGAGGCCAGCGCGCGACCGGATAAATTGGCCCGAGGTAGCGGCGAAATAATTCGGCAAACTCGAAAAATGCTTCCAATTGAATAATTTAACTTGTCATGGGCTGGATGGTACGAAAGGGCGCCCGGCGGAAGGCCTGGGAGCATTGGTCACCCTATGGGAGATGTGCAATTGGAAAGGTCGGGGCTCATGTCCAGGGGAATTCATGACAGTCTGACTACAGCAGGCCTGGCGGATCTTTCGAGCATGTCGGGACAACGGACGGTTTCCTCGGCTGAGATCGTCGAGTTCTGTCTCGAACGCATTGCCCGTTTGGATCCACAGCTGAACGCCTTTGTCGTGGCTTTTGAAGACGCATGTCGCAGGGCGGCTGTGGCTGCAGATGCCGATCGCTCGGCAGGACTGGCGTGCGGACCGTTGCATGGCATTCCGATCGCCGTCAAAGATGTGTTTCACTGCGCCGGATACCCCACACGCGCGGGCACGCGGGTTCATTCGATCGATCCGCGGCAAGCCAGCGCCGCGGTCGTGCAGCGCCTTGAAAGAGCCGGGATGATTGTTCTCGGCAAGACCCACACCGACGAGTTTGCTTATGGTGCCTGGGGTGCCAATTCGATAACCGGCACCCCGTGGAACCCCTGGGACCTGGACAGTCATCGTGTTCCGGGTGGCTCCAGCAGTGGATCGGCAGTAGCCGTGGCTGCTTGTATGGCGCCCGCTGCGTTGGGGTCGGACACAGGGGGGTCATGTCGCGTCCCTGCGGCGTTTTGCGGTTGCATAGGCGTCAAACCGTCTTATGGTCTGATCCAGCGGGACGGCATGGTGCCGCTCAGTCCGACATTTGATGTGCCGGGGATGCTCTTGCGCTCCGTCGAAGACGCCATGTTGCTGATGGATGTCCTGGTCGATCGCAACGATCACCCAGAGTTCTGCAGCGGCGGAACCGGAATTGACATAAATCGCCTCATCATCGGAAAGCTGGGGGATCGTGCACTGGAGCAAGTCGATGCGGATGTACTTGCCCTTTACGAGGCGGTTCTGAAAGACCTCGAAGCGCTCGGTGCTACAATCCTGAATTTCGAACTGCCGCGGCCACTGGACGACTATCTCCGCGATACCGTCGAGATTGTCAGTGCGGAAATCAATGCCAGTTTTGGCGCATTGGCTCACTCGAAAGGCGACGAGATCCAACCCTTTGTGCGTGCGCGCATATTGGAAGGTGGAAGGACTTCAGCGGACGAAATCGGCAGATTGTTGGGAAGACGGAAGACTGCCCAGTTTGAAATGGCCGCCGCCATGGTGGGGATAGATGCGCTTGTTACACCGACGTGTGCAAAACCGGCACCCAAGGTCGCTGATGTCGACTTGAACGCGCCTGCGACACCCTTCGCTCGTTTTGTGAACTACCTGAATTTGGCAGCCGTTTCGGTTCCCGCAGGGCTGACTTCGTCGAGGCTGCCGGCCGCCGCGCAGATTGTCGTCAGGCAGTACGACGATCCTCTGATGCTGCGGATCGCACGCGCACTGGAAAAGCATAGAGGCGGGCTATTCAGCTCGCCTCCAGCGATCGAGGACGCATCGCGGCTCTTGAGGCCTGACGTATTGCTTGACTAAGGCAAGATAACTTTACCCCGATCGACCACCAGGCGATCGTCGAGGTGGACGGTTGGGTCCGTCAGCACGAGATCCATGTGAACGTTGGACTGGGTCGAACCCCCGTAATAGACATTGTCGCCGATGGCGATGTGGACTTGCCCGCGCCTTTTCTTCACTTCCTGGAATTTGCCTTCGGGCCTCGAGGCCGGGTTCAAGCCGATACCGAATTCGGCGACATTGTCGGCGTTCTCCACACTGGCCACGATATCGCGCATTTGGTCCGCCGCAACGCCTTTCCCCTCGATCCGAATGACCCTGCCGTCGTCAACGACAATCCTTATGGGTGTTTCGGGTTTGCCGACGACTGCGCACGGGCCGTCGACGACAAAAACACCCTTGGCGGTGCCTTCCAGAGGGCGGGAGGAGACCTCACCGTCGGGCAGGCCGGACATGAAGCCCGGTTCGCGGGCGTAACCGCATTCAATGATGACGTCGTCGAAGGCAATCGGCGCTGAGATATCCGTGCCCGCATCCGATGTAATGCGCATGACCCTGCTGTTTGACCAGATCGCCGCCAGCTTTTCGCCGTCGACGCGGACGGCTTCGTAGTCAGCAGTGGCCCCGCCAGCAGTCAACGTATCCAGATCCCGCATTGCCAGAGACATAACCCGCAGCGTCTTTGCCTTCAGAAGTTCCTTCACCTTCGACGAATAAACGGGTGCGCCGCTGGATTTGGTGATGCCGATCAGGACGTCGACAGCCTGAAGCCCGTTCTCGATCGCCGGGTTCATGAAATTCTTGTTTTGCGGTGGCCGAGAGGGTTGCAGTTGGAGAACATATTCGCTGCCGACGTCGCGGACAGCGTCTTGCAAGGCGTCGACCATCTCCATCGGACTGTCTTCGTCGCAGACGATCGCGACATGCTCGTTTGGCTGGATGGCCAAAAGCTCGTTGACAATGTAATGCGCGCGGTCGGACGGGGATCGTTCAGAGCTGCTCACTGATTGTCTCCATACTCGCCTCATTCCCCAGACCTTTCGCCGGCAGTATATCGCCACCGCTCAAACGGGGCATATACATCACGATGCATTTGACGCCCTCCGGGTTGAGAATGTGAACGCGGTGCTCAAGACCCTTGGGCAGAAATATGAACTGCCCCTTGTGCAATTCGACAGTGTCTTCCTGGCCCTCAAGCCGCATGATTCCCGACAGCATGTAGATCATTTGATCTGATTCTGCGTGGTAGTGAGCCTCGGCGCCGCCGTTGGGTCCCAGGAAGCCGTGAATCACTTCAATCGGTGCCGGTCCGTCGGTCTGGGGCCACAGCCGGTGATTGACCGTTTCTGCGTGTCGCGGTGGCGAGTAGGTTTCGAGATCTTTCGGATCGATCAGGAGATCTTTCAACTTCATGGCATAAACTTGCATTTGGACAGTATCGTTGTTGCTGAAGTCGCGTAGGCGAGTTCAGCGCGAAGTCCCCATGTAGCAGGTCTCGATAATGAAAATTATCTGGATAAATCAATGAACTTTTCGAAAATTCCGAAAAGTGACTATTTTGCGTTTGAAGTGATCTGCCGGTCCAACATCGCACGAAATGCTTCGGCCGATGGCGTCAAGGACCGGTCGCGCACGGTCAGAGTTCCGACTTTTCGAGAAACTTTCGGTCCGGTTAGCTCCACGACCTTGATGTGCCCATGTTCCGGGCATGCGGACTCGGGCAGGGCCGATACGCCCAGTCCCTTGTCGACTAGTCCCCACACAGTTCCCAGTTGGGAAACTTCGTGAACGACATTCGGGAACTCTCCGGCCGCGTTCAATGTGCTTTTCAGCTGTCGGCCGATGTTGGTTTCCTCGCCAAGAGCGATGTAGTCATGCCGAACGACTTGTGCCCAGCTAACCCTCTTCTCGCGTGCCAAGGGGTGGTCTGCCGGGCACACCAGCCGGTATGGCTCATCGAACAACGGTGTGAATTCTATTGTTGGATTGCGTACGGGGCCGCCGGCGACCCCGAAATCTGCGGCGCGCTCGAGAACCCGTTGCTCGACACCGAACCCGGTGTCGTCGCTAATTGAAACCCGAACGGATGGGTGTTCGTCTGTAAAGGCGTCGATGACCGGAGGGAGAACCCTGATCGCAACTGATGCCAGGCATGCGACTCTGACATGCCCCTTGCTGAGCCGCCCGTGGTTGAGCACATCGGTGAACGTATCCTCCATCTCTTCCAGCCACCGCAGCATGCGCGGATAGATCTGCTCGCCGATCGCGGTCAACTGCATACTCCGCGTCGTACGGTCGATCAGCTTGACCTGGAGAATATCCTCCAACTGGCTGATGTTCTGGCTGAGTGCAGATTGTGACAGGCAAAGTTCGTCGGCAGCCTGGCCGAAACTGCGCAGCCGTGCGACGGCAACGAAAGCACGCATATGCCGGACTGTGGGATAATTCAGCATGATTGGATAATCAATCCGAATAATTAAATTTTGTAAAGAGCAATAATGCGCTTTGATGGCGCTATGTTCATTCTCAGAAACGCAGATATTTACGCGCCCGGTCACATTGGCCTCAGGGACATCCTCATCTCCGGCGAACGCATTGCCTGGATCTCCGAGCCCGGTCTTACCGTCGGCAATATTACGACAGAAGAATATGATGCAGCCGGTCGCGCAGTGGCGGCGGGATTCATAGACAATCATGTCCATGTATTGGGTGGCGGCGGCGGCCTCGGCTTTCACTCTCGTGCGCCGGAGTTGCAGACCAGCCAACTGACGCGCGTCGGAACAACCAGCATCATCGGCATGATCGGTTACGACCAGTCGACCAAGGACATGCGTGCCCTGGTCGGCAAGACCAAGGCGCTTGTCAATGACGGTATCTCGGCATTCGCGTTGTCAGGTGCCACACTGCGGCATCCGGTGCCGACCCTGACCGGCGACCTCTGTAACGACATCGCCTTCACCGAAGAGATCATCGGCGTTGGCGAGATTTCGATCTCCGAGCTTGGCTACGGCTACGACAGCCTTGGTCCGGGAGCGCAATACATCGCCGAAACGCTTGTGCAAGCGTTGCTCGTCGGCCGGCTGGCTGGGAAGGGCGGCATCCTTTGCATGCAGGTTCCGCCCTATTTCGGGCAATGTCTCCGTCCCCTCTTCGAGATGCTGGACAGATCGGGGCTGCCGATCACCCAGATGGTGCCCTCGCACGTCAATCAGACCGACCGCTATATGGAAGATGCGGCGATCTGGGGAAACCGCGGTGGCTGGGTCGATATCGGCGCCAATTACCGACCGGACAACAACTACGAACGATCCACCGATCCGGCCGAGGCCGTCACGCAACTGCTGGAAGCGGGTGTTCCCGCGGCGCAGATTCTTGTGAGCTCGGACGGAAACGGCGCGCCACCGAAAGAAGAGAAAGGCGAGGCGACTCCGACCCGCGCCAACTATATGCCTGTTTCCAGCCTGCACATGGTCTGGCGACAGCTCGTCGAGCAGAAACGTGTCGGAGTTGAAGACGCGTTGGCGATGGTCACCAGCAATGTTGCAAGGGCCTATCACCTGAAGCGCAAAGGGTCTGTTGACGTCGGTATGGATGCCGACCTCGTCGTCTTTGACGCTGACTGGCAGGTCGACACCGTCATTGCACGCGGGAGATTGATGGTCGAGGACGGGACGGTGAAGGCCCGTGGCATGTTCGAAGAGACGATCCTCGCAGGTCTCGCTTGAAGGCGGCAGTCAACAACCGGGAACAACCAAACCATTAAGGGGAACAATATGACACACGACTCGAATAACCACGGGTACAAGGGGCTGTCCGCCGCAGATCGGGGGATGATCGACAGCATGCTGCGAAAAGGCGCGACAAGGCGCCAAGTCATGGGCTGGATGGCGGCTGCAGGAGCAAGTGCAGCAACTGCCGGTTCGGTATTTACAGGTGCAAGCGAAGCGCTTGCGGCAACGCCAAAACGGGGTGGCCGCCTGGTCATGGCGATCGAGGCACACAGTCCTGGTGACACTCTTGATCCCGCCGCGTTCAAGTCGAACATCGACTATTTCCGCGGCCGCATGTTCTACGGATCGCTGGTGCGCCTGCAGGATGACCTCAGCTACAAGCCTGAACTCGCAGAAGAAGTTCTCACGAACGACAATGCCACAGAGTGGACCTTCAAACTGAGAAAGGGCGTCGAATTCCACAACGGCAAGACGATGACGGCGGACGACGTGCTCTACTCGATGAACCGTCATGTCGGACCGGAATCGGCTTCAACCGGGGCAACGCTGTTCAGCATGGTCGATCGTTGGGAGAAGGTAAACGACCACGAGGTGCGGGCGGTCCTGAATTCTCCGAATGCCGACTTCGCCATCGCGCTCGGTACATTCCAGTTCAAGATCATCCCTGACGGCTGGACTGATTTCGCCAACCCGGTCGGCACCGGCCCCTTCACGGTCAAGGAGTTCAAGCCTGGCGTCCGCTGCGTCGGCTCGCGCTTTGACAATTACTGGGAGGAGAGAGCCTACCTCGAAGAGCTTGAGCATTTTGCCATATCGGACCCGGTAGCCCGCCTCAACGCGCTGCTGTCCGGTGAAATCGATGCCATGGCGAATGTCGAGCCGAAAACCATCGGCAAGATCGAAGCAGCCGATGGTGTCGGTCTGTGGGCCATCCCGTCTGGAGCCTTTTTCGGCATCGCGGCCCGCAGGGACATGCAATCCTCTGACAACTCCGAACTCATCAGAGCGATCCAGCACCTCATGGATCGGGAGCGGATCGTCAAGGGCGTTTTGAAAGGGCAGGGCACACTCGGCAACGATCACCCGATCGGGCCTTCCTACCCGGATCATTGTTCGGACATTCCGCAACGCATGCTCGATCCGGAAAAGGCCAAGTATCATTTCGAGAAATCCGGCATTGGCAACACGGTGGTTCCGATCGTCGTTGCGGAGGTTACCCCGGGTGCAGTCGAGCAGGCGCTCTTCCTGCAGCGGGAAGCGAAGAAGATCGGCCTCAACATCGACGTGCAGAAAGTGGCGACGGACGGCTACTGGAGTTCGGTCTGGAAGGTTGCACCGTTCTGCGCGACGCAATGGAACATGCGTCCGACGGCAAACATCATGATGACGGTTGCGTTTCACTCGCAAGCAAAGTGGAACGAATCCTACTGGAAGAACGAGCAGTTCGACCAGCTGCTGACCGACGTTCTCGCCGTTACGGACACAGGTAAGCGCAAGCAGATGTACTGCGACATGCAAACGCTGATCCATGAAGAAGGCGGGAGCATTTTTCCAGCCCACACGAACTATATCGATGCGGCGGCGGACCACGTGAAAGGTCGGACCCATGTCCCGCTCAACAGCTTCGGTGGCTGCGAATCTCCACCGTTCCTGTGGCGTGACGACGCATAACGGCGGTGCACCTCCCATCGAGGCCCGTTGTGCCCGGGCCTCGATGGGCCTTCGTCGTTGGATATCAGACTGGCTTGGTGTCAAGATCGGCAAATGTATATCCTGATCCTCAAAAGAGTTCTGATCGGACTGCTGACCATCTTCGCGGTTTCCGTGATCGTCTTCCTCGGCACGAAAGTCCTTCCTGGCGACGCCGCGCAAATTCGATTGGGGCAGGAGGCTACACCTGAAAACATCGCGGCGTTGCGTAACCGGCTCGGCCTCGACCTGCCCGTCTGGCAGCAATACTGGAATTGGCTGACGGGATTTCTTGCCGGAGATCTGGGGACGTCGCTGGCCGGTGACGTGCCGGTCAGCGAACTCATTGCCGACCGTTATCAGAACACGGTCATCGTCAGCGTGCTGACCGCGCTCATCGGTGTTCCCATATCCCTGGCACTGGGCATACTGGCTGCGATGTATCCCGGCAGTCTCTACGACCGGATTCTCACCCTGGTCTCGGTGACACTTGTCGCTGCTCCCGAGTTCTTCACTGCGACCCTGATGGTGTTGATCCTGGTGTTCTGGCTGGGCATAGGAAATTCGGTCGTTGTGGGCAGCATTGAAGGCAAAAGCCTCTGGCAATTGATCCAGCACTTTGCGCTGCCGGTGGCAGCGATGTGCATGATCATCGCATCGCAATTGATCAGAATGTCCAGGGCCGCCGTCCTCAACGTCATGAGTTCGCCCTACATCGAAATGGCAATTCTGAAAGGTCTCTCGCGCCGGCGGATCATACTTCGCCATGCGCTGTTCAACGCCATCGGACCGATCGTCAACGTGGTGGCGCTGAACCTCGCCTACCTGGTGACGGGAGTCATCGTCATCGAGATCTTCTTTGCCTATTCGGGTCTTGCCACCCTGATCGTGCAAGGCGTGCAGACCCGAGATTTCGTGGTTGTCCAGGCAGTAGGAATGCTGTTCTGCACGACCTATGTCGTCCTCATGCTGGTAGCCGACATTGCCGCGATCGTCTCGAACCCCCGATTGAGGCATCCCAAATGACGCAGCCTAATATGATGGACGAGCATTACGTCGCTCCTTTCGAAGGAGAGGTGGCGTTTGAGGAATTGCAGGATGCTCCACCCAGCGGACGCTTCAGACTGTCCAAAACCGGCTGGATCGGTGCGATCGTGGTGTCATTCTGGCTGTTTGTTGCAATCTTCGGTCAAGTGCTGGCTCCGCACGGTGAAAACGATCTGCCCTTTCCCGATGCCTATAGCGAATTCCAGCATCCGCAACCCGGTGCCTGGCTTGGCACCGATTTCAGCGACCGGGACATCTTGAGCCGCATCATGTACGGCGCCGGTCGCACGATCGGAATCTCTGTGGCAGCAACCCTGCTCGCCTATTTCGTCGGAGTGCTCCTGGGAATAGGCGCAGCCGTCGCAGGACCGAATGTCGATATGGTGCTCAGTCGCATCAACGATGCGTTTCTCAGTTTGCCAACGATCATGCTGGGACTGGTCGTGGTCGCGGCCGTCGGCTCGTCGATCCCGGTTCTGATCGTGACCGCGGGTCTGATCTACGCCACTGTTGTCTATCGTCTTGCCAGATCCATCGGTGTGGAAATCATGGTGATGGATTATGTCGAGGCAGCGAAGTTACGCGGTGAGGATATCTGGTGGGTGGTGACCCGTGAGATATGGCCGAACGCAGCCATGCCGCTGATCTCCGATTTCGGGCTTCGGCTCATTTACATTATCCTGTTCATTTCGAGCCTTAGCTTTCTCGGCCTGGGCGTACAGCCGCCACAAGCCGACTGGGGTTCCATGGTGCGCGAGAATCTCGGCGCCTTTCAGTCCTTCGATGGTTCGCTTTTGCCGGTCATAGTCCCGGCGGCTGCCATCGCAAGTTTGACCGTGGCGATCAACCTGATTGTTGATGACATCTCAGCCCATGCGGGCGGCAAACTGTCGAAAGCGCTCTGATCTTGGCAAACGACATCATCTTTGAGGCAAGGGATCTGAGGATCAACGCAGTTCGCGATGACGGAAGCGAGCTGCCGATAGTCAAAGGCGTTGATTTTCAGGTGCCACGCGGGAAAGTCGTTGCCTTGATCGGCGAGTCCGGTTCGGGCAAGACGACAATTTCTCTTTCGTCTCTTGGCTATTGCAAGCCTGGTCTGACGTTCGCGGGTGGGCAGGCGCTGCTGCTCGGCAATGACGTTACCCGAATGACAACCGAACAGCTCAGGCCGATGCGCGGCGACCGGGTCGCCTATCTGGCACAGAGTGCGGCAGCGACATTCAATCCCTCGCTGACGATCAATGAACAGGTGACGGAAGCTTCCGTCACGAGGGGTATTCAATCCAGGCAAGAGGCTGATGCGCGGGCGCTGGAACTCTATCGGGCTCTGGATCTACCGGATCCAGAATCCATCGGCTCGCGTTATCCGCATCAGGTCTCCGGTGGCCAATTGCAGCGATTGATGGCTGCCATGGCGCTGTGCGGAAGTCCGGACCTGCTTGTCCTTGACGAACCGACGACCGCCTTGGATGTGACAACCCAGATCGAAGTTCTCAAGGCATTCAAGAAAGTGATCAGGGACGAGGGGGCGGCTGCGATCTACGTAACGCATGATCTGGCCGTTGTGGCGCAGATCGCCGACTATATCGTCGTTTTGTACAATGGCGAGGTTAAGGAGCGCGGGCCAACCGATGCTATCGTCAACCGCCCCGGACATCCCTACACGAAGCGGCTAATGGCTGCCGCCCATCCTGCACCCCAGGCAAGCTTGAACGACCATCCGGATGAAGAACGGTCAGGTAGTCTGCCGGTTTTGGAGGTTCAGGACGTCACCGCAGGGTATGGAAAGATCAACAACGGCGAACCGGTCGTCACGGTTCTCGAGGACATTGACGTTGTGGTTGGGCGCGGACGGACGGTCGCCGTTATCGGCGAATCCGGCTGCGGCAAATCCACGCTGGCGCGGGTAATTTCGGGGCTTTTGCCGCCGGCGGAAGGCGGCATCGTACTAGACGGCAATCCAATCGACGGATCTTACACGCGGCGCTCTCCCCACCAGCTTCAAAAAGTCCAATTCGTCTACCAAATGGCCGACACTGCGCTCAATCCCCGCCACCGGATCGGCGACATTCTCGGCCGGCCGCTGGAGCTCTACCTCGGCATCAGGGGAAAGAAGAAGAAAGAGCGCGTTGCGGAACTGTTGCAATTGGTGGAACTTCGCCCGGAATTCGCCGAGCGACTGCCGCACGAGCTGTCCGGTGGCCAGAAACAACGCATCAATCTGGCCCGGTCATTGGCAGCAGAGCCGGACATCATGCTGTGTGACGAGGTCACCTCGGCACTCGACAGCATCGTCGGCGCCAACGTCATTGAACTGCTCAAAGGGTTGCAGAGCGAACTGGGCGTGTCGTTCGTCTTTATCAGCCACGATCTGTCAACGGTTGCCTCATTTGCCGACGAGATCGTTGTTCTCTATGCCGGGCGAGTGGTTGAAAAGGGTCTTACCAGAGACGTTCTGTCGCCGCCGTTCCATCCCTACACACGGCTCCTTGTCAGTTCGGTTCCGGAACTGCGGGTTGGTTGGCTCGAGGATGCCATGAAGACCCGTGAGGCCATGGCCGGAATCGCACGCGACGTTGAAATTACAAAGGTCGGCTGCCCGTTCTATAACCGGTGCCCGCTGGCTATCGATGGTACCTGTGACAAGGAGACGCCGCCAGTTCATCTGCCTTCGAGTGGCCATGCGATCGCATGCCATCGCACGCTTGCAGACCTGAACACTTCTGAGCAATTGCCACAGGAGGTCGCCCTCTAAAAACCCCTGCCCGAGTGCTTCCCGTGTCAGCTGTGGCTGGCGTTGATCGCTTCCAGTGCAGCGTTGCCCGGGCAGAGCTCGGCCTCGCCGAGCGTGTTCAGTGGAGCGTCGACGGTGTCGATGAGCGCGTGCAGATCCGTCTCGTCGGCGTCCAGGTAGAGCAGGCCGGTCGCGACCTCGCCTTCCTCGCGATACCGTTCCAGCGACGACAGGGCGGTGGCCCGGCAGCTCGGGTCATAGCCATCTGCCAGCTTGCGCAGTCTCACGACGGAACCGTCGTGCAGCGTGACGTCTGTCGATGAGCCGGCCGGGTATTCCACCGAGATGGTGTTTTGCGGGGCGATGAAATCGATCCGGTCGAGGGCAGCATTGTGCGAGCGGACATAGTCGTAGCTCTTGGTCGACTCGTCGTCATTGTTGAAAGTCACACAGGGACTGATCACATCGATCAGCGCAAAGCCGCGATAATGGATCGCTGCCTTCAGCAGCGGAACCAGCTGTTTCTTGTCTCCGGAAAAGGAACGGGCGACGAAACCGGCGCCGAGTTGGATCGCCATGGCGGCCAGATCGATCGACTCGAACGGCGTCTCGACCCCCTTGCGGCTTTTCGACGACTTGTCGTTGGTTGCCGACGCCTGGCCCTTCGTCAGGCCATAGGTACCGTTGTTTTCGACGATGTAGGTCATGTTCAGTCGCCGCCGGACGGCGTGACAGAACTGGCCCAAGCCGATCGATGCGGTATCGCCGTCGCCGGAGACACCGATATAGACCAGGTCTCGGTTCGCCAGGTTAGCGCCAGTGGCCACCGACGGCATGCGTCCGTGTACGGAGTTGAAGCCGTGCGAGCGATTGAGGAAATAGTTGGTCGTCTTGGACGAACATCCGATGCCGGAAACCTTGGCAACCCGGTGGGCTTCGATATCGAGCTGGAAACAGGCGTCGATGATGGCGGCCGTGACCGAGTCGTGGCCGCAGCCGGCACAAAGCGTCGAGACCACGCCCTCATAATCGCGCCGCGTCAGGCCGTGTGCGTTGACCGGCAGGTCGGGATGGCGGAATCGGGGTTTGGCGATGTGAGTCATGAAAGCCGTCCCATCATGCGGCGGTAATCGGTGGTGCCGAGGCCGCGGCCATGCCGGGGTTTTCGGCAAAGGCGGCGTGCAACGTATCGATGATGAAGCCGGCGGTTAGCGGCATGCCATCCATGTTGGTGACCGGCACCAGTTTTTCGGCAGGAACATCGGCCTCGGTGATCAGCAGATGCCGCATCTGCGCGTCGCGGTTCTGTTCGACGACAAAAAGGAAGTCGTGTGCGTCGATGAACTCACGGACTTCCTCGCTGAAGGGGAAGGCGCGCAGTCGCATGTGGTTCAGCCCTCGTCCGTCGAGGGCCATCAGGTCGATTGCTTCACGGACCGCCGGATCGGTCGAACCGAAGTTGATGATTCCGAGGCGCGATTTCGTGCTGGTCACCCGGACAACCGGCTTCGGCAGCAAGGCCTTGGCCGTCTCGAGCTTCTTGGCAATCCGATCCAGCATCTTGGCGTGGATCAGGCCGTCCTCCGTGTATCCGCCGGTATCGGTATGGGATGTTCCGCGGGTAAAGTAGGCTCCCTTTTCGGGATGCGTGCCGGGAAGTGTCCGATGAGGAATGCCATCGCCGTCAACATCGCGATAGCGGCCGAAGTCCTCTATGGCGTCAAGGGCCTCGGCATCCAGCACCTTGCCGCGGTCGTAACGACGCCCGTCATCCCACTCGAGCGCATCGATAACCCAGTCGTTCATGCCGATATCCAGGTCGCTCATCACGAACACTGGCGTTTGCAGTCTTTCGGCAAGGTCGAAGGCATCGGCGCTGAGCGTAAAGCACTCACCCGGATCGCCGGGGATTACCATGACGTGCTTGGTATCGCCGTGCGAAGCATAGGCGCAGGTGAGCAGATCAGACTGCTGCGTTCGGGTCGGCATGCCGGTCGATGGGCCGCCCCGTTGGATGTCGAAGAAGACCAGCGGTATTTCGGCATAATAGGCGAGGCCGATGAATTCGCTCATCAGCGAAATGCCGGGCCCCGACGTGGCGGTGAAGGCGCGCGCGCCGTTCCATCCAGCGCCAACGGCCATGCCGGCAGCCGACAGTTCGTCCTCGGCCTGAACGATGGCGACGGGATGCTTGCCGTTTTCACTGGGACGCAGCTTTTTTGCATGTTTCTCGAACGCTTCCGCGACCGAGGTGGATGGCGTGATCGGATACCAGGAGGCAACCGTGGCGCCCGCGAATACGGCTCCAAGCGCTGCCGCCTCGTTTCCGTTGATCATGATCTTGCCGGCGGTACCATTGGCTTTTCGCGCTCGAACGGCCAACCGGTTTTCGACATGATCCCGCGCATAGTCGCGGCCGATATAAAGAGCCTGAAGGTTGGGTTCGACAAGCTTCGGTTTGGTCTTGAACTGCTCGTCGATCAGCTTCTTGATGATCTCGATATCGATTTCGATCAGCCAGGAGAGGGCGCCGAGGTAGACGATGTTCTTGAAGAGCTGGCGCTGCCGCAGGTCGGACCAGGCGTCAGCACAGAGCCGCGCGATCGGAATGCCGATCTGCACGATGTCCTCGCGCCCGAAATCGCGCTTCCAGGTGCTGTCATAGATCAGCGTGCCGCCCGGCACGACCTCCGCCGCGTCCTTGGCATAGGATTGCGGGTTCATCGCCACCATCACATCGACGCCGGCGCGGCGTGCCAGATGGCCGGCCTCGCTGACCCTGATCTCATACCAGGTCGGCAGGCCCTGGATGTTGGACGGAAAGATGTTTTTCGGACTGACGGGCAGGCCCATGCGAAACAGCGCCTTGGCGCACAACAGGTTGGCGCTGGCTGATCCCGAGCCGTTGACATTGGCGAATTTGAGAACGAATTCGTTGAAACGTCGTTCAGGCAGCATCAGCCTGCTCCGGAGGCAGTGCTGCCTCGCCCTCCCAGTAGGTGAATTTCTGCATGTCCCAGGCTCCGGTCGGGCAGCGCTCGGCACAGAGCCCACAATGCAGGCAGACGTCTTCGTCCTTGACCATGACTCTTCCGGTTTTGAGGTTGTCCGAGACCAGCAGGTCCTGCTCCATGTTGAGCGCCGGCACGCGCAACGTTTCGCGCAATTCGGCCTCGGGTGCGTTCTCGATGAAGTTGATGCAGTCGACGGGGCAGATGTCGGTACAGGCGTCGCACTCGATGCAAAGCTTCGGCGCGAAGACCGTCTGAATGTCGCAGTTCAGGCAACGCATTGCCTCTTCGAAGGCAAGCTTTTCGTCGTAGCCCAGTTCGACCTCGACCGTCAGGCTCTTCAGCGCGATGCCTGTGTCCACATGGGGCACCGTCACGCGGATGGAGTTGGAGATGTCGTTGTCATAGGACCATTCGTGAATGCCCATCTTCTGGCTGGCCAGATTGGTTTCGGGCGGTGGGCGGTCGGTCAGAGATTCGCCTCGGCAATGCAAATCGATGGAGATTGCCGCCTGGTGGCCATGCGCCACTGCCCAGATGATGTTCTTCGGTCCCCAGGCGGCATCGCCGCCAAAATAAACGTCGGGCCGTGTCGATGCGAAGGTCGTCTGGTCGACGATCGGCATGTCGCGATCGTCGAACTCGATGCCGATGTCGCGCTCGACCCAACCGAAGGCGTTGTCCTGACCGATGGCCATGAGCACATCGTCGCATTCGATCACCACCGGCTCTTCGCCAGTAGGGATCAGCCGACGCCTGCCATCGCTGTCGTACTCGGCGCGCATCTTTTCAAAGACGACGGCCTTGAGCTTGCCGTTCTCGACAACGAATTCCTTAGGCGAATGATTGTCGAGGATCGGCACCCCTTCGCGAATGGCGTCCTCGATTTCCCAATCGGAGGCCTTCATTTCTGCGCGCGGGCTGCGCACTGTGACCGTGACTTCTTCGCCGCCGAGCCGCAATGCGGTGCGGCAGCAATCCATGGCCGTGTTGCCACCACCGATAACCACCACCCGGCGGCCAATGCTCTCGGTGTGCTTGAACGCGACGGATGTCAGGAAGTCGATGCCGATATGGATGTTGGCGGCCGCCTCTGCGCGGCCCGGGATGTTGAGGTCCTTGCCGCGGGGTGCGCCACTACCAACGAAAACCGCGTCGAAGTTTTCGTCGAGCAGCGATTTCATGCTGGTGACGGTTTCGCCGAATCGCGTTTCGACCCCGATGTCCAGGACGCGGTCAACCTCCTCGTTGAGCACCTCCGCAGGAAGCCGGAACGACGGAATATTCGTGCGCATCAGTCCGCCGCCCTGGGCGTCCTTTTCGATCACCACGCATTCGTAACCGAGTGGCGCCAGGTCGCGGGCCACGGTTAACGAAGCCGGGCCGGCACCAATCAGAGCAACGCGCTTGCCGTTGCTCGCGGCCCGTGCTTTTGGCATGAGATGAGAGATGTCGCCTTTGTGGTCGGCGGCGACCCGTTTGAGCCGGCAGATGGCTACAGGCTTCTCTTCGATCCGGGTTCGCCGGCAGGCCGGCTCACAGGGCCGGTCGCAGGTGCGGCCGAGAACTCCCGGAAAGACGTTCGATCGCCAGTTGATCATGAACGCGTCGGTGTAACGGCGCTGGGCGATCAACCGGATATATTCAGGGACTGGCGTATGCGCAGGACATGCCCACTGGCAATCGATCACCTTGTGGTAGTACGCCGGATCCGCTGGGTCCGTAGCCTCCATTACCCCTTACCGTCAGAATCTACTTTGCCGGATATTCGCATGGAAAATGGATTTTTCAAGTTCACCTTTCGTTGAAATCACATTTTCTATGGCTATGGTTTAAATTGTGAACGCGGTTTCTACTCTAGGCTGTTTTCGAGTTAGACCTTCGTCTAATGCCGCTGTCCTGAATCCGCGTCGAACCAGATTTTCCGGCGCAAGGTAACACTTAACCCTTAAGATGGGCTCAATGACGAATGAGGCCCGGACCGATCGTCCAGGCCAGTTGCCGAGAAACGTCGAGCAGGATCAGAAGGGCAGGCCCACATAATTCTCTGCCAGCGACCCCAACGCCATTTCCGAAGAGAACAGGTAATTCAGATCGGTCTGCTGTAGCCGTTGGTCGTAGGGGATGGTGTCGGGGAAGGTGTGCAGGAGAGTGGTCATCCACCAGGAAAAGCGTTGCGCCTTCCAGATCCGCGCCAACGCCTTCTCGGAGTAGGCGTCCAATCCACTGTCATTGCCGTTTTGGTAGTGATCGACCAACGCATGGTAGAGGTAGTAGATGTCGGATGCGGCGCTGTTTAGTCCGCGCGCGCCTGTCGGCGGTACGATGTGGGCGGCGTCACCGGCCAGGAACAGATTGCCAAAGCGCATGGGCTCGGCCACGAAGCTGCGCAGCGGCGCGATCGATTTTTCGATGCTGGGCCCGGTGATCATGGCATCGGCGACATCCTGCGGCAGCCGCGCCTTCAACTCGACCCAGAAGGCGTCATCCGACCAGTCTTCCACAGTGTCGGTGAGCGGGACCTGGATGTAGTAGCGGCTCAGCACCTGGGAACGCAGTGAGCACAGCGCAAATCCGCGTTCATGCCTGGCATAGATCAGCTCCGGCGAAACCGGTTTGGTGCGGCTCAGCACACCCAGCCATCCGAACGGGTAGAGCCGTTCGTACTCACGCAACACGTCCTTGGGAATGGACTTGCGGCTGACGCCGTGAAAACCGTCGGCGCCGATGATGTAGTCGCAATCGATCCGTTTGATTTCATCGCCATCGCGATAGGTGAGATAGGGCGCATCGCTCTCGATATCGTGCGGCTGCACGTTTTCGGCGTTGTGGATCACCACGCCGCCGGCCTTGTCGCGCGCCTCGTAGAGATCGCGGGTGAGTTCGGTCTGACCGTAGACAACCACCGAATTGCCGCCCGAATATTTCGCCAGGTCCACCCGATCCTTGATGCCGTCATGGGCGATGTAGAAGCCTTCGTGGATCTCTCCTTCGGTGTCCATCCGCTCGCCGCATTGCGCCTCGCGCATCAACTCGGCAAAACCGTGTTCGAGCACACCGGCGCGAATCCGGCCAAGGACATATTCCCGGCTGTGCTTCTCCAGGACGACCGTGTCGATGCCCTTCAGATGCAATAGCTGCGACAGCAACAGGCCCGAAGGGCCACCACCAATGATTCCGACCTGCACCTTCATCGTCACTTTCCTCCGCTGGATGGGTGAGTGCATTTTGGTCGATCCGTGATCAGAACTGAATGGACGCATCGCATCAGTTTTTGTACAATTCGAACATGGCAGGCCACGACCAACGGACTCGAATCGAGAACTTCAACCTGTTCGGTGAGGTTGGGGAGCTGCCCGACATCGTGCATTGCGAAACGATCGAAACACGATCGCGCGTTCACAATTGGGAGTTCAAACCGCACCGGCACGCACGGCTGCATCAGGTGCTGCTGCTGAAGGGCGGTGGCGGGCAGGCAAAACTCGACACACAGACCGCGGAACTTCAGGCCAGGTCGCTCCTCAACGTACCCGCCGGTTGCGTCCACGCGTTTACCTTTACAAAGGGCACAGCCGGGTGGGTGGTCACGCTGTCGTCGGAACTACTGGATGAGGTACTGCATTCCGATGAAGGGTTGGGATCTGTCCTGTCCAGGCCGGCGGTTGTGCGCTGGAACAAGCGGCATCGGCAGCTCGTCGAGCAGATTTTCGATGAGCATGGCGAACGCGGCTTTGCCCGCGCCCATGTATTGCGGTCGCTATCGTCACTGCTTTTGGGGCATGTCGCCCGAACGTTGCAAGATTTGGACTATTCGCACACCGATCGCGGAAGAGCATCGCTGTGGTTTCGGTTTGAAAGACTGCTTGAGAGCCATTTCGACCGGCATTGGAGCGTGGCCGACTATGCGCGCAATCTGTCGGTGTCGCCCACCCATCTCAGTCGTGTGACGCGACAGGCAACCGGACTTGCCGCCTCGCGCATCATCGAGGAGCGCATCATCCGTGAGGCGCGCCGGCACCTGGTCTTTACCAATCTGGGTATTTCTGAAATCGCCTATTTGCTGGGATACGACGATCCGGCCTATTTCAGCCGGGTCTTCTCGCGGGCGACAGGCATGTCGCCGAAGTCCTTTCGGGCTCAAGCCGAAAAGGGATGAGGGGATCCCTCAGCGGCCTCGGGTGAAGTCAACGGGCCGAGCGCGGTAACCATCGGCAGCATCGACCAAGGCACTGCCTTGTCCAAGGGCTTGGCCGGCCAACCAAACTCGAAGCGATCCGGGTATGCCTCTGGCCGCGTTGGTCCTACCGGTGAGCACTTGCTCCAGGATTGTCAGCTCCGATTGTTGTCGGATCAGCTTGGGTTCGCTCTCCGCAGAGAGTGACTGGCCCGGATTGCCGCGACTCAAAGTTGCAAAAGAGCCAACGTCAGACAGGTTTCCAGTGCCTCAAAAAACTCACGGAAACGCCCTTTGGTCAGGGTTCCGTTCTGGTCTCAAACTGCTCCAAATTCAAATTTTGGCCTATTATTGGTACAGCATTAATATTTCTAATCATAGCTATTGGTACCTTTTTGGTTATAATGTTGTCGTTTATGGACTGCCTCAGGGTGACCGGCGCTCTACAATCGCCGGTTAAACGTCAAAGCGGATTGGAGGCTGCTTGCCCCGAGGCACCATGTGAATGCAGCAAAGCGGGAGGGGAAGCGCTATGGGCAATAATCTGGACGCCCTGACGACCATTTTCACCGAATTCTACTACTGGGTCACCGTCGTCTTCATGTTTCTGATTCACGTCGGGTTCTGCCTCTACGAAGTGGCGGCCAGTCGGCGTCGCAATCACATGCATACACTGATGAAGAACACGATGCTCATCCCGCTGGTGACCATCACCTTTTTCTTCTTCGGTTGGTGGATCTATTTTGCCTTCCCCAACGGGCCGTTCATCACCGGCGGCATCAACTTCGATGCTGCAACGGGCGCCCGACCATGGGATCCGGCGATGGGAACCAACCTGTCGGACCACATCAACGGTGTGTTCTGGGCGGCCTTCCTGCTGTTTTCGTGGACTGCTGCCTCGATCGTTTCGGGCTCGGTTATCGAGCGCATCCGTTCGGGCGCATTCTGGTTTCTGGCAATTCTCATCGGTTCGTTCACCTGGATTATCGACGCGTCCTGGGGCTGGCACTGGGACGGCTGGATGGTCAAGCTGCTCGGCTATCACGACGCCTACGCGTCCGGCGTCATTCACGCCATCGCCGGCGGTTTCGCTCTCGGCGTTCTGGTGGTGCTGGGTCCGCGTCTCGGCAAATTTGCTCCCGACGGGACGCCGCGCGACATCCCGCCACATAACCGCTGGCTGGTCACGCTCGGTCTATTCCTGATCTATACGGGCTTCTGGGGTTTCTATGCCGCCTGCAACGTGCCGATCATTTCGCCCGAGGGCATTGGCGGCCAGATCACCGGCGAGACATTCACGGCCACCAACATCTACCTTGCTCCGACAACGCTGTCGGCCATCACCTTCAACTTCCTGATGTCGCTCTCAGGCGGCCTGATGATGGCTTATGTGGTGTCCAAGGGCGATGCGTTCTGGACCTATTCCGGCGGTCTGGCGGGGATCATCACGGCTTCTGCCGGTAACGATCTCTATCATCCGATCCAGGCCATGATCATCGCTGCCATCGGCGCATGGGCCGCCTACAAGCTGCACTACTGGGTCGAGCGCAGGTTCAAGATCGACGACGCGGTCGGCGCCGTCGCGGTACACGGCTATGCCGGATTTATCGGACTGGTCATCGCCGGCTTCGTGCTGTGGGGTCAGCCTTCCTCGCCATATGAGGGCTATGCCGCCATCAACCCGCTCGGCCAGTTTATGGGCGCCATCATCATGTTCTTCGTACTCGGCTTCGTGCCGGCCTGGATCGGCGCGAAAGTGCTGAACGCCTTCGGAGTCCTGAGGGTGCCCGCCAAGGTCGAACTGGAAGGTCTCGATTTCGAAACCACCCAGGACTACGAGGCGGCGATCGCCGATGTCACCAGCGCCGAAAAAGCGCTGGTCGGTGCCAGAAACTAAAGGAGGTCACTTATGTCCACGAACGGTATGAGCAACTGGGCCGTCGATCTCGCGAATGTCGCAGCGGTCTATCCATTCCAGGGCTTCGAGTTTCCGATGTACATCATAGGCCTGGCCTTCTGGATCTGGTGGCACTGGACGCAAATGCGACAGGAGGCGAACGAGATTCGCCACGAAACGGAAGCTGACGCCAGCGGCGATGCCGCCCGAGAGGCAATCGACGGGTACTAAAAGTCTCCCGTTGAATCCGGGAGCCGAAAGTGGCTATCGGCTCCCGGACGCATCCGATGCATGACGTGGCGAAACCGCCGTTGTTCGGATCATCGCCGTCAGCGCAAATTGGACGACACAAGTTCAATCGCAATGCGCGACGCCACCACAACCACTCGGACTGAAACCGGATCTCGCGACACGTCCCCCAAAGCCTTAGGGCTCGGGCCGAAACGGGTTTAGGTTTCGCTAAGCCGTGCACTCCAGCATCATCGTTCCGGCACCCGTATTGGAGATCGGTATGTGGTAGTTCGAGTGTACGGGCGTGACCCTGTCACCCAACGCGCCGCGCATCATCATCCACATGAGGAATTCGGTTCCCTGGGCGCCGGCCTTTTCGACCAGTTCCATGCGGCTGATCCTTGTCAGTGCCTCCGGGTCGCTGACGATCTTCTCCATGCACATCTGGTCGAACGACTTGTTGATGAAGCCGGCCCTCTCGCCATCGAGCTGATGGCTCAACCCGCCCGTGCCAAGCACCACGATGTTGATGTCTTTCGGATAGGACAGCAAAGCCCTGCGCAGGGCCTTGCCGAAATCATAGGCGCGCTTCAGCGTCGGGATCGGATGCTGCACCGTGTTGGCGCTGATCGGGACGGTGCGCGGCATGTCCGGGTTGTTCGGTGCGCCGGGCCAGAAGAGCTGCATGGGCACCACGAATCCATGATCCACCGCCAACTCCTGGCAGGAGGTGATGTCGAACTCCTGTTCGACCATGCTCTCGATAATGTGCCAGCTCAGTTCAGGATCGCCGGGGAAGGGAGGCAGTTGCGGTATGCCCCAGCCTTCATCCTCGTTGCGATATTCGTGGGCGGCGCCGATGGCGAACGTCGGCATGCGGTCGAGGAAGAAACCCAGCCCGTGGTCATTGTAGATGTTGATCGCGACCTGCGGCTTGTGATCGCCGAGCCATTCGCGGATCGGCGGGTAGCCCTCGAAGAAAGGTTTCCAGTAGGGGTCCTCGTACAGTTCCCTGGCGATGGCGTTGCCGACTGCCGGAATGTGCGAACTTGTCAGTCCTCCGATGATCCTGGCCATGGCTCAGTCTCCCGCCTTGCGAAGTTTTTCCTTGAACGCTTCCTTGGACATGCCGGTCTGCTGTGCGCCGACATCCTGAACGTCCAGGTGATAAATCCCGGCGAACTTTGCGAGGTAGTAGATGTTGCCGCCCGCGGCGATCATCGCCAGCACGTTCTTGTCGCGACAGGCCTGTTTCTGCTCATCGTTCAGGCCGAATTTTTGCATGTAGGCTTCCGGGTCGGCCAGGTATTCTTCGCGCGCGACGGCCGTGTTGAACGAGTAGCACATCTTGTTCAGGGCGTAGCCTTTCATGGCCTGGGCGCCATCGAAGATGGTCGTGCCCTCGATCGCGGCATGATGATCGAATTGAGTGGGTTCCATCGACTCGGTTCTCCTAGACGGCGCCCCAGTAAAGCCGCATCGGGTTATCGACGAGCAGGGCGCGTTGCGCGGTATCGGTGACCGCGATCCTTGGAATGATGTCGACCAGTTGGCCGTCATCCGGCATGTGCGATTTCATGTTCGGGTGCGGCCAGTCGGTGCCCCACAACACGCGGTCGGGAAACCGGTCCACCAGCAAGCGGGCGAACGGCACAACGTCGTCATAGGGCGGGCCGGCAACAGTCAGCCGCTCCGGGCAACTGACCTTGGTCCAAATGTTCGGGTTATCCTGCAAGAGACCGACAAAGCGCTGGAAGTCGGTGTGGTCCGTTCCGGCGGTAACATCCGGGCGGCCCATGTGATCGACGACAACGGTTGTCGGAAGGGTCTGCAAAAATGGCGCAAGGTCTTCCAGATCCGGCGCTTCGAAATAGACCACAACGTGCCAGCCAAGGCGGGCAACGCGTTCCGCAATCCCGAAGCAGACCTCTTGCGGTGTGGCATCCACCAGGCGCTTGACGAAATTGAACCGGACAGCGCGAACGCCGGCAGCATGCAGGGCGGACAATTCTTCATTGGTGATCCCGGGATCGACCGCCGCCACCCCGCGCGCCAGATCGCCCGCCGCCTGCAAGGCATCGACCATGGCGGCGTTGTCGGTTCCGTGGCATGACGCCTGAACGATGACGTTGCGGCTGAAGCCAAGGAGGTCGCGCAGTTCAAAAAGCTCTTCCCTGGGCGCATCGCAGGGCGTGTATTTGCGCGCAGGAGAATAGGGGAAACGGGCGGCCGGTCCGAAGACGTGGCAGTGCGCATCGACCGCGCCGGCAGGCGCCTTGTAACCCGGCTTCCGTGGAGCGGGATGATATGGCAAGTAATTGGCATCCATGCGCGGCACGCTACATCCAGTGGACTTGCGAACCTACTTCGAACACTGACGGCGTGATTGAAAAATGTTATAGGACTTCCAATTGCCGAAAACAGGATGGTCGACTTGGAAAGCAGCTTGCCGAACATCAGACACCTGATCGCGTTCAGCGTGGTGGCCGACACAAGACGCATCGGGCTGGCGGCCGAACGGGTACATCTCTCACAACCGGCCATTACCCAGGCCATCGCGAAACTGGAGGCCGCCTACGGAGCTTTTCTTTTCGACCGGCAACCGCAAGGCATGTTTTTGACCGAGGCCGGAGAGATCCTGGAGCGCCGCGCGCGACGCGCAATCGAGCATCTGCGAACCGGCGGGCAACTGGCGGCGCGGCGCGCGGCTCGAACCGGGGAAGTCAGGGCCAGGCGCGACTTTCACAAACAAGTCACGCGGGCACAGCTTCATGCGCTCGTTGCCATCGCTCGCGCTGGAAGTTACAGCCAGGCGGCACGCGATATCGGTGCCAAGCAGCCTGCCGTGCACCGGGCTGCCAGGGAGTTGCAGGAGCTCGCCGGCATTCCCTTGTTCGAACCTGTTCGAAGGGGTGTGATGCTCACGCCCTCGGCCGAGGCACTCGTGCATCACGTTCGGCTGGCGATGGCTGAGATGCGGCAGGGCAGTTACGAGGTCGATGCATTCAAGGGACAGGACAGCACCCGCATCGTCATCGGATCCTTGCCGCTTTCACGCTCCTCGATCCTGCCGGATGCCATCAACGGTTTGCTGGCGACCAGCGGCACGGGCCTGCAGATCCGCTGTGTCGACGCACCTTATCCGACCCTGTTGCGCGATCTTCGCTTTGGCGAAATCGATTTTCTGATCGGTGCTCTGCGGGAGCCGCTTCCGGCCGATGATGTTATCCAGGAGTCGCTGTTTTCGGAACAACTGTCGATCGTCGCCCGTCCCGGGCATCCGCTGGCAAGCCGGTCACGTCCCACGCTGCGCGACACACTCGAGTATCCATGGATCGCGCCGCCGAAGGAGACCCCGACCGGATCTTATCTGTTCGAAAATCTGCGAATCCAGGATATGGCGGAGACGCCTGTGCGCATCGTGTCGAGTTCGCTGGTTCTCGTGCGCGGCCTGATGCAGCGCGGCGATTATGTGACCATCATGTCGCAAAATCAGTTCGAAACGGAGCGCCAGCAGGGCATTCTGGCGCCACTGCCGATCCCCCTCAAGGACAGCGAACGCGGTATTGGATTGACCTATAGGGTTGGTTGGCGACCCACGGAAACGCAGACGCGTCTGATCGACATGATCCGACAATATTGTCGCGAGCACTATGGTCAGCAAGCGTTTTCTTTGACGACGTTCTATAACAATTCCAAATAGCGTAGCACGCCATTCAATTTCTCGGGTGCGCGTCTGCATGCTACCAGCATTCCAAGCACCGACTGCAGGAAATCAGTGCCTATACGCAGGGTCGTGACCAAAAGGAAATCCGCCATGAGATTGTGTGTGGCCGGCGCTGCCGGCGCTTTCGGGACCAAACATCTGGACGCGCTGTCAAGGATCGACGGTGTCGAAGTGACCTCGGTGGTCGGTGGTGGCCCGGACGACATCGAGGCCTTTGCTCGCCAGCGCGGCATAGCCCATGCTACCAAGGATCTGAACGAGAGCCTTGCCCGCGACGATGTCGATGCGGTCATCCTGGCCACGCCGACACAGCTGCACGCCGAGCAGACGATCGCTTCCCTGGAAGCCGGCAAACATGTGCTGTGCGAAATCCCCATGGCCGATTCGCTGGCCGACTCACGGCGGGTGGTGGAGACTCAGAAACGGACCGGGCTTGTCGCCATGGTTGACCACGTGCGCCGGTTCAATCCGTCCCATCAGTGGGTCCACAACCGTATTCGGACCGGAGAGCTGACGTTGCAGCAGCTCGACGTGCAAACCTATTTCTTCCGCCGTACCAACACCAATGCCAAGGGCGAGCCACGGACCTGGACCGACCATCTGCTCTGGCACCACGCCTGCCACACGGTCGATCTGTTCGAATATCAGACCGGCGGACAGGTGGTGGAAGCCTTCGGCCTGCAAGGTCCGCCGCATGCCGATCTCGGGATCGCCATGGACATGAGCATCGGCATGAAGGCCAAAAACGGCGCCTTGTGCACCCTGTCACTCAGCTTCAACAATGACGGTCCGTTCGGCACTTATTTCCGCTACATTTGCGACAACGGTACCTATCTTGCCCGATACGACGATCTGTTCGACGGCTACGACAAGCCCGTGGATCTTTCAGGTGTGGCGGTGTCGAATGACGGCGTCGAATTGGCGGACCGAGAGTTCATTGCCGCCATCCGTGAAGGCAGGGAGCCCAACAGCTCCGTGGCTCAGGCATTGCCGACCATGGAAACGCTGGATCGCATCGAGCGCAGCATGGGCTGACCACCAGGCCTCGAGCTACCCGAAGCGGAAGCTGGAGGCGGCGAAGTTGCCCATGAACATCTCATGGTAGACCATGGTCGCTGTTTCCGTTTCGGCAGCGCCGACGGCGGCCATCAACGGCACCAGGTGATCTTCCTTCGGATGGGCGCTGCGGGCCGATGGCGCGGCTTCCCAATCAACAAGACGCCGATGTCTTGTCTCCGGATCGGATGACAGCAGCGTTTCCTGCAGCCAGGTATCGAAGGCAATCGACGGTTCACGGGCGATTTCCGGATGTCGGATCGCACCCAGATTGTGATAGCTCAACCCGCTGCCGACAATGAGGACTTCCTGGTCGCGCAAGGGCGCCAATGCGCGCCCAACCTGGTAGTGCAGTTCAGGATCGTAGTTGCTGTGAATGGACAGTTGCACGATCGGCATGTCGGCCTGCGGGTGCATGATATAGGCCGGGGCGAAGGTTCCGTGGTCGAAACCGCGACCTTCATCGGATCCGGTCTCGATGCCGGCTTGATCGAGCAGGCCTTTGACCTCAGCCGCGAGCGAGGGATCGCCGGGTGCCGGATAGCGGATCTGGTAGGTGTGGTCCGGGAATCCGAAATAGTCGTATTCCATCGGCGGTCGGGTCCCGGACATCACGGTCATGCGGTCTTCTTCCCAATGGCCCGAAATCATCAGGATGGCCTTCAGGTCACCCGAATGCTCCTCACGCATCCGCTCAAGAGATTTTTCCAGTTCGGCATAGTGGGGCCGCATGTCCTCAAGCCAGGGCCAGGGACCGCCACCGTGGGAAATGAAATAGGTTGGAAGTCTGTCGGGCATCGGATGAGCAGGCCTTTCCTGTTGCTGGCGGTGTGGAGAGAGATAAGACGGATGCTCCCCGTCAAAAAGAGCCGACCGGCCGGTGTTTTTGAAACAAAGTGTTCACTGTCGGGCTTGGTGGACCAATATTTGGCGCGAAATCCGCATTGATCGCCTGCCACCAATCGAGTTGACAACGTCCGTTGGCTCTTGTCCCATGCTGTCAGCCTGCGCGTTCAATGAGGGGAGCAATGATGCGAGGCAGACGCCTTATCCTGCTGGTGGCGGTGGTGTTCGTGGCCTATTGCGCCTGGATGATCGGTCCCTATGTCCGGTCTACCCTGGTGCGCGATTCGGCGGTGACTACCTGGTCGCGCCTGGCAGTGGCGCCGATCGACGGTCGTATTGTCACGCCGCTGCCCTCGGCAGGCACGACGATCGGTGCGGATGGCCTTGTCGCCATGATCGAGAATCCGTTGCTGTTTACCGAGAAACAGGCCGTGGAAGACATGCGCGAGCGAGTCGCGGCAGCCGATATCAGCGTGCAGGAAGCCAAGGAACAGTTGGAAGAGATCGCCCAGATGGAACGCGAGCGGGTGGCCGCACGCGACGAGATGGCTGATCTTTTCCACCGCACGCTCGAAACCGAGATCACTACGCTACGCAAGGAAATCGAGGTCGTTGCGGAAACCATTGATGTCCTCAAGCGCGTCGTTGAACGCCGGCGGGATCTGGCGGGGCGGGGCGTGGGCTCAAACGCGGAGCTGGATGAAGCGTCCCTGCGTTTGGCCGGAGCGAGATCGAAGGAGGCCGATCTCAATTCCCGGCTGACCTATGCTTTGCTGCGTGACCGGTCGGCGGAAGCCGGTGTCTATATCGGCGCGGACGGCAGCACGCCGGACTGGTTGCATTACGGTGAACTGGAGCTGAAACTCGAGCAGCAGCGCCTGCGCCACGAACTGGATCGGGCCAAAGCGCGCCTGGCCGACGCAAGCACCGGTTTCGAACTGGCGCAGACCGCGCTCGCCGATTTGTCATCGGCGACGGTCAGTGCGCCGGAAGGGGCACATGTCTTCGGCTTACTGGCGGCACCTGACGCGGTCGTCCGCTCCGGGCAGCCGGTCATTGAATGGATCGACTGCTCAGTGTTGCTGGTCGATGTGCCGGTACCCGATGCCGAGATCGCGCTGATCGATAATGGTGATCAGGCCGAAGTCGTTCTCGAGGGAGAATCGTTTACCCGAACCGCGACTGTTCTGCTGACGCGCGGATCGGCGGCAACCATTGGCCGGAAGGATCTGGCTGCTTTGGCAAAGGGCCGAACCGAAGGCGTCGCCCAGGCGGTCCTGACGCTGAATACCGGCGAGGCCGGGCTCAACAAGTGTCCCATTGGCCAATCCGCCTATGTCCGCTTCCCGGAGGTCGGGCTCATCGACGTGCTGCGGGCGCGTCTGCGGCTGTGAGTGTCGAAACGCGCACTCCCTCTGCCGGGGAACTGGCCAAGGAGCGGGCTTTTCTGCTGACGGTTTCGGCCGACACGGCGATCACTCTGATGCTCATCATTGTCGCCATTGCCAGCGGATCGCTGACCATGCTGGGAGAGGCCATCCGCGGTGCCCTGATGCTGACCGTGGTCTTTTATACATTGTGGCTCCTGCGGTCTGTGCATCGCGGTCGGCTGACGGACTTCGAGTTCGGAACCGGAAAGGTGGAACAGTTTGCCTGGGTGATCGTCGGGCTCAGCCTGGTCTTAGGGGGACTGTGGGTGGCGCAGCGGGTGTTTCACACCGTGGTTGAGGCCGGAGTGCCCGCCAGCCCGCTCGGCCTGGCGTTCGCCGCCATCATCAATGCGGTCAATCTGATCATCAACATTTTCGGCTGGGTCAGCATGCGCGCTGCCGCCAAGGGGGCAGACCGGGGCATTCTTGGCGCCGAACTGAGCGCTCGGTTTGGAGCACTGGTCGGATCCGCCATCCTGCAGGTCACGCTGACGATCGCCGCGCTCGCAAAGGATCCTGCGCTGGTGATTTTGTTCGACGCCCTCGGTGCCACACTGGTGGTGCTGTTGATGCTGAGGCGCGGCATCGGCATGGTTTTGTCGGGGCTTGCAAGCCTGTTCGATCGGCCCGCGCCGCACAACGAAATGACCGGCTTGCGCACGATCGTCGAAACGACACTGCCGCCCGGCTGCCTGGTCGGCCTTCGCACGCGGCGCGGCGGCGACCGGCTGTTTGTCGAGGTCGGCGTCGATGCGGGCGCGTTCGCGACGCTTGAAAACCTCAACCGGCACGTCAAGGCGCTGGAGCGGGCGTTTGCCGATCTGGACGGTCCGGTCGATCTGACGGTCGTCCCGAGATGACCGCGTCGGGCGGCAGGAAATGCATGTCGCCGAACAGAATTTTGGCACTGACCTGGCGCGCGATATTGGCTAAAAGGACAGTCGAATCGTTGGGTTGCATTGTCCACAATCCGAGACATCAAACTGCCTTACTGATTGACGTACCTCAGGACATTGCCTATTGAGCGATGCTGGAGGTTTCTTTGGGCAAGCCAACGGTAAGAGATTTAGCCAAGGCGGCTGGCGTGAGCCTCGCTACGGTCGACCGCGTCTTAAACGCTCGGCCCGGAGTCCGCCAAAAGACCATCGACAGGGTGAACAATGCGGTCGATTCCATCGGATATATCCGTGACGTTTCGGCCGCCAATCTCGCTCGCCAGAGAGAATATCGCTTCGCCTTCGTTCTTCCCGAGGGGGAGGGGCAATTCGTCGATACGCTGCGAGCTGCCTTGAAGGAGGCCGCGACCAGCGGCTGGACTGATCGCCTGCTGATCAAGCAATACCGGATACCGCCACGGGACCCGCACGCGACGGTGCGAATCTTGCAGCGTGTCGGTGCCGCCGGGTTCGAGGGCGTTGCGATCATGGCGCCCGAAACGCCGGAAATTCGCGATGCGATCCTGCGTTTGCAGGAAATGAATGTTGCGGTCGTTGCCCTCGTGTCGGACCTGCCGAGTTCAAACCGCGACTGGTTCGTGGGCATCAACAATGTCGCAGCCGGCAGAACCGCTGGCCTATTGATGGGTCGGTTTCTGGGGCAGGCCGGTGGCAAGGTCCTGGTCTTGAGCAATTCCATGTCGGCGCGGGACGCCATCGAGCGACGGCTCGGTTTCGATCGGGTTGTGGCGGATCGGTTTGCCTCGGTCGACGTTCTGCCCACCCTGGAAGGGCACGATGATCCGGAGCGGATCGAGCAGATTGTCGGTCGCGCGTTCGCCAACAATCCGGACATTGCCGGGGTTTATTCGATCGGGTCGGGAAACAAGGCCCTGTTGGGCACGTTGCGACAGCATCGCCGCGACGGTTCCCCGGTCGTTATCGGGCATGAACTCACGCCTATTATGCGGGACGCCCTGGTTGCAGACGAAATCGACGCGGTCATCACGCAAAATGTCGGTCATCTTGCACGCAGCGCCATTCGGGTGCTGAAGGCCAAGTGTGACAATGCCAAGCTGCTCGAATCGCAGGAAAAAATCCGTATCGATATCGTTCTGCGCGAGAATCTTCACTGATCTCCAGACGGTTTTGAGCGCCAATTTGAGGTGCGTACCTCATTTTTTGCTTGCTTTGAGGTACGTTCATCATTTACGAAAGGCCATCCATGATCGCGTTCCACGTCGTCAGGGATATCGAACGCAAGGGAGGACCCCCATGAAATTCACGAATCTGTTTACTGCAACCGCGATCGCAGTGACCGGCGGCCTGAGCGTCAGCGCCGCACAAGCCGACGAACTGACATTGTGCTGGGCAGCCTGGGATCCGGCGAACGCGCTGATCGAGCTCAGCAAGGATTTCGAACAGCAATCCGGCCACACGATGGGCTTTGAATTCGTGCCGTGGCCGAACTTCGCCGACCGCATGCTCAACGAACTGAACTCGGGCGGCAAACTCTGCGACCTGATGATCGGTGACAGCCAATGGATCGGACTCGGCGCCGAAGCCGGGCACTATGTCAAACTCAATGACTTCTTCGATGCCCAGGGCATCACGATGGACGACTTCATTCCGGCTACCGTGACCGGTTATGCCGAGTGGCCGAAGGGCACACCCAATTACTGGGCCCTGCCGGCGTTTGGCGATGTCGTCGGCTGGACCTATCGCAAGGACTGGTTCGAAAGGCCGGAATTGCAGGCCGAATTCAAGGAAAAATACGGCCGCGATCTCGGTGTCCCGAACACGCTGGCCGAGCTAAAGGACATTGCGGAGTTCTTTCAGGGCCGCGAAATCGACGGCAAGACGGTCTATGGCGCTGCCATCTACACCGAGCGCGGTTCGGAAGGCATCACCATGGGCGTGACCAACGCCCTCTACAATTTCGGCTTCGAGTACGGCAATCCGGACAGCCCCTATGAGCTGACCGGGTTCGTGAACTCGGAAGACGCTGCGGCCGGTCTGGAGTTCTACAAGGAACTCTATGATTGCTGCACACCACCCGGTTCATCGGACTGGTACATGTCGGAGAATATCGACGCCTACAAGTCCGGCCAGGTGGCCATGCAGATGAATTTCGCCTTCATCTGGCCGGGCGTCCATGCCGATCCGAATGTTGGCGGCGACAAGTCAGGCTATTTCCCGAACCCGGCCGGCCCCGGAGGCCATTTCGCCCAGCTGGGTGGTCAGGGCATTTCCGTGGTTTCCTATTCCGACAGCCAGGATGCGGCGCTGGAATACATCAAGTGGTTCGCCCAGCCGGAAATCCAGAAAAAGTGGTGGGAGCTCGGCGGGTATTCGGCGCTCAAGGCAGTGGTCGAGGATCCGGGCTTCGCGACCAGCCAGCCCTATGCTCAGACATTCCTCGATTCCATGGCCATCGTGAAGGACTTCTGGGCCGAGCCGTCCTACGCCTCATTGCTTCTGGCGATGCAGGACCGTGTCCATTCCTATGTCATCGCGGGCGAAGGTACGGCCCAGGAAGCACTTGACGGACTGGTCGAAGACTGGACCGAGGTGTTCGAAGACGACGGGAAAATCTAAGTCCCGACGTTGAGTTAGAGCAAAGGGCGATAAGTTTGGACCATTTGATGGCTGCAGATCGGCTCCACTCGGCTAGGCGCGTCGCGCAGCGCGATGTGGTGCATCGGGCAAGCGGCGCAACGCAGCCGATGGGCCGATATGCAGCCACCCTTCGGGCCGGGCGCTTTTGGCCCCTGGCGTCGTTGGCTTGCACTTGTGGTGGGGTGGCACCACGGCGGGCAACCGCCTAGCCAGAGACCAAAATCGCCACGGTCAAATGGTTCAAACTTGTCGCCCTTTGCTCTAGGGCGCATCCTGAAACATCCTGTCCGCAGGCCGATTGGCTCAAGTTGGCCTGCGGATGACAAAGCATGACAAATGGGAGGGGCCTGTGCTCGACACGGCATTGGATCGCGCCGCCAAGGCGACACCCAAAAGGGTTGCGCGAAGGATCAGGGGCCTGTCCGACCGCGCCATCGCCTGGATCTTTGTGGCCCCGTCCATCTTTCTCCTTCTGGCCGTCAACATCTTTCCACTGATCTGGACGATCAGGCTGAGCTTTACGAACTTTCGCGCCAACCGCCCGAATGCGGAAGTGAAATGGATCGGGTTGCGCAACTACGAGCGCATTCTGACCGACAGCGATGTCTGGCTGACCATGCAGGCGACGGCGCATTTCCTGTTCTGGACCATGTTCTTCCAGGTGCTGATCGGCTTTGCGCTGGCCTGGCTGATCAACAGGAAGTTTCGCGGCAATGATTTGTGGACGACCATTATCGTGCTTCCGATGATGCTGTCTCCAGCCGTGGTCGGAAACTTCTGGACCTTTCTCTACCAGCCGCAAATCGGGCTGTTCAATTATGCGGTGGCCTTCTTCAGCGGTGTCGACCCGACCAGTTTTTCGATGATCGGCGACGTCCGATTGGCACCGTGGGCCATTGTCATTGTCGATACCTGGATGTGGACACCGTTCGTCATGCTGATCTGCCTGGCGGGGCTGAGATCGATACCGGAATCGATCTATGAGGCTGCCGAATGCGACCGGGCTTCAAAGTGGCGCCAGTTCTGGACCATCACGGTTCCGATGGTGCTGCCTTTTCTGATGCTGGCGGTTCTGTTTCGCGGCATCGAAAACTTCAAGATGTTCGACCTTGTCGTTCAATTGACCGGCGGCGGACCGGGATCGGTGACGGAACTCACATCGATCAACCTGAAGCGCGAAGCCTTCGAAAAATGGCGCACCGGCTTCGCTTCGGCCTACGCCATCATTCTCTTCGTCACCGTTTTCGGGTTGGCGTCGATTTATGTGAAAGCGCTCAATCGGGTGAAAGAAAGATGAGCAGCTATTCGGTAACCGAGCCCTCCGTCCGGCAAAAGTGGATCGCAGGCGGCCTGGTGATCGCCTATGCGCTGATCACCTTGCTCCCGTTGCTTTGGATTTTCTCGACGGGCTTCAAATCGTCGCCCGATTCCATCGCCTATCCGCCAAAGGTCCTGTTTGAGCCGTCGCTTGAGGGATACGTCAACCTTTTCACGACTCAGACGCGCCAGACGCCGGAGTATCTGGAAGCAAATCCGCCAACCACCTGGTATGAGGAGATCGTCCACGACAAGGGCATGGTGATCGCCGGTCCGTCGCGTTTCGGTGAACGCTTCATGAACTCCGTGATCATCGGCTTTGGATCGACCTTCCTGTCGGTGTTTCTGGGGACACTGGCGGCCTACGCGTTCTCGCGGTTTCGGGTTCCGCTGAAAGACGATCTCCTGTTTTTCATTCTGTCGACGCGGATGATGCCGCCCATCGCGGTGGCCATCCCGATATTCCTCATGTTCCGATCGCTGGGGCTCTCGGACACCCATGCCGGAATGATCCTGCTCTATACGGCCGTGAACCTGTCGCTTTCGGTCTGGCTCCTGAAGGGCTTCATCGACGAGATCCCGCGCGAATATGAGGAGGCAGCCCTGATCGACGGCTATACGCGCTTCCAGGCGTTCTACAAGGTCGTCCTGCCGCAGGCGGCGACCGGCATCGCCTCGACCGCGATCTTCTGCCTGATCTTCGCCTGGAACGAATATGCCTTCGCCGTGCTGCTGACCTCGGGAACGGCCCAGACGGCTCCCCCGTTCATTCCGACCATCATCGGTGTCGGTGGCCAGGACTGGCCCGCGGTCGCTGCGGGCGCGACGATCTTTCTCGTGCCGGTGATGGTCTTCACCATCCTATTGCGCAAGCACCTGCTGCGTGGGATCACCTTTGGAGCGGTCCGCAAATGAGCGATTTCTTCAACGGACTGGCGCGGTTTCGCCGCGGCCCCTGGGAGTTGGTGGCCAGCATCCTGATCGCGATTGGCGTGCTCATGCTGATGCAGCCGCTTTACCTGATCGCCTTCACCTATTCCTTTGCAATAACGCTGGTGGGCACGGTCATGTTCATCATCGTCAGCCACTTCCCCGAGTAACGTCATGGCCGAGATCGAAATCAGGAACGTTCGCAAGGAATTCGGAGACTTCACGGCCGTGCAGTCTTCGTCCTTCAAGATCGAGGATGGAGAATTCTTCATGCTCCTCGGGCCGTCGGGCTGCGGCAAGACAACCACTCTGCGGATGATCGCGGGACTGGAGCTGCCAACATCAGGTGAGATCTTCATCGACGGCGAAGAGGTTGGGCAGATGCCCGCCAGCAAGCGCGACATCGCGTTCGTGTTCCAGATGTTTGCGCTCTATCCCCATATGAACGTGCGCAAGAACATCAGCTACCCGCTCGTCAGTCAGGGCATGCCCCGGGCGCAGATAAACGAGAAAGTCGCCGAGGTCGCCCGAATATTGGGCATTGAAGACATCCTCAACCGCCCCGTCGGAGGCCTGTCGGGCGGTGATCGTCAACGCGTCGCGCTTGGGCGCGCGATCGTACGCAGTCCGAAATGTTTCCTCATGGACGAACCGTTGGGAGCTCTCGATGCCGAGTTTCGCGAGCGTATGGCCGGTGAGTTGAGAGGCCTGCACGACAGAATGGGCGCGACCACCGTCTATGTCACCCACGACCAGCTCGAAGCGATGCAGATGGGCGACAAGATCGTTGTCATGAACCACGGTGTAGTCGAGCAGTTCGGCACACCCCAGGATATCTACGACAAGCCCGCGACGATGTTCGTCGCTGACTTCATCGGCTCGCCGTCGATGAATTTTCTGAAATTTCACGGCAACCTCGAAAGAGGTGCGACCAGCGCCAAGCTGCATCACCAGTCGCTGGGAATTCCGGCCCTGTTGGAAGCCTTCGATGGCGACATGGTTTATGGCGTACGGCCCGAACACATCAGGCTGTCGGACTCAGCCGCATACCGCGGACAGATCATAGCCAGCGAATATCTGGGGACGACCCAGATCGTCACGCTGGACACCCACAATGGGGAGGTCAAGGCGCGGGTGCCTTCGCAGCAAAAGGCATCCGTCGGTGAAACGCTCGGATTGGAGTTCGACGGTTCGACCGTGACCCTGTTCGACAGTCAATCGGGCCGCGCCATTCGGTCGGATCTGAATGAGGGAGTGCTGTCCCATGGCTGACGTCACCCTCGAAAACGTCTCAAAGGCATTCGGATCGATCACGGCTGTCGACAACGTCACACTCTCCGTCGAAAGCGGTTCGTTCGTCGTGCTTCTCGGGCCGACCGGTGCGGGAAAAACCACCACGTTGCGCCTCATATCCGGTCTGGAGCAACCAGACAGCGGCGAGATCTGCATCGACGGGCGACCGGTCAATGACGACACCCCGGCGCAGCGCGATGTGGCGATGGTCTTCCAGCAATACTCGCTCTACCCCCACATGACGGTGCGCGACAATCTCGCTTTCCCTCTCAGGTCTCCGATCCTGAAAACCCCGGAAGATCAGATCAAGCGCAAGGTCGGTGAGGTCGCCGAGGTTCTGCACATCGCCCACAAGCTCGACAACAAGGCCACGGCGCTTTCCGGTGGAGAAATGCAACGGGTCGCCATAGGCCGGGCTTTGGTGCGCAACCCGGCGATCTATCTGATGGACGAGCCGCTGAGTTCGCTCGATGCAAAGTTGCGGGCCAATCTTCGTGTCGAACTGAAACGCATCCAGGCCAGTCTCGGCGCCACGCTTCTCTATGTGACTCACGACCAGATCGAGGCAATGACCATGGCGACCCATGTCGGGGTGCTCGACCAGGGCCGGCTGGTGCAGTTCGGGTCGCCGCGTGACATCTATGAAAATCCCGTCAGCCTTTATGTTGCTGGTCGCCTTGGCACGCCACGCATCAATGCGCTTCCGGCAGATCTGTTCGCCGGAGCACCTCCCGGTGCGACAACGATCGGCCTTCGTCCCGAACATGTCGAGCACGGGCAAGGCACACCTTCGTCGGTCGTTCGCATTGAACATCTGGGCGATCAGACGCGACTTCACCTGGCGTTGGGCGAGCACACCATCGTGACGCTCACCGACATCCATACCGAACTGGAACCCGGCGACACGATCGCCATCCAGCCCCGCAACGCGCTGTATTTCGATGCCAGCGGCGCTCGAGTCGCCTGAGGAGTATGACCATGAGGCAATTCATCAACACCAAGGAAACCCTGGTTACCGAGGCGATTGACGGGACCTTGCGCACGGCCGGTGGCCGGCTGGCCCGCCTTGACGGATATCCGCATATCAAGGTCGTCGTGCGAACCGATTGGGACAAGTCGAAGGTGGCTCTCGTCTCGGGCGGCGGATCGGGACACGAGCCGTCTCATGCCGGCTTTGTCGGCCAGGGCATGTTGACGGCGGCGGTCTGCGGAGACGTGTTCGCGTCCCCCTCGGTGGACGCTGTTCTGGCGGCCATTCTCGCCGTGACCGGCAAAGCCGGCTGCCTGTTGATCGTGAAGAATTATACGGGCGACCGGCTAAACTTCGGACTGGCCGCGGAGCGGGCGCGAGCGTTCGGGCTGAAAGTCTCCATGGTCGTGGTCGATGACGACGTTGCCTTGCCCGATCTGCCGCAACCACGCGGCGTTGCGGGCACACTGTTCGTCCACAAGATCGCCGGTGCCCTGGCTGAAGAGGGGGCCGACCTCGATGCAGTCACTCGCGCTGCCGAGGAGACGATCAGCGGCGTCGTATCTATCGGCATGTCGCTCGACACCTGCACCATTCCGGGCTCGCCGAAGGAGTTGCGGATCGAACCGGGAAAGGCCGAGTTGGGTCTCGGAATCCATGGTGAGGCTGGAATTGAGCAGGTCGATTTCACCAACGCCCGGGATGCCATGGAGCTGGTCATCGACAGGCTTGCGCCCAACGTGACACCGGGCCCGCACGTCGCCTTGCTCAACAATCTCGGGGGAACCACTCCGTTGGAAATGGCCGTGCTGGCCGAGGAACTGACCCGATCCAGAATTGGAGACCAGATACGGTGGATGGTCGGTCCGGCGCATTTGATGACCTCGCTCGATATGCAGGGGTTTTCGGTATCGCTTCTGCCGGTGACGAAATTCGTCGAAGGCAAGTTGCTGGCACCGGTTGCCCCGTGGTCCTGGCCGGGGTGTCTGCCAGTATCCGACATCGCCGTTCGGCCGCTGCCCGATGGTTTGGCACCCATCCGCCCCATGCCTTCGAAAGACGAGCGGATGCGGGCTTTCATCGACCAGTGCTGCAATGTGCTGATCGAGGCCGAAGCGGAGTTGAATGCGCTGGATGCCAAATCCGGCGACGGAGACACGGGTTCGACGCTGGCCACCGCGGCACGCGCGCTGATCGATGCCTATGACCGGTTGCCGCTGGCAGACCTGACCCAGCTTTACCGTGCGATCGGGCTTGAGCTGAGCCAGACCATGGGCGGTTCATCAGGCGTTTTGCTGGCCATTTTCTTTGCAGCCGCCGGCGATGCGTCGGCAAGTGGACAGGATGCAATTGGGTCGTTGAAAGCCGGTCTGGACCGGATCCAGCAAGTCGGCGGGGCGCGGCCGGGCGATCGGACGATGATCGATGCACTGCTGCCGGCCCTGAGCGCTCTGGAGGATGGCATTGGCGCTGCCGCGCAATCCGCTCGCGAAGGAGCCGATCACACGGCCGGCATCACCAAAGCGAAAGCCGGGCGCGCCAGCTATATCGCCGAAAGCAGCCTGGTCGGGCACAATGACCCGGGTGCGGAGGCCGTGGCGTTGCTCTTCGAGCATCTGGCGAAAGTTGAAATCGCAGCCTGACGCCGATCGCCGTTCGATCGACGCTTGTCGAAATCCGTGCCTCCTATTTTCCAATTTCTGCCCTATCATGGGGGCAGAGCCGACGCTTGATCGCGGGCGATTGAAATTGGCAATAAACCGTCGGATTCAGACGACAGGGAAGCGGCACAATGGGACTTCGATTTATCTTCATGCTCACACGTCGCGACCGGACGGTCGAGGACGCTGAAAGCATCCTGGCGACGGCGCTCGAAGCCGGTCTGCGCCATATCGGTTTCAAAGATGTGGGGTTGCCTTTTGACCGGTTGAAGAAACTGAATGCTGCGATCAAGGAGGGCGGCGCCACCAGCTACCTTGAGGTGGTTTCACTCGATGATGCCAGCGAGGCGGCTTCGGCCAAAGCGGCTGTGGAGATCGGTGTGGATATTCTTCTCGGTGGAACCCGCGCGGATCTGGTCCTGCCGATCCTAGAAGGGTCCGGCGTGCAGTACTTTCCGTTTCCGGGTCGCATCGTCGGTCATCCCAGTGTTCTGGAGGGCACGGTTGATGAGATTGTCGCAAGCGCCAGGCAACTGACGGCGCGGGACGGCGTTCACGGTCTCGATCTTCTCGCCTATCGCTCCAAGCAGAATGTGGGCGAACTGATGCGTGCGGTCTGTGAGGCGACTGACAAGCCGGTGATCATGGCCGGGTCCATCGATGGACCGCAGCGTATTCGGGCGGTGCAGCAAGCCGGTGCGGCGGGGTTCACGATCGGCACCGCCGCCCTCGACGGTCAATACGAGCGCACGGGCGAAGACCTGGAAACGCAATTGCGGGCGATCATGAAGGACGTGGCGACGGCCAACAACCACATCTCACCTTATCCGAAGCAGAATCTGACCCAATCATTCGGCAGCTTCGAGCAAGTTTCGCGCCCGCAGGTGGCCGGTCAGGTAAACGGCGTGCAGATTCGATTGGCGAAACTGTCGGGCACCGCCGTTTGGCATTTTCATCCCGAAGAGGATGAGTGTTTCATCGTGCACAAGGGCACCTTGCTGATGAAATTTCGCGACCGCGAGGAGATTCTGGAAGAGGGCGATTTCATTGTTGTGCCGCACGGGGTGGAACATTGCCCGATTGCTGTGAGCGAGATCTGTGAAGTTGTGCTGGTGGAGCCGGAAACGACGGTCACCACCGGAGATTTTCCGCGGGATCCATTGGCAAAGACTGAGACGAGGGTCGCTGGTGAGGCATGACTGACCGGCGAATTTCTGGTGCAGAAACCGGTCAATTCTGCGATTTTTTTGGGAGATTGGTGCTCCTCGAGTGCCAACCACATTCCTGGTCCTCTTTGATTTTCACGGCGGCCTTTACTAGCCTTGCACTCCGATTGATTGCCGCGTGCCGATACCGGAGGAAGCCATGGAGATCCGCCTCGACGACAAAGTGGTCGTGATAACCGGCTCCGCCCAGGGGCTGGGCGCGGAGATTGCGGCCATGGCTGTCGATAGCGGGGTCGAAGCCCTGTATCTGGTCGACCGCAATGCCGCGGGCGGGGAGGCGCACGCGTCGCGGTTGGCGGACAATTGCTCCGTCGCGTTCATGCAGGCCGATCTCGCAGAAACAGATACTCCGGCCCGGGTGATTGAGGCGGCGGTTTCGCGTTTCGGCCGCATTGATTGCCTGGTCAACGCGGCCGGGCTGACTGATCGAGCCGCCGTTACAGACGGGACGCAGGAGATTTGGGACAAGCTCTATGCGGTGAATGCTCGGGCCCCGTATTTCCTGATGCAGGGCGCCATCAATGACATGCTGCGACGCGGTGCTCCCGGGTCCATCATCAACATCCTGTCGATGAACGCCCATTGTGGTGCGCCGGACCTGGCGATCTATGCTTCCACCAAGGGGGCGCTTGCCACGTTGACGAAAAACGCCGCACATGCGCATCTGCAAGACCGGATCCGCGTCAATGGAATCAATGTGGGCTGGTGCGACACTCCGGCAGAACGCCACATGCAGGCGACGGTGCTGGACAAAGGTGATGCCTGGCTCGGTGCGGCAAACGCCGGTGCTCCGCTCGGCCGGCTGCTGCAGCCGGATGAGGTGGCGCGGCTAGCGATCTTTTTGCTGAGCGACAGTGCCGGGCTGATGACTGGAACACTGATCGACCAGGAACAAACCGTGGTCGGGGCACCGGGATAGCTGAAGGCGAACCATCCTATGGGCAAGAAACAGGCTGGCGAACGAACGGCGGAACGCATCGAAGACTATGCAAGTCTCGTCGAGGCACTGGTCGAGCGGCAGGGCAGCCTGAGCAAGCGGCTAAACCAGGTCGCCCAGTTTTTCCTCAACAATCCGGAAGATGTTGCCATCTACAATATTGTCGGTCTGTCCAAAATGGCTGGAGTTCCGCCGGCGAACATTACCCGCTTTGCCAAAGAGCTCGGATTTTCGGGCTTTGCGGAATTGCAGGACGTGTTCCGTCAGCGGCTCGTCGGACCGCGGATGACCTATGCCGATCGTATAAAAGCGCTTGGCGAACACAACGAGATGGCCAGTGAAAACAACCTGGATCTCGAGCAACCGCGGGTCGTCTTCGACACTTTCGTGCAAACCGCCGTCGAGTCGCTGTTGCGGTTGCGGGACGATATCGACGATGACGAGCTGGAAGCCTTCGTGGATGTGATGGTGAATTGTGGGGCCGTTCATATTGCGGCTGCGCGCGGTGCCTACGGGATCGGCGCCTATTCCTTCTACGGGTTTGCCAATGTCGGGAAGCGCGTTCACCTGATCGACAATCTCGGCGCGATGCGAAACGAGCAGATTGCGTCGATTGCCGAGGACGATGTTCTGCTGGCCATTACCTTTGATGACTATACGCCGGAAACGGTCGAAATCGCCGAGATTGCGGCAGATCGGGGCCGACGCGTGCTGGCGATCACCGACAATGAACTCAGCCCCGTCGTAGGGCTGGCCGAGCGCGTGCTTTACGTCAAGGAAGCACGGCTCGGCCATTTCCGTTCTCAGGTTCCGGCGCTGGTTTTGTGCCAGTCGATCATCGTCAGTCTCGGCCGTCGTATCGACCGGGGACGCTAGACCACAGAGAGCGTGAGAAATGCGGCTGGGTGCTTCGATGTTACGCGGCTTGCTGTTGAGCCGGTACGCCCTCCAGCAAATAGGCATATTCTGCCTTCATGTTTGCGGTCAGGCTCTTGTGCAGGCCTTTCAACTGGTCAAGCGTCCAGTCGAAGGATGCGATCTGACCTGTGATGCGCAGGAAACCGGCCGACAGACGGTCCCGGGTCTTCTGATACGACGAGAGGTCGCCGAAGCCAGAGCATAGGGAGGCATCGAGCAACAGCTGCGCATCGCGCAGTGCATCGGTGATGCCGTGTGCCGTCAGCGGATCCTTGAAATAACCGGCATCGCCGACCAGGGCCCATCCCGGTCCGGCGCACCGGCGCAAATGTCCCGGCGCGCCCAGGAAACGACGCGGCTTTTCAGAGAAACCGTCCCTGGCCAGGCCTTCGGCAATGTCGGGGACCCAATGACCGAGCATTGTGCGCATGCCATGCGCAAAGTCAGCCTGCATGTGAGCAAACAACTCCTCGCGTCTGCAGGAGATGAAAATGCAGTGCTGATCCTGCGACGTGGGGATCAGTCCGGCGGCGATGCCGTCGTCATAGAACCAGCGATAGCCCTCGTTGCTGATCCCATTGGCATAGGCATAAACGACGGCGGAGCGCTTGTTGCAGCGAACGAGGGTGCGTGCGCCAACCATCTTGGCGACAGCGGAGTCCCGACCGTCGGCCCCAATAACGATATCTGCCCTGACTTCGGCTGTTTTGCCCTCACGATCGGTCAGAACGGCACCTCTGACCCTCCCGTCCGGGGCCCTGATCAGACCTGAGCAAGTGATGCCTGTTCTCAGATCCACGCCGGCGTTTTGGGCTGCCGCACCAAGGACGTTGTCGAGCAACCAGCGCCTGGGCGCATACAGACCCGGATAACTGGAGTTCGGCTTGATCGGGATGTCGAGCGTGTCCTTGCCGTAGACAAAGCGGGTGTCCGTGACGGGCGGTGTCGATGCGGCGATCGGATCGAGCACATCCCATTGCCACAGCAAATGGACGGCGGATCGCATCAGCGCATGGGTCGAGAGTGTGTCGCCGATCTCGTGGGCGCGGTCGACCAGAAGCACCCTCGCTCCGGCGCGCGCCAGCAACAGCGCTGTTGCGGCGCCGGCGACCCGCGCGCCGATGATAATGGCATCATATTGATTTTTCTGCATTGTCGCCTCCTCAAGCGGCAAGCCCGTCGTCGAAATACAGATAGCCCTCAGGCTGTCATGCAACGGTAACGTGGACATTTCCGGGGTTGGCGATGATGTCGAAGACTGCCGACCGTTTCTGGCTTTGGGCCACCACAGCGGCAATCTCGTCCGCGTTGGCGTCTGCATCGATGGCGAAGGACACGCGGATGGCGTTGAAGCCGTTGCGAATGTCGGGGTCGATCCCGAGGATGCCCTGGATGTCCATGTCGCCCTCCACCACGGCCGTCACCGAGTGCAGCTGAATGCCGCGATTCTGGGCGACCGCCGCAACGCCGGCGGTCAGACAACTGGCCAGGGCCGACAGAACGATTTCAACGGGAGTGGCGCCTTGGTCTTCGGCGGCGAAGCAGGCTGGATGGTCCGCGTCGAAGCTGAAGCTCTGCTGGTGTTGATGTTCCTCGCCGAGGCCATGGAATCCCCTGACCGTGGATCGGCTGTGAACGCCCTTCAGCCACTGGCATTCGGCCCGCCACGTGAATTCCGCGGCTTTTGGGTTTTCGCCGAGCACCGCGCGGGCGCCGAGCAATGCTTCGACATTGACGCCGTTATCGGCAGGTTTGGTAGCGGTTTGCGTTTGCATGATCGTTCTCCGGTTCGGGTTGCGACGGCACCTTGCCGCCGATGGTGCGACCCTAGTCGAGGTGGACGATTCAAGCTGGTTGGTCACTTGGGGAACTTCTGGGGAATTCTTGGGTTTTTATAACTATCTGAAAATGTTCGAATTTTTTGAGTGGCATTACTGATGCCGGAACCTACTTGTGCTCGCCGAGCAATTTCTGCACGCACAGATGGATCGACGACCTGCAGAAACGCCACCGCGCGCCAGCGCTTTGAAAGCACCTCGATAGTTGTAGATTTTCAGTATTCCAATTTTGAAAATATCCTTGCATTCGCCTGGTGAGCGTGGAACACTCCTCGCATGGGAGGACTGTGTCGATGGATCCGCATCGCGCATTCGATTTTGCCGGTAAGGACGTTTTGGTCGTCGGCGCCAGCCGTGGCGGGATCGGGTCGGCCATTGCCGCCGCCTTTCGGGCCGCCGATGCCAATGTGCATATCACGGGCATCGAGCCGGAGCCGGTCGAGGCCGATCGAGATCGTTATCCGTATGTTCAGCTCGACGTGACCGATCAGCAATCGATCGATGACCTGTCCGAGGCGACGCCGCGTCTCGACGTGCTGGTCAATTGTGCGGCCATCACCTCGCGTGGTGAGGAAATGCAGCCGGATTTTTTCGAAAAGGTGGTTCAGGTCAACCTGCACGGCACGTTCCGGGTTGCTCGCGCGCTGTTGCAACCTTTGAAGCAAAGCAGCGGTTGCGTCATCAACATCGCATCCATGTATGGAACCTTCGGCAGTCCCAAGAACCCGGCCTATGGCGCCAGCAAGGCGGCCGTTCAACAGCTTACCCGATCGCTGGCAATCGCCTGGGCCGAGCACGGTATCCGGGTCAATTCCGTGTCGCCCGGGTTCGTTGTCACCGAGCAATCGGCCAAAAGCCGCACCGATCCGGTTCATGTTGAATCGGTCAACGCGCGCACGCCGATGGGGCGTTGGGCACAGCCGGAAGACATTGCGGGGCCGGTGCTGTTTCTTGCTTCTCCGGCGGCCTCCTTCGTGACCGGCGCATCCTTGAATGTTGACGGAGGGTACTCGGTTGCGTGAAAGTTACCCGACTTGGCTTTGGGGGCGGTCGATCAGATGAGTGCGCAATTCAATCCTGGCGATTACGGCGCGGCGGTCATCGGCACCGGATTTATCGGCACGGTGCATGCCGAGGCGCTGCGGCGGCTGGGCGTGCGTGTGACGGGTCTTCTGGGCAGCAGTCCGGAACGGGCCAGCGAAAGGGCCCAGGCGCTTGGAATCGACAAGGTTTATGGCAACCTGGACGAACTGCTTGCCGACGATGCGGTCGATGTCGTGCACGTCACTTCGCCCAACCGGCATCACTTCGATCAGGTCAAACGCATCCTGGCAGCCGGGCGCCACGTGGTCTGTGAAAAGCCGTTGGCGATATCATCGGCCGAGTCCGCTGAACTCGTGCGACTTGCCGCAGCCAGCGACCGTATCACGGCCGTCAATTACAATATCCGCTTCTATCCGCTCAATCAGCATGCCCGGCAAATGGTCGGAAATGGGCTGTTCGGCGATGTCCGATTGATCACCGGTCATTACCTGCAGGACTGGCTGCTCTTCGATACCGACTGGAACTGGAGGCTGGATCCGAAGGAGGGTGGAGCCCTTCGCGCCGTCGGCGATATCGGCACGCATTGGATCGACCTCACCAGTTTCATCTCCGGGCAGAAGGTCACTTCGGTGATGGCTGAACTCACGACCTTCGTCGAAACCCGCAAGCAACCGGTCGGCCCGGTCGAGACGTTTTCGCAGGAGCGGGCCGGCGATACCGTCGACCGGGAGATCGAGACCGATGACACCGCGCTCATCCTGCTGCGTTATGCCAACGGTGCCCGCGGTTCTGTCTCGATCAGCCAGGTCAGTGCCGGCCGCAAGAATTCTCTGCAATGGGAGATCGATGGTTCGAAGGCGGCGGCCAGCTGGAATTCCGAAACGCCGGATCACCTGTGGATCGGCCATCGCGACGAACCGAACGAAATCTTGCAGCGCGATGCGTCCCTGATGAACGATCAGGGCTCGGCGGCGGCAAGCTTGCCAGGAGGGCATGTCGAGGGTTTTGCCGATTCCTTCTTTGCGCTCTTCCGCAATGTCTATAGCGCGGTTGCCGCTGGTGCGGCGCCGGAAAATCCGGCCTATGCGACCTTCGCAGACGGCCATTATGAAATGCTGATCTGCGATGCCGTCCTGAAGAGTGCCCGGGAAGGCCGCTGGGTCGATATCGAGGCGTAAAGGAAGCCAGGGGAGAGGATCGATGCAGCTTGGATTGTTGACCGCGCCGTTTCCGGACACGCCGCTGATGGAAGTGGCCGACTGGTCTGCATCAGTCGGGTTCGAAAGCCTCGAGATCGCCTGCTGGCCGGTCACGAAGGGAGCGACACGGCGTTACGCCGGGACCACCCATATCGACTGCGCGGCGGTCGATGAAACGGAAGCACGAAACATTGCTGCCGAATTGAACGGCCGAGGCCTGTCCATTTCGGCACTGGGCTACTACCCCAATCCACTGCATCCGGATCCGGATCATCGCGAGACCGTCATCGGACACCTCAAAAAGGTGATCGGCGTTGCAAGCTGGATGGGTTTGCCGGTGGTCAACACCTTCTGCGGCGGTGACGCCGCCAAGAACGTGCATGAAAACTGGGAAGACGCGCTTTCCGTCTGGCCATCGGTGATTGCGTTTGCCCGAGATCATGGCGTCAAGATCGCCTTCGAGAACTGCCCCATGATCTTCAGCCATGACGAATGGCCCGGTGGCCATAACATCGCCTATTCACCCTATGTTTGGCGAATGATCCTCGAGGCCTGGGGCGACGATGTGGGCATGAATTACGATCCCAGCCATCTTGTCTGGCAGATGATCGATCAGGACCGCTTCATTCGCGAATTCGGTCCGCACATGTTGCATGTGCACGCCAAGGACCTGATGATCGACCACGAGGGTCTTTACGAGCGCGGCATCATGTCGGTCGGCATGGGGTGGCAGGTTCCTCGCCTGCCTGGCCTCGGAGATGTCGACTGGAGCACGATATTCGCCGGTCTCTACCGCGCCGGCTACGACGGGCCGGTGATCATTGAACACGAGGATCGCGATTTCGAAGGCACCGACGAACTGGTGAAAAAGGGGTTCTTGCTCGCGCGCGACGTTCTGCGCCCCTACGTCAAATAGGTGACGCGAGCCAAAACGCTTCGGCGTATTGATGGAGGAAAAACATGATGAAACGACTGCTTTCCGGTGTGCTGGCCGGCGCTTTTGCCGTTGGAATGGCCAGCAGCGCCCTCGCAATGGATTACACGATCGGTGTTTCCAACACCGTGCAGGGCAACGGCTGGCGCGAGGAGATGATCTGCGCCATCAAGGCCCAGGCCCTGGCGTCAGGCAAGGTCAAGTCGCTCAACATCGCTCACCGCAATACCGATGCGGCGGGACAGCTTGAGGACATCCGCAACCTGATTGACGCCGGCGTCGACGCCATCGTGATCAATCCTGCCGATCCTTCCGGCATCAACTCGGCCATCAAGGCGGCCACCGACAAGGGCATCGCCGTTGTCGTCGTCGACCAGGCGGTGACCGAACCGTCCGCCTACATCCTGTCGAACAACCAGGAAGAATACGCCTATCTCGGCGCCAAGTGGCTGTTCGAGCAGCTCGACGGCAAGGGCAGCGTTGTCTACATGCGCGGCGCCGCTGGTGCATCGGCTGACGATGACCGGGACAAGGGCTTCAAGCGCGCCTTGGCCGAGTTCCCCGGTATCGAGGTCGGGCACGAAGTCCACACTGGTTGGCAGCAGGACCAGGGCAAACAGCAGATCCTCGACTACATTGCCACCGGCATTCCCTTTGACGGTGTCTGGACCTCCGGCATCGACAACGTGATTGTCGACGCATTTGTCGAATCCGACGTTCCGCTTGTGCCGATCGTCGGCGCAGACAATGCCGGTTTCGTCGGTCAGCTCAATTCGGTCGACGGCCTCGTGGGCGCTGCGGTGACCAATCCGGGATCCGTCGGTGGTGCCGGTGTGACGCTGGCGCTCAAGCTGCTGGACGGCGAGAAGCCGGGCGAGAAGACGGTGCTGGTCGATCCGCAGCTTTGGCAAAACGTGACCGCTGACGGCAAGGCGCAGCTCGCTGCGGCGGCTGATCCGTCGCTTGATCCGGAATGGCCCGTAAGCATCATGATCCCGGGCTGGACCACCTACAGCAAGGACCAGATTATCGCCTGCAAAGGTCCCGGCGAATAGTCCATCCTTTCCTCCCGCGGGCGGCAGTTGAGTTTGTATCTCTCCCAAAGCTGCCGCCCGTTGTTTTTGACGGTTGAAAGCCCGCACGATGGCGACTGAGCCCCTCCTAGAAGCCTCCGGCGTCGCCAAGAGTTTCGGTGCCGTGGCCGCTTTGCGCGATGCGTCGATGCAGGTGGCCGCAGGTGAGGTTGTCGCCCTGATGGGCGCCAATGGTGCCGGCAAGTCGACCCTCGTCAAGATTTTGACCGGGGCGATCCGGCCGGACACGGGCAGTATTCGCATCCGCGGACGTGAGCACCGTGTCCATTCGCCGGCCGAGGCGCGCCAGACCGGGCTTGTGCCGGTCTACCAGGAACCGTCGCTGATCCCGGATCTCGATGTCGCTGCGAACCTTCGGCTCAGCCGCACGCCGGTCGAGCCGTTTCGGCACTGGGTTTCGGAACTTGGCATCGCCAATCTCGACATGGCGGAAACTGTGTTGCGGTTGCCGCTGGCGACATTGCGTATCCTCGATCTGGCGCGAGCTCTGGCGAGCGAGCCGGACGTGCTGCTGCTCGACGAGATGACCGCCGCACTCCCCACCGACCTGGTGGAGCGCGTGCTCAAGGTGGTCCGGCAGCAGTGCGAACACGACCGCTCGGTCATCTACATTTCGCACCGCTTCGCCGAGATTTCAGCCTTGTGCGACCGGGCGACGGTACTGCGCGACGGAGAAACCGTTGGTACCGTCGACATCGCGGAAGGAACCGAGGAACAGATCGTCGAAATGATGCTGGGTGCGCCGGTCAAGGCGAGCGAAGCGATTGTACGAAAGGATCGGCCCATACAGGCCGATGCCGATGCGGCCATTCCTCGCCTGCGGGTGCAGGGCCTGGCGGCGGGCACCAAACTCTCCGATGTGTCCTTCGACATGCACGCCGGCGAAGTGCTCGGTGTCGTTGCTCTTGAGGGTCAGGGCCAGGACGAGCTCTTCGAAGTGCTTGCCGGTTTCGAGAAGCCCAGCGGCGGGCGCATCGAGATCGACGGGCGCGACGTGCGGTTCCACCACCCGGCCGATGCCATTGCGGCTGGCCATGTCTATGTGCCTGGCGACCGTGCCGATGCGCTTCTCATGCAACGGTCGGTGCGTGAGAACATTGCGTTGCCCTTCTACACTCGCCCGGGCCTGTGGGGAAACATCCGCATGGGCCGGGAAAAAGCCAAGGTCGATGCCGCCATCGAGCGGTTGCAGATTGACACCCGCGCCCAGGGTGAGGTGCAGCGGCTTTCCGGCGGCAACCAGCAGAAGGTGACCATTGCCCGTTGGATTGCGTCGGGCGTTCGCACCCTATTGTGTTTCGATCCAACCCGCGGCATCGACATCCGCACCAAGCGCGAGATATATCCGCTGCTGCGTGAACTCGCCGAGCAGGGGTCCTCGGTGTTGCTCTACACCTCCGAACTCGAAGAAGTGCAACTGGCCTGTGACCGGGCGGTCGTGATCTTCAACGGCCACGTGGTCGATATCATCGACGCGGCCGATGCCGATGAAGCAACCCTGATGCGGGCGGCCTACGGTTTGACGGGCGATGCCCCGGCATCGCCATCGGCCCAAGCAGAAGCCCCGGAGGTGTCGTGACCCGCTTCCTGCGCAGCCATTACTGGATCATCGGCCTGTTCGTCATGCTCGGCCTGTTGCTTGTTGCGACCAAGGTGATCCAGCCCAATTACGGGGCTTCGGGGCTTGAATCGCTTGCCCGTGCGGCGCTGCCTTTTGCCTTTGCGGCTGCCGCCCAGGCGGTGGTCGTCATTGCCGGAGGGATCGATCTTTCCATCGCCTCGATGATGGCGGTGACCAGCGTCACGGCGGCGGTGCTCATGGAAGGATCGAGCGAGGGTTTTGCCGTTCCGGTGGTTCTTTTCGTGCTGGCCCTTGGCGCTGCCATGGGCACCATCAATGGCTTGCTGATCGTCATTACCCGGGTGCCCGATATCGTTGTCACGTTGGCGATGCTTTTTGTCTGGGAAGGCGTTGCGCTGCTGATCCTGAAGGCTCCGGGCGGGGCGGCGGCGGAATGGCTGAAGGGCCTGATGGTTGGCCAGTTCATCATCCCGTGGATCCCGAAGGCACTGGTGCTCCTCGTCGTGTGTCTCGCCGTTGTGTGGATACCGTTTCGCCTGTCGCGCTTCGGTCTGTCCGTCTATGCAATCGGCAGTGACAGCCTTGCCGCTTTCCGAACCGGGGTAGCCGTCAATCGGGTCAAGATTGGTGCCTATGCAATGGCCGGGCTGTTTGCCGCCATGGGTGGGCTGGTGCTCACCATGAGTACCGGTATCGGCGCGCCGATCCCCGGGCCCTATCTGCTGGCCAGCGTCGCGGCGGTTGTGCTGGGTGGCGTCGTGCTTGGCGGCGGCCGCGGCGGCCTGCTCGGACCGATCGTTGCCGTCTTCATCCTGCGCCTCGTGCGCACCGACCTGACTTTTCTATCCGTGGACCCCAATGTCACGACGATTGTCGAAGGAACCATCATGGTCGTCGTCGTGATGATTGGTGGCCTGCTTGCCGTTAGGAGGCGAAGAGCATGAGCGTCGCGACCGAACCGCAGCTGAGCCTGGCGAAACGAACACGGCGCTTCATGCGCGATTATCCGCTGGTCCCGCTGATCGTCCTTTTGGTCATGCTGGTGATCGTTCTGGAAATCATGCGGCCTGGCATCGTCAACGAACGCTGGATCGGCAACACCATCAAATTCGCCATACCGCTGGCCATGTTGGCCGCCTGCCAGACGCTGACCATGCTGACCGGCGGCATCGACCTTTCCGTCGGTATTATCGCCACTATCAGTGCTTTTGTGGTGGCGACCCAGGTGGCGATTTTCGGCACGCCCGGGGCCATTATCATCGCGCTTATGCCGGCCTTGCTCATCGGGCTTGCCAACGGCATCGGCGTCGGGTTGTTTCGCGTGCACCCGCTGATCATGACGCTTGGGACCGGGTTGATCGGAACAGGCTGTCTGCAGGTCTATCAACGCACGGTGATCGCCACCGGGTCGACTGTGCCCGAGATTCTCGCCTGGCTTGGCACCGGCCGCACCGCCGGGGTGCCGCATTCACTGATTGTCTTTCTGCCGCTTGCGGCCGCGATCATCTACGGCCTGCGGCGCACGGGCTTTGGCCGTTTGCTTTATGCGCTTGGCGAAAACGAGGATGCCGCGCGGCTTGCCGGCGTGCGCGCCTGGCAGGTGATCATTGCGCTCTACATGCTCTCCGGTTTGCTGGCCGGCATCACCGGGTTGATCTATGTCGGCCTGATCAAGGCGCCGTCGCTATCGCTGGCCGTGCCGTTGCTCCTGCCTTCCGTTGCGGCGGCGGTCATCGGCGGGACTTCGATTTTCGGCGGCCGCGGCACCTATTCGGGGACGATCGTCGGGGCCCTGATCCTGACGGTCATGACCACGATGCTGACGGTTCTGCGGATGCCGGAGGGTTCGCGCCGTATCATGTTCGGTGTGATCATCCTGGCGGTGACGGCCGTCTACGTGCGCATTACCGAGGATTCCTAAAGCCCGAAATGGGTTCCGTCGAAGGGCAGGGTGATTGCGTCACCGCCAATATCGCGCAGGACCAGGATGGACTTGAACGGCTGGATGTCGGCAATTTCCGTCCAACCGGGCGGAGCGGCAATGGCGCCGAAACCATACCGAATGTCCGCGTTATCGTCGCCGAGTTCGAGGCCCATCGCGAGCCCTTCCTCAGATAACCCCGAGGCGCTGTCGAAATGCCCGCTGGCATGGCAACTCGTTGCCACCTCTTCAATGCCGAGAACATGTGTATGCCGTCCAAGCCACGGTGCATAATGGCGACCGCCGTTGCTCATCCACAGGATGGTTTCCGGCAGACGGCGGGCGTCCTTGATTGCAAAAAACAGGAATCCGTCACGAATGGCGAGCGCCGCCGACCAGCCCAGCGACCCGTCGGCTTCGGCCAGGGTGACGATATCCTCATGACCGCTGTCGAATGGATAGGAGCGAGCGTCGACTTTCTGACCGACGGCTGTGAGGACCTGCGACAGGGATGTGAACCGTTGCGGATAGGACAGCGACGATCTGCCTCGTTCCGGGTCGGTTTCAACGGGGACGTTCGGCGCAACGCCGAAACGCTTTTCTGAAAAACTCAGCCGGACGCCACCGGGAACGTGGATCATGGCATGATGGCCGATCGGCAGATGTCCCTGCCCGCCGGCGAAATGGTGGCTCTGGTACACAAACGGATGGCCCGGTCGCAGGGTCAGCCGCTTGGTCAGACGCGCGCCGAAAATGTCCTCCTTCAGACGGTAGGTCGCGGTAATGGCGCCGTCCGGTTCCGATTCGGCCGCATCGGCAATCCAAGTGCCGTTGGCGCTCCAACCGTGTATCGGCAATCCCGGTCGGCTGGAGAAGGGTGCACAGAAGAAATCGCCGGCCAGTCGGGTTTCAACCGGAGCAACCGAGTCCGGCAAAGCCTCTCCGCTTGCCACCCAGGGTGCCTTGTGCAGGGGCGTCAGCGTGGTGCCATCCCGATTGATCGCAATGCTGTCGATGCGGCCGCCGGATGGATCGAAATGCAGTTCGATCTCGGGGGCAGCGTGTCGGTCAAGAGTCATGGTTCCACCGGAAGGTTTTCGGGAAAAATCGCCTGAATGCGGATGGCCGGCCAGCGGTTTGTCGTGCCGGGTTTCAAGGCGGCGATCATGCGATCGATCGCCTGATCCGCCATGACCGATGTGTCCTCGTCAATGACCGCATCGAGCACGCCGTCGAGCAGAAAGCCACGCGTATCCGTCGACAGCCCGTGCGCAATGGAGATCACCTTGTCCGCCCGACCCGTGTCAATCAGGGCACGGGCGACACCGGGTTGACCAGCGCCGATACAATAGATCGCGTCCAGGTCGGGGTGCGCCTCAAGGATGGCGCAGCTCTCCGCATGCGCGGTATCGACGTCTTCGTGAACCTCTCGCTCGGCCACGATCTTCAAATCGGGAAAACGCTCGCGCAGCACGCTGCGGAAGCCCATCTCCCGCTCTTCATGGCCGTGATAGGCGCGGGCTCCGAGGATCAGTGCGGCTTTGGCCGATCCGACCGGCAGTAGCCGGCCGGTCAGATAGCCTGCCAGGCGTCCCGCGGCACGGTTGTCGACCCCGACATAGGCCGCGCGCGGCACCTGTCGAATGTCCGAGGCAATGGCTGCCACCACGATCCCCCGGTCGCACAGCCTGCGTACCGCTGCGCGAATTGTCGGGTGGTCGAGCGCAATCAGCCCGACCGCCCGGCTCGTTTCCGCCAGCGCATCGAGCTTTGCGGCGACGTCGGTAACATCTATGCCGGCCATGTGATGGATCACGGCCCGAACGCCCTTGCTTCCCTGGGCTTTGGCTTCCAGGTTGCCGATCAACTGCGACATGAACGCGTTGCGGCTGTCGGGGATGACAAAATCGAGTGGCAGTTCATCCTGTGCGGACGGCGCGGCGCCTGCACCAGCACCGGCCAGTTCAGCCATGACAGCGAGCACATGCCGACGGGTGTGGTCCTGGACGCCGATCCGATTGTTGATGACCCGATCGACCGTCGCTTTTGAAACGCCGGCCTTCTCGGAAATCTCTTTCAGTTTTGGCCGCCGTGTCGACACTTCGTTTCACCTTCCCGCCAGGCAAGAATAGCGCGGTACGGAATGATTGTAACCTCAAAATGAGGCTTTTTCTCAATGTTTCTTGCCGGCTTTCGGAATTTGAAAGGCAATTTGAGGTGTTTTGTGCCAAGTCCGCCTTGACAGCGCCTTGGGTTCGGCTCTTTGCTTGGGTGCAAGCGCATCAATTTGAGGCGATCGACTTATATGGAACCGACGGCAAGGGATTACAGCCTGGTAGGGCGTGACGGGGTGCTGGCCGAGGAGAACGGGCTCGCTTCGGCAAAATGGTATTCCTGTGAGATCGATCGCAAGACGATGAAGAGCCTGATGCGGCGGTCTGACGGTCCGGCCCTGCGTGACACGGCGATCTGGATCGGCGCGTTGGTGCTTTCCGGTGCGGGTGGCATCACTTTCTGGGGCACCTGGTGGTGCGTGCCGTTTTTTGTCGTCTATGGGCTGCTCTATGGGTCATCATCGGACAGTCGCTGGCACGAGAGCGGACACGGGACGGCTTTTCGCACGTTGTGGATGAACGACGTTCTCTACTACATGGCCAGTTTCATGATCTTTCGCGAACCGACCATCTGGCGGTGGAGCCACACGCGCCATCATACCGACACGATCATCGTCGGACGCGATCCGGAGATTGCCGCGCCGCGTCCGCCGGATATCGCCACTCTGCTGCTGAACCTGTTTGCGCTGCGCAGCAGCCTCAAGACGATGAAAGCGCTGTTTCTGCACGCCGGTGGCCGTTTGAGCGATGAAGAAAAGACCTTCGTTCCGGAATCGGAGAGGTGGAAGGTCTATCTGATTGCGCGGATCTATCTGGCGATCCTGGCTGTTGTGGCTGTGGCCTGCCTTGGGTTGCAATCGATCCTGCCGGCGATGCTGGTCGGCCTGCCAACGATCTATGGCGGTTTCCTGACGGTTTATTTCGGCGTCACCCAGCACGCCGGCCTGGCCGAGGATGTGCTCGATCATCGGCTGAATTCACGCACGATCTACATGAACCCGCTGTTCCGGTTTCTCTACTGGAACATGAACTACCACATCGAGCACCACATGTTTCCGATGGTGCCCTATCACGCTCTGCCGCGGCTGCACGAGCTGATCAAGGATGACTGCCCGGAGCCTTACCCGAGCACAATCGCCGCTTATCGGGAGATCATTCCGACGCTGCTCAGACAGGTGCGCGATCCGGGGTACTTCGTCGAACGGGTCCTGCCGGACAGCTCCAAGGCGGTTCCATACAACCACGGTACGCAGCTCAAGCCAGCTGAATAGCCGGCGAAGGGAGGGGTTTTGAGCGACAATTGGATCGATGCCTGCGCAGTCGACGATATCGAAGAGGAAGATGTCCTCGGCTTTGAGCACGATGGCCATGCCTATGCGCTTTACCGGACGTTGGACAATCGGTTTTTCTGCACCGACGGCCTGTGCACCCATGAGCAGGTACACCTGTGCGACGGGCTGGTCATGGACACCATTATCGAGTGCCCGATGCACAATGGCCGCTTCGATTTCATCACTGGCAAGGCCAAGGGCGCACCGGTCTGCGTCGATCTGAAGACCTATGCGACAGAAGTGCGCGATGGTCGCCTTTTCATCAAAACGGGCTGAGCCGGATGCAACCTGCAATGATCATTGTCGGTTCCGGCGAAGCGGGTGGATGCGCGGCGGTTGCCCTGCGCGAAGCCGGTTGGGACGGGCCCATCACGATGTTCGGCGAAGAGCGGCACGGTCCCTATGAGCGACCGCCCCTGTCGAAGCAGCTGCTGACGGACAGCGCCCCGCCGCAGGCGCGAGCGAGCGCCGAGACCGGCCGGTTTGGCGAACTTGATATTCAGCATCGGCCCAACAGCAAGGTGATCTCCATCGATCGTGACGCGCGGCAGATCAAATTGCAGTCCGGTGAAAGTGCGCCTTACGCAAAGCTGCTTCTGGCGACCGGCGCGCGGGCAAGACTACTCAGCGCGCCGGGGAGCGAATATGCCCTGACGCTGCGGTCGTTTGAGGATGCCTGGGCGCTGCGCCACCTGTTCGGGGCCGGCGGCCACGCCATCATTATCGGTGGCGGCTTCATTGGACTGGAACTGGCGGCGAGCGCAGTCAAGCTCGGAGGCCAGGCAAGCGTCATCGAAAGCCGTGAGCGTCTTCTGGCGCGGTCGGTGCCGCCTGAGCTGGCGGAGCGAATCCGCCATGAACATGAGCGTCGGGGCGTGCGCTTCCACTTTGGTGCGGATGTCAGCCAGGTGGAACGTCGGGCCGTCGTCCTCGACAATGGCGAACGCCTGACCGGCGACGTGGTGGTCAGCGGAATCGGCTCTGAACCCGACGTCGCACTGGCGCGCAAGGCGGGACTGCGGGTGGCTGACGGGATCGTCACCGATGCTAGTCTTTGCAGCAGCGATCCTTCGATCTTCGCCTGCGGCGATTGTGCCGCCAGCGTCGTTCCCCGTTTCGGCGACAAGCCGATCCGTTTCGAGAGCTGGCAGGTGGCGCGCGAGCAGGGTGTGCTTGCCGGCCGCAACATGGCGGGAGCCGGCGAAACGCAACGCCTTGTACCGTGGTTCTGGTCGGATCAATACGATTTGCACCTGCAAATTGCCGGCCTGCCGCGCCTTGGTCACAGCACCATAGAACGGCGGCTCCCAGATGAAACGTTGTTGCAGTTCCATCTCGACGGACAGGGTCGACTGGTCGGTGCGGCGGCTCTGGGCGACCGGTCGAAACTGGCCCGCGACATGCGTGTTGTCCAGAAACTGATTTCGCGCGAGGCCAGGCCGGATCCGGCCGTGCTGGCTATGCCGGATCGACGCCTCAAAACTCTGCTGGCAGCCTAGGAGACCCGAAATGCGGGACGAATCACCGACCGTTGCCGATATCCTTGCCCTGAAGGGCACGCGTCAGCTCACCAAATTGAGGGTCGAAAGCCTGGACGAGGCCGCTGCCGCTGATGCGGCGGGCATCGACATGCTGTCGGTTCCGCCGGAGCTGATTTCGCAACCGGAATTCCGTGCCGTGTGTCCGGCTCCGTTCGTGGTCGGCGGCCTTGAACCCGGACTTTTCGTCACCGAAGAAGACTACCTGCGGATCTCGTTCCAGCTGCTCAATGCTGGCGCCAACGCAGTCTATTGCGGCGCCAGTCTGCCGATCGTGCGGCGCTTGCGGGATGAGGGCATTCCCGTTGTCGGCCATGTCGGACTGATTCCCTCCCGGCGCACCTGGACCGGCGGCTTCAAGGCCGTCGGACGGACGAGCGATAGTGCGTTGATGGTGTTCGAACAGACCCGCGCTTTGGAAGAAGCCGGGGCGTTTGCTGCGGAGATCGAAGTGGTTCCGCCTGCCGTTGCCGAGGCGATCTCCAAGCGTACGTCGATGCTGATGATCTCGATGGGAGCGGGTGCCGGTTGCGATGCGCAATATCTGTTTGCCTGTGACGTGCTGGGCAGCCACGAAGGCCATTATCCGAGGCATTCCAAACGGTACCGGAATTTTATCGACCATTACCGGCGGCTGCAGGAGGAACGCGTTGCGGCCTTTCGCGACTATGCGCAGGATGTGGCGGAAGGCACCTTTCCGGAGGCGGGTCATCTGGTGGATATTACACGTGAGGAACTGGCGCGCTTTCTGGAGGCGATCGGCCAGACGAAAGCAAACTGAGGCGGCGGCGCCGTCGGGAGGAACACATGGCTAAATGGCGCGTTGCCGGCGTGAATTTCGACCACATGCACATGGGCGATCTGCTGCGCCAGGTGCACGATCACCCGGATGCGGAAATCATCGGCGTCTATGACAAGTCACGGGAGCGAATGAGCCAGGCGATCGCCGACTTTTCCATTCCCGACGATCGTGTCTTCACCGATCTCGATGCCTGCATCGAACAATCGAAACCGGATCTTGCGATCCTCTGCGCTGCCACGGCCGAACATGCCGACCATGTCGAGCAACTGGCGAAGCATCGGGTTCATATCATGGTCGAGAAGCCCTTCGCGGCGTCGGTCGCCGATGCCCGCCGGATGATGGCGGCGATGGAAGGGACGGGCAAGATGATGGCCATCAACTGGCCGCTCGCCTGGGTTTCCAGCCACGTGACCTGCAAGCGGCTGATCGATGACGGAACCATCGGCGATCTCGTCGAAGTGCATTTTTACGACGGCAACCGCGGACCGCTGTATCATCTGGCCGACAAGGTGGAAGTCAGTGCCGAAGAAGTGGAGCGGCAGAAGCCGACCTCCTGGTGGTACAAGAAAGCGTCTGGCGGAGGCAGCCTGCTCGACTATCTGGGCTACGGCGCAACGCTGGGCACCTGGTTCCAGGACGGAAAGATCCCGCTCGAAGTTACCTCCGTGGTCGACGAGACGCCCGGGATCGAAGTGGACCAGCACTCCGTCACCGTCTGCCGCTATGAGCACGGGCTGTCGAAAATGGAAACGCGCTGGGGCACCTTCACCGATCCCTGGACGATCCAGCCGCAGCCCAAATGCGGCTTCGTGGTGGTCGGCACCGAAGGCACCATTGCCAGCTACGACTATGAAGACCACGTGACAGTGCAGACCCGCGCCACGCCGGAACCGACACCAGTTCCGGTCGACGAATTGCCCGTGGGCAAGCGCGGGCCGATCGAATATGTGCTCGACTGCCTGGAGCGAAATGAGCCGATCGGCGGACCGCTGGCGCCTGATCTTTGCCTTGCAGCCCAGCGCATCGTCGATACCGCGGCGCTGTCGGCCGAGCAGAAGCGCACCCTGGAGCTGGTACCGTGACCGGCGACATGCCGGATACGGACACCTATGCGCTGACCAGTGCCAATGTTGAGCAGGTCGACGCGCCGGACCTTGCCTACAAGCCTCCGCATCCGAGAAACTACAACCCGCGCATTGCCTTGATGGGGGCAGGCGGAATTGCCGCGGCTCATCTCGATGCTTATCGCGGTGCTGGCTTTGACGTGGCGACCATATGCAACCGCACCCTGTCGAAGGCCGTGTCGCGCCGTGACGAGTATTATCCGCAGGCGCGTGCCACCGACGATTACGACGCGGTGCTCAGTGATGAGACCATCGAGGTGGTCGACATCACCACCCACCCGCCAGAGCGGGTGGAGCTGATCGAAAAGGCCCTTGGAGCCGGCAAGCATGTTTTGTCGCAAAAACCCTTCGTGCTCGACCTGGATACCGGGGAACGACTTCTACGTCTGGCGGCCGACAACGGAGTGAAACTGGCGGTCAACCAGAATGGCCGCTGGGCACCACATCTCGCTTATATGCGTGAAGCTGTAACGGCCGGCCTGATCGGCGATCTGATCAGCTGCCATATTTCCATTCACTGGGATCACAGCTGGATCAAGGGCACAGCATTCGAGCAGATCGACGATCTGGTGTTCTACGACTTTGCCGTTCATTGGTTCGACTTTCTGTCGAGCGTTGCTGGGGACCGGGCCACGTCGGTCTTTGCTACGACAGCCCGCGCGGCGGGACAGACTGTGGCGCCGCCGCTGCTGGCCCAGTGCCTGGTGCGGCTCGATGAGGGTCAGGCTTCCCTGGTTTTCGATGCGTCGACACGCTACGGCCCGCGCGATACGACCTATATCGCCGGAACCGCAGGCAGCCTGAAGAGCGACGGTCCGGATCTCGGGCAACAACGGGTGACGTTGACGACAGAAGCGGGGCAAGCGGTTCCGGCACTCGAAGGCCAATGGTTCAATGACGGTTTTCGCGGGGCCATGGGCGAATTGCTCTGCGCGATCGAGGAAATCCGAGAACCGCTCAATGGTGCAATGGGGAACCTGAAGAGCCTGGCGATGGCATTTGCCGCTATACAATCGGCTCGCAGCGGGACGGAGATTGAAGTGGGGCGTGTTCGCCGGCTTCCGTGAAATCGCTGAGGGTTTCTTCGGCTGTTCTTTTGCACTCCTGGTTCTGATTGTCCGGGTCAGTCCGGGATTCAGCATGCCGACTAGAATTTTTCAAAAACAATTGACTGATTTTGGAGGTCCGACCTAGTCTTGGCTTTAGTGCGCGGCGTGCATTCAGGTATTTCCTGATACAGGGGGGTGGCAGTCGTGGTTCATACTCTGAGACTTATTTCCGATTATCCCGTTGGACATCCAATGTGGGATTTTCTGCAAGACTGGGCGCAGATCATCGAAAACGAGTCGGCAGGCGAAATCGATGTTTCGCTTTTCCCTCCCGGCTCGCTTGTGTCCGCAAACAATGTTCTGGATGCGGTTCAGACCGATGTGGCTCAAGCGGCCTTGACGCGTCTGCAGCAGTCGGATGCCCCGGCTTCGCTGCAGATATTTGGCTTACCGTGTCTGTTTGCGGCTGACGAACAATCGGCGCGAGCCGCCTGGCAGGGCTTCACCACCCATTTTGCGGGCAGTATTGATGATGTAAAGGTCCTTGGCGTTCACATCGCTAACACGCAACAGTTGCTCACCAAGAGCCCGATCGATGATCTTGACGACCTGGTCGGAATGAAAATTCGCGCGTCCGGGCCCTATGTTACCAATGCTCTTAATGACTTGGGAGCTGCGCCCGTCCTGCTCCCGCTGCCCGAAGTTTATGCCGCTCTTCAGGTCGGGGTTATCGATGGGGTCAGCATTGGCCTGGATAGTCGGCCGTTTCTGCTGGGATTTCATGATATCGCGTCCAACGTGTTGTTGTTTCCGGATGGCAAGGGATTGCAGTCAACGCTGTTCGGATTTGCCGTCAATGAAGACTTCTACAACGGGCTGCCCGCCAACCTGCAGCTGGTTATCGATCAGAATTCCGGCGAAGACTTCTCCGCCGCCGCGGGCAAGATCCTGGAAGACCTGGCCGACCAGCAGGCAACCGCATTGCTCGGGGCGCCAGCCGTCAATGTTCAAACCCTTTCGGGGGATTGGCTGGACGATTGGAAGGACGCGCTGACACCCGTCATCAACGCTGCCCTGAATGATCTGGACGGTCCGGGATTTGATGCCAATGCGGTTTATCAATCACTGGCCGCACAGCAAACCGGTAACCAGTTGCCATCGGCTCAGGACGACCCGTTCTTTGTCGATCTCAACATGGCCTTTGACATGGATCTGCCGTCCGGCCTTCTGAGGAACGACAGCGATCCGGACCTCGACCCGCTGACGGTGACGGGTTTCGATTATAGTGGCCCGGGAAGCTTGGAGGTCAATGCCAACGGCACCTTCAACTATGTTCCCGCCCAGGATTTTGTTGGAACTGACACGTTCACCTACACAATCGAGGACGGAGAAGGAGGCTCTGCGGATGGGACGGCAACCATCAGTGTCGGTCAGCTGCCCTTCAAGCTACAGGTCTTCGATTCCAACGCTTTGCCGTTAGGCGACAACGTCGCTCAGCCAGGAAATGTCATTGCCTTTCTGCCCGATACGTTCTCACCGGCACAAGCGTCAGCACTCCTGGATGAACTCGGTCCGATCCAGCTTTTTTGCCGGCCGTCCGGCAGCAACGATCCATTCCAGCCATTTTTCACCTTCACCGGTGATAGCAACGCAGTTGCCATCGACCCCGACCTGGTCGGGATGCAGATCATCGGCCGGGCGCAGGGTGGCGCCGTTTTCCAGACAAACGGTATCGATGTCCTGCCGCATCCCGGCGATGAACCGATTGGCGACCAGTCCTTCGGTGGCCCGCTTGTCATGCCGAATCCGCAGTCACCAGGCGAGCTTCTCGTGGATACGAACACGGTCGACGATATCGCCGGCTTTGGTTCGCCGCCGAGATTCTGCGTCGAGGTTCGATATTCTGACAATAGCCTCGCACTGCCGAGATTTACGATTGACGTCAACTGGCTTGCCGATGTTGGACCGAATGGCGCAGTGTTTCTGTTGGAAGCGCTTAATCAGGACATTCAGAAGGAATTCAAGAAAATAGCTGGTCCGTTTGATTCTCTCTTCTTCGACGGGTTTCGAGGTGAAGAGGGCTCCCCTGAGTCTTATTCTTACATCTCATTCAGGTTTGTGAAGAAGTACCGCGACGGAGACGGTAACTCCAAAATTATAAAAACGACCGATTTTCAGGAAATCGTTGTAACCGGCCCCAATAATACCGCTGAAGTGGACCAAAATTTTCGAACGGTCGACTTTGTCGACACGTTTCCGGAACCCGACGATCCTGCGAGCATCATCGGAACCGGTGGTAACGGTGCCGACACGCTTTTTGGATCTTCCAATACCAATCTGCTGAATGCAGGGCCGGGAAACGACCTGCTCCTCAGCAACGGCGCTTCTGATACCCTTTTCGGCATGCAGGGCGACGACGACGCTGTGGCCGGCCCGGGTTTCACCTTTTTCGATGGTGGAGCCGATACGGACACCTTTCACCTTGACGGCAACTATTTTGATTTTCTCATTCTTCACGGGTCGACCGAAATCGGGTTTTTCAATACTCATATCCTCGACACCCGTCCGGGTTCCCCGCTTTCAAAGAATGTCATTCGTGACGTCGAGAGGGTCGGCTTTCGCGACGGCGAAATGAATATGGACACCGGAGTATTCCGGCCATTCAACGGTTTTGCACCGGACGGGACGCCGGTCTCGAGTTCAACGAGCCACACCGGGCTCGTTGTTGACGGCATGATTTTCACGGATTTCGAGGCAGTTCCACCTCCGCCGCTTCAACTGCAGCAGTTGGAGTTCTTCGGCCAGGCAGCGCTGACCGAATCGCAGAACGGTGTTCTGGAGTTCAGCGGCAGCACCTATGTGATCGAACCGCCCTTCAACGCCTATCTCGATCTGCGGGAGAACGAGGGGCGCATCGAGGTGTTCGTGACCGATGCCGATTACTACAATTTCGCGCCGCCCGGTACAGTCGACCAGTCCTTCTCAATCACCATCACCAATGCCCTTGGAAGCACGACCTACGACTTCCCGTTCTTCATCGGCCGTCCGGATGTGGCGCCGGTGACCGATCTCGGTCTGTCGGCCGTCACGGTGACCGAAAACGCCGATGCCGGAACTGTGATCGGTGCGGCACAACTGACGTTCGTCGACGACCCCGATGTAGAGGAAGATTTTCTGCTGCAGTTATCCGGCGCGGATGCGGCGCTGTTCGAGTTCGACGATGCCGGCAATCTTGTGGTTGCCGACGGTGCCGGTATCGACTTCGAAACCCAGCAGGCCGCCAACATCATCATCTCGGCGACAAATCTGAACGGGGAAGTGTTCGAGAAGGCCTTCGAGATTACCGTCGAGAACATGCCGATCAGCGATATCACCATGGTCTCCGGCGGCACGGTTCGCGAGGGCGCTGCCGATGACACTGTGGTCGCCACGTTCGAGTCCTCGGAAAACCCGGTCGAACCCACCGCCGTGCTTTCAATCGTCTCCGGTGCCGACGGCCTGTTCTATCTTGACGGCAATGAGCTCAAGGTAGCGCCCAATGCCGGCTCGGTGTTCGACTTCGACGATCAGAGCAACTACTTCATCACCTTCTCGGCCACCGATGGAACCGGACCGGCCTACGAGGAGAGCTTCGATATCTTTGTGCAGAAGGCGGGGCCCATCCTGGGTACGCCGGACGAGGACGTACTCAACGGCACCTCGCTCGACGATGAGATCCAGGCACTCGAAAGTGACGACATCATCAACGCCTCCTTTGGCGATGACGATATCGACGGCGGTCCCGGCACCGACACTGTCGTTTATGCCCGAGGCCGAAACCAGATCACCCATGACTGGATGAATGACGGCACCATCGTGGTCAGCCGTACTGCGCTTGGCGAGGGAACCGATACACTGACGAATGTCGAGCGCATCGATCTCGATGACGGGTCGCTGCTCTATGATGTCGACACGCCCAACCTCGGCTTCGGCTACCGTATCTACCAGGCCTCCTTCGACCGCACGCCGGATGAGGGTGGAGTGCTGTTCTGGATCGGCGTGCTCGATAACCTCGATAACCAGGGCTGGAGTCAGTACGACAAGGAACAATTTCTGGCCTCGCAGTTCATCCAGTCGGACGAGTTCAAAGCCTTGTTCGGTGAGAACCCCACGAACGAACAGTATATCGACGCGATGTACCAGAACGTTCTGGACCGGCTGCCGGACCAGGGTGGCTACGACTTCTGGGTGGGCGGCATGGTGAACGATGGCCTGACCCGTGAGGACATCCTGATCGCCTTCACCAAGAGCGACGAGAATGTCGATCGCACCGCACCCGACCTCGATGATGGGGTGTGGGTCGTTTAATCGACCGACCAAGTCTCTGACGGTTAGTGGGGCGTTTGTGGTTGGAGGTCCATAACCACACGGTTCAGTTTGCGCACGAGATCGGGGAGACGGGACGTGCCAGTCTTGTCCTTGATGCGCCGCAGATGAGTGTAGACAGTGTTCAGACTCAAGCCGCGAAGCGAACCATAGGCGGAGACGGATATTCCCGTTCGCAGAGCTTCCGCCAGTTCCGCTTCCGCGACGGTCAGTCCGAAACAGGCGCGCAACACGCCGACACTATTCGAGGCCGTCTCAGGTTTTCGAACGAAAATGGCGGCCGCTGCATTGGACGACAGACCGTGGCGGGCTGCCGGCAATCGGCGCACTGCGACAACAAGAGGTTCGGCTCCCGATGGACGATTGGCGGCGAAGTCGAGATGAGCGCCGGTTATCAGTTTTTGTGGGTGCTTCAGCACTGCAGACAAGGCGTTCAAATAGTCCGTATGCGATTGCTGATAGGTAAATGACAGCTCACCGTTGACGGTTCGTATGCCGTCACCGGCTTGCAGCAAGGCGCGTGCAGGATCGTTGGCGAACAGGACCGTTCCATCGGCGCGGACAAGGATCGTCGCATCCGATAACCAATCGCATGCGGCCGTCAATCCGGATTCAATCTCGCGGCTGCGTTCGAAGCGAAGCGTGAGATCAAAGGCTTGCCTGATATGCGGTAACAACGCCTGAAGCCGTTCCAGGTCTGACTTGTCGGCGTGCCCCTGGCGTTCGCTGCGCTGAACCGAAATTGCGCTGAACCGGGTTTTGTCCTGATGCAGTACCCCGGATACAAAGTAGCGCAGCCCGTGTTGCGGCAAAAACTCAGAATAGAAGAGATTGCGGCCCATCTCCGGTTCGGAGATGATCTGGTAGTCGTACCCTATCGCGCCAAGTTGTTGCGAGAGTCCGTGGGACAGCCTTGGCGAATGATGCGCGTATTCCTCAAGATATTGTATTTCGTTGGCAGGAGGCAGCCCGCTAGACTGAAAAATGGTGTGTATTCCAGTCGACCGATCCACCGTTTCGACCAAGGCGCAGACCCCGAACTCCTCCGCAATCGTCGCAAGGAAATCATGCCAGCGTTCCGGATCGGGAACGCATGCATAGACCCTCTCGATCAACTCCAGGCCTCGATCCAATGACATGGCGGCGCCCCAATCCTCCCATTTCAGCTAATCCTAGCGCCCGGAACCATCCGCAGCAATGGGGCCGGCTGCGCGTGTCTTTGTCATTAGTTTTGGTGATGCGGCGCCCAAACGAACTTCATAGGGTGGTCCGGGACTATCTAGTGTTGCGGATGAGGTTCGGAATCCAGGCCACGGTGTCTGCGCGAATATCGGTCCGCACGTTAATCGAAAGAAATCGGTGCGAGGGGCATCATAGGAAATGATCGACGATCCAAGTATAACCCAAAGTGGAGTTCGTTTCAATAAAGCAACCCAGTATTGACGGGAGCTTGAACAAAAATAATAGCAAATATACTGTTTTGTTGATCGCTTGGTGGGGGAGAACGAATGGCGAATATTGGCAATAATTTTTCAGAGTTTGATGAGCAAAGTAGAACTCTTGGCGCGCTTGCCGATGACTCTTATGTGGGAACTCACGAGCATAAGATTGAAGAGGGAAAGGTGTCGCAAGGTACGTTCGAGGATGGCGACATTTACGATTTCTATGAGTTTCAAACGATTGCCGGTCATGCCTACCACATAGTCGTTACTTCTGACCTGATTTACGGCTGGAACCAGTTCAGGGAGAGTTCGACTTTCGATTTCGACGTTGTCGACGACGACCCCGTACTCCCGTATCCGTATTTCAACTCGGTCAGCGGAGTGGATGCCGCCACCCAGGAAGTCACATTCACTGCGCCGATAAGCGGTACCTATTATGTACGGATTGACAGCAAGGGCGAGGATTTCGATTACGCCGCGACCATCACCGATCTGGGTGCCTCATCAGATCCCACCGCGGTGAACGACCCCTATTACATCGATCTCAACACGTTCTTGACCGTTGACAGTGCTTCTGGCCTTTTGCGAAACGACAGCGACCCGGACACTGATCCGCTGTCCGTGACCGGTACCAGTTATGCCGGGCCCGGAACCCTCTTTTTCAACCCGGACGGTTCATTCACCTACCAGCCAGCTCCCGATTTTACCGGAGACGATACATTCACTTACACGATCAGCGATGGCAACGGTGGTTCCGTGACCGGCACCGTAACGATCAACGTTGATCCCGAACCGCCATTTCAGCTGGATGTTTTTGACAACAAGGGCCAGCCCATGGATGGCGACATGGCTTACCCTGGCTCCGTTCTGGCCTTCCGTCCTACCTCTTCGTTCCCCGGCCAACCGGCGCAGTTCCTGAGTGAGCTCGGCCCTGTCGAATTGCTGGCCCGGCCAACCGGAACGTCGGACCCGTTTGCGACCATCGGGCTTTTTGCCGGGGACAGCAATGCGATCGTGGTGGGACAGAACCTGGTTGGTATGGATATCCTGGCGCAGGCGGAAAAGGGTGCAATTTTCCAGACCAATATCGTGCCGGTGGCCGCGCCGCCGTCGCCGCCAGTGTCTACGCAATCGTTTGGCGCGCCGCTTGTCGCCCCGGACCCTCTCTCGCCGGGCCAGTTGTTCATCGACACCAGTACGGTCGATGACCCGCGCGGCTTCGGTTCCGCGCCAACGATTTGCGTTGAGGTTGAGTACCAAAACGCCGCCGCATTGACGACCAAAACTCTGTCACTCGATGTTACTCCTTTACTCACACCCGGTCCTGGTGGCAGCAAGGCGGTCCTGGAGGCCATCAATCAGGCAATTCAGGAGAAATTTGAACAGGTTGCAGAATCTGGCGATACTTTGTTTTCCATTGGAGATCGCGGTACCATTTTGGAACCCGATACCTACTCGTTTCTATATCTCCGTTTCGTCAAGAAGTACGATGACGGTGATGGCCAGGCGAAAGTGGTCAAGGCAGGCAAATTTCAGGAGTTGGTTGTCTCCGGAGAGAACAATACGGCGAAGGATGAAGACAACTTCAAGATCATCGATTTCACCTCAGCAACACCACCGCCAAACGACCCGGCCAACGTGATCGGCACCGGCGGCAACGGCTCAGATACTCTGTTCGGAAATCGCAACAGCAATTTTCTGGATGCCGGTCCGGGTGACGATTTACTGATCAGCATCGGTGCATCCGATTCCCTTCTCGGCGGAGAGGGGGATGATGACGCCATCGCTGGCCCCGGTTTCACCTTCTTCAATGGCGGGCCGGATACCGATACGTTCCACTTGGATGGCAACTTCTTCGATTTCCTTCTTGTTTCCGGGTCGACCGATGGGGGTTTCTTCAATCTGCACGTCATCGATACCCGGCCGGGTTCGCCGCTTTCAAACAGCATTCTTCGGAACACCGAGATGATCGGATTTCGCGATGGTGTGCTGAATGCGGAGACGGCAGAATTCAATGCTTTTGGCGGTTTCGCACCGGACGGAACACCTGTCACGAGTTCGACAAGTCACACCGGCATCGTGATGGGCGGACAAACCTTCTTTTATTTTGAAGCGATTGCACCTCCGCCTCTGCAGTTGCAACAGCTGGAATTCTTCGGCCAGGATGCGTTGACGGAATCAACCGACGGCGTTCTGGTCTATAACGGCCACACATATTCAATCGATCCTCCCTTCGACGCCTATCTTGATCTGCGGGAAGTCGACGGCCGCATCGAGGTGTTCGTTACCGACGCCGATTACTACAACTTCGCGCTTCCGGGCACGGTGGATCAATCCTTCTCCATCACAGTTACCAACGATCAGGGTAGCGAGACTTATGACTTCCCGTTCTTCATCGGCCGCCCAGACGTTGCGCCAGTAACCGATCTTGGCCTGTCGGCTGTCACCGTCACCGAAAACGCCGATGCCGGAACGGTGATTGGTGCGGCGCTACTGACGTTCGTCGACGATCCCGAGGTGGAAGAGGACTTTCTGCTGCAGATCTCCGGAACGGATGCGGCGTTGTTCGACTTCGATGAGGCCGGCAATCTCGTCGTTGCTGACGGCGCCAGTATCGACTTCGAAACCCAGCAGACGGCCAACATCATCATCTCCGCGACCAACCTGAACGGCGAGGTGTTCGAGAAGGCCTTCGAGATCACCATCGAAAACATGCCGATCAGCGATATCACCATGGTCTCCGGTGGCACGGTTCTCGAAGGCGCTGCCGACGACACGGTGGTCGCCACATTCGAGTCGTCGGAAAACCCGGTGGAGCCCACGGCAGTGTTGTCCATCGTCTCCGGTGATGATGGCCTTTTTTATCTCGACGGCAACGAGCTCAAGGTGGCGCCCAATGCCGGCTCGGTGTTCGACTTCGACGACCAGAGCAACTACTTCATCACCTTCTCGGCAACCGATGGGACCGGACCTGCCTACGAGGAAAGCTTCGATATATTCGTGGAAAATGTCGGCCCCATCGTCGGCACACCGGATGAGGACATACTCAACGGCACCCAGTTCGATGACGAGATCCTGGCGCTGGAAAGCGACGACACGATCAACGCCTCCTTCGGCGACGACGATATCGACGGCGGGCCCGGCACCGACACGGTCGTCTATTCCCGCAACCGCAACCAGGTCACGCACGAATGGAAGGATGACGGTACTATCGTGGTGACGCGGTTGGTGCTGGGGGACGGCACGGACACGATGACCAATATCGAGCGCATCGACCTCAATGACGGTTCGCTGCTTTACGACGTCGACACGCCCAACCTGGGCTTCGGCTACCGCATATACCAGGCCTCCTTCGACCGTACGCCGGATGAGGGTGGAGTGCTGTTCTGGATCGGCGTGCTCGACGATCTCGATAGCCAGGGCTGGAGCGAGTACGACAAGGAACAGTTCCTGGCCTCGCAGTTCATCCAATCGGACGAATTCAAAGACCTTTTCGGCGCGAACCCGACAAACGAAGAATACATTGACGCGATGTACCAGAACGTTCTCGACCGGCTGCCGGACCAGGGTGGCTACGACTTCTGGGTGGGCGGCATGGTGAACGACGGCCTGACCCGCGAGGACATCCTGATCGCCTTCACCAAAAGCGACGAGAATGTCGACCGCACGGCACCGGACCTCGATGACGGGGTTTGGGTTGTTTGAAGCGCTGAATCCGGTAGATCCTGGTTGTATTGCCAGTCACCCCCGACACAACTAGGATTTACTCAATTTTGGGGGGAAGACATGGCCAATATAGGAAATACATTTTCCGATCTCGATGAGGAGAGCAGGACCAACGGCTCGGATATAGATGATTCTGCCTTTCCGAGTCAGGAGCATCAGCTCGAACCCGGCAAGGTTTCCCAGGGCACCTTCGATGGGACTGACACCTACGACTATTTTGAATTTCAGACGGTTGCCGGGCACGCCTACAACATCGTCGTCACGTCCGATCCGCTCTACGGTTGGCTTGATTTCAACAGCAGCACCGAATTCGATTTCGATATCATCGATGACGGCTTGTTCCCGACCGAGTACCATTCTTCGTTCGATGGGATCGACAACCTAACGCAGGAAGTAACGTTTACGGCCGATACAACGGGGACATTTTATGTTCGCATCGACGGTGAAAATCAGCACTTCGATTACGGTGCGACGATCAGTGACCTGGGCGTTTCCACGCAACCGACGGCGCTGAACGATACTTACTACATTCACGTCGACGGTTTCTCGGCCGACCCCACAATCGGATTGCTGAACAACGACAGCGATCCCGACCTCGATCCACTGACTGTGGACGGGTTCAACTATGGCGGCACCGGCACGCTGCAGATCAATCCGGACGGCTCGTTCGATTACACGCCGGCCCCCGGTTTTTTCGGGGAAGACACGTTCACCTACACGACCAAGGACGACAACGACGAGACGGCCACGGCGACAGTGACCATCAATGTCGACCCGGAGCCGGCTTTCGTTCTGGAAATTTTTAACAATTGCGGTCACCCGACCGAGGGCGACACCGCCTTTCCGGGCTCCATTCTGGCGATCAGACCAACAGATTCGTTTCCCGGATCGGCTACTCACTACCTTGCGGAATTGGGCCCGATAGAGTTGCTGTGCCGGCCGGCCGGGACGAACGATCCGTTCGAGAGCGTGTTTCAACTGTTCGGGGATCACAACGCCATCGTCGTCGGGCAGAACCTGGTCGGCATGGAAATTACGGCGCAGGCCCGGAACGGTGCACTGTTCCAGACGAATACGATCGAGGTTTCAACCCAGCCGACTCCGTCACCGGACCCCACCCAATCCTTCGGCTTGCCTCTGGTTGTCCCAGACGAAAATCTACCGGGAACGTTCAATGTCTACACTATTGTCGACGACGTGTTTGGCTTCGGCTCGATCCCGAGTTTCTGTGTGGAAGTCGAGTATCTGAGTGCCGCGACAGGGGAGAAGTCAACATTTGTCTTCGACGTTAACTCCCTTGTGACGCCGAACCCGGCTGCCGGTTTCAATTTCTCGCTCGAGGCTTTGAACAACGCTATCCAGCAGGAATTCGATAATATCAAGAAGGAGGGCGACAAGCTCGTATTCGAGCAGCAGGTGCCTGACGATCAGACATTCTACAAATTGATCAATTTCCGCTTTCAGAAGAAGTATGAGGACGGAAATGGGGACGACAAAATCGTTACGACGGACTACGTGGAGTTGATTCGCGAGGACGATGGGTCGGTCACCACCCTGATGAACATCAAGACCATCGATTTCTCGAGTCCGATCCCACCGCCAACGGGACCCGCGAGCGTGATCGGGAATGGTGGCGAGCAGGGCGATTTTCTCATCGGGTCCACCAATACCAACATCCTCAACGGCGCCGGCGGTGACGATATGCTGATCAGCCGGGGGGTGTCGGATTTCCTTATTGGTGGCAGTGGCAACGATGATGGCGTCGCCGGTCCTGGCTTCACTTTATTCGATGGCGGTGCCGATACCGACACCTATCACCTCAACGGAAATTTCTTCGACTTCGTGATTGTCGATGGATCGACAAACGGCGGTTTTTTCAACACCCATATATTCGACACCAGACCGGGCAATCCGCTTTCCAAGAGTGTGGTGTTGGATGTCGAAAGGATTGCCTTCCGAGATGGAGTCCTCAACAAGGACACCGGGCTGTTCAAGGCTTTTCGTGGGTTCGGGTCCGACGGCACTCCGGTGACGGAAGCGACCAGCTTCAACGGAATTGTGATGGGCGGACAAACCCTTATTGATTTTGAAGCGTTCCCACCTCTGCCTCTGGAGCTGCAACAGTTGGAATTCTTCGGCCAGGCAGCGCTGACAGAGTCGACCGACGGCGTGCTGGTCTATAACGGCCACACCTATTCCATCGACCCTCCCTTCGACGCCTATCTGGATCTGAGGGAAGTCGACGGCCGCATTGAGGTGTTCGTCACCGACGCCGATTACTACAATTTCGCGCCTCCTGGCACGGTGGATCAATCCTTCTCCATCACCGTTACCAACGATCAGGGTAGCGAGACCTATGACTTCCCGTTCTTCATCGGCCGCCCGGACGTCGCTCCGGTGACCGATCTCGGCCTGTCGGCTGTGACCGTGACAGAAAACGCCGATGCCGGAACGGTTGTCGGTGCGGCGCAACTGACCTTTGTCGACGATCCGGATGTAGAGGAAGATTTCCTGCTGCAGGTCTCCGGGGCGGATGCTGCACTGTTCGAGTTCGACGATGCCGGCAATCTGGTCGTCGCCGACGGGGCCAGTATCGACCTCGAAACGCAGCAGACAGCCAACATCATCATCTCGGCCACCAACTTGAATGGAGACGTGTTCGAAAAGGCCGTGGAGATCACCATCGAGAACATGCCGATCAGCGATATTACCATGGTCTCGGGCGGCACGGTTCGCGAGGGCGCTGCCGACGATACGGTGGTGGCGACGTTCGAATCGTTGGAAAATCCGGTCGAACCTACAGCGGTGCTCTCCATTGTCTCCGGGGGTGACGGCCTCTTCTACCTCGATGGCAATGAGCTCAAGGTGTCGCCTAACGCCGGCGCGGTGTTCGACTTCGACGACCAGAGCAACTACTTCATCACCTTCTCTGCCACCGATGGAACCGGGCCGGCTTATGAAGAGAGCTTCGACATTTTCGTCGAGAATGTCGGGCCCATTCTTGGCACACCGGACGAAGACGTCCTCGACGGCACGGGATTCAATGACGAAATCCTGGCGCTGGAAAGCGACGATGTGATCAACGCGTCCTTTGGCGATGATGATATCGATGGCGGGCCCGGCACCGACACGGTCGTCTATGCCCGAGGCCGAAACCAGATTACCCATGACTGGATGAATGACGGCACCATCGTGGTCGCCCGCACCGCGCTGGGCGAGGGAACCGATACGCTGACGAATGTCGAACGCATCGATCTCGATGACGGGTCACTGCTTTACGACGTCGACACACCCAATCTGGGCTTTGGCTACCGCATTTACCAGGCTTCCTTCGACCGCACGCCGGATGAGGGCGGCGTGCTGTTTTGGATCGGCGTGCTGGACGACCTCGATAACCAGGGCTGGAGCCAGTACGACAAGGAACAGTTCCTGGCCTCGCAGTTCATCCAGTCGGACGAATTCAAAGACCTGTTCGGGGCGAACCCAACCAACGAAGAGTATATCGATGCGATGTACCAGAACGTTCTGGACCGGCTGCCGGACCAGGGTGGCTACGACTTCTGGGTGGGTGGCATGGTGAACGACGGTCTGACCCGCGAGGACATCCTGATCGCCTTCACCAAGAGCGACGAGAACGTCGACCGCACCGCGCCCGACCTTGATGACGGCGTCTGGGTCGTTTGAGGATTTCGCGCTTGCGAAACGCAGTCTGAGACGAAATAGTCTCGGCCATGCGAATCCTGATTGCAGGCGCCGGAATTGCCGGTTTGACACTGGCCGCGTTGCTGTTGCGGCGCGGTCATGAAGTGACGATTTTCGAGCGCTCGCGGGAGCTGTCTGAGATCGGAGCTGGAATTCAGATCAGCGCCAATGCCGGGCATGTCTTGCATGCGCTGGGTCTGGGGGAGGCGTTGCTTGAACGCAGTTTCAGGCCCCAGACCTGGCATATGCGGACCTACCTCACCGGTGAGGTGGTCAACCGCATCGAACTGGGTACCCATCACGAACAGCTTCACGGTTTTCCTTACTGCACACTGCATCGCGCCGATCTGCAGCGGATGCTGGTCGGAGCCGTCAGATCCCGTTCGAGCGCCGCGATCGTTCTTGGCTCAGAGGTAACCGGCTATCGCGAGGATGCCGGCGGAGTGACCTTGCTTCTGGCCGACGGAGAACAGGTGCGGGGCGACGTTGTCATCGGCGCGGATGGTGTTCGCTCAGTCCTGCGGCAGACCATTGTCGGACCGGACGAACCGATCTATTCCGGCAACGCTGCCTGGCGTGGGACCATCGACGCGCGCTTGCTTCCGAACGATTTCAGCCGGAACATCACCACAAGCTTCATGGGGCCCGGACGTCACATGGTGATGTACTGGCTGGGCAATCGCGAGCTTTTGAATTTCGTCGCTCCGGTTGAAACGGAGATTCCCAGCGAGGAAAGCTGGACGACGCGCCACGATTGGGAGGTGCTGAAGACCGATTTTGCAGGCTGGCATGACGATGTGCAGACGGTCATCGATCTGATGGACAGGGATGCCTGTTACCGCTGGGCACTCAATATCCGAGAGCCGGTCGCCAACTGGCGCACCGATCGGGCGGTGCTGATCGGCGATGCCGCCCATGCGACGCTGCCGTTCCTGGCGCAGGGTGCTGCGATGGCGATCGAGGATGCGGCCGTGCTCGATCGGCTGCTTGCAGAAGATGGCGACATTCCCGACACGCTGCTGCGGTTCCAGACCGCCCGCCGCGACCGCACCACCCGCATCGTGCAGGGGGCCAACAAGATGGCCCGCATGTTCCACATGGAAAGCGAGGATGCGCTCAAGGAAGGGATGGTTCAGGGCGCAGACGTGGCGCGCGACCGCGACAACTGGCTGTACAACTACAATCCGATGACCGTCGCGTTGCCTTAGTCTAGACTAAAGCTGACTGAACCGACTATCCGGTCGGCAGCCGTCCGTATTCCGCGTAGATGTGCTTGGTTTCCATGAAATCCGCCAGGCCTTCCAGGCCATGCAGGCGGCCGAGGCCGCTTTCGCGGTAGCCGCCGGTTTCGGCCTCGGCAAACAGCCGGTTGTGGCAATTGATCCAGACGGTCCCGGATTTCAGCGCTCGGGAGACCCGGCGGGCGCGGCTGTGATCGGCCGTGTAGACGCTGGCGGCGAGGCCGTAGCGCGTCGCGTTGGCGCTGACGACCGCAGCCTCTTCCTCCGAGAAACGTTCGACCATGACGATGGGGCAGAACAGCTCTTCCTGGACCAGTCGATGGGAATTGTCCGCAATTTCGAAGAGAGCCGGCGTGACGACATTGCCGCGTGGGTGGCCGTCGCGGATTTCGCCGTCGAGGACGGCGGTTCCTGCCTGTCTTGCGGCGGCAAGCGACGCTTCGTAGCGACTGGCGCTGGCCAGGTCGAACAGTGGGCCCATCTGAATGCCGTCGGCGAGCGGGTCACCGGTGGTAACGGCAGCGGCCGCGTCTGCCAGTTCCGGAACGAAGCGGTCGAAGGCGCTGTCCTCGACCAAGACGCGGGCGATCGCCGTGCACATTTGTCCGGTGTGCGGAACAGCGCCGCGAGTGATTTCTCCGACCGCCGTTTTCATGTCGGCATCGGCAAAGACCAGGGCAGGGGCCTTTCCGCCCAGTTCGAGCGACAGCCGTTTGAGCGTCGCGGCGGCGCCCGCCATGATCTTCTTGCCGGTGGCGCTGGAGCCGGTGAAGCTGACGACGTCCACTTCCTCATGGGTGCACAGGGCGGACGAAACGTCGAGATCGCCATGCACGATGTTGACGACACCGGCGGGCAAAGACGGGCAGGCTGCCAGGCACTCGGCGTAAATGCGGTTGACGCTGCTCGTCTGATGGGCACCCTTGATCACGGTCGTGCAGCCGGCGGCGAGCGCCGGGCCGAGGGAGCGCAGCAGCAGGGTTGAGGGAGCGTTCCACGGCACGATGATCGCCGCAACGCCCACCGGCTCCTGTGCGAAGATCGATTGCTTGCCCTCGTCAATTTCCGTTACCCGGCCAAAGATCGACCTTGCCAGCCCGGCGTAATAGCGCGCTTCGCTCACCGCGGCGTTGGTCTCGTGCATGCAATGGGCCAGCACCTTGCCGTTTTCGATGGCGATCTCGCGGGCGATCTCATCCCGACGCGCGGCAATCGCGTCTGCCAGTTCCAGCAGGACCTGCGCACGCAGCCGCGGGGCATGGGCCCAGGATGTGCGGTCGAAGACCCGGCGAGCGACTTCGATGGCGTGGGCCGCCATCGCAGCGTCTCCCATCCGGTAGGGCGCATGATTGGAGCCGTGATAGACATCCACTGTCGAAGCTTTTTCGCCCTCGTCGATCCAGGTGCCGTCAATCCAGTGGCGAGCGATTTCCATCATGCGAAGACCGGTTTCCTTTCTGCGCCGGACGGCACCTCGTAAATCTTTCTGACAAACAGATCGGCATAGTTGAGCGTTGCATGACTGTGCTCGCGCATCATCGTTTCGGCGCGGGCGGCATCGCCCTTCTTCAAGGCGTCGAAAATGATCACGTGCTGTGAATGACCGACCGTCAACCGCATCTGCTCCCGCCGGAGGTTCGACTTGTCGAAGGCCAGGGTGCCAAGAGCCGTCAGCGGCAACATGGCAATACGCTCATAGGCATATTCGATCAGCTCGTTGCCGCAATCGCGCATGATAGTCTCATGGAACAGGATGTTGGCGTCCTGGTAGCCGCCGATATAATCGGTGTCGGGAATGTCAGCATCAAGCACCTTTTCGGTGATGGCGATGGATTGCAGGAGTGTTTCCTCGGCTGATTTGCTCAAGCCTTTTTCAGCCAGCGTGCGGGCCGCGAGACCTTCGAGAACCGCCCGCACGGCAATGGACTTTTCAACGTCGGCGCTGGAAATCGAACGGATGGTGAAGCCGCGACCGTCGCGCTTCTCGATCAGTCCTTCGGCGGCCAGTGCGGCCAGAGCGGTGCGCGCCGGCGTACGCGAGACGTCCATTTCGCCGGCGATCCCCACCTCGGTTATCTTGTCGCCGGGCGCCCGTTCGCCGTTCAGGATTTGGCGGCGGACGAGAGCGAGAACGCGCTGTGAGCTTGACGACATGAGACCTCCTGCCGGCCACTATTGGATACATAAGAGGCCTTGTCGAGCCGTTTTTGCCCACAAAGTTGCATTTCAGGCTTAACTTTGGATACGAAATCTGCTGAAATCGTCTCAGGGAAATTGCAGTCGGCAAACGGAAGAAGAAGACTGCGCGGGAGGAAGCAATCCATGACGATCCACGCGTCGGACGCGCCTGTCACAACGGAGCTGTTCATCGACGGTGAGGCGCGCTCGGCCGCCGCCGGTCAAACCTACGAGATTTACAATCCAGCGCGTCCGGACGAATTGGTGGGCCACGCTGCGGCCGCCGGCGAAGCGGATGTAGATGCCGCGGTCAAGGCCGCCCATGCCGCTTACCCTTCATGGGCAGCGCTTTCCTATGCCGAGCGAGCGGCATACGTCATCAAGGTTGCTGATGCGATTGCCGCGGACGAGGCCGATGTCGCCTATCGATCGCGGCTTTTTTGCCGCGAACATGGCAAGATCCTCAAGGAAACCATGCTGGAACTGACGCGGCTCGGAGACCGGTTCCGGCAGTCGGCTGCCTATGCGGAGCGCCTGGCGGCCGATGACATCATCGACGGGCCGCCTTTCGACACCATCATTACCCGGCAGCCACGCGGTGTTGCAGCACTGATCGTGCCTTGGAACTGGCCCCTGTCGATCCTCGGCGCCAAGCTGCCGCAGGCCCTGATTGCCGGCAACACAGTTGTGGTAAAGCCGAGTCATAACTCGGCGCTTGCCCCATCCATGACCCTGAAGCTCATCGCCTCGATGCTGCCGCCGGGCGTCGTCAATCTGATCACCGGTTCAGCGTCGGAAATCGGTGACCCGCTGGTGCGCCATCCGCTGGTCCGTTTCGTCAATTTCACCGGGTCTGTCGGCATCGGCCGGCATGTGATGAAAATGGCCGCCGACAACATCACTCCGGTGACGTTGGAGCTCGGTGGCAACGATGCCGGCATCGTCTGCCAGGATGCGGCGCTCGATCCGGGCGCCTTCATGCGTCTCTATATGGGTGCCTTCATGTCGTCCGGGCAGATCTGCATGGCGCTGAAGCGTCTTTACGTGCACCGGTCGCGCTATGACGAGGTGGTTGATGGCCTCACGGCCGTTTGCAACCGCATGGTGGTCGGTGACGGACTGCTGGACGAAACCAATATGGGGCCGGTCAACAACGCCAAGCAACTGGGTGTCATCACTGGCATGATCGAACAGGCCCGCCAGGCGGGAGCCGATCTGAAGGAACTGGGTCAGGTACCGGACGAGGACCTTTACAAAAACGGTTATTTCCAGAGGCCAACCCTCGTCTACAATCCGGATCCGTCGCTCGATATCGTGCGTGAGGAGCAGTTCGGACCGGCCCTGCCAATCATCCCGTTCGACACCGAGGACGATGCCGTCGAAATGGCCAATGACAGTGAGTTCGGTTTGTGCTCTTCGGTCTGGACCGAAGACCGCGACCGCGCCGTGGCCATCGCTCGGCGCATCGAAGCGGGCTTTACCTATCTCAATGCCCACGGGCCAGCGGCTCAAGATGGGCGCGGTCCGTTTGGCGGCTTCAAGAAATCCGGAATCGGGCGTAACCTCGGCTATGAGGGCGTGATCCAGTTCCAGGGATATCATTCAATCAGCGGGCCTGCCGGCTGGCTGTCCTGATAAAGCGCTAGGAAGAATTTAGGGAGGAACCAGATGAAACGAGTAATTCTGCTTGCCGCGGCTGCCGCACTGGCTGCATCGGCCACGATCGCCCAGGCAAAGGAATTGAGCCTGGCCTATTTCATGGGGCCGAAGCACCCGATGAATGCGGCGGTCTTCACGCCGTTTGCCGACAAGCTTGCCGAGGTGTCCGGCGGCAAATTGACCGTTCAGCAGTTTCCGGGTGGCGCACTGAACTCGGTCCCTCCGAAACAATACGCCATCCTGCTCGACGGCGTTGCCGACATCGTCTTCACGCTGCCGGGCTATACCGGCGACGTTTTCCCGATGACCAACGTGATCACGATGCCGGGTGTCTGCGACAGCCCGAAATCGTGCACGGAAGCCATTCTGCGCGCCCGCGGCACGCTGGAGAAGGAATACAATGCCAAGCTGCTGGCGCTCTGGACAAACGCGCCGCCCGTGCTGATCACCAAGGACAAGCCGGTGCGCAAGCTGGAAGACCTTGAAGGCATGAAAATCCGTGTCACCTCCAAGCAGGACGTGCCTTTCATGGAGGCGCTGGGCGCTTCAGCCGTGGCGCAACCGGTGACCGTCATCAACCAGAACCTTGCCAACGGGGTCATCGACGGGATCGCCATAGACAGTTCGGCCATCGGTGCCTTCAAGCTTCACGAACCGGGCAATTATGTCACCACCTGGATGCCGGGTTCGGGGTCGGCCTTCGTGCTGCTGATGAACAACGATGTCTATAACGGCCTGAGCGACGAAGAGCGTGGCTGGGTCGACGAGGCATCGGCCGAGTGGCTGTCGCATTCCGGCGGTGAAGGTTATTCGAAGGCCACCGCACGCGGTATCGACATCGCCAAAAAGGCAGGTCTTGAAATGATCGACCTGAGCGACGACGAAAAGGCCCGGTTCAATGCCAAGATCCAGCCGGTTCTGGAAGACATCAAGAAACAGAACGCCGGATCCATGACCGTCGGCGAGGTCATGGCCATCATGATGGGCCAGTAGGCCTTTGTCCGCAGAGACGCCGAAGCCCCTTTTGTGGGCGGATAGACAGCTCGGCCGTTTGGCCGGGCTGTTGGCTGTTATCGGAGCCGTGGCGGTCGTCGGGTTGATGTTGATTACCGTTGTGGCAGTCACCTGGCGCTACGGGCTCAATGATCCGATTTTCGGTATTGAAGATCTGTCGGTGGTGACGTTGACGCTGGTCGCCGGTTCAGCGGTTGCCTACGGTGCCCGGCACAATGCGCATGTCAGCGTTGACGTCATGTCGTATTTTTTTGGGCGCAATGTCTCGCGTTACACCGATGCGGTGATGCGCCTGTTGGTCGTTGCCATCGCGGCTCTCGCGACCTACGCGTTGTTTGCCAAAGCGTGCGGTATCGAGAAGGCCTGCATCACCAACAATTTTACCATCGAACACCGTCCCTTTTACTATTTTCTCGGAGTGTCGCTCGGCGTCTATGCGCTGCATATGCTGGTCCAATTGCTGATCGGGCTCTGGCATTTTTCCGGTGAAGACCCGAACGAGATATCGGGCTAAGAGCTCATGGACAACACGACGATCGCGCTGATCGGCTTTGCGGCGCTTTTCATACTGCTTTTCATCCGCATGCCGGTCGGCGTCACCATGCTGCTGGTTGGCACGGTCGGCATCTATTTCATCCGTTCGCAGGCCGCGATTCCGAAGCTCGCCGGCGAGATCTACAACGAGGCGTCGAACTATCCGCTGACCATCATTCCGCTGTTTGTGCTGATGGGAAATCTCGCTGGCGTTTCCGGCATGAGTCGCGACCTCTATGATGCCGCCCATGCCTGGCTGGGGCACCTGAAGGGCGGATTAGCCTCGGCGACAGTTGTCGGCTGTGCCGGGTTCTCGGCGCTCTCTGGTTCATCCCTGGCAGCTGCTCTGACCATGGGGCGGGTCTCCCTGCCGGAGATGCAGCGTTACAAATATGACAACGGGCTAGCGACCGGATCGATCGCGGCCGGTGGCACGCTGGGCATTCTGATCCCGCCTTCGGCCGGGTTCGTCATCTATGCCATTCTGACAGAAGAGAGCATTGGCCGGCTGTTCATGGCCGGCGTCGTTCCGGGTCTGATGCTGACGGCGCTCTTCATCCTGGCGATCTGGATCGTCGTGCGCCGCGACCCGGACAAGGCGCCGCGTGGTAGCGACCAGGAGACGTTGCAGTCGCGGCTGCGCGCCATGGGTCGCGCGGGCTGGATCGTCGGCATCATCGTGCTGACGATCGGCGGCATCTATACCGGTGTGTTTTCGGCCGTGGAAGCGGCCGGCATCGGTGCCTTCCTGGCGTTGATCGTCACGGCAATCCGACGAAAACTGACCTGGCCGAACATTGTCGAAGTTTTTGCCAGCACGCTGAAATCGTCCGGCACCGTGTTCATGATCCTGTTCGGCGCCTTCGTCTTCAAGACCTTTATCGGCTTTACCGGGATCACTTACGCGCTGTCGCTTTGGGTCGAGGACCAGGGTTTCACCGGGATCCAGGTCGTGATTGCATTCCTGGCAATCTTCATCGTGCTCGGCATGTTCATGGACGGCTTCGCGATCCTGGTGCTCACCGTTCCGCTGATCCAGCCGATCATCGAACCGCTCGGCATCAACATGGTGTGGTTCGGCGTTCTCATGGTGATTGCGCTTGAGATGGGTCTGATCTCACCGCCGGTCGGGGTCAACGTCTTCGTCGTCAAGGGAATAGCCCCGGACGTGTCGCTCAACACAATCTTCCGCGGCATATGGCCGTTCTGGTTTGCCATGCTGGCCGGCGTGATCCTGGTGCTGCTGTTCCCACAGCTTGCGCTGTTTCTGCCGAACACGATGTTCGGTTAGCTGGCTCTAACGGGAAATCACGCTGAAAAGCCCGCTCGCCCGGACGATGCGATTGCCGCCGACATGGCCGTAACAATTGACGAAGCCCACGCGCTTGCCGACCTTCTGGACGTCGGCGGTAAACACAACCCAGTCGCCCTTGCGCGCCGCACCGGCGAAATCAATGGTGATGCTGGCGGTGACCATCGGAGTTTCTTCCTTGCCGAAACCGGCAGCGTTGTAGCCTAGTGCCAGGTCGGCGACCGTGCTGAGGAAACCGCCATGCACGAAGCCTGACGTGTTGCAGTGTTTCTCCTCGGCTCGAAATCCGATCTCCAAACACGCGTCGGTGCGGCGCGTGTAGAGCGGTCCAACCAGCTCGATAAACGGGCTTGTCCGTGTCAGCGGCTCGAAACCATCCGGGATGCCAGACTCCGTCATTGCGTGCTCCTCGCGTCAAGGCCAGATGTTGCTTGTTTACTTGTGTGCCGGAAAGCCTGTCGGTTCAACTCGACCGTGTGGATGAACGCTCGACGAGCTGCGGCGCCAACGCGAGGTGCTCGATATCGTCGGTCTCGCCATCGATATTCTGAAGCAAGATGCGAACGGCGTTGGCGACAAGACGGTTGATCGGCTGGCGAATGGTGGTCAGGTCGAATTCCGGCATGGCCGATAGCGGCACGTCGTCGAACCCTATCACCGAGACGTCATCTGGGACCTTCAGTCCGAGATCGTGTCGCAGGACCGACAGTGCCTTGTGGGCCATGTAGTCGTTGGTGACGAACAGCCCATCCGGCACCGGGTCCTTGCCGTCGCCGAACAGCTCATGCACGGCGTCGGCTGTCATCTGCAGGTTGAAATGGCCGACCGCCCGATCAAACAGCGGAACGCCGCTGGCGTTGAGCTCCGCCATGAAACCGAATTCGCGGTCGCGGTTGGTCGATGCGCGTTCCCATCCGGCCAACAGGGCAATGCGCTCGTGGCCGCCATCGATCAGGTGGCGGGCTGCCAGGCGCCCGCCGCTGAGATTGTCCGTGGTGACACTCGCAAGCCGCGGGTCGTCCTTCATTCGGTTGAACATGACCACCGGAATATCCTGCTCCAGGCAATATTCACAGATCTTCGACGACAGCTCGACCGAAGCCGTGATGATGCCGTCAACCTGATAGTCGACCAGTTCGGACACGGTTTCCTCGACGCCTTCATCGGTGACGGGCATCATGAAGACCAGCGCGTGGTAGCCCTCTTCCTGCAACGCGATGCAGAGTTTCTCAAGCGCGAGGGCGAAGAACTGGTTGTCCAGATAGCTGAAGAGCAGCGCGACGATGCGCGATTTGCGGGTGATCAGCGAGCGGGCGATGGCGTTCGGCCGATAGCCGAGCGCCTTTGCCGATTCGAGGATCTTCTTGCGGGTTTCCTGGGAGACGCTCGATTCGGTCGGCCCGCGGGCAAAGGCGCGGCTGACAGCCGATTGCGACACGCCGGCATGGCGCGCGACATCGACGGACGTGACTTTCGATCGCCTCCTGGCCACCGTGCTGATCCAACCTCCTGAAGACCCCCTCGTTCACTCTTGCGGGATTTGCGCCATCAGGTCCAGCCCAAGCTGGCGGAAGACGTCAATGTGGTCGACCATGACCCAGTTCTCGCTGAGTTTGCCATCCCGCACCGACCAGAAATCGGAAAACCGCATGCGCATCGGTTTGCCGGTGGCAGGAAAGCCAAGATACGGACCTTTCTGGGTACCGGTCAGGAACCCCGTCGCGGCGACCCAGTTTTCATCTGCGAACTCGATGTCGTTCTTGGCGTGGTAATCCGGAAAGGCCTCATAGAAGGGCCGCATCACCTGATCCTTGAACGCTTGCAGGCCGTGAATGTCGCCAAAGCCGGGCGGACCATGCCAGATCATATCCTGGTGCCAGTAGCGGTCATGGGCATCCAGATCCTGGGAATTCAGGGCCTCGTACATGCCCTGCACGAGTTCGAGATTGTGTTGTACGCTCATGGCGGCTTGCCTCCTAGCCCTTGGTTGCGCCGGCGGTCATGCCGGAGACGATCTGCTTCTGGAAAAGATAGACGAGGATGATGATCGGGATGGTGACCGACACGGCGCCGGCGATGCCGTGCATCAGCCGCTCGACGCTCTGGTTCTGACCCATGTAGTTGCCGAGCGCTGCTGTCATGGTCGCCATGTCGCCGTTCATCAGCTGGCTGGAGATGATGAAATCGTTGTAGGCGAGCAGGAAGGAAAACAGCCCGGCAGTGACAATGCCTGGCCACATGACCGGAATGATGACGCGGCGGAAAGCGCCCCAGCGCGAACATCCGTCGACCATGGCGGCCTCGTCGAGCTCCTGCGGGATGCTCATGAAAAATGCGCGCAGCATCCAGATGGTGAAAGGCTGATTGATCGCGACCAGCACGATGATCAGCGTTTCGTAGCGGCTCCAGATGCCGAGATCGAAAAAGGCGGGGCGATAGGCGGTGAGCAGCACCACATGCGGCATGGCGCGAAACACCAGGGCGGCGATAAGTAGCCAGAAGCCGAGCGAACCGCGATAGCGCGCCAGAGCGTAGCCTGCGAGACAGCCGATGGTGAGCGACACGGCCATGGTCGCCGCCGTCACGACAGTGGTGTTGATCGCATAGACCCAAAATGCGTCGTCGACCCAGACGTGGCGGAAGTTTGAGAAGGTAAAGGGTGCCACGAGCTTCGGCGGCGTCGCGAAGGCGTCGACCGGCCGCCGGAACGAGATCATGAACATCCACAGGAATGGGAACACGGCGATCACGAACCAGACGCTGAGACCAAGCCGCGACAGGGCTTCCGCGAAAGGGGGCAGGCGGCGCTTCATCGTCCCTGCCTTTGGTCGCGATAGGTGCGCACCAGTACTGGGATCAACAGAATGATGACGCCGACCACCGTCAGGATCGCGTAGGCCGCCGCCTTGTTGATGTTGTCCTCAAAGGCCAGCGCGTAATAGGTCAGGTATTGCAGTGAATTGGCAAACACATTCGAGCCGAACACCAGGATCGGTTCGAACACCCGATAGGAATCCATGACATGGATCAGGGTAATGACAGCCAGCAGCGGCGCCAGATGCGGAATGATCACGTAGCGCAATCTCTGCCAGGCATTGGCACCGTCGATGATCGCCGCTTCCAGCGGATCCTGCGGTACGGTCTGCAAGCCGGCAAACAGGATGATGAAGGCGAAGGGTGTGGCGAACCAGATACCGTAGGCAATGATCACGGTGCGGATGGTGATCTGGTCGGCAAGGAAATAGAAGCGCCCGAAACCGAGGCCTTCGATCAGAGCCGAGATGACCGCGCCGTCGAGAAACAGCCAGTAGATCGCCAGCGACGAAACCACCGGCGTGACGATCATCGGCAGGATGGTGACGAAGATCATCGTTCCGCGCAGGTGTTTCGACACCCGGTCGACGCCGAGTGCCAGGAGCAATCCGAAGATCAGTACAAACGGCGTGGTCACGAAGGTATAGAGAAGAGTGAATTCCAGCGCTGACCAGAAGTCGACATTGGTCACCTGCCGGTAGAGCTGCGAGATGAAACCGCTGATCGAATCTGCCCGCCGAGCGTTGGACAGCACCTCGCCCAACCCGTCGATCTCGGTCGCCTTGACGATGTTTTCATCGCCGACGAACTCCCATACGGTCACCGCGCGGCCACTTTCGTCGAGCACCGGTTGCGGAACAACCCGGGTGATCTCGCGTTTCAAACCGCCGAATACCGGAACCTCGGTGGTGATCTCGACCAGTTTCGTCTTCACGTAGGTCTGATGCATCGCGAGAAAGACCACGCCAGCCAGCGGCAGGGCGATCAACAGCAGCATGGAGATCATCGAAGGCGCGACGAAGAAAAGGAAGGTGCGGCGCTTCACGGCGTCCTCGCTTGGGAACAGGTTCGGACGGTGGCCGCCTCCGGCGTCTTGGAACCGGAGGCGGCCGGCGCGTCAGTCGCTCAGGAAGCCCTGTTCCTTTGCCGCTGCGCGATAGGCCTTGGCGGCGTCAGCCAGAGATTGCTCAGCCGACTCCTTGCCGGCGATGAAGTCCGAAATGTTCTCGCCCAGCGCGCTGTGGGCCAAGGAAGACTGCGGGTTCATCGGGTAGGGCGGGGCACCGGCAATAACGGTATCCGTAATTGCGCCGGTGTATTTGGTCGGCTGATAGTTGGAACGGATCCACAGGGTCGTGTCGTTGTTCTTGGCGACCGTGTCGGCGCTCAACGCGTGCATCAGGACCTGGAAGGTGGTGTCCGGATCGCCGTCCAAGTTTTTGGGGATCACGTAGCCGTCCCACCAGAAGGTCGACGCCGGCAGGCCGCCGGTCTTTGTCGCCGGAGCCGGTGCGTAACCGATTTTTCCGATGACCGTGCTCTCGTCGGGATTGTCCATGGTGGGTGCCTGGTCGCCCCAGAGGATCGCCATGGCGACGTCGCCCTGCTGCAGCTGGCGTTTCACGTCACCAAAATCCATCGACATCGAGTTGGGCGACATATACTCGAACAACTGCCCGAGGAGCTTTAACGCTTCAACGGCCTCTGGCGATTCGAAGGCCGCTTCCGAGGTGAGCGGGTCGAATAGCTGGCCGCCATTGGCAAGCAACAGGTTGACGTATTCATTGGCCAGTTCCCAGCTGTTGCCGAAGGCGGCGCCATAGGGATGCTCGACGCCGGCGGCCTTGAGCTTGGCGGCAGCATCCAGCAGTTCGGCATAGGTGGTTGGAACCGCGATGCCGTGTTCCTCGAAAATGTCGGTGCGGTAGAACAGGTGCTGTGCGTTGACCATGAAGGCTATAGCCATGATGTCATCGCCGAAGCGAATCAGCATCTGGTCCTCGATGTCATAGGCGTCACGATACTTCTCGACCAGATCGTTGAGTGGTCGCAGTTGGCCCTTGGCCTGCAGCAAGGTAATGGAGCTGTTGGCCACGGCTGCGGCATCAAAGGGCGACGACGATGCGGCGAAGGCCTGCTCTGTTTCCTGCCGGTGTTCCGTTGTCAGCTTGGCGTCGATCGTCAGCCCGTCGCGCTCGCACTCCTCCATGGTCTTGGCAAGCAATTCCAGAGTTTCGAAAAAGTTCGAGATCACATTGACCTCTCCGGAGCCGTCGACCTTGCAATCGGCCAATGCGGCGGTCGGTGCAAGTGCCACTGCGGTGGCAATTGTCAGGACTTTCAGATTCATCGGAGTATCCCTTCCCTGTTGGGGCGCCCGGCAGCAGGCGCCGTTCGGTTAGCGGGCTATTTGAGCAACTGCATCAAGATCCCGAACTCGTTGAAAACGGTCCATTCCTTCTGGACTCTGTTATCCTCGATCAGCCATTGGGTAATGCCCCAGATGTGGCATTCGCGGCCCGTAGGCTCGCCGTAGGGGCCATGGCCGCGATGAGCGCCGACGCCGCCCCAGCGAATGGCGACCAGGTAGCCGTCCTCGGCGTTGCCCATCCAGTAGAGGTCCTCGACGCTGACAGCGATGTTGGGGAACATGGCGATCATCGACAGGATATGGGAGCGCAGTTGGCCGACGCCGCGATAGACACGGCCGGTCGATCCTTCAAACACGACCGAGGGCGCATAAACGCGGTCCATGGCGCTGAAATCGCGGCGGTTCCAGATGGAATCGAAGGCCGCGTGGACGAAATCGCGAATGTCGTCGGCGCGCTCCGGTATCGGGTGGCGCGTCGGCTTCCCCTGGCCTGACTGGCGGCGTGGCTCCGCCGCGGCGAAATTCGGCGCGAACGGTCCCGCATCGCGCTCGGATGCAATGCGGCGTGCCGTTTCCTGCACGTCGAAGCCAAGCTGCTGCAGCAAGCCGGCGGTGTCATAGGCGACATGCTCGTCATAGATTTCGTTGTTGCGGGCGACGCAATTGGCGATGCACAGCAGGCGCACCGGACGGCCGGTCGGCGGACCGAAGCGGCTGTAACCGGTGTTGGTGCCCAAGATCATCGTGCGGTGGGACGTGTGAAAGCTCACATCCTCGTTGCCGGCCCAGATGACCTCATCAGCGACCAGCCGGATGTCCGGCATGGCGTTGTTGGTGTGCACCGTGTCGGCGACGATTTTCTCGCGACCGTATTGCAGGCCGATATCGTCCCATACCCGGCAGTCGTGGCTGTAGGTATCGTAGATGTAGCCAATGTTCTTTTCTTCCCAGATCCGGTGGGTGATGCGGACGATATAGTCGACGATGTTGCGGTAGCGCGGGTTGAAGCCCTGCATCGGCTGGTCTTCGATGTGGGTCGGTTCGCTGGCAAGAAACTCGTCTGTGCCGCCACGGCGATAAGCCTCCAGTGAAATGCGGAAATCGCCGGGCATGTGTTCGTCGCGAAGCGGATCGAAACGCAAATGTGTGCGGTCGTCGCCGCCCGGCAAGCCGGTGTGCGCTGCGCCTGCGATCTCGTCACTCTGCTCACCGATCGACGAAGCGACTGCAGTTTCCGGATTTGCCATGTTTCCCTCACCACGCATAATTGACGCATACGTATGCTGGTCGTGAAGGATCGTATTGTCAAGCGTTTTGGTTATTTCGACATCGTTCAGCGAAGAATAGCATTGCCATTGGGATTGTTTTCCGCATACGTATTACAAAGTGAATTGATTATCCGGAGGAGCAGGTATGAGTGACTATCAGGCATCGAAAGCGCTGATTCTGGAGTTTCATCAAGCACTTGACGCCGCACCTGCGGAGGCGGTGGCGGATGTGCTGTCTCGTTTCGTGACTGACGACTACCTCTGGCGCGGCATGCATCCGTTCAATCAGCAGAACGGGGCTGAGGATGTGGCAAAGGTGTTTTGGGAACCCTACAAACGCGCCTTTATGCCGGTGCAGCGCCGCCCGAATATATTCTATGCCGGCCGCAATCGGGTCGATGGCTGCCAGACCGAATGGGTGTGCAGCATGGGCCATTTGCTCGGCCTGTTCGACCAGCCGTGGCTCGATATTCTGCCGACCCGCCAGATGGCGTTTCTGCGCTTTGCCGAATTCAATCGGATCGAGGGCGGGAAAATCGCCGAGACGGCACTGTTCATCGACATCATGAACCTGATGCATCAAGTCGGATCGAAGGTGCTTCCAGCAAGCACCGGCGTCACCGTCATCACACCGGGGCCGCAAACCCAGGACGGGCTGCTCCTCGATGCCCACTCGGAAGAGGAAGGGATAGCCACTCTCGACCTGATCCTGCGAATGATCGATCGGCTGGTGGCGACCGGTGTGCGTACGACGGCCGATGATCTGAAGCTTGACTGGGTTGATGACATGCTGTGGTGGGGCCCCGGCGGCATCGGCGCCTCCTACACCCATGGACGCTATCTCGAACAGCACTGCCGTCCGTTTGAAGAGGGCTTGGATTTTCTCCGCCACCACGGCCACGTGTTGCGCTTTGCCGAGGGCAACTATGGTGGCTTCTTCGGCTATCCGAGTATGCGGATGCGGTCGACCGGCGGCTACCTCGGGCTTTTGTCGTCAAGCGATGCTGAAGTCGATATGCGCATCGTTGATCTGTATCGCCGGCAGGGCGACAAGCTTGCGGAAAACTGGATTTTCATCGACCACCTGCATTTTCTCGATCAGCTCGGGGTCGATCTGCTGGCGCGACAGCGACGCACGAATGGCGTCAATCCCTGGACATAGCCGGCGCAAACACCGTCTGTTCCCGGCTGACGCCCTTGAGGTCGAAGCTACCAAGATCTTCGAGCGCATCGGGAACCAATGCGGCAAAATCGGACGAAACGAGCACGGGGCGTTTCAGGTCACGGGTCAGGGCTTCGACGCGGCTTGCAAGGTTTACCGCAGGGCCGATCACCGTAAAGTCGAGCCGATTCTGGCCACCCACATTTCCGTAGGTGACCTCTCCGATATGCAGGGCTATTCCGCACTCGATCGCCGGTTGACCGGCTTCGGCACGAGCAGAGTTTGCCGCATTGATGCCGGCGATGGCTTCCCGGGCGGCGGACAGTGCGGACCGGGCGGCCGCTTGCTCTGCGCCATCGCCAGGCTGGAAAATCGCCAGCACCGCGTCGCCGATGAATTTCAGGATCTCACCGCCGTGGGCCTCGATGGCTGAGGTGGTGGCATCAAAATAGGCGTTCAGCGTATCGATCAGAACCTGGCTCGGCAGTTTCTCCGACAGCGAGGTGAAACCCTTCAGGTCACAGAACCAGATGACGGTTCGAAATGTTTCCCCGGAGCCCCGGCGGATGGCGCCGTTGAGAACGCGGCGGCCGGCGACGGGGCCGACATAGGTTTCCATCAGTGTCATCGCCATGTGGCGCAGGTAGTCGAGTTCGAGGACGACGGCGAGCGGATTCTGCAGCCCGGTCAGAATGGCGATGTCATCGTCAGTGAAACCGTTGGGCCGGTCGGTGGCAAAGGTCATTACCTTGTAAGAACCGTCGCTAAAGGGCAGGGGAAGAGCAAAATACTCGCTCATCCCCGCCTGACGAAACTCGGTCAAAAGATGATATTCGCCCGGATCGGGCTCACCCTCCAGTGGATATCGTTTCGGCTCACCGGTCTCATAGGCAATGAAGATGGGACTGCGGCGCACGTCCAGCGGGTCGAGGGCCGCCTGGCGAAAGCGCCGGATGGTCAATTCCTTGCCGCGCTCCCATAGGGCAGAAAAGCTGTCGACGTGGGGGTGCAGACTCGGCAGCCCCGTAGTGTAGCGTGCCAGCGGCAGTCCGGCAGCCACCAGTCGATCGACGATGGCCTGGTTGACTGTTTCCGTTTCCGCAATGGCGCGCGCATCCGACAGCAGCCACGCGGTGATTTCGTTGATTGTGTCCTGGGTGGATTTGGCCATGGTCAATGTCTAGCGCGGACCCGGCACACGGACAATCGTTGTCAAAGATGGTCAGCTTCGAAATGCACCGGCATGACTGGTGATGAAAGACCTCAACGCCGAAGGTGGCGTACCCGTTACTCTTTCGACGTCTGCGCTGACGTTTTCCTGCGCACCGGCACGCAGCGCGGACAAAAGGTCGACGACAAGGTTCGATTTCCAGCGTGGCATACCCGTCATCATCGGCAAAACCAGTCGGGCGAGGAAGGCCGGCGGGCTCGTGTAGGCGACCGCATGCCCCAGTTCGTTCGACATCAGTCCGACGATATCGCCAAAACTGTGAGCCGAAGGGCCGGTCAACACATAGGTCTTGTTGTAGTGGTCGTCGTTGCAGACGACGGCAGCCGCGGTCCTGGCCACATCGGAAACATCGACCATGGCCACGCGTCCACTTCCGACCGGCGCTATGATTCGCTTTTTCTTCGCGACATCCTCGGCAAACAACAGCAGGGATTGCTGAAAGAATGTGGGTCGCAGAATGGTGTAGGGGAGGCCACTGTGTTCCAGTGCGGTTTCCGCCTCGCGATGCATGGTTCCGAAACTGACGGGAGGAGTGAGGCCCGCGGACTGGGCCGACAGTTTGATCACGTGGGGGCTGCCACGCTGCTTGATCATCTCGACAAGAGACACCTCGATACGGTCTTGCCTGGGGTCATCGGCAGTGGCCAGGAAAACGGCATCGACGTCGGCCACCGCCTCGCTCAGTGACTCCGGCTCCTTTATGTCGGCAACAACGGGAATCGCACCTTGTTTCAGAAGACCGTCGCCGGCGGCCTCGCGGCTCGTGACCGCGCGAACGTCGTGCCCGCCTTCGATCAGTTGTGGCAGGAGTGCGGAACCGACCCGGCCGGTGGCCGCGGTCACGAGGATGCGTGCCATCGTTCCGGCCCTCAGCCGCCTGGCCTGGTTCGCAGGGCTTCGATCGCCTCCGCGGCTATGCGCTGGACGACCTCTGCCGCCGACGGAACATCGGCAATCTGGTCGAGGCCCTGGCCGGCCAGCAGCGGCAGCTCCTCGAAGTCGCCTGTGGCCCCTGCCATGGGCACCATGTTGGTGAATTTGTTGAGCGGGGTCGGCTGGCCGAGCAAGTCCATCTCGCCGACCACCGGTTCGCCTGAATTGTCCGCGGGAACGTCAGCCACCCGATCGTTCCATTCCGCAACGACCCGGTTTTCCAGAACTCGTATCGGATTGAACTCCGGATGATGGCGCCCGAAGATATGGGTGAGTGCGGTGTCGGCGCTACCGGCAGCTACCAGTCGCTGCTTATATTCTTCGGCCACGGCACTTTCCTGAGTGGCCACGAAACGGGTGCCAACCCAGACGCCATCCGCGCCTAACATCAACGCAGCGGCGAGTCCGCGTCCGTCAGCGATGCCGCCGGCCGCCAGAACCAGCGCCCGGTCGCCGACGGCGTCGACGATCGCCGGCGTGAGTGCGATGGTTCCTGCAGTGCCGTAGTTATGGCCCCCGGCCTCGCTTCCTTGTGCAATGACCAGATCGATGCCGTCGGCAACGGCGCTTTTGGCGTCTTCAACCGAGCCAACCTGTTCCCACACTTCAACACCAGCGTCATGCAGCCGACCGATCCACTCGGCTGACGGATGTCCCCAATGGAATGACACGGCCTTCGGTCGCATCTCGCACATCAGGTCGATATGTCCGTCCTGGGTGTAGCAGGTGATGAAATTGACGTGGAACGGCTTGTCCGTTCCCGCCATGACACCGCCGACCAGCTGCTTAACCCCTTCCGGCGGAATGATGCCAACGCCGGCGATTGATCCCATCGCGCCCGCCTCGCACACCGCAACACCGAGCGGCGGAGTCATGCCCGCAAAGGCCATGCCGGCTTGAACGATCGGCACGGACAGTCCGAACTTTTCCGTCAGGCGTGTGGCAAGCTGTTGCATGATCCGTCTCCCCAGAAATGTACCGGGCACAGCCTAACCACGGCGTGGGCCTGGTGTTTGCCCGGCAGTGCACAGCAATGGTCCCAGAGTGCACTTCGTCGGCCGGAGTTGCCGGGTTGGCGTTGAGCTGTCATATTTTTTGGATGCAAGCGATGCAGACGGAAGAGCGGGTTTGGTCGACTGCCGGCAACCGGGATGCCTTTGCCCATTGGCGCGAGGTGGTGTGCCAGGCTTTCACCAAACTCTCGCCAGAGCGGCTGGATGAGAGGCCGTTCGCCGGCGAGATCCGTCTGTCGGCCTTCGGCGAGTGTGGCACGTTGTCGGAAATCAGGGCAGGCGCCCAAAAGGTACTGCGGGGAAAGCGTGACGTCGAGGACCGTCCCTGCGATGCGGTATTCGTCAATATCCAGATGGCTGGTAGCAGTGCCGTGCGCCAATGCGGCATGGAAGCCCGGTTGGAACCGGGCAGTTTTGTAATGCTCGATGCACGACGTCCTTTCGACATGCAATTTGAAGGGCCGTTTCGCCAGGTGTGCATGCATCTGCCGATCGAGTTGCTGGAAGCGCAAGGGTTCGATCCGGCTGGGGCGGTTGCCCGGACCGTTGGCCGAGACCAGGTGTTTGGCGCCGCATTGTTCGACAGTGTCGACGATATCCTGAGCGGTGAAGCATCGGAGGGCAGCCGCGACTATCTTGTGCAGCTCCTTC
>OZ244175.1:6397500-7923632 GCA_965216535.1 Hoeflea sp.
TTCGGGCAGGTCTTCAAGCGCATGCAAGGGAGTGGTTCCGTGCAGGCCGTTGCCCGGTTCGCACTGGGTGGCGCCGGCATCGGCCAGGGCGTCGAGCACCACCGATGAGGTTGTCCCCGGCGCGTTGATTTCGATGTCTGCACGCCCCGCCGCCGCGAGTGCATCGGCCGCCTTTGACAGGGTCGTCAGATTGGGCGTCGGTTTGACCGCGCGGCTTTCGGCATCGAACAGCAGCGCCGGAAAGGTTGTTATGCCGGCAAAGCGACCGCCGGCCATCGCATCAAGCCGGTCGGCGACCGCTGTGATTTCCCCGGCGGAAAAGCCTCCCTCATGGCCGCGATAGAAAATGTCGCCCTCCGTCTGGATGCGGGCGAGCAGCGCCTGCTCGCGTCCGGCAGCTTCAGCAGCGGCCGCCGCTTCCGATGCCTTTTGATCACTGAACACCGTCCAGTAATCGGGCTTGAGATCCCGCGCGGCAGCAGCAGCCTCATGGCGCGGCACCTGGACCAGGTGGCCGAGGTGGCCGGTCTTCAGCCCAGCGCGGTCACAGGCGATGGCGCAGGCCATATCGACGGCCACCGAGCGGTCGATCCCGCCGCGCATGACAGCTTGGCAAAAGCCGCTGTTGCGCCCGACCTGTTTGGTCATGGCGAAGACCTTGAGGTTGCGTTCGGCAGCCGCTGCAGCGAACGTCCTCGAATTCTCTTCGACAGCATCCAGGTCCAGCACATAGGCATTCGCCGGGATGCGCCCTTCCTGGTGCAATCGCATGGCCGCTTCAATCAGTGGCGAATTACGGCGCCTTAGAACGTCCAGAAACATCGTTTTCTCCTACCGACCGGTATCGCGCAGCGACAAGGCGACAGCAATCAGGATGATCAGGCCGCGCACCATCATCTGGTCGGAAACCGAGAGGCCCATCAGGATCAGGCCATTGTTGAGCATACCCATCAGCAGCGAACCGAAGAGCGCGCCAATGACCGTGCCGCGACCACCGCTCAGGGCCGTGCCGCCGACAATCACGGCAGCGATCACCGTCATCAGGTCGCTTTCGCCCAGGGTGTATTTCGCCGCCTGCAGGCGACCGGCATAGAGCAGGCCGGCGAGCCCGGCGCAGCCGCCGCTGATCATCAGAACGGCAAGCCGGATGCGCGGCACCTTGATGCCGGAGACCTCGGCAGCGGAAGGGTTGTCACCGGTGGCGATGACATGGGCTCCGAAGCGGCTTTCACGATAGATCAGGTGGCCGACGATGACCGCGCCGAGGGTCCACAGGATCAGGGATGGAATGCCGAACAGCGAGCCGGATCCGAAGAAACCCGTGAAGACATCATTGATCACGGGAATGGAGCGCAGATCCGTCATCGATCGGGCCAGCCCTGCAAACAGGCCGAGCGTCGCGAGAGTCACGAGAAAAGACGGAAGCCTCATATAGGCGACCAGCACTCCATTGAAACAACCGATCAAAAGACCGGCGCCGAGCCCGGCGATAACTCCGGCAAGCATCGGCATGTCCTGCATCACGACAGCCGCGGAGAGAGATGAAACAGCGGTGATCGAGCCGAACGAAAGATCTATTTCGCCGGCGGAGAGGACGAAGACAAACCCGATCGCCATGATCGTCGCCGGCGCTGTCTGCAGCACGATGTTGGTCAGGTTGCGGGTCGTGAGAAAGCCGTCATCAGCCAGGGTGACGGCGAAGAAGAGGAAGATCGCCAGAAAGCCCAGATAGACCACATATTGCTGCAGATTTAGCTGCCGCCTGATCGTATCAAGCCTGTTCATTGGCGCAAATCTCCCGGCATCGCCGCCATCGCGGCCCGGCAATGGCCGGGCCGCTTCAGCAAGCGTACTATTTCTTTGCAGCTGTGACACTGGACGGCGCTTCCCGATGCAGCGACTGCATCCAGCCTTCCGCAACGTTGTCCGAACTGACGGTAATAGCCGGTGCCACGATGAACGGCGGGTTTTGCTCGCCGGACAGCGCCCGGGCGCCGACAGCGGCCATTGCTCTGCCGAGCTCGTAGGCCTCGTCGGCGACAATCGCGGTGACGTTGCCGCCGCGTACCATGTCGAGCGCAATCGGCTCCGACAGATCGAGCGTCACGATCTTGGTCGACTTGTTGCCGTTTGCCCGCAGGGCCGCGAGCACGCCCTCGGCCGGACCGGCCCAGGTCACATAGATGCCGCCGATATCCGGGTTCTTCAACAGCATCGCATTGGCGATATCCTCTGCGCGGGCCGGGTCGCTGATGCCCTGCTCGGCGACAATCTCGATATCCGGATAATCGTTCTCGATCGTGGTCTTGAAGGCATTGTCGCGCTGGTTGGTGACGTAATAGTTGGCGTCATGAAAAATCCAGCCAACTGTTCCCTTTCCACCCATGGAGGCAGCCAATGCATCCGCGGCCTGCTTGCCCATCTGGAACAGGTCGTCGGTGACGATCGCCGCATAGTCGCCCGGGTGCTGGTAGTCTTGTGGCAGGTTCGACAGGAACACCAGCTTGACGCCGGCTTCCTTGGCCTGCTTGAAGGCCGCGGCCGAGGTGACGGGATCGAGCGGCAGAGACAGGATGATGTCAGGCTCCTTGGCAAGCGCCGTTTCGATGTCGCTGCGCTGCTTGGCGGCGTCGAACCCGGCACTGGTCGTGGCAACGACCTCGATGCCAAGCCGATTGAACTCGTCCGTCGCGCCGGCCGTCACCGCGTTGACGAAATCCGACTGGTCGTGCCACAGGAGCGCCGCCTTGTGATTGCCGGCCTTGAGGGCATCGACCTTTTCGGCCGGGACGGTGATGGATGATGACGGGGTTGCCGTCTCGCCTTGCGGGCCAACGGTCTGGGCGTGGGCGAGGCCGCCACATAGCAGGGCAACGACGGCGGCCGTGCCGATCAGGCTCTTCAATCTCATAGCAGTTTCCTCCATTGCTTGACGTTACGGCGTGTCGTTTTCGACAACGCCGCAGTAGCTGGCCATGAACGATGCGAATGCGACGATGCCGGCTACGTATTCGTCGACATTCACTCTCTCTTCGAGTGTGTGGCAGTTGGTGATATCGCCGGGTGCGCAATAGACAGCCGGACAGCCGACCCCGTCGATCAGAAACGGCGTTTCAGACCAGAAGGGTGCTCCTTCGACACCACCGCGACCAGGCAAAGCCGCGTCAACCGACGCCGAAAGCAGTCCGATCTCCGGCAAATTCCGGTCGACCTCGGCCGGAGAACCGCCGTCTTGATGGTCACGACCGGCGGGGTACTGAATGTCCAATTCAATTCCGTCTTCAACGGGGGCGCCGCGCACGGTGTCTTCGAATTCAGCCACCGCGGCATCAAGCCGTTCGCCTGGCAACAGTTTGCGGATCAGCGACAGGCGTGTTTCGCCGGGAACGGCGATGTAACCGCCACCAGCCATTTCGGTGACCAGCAAAAAGGCGCGCCCAACCAGGTCATGGCTGGCGCGTTGCGAGATTTCGTCGGAATGCTGCCAAAGCGCAGACACTATTGCATGCGAAGCTTTCAGCGCGTCGATACCCTGCTCCGGCACACCGAAATAGGCGGATTTGCCGGTGATGGTGATATCGGCAATGAAGAAGCCCATCTGGGCGGCAAAGACTGCCAGACGGCTGGGCTCCACGTAGATGGCGAAATCCGGAAGGGCGATGTCACCTGCCCCGACACGCCGCGTGTAATCTTTGATGCCGGCGCTGATGCCGCTGCCGGGTTCACCACTTTCTTCGTCTCCAACGAAAGCAAAGGCCACATCGCCTGCCAGCCGCAGTCCCGCGCGATCGATCAGGTCCAGAGCGGCGAGCGACGCGCAAATGCCCGCCTTCAGATCGCCCGTGCCGCGGCCCCAGATCTCGCCGTCGACGATTGCTCCGCCGAAAGGATCCTCGCGGTCCGTACCGGACCAGCGTTCCTGCCAGCCGCGCACATGAACCGTATCCGTGTGTCCAATGAAAAGCAGTCGGCGGCCAGTGCCATCGCCCTTTCGTTCACCCCATACATTCGGTCTACCAGGCTCGAAATCGGCTCTTTGGGGTGCAAGTTGCAAGGCGCCCATTCGCTCTTCAAGGAGGTCGGCAAAATTGGCTTCGTTTCCGGTGATGCTTTCGCGTGCAACCGCCGCGCGCAGCAACGCAATGGCATCGTCTCGGTCGACGTGACTCCGCAGCCGTTCGGCAATTGTCGGGTCAAAAGTCATCGGCCGGCCCCGGCAAAGTTGACCACGTGCGGCGGCGGTAGCGCGATTTCTGCCCCTGGCACACCGCCGGAAAACAGGATCGCGTGGAGGTGGCCGAGCCCGACGGCCGCACCGCCGGCTATGGCGCCGCGGGTTCCCAGCGTCGTGGCCGCGACATCGACGGGGCGCGGCATGCAGAGCGGGATGAGTTTGCGTACCCGTTCGACAATTTCATCGCGGCTGCCGATCGAACCACCCAGAACGACCTTGCTGGGCCCGGTGATGGCGCAGATGGCGGCGACCGCACGAGCGAGGTATCGGGCGGTTTCTTCAAGAACAGTCAATGCCGCTTCGTCCCCTTTTGCAGCGGCGTCGAAGATTCCGGGTACGTCACTGGCTTGTCCGGCCAGTTCGGCATAGCGCGCCTGTATTCCGAGCGTCGCGGTCACTCGCTCAAGAGCTCCGATGCGCAGCGAGTCCGGCTCGAAGGGATCGGCTCCGAATGGCAGGAACCCCAATTCACCGGCGGTGTTGGCATGACCGCGAACCAGTTCACCGCCAACGATGATGCCGGCACCGATACCGGTGCCGAGTGCAATGTAGGCCAGGTCGTCGACGCCTGCCCCGGTGCCCACCCAGTGTTCGCCGAGCACGGCCAGATTGACATCGTTTTCGAGCAGCACGTCGTGGCCGATTTCCTGCCGAAGCGCTTCAGCCATGTCGAATTCATCGATACCGGTGATGTTCGGAGCCATCAGAACCCGCCCGGTTTCCGGGTCCGGGACGCCCGGTGCGCCGACGACAGCCAGCCGTACCCTGTCGAAATCGATGTCATTGTGACGCGCCACGTCGCGGCACATGCGAGCGATTTGTGCGACGACGTGCACCCCGCCCCGCTTGTCGGTAGGCTCGACAAGCTCAGCCAGCACGTTGCAGGAAAGATCGGCAATGGCAGCTCGGGTCTTGGTGCCACCAAGATCGACGGCAGCAATGCAAGCGGCGTCCGGAACGATTTCGTAGGTCACGGCGGTGCGGCCGACATGGCCGCTGGTGCGGCCGGTTTCGCGAATCCAGCCATCGTCTTCCAGCAGCCGTGCAATTTCCGAAGTGGTCTGCTTCGACAGGCCGGTCTGCTTGGCGATGCTGGCCCGGGAAATCGGACCGCAATGAACGATGGTTTCCATCACCATGCACAGTGACAGCTGTCTGGATTTTCGCGATGCGTCGCTCAAAATCGCAACTCCATTAGTTCGTTCCCTTACCGAACTAATTAGATTATCCGAGCCGAGGCGTCAAGTTGGTCAGGCCAAGGAGCACAAATTCGAATCTAGAATCCGCGATCCGTGACGCGTTACACAAGGAGACCTTGCCGAGTCCTGCCGGAACGGGGAGCGGTGTTCGGCAAGAACCGCGTTCTAGGCCGGCATGCGCCTTCTCCAAACCAATGGCGATGCTTTTCTGAACGAATTGAACTCTGCCCTGCCCCGGACAGGAGCTTCAGAGGCACGAAAGGTCTGCGTCCGGCTTCGACAACGACGGGACCCGCCCTCCGATCCGCACACCCGAGGCCATGCCGAGAGGCCGCACGTTTGACGACCCAGCGTCGGCTTCAATTGCAGATCGGCAGCTCTAGCGGCGGTTGTTTTGGAAGGGACCGCCTCCATGCATTGATGATCGGTTGGAGGGTTCGTTTGGGCCAGAATTTGGGAGTGCCGATCGCCTTGATTCACGCGGCGTTCCAGTAGAGCCCGGCGCGCGACAGGGACCGTTTGCTCTTCACCGCTTTGGTAACGGCTTTGATGTCGTCGGATTCCGGATAGATGTAGAGCGTCGTCGGATTGCCTTCCACCAGCGCAAGAATGTCCCTGGAAGCCGATGGCGACCAAGTTGTGCAACCGTTGCTGCGGCCGCCCGTATAGTTCACCAATCTACCAAAGGGCACATAACCCTGTTTGTCGGCGTAGCGGCTCTTCGGATTCTTGTAGCGGCACTGCCACTTCAGGAAAACAGCCGGATGCCCTCCGATGGCCCGCTCTCTGGCGTTTTTCGTATCGCCTTCCCCGTCAAAAAGCAGGAACGTGCGACGGAAAGGTCTCCGCTTGCCCGATTTGCGATAGTAGCCTTTGAAAGACGTCCGCGTTTCGGCCGTTACATAGGATCCGCCCGTCGTCAGCTTCGACCCCTCCGCATTGCTGAAGTGCTTCGCGCATTGCCGGCCGTTCGCGAAGTTTGCGCGTTTCAGTTTCCGTCCGTTGCCGTAGCCAGAGGAAACCGCGCGGAAGGATTTCCTTGATTCGCAAATGATATAAAACCGACGGCCCGGTTTGCCCGCCGGCGATGTGCTCGGGCGTGTTGCATCCTTGGCGAAGTAGCAGGGATTTCTGACTGCGCCCTGGCGTTTTTTTCGTTTGTAAAGCGCTCGTGCCCTCTTCAGGACCACGGGGGCGATTTGGCCGTCATCCGTGCCAACATGTTTTTGCAACCAGGCCGGAATGCCCGAGGTTTGCGCGGCTGCCCGAAGTGGCAGCGAACACGACAACGCAACGAGGACAAAGACCGCAATGGGTAAGCGGAGCAGATACAGCCGCATCGAGGCAGTCTCCTGGTAGACTTTCCTCGTCACAGGCTAACACAAACCACCCTCTCAAAAGTTACCATTCCGGTGGATAACGCAAAGGCGGTCAGTTGCACTTGGTGATCACGGTACCCGATGCGGGCCAACACCAGATCGACCTGCCGATTTGATCAATGCCGGCTGGCGGCCCCGGCCTGGTCAAGCAGGTCGGCGATATCACGCAATGATGTGCAGGATTTGAGATCTTCGGGCGTGAGAACATGTCCCGTCTCGTCTTCGATGGCGAAGACCAGGGTGAGGTGGAGAATGTTGTCCCAACCCTTGAGGTGGTAAATGGGGACATCGCAGTTCACCTGGTCGGCGGGCAACTCCAGAATCCGCGCCACCATGTGTTGAACCGAAACGAGATTGTCATCGTAGGGCATAGCTGACCTCGATATTTCCCATCCATTTTGACTGGATTTGGGCCGAGGAAGCAATGTGTTCAAGCGTTTATTTGGTTAAATTTTCGTAATAAACCTAAGTTTAACAATGACATCAACGCATCAGTCGCGATTTCGACATTCAAAGTCATTTATTCTGAATTCTGTGTTCAAGTAATAGAAGGAGTCTCGTCAGCCTTCTATTTGCGGGCATTCGGTATTCGACGTTCGATGAGTTTGGTGTGGCGCAAAGTAGCTCACCACACAGAAGAAGCGGTGCAGAGTCGGCTCCTCAGTCGCCAGCCACCGAGGTCAGAATGTCGGTGGTGTTTTGCCGGCGGCGCGATAGGCCGATACGACAGTGTTGGCCATCAGCATGGCAATCGTCATCGGTCCCACGCCACCTGGCACAGGAGTAATGGCGCCCGCAACAGCCTCGCATTCCTCATAAGCGACGTCTCCGACGAGACGACTTTTGCCCTCGCCACGTTCCGGAGCCGGAATCCGATTGATACCGACGTCGATGACAGTCGCACCGGGTTTGACCCAATCGCCGCGAACCATCTCGGGACGTCCGACAGCCGCAACCAGAATATCGGCGTTACGGCACAATCCCGGCAGGTCCGGGGTGCGGCTATGTCCGATGGTAACCGTGGCATTGGCTGCAAGCAGCAAGCTCGCCATGGGCTTGCCGACAATGTTGGATCGGCCGATTACGACAGCCGTCAGACCGGACAGATCGCGGCCACGCACCCGTTCAATCAGCAGCATCGACCCTGCAGGCGTACAGGGCACGAAGGCGCTGTCGACGTCACCGACCGTGAGCTTGCCGGCATTGACGACGTGAAACCCGTCAACATCCTTGGCGGCATCGATCGCCTGGATAACCCGTTTGTCATCAATGTGGTCGGGAAGCGGCAATTGAACCAGAATTCCGTGAATTGCGGGATCGGCATTCAGCTCGGCCACTTTGGCCAGCAACTCGTCCTCTGAGGTCTCAACGGACATGTCGTGCTGGACGGAATGGAAACCGCATTCTTTTGCCTTGCGGCTTTTCGATGCCACATAAACCTGACTGGCCGGGTCTTCGCCGACAATCACCACCGCAATTCCCGGCGTGATTCCGTCGGATTGTACGAGTGCGGAGGATGCCTGTTTGACGGTCTCGATCACGTCTTCGGCGACGGCCTTGCCGTCAATTCTGGTTGCCATTGGGCATCGCTCCATGATGTAGGGCCGGAAATCGGCTGGCGTCATATGCCGTGCCCGAGAGGGGCACAGGCCGACTCCTTAGACCAGAATTTCTCGATAACCAATAGTCTGAGTGCGGCGGCTCAGTGTCAGAATTCGCCGCGGCTGGTGCGAATGGTGCGGACCGGAAGAGGTCGGCCAGCCTGCCGCGCGGCCCGGCGGGCCTGGTAGAGTTGCTCCACCGTTTCGCGCATCTGATGAATTTCCGAACGGATGTCCTCAGCTTCCCGGTCGAGGTCCTGCTCTTCGGTCGAGCCGATAGCCCAGTGGCGCTCGGGCTCGGTGCTGTTCGAATGATCCTCTGCGACGATCGGCCGGGCCAGAAGTGGATCCGGTGCCTGCCGCGGTGGATCGGCATATACAGGCGCGGATCGCGGTTCCTCCGGTTCAGGTTCGGGCTGGCGCTCATCCTCCACGTCTTCCGCTTCCGCGAAAACCCCTTCCACCGGCTTTGCCCGCACGGGCTCACCGGCATTGTCGAAAAGGTCTCCGGCTCCTTCGCGGATGCTGCGGTAGGCGCCGAACAGCATTGCGATGGCCAGGCCGGCCAAAAAACCGGCCATCATGCCACCAGCGGCGATGAATTTGCGCGACGGTCCGGCGGGTTCGATCGGTGCGGTGGCCTCGGAAATGATGCGGATATTGCTGGTGTTGAGATTTTGCTGCTCACCCGTTTCTCGGGCGCGCTTCAGGAAGGACTGATATATCTCAGACGTCGCCGCAGCTTCCCGCTCCAATTCACGCAAGCGCACCAAAGCCGCCGAATTGTCGACCTGCTGGCTCTTCAACACGGCCAGATCGGCGGCGAGCTGTTGCTCGGACTGGACGATGCGCCGCAGTTCCGTCTGGGTTGCCTCGACGATACGGCGCAATTCATTGCTGATTTCGGCGCGCGCAGTGGCCAGTGCCTGTTCAGCGGCAATGCGCTGCGGATGGCGCGGTCCGAGACTGGTGGTCAAGGCGTCGAAGCTGCGCTTGGCCGCCGCATAGGCGCCACGCAGTTCGCCGATGGTGGACGATTGCAGGATTTCCGGTGCGGTTCCTGCCAACAGCGCGTCGACATCGAGTTGCCGTGCCGTTTCGGCTCTGACCTGGATCTCGACTTTCTGGGCGCGGATCTGAGCCAGTTGCTGATTGAGCTGAACCAACTGGGCATCGGTGATCAGAGTGCCGCCCGCGTCGACCAGATCGTTTTCCGCCTTGTATTGCTCGACCCGCCGTTCAGCCGCTTCAACATCGCGGCGCAACTCGTCGAGTTGCCGGTTGAGAGACGCCGACGTGCGTTCGAACAGTTCCGACTGCGCCTCGCGCTGCTTGCTGATATAGACATCGACAACGGTGTTGGCGATCTCCGCCGATAATTGCGGGTCTTCCGTTTCGGCCTCGACATAAACGATAAAGGTCCGCTCGCCGCGATACGCGACGACAGCTCTGGATAGCGACTGGACGGCCATGAAGTTGCGATCGCTGGCCGTGTCGCCTCCATCGATCAATCCGCGAGCGGCGGACAGAACGCCTCCGAGTTCATCGGGATCGGTTCCGTTGAATTCGGGATTGTCCGCAAGGTTGAGCTGGGTCACAACGGACTGCAACACCGGGCTGGAATCGACGATAGCCACCTGGCTGTCGACCAGAGCAAGGGTGGAATCAGAGGAATAGGACTGCGGCAGCAAATCGGTATCGGTCATCCGCAATTCGCGCGGATCGAGCACGAACTGACTGACGGCGACATATTTGTGCGGCGTCGACAGCGCCATTAGGACACCGAGAGCGGCGCCGAGAATTGTCGTGAACGCAATGAAGAACCGAAAACGCCAGGCGGTGGTAAGCAGCACGAGCGGGTCGATCAGCGGCTTGTCTTCCGGCGCCGGGCCGGCATAGGCGCTCATGCCACCTGCTCCATCCACTGGAGGAGCGACGGACGCCCGCGCAGCACTTTGATCATCTGCCGCGCCGCGTCGAAACCGCGCGCGAAGGCGATCGGCCCAGCCGGCTGCGGCGGCCTCATCGGTACCGTCGGACGCTGCTGGCGCATCGTCCTGCACAGCCTTTCCGCGACTGAGCAGCGAACGGCGGCCGGCACCTTTTCCTTCCGAATCCGGATCGAACATCTGAACCTTTCGAAGACTACATCAATCAAGCGCCCGGCCTATGACTAACGCACCCTAAACAGGTATGGAAAACAAATCGTAAACACACGTTCAAAGTGCGTCCTGCCTTTCTCCGCGGAACCGCGTATTAAGGAATTTGACGTATCCTACCATCGCGACTGTTGGGCCGTGGGGCATCTCACGGTGCCTACATACTAGTGTGGTGGATTTGAAGTTCCTATCAATATTGCAGCGACCTCTGGTAGAAACTTCAAATCCATAAACCACACTGGAATCATAACCTTGCTGGTGTCCTGATTGAATCTGAAGTTCGTTCGGAGCACGCTGCAAAATGAGGCGAACTTCAGATTCAGGACACTAGACGGGCGGACAGCTTGCCACAAACCTGGCTCGATTTCATTGCGCGGCATATTCGAATCGTTCGCGGCTATATCTGGGCGCTCAGCGGTTCCGCCGGACGCCTGGTCATTTCACTTGCCTATTTCGTCGCCATTGCAAACGCCCTTTCCATCGGCGATTTCGGGCTTTTCGCCACCGCTTCTGCGACCGGCATCGTCCTCTCCCGCATCACCGCGATGGGGTTTTCCTCTCCACTCTACCGGGTCGCCACCGTCAAACCGCGGCTGATCGGCTGCTACTCGATGGGCTACCTGGCGGCCCTTGTGCTGTCGCTTCCCCTGGTCGCAATCGCCGCGCTGGTCGCCTATCTCCTTGTCTTTGCGGCCGACATGAGCGCCGGCGTGTTTGCGCTCTTCATTATCGCTGAAACGCTGTTCTGGCGCTCCGTCGAGATCGTCATGATCGTCAACAATGGCATGGGCCGTTTCGCTCGAGCGGCAATCCTGGTGGTGATCGGATCTTCTATGCGCGCCGCCGCGGCCGTCAGCTTCTCGCTTCTGGGCTATACAAGCCTGGGGCTATGGGGCTACTACTATCTCGTGGCCAACGGGCTGGTGATGGTCATCGGACTTGTTGTGTTCTATCCCCGGTCGTCCTTGCGCTGGCGCCCTGCCCTTTACCTGCGGCGATGGCGAGACAGCCTCTCGGTGGCCGGCGCGGAAATCCTGTTTTATCTGCAGTCGGAACTCGACAAGCTGCTGGTTTTGGCAATCGGCGGCCCCGTAACCGCCGGTATCTACGCAATCATCATGCGACTGGTCGACTTGACGGCCTTACCGATCCGCACCTTCAACATGATGTTGGTGCAGACCATCATGCGGTCTCGTGAAACGATCGCATCGATCAAGATTCGGGCCATGATCGAGACCGGCGTCGCCGCCGTTTCAACGGCCGCCTTGCTGTTTTTTGCGGCCTTTCTGACGCTCTACCCGACGGCCCTGGGCCACAACGTGGCAGAGGCGGCTCCCCTTCTGATCCTCGTGGTCGCCGTGCCGGCGCTGCGCAATCTGATCGAGTACCAGTCTGAACTGCTTTACGCCACCGGACGAACCTTCGTGCGCGTCGTCAACCTGGCGCTGATCGGACTCGCCAAGGCGGCAATGCTGGCGGTTCTTTTGACGTATTTCAATACGGTCGAAGCCTGGGCGCCTATGCTGAATGCCGTGTTCGTCGTTCTCTATCTGCTCTCGCTGTCGCTGACCTATCCGGCGCTAAGAGGCGCGAAACCAAGGGTCATCTAGAGAGTCTTTGGCTATCAGACCACAATGTCGACGATGGCTTCCGGCGCATCCGGTCCGTCGCGAAATGTCATCGACACCGATTTCGCCTGATCCTCGGACATGCGTCGATAGAGCGAGTCACGGTCATTGTCCGGATGGCCATCGATGTAGAATTGCGTCGTCAGCAATTCCCGCTCGCCGTCCAGCACCTTGACATGAATGTGCGGCGTGCGTCCGGGATAGGGTGTCGGCCTGATGGTCCGAAAGCGATAGCGGCCGTCCTCGTCAGTGATGTCGTGGCCGAAGCCCTGGAATGCTTCGTCGCTCGGAACCGTTCGGTCATCTCCTGGGTGGAGGTATTTGCCGTTGACGTCGCATTGCCAGATTTCTACGCGCCTCCCGGCCATGGGAGCGCCGTCCCCGGTCATCAGTTGGCCTTTCAGGTGAACGATTTCGCCGCCGGCTTCTTCGACGCGGCCTGCTATCTTGACGAGATCGTTGTCGATGTCTGCCCGCCGCATGTCAGGTGTGGGGTAGAAAGGCCCCTCGGCCGCGCCTGGTGTGACACCGGAACCTTGGGCGAAACGAAACCAGGCGAATCCTCCCAGCAGCGCGGCCAATCCGCTGATCAAACCGCGACGCGTCGTTTTGGATAAAGACATGGTTGCAACTCGTTCCAGCGAATGGCCGACTAGAAGGGAATTGGTGTCCGCCATCGATGCGGACAAGCTCTTTAGAGAAAAATGTGATTGCTGACGGCCCCGATGGCCGAATGATCAGGCAGCCAGAACGAGCCGTCGAATGTCAGCGAGGTCGTAGCCGATGAAGGACTGGATGCCGATGCCGATTTGGTAAGCTTCCATGCCGCCGACAAAAGCTTTCAGGTTCTTCTGTGGAGCACTGTCGACCTGACCATTCCACATCACGCGACACAACGCTTCGTCGCTGTGGAAGTGGCCAGCACCAGACAGGACGGAATCGGCATAGGCTCCGTAGAGGGTGCACTCCGAAATCGCCCGGTTACGAGCGACCGCGTGAACCCATCCGGTACTGTTTTGCTCTTCCAGATGGTCGAGCAATGATTTCAGAGTATCCGTTCGCCAGCCAATCAGCGTATTGATGTAGTCGTGATAGGGCGGCTGCGGTTGCACGGGAATTCCAAGCAGACGTTGGGTGCGTCGGACCCATTGACAGTGTTTTGGCAAGTCGGCGGTGATGCCGTTGTCGCGCCGGTAAAGACGGAGATCACCGTTTTGCCAGAGCGTCGCCGGATCAAAATTGCGCATCAGGACCACATCAGAATCCGCCGAGAAGATCGTTTGCTCCGACAGGAGACGGCCCATGCCGAGACGGCGCAACTGTTGTACATGCCAACCACGCAAGGGAGGCGTGAAGGGGCTCAACCAGACGCGGCGGCGACCCAGCGAGAGCGGATCCGGGAATGGTCTCAGCCAACCCGGAAGGATTTCGCGCTCGTCCACGACCACGCGTCGCGACCCTTGCAGGGCGGAAAACTGCGCCACGTCGGCGGCCTCAACGAGGATGTAATGGTACCAGTCGCCCTCGAGCCGCCGGTCGAGGCTGTCACACAGCAGACGGCAACGCTCGAAATCCGCCGCGTAGGAAGCCGTGATAACCGCTGTGCTCATGCGCCGCCCCGCCCTGATCCAGTCTAGGCCACCGGTTCGTCGGCCTGGCTGCGGCCGAAGAATTTGTAGCGGAGCACGTGGAACAAAAACAGCGGATTGCCGAACAGGTAGCGGCGCCAGAGTCGGCGAGGTTCCAGGGCCAGGCGGAACACCCATTCGCTGCGCAGCAAGCGAAGGATGCGCGGTGCCCTGGGTACCGAATTTGACACAAAATCAAACAACGCTCCGACACTGAACACGACCTTGCCGTGTTCCGGTCGGATGTGGCGGTCGATCCACAATTCCTGACGCGGGCTGCCCATGGCCACGAGCAGAATATCGGGTGAAAGTTCCGCCAGTTTTTCGAGGACCGGCCCACTTTCCTCATCGCTGATATAGCCATCAGAGACAGCCACGTATTCGTGCCAGGGTGCGTGGCGACTGAATTCGCCGCGGGCCTTTTCCAGCACCTCTTCAGTGGCACCGATCATCGCAACCCGCAGCGGAGTTGCGACATAGGTCAGCAGGGCCGGAACGAAATCAGTGCCATTCAGATTGGCCGGAAAGGCCCGGCCGTGCAGCGCCTTGGCCGCGATATCGATGCCGAATCCATCCGGAAGGACGACACTGTGCGAAAGCGCCGTGCGGAAATCCGGATTGCGCAAGGCCAGATTGGCGTTGTTGGCGTTGAGAAAGGCGAAAACGGTCTGTCCGTCACCGGCAAGCGCCTCGTCAACCCGACGATAGGCATCGCGCCAGTCGTACCAAGCCACGTTGATGGCAAGGATGTCGCAGTTGGAGATCGTGCGACGATCGGGCGGAATGCCCTGTGAAATTGGTATTGTTTCAGCCATGCGGGGCCGCATCCTTGCGTTTGTCAGGGCGCGCACCGCCGTTCAGCGCCTGCGCACAGGTTGTTTGGACATCGATTTGCCCAAACCACTGCCCGCTGTGTGCCCCGTCCCTGCCCGCAGCGATTGCAACTCTGGTTCGCCCGAAAAATAAGGGCAATTGCTTAAATAACAACAAACAAAGGGCAAAATGGTAAATCGCCGCTTTAGCAGAACCCGCGATGCCAAACCGTCATTGCCCCTGCCCTTTCAGCCTGACCAGTCCGCGGGACATGGCTTCCCGCATCCCCTCCAGCTGAGCGTGATGAAACGGCTGCCCGTCGAGCCGCGAATTGCTTGCTCCTCGGGCTGTTTCGACCGTGCGCGCAAGGGCCGCGGCAAAGGCGCCGGCATCATTTTCGACCGTACAATTGGCCGGCACAGTCCCGACACCGCGCAACGCCGCCGGCGTGGCAACCGTGGGCAACCCCATTTCAAAGGTCTCGATTGTCTTGAGTTGGACGCCTGTTCCAGCGGTGCTGGCCAACGGCACCACGGCGCAGTCTTCCAGGAACGCTCTGGCGTCAGGAACACGGCCCAACAGCCGGACGCCTGGATGGTGTAGTTCCGGCGGGTCGGTCAGATCACCTGCAATGGCAATCGTGAAGGACTGCGGCAAGAGTGGCACGACTTCGTTCAAAAACCAGTCAAGACCGATGCGATTGGGCCGCCAGCTCCAGCTGCCAATCATGCCGAGATCGTATTGCGGCGGTCGCTCGCGGTTCGCCGGATCAGGCGGTGCCATGCGCGTAACCAGGGGCAACGTTGCGGATTTGTTGTCGTCATCGATGCGCAACACGGCGCGGTCTTCTTCCGCCAGCGTCCAGACGAATCGCGCACCTTGGCAAAGCGTTGTTTCCAGAGCGCCGATCAACCGTGCCTCGCGACGATAGAGATACCGCTCTACCGGGTTCGTCGCGTTTCGTGCATTCTCACTCGCTGAAGTCTCTTCGACATTGTGGGCGACAAAAATGCAGTCCTGTTGGCTGAAAATAGGCAGATAGGCGCCCGCCAATTGCACCGAATTCAATATCAGCCCGTCAAACGGGGCCAGTTCGGCGAGAGCACGCTCGATACGGCCTCGACCACAGGCCAGCATCTTTGCCGACGATACGGTGGTGCCGGCAGACAAGGCTGTGGCCAACCAGCGAAGCTTGGCAGTGCGGGTGGCCCGCGTGTTGGTGACCTCTTGCTCGCCCAGCAGCTGCACCCCATCCGCGGGCGCCAACGTGGTCCCGGGAGTCTTGTAGCCGAGCAGGCTAACCCGGGCACCCTCGGCACGAAGGCAATCAAGAATAACCCGGTTGGCGATGTCGAACCCGGACGCCGGTTTGTCCACCGGCAACAGCGAAGACACGAAAACAAGATGCATTGGTTGGTTCCGAACAGGCCGCCCTTCGATCTAAAGCTATCAGCAAAAGGTGAATGCCCGGTATTCAGCCAATCTTCACCAAAGGGTCTTAGATTTGGCCGACGATAGGAACCGCACGGGCTGCCTGATGCCGTTGACCGACGACCCCAATATTGGCCTGCACTACCGCTCACCGGCGCTGGACGGTTCCATCGGACATGTGGTCACCGTGCCGACATTTCGTCGGCCCGAACAATTGCGCGAAACCCTGGCTTCGGTTGTCACGCAGCGCTTCGACCGGCCCTTTGCGATCGTTGTCATGGAGAACGACGCCGAGGGGATGGAGGGTGCGCATGCCGCGGAAGCCTTTTTGACCGAGAACCGCTTTCCCGGCCTTGTCGTGATAGCCCGTCAACGGGGCAACTGTCATGCCTACAACGCCGGCTGGAAAGCCACGCTGCAGACGTTTGACAATCTCGAAGCAATTGCCGTCATCGACGATGACGAGGTTGCCGACCCGGATTGGCTAGAAAACCTGGTGCATGCCCGAGAGCGCTTCGGGGTCGATATGGTCGGGGCGCCACAGATCCCGATCTTCGAACAGAAAACGTCGGAACGCTGGGCGCGACATCCCGTATTCACACCGGCCTATGCGGAAACCGGGCGGGTGCCCATCCTCTACTCGTCGGGCAACGTACTGATCGGCCGACCGGTGCTGGATGCCATGCCGCAACCGTTTCTGGACCCACTGTTCAATTTCATCGGCGGTGGCGACTCGGATTTCTATAGCCGGGCGCGCAAAAACGGCTTTCGCTTCGCCTGGTGCAACGAGGCGCCGGTGTTCGAGGCAATTCCCGATCGGCGAACCGAGCGCTCATGGCTGCGGGCGCGCAGCCAGCGCGAAGGCGCCATCTCGGCCATCATTGAAAAACGAGCCCGGCCAAATCCCGCCGGGCGGCTTCGCATTCTGGCCAAGTCGCTGGCCATGCTCGCCCTGTCGCCGTTGCGATCGGTGCGGCTATGGGCGCGAACCGGCTCGCCCATCATCGGTCTCTACTTCGTCGACGTTGCCATCGGGCGCTTTATTGCGGAATTCGGCCAGATCAACGAACAGTACCGGAATCCGGAAAGCAACTAGTCAGGCATCCGATCATTGGTTCCGCATGATCGGCAAAACGACATCACGGGTCAGGGGCGCGAGATCCAAATTGCCTTCCGCATCGGGATGCACCCACCGCGCCTCTTCGATCTCGGCCTGGACGCGGATCTCCTCGTTCACGACGAGACGAAACAGTTCTGCGGTCACGATGCAATCCGGTTCGTTTGCGGCGGTCGCGGTGAAACATCCCAAATATTCAGGGTCCTGGTGTCCGACTGCCAGCCCAAGTTCTTCAGCCAGTTCCCGACAGAGTGCCGCGACCGGGCTTTCATTCTCGCCAATTTTTCCACCAGGTTGCATGAAAGCCGACGTTCCACGCTTTCTGACAAGAAGCGTTGCTCCGTCTTGTCTCAAGACCGCTGCCGCCGCGATGCGAATGTCCATCGTCGAATCATCCCCTGCTTTCGTTACCGCACTTATTCCCAAATCAGCGGCTGATACAAACGCAGGCGAGCCTGCACCGGCAAACCTTCCGCATACCCGGAATCCGCCTCGCCCTTGACACAGACCGATCTGGGTAATTGGGTGGTGCAGATGGCTCGTCCGGCTCACCTCTGGGGCAACTTGATTGGATTTCCTGCCTGAAATCGACATTTTCATGCGGGGTGGTGCCACCGCGCTCCTGGCGGTCATCGCCATCGTTTTTGGGCTGCGCAGACCGATCAGCCGCAAGTCTGTTTCGGTGTCCGCGCTGGCGATCGGGTCGATGGCCTATGTGCTTTTATCGTCCCCAAATCTTCCCCTGGGACACAGCACGCTGGGCTATCCACTGATCATGCTCGCCGGCATCGCCCCTATCCTGGTTTATTGGGCGGGCGTCGAACTTTTTGTCGACCGCTTCACCTTCCGCTGGTGGCATATTGCGGCAGCCGCGGCCATTGCCCTTGGCGCATGGCTCTACCGCCTGATCCCCTGGGAAGCTGAGATCCGGGGTGTGCTGCTCATCCTGGTCTATTGTCATCTCGTTTATGTTGCGATTTCCACGTCGCCGGACGACCTTGTCGAAGGCCGACGACGTTTCAGACGCTGGTTCATCACCGCCATGGCGCTTATGGGTGGGACCATCGCAATCGTCGAGCTGTTCAATATCGACCAGAACCTGCCAGCGGTCCTGTTTCCGTTGCACGCGGCCGCCTTCGTGCTGCTGGCAACGGTGTTTCTGTTCTGGGCGCTCACGGTACGCGACGACATCTGGGACGTTCGCACCCGGTCGGCCCGTCGTCCGGCGGCAGATCTGTCGCCAGCCGAGACTGCGATTCTGTCCCGGCTTCAGGAGGCCATGGACAGCGGCATCTGGCAAACTGAGGGACTGACTGTCGGCCAGCTCGCGGCCCAACTAGACACGCCGGAACATCGGCTGAGGCGGGTGATCAACCAGGCCCTTGGGTATCGCAATTTCGCGGCCTTCATCAACGAAGCGCGCATTGTTTCCGCCAAGGAGGTGCTGAGCGACATCAAGCGCGCGGACACACCCATCTTGACGATTGCTCACGAAGCCGGTTTCGGCTCACTCGGTCCCTTTAATCGCGCGTTCCGCGAGGTAACCGGGGAAAGCCCGTCAGAGTACCGACAACGCCACAGCCGCGCTACCCGCTGATTTTGAAAGATCCACGCCGATTCTGAACGAAAGGCTCCGGATTTCGAATCCGGAGCGAAACCGCAGCCGTGGTCATGAACACCGTGAGTGGGTTCAACCATCTTACGGAAATCATCATGTCCCTGACACAGCTTGCAAACGATCTGACGGCCATCTTCCCGACAGTCTTTGCCTACGACCTTACTCGATATGTCATCGGCGCCGGCGGCGTTTATCTGATCGTCAATCTGCTCCTTGCGGCGCGAATTGCCGCTCGCAAGATTCGGCTGAAGGAACCGCCCGACGGCCAGGTCAGACGCGAAATCCTGGCCAGCCTGCGCACCGTGCTGATTTTTGCCTGCAACGGTACTTTGATCGTGTTCGGGGCTCGCAACGGCGTGTTCATCATCTATTCGGATATTGCCGACTACGGGTGGTTGTACCTTGGCGTGTCGAGCCTGATCCTTATTGTCGCACACGATGCTTGGTTCTACTGGTCGCACCGCCTTCTGCATCATCCGCCACTGTTCCGGCGCTTTCACCGCCTGCACCACCGGTCGCACAATCCCACGCCATTCACCGCCTACAGCTTTGACGCCGGCGAAGCGATCGTGAATGCCGTCTACCTGCCGCTCATTTTGCTGGTGTTGCCCGTTCATCCGGCTGCGCTTCTGATTTTCACCTCGCACATGATTCTGCGCAATGCCGTGGGCCATTGCGGCTATGAGCTGTTTCCCGCCAACCGCTGGGGCAGACCGCTGCTGGACTGGATGACCACGGTGACACATCACGACCTCCACCATGCCCATGCGGGCTGCAATCTCGGCCTGTACTTCACCTGGTGGGACCGTTGGATGGGAACGGAGCATCCCGACTACCATGCCGAGTTCGCGCGAGTCGCCCGGCCCCTGAAAGTTCGCCCAATAACGGTTGGCGCTGGTGCGACGATTCTCCTGGCTGGCATGCTCGACGCAACGAGAGCCGAAGCTGCAACGCTCACCGGCACCTATGCATCGCCCGGGATCGGCATCGTTGTGCGCTTCGAACCGTGCGCCGGAGCCGCCGACACTTCATGTGGCCGGCTTGTCTGGTCCTGGGAGGCTGCCGGCCGGTTGAAGGCCGACAAGGGCGACATCATCATTCGCGGTTTGCGATGGGATGGAAAGGCCTGGTCAGGCGGCAAGCTGGTCAACCCCGAGGACGGCCGCACCTATCGCGGCAGTGTCAAACGGACCGGTCGCAACACGCTTCAACTAAAGGGGTGTGCCGGTCCGTTCTGCAGAACGCAAACCTGGCGTTCGACTAAATCGATCCTTCGGAATCTCTCGGGATTGCCGAACAATTAGTCCGGTCGGCTCAGTGCGCTCCGCCCCATTTGGTGCCGTCGGTGCTCCGGGTGGCCTCCCCGGGTTCGGCCGCCCGTATCGACGGCCCGGTGTCATCGGATGCTGGTGCCTCGATGCAATCGCCGCCCGATGCGATCGCCACATCTGCCCGCTCGTCGGCCAGTTTCATGATGCTCATGCCGTCGCGATTGTTGTGATCGGCATGGGCGAGGCCGATGCTGACGCTGAACCGTTCCATTCCGTCAGTTGATTGACCGGCATGGCTTCGGACCGCACGCAGGACACGGTCGCACGCACGCAGTGCGGATTTGGCGTCGGTGTTGGGAAAGATGATGGCAAACCGATCGTCGCCGGTGCGGCCGAGGCTGTCATAGGCCCTGGTTTGTTCGGTCAGGATACCGGCGAGGCGCAGCAGCAGGTTGTCGGCGGCGGTGTGGCCATGGTTGTCGGCATGGTCGCCGAATTCATCCACATGAACCGCCGCCACCGAGAGAGGTGAGCGAAACCGTCGATAACGGTTGAATTCGCCGTCCAGGACGTTGAGCAGATGATGCTGGTTGTGCAATCCGGTCAGGCTGTCGTTCAACGCCTGTGACTTCAGTTTGCGGTAGGCATACTCGAAGTCGCGTATACTGAGCATGTCATGGAGTTTCTGATTTTCGACCACCGGGATATGACGAATATTCTTCCCGGTCATGAGCCCGTAGACGTCGTCCATCAGGTCGTCGCCATGGCACACCACCACCGAGGTCGTCATGACGTCGAATACGCATTTTCCGAAAAAACCCTGCTGGAACTCGGCGACGGATCGCACCACATCCCGTTCGGAAAGAATGCCTCTGACCATCAAATCGGCATCGACAACCGGAAGAGCTCCGATATTGTTGGTCGATAGCATCTGAGCGGCCTCGAGCAGGCTCAGGCTCGCCTCGATGGTCTTCAAGTCTGACTGTTTCTTTTCCGCCAACAGCTCGCGAATGCGCATTGCAGGTCCCCCAACCCCAAAAATATGATTGGTTGAGAATGCGCCGTTGCGATTAACAAAATCTGTACACTGCGCCGCCGTTCTCTGAACGGGCGGCCAATTCGATGCCTATTCTTCCTTGGGTGGAGGTGCAGGCCGCAGGCGTCGCTGCGCCGCGTTGTTGCGAATCTCCAGTTTGGTCAGGAATTCCATCTGCTCGATCAGCACCTCGTGAAACACCTTTTTGCCCAGTCGCTCGTTCATGCGATCGCGCACGGTGGTCCGGAAGGCATCGACATCAAAGGTTTCCATGTCGGTGAAGCCGATAACCGGGTTACCCACCAGAAGCGAATAGAGTTCGTCGGTTATCAGAACATGGGGAGGAAGCGTAAGACCCCGCAGCACATCCGGTTCGGCCGTGTAGACAAGCCGGGTGATGAAATAGCCCTGCACCTTCCCATCGGAAAAGGCCGGGATGGAGAGCATGTCGGTTCGTACGTAGTCGAGACCGCCGAAGAAGTCGGCCTGCTTGTCGCCATCAGAATTGGCCGATGACATCTGCAGCGAAAAATAGACCGAGGCCAGGGTAATCGCGAGAACCCAAACGCCGGATATGACGAGTTTGATCATACGGCCTCGCGCAGGTAGAACTGCTCGGCCGAATAGGTGCCGTCGGCTTCTGCCTCGATGGCCGCATCTCGCAGCAGGTCTGTCACCTCACGCACCGCCTCAAGGTGCGCCTTGACCTTGCGGCTGTTGCGTTCAAGCTTGTCATGAAGAATGCGCAGCCGTCCACCGTGGGCACGGGCGATCGCTTCCGGAGGCACCAGCTTCGTCAATGTGGTGAGTTCGTACAGACACCGGCTCTTGGAGACGTTGGAGGCGGCCACGTCGAAATCAGGGTCGCTTCCCAGCGCATTGTTTTCCGTTTCGAGCAGCGCATCAAGGCGCCCGAGAACCTGGATGATCCGTCCGTCAGTGCTGTGGTCGTTCATGGTCCGAAGCCTTCCTTACAGTACAGGTCTCCGCGGCGATCAAACGGGCGATCCGTTGCCGTCGCGTTGCGAGCCGCCCGCACCGACGGTTGAATCGCGCAGCATGTTCATTTCGATTTCATCGACCAGGCGGCTGGCGAGATTGGTCCGGTCGCCAACGGACGCGGACGGATCATTCTGTTCCGCCAGCTGGCGGGCAATGCCAATACCGCCGCCCTCAGCCATCACCCGCCCCAGATGTTCGGACATAAGGCCTTTCCACATATCGCCGGCCGTGCCTTCACCGAACGTTGATTCCGATTCTTTCGGCCACATCGATTGCAGGAAGGTCTGGAGCACCAGCGCTTCGAATTCGCGATAACTATCGGGAATTGCCTGGGCCTCACTTGGCTTGATGTCCGCACCGATGGGTCTGCCGGCAGCCAGGTCGAAGACCGTTTCCGCCACTGCCTTGCCCTTTTCGATCAGGTTGGCGTGCGCTTCACGAACCTTTGCCGGATCAGCGGCGCGCACAACATCAAGAATCAGGTCTCCGGGTGGGGATATGGCCACGTCAATCGGTCCGTCTTTCAGATCGCGCCCACTATGCCGCACCAAACTTGCCGGAGGCTGGTGGCGGTTGAGTTTTTGGAGTTACTCAGGCCAGCGTTGCGGCTTGCCAACCTGGTCCAGCAGGTCGAACAGCCCTTCGTCCTGGACGTGTCTATCGATATCGACATTGGCCTGGTCGAGCTGCTCACCGACCTTTTCGCCGCGTTTACGCTCGGTATCGATGCGCGCCCGATGGCGCTCGATCTGACCGTTCAGAACCTGCTCACGCGTTTTCAGACGACCGAGCTGGCCGGCATAAAGATGCGGAAACAGACGATGCGTCTCAGAGAGACCGCCCATTGCATCAAGCAGATCGTCGATCGCGGTGACCACGGCATCGCGGTCGCGCGTAGCCTGCGCAAGATCGGCCTCGGCGCGCTTGCGCAATTGGTCCTGCAGACGGACCAGCCGTTGCAGGTTGCGCACGCGCCTGATTTGGGCGTCAGCGGCCATAGAACACCGGCGCAAAGCCCTCGCCGAACTGCGTCAGCAGATCATTGGACCCGTAGAACAGGAGGATCAGACCACCCGTCAGGATGAATGGCAGCGAAATGAAGTAGACGGGAATCTGCGGCGCCAGCTTGTTGACCATTCCGACGGCGATGTTGAAGGCCAGGCCGTAGATGAGAAACGGACTGAGCAGCCGCAGCATGATCAGGAAGGTCGCCGACAGCGTGTCGGTCAGTGTGACAAGGGCTCTTTGTGGGTCAAAACTGCTGCCGACAGGCATGAAATCATAGGATGCCGTCAGCGCCTCGATTACCAGGTGATGGAAATCCATCACGAACAGGATCAGCAGGCCGGTGAAGCCGATCATCGTTGCAAGCTGCGGCTGCTGCTCCTGCTCGACGATGTCGGGCGCCGGCATGGCGTTGAAACCGATCACCATGGCCATGGTGGTACCGGCGAACTGCAGGCCAAGCGTATAGAAACGTGCGATGAGGCCGAGCACGGCGCCGATCAGCAACTCCGAGAAGATCAGACCGATGTACGTCGAGGCGCCTGTTGCCACACGTGGATAGATCGAATCCCACATCAGCGGCAGCAGCGCGATCGACACGGCGACCGCAACGAACAGCCGTATCTGAACCGGAATGCGGTAACTGCCGATGCCGGGGACCAGCATGAAACAGGCGCCAATGCGGCAGAAAGCAGCAAACAGCGCCAGAACCGCGCCTTCAGGATCGAGGATCACGAGATCGATCCGAGGATCTGTATTTCGACACCCTTGGCAATTTCGACATGGGAGATCACCGGCAGCGTGGCGAAAAGGCGCTCGATGATCATGCGGACATAGGGACGCGCATCAGGGGCGGTGACCAGCACGAAGCGGGTTCCGGAATCCAGATGGCCGCGAATGACCTTCGTTGCCTGGGCGCTGAATTCTTCCAGCAGCGCCGGCTCGATATCGAATTCAACCACCTCGCCCTTGGCGTCGCGCTTCAGCGCCTGGTGGAAGGCGAGGTCCCACCGGTTGCCCAAGCGCAGCACCCGCAACACACCGTTGTCGGCCAGGTCGCCGCAAAGCTGCTGCGACATGCGGATGCGGACATGCTCGACGATCTGTTCCGTCTTGCGCAGATGCGGCGCCAGCTCGGCAACCGCTTCTAGAATGAGGTGCAGGTTGCGGATCGATACCCGCTCCGCCAACAGCAGCTTGAGCACGGCCTGCAGACCGGAATAGGTCATGTGGTTGGAGCATATCTCGTCAGCCAGCTTGCGGTATTCCGGGTCGAGCCGATCGAGCAGCACCTTCATGTCCTTATAGGACAGCAACTGCGGCAGATTGTTGCGGATGACCTCGCTCATGTGGGTCAGCACAACCGAGATGTTGTCGATCGGGTGGAACCCTTCGCGCTTCAGATCCTCCGTAAAGCTTTCGACGATCGATACCGCCGGGAGACCGAAGGCGGGTTCGCGCACCTCGTCCCCCGGAATGTCCGGTTTGCGGCCGTTGCCGGTGACAACCATGACCTCGCCCACCCGCAATTCATTGGCTGCAACAGTCGTGCCGTGAATGCGGATCTGGTAGGATTTGTCCGGTACCGAAAAGTCATCGGTGACTTTGATTTCCGGCACCACGAAACCGTATTGCGAAGCGAATTTCTTGCGGATCTTGCCCACCCGGAAGGCAAGTTCCTGATGGGCGCCGAGCAGCTTGGCCGAGACATGCTTGCCAAGGCAGAGCTCGATCTCGGAGGTGTGCAGCACGTTCTTGACGGAGTCTTTCTCCTGCTGCTGGGCTTCCAGCTGCTTCTGTTCCTCGTCCTGCCGCAACGCCCGGGCATGCTGTGCCAATTGGCGCGGAATGAACCAGCCGGCAAAGGCCATGGCACCGCCGAGAACAACGAAGGGGAAGAACGGCAGGCCGGGCACGACCGCCAACAGCACCATCAGGCCGGAAGCGACGAAGAGAGCGCGCGGGTAACCGGACAGCTGACCAAGCACCGCCTCATCGGTGGAACCGACATTACCACCGCGCGATACCAGCAGGCCGGCGGCCAGCGACACGATCAGCGCGGGGATCTGCGACACCAGGCCGTCACCCACCGAGAGCTTGGTGAAGACATCGGCCGCCTGGCCGATCTCCATGTCATGGCGGGTGTAGCCGATGATGATGCCGCCGAAGATGTTGATGGCGGTGATGATCAGGCCGGCAATGGCGTCACCACGGACAAATTTCGAGGCACCATCCATCGAACCGAAGAACGAGCTCTCGTCCTCCAGTTCGCGGCGCCGGTGCTGGGCGGTCTTTTCGTCGATCAATCCGGCCGACAGGTCGGCATCAATTGACATCTGCTTGCCGGGAATGGCGTCCAGGGTGAAGCGCGCACCGACCTCCGCGATGCGGGTCGCACCCTTGGTGATCACGATGAAATTGACCACCACCAGAATGAGAAAAACGATCAGACCGATGACGAAGTCGCCGGACATGACCAGTTGCGAAAAGCCGCCGATGACGTGGCCCGCCGCGGTGATGCCTTCGTGCCCCTCCGACAGGATCATGCGGGTTGTCGCGATGTTGAGCGACAACCGTGTCATTGTGGCGATCAGCAGGATGGTCGGAAAGGAAGAGAAATCCAACGGCCGCTGGATCCACAACGCCACCATCAGGATCAACACCGAAAAGGCGATTGAAAAAGCCAGCCCGATGTCGATCAGGAACGCCGGGATCGGCAGAAACAGGATCGACAGGATGATAACGATGCCAATGGCAAAGGTGACGTCGCGGCCGCGGCCCTCAAGCGGCGGAATTGCGATCGCCTGTGTCTGTGCCATGGATCACCCTGAACGCAAAATCGGGGAAACGAATTGCGTCAGATTAGTCGCCGAAGCTTGCGCGAGGGTGACAGGGGACGATCGAAAAGAAGAGTATCCGTCGCTACAGTGAAGGACGTTTTCCAAACATCATGCGGTCGAGCACATCATGGCCGTCGATCCAGCGGTGTTTGACGACGGCAGCGACATGTACGACGGCGAGCGCCAACATGGTGTAAGCCAGCCATTCATGTATTTCGGCTGTAACAGTCTCCAGGTTGAAACCCCAAAGCGTCTCCATGGTTGGAAACAACTTTGGCATGCTCAGTCCGAACCAGTGAACGCCATGACCGCCGAAGTCTGATTCGGCCCAACCCACGGCAATGGTTGCGGCGGGTAGCACATATAGTCCGGCGTGTCCCAGGTGCGAGCCGACCCGTTCCCAGGCGGCTAGCTCGCTCGGTAGAGGTGGCGGTCTGTTGAACAGGCGAATTGCGATCCTGAGAACCAAAAGCAAAAGCAAAGTCACACCGATGGAAACGTGCAGTCCGAACAGAAACTCCTGCAGTTGCGAGTCGTCCGCAACCAGACTGGTCATCGCGAAGCCGCAGGACCACATGAAAATGAAGCCCACCGCCATAAGCCAGTGGAGCAGTCTCGCAGAACGGACGTAGCGATCTGACCCGGCTGTTGCCATTTGATCTTACCTTTTTTGCCGATGCTGATATGCGCGGCTTGATCTGGGTGGCGCAGAGGTCCGTGTCCAACGGGATTGCACCGATGGGCGCAAAAAGCGCGCCGGTGGCATGGCGAATGCGCCAACGGTCGGTTCGCGACCGTTCGCGAAACCGATTTGCGCCGAAGCCGTTGTGCCGACGTTGGCACATGCGCATAATTCGGAAGGTGCAGCTTTGAACGACGTTTCGATGATCGCGAGCGATAACTTTGTGAAATGCCTGACGGGGCAGGTGTCACTGCCCCCAATGAGATGGCTTCAGGTTTTTGGAAAGGCGTATCTGCTTTCGATGGCAGGTAGCATCCTTGTCCTGGTGGCTGAACCCGAACACACCGCGAGTTTGCCACTCCTGTCGGCTCTTGGACTCTGGTTCTCAGCACTTTCTGATCATGCTGCTCATGTTCAGCGGCACCATCGCCGCTTTGCTGCGGCTCAGGTTACCCGACCCCCTTTCGGTCGTTGCGGCAGCTCTGCTTCTGCCAGCAATATTCGCGCCCGTTTCGATGGTCCTTGACTACGGATTCGGCAATCCAGATGACGAGCTGATCTCTTCGGTCAGTCTGACGGGCGCCTACTTCAGTGAAGTTGTTGCCGTCGCCCCGATGACAATGGTCGCGGCGCTCTTTATGGCGGCCGCGCTCTATTACCACGCCCTGTCGCGCGAGAGGCCAATGCAGGTCATCGCGCCCGCTATGCCGTCCCTTAATGCTCTGATCGAGGCCATTCCGGTCACTCTCGGCAACGATCTGATCAGGCTTCACGCACAAGACCACTACGTCGAGGTCGTTACCACCGAAGGACGGACATTGATCATAGAGCGTTTCAATGATTGCGTTGAACGGCTGGCCGGGATCGACGGCATCCAATGCCACCGGTCTCACTGGATCAGGCTCAGCCACGTCGAAAACCTGTCACGCTTCGGCAGCGCATATGTTTGCACTCTGGACAATGGCGACAAAGTGCCGGTCAGTCGCAGATGTTATGCGGACTTGAAGAAACGGGTGAACGGGCGATAAAGCAAACCGCCGTCAGGCTAAAACCCGCTTTCGATCCTTGAGAACACCAGATTGGTAAAGGTCGCGATCTGTGCGCCGACAAAGGGTGCTGAGATTGCGACCGTGACCAGGATGGCGATGATTTTTGGAACGAAGGTCAGGGTGATTTCCTGAACCTGGGTGAGTGCCTGCAGGAAGGCGATGCCCACGCCGACGAACATCGCGACGAAGACGGCCGGCCCTGAGGCGATCAGGATCGTCCAGATGGACTTCTGCACAATGTCGAGGGCGTCAGCTTCGTTCATGGTCAGGAGATGGTGATGCCCGGCCCGATGTCGACCCTGCCGCCGTTGTTCAGCACTGCCACAGCGCGATCGTCTGTGATCTCGACCTGTTGTACGACCCCGCTCACGGTGCCATCGGCAGACGTGACTGTGCGCCCAATGAGTGAGCCGGCCTGCGAGATCGACGAAGCCTTCAGCAGCTCTTCAAGCCTGGCATTGGTCTGGATGGTCTGCTCTACCTGCGAGAAGGTCGCCAATTGGGCAACATACTCTGTTGAGTCGATCGGCTCGGTCGGATCCTGATTGCGCATCTCGGCGATCAGCAATTGCAGGAAAGAATCGTAGTCGAGGGTGGCGCGGTCGGCGGCCGCCGCCGAGGCCGACTGCGTCTGGGCACTGGCTGCACCCGATACGGCATCTACCGCCATGGCGCGATCTCCCTTGTGATATCTTCAAGCGTTTCAACCGGCATCTGCCGATTGTTGAGAATTTCGTCCTCGATGGGAAAGAGCGATCGGATGCTCTTGAGCGACTCAAATACGCGACCTTCCGTCACCATGGCATCGATGTGCTTGAGGTCTGTCAGGATCTGCTCGTTCTTGAAGCAACTCAGCAGCATGACCACCGACTTCTTGAACATCGCCTGGGCCTGCTCAGCGCCCTCCGGATTGATCAGCATCATCTGCACGATGAAATAGAGCTGGCGCAACGGGGTCGACGCTTCTTCCGGCTGAAGAACGTGGTTTTCCAGCAGGAAGGTGACGTCGTTGAGAAACTCCAGCCCGACCTTTCGGTCGACTTTCAGCACCGCACCGTTGATGAAAATCTTCTCGCCTGTCTTCAGCGAGATCCTGAGCGAGCTCTTCATTGCAGACCGTCCCTGATGATGGATGAGATATCGATAATGCCGTCGAAGTTCTCCGATTCGCCGATCCGGATCTTTTCAGCTTCGCGCAACACCCAGATGCCGATGGAAATCAGATTGGCGCGCAACTCCTGTTCAAGTTCGTTTTCCGGAGAGCCGAGATCCTCGATGAAGCGGACCCAGACGCGGTTGACGAAGAACAGGGCTTCTATGGCCTCTCTTGAGCCGCGGCCAGCGTCGCGCGCCGCCTCCAGCATCGTGATCGACTTGTCGAGAACCTGTCGTTCGCGTTCCTTGGAGTCAGCAACTGCATCTTGCTGCACTTCCGCGTATGAGAACTGATACATTCAGCTGCCCTTTGTCGTCGTTTTCATCTGCCTACAGATAATTGGTCAAACTCAGTTGCTGGATTCTGGCCGTCAGGGTGTAGGACGTCTGGACCTGGGCCAGCAGGGTGTTCAGTCGGGTCGAAGCCTCGTAGAGATCGACATTCTCGAGCTCGCCGATATGCAGCGAAACCAGATCGATCTGGGCCGACAATGATTCATTGGATTGCACGATGCGCTGCTCCGAAACACCAAGCCGGGCACGTTCGAAATTGACCCCGGCAATGGATGAACCGGCATAATCGATCGATCGTTCGACGAGGCGCTGCCGTGTGTCGCTGGCAAGCGAAATGCCCAGCATCTCGGTGACAACGACCGAGACCATGGCCATGTTACGAGCGCCGTCATTGTTGATGCTGGAGGAGCTGTTGACCACCTCGTTGCGATTGATGCGACTGGTCATCACCGTATCGTCGGCGGCCGACCAGTCGGAATCCCACCCGGCACCCAGGATCAACGGTTCGACGGTGTTGGTGAGGAAATCGTCAAGCTGTGCCGGCGTGATGCCGGCGGTTGCCGGGCTGCTTTGCGCGAAGCCGAAGTAACCCAGGAAAGCGGCGTCGAAGGAAGCCTTGGCCGGCGAGCCCGCCGGATCGTCATAGAGCGCCAGCGGCCGGACATCCGTGTTGATGCCGGAGAACAGATATTCGCCGTTGGCCGATGTGTTGGCGGTCGAATTGAACGCCGCAAAGGAGGTGCGCACGGCCTCATGGGCGATGTCCAACCGGCTCTGGTCATCCGTACCGGAGATGCTGATGAGCGCATCGAGCACCTGCTGGGCACTGTCGGCCATCTGCGACAAGGCGTCCTGCGATGCCGACAGGCGATGGGTCACCAGCGCGTTGCTGTCGATGATCGTCTGCATGCGCTGGACGTCGCGGTTGAGTGAGATGTTACGCGCCGACGTAGCGCCCAGTTCCAGGCCGATATCGGCGTGCCGCCCGGTGACGGATTCCGTCTGCGCCTGCACGATGTCGGCCTGCGCCCGCTGAACCGTCAGCCGCATGGCGTTCTGGATGGCCTGGGTAGAGATGAAGGTTGTCTTCATGACTCTACCTCGTCGCCGCCAGCAGCGCGTTGATCATCTCGTCGATGGTCGCGAGCAGTTTGGCCGACGCCTTGTAGGACTGTTCAAGGTCGAGAAGAAGCGACATCTCCTCGTCCAGGTTGACTCCCGTCGCGTTGGAAAAAGCCTCCAGGGTGCGGATGTGGATTGCCTCGCGGTTCTCCGCCGAGACTGACGCTTCCGAACGGGTCATTTCCAGCCAGCCGATCGAACTTCCCGCATAGTCGACCAAGCCGGTGCTCGCACCGGCAAGCGCGCTCGGATCGAAGGCCATCGGGTTGACGACGCCCGTGACATAGCCATCCAGAAGGGTCGAGAAGCCGTGCCCTCCGGTCGGATTGGCAATATAGGCAGCGCCGTTGATGCCGCCGTCGCGGAGCAATGTCGGGTCGCCGCCGAGAGACGGCACCAGGGCCGGATTGACGGCCAGCGTCGCGGCAATTCCGGGTTCGATGGTGCCGGCAGGCGGAACATTGCCGCCAACCCAGGTGAAGAGGCCAGGCATGTCTGGCAGCGTTGCGGGGATCGACTGATCGGTTTCGGCAAAGACCGTGATCAAACCACGGGCAATTTCGTCAAGCTGGCTCTGGTAGGTCGGCGCATATTCGTCGCGAACCTGCAGGTGCGCGGCGAGCTCACCGCGGGCGCTGGTCTGGGCCCCCTGCCCGGCATCCAGCGGCACCCCATCGACGAAAATCGTGTTGCCTGAGATCGTTGCGTCAAACGCTGTCGTCGGCACGAAGGTCACCGGCCGTGGGACCGTCTCGAACAGGGTCTGGCCATCACTGGTGTACAGGACCAGGTCGTTGGCGCCGCGATCGAGTGTCTGGATGCCGATCAGGGAGGAGATTTCCTTCAGCAGCCGATCGCGCTGATCAAGCTCCTGATTGACGTCGGCGCCGGTGCGGGTTCCGGCTGTAACGGCGCTGTTGACCGTTTCAAACTGCTCCAGCAGCCCGTTCAGCGTATCGACACCACGGGAGATCGCCTGATCTGCCTCCAGCCGAATGGTCTGAACCTCTGTTGATGCGCGATTGATGGTATCGGCGACATCCTGTGCGTTGGAGATTGCCGATGTCAGAAGCGTCAGGTCGCCAGGGGTTGCTGACAACGCCTGAAGCGTGTCGCGCAGATCGCCGATATAGCGCGAGGGCGACAGTTCCAGATCGTTGCCGCCAAGCGTCGAGCGAATGCGTTCCAATCCGTCGCTGACGGTGCTTTGGGCTGAACTGACCGAGAGGCTTTCGAGCGTCTTTGTCTGAAGACGCTGGTCCTGGGTGCGCGAAACCGAAACGACATCGGCGCCACCCAGGGAAGTCTGCAGCGTTGCCTGGCGCCGCGAGTAATCGGGATTTCCGGCATTGGAGATATTCTGCGATACGACCAGCGTCTGGCGCGACGTGTTCGACAGGATCGACTGAGCCGTACTGATCGCAGAAGACAAAGACATGGTTGGCTCTTACATCCCCAAAGCCATGGAATTACCGTTTCAAGTTGACCAGGACTTCCATCAGATCCGAACCGGTCTGGAAAACCTTGGAGTTGGCGGTGAAGCTTCGCTGTGACTCGATCATGCTGGTCAGCTCGTCGGCGATGTCGACATTGGAGGATTCCAACGCGCCCGAAATCACGCCGCCGAAATTGCCAGAGCCGGCGAATCCGGTCGTCACCACGCCGGATTCGCTGTTTTGCGCGTAGACGTTGCCAACCACCGGCTTCAGCTGGTCGGGGCTGGCCACATCGGCCAGGGCGATCTTGTATTTGGCCTCCAGAGCGCCGTTTTCGTATTTGGCAAAGACTGTTCCGTCGACGGTAATCTCTATGCTCTCCACCTTGCTGGGCGCGTTGCCGTTGACGTTGGCGTCGCCGACATTGAACTCGTAAGCGAGTTGCGACATGTCGGAGAAATCGACCACAAGGCTCTGGCCGTTCGGCACGGCGATCGTGATATCCGAGGCGCTGGTGCCGAGAAGATCACCGTTCGCCGGGTCGAAATCCAGCGTGACCGTCGAAAGCGGACCGGACGTATAAGGGAAGGATGTTCCGGGGGCGGCTTCGGCGCGGTCGAACACCGAGACTTCCCAGGTTTCGGCAGCCGTCTTGGTATAGTAGAAGTCCAGCAGCACTTCCTGGCCCAGATTGTCGTAGACAACCAGCGAGCTCTTGGAGGTGTATTCAGCCCCGGCCGCGTTGGTCGACGGTAGCGCGCCGGTCGGTATCGGGGCATCTGACGGCAGGTTTGCGGTAAACGTTCCTGCGGTCGATGGCGTCGCCTGCAATTCACCCTGTGCAACATTGACGGGATTGAGGCCATCGAAGCCGTTGACGACGGGGGTCGGCTGGCCGTCCGAATAGTCGTATCCCATCAGCGTGTAGCCGGATGCGTTAACAAGATTGCCTTCGCTGTCGGGGACAAAGGACCCGGCTCTGGTTAGAAATGCCACGCCGGAGGAGTCCGTTACCACGAAGAAACCTTCGCCATTGATGGCGAGGTCGGTAGTCGATGTCGTGAACTGAAGCGCGCCTTCCTGCGAAATCGCGTAGCGCACGGTGGTCGAAACTGCGCCGGAGTTGTAGTTGCCGCCACCGTTGGCGAGCAGCAGTGAGGAGAACTCGGTCGAGCTCCGCTTGTAACCTGTGGTGTTGGCGTTGGCGATGTTATCGGCGACGGTACCCAGACGCGACGCCTGGGCGTTCATCCCGGACACACCGGTTCGCATCATTCCGTAGAGACTCATAGCGCGGTTCCTCGTTCCTATCCGGTCACAGGGTAAGGGCGGTGGCTTGCGCGAAGCTGGCTAGGAAAGCCCCGCGGCGACCTCTTCGATACCCTGCAAACGGAAAAAACCGCCGGTATTTCGCACCGGCGGGCGATCATTGCCAGTCGATGCGATAACCGAGAAAACGCTTGGAATCGATCGGATCGAAGCCGAGGCGCATACGCAATTTCTTGCGCAGCTTGCTGATGTGGCTTTCCACAACGTTCTCTTCGACGTCGTCGTCGAAGATGCCGTAAATGGCATTGAAAATCTGACCTTTGGTCACCCTGCGCCCACGATTGTCGACGAGATATTCCAGGATACGCCGCTCGCGCCTTGGCAGCGGAAAAGCACTGTTGTCGATTTCCGGATCCCGGCCGTCGGAATAGACCCGAATCCGACCAATTTCGGTGTATTCGGATTCCGGCTCCAGCCGCCGCCGTATTGCCGCGGCACGGGCCAGGATCTCGCGTGGGTGGATCGGCTTGCGCACCACGTCGTCGGCGCCACAATCGAAAAAAGCCAGCGTTGTGTCGAGTGACGGCTTGTCGCTTACCGCGATCACCGGCGCCCGCGAACGGTCGCGGATCACCCGGGGCAACACCATGTTGTCGTTGCCCTGTCCGATCAGGAAGGCTTCGACGGCATCGATATCGGCATCAGCCGCCGTGTTCACCCACTCACCGAACTCATCGGGATCGAACCCCGCCGACGGAACCCCCTCTCGTCCGAACAGCGACGTGTATCCCTCCGTTACCAACTCCCTCTCATCAACCACCACGATCATCCTAGTGTCCCCGAATCACTATGTAGCCGCATTAACCAATTCGTAACGACAGGGCGGAATCCGCCACAATTACAGAAATTCAAGGGTAATTTTTTGTAGTTGTTTTCGTGATGCATAGTGATTTGACACAACATCTAGTGGGTGCCTGTTGATAACTCCATATAAGCTGTGGAAATGTTAACTATTTGGTGATGTCATTCATCAAATGTGTATTGACACTTCGGCGCTCAAATAGTCCGACCCCCTTGCAGGGCTTCCAATCTGGAAATTCTATTTCTGGTTGTTTTTACAGAATGCGAGAGCGCCGTCTGTCCAGCTGCCATAGCCCGTCGCAACCAGGTTTTCGATCACCCTGCAAACGTAGCGCCGTTGCGCGGGATCGTTGTCCGGGCCGGCATGGTAGCGCGCCACAGCCATGGTCCAGCTTTGATGACGACCTTTCAGTTCAACCAGGAACTTTGCCGCATAATCGACATTCTTTTTAGGGTCCAGCATAGCCTTCAGATTGGCAAACCGGTGCCCGTGATAGTGATGATTAATCTGCATGCAGCCGAGATCGATCAACTTTTGCCCCTTCGATCGGGCGCGGTAGAAGACCTTCAGAGCCTCGCCAAGGTCGCGGGCAAAGACTGGGCGTCCTTCGACATTGAGGGCATACGGATGAAGCGAGCCGCGCTTCCCGGTCTCGGTCAGCCCGACTGAATAGAGGATGCCGACGGGAACACCATGACGTTCGGCGGCCGCAACGATTTCACTTTCGCAGCGACTGGCCGACGGCGCGGCGTTTGCCGCATCAGAGATAGACAGCCCCATCAGAAGACCCAGGAGCCACAGCCGAACCGTCAGCCGATGTTTCGCCCGATCCGTTGACGTTTGAGCGGTGGCCGTCGTCATTGCGGTTCTCCTGTCCGAACCGGCCACCTTCGCCGGATTGCCGAAAATTATCCTGTGACGGTTGACCGTCGAAGCCGCCCTGGTGCTGTCCGGTGGACGTACCTTGCTGGCCGCTGCGGTCAGACGGCGATAGCTGCACCGAGAGCGTTTCAACGCCATAGCCCTGACCGCGCAGCGCGTTGAGAACAGATTGCCGGTTGTCGGAAAGCTGCCGATAGGCTTCCGTTGTCTGGACATTGAGTTCCACCACCAGCTTGTCTCCCGAAAGCCGAAGCGTGGCGTCAACCATTCCAAGTTCGGCCGGATTGAGCCTGATCTTGAGCGTCTGCAGCGGAGCGCTTGTCTGAACCGTCGTCTCGTTGCGCAACGCTGCACTCCAGGCTTCATTGCCTGACACAGCCTTCGCAATCGCTTCGGCATTTGCCTGCTGTGGGGCAACTCCGAGATATTGCCGTGATTCAACAACAGTGACGGTCGCCGGCTGGATCTGCGGCGCGGCCGAATGAGCCGGTGTAGCGTCGCGCGCACTGGCGACCACTGGCAAACTCGGATCGGCGGGTGTCGGACGTTGCTCGCTGCTGACTATTTTGGCTGGCTGATGCCGGTCAGCGCCTTCAACCCGGGGCCGATCCAACATTTCGGCATCGCGAACAGCTCCAACCCGTAAATTAAAATCGGAGCGCTCGACACCGCGTTCAGTGTCCCGAGCGAAATCCACTTTCGAACCGCCTGTAAGAGGTTTCGGCATCATGGCAGCGGTCTGAGCGACAGTCGGTGCGTTCGGTTGGTTTGCCGGGGGCGCGGTCAACGGTTGAGAATTGCGCGTCTCGCCCGACCCGTCAGGCTTACCTGTTGATGGCGCTTCAAGCGCTGGTCTGGCTGTTGCGACAGGCTCCATGGCCACATTTTCAGAACGAAGCGCCTCATAAGGGTGCAGTTGAGTTTGTTCGAGCTTCGGCGCCGAAGGAACCGCATTATCTGCTACGCGAGCGTCAGCCGGATGGTATTGCGGCTGCGTCAGCAACGAGACCGTGGTGCTGACGGTCTGAGCCGGCTTCATATCTGTAGCGGGAACGGGTTTGGATGTCTCTGCAACCGTAGACTCGGCTGGGGTTGGTTGATCAACAAGATCATTCGCTACTGCGAGGCCGTCAGCATCCGTAACGACACTCGAATTGGCCTCCACCTTCTGGCCAGTGTTCGGCGCTTGATCTGATCCGCGATCCAGGTCCGGAGCCCCTTCTTCGTCGGTCCCATTCAACGCCGGATCGGCGGTGACCCGTGATGTCGCTTCAGGCACCTCTGTAGTTTCAGCTGCTTGGGCAGCCTCTTGAGTCTCAGCAGACTCGTCGTTGCGCACCGCAATGGCTACGAGTTCTCGCACGTCCTGTTCGACCGAAGCCAGCACATCGGGTTCGACGGTCTCCTGCAGGTTCGCGGCACCGTCGTCTTTCATCACAACCGGCGCGCCATTCTCCGGCGTAACGGCTCCACCGGATAGCAGCAGATCTCCCGCTGCGGGATGGCTATCCAGGCCTGACATCCATCTGTGCAGGCGCTGCCCCGGCTCGTCACCCTGTGCCGGGCGCTGCATGCCCTCATCCAACCCCTCGGAAGCTAGGGCAGTCTGCCGCTCGGCTGACCGGCGCCCCTCTTCGCCGGCACTGCCGACCGCCAATTGAAAGGCCGACTCTCCGGACGCCTCTGACGTCGCGGCCTTGGCACCACCGGCCCTGGGTGGTGCAGCGGACAACCCGAGTGCTGAATTTCCAGCCAACACGCTAGCGCTCATCGCCTTCTCCCTCCAGCAGCCGGTCTACCTCGGCCAGTGTTGCCTTTCTCGCCGACAGGAAATCCTTGAGCGGATCTGGCAATTCCTCATCTTCGCCGGATGTCGGAGGTGTGCCCTCTTCCGACATCTCGGCTGGTGGAGCGGACATCATCGCTTTCTCGGGCATGACGTCTTCGATCGGCGAGGGTTTCCGTGTGACTTCCTGCGCAACGATCCGGGCGGCATCCCGCAGCGCCTTGTCGCGATCGGAAAGATTGCCCTCCGGCATGGAGGCCACCGCATCGATCGCCTCATCCAGGTTCTCTGTCGAAACCGAGGCGACACCGGCATAGAACTTTGCAAGCTTTTGCACGACATCGCGCTTGTTGCCGGACAGTGCTTCGGCGCGGCCGGCAGCCAGCAAAGCCAGTTCTTCCTTCCCGGCAATCGTGCTCATGCGGGCCATGCGCAGATAGATCTCTCTCTGTCTTGCAACATCCATCAGCGACAGGATGTACTCCATCTGGCTTGCGTCCACCTTGTCGGAATGGCTGACAACCATATGCACGAAGACATCGACGAACTGGCTGGCATAGGGTGAATTGAGGAAACGGCGGACGTAGCGCTCCGAATACTTCATCGCTCGCTCCACCCTGCCGTCCAGGGACGCGACATGAGCGGAGCGCCGCAGGGCCGATTCCTCGATGATCGTGCCGGGAGCCAACAGTCTCGCACGATCGAAAAGGCGCAGTGCGGCTTCAATGTCCCTGGCCGCGGTCACATTGGCTGTGACCAATGTCAGATAGGATTCGATCGGACTGCCTTCGAATTGGCGCAAGGCCCGTACGAGTTGGGGACGTGCCTGCTCCGGCTTTCCCGAAAAGTAAACTGTCAAACCTTCCGCCAGTTCGGAATCGAAAGCCGTGCGCGCCTCACCGCGCATCAGACGCGCCAGCGTCTCCGGGTTGCCGCCACTCATCGTGTAAACCAAAACCGCGTCGACGTTGCGACGGTCCTCAAAGTCGGACGCGTCGGCGCCGCGCAACCGCTCATCGATAAGGGCCAGCAGGTGCCGCTGCATTTCACCGGCGGAATGGTCGCCAAGCACCACCGAATCCTGAATGAACTGCAAGGACCGTATCATCGTGAATGGAGGAATTTCGACAGCCTCAGCTAAAGCCGGCACCGGTTTGACCGAAAACGGCATTGCCAGAATCACTGCCAGCACGCACCCGGCGCGGCCGGCCTTCTTCAGCCAGTTGGCGCAGTCATGTTGGCAAGCGTTCATCAGTCGCCATGTCATGGCTGACGCACGAGGATCTCGATCCGCCGATTGGCATCGGCAAACGGATCGTCCTTGATCTTCAGTCGGCGGTCGGCGAAGCCGGCAACCTGCTCGATCCGGTCCTCATCAAGGCCACCGCGCACCAGCATGAAATAGGCGCTGCGAGCACGACCCATGGAAAGCGTCCAGTTGTCTTCCTCCAGGCTGGCAAAGGGCCTTGCATCGGTGTGGCCGCGAATGGATACGAACCCGCCTCGCTCAGCAAGCAGCCGACCGATCTCTTCCATGGCCAGGACCATGTTGCGTTTTGGAACGGAGGAACCGACGTTGAACATGCCGCCCTTGACCTCGCCGGTGAGCGATACAAGAAGGCCGCCCTCGGCGGGCACGACGGACATTCCATCGGACAAATCGATTTTTCGACTTTTCAATGCCGCCGCAATCTCACCACGCAATTTGCTCGCCTGCATCATTTCGGCTGTCAGAGCGCCATCCCCACTCTGCGAGGGATTTTCCGCCTTGCTCATGGCGGCAAGTCTGTCGACGGTGGCCTTGTCCTCGCTTTTCTCGGCTTGTTTGTCGGAGGCGGCTTTTTCCTCACCGGGTTTCTCAGTTTCCGTTCCGGCTGCAAGAGCGTGTTCTACCGCTTCCCTGCTGCCCGAATTGGCCAAAGCCTGGAGCGACCCGTCACCTTCCTGCTCCGCCCCCATCTTGATTTCCACGGCCTTGGACCAGAAATCCGGGTCGAAGGGATCACGATAGGCTTCGCCACCGGAGGCACCGGTCGCCGGGCCGGACGTGTTGGCACCGCCCTCGCCTGCGGTGCTGATATTCGACTGATGCCCGGACTCCAGGGCAATCTCCGACAGCACCGAAAAGGGATTGTCGAAGAAGGCGGCGTCTGAATACTTGACCTGCTCGCCGGTGGTGGAGTCCGGATCGTCGCCACCGCCCTTTTTGGGTCCTGCGCTGTAGCCTCCTCCGTCCGTGGTGCTCTTGTGATACTCGACCACTTCACCCTGGGTCGACTGATCGAGCTCTCGCAGACCGCGTTCGGCGGGCTTGTTGTCCGTTAGCCGGATCGGATTGAAATAGCTTGCGACCGCCGCCTTGGTCTCGTCATTGGAGGCGTTGATCAGCCACATGACCAGGAAGAAAGCCATCATGGCTGTCATGAAATCGGCGTAGGCGATTTTCCAGGCGCCGCCATGATGACCGCCATGGTCACCACCGCGCTTCTTGACGATGATGATCTCATTGGCGGTGTGATGCTTGGATTGGCTCTCACTCATGAGAGAACCTCGCGCAGGCTCACGGACCATTCGGACAGCCGCGTGGCGAGTACGGTCTCGTCGATCCGAACGGTAAGATCGAAAGCCTCAGCCGGCGTGAAATCAAGCTGTTCGGCCCGATCGCCCAAGGCCTCCGCAATCGCTTCATGCATCGATGGGGAGCCCGAAACCGCAATTCGGGTCCCCTCATGGTTGGTAAGCGTGGACGAGATGGCGCCGCTGAGTTCAGCCACCATGCGATCGGTCAGAGCCTGTTCCAGAACGGGTGCAACGATACGGGCGACCTGATCTCCGACTGTCTCGATCAAATCACCGGCCAGTTGATCAAAACGAGCAGCAAGAGTGGTCGAGAAGTCCTGCTCGAACCGGGTGCGCAACTCATTGAGTTCTTCGAGGTGGCGCACCCGTTCTGCCTCCAGTTCCGTGGCATGCGCCAATGCCAGAGTGTCAGCAGCCTCCTTTTGACCGCGATCGTATGCGGCTGCACATTCGGCCTCGATATCGATTGCCGGCATGGCGGGCGCAGTCGTCTCTTCGAGGGGCTCGACGAAACCGAGCGATGGTGTGTCATCCGTTTCCACCGAAGGCGCCAGCACAAATGGATCCGATTGTCCGAAATCCTTCAGATACCGTTCGATGGCGGCGGCCATGTTTCATCTCCACAAAGCGGGCCGACCGGTTTGAATGAAGCGATCCGGCGCCGGCCAGGCGAATGCAATCCAAGGCATTGCCGTGGCGGGATATCCCTTCACCGACCATAGAAAGCGAAACTTGTGCGAGGATGATGCATCCGCTGATGCGGATGCTCCCGATCAGTCAGAGCCGCTTACCGCTGGAACAGCGTCAGGATGTTTTGCGGATTGGTGTTGGCGATCGACAGCGATTGGATGCCCAGTTGCTGTTGCGTCTGCAGTGCCTGCAGACGTGTCGATTCCTCATTCATGTCGGCGTCGACGAGACGTCCAACGCCCTTCTCGATGGAATCCATCAGGTTTCTGACGAAGTCTTCCTGCATTTCAACGCGCTTGTTGATGGCGCCGAGGTTGGAAGCGGCGTCGGTCAATTGCGTCAGGATCGAATCGACGACCCGGATCATGGCATCGACGTCAGCATCGCTTGTGGTTGCTGACAGTGTGATTTCCGTTCCGGTGGCTGCCGTCGTCGACGAGGCATCGATCAGGAAATAGTTGGCGGAGGTGCCGGTCGGCGTATCCAGCAACGCGTCGGCATCGATGTCCTTTGTCAGGATGCCGGCGCCGGCGGCGTCGGTATCGATAAGAATCGTCTGACTGACGTTGATGTCGAGTGTCGTCACGGACACGTTGCCGGCAGTCGAACGATTGAACGAGCCGACGATCGAGCGGGTTCCGGCACCACCCACGGCGGTGTTGTACAACCAGTTCTCGCCGCTGAAGGAGGCCGATTCGGCAATTGACACCAGCTGGTTCTTGAGCTGCACCAACTCCTTGTCGATCTTGGTCTTGTCAACCCCGGGCTCGCGAGCAGCCACCAGTTTGGCCTTGATCTCCGAAACCACGTCGATGGCGCTGTTCATGCCGGTATAGGCAAGGTCGACCTTGGATGCGCCAAGCCCAAGTGCATCGCTGACGGTCGAGAGCGCCTTGTTGTCCGAACGCATCGTAGTCGCAATCGACCAGTAGGCGGCGTTGTCTCCAGCGGTTTCCACACGGTATCCCGAAGAGATGCGCGCCTGCGTCATCTCCAGATCGGAATTGATGCTGCGGAGCGTCTGAAGAGCCGCCATTGCAGCGGCGTTGGTCATGATACTGGTCATTCTGGCCGCCCTTGGACAGGTAGCTGTCTCGACATGCCGTTCTACGGCAATGGCGGCTGTGCCTCATGCCCGCTGACCCGGTTCGATGAACGGGGTCAACCCACCATTCGGTTATCAGAAATACCGAGTTTATGGTTAACAGACCTTTAACCGGGGTAGCAAGTTATTAAGTTGCATCACCAAACGGTTAAGCGCGGGGGAGACCAGACGGAACGAAAGAAGCCGCGCCATGGAATAGCGCGGCTTCTGAAGCTGTGTATTTTGGCGACCAGGCGGTTCCGGCGCCCCTGTCATGGATCCCTGTGTCGGGACCCGGTCTGTTCTTACCGGAACAGCGACAGGATGTTCTGAGAGCTGGAGTTGGCGATAGACAGGGCCTGGATACCAAGCTGCTGCTGGGTCTGTAGCGCTGTCAGCCTGGTTGATTCTTCGCTCATATCCGCGTCGACCAATCGGCCTATGCCCTTGTTGATCGAGTCCATCAGGTTGGACACGAAGGTCTCTTGCATTCCGACGCGGCTGTTGATCGCGCCGAGATCGGAAGCGGAGTCGGTCAGCGTCAGCAGGATCGAATCGACCACCCGGATCATGGCCTCCACCTCTGCGTCGGTGGTCGCTGCAGACAGAGTGATTTCCGTACCGGTCGCAGCCGTGGTCGAGCTGGCATCGATCAGGAAGTAGTTGGCCGAGGTACCGGTCGGCGTATCCAGCAAGGCGTCGGCGTCGATATCCTGCGTGAGAATACCGCGACCGGCATTGTCGGTGTCGATCAAGGTCGAGGACGAGATATCGACATCCAGGGTGGCAATCGAAACATTGCCGGCGGATGACCGATTGAACGATCCGACGATGGAAGCGGTCGACGGCGCAGTGGTGCTCGTGTTCAGCAGCCAGTTTTCGCCACTGAACGAAGCAGATTCAGCGATCGAGACCAGCTGGTTCTTCAGTTCGGTCAGTTCCGAGTTGATCTTGTCCTTGTCGACGCCCGGTTCGGCAGCGGCGACCAGTTTCGACTTGATCTCATCGACAACCTCGATGGCGCTGTTCATGCCGGTATAGGCAACATCGACCTTGGCGGCGCCGAGTCCAAGTGCGTCGCTGACGGTCGACAAGGCCTTGTTGTCAGACCGCATCGTGGTAGCGATCGACCAGTAGGCCGCGTTGTCGGAAGCCGTTTCCACGCGATAACCGGACGAAATGCGGGCCTGAGTCATCTCCAGATCGGAATTGATGGTGCGGAGGGTCTGGAGCGCCGCCATCGCGGCGGTATTCGTCATAATGCTCGTCATTTGTTCTGCCCCTTATGACAGTCTACGAGAAGGGACATGCCGGAGTGTTACCGGCAACGACGGTGTCGCATCATGCTCACCTACGGCTTAGCCACATTATGGTTAAGACCTGGTCCGTCATTCGTTGCTCCTATAAGACCGTATTAAGGTTAATCAATACTGAAGATTGCGGCGATAAGTGCTTGTATTTTATGGTAAATTTTTGGTTAATATTAATCTTCGGTTAAAGTGACGGCCAGAAGCCCGCAGCTACGGCCCAAACGCCGAAGGACCGCATCCCATATCCGGGATGCGGCCCTGCGCCGTGCTGAACAATTTGAATCAAATTTGACCGATCAGGCCAAAAAGGAACGGGGCAGGCTTTTGGTCTGCCCCGTTCCTGGTCTCAGTTGCCGTTAGGCCTTACCGGAAGAGCGAGAGGACGCTCTGCGAATTGGAGTTGGCGATCGACAGGGCCTGGATGCCGAGCTGCTGCTGCGTCTGCAGAGCGCTCAGACGGGTCGATTCTTCACTCATATCCGCGTCGACCAGTCGGCCGATGCCTTTTTCGATGGAGTCCATCAGGCTGGATACGAAGTCGTCCTGCATCGTGATGCGCGAATTGACGGCACCCAGGTCGGCGGCTGCGGTGGTCAGCTGCGACATGATGGAGTCGGTTACGCGGATCATGGCTTCGACTTCGGCGTCGGTGGTCGATGCGGAAAGTGCAATCTCCGTACCGGTGGCTGCCGTCGTCGAGCTGGCGTCGATCAGGAAGTAGTTGGCTGAGGTACCCGTCGGCGTATCGAGCAGAGCGTCCGCATCGATGTCCTTGGTCAGAATACCACGGCCGGCATTGTCAGTGTCGATCAGCGTCGTGGCGCCCACATCGACGTCAAGCTTGGTGGTCGAAACGTTGCCGGCAGCCGAGCGGTTGAACGAACCGATGATGGAAGCCGTACCAGGTGCGGTGGTGCTGGTGTTGTAGAGCCAGTTCTCACCGGAGAACGATGCCGATTCGGCGATCGATACCAGCTGGTTCTTCAGCTCGGTCAGTTCGGAATTGATCTTGTCCTTGTCGACGCCCGGTTCGGCGGCAGCAACCAGTTTCGACTTGATCTCGTCAACCACGTCGATGGCACTGTTCAGGCCGGTATAGGCAATGTCCGTCTTGGCGGCGCCCAGTCCAAGCGCGTCGCTGACGGTCGACAGGGCCTTGTTGTCCGACCGCATGGTGGTGGCGATCGACCAATAGGCCGCGTTGTCAGAAGCTGTTTCCACCCGCAAGCCGGATGAGATGCGAGCCTGCGTGGTCTCCAGACCCGAGTTGATGTTGCGCAGAGTTTGAAGCGCCGACATCGCCGCGGTGTTGGTATTAATGCTGGTCATGTATGTGTCCCCGAAAAACGCATTACAAAAGGGACATACCGGGTTGCTGACCGGTGATGGCGGTTTGGCATCATGCCTCAAGGCCCCCGTCTCACGCGGACAGCCTTTGCCGTCATTCAAGGGCGACACTGCCAGCCCCCCGTTACGAAAAGCCTAACGGGGCGCTTTCCGGTGGTCCGGAGAGCACGGGATGCATTTTTATGGTTAATGCTTCGTTACGATTAAGGGTGCGTTAACCGTAGCCGCTAGATGAACGAACGGACCAGACTGCCGACCAGCAGGTTCCAACCGTCAATAAGCACGAAGAACAGGATTTTGAACGGCAACGAAATGGCCGTCGGTGGCAGCATCATCATGCCCATGGACATGGTGATCGTTGCCACGACCATATCGATGACCAGGAACGGCAGGACGATCAGAAAGCCGATTTCAAATCCACGCCTGATTTCCGAGATCATGAAAGCGGGCACCAGAACACGCAGGTCAACACCGTTGTCGCCCTCAACCTGTTGGCCGCGCTCCGCGGCAAGGTCGACGAACAGGTTCAGGTCCTTGTCCCGGGTGTTGTCCAGCATGAATTCGCGGAACGGATCGCTGACCCTTTCAAAAGCCACCGCTTCACTGATCTCATTGTCCATGAGCGGCTTGATGCCGTTTTCCCATGCGCGGTCGAAAGTCGGCGCCATGACGTAGAAGGTCATGAACAGTGCAAGACTAACCAAAATCAGGTTGGCCGGTGTCGTCTGCAGTCCCATACCCGCGCGCAAAATGGCAAAGGCGATGATGAAGCGCGGGAAGCTCGTCACCATGATCAGGATGCCGGGTGCGACGGACAAGACCGTCAGCAATCCGAATGTGCGGATTATCCAGCTGGCCACCGAGCCATCCACCGGCTGAGTCAACAGGTCAGGAGCCAGCTGCTGGCCGGATGCCGCCGTGACCGTCGCCATCATGGCGACCACTGCGATCAGCAATCGTATCATTCGATCAAAAAGGTCCTGAACAAGAGGTTGGAGACCCGGCCGTCCGAACGGATCGTGACCCGTTCCTTCAGGTCTTCGCGAAGATGCTGGAAGCCGCGCGGACCTTCAATCTGCTGCAATGAGACCGTGCGCAGATAGGCCATGAGATCCTGATGAATGGTGTCCGTCAGGGAGAGATCGACCTCACCCTCGAAAACAACAGCCACTTCGAGCCGAACCCAGCTTTCGGAGGGATAGGAGAGATTGGTGGTGATCGGCGACAGCTTGACGACCTGCGGTGCCGTCGGTTCGGCGCTCTCCTCCTCCTCCTCTTTCCGTTCCTCTTCAGCCTCCAGCATTTCGGTGTAGGTTGTTGTTGCCTCAACGGTTTCGCCGTCAGGTCCGACGGAACCCCCGAAGGTCATACCGAGGAACCAGCCGCCGCCGCCGCCCAGAAGCGACAACACGGCCAGCACGGCGATCATCGTCACAAGGGAGACGTCGCCGGATTTCTTTTCTTCCGTGTCGGGTGTCGTCATGTCACCGTCACCGTTTCAGGTCGCCCGATCTAGATAGGCGAGAGTTTATCAACCAGTTGCTGGCCCCAAGGCGGCTGCTGCACCTCCATCAGGCGACCGCGCCCGCCGTAGGACACGCGTGCTTCCGCGATTTTGTCGTAAGCAATCGTATTGGCCGCATCGACGTCGCGAGGCCGCACGACACCGGCAATATTGAGGATGCGCATCTCGTAGTTGACGCGAACCTCCTGCGAACCGCTGATCACCAGATTGCCGTTGTCCAGGATGCCGGTAACGACGGCTGCGACGCGGAACTCCAGTCGTTCGGACCGCGCCGTCGTGCCCCGCCCCTGCGTCTTTGTGTTGGAGCCGAAATTCAAGCCGAAGCCAGCGCTGGGACCTTCACCGCTGGACCCGTAATAGGTGCCGTTGGCATCGATGCCGCTCGAGTTCTTGCGATCGCGATCGGTCTTGTTGTCGAAGGTGGCGCGATCATTGACGGAAATCCGCACCGTCAGGATATCACCGACGGACATGGCGCGAGCATCCTTGAAAAGGTCGCTTTGTGTATCCGACCACAGGGAATAGTTCTTGCCGGGTTTTCGCGGCGGACTCGGATAAAGAGCCATTTGCGGCGTTTCGCCATACTGCAGACCACTGCCGACCGGACTCATTGTCGGAGCACGGCCCACGTCGGAAAGTGGCCCCGACTTGCACCCGGCGACCAGCAACAGTGGGAGAATGATCAGGCCCAGCCGGTTCATGAAGCGTCTCCCGGCAGGTTCCGGTCGGCGGCGCTGGCGATGATCCCTGTCAGGGTTGCCGCCGTTTCGGCATCCATCTCGTTAAGAATCTGGCTGGCCAATCGCGGTTTCAGTTTCATTACGATGGCGGCTGCAACGTTGATATTGACCCGCTCGAGCTTTTCGGCGGCGGAGTCGGCACGCATGTTCTTGTAGATGTCCACCAATCCGCCTTCGGCTTTTCTCAGGAAGTCGTTGCGCAGCCCGAGCCAGTGTTCGTATTCCCCGCGGCGCTTCTCCAGCTCGGCAATGCGCTTCTCGATCTCGGTCTGCAGCCCCTCGAGCTCCTGTTTTTGCAACAGGTAACGCCGGTCGCGCGCGGCATCGGCGATATTGGCGCAGAACATCTTGATCTCTTCGGAGACGTCGGCGCTGAGCTCAGTGGCTTTTTGTGCCACCGTCTGGCCCACCGGCATGAACCACAGACCGGCAACCGCAATGACGGCGAGCCGGGAAACGAATGAGACCACTGATTTCTGTCTTTGGATCATTGCAGCACCAGTTCCGCGTTGAGAGCACCAGCGGACTTGATGCCCTGGAGGATCGAAATGATGCCGTCCGGCCTGACGCCGATGCTGTTGAGGCCGGCCACCAGCGTTTGCAGATTGGGGCCGTTGAGAATGGCTACCTGACCGCCGTCGGCCATGGCGGTGATGTCGGTAATCGGCGCCACCGTTGTCACGCCGTCGCTGAACGGCGCCGGCTGCGAAATAAACGGCGATTCGGTAACCCGGATTGTCAGAGTACCGTAGCTCACCGCCACCTTCGAAACTCGAACGTCATGTCCCATGACGATGGTGCCGGTGCGCTCATTGATGACCACGCGCGCCGGAATGTCGGTTTCGACGACCAGGCGTTCGATTTCGGCGACAAAGCGCGGCAGGGAGGTTTTCTTGGGACGCTTGACGTGGACCGTGGTCGAGTCGTTCGCACGCGCTGCCATCGCCCCGTAGCGCTGGCCGGTATAGGCGTTGATCGCGTCGGCTATGGCAATCGCGGTCGTAAAGTCAGGATTGCGCAATTGGAAGGTCAGATGTCCGGCATCGCCAAACCGCATCGGAATCTCTCGCTCGATGATGGCTCCGGCGGGAACCCGGCCTGCCGTCGTCACCCCTTGAGTCAGCGTTTCCGCCTCGCCGGCGGCCGCAAACCCGGAGACGATGACAGCCCCTTGCGATACCGCGTAGATCTGCCCATCGGCTGCCGACAACGGCGTCATGACCAGGGTTCCACCGCGCAACGATGTTGCATCGCCAAGCGATGACACCGTCACGTCGATGCGTGATCCGACGCTGGCAAACGGTGGCAGGTTGGCGGTGACGATAACGGCGGCAATGTTGTTGACCCGGGTCGCGGCACCGGTCGTGGCGATGCCGAGGTTTTCCAACATGGCCCGCAGCGACTGTTCGGTGAACGGAGCAGCGCGCAGGCTGTCCCCGGTGCCTTGCAGGCCGATGACCAGCCCGTAACCGATCAGTTGGTTCTGCCTTGCGCTTTGCAGCGAGGTAATGTCCTTGATGCGCGATGCCGCGCCGGAGGGCGCGGCCTGCAACAGGACCAGTGCGGACAACAGAAGGAGACGGGGCCAGTTCATTGCGACGCCACCCGAACCGTGCCGTCGGCCATCACCGTTCCTGAAACCGTGACGCCCGTGTTGACGTTGCGCACGCGTATGAAATCGCCGATGGAGCCCGGCTTGAGCGGTGTGCCCGGTGCAGTGATCATCAAGCCGCCGTGGGAAAAGACCATGGTGACGACGCTGCCGCGTTCGACCATATAGGGTTCGCGAACCGACGAAACCGGGATAACGCGTCCGGGAAGCAGCGTCCTGCGCGCAACCATGCCGGCGACCTGGTCCATCTGCGAGGCGTAGTCGCGGCGGATTCGCTTGTTGGTGACCACGACCATTTCCAGCATATGCGCTTCGACGGTGTCGCCGGGATAGATGATCTGTTTGGGGATCACCGCAACCGGTTCGGCTGCCGCAAAACCAGCGACAGCGAACTGAACAACAATTGCGAAAATGACCGTCAGGCGGATCATTCGGCATCAGCCCCCGAGGTTGCGCGATACGACCGACGCCATATCGTCAGCAGCCTGGATGATCTTCGAATTCATCTCGTAGGCCCGCTGAGCGGAGATCAGGTCGGTGATCTCCTTGACGGCATCGACATTTGAGTCTTCCAGATACCCCTGTTGAATACTGGCGAATCCCGGATCGGCAGGCACGCCGACAATCGCCTCACCCGAGGCTTCCGTCTGCTGGAACAGGCTGTCACCCAGCGGCTTCAAACCGGCCTCGTTGATGAAATTGGCGATGGTGATCTGACCCAGTTCTTCGAGGTCCGCATCGTCTCCGACCCGGGCAAAGACCTGTCCGGATTTGCTGATCACCAGTTCGGTAACGCCCTCAGGCACCGTGATTTGAGGTTGCAGGACGTGCCCGTCGGCGGTCACGATGTCCCCGTCACCATTGGTGTTGAGCGCCCCAGCCCGTGTGTACAGATCCTCGCCGTCAGCGCTCTGGACCTGCAGCCATCCCCGGCCGACCAGCGCAATATCGAGTTTGTTTCCGGTGGTCACCAGCGAGCCCTGAACGTGCACGTTGCGCACCGCCATGGTCTGGACACCGAGTCCGACATGGGCGCCTTCGGGAATGATCGAGTCATTGGCCCGGCTTGGCACGCCCTGCGATTTCTCGACCTGGTAGAGCAGATCGGAGAACTCGGCACGCGAGCGCTTGAACCCAGTTGTGTTGATGTTGGCGATGTTGTTCGCAATCACTTCAAGATTGAGCTGCTGGGCGCTCATCCCGGTTGCTGCAATGGCCAGTGCTTTCATGTGCGATGTCCTCAGATGGCCATGCGGCTGATTTCAAGATAGGCGGTGACGATCTTGTCGCGGATGGCGAGAGCCGTCTGGAGGGAGCGCTCGGCGCTCATCACGGCTTCGACCACTTCCTGGGTGCTGGCCTCGCCCTTCAAGCCGGCCATGGATACCTGTTCGCCGCGGCGAATGTCGGTGACCATGCCGTTGGCGATGCCGGCCATGATGTCGCCGAAGCCGGGCTCTATGGCAGGCGCTCCCGTCGGAGCAACGGCGGCAAAGGATTCAGTCTCGCTGACGCTACCGGCACCGCGAGCCAGGGAAGATGCGCTGGCAGTTTGAACGGCGTCGATCATCCTGAAGTCCTCAGAAGGTCAATGGTCATCGAAATCAGTTCACGCGTTTGCCTGATCGTTTGCAGATTGGCCTCATAGGATCGGTTGGCCTCGCGCATATCGGCCATCTCGACCAGCACGTTCACATTGGGCAGTTTGACCATGCCGTTCTCGTCCGCTGCCGAATTGCCCGGGTCATACTCGATCCTGAAATCGGACGTATCGCGCTCGATATCGTCAATACGCACCAGGGAAGCGCCGGACAGGGTTTCGAGCTCGGAGGCGAAACTCACGGTCTTCCGCCGGTAAGGATCGCTGCCGGGTGTCGTGCCGGTGGTCTGGGCGTTTGCCATGTTTTCCGACACGACGCGAAGACGGGTTGATTGGGCCTCAAGACCGGTGGCCGCCACCTTCATGGCTTGTGTCAGCGGATCGAACATTATTTGCGTACCGTCAGCAGCATCATGCGATGGAAGGAGCGGACCAGCCCCGTATTGAGCTCGAATTCGCGGCGGACCTGGCCGGCGTTCATCAATTGCTCCTCCAGCGATGGATTGCTGCCGCTCGAGGTGATACCGACCACGGGTGCATTGCCGTTCGTCTGCTGGGTGCCGCCACCGGCGAAGTGGGACGCATGGGTCGCCATCTGCTGGGTACCGAGAGAATCAAGGACCGCCTGAAACGGCTCGACATCCTTGGCGGCGTAGCCAGGCGTGTTGATATTGGCGATGTTGCCGGCAACCACGCTTTGACGCACGGATAGCCAGTGAGCCTGGCTCGACGCGAGTTCAAACAGCTGAATCGGTTGCATCCGAATCTCCCCTAGAGACCGAAGCTTATGAATCCAATCTTGCGTGGGACTTGCGGGCGGGCCGTTGTGCACAGCCAAACGGGGTATCAGCGATCGATGACCGTGCCTTCGGATGTCACGATAACCCAGCGGCCATTGCGCTTTTCCAGCGTCGCCAGACGGCTGTCATCGGGCAGGATCGAGCCGATGCGCACCATGTACATGCCTTTGCCATCTTCTATCAGAGCCCGGCCATTGACCACGTGCAGCAGCCGAAATGTCGGCGTGCGCTTCGGAAATGCCTGTTCCTGCACAGCCACCGCATCTTCCTCCGGCGGGCGTTCCTCTCCTCCGGAATTGATGGTGGCCGTACTGATCGTGTCGAGCGAGATGCCGGGCGATTCCCTGTCATTGTCCGGAATGGCGAGCGGCGAAGGGGACACGACGGCGCGACCCGGAACCTCAGGCAGATCACGACTCGAGGCGAGGCCCACAGGACGGACACCGAACTCATCCTGATTGAGGAAAACATACCAGGGAAAGAACGCGGCGAGGCCGGCGATCATCATCCCTGAAAGAAGCAATATCCGATCAGTCTTGTCAGCCTTCTTGTCGCCAGTGTCCGCGGCGACGGGTTTCGTTTCTTCAAATGTGCTGTCCGACATGGCTGGGAGTCCGGTTATTGCGGGTTCTGCTGTTCCGTCTGGGCCGCTGCCCGCTTCATCGCTTCAGCGAGGTCGGCAAAGGCATCACCGACAGCTGCGTCTTCGGGTTTTTGCTTGAGCACTTCATAGATGACGGGAACCTGACGGATCGCCATATCCAGATCGGGATCGGTGCCCGCCCTGTAACCGCCCAGGAGTCGCAAATCCCGTGTTTCCTCGTATCGTTGAACAAGCGCCTTCAGCCGCATGACCAGCGTTTCCTCATCGGGCTCCCAGGCAATGCGCGCCAACCGGGAGATCGAGGCGAGTGGATTGATCGGCGGATAGCGCCCTTCTTCAGCCAGCGCCCGTTCCATGACGATGTGTCCGTCCAGAATACCTCTCATGGCGTCGGCGATCGGGTCGTTGTGATTGTCGCCATCGACGAGGATCGACACGATGGCGGTGATCGAACCGGTGCCCTTTTGCCCCGGACCGGCGCGCTCCATCAGCCGCGGTAGCTCGGTGAAAACGGATGCCGGGTAGCCGCGCGCCACGGGCAACTCGCCCGACGCCACACCGACTTCTCGAATGGCATGAGCGAAACGGGTCACGCTGTCGACAATGAGCAGCACGTTCTGGCCGGCGTCACGGAAGTGTTCGGCAATCGTCATGGCAGTCAACGGAGCCATCCGCCGGACCATGGGACTTTCATCACTGGTCGCCACGACTGCAACCGATTTCTGCATGTGTTCGCCGAGCGTATCCTCGATAAATTCGCGCACTTCGCGCCCACGCTCGCCGACCAGCGCAATCACTGCGCGATCGAAGGCGCCGGCGCGAGTCAGCATCGACAGAAGCGTCGACTTGCCGACACCAGAACCCGCAAAAACACCGAGCCGCTGGCCGAGGCACATGGGTGAAAAGATATCGATCGCCCGCACGCCTGTCTTGAGAGGGGACCGGACGCGCTGGCGTTCCATCGACGCCGGAGGGTCGCTCGAGACGGATCGCCTGCGCTTACCTGGTATCAGGGGTCCGCTGCCGTCGATTGGCTGCGCCAACGCATTGACGGTCCGACCGCACCACCCGTCATCGGGCGCGATGCGGAACGCACCATAACGGATCACAGGATCACCGATGCCGATCGAATCGCCTCGCTCGATGGGGCACACGATGACGTTTTCCGGCTCCACCTTGACGACTTCGCCCAAGTAAATGCCGTCGCGGCCATGATGTTCGACATAATCGCCCAGCCGCACGTGACTGGACAGTCCGCCGACGTGATAATTTGCCGGGGTAACGGTGGTCACCACACCGCCTCGACGGATCAGCTCTTCACTCTGGCCGAACCGGCCCGCAAGCGCTTCCAACGCATGAAGTGTCGATGACCGATGGCCGCTCGCGCCCAGCGCGAGGGGGATCTCCGTCATGATTTCCGGGAAACCGTCATCACGACGTTCCACCCAGAGTCTCGACCGCCTTGTCGAGTGCGGTTTCACCCTCTCGTACCAGGCTCGCCGTGTTTTCGAACGCCCGCGTCACCATGATGAGCCGGCTCATTTCGGCCACGGCATTGACGCCGGACTGCTCCAGGTAACCCTGGATGACTCCGACATCCAGCCGGTCGACGATCGGCTCGGGATCCACATCGGGAATGATTCCACTGTTTTCAAAACGCACGAAACCGGAGTTGGGATCCATCTGATAAAGCCCGATGGAACCGACCAAAACGCCGTCCTGACGCAACAGACCGTCGCGCGAGACGTCCGGCGGTTCAGACCCGGCTTCGAGCTGGATCGGCGCGCCGCCCGGATCAAGCACCGGATAGCCACCGAGCGTGACAAGCTCGCCGATATCCGAGATCGTGAACCGGCCATCGCGGGTCAGCGCCATTCCACCTGGCGTATCGATGGCGAACCAGCCATCGCCCTGCAGGGCAAAATCCAGAGGGCTGCCGGTCTGACTCAGGCCGCCGCCGACCTGTGACAGATAGGTCATGCCCTCAGACACGAAGGCGGTGTCATTCCCGACAAGGGATTCGAAGCGGATCTCGGTCGGCCGATACCCCACCGTGCTCGAGTTCGCGACATTGTCTGCAATGGTAGTGAGCCGGTTTTCCAGCGCGATCTGCGAGGACAGGGCGACGTAGAGAGAAGGTTGCATATCAGCCACCCAGCTTGAGATTGTTGATCGAAAGAAGCAGGTCGCCGGAAATGCCAAATGCACCCGACCCGTTCAGCAGCGGACTGGAAGCAACGATCGTCGGATTGGCGATCTCCCAGAGGCTGGTAAAGCGTTGCAGGAACCGGTCGAGTTTTTCCGGGTCCTGGAAATCGGCGAAATCCAGTTGTTCCGAGAAAAATGCCGCCTGCTTGTCGATGTCGGTCAGCGCGAACTCATCCGGTTGGGACAGCACGGTTCGCACAACCGTGGACAGCGCCGTGTCGGCCAGGATCTGATAGGGCTCTGTGATGTCAGAGGCCTTCCGCTCGAAATAGAGCGCCAGGCGCGCACCTTCATTGTCGGCTCCGACATCCTCTTCCAGGGTCTGGCGGAGGTATTTGTCGACGGTGCCCTGCTGCGCCTTCGTGAAAGTCGTCGTCACCGTCCCGTTGCGGAAGAAGTTGAAGGTTTCGACAAGGCCCCGATATCGCCTGTCGGACAACTGATTGGCGAACGTGCTGTCCGTTTCTATGCCCTCCTCCAAGACCTTGCGGACGAACGCCTTGGCATAGGTCATCTCTTCGAGGCCATGCGCCTTCAGGGCGTATTCGTAAATGCGGCGGTCGGCCATGAAGTCGTCCACCGACTTCACGTTTCCGATGTTGGCCAGATAATACTCGGTCTCGCGGGCCACCAATGGCTGCTCGCTGACGAGCTCAATGGAACGCGGCAGGTTGGCAGTTACCTGCAGGTAGCTCGCATAGGCCGTCAGCATGGGCGTTTCTCCGAGCGCAAGGCGGTTTCAGGCAGGCAGCGGTATCGGTCGGCTGCCGATGAACTGCCGCGTTGGGGATGCTAGGTCGACTGGCTTGCGCGAAGCTTTCCCTCCGTCCGCTCGGCAAGAAGGCCGTCCAGCTTCACGCAAGGCACGGCACGTACCTAGAAACGGTGGCGAAAGGGAGTGTCCATGAACATCATCATCGGACTGGTCGTAACGTTTGGCTGTATTCTTGGCGGCTATATGGCGATGGGCGGCTATCTGAGCGTGCTCATGCAACCCTACGAGCTGCTGATCATCGGGGGCGCTGCCTTTGGCGGCTTTCTGGTCGCCAATCCAATGAAAACGATCAAGGATTCGGGCAAGGCACTCGTCGAAGCCTTCAAGTTCGCCGTCCCCAAGGAGCGCGACTATCTCGACACTCTGGCGGTTCTTTACGGACTGATGCGAGATCTGCGCTCCAAATCGCGCAACGAGATCGAAGCCCACATCGACAACCCCGAAGAATCAAGCATCTTTCAGGCGGCACCGTCGGTGCTGGCGAAGAAAGACCTGACCGCGTTCATCTGCGACTATGTGCGATTGATCATCATCGGCAATGCCCGTCCGCACGAGATCGAGGCGTTGATGGATGAGGAAATCAACACCATCGAGCATGACAAGCTGAAGTCCTATCACGCCATCGTCACCGTCTCCGACGCCTGTCCGGCCATCGGCATTGTTGCCGCCGTGCTCGGGGTGATCAAGGCCATGGGTGCTATCGACCAGTCGCCCGAAATTCTCGGCGGCCTGATCGGCGCCGCGCTCGTGGGTACGTTCCTGGGCATCTTCCTCTCCTATTCGATCCTTGCGCCCATCGCAGCGCAGATCAAACTGGTGCGGGACAAGCAGAACCGGCTCTACGTCATCGTCAAGCAAACATTGCTCGCCTACATGAACGGCTCCGTTCCTCAGGTTGCTCTCGAACACGGCCGCAAGACCATCTCCTCCTACGAACGGCCGTCGATCGATGCGGTCGAACAGGAAATGATGGGCGCCGGATCCGGCGGTGAGGCGCAGGCGGCCTGATCCAATGAGCGACGAAACACCCGCCCCGGCAATCGATACCACGCTGCTGGCCCGCATGACCGGTCAGTCGGGCGACCGGCGGACCTTGGAAGCGGTTTGCCTGCCCATGGCAGAGCGGATCACGCCGATGTTCGAGAAGGCTGCCAGCAAAGCAATGGGCTTTCCGATCACCGCGGCTTTTTCCGATTTTGATACCGGCACCTGGGCGGAACTGTCGGAGGGAATGAGTGAACACCCGGCGGTTCGTATCGCGGCCATCGACGACTGGTGCGATTTCTTCCTGTTGGCGACGGACAATGTATTTGTGATCGCCTTGCTGGAAGGAATGCTGGGTGGCGATTTGCCGGCGCGCGACGCGGTCACGGCCCGGGACCTTTCGGCGATCGAGTTGGATATCGCTTCGCTGATGTTCACAGCCTTCGTTGACGGGATACAGTCCCTGATCGCATCGCCTCAGACCCAGGGAAATCGCCTTCACCCGCCCGGTGCAGAAAAGTCCACTGAGGAAGACACCGGGTCATCGGCGTCGGTTCGACTGGCTTTCACCCTTGCTGCGGGTGATCTGGAGGCGCCCTTCCACGTGATCCTGCCGCAGCGGCCGCTGCTGAAGACGGAGCTCACGGGCGCTGCCGACGGCGAGCCGCAGGCCGCTGACCGGCCTGAATGGATCGAACAGCTTTCTCATCAGGTCACCAGTTCCTTTGTCACCCTGCAAGCCGACATTGCGCTGGCCGACATGTCACTGGGCGAGGTTGCTCGCCTTCAGCCGGGTGACGTCCTGCCGTTTGCCGACGAGGGATCCGTCCGGGCTTTGCTGAAAGCTGGCGGCAAGGAAATTTTCTGGTGCGAGTTCGGCAAGGCCGGTGACCGTTACACCGTCCGGGTCCAGGAACAGCACCTTCCCGAGCAGGGATTGATCAAGGAACTCATTGCCGGATGACCAGACCGTTTGACAGCAACCCGCAGACCGGAGGCGAAAAAGGATAATGGCCAGCAAGGAAGCGGTGAAGAAAACCGAAGACGAAGCACCGGAGGAAGTCGCCAGCGAAGGTGAAATCGACCAGGCGATCGATGATCTTCGCGGTGTGCTCGATCAGGATGCTGCTGGAACGGCCGAGATCCCCGATGCCTCGCAGACGGAGGAGGACGATCCGCTGGCTGCTGATTTTTCTGCGCAGGCAGAAACGCCCGATGGCGTTGGTGACGCAGACGCCGGCGAGCCTGATTTTGCCGGCGGTGATTTTTCGATGGACGATTTTCCAGACACGGCAAATGCCGATGAAGCGGCACCAGTGGAGTCAGACACACCCGATATGAACGATCTCGCGTTGAACAGTATGGAGTTGCCGGCCACCACCGGCGCATCGGGCACCGTCGCCAATACCGATGTCATCATGGACATCCCTGTCGAAGTACAAATCGTTCTCGGCAAATCCCGCATGAAGGTATCCAGCCTGATGCAACTGGACGAGGGCGCCACAATTTCTTTGGACCGAAGGATCGGCGAATCTGTCGATGTGATGGTCAACGGCCGGATGATCGGCCGCGGGGAAATCACGGTCCTTGAGAACGATGAAACACGTTTCGGTGTCAAACTGACGGAGATCATCGGCACCACCAAACCGACAGGTGCCGCCTGATGGATGGCCTGGCGGACTTTGGCGTTGGTCAGGCGGTTGGCTCGCCATTGAACCAGTCGCAAAAGGCGGCGGCCATTTTGATCGCCATGGGCAAGCCTGTCGCCGGGAAGTTGCTGAAATTCTTCGCGCCGTCCGAGCTGCAAACCATCATCGGATGCGCCCAGTCGCTGCGCAGCGTCCCGCCACAAGAGTTGGAGGAAATCGTCAGCGAGTTCGAGGACCTTTTCACTGAAGGCGCCGGGCTGATGGACAATGCCAAGGCGATGCAAGGTATCCTGGAGGAAGGCCTGCCGCCTGAAGAAGTCGATGGCCTTCTGGGCCGCAACCGGGAAATCGGCGGTACTGAGATGTCGATCTGGGATCAGATCCAGGAAATAGAACCTGCACAGATCGGCCGCTTCCTGCACGACGAACACCCGCAGACCATCGCCTATGTCGTTTCCAAGCTGCCACCTACGTTCGCGGCCAAGACCCTGGTGGAACTCCCGAAAGAGCTGCGTGCCAGCATCGTGCACCGGGTAGTCAACATGAAACCGGTCAATCCGAACATCGCAGACATCATCGAACAGCGGGTCGGTCAGATGCTGAACGTCATGGAAGGCGAGCAGAATTCCGCCGTTACGGGTCGTGTCGCCGAAATGATGAACGAAATGGACAAACCCGTGGTCGATGAGCTGATGGACGACCTTGAGACCATCAGTTCCGACGATGTCGCCCGGGTCAAGCCGAAAATCTTCCTGTTCGACGACATCCTCGAAATGCCGACACGCAGCCGGGTCACATTGTTCAACGATCTCGAAAACGACACCATCACATTGGCTCTGCGCGGCCTTGAGGGCGACATCAAGGAGGCCGTCCTGTCATCGCTCAGCGCGCGCACCCGCAGGATGATCGAAGCAGACCTTTCGGATGGTGCCGGCAATGTCACGGCACGCGACATCGCCGTCGCCCGCCGTTCCATCGCCCAGGAAGCTATCCGCCTGGCCTCGCTCGACCAGATTACGCTGAAGGACGACACTCAGGTCGAGGCGGCGTAAATGGCCGAAGACCAGGACAAGGAAAGCAAAACAGAGGAACCGACAGAGAAGAAAATCCGAGACGCCGTCGAGAAGGGCAATATCCCATTCTCCAAGGAAGTCCCGATTTTCGCGTCTTCGGCAGCCATCCTGGTCTTCTTCGTGTTCTTCATGCCGGCCGGCGCGTCTTACCTGGCGCGGTCACTCGCAGATCTGTTCGAAAAGGCCGACAGTTGGTCGCTGGCGACCGGTGACGACACCGTTTCGTTGTTCAATCACCTGTTCTGGGAAACCAGCCATTTTCTGTTGCCCGCATTCGCCCTAATGATGACCTTCGGAATTGCCGCGTCGGTTTTGCAGAACGTACCGCGGCCGGCACTCGACCGCATCAAGCCGAAATTCTCCCGTGTGTCACCGGCCAAGGGACTGAAGCGGATTTTCGGTGTCTCGGGCCTGGTCGAATTCGCGAAATCGATCGTCAAGATCATGGTGATTTCCGGCATTATCGCCGTTGCTCTGACCGGCGACTATTTCGACACGCTGTCCGGCATGTTTTCCGATCCCGGCACCATTCCCGAGCACATGGTGCGGCCAGTGCGCAAGATATTCGTCATCGTGCTGCTTGCCACCGCGCTGTTGGCAATCATCGACATCCTGTGGACGCGTCATCACTGGCGCACCGAGCTGCGCATGACCCGACAGGAACTGAAGGACGAGATCAAACAGTCGGACGGTGACCCGATCGTCAAGGCACGCCAGCGCTCACTGGCCCGCGATCGTGCCCGCAAGCGGATGATGTCGGATGTGCCGCGCGCCACGCTGGTGATCGCCAACCCGACGCACTATGCGGTCGCCCTGCGCTATGCGCGAGAGGAAAACGACGCTCCCGTCGTCGTCGCCAAGGGTCAGGACCTGGTAGCGCTGAAAATCCGCGAGATCGCGGAGCAAAACAATGTTCCAGTCTTCGAGGACCCGCCGCTCGCCCGCTCCATTTTTGCACAAGCTTCAGTTGGTAACGTCATTCCGCCCGTATTCTACAAAGCGGTGGCGGAGCTGATACACGTGATTTACACCCGACAACACTCATGAAAATCTGCCCCTATACCAAACAGCGCGAGGAAATCGTCGCCTACGCCATCCGTTCGGTTGCAAGCGAATTGCGGCTCATTGATGCAGCCGATTTGATCGCGCTTTTGCGGCTGGAGTGCCACAACGATCTCGCCGATCTTGTTGCCTCGGCAGCTGAACTCTTCTTTCAACCGGGAACCGTGAATTTCGGGGTTGGGGGAGACTATCGACTCGACTGGGGATCACCGCCGGAAGTCACTCTCGATCTGGAGCTCAGACCTCAGGGAATGACTGTTTTCGCGCGGCTGACGTTGCTGGAAAACCACGGCGCCCTGGAGCTCAACCACATCGCTTTCGATGATCCGTCCACCGATCCGGATGAGAACACGGCCTTCCTGGCGGCAAGCCTGCAGGCAAGCTCCTATTCAGGCATTGAAGTACCAGGCCAGGCAGCCTGAGCCGTTTCCACCTCGGCTTTGCCCTAACCGATGAAACCCATTCTCAACGCCTTGGCGATCGCCTGAATGCGGTTGACTGCGTCGAGCTTGTCGGATGCTGACCCGAGATGCGCGTTGACAGTATGAACCGAGAGCCCCAATTCCGCGGCGACGGCGTCGCTCTTGTATCCGTCTGCGGTTAATTGCAGACACTGCAATTCGCGATCGTTAAGGCTCTGCCGCGGCGCCTCGCCCTGTATATCAACAAGCAGCAACTCACGCATCAAACGGTAACTGCGGCGGTGAATTTCGAAGAGGCGGTTTGCGTCGAGACGCAGGTCACGACCGAAGAACGCGACAAAGCCATTGCCCATGATGCCCAGTCTGGTGGGAAATCCAATACCGGAGACGACAGCATCCTGCGATGGAAGCCGGGCCAGAAACGGTGGGCTCATGTCGATGACGCTTGTGGCATCCCACCAGCGGAACGGCAAAAGCGAGGTTTCCATGTGCTGATGGGCTTCACCGCCAATTGTCATCAGCGTGGCGCGCATGGTTCGATCCAGCGAACCGAACCCGATATGCGCCTGTTGCCCGTTCTGCGGTGAAAAGCGTACCGTGGCGTATCCGGAAGCCGCCACATCCATCATGAGGTCTCGGCCCGTCGAAATCAGGCGTTCCAGTCCGCCGGAAACACCGGATTCGAAATCTTCCCCGGCAATGCCGGTTCTGGCGATTGGATTTGCTGCGGTCATGTTCGAGCCCCTGAAGAAACATCGCCTTGTTTTCGGCGAGTTTCCGTCAACCGCCCTGCCTCCAGCCGGACAGGGCGGTCAGATCACATTGTTTCTGATCGCAAATGCGATCGCCTCCGACCTGGTTTTTGTGGCGGTCTTGTTCATGATGCTGGTGATGTAGTTGTTCACGGTGTTGCAGGAAATGCCAATGATCAGCGAGATCTCGTCACTGGTCTTTCCCTCGGCTATCCAATTGAGGCAGTCGACCTCACGTTGAGTCAGATCATGCTGGCTTTGCGCGGTGAAGATCTGGTCGCCAAAGTGCTCAAGGTAGTAGGCGCAGGCGAAACCGACATCCTCAAGCCGAATGTCGGAAAGAACCATGTCCCTCCCGAAACCGAGGATCAGAAGCAGGCGGGCAGAGCCGATATCGAACGGTAAAAGGCACAGACGGCGGGTCAGGTTGGGCGGAAGTTTTACCGTCGGTGGACACTCAACAAATGCCGGCTGCATTGTCGCCAGACATCGGTCGATTTCAGTCTTCCTGAGTTGGCCGCGCACCAATGTCGACCCCAGCGATCGAACCAGATCGAACGGCCAGTCCGCTGAAATGGCAAAATCCAGATTGTCCTGCGAATAGGCGTCCCAACGAGACAGCAGATAGGTCGACGCGCCAACATAGTCAGCAATCGCCCTCAGGCCGCCGGCAATATCGCCGGGCTTGCCGATCGCACTTATCTCTTCAAGAAGACGCGCCCGGTTCATCGCCGACGCAGTTGGATCTCACCGATCGATTTGCATCGCGTCGGGTCCAACAGCCCAGTTGCGTGGCTATGGAGCGTTGCTCTCGCTCTGTTTCTCTCTCCAGCCAATCTTGGCTACCACCCCTTAGCGGGCCGCACCGAGGATCCAGCGTGGGCCGCGATTCGAAGCGTAGCATTTGGGCGCGTCCTGTCGATCTGCTTTTTTGAGGGTCCACAACAAGCGCAACGGTGGATCAGGCAGCGTCCTCCAGCGCCCATTTGCGCAAGATCTTGGCCGCCCGTTCCTCGTTGATTTCGACCATGCGGGCCAAGCGTTTTTCAGGCCCTTCCTTGACCCGGGAGCTGATGTCGGGTGGCGGCGAAGCGAAGTCACCAAAGGGTGACGACGCATCCGGAGAACCGAGCGCCATGCCATCCCCAGCTTCGGCGGCCGCTTCTGAGGGATCAAAGTCGAAGTCCGAGCCGAACCCCGGCATGGCACCGGGAGCCGCACCGGCGGTCGGACTGAAGTCAGGCAGGTCGCCAAGGGCGTCCTCTTCATCCTCCGTTGCCTCCGTCAACGCTCGCGCCAGTGGTCGGAAACCAAACCAGATCACAAGCAGCGCTACGAGAACAAAGGCGCCGGCATTGATCATACTGCCGGCATGCCGGTTGATCGATTGACCGATGCCTTCGGCGGCGCTGCTTTCGCTCAGCAGTTCAGATTCGAGGAACTGGACGACAGTCAGTTTGATCCGGTCGCCGCGTTCAGTATCAAGCCCGGCGGCGGACGCAACGATCTGCTCCAACTCGGCCAAGTGCCCGTCCACGTCGGCCTGGGTGGCGTTCTCGCCGAGCATTGCATCGATGCGGCTCTGATTGAGCACAACGGCGACCGACAGCCTTTCCACCTCATAGCTGTTCTTGACCGTTGAAATGGTCCGCGAGTTGATTTCGTAGTTGGTCTGTTCTTCCTTGCGTTCATTGGATTCGGACGTTTGCGGACCCGCACCGCTTTCGACCTGTTCGGTCGGCAGGTTCTGCTCGACCGTAGCCGGCGTATTGGCCTCAGACTTGTTGGACGCGGCATTCTCGCGTGTCACTCGAATGGAGCGCTCAACGCGCGATTCAGGATCGAAAACCGTTTCCTGAATTTGCTGCGTATCGGTGTTGATCTGGGCGCGGACGCTGGCGCGAAAATTGTCGATACCGAGAAATGGTGCAAGCGCCTTGTCGATATTCCCGACGATCTCGGTCTCGACCGTTTGAACGATGTTCAGCGACCGGCTCATGGTGCTGTTGGCGAAGTCGTCCCCGGAGGCCAGCAACTGGCCGGTGGAATCCAGCACCGTTACCTCATCGACGCTGAGCCCGGGAACGGAGGCGGCGACCAGATGACGAACAGCCTCGGCCGAGCGACGACCGTTGGAGCTGTTGGCGCGCACCATGACCGAAGCGGACGGATTCTGCTCACCGCGCCGGAAGCTGCCTCGATCCGGCATAACGATGTGGACACGGGCTGCGGTGATGCCGTTGATCGAGCGGATGGTGCGGGCAATCTCTCCTTCGAGCGCCCTGACCCGGGTTACCTCCTGCATGAAGGAGGTCAGGCCGAGTGATCCGACGCTGTCAAAAAGCTCGTAGCCGGAAGTGGAACTGTTGGGCAGCCCGCGCTGGGCCAGAACCATACGCGCCCTGCTGGTCAACCCGGCGGGTACGCTTACCACCGACCCGTCGGCACTGACGTCAAACGGAATGTTCATCTCGGCCAGGGCTATGGCAATCTGGTTCGAGTCGCCTGACTCGAGACCGACATAGAGCGTTTCGTAGCTTGGCCTGTTCAAATAGAGCGCGGCGACGATGATCAGGACGACAGCGGCCGTCCCGACGGCGGCCAATGCGGCGAGTCGTCTGGTGCCGAGGCCCGCCAGATTTCCCGGCAGGCTGGTGATTTGGTCCAACAGACTCATTCTGTCTCCACATCATCGCGAACGGAGATGGCAAAGTCGGCCAATCCGCCGCTTCGGACCATATCGGCCGAAGCTTGCGCGAGGGTGTCGGACAGATCCGACTAAGCGACGGAAATATCAGTGAAACCGTTGAACGAACCCGAGCGAAGACAAGAGCAATTTCGTTGATGCAATACGAACAATCTTGGCGTCAAAAAAGATCGAGATCACCAACTGCCCGCGACCGCTCCGGATCAACGCGGCTATGCGTCGGCAACAGTCGGCTCTGCAGCTCAGACAGCTTCAACACGTTGAGCGCCGTGGTTACGTCGATCAGCCATTCCTGCGGAAGACCGCTTGAAAGCTCCGTGAGAAAATCAGCCAGCCCAAGGGTCTTCTGGATGGCAAGATCCAGTCCCTGGAGCGCGGCGACATCAGCGGCGCTATACTCTTCGCGCGACCTGTCGACATTGGCGAAAACAGGCTCGATCGCACGCATCAGCTCGGCAATCTCCGCAAGTTCACGCTGAACTTTCATGAGAATAACGGCCAGGGGTTCGTCTGGACATTGGTCCAGGGACACGTCACGGATACTCATTACTACACAATCCTACTGGTGTCCGACCGGATACGCCGGCCGTAAAACGCAATACACAGACCGGAACCGCCGGCCGCCGGTTAAATCGCCTCCGTCAGAAGAACTCCACGTCGTCCGCCGGCGCTGGTTGCGGGGCAACTGGACGTTCGCGCTCAACCGCGCGCATCGTTTCGGCACCGTTCAGCGCACTCTGCCTGGCGCGGCCGCTGACCGGCCAAAACTCGACCTTCCGACCAAAATTACCGCCTAGACTGGCGCCGACGACCCGGATGCCTTCATCGCCGAGGAAACGTTCGGCAAATTCACCGTTTTGGCGACCGACATTCGATACACGGGTCATGGTCTGTGCCCCGCCGAAAATCTTTGCCTCCATCCGGTCCTTGCGGGCCCCCTTTTTGAGCAAATCGTTGATAAGAAGCTCCATCAGGTGCACACCGTATCGCGTTGCCTCGCCGCCACCGGCGGAGGTTCCCGGGAGCAGGAAATGGTTCATTCCGCCCACTCCGGCCACCGGATCTCGCAGGCATGCGGCAACACAGGACCCCAGGATGGTGGTCATCACCACATCAGGCTCGCTGGAAACGAGGTATTTGCCCTGAATGACATGCAGGCGATTCCGGCCCGCACGCTCTCTCATTTCAGCGCTCCAAAGACAGCCTCGATCGCAGCCTTCATCTTGTCGATGGTGAACGGCTTGGCCAACACGTTGTTGGCACCGAGCTGCGCCGCCTTTTGCACCAAGGCCTTGTCTCCCTGTGCGGTCAGGATGATGACCGCCGCCCGCTTTGTGGAACCGTCCGAGCGAATGGCCTGGAGCAGCCCGAGGCCATCCATCTTGGGCATATTGAAATCCGAGATGACCAGATGGTGAGGCTCCTTCTGCATTATCTGGAAAGCCTGCTCACCGTCATTGGCAACGGATATCTGGGTAAATCCTAGCTGCTGAAGCGCTTCGCCCAAAAGCAGACGGCTGGTCACCTGATCGTCGACGATCAGTGCTTTGATCTTCTGTGCGATTGACATTACGCAACCCCCTCCAAGCGGGCCGTGGTAAGCTTGAGAATCTCTTCACCGACGCGGCGAAGCGCCAGCTGGTTTTGGACAGCGCCCAGCTCGAAGGCTGTCTTCGGCATTCCGTAGACCACGCAGGTGCTTTCGTTCTGACCGACGGTCGATGCTCCGCTCTGGCGCATCTGAAGCAGCCCGGCGGCTCCATCGCGTCCCATCCCGGTCAGAATAACGCCGACTGATTTGCGGCCGCAGGTCGCTGCGACTGATTGGAAAAGCACGTCCACTGACGGACGGTGGCCGTTGACCGGATCGCCTTCGCGCAGGCGGCAGCGGAGCGAAGAGCCGCCCGTAACTTCCAGGTGGTGACTGCCGCCTGGCGCCAGATAGACCTGACCGGGCCTGATCGGCGCGCCGTCCGTCGCCTCTGCAACGTTGGCCTGGCAAGCTCTGTTGAGACGTGCCGCGAAACTGCTGGTGAATGTTTCCGGCATGTGTTGGGTGATCAGCGTCGGCGGGCAGTTTTTCGGATAATTCGCCAATACCGTCAAAAGTGCTTCAACACCACCCGTCGACGCGCCGATCGCAACCAGTTTGGTGCTCGGTCGATAGCTGTCAGCAATGACGGCACTGCCGCTGGACTGTCGGGATCCTGCGGCCGACACAATCTGTCGCTTTGATTGCGCCGCCTGCTTGATCTTCGCCGGCAGGTCGGCAAAGGGACTGGCATCGCTCAAAGCCGGTTTGCCAACGCAATCGAAAGCACCCAGTTCAAGTGCCGCAAGGGATGCCTCGGCTCCCTTGCTGGTCAGTGTCGACACCATAATGACCGGCATCGGACGCAACCGCATGATCTTCTCGAGAAATTCGAGCCCGTTCATGTTGGGCATTTCGACGTCCAGCGTTATGACGTCCGGGTTGAGTTGCTTGATCGCTGTCCGCGCCTCCAACGCATCCCCGGCGGTACCGACCACGTCGATCTGCGGATCGGCATTCAGGACGGATCCGATCATGCTGCGCATCGTCGCCGAATCGTCGACCACCAGCACCTTTACATTACCGAGCGGCATCACTTGCTCCCCGTTTTTTCGTAGGTTGTTATCCCGGCTGTGCGAAAATCATCCTTGGCCTCACCGGAGAGTCGTTCCGAGTGGCCGATATAGAGCCAGCCACCATCTGCCAACATGTCGCGATAGCGGGTCCAGATGCGAGCCTGCGTCGGTTCGTCGAAATAGATGACAACGTTGCGGCAGAACAGGACGTCGAACGGCCCTTTGAAGGGCCAATTGCCCATCAGGTTTAGCTCGCGAAATGAAATCAGCCGCTGAACGGTCGGATCAACCTGCCATTGCCCCGGTCGACCGGCTGGCTTGAACCACTTCTTGCGCATCGGCGGCGCCACGGTCTCGATGGCCGCGTCGTCGTAGACTCCGGCCCTTGCGTGGGCGATGACCATCGGGTCGATGTCGGTCGCCAATATCTTGAAATCGTACCGTTCGACATCCGGCAGGACCGACAGTACCGTCAGTGCAATCGTATAGGGCTCCTGGCCCTGGGAGCATCCGGCAGACCAGATTCGTACCCTGCCGCCGGCCTTTGCCCGCGCCGCAAGTTGCGGCAGAACCTCATCACGCAAGTGGTCGAAATGGTGTTCTTCGCGATAGAACCGGGTGAAGTTGGTCGTCAGCAGAGACAGCATTTGGCGCCGTTCCTGCTGACCGGATTCGCTCGAGACCAGCTCGCAATAGGCCTTAAAGCTCTTCAGGCCGAGTTTGCGAATTCGTTTGGCCAGCCTTGAATAGACCAGCGATGCCTTGGATTCGTTCATGAAAATCCCGGCATCCTGGTAAATCATCGACGCGACGGTCTGTAGGTCCCGGCGGGTCATTGGAAACTCGCCATCGGCAAGCTGCTCATCCGGAGACAATGACCGGTTGAACGGCTGCCGATCGGTGCCGACCGAAATATCTTTCAGGGCAGAACTCATACTCATGCTGCTTCAACTTCGCTTTCTGGGAAGAGCGACTCCAGCTCGATCAGGCAGATCATGCGGCCCTCAATTGCCAGGACACCCTTGGCAAAGGATTTGTCGAGCTCCGACGAAACCTCCGGGGTCGGCTGGATGTTCTCGTCGGTCACGGTCAGAATGTCCGAAACGGCATCGACCAGCAGGCCGACCAACTTGTCGTAAACCTGGGTCACGATGATGACGTGACGGGCCGAAGGATCCGCATCGGCCATGCCGAGGCGGGCTGAAAGATCGATGATCGGCAGCACCGCGCCACGAAGGTTGATGACCCCGAGGACGAAACCGGGCGAGTGCGGAAGCGCGGTTGCCGGCGTCCAGCCACGAATTTCCCTTACCGACATGATGTCGACACAGAACTCCTGGTCGCCAATCCTGAAAGCGATCAACTCGCGCGCGCCTTCTGCGGCGTTCTTTGTTGTCTGTTTCATAGTACTACCCCACAGCTGCAAGTGATATTTCGGATTTCAGCGATCCGCTGCGCGAAGCCGAAACGACCGCTTCGACATCGACGATAAGAGCGACCTGGCCGTCTCCGAGGATCGTCGCGGCTGCGATCCCAGGCACGTTGGCATAGTTGGCTTCGAGGCTCTTGATCACGACCTGACGCTGGCCCTGGATCGCATCGACGAGCAGCGCGCTCTGGCCTCCATCTTCCGAATCGACCAGCAGGGCTACTCCGGCCAGCGGATCGGTCGGCGAGCTCGTGAAGTTGAGGATCTGCCCAACATCGACCAGCGGATTGAAGTTGTCTCGTATTGCGATCAGGCGCCCGTTTGCGCCAAAGCCATGCAGGTTCTCGGCTTCCGGCTTGAGCGTTTCGATGATCGAAGTCAGTGGGACGACCAGCGTTTGCCCAGCAACGGTAACAACCATGCCATCCAGAACCGCGAGGGTCAGCGGCAGGCTAAGCGTGAAGACCGATCCCTTGCCCGGCGTCGAAGCAATCGTGATGCGACCTCCGAGCGCCTGGATAGACCGTTTGACGACATCCATCCCGACGCCGCGTCCGGAAATGTCCGACAGCTGTTCGGCGGTGGAAAACCCGGGATGGAAGATGAGATTGTCGATCTCCTCATCGGTCAGGTTGGCCTCGGCACTGATCAGCCCCTTCTCAACAGCCTTGCCGCGCACTCTTTCACGATTGATGCCGGCACCATCGTCGGCAATCTCGATGACGATGCGGCCCGAACGGTGTTTGGCAGCCAGACGCAACGTGCCTTCGGCCTGCTTGCCCGCGGCCAGCCGTTCTTCCGGGCCTTCCAGGCCGTGGTCGACGGCATTGCGGATCATATGCGTCAGAGGTTCCGCGAGTTTGTCGATGACCGTCTTGTCGACTTCGGTGTTTTCGCCCTCGGTCACCAGACGGACATTCTTGCCGGTCATGTCGGCAGCTTCGCGAACCGTTCGTGACATGCGTTGGAAGATCGGCTTGACCGGCTGAGCGCGAATGGCCATCACGCTGTCCTGAATGCCGCGCGTAAGTTGCTGCAGCTCTTCCAGCCCCATCATGACGGCGGACGTACCGTCGCCTTCCGATTCCGTGACACTTTGCGCAAGCATCGCCTGATTGATGACCAGCTCGCCCACCAGATTGATCAGCCGGTCCACGCGCTCGAGATCGACGCGGATGGTCGCCGGCGCCGCCGAGGCGGACTTGGCAGATTTCTGAACCGGAGCGCTTTCTGCTGGTGCGGCGGGTTCCGCTGCGGGTCGCTTCATGTCGATGACGTTGTCAGCGGGCTTTGGTTCGGCCGGCTGAGGCTCTTCAACAACCGCAGCCGAAACATCCTGTTGTGGTTCAGGCTCGGGTTCCGTAACGGCGGTCGGCAGTTCTTCGGGTTCGCCGATTAGCGAAGCCTCTACAGCCTCGGGCGCCTCAAGTGCCCCGGCAGGCTCGTCACTACCCACCTGTGTAATTTCAAGGTCGCAATCCCACTCGGCGAACTCGAACACGGCGTGAACCGCATCTGCCCCTTTGTCCGTCGTCAGCTCGACATGCCAGGTCAGGTAGGACCCTTCCGGATCGAGCAGATCGATCATCGGCAGGTCATCATAGGTGCACTGGGTCTTCACCTCTCCCAGCTCGCCGAGTTCGCGCAGAAGAAGAAGGGTTTCATTGCCCTTTTTGTAGAGATCCGACTTGGGATGCAACGCGATGCGGAACACTTCGCCGGTGTCCGAATCCGCTGGCTCGGCGTCAAAATCGTCAAACGAAAAGGCTACAGGGGTGAAACCCTCATTGTCCTGTTCCTCTTGCGGTCCGTCATCCAGCGACACAGGTATAGGTGTGAAACCCATATCGTCGTCAGCGTCCGTTTCCTGCGCACCGGCGTCGGCCGACAGTTCCGGTGCCGGCTCGGCGACCTCCGCGACGATTTCCTCAACTTGCGAAGCACCTTCGCCGTTGGCTAGCGCCTGCAGCGCCTCCACCAGTTCCTGACAGCGCGCCGGATCGACGCCCGAACCGCCGTCACGGGCTGCGGCCGTCAGATCAGCAAGCACGTCGGACGATTTCAGCAGGACCTTGATGACATCCTTGGTTGGCTCCAGTTGATTGGAGCGGACACAGTCGAGTGTCGTTTCGAAGACATGAGCAAAACTCACGAGTTCGTCGAGTGCGAAAGCCCCGGCTCCGCCCTTGATCGAATGGACCGCGCGGAAGACCGCGTTGACCGTCTCCGGATCGTCATCGCCATCGTTCATGGCGAGCAATCCAGTCTCCAGTTCGGCCAAGCCTTCTTCGCACTCCTGGAAGAAGATGTCCTTGATTTCGTTCATGTCCATGGCGCTACTCCACTAAACGGTCACGCGTTGAATAGCGTTGAGCAGCTTGTCGGGATCGAAGGGTTTGACGATCCAGCCCGTGGCGCCTGCGCGGCGCGCCCGATCCTTCTTCTCCGCATCGCTTTCAGTGGTCAGAACCAGGATGGGGATAGCGCGGTGATCATTGCTCTTTCGCACATTCTCGATAAAGCCGAAGCCATCCATGCGTGGCATGTTGATGTCGGTGATGATGACATCCGGCATCGACCCATCCAGCACTTCCAGGCCGTGGACGCCGTCTTCAGCCTGCAGCGTGTCATAGCCGGCATTGCTCAGTGTCATCAGCAGCATGTTGCGCATGGTACGGGAGTCATCGACGGTCAGGACCGTGGTCTTCTTCATTACAGCTCCTCCTTAACGTTGAGGCTGCCGGGTTCGACACCGAGGATGGTGAGGGCCGACAGAAAATTCTGGGACGGATTTTCAATGGCAAAGGATGCGTCGTCTTCGGCCCAGCTCTGGCGGGCAGACAGCAGTAGCTGAACGCACTGACCACCGAGCCGTTCGACGGACGCAGCGTCAACCAGCAGGTCTTCTCCGCGCATCGACAGCAGCGTCTCATGCAGCGGAACCGCGGCTGTGAGATCGAGGTTCTCCGCCAGTTGCAGTTGCCGCGTTTCAGGTTCGTTTGCGCTCATATGAAACCCATCCTTTTCACATCCTATTGGGCAGTGCACCGAGGGCGCTCCGCTCAAAACTCCGTCCAATCATCATCCGTTCTGCCGGCTTGCACGCCGCCGCCGAATGCTCCGGCAAGGTCGCGCCCCAGTTTGCGAGCCGGTGAATCCACGGGTCTGCTCGCCGCCGTCGCAGGCGCTGCTACCGACGGTCCTGCAGTTGCTCGTCTTTCGGTGGCCGCCGAATCATTCGCCGCAAGCGGGCGCTCGATGGGCGCTGCCTCACCCGAAAAACGAGAAACAAGCGCTGTCAGCTTGCCGCTTTCGCCGTTCAGCTCCTGGCACGCCGCATTGGTTTCCTCGACCATCGCGGCGTTCTGCTGGGTCACCCGGTCCATCTGATTGATGGCGGTATTGATCTGCTGCAGCCCTGCCGCCTGCTCTTGCGAAGAGGTGATGATCGAAGACACGCTCTCGTTGATCTGTAGAACATGCTTTTCGATATCCTGGAGCGCCTCACCGGTCTGACTGACCAGGGCTACGCCGTCTCCGACCTCGGTTGCCGAATTGGTGATCAAGTCTTTGATTTCCTTGGCAGCCGTGGCGGTCCGCTGAGCCAATTCGCGGACCTCCTGTGCAACCACAGCGAAACCTTTCCCGGCGTCGCCAGCCCTGGCCGCCTCGACACCGGCGTTCAAAGCAAGCAGGTTGGTCTGGAAGGCGATCTCGTCGATCACCCCGATTATCTGGCTGATCTTGTCTGACGACTGCTGAATCCGCTCCATCGCGGTGATGGCGTTTTCGCATATGCCGCCGGATTTGTTGGTGCCTTCCTTGGCTTCCTCGACCATCCTGCCGGCTTCTTGCGCAGCTTCCGTCGAACTGCGAACGGTGGCCGTGATCTCGTCGAGTGCGGCAGCGGTCTGTTCGAGAGCAGCCGCCTGCTGCTCCGTGCGCCTTGAAAGATCGTCCGAGGCACGCGCAATATTGGAGGACCCGGAACGCACGTTCTCGGTAACCCCGGTAATGCCTCCCAGCGTATCCTGGAGCATGGAAAGGGTATTGTTGAAGGACTGGCGCAGCGGCTCATAGGCTTCCGCGAAGGGGTGGTTCAGAGCGACTGAAAGGTTGCCCTCCGCCAGCCGATCCAGGCCGTCGGACAGGTCGTCAATTACTCTTTGCCGGCTTTCGTCCTGACGGGCGCGAAGTTCAGCGTTTTCGGCGATTTCCTCGTCCTGCGCCAAACGACCAGCTTCGGCCTGCTCACCGATCTGTTTTTCCCTTGCCAGGGCAAGACGGACACTCTGCACGGAACGCGCCAAAGCACCGACTTCGTCGCTGCGTTCTGCGTGGGGGACATCACCGGATTCCGAACCGGAAGCAACGGCGTCGAGGTAGGCTCTGACCTCAACTATGCGGTTAGCAGCCCCACGACGAGCGCGCACGAGCGCATAGCCTAGCCCGGCGACGGTGAGCACATAGGCCACCAGAGTCAACGAGCCGCCTGTTACCCAAGAGGTTGCCTGTTCGGTAGCTGCCAATGCAGAAGCGCTTACGAGACAAGTGGATGCGCAAAGCGCAAGGCGTGTCCCAAGAACCAAATTGTGACGACTCTTGGCCCTTGCCTGCCGCGACTTGGTCGATTGGATGGATAGGTTCATGCCCTCAGCCTCCGCCCAACTGGTTCCAGCGCCCCGGGCTGGTGCCCCTCTTCGTTGCCAGTTCGGGGATCTCTTGCCGATCCCGCCAGATCGGCGCGATGACGCCTGACAATTCCGCCGAGTTCGAGAATGACACGATGGATGTCACCCGCTGCATCGCCTGAACGACGGGCAGTCTCCGAAAGCGATGCAAAGCCGACGTCTATCGACGATATGGACTCATGCAGCTCTCCGACCTCCTCAGCCTGCCGCCGTGATCGTTCGGCCAGCCCGGCCACGGTGTCATTGATCTGTGTGACCTGCGATACGACATCGCCAATGGCACTTCCGGCAGTTCCTACGGCGCCAACCCCGGATTTGATCCGCGCCTTGGTGTCGGATACCAGCGCTTCAATTTCCTTTGCGGCGTCAGCGGAACGTTGAGCAAGAGCTCGCACTTCCTGTGCAACCACTGCAAATCCGCGACCAGCCTCGCCAGCCCTGGCGGCCTCGATACCGGCGTTGAGTGCCAGCAGATTGGTCTGGAATGCGACGTCGTCGATGGCTGCGGTGATCTGTCCGATCCGATCTGCCGAACTTTCGATTCCGGACATAGCGGTCACCGCATCGTCCATGACGCGGCCACCTTCGACTGCACTTTGACGAGCAGCCTCCACGGTTTGGCGCGCAGCGCCGGCTTCGGTCGCCGCAGATCGGGCGTCTTCGACCAGCCCCGAAAGCCGGCTCGCCGAAGTCCGCAGTTGTTCAGAACCGGAATCCGTCTGTTCGACCATCTCGGAAAGCGCGTCGGCCAGAGGCCCGGTTTGTCGATGGCTCTGGATCAGATGCCCGGCAAGTTCGGCAAAGGTCGACTGCACCCTATCCATCGCAACATTGAAGCGGGCCGCCAGATCCCGATGCTCAGCGGGAATCGATCCGTCGATGCGCGCGCTGAAGTCGCCCACCAGCATTCTCTGGAAGGCCTTGCCGAACGCGTCGTTAACAAGATCGCAATGGGAAGCGCGCGCCGCATCATCCTGTCGACGCGATGCGACCTGCCGTTGTCTGATGTGATCGGACCACAGCAGATCCGTGTTCCGCAGCAACGAGTCGACAATTGCGAGAATATCCCGTCGCGTTGCATCCATTGACTGCTGTGATGTTGCAGAACGGGAAAAAAGAGCTTTTGGCCAGTGAATGGCCAACGCCTTGGAAACGGCTTGTTCCAGAAAAATGCTCTGCGCAACAAGGCTCCATTGCGGATCCACGCTGCCCTGAACAAAATCCTGCAGGACGGTCTCCAGCGCTTTCGATTTTGCGTCGCTGAAAAGCTCATCGGCATCCAGGGTGGTCTGGCCGAGGTGGCGGATAATGCCGGCCAGAAGAACCTTCAATCGGTCGGGATTTTCGCTCTCGTTCGTTGCCGCAGCGGGAAACTGTCGCTTGATCAACTCGGCCTGTGCATCGGTGACGGCCTGCTCGATCGACGCTTTCAGATCGTCCGGTATCGGACGGTCGTCATTTGCCGCCATCATGGCATCGCTGCGCCGGCGCAGACCGGCGCAATCCCATGTTTCGGCTTCTGTCGATCCCCGTTCCGACACGCGGGCTCCCCGGCAATTCCGGCGGCATGAGCGCCTGCACGCCGCCTTTGTGCGCCCTCGAAACGATCCTGAGATGGTGGCGGATACTCGTTGCCATGCCAATCGATTTCGATTTGGCGTGGCACCCCCCGAGCGACTCCGGCCGCTGCAGATCGCTTTCGCAAGACTGAGAAGTGAATTTGAATACCGGGTTCAACCGGTGCAGCAAGGCTGGCGTCATGCCCATGGCCTGCAACCCGGTTGCAAGGTCCATCCCGCCGTCCCCAAACGCTATGGTTAATTTGTTTCCCAGAAGTTAACGAGACCCGTAAAATCCAAGAATTCCAATGTGTAGCGCAACCTTTCCGTTGTCGTCCCGCAAATCTGCAATTGTAGCGTTTCCACCGACCGCCTCCAATTGGGCTCACCTTGGGACCTTGCAGCCCCGCAAGCTTCAAGCAAGTTTTGTCTGAAAGGCTTTTAGCGTTCGATAGACATGACGACTGTCCTTGGGAAGTTACTATGATCGTATTCAGTTTATCCGCACTGTTGATCGTTGCCTGCATGTCGGTCGCATTTTCGCTGCTTGGACATCTGCACGAGCAAAGATGCAACCGGATCAGCTACGGCTTCACATCACAACGACCGCAGGGCTGAGGCTGATCTGGTCGGCCGAAACTGTCGAGGCAGGCCTGTGCGTTTGCCCCACCGTTGTCCAACGGCGCCGTATTTGGACTTCGAACCGGTGAACGACGAACGTATCGCTGGCGCCGGCCAGGCAAACCACTGACGCAATAGCCTGGAAATTTTATGGGTTTCTGAAAACACCAAGTACTGTTGATCGCGCAATCCGGACATTGCGGTAACTGCGGCAAGTTACTGTCATAAAACGATAATAGTCTTGATATCTGTTGCGCCAGGCTATATGCCGTTACCGGTGCGGCTACATGTATGGAGTAAAGCTTGGCTGTATCTGTCCTGGATATCTCGAAAATCCTCGAACGTGTTCCGGTCTGGCGACAGTTGCGCCGGACAACTGACCGAGATGTCGATACCCTCACACTTGATGGTACTTCGGCGAGTACACCAGACACACGGTCCCTGTGCGATCAGTGTTTCAGCGAAATGCACATTATCGAGCAGGAAAAACTCGACCGGCTCGACGTCTTTGGACAGGTTATTCACACGCTTGAATGCACTGGATGCGGCCACACTACGAAAAAGATCTACGCGGCCAAGGAAGGCTATCTTTAAGGGCGGTGTTCCAGCTGCCTATTCAGATCACTGCACACACATTTTTGTCGATTCTCCGCAGCCCCGAATAGAATGAGTCTAGACTCACGCTAGAGTTGCGGATAATAATTCCCGAAATGCGGAATTTAATTCCGCAAACAGGCACTAAAATCGGGAACCGAGTTAAGCGTTATGGACTGGCATCACAGGCTTAACAGCAGTCTCGCGGATCGCGGCTGGAACAAAGCAGAATTGAGCAAACGCTCTGGTGTGTCCTACAGCAATCTTCTCAAATATTGTGCCGGAAAGGTATCTCACCCGCGCGGTCCGGTGATCGACCAACTGGCCGCCGCCCTTGATATCGACCCGGTCTGGCTGCTGACGGGGAAGACCGGTGCCAACGTGGAAAATACACCTTCACCGAGCAACATGAGCGAGCAGCAGCACGCCTTTGACCTTGCCGTCAGGGTTGCAGATCGCTGGGAAGCCGAATTGTTCGGAAAAGCCAATATCGTCGCCCATACCACGCTGGTGACACACCTTTACCACTACATAATTCGCAACAATATTCGCAGCGAAGACGAGGTGAACTCAGCAGACACCTTCGCTTTTGGTTGAAGCGTCAGAGGCCTGCTGCGCAATGGGAGCTTGATCGGTGCCTTTTACCCTCGATGACATCAAGGAAGAATTCCTGTCAAACGGCAGAATTTGCGATTCCCGAACCGAAGCTGAACAATATCTGGCGCTGGTCAAGCGGTACGAGTTGGACATTCCCTTTCGCATCGCCTGCATGAAACGTTACCGCACACCGCACTACAATACACTGACCGACGATCAGTGGCAGGAACTGGCGCGCGAGTACCGAAGCATCATGCAGCAGGCTATCATCCAGGGGCCGGACTCCGATGAACTCGAAGATTGAACGCATCCCATTGAACCATGCCGAAATGGCGCCGATGTCGGCGGCCGAGGGCATTCTGTTCAAGGCATGGCGCGAGAATCGCGGATCCCTGTGCGAGGAATTGGTGACTTTCGCCGATGACATCGTGATGCTTGAAAGTTGCTGGGATCCCGATACGGCGCCGAAACTGCTGGTCATTGGCCAAAACAGCCTTTGTGCGCGGGTCCTCGGCAGCAACTGGCAGAATGGTCCGCGTCGGCAGGCCAACACGATGTCGTCGACGGCACAATCCATGGTCTCGGAAGCCTACAGGACGGCCTCCGAGACCAATGAACCGGTGCTCGACTACGTCATGTTCACGGCCGGGTTGAAGGAAATTGGCGATGTGCCGGTTGAGTACCAGCGACTGATCCTGCCTTTCTCCAACGGCCTGGGCATTCGTTTCATGGTCACTGTATCGACCCCGCCAGATCCGACTGCTTTAGATCGTAGATTAGGTCGCTGATATCAGACCGGGTGCAACCGACGAACCAGAAGTCACCCCTCTCAAAGCTCCGTCGCGACGTCACCTGAGGCACCATCCGATGCTGGCGGACGAAACCGCCAAGCGTCCCCAGGCCCTTGGCGACGGATCTCGGCTCCATGAAGGCATAGTAATAGTCGAGATCCCATTGCAGAACCGCGCAGATCTGTGCGTATTTGCACAGCAGATCGGCAATTCGCAACCGTCGTCCTGAGTCGGCCACGTACAGCTCCCCGGCATAGGCAACGGTGCCCCGGATATCCCGTAGAAACCCGCGTTGGCGTTCAGCAAAACGCACCTCGAGTTCCGTACCGGTGCCGTATATCTGCGGCCAATAGCGTTGTATGAAACTGTCCAGCGTCTCGGCGCCAAGGTGCTGAACCTTCACGGCATGGGTCGCAACCGGTTCGTTGGCGTCATCGGCAATGCACAACCAAAACGCATCACCAGCAAAGAAAGTGTTGCGTTCCTGGCTAAAGTGCTCGGACACCTGAGCGCCCATCGACGTCTTGATCTTCGACAATTCGCCGAAATCGACCCCATAGTGGATCGACAGTCCTTTTTGCCGCAACCCGTTGATCACAACGGTGGTTGCGAGCGTGGCATCAACTACGTTGACTGCATGGTCCATCATCATCAGAACCTTTACTCCTATCAAAGCAACAAACTGACGGGGTCGACTGCGACGACCGCAAATCAGGCATTGCTGTATTGGTTTAAAACGAACTGGCTCTCACCCGGCATGGTCGCAGTGTTTGCCGGAAAAAAGCGAAATCGGCTCGCGGCCGGTTCCTGTTGACAAAACCGTTGAAGCGCCATCGCGCCCGCCTTGCGGCGGCCAGAATGAGCGTCTTCCTGACCTTCCCCAAAAGCGACCACCGCACCGCAACATCGGGCGGGTTCGCGTTGGGACTGACATTCGTTTCGGCGCCGAACATGGCTGTTTGCACCGCTTCGTTTGGTCAAAGAATGCCCGCATTTCCTGCAATCCGAACCCGAAAAACCAGAATCCCGGCTTCGGTCGTTGTCCTCGCCGCTTGACCTTGTCGTTTGGAGTTTCAATACTAGACGCAGTTCACCCGCACTGGCGGGACCCGCCTGTGGCACGCCAAACGAATTCAGGAACTTGCGGAGGGGACACATGGAAACGAGGAGCAATTCTATGAAGGCCTTGGTAATTGCAATTCTGGCAGCCGCTGCGTTGTCGGCGTGTACGACTGCCGAAAAGACGGCTTCCGGAGCCGGTGTCGGTGCCGCTGTCGGTGCCATTGCAACGAACAGTGCTGGCGGCGCAGTTGCCGGTGCACTGATTGGTGGTTTCGGCACCTATTTGCTGGAAACCGGCGACGGTCGATGCCAGTACAGGAACTCTCGCGGGCAGGTCTACACGACCCGCTGCCACTGGCTGTAAGGCCAGTCACACACCGCAAAAGCGCGAGCTTTGCCAGCACCCCGGGGATCGACGGTTTCCGGGGTTTTGCGGTTTTGCTCATCGGTCGACCAGAATGCCGAAGCAAAACGACCCGGGTTCAACACGCCGGGTGATGAACTTGTGAGGCATACCGGCCGGCACATGGATCACATCCGGAGACGTATGGCGGGTCACCGTCCCGTCACGATGAACCTCTATCTCAGCGGCCCCATCATTGGGTGAGATCAAAAAGTAGAACTCATCGACTGCATGAGTGTGCGTGTCGGCGACTTCGTTGTCGATCAGCTTCTCTATGTTGCCGCCGGCAACCTCAAAACCGATCTCACCGCAATTCTCCCGGCACAAGTAAAACGGAACCTGGGCGTGATGACCTTCGACCGGCTTGAATATTGGTAATTTGCTCATGGTGTTTGTTCCTGACGTCAGTTGGTTCTGAAGATCATGGCGAAGGTGTTTGGCACATTCAGGTAACGCTGGTGCACCAGTCTTGCGCCGGCGCTTTCGAACGCATCGACATAGACATCACGGCTGAACAGCTCGATCTCCTGAAAGGCATGGACCAGTTCGAAGCCGCTGGTGAAGATTGGCAGCGGCATCGGATCGTCAGACTTGGATTTGACGGTATCCGCCACCCAGATGTGCGTCGGATTTCGAAAGTTGTCGATGACCCGTCGGGCGGCTTCGCGAGGGCCGTGAATGTTGAACAGGTCATGCATCGACATGAACGACATCACCACATCGATCGGGCGATCGATCCGAGACCCCAGTTCGCTGCTTTTTTCGAGTGCGTCGCCAAGCAAGATTTCCACCCGATCATCGAGCTGGTGGGACCGGATGTTGGTTTCAGCCAGCTTAACCGCGTCTTCGTTGATATCGATCCCGATACCGAAACAGGCCGGATCATTCAGACAGCTCGTGATCAACCGAGACCCGCCACCGCAGCCAAGATCCACGATGGCATTAGGACGATACTCGTCGAGCAACTCGAGAAACACGTCATTCATGAACGCCTGGTTCGCCATTTGAGACCCGATCGCAACATACTCACCGTTGACGGCGGCCCTTGCTGCCGCTTCGCCGATGTCCGGTTGCATGATCGTGTTGCGAAGATAGGCGCCGTAACCACCAATCATCCAGACCGCAAATGCCCGGTTGTCGAGCCATGAAACTCCTTTTTTACTCAACCTCAATGACTGGTGTTTGGAGCGTTCAAATATTGAAAAGCGCAGCCCGAAGTCGATCAGTTCCCTTGCCCGTAAGGGGATCATCTGATTTCGGCTTTCGATATGGCGAACGAAGCCAGCTTCGCTGATGGTAAAGTCGTTTTTCGAAAACAGTTCGAAAATCTGCGCTTCGTGAAGAAGGAAGCAGAAATTCGTAACGACATATCCATTGAATGCGTCTTCCGGTCTCATGGGTTTTCTCCGATCTTCCATGTTTTCGCGGACTCCCCGACCAACGCCACCGCACGACAAAAGGTGCCGCCGTGCGATCCGCCGCCGCAACTCCATACAAATTCCGGTTTCATGCCGAGAATGCCCGCAGCGTGTGATCCGCCACTCCCGGCACCATGTCGGATAGGACCAGGATCTAGACGCAAATACGGACCTGAGGTCCTTCTCCTACCGGCCTGCTGGATGCGCGAGGCCGACACCGCCGGGAGAACGGACGATGGACAACATACGCGCTATCCGTGTCGGATTCAGGGCCGACATGCCGGTCATCCACCACGAGTTTTCTGGCAATCGGCTTTACAACCAAGCGCCCCTCGGAAACGAACTCATGACGGCGAGCACCAGACCCTCCGCGTTCGACACCAGGCGTTCGCAAATCTGTTAGTCAATTGCCGAAGCGGTTGAACCAGCTGTGGTTTCAGATTAACTGCAACTATCCGATGTGCGGTGCGAATGACCGGCTCGACCGGCCGCAATTGGGGGTGCAGCGGGGTGACGAAACCGCAATCAGCTGGCGAAACCCGGCTTCTGACGCATATGTTGCTCGATCGTCTCGACATGGCGGCGGCTGTTGCACTGGCTTGCCTTCACCGCAATGCTGATTCGGCCAGCAAGCCGAAAACCAATTCATTGGAAACTGCGGTCACTAGCGATCCATCTCTAGAGCTGCAGCCAGTGGAGCTTGATGTGATTCGCTGGGCAGCAGCCGGCAAATCCTACCAGGACATCGCCACAATCATGAATCTACCCTATGGCACCGTGCGCTATCACCTGGATCAGGCACGCCTGCGCAACGGCTTTAATTCGGTGACCCAGCTTATTGTCCGTGTTGCTTGCGCCCACAACCTGGATCCGCTGGCAGCTTAGGATGAACACATATTTCCAGGCAGCCACTTCCGGTAGGAGCAGTGTTGACCGTCATCTGAACGAAGTCATTCGCAGCGGCCGTTGGCCACAAATCGGATCCTTCGTAACCACGCTTCTGCGCGCCGAATCGTTCGACGAATTGCATCGTCAATTCCGGCGGGCCATCTTGCATTTTGGATATTTTGGCTTCGCCTATTGGGGTGCAGGCCCGTCCAACCGGTTTTCGCTGTGTGGAATGTCGGATCTCACCGAGCGGTTTGGCAAGCACACCAGCGACTGCGGCGGATTGATGGCAACCGTGTTCAATCGCCACGACCCTGCCCTTCGTGCCCGCGACAATGACTGGAAAACCCAGCTAAACCGGCCGTTGTTGGAATGCGCCGATGCACCGGTTGAAACCCGTGATATTCACAGAGACATCTGCAATTCCGTTCGTGAACTGGGGTTTGCACCCTATGAAGACGTGCTGATAGTGCCGACGGGAACGATCGGCCCATCCGCAAGCACCGACGAGCGCAATCATGTCCATCTTCCGCTGTTGAGCGGTGTCGGAGCCGCCGACATTGTTGCCGGCATCTCGCTGACCAAGATCTTCGACACGCTGGCGGAACCGCTGATCAACAACTCCGCTGATACGCCAAACGCCAAAGAACCCGGTATTTCACTAGCACCGAAGGAGAAAGCCGTGTTGCATTGGGCGGCCCACGGCAAAACCCATCAGGAAATCGCCGATAAAACCGGCTTGCGGCGTGGCGAGGTTCGCTACTACCTGGAAAAAGCTCGCAAACGCTACGGATTTGCCACCAACATCCAGACGATCGTCCAGGCCGCCAAGGACCATGGCTGGTTCGCCTGACCCGCATTCTTCTCAACAACCCGATACGACACCGCGCAAACTCATGACAGACCCCATTATCCGGCCTCGACGCAGCTTCATCTTCACACCCGGCCTACGTCCGGACATGTTCCCGAAAGCGCTCAAAAGCGGCACCGATATCGTCTGTGTGGAACTTGAAGACGGCATCGCGCCGAAAGACAAGGCAGAGGCGCGCACGAAGGCGCTGGCGCTGTTCGAAAAGCCGCAGGCCGATGACGGTGTCGAACGGATCGTTCGGATCAACTGCCTTCGCACAGCTTTCGGGCTTGCCGATGTGCAGGCAGTCCTCGACACCGACAGCCCACCGCCGGCCCTTATGCTGCCGAAAGTGCGCACACCGGACGAAGTGCAGTGGCTCGATAATCTGCTGAGTGAACGCGGGCACGCATGCCGATTGCATGTCATAATCGAGACGAATGAAGGGTTGGAAGCAGCACACGATATTGCGCGATCGAGCCAGCGTATCGACGCACTTTTCTTCGGCGGCGTCGACATGGCGGCGGAGCTGCGCTGCAGCAATGCGTGGGAACCACTGCTATATGCCCGCTCCCGCGTCGTTCACGCCGCCGCTGGCGCCGGACTCGACGTCGTCGATGTGCCGTTCCTCGATCTTGATGATCTGGAAGGCATGAAGCGCGAGGCCCAACTGGCGCGTGAGCTCGGCTTCAGCGGCAAGGGCAGCGTCCATCCGAAACAGATTGAAGCTCTCAACACGATCTTCACACCGGATGCGAAGACCATCGCCCGCGCCCGCCGGATCATCGCCAATTTCAAAGCTGCGGATACCGGCCTCGTGGTGATCGACGGAAAGCTGATCGAGCAACCGGTGCTGCGCGAGATGCACCGCATTGTCGCCATCGCCGAAAGGGTCGGCAACCACTAGCTCAGCCCGCTACCGATGGTTGGTAAGTGTTTCAGCCAGTTGCAAACGACTCACCTTCTGCGAAGGCAACAAGTTTCTTCGCTGCGGTCGATCCTTCCTGGATGATGCTGGCATCGGTTCCGATCAGCGTAACGACGGCCTGCGCTTCGCCCTGCCAGTCGAGAATGGGCGCTGCGATGGCGACCAGGCCGGGGATGAAGCGTCCGTCCATGGTCGAATAACCTTGATCTCGGATTTTCCTTCGCAACGCGGCAACACCTTTGGCGGTCGCGGTCAGATCAGGAACGATTTCGGGATTGCGTTTGACACGCCTCAACTCGATGCCGAGCCCGGGCTTAAGCGGGCCCGGCGGCGCCCAGGCGAGGAAAGCGCGCCCCGTCGCTGAACCAAGCAACGGCAACGTGCTGCCCAGGTGAATTGATGTGGCAATCGGAGAAGCCGTTCGTTCCCAGCGCACCACGGTGGCACCGTGATCGCCCCAGACAGATACCAGGCCGGTCAGGCCCGTTTGAGCGCACAGTTCAGGTAATTTTTCAGACGTCCGGTTGACGAAATCGTGCCGTGCCAACGCGGCAAGGCCGAGTTGCAATGCTCCTTTGCCCAGATCGTACTTTCCGGTTCGCCCGGCCTGTTCGGCAAAACCAGCCTGGGTGAAGGAGGCCAGATAGCGGTGCGCCTTGCTGAGCGGCATATCGCAATCGCGGGCAAGTTCCGAAAGCGTCACGGACCTTCCGTATCCGGCCAGCGCCTGCAGCAGTCTCAAAGCCGCATCCAGCGACGTGGGACCACTGGATGGTTGGGGCTGTTTCAGTTTCCGTCGGCTATGTTTCACGGGCGTCCAGCAATTCACGCAGCTTATCGAGCCTTGCTGCCGAAATCCCGTTGTCACCGAGCACGAACACTCCCCTCGTTTCCCGCCCGGTCGCCGTCAGCGTTTCGCCTGCGTATATTTCGTAGACAAGTTTCAGCGCCTTTGCGCCCCACTCTTCGACGGTGAGGCAAACGCTCAGTTCGTCACCGTTGCGCATCGGACGATGGAATTTTGCCGAAACATCCATCAGTCCGAGACCAAGCGCTCCGAGCCTGCCGCAGACATTTTCATGGCCGCCGAACTCCCACAGCCAGTCGTGAAAGGTGCGATCGAGCCAGGAAAATATGTTGGGGTAGAAGACGATGCCGGCCGGATCGCAATCACCGAAACTGACCCGCATGGCGAACGTGTGTTTGTACATTTCTCTTCCATATTACAGAATTCATTTCGGAATATGAAAAGGGTATGTATCGCCCGTTGCCTGTCCTGTCGATGAAAAAGGATGGCAGGACTCAGGATCAGAAGACCTTTGGTGGCCGAATTTGATTTTCACAGCCACGAAAGATAACGCTTATCGCGAATGCGGGTGTGTACGAGATCTCCGGACGTGCACCGAAGCAAACAACCAGACTGGATACAGACACAATGGGTTACGTCTTTACCCCGGCCCCTGCCGCATCCGTCTCCGTCGACGGCAGTGACGACCGTTTGCCCGTACGCCGTATTTTTTGCGTTGGGCGCAACTATGCCGCCCACGCCCGCGAGATGGGTCAGGATCCAGATCGCGAACTGCCCTTCTTCTTTTCCAAGCCAAGCGATGCGGTGGTTGACAGCGCTGTGGAAGTTCCGTTTCCGCCGCAAACCGGGAATTTGCACTACGAAGCCGAGCTTGTAGTGGCTGTCGGAACAGCGGGCCGCAACATCGCAGAAGCCGACAGCCTGTCGCATGTCTGGGGCTATGGTATTGGAAACGACCTCACCCGGCGCGATTTGCAACTTGCTGCGCGTGAGAAAGGCCGCCCATGGGACATGGCAAAGGGGTTCGACCGGTCGGCCGTGATCGGTCCGGTGCATCCGGTCGCCAGGGTGGGCCATCCGGACACAGGCTTCATCCGCCTTACTGTCAATGGCAAGACAAAGCAGGACGCCGATCTGTCGGACATGATCTGGTCGGTTCCCGAGATCATTTCGATCCTGTCGCACTCGGTTGCCCTGGCACCTGGCGACCTGATCATGACAGGCACGCCGGCCGGCGTTGGCCCGCTCGTTCCAGGCGATCTGTGCGTCGTTTCGATCGACGGGCTCGGATCGATCGAAACCTACATCGGACCCCCTGATTGAGTCAGATCACAGCCCCGGGCGGGATCGTTGGCGGGGCGCTGTTCAACTGCTCGATTGCAAACCCGGCGGCGGCCTTGTAGCCGGCCATGAATTCCGCCCGTTCCTCGGGTGAGATCACGTCGTCGATGGCATCGAACTTTCCGCCGCAGCGGTCATCGACCATGTTGAGCAGACCGAAGGGGCCGGCGCCGCGATTGCGTAGAACCAGTTCGGAGACCGGCCCGCAGAGTTTTTCATCGAACGCTGCCAGCGCATCTTCGCCGATGCCGTGTTCGATCAGCATCGCGCCGAGAACACGGGTGTCGACAATGGCCTGGCTCGCCCCGTTCGACCCGGTCGGATACATCGCATGTGCCGCATCGCCGAGCAGGATGACATTGCCGTCACGCCACGTCGGTATCGGATCGCGGTCGATCATCGGGTTTTCGTAGGCAATGTCGGCCTGACGCATCAGGGCCGGAACATCCAGCCAATCATAGGTCCAATCCTCGAAATGGTGGATGAAATCATTGATCTCGACCGGCTTGAACCAACCCCGTTTCTGCCAGCCTTCCGAACCGTCCACCGTCACTTCGGCGATCCAATTGACCGTCGACATCCCTTTATGATCGGGGTGTGAGATCGGATAGATCACCATGCGCTGCCGATGTGTGCCCAGGCCGACAAAGGAGGAGCCAGTGCGGATCGGAACCGCCCTGCTGGTGCCGCGCCACATGAGGGCACCGCCCCATTGGATGGGTGGCTGATCGGGATGCATCTGCGCCCTCACCTCGGAGTGGATACCGTCGGCGCCGATCAGGATAGATCCGGTTTCGCGCGATTTCGTGCCGTCAGCATGTTGGACGATTGCGGTCACTGTGCCATCGGCGTTGTTTTCATAGCCAATGACCCGGGCGCCCAGACGCACCGTGTCAGGTCCGGTTCGTTGCAACAGCTGCTCGTAGAGCAGAATGTGGAGCATGCCGCGATGGACGCCATATTGCGGCCAATTGTATCCGGCCAGTAGCCCCCTTGTTTCACTGTAGATGTCATTGCCGTTAAGGCCGACCAGCGCCCACTCCTTGACTGGAAGTCCGACTCGATCCAGGTCCTGCTGCTGGAACCCGAGGTCGTAGAGCTCCCGGACCGCATTTGGCTGGAGATTGATGCCGACGCCCAGGGGCTGCATGCGCTCGTTGGTTTCGAACACAATGCACGGCACACCGATCTGTTGAAGCGTGAGGGCGCAGGCGATGCCGCCTATCCCGCCGCCGGCAATCAGCGCAGGCTGTTGACTCATGACTCTGGCTCCAGGCGAATTCTTTCGGGCACCATATTCGCTGGCGGCCATCAATCCAATCAGTGATTCTGTCGCGCCAATGCGCTCAATACTGGTCCTCTAGTCGGCAATTCACCAACAGCTCCGGCACCGCTGCCGTGTTTGGCAAATGCAGCGCCGTGACGGCCAGTTCTGCCAGGTCCTCGGCATCGATCATCTCCTCTGGCTGTACTTTGGTCACAGCAGCGGTCATGTCGGTGCGCACGAAACTGGGGCACAGCGTGGTGACCCGCAAACCGTCGTCCCAGCCGATCCGGCGACATCCGTGAGACAGTGCTATGAGGGCATGCTTGGTCATGTTGTACGCGACGTTCTCGTTGCGAACCCTTTTGCCGGACAGCGAGGCGACGTTCAGGATGCGGCCGGTTCCGGAGCGGCGCAGATGCGGCAGGCACAGGCGCGTCATGAACAACGGCCCCTTGACGTTCACCGCCCAAAGCGCGTCGAGGTCGCTCTCGTCTCCCTGCTCGATGGAAAAACGGCTGGAAGCACCGGCATTGTTGATCAACCCGTCGATCCGGCCAAAGGCCGCCAGCGTTCCGTCCACCCAGGGCGCAAAGCTGGCGCGATCGGTGGCGTCATAGCGAAAATGGTGGCGCACTTCCGTTTCCGGCCCAAAAGTGTCCACCAATGTTTCAGGGTTTCGCGCGCCCAGACTGAGACGACAACCTGCGGCAGCAAGGCGACGGGCAATTGCGGCGCCGATTCCCCGATTGGCTCCTGAAATCAGGAAAACGCGGTCTTTGGGCTCGAGCATCATTCAACTCCTTCGGAAACGATCGGGGGAGAAGGGCGTGGGATCGGCAATCGGTTCGGCGCCTGTCGCAAGGTCGGAGGCCAGATGCCCGATACCTGGTCCAAGGCCGAAGCCGTGCCCGGACAATCCGGTTGCCAGGACAAGGCCTTCCAACCCATCCGGAGACCCGATAACCGGCACCTCATCGGGCATGACGTCGATCATGCCGCCCCATGCCTCTGCAACCGGCACACCCTCCAGCCAGGGAAAAACGCCGACAGCCTCTCGGTAGATCCCGTCGATGATGCCGGGGTGTGGCGTCGGATCGAGAACACGTGCCGTTTCGAACGGACTCAACTGGTCGGCTCTCCATCGATGCCGGCCGAGGGCGCCGAAGAACTCCGGACCAAACCGAATCTTCAGAGTACGCCAGTGGGCGACGGCGTGCGGCAGAAAGGAACGAAAGTGGGTAAACGCCGCGGGGATGATGTCAAAGCGGCCGGCATGGCTTCGCCCGATCGTGACACCGCCATCGCGCCGCGGACGAAATGAGGCGCGGGAGGTGCCAACCGGACCCGGCGATGGCGGATCCACGGGACCCGTGCGCAGGGCTTGACTGCGGATCGCCAGTTGCGGGAGCGACAGGCCCATGTTTTCAAGAAACGTGCGCGACCAGGCGCCACCAGCGAGGATGACCGACTGACACCTAATGCGGCCATGCTCGGTGACAACTGCGGTCACGCGTCCGCCCCCACGTTCAATTGTACGCACGGCGGTGCTCTCAAAGATCTGGGCGCCAGTCTTTGCCGCCAGTTGCGCCAGGCCAGGAACCGCCAGCGCCGGTTCGGCGTGCATGTCGGTCGGCGTTTCGATGCCGCCGAGAAAGCGCCCAGCCCCAGGACCAGCACGAGCGGTCGCCTCGTCGGACGACAGCAGTCGGGAACTGAGCTGGAAACCTTGGGTTTCCTGAAGCCACGCCTCATGCCTCGCCATATCGTTTTCGGTCGGGGCCAGATAAGTGATGCCCTTTTCGCGCAAACCGATATCCGCATCGAGTTGTGCCGCATGGCGACGCCACAGGTTCTGTGCCTGCAACATCAGCGGTATTTCGCGGATGTCGCGTCCCTGGTTACGGATCCAGCCCCAGTTGCGTGAAGACTGTTCGCCGGCAATCCGCCCTTTTTCACAAAGCACGACCGGAATGCCGCGCTCGGCAAGCGTCAACGCTGCGGTCACTCCAACGACACCGCCACCAATCACGACGACCTCGGCGCTGGGTGGCAGAGGACGATCCGGAACGTGGGCAAAGACCGGGTTGGTTCCCGGCACAGTGATCGTGCTCATTGCGGAATGTCCTCGCGAACGCAGGCGCTGCTGTGGCCCGGTTCGATTTCCGCGAGTGGCGGGACGGTTTCGGCGCAGGCCGGCAAGGCATAGGGACAGCGGGTGCGGAATACGCAGCCCGATGGCGGCGCGGCAGGGCTCGGCTGTTCGCCCTTGAGAATAAGGCGCTCGGATTTTCGGCTGTGAAGGCGCGGCGCGGCCGAAAGCAGCGCTTGTGTATAGGGATGCCGTGGCGCCGCATAGATCCGCTTGACCGGTGCGATCTCCATGACCCGACCCAGATACAACACCATCACCCGGTCGGAGACATGTTCGATCACTCCGAGGTCATGTCCGATGAACAACATCGCCAGGTTCAACTCGGACTTGAGATCCGCCATGAGGTTGATGATTTGCGCCTGGATGGAGACGTCAAGCGCCGAAACAGGTTCGTCTGCCACGACGAAATCCGGCCCCACCGACAGGGCGCGGGCAATGCCGATCCGCTGTCGCTGCCCACCGGAAAACTCATGCGGATAGCGGGAAAGATGGCCCGCGTTGAGCCCGACACGCTCAAGAATTTCCGCCAGCTGTGTGTCGTCCGCCTTCATTCCGTGGATGGCCAGCGCTTCGCTCAGAGCCCGGCGCACCGTCTTTCGCGGGTCCAGCGACGCATAGGGGTCCTGGAACACGATCTGCATCCGACGACGCAGCTGGCGCAAGTCATCCTGGCCAAGCCCCGTGACATCAGTGCCGTCGAACACAACCCGTCCCTCACTGGGCTCGATCAGCCTCAAGACGGCGCGGCCGAGGGTCGACTTGCCCGACCCGCTTTCGCCTACGAGCCCAAGCACCTCACCCCTGTTGAGCGTGAAGCTGACCGAAGAAACGGCTTGAATCTGTTTTGTGCCAAGGCCAAGGAACCCGGCACTCACGGGAAACCGCTTGGAGAGGCCTTCGACCTGAAGGAGCGGATCGGAAACCGCATCGACCGCCATCACGACACCTCTTTCCAGAAGTGGCACCGGCTGCGGCTTTTCTCCGCTTCAACCAGCACAGGCTCGTCAGTATGACAGATCTCACGCGCCAATGGGCAACGCGGAGAAAAGGCGCAGCCGGTCGGCAAGTCGAGCGGGTTCGGAACAGCGCCTTCGATGGCGCGCAACCGGCCCGAACTTCCAGGTGTCGGAGCACTGTCCAGAAGGCCTCTGGTATAGGGGTGCCGGGGTTGGGCGAACACGTCGGCTACAGCACCCTCTTCGACCACTCTTCCCGCGTAGAACACCATCACCCGGTCTGCAATTTCATCGACCACGCCCAGGTCGTGGGTGATGAACACCATCGCCGGACGCGACGCGCTGGCGTCGAGCAACCGCCTGAGAAGATCGAGAATTTGCGCCTGAATGGTCACATCGAGCGCCGTGGTCGGTTCGTCGGCAATCAGAACCTGCGGTTCCAGCACCAGGGCCATGGCAATCATCGCCCGCTGCCTCAATCCTCCGGACAGTTCGTGCGGAAAGGCTCGCGCCCGAAGGGCCGGCTCCGGCACTCCGACCTTCTCCAGGGTCTCGACCGCCAGCGCCCAGGCTTCCTTGCGATCGATGTCGCGGTGTTGCATCACGGCCTCGACAATCTGGTCGCCGATCCGATGCACCGGATTCAGGGCCGTCATCGGCTCCTGGAAAATCATCGCAATTTCATCACCGCGGATTTTGCGCAACGTCTCTTCGTCGGCCGCTGCGAGATCGACGTGGTCGCCGGCCCGGTTCTTGAGCCAGATATTGCCGGATACGATCCGACCTGATCCCGGCGGCTGCAATCCGATCAGCGACAGGCCGGTCATCGATTTGCCCGAACCGCTTTCGCCGACAATCGCCAGGGTCTCGCCGCGATTGAGCTTGAAGCTCACCCCGTCGACGGCAGGAACAATGCCTGTATCCGTCGCGATCCTGGTGCGCAGTTCATTGACGGCAAGCAACGCCTCGGGATCCGGTTTTGTCGGATCGAACGGGACGTCGGATGGCGGCGTTCGGGCGGCGCGTTGCTTCGGATCGAAAACATCGCGCAACCCGTCGCAAAGCGCGTTGAACACAAGCACTGTGGCTATCAGTGCCAGACACGGCCAGATCAGCGGCAGTGCCGTGTAAGCCATGGTACCGCGCGCCTCGCGGATCATCAGGCCCCATGACGGAGCCGGCGGCACGACGCCGAGGCCAAGAAACGACAGGCCGCTTTCGATCAGCACAGCCGAGGCGATCGTCAGCGATACCTGTACGATGATCGGACCGGCCACATTGGGCAGCACCGTCCCCAGCACGATCCGCGGCGGACGGGCGCCGAGCGCCCGTGTGGCCTCGACATATTCGAGCTTGCGGACTGACAGGACCTCCCCATAGGTGACCCGGGCAAAGCCTGGCGCAAAGAGGATCGAGAGGCAAGCCGTCAACGTTATGACGCCGGGTCCGAACAAAGTTACGACCAGCAGTGCCAGCAGGATCGGCGGGAACGACAGGATGATGTCGACCAGACGAAGGGTGAGGATTTCAGAAAGCCCGCGAAAGTAACCGCCGATCAAACCCAGCGTCACGCCGATCACCATGGCAATCGCGGCGGAGAGCATGGCCACGGTCAGCGATACGCGGCCGCCGTAAAGCAGGCGCGAGAAGATGTCGCGGCCAAAATTGTCCTGTCCCAGCCAGTGCTCCATCGAGGGCGGCTTGTTGCGGCCGATCACATTCATCGAAGTAGGATCGAGGGGCGCCAGAAGTGGTGCGCCGAAAGCCAGGATCAGCAGGACGATCAGGGCGATGCCCGGGATCAGAACAGGTCGAAGACGGGCATTCATTGATGTCCCACCCTCGGATCCAGAACCGAGTAGAGAAGGTCCACCGCCAGATTGATCAGGATGAACAGAAACGAGGTGACCAGCACGATGCCTTGCACGGCAGGATAGTCACGCTGTTCGACAGCGCTGACCAGAAATCCGGACAGGCCCGGCCAGTTGAAAACATATTCGATAAGGACGGTCGAGCCGAGCAGCGTGCCGACATTCAGGCCCACGATGGTGACGACCGGCCCCAGCGAGTTGCGCACCACGTGTCGGCGTAACACCTGCCGTTCGGGCAAGCCCTTTGCCCGCGCGGTACGCACCCAGTCACGCTGCAACGTTTCGATGACCGAAGCGCGGGTCATGCGGTAGACGACCGCCGACAGCCCCACGGCAATCGTGAAAGCTGGCATGGACAGGTAGACAAGATGCCCCCAGGGGTCCTCGAAAAACGAGACATAACCGCCAGCGGGCACCCAGCGCAGTTTTTGCGCAAATGCCAGGATCAACAATGTGCCTATGACAAAGACCGGCATGGACAGGTTGATGGAGGCGACTGCGGAGAGTGTCCGCTCAAGGGCCGAACCCTGTCGGCGAGCGGCAAGCGTGCCGAGCGGCAATCCGACGGCGACGGCCAACAGTGTAGCGGCGAAAATAAGCTCCAGCGTGCGCGGCAGGCGCGCCGCAATCTCATCGGCAATCGGATATCCATCCTGGAACGACACGCCGAGATCGCCGCGCAGGATCCCCAGAAGATAGCTTGTGTATTGCTCCCACAAGGGCCGATTGAGCCCCATCTGCTCACGCAGCGCTTCGATCGCCTCAGGCGGAGGCAAGACGCCGCCTGACGAAGACAGAAGTGCGGCAGGGTCGCCCGGGATCAGATGCAGAAGCGAAAACACGATGGTCGCCACCACCCAGACAAGAACGATGGCGACCAGTACACGCCGAAGCGCATAGTTGAGCATTAGATGATCTCGGCCTCTTCGATCATGCTGCCCGAGTAGAACGTCAGGAATCCGGGAATATTGGCAAAGCCGGAGACAGTGTCCTGGGTGGCGTAGCCCTGGCTGCGCCAGTTGATGCCGACAATCGGCACGGTTTCCAGGGCACGCGCCTGCCACTTGTCATAGATCGCCTTGCGCTTGGTCTGATCGATCTCAGAGCGGCCCTGATCGATCAGATCATCGAGTTCCGGATCGTTGAAGCCATGCGAACGGACGAAGGACGCGCCTAGGCGACCATCAACGAAGTTCGACAGGGCGTCGGGGTCGTTGTACTGGCCGGCGGTTCCCATGACAGCGATGTCGTACTGACCCTTGTTGCCGAGATCGACGCGGGTCGCCCAATCCGGCAGGTTCAGCTCGACGTCGATGCCGACCTGCTGCAGATATTGCTGGCAAACGGCAGCCGTATCCTGGTGCATGCCGTATTGCGCGGTCGACAGCATGGTGCAGCTGAAGCCGTCGCCGAAGCCTGCTTCGCTCAGCAGTTCCTTGGCCCGGTCCGGATTGTACGACCAGTGGTTGGCGTATTCCGGATTGTGATAGTAGGAGCTTTCCGGAACCGGCATACCGTTCAGTGCACGCCCGCGCCCGAAGAAAGCCGCCGCCATCACGTCTTCGCGCTTGATCGCGTAGCCGATGGCATCGCGTACCTTGGCGTTGGACAGCGGGCCATCCGACACGTTGAAGAGCAGATACATGAACGGTCCGTCGGTGGTGTCGAGGTCGAGTTTCGGATTGTTCTCCACCTGATCCATCGCCTGCCAGGGGACATATTCGATGATGTCAACGTCGCCCGCCTCAAGGGCCGCGACGCGCAGGTTCTCATCCTTGTAGGCAATGAAGGACAGATTTTCCGTCTTCGGCAAGCCGGCCTTGTAGAAATCCGGGAAAGCCTTGAGGTCAATTCGCGTGCCGCGCTCGTTGTTGGTGATGGTGTAAGGACCGCAGCCAACCGGATTGGCCGGATCAGCTTCGAGCGAGGCCGCGGAGACGACGAAGGCATAGAAACTCGCCACCAGGTAGATGAACGAGGCCGACGGTGAAGAGAGCTTGATGCGCACGGTGTGGTCGTCCGGCGTCTCGATGCTGTCGATGATGCCCAGGGCCGCGCGCAGATAGGCGGTGGAATCCTTGGCCTTGATAGCGTCGAAGCTGGCCTTGACGTCAGCCGAGGTCACCGGCGATCCGTCATGGAATTTGGCGTTCTTGCGCAGATCGAAACGGTAAGTCTGCGCGTCCTCCGCTTCCCAGGTCTCGGCGATTTCCGGGCGCAGATTTGCCATTGCATCGTATCCCAGCAGGCCGCGATAGACTTGCAGTTTCACGGTCGATGCCGCGGTACCGGCGTTTTTCCAGGGTTCCAGCGTCGGCGGGTAGGATGAGAGCCCGAAGACCAGCGTACCCGGATTGGCTGCACGAGCCCGGCCGACAAGGCTTGGGCCGACAAGGAGTGCTGCCCCGGCAGCGGTGCCGGTCTTCAGGATGTTTCTGCGTGTCAGTTTCATTTCGATACTCCCAGTTGCTTCCCATAATGTTCGCGCGCGGTTTCATCGCTGATCCGCCCGTCATTGAGGTCCTGGCGCACCCGCGCCGCTTCCCTTTTTTCCGGCGGCCCGTAGCCGCCCGCGCCCGGTGTGACCACCTCGACAGTGGCACCGGTATCCATCAAACCGCGTCCGCCCTCACCAAGCGACCCGCCCTTGGCAACCGCGTGAAATCGTGCTCCTTCGCCACCACCGCGAAGTCCCCACGGAGAGGAAAGTGCCCGGGCGTAGTGAACCTCGACAGCACAGGTATCGTGCTCGATACGCACGGTGCGCCTCAGCCCCATGCCACCGCGCCACTGGCCGACACCACCGGAATCGTTGACCAGCTCGTAGCGTTCGATCATCAACGGGTATTCTGTTTCCAACGCTTCCACCGGAAGATTGGACGTGTTGGTGGTGTGAACATGGACGCCGTCGAGCCCGTCCTTCGTGGCGCGCGCGCCAAATCCACCACCGATGGTTTCGATATAGACGTAAGGCGCGTTCGTATCCGGTTGCCGTCCTGAGAAGACCGCTCCAATGCAGGCGCCGTTGCAGGCCGCAATCAACCGTTCCGGGACCGCTTGCGCCAGGGCGCCATGGACAAGGTCGACCACCCGCGCGGACGCCTGCATGCGGCCGTCCACCGCCGCGGGCTCGGAGGCGTGCAAGAGCGTACCCGGCTTGCTGTCGACGATGATCGGACGGTGTAGCCCCGCATTCGGCGGCACGTCCGGATCGACGACGGTTTTCACGGCGTAATAAACCGTCGCAAGAAGCGCCGTCCGCACCAGATTGATGCCCGCCCGCACCTGCGGCGGGTTGTCGGTGAAATCGAGAATGATGTCGTCGCCCTTGACCTCGACTGTGACGCGCAGCGTCAGTTGTCCGTCGAGCTCGTGGCAATCAAACCGGTCCTCGAAATGGTATGTGCCATCCGGAATCTGCGCGATGCCCACTCGCATGCGCCGCTCGGAATAATCCATCAGCGCCTCGGATGCCGCCGCAACGACGGGTGCGCCGTATTTGTCGCAAAGCGCATGGAACCTCTGGATCCCGACGCGATTGGCCGCCATCTGAGCACGCAGATCATTGCGCCGCTCGCGAGGGACCTGGCAGTTCAGAAGGACCAGATCCAGCAGGTCTTCCTGAAGCTCACCTTCCCGGTAGAGCCGCACCGGTGGAATGCGAATTCCCTCCTGAAAGATATGGGCGTGCGCGCGGTCGACGAAGTCAGCATGATGCGCGAGGTTGACCGCCCAGGCCATCAACCGGCCGTCGACGAAGATCGGCGCCGCCAGGACGATATCGGGCAAATGCGTTCCGCCACCGGTATAGGCGTCGTTGCCAATGAACACATCGCCGTCGCGGATCTCCTCCAGGTCAATGCGATCCATGACGGCCTCGATGACGCCGATGAAGGACCCCAGGTGGATCGGAATGTGCTCCGCCTGAACCAGGGTTCGGCCCTTGGCGTCGAACAGCGCGGTGGAACAGTCCCGCCGTTCCTTGATGTTGGTGGAATAGGCGGCGCGAATGAGGGTTTCGCCCATTTCCTCAACGATGGAGTTCAGCGCGTTGCCGATCAGTTCGACCGTGATGGGATCGACGCTGGTTTGGGACTGGATGTTCACGACGCTTCCTCGATGACGATATTGGCAAACCGGTCGACAGTGGCCGTCTGGCCAGGCAAAACGAGTGTCGTGCTGTCCATCTGCTCAACGATGGCCGGTCCCATGATGGTCTGGCCTGCGCCAAGCGCCTCACGGTCGTACAACGCCGTCGGCGTCCAGCCTTCAGATGCCGACAACCAGACGTCCCGGGTTCCCGCCGGTTTTGGTGCCGTTGCAACCGCGGTTACCTCGCGAAACTCCGATTTCGGAACCAGGCCCGTCGCTTCAATGCGGAAGGTGACCAACTGGATTGGTTCCTCCGCCGCGATGTATCCGTACATGCGTTCGTGTTCGGCCTCGAAGGCGGTTTGAAGTGTCCGCGGATCATCAGCCGGGATTGCCAGTTCGTAGTTCTGGCCGGCATAGCGCATGTCGATGCTACGGGTAACGGTGCGCGCTTCGCTGGCAATTCCCTCCGCCTCGAACCAGGCTTCAGCCGCGCGTTCGAGTGCCGCGAACTCCTCGGCGATCACATCCTCGGCGCCCTCCAGCGGTGTCAATCGGGTGCGGGCGTAATCGGTCACCATGTCGGTCATCAGCAGCCCTGTGGCGCAGAGGATGCCCGGATGCGGCGGCACAATGATGCGTGGGCACTCCAGTTCACGGGCCAGTCGCGCGGCGTGGATCGGACCAGCACCGCCGAACGCCATCAGCGAAAAACTCCTCGGATCATGGCCGCGCTGAACCGAAATTACCCGGATTGCCTTCGCCATATTGGCGACCACGATGGAAACGATCCCTTCGGCCACGGCTTCCCGCGACAGGCTCATCTCCCGGCCCAGGCGGTCCACGGCCTCCTCGGCAAGCTTCTTCTCGATCGGCATGCGGCCGCCGAGAAGATGAGTGGGATGGAGCACTCCGAGAACGACATTGGCATCGGTGACAGTCGCGACCGGGCTGCCGTGGCCGTAACAGGCCGGCCCGGGGTCAGCGCCGGCGCTTTCCGGCCCGACCTTCAAAAGGCCACCGGTGTCGACCCGCGCAATCGAACCGCCGCCGGCGCCAACGGTGTGGATGTCGAGCATCGGCGTCTTCAGCGGGTGTCCGTGCACGATTGCCTGACCTGAACGTACAGCCTGCCCGTCGCGCACCAGTGCGACGTCTGTGGACGTGCCGCCCATGTCGAAGGTGATGATGTCCGGAGCTCCGGCAAGTCGGCCAAGCGCGATCGCTCCAACGACACCGGTCGACGGACCCGAGAGCACCGTTCGAACCGGCTCGGTCGCGGCGGTGGAACAGGAAATCACGCCGCCGTTGGACTGTGTGATATGCGGCGCAACAGGAACGTCGAGCTCGGCGACACGGGCCTCCAGCCGCCTCACATAAGCTTCCATGACCGGACCCAGACTGGCATTGACTGCCGTGGTCGAGAAACGCTCGTATTCGCGGAACTCGGGCGCGACTTCGTGGCTGCAGGTGATGAAGGCGTCCGGCAGCTCTGCTTCGACGATGCGCCGAGCCCGTTGCTCATGCACCGGATCGACGAAGGCATAGAGAAACGCGATCGCGACCGCATCCACGCCTTCGTCCCGCAACTTTCGGGCAACTTCGCGAACGGCGTCTTCGTCCAGCGGCGTTTCAACTCGTCCATCGTGGCGAAGCCTCTCCGCCACCTCGAAACGAAGCCGCCGCGGTACAATCTGATCGGGCTTGTCGCATTGCAGGTCGTAGAGAGACGGGCGCATCTGCCGACCGATCTCCAACAGATCGCGGAACCCGGCGCTGGTGATCAAGCCGGTCTTGGCGCCGCGCCCCTGAATCAGCGCATTGGTCGCAACGGTCGTGCCGTGACCAAGATAGCCAACTGCATCAGGTGCACCGCCATGAATCGACAAGGCTGCCTCGATGCCTTCGGCGATGGCGCGTGACGGGTCGTCCGGCGTGCTCGGCACCTTCCAGACCTGCGAGGCGGCATCGCCTTCGCGGAAGAGGCAGACATCGGTGAACGTGCCACCTGAATCCACACCGATCCGCCAGTTCTCCATTACAAGGCCCTTCCCTTCATCAGGCGTTCCACGCGTGCTTCCCCTCGCCCAGGCTTCCTATTCCGGAAAGCCACGTGAGACGTGGTCACGGATCAATCCGGCGCCGATTTTACAGAGCCGCTCGGTCAGTTGCCGGCCCGTCTCGGCTGAACTGAACTGCGGGTCGCCCATCCATATGCCGTCTGGAGCCGTTTCGGCCGCAAGGACCGGCGCCTGGATTTTCGCTCCGTCGTATTTGATCGCCCCAAACCCACCGATGTCGACGCCCCTGACCGATCCACTGGTTGCCGGCGGGCACATCAGGTCCGGTCGCAGGATGTCGGGATAGTGATGAAGGCCGATCGACGTCAGCGGGTCGCCGCCATGGCCCGACGACTTTGCAGCTGTCTCAGGGCCAAGAATTTCTTTCAGGAGCTCGTAGGCGATCTGCCACAGATACATGGACGGGATAAACAGACCTTCGGTATCGCGCCAGCGAGCCGTTACTTCCACTATCGCCGGCACGTTGCCGCCATGGCCGTTGATGATCAGCAGCTTGCGAAGTCCGTGCTTCACAAGGCTCTCTATCATGTCGTCGAGAAGCGCGGTCAGGGTCGATTGCCGTATCGAGATGCCGCCATGGCTGGATTCGAAATAGTCTTTACCGCCAAAGGGAATGACGGGTGCAACAAAGGTCGGAACGCCCTCGTTTCGAGCCGCACGCGCCATGTCGAGCGCAACGGCCTCGGCACCGAGATAGTCGCCCATGGGGGCGTGAACACCCTGGTCTTCCAACGATCCCATGGGCAAGAGGATCACGGCCTCTTCGGTGAGTTTCTCGCGCGCCTCCTGCGCGGTCAATTCCTGCATTTTCAGCTTGTCGATCATGGGGTCTTCTCCTTGTCCGGCGCCCGCCCGGGCCAGAACCGAACCCCGGGTCGAGCGTGGCCGCCTCCGAAGGCGGCAACCGTTCCGTCTGCTCGCCAGCAGGCGGCGCCCTGCATCGACCCGTCCTCGGCAAGTTCGATGGCATTCATGCCGCCACCGACATGCGGAACGACCTGTACATCGTGGCCGCGCGCTGCCAGATCCGCCGCGAGGGGTTCGAACGGCCTTTCGATTTCAAGATCGTGACCTTCGGTGAATATCCGTGGCGCCTCGACCGCCTGCTGCAGGGTCATGCCGTGGTCGATCAGATTGACGATCGCCTGAAAGGCGGACGGAAAGATCCGCAGGCCACCCGGCAGGCCCAAGGCCCATTTCAGGCGCCCCCGTTCCAGGATCATCATCGGCGCCATCGAGGTCGGTACCCGTTTGCCCGGCGCAACGGACAAGGCACGGCCGGGGTGCGGATCGAAATTCATCATGTAGTTGTTGGGAATGATCCCTGTTCCGGGCACCATGAAGCGGGCGCCGAAGATACCGTTGATCGTGTGGGTGGCCGAAACGACATTGCCGTCGGCATCCGCCAGCGTCACATGGGTGGTGTCTGCGCTTTCGTAGCCGGCGATACCTTCAATGGGGCGCTCTGCGTCGCGCAGTCGCGCCTGGCTTTCAGCGGCAAAGGCTTTCGATATCAGACGCTCCACCGGAACATCGATGAAGTCCGGATCGCCGCTGGCAGCCCGCCTTTCCTCAAACCCGATGCGCAAGGCCTCGGCGATCAGATGCAGGCCATCAACCGTGCCGAAACCCAGCTTTGCCACATCATGCGGTTCGATCAGGTTGAGCATTTGCGCAATGTGAACACCCGATGAGGCGGGTGGTGGCGGACCGACAATCTCGAAGTCGCGATAGGCGCTGCGAATGACGGTCCTCTCCCGCGGCCGGTAGTCCGCCAAATCGGTTTCGGTTACCCAGCCGGCGTCGTCGCCGCCGGTTGCAATCCGCTCGGCCAGCGCAGCACCCAGCGGTCCGCCATGCAATGCAGCCGCTCCCTCGGTGGCAATAAGGCGCAATGATTGGGCAAACTCGGGCTGAACGAGACGGCTTCCCGCTTTGCAAGGCGCGCCATCCGGCAACAGCAGCGCCGAGATGACCGGATCGTTCGCCAGATCCGCTGCGGCCTCGCCGATAGCCCCTTCCAGATAGTGCGTCACCTGAAAGCCGCGCTCGGCAACGCGTATTGCCGGATCTATAACGTCGGAAAACGGCAGCCGACCCCAACGCTCGTGCATGGCGCACCAGGCGGCCAGGTTGCCGGGCACGGCGACGGCAGACGGTCCAAGCTCGGACCGGCGGTTTTTCGTTTCCATGTGCCGCGGAGGGACATCGGAAACCGGTTCGTAGATGTCCGGCGTGGTGCCAGCCCCCGCATAGGCCAGCCCGTCCATAACCGCGTGGGTACCGTCAGCCAGACGGATATGGGAGAGCCCGCCACCGGCAATACCGACCATCATAGGCTCGACGACGCACAAGGTCAGCAGCGCGCCTACCGCTCCGTCAATCGCGTTGCCGCCAGCTGCGAGAATTTCGTATCCGGCTGCCGTTCCGAGCGGGTGGTTGGTGACCACGACGCCGCCGCGTCCGGCGGCGGGCGTTTTCTCGCAGGTGAACGGCAGTGCGCTCATCCGCCCTGCCCGCCATGTTGTGCCGAGCCGGACAGAGACGCGACAAGGCGTGGCATGCGGCTGAGGTGAATGTCCACTCGCTCCAGCGCGAGGTCCAGGTCATGAGCCTCGAGCGCCTCGACAAGACGCCGGTGCTGGGTGCCTTCACTGGTGCGTTGCACGCCCAGCCGGAAGGACAGCATCGCCACCCGGGTCAGATTGGCGCGAAGGTTCTCGAACACCTGCAAAAGCACCTTATTGCCCGAGGCAGCCACGATGGCTTCGTGAAAATGACGGTTGAGTTCGGCGAAGGCCAGGTGATCGCCTTCTTCGATTTCATCGTGGGCAGCGCATATCTCGTGCAGGATGCGGGGGATCGGTCGCTTCTCCACGCAGATGCGACGCACGGCACGGCTTTCGACCATGTGTCGAACTTCGTAAAGATCGAACAATTCGTCAGCTGAAATCGGTTTCAGCATCGCGCCGCGACGTCGATGCAAATCCAGATAACCCTCGGCCGCCAGTTGCGACAGCGCCTCACGAACCGGCGTGCGCGACACACCCGTGACCGCACAGGCGACGGCTTCTTCGATGAAGGTTCCCGGTTCGAATTGTCCGCGCAGAATTGCGGCACGCAATCCCTCGTAGGCACGCTGCCGGGCCGACTGTCCAGCCACCTCCGATGCGGCTGGCATTTTTGTCGGGATTACCAACTCGTTCATCGCGTCTCGCTCCGGCACCCCGCCAAAAACATCTGGACAGGCGTTTCGTATTCCTCTTGTATACACGGCGTGCGCAAAAAGACAAATCCGTGTTTTGGAGAGCCGGAAAAAACGATGCGGATACCGACGCGCCGGGAAAAACCGGCCGACTGTCACCCACAGAGAGGAAGCAGAAAATGAAGAAATTGATCCATTTGGTCGCCGCCGCCGCGATGGTCGCGGGGCTTGCTGGCACCGCCCTGGCGGACACGACCTGGCGCATGGCAACCAAGATGCCCGTGGACAGTCCGGAAGGGAAGGTTTTCCAGAAATTCGCTGACCTCACCAAGGAATACACTGGCGGGGAACTCACCATCGAGGTGTTCCCTAACGAGCAGTTGGGCAAGGAAGATGCGGTGCTCGAGCAGTTGCAGGCCGGCATCGTCAATATATACGCAGAAGGCTTCGGCTACATGCGCAAATGGGCTCCAGAGCTGAGCTGGATCAGCCCGGCCTTCGTGTTCGACGATTACGACCATTGGGTCCGCTTCATGGATTCGGATCTGGTCAAAGGCTGGTTTGACAAGGCAGGGGCGGAATCGGGTGTTGTGCCGCTCGGCAACCCGACGGCGGTGCTGCGCGGGCCGTTTCGTGTGATCGTTTCGAACAAGCCGATCGAAACGCTCGATGACGTCGCTGCTCTCAAGCTGCGCATGCACCCCAACCAACTGGCTATCGCCACCTGGAGCCATCTCGGCGCCGAAGTGATCACCCTGCCCTGGACCGAGGTTTACCAGTCGATCCAGAAGGACATTGTTCAGGCCGTGAACTCGCCAATCGCCCTGGTGGAATCCATGCGCTTCAATGAAGTTGCGCCCCATATCACGCGCCACAATGAGTACTGGCAGTCGATCGGGTTCATGATGAACAAGGACGCCTATGAGGCGCTTGACGATGACACCAAGGCGGGCCTGCTGAAAGCCTATCAGGAAGCGGGCGCTCTTTCCCGCACCCTCATGGGTGAGGTCGCCGAAGAGAGCATCGGATCGATGAAGTCCAAGGGTGCATCCTATATGGAAATCGACACGGGTCCTTTCGTCGAGAAGATGAAGGAGTTTTACTCGGAAATGGCGGCCGCCGGCGAACTGCCGGACGGCTTCCTGGAAGCGGTTGAAGCGGCACGCGCTCAATGATCGCTTTCCGCGACGTGCAGCCGAAGAGCGCCCTGCAGGGCGCTCTTCTCATGCTCGACCGAACGGCCTGGCGCCTGGGTGGCGTTTTCCAGTGGATCTGCAACGCCTGCCTTCTGATCATGCTGGCCCTGACGACGGTGACAATCGTCGGGCGGCCTCTCGGTTTCTCCGCCTATTGGATCTGGCCGTGGACGATGGTCTTCTTCGTCTGGCTGTCCTTCTTCGGCTTTTTCGCCATCTTCGTCCGCCTGCGGGACGTGCGCGTCGATTTCGTCGCCAACCACATGGGCCGCTGGGGTTACCCATTCACCCGCATCGTGACCGATGTATCGGCGCTCTCTGTCTGCGGTGTGATCCTGCAGCAGATCCCGACTATCCTCGCGACCTCCCGCGGCTATGTGGATGGGGCGATCCTGCCCGGCGGCGAAGAACTGTTTCGCCAGGCCCTGTCGGTTCCGCTGTTCTTCTCAGCCGGCCTGATCGTCGCCTCGGCGCTGCTTGACCTCGCAAAGATGGTCGCCGGGCTGCCCGAAAACATCATCGAGCACCATCCCGAGGCCTGACGCATGGCTTACACCCTCTTCGGCAGCTTCATGGTGTTGATCCTGCTGCGCGTGCCGATTTCCATCGCCATCGGTGCCGCTACCCTGATCACCTTTCTGACGTCGGAATTTTCGACATTTCTGCAGGTGATCCCGCAACAGATGCTGGAAGGGGTGAACAAGGCGTCGCTGACCGCGGTGCCGTTTTTCATCATGGCCGGCAACCTGATGAACGCAACTGGCGTGACCGAACGGATCTTCAATTTCGCCAATGCCCTCGTGGGCCACCTGCGAGCTGGGCTGGCACAGGTAAACATCCTGTCTTCGATGATTTTCGCCGGTATATCCGGTGCTGCTGTAGCCGATTGCGCCGGGCTCGGATCGATCGAGATCAAGGCGATGCGCGAAAGGGGCTACAAAGCCGATTTCGCCGCCGCAATCACCGTGGCATCCTCCGTTATCGGCCCGCTGATTCCACCGTCAATCGGCCTGGTGCTTTATGCCTTCCTGGCACAGCAATCGATCGAACGCATGTTCCTCGCCGGTCTCGTACCGGGCATCCTGGTGGGCATGGCGCTGATGATCTATGTGCGTTTCGTGGCAACGTTTCGTGAGTTTCCAACCCAGCCGCGCGCCACGCCACGCGAAGTTGTCGGCACCGCGAAACACGGATTTCTCGCCCTTGTCGCGCCCGCGATCATCCTGAGCGCGATCTTTTTCGGCTACGTAACGGCGACAGAGGCCGGCGTGCTGGCCTGTCTCTACTGCATCGTCATCGGCATCTGGTACCGCGAGCTAACCTGGAAACGGTTCTTTGACGCGCTGACCGACAGCGCCATGATGACAGCGGTGATCATGATCATCATTGCTTTCTCGATTGCCATGGGCTGGCTTCTCGCCATCGAGCAGACACCGCAGAAAGTGGCCGAAGCGACGTTCAGCCTGACGGAAAACAAGAATGTCTTCCTCGGACTGCTGCTGGTTTTCGTGATTCTTGTGGGCTGCGTCGTCGAAGGTGTTCCCGCCAAGCTGATTCTGGTGCCGACCCTCTTGCCGGTCATCGACGCCTATGGCATCGACCGGGTTCATTTCGGCGTCTTCCTTCAGCTCGGCCTGCTGATCGGAATTGCCACTCCTCCCATGGGGATCGGGCTCTATATCGTTTCAGAAGTCGGCCGGGTCCGTTTCGAGAAGGTCACGATGGCCGTGCTGCCCATGCTGATTCCGCTGATCGCGGTGCTGATCCTGCTGACCTATGTTCCGGAAACCGTGACCTTTCTACCCAATCTTATTTTAGGCCCAGAATGAGGACCGCAATGAGCAAGTTTTTCTACAAGCTGAACCCTATGCCGGAATCCATTCCCCAGGAGAAGCTCGACCGGCTGTCGAAGCTGGAAACCGCCACCATCGGCCATTTTTACCACTACGGCTTTGCCACGCCGGAAATCCAGCCGGTGCTGCCGGGCAAGGTGGTCACGGCGACCGTTGCCACGCTGGCGATCCCGGGGCTCGACTCGACGCTGTTGCATCACTGCCTGTCGCACACCGGGCCCGGCTATTTCATGGCCGTCGATCGGCTGGGCGACACCAAATACGCCTGTTGGGGTGGTGGCGTGACGCGCATGGCAGCGCTGATGGGCCTGGCCGGCGCCTGCATCGACGGGCCACACACGGATACCGCCGAAGTGGCCGAGCAGGACTTTCCGATGTGGTCGCGCGGCCCCTCGCCGGTGACGACCCGCCTCTACGACACGGGCGGCGGGTTCAACGTGCCGGTTTCCGTGGGCGGAGCCGCGGTGCTGCCGGGCTATGCGGTGCTGGCCGACGACTCCGGCGTGCTCTTCATCCCGCCGGAAGACCTGGACGAGGTCATCGCCATGGCCGAGGAGAAGACCGAACGGGGTCGCATCGGAGAGGCCAAGATCAGCGGCGGCACGCATCTTGGAGAAATGTCCGGCGCCAGCGGGATGGTCCGGGCCCGTTTGGAAAGCTGAGGAAGGCCGCCTTGCACGTTGCCATTTATCTGCCGAGCGATGACTCGGTTGCCTGGTGGACCGAGATGCTGCGCGAGTTGCTGCCCGGCTGGGACGTGACGGCGATGCGTGACGTTTCCGATCCCGGAACGGTCGACTTCGTCGTGGTCTGGCGCCCTCGCACCGGCGACATTGCCCAATTTCCCAACCTCAAGGCGATCGTTTCCGTAGGCGCCGGTATCGATCATGTGCTGGCGGACGAGGAGCTGCCAAAGGGAGTGCCGATCATCCGCACGGTGGGTCACGATCTGACCCAACGCATGCAGGAATATGTGGCGCTGCATGTGCTTCGCCATCATCGCGACATGCCGCGCCAGCTTCAGGCGCAGGCCGAGCACGACTGGCATTCCATCGTTGTTCCCGTGGCTTCGAACCGTATCGTTGGCGTGATGGGGCTGGGAAATCTCGGCGCGGCGGCTACGCGGGTGCTGTCGCAGATCGGCTTCAACACGCGCGGCTGGTCGAAGTCTCTCAAAACACTCGATGGTATCGAAACATTCGCGGGCGAGGCCCAATTCGACCAGTTTCTCGGCGGCTGCGAGATCCTGGTCAACCTGCTGCCACTAACTCAGGCGACGGAAGGCATCCTCAACGCGTCGCTCATGTCCAAGCTCGCGCCCGGTGCCTGCCTGATCAATTGCGCCCGCGGACCTCACCTGGTTGATGACGATCTGTTGGCGGCGCTCGAAAGCGGTCAAATCAAACAGGCCACGCTGGACGTGTTCCACCAGGAACCGTTGCCGCAAGACCACGTCTTCTGGGACCATCCTGCGATCACGGTCACGCCTCATGTTGCTTCGCGCATCGATGCGGCCACCGGAGGCCGGCTGATTGCCGAAAACCTCAAGACGTTTGCCGAGACTGGAACCTGCGCGGACGTGGCGGACGCGCAACGCGGCTACTGACAAAGGGCCCACCCCAGGAGTGGATTGTACCTGACCAAAGGAGAGCGGGCGTTTCTGTCGAAACGCCCGCTCATGCTCGCGAGTTCGGATTGGATTGCGCCGGCAAGCGCCTACGCTATGAACAGGTCGAGGTCCGCGGCCGCTCCTGTCAGTTGCGCCGGATCCGACACACCCGAGACGTCAAGGAGAGTGAGCACGTCGCCGGAGGACAGCGTCACCAGGGTATCGAGCCCGGCCTCGCCACCGACTTCGGCTTCAGTCAGGGATGAGATCGTCAGGCCGGCTGCCAGGTCCAGCGTGTCTTCGCCGAGCACGAAATCCGACAGGGTGTCGTTTCCATCTCCCGCCGCGATGACAAATTGGTCGAAACCAAGCCCTCCCGAGAGGTAGTCGTCGCCGAGGCCCCCATTGATGGTGTCGTTGCCGGAATCACCGAACAATTCATCCGCGCCGGCGCCGCCGTCGAGATCGTCATCGCCAAGACCGCCGAACAGCCGGTCGCTGCCTTCGCGCCCCTCCAGCGTATCATTGCCCTGACGCCCCTCGAACATGTTGTCCGCAGCATCCCCAAGGATGGTGTCGGCAGCGCCCGTTCCACGGATTTCCTCCACATTGCGCAGGCGGTCGACATTGCCCCAGCCGTCCGTAGCCGAGGCAAAACCCTGACCGTCGACGATGGCCAGGTCCACCGCTATTCCGGCCAATCCGCCATAGGAGGCGTCATTGTGATAGGCGACCATATCGCTATCCGCCCCTCCATCGACCGTGTCCGCACCGTTGAGTGGCATGAATCGCTGCCATCCGGCACCGCCCGTCAGGATGTCATCGGAGTGTGTTGCCGTGATCGCCTCGATACCGGTGAAGGTGTCGATATCCCCGGCCGGGTCGATCGCCGTGCCGCTGCCGACGACGGTTGGATCAAATGTCAGGGTAATTCCGCCGGGTGTCCCGAAAGGCTCTGCCAGATTATAGCGCAGATTATCGTAGCCGCCGTTGCCGTGAATGGTGTCGGCCCCGATATACGGATCATAGGCCTCGCCGGTCACGCTATTGTCGGAGCCGATGATCACGTCATCGAGCGGCGTGCCGAACACGCGTTCTATATTGAAAATCGTGTCGGTCGCGCCGTAGGTGTCGGTCGCCGTGTTGTTCAACAGATCGACAGTCACACCGGACCGGGTTCCCTGGTTCTGCCAGTATTCGTCGAAGTAGTTGACGATATCCCAGACAAAATTGCTGTCGTCATAGGCACTCGGGCCGCCATCGAGCAGGTCGTCGCCATCTCCGCCGACAAGCTGGTCCTCTGCATCGAAACCACGCAGTTCATCATCGCCATCGCTGCCTTCCATGCGATCGCGCGCGGCGGTTCCATTGATAATGCCCGCTCCACTGATTTCATTCGGATCGACCAGCGACCAGAGACCGACTGTGGTGTTGGCAAAGACGACTTCCTGGATACGGGTGAACGTATCGCTACCGTCGGGGGAACCCGCCCGGGTGTCGGTGATGGTGTACGTGCCGTCCAGGTTTGTAACGACGTCATAATTGTCGAGGTTTCCAGACAAGCGGATTCGGTTCCATCCCGCGCCCCCATCAATCATGTCGTCACCGGCACCCCCATCCATCAGATCGTGCCCCTCGCCGCCGCGAAGTTCATCGGCTCCGGCACCGCCCAACAGTTCGTCGTCCCCGCCGAACCCGTCGATCTCGTCATCGCCGTCCATGCCGCGCAGGGCGTTGTTTCCGTCGTTGCCGAAAATGGTGTCGCTCCCAGCCCCGCCTTCGGCGTTCTCGATGCTGATGAGGACATCCGTCTCGATATCCGTTCCTTCGGCATATCCCACCGGCGTTGTCGGATCATAGGTGCCCGTCAATATGTCGCCGATCGTCGTGGCGCCTGCAGCCTGCGCGCTGCGATCCTCTTCACGCAGATCGATCAGCACAGCATTGGTTGCAGACGGATAAGACACGGTGTCGCCACCCGGGCCACCGTCAATGATGTCGATCCCGCCGCCATTGCCGGCAACAATCAGATCATTTCCGGCGCCGGTCTGGGCAATGTCGTTGCCGTCGCCAATGGAGACTGTATCGTTGCCGGCACCGGTGACCACGGTATCGTCGCCGTCACCGGTATCGACCGTGTGGCCACCGGATCCGAGCCGCACGGTGTCATCGCCCTCTCCAGTCGTCACTGTGCGGGCCGTGCCGTCAACCAGCAGGATTTCCTCGTCCTCGGTTGACGAGGAAAGGTCGACCTCGGGTTCTTGCGAAGGTGTAAGGTCCCACAGCGTTTCAGGGAGCGGTCCGTCGTTTAGAGCAGACTGCACAAGATAGTTCTCCACCGCCGACTGCGCCCGTTCCACGCATTCATCGGAATTGACGAACTGCTCCAGCAGAATGGCCCGTACCTCTTGCTTCATGGCTTCCGTCGGCGGCGAACCGCCGGCCAAGCCATCCAACAGGTTCTCATAAACCTGGGCCCAATAGTCGCGGCCAGCATCATCCGGCTCACGGTCAAGGACATTCCGGTAAAGAGCGGTGACATATTCGGACGCGGTGGGATCTGCCCCGTAGCGTGTCACGAACTCCTCTGTTGCCGGCGTCACGAAAAATCGAGCCACGGCGACCAAAGCCTCATCGACTGTCGTGCTGTTGGGATCGTCCATGGCCTGAATGTGTTCGGAGCGGAACACGTTCACCCAAAAGTTCAGCCCGCCGGTGTCCGCCGAGCGGCCATAGACGGCCTGATAGATGCGCAGCATCGGCGCGATGAATTCCTCAACCTCGGAGCTGCTGGCGAGGCTCTCGACGAGGGCCAGCAGTGCAGCATCGTTCTGCTCGGATGCAAGCGCCGCATCAAGCTCGTCCGATGTCGGGTTGCGCTGCAAGATTGCCTGGAAAGCACTCACAACATCGTCAGTATAGGCCATAGTTGTCTCCCCTGAATGAACTCCTGCCCACAACGCTCGCCTGAACGCCGTTGCGACAGTCGTGGCGAGTATCTTCGGGAGCCGTGATTCCAGCGTGACTTCTGCGTTAGTGGGATGCGTGAAAGCATGAATCCATGCGGTGACACAGCCCACACCCGGTTGACCGGTAAGCGTTTCAGCTTTTCTCGAATTCGGATGAATTGGCGGATGGCGCGCAGGCGATATGTCTAGATCATTCTCGACCGATACAAAACAATCGCGCGAAACCTGAAGACGTCGGTGAGCCAGGCAATCCGATGGTCAGCTCAACGCTAACCACGCGAGCCTCTGGCACCGACGTGTCACGGTGGGCAGATGTGCAGGGAGCTGATGCGACGGTCAGTCGTTCGACCTCTGGCGCGCTTTGGTCGCTTTCCCCGACGTGCGCGGTTTGGAGAAGTCTGCTTCCTTTTCCAGCTGCGCAGACGGGTTGGCCCTGGCGTCTGTGAACGCATCTGCCCAGTCGCCCAACTTTTCGTCGAAATCCGGCCAGTCGTGCAGGTCTTCCTGATCGCGATACATGGCAAAGGGGCGCAGAGTGCTTTCGTAGAAATCCACCTGCTCGTGTCTGCGGTACTGTTCGGGATTGTAGCGGTCCCAGTGACGGACCTGGTCGAGCGGACGCCGGTAGCGGCGATCCTGGCTGGCGACGGGATAGCCTATAGGAATGGTGCCGTAGGCTTTCATCCAATCCGGATAGCCGAGTATGTTGGAGAGCTCGCGGTTGGTGATCTCCTCGCCACCACCCGAGAGCCATGCCGATGTCAGGCCTTCCGCGGTCACCCCAAGCTGGATGTTCTGGACCGCGGCCCCGAGCGAGCACAGAAAAATCGCTTCATTGTTGTCCAGGTACTCAGCTTCCCAACCCTGGCTGGTCGGCTGCGGAAAACAGACTTTCCAGCGCGGATCACCAAGCACGATGACGATTGCCACCGTGTTTGACAGATAATTCTTCGAGACCGCGGGAAACCCTTTGGCATGGTCGACCAATCGCTGCGCCTGGCGCAGGAACACCTGCCGCACCTCCTCGCGCATCTCCGGATCACGAACGACAATGAAGTCCCAACACTGCACATTGGCGCCCGAGGGCGCCCAGCGGCCACACTCGACGATACGGTCGAGAACCTCCGGCTCAACTTCACGACCAGCCTCGAATTTGCGGGTGCTGCGGCGGCGCTGGATGACGTCTTGAAAATCGTTGGTGGGCTTTGGGTCGTTCATCGAAAGTCCCTGAATTGGCTGCATATACCGCAGCATATCCGCGGCCGATCGAAAAGAAAAATAGTCTCGGCGCGGTCTCTGCGACCACGCCATCAGGCAGTTTTTTTCCGGCAAACTGCGCGAAGTGGCAGTTTCGGCACCGAAATCGGCGTCGGACAATTTCGCGATTGCTGCCTGAAGGCAGCGGGGCACGCCAAAGTGCTTCTTTAGAACAGTCTGATCGGAGCCGATGGAAAAAGGACCAAGCGAGAGACAACGGAGCTGCCCCAAGCTCATGGACCCGCCTTTCGAGTGTATCGCGCTCTTGCTTCAGGGTGGCGGCCCTCTCGGGGCCTATCAGGCGGGCGTGTTCGAAGCCATGGCCGAAATCGATCTGCATCCCACCTGGCTGGCCGGGATATCGATCGGCGCCATCAATGCGGCCATCATCGCCGGCAATCCGCCCAGGGATCGCGTCAGCAGGCTCAAGACCTTTTGGGAGACTATTTCACGGCCGGCACAGGTAACGCCTTTCGGCGATCTGGCGCGCGAAATTCTCGAAAACACTTTGGCGCACCCGGCGTTCAACGCTTTTCAGGCACCGATGGCGACGATGACCGGATCGAACGGGTTTTTCACACCACGCGTGCCCGGGCCCATGTTTGCGCGGGCCGGCTCTCCGGAGGCTACAAGCCTCTTCGACATGGGCGCCTTGAAATCAACCCTGGAAGCGCTGGTCGACTTCGACCGTATCAACTCGGGTGACGGTATTCGTCTGTCCGTCGGAGCTGCCAATGTCCGCACCGGCAATTTCGTTTATTTCGATTCGAACGAAAGAAATATCCGTCCCGAACACGTCATGGCGAGCGGTGCTCTGCCTCCAGCCTTTCCCGCTGTCGAGGTCGATGGCAAGCTCTATTGGGACGGTGGCCTGACGTCCAACACGCCGCTCAACCATGTTTTGAAACATACGGTGGCGAGGCAAGACGTTCTGGCATTTCAGGTCGACCTGTGGAGCGCCATCGGCTCTGTTCCGAGAAACATGGCCGACGTAATCCTGCGCCAAAGCGAAATCTATTTCTCCAGCATGACCCGCTCGAAAACGAATGACTGGAAGCAGACCCTGAAACAGCGTTCGATGATCGCCGGACTGCTGGACAGGCTCCCGCCCGAACTGGCCGACTGCCCGGAAGCAAAACTGCTTTCAGAAATGGCCAACCGAAACGCCTACAATATCGTTCACCTGATTTACCGATCCGGTGTCCATGAACATGACGCGCAATATCGCGAGTTCTCCCCACTCAGCACGAAGACACACTGGCAAGCCGGCTATACCGATGCGCTGCAGACGCTCGGGCATGGGGAGATTTTCGAGGCTCACAGCGGAGCGTCGGTGCGGTGCTTTGATTTCCTTCGGTAGGACCGGTCAACCACTCGAAAGCGGAATGATCTTTGTCAACGGCACCGGGCAGACGCCCGGTGCCCGAACTGCGAAACCTCAGAGAATGTCAGAATCAAAATTCTCGGTATAGGCCTGCTCCGCCGCGTCGGTGCCGTCCTGCGGCGTGCTGTCAGGCCACTCGGCGTCCGCATACCCGACATGCCCGGCAGGCATCTGACCGTCCGTGTATGGATTCTCGATCGTGGCAATCGTGTTCCCGTTAAAATCCTGCATGAGAGCCATATTGAAATCGTGCGTCGGATCCGGACTGAAAGCGTCAAAGCTGAGCGTTTGTTCCTCTGAGAACATTCCCTGAGCCCTGGTTGCCTCCTCACTCAGTTGCAACGCATTGGCGACTTGCTCGCCTTTGAGCACGATCGTATCGGTGAAGGTGCCTTTGATGTTGATATTGTCCACTTCGATATGAATTTCGTTGCTGTCGACATGGGTGATACGGACGTCCGGGGGCAATTGCCCGCTATTGGCCGCATCCATCAGACGCAAGACGACCTCGTCAACTTCGTTCTCTGTCAAAAAGCCGGAGGTGCCGAATATCGCCTGAGCCTCTTCGGAAAGATCACCGATCGAACCGATGTAGAAGAAATCTCCACCGATGTTGCTGCCGCCACCCTGGCCAACCTGACCCGGATTCCACATTCCCTTGGTCGTTCCAAAGTCGAACACGGCGGATTCCGATGAAGAATTGTTCAGATCAACCCAACAGTCGGTCGCATCGGCGGGCGGAGCGGCGTCATCATCCGGATCAGTCTCATCGCCTGGATCGGTCCCGTCACCGGGATCGGTCTCGTCACCTGGGTCGGTCTCGTCACCCGGGTCAGTTTCATCACCCGGATCGGTCTCGTCACCTGGATCGGTCTCGTCACCTGGATCGGTTTCGTCACCAGGGTCAGTCTCCTCACCCGGGTCTGTCTCATCACCCGGGTCAGTCTCATCACCCGGATCGGCCTCGTCACCTGGGTCGGTCTCGTCACCTGGGTCGGTCTCGTCACCTGGGTCGGTCTCGTCACCTGGGTCGGTCTCGTCACCCGGATCGGGGTCGTCGCTTCCTTCGTTGATGATCCTCGCGGCCTCATCCCAACTGAAATCACCTGTGACGATCGAGTCTCGGACGCCGTTGATATCCGTCGTATCCTTCACCACCAGAATTTTGTTGAGGGTGCCATCATCGTCGAGGATCGAAATCGTGACGTTGGTGCCGTCTGTTGAATAGACCAGATCATCGACATTGGCACTTCCCTGCATGTGGATGACATCCACGCCGACGTCGAAGTTGGTGACCGTAGAGAAGTGGTCGCCGTTCTGGCCATCGGGCACCTGTCGGTTCTGGGGATCGCTTTCCATGGCGACCTGGTCGGACGTCACGACAATGGTGTCGACATCATCATCGTCGCCAAGATCCACGGTGTTTGAGCCCTGGGCCGCCCCTGCGAAATCCGCGCCTTCGCCGACATTGATTATGTCATTGCCGTGTTCGCCCCGGACGATGTCATTGCCGGTTCCCGTATCGAGTATATCATTTCCCCGCCCTGCGATGATGTGATCGTTGCCTGCTCCCGTGCTGGCGATGTCATCGCCATCCCCCAGCAGAACGAAATCGTTCTCATCCGTGCCTGTAATGTTGTCGTCGCTGTTGGTTCCAAAAATAACGCCCATGGATTTCGTCCTTGTCAGGGCGCAAGCGATCTCCACCGGCTGCGACCAGTACGTCGAAAGCCGATTGAAAACGGTTGCGCGTCTTTTTCAATTGCTGGAGTTTGAGCACCCTGTCGGCACGACACATCCCCAGCGTGTCACGTTGTGCCTGGAATACCCCCCGGAGGTCTTGCCCGGCTGTTCACATTTGGTGTCGATGGTTGGGGTTACAAATTACGATCTTGTAATGAAACGCGCGCCATGTACGCCGGCAACTCGATCCAGACATATCGAAGCTCCTGCAGTGTCTTCGAAATCACACTCTCGGATCGATTTTTCTTTTAAATATCAGTGTTTTGCCGGACACCGAAAAACAACCGACCCACATCCCGCAGACCATCGACAGCAACTCCGCATTCAACGAAGGTTGTAGTCTAATTGTCCAGTTCGGACCTTTTGTGCTTCCTGAGAGATAGCTGACAGTTTATTCCGGACACATGGTTTACACCCTTGCATTTGGGGAGGCCCCAGATGCCATGGAGAGAGTGTAAGCCAATGGATGAACGCCTCCGTTTCATAGCCCGTCTTCTTGAAGGTGATCAGATGTCGGTCGTGTGCCGCGAGTTCAATATCTCGCGTGTCACGGGCTACAAGATTTTCAACCGCTACAAGGAGTGTGGATTAGATGCGCTGCACGACCGCAGCCGTCGCCCCTACCGCCAGGCGAACAGGCTGCCCTATCAGGTCGAACGCAGCATTCTTGGCCTCAAGAAGGAGCATCCGTCCTGGGGCGCCCCGAAGATCCGCGACAAGCTGATCCGACAATTCCCGATGATCAAGCCACCGGCGATCAGCACAGTCCATGCCGTGCTTGATCGAAACGGTTTGGTCAAACGTCGCAAACGCCGCCGTCACAAGGCCGAAGGGACAGCGCTCAGCCCAACCCAGGAACCAAACGGATTGTGGTGTGCCGACTACAAGGGAGAGTTCATGCTCGGGAGCAGGCAGTACTGCTATCCTCTGACCATCAGCGACTACAGCTCTCGTTATCTGCTGGCTTGCGAAGGCATGAGCTCAACACGCTCGACTTTCGCCTTTGCCGTATTTGAACGTGTTTTCAAAGAGTTCGGTTTGCCACGAGCCATCCGAACCGATAACGGCACACCCTTTGCCAGCCCCAATGCCTTGTTCGGTCTTTCGAAACTGGCCGTTTGGTGGCTACGCCTTGGTATTCAGATACAACGCATCAAACCCGGAAATCCGCAGCAGAACGGCCGCCATGAACGCATGCATCTGACACTGAAGAAGGAAGCGACAAAGCCCGCCTCCTTCAACTTCCTGCAGCAGCAAGAACGCTTCGATGAATTCATCGAGGTTTACAACAACCAGAGACCACACCAAGCGCTCAGCGGTGCCTATCCAGGTGACGTCTATACACCGTCAACTCGGGTCTACGAACCGCCGCAAGACCCGGCCTATCCATTCCATGATAGAACCGTGCGGGTCACTCGGTGCGGCCGGATCTGCATTGGAAAACGCAAGATCAACCTCAGTCAGGTCTTCGCAGGCCAAGTCCTGGGCATAAGAGAGGTCGACAACCAGATCTGGCTTGTTTCATTCCTCAACTACGATTTAGGATTTTTCGATGCCAACGAAGGTCGCGTAGAACCCGCAACAAACCCATTCGCCCCGGACAACCTGTAAACCATGTGTCCGGAATTAGGTGTAAACCATGTGACCGGTATAGACCCTCGGGAAATGGTGCCCAGAGCTGGCGTTGGTGCCTTCTTTCACTAAGTATCATAGTGCGTCAATGAACCCGCCATATGCGCGTAGGACATTGATAGAAAACCATTTTGTAGCTCATTGAGATCCAGGGTGTTCCATGCTAACTCACTATGTAAGGTGGATAGGGGGGTGGATATGAGAGCTACCAATCGCTTAAGCGCGTTGCAGGTGAAGAACGCTATTCCCGGCAAGTACGCTGATGGTGGTGGATTATGGCTGCACCGTCGCGCCGATGGCGGGGGGCAGTGGTTTTTAAGGGTGACGGTCCATGGCCGACGGCGCGAAATGGGTCTGGGCTCTGTATCACAGGTAAGCCTCAAACAGGCACGAGTTGAGGCAGATCGCTGGAGGACGGTAGTTCGGCAAGGAAAAGATCCTATCAAAGAGCGGGAACGGCAACGCCGTGAAGCTGAGCGCTCTGATACGACACTTAATAGGATCGCACTGGAAGCCTTTGAGGCGAAGAAAGCCGAACTAAAGGGCGACGGTAAAGCTGGACGTTGGTTCTCCCCGCTTGAGCTTCATGTGCTACCGAAACTGGGAAAGGTACCGATTGAGGAACTGGACCAGCGCGACATAAGTATGGTGCTTTCGCCAATTTGGCATTCGAAGGGAGAAACGGCGCGCAAGGCGATGAACCGCCTCAGTATCGTCCTCCGATATGCCGCCGCCCTAGGGCTGGATGTCGACCTACAGGCCACTCAGAAAGCGAAGGAGCTTCTAGGCAAATCCCGTCAGAGATCGCAGCACATCCCCGCGTTGGATTGGCGAGAAGTGCCAACTTTTTATGCTTCACTAAGCGATGGCACAGTGACCCAACTGGCGTTGCGTCTTCTGATCTTGACGGCTGTTCGCTCTGGATCCTTGCGCAAGGCGCGTTGGGAACAGTTCGACGGCGATGTCTGGACCATTCCAGCTGAAAATATGAAGGGTAAGGTGGGTCAAACGGTTTCGTTCCGTGTACCCCTGTCCAGTGAAGTCCTGCATGCGCTTGACGAATTAAAGGCGTTCGAACGCGATGGCTATCTGTTTCCTGGCCTCAAACGCGGCATTATGTCGGACATGACAATGTCGCGTTACCTCAATGAACGAGGCTGCCTGTTTCGGCCCCATGGCTTTCGATCAAGCTTTCGAACATGGTGCGCGGAAGCGACGGACATACCTCGCGAAATAGCCGAAGTGGCTTTAGCACACTCCGTTGGTTCACAGGTGGAGCGATCCTACAGTCGTACAGACTTTCTCGAACGGAGAAAGCTGCTCATGCAGCGTTGGGGGAATTTTGTGGCTGGGAATTGTGCCGATATCGTACAAGTGGTGCCACGCAGTGCTTAGTGACAAAGACACCGAGAGGCTTAGAAACGCAATCAGCGAGCATTGCCCGATCGAGGCGGAACGCGAATGGGTCCTCAATTATCACGTGGCAGCCATAGAGTTTGCTCTCGAAAAACACGAGCGGATCATTGGACGTTTTTCTCAAAAGGAAAGAATAGTCGAACTCAGTAGATCGCTAAACGAAGCGGTAACTAAAATGGGTTCGCTTACAGGCGAGGGGAAAGCACTATTTAGTCGGTTTATCCAGCTACCAGATGAATTGCGTTTGCAGTCAACCAACTCAGAACAAAGCGAGAATTTTGAGGCTCTCGTCAAAGTCAGAGTAGATCACCTGAAGCAAGCCAGCGACGGCAGCACTGAGACAATCAGCAGTAGGGAGAAAACTGAACGCAAGAACCTGCAACCCAGCTCAACCAGCGACCATGAGGCTGCTTTCGATCTTACGTACGCCACTTTAAAGCGTTTGCACAAGGCTGCAAGACGGGCCGAGAAGCATCCCCTTGCAAATAACCCTCCGGTCGCAAACATGAATACGCGGCAAGTAGCGGTCGCAGCTGCATGCAATCGTATTTGGTATAATGAAGTCGGCGATCGCCCGCCAAGAGAGATCAATGCCGATGCTCCGGGTCCATTCGGCCGATTTCAGATCGCTGTCTTTGAAGCTGTGGGATTTAAACGCGGCCAATCCAGAACTGCACAACGAGCACTCATTGATATGGGTGGGATTGATGCTGTTCGTATGTACATAGAACTCCGAGAAAAACCAAATTAAAGTGGGCGCATTCTGCCAATGTGTCAGGCTACACCATCCGGCACAACAATATAGCAGGATAGTTCACTATGTCAGAACATTATCTAACCATTACCGACGTAGCAAATCGTCTAAACATCGGTAGAAGTTCTGTGTACCGTCGTATTGCAGATGGTACCCTTCCTCAACCGATACAGATCGGGCACCTGCGCCGCTTTCAAGCCAGCGAAGTTGACAAAGCGCTGGCGAAGCTCGCCCAAAAAAGAGGCGACCTCGGTCGCACCTGAGTTGCAACAATAAAACTAAGGGCGCGTGCGCGTAGGCCAGCGCGCTCACTCTGGACGATCCAGGAGTATCCAATGAATGAACCCCGGTTCAATTCAGGCAGCGAAGGCTTGCCCGAATTCCATGCTTGTAAAGAGCGCTTCACGCGCGGTTTTCTGTCTGATGCCGACGCACTTAAAAATCTGATCATATTGGTCCTTTTCGTTAAGACCAAAGGGGATGACAAGGAATGCGAAGCTCTGACAATCGAGGAAATTCGAACGTGTATTCGTAGTGAGTTTCCCAACCTCTTCTTCCGCCGCAATCAGCTGTCCCCCAAGTCGATCCGATACCACATGAACGAAGACATAGCCGCCGGATACATCAAACGGCGGCATATCATCCGAGGAAATATCAAGGTCTTTGTTTACGCACTCGATTGGTCAAAAATGGCTACAGACTTTATCCGTAACAAGGTTGGTCGCTCTATTAGACAAAATCTCAGCAAATGGTGATTGAGCATGTCCGATCGCAGGAAAATCAGACCCAACAACGTCACACGGGGATTGGAAGCCATCGATCCCTTTGCGGCAACCCCGCTGATGTTGAACGCACGAGGAGAAGACGTAACCGATCGCTTCCCGCAGCCGGAGTGGTCCGCCTTTCATACGACAGAAAACGACAAATCTAGCCGGTTGCCGTTCTCTTACGCTACGCGATTTAGAAACGCCCCAGGTCGTGCTGATCGTGATCGAACAAGGCGTCGGCACAAGCGGGCCGAGCGACTACGCAAGATCGCAGAACGGGAGCGCGCTCGTGAGGCACTCTTCGAAGTCCGGCATGTGTTCAAGGCCGCTCGCAAAGCGGAAGCTCGGATAATGAGAACAATCGAGAATTGCCTAGACAATGGCCAAGAAGTACGCGCGAGGAAATTGCAGCGTGTATATCTGCGAAGCTTCTCGGCGAAACTCATGGCGTTGGAAAAGGCCAACAATAAGCTGAGGCCTCGACATCGCCGGTCAGGCGAACAGCTAATAAAAGAAGCCCGCAACCTGAATGTTTTCAGTGCCGAAATCGAACCCGTTCTTCTGCGATGGATTGTCAAAGAGAACTCACCAACGCGCATAGCATACAAACTGCGCTGGAAGGATCATCGGCTAATCCAATCTTTCGGCCTCAGGCACAAGGCTCGGCAATACCTTTGCAAGCGAGCATTGGAACCGTTCCTTTTGCCATCGTTAAGAAGCGATCAAACGGGTGTACAGGGAACCACCCAGGCTGACGCAATTACCAAAATCGTGCGAGCGATTGAGAGCGGTGAACTGCGCCAATTCATTGAACTTGATGTCGAGAACTTTTTCCCAAATATAGGTGCTGGCAGCCACAACCGAGATGGTGACAGCATCTATCGTTTGGAAGACTGGCTCCCCTTACCGGAAAAGGTCATCCAGACATGTGTGCTCACGAAGCACAATACAGTGGATCTATCCCGTATACCGTCCACTGACACACTTAGCCAAAGATTGGATAGCCAAAGGGGTGTTCCTCAAGGATCGGCTGTATCACCGCTAATTGCCTCCTACGTTATGGCAAAGCTTCTGGGTGAGCTGGAACAACATCTATATGTTGGGACGCATCTGGTAAGCCATGTTGATAATGTGGGGATCTACGGCTCAGAACCAAAGGCGCTGATGCACGCGAGATTAGCCTTGATGCGGGAGTGTTTCCGCAGCCGCTTTGGTACCCTACGGCTAAAGGACAGTTACCGGATCGTGAGTGCCGATCATGGCTTCAATTTCCTCGGTTATCACATTCGTCGCGAGGTCACTGATGGTGCGCCTGTAGCCGTAGTTTCCGTTTCGGAAAAGGGCCTCGCAAGGTTCCGTCGAGAAGTGCGTCGACGGCTCAAAGAGGCACAGGTGTCGAGTTTCTGTGCCGATGTTTCTGAGCGCCGAGAAAATACGGTTTCATCAATGAAGGAGTTCATCCAAGGTTGGTGCGCAGGTTACTCTTGCGTGCACTGTATTCAGGAAATCGCAAGACGCGAAGCTAGTCGAGCAGCGTTTGGTCTCGGGCGACATCAGCTATTGCAAGACACCTTCAAACGCCTTTAAATATCCGAGGCGCTTGCAGTTGATAAAATCGTGTGGACCCACCACGATCAGCAGCCTGGAGAACCTATGGGCATGTAATCGTTGCCTCATTGCCAGATAAACGTTATCTCCAACTCAGGGTCGCACGCATTGGGCGACCTTGGGGCGTCGTAACCCCGCACGAAGCGGCTGGTGTCAGCCGAAATGCCACCTCCTCAGCCTTATGGCCGGGGAGGCTGCGGCGTATGTCCAGAGCCTCGGCTTAAAGGCCGTAGCGGTCGTCTTCGTGCGACTTACGAACTCCCCGGTCGCCAAGGGACCACCTTTGGTGATCGGACCTCACTCACTGTTGGGAGTTCACCGTGAAAATCGCACTGCTCGTCATCTCTGTCATTGCATACATCGGAGCACCGATCGGCCTTTTGATGCTTCTGTTTAAGCGCTTTCGCTCGCGCGGGATCAAACTGCTGATCGGGTCAGTTGTCGTTATACCGTTGGCCGGCTTTGGATATGGCTATCTTTCAGAGCTAGAGGCCAAGCAAGCAGGCTTCAGAGACGCAAACGATCAATCGTTCGCCCGGTTACATGGCTTCTCGTCTGCTGAAGAGTGGAGCAATAACCGCGATAGAGTGCACGCAGAAATTCGAGAAGGAGTAAAAGCCCTTCGTGAAGAGAAAAAGCGCACCGCGGAGGCTGAGCGACAAGCCGAAGAACGTCGCATGGCAGAAGCTGCGGTGAAGCCCAATGCTGAAGAACTGGCCAAAAAATCCGCACACAAACGAAAGCTGGCCACCAAAACACATGGGATCACAGAAGACGTCGTAGCGGTCTTGAAGCGCGAATATTCGATCGAGCCTCAGCCTTCAACCCAAAATGAGCCATTCTGTAGGGACGACGGATATTGTCAGCTAAATGTCGGCCGGTTTCGAATAGAAGTAATGGGGGCCGGCGTTGTGGATATCCAAACCACCAGCCAGGAACCGCATAGTCGCTATCGGGAATGTGTGCCGCTGTTTTTAGTGCACTTACTGGCTCCAGCCTCGACTTCTCAGCCGAAACAGTAGAAGCGGCCTTCGCAAAGGCTGGGCAATCTGGCTCTGTTAAGTTGGAGTTGGGAAAGGTTGAGCTCGAAGTGAAGCCGGACGGCATAGGGATCATGGCTTGTTCCTTTTTCAAATTTGGGAGCTAACGACCGTACGGCCTAAGGACACTGCTCGGAAAAAATGTGGAGCCCGCATCGGCACGCCCTTGAATTGAGATATAGTCCGGACCTACAAAATCGTAATGAACCCGGGTGCACGAAATGCCCAGAACAGCAGATCATCAATCCATACGGCGACAAGTCACGAACCTAATCCACGAGCCAAAACTGACTTGGTGCCAGGTCAACGAGATCCGAAACAACTACGTATTTGGATCCAAGACCCATGGCACCAAGGCACTTGCTACCCTGAATGGGGTTAGCCCCAACACCATTCACAAGATCGTCAGGGGCAAGATGTGGAAGGTTACACCGGGTGATGGAAACGTCCCTCCCCCATTGCAGAACCGTGTCACACCCAAGCAAATGCAACAAGCCCATGTAGACGCTCACAAACGGGCCGCTGAGCTTTGGGCTGAGCTGAAGCATATAGCTGTCTAGGGTCCTGTTGATGTCTCTTACGTCGCAATCAACCCGTTAGCTAGAGGAAACGGGACTATCGACAGATCCACATCGATTGAGAGAGGGCGAGTTTGCTAACACTATCTTCTTTGTTCGAGATTGAAGACCCGAGCCACTACAAGGTGCACGCCGCCCGTCAAAATATCATCGGCGAGCAACCACTAGATGCATTTGTCGACAGCCACGAAGCTTGGCTTGGTTGGAACAGCTGGCGTGGTAAGCGGGACGAGTTTAACCGGGACTACATTCTCTCGCTTATTTCATTCTATCCAGAACGCGATACCTGGTTATACGGAGGCTTGTTCCGAGTAATTGAACGAGTGGGCAAAGGCGAAGACGGATATCGGATCGAAGAAGTCGACAAATGCCGGGAGTACATAGGTCGGCTGAAGCTTACAGGCAGTGTGAGCCGAGGCAGGAGTTTTCGGCTTTCGACAATTGAGGAACGTTTGACGGTCTCAGAGATACTCAAAGAGCGCTACGGCGGCTTGCCTTTTCGCGGCTACCAATGGGTTAGTCATGATTTCCGCCAACTTGAAGTCATTTGGCGCAACGAGCGTCTTGATTGGAAGTCAGCCTTAGAGAACGTGAAGGGTGTCTACGTAATCGCCGACAAAGCGACCGGTCGAAAGTATGTCGGATCAGCGTATGGCGAATGGGGGATTTGGTCGCGTTGGGGACAATACATGGTCACGGGCCACGGCTGGAACAAAGAGCTCATCGGACTTATGCCCCACGCAGACGCAGACTACGCCCGTCGCAATTTCCTTTTCTCATTGATTGAGTACTGGCCCTTCCAAACAGACAAAGACACGATTTTGGCTAGAGAAAGTCACTGGAAAGATGCGCTTCTTACACGTGGGCAATACGGATACAACTCCAACTGAAGGATCAGGCGGCAAAACAGCTCCGTTGAGAAGCGTTATGTGCCCGGATCTGTTCGATCATGATCACAACATATACACCCGAGCTCACTGCTCCAACATATCGCGCTCACAATCGGAAAGGCGATTTTCAAAAATCACAACCGCATTTCCCAGGCCCGTATGATCCGGCAGCGTTTCGCCGGATCGATAAATCCAGTCCATTTGACCGGTTATAGCGTCAGCGTCCCGCTGTCGTTCGATCTCCACGTTGACCCTCGCGTACAAGATCTGTGCCCAGGCAAGTTGCAGCCGGTCAGCTCTCTTTTCTGCTTCCACGAATTGATTGTCATCGGTGGCTTCTCGATATCGAGAGTAGAAACCTTCAAGAGTACCGGCAAATGCTGTGCAATCCACCAACCGCGAGAGCGCGATGCGGTCGCTGGCGTCCTGTGCGTGAGCTGAAGCCGTAAGCGCAATGCACAGACTTAGGGTAGGAACGGCCAGTCGGCGCATAGGCTAATCCAATCTCCTGGGTACCGGTTGAACTGTGCATGTGTTGGAAGTCCCACGCAAGTCGGCTGGGTGTGGAAACTGAAGCAACGTGGATGGCCAGAAGCAATTCGAGAAAATGTAACTCAGCTTTCTAAATCGAGCCTCTTTTATGTGGTCGACATGTGCGCTGTTCTGTCCGGTTATCGAAAATGGGTTGGCCTTCTACAGCCGGTGCAAGGCGCCTGCCGAACGCTTGTCCCTTTAGGGCCGGCCTCAGTGAGACGTCTCAATCCAGCCCATATCGTGTCTCAATGAAGTTATTGTTGTTATTTTGAGACAAATCTCTATAATATCTAGACCCTAATGAGACAGAGCGGTGATATGCTGGTTGGGTATGCACGAACGTCAACGGTGGATCAACACGCAGGCTTTGAGGCCCAGCTGCGCGATCTGGATGCAGTTGGGACAAAGAAGGTGTTTAGTGAACAGGTTTCATCGATTGGCCAAAGGGAAGAGCTTTCGAGGGCTCTTGAGTTTGTCCGTGAGGGCGACACGCTGATTGTCACGAAACTTGATCGCCTCGCACGCTCAACATCCGACCTGTTGAAAGTTATTGGGCTTCTTGATGACAAGGGTGTTGGACTTCGTGTCCTCGATTTCGGTGGAAGTTCCGTAGATACTAAGTCGCCGACCGGGAAACTCATGCTGACCATGTTCGCCGCCCTGGCACAGTTTGAGCGAGAAATCATGTTGGAACGGCAACGTGAGGGTATTGCTAAGGCAAAAGCTCAAGGAAAGTACAGGGGCCGCAAACCGACGGTCCGTAACCGTATGACGGAGATCCAGCAACTGAAGGCAGAGGGGCTGGGAGCTACAGAGATTGCAAAACAGCTCGGTGTTGGTCGAGCTTCCGTCTATAGGGCGTTGAATGCGAGCTGATTTGAACAGTGGTTCACTGTCGCCCATAGGGGGTGTCCTTTCCGTGCTCGGACTGATCTTCACCTGCTTTCTGATAGCCAGGGTGGCTTCAGAGCCTACACTGATTGAAATCGACTAACGGTGAGGCAACGTAAAAGGGAAGCTCTATTGATCCGATACGGATCAGCGTAACTTGGTCCTCTCCCGATGGCTGATAGCGCAGCGCAATGCACTTTGGGTTCCTGGCTGATTGCGCAATTTGTAGGGAATTCCCTTACTTTAAGTAAGGGGTGAACCGTGAAGGAGCCCCTTCTTGGAGGCCCTTCCGACCGCTTAGCTAACTTGATATCAACCTCTGTCATGTATATATACAACCCACTATGACAGCCACAGCGTTTGAAGCTTTGATGTCCAAAGTGAACGCGCCGTACGGACAGTACGCCTGCGCGGCGGATCTTGCTGCGCATATCGCTGACCCGGCCATAGGTGGTGAATATTTCGCTCAGGTTTGGTCTTTTTATACCGAAGTTCCGCTGGATGCTCAGATCGCGTTTGCGGCCCATCACAACGTCTCAGAAGAAGAATTGGTCAAGGCAGCCAAGAAGCTGGCTTACGAAACAGGCGCCCCCCTTCCGCTAGCGGCCTGATATGTTGCGCACCTCTGAGTGGCATCGGCTTCTACCAGTCGCGTTGGAGCTTATCGACCAAGTTAATCGCGAATATGATCTAATCGATAAGTGGTCATTTGGCGGGGGCACCGCGATGATGGTTCAGATCAATCATCGGGAGAGCCATGACATTGACATTTTCCTCGATGATGCCCAGTACCTCGGCTTACTCAATCCGGAAACCAATACCTTTGAATTGAGCATTCAGCCGTCTGGCTATGATGGTGATGGTGTTTCAAGTCGACGTTACGCCTTTGGAGAGATCGGCGAGATCGACTTCATTGTTGCAAACACCCTCACCACGGAGCCAACACGGCCATGGTCTTTCCAAGGCCGGGAGATACAGCTCGAGACAATCGCTGAAATCGTGGCCAAAAAAATAAACTACAGAGGAAAAATGATACAACCGCGTGACCTGCTTGATATCGCTGCAGCAGCGCGCGCCGGGCATAACGACGAGATTAGAGCAGCGCTAGCTAATATTCCAGATCGCACAAAAGAGGCGATTGAAGTGGCTTCCGGCCTAAAGCCAGAATTCCTCTCTGCAATGGGTAGCCAATACCTAATCAAAGACAGTTTCCGCGACCTTACCACCAGTTACCGCGACGAAGCAGTCGACATCATGAGCCAAGCACTGGCCGACTGACACATAGGCAAGTTGCTAAGCGGATGCCGTTTTACCTGCCTGTTGATCGTATGCTGTAGGATCCGGACGAAGTTGAAGGGTTGGAATTAGGCGAATGCTGCATCAGAACGCGCACCATGTAGGTTTTTTTACATTTGGACCGTTCGATTACGCCGACGGAATGCAAAATGCGGACTTCTGGTCGCAGGTCGGCGAACAATCTGAAGAGTATGGTTTCAAACCCGATGCCATCACCAACGCTATCGGATGCTATTTGTTCGTGACGACTTTCGGCAAGACATCGACACCATGGTATGTAGGCCACTGAAGGTGAGGATCCGCGATGAACACAGTCAGCAAGTCCCTAAAGTGCTCCCCTGAACGTCTGAAATTAGCCTTCGATGCTTTGACACCATTGCTTCAGGATCATATGCCACGTGCCCCAACGCAATTGTCCTCGCTTACGGGTATTGAAAGTGCATTCGAGGAGTTACACGGACCACTCGCTTTGGCGAGGGAACACGGAGGGCTCATAAACCCTTGGGCTATTGCAGGCCTGAAGCGGGACGAATTTCGTAATGCCGCCGCTTTGGCCGGCCTATGGCTTCCTGATTTCGGAGGTGCAACATCACGCAAGTTCCTGGCGGAATTTCTTGCCAAAGCAATACCAAGAACCGACTGGAAGCGAGAACTTGACGATGGATATAAAATCGAAACCGAGAGCAGCCCAATCGGCAACACAGCCGATCGTGTAGACATTGTTATCCAAACATCCACACGCATAGTTGGCATAGAAGTCAAAATTGATGCAGGTCTCGGGCCAAAACAGTTGGAACGGTACAAGGTTGCGTTGCACCAGCGCTCCGAACTTTATGGCCTGAAATCACATATTGTTCTGCTAGCACCAATCGCAGATCAAACGCTCTGCGCAAATTCAATCTCATGGCGGGAGGTTGCAGCTGCTGCCTGGAGTGTGGGTAAGGGGTTACCGGCCGAACGCAGTTTTATCGAGAGCATGATTGTACGCTTCGGCGATCATGTCCTGAGCTTATAGGAGATACTTATTATGGAAGATCCATCTGTCGGCCCCGTAATTGTTCGCCATATTGACGACCTCGAAGCAGCACTTCGCTACGAGCAAAGTTCGATGAAGCCAGCTCTTGGGAAAGCGGTTGCGGAGATATTCGAAAGTCATCGGAAAGCTAATGGATGGGCGGGAAAAGTAGCGATCGACTTGGATGATCCCGTGTGGATCGCGCTCAATCATTGGAGAACGGCGAACAGTTCAAATGACAGTTTTGACTTATTTTTCGAGCTCCGTAGCACGAATTGCATTGACGGTAATGAACCAGCGACTTGGGTTGGGGCGTTTTGCGGCTTTGCCGGTGCGGGAATTCGTATAAACATCAACTCTAACGCCCTAGGATGGCGTCCATGGAAAGCCCTGCTGAGGGCGGAAGCGAGTGCGTTCGTAAATAGAGGCTACTTTTGTGACCCGAAGGAAGGCGTTCTTGCGCTTCCGATTTCGATTGATCGTGACGCTCTTGCTGAGGCATTTGCCGAAGATGATTTCACAACTGCTCTGCGTCCAATCGGAGCCGCCCTCGACAAGATCAAATCGGAAGAGGAGACCTTTGATCGTTTTGTCTCAGCGATCAGGGAGAAATCTTAACGAACGATATCGTCAACATACTCGGCATACCAATCCTCTTCAGGTATCGGTTCATCGGAATGACGAACAGCGCGGAAATCCGACCGGATGCCCCAAGCGTGGCAATGACGTTCAAACACCCTCATTCGCACAAGTAAACTGATGAACCCGGGTTCAAACCACTCCCTAAAGCCAAAGCTATAGGTGGACAAAAAGGTGGACAAATGAAGGGCACCTTTACATAAAGTCCTGATATATAACAATTTAACTGGAGAAGATGGTGCCCAGAGCTGGAATCGAACCAGCGACACACGGATTTTCAGTCCGTTGCTCTACCAACTGAGCTATCTGGGCAACTGCCTTGGCGGAGCTGTCTATTTCAACCTTGCGGCCGGGGGCGTTGGTGGTCCCCCTTTCAGGCGAGCGGGTTTATAACATGTCCGGAGGGCGTGTCCAGCCGAATAAGCGGCCGGCCTGCGGTTTTTTTCAATACGCTCAAAGCGGTGTCAGTCGCCGTCCTCGGACGGGCGCTGATTTTCCTCTTCCTCGGTCACCGGGATGGCGTAGGAGCCGGTCAGCCAGCGGTTGAGATCGATGTTCTTGCAGCGTTCGGAGCAGAACGGATAGGTGGCGCGGGCCGACGGCCGGCCGCATTCCGGACAGGGGCGCGCCTTGCGCAGAGGTTCGACATTGCCAGTCGCTTTTTCAGCCATCAACTCAATCCGGTTCCAGCCAGCGGGCGTGCACGTCGAAGCCCTCGCCGACCAGCATGTTGACTGTTTCCATCAGCGGCAGGCCGACGACGTTGGAATAGGAGCCGACCATTTTGGCCACGAATGCGCCGGCGAGACCCTGGATGGCGTAGCCGCCGGCCTTGCCGCGCCATTCGCCGGAGGCGAGGTAGGCCTCGATCTCGACCCGCGACAGGCGCTTGAAGCGCACCCGGGTTTCGACGATCTTGTGGCGGTAGCGGTTGTTCGGCGTCACCAGCGTCAGGCCGGTATAGACCCGGTGAGAGCGGCCAGACAGCATATAGAGTGCGGCGGATGCCTCATTGGCCAGCTCTGCCTTGTCGAGAAGGCGACGGCCGATCGCGACCACCGTATCGGCCGAAAGGATGTACCGGTTGGGCCAGTTGGGATCACCCTTCAGGGCCTTGACGGCAGCCTCGGCCTTTTGTCGCGACAATCGGCGGGCAAGTGTCCGGGGATGTTCGGATTTGCCGGGAGTCTCGTCGATCTCCATCGGCATCAGATGATCCGGCTCCAGTCCGGCCTGCTGCAGAAGTTCGACACGGCGCGGCGAGCCGGAGGCCAGAATGAGTTTGGGCGAAGGGACCATGGCGCGAAGAGCGCTATTTGAACCGGTAGGTTATCCGGCCCTTGGTCAGATCATAGGGCGTCATTTCGACGAGCACCTTGTCGCCAGCCAGCACGCGGATACGGTTCTTGCGCATGCGCCCGGCAGTGTGCGCAATGATCTCATGCTCGTTTTCCAGTTTGACGCGGAATGTCGCGTTGGGCAGCAGTTCCGTGACCACGCCTGGAAACTCGAGGACTTCTTCCTTAGCCATATAGTCTCAATCATCCTGTTGACGGCGGATGCGGGGTCGCATCGCGAATGCGCGGGAACCTACACAATCGCTTGAGCTTTGTGAACCGAATACCTCGCGGTTGGGCGATTCTTATGCCTTGGGTTTTCCAAAGCGCTTCTTCAGCATCATCTCGATATGATCCCGCACGTCGCGATAGGCGGACAGGATGCGCTCGCGGCTGCCGGTGGCGACGGCCGGGTCCGGGGTTGGCCAGTAGACAACGTCAACAGCGTTTGCGCGAGTCATCTCCAGCGCCTGGTGGTGGGCCTCCGGCGCCAGCGTGATGATCAGGTCAAAATAGTCGTCTTCCAGGTCATCCAGGGTCTGCGGCTGACGGCGGCCGAGATCGAGCCCCACCTCTTCGAGCACCGCATCGACGAAAGGATCGCGCTCGCCGTGGCGCACGCCGGCCGAGGCAATATAGGTGCCGGACGGCAGATATCGCTTGGCCAGTTGTTCGGCCATGGGCGAGCGGATGGAGTTCATGCCACAGACAAAGAGCACGGCGGACGGGAGGTCCGGCGCGGCAGGTCCGCTGTCGCCCATGGTCACCAAGGTCAGCCGCGCCAGTGGAGGACGCAGACAAGCGTGAACAGGCGGCGGGCGGTGTCGAAATCGATGGCGATCTTGCCGTCCAGCCGGTCCATCAGCGTCTGCGATCCTTCGTTGTGAATGCCGCGCCGGCCCATATCAATCGCCTCGATCTGGCTCGGCGTCGAACTGCGGATCGCCTCGTAGTAGCTCTCGCAGATCATGAAATAGTCTTTGACGATGCGGCGAAACGGGGTGAGCGAGAGAATATGGGTCGCGACGGCGCCGTCGTCTTCCTGTGTCACCGTGAAGACAAGCTTCGAATCGACCAGCGAAAGCTTCAGCTTGTATGGTCCGCCATCATGGCCGACCGGCTGGAAGCTGTTTTCCTCAATGAGATCGAAAATGGCGACGGCACGCTCATGCTCGACATCCGGCGTCGAACGCCCGATGGATTCATCGAGCGTGACTTCCGAAAGCCTGAATGCGCCGTTTTCGGCCATTTTTCAGCATTCCCTCCCGCTGCGAACGGCAGCCGGTCCGCTCGAATTGCCGCACTGCACAATAGATCGGGCCCATACTCCTATCGGTTCATCCGAATTGCAACAGAGCGGGCGTGGGCGTCAAGGCCTTCGGCCTCGGCAAGCGCGATTGCGGCCGGTCCGAGCGTCGCCAATTGCTCGGCGTCGAGCCTCAGCACGGAGGTGCGTTTGACATAATCGAGCACCGACAGGCCGGAGGAAAAGCGCGCCGAACGGGCGGTCGGCAGAACATGGTTGGAACCACCGACATAGTCGCCGATCACTTCCGGCGTGTGACGGCCGATGAATATGGCGCCGGCGTTGCGGATCTTGGGTATCAGCGCATCCGGGTCGTCGACCGCCAGTTCCAGATGTTCCGCTGCCAGGCGGTTGACCAGCGGCATGGCGGTTTCGAAGTCTGCGACCTCAATGATGGCGCCGAAATCGCGCCAGCTGGCACCAGCCACCTCACCACGCGGCAGGGCCTTCAATTGCAATTCGACCGCCCTCTCCACCGCATCGGCCATCTCGGCGCTGTCGGTGATCAGGATCGACTGGGCGGACGTGTCATGCTCGGCCTGGGCAAGCAGGTCGGCGGCGATCCAGGCCGGATCGTTGTTGGCATCTGCCAGTACGAGCACTTCCGACGGGCCGGCGATCATGTCGATGCCGACAGTTCCGAACACCTGTTTCTTGGCCGCCGCCACGTAGGCATTTCCGGGGCCGATGATTTTGGCAACCGGGGCGATGGTTTCGGTTCCGTAGGCAAGCGCCGCCACGGCTTGGGCACCGCCGACGCGGTAGATTTCCGAAACCCCAGCCAGTTTCGCTGCCGCCAGAACCAGCGGATTAAGCTCGCCATCCGGGCACGGCACGACAATGACGATGCGCTCGACGCCGGCAACCTGCGCCGGCACGGCATTCATCAGCACCGAACTCGGATAGCTTGCCAAGCCACCTGGCACATAAAGGCCAACGGCTTCGATCGCCGTCCAGCGTGAGCCGAGCCCGACGCCGAGGTGGTCCTCGTAAAAATCGTCCCTCGGCATCTGCCTTGCGTGGTGGCTTTCAATGCGTTTATGGGCGAGTTTCAGCGCGTCCATCGTGGACTGATCGACACTGGCAACTGCTGCATCAATCGCATCCGCGGCGATGGAAATGCCTCTGGTCTCGAGATCGAGGCGGTCGAATTTCCGGGTGTAGTCGATCAGCGCCGCATCGCCGCGCTGCCTGACATCTGCGATGATCTGGGCGGCGACGGCGTTAACGTCTTCCGACACCTCGCGTTTCATCGCCAGAAGATCGGTAAAATCGACATCGAACGTCGTGCTCGACTGATGCAGGCGTCGGACCACGGGCCCTCTCCTTGAAAACTCTGCGTGTTAGAGCAAAGGGTGGTTGGGGCGGAATTCCGTTTCCCAGGCGGCGCCAAGGTCGCTCATCTGCGCTTCGATGCATTCGACCGACAATTCGATTGCCGCGTCGCCGGAAAAGATCAATTCGATAGTGCCGGCTGGCGCGTCATCGCCCGGCACGAAATTGATCGTCAGCAAGGACAGGACCTTGTCGCCCTCTCGTCGGCTGAACCCACGCGAGCGAACCGCGGTAACACGGTTGAAATGCAACGCCGAACGGCGGCGTTCGTAGGAGCGGCGCCGCTTTCCGGCGGATTCTTCCCAGACAAAGCGATTGCCGGCCAGCAGGAAGCGCATGTCCTTGGCTTGATAGTCGAGATCGTCTGCCTTGATCACCGCATCCTGCATGTAGGCGGACACGATGGACAGGTCCTCCTTGTCGAGGGCCATCAGTTTCAGGATTTTCATCGAGCGCTCTTGTTCCTGGCTGCGGCGCACGGGCCGCGTCGACAAGCTAGATAGTCATTTGCGGCGGCAGGTGCAATTGCGCAAGGCTCTTTATCCGCTGATGCGCTCGACTTCGGCGCCGCAGCGCGTCAGCTTCTGCTCCAGCCGCTCGAAGCCGCGGTCGAGATGGTAAACCCGGTTGACCACGGTCTCGCCTTCAGCGGCGAGGCCGGCAATGACCAGCGAGACGGAGGCCCGCAGGTCGGTCGCCATCACCTGGGCTCCCTTCAAAGCGTCGACGCCCCGTATGGTGGCCGTCTGGCCGGAGAGCTGGATGTCGGCACCGAGCCGCGCCAGTTCCTGGACGTGCATGAAGCGGTTTTCGAAGATGGTCTCGGTGATCTTGGACGTTCCCTTGGCGCGGGTCATCAGCGCCATGAACTGTGCCTGCAGGTCGGTCGGAAAACCCGGGAACGGATCGGTGGTCACATCGACCGGCGACAGGCCTGAGCCGTTGCGCTTGATGTGCAGACCAGAATTGGTCGGTGTTACCTCGGCGCCGGCCTCACGCAACGTGTCGAGCGCCGCGTCCAATAGCGTGGCGTTGGTGTCTTCCAGCGTCACATCACCGCCGGCCATGGCAACGGCCATGGCGTAGGTGCCGGTTTCGATGCGGTCGGGCAGCACCCGATGGCGGGCACCTGACAGTGCATCGACACCCTCAATGATGATGGTGGAGGTGCCGGCACCCGAGATTCGAGCGCCCATGGCATTGAGACAATCAGCGAGGTTGACGACCTCCGGCTCGCGCGCCGCGTTGTGGATCTCCACCGTGCCGCGGGCCAGGGTTGCCGTCATCATCAGCACGTGGGTCGCGCCGACGGACACTTTCGGGAATTCGAAACGGCCGGCCTGAATGCCGTTGGGTGCGCGGGCATTGACATAGCCGCCATCGATGTCGATCTCGACGCCGAGCGCCTGCAGGCCGTCGATGAACAGGTCGACCGGCCGCGTTCCGATGGCGCAGCCGCCGGGAAGCGACACACGTGCTTCACCCATGCGGGCGACCAGCGGGCCGATGACCCAAAAACTGGCGCGCATTTTCGACACCAGTTCGTAGGGTGCGGTGGTGTCGACGATGTGGCGGGCGGAGAAATGGATGGTGCGCGAATAGCCCTCGCCTTCCCGCTGGCGGCGTCCGTTGACCGAGTGGTCGACACCGTGATTGCCGAGAATCTGGATCAGCCGCTCGACATCGGCAAGGCGCGGCACGTTTTCCAGCGTCAGGGTGTCGTCGGTCAGAAGCGACGCGATCATCAGCGGCAGGGCGGCGTTCTTGGCGCCGGAGATAGGGATGACCCCGTTGAGCGGTTTGCCGCCGACGATTCTGATGCGATCCATGCAGTCCCCGAGCTTGTCGCCCGCCCCTTTGTATCACCGGCGATTGCCGGCCGTCATTTGTCCTTCGCGGCGCTCGCCGCAGCCGGCAGTCCGCCGGCCTCGTCCATGGCGCCGCCGCGGCGGGCCCTCACCTGCTTTTTGCGGCGCTGCAGGTTGGCGCGCAATTCGGCCGCCAGCCGGGCCTTTCGGACCTCCGCCGGGCTCTTGCCATCTCCGCTGTCGCTGGTTTGTCCCATCGGGCCGACATACCGCATTCCCCGGCACCTGGCAAAGGGCAATTGCATGGCGTAATTCGGGCAAGTGCGGCACAGCATGCGCCGCTATGCTTAACGCTTGGTAAAAAGCGCTCACGCCGCCGCTTTCATCCTTGCGCTGCCCGCCAGTCTATGGCAATAGGCTCCGCGTCCTCGCGCAAGCCGGCCCCGCGCCGCATTTCCGCGCCGACACGCTGCCGTAGCTCAGGGGTAGAGCACTCCCTTGGTAAGGGAGAGGTCGAGAGTTCAAATCTCTCCGGCAGCACCAGTTTTTGACGGTTTCCTGATAATTTTGGCTCATCGCAAAGTTGAGATAGCGGAAAAGTCGCAACGGCCCTTGAGCCATCTGCGCACGCGCTGTGCGAATAGATGCGGGTGCCCTCCCCAACCCGATTGATGTGTCGAAAACGTCAAGATGAACGGCATTGTACAGCAAGCATGGCTCGATGTTGGTGACGGTGTGAGGTGTTGTTTTGGGCATGGCGCCTTTGCGCTCGCCACCGGCACCTGCGAAAGGATCGATACAATTACGGAGGCGACCACCACTAGTGCGAAGCACCTATAGAGCTAGTGGATATGGTAGGGCTCTATGACGATCTGGGCAGGGCGAGGTCAGGGGCACCTATCGAGATCGCCGGTTGTGCTGAACTCACGCTAGCGGCCACTAACGACTTTACGGATGTGACGTTTCGGCAGATCGGGACCTATTTGATGGCGCGGGTTGGGGGTGGCGAGGACACACCGTTCCGGCCATTGGACGACTTCCTGGATTGAACCGAGCGGGCCAGTTACCGCCACCACCTTCTTGCTTTTCCCGTTAGATACACAAGGGCAAGAAGCACCAATGCTGCGATCGCAAGCGAGCCTGACGCCGACAACTCAACGTAATCTCCGATACGGATAGTCATTTCTTGGGGAAAATGCTGCAACGACACACCTCTTCATTGTTGAAAACGAATCAGGTGCTGCTTGCTGCTGCGCAATATCCACACTAATCGGATCAGCGCAACAGTTGCTTCCCAAAATAAATCGGTACAAAAAAATTTATGACTTTATTTCAATAGCTTGCCGTCCACAGCTCAGTTTCGAACCGCTGTCTTCGGTGTTCCAAACCGAGTCGTCCCTGACGATTACTGCCTCGCGGTTCAGCAGTTCTTTCATCGCGAAGCCGGGTCGGCTATGTCCGCATCACAATTACTTAGTGGAAGTCGCGCTTTGCGTTTCTTGAATTGTACGGCAATTTGCCGTATATTCAATTTAAGGAGTAGACCATGACAGCCACGACGAAAAAACAGGCAAGGCTGGAAGCACGGATTGCGCCGGAGGTTCATGCGGTGCTCAAGCGTGCCGCGGAGATTGAAGGGCGCAGCGTCACCGACTTTGTCGTTTCTGCGGCAAGTACCGCCGCGCGCCGAACGCTGGAACAGGCAGAGAGTATCAAGTTGAGCGCGGAGAGTTCAGCTTTTGTCGCTGGCTTGTTGGCCGAGGCCAAGCCGGTGCCAGCGATGCGCAAGGCAAAGGAACGCCATGACGCCTTGATCGCGAAGGACTGAAATTCAGGTGCCATCTCCGCCCTTCGCAATCGAGCCTCTCGGCAAACAGGGTCGCGGCGGTTTTGACAGCGGTTTGGCGGATCTTGATACCTATCTTGTGCGGCAAGCCGGACAGGACCAGCGGCGCAGGGTCGCCGCATGCTTTCTAGCCATCGAGGAAGAGACCGGTACGGTCGCCGGTTACTACACTCTTTCAGCCTGTCACATTCAACTCATGAACCTTGATCAGACGGCTCGCAAGAGGCTTCCGCGCTATCCGGTTGTTCCCGCTGTACGGCTTGAACGACTGGCGATCGACCGGCAATTCCAGGGTCTGGGTCTTGGGTCAGCTTTGATTGCCGATGCGGCCATGCGCGCAATGCGTTCCGAAATCGCTGCTGCCTTTCTCGTGGTCGAAGCCAAGGATGCAACCGCTGCCGCCTTCTACACTCATCACGGCTTTGCACCGGATCCAGCCGAACCGCTACGCTTGTACGCTAGCTTGGCCGCGTTGAAGTCCTCGTTCGGACTTGCGTGATTTGCTCTGACTACAATCACACCTACGTTCTTGGCCACGCTTGAACTTTGAACATTTCTTACATTTGCGTTTTCCAATGAACGCATTGCGCGCAGGCTATCGAACCGGCTTTTGGGTCAATGTAGATTGGTTAAACGGGAACCTATGGAATAACCATTGTCGGCCTGCCCGAGGACGAGTGCTCGATCAAACAGGCTTGAGTCCCGACATTATTTGACGGCGCTGCCACGGAGGAGACGAGTGAGCTTGGTCAATATCGCAGTGGTTCAGGAACCGACTGCTGTCCTGGATCTACAGGAGGGCGTCAAGCGCGCCGTCTCTCATATAGAACGAGCGGCCAGCCAGGGCGCGCAGGTGATCGTGTTTCCGGAAAGCTGGTTGACGGGATATCCGGCGTGGGTGTTCGGCATGGCTGGCTGGAACGATGCGGAGGCGAGGCACTGGTATTCGAAATTCGTCCGTGAATGTCCGACACATGACGGGCCGGAATTGGAGCCGATCAGGAAGGTTGCGCGAGATCGCAAGGTCGTTGTCGCGCTGGGTTTCAATGAGAGAATTCGAGAGAATTCAGGCAGCGTCTTCAACAGCATCCTGCTGATCGGCACTGACGGCTCAACGCTCAACCTGCATCGGAAACTGACACCGACCCATACCGAAAAGATTGTCTGGGCGCAGGGTGATGCCTCCGGTCTGCGGGTGTCTTCAACGGAGTTCGGCAACATCGGCGGCCTCGTTTGCTGGGAGCACTGGCATCCGTTGGCGCGGCAGGCCCTGCATGCGCAGGACGAGCAAATCCACATGGCGTGTTGGCCTGACATGCCGGACAGTCACGCCCTGGCAACCCTTCACTATGCGTTTGAAGGACGGTGTTTTGTTGCCGCCGCTGCGCACATCCTGACCGTGGACGACGTTCCGCCGGAACTGCTGGAAGCCTATCGGATCGGCATTGGCCCGGACTGTTCAGACGCAACGGTCCTGCTGAACGGCGGCAGCGGCATTGCCGGTCCGGATGGCCGTTGGATCGAAGGGCAACTCTTCGACAAAACCGGACTCGTCTGTGCGGAAATCGATCTCACCGCCACGACCGAATACAAACATGACCTTGATGTGGCGGGGCATTATTCCCGAGAGGACATTTTTCAACTCAGTGTAGATCGCCGAGCGAAGAAACCTGTTCGCTGGATTGAAGACGATTCATCCGACGAAGCTCAGGCCTGAACCGCCAGATGGTTGCACGCTCGCCCCGGTCTGCTTGAAAAGTTGCCTGTAGGCCCTGGGCGCCAGGCCCATGCTCGCGGAAAAGTCACGGCTGAAATGGGCGCTGTCTGAAAAGCCGGTGCAAAAGCCGATGGCGGTCGCCGGAAGATCGGTGGTTTCCAGGAGGGCGCAGGCCTCGTGGATGCGCACCAGGCGCACGATCCTGGAAAAGCTGAGGTTCGCCTCGTGCAAGCGCCGCTGCAGGGTGCGCTCGGACAGGTGGCACGCATCGGCCAACGCGGCAAGTGTCCAGGAGCGCGACGGGTCTGCCAGCAGGTGCTCCAGCGCGCGGATGACTGGCTCGCTCAGGCCGTGCGTTCCGACAATTTTTTCCACCTTGCTTTGTTCGGTTACGACCGGCGTTTGGATCTCGTGGCGCGTCCAGGATATCTGCCATTGGCCTGTGTCGGCGGCGTCGACGTCCAAGGGTTGAACGGGACAGTCGCGTTCGATGATGGTGACGGGATTGGCAGTGCCCAAGATGCACTCGATATAACGGCAACCTACTTGAGCCAGAAGCCCGGTCAGGAGGCTGCATACCATCAGGTTTTCTGGCGCTGTCGGCGTCGATCCATCGGCGGCGTAGCGGCGAACGCTGATGCTCGCATCGGACAGGCGCTCGATTACCGTGCGATTGTTCCAATGGGCATAATTCTCGAAGCGACGCCATTTCTCAAGCAGTATCCACGGATCCGCCGAAGAAAGCGCGGCGGACCATATCGGATCGTGAGCGACGCCATCGAGATTTCGGCCTATTGCGAGAATGGCCTCGGGCCCACCGTTTGCGTAAAGCTCTCCCAGCAGGTCGCGTTTGAGTTCGGCAGGCGCGCGAGCATTGCGGATTGGATCAACGCCGCTGCCGGCGGATCGTACCGTGTGATCTGGTGGCAGTCGCGCGGCAATCAACTTGATCAGGCTGGCTTTGGCAAATTCGCGGATGGCAGGCGTCCTTTTCACATCTTGAGAATGGCCACGTCAGCTGAGATCGTCAAATGACATCGGCAGACGTCGCAATCGTTGACCGGTTGCCGCGAACACCGCATTGGCGAGAGCAGGCGCCACCGGCGGCAGGGCCGATTCTCCGACGCCCACCGGGGGCGCGGCAGGGGGCTCTATCAGGGCGATCTCCACCTTGGCCGCTTCGGAATGGCGCAGCGGCTCATAGAGGTGGAAGTTGGTCTCGGAGATCGCACCGTCCTCAACGGTAATGCGTTCCTTGAGCGCAAGGCCGCAGCCCCAGACCACATTGCCCTCAATCAGGTTTCGCACCTGATCGGGATTGACGACCCGCCCGCAATCATGCGCACACCAGAAGTGCGTGGGGCGGATTTCCTCCAGGTCTCGGTCGATATGAACCTCAGCGACGATCGCAACCGGCGTCTTGTCCTTGTAAACCGCTGCGGCGATTCCAAGGCCACGATCCGGGCCCGGATCCCGCGGCCAGCCGGCCATCTCGGCCGCCTTGCTCAGCACATCGGCGAGCCGGGCATCGGCTCCAGCAAGGTTGCCGAGGCGAAACTGCAGCGGATCGACACCGGCGGCATGGGCCAACTCGTCCATCGCACACTCGATGGCAAAGGCATTGGGGGCGGCGCCCAGTCCGCGCCAGGCGCTTGTCGGTAGCGGAGATCTCACGGAGGCAAAGCGGATGCGCTTGTCCGCCGCCTGATACGGTGCAACCGCGCCGCGCGCGCTGCCCATATCGGGAACAAAGCGGTCCATCAGGCCGACTGCTCCGCTGGCCAGCCAACCCTCGCCCAGGAGTTCCGGCATGGGTCCGAAAATGATCGGCGACGAGACGAAATCGTGCTGCCAATGGGTAAGCCTTCCGCCGGGGGCAACGCCGGCGTCGATCGAATGGGAGTAGATCGGCTGAAACGAATTATGGCCAAGTTCGGTCTCGCGATCCCATTGCACCCGCACGGGACGCCCCACGGCCTGTGACAGGCGGGCCGCCTCCTCCGAAGGCTGGCACTGGAGACGACCGCCAAAGCCGCCGCCCATGCGATGGGGATGCACGATCACCTGTTCCTGATCCTGGCCGGTGATGCCGGCAACCCGCCCACGAACGAAATAGGCATCCTGGGTGCCGCACCAGACCTCGGTACGGCCGGGCCTTACCCAGACGACCGAGGCACGCGGCTCCATCGGACTGTGGGCGAGGAACGACGTGTCGTATCGAGCCTGGATCCTGATGGCGGCCCTGGCCTGCGCGGCATCGACATCACCAGTGTCCGCAACCACATGGTCAAACCCCTCTTCGGCGCGGTGCTTGTCGACATCAAACTGCTGCTCGATCTGCGCCTGGGTCGGCACACCAGGCGTTTCCCACTCGACCTGGAGGGCCTCGAGAGCCTCCTTCAGTTTGAAGGGATTGTCCGTCACGACGCCGGCGAAATTGCCGCGCCGGTCGGCAACCACCGAAACGACGAACGGAAGCTTGCGCGCGGCACTGTCATCAATCTCCGCGATGCGCGCGCCAAACACCGGGGGGTGCACGACCGCGCCGTGGAGCATGTTCGGGATGATGACGTCGCGGCTATAGGTCGTTTTGCCGGTGACGATATCCAGCAACTCCGGGTGGCTCCAACTTTGTCCGATCGCCGTGGGCGTACGGCCGGGAGCCATGCTGTAGAGAGTGGCCGGTTTCTCAGCTTCGACGCTGACGATCACCGGTGTGGCGCCGACAAGATCGGCATAGTCCAGCACTGTTTCGTCCGGTCCCATAAACCCGCCCGGCGCGTCGACCAGGTCCGCCGCGGCAACTCCCGAAGCCTCGGCGGCGTGCTGGCGCAACATCTCACGCAGTGTTGCCGCACCCCGCGCGACCGGCTCCAGAAACATAAGGATGCTTTCGCTGCCCACGGTCATCTTGACCGGCGGGATCTCGCTCGTATCCGGCAGCACGCAATCGATCTGATCCTGCGCCAGGTTGAGTTCCTCGGCCACTGCCTGGGATAGACCGAGCGAGGCGCCCTGCCCCATCTCCATGCGCGGACAGAAGAAGCGCGCGCGACCATCGGGCAGCATCTGCACCCAGGCCAGGCCATCGCCAGGGTCAGGATCGGCAAGGCTCGGCAAGACCGGAACGGCGGAAGCGACAAGCGGATAGGACCCGGCGGCAACCACCGTCAGGCCAACTGCGGCCCAGCCCGTGCGCTTGAGAAACCGGCGGCGGGAGAGAGAGGTGGGCGCGTTTGTCTCAGACATTTTGCATCTCCCGCGAGGCCCGCCGGATCGCCTTCCTGATGCGCCCATAGGTGCCGCAACGGCAGATATTGCCGTCCATCTCCTGGCTGATCTCTTCATCATCGGGGGCCGGATTGACCGCGAGCATCGCCGCCGCATTCATGATCTGCCCGGCCTGGCAATAGCCGCATTGCGGCACGGCCTCTGCGATCCAGGCCCGCTGCACCGGATGCAGGTCGGCACCGTCAACCGTTGCGGCAAGGCCTTCGATGGTGGTGACCTTGGCGCCGACGGCATCCTCGGCAAGCATCTGGCAGGAACGCACCGCCTCGCCGTCCACATGAACCGTGCAGGCACCACAAAGCCCCATGCCGCAGCCAAATTTGGTGCCGGTCAACCGCAAATGATCGCGCAGGACATCCAACAGCGACACCTCGCGCAGGGCGTCCGATACATCGACAGTTTCGGCGTTTATGCTCAGTCTCACAGGACCCTCCTTCACTCGATGAAGGGGCATATGGAGCGCCGGGAGTGCAATTTCTTTGATAATCGCGCCAAAATCACCTGCTTCCGTTACGCGATATTGGGTCACGGACACCGGCAGCAATTTTGTTTGAAAGACACCTTTATCCGACGCTGAGCTTCACAACGTCACGCACGCCGGAATATTCTGAATGATAGCGAACCGACGACTTTTCGCATCATGGTTCTACAGCCCATTCCGACACAGCCTACACTTGACCCTGTATCCCCCTGAACCCTACGTTCAGACGAGCACTCGATGCGCCCTAAACCCAAATCAGGACACAAACCACTTTGAGTACCTACAAGTTTGGCGCAGACCTGGCAGTGGCGGCGGCAATGCCTGGGCTCAATGTGGCCGGGCAAGAGGCGGTTAAGCTCGGAGTGCTGGCACCGTTTACCGGGGTGCAATCGTCCTGGGGGCTGCCGGGGTTCCATGCGTCGCTGATCTGGGCCGACTGGGTCAACAGCGGCGGCGGGCTGAAGGTCGGCAATTCGAGCCTGCCAGTGGAGATCGTCGCGTTCGACGACCAATACGATCCGGCGCGCGCCATCATCGGGGCGCGGCAGCTGGTGCACGAGCACGGTGTCAAGCTGGTGATGATGCTGGGCGGCGATACGGTGCCAGCGATCTCCGACCTGCTGACGCGCGAAAAGGTGCTGGCAACGACACTGCTACCGACGGATCTCAGCCCCGACATGCCTTATCTGATCGCGCCCTGCGAGGTGCATCCGATCTATGTGGTGACCGGGGTCGACTGGCTGGCCGCCAACCGGCCGGAGCTGAAGACGGTGGCGATCTGCGCCCAGAAGGACGCGCTGGGGCTGCCGTCCGTCGCAACCTATCGGGCGGCGTTCGAAGCGGCCGACATCGAGATCCAGAAGGAAGTGCTGTTTCCGGGCGACCTTAACGACGTCGATGCCATGGTCGCAGTGCTGCTCGAGGGGGAACCGGACATCCTGTGCTGGGACACCGCCTACGAACCCTTCGTGCATGCGCTGACGGAAGCTGCCTACCGAGCGAATTTTTCTGGTCAGATACTGTCCTGCACATGCGACAACTATGCGGCGCTGGTACACAAAACGAGCGCCGAATTCATGGAAGGCTTCCTGTTCCAGTTTCCTGATTTCGACGATCCCGCACTCAATGACCCGCAGATCCGCTTCGCCCGGCCGAACGATTTCTACGATGAGTTCAACCAACGCTATCCGGGCGAGTGGAGCGCCGTGCCCTGGGAATATTTTTCCATCCTGGAAATCTGGCGCAGCGCAGTCGAGGCCGCCGGTACGACCGAGCCGATCGCCGTGCTGTCGACCATGAAAACCGATGGCTTTTCTCAGAATGCCTTCGGTGAGGCGAAATGGTGGGGCCGCGAATTGTTCGGCACCAACAATGCACTGGTTGGCGCCTGGCCGGTGGTGCGCATCGAGGCCGGCAAGGCACGCATAGTCGAATTCCGCTCCATTCTCGACTGGTGGGATCGGCATGGCGAGCTGCTGCTACGCAACATGCGCGCCTACGGCCAGATGTGGGACCAGCGATGGGTGGCAGGCGGGGCGGTACCGGAAGACTGACCGCGATGTACTGCAGTGCCAGAAATTCTGGGACAGTTTACTTAATTCAAGCACGACCCTTCAAAAGGGCAGTCTTTTCAAATAATTAAATAAACTGTCCCCGAATTTGCGACTCGGCAGAAGGGTGCAGATCCACTAGCCGCGGACCAGATCTCTATGGAAATCGGCGAGCGCCAGCTTGAGGTGCTCGACGGCGGCCTCGACGTTGCGGTTTTCGATGGCCTGGCAGAGCGCCCGATTGCGGGCGGCATAACCGCCGATCTGGCCCGGCGACAGACTTTGACGGCGGCTCTTGCCCCAATCGGCATTGGCCGAGACGTGCTGGGTCAGCCGGCAGACGGACAGAAGCAGCGGGTTGCGGGTGCATTCGGCGAGATGCAGGCGCAGTCTATCATCGATCTGCGAGAAGGCCTCGCCGTCGGTCTTTACCGCTTCCAGTTCTGTCTGGATGTCCTTCATCTTGCGGATGTCGCGTCCGGTGATGTTGAGCACAGCCAGGCGGACGATCTCGGGTTCGATGATCGAACGCAGCACACCGAGTTCCAGCGGGCTGGTGATCTGCGATAATTCCGACAGGTCGAGCAGGTGGTCGCCGGATACCGCAGCATCGCCCTCCTCGGGTTTCGAGCGATTGCGCACGAACGAACCGCTGCCCTGGCGGCGGTCGATAACACCGTAAGTTTCCAGCAGTGACAGCGCCTGGCGTACGGTCGTGCGGGTGACGCCATGCTGTGACGCGAGATCGCGCTCGGGTGGCAGTTTCATGCCCGGCTGGATTTCGCCCGCAGTGATCTGCCGAAAAATTTCGTCTGCCAGTTGCCGGGCGCTGTTGGGGATCGGATGCGGCATCCGTTCGCCATCCACCCAGGGCGGTGACAACACTAAAGTCATGGAATCGCTACGTCGCTCCTAGTCCTAGAGCGACCGTAACACCGAGTCCGGCACGCTAGTCAAGCCGACCTGTCGCGCCGGGCCGGGGGCTTACGCTATTCCGCAGCGCTGGAAACCTCGTTCTGCAGGTAGCTTTCCATGGAATCGTCGAGCGCGTCCTTCCAGGGCGTGTGGTGCAGCGGTGCCATGGTGCCGGTCATCACCGAGCGGTAGCTGTTGTTGCGGAAGGCCATGATGTCCTCCTTCTTGTGCTTCTTCCACTGGTAGAAGGCATCGCAGGCGCCGTCGACGTCGAAGCTTGGATAGTCGGTGTGGTCGATCAGCTCCTGCACATAGTCGCCCTGATAACGGATGGCGTCGTAGTCGGTCTCGCCCGCATCCTCCGCGGCGATGCGCCTTTCGACATCAGCGACACGTTCCTCCAGCGACGCCGGCACGGCGATCCTGTCCATGATGACGTCGCGCACATACCAGGCCTGGGCGTCGAACATGTTGAAGGTGAACCACTGGTCCTGCATGCCGAGATAGAAGAGCTTCGGATTGTGCACCCAGACGACTCCCTTATAGAGATCGGCGGTGGCCAGCCGGTTCGTGGTCTTGAGGCGCAGGTCGTCGGGCAGGAACGGGAAACTGTGCAGATAGCCGGTGCACAGGATGATGGCATCGACCTCCTTGGACGAGCCGTCCTTGAAATAGGCGGTGCGGCCGTCGACGCGCACCAGGGCCGGCACTTCCTGCCAGTTGCCCGGCCAATTGAAGCCCATCGGCGCGGTGCGGTGAGCAACGGTCACCGAGCGGCAGCCATACTTCCAGCACTGCGAGCCGATGTCCTCGGCCGAATAGCTGGTGCCGAGAATCAGGATGTCCTTGTCGATGAATTCGCGCGCGTCGCGGAAATCATGGGCATGCAGGATGCGGCCGTTGAAGCCCTCGAAGCCTTCGTAATGGGGAACGTTCGGCGTGGAAAAATGTCCGCTGGCGACGATCACGTTGTCGAATTCCTCGGTCGATTCCGTGTCCGTCGCATGGTCGCGTGCGGTGATGCTGAACTTGCCGGTGGTCTCGTCAAAGCGCACGTCGCGCACATTGTGGTTGAAGCGGATCCAGCGGCGCACATCGGCCTTTTCCACTCGCCCCTTGATGTAGTCCCACAGCACTTCGCGCGGCGGGTAGGAGGCGATCTGCTTGCCGAAATGCTCCTCGAAGCTGTAGTCGGCGAATTCCAGACCCTCCTTGGGGCCGTTGGACCAGAGGTAGCGGTACATGGAACAGTGGCAGGGGTTGCCGTGCTCGTCGACGCCGGTGCGCCAGGTGTAGTTCCACAGCCCGCCCCAGTCGGACTGCTTTTCGTAGCAGACGATGTCCGGAATTTCCTGGCCGTTCCGCGCCGCCGACTGGAAGGCCCGCAACTGCGCCAGCCCCGAAGGTCCGGCCCCGATGATCGCAACCCGTTTCGTCATTTCCTCTCTCCCGTTGAACCAAATGTCCTCATACCTGCAAACCAATAACGACCAATCTAAACGATAATGGACCGTAATTTGACCAATTAGTAGGCCAATTTCTGCCAATTTCAACTAAAAATTGGTTTTTGGTTCGATTTTGGTGCGATAAGCGGTTGCAATTGGAAAAATCGCCTGTAAGCTGATCCTTGGGAGAACAACAATAATAAGAATTGGTTGATATTGGTCTAGACGGTCATCGAACGACCGACGGTACTCAATTGAGGGAGGACATCATGATCGCGAATTTCGTCCGAAAGGGAATCACCCGGCGCAAGATTCTGGGCACTGCAGCCGCGGCGGCGGGAGCCGGCGTCGTCAGCGCATCGCTGCCGGGGCGCGCCTTTGCCAATGACAAGGTGATCAAGATCGGCTTTCTGGCGCCGCTCACCGGCGCGGTTGCCGCCTGGGGCAAGCCCGGCCTCGACGGCTGCGAAATCTGGGCCGAATGGGTCAATGCCGCCGGCGGCATCACCGTCGACGGCCAGCCGCACAAGGTCGAGTTCATCGGATACGACAACGAATACGACCCGGCCAAGGCGCGCACCGGTGCGACCAAGCTGATCCGCGAGGACGGCGTCAAGTTCATCATGATGCTGGGCGGCGACACCTGGCCCGGCGTGCAGCCGGTCGCCGACAAGACCGGCATGCTGTTTTCGACCCTTTTGCCATCGGATCTCGGCCCCGACACGACGACGCTGATCGCACCGGCCGAAGTGCATCCGATCTACAACGTCACCGGCGTCGAGTGGCTGGCCGAAAACGAGCCGGAGCTGAAGACCGCGGTCATGTGCGCCCAGGACGATGCGCTGGGGCTGCCTTCGGTGGCGACCTATCTCGCCGCCTTCGAGGCCGCCGGCATCGAGATGCAGGACGAGCCGCTGCTGTTCGATCCGTCGACCACGGATTTCGCACCCGTCGTCACCAAGCTGCTGTCGACCAACCCGCAGATCGTCTGTCTCGACACCTGCTATTCCGACTATGTGCACCCGATCACCGAGCAGCTGTTCCAGCAGGGCTTCAAGGGCCAGATCATCTCCTGCACGGCCGACTTCTACGACCAGATGATCGCCAAGACGTCGAAGGAATTCATGGAGGGCTTCGTCTTCCAGTTCCCGGATTTCGACGATCCGATGCTCAACGGAGCCGACATCAATTTCAACAAGCCCAACGAGTTCTACGCCGAATACAACAAGCGCTTCCCCGGCGAATGGGGTGCGGTCAGCTGGGAATACGCCTCCATCATGGACCTGTGGAAGTCGGCCGCCGAAAAGGCCGGATCGGCCGAGCCGGACGCGGTGCTGGCGGCGATGACCGACGGCGGCACCGGCAAGCACGCCTTCGGCGAAGCCAACTGGTGGGGCGGCGATCTGTTCGGCATCGACAATGCGCTGGTCGGCAACTGGCCGGTCGTCGTCATCGAGGACGGCAAGGCGCGCATCAAGGGCTTCAAGTCGATCCCCGACTGGTACGCCAAGCACGGCGACCTGTTGAAGAAGCACATGGCTGCCTACAACCAGATGTGGGATCAGCGCAGCTGATCTTGCCTCCCGGGCGCGCCACGGCAACCCTCCTCGCCGTGGCGCGCCGCTTCTTCCAAATCCAACGGTTCGGGGCATGATCGACCTGCTTCTGCAAACAGGGCTGAACGCCGCCTATGCCGCCAGCTATCTGGCGCTGGTGGCCGTCGGCCTGGTGCTGATCTTCGGCGTCATGGGCATCGTCAATTTCGCCCATGGCGAATTGTTCATGCTGGGCGCCTATGTGGTCGTGGCGCTCTATTCGGGTTTCGGACTGCCGTTCCTGCTGGTGGTCGCCATCGGCCTGGCCTTCGTCGGCTGCGTCGGCCTGCTCATGGAACGGACCATGTTCCGGCCGCTGCGCGACAATCCGCTCGGCGGGCTGGTCGCCTCCATCGGCTTTCTGATGATCCTGCAGGCGCTGGTGTCGATGGGCTTCGGCGTGCGCATGGAACACGTGCCGCCCGTCACCCAGGAGGTCCTGGTGTTTTCCGACCGGGTGCGGCTGCCGCTGCAGCGCCTCTTCGTGATCGTCGCGGCCATCGTCCTGCTTGCGGCCCTTTGGGCCTTTCTCAAGCGGACCCGCTTTGGCTGGGCGCTCCGGGCCAGTGCCCAGGACCCTGAAGCCGCGGCCCTGCAGGGCATTTCGATCACCCAGACGGCGCGCATCGCCATGTTCGTCGGCGCCGGGCTGGCCGGCACCGCCGGGGCGCTGACGGCGCCGCTGATTTCGGTCAATCCGCATATGGGCCATTCGGTCATCGTCGCCGCCTTCATCGTCATCATCGTTGGCGGCGTCGGCTCGCTGGAGGGCGCGGTGCTCGCGTCCGTGGTCTATGCCTTCATCCACACCTTCGTCACCACGTTCTCCGACGGCGTCGTCGCCGACATCGTCGGGCTGTCGCTGATGCTGGGCGTGCTGGTCGTCAAGCCGACCGGCCTGTTCGGGACGGCCGACCGTGCTTAGGTTTGGCGGATGGATCGGGCTGGCAGCGCTCTTGGTGACGCTGCCGCACCTGCTCAGCTTTTCGCAGCAGGAGATCCTGGTTTTCCTGACCATCAACGTGCTGCTGGTCGCCTCCTACCGGCTGCTGACGCTTACCGGCGAGTGGTCGCTCGGCCATGTGGTCATCATGGGCGTCGGCGCCTATGCCTCCGCTCTATTGTCCAAGCGGCTCGGTGTTTACGTGCCCGTGTCCATGGCGCTCGGCGCCCTGGTCGCCGCCGCGATCGCCTATATCCTCAGCTTCCCGCTGTTTCGCATGAAGGGCTTCTATTTCCTGATCGGCAGTTTCGCGGCGGGCGAGATCATCCGGCTCCTGTGGAAGCGGTTCCGCGATCCGTTCGGCGGCCCCAAGGGCCTGAAGCGCATCGATGCGATGCCCGATTTCGACCTCGGCTTCTACGCCTTCGATTTCTTCGAACCGGTCAGCTATTACTATTTCGCACTCGCCGTCGTCGCCGTCTGCCTGTGGATCATGTGGCGCATCGAAACCTCGCGCATCGGCCTGACCTTCCACGCCATCCACTGGCAGGACAAGCTGGCCGAAGCCTCCGGCGTCAATGTCCGCGGCTACCGGACGATGGCCTTCGTGCTGGCCTCGGGATTTGCCGGCCTCTCCGGCGCGCTGCTCGCCCACTATATCGGCACCATCAACCCGAACAGTTTCGACGTCGAACAGATGGTCTTCGTGCTGACCTGGGCGATCGTCGGCGGCACAGCCACCTTCTACGGGCCGATCCTCGGCTGTATCATTCTCACCGTTCTCAACGAGATCGTGCTGCGCGAACTGGGCTTCGAACAGGCCCGGCCGCTGATCTACGGGCTGATCCTGATTCTCTCGATCCTGTTCCTGCCGCGCGGGCTGGAAAGCCTGGTGCAGGGCCTGCTGTCGCGCCGCGACAGGGGCGACCGGCCGCAAAACGCCGCCGGCGAGCTCACCGGGGCGCCGGCGATCAAGGCGGAAGAAGCATGAGCGCGCCGTTTCTCCAGGTCCGCGACCTGACCATGCGCTTCGGCGGCCTGGTCGCCGTCGACAAGCTCAATTTCGAGATCGAGCAAGGGGCCATTCACGGGCTGATCGGCCCGAACGGCGCCGGCAAGACGACGACCTTCAACCTCATCTCCGGCTATTACCGTCCGACTGGCGGCACCGTTACGTTTCGCGGCCGCACCATCTCGGGGCTGAAGATGCACAAGGTCGCCCGCGCGGGCGTCGTGCGCACCTTCCAGCATTCGACACTGTTCGGCGAGCTGAGCGTGCTTGATAACGTCCTGGTCGGCACGCACATGGCCTATTCGCCAAGGCTTTTGCCGGCGATCCTCGGACGCGATCGGGCCGACCGGGCGGCCGCCCGCAAGAAGGCCGAGGAAGCGCTGGCGTTTTTCGATCTCGCCGATCTCTCCGGTGAACTCGCCAGCGAACTGGCGCACGGCCACCAGCGGGCGCTCGGCATGGCCGTGGCGCTGGCCTCCGGCCCCGAACTGGTGCTGCTCGACGAGCCGTTTACCGGCATGAACCCGGAAGAAACGCGCCGGATGATGCAGCTGATGACCAAGCTGCGCGACAGCGGCGTGACCATCCTGCTGGTCGAGCACGACATGCACGCCATCATGGGCCTGTGCGACCGCATCACCTGCATGAGCTTCGGCCGGCTGCTGGCGGAGGGAACGCCCGAGGAAATCCGCACCCACCCGGATGTCATCCGCGCCTATCTGGGAGGCTCGGCCGATGCTGCTTGAGATGAAGGGCGCCGGCGTCAACTACGGCAAGGTCAACGCCATCGAGGGGATTTCGCTGCAGGTTCCCGACGGCGGCATCGTCACCATCATCGGCGCCAACGGTGCCGGCAAGACGACGACGCTCAGGGCGATTTCGGGTCTCGCGCGTCTGCAGCGCGGCGAAATCTGGTTCGACGGCGAGCGCATCGACCAGCTGCCGGCCGACCGGATCGTGTCGCGCGGCATCGCCCATGTGCCGGAGGGTCGCCGGGTCTTTCCGGACCTGACGGTGGAAGAAAATCTCAACACCGGCGCCTTCCTGCGCCGCGATAAACAGGCAGTCGCCGACGATCTGCAATCGGTCTATGCGCGCTTTCCGCGCCTGCAGGAGCGGCGGCGTCAGCTGTCCAAGACCATGTCCGGCGGCGAGCAGCAGATGCTGGCAATCGGCCGGGCGCTGATGGCCAAGCCGAAGCTGCTTTTGATGGACGAGCCGTCGATGGGGCTGGCGCCCGTCATCGTCGAGGAAATCGCCCGGATCGTGAAGGACATCAGCGCCCAGGGCGTACCTGTGGTGTTGGTCGAGCAGAACGCCGAACTGGCGCTCGACCTCGCCGATTACGCTTACGTACTGGAAACCGGCTCGAAAGTGTTGGAAGGTCCGGCAGAGGAGTTGCACGACAATGACCATGTCCGCGCTGCCTATCTGGGGGTTTAGCCCGAATTTCTCACACTCTCTGTGGTCTGCGTCGGCTCAAGCGCGCGTCAGCGCAGGAGAAGTGCGCAGAGCGTACCGAGCGTACGGTCAAGCGCTTCGACGCACGCTGTCGCGCGCTTCAGCCGGCCCGAAGGGTTGCCTTTCGGCGGACATCTACGGTCCCATGCGCCTCAACCGTATGGCCCGATACGCTTTTCGTCGCCTGGAACCGTATCTGCCGCGCCGAAAGGCAACGCAGACGACAGAGAGTGTGAGAAATGCGGGCTAGCTCACGCGACCTCGAAATGCGCGCCGCGCTGAATGCCGGCTGGAAGCGCAGCGATCTCGTCTGGGAGCGGCTGACCGAGAACGGCAACCGGCTGCACGAGAAAGGCAGGAATGGTCGCGCCGCCGTCCTGTTTTGCACCGCCCGGCTCGTGGCCACGCTGTTCACGTCAAATACCGATCCTCGCTTTGCCACCAGCCTTGCAAATATGGCTTTTGTCGCTGGTTTGCTTGGCCTCTCAGGCCTGGCTGGGCATTACCATCGGAAGGCGCTTGCAATCTGGGAACATGCCCCGAAGGCCATCGAATCGATGACCGTCCTACCCCGCGCCCGCAGTTCGCTCTTCCACCTGCGAATGGAAGCCCGGCACTGGGAGACCTACCAGTCCAACATGAAGGTACGACTGTCGAAGTTCATCGATGAATCTCGCGACTGCCTTTCAGCGCAAGCGCAGGGCCGGCAGCCCAGCCACCGGCTCTTTTCGCGCTGGAACGGTGAAAAACCATCGGTGTTCGACGACACTCGAAAAATCGTGTCGGCCTGCCTCCTGATCGCCTCGAACGTTGGCTCGTAATCCCCTCTGGTCACCCAGTCGCTGAGTGCTGTAAGGTCCCGTGACTTTCAGCCCTCGGGGAACGCGACGTGGACGAACAACAAAAGACGACCAAGCCCGTAAGCGGTGCGACCAAGCCGGCCGGCAACAATGCCAGGCCGTCCGGCATGGCGAAGAGGCCTAAGCAAACAACCGGCGGCGGATCGTCCCTGACCGTCTTGATCATCGCGTTCCTGGCGGCCGTCGCGGTGGCGGCTGTCGGTGCCTGGACCTATCTGCAGGTTACCGAGCTGAAGCATTCCGTCCTGGCGCTGGAGGCGGCAGTGCGCGAGTCCGAGCGGCAGGTGGCGGAGCTACGCCAGGAGGTTGGCAGGTTCCAGAACACGGCGTCCGCCCTCCCCGCCGCTGCGCAGGCTCAGCTTGAAGCGCAGGCCAGAGCGTTTGAGGAGCAGATCATCAATTCCGGCACTTCCGTGCTGAAATCCACGATCGCCCTGGCCAAGAAAGAAATGCTCGCGTTTGGCGGCTCAGGCTACCGGTTCAACATGGTCGAGTTTGACCGCCGGTCGTGCGTGGCAGGCGGCACGTTCTCGGGTGAACTTTCGGACGGGTCGCGGCTTGAAGAGGAATTCGAGCCCAACGCCATGGTCGAAGTGCTGGAATCACGCGGAGACGTGCGCGGCATTCCATTTTACCGGGTGACTGTCAGCGGCTCCGAAGTCGCTTCAGGCGGCGGTGCCGCAAGCTTTCGCCACGGCAGCATGCGCATCGCCTGCAAGTAGATTACGCAGTGTCGTAAAGCTGGATGGCTGCTGTCACCTTCGCGGCCAGGCTCATCAGGTCCGCACCGATTTTCTCACGGTAGGGTCCGGTGAACCTGCGGATCGGGCCGGTCGCGCCGACGCTGAACGTGGCGCCGATGTCGCCCAGGCGGATCGGGGCGGCGACACTGGACACGCCCATTTCGATTTCCTCGACACACTCCGCAAAGCCGCGTTCGCGGATCTGGATGAATTCGTCCCGCAAGCCTCTTGCGCTGGTCTTGGTGTGCTCAGTGTAAGATTTCATCGGGCCTGAGAGAATGCGCTCACGAAAGGCTTCGTCCGCAAAGGCGGCGATCGCCTTGGAGCAGGAACAAGCGTGCATCGGCCGCAGGCCCAGGCCCGGATGGATATGAGCGCGGGCCGGATCGGCCGGGGTCTCGACATGAATGATCTCGACACCGTCGTTGCGGAACCGCGACAGGAAGACCGATTCCCCGAAACCGCTGGCCGCCTCCTTCATGGCCGGCGCGGCCGCATGGCGAACATCGCTGTCGGATCGCCCCATCAAGGCAATGCGCATCAGCCGCTCGCCAATCAGAAAGCGGGAATTGCCATCCGGGTCGTCGAGCAACCCTTGAGCAGCCATGGTCTGCAGCAAACGATAACAGGTCGGCCGCGGCAGGCCGGTCGCCTTCTGGAGCTCTGCCGCCGAAACCGGACGACCGGCGATGGCAACGGTTTCGAGCACTGATATCAAACGGTCGAGGTGCATAATTTTCTCATTCTATAGACACATGTATCATACAATGATATGGATAGGCAATTCCAGACAAAGGTGGCCCAAGCCAATCTTGGGCGCGATCAAAAATCAAGATGACGGGGGAGCGCATGGCGGAAAATGGGCAATCGGAATGCTGCGGACCGGGTTATGCCTCACCGGCCGAGGCGATGCATGCTCCGCGCGAAAAGCTGCTCTACACCATCGCGATTTATGTTGGTACCGGCATTCAAAAACCAGACTATCTCGCCACCATAGATGCGGATCCGGACAGCCCAACCTATTCCCAGGTCATCAGCCGCTGCGAAATGCCGGGCATCGGCGACGAATTGCATCATATGGGCTGGAATGCCTGTTCGTCATGCCATCATGACAGTTCGATGCAGCGCCGTTTCCTGATCGTGCCGGGTGTGCGATCGTCAAACCTTCATATCGTCGATTGCGGCACCGACCCGCGGCAGCCGCGGCTGCACAAGATCGTTTCAGGCGACGAGATCAAGGCCAAGACCGACCTGTCGGCACCGCATACGGTGCACTGCCTCGGCTCGGACATCATCATTTCCATGCTGGGCGACGCCAAGGGCAACGCACCCGGCGGATTTCTGCATCTCAACAAGGATTTCGAGATCGTCGGCCGTTGGGAAAACGACCTCGGCGGCATGAAATTCAACTACGATTTCTGGTACCAGCCACGCCACAATGTCATGGTTTCGAGCGAATGGGCGGCGCCGAACACGTTCATGCCGGGCTTCGATCTTGAGGAAGTCGGCCATCTGAAGTACGGCCGCGAACTCCACTTCTGGGATTTCGAAAAGAAGAAAGTGGAAAACACCGTCTATCTCGGCGAGGACGGGCTGGTGCCGCTGGAAGTACGGTTCCATCACGATCCAGCTTCGACCCATGGTTTTGTCGGTGCGGCGCTCTCCTCCAACATCATCCACTGGTACAAGAAGGATCAGGAGTGGATCGTCGAAAAAATCATCGATGTGGAAAACGAGAGGCATCCGGAATGGCCGATCCCGCTGCCCGGTATGATCACCGTGATCCTGATCTCGATGGATGACCGCTTCCTCTATTTCTGCAACTGGTTGCATGGGGATATCCGGCAGTACGACATCAGCGATCCGCACAATCCGAAACTGACCGGCCAGGTGTGGATGGGCGGCATGCTGAACAAGGCGCCTGCCGTCAACGGCGTGGACATTGCCGGCGGGCCGCAGATGATCCAACTCAGTCTCGACGGCAAGCGCCTCTACGTCACAACCTCGCTGTTTTCCACCTGGGACAACCAGTTCTATCCGGACATCCGTCACAAGGGCGGCGTGATGCTGATGGTGGATTGCGATACGGACAAGGGCGGCATGGAGATCAACAAGGATTTCATTGTCGATTTCGGCAAGGAACCGAACGGCCCCTCGCGCTGCCACGAAACCCGTTATCCGGGCGGCGACTGCACCTCAGACATCTGGCTTTAGGACTTTCTCTCGATGGACCACACCCAGGACTACCCGGCCGACTACCTTGCTTCGATCCTCAGCGACGTGAAGACCATCGGAATGGTCGGCGCCAGCCCCGATCCGACCAAGTTCAGCTATGGCGTGCTGCGGGTACTGCATGAACAGGGTTACAACATGAAACCGGTCAACCCGCGAGAAGCCGGCAACGAGATCCGCGGGCTCCGCGTCTACGAATCGCTGGCGGCGATCGACGAGCCGATCGATATGGTTCAGGTGTTTCGCGATTCCTCTGCGCTCAAGGGCGTTGCCCAGGAGGCGATCGATGTCGGCGCCAAGGTCCTGTGGGGCCAAATCGGCGTCTATGACGAGGAGGCCGCGCGGCTGGCGGAAGAGGCGGGACTGCGTGTGGTCATGAACCGCTGTCCAAAAATCGAGCTGTTCCGGCCATTCTGGAAGCCGAAGCTCAATCAGACGATCTAGACCAGAGCGCCAATGTCTGACGAAACTTTTCAGGTCGAGTTGCGCAACAGCGGCGTAACGCTTTCGGTCGGCGTCGACCAACCGATCTATCAGGCGGCCCTCGACGCCGGCATCCAGCTTCCCATCGGATGCAATTACGGCGGCTGTATCACCTGCGCGGGCAAGCTGATATCCGGCAAGGTCAGGCAGCCCGGCGCCACGGCGCTCAACAAGCGGCAGTCAGCGGCCGGATACGTGCTTTTGTGCGTGGCGCGGCCGAAAACCGACTGTGTCATCGACGACGGCGTGGAGTCGCACGACGAGCTTTACCGCAATCCTTTCGCCTTTCCCGAAGGCACCTGACCTATCGCGAATCCGCATAGCTCCTCTGCGAAAATTTCGCTCCAAATTTCACGCGTTCACGACCATATAGCGATCAAGAGATTGACGCGCCCGAGGGCGCGATTTTTGGAAAGGAAAACACCATGTCCCTGCTCAGCGCACTGAAACAACGCCGCAACGTCGCCCGCGCAACCAACGAACTTGAGCGTCTGTCGGACCGCGAACTTGCCGATCTCGGCATCTTCCGCGCCGATATCCCGAGCGTCGTTCGCGGTCACCGCCGGCCGAACTGATCGGCACCGAAATTCGCTTGCTGAAAACCGCCCTCCGGGGCGGTTTTTTGTTGGACACGTCAACGCGCCTGTACTTCACGGGCGACGCGGTCGGCGATTTCGCGCATCGGTTCCTCGTAGGTGCCGATTGCTTCCTGCAATGTCATGGCGGTGCGGATCCATATCATCGACACGCACGCCAACACGTCACCATCAACCATGACCGGAACGGCGATGCTTGACGTCTTGGGCCGATAAGGACCGGAGTCGCGTACTGCCAAGCCTCGACGGCGGACCTGAGTCAGCATGATAGCCAGTTTCTCGGGTTCCATGAAGGCAATGTCGTCAGGATCGTCGAGACGCCTGATGTGGTTGAGGATCAGCTCACGTTCCGCCTGCCGGCAATGGGCAATGTACGCCCGCCCGGCTGAGCTCCGCAGCACCGGCAGACGGAAACCGGTCATGCCGCGATCGATCGAAAGCGGGCTGCGGTCATGGGTCGTCTCCTGAACGACCATAGCTGCATTGTCATAGATGCTGAGATCGAGCGGCCACACCAGTTGTGGCGCGTATTCGCCGAATATCGGTCCTGCCGCCTGGCAGATCAGCGAGGTTCGCGCGAAGCCATCGCCGAGGCCGGCGGCCAGACGCGACACGCGCACCCTGGCACTGGTCGGCGAGTAGACCACATAGCCCTGTTCTTCCAGCGTCTGCAGCAGGCGGTAAACGGAGGAACGCGGGATGTTCAAAGCAGCGGCGATCTCCGCCGGCTTGGTGTCCCCCGCGGCATTGACGAAACGCAGAATAGCCAATCCGCGTTCGAGCGCACGCACCCCGTCGCTCGATCGGCCATCCTTGTCCTGCTTGACGTCCGACAGGTCGCTGCCTCCATCACTTAGAGCAAAGGGCGATAAGTTTGAACCATTTGACCGCGGCGATTTTGGTCTCTGGCTAGGCGGATTGCAGGCCCTGGTGCCATCCCACCACAAGTGCAAGCCAACGACGCCAGGGGCCAAAAGCGCCCGGCCCGAAGGGTGGCAGCATATCGGCCCATCGGCTGCGTTGCGACGCTTGCCCGATGCACCACATCGCGCTGCGCGACGCGCCTGGCCGAGTGGAACCGATCTGCTGCCATCAAATGATCCAAACTTATCGCCCTTTGCTCTAACCCAAGCAGCATGATGCCACGCTATTGCGGACGAGGCGACAGGCTTTGCCCGGAGTCTACCGTTCCGCGACCACAGGGTTACGCAGGCAGCCGACGCTGCTGATCTCGACCTCGGCCACGTCACCGTCGCGCATCCACAACGGCGGTGTGCGCTTGGCGCCGACACCACCCGGTGTGCCGGAAACGATCACGTCACCGGGCAGCACCGGCAGGATGGTAGATATGTAGGCGATCAACGCCGGCACCGGTGTGATCATCAAGTCGAGCGTCGTGTTCTGCACGACCTCTCCGTTGAGCCGCGTCGTCAGGGTAAGGGCGGCGGGGTCGGGGATTTCGTCAGCGGTCACCATCCACGGGCCGAAACCGCCGGTTCCGGCGAAGGTCTTGCCCGGCATGAACTGGGCCGTGTGACGCTGCCAATCGCGCACGGAGCCGTCATTGTAGCAGGCGTATCCGGCGACATGTGACAGCGCGTCGGCTTCGGAAATCCGCCGCCCCGCCTTGCCGATGATGACGGCGAGCTCGCCCTCATAGTCGAACTGGTCACTTTCAAGCGGCTTGATCAGCGGCTCGCCGTGACCGATCTGGCTGCCCGGAAAGCGGGCGAACAGCACAGGATATTCGGTCACCGTCCGGCCGGTTTCGGCCACGTGGTCACGGTAATTGAGGCCGACACAGATGATTTTGTCGGGGTCCGGGATCACCGGGTCGAAGGTCACGGCATCAAGCGCCATGTCGGGTGCCTCGCCGGTAAAGTTTTGCGCTTCCTCAGGGCCGTGGTTTTCAAGAAAGCTGCGCAGCGTGGGACTGTCGGCAAAGCGGCGACCGAGATCAACGATGCCGCTGTCCGCGACGATGCCGTAGCCGGTTTCGTCGCCGGCGCGATAGGAGCAGAGTTTCATGGGATTAAACCGTTTCTGTTGTTGCAAGCGGTGAATGCGGCGCACCGGCGCATAGCGCCGAAAGCTCGCCGCCGTCATTAGCGGTGCCGAGGATGTAGCGGTCCGGCCGCAGCAGAACCGCGGCGCAGTCAAGTTGCCTCAAATAGCCGGCGATTTCCGGTTGTTCGTCGTCTAGCAGCAGCGCCATGGATGGGGCGAGACCGGCGCTCTTCAACTGCTGCCGCCACACCTCACCTTGAGCCAGAAGCACGGGCGCGTAGCCGACTTTGTCATCAAGACGCGTGTGGTCGCGCAGTCCCGGTTGCGCGCCCAAAGTGCCGGCTCGGGCCCGATTTCCGGCCGCTAACCCGGGCCCGAGGGATGGCATGATCGATTCCATGCGGGCTCCGCCCGCCGGATCTTCCAGGGTGCCCCGCAATGCGTCTTCGGTGTCGCAGCGGTTGATCAGTCCGCCAAGGCGGATGGCTGTCTCGACATAGGCCTGGGTGTGCGGTCGGCGCTCCGATTGGTAGCTATCAAGCAGCGAATCTTCGGCGCGACCCTGCACACAAAGGGCCAGTTTCCAGGCCAAATTTGCAGCGTCGCGAATACCGGCGCACATGCCCTGACCCATGAAAGGCGGCGTTTGGTGGGCGGCATCGCCCGCAAGAAGCAGGCCACCCCGGCGCCACTCGTCGGCGACCAGCGAATGAAAGGTATAGACCGCCGTGCGCTCCAGTTCGACCTCGTGCGGAGCAACCCAGCGCTCAAGCAGACGCCAAACCGAATCGGGTTCAGCGATTGCGTCCGATGACTCGTCATCCAGCACGGCAATTTCCCAGCGACGGCGATTCTTCGGATTGCGCGCGTATGTCGACGGCCGATTGGGATCGCAATACTGAATCGTATGATCCCCAAGTTCGGGCTTGTCAGCCTTCAGCAAGGCATCGACCACCAGCCAGCGCTCCTGAAATCCATGGTCGAACATGGCGGTTTGCATGCAGCGTCGCACCAATGAGCGGGCACCGTCGCATCCGACGACAAAGCGTGCGGTGACGCCATGCCGAGTGTCCGAAATCCTGTTTCGGTATTGAAGTGCGCAGACCTCGCCGTTTTCCGCGATACTCTCCACCTCGCTATCGGTGCGCACATCCACATGGGCGAAGCGCTGAAGCGCCGCGCGCAGCAGCCGCTCCAGGTCGGGCTGGTGAAATCGATAGCTGGCATGCCACCCCTGCGGCCCCACCTCCTGTGGGCGTGGCCAGTCGAGCAGCAGACCTCCATCGGCATCGACAAAGCGCATGCCGGGATTGATCCGGACAAAGTCCTTCAGTTCCTCGGCAATACCAACCGTCTGAAAGACACGCATGACTTCGTCGTCGAAATGCACGGCGCGCGGCAGTTGAAAAATGTCGCTTTCACGCTCAAGCACGAGCGTCGAGACGCCACACAGGCCGAGAAGATTGGCGAGCGTTGCGCCCACCGGCCCCAGGCCGACGATAACAACGTCGAAATTGTCCTTTGACGAAGCGGCCGTTTTCACAGCGGGCTCCCTTTGTCGAAACGTGCTGAAGTCGGGTTAGCGACCCTGCCGAGCGGCGAGGTCGTAAAGCCATGGGCAGTCGGCAACTGGTGGAGCTCGCTGGCCCTGGCGCGCTGTTTCAAGGCGCATCTCGCGCATGCGGGTGCGTGGCTCCTCCGACAAATAGAGCCGTTCATGCCCCCAGAAGCTTGGCCCGCAGAAAGTCTCGTGGGGCTCCCAGCTGGAATCGATAACCCTCCCGCCCCAACCGCTCTCGACAAAGAAGCCGGACGGTGTGTTGGCGTAGTAGGAGGTCATGTAGTCGTTGGTGTGGCGGCCCAGCGTGTAGGCAATTCGGCCGTCTTCCAATTGCGCCAGATCGTAGCCCTGGCCCACATCATCAAGGTTCTGGAACTCCACCATGAAATGGTGAAACCCGGTCTGGCCTGAACCCACCATGGCGAAGCTGTGGTGGCGGCCGTTGACGTGAAAGAAATACAGCGGATAGGGCGTCAGGCCGTAGTCGCTGACCTTGAAATCCAGAAGGTCACGGTAAAACGGCAACAGCGCCGGCGCGTCACGTACATGTAAAACGGCATGGCCCATACCATAGGGCCCGGTGACAAAGCCGTCGATCGGCCGTCCAGGAACGAACGGGTCGGTCGCAATCATCGGGCCCCAGAAAAGCTCGATGCGGTTGCCGTCCGGGTCGTCGAACAGGATCAGGTCGGAAACCAGGCGCCGATCGGCCAGTTCGCGACTGCCCAGCTGCACATCGATCCCGGCCTTCACCAGGCGCGCGGCGTAGAGTTCGAGGTCCGCCTTGTTGTCCACCTCCCAGCCCATGAAGGCCAAGGTGTCGCCCGGCTCGTCAGACACGACGAGGCGTTGTTTGCGATCGTCCATGCGAAACGCCAACGCCTTGCCGCCACGGTCGATCTGCTGCATCGCGAGCAAGCGGCCGGCGAAGTCCGACCAATCCTCCAGCCGGTCGGAGCGAACGCCGAGATAACCCAAGGCATTGATGGCCACGATGTACCTCCCGTTTGCCGCCCTTTTCCGGTCCTTTCTAGCACAGGCTGTTGGCTGCGACAGGGACCGGCGGAGTGCCGACCAGTGGTTTTGATTGCGCGGACCTTATTCGCTAATCAGAGATCGACGGGCACCGCACTCGAGTTGTCCGCCTGACGGACAAACGAACGAGAGAGACGGACCGCATGAACAGCAAGACGGCAATCGTTACGGGCGCAGCACGCGGCATCGGGCTGGCAACCACAAAGCTATTTCTTGAAGAAGGCCGACGGGTTGCGATGATCGACCGCGATGGCGAAGCGCTTGAGACCGCAGCCGCCGGCCTGAAGGGTGCGATGCCCATTTTGTGCGACGTCTCCATCTCGGATCAGGTCGATGCCATGATTGAAACCGTCATGGCCGCCTTTGGGCGGCTTGACGCTCTGGTCAACAATGCCGGCGTGGCTGATTTCGGGCCGATCGGCGACACCGCCTTCGATCAGTGGCGCACCGTCATGGCAACCAATCTGGACGGAGTCTTCCTGTGCTCGCAGGCGGCGGCGCCGGCACTGAAGGAACACGGCGGGGCTATCGTCAACATTGCCTCGATCTCCGGCCTGCGCGCCAGCACGTTGCGTGTCGCCTACGGCACCAGCAAGGCGGCCGTCATGCATCTGACACAGCAGCAGGCCGCCGAACTCGGCGAGTTCGGCGTGCGCGCCAATTGCGTCGCACCCGGACCGGTCAACACCAAGCTGGCGCTCGCGGTGCATTCGCCGGAGATCCGCGCCGCCTATCACGACGCCATCCCGCTCAACCGTTACGGTTCCGAAACCGAGATCGCGGAGGTCATCGTCTTCTTGTGTTCGGACCGGGCCAGTTACGTGACCGGGCAGGTGATATCCGTCGACGGCGGCTTCCAGTCAACTGGCATCGGCCTGCCGGCACTGAGGACGCCGTAGGCGTTACCGGTCAAACTCGATCTTGCAAACCTTGCCTTTTCCCTTGCCATCGCAGGAGAAGACGATGGAATGGGTGTTGCGAGCGGTGTCGTAGCGGCGAAGGCTCTGGCCCTGCGCCAAGGTGGCCACGCTCGTTACATGCCTGCGGCCAAGCGAGTCCAGGCAGGTGATCGTCAGGTTGCCGCATGTGCCGACATTTTTAGGGTACATCAGCGTATCGCTCTGACCGTTGGTCTTGCTGATCGTTGTCGTTTTCCCGTCGCAGGTGCCGGTGATTGTAACCCGGGGCGTCTTGCCCTCACCCACTTTCACCGGCTCGAGAATGCCCCCTATGGGCTTGCCCTTACCCTTGCCCTTGCCTTTCTTGTCGGCAATTTCAGACACGTCGTCGGCGATTTCGCAAAGCTTTTCATCGATATCGGTGAGTTCCTGCTGAATCTTTTCCAGTTTGTCGGTCATATTGCGCTTCCATCGGTTATCGCGCCCCACACAACCAAATATTACGCACCAATTCAGCGAACATCAATTTCCATTGTACTTAATTTCTATTCAAAATTTTTAAAAGCCGGCACAATCAACAAGCCAACTTGACCCTGAGAATTTGAACCGGCCCTATATTTTCGGCGGCTCATCTTGTTCTATCGATCCAATTGCCGCGATCCCCGGCAGGGCTCCCAAAGCCCGCGATACCACGCTGAAAGCCGCTTGAAACAACTGAAACAGTTTCCCTCCGCCCTCGCAATCGGACTGAAACAGCGAAGGCCCAAATCTGTTTGCAACGAAGCGCAGAGAGTTTCGTTTTTCGTAGCAAACGGAGCAAGGAGAAACCCCGATGACCATGACCCAGACAACCGCACAGACCGTCAACAACGGCGTCAACGTTGAAGCGCTGTTGGGCGCTCGCGAAGCACTGGACGCTGCACCGCAGGCAGCTCAGTTCACATGGCGCAGCAAGTGCGAGTGGGTGAACGGCACCCACAGCCGCAATACGATCGATGGCTTTTTCGGCCTCGGTGAAGAACAGAGCCGCGCCAAGCCCTTCACCATGGATGCCGACCACCCGGAACTCTTCGCAGCCGAGGACCACGGCCCGACCCCTGTCGAAATGGTTCTGTCCGGACTGGCCAGCTGCCTGACCGCAGGTGTTGCCGCTGTCGCACAGCATCGTGGCATCCAGCTCTACTCGGTCACCGCGACGCTTGAAGGCGACATGGATATCCAGGGCATACTGGGCATCGATTCCGATGTGCGTAACGGCTTCAGCTCGATCCGCGTGCATTTCGAAATTCACGCCGATGCCAGCGACGAAGACATCCGCGCACTTGTTGCCCAGTCGCAGAAGCGGTCCGCCGTATTCGACATCATCACCAACCCGACCAACGTCCACGTCGACGTCAACTGAGTGACACGCCAGGAAGGAGCGACTACTGTGAAACGCGCAACCACAATCATCATCGGTGCCGGGCAAGCCGGCCTTGCCATGAGCAAGGAACTGGGCGACCGCGGGATCGACCATGTGTTGCTGGAACGCGGCTCGGTCGCTCATTCCTGGCGTACGGAACGCTGGGATTCCCTGCGCCTTCTGACCCCAAACTGGCAGAGCAGGTTGCCGGGCCACGCCTACGAGGGCCCGGATCCCGACGGTTACATGACCATGTCCGAGGTAACCCGCTTTCTGCAGGGCTACGCACAGAAGATCGACGCCCCGGTGCACAGTCGCACCACCGTCACCTCGGTCTGCCCGGCAGATGATGGTTATGCGGTCGCCACCGATCGCGGCCACTGGCACGCTCGCAACGTCGTCATGGCGAGCGGTGCCTGCAACATTGCAACCGTGCCGAAGCTGGCCGAAGGCCTGCCGCCAAACGTGCGGCAGATCACTTCCATGCAGTACCGCAACCCACAGCAGCTTGAGCCCGGCGGCGTTTTGGTCGTTGGCGCGTCAGCTACCGGTATTCAACTGGCCAATGAAATCCAGGCATCCGGGCGTCCGGTTACACTGGCCGTTGGCGAGCATGTGCGCGTTCCGCGGCTCTACCGCGGCCGTGATATCAAGTGGTGGATGGATGCAAGCGGCGTCCTTGATACACGCTACGACACGCTGGATGACCTGATGCGGGCACGCCGCGTGCCGTCACTGCAGCTGGTGGGCACGCCTGAAAAGATCACCCTGGATCTCAACACCCTGCAGCGAGCCGGTGTACAGATTGTCGGTCGGCTGGCCGGCCTGCGCGACGGCAACGCCCAGTTCTCCGGGTCGCTCAAGAACCAGTGCACCCTCGCCGACCTGAAGATGAACCGGCTGCTCGACTCCATCGACGCCTGGGTCGCCGAAAAAATGCCGCACGGCGTGTTCGCTGAAGCACACCGGCCGGAAGCAACTCGGATCGAGGGCGACCCGCCCCTGTCGATGAACCTGCTCGACAGAACGATCAAGACCGTTATCTGGGCGACCGGCTACCGGCCCGACACTTCTTGGCTCAACGTTCCCGTGCTCGATGGCAAGGGACGCATCCGCCATGACGGCGGCGTCACCGAAGCGGCCGGCCTTTATGTCATGGGCCTGCCGTTCCTGCGGCGGCGCAAGTCTTCTCTGATCGACGGCGCGGCGGACGATGCCCGGGATCTTGCCGATCACATCACACGCGGCCTTGCCCGCAAAGCCGCGTGACGGAGCCAGGCATGACCAATGTTTCACTTCCCAATGGTCGCTATGACGTTGTCATCGTCGGAGCGCGTTGCTCCGGCGCGGCGACTGCCCTGCTGCTTGCACGCGCCGGCGTGCGGGTGCTGGTCGTCGACCGCCAGGCTTACGGAACCGATCGGCTTTCTACCCATGCGCTGATGCGCGGCGCCGTACTGCAACTCAACCGCTGGGGCGTTCTGGATAGGATCCTGCGCGCCGGCACGCCAACCGTGCGTGACACGACCTTTCACTATGGTGATGAGGAGATCCGTCTGCCGATCAAGTCGGAGGCCGGAGTCGATTTTCTTTGCGCACCGCGCCGCACGGTTCTCGACCGCGTCCTGGTCGACGCTGCCACGGAGGCGGGCGCCGAGTTTCTTCATGGCGTTTCGCTGACCGCACTCCACACCCGTTCGGACGGACGGGTGACCGGCGTGCAGATGCGCGATCCCGAACATGGCCTGCTCAACATCAGAGCCGGCATGGTGATCGGCGCCGACGGCCGCCAATCCATGGTGGCGCGACTGACCGGAGCACGGTCGACCATCACGGCCAACCATACGACTGCCGCCGTCTACGGCTACTTCAAAGGACTGCCAGACGACGGGTTCCACTGGTACTATCGTCCCGGCATCGCCGCCGGCGCCATTCCAACCAACGACGGTGCGCATTGCGTCTTCACCTGCGTCCCGCAAGCGGAATTCGGCAACCGGTTCCGGCCGAGCATGAAAGACGGGTATCTGGCGACACTGGCGGAAAACAACGCCGCCCTTGCCGAGGCCGTCAAGGTGGCAACACCGGCCGGTCGGCTCTATGGTTTCGCCGGCGCCCCAGGCTTTATGAGAACCGCCCACGGTCCCGGTTGGGCGTTGGTTGGAGACGCCGGTTATTTCAAGGATCCGCTGACGGCGCACGGCATCACCGATGCGCTGCGCGATGCCGAGATCCTCGCGCGCGCTGTTTTGCAGGGCAACGAACGGGCACTGGCGCTCTACCAGGCGGAACGCGACGCGCTGTCACAGGAGTTGTTCGAGATCACAGACAGGGTCGCTTCTTTTCAGTGGGACCTGGAAGAAATCAAGGCCCTGCACATGGATCTCAACAAATCGATGCGCACCGAAGTCCGCCACATGACGGCCGTCTCTCCAAGGATCGCTGCGGCTGCGTGATCGGATGATTGGCATGCCCTTTCCGCACGGCATGGACAACAGTGCGATCCTTGCTGATCATTCCCAGTCGACGTTGAAGCGATCGACAACAGCCTGAACCTGGGCTCTGTTCAGCAATCGCGGCGACAAACCGTGCGTCAACAATGCCAGCCGGGAGCTTTCTTCAAGTTCCTCCATTGCGAAAACAGCTGAATCCAAATCTCGACCGGCAACGACCGGGCCGTGGTTTGCCAGCAGAACGGCCGAGCGTTTGCCGGCCAGTCCGCGCACCGCATCGCCCATTTTCGGATCCCCTGGCATAAAGACCGGCAAGAGTTTCACCTTGCCGAGCCGCATGATCGAATAGGCGGTCAGCGGCGGCAGCACATTGTCGGGGTCGACCCCGTCAAGCATGGACCAGGCAACGGAATGGGTCGCGTGAAGGTGAACGACCGCTCCCGTTTGCTGGCGCGTATCGTAGAAAGCCGAGTGCAAGGGCATCTCCTTGGTCGGCGCATCGCCCCCGACATGCTGGCCTTCCTCGACAACCGCCAGGCGCGCCGGATCGAGCCTCCCGAAGCAGGTGCCTGTCGGGCTGACCAACAGTCGGCCATCGGAGAGCCGTGCCGAAATGTTGCCGGAAGCTCCGTTGGTCAAACCGCGCTCGAACATGGAGCGCGCCCAGTCGCAAAGCGCTTCCCTCAGTCGGGTTTCTTCGCTCATTTACCCTCCAAAATTCGATCGGCTTTGGTGAAAAAATCAGCGCCGCCAAAGTTTCCAGACTTGAGTGCCATCACCAGATCTGCGGTCGATGCTCGCAGGGCCGGCACGCCGGGATCGATTGTCGGTCCGATTTCGAAAGCGGTCACACCGAGCGCGGATACCACTGCACCGGACGTTTCGCCTCCGGCGACAATGATCCGGCGAAAGCCGGCCGCATTGGCTGCGACCGCCAGTCTGGCCATAAGTCGCTCGATCGCCAGCGCAATGCGTTCGCCGCCAAACTGATCCTGGGTTTTGGCAACTTTTCCCGGTTCGGCGGACGTGTAGAGCAAGGGAGTGCCGTTTTGTGCCATCGCCCAGTCCAGCAACCGTTCGGCGCTGCCATCGTCCAGGGCTTCCTCCGGCTCAACATGCCGGGCCGGGCCTCCGGTGTCCGCAAATGCGCGGATCTGCTTCAGCGTTGTGCCCGAGCAGGATGAAGACAGCGCAATGCACCGCCCCGCCTCGCCTTTCCATCGGGTACTGCCTGATGTTGCGCCAAAGCAATCCGGCAGTCCGATACCAAGGCCCGATCCTCCCGTCAGCAAGTCAAAATCCCGTGTCGCGTCAGCCAGGATCCAAAGGTCGTTGTCTTCAATGGCATCGGCGACAACCATTTGCCGGCCGGCATCACGCTGTGCCAGGAGGGCGTCGCGAGCTTTCTCGCGAACCGATGCGAGGGGCACGTGTCCGACCTCGCCCTTCACCTGTTGACGGAGCCATCGAATGATCGACGAATCCGTCATCGGATTGAGCGGGTGGTTCTCCATGCCCGACTCGGACAGCAGTTTGTCGCCAACGAACAGGTGGCCTTGATACAAGGTGCGGCCGGTCGCCGGGAAAACCGGGCAGACCACCACCGGGCTGTCGGTGCCCAGCGCATCGATCAGCGCTTCGGTCACCGGTCCGATATTCCCCCGCGGGGTGGAATCAAACGTGGAACAATATTTGAAATAGAACTGTCGGCACCCTTGTGCGCGCAGCCATTGAAGCGCTTCGAGCGACTGGCGAACCGCTTCGGCCGGCTCAACGGACCGCGTTTTCAGCGCGACGATTCCAGCCTCCACCTGTTCGGCCGCCGGTGTCTCAGGTACGCCGATATACTGGACCGTCCTCATCCCTCCCTGGGCGAGGATGGCTCCAAGATCCGAAGCGCCGGTGAAGTCGTCGGCGATTGCACCCAGCAACATGCGTCGCTCCCTCACGCGAATTTCGTGTCGCGCACCACAACCGCCTTGCTGGCGACCATGGGCGCAACCGCGGCGTCGAACGCCTTGAAGTGGGGTGATGCAAGATGCAGGTCGAAAGCGGCCGGATTGTCGTAGATCTCCCACAGGAACACATGGTCCGGACGGCCGGAATCGCCCCATATCTCGAAGACGCGACATCCCGGCTCCTGCAGCGAAGCAGCCGCTTGATCGCGCATGTGCTCCATGAACTCGGCCATCCGGCCCGCCATAATCTCGAACTCGACCGCAATCGAAAAAAGGGCCATCAGACTTCATTCCCGTTCAATGGATCAGCGTGAAGGCCGACAATCCGATCCGAGCCGGCGATCAGCGGAAAGCGCTGCATGACCAGCGGGTCATGACCCGGGACAATGTGGGCTTCGCTGTCAGCGAGCTGCCGCAACTGCGTGAACCCGGTGAGCATCTCGTGAACATCTGCAACGATCGGAAACGGCTTTGATTCAAGAAAATTCTCGTAAAAATGCGACGCATCGGACGCGAGCACAATCCAGCCGCGCCGGGTGTGAACCCGGACACATTGAAGGCCACGGGAATGGCCGCCGATGAGATGAACTTCGACGCCATCAGCAACCACGCCGGACCCTTCGATAAAGACGACGCGTTCGGAATGAACCGCGTTGACCATGGTGCAGACATGGTCGCCGGTGAACGGCTTGCGCAAGTGCGGATGACACATGCAGGGGCCGGTCGCGTAGGCCATCTCCGCGGGCTGCAGGTAAAATCGAGCGTTGGGAAAATCCGCCAACGTTCCGGCGTGGTCGTAGTGGAGATGGGTTATGATGACCGTGTCGAGCGTTGCGGCATCGATCCCCATATGCGCCAGCATCTTGGCCGGACGTTCGATGATGGGTCGCCCTCGACTTTCGGCTTCTGTTTCCTCGTAGCCTGTGTCGACGAGGATCGTGTGGCTGCCGTTGCGCAGCACCCAGACGAAATAGTCCATGGGGTGCGGGACATCGTGATGCGGATCCATGATGAAACTGTCTGCCCGGATGCGCGCATTGCGATCGGCATATTTCAGCGCAAACACTTCCCAAACAGCTGACATCATTGCTCCTTCAATCAAAGATTGCCGATCTGGTAGTGTTCCAGCAAACCGACCAGCATCTGACCCGCATTCTTGCGGTGACGGCGGTGCACCTCACGGGCCGCCTTTGCATCGCCGCGTTCGAGGCAGGCCAGAAGTTCGCGGTGATCATGGTTGGAGCGCACTGGTTTCTCGCGCATCCGGAGGGTCGCCATTCGCGCCCGGTACACCTGGTCGGCAAAGTTGCCAAGCACGCGCTCGAGGCGCTTGTTTCCTGAACTTTCCGCCAGCAGCGTGTGAAACCGATCATCGGCTCTGGCCCAATCTTCGAGCGCGTCGCGGCTGAGAGCCTCGTCCATCGCATCGACGCAGTCATGCATCTCCCGCAGCTCCTGCTCCAACGGTCCGCGCTCGGCGGCAAGTTCGGCCGCAAGCGGTTCGAGCTCCGTCAGGATCTCGTAGATTTCGCGCATGTCCGTGGCGGAGATCGGCAGGACGCGCATACCGTGGCGCGGACGAACCTCGACAAAACCGTCCCGTTCGAGTTGCAGCATGGCTTCTCGCGTCGGCGTGCGACTGATTCCGAGCTGCTCGGCAAGCTCGCTTTCCAGATAAGACGCCGCTGGCTGCAATTTGTTGTCCATGATCATGGCCTTGAGCGTCGAATAGGCCATTTCGGTCGCCTTGCGGGCTTTGGGTTCGTGCGTCTGCATGGGTCCGTTCAACTATCGAGCGCCACTGCGCAGCGCGATTCCGCAGAACGGTAGACCGCATTCTCAATCTCGATGTTTCGAAGATAGTCGGTCGCCAATGTTTCAAGCGGTGCCGCGTCGCGCAGGTGCGAGATGACATGTCGCTGGAAATGGTACACGCAGTCCCCGCCGAAATCGACATCATGGAAATCATAAGCAATCGGCGATGTCTGATTGGAGCCGAATTCCCGCACGTGTAGGCGCGCAAACCCGTCGAGATAGAGTGTGGCTTTCTCGCCCTCGATGACCATTTCGCCCAGCGTCAATCGATGATTGTCCGCGGGATGATCGAGCGTGCGGTTTCCATCGAACACTGCCCGCATGCCATCGGCCCAGCCGAACAGAAGCAGTCCTGAATCTTCTCCGGAAATGACCGGATTGGTGCGCCACAGATCGGCAAAGACATAAGCCGGTTCACCGAACAGATAGCGGAAGACGTCAACCCAGTGAATGCCGGTCTCGTGGACGAGGAAGCGTTTCATGTCCCTGAAGTAGGGCTGACGCGCCAGATAGGCGTCGTCGCCACGGCCGTCGCCGGTTCGCATGCGGAACTGGACCTGCTGCGGATTGCCGAGGCTGCCGCTGTCGATCTGCTGTTTGATGGCGCGGTACCAGGGCATGAACCGGAAGTTCTCGTGTACCACCAAGGTTGTACCGGCTTTCTCCGCGGCCTGGGCAAGAGCTGCTGCCTCCGACAGATCGCGACAAAACGGTTTTTGGCAAACGATCAGCCCGATGCGACCCAACAGAGGCTCGATCAGGGCGCGATGGCTTTCCGGCGGCGTCGCCACATCGAGAACATCGAGCCTGTCAGTGTTTTGGATCAACGCGTCGACAGTGTCGAAAAAGGCGGTGTCCGGGAAGGTTTCCTGCAATTGCCGACGCCGGTCCTCGCTTCGCACGACAACCCCGGCCAGGGTTGCCCCTTCGATGCGCCGCCACGCGATTATCTGGAAGCGGCCAAAATAGCCGCCGCCGATCATGCCGATCCGCAGGCTCATGAGGCCGCACGATCGACGGATTCTTGGGGCGGATTCCGCTCGATCATCCGCAGGATGGTCTCTGCACATTGAGCGGTCGAGGCGGTCCCTCCGAGATCGGCAGTCAGTGCCGACCCGGTGCGAATGGCTTCGGTCACCGCCTGCTCAATCTGCAAGGCTGCCCGCCCAAGCGCGGGCCTATCGTGACGCTCGGCCAGCCAGTCCAGCATCATGCCGGCCGATAAAATCATCGCACAGGGATTGGCAATGCCCTTGCCCGCGATATCGGGCGCGCTGCCGTGGCAGGGTTGAAACACGGCGTGTTCGTCACCAATGTCGGCTGACGGCGCCATGCCCAGCGACCCCATCAGCCCGGCGCCGAGGTCCGACAAGATGTCACCGAACATGTTTTCCGTGACAAGCACATCGAATTCCCACGGACGCGTCACCATCCAAAGGGCCATCGCATCGATATAGGCGCAGTCGGTCGTGATCTCGGGAACGAGCTTGCTGCGCTCTTCGAATATGGAGCGGAAGAACCAGAACGCCCGGAAGACATTCGCCTTGTCCACGCATGTTACGCGCGGCGTCTGTGCACGGCGCTGCGCGCGCTTGCGCGCCAGATTGAATGAGAAATCAAAAAGCTTCTCGCTGATCGGCCGGGTGATGCGCAACGTCTCCAGGGCGTGGCTGTCGTCGACCACCCTTCCCTCATGCATGTGAGCAAACAGTCCCTCAGTCGATTCCCGAACGATGACGAAATCGATATCAGCGGCGCGCGGATCAGAAAGGGGCGACAATTCGTGCGCGTAGACCTTGACCGGTCGCACACCGGCGTAAAGCCCGAGGCGCAGACGCAAATCGATCTGCGGCGTCGCTTCCGTCCCGTTGGGCTTTCGCACGTCGGGCAAGCCCATGGCTGAAAGCAGGATAGCGTCGGCAGCGCGCGCCCGGCCGATCGATTCCTCCGGCAGGTCCTCTCCGGTCTCGAGATAGTGGCCGGCCCCTGCGGGCAGATGCTCGAATTGAAACTCCACATCGTATTGCCGGCCCACGGCCTTCAATATCTCGATGGTCGGGCCGGTAATTTCGGGTCCGATCCCATCACCTTCAAACACTGCAATCTGAATCGTATTGCTGACACTCATTCCGGATCCATCACTTGAAAGACGTTTCGCCAAGGGCGCCACATACCACGCCAAGGCCGGTTGACGACCAATTCATTAATGTATACGTTACTGCACGCGTTCATGCAAGGCGTCTATTCTCAGCTGATTGGAGGAAATCATGAGAAACCTAATCGCCACGGCCATGGTCGGTGTCGCACTGTCGGCATTCGGCGCTCCGGCCCAGGCAGAAACAATCAAGATCAACATGCCGTCGACGTTTCCCGGCAGTCTGATCCAACTTGGTCAGGCCGGCGTTCGCTTCGCCGACACGGTTAACGAAATCTCGGGAGGAGAAATCGAGGTCAAGTTCTTCGAACCAAACGCGCTGGTTCCCGCCCTTGAAATCTATGACGCGGCGGCAAACGGCTCGATTGATGCCGGCTGGTCGGTCTCCGGCTATTGGGGCAGCAAGAACTCCGCGCTGAACCTCTTTGCTGCCGTACCCTTCGGTCCTGCTGCGGGCGAGTACCTGGCCTTCATGTGGTACGGCGGCGGCGAAGACATGATGAATGAGATCTACAACAAGGCGGGTCTGCACTCGCTGGTTTGTGGCGTCATCGCGCCTGAGGCTTCCGGCTGGTTCCGCAAGGAAATCAAGTCGGTGGATGACCTCAAGGGCCTCAAGATGCGCTTCTTCGGCCTCGGCGCCAAGGTTATGCAAAAGCTCGGAGTCGACACCCAACTGCTGGCCGGTGGCGACATATATCCCGCGTTGGAGCGTGGTACGATCGATGCCACGGAATTCTCGATGCCGGCCATTGATCAGAACCTCGGCTTCTACAACATCGCCAAGCACTACTACTTCCCGGGCTGGCACCAGCAATCCACCATGCAGGAACTGCTGATGAGCAAGGCGAAGTGGGACAGCCTGACCGACCAGCAACGCTCGCTGATCAAAACGGCCTGCAAGGCCAATGTCGCCAACCAGTTCGCCGAGGGTGAGGCGATCCAGGGCAAGGCGCTCAAGGAAATGCAGGAAGCAGGTGTGACGATCCATCAGTGGCCGCCGGAAATTCTGGATACTTTCCAGAATGCCTGGGCCGAGGTTGTGGTCGAAGAATCGGCCGCCAATCCCGACTTCAAGAAGGTCTGGGAATCGCTACAGGAATTCCGGGCTGAGTATGCTGCCTGGAAAGAACTGGGCTACCTGAAATAGATTGAGCCAACCGCAAATGCCCGTCCGACCGGCGGGCATTTGCCAAGCTTTGGCGACTGGCGCGTCCTCAATCGCCAAGGCATGCCCGACCCTATTGCGAGATCCACGATGAACAGCCTGCTGAAACTGAGCCGAGCGATCGACAGGGTTCTGCAGATCATGGCGTCAATCGGAGCCTATTGCTGCGTCCTGCTGATCGTTATCGTCTGCTACGATGTGGTGACCCGGTATCTGGGTGTGCCCAAGCTGTTCGGATGGACATCGACGATGTTGCAGGAGTCCGAATACTGGCTCCACTCCTTCCTCATCGTTCTCCTCGTCGGCTACGCCTACAGCAAGCAGGTCCATGTTCGCATCGACCTCTTTCGCGAAAACTTCTCCGCCCGGACAAAATACTGGCTGGAAGCCATCGGAATCGTGATCTTCCTCATTCCGTACGCAGCGCTGGGCGCATGGCTGTCCTGGCCCTATGTGGTGCAGTCCTTTCTGTCGGGTGAAATCTCGAAATCCCAGACCGGTCTTTCCCATTTGTGGCTGCTGAAAAGCGGGCTTGTGGTGCTCTACGTGTTGATGCTCGCAGCCGCTGTTTCGCAGCTCATCAAGGCCATCGCCGGCATTCGCGGCGAACTGCCTGAGGACATGGTCGCCGAAACAATCGGAAACGCCTAGCAATGGACCTTGCCGAATTACTGCCGGTGCTCATGTTCGTGACGCTCGGCGTTTTGCTCTTTTCCGGCTATCCGGTTGCGTTCGTGCTTGGCGGCATCGGTTTGCTGTTCGGCCTGATCGGCATCGTCACCGGCGAATTCCTGTTCGTTCAGTTCCGGTCCCTACCGTCGCGGATCTTTGGCGGCATCATGGAAAGCCTGATCCTGACCGCCATTCCCATGTTCATTTTCATGGGAACGATGCTGGAACGCTCGGGCATTGCCCGTGATCTTCTGAACTGCCTGCAGATTCTGCTGCGCCGCGTGCCAGGGGGACTGGCACTGGCCGTAACCGTCATGGGCACGATCCTCGCAGCAACGACCGGAATCATCGGTGCTTCCGTCATCATGATGTCGCTGCTTGCGCTGCCGGTGATGCTGCAACGCAATTACGACTCTTCCCTGGCCACCGGAACGATCGCCGCCTCGGGGACACTCGGCATCCTGATCCCGCCATCGATCATGCTCGTCATCATGGCGGACCTGTTGAGCCGGTCGGTGGGCAATCTGTTCGTCGCCGCCGTGTTTCCCGGATTGCTGCTCGCGGGCATGTACATGATTTACATCGTGGTGAGATGCACCATATCGCCGCACCTTGCACCTCCGCTGCCCGCCGACATCGGACCATCTGGAGGTCGTCATGTGGCAACCATGGTGCTGCGCAGCTTCGTGCCGCCGGTCATTTTGATCATTCTCGTGCTCGGATCGATCCTTGGAGGCTTTGCAACGCCCACCGAGGCGGCCGGTGTTGGCGCCATGGGCGCCATTCTCCTGGGGTTTCTCAACCTCGTGCTGTTGCCGGCGATGGGCGTCAAGGACATGAAGGCGGTCTTCGAAAGCGAGGTCGACCTGGATGACCATTCGACCGGCAAAGGCTTCCTGGCAGACCTTTCCCACTACTGGTCGGTCGTCCGCGACGTTGCACACCGAACGGCGCTGACCAACGCGATGATATTCGGACTGTTTGTCGGCGCGACGCTGTTTTCCTTTATATTCCGGTCGCTTGGCGGCGATGATGTGGTCATCCATCTGGTCGATCAGCTGGGGCTCGGATCCTGGGGACTGCTTATTCTCATCATGGCGCTGGTGTTCTTTCTCGGCTTCTTCTTCGACTGGATCGAGATTACCTTGATCGTGCTCCCGGTCTTTGCGCCTATTATCGCGCAACTGGATTTCGGCGATCACGTGGCGCGCTTCGAGATGACCTACTGGTTCGCCATCCTGCTTGCCGTCAACCTGCAGACATCATTCCTGACACCGCCCTTCGGATTCGCCTTGTTCTATCTCAAGGCCGTGGCGCCGGAAGGCGTTCGCATTCAGCAGATCTATCGCGGGATCATCCCGTTCGTGCTGATCCAGCTGGTCGGGCTCGCTCTCGTGATGGCGTTTCCAGAGATCGCGCTCTGGCTTCCGCGTCAATTGCTGAACTGACTTCAATGGTTCGGTTCAAAGCTGCTTCTGCATGAGGAAGTTCACCAGCGAAACCTGGTGTCGCTCTACGGTCTGCTGATTGACGACCGACCATCCTTGGCGCTCGAAATGCCTGCGAGCCATGTGGCTCGCTTCCGTCGTGAGTTGCTGAAGTCCAAGATCGATTGCGTGTCTCTCGATGCGTTCATAGAGAGCTCTTGCGATGCCCTTGCCGATCCAGGCCGGCGATACGAAGGCCAGGTCGATGTGGCCGGAGTCGTCAAGGGTCATAAATCCGATGAGCTCGGAATCGGCTTCTGCCACATATGTGTGTTGTGACCGCAGGCGTTGCCGCCAGGGTTCCGTTTCGGGGATCTGCTTTGCCCACGCATCTCTTTGGCGCTCATCATAATGGCCGGCCGCGCCCTGATGGACGGCTTCGTAGAAGATGCGGGCAGCCGCAGCGGCGTCCGTGTCTTTGAACGGACGTATCGAATAATCTGTCATGCCCGGGTTCTCGCAAATTCAGCTCCGCCGGAAAAGAATATTTGAATGCCGGACCTTGCCGATCCAAGCCAATCGCATCACTTTGATGTCCTGACCACTTCGGGAGAGGACAAGGCCTAATGAAAACGTCGCTCGCAAGCTTCACGATTTTGATCAGCGCGGTGGCAACTGCCCCGGCGCTTGCTGCTGATTGTGAAGCAGACGCACGCGCGGCGATGCTGGATGTCGCCCATCCCACGCCGATGCGCCAGGACGTAACGACCGAAATGGCGGGCCAAAAACTCAAGAGTGCGGCGCTGTCGACCCCGGACCGGCGCGGCATGTCGCTGGACGCTGCCGGCAATCCCGTCAGCCTGTGGGGCGAAGGCCGCTTCTACACGTCCAGCGATGGCGGCAAATCATGGTCCCTAGTCAGCGAACAATCCGAGCAGGACCTGGCCGCCCAGGACGACAACCTGCGCAAACAGGCAGAACTGGCAACGGATATTGAATGCGCCTACGACACCGATCTCGACGGCAAGTCGGTCCACCGCTTCTTTCTGAGCTATGAAATGATCCCGGCCGGCATTCCGGTCAAAAGCACCTATTGGGTGGATGCCCAGAGCAAGTTCCCGTGGAAAGTCGTGCACGAATTCGGCGGGAAAAATCCAAGCACGATCACGCAGCTCAACACACCGGAGCCGGGTCTTGCAATTCCCGAACCCGAGGGCTGAGACGGTCAGGGGAGCCTCACCCTTCGGGCTTTACGCCTCTCAGTAGACCGCTTCATACATCTCGTACCGCCGCGGGGGCGGCAGATCTTCAAGAAAGGCCAGTTCGCCTTGCTTGTGGGCGTGGTAGATGGCGGCAAAATCGCCATCGAACCATTTTGGCACAACATCGGACCCGTTGAAGCGGGCCAGAGCCTGCGACAACGATTGAGGCAGCCTGATATAGCCGCGCGAAGCCAACGCATCGGCATCGAGCAGGGACAAGTCTTCTTCCGTTGCTTCCGGAGCAGAAAGCCCTTCTTCGATCCCCTGCGCGCCGGCATGAACGATCGCGGCGAGTGCCAGATGCGGTGATGCGGCGGCGTCCGCAGCGCGGAATTCGATGTTGTATTGGGCGGCAACAGCTGTCGGATCGCGGCTTGTTACCGGACAGATCCGGACGGACGCTTCGCGGTCGCGAAAGCCCAGATTGTTGTACGCGGCGCTCCAGCGATGCGGGGTCAGGCGTTCATAGGAAATCGCTGACGGCGCGGTCAGGGCGATTATGGCGTCCAGATATTTCAGGATGCCTGCCACGAAACTGCCCGCCACCGGTGACAGGCCATGCGGTCCGTCGGGATCGTGGGTTGCCGGTGATCCGTCCCTGTCGAGCAGACTCATGTGAATGTGCACACCGTTGCCGACCCCCGACGGATCCCGGATCGGTGTGAAGCTTGCCGCCTCGCCACAGCGGATCGCCGTCGCCCGGGTCAATTCGCGCAGGATCGCAGCCTCGTCGGCCGCGCGTACGCCGATGGACGGATCGACCGTGACTTCGTACTGGCCGGCACCGTATTCCTTCATCAACGTATCCGGCGACAGGCCTGCTGTGTGAAGAGCCGCGATCAAAGTTTCACCGAAGCCGGCCATCGCGCGGTAGCCGCCGAGCGTATAGGCCTCCCCCACCGCGTATTGGGACGCCATGATATGGAATTCGTGCTCGAATGCGGCCTTGAGCGCTACGCCGCCCACTCCCTCGAGACGCGCCAGCGCCTTCTTGAGGATCGATCGCGTACAACACTCCCATGGTTCGCCCTCAAGCGACAGAATATCACCCAAAGCAAAGCGTTCCGGCACACTGTCATCGCCAAAATCGACTTCGACCCGTGCATCCGGATCCGGTACCAGCAGCAGATCACCCAGCGCGCCATAAGGGCTCTCGGCGATGGCGTCGAAACAGGTGATCTGGACATTGGTCGGTGTCCAGCCGACCCCGCGCTTTAGCCGCTTTTCCCAATGCGAAACGGGAAAGGCCTTGCCCCGGACCTTGCCGGCAATGTCGCTTGTCACGGCCGCAATCATCGATTCACGCTTCATCATCGTTTGCTCCATGGCCGAGCCGGACGGAATCCCAGGCTTCAATTCGCTCGCGGGTTCCTTCCCAATCCTGCTCGGCGATACGGGTGATCATTGCCTCGATCAGCGCCACCGCGCCAACGTAGCTGTCCCAGGCCGTTCCACTCTCGATCGGCACCGCGAGAACTTCGCCCGCATGTTTGGCGATCGGCGAAATCCACTTGTCGGTAAGCAGAACCACCTGAGCGCCTCGCTTGGAAGCGAGCCCCGCGAGGGTGGCCAGGTTCTTCTGGTATCGACGAAAATCGACGAGGAAAACCACATCGCGGGAGCGCATGCGCAACACGTGCTCCGGCCACATTTCCGTGTCCGTTGAGATGTGAAATACATCGCGGCGGATGCGCCACAGGTGGCGCGACAGAAGCTGTGCGATCGGGTCGCTGATGCGGCCGCCGAGCAGGAAGACCGATCGTTTCTCGTCCTGCAGCATCGCGCAGACGCGTTCGAACTGGGCCGGCGTGACACCCTCCGCGGCCGAGGCAGCGACCTCGGCGCTGCGCGCCAGGGATTTCGCCAGAAATCCTTCCTTCAGAACCGTCGCCTCGCGATGCAGGTCGACCGGTGAACGCTGGCCTTCCTTCAGTTCTCCGATCAGCGTGCGTTGAAACTCCTGGTAGCCGCGGCACCCGAGCTTGTTGACGAAGCGAGTGATCGATGGGGCGGACACCCGGGTGCGTTCGGCAAGCGACTGGATGGTTTCCAGCCCGGCAAACGGATAGTCGGACAACAAGGCCGTCGCCAGTTTGCGCTCGGAGGCGGTCAGTTCGCCGGAGAGTTTCTCGATACGGACGCGTAGTGTCATTTCAGTCATCACGTTGGCTTTCCTATGCATATGATGAAAAAATTCCATCATCAATGAGAAAATGATTGACACTGAAATTTTCTTGTCAGTTACTAGAGGCATGTGGCAGGGACATAGGCCAATGACCGATCTCGCACAGCACAGTGGCATTCTGCTCGGACAGCGCGACATCGCGCCGTTCGAGATCGTCAACGCCAACAGCCGGCATCCGGTTGTTCTGGTGTGCGAACACGCCGGAATGGCGATTCCGGAGGCCCTGGGCGATCTCGGCGTAGAGCCGGACGCCTTGCGCACCCATATCGGTTGGGACATCGGCGCGGCCGATGTAGCCCGCAGGATGGCAGAGAACCTTGGCGCACCGCTGATCCTCCAGAACTACAGCCGGCTGGTCATTGACTGCAACCGGCCGACCGTCGCGGCAGAGTCGATCCGTCCAGTGAGCGACGGCATTGCCATACCAGGCAACCAGTCTTTGAGTGACGCCGACAGGGTTGCACGCATAGAAGAGATCTTTGCGCCGTTTCACCGTGCGGTCGACATGATCATCGAGATCGTGCCGCGACGCGCGGTTTTCGCCATTCACAGTTTCACCCCGACACTCAACGGGCAGGATCGTCCCTGGGACGTCGGTTTTCTGTTTCGCAGGGACAAAACCACATCGCACCGCCTGGCGGAAGCGCTGGCCGCGACGGAGCCGCAACTCACCATCGGCTACAATGAGCCTTATTCGGTCGACGATGCCAGCGACTGGTTCGTTCCCCAGCATGGCGAGAAACGACGACTGGCCCACAGCCTGATCGAAATCCGCAACGACCACCTGCCGGATGCGCCCAGCCAAGACCGATGGGCACATCTGCTGGGCGATTGTATCGAAACCGTTCTGCCGGAGCTTTAGCATGACGCTGTCGCGCGACATACCTCTCGAGCCGATGCAGTCCGCGCTGCTGTTTGTCGACGTCCAGAACTTTTCCGCCAGACGGGAAGGCGGCGAGTTCAAGGATCTGGACGGTGACGCTTTCGAGGCAACCTATGGTGCCTTCTTTCAGCATCTGGAAGGCACCGTCATTCCCAACATGCAAAGGCTGCAGGCGGCTTTCCGGCATGCCGGGATCGAGGTGCTCTACACGACGATCGAGAGCCTCACGCTCGATGGGCGCGACCGCAGCCTCGACTACAAGATTACCGGTTTCAACGTTCCGCGCGGCTCCTGGGACGGCAAGGTCATCGAAGAGTTGCAACCCGGCGAAGACGAGATGTGCTTCCCCAAGTCTTCGTCATCGGTCTTCATCTCCACTCACATCGATTATGTGCTGCGCAATCTCGGTGTCCGCCAGTTGGTGATCAGCGGCCTGCTGACGGATCAGTGCGTGGAAAGCGCCATACGCGATGGCTGCGACCTCGGCTATCTCGTGACCCAGGTCACCGACGCCTGCGCCACCATCACCAGCGAGCGTCACGAGAACTCGCTGCGCGCCATCAAGGGCTACTGCCGGCAGATCACGACCGACGCGCTCATCAAGGAAATAGAGGAGACAGGAGCATGACGGATGCAGTGGAAGCCGTCCAGGCGGCCATCGACAAGGACCGGGATTTCGTCATCGAATTGACGCGGGAGATCGTTGCGATCCCCTCGGTCAATCCGAAATTCGTGCAGGATCCGGCGCAAAATCGTGAGACCGACGTACAGAACGTCATCCAGGGGCATCTCGATGCCGCCGGCTTCTCGACCGAGCGCTGGGATGTGTTTCCCGATCGACCAAACGTCATTGGCGACTGGCAGGGGAGCGAGGACAAGAGCCTGATACTGTGCGGCCACATCGATGTGGTTCCTGTTGGCGACGCCTCCGCCTGGGACCGGGATCCGTTCAGTGCCGACATCGCCGACGGACGCATTTGGGGCCGCGGTGCGGTGGACATGAAAAGCGGTGTCGCTGCCTGCGTTGCTGCGGCAAAAGCGCTGAGGGACGTCGGTGTCGAACTCGAGGGCCGGCTGTCGATCCACAGCGTGGTGGACGAGGAAGCCGGAGGTTTCGGCGCCATGGATGCCGTCAAGCGAGGCAAACTCGCCAAACGGGCGATCATTGCCGAGCCGACCTGGGGCGACGTGATCGCCGCCGAAGGCGGCCTCACCTGGGTGCGCGTGACGATTTTCGGCAAACAGGCACATGCCGGCTGGCGCTTCAACGAAATCTGGCCGCAGCCGCATGAGGACGGCCGGCTGGAGCCAGGCGTCAACGCCATCGAGCTCGCCAACCGCTTTCTCAATGCCCTGCGCGATTTCGAAGCTGCTCGCTGCCGTTCGCACTGGCATCCATTGATGCCGCTGGGGCTGGCCACGATCAACCCCGGCGTTATCCGGGGCGGTGCAGGCATGGGCGAAGACGGCAATCCGGCGGTGATGATGAACGCCGCAATGATCCCGGACGTCGTTACCATCGATCTGGATTACAAGTTCATGCCGCAGGAGAATTTCGATGACGTCAAGGCGGAGTTCGAAGCTTTCGTGCATCATTTCGCTGCGACTGATCCGTGGATGCGCGACAACCCGCCGAAGATCCTCTGGGACCTGTTCGATCTCAATTTTCCGCCGATGAACACACCGATCGATCATCCGATGACGGAAATGCTCATGAAGCGCGCCGGCGAAGTGCAGACCAAGGCACCGCGTGCCAAGGGCTTTGAAGCGGTGACCGACGCCGCTCACTACGCGGGCGCCGGTGTCGTCCCCTTGATCTACGGCGCTAAGGGCGACGGGTTTCACGGTGACAACGAATGCGTGGAGATCGACAGTCTGGTCGACACGACAAAGGTCCTGGCGGCCGCCATCATCGACAACTGCGGTGTTCGCTAGGACCGCGCCGACAGGCGCATAACAACAAGGAGGTACACAATGCTTACCAGACGAATGCTTATCGGGGCCGTCTCGGCCGCGGCCATGGCCGTCCTTCCGGCGGCGGCGCAGGCTGAAGTGGTCAAAATCGGCGTTCTGGCGCCGGTTTCCGGCAAGGCCGCGGCCGATGGCCAGGAAATGGTCAACGGCGCGCAGATGGCGGTTGACGAGCTCAATGCCAAGGGTGGTGTGGGCGGACACACGTTCGAACTCGTGGTCGGCGATGTCGGCGAAGCCAGTGCCGATGCGGTGGCGACCGCGGCCGAACGGCTGTTGGGAGACCGCGCCATGGGCGCCGTCATGACCGGCTATGCATCCGGTTCGAACTTCGAAATCGAAATGATGGCCGAACAGGAGATGGTCTACATCGTGTCCGCAAACTCGGCGCAGACGGAAGGCATCATCAGCCCCAATCCGGATGATTTCGGGACCGTCTGGTCGATGACCCCGTCCTACGCCGGCTACAACACTGAAATCGTTCCCGTGGTCGAGGGACTGGCTTCCGCCGGGAAACTCAATCTGCCCAACAAGAAGGTAGCGATTATCGCCTCGGACAATCCCTACTCCAAGGGTATTGCCGACGGCATGGTCGATTCCTTCAAGGGTGCTGGCTGGGAAGTGACGCAAAACGATCTGCTGCCGTTCGGCGAGATCAATGACTGGCGCGCCTTCCTGGCCAAGGTCCGGCAAGACCCACCCGCGGTGCTGATCAATACCGACTACGTGTCGGCCAATGCCGCGACGTTCATGTCGCAGTTCATGGAAGACCCCACCGACAGCCTGGTGTTCATCCAGTACGCACCGTCCGTGCCTGAATTCCTGGAACTGACCAAGGAAAAATCCTCGGGCGTCGTCTACAACCTGCTCGGCGGTGTGCTCAACACGCCGACCAATCCGCGCGCCGCCGAAGTGCTCGAAAAGTACAAGGCCGCGTTCGGAAACGAGCCGGGAACCTATGGCCCTGCCCTCTATGAGCAGGTCATGATCTACGCTGACGCGCTTGGCAAGGTCGGCGATCCGTCCAAACGTGCCGAAATCGGCGCTGAAATCGGCAAGACCGACAAGCAGACCGCTATGGGCCGTATCCGCTTCGATCCGAAGACCCACCTGTCCGTGCAGAGCAATGACGGCGTGCCGATCCAGTTCTATCAGATCCGTGATGGCGAACGCTTCCTGTTCTATCCGGACCAGTATGCCACCGGCGCCTTCGAGCAGCCGGCGTGGATGAAGTAGTTTGGGTGGGGCCGCTTTTGGCGGCCCCTCTCCCGACACCACCTTCGGCAACAGACGTGAACAGATGACCGCACCGCTTCTCGAAATCCGTCAGGCGGAAAAGCGCTTTGGCGGCCTGACCGCCGTCGATGGGGTCAGTTTTTCGGTTACCGAAAAACAGATTTTTGGCATCGCCGGTCCGAACGGTTCCGGCAAGAGCACGCTGTTCAACCTGATCACCGGGATTCCCTACCGACCGACCTCCGGCGAGGTGCTGTTCGAAGGTCAGCGCATCGACCATTGGCCGGCCCATCGGATCGCGCGGGCCGGACTTGCAAGAACGTTTCAGAAGGATGCCGAGTTCCCTGACCTGAGCGCCATGGAAACCGTTCTGATCGGTGCCGTCTATGGCGGCGGAATTCCCGGACGTCAGGCTTCGAGCGAGGTTTCATCAGCCCTTGACCGCGTCGGCTTCGATCCGGCGCGCCGCGTCATGAAATCGGCCGATCTGTCGGTGTTTGAAAAGAAACAACTGATGATCGCTTCAGCGCTTGTTTCACGACCGAAGATCCTGATGCTCGACGAACCGGCATCGGGACTGACAAAGCCGGAAATTGCGCAACTGGACGCCTTGCTGCAGTCGCTCAACAAGGACGGCATGACCATCCTGCTGATCGAGCACGTGCTCAGCCTGCTCTTGTCGGTGTCACAGCATCTGATGGTCCTGAAACAGGGCGCGGTGCTGGCGGAGGGCGACCCTCAGACCGTGGTTGCCGACGAGGCCGTGATCGAGGCCTATTTGGGTGGACGGTCCGAATGAGCCGGCTTCTCGACATCGCCAACGTAACAGCCGGCTACGGGCCGGTCACCGTGCTGCGCGGCCTGTCCATTCATCTCGATGCCGGCGAGTCCATTGGCCTGTTCGGCCCGAACGGGCATGGCAAGACAACCCTGCTTCAAACCGTCTCCGGTCTTGTCAGGGCACGCGACGGCGCCATCCGCTTCGACGATAGTGACATCACCTCCGCAAGGCCCGCCGATATCGTATCCGCCGGCCTGGTCCATTCGCCGCAAGGCAACACCCTGTTTGGCGACATGGGCGTGCTTGAAACGCTCGAACTGGCAGCCTTCACGCCCCGGGCACGGCCGCAGCGCGGTGCCAATCTCGATGAGGTCTACCGGCTTTTCCCGCGACTTGCCGAGCGACGCACGCAATTGGCCAAAACCCTGTCGGGCGGCGAGCGGCAAATGCTGTCCATCGGCTGTGCGCTCATGTGCGCACCGCGCCTTCTGATGCTCGACGAGCCAACCCTTGGTCTGTCGCCACGTCTCAAGGAAGAGCTGTCGACGGCGATTGCCCAGATTATCGAATCCGGCGTTCCACTCGTGGTGGTCGAGCAGGATGTCGAGTTCCTGCTGTCGCTCACCGATCGGCTCTACATGATCGAGCACGGGGAAGTGGTGCGCGAGATCGACCGGGCCAACGCACCGGACCACGCGGAAATCATGAAGCTCTATTTCGGCGGGGACGCATCATGACCGAGACGCTGATCGCCACGCTGGTCTCCGGACTTGTGCTCGGATCGCTCTACGCTTTGATGGCGAGCGGCCTCAGCGTCGTCTGGACGACACTGGGTGTTTTCAACTTCTCCCACGGCGCGCTGATGACGCTAGGTGCCTTCATTGCCTGGACGGTCAGCGAGGCGGCCGGTCTCGGGCTGGCCGCCGGGGTCGCTTGCGGCGTGGCTGGAGCGGCGTTGATGGGCACGATCATCGAGCGACTGCTGGTGCGTCCCTTCTACGGCAACCGCAACATGCTCCTGATCACCGTGATGACCACACTGGCGGCAATGATCATCATCGAAAAGGGATCACAGATCATCTGGGGGGCGCGGCTCAAGCAATTGCCGCGCATCATCGACGGCAACGTCTCGATTTTCGGAGCCACGATTTCCGCGCACGAGGCCCTCATTGTCGTGACGGCTCCCGCTGTGCTCCTGCTCCTGTGGTGGTTCGTCTCCGTCACACGGATCGGCCGGAGCCTTCGGGCTGTCGGACAGAACCAGGAATCAGCTGCCCTGATCGGCATTCACGTTCCGGGGGCTTTCGCATTGGCGTTTGGCCTGTCCGCGGCCCTGGCAGGGTTGACCGGCGTGTTGCTCGGGTCGATCCGTTTCATCACGCCGGCACTTGGTTCCGAGCCACTCGTCAAGGCGATGATCGTGGTTATCTTCGGTGGATTGGGAAGCCTCGGTGCCACCGTCGGTGCGGCCTACGTCATCGGCCTTCTGGAGGCCTTTCTGGTGTTGTCGGTCGGTCTCTACTGGACGCCATCGGTGCTGTTCCTGCTGATGATCACAGTGCTCGTGCTGCGGCCCGGCGGCCTGTTCGGGAGGGCGCCGTGATCAAACGTCTGCCCCTGATCGCGCCGTTTGCAGCGCTCATTGTGCTGGCGCTGGTTCCGCTGGTCGTCACGGACTCCTATACGCGCCACCTTTTCATCATCGCCTTCATTTTCGCGGTGATCGCCGCCAACTGGGACCTCAGCCTGGGCCATGCTGGATTGTTCAATTTCGGCCATCTGACCTTCTTCGGTGTCGGCGTCTATACGGCCGCCATCGCGGCAAAGACGTTCGGGGTCAATCCGTGGATCGCCATCGTGCTTGGCGGCGGCACCGCGGCGATAACGGCTTTGGTTCTTGCCGCGCCGGTGGCGCGGCTGAAGGGCATCTATGTGGTGCTCGTAACCTTTGCCTTCAGCCAACTCGTGCTGCAGCTCATCCTGAGCCAATCGCAGTTGACCGGCGGTGCCGAAGGCATGGTGCGCCTGCCCTATCTGCGCATCGGCGAGTACAAATTCATCCGCGACTACAAGCTCGGCTATTACTATGTCGCTCTCGGCATGATGATCGTGTCGACGCTTGGACTGCTTGCGATCGTGCATTCGCCCTTCGGCAAATCGCTGAAAGCGCTGCGGGACAACGAAGATTACGCCCGCGCGCGCGGCGTTTCGATTTCTGTTCAGCGCATCCTGGCGCTTGTCGCCAGCGCTGTTTTCACCGGCATCGCCGGTGGCTTCTACGCCATCTACCTGCGGGTCGCCTCTCCGGAGGTCTTCGGGTTCGGAACCCTGTCGCTGGCGCTGTCGATGGTGCTGATCGGCGGCGTCGGCACCATTTGGGGGCCGGTGATCGCGGCCATAGCGCTCATTTTCGCAACCGAGGCGCTGGCCGGCATTCGCGGTCTCGAAGAGGCCCGCTTCATCATCGTTGCCCTGGCCATGATCCTGGTGCTGCGGCTGGCACCGGGTGGGTTGCTTGCGCTGCTGGAGCGGCTGCGTCCGGACACGGGAGTGAACGACAACCGGCATTGATTCCGCTTGCCATCGGAAGACAATTGCGTCAATTTCCATACACCCCTGTATGGAGCGCCCGATGGCTGAAATTGCCGTACGTACCGTCGATCCGCCGAAACCGTCTTTGGGACGACATGCGTGGCTCTCCGCCGCCTTGAACGTGCTGGCGGATGAGGGCATCGATGCGCTGCAAATCACCCGACTGGCGCGCGAACTCGATGCCACACGCGGCAGCTTCTATTGGCATTTCAAGGACCGCGACGACCTCCTTACCAGCCTTATCGAGGAGTGGCAGGCGGCCAATTCCGGCATCATCGCCAGGACCCTGGAGGAGGCCGAAACGCTAACCGACGGTGTATTGGCGTTGTTCTACATCTGGGTGCAGGACGAGCGGTTCAGCAACAATCTCGACCAGGCGATGCGCAACTGGGCACGCCATGACGACGCTGTCGGTGACGCCATGCGGCGCGAGGACGACAACCGGGTCGAGGCCATTGCCCGCTTCTTTCGCAAGCATGGCTATGACGTGGACGATGCCTTCGTTCGGGCGCGGGTGATCTATTTCACGCAGGTTTCCTATTACGCCCTGAACATCGAAGAGAGCCTGACCGACCGGCTCAATCTGACCCGGCACTACTTCCGGACCTTCACCGGTCGCGACATCAACGACGAACAGGCCGAGGCATTTCGCCAGCGCATGATCAAGGAGAAGACGTCATGAGCGCACGACGCGGAGGGCGCGGTCGCGCCCGGAGCCAGACGACGACGGAAGGTCCGGTACGCGCACACGGCTATCGGCAATTGCGCCATCCGTTCGAACCGCAAAGGATCTTTTCCGACGACGCCGTTGCAAACATCCATGACACGGCGCTGCGACTGCTCGAGGAGCTCGGCATCAAGATACTGCTGCCGGAAGCGCGCGACATCTTCAAAACAGCTGGCGCCCGGGTCGATGACGACGACATGGTCTTCATAGGCAGAGACATCGTTGAGGAGGCGTTGAAAGCCGCGCCGCGCTCGTTCCGACTCCGGGCGGCCAATCCGGCACGCGAACAGGTATATGAGCTGGGCGCCATGCTGTTCATGTCCGGCGCCGGGTGCCCCAATGCGACCGATCTGGAGCGCGGACGCAGGCCGGGCTCGCTGCGCGACTTCGAGGAAACGGTCAAACTGCAACAGGCCTATGACGTGATCCACATGTTCGGACCCAGTGCCGAACCGCAGGACGTGCCGGTCAATCTGCGCCATTATGCGATGACCCGCACGCAGTTGATCAACGGCGACAAGCCCATGTTCATCTACGCGCGTGGTCGCCGGCAGGTCGCCGAATGCATGGAAATGATCCAGTTGGGTCTCGATCTGTCCGAGGACGATTACGCCAACGGTGTTTGGGCGACAACGATCATCAACACCAACTCGCCGCGTCAGATCGACATTCCCATGGCCGAAGGCATCATCGACTTTGCCCGTGCTGGCCAGATGACCGTGATCACGCCGTTCTGCCTGGCCGGTGCGATGGCGCCGGTGACGGTCGCCGGCGCGCTGGTGTTGCAGCACGCCGAGGCGCTGGCATCGATCTCGCTGGCACAGCTGGCGAAGCCCGGTGCACCGGTCTCCTATGGTGGTTTTGCTTCCAATGTCGACATGAAGTCCGGCTCGCCGGCCTTCGGCACGCCGGAACATATCCGATTGTCGATCGGATCCGGCCAACTGGCCCGGCTGATCGAATTGCCGTGGCGATCGGCCTCGGGTGCGGCCTCCTGTGCGGCCGATATGCAGGCGTCCGGCGAAACGCATATGGGCCAGTGGGCAGCACTGATGGCGCAGGCGACGCTGTGCGTACACAGTGCCGGCTGGCTGGAGGGTGGCCTGACCTTCGGCTACGAGAAATTCATCAACGACATCGAGGCGCTGCAAACGATCGCCGAACTCTGCCGGCCGACCGAAGACGACGAAGGCGGCCTGGCCTGGGCGGCGCTGGAAGACGTGCAGCCCGGCGGCCACTTCTTTGCCACCGAGCACACCATGCAGCGCTACCGGGACGCCTTCTACCAGCCGCTGGTCGCCGATCTCAGCAATTTCGGCACCTGGAACGAAGCGGGCGCACTCACCTCGACCCAGCGTGCGACAGGCCTTTGGCAGGCAACATTGCGCGACTTTGAAGTGCCAGCCCACAGCGAAGCCGCTGATGAAAGGATTGCCGGCTTTATATCAGAGCGCACGGCGGCCGGAGGAGCGCCGCCAGCCGGCTAAAGGTTCCGTCCTGAGTTTAGCCGGTTCATTTTGTGGCCCTGACGTTTGAACACAGACGGTTTTGCTGTAACACTAGGGTGCGGTGGAATAGTAAAGCTAACCTTTTTGGGGGGCCGTCATGTACAAATTATCCGCACTATCCGCAGGTGCGTTGGCATTGCTGCTGTGCACAACACAGTCGCAGGCACAAAGCAACGCACAGAACCAGCAAAATCAATCAAATCGTCCTGTTAGCGCCGGCAAGACTCCGCCAAGCTACCGCGGGATCACGCCTACCCGCATGATCATCGAAGGGCAGCCGGTGAATATTGCCATTGCCAACACTTCTTTGCTCAAACGGGCTCTGGAGGATTACAAGCCAGAACGTGACTCGGCTTCGCCGGTCGATCCCGATCTTGGCGAACTCATCCAGGAGATCGAAGCGGCCAACGAGAGCTCCACCCGAAAAGTGCCGGGCATGACCGGTCTCGGAGGCGTGATGGGGCACGCTTTTCTGGATGCAGCTCGCGATGCTCTGCTATCCGGTAATTATGACCGTCAGCGACGTGTGGAGATCTCCCTGCATGGCCAGATCGAGGACTATTCGTTCAATGAAGCAGATGGCAGTGGCAACATTACATCAGTCACCTATATCGATCGCACCGTGATCCCCTCCGGCAATGGGGTGCCCAACACAAAGACCCAGGCTTACCGATGGCAAATCGAAATCGAAGCGGGCGGTTTCCAGGTCGTCGAAAAAGGGACCGACCCGCATGCGCCATTTCCGGGAACCATGGAGTTCTCTGACGCCATGAAACGGCGCATCGACTCTCTCGGTTTCGAGTACAAGCTTTGGGCGAAGGGAACGAAGATCAAAATTACCAAGGTCGAGTTCAAGGCCAACGCCAACAGTCCCAACTGGCGCGAACTGAAGAAAAGCAACTCAAAATACGCCAAGCTCTATGAGAGCGACGCCAACAACTGCATCGACATGCTGTTCGTTGACCGGCCGCCGGCCAGCCTCGACGGCATGGGACCGCCCTTCTATTGCCTGGGGCGGTGTGCCAACCCGCTGATTGTCAACACGGGCATGTAACGATCTCACGGGGGCTGCTGGTTTATCCGGCAGCCTCAAGAGCTTCGCGGGCATCCTTCCGGTCAGGGTCGTCGCCCTCGGCCATACCATTCAAAAGCACGCGCAAACGCTCGATGTGTTGCGATGTCGCCCGGCCCGTGCGAAGGGCTGCGGTCAGGGCTCGCAGTTCAAGCATGACGGCGCCCTGTTTGCGTGCCTGGGCAACCGCCTCATCGAGATAGTCGCCGATCTTGTCGAATTCTCCCTGACGCGACAGTTCACCGGCAATCCGCAGCGACTCGGCGCGAAAAAAGCGGACATCGTTCTTGCCGGCCGGATCCAGGACGGAGGTCAGTGCCCGCAACCCGTCACGCGGCGATCCGGCCCAACCCTGCATTTCGGCCAGCAAGGTAAGGATGTAGGGCACGATCTGCTTGGCGCCGGTGCTCTTGTAGATGCGGTAGCTTTCCTTCAGGCGTTCGATACCGGCACCGGGTTCGCCCAGCGACGCCTCGGCCCAGCCATGCATGATGCCGGCCCAGCCCTGCCAGTAGGTATAGTCATGTTCCACGGCGATCGCGGATGCCGCTTCCGCGTGTTCGATCACCGCCTCCGGCTGCCGACGAAACTGATGCAACGAAGCCGAAAGGCAATGGGCATAGGCGAGACTGAAGGGGTGCTTCAGTTCGCGCGCCAAGGTGATTGCTTCCTCGGCCTCCCTGTCGGCCTCATCCGTCGCACCCAGGAACCAGTGCGCCCAGGCCAGACAGACCTTGCCCAGAACCGCCGGATCGGTGCCGTAGACATAAGCCAGAGAATGGTGCTCATCGCGATCGTAAAGCCCGTTGGCCTGATGCAGCTTGTCGCGTGCCTGCTCGAACGCTCCGGAAAACAGCTCGCACATGCCGGCGGAACGATAGGCGTCGAGCATCAACGCCGTTTCCTCCCGCTCCTCGGCGATGTCAACCAGACGCCTGACCACGTGAAAGGCCTTGCCGATACGGCCATTGAGGAAGAAAACGTTGGCCTGGCCGCGCAGGGCGATGAAGAGATTGCCGACGTCGCCGCTGTTTTCGCTGAGTTCGCGGGCGCGCGCATAGTTCTGGGCCACTTTGGGGGCCGACCACCCTTCCAGTGAGAGGAGCGACGCACCGAGCACGGTCCGGATGTCGAACTCCCGCTGATCCCGCTCGGACGACTCCGGCAGCTCGGACAAATCCCTGAGCCCCTTTTCGAGATTGGCGATCGCTTCCAGATGGGCGGACTTCTGGCCGGCACGCCGTCCTGCACGCAACCAATATTCGGTGGATTGCAAAAGCAGTTTGGCCATCGAGAGATGCCAGGCAACCAATTCCGGGTCATCGACCTCATCACCGGTGCCGTCACGCAACAGGATCTCGGCGACCTTGCCATGATACTCCCGTCGCCTGCTGCGCAGCAGCGTCTTGTAGGCCACATCCTGGATCAGCGCGTGCTTGAAGCGGAAGATCGTACGCAGTTCCCGGGTAGTCCGCACAACGAGACCGGCGTCGATGATCGCCGCAATCGCTTCCTCCAACTCGGCATCCTGGTAATCCCCGACCGCCTGAATGAACTCCAGGTCGAATGGCCGGCCGATAACCGAAGCGACCTGCAGAACTTTCTTGGCATCGCCCAGGCGATCGATGCGGGACACGAGAAGAACCTGCAGAGAACCTGGAATGTCGTCGAAGTCGCCACTCTCGATCAGCGACTTCGCCAGTTCTTCAACGAAGAGCGGGATGCCGTCGGATCGGGCTACGATTTCGGCGGCAGCAGCCGCCGGAATGCGGTCACCGCCAATCGCCTCGACAATCTGTTCGCTCTGGCCACGCGACAGCCGGTTGAGAAATAGCTTCGCCTGGTTGGCAAGGCTCGGCCAGGGTGGTTCGTAGCTCGGCCGGTAGGTGACCAGCATCAGCACGGCGGCATCGCCGATCCTTTGCATGGCCTCACTCACCAGCATCTCCGTGGTCGGGTCGATCCAGTGCGCGTCCTCCAGGATGAAGAGGACGGGCTGATCGCGGCTGGTTTCAATCAACTGCGCCACCAGCGCGTCGATCGTGCGTTCACGCAACTGCTGCGGCGACATCTTAAGCTCGCCGTAGCGGTCGGCAGCGGGCAGCGATAGCATGGAGGCGAAAAGCTGCAGCGTCTCGGCCGTTTCGTTGCTATAGCCTCCGAGCATGGCCTCCAGCTTGTCGAGCCGCTCTTCCGTACTGTCCTGCTGAGTCATGCCGGCGATCCGACGCAACTGCTGGATGGCCGGAAACAGTGCACTGCTTTGATGGTGCGGTGAACACTGGTAGCTCATGCGGATGTACTGTTCGCCGGCGATCAGCTTGCGGAACGCCTCAAGGAAGCGCGACTTGCCCATACCTGGCTCGCCGCTGAACAGAACAACCTGCCCTTCGCCCGACTTGGCGATATCCCAACGTTCGCGAACCAGACCCAATTCGTGGTTGCGGCCAACAAATGGCGCCATGCTGTCGGCATGCACTGCCTCGAAACGGTTTTCTGCACTGCCCTCGCCGACGACTTTCCAGACCGGCACCGGATCGAAAAAGCCCTTGAGGTCGTGCAGGCCGTAGTCCTCCAGGGCGAACACGGCGGCCACATGGGCTCGCGTCCCTGTATCGATGACAACCTCACCGGGAGATGCAAGCGCTTGCAGACGCGCCGCGAGGTTCGGCGTTTCGCCGGTAACGGTTTGCGGATCGCGGCTCATTTCGCCGACGAGATCGCCAACAATCACCAGGCCGGATGCGATGCCGATGCGGGCTTCCAGTTTGACGCCGTCGCCAGCGGTCAGATCTTCAATGGCTCGAATTGCTGCGAGGCCGGCCCAAACAGCACTCTCGGCCTGGTTTTCACTGGCCTGTGGCCAGCCGAAATAGGCCAGCACACCGTCGCCGAGATACTGGGCGATGTAGCCGTTATAGGTCGCGATCGCTTCGGTGACAGCGTCATGAAACTGCCGCAGGACATCGCGGTAATCTTCCGGATCGAGCCGTTGGGCGAGCACGGTCGATCCGACCAGATCGCAAAACATCACGGTGAGTTGCCGTCGCTCCGGTTCTGCCACGACCGCCGGTGCCGGATTGACCGCGGCGGGCGGCGGAGACGGTTGGTCGGCGCTCAGGTGATCGGCTATGGCTGCAGACACAATGCGTCGCGGCCCAAGCGGCAATCCGAGTTCCTTCAGATCGTCATCGGTCAGGTGCCACAACGCATCGAGCGTGATTTCCTGCTCGGCGAAGACTGCGGCATAGCGCCCTAGCCCCAGATCTTCCAACCAGCTGTTTGTTTCGTCGGCCATATTGCCTGTACTGACACCCTGATAAACCGAGCTCTATTCTAGGGTAGCATCCTGAAAAAGCGAAGAATATTCATGTACCGTCGGGCCTTTGAAATCACCCGACATCCTGCAATCCGAAGTTGCCTCAAACGATGCGATAACGTGACGTCAACTGGAGTCCGGTCATGGCGATGACAAGGCACAACCACACCTGATGGACACGTCCGATCAGGAAGGTTTCGAGAAACGAGAGCATCGCCATGAAGATGACGATCATCATGAACAGATCGGCCAGATTGCGGTTCGCCGGAACACTGCAGGATTTGACATAATTCACCGCCGGCGCGACGAAGACCACCCAGAAGAGAATGGCCGCGCCCACGACACCGGCAACGAGGATCATGTCGATATAGTTGCTGTGTCCGTTGGAGATCCCGCGAAAGTCCCACGGACTGTCGAACGGCGCCTCCGAATCCTCAACAACGGACGTGCCCCAGAAACCATCGTAACCATTGCCGAAAAGCAGATTGCGGCCGATGTTGTCGAGCCCGTATTCCCACAGGGTGACCCGCCCGGTGAAACTCGGGTCGGAGAGGATCGACGCGGTCGCACGGGACAGGGGTTCGAAATAGACACTTCCCAAAGTCAAAGCACCGACGGCTGCAACGCAGATGGCGTAAAGGCCCACGGTCAGCAGCGGCAGACCGAGCAGGCGACCGGCGAGAACGGCAAGGATCGCAAGCGGCAGAAGACCGTTTGTCGACTTGGCCCCGGCCTGTGCCACGAACAGCAGTGCCAGGCAGAATATGATGGCGCCGATAACGGGCATCTTCGAGCGCCATAGATATATGCCGAACATGACGAAGACCGACATGACCGGACTGGCAATGTTTTTGTGGTTGAAGTGACCGCGCCAACGGCCCACGTGCAGCATATCGCTGCCGTGAATGGCCTTCTCCGGCCATAACAGGATGCCGAGATAGGCAAGAACGATCACCGTCAGGACGGCCGCCGCGCTGACCCGCTGAAATGCTCGCTCATCGGGAGGCAGCAACACCACACCAGCAGCAAGGATCATGCCGATCAAGGTCAGCGCGGCCGTGCGGCTTGCTGCCGAGGGGTCGGGCGCCGCATAGACGGCGATCGTCAGAACAATCAGGATGGCAATCCATCCCGGGGCAAAGAAGATTTGGAGCAGCCGGCGGTCAACCAGGGTCACCAACCCGAGCGTCATGGCGACGCCGGCGATCAGGAAACCGATCTGATTGATGCGGTCGCCCTCTGTGTCTCCGGATTCGAATTCGCTGGCGAAATCGAAGGGCTGCAGAGAAATCATCAGCAGACAGAAGGCAAGAAACGCAAGAACCGAGGCCGCCGTCCTGCGAAGACGCTGACGGGCGGCCCCTGCGCCATCCGTCGTGTGTGGGCGCTGGCCGTGGAGGTGCTGCGCGGAGGTCGCTGACATACTTTCTGCTTGCCTGAACCGGGACTGTGTCATTTCCCGACTATCCGGCCTGCCTTTCCGATTTGACCATTGCCGATTATGGTTAACGGAACCTTTCCAAGGTGGAATCATGAACGGCCGCTTAACGGTGTTTTCAGACGGCATTCAGAGCGACTTTGCAATTGTGTCACCATCGAAACATCGAACGAATTCCTGGAGAGCATGATGAAACGCACAATCCTCGCAGCCGCATCGATCGCAACAGTTCTTGGCATGAGCGCTGGCGCACAGGCCATGGACAAGGTCTCAGGTGACGTCGGTCCAAAGCTGAAAGTGACCAAACTGCAGATGGGCATCAAGTCCCCGAAGACGGCAACATGCCCGGCAGAAGCCCAGTTGACCGCGTGGGTGTTTACCAACAAGGCCGGTGACGTGCCCATTTTCATTGCTCGCGCAGGCGGCGGCTCGGTGTCCGGACCTTACATGGTCAAGACCAAGGCGACCGGCAATGGTACCTTCATGGGCACCTACAGCCGCACCCTGCAGATCCACCAGCCCATCGATGCCAAGTACCGCGCGTCAGCGCCGAACTACAAGCAGCTCAGCAATTGGGTACCGCTGAAAGCCAGCTGCAAGATCGGCCTGGGTGGCAACAATGAAGTTCTTGGAAACTAGCTCATTCGCTGGAGCGATCATTCTGATCGCTCCACTCTGGCGCGGCGCGGGTCAATTCGGTTACGAAGAGACTGAATACCGCATCGTCAATTCCCGCAATCGCCATCGCATGACCAATCCTACCATCAAACGTCAAATTCCCGAGGTCGCAACATTCTAGGCCAGTTTGATCCACTCGACCTGGTTGTCATCGGTGCGGCACTTGCGCTTGGCGGGTTCCTGAAGGGTGCAACGGGTGCTGGGACGCCTATCGTTGCCGTGCCCGTGATTGCGGCCTTTCTCGATGTGAAAGCCGCGGTTGCACTGCTGGCGTTGCCGAATTTCTGCACCAATGTGCTGCAGGTCTACGCCTATCGCCGACACGTGATCGAAAAAGAATGGTTGCTGAGATTTGTCGTCAGCGGAGGCGTAGGCGCAGGCGTTGGAACGCTTGTCTTGCATGCCGCAAGCGACACGGTGCTGTCTCTTTTTCTTGCCGCGGTGATCGCTGTTTATGTTCCCATGCGACTGGCGCTACCGGAGCTCAAATTTCCACAGAAACCGCTCAGGAAGGCCGTTTGGCCGGTGGGTCTGGTGGGTGGGCTACTGCAAGGCGCGGCCGGCATTTCAGCACCCGTGACGCTCAGCTACCTGAATGCAATGGGTTTGCAACGCGGAACCTTCATTTTCACGCTGTCGGCATTTTTTACAGGCATGTCCGTCGTTCAGATTGCCACGCTGTGGCTGACCGGAGCCTTTGTGCGTGAAATCGCCATAGCCAGTGTTGTGGCCATGATACCTCTCTTTCTGGCAATGCCACTGGGTGCTTGGGCGACGCGAAGCATGTCCGCCAAAGGATTTGACAGGATGGTTCTGGTGCTGCTCACGTTGTTGGCGTTGCGCCTGATTTATGGTGCGATCTTCCTGTAGCTCCCGCGTGCACGGTCCATGAACGCCGTATCCGACCAAAGGCGTTGAACCGGTGCCACATTGATTGTCTAAAGGGTGAGAAACAAATCAACCCACGGGGAACAAAGCTGGACACTCAGCACGACCTAACGGAATCCAATGCGCAAGTGGTTCTTGCAGGTGGTGGCCTTGCCGGCTGCCTCCTTGCCTTGCGGCTCGCTGAGGCCGGCCGGCGGGTAACACTGGTCGAGGCCGGCGAACAGATCTGTGGCAACCACACCTGGTCATTTCATCTGACGGACATCGATGCGTCCGATATGCGCCGGCTCGACCGCCTCATCGATTACCGCTGGCCGGGCCAGCAGGTCATTTTTCCACGCTACCGGCGGCAACTGTCGACACCCTATGCAAGCATGACCTCAGAGACGCTGCGCCGTGCTGTTCACGCCGAGCCGGCGATAACGGTGCTTGAAAACACACCCATCGCCCGTCTCGGTGCCGATCATGTCGAGCTTGATACCGGAGAGCGAATTGCAGCACCCTGCGTCATTGACAGCCGGGGTTTTGCGCCCTCGCCGGGCTTGAAGCTGGGTTTCCAGAAATTTGTCGGAATTGAGCTCGAACTGCGAAGACCGCACGGCGAAGAAGTCCCGACCATCATGGACGCCTCCGTCGACCAGCTCGACGGCTACCGCTTCGTCTATGTGCTGCCGCTGTCGGAAACCCGGCTGTTGATCGAAGACACGCGCTATAGCGACCGAGGCGATCTCGACCATGACGCTCTTCAGTCCGACGTGCTGGCCTATGCTGCCAACCGCTCCTGGGTCGTGCGCCAGTCGGTACGCGCCGAAAGGGGCATCCTGCCGATCACCCTGGCGCAGGATGTTGATCGTTTCTGGAACGATGTTGCAGCCGACACCGCACCGATTGGCCTTCGGGCCGGGCTGTTCCACCCGACAACCGGTTACAGCCTGCCCATGGCAGTCGAGACCGCCAACCTGATTGCCGGTCTGGACGGGCCGCTGACCACCAAAATTGTGCGCGAGGCCGTCGAGCGTCTGGCACGTCAGCGCAGCAGAGAGCACCGATTTTATCGTTTCCTGAATCGAATGCTGTTCAAGGCGGCCGAACCCGGGAAACGATACCGGGTGCTGCAGCGGTTCTACGGGTTGTCCCAGATGTTGATCGAACGGTTTTATGCCGGCCGCATTCAGCCCGCCGACAAACTGCGGCTGCTTGTCGGCAAACCGCCGGTACCGATCCATCGGGCGCTTCGGTGCGTAAGTGAAGAGCGAGCGCTCATTGGGGACTGAATCGGAAATGCAGAGTGGGAAGACCGCGATCGTTATCGGGGCCGGATTCGGCGGTTTGGCGCTTGCCATTCGGCTGCAGAGCGCCGGTGTGAAAACGACGCTTCTGGAGAAACGTGATCGTCCCGGTGGCCGGGCCTATGTCTATGAAGACAAGGGCTTCGTTTTCGATGCCGGTCCGACCGTGATTACCGATCCTGATGCGCTGCGTGAGTTGTGGAGCCTTTCCGGGCGCCGCTTGGATGACGATGTCAAGCTGCTTCCGATCGATCCGTTCTATCAGCTATGCTGGGAAGACGGATACCGCTTCGACTACGTTAACGACCAGGACGAGCTGGACCGGCAGATCGCGCTCAAGTCGCCGCAGGACGTCGAAGGTTACAGGCGCTTTCTCCACTATTCCGAGGACCTCTATCACGAAGGTTATGAAAAACTCGGCGCGGTCCCGTTTCTACGGTTTTGGGACATGGTAAGGGCCGCACCTCAACTGGTCCGGTTGCAAAGCCATCGCAGCGTGTATTCCAAGGTCGCATCTTTCATCGACGACGAGCAGTTGCGCCAGGCCTTTTCCTTTCACTCGCTGCTCGTCGGCGGCAATCCATTCGACACATCGTCGATTTACGCCCTGATTCATGCTCTGGAACGAAAGGGTGGCGTGTGGTTCGCCAAGGGCGGTACCGGGGCACTCGTTGACGCAATGGCTCACCTTTTCACCGACCTTGGCGGCACGCTACGGCTGGCAACCCCGGTTGACGAGATTGTCGTTGAAAATGATAGGGCCACCGCCGTCGTGGCGGGTAACGAGCGGTTCTCCTGCGACATGGTCGCCAGCAATGCCGATGTCGTGCACACCTATGAACGGTTGCTGGGCAGAAGCGCACGAGGGCCGGCCAAGGCACGCAATTTGCGGGGCAAGCGCTTCTCAATGTCGCTGTTCGTGGTCTATTTCGGTTTGCGCGGCAAGCGACCTGATCTCAAACATCACATGGTGCTTTTCGGCCCGCGTTACCGCGACCTGATAAACGAAATCTTTCGAAGTGACGGCCTCGCTGACGATTTTTCGCTCTATCTGCATTGCCCCTCGGTGACCGATGACAGCCTGGCGCCTGCTGGCCACAGCACCTATTACGTGCTGTCGCCGGTTCCGCATCTTGGAACGGCCGACATCGACTGGTCCGTAGAGGGCCCGAAATATCGGGACCGGATCCTCGACTATCTGGAGGACCGGTATATTCCCGGATTGAAAGCCGACCTGGTCACGAGCCGCATTTTTACACCCTTTGATTTCCGTGATGAACTCAACGCCCATCTGGGTTCGGCCTTTTCCGTTGAGCCGTTGCTCACGCAAAGTGCCTGGTTCCGGCCGCACAACCGAGATGCGGTCATCGAGAATCTCTACGTGGTGGGCGCCGGAACGCATCCGGGCGCTGGCATTCCCGGCGTTGTCGGTTCAGCGAAGGCGACCGCCGGACTGATGTTGTCCGATCCGGTGCTTGGTCAGTCGGGGGCCGCATGACGGTTGCAAAGGAGCAGGACGCGGACAAGGTCCTGCAACTCAGCGAGCAGATGATAGCCGGCGGTTCGAAGAGCTTTGCGGCTGCCCGGCACTTGTTTGCGCCGCAGACGCGCGCCGATGCGGTCATGCTTTACGCCTGGTGCCGTCATGCGGACGACGTGATCGATGGTCAGGAACTTGGTCATGGTCACGAGCCGGACCGGGGCGGTGATCCGGCCGCGCGGCTCGACGACCTGCGACAGGCCACGCAATCGGCCCTTAGGGGAGAGACCGCCAGGGATCCGGTTTTTGAAGCACTGCAGTTGGTGGTCGAACGCAACGGAATCCCGCACCGCCACCCCATGGAGCTGATTGCCGGATTTGCCATGGACGTCGAAGGGCGCACGTATCGGAGCTTCGACGACACACTCGACTATTGCTACCATGTCGCTGGCGTCGTCGGCGTCATGATGGCCATGATCATGGGCGTGCGGCAGGCTTCGGTACTCGATCGGGCATCGGATCTCGGCCTGGCGTTTCAACTGACGAATATCGCCCGTGACGTGATTGATGATGCCCGCGCAGGGCGCTGCTATCTCCCATCAGAGTGGCTGCACGAAGTCGGAATCGACACGATCGATCCGGACGACCGGGACCAGTGGCCCGCGCTGCATGGGCTTGCGCTTCGGCTGCTTGACCAGGCCGAACCCTACTACGTTTCCGCATACGCCGGAATTCCCGCGCTTCCCTTCAGATCGGCCTGGGCCGTCGCCGCGGCCCGGCGGGTTTATCGCGACATCGGCCGGGTTCTGCGCCAAGGAGGGTCGACAGCCTGGAATGGCCGGGTGTCGACGTCGCAATCCCGGAAGGTCTGGTTGCTTTTCCGTGCCCTGGGAGACGTGATCGCAACACGGCGCGGCAGCCATGAACCGCACAATGTCAGGAACGGCCTTTACGACAGGCCCTGAATGATTGGCCCGAGTTTGGCCGGGAGTATTTCGAAGGCGAAGCTCCGACTGGACATACGCAATTCTTATAGTATTCGCTACAACTTTATCAAAACCGCGGAACAATCCCCCAAGTATTTAAGGATAAACCCAACCAGCGCTATCAGATAATTAACGATGCGATCTGGTTTGTTCCTCTGTTACATAGATTTGTGTTGATTTCCTTCCCCCGCGGTTCAAATCCTGTCTGTGCGCATGAGGCGCCATTATTCCGATCATGAATGAGATGCTACGATCATGACCATAGACCGGGACATCAAGACCCGACCGCAATTGAGCGAACATGAAGAAAAACAAGTCGTCAGGAACCTATCCCTGCTGAGATCGACCTTGGATATCTTTCCGGCGGACTCACTGTCCAGGCAGACCAAGATAGACGACTGGGCAAAACTCGAAAAATGGGCCTTGCTGGCCATGCAATCCGTCTCCGAACTGATCAAATGGCTTGGTCCGATCCAGACGCGAACCCCTGAAACCGAACAGGCCTTTGACGAGACACTGTCGGCCTTCGACGCCATTTCGGAAGTCGTCGAACATCGATTTCGGGATGTCCAGCGGGAAGACTTCGTCACCGCAAGCGCAGCCCTGGAACGCTGTTTCACCAGTGTCCACCGATTGGTCTAGCGCACTATAGCGCCTGCGCCCTGGCGCCTGAATCAGTCGGCTATCAGATCCTGCTCGCCGTCATAGAGTTTGACATCCCCGCTTCGCCGATTGTGGCGAAGCTGGTCTTTCAGCTGGTCGAGCGGCGGCGACCACAGAAAGCCGAAAGAGACACAGCCGTCCTTGCCCTTGACGGCGTGGTGCAACCGATGTGCCTGATAGAGACGTTTCAGGTAACCTGACTTCGGCACATAGCGAAATGGCCAGCGATGATGCACCAGGCCGTCATGGGCTATGAAATAGAGCGCTCCATAGGCCGTGATCCCGACCGCAATCCACCAGACGACCCACACATCGGTTCCAATCCAGAACAGCAGGATGGCCACGCTGGCAAAAACCACCGCATAAAGGTCATTCTTTTCCAGACTGTCGTCGTGCGGCTCGTGATGTGACCGATGCCACCCCCAGCCCCAGCCGTGCATGACATATTTGTGCGCCCACCAGGCAAAGAGCTCCATGAGGGCGACGGTGGCAACAACAATGACCGCGGCGAGCAGATACGAAATCATGTTTTCATGTCCGGGCGAGGTGAAGCGCCTTTCGGCTTAGTAACAACATAGGCCATTTCGTTGCGGCGCGGGAGTGCGTCAAATCGGAGCCGTGACCGCGCTGCAAGCAATGATCCATCACCCAAGTTTCAAGCGGTAGCGCGACAAAACGATGGCAGCGGTCAGTCCGGCGATCGCCACCATCGCCAAAAGGAAGAAGGATGGCAGCAGATCGGTCATGGTGTCTCCGCGCCAAAGGACGCCCTGATAGGCTTCGATGGCCCAGGCGTTGGGCGTAAACCAACCCAGATCCTGAAGCCAGGGCGGCATCATGAAGCGCGGCACCATCGATCCGCCGATAGCCGAGGCCAAAAGCACGAGGAAGCTGGAGACCGTACTCGCCTGCTGCCGCGTCGTACAGGCCGAAGCCATCGTGACCGCCAGGCCCGCGGCGGCGGCGGCCGTCAAAGCGGTAACGATGAGCCAAGGTGCAATATGGCCAGGAAGATCAACACCGTAGGCCAGCCAGGCCACAACAAAAATCACGCCGACCTGCAACAGCCCCTGCCCGCTCAGAAAGAAGAATTTTGCCAGCACCATGACATCGGTACCTGCACGCCCGACGGCCAGCCTGTCCACGATACCTGAGGTCCGGTCCTGGATCAGGGTCGTCGCGCCCTGCATGGCGGAAAAAAGAAGAAACATGACGGCAACGGCGCCGGCGTAATAGCTGACGGTTACGCGCTCACCATCGCCGCCGGCCATGGTTTCAATCGCAACCAGAGGCGCGTCGGTATCGCCACCGCTGGCACCAGCCAGTTCCTCAATGCCGGCATCCAGGCGGGCGCGCTGTTCCTGGTTCAGCCCGCCTGACAGTTCTTCGATGGCCGGAACCACCCGGCGCATGGTCACATCGGGAAGATCGCGCGCGATCAGCCGTTGCACATGTCCGGAGAGGATCGACCCGGTCATTGCACGCCCTCCATCGGCGATGACAAGCACCGGTGGCTCGCCACCTTCGCCGCGTAGCGCTCCACGGAATACAAGACCAACATCAACGGTTCCGGAAAGCACTAGATCGCGCAGGCTGTTTGCATCAACGGCTTTGGGCTCATGCAGCCGCAACGACGGATCTGCGTCGATCGCGGCCATAAGGGTCACCGTTTCGATGGATCCCACGTCATCAACGATTGCGACCTTCAATCGCATCTCGTCACCACTCGTTCCCGAAAAAATGGCCGCGAAAATCGCGAAGATCAGCGGCGGAAGCAGAAACGCCATCGTGAATGCGCCGCGGTCGCGAACCAGACCGAGAACCATGACCTTGAGAAGCGCTCCGATCATGTGGCGGCGTCCGATCGGCCGAGATACAGAAACAGGCTATCGAGGCCCGGCACGCGAAACCGAACCTCCTTGATGCGGAGATCGGTTTCATGCAGTGCATCGGTCAATTCAGCCTGATGGTGCACTGACGCACTTATCATCCGACTCCACTCCAGACCGGAAGGGTGCTGGGAAAAGCGCAGCCGATGCATCATCGCTCGCGTCTCTTCATTGGCCGGTTCGAACAGGTCGACGCACAGTTCTCGCTTGTCGCCAAAGGCCGACTGCAACAGGGCGGCAGGACTGCCGACCGGTGCAAGAGTGCCGTTTCTGAGAAAGCCGACACGGCTGCAAATGGTTTGCGCCTGGTCGAGATCATGGGTCGCCAGCAGAACTGCCAGCCCGGAATGGCTCAAGTCGCGAATAACCGTGTGCAAGACGTTGCGTGCATCGATATCAACGCCGACGGTCGGCTCATCGAGGATCAATAGGGTCGGTCGATGCATCAGGGCTGCGGCGATGTTCACTCTCCGCTTCCAACCTCCGGACAGGCTGTGGACCGGATCATCGGCGCGCTCGGAGAGGCGCGTTGCCTGCATGGCCAAATCAATCGCCTCAACGGTGTCGCGCCGCGACAGGCCAGACAGGCGCCCGAACGCCATCAGGTTTTCCCGCGCGGTCAGATGCATATAGAGTGCGATTTCCTGGGGCACGAGGCCAATGCGGCGCAGCGCGCGCCGCTGTCGGTTGCTGCGACCCGATATGAATATGTCGCCTGAGCTCGACCGAATTCGTCCGCATATAGCGCGAATCAGGGTGGTCTTGCCTGCGCCGTTGGGGCCGAGCAGGCCAAACACCTCTCCGGGCTGGACCGTCAGCTGCAGGCCATTGAGTACCGAACGATCGCCGTAGCCGACGGAAAGCGGTCCGACCTGAAGCGCCGGTGGCACGTCATTTGCGGCGGGGAGCGTGCGGCCGCCGTCTTTCGCTCGCAGCATGTCCAGCATCATCGATTCCGCAGAAATTATGCCTTCGAACCGAAGATGTTGTCCACCAGAGACTGCAGGCCGCTCGCTTCCAGGCCACTGCGCTGCAGCGCCTGGCCTGCTCTTATCAGGTGTTCCTCACAGGAATTCTGCGCCGCCTGTTTGCCAGCCAGAGTAACGAAGGTCGGTACATCGCTGTCCTGCCCGACATCCTTGCCGGCTATGTCGGCACTGACCGTCGAATCGATCAGGTCATCGGCAGCCTGAAACGCCAGGCCAACTTGTTTGGCAAATTCCCTAATCGCCTCAACGGAACCGGGGTCCAGCCGTGCACAAAGGGCGCCGATATGGGCCGAGGCAACGAACAGGACACCTGTCTTCATCCAGTTCATGCTCTCGATCGACGCAACCCGGTCGAAGCCCACTCGCTCATGAAGATCAATCTCCTGGCCGGCAATCATGCCATCGGATCCGATGGCTCCGCTCAGCACCTCGAGCGCCTGCACCTTGAGATCCGCATCACCTCCGGGATGTTCGGCAATCACCCCATAGGCGCGATTAAGCAGCCCGATCGAAGCCAGAATGGCCGTTGCTTCACCATACTCGCAGTGCGTCGTCGGTCGCCCGCGCCGTATGCCGGCATTGTCCATACTGGGAAGATCGTCGAGGATCAGTGAGGCCGCGTGCACCATTTCAATGGCACAGCCGGCATCAGCGGCAAACGACCGATCCTCGCCTCCACCCGCCTCGTCGACGAGGATGCAAAGCAGCGGTCGCACCCGCTTCCCGGATCCGAGCAGGCTGTAACGCATGGCTTGGTGAAGGCGGTCCGGCTGTCGTTCGGATGGCGGAAGCAATTGCTCCAATCGAGCATCAATCTCGCTTCGGAGGGAAGCGATACCGCCCAGCACCCGAGGACCGTCTCTTTTCAAACTCTGTGCAAAAGGATTTATCTGGTTCATCCCCCGTGATGTCCGCCGGTCTCGTTTCCATTCCCCAACTCCGACACGGAGCAATTCAGAACGTTATCGCAATTGAACGTTCTTCGCACCCGGCGCAGCATTGGAAACCTTGATCGCCCTTGACCGATCAAGCGATCATTCCACCTACTATATGGCCAGATTAAGTTTATGTAGATAGGCGTCATTCAAACCAAGGGTACCAATCCAGCGTGACCGCATTCGTTTTCCGATCTCCGGTTGTCCGATGCTGACAAACCGCAAAGATGAACATCTCTCCGTTGTCCTGGGAGAGCGGCATCGCAAATCAGCAAAATCGACGGGATTCGAGGCGATCGAATTCGTCCATTGTGCCCTCCCCGAGATCGATCTTGATGATATCGACCTTACTACGTCGTTTCTGGGGAAACGGATCAGCGCGCCCCTGCTGGTCAGTTCGATGACCGGTGGCCCGGCTCGGGCGACGGCCATCAACGAGAATTTGGCGCGGGCTTGCGAAGCTCTGCGCCTCCCATTCGCAGTCGGATCGCAACGCGTCGCCATCGAAGAGGGCGGAACCGGTGGACTGGATAAATCCCTGAGGCGCCTGGCACCGTCAGTTCCCATCCTGGGCAATTTTGGTGCTGCGCAGCTCAATCACGGCTTTGGTCCGGATGAGGCGAAGCGGGCGGTCGACATGATAGCGGCCGACGCCTTGTACATTCACCTCAATCCGCTGCAGGAAGCGGTTCAGCCAGAGGGTGACCGGAACTGGTCGGGGCTGTTTGACAAAATCGTTGCGGTCGCCGATGCGCTTCCGGTGCCCGTTGCGATCAAGGAGGTGGGATCGGGGATATCTGCGTCATTGGCTCGCCGCCTGGTCGATGCGGGAATAACAATTATCGATGTTGCCGGTGCCGGCGGAACGAATTGGGCCGCGGTCGAGGCGGCGCGCATGGAAAACGAGGAGCAGGCGCGAGTGGCCAATGCCTTCGCTGACTGGGGCATTCCAACCGCCGACGCAGTTTTTGGTGTCCGAAGCGAGTGTCCGGAAGCCACCGTGATTGCGTCTGGCGGCATTCGCTCTGGCATCGACATCGCCAAGGCGATCCGCACGGGAGCGGACCTCACAGGACAGGCGGCCGGTCTGTTGCAGGCAGCGAACGCTTCTCCAGAGGCGCTTGTCACACATTTCGAGACGACGATCGCCGAGCTGCGGATCGTCTGCTTCTGTACAGGCTCGGCGAACCTTGTTGAACTGAAGTCCGCCGAGTTGCAGCAAGCGTCCTAGGAAAACCACATGCGCCTGAGCGCGCCGTCGCGAAGCACGAATTGATGATAGAGCGCGGCACCACCATGTGCCACGAGCAGCGCGATCATCAGCCGGGCACCGAATCCATGCGGAAGCCGTGGAGGATAGGTCTGGAAGTCGGGCAGGACCAAAGGACTGCCCCCAAAGATTGTCGAACCGGCTCCCGATAGTACCAGCATGCCTATCCCGCTGGCGGCCATGCCTAGAAGAACGACGTAGAACGCCAGATGGACCCAGCGGGCGATTCTGTCTTGCCAGGCTGGGGTGCCCGACGCCGCATCCGGCTTTTTGTCGGCAAAGAGCCACCAGGCGATTCGAGCCAAGGTCAGCACCAAAACGCTGATACCGGCGGGTACATGCACGCGCAGGGCCATGATCTTGCCGGCGTCATCGGGCGCTGCATCGGCGCGAAATCCCGACGCCAGCAGCACAAGGATCAAAATCGCGCTGAGCCAGTGGATGGCCACTGCCACCGATCCGTATGAATTGGATGTGCTTCGCAGAGTCATGGCAGCCTCAATCCGTTCTGACGACGCGGTAAAGCGCGGCATTGAAATCGAGGCCTTCGACTTGTTCCAGGCCGGCTTCGCGTTGCATCGCTGCCGTGGCGGCGGCGTAAGATTCCGGATCGCGCCACTCAGCAACGTTTATCAGTCGAAAGCGAGCATCGGGCAGTATCGATTGGTGCAATGCCGTCGAAAGATATCCAGGCTGCCGCTGCAGAAAGTCGCGGGCCGCCTCCCACATGGCAATTGATTCTTCGAGTTTTTCCTGTGGCACTTCGAACACATTGATGAGCGTCACCGGCTCAGGACCGGTCAATGCCGCATTCATCTCGGCGATTATGCGCAGGCGACGGGCAAAGCTGTCGAAGTCCAAAGGCCGGTTGGTGTTCCCGGTGGCGGTATAGAAATCGGTTGTCTGGGACATCATCTGCTCTGCGGGAGATAACTGGCCGTTGCCATCCTTGTCCCAGAACGCAAATACGGCTGTTCGGGCATCACGGAGCGCAGAGGCGCTGCCGCGCGCCTCGGCGATGGCGCGCCACCCCATATCCCAGGCCATGTACTCATCGAAACTGACAATGCCGTCGTCATCGGCATCCTGCGACAGCATCACCAGCCCACGGTACTGATCGATCTCACGATGCGAAAGTTGTCCATCGCCGTTGACATCGATGGTGTCGAATGCAGTCCGGTTGACATCTGTCAGTTCCGGATCGAGCGCCAGGGCTGGGGAGCCGGCCAGGGCAAATGCCAGGGGCACGGTGAACAGCAAGTGTTTCATGGTATCGGCCTTCCATGTCAATTTACATAGCTTGCTATATATAATTGAATAGCTAGCTATTCAAGTGCACAATCGAGCCATGCAGTTCGAAAAGGACAAATCGGCGGGTTATCTCGCCAACCACATGGCAAGGCTGTTCGCCCAAGCACTACAGCAACGTATCAAGCCGCTTGGCATCGTAACCGGGCAATTTCCGGCTCTTTTGGCGCTGTGGGAGCGTGATGGCCTCACGCAAAAGGAAATGGTCGCCCGATTGGGCATCGAACAGGCCACGATGGCCAATACACTGTCGCGCATGGAGCGCGACGGTTTAATCCGCCGCACGCCTCATCCAACAGACGCGCGCGCCCAGCAGGTTTGGCTGACCCCGCAGGCGAAGTCCATTCGCGATTCGGCCTACGCAGCCGCGAACACGACGAACGGCATTGCCCTCGATGGGCTGTCGGACCAGGAGCGGGAATTGCTGATCGAGTTTATGGGGCGGGTTATCGGGGCGTTGGAGGGGGACCGCGACGAAGGCTCTGCCCCACCCAAGGGGTAAGGGGGCCGAAACGATCCGGCCCCGATTTGCCTGAATGCGGCCCTTAGTTCGGCAGCACAACGGCGTCGATGATGTGAATGACGCCGTTGCTCGTTTCCACATCGGCGGACACAACATTTGCGCCGTCCACTTTGACGCCATCGGTCGCGTCAACCGACAGCTTGCTGCCCTGCACGGTGGCGACATCCATCGCCTTGCCGGCGATGTCACCCGACATCACTTTTCCGGGCACGACATGATAGGTCAGTACGGCAACGAGCTGGTCCTTGTTCTCCGGCTTCAGCAAATCCTCGACCGTACCCGCCGGCAGTTTGGCAAAAGCCTCATCGGTCGGAGCAAATACGGTTAATGGCCCCTCGCCCTTGAGGGTATCGACCAGACCTGCGGCCTTGACGGCGGCGACCAGCGTCTCGAACTGTCCCGCAGACATTGCGGTGTCGACGATATCAGCCGCCTTGGCGGCAACGGCGCCGAACATCAGCGGAACGGCCAGAGCGACAGCGGTTGCGGTACGACGAATTCCAAGCATGACTTTCTCCAATCAGGTGTTGTGGGACTATGGCCAGCTTTACGTCGCCACCCGGATTGGAGATCACGAGATGAGAGCGATCTGTCGATCACAAAAAATTTGCTGCGTTTAAACGGCGCGTCTGTCTTGAAGTGGCGACCGGCCGCGCTATAGCGCTCAGTCTCTCTCGCCAACGAGCCCCTTGACCAGCCACTTCTGAAGCAGCACCACGATGACGACCGGGGGCAGCATGGCGAGGATCGCCAGTGCCATACCGTAATTGGTCGACGACCCGAATCGCTCGATGCCGCGAACCAGGGTGAAATACCCCTCACCCGTAGTCGTGATCATCAGAGGCCACAGATACTGATTCCATCCCTGTACGAAAGTGACGACAAACAACGCAAGAATCATCGGTCGCGACACCGGCAGGAGGATGTCGACAAGAAACCGCAACGGGCCCGCGCCGTCCATTCGTGCGGCTTCCTGCAACGAATTGGGTACCGATTTGAAGAATTGACGGAAGAAAAAAGTGCCGATGGCTGCTGCCAGCAACGGCAGAATCAGCCCGCTGTAGCTGTTGAGCATGCCGAGGGTCTGAACAACCGTAAAACTGGGCAGAATACGGGTCTCGATGGGCAGTAACAGGGTAGCGAATATGAGCCAGAAAAGAAAAGAAGCGAAACGCAAACGAAAATAGACAAGAGCGTAGGCCGACAGAATTGAAAGAATGCATTTGCCAATGGCAAAGCCTAAGGCGAGCACCGCGGAATTGATCGTCATGCCACCGGCGGTTATTGTCTGACTGAATCCGGCCTTGGTGGTCAACAGGGTTCCGTAGACCTGAGTGAAGTGCCCGCCCCAGCCCAGTTGCAGCCCTTCCCTGGAAATGGTTGCGTTGTCATAGGTCGAGGTCAGAAAGACGGCAAGCACCGGCAGAAGCATGAAGAGCGATCCGGCGATCAAGATCAAATGGTCGATTATTTTTCTCACCCTGCCTCCATCGGTTCAGGCGCTGGCCTTACACACCTATCGGCCGCATCGCAATGGAATTGCAAAGAGTTCCCACCCGCGAAATATTTCGCATTTTTTCGTGTCACAAAAGCTTCATTCTTTTGACATCGGCCTGTCACTTGCCATAGCGTAGCTATCTGTCGTCCGCGACCGACAGGCCCTGGAGCTTTGTCGCTATCGGGGTCAATCAGACAATCTCTGGGGAGACGCATATGACAATACGCAATCTATTCGCCGGCGCCATGGCTACCGCCATGACTGCCACATTTGCAATGCCGGCTTTTGCCGTCACGGAAATCACCTGGTGGCATGCCATGGGCGGCCAGCTCGGCGAAACCGTCAATGACATTGCTGAAAAATTCAACGCCTCACAGTCCGACTACAAGATCACACCGGTCTTCAAGGGCACCTATGAGGAAACGATGACTGCAGGCATCGCTGCCTTCCGTGCCGGCGAACAGCCCAACGTCATTCAGGTCTTCGACGCCGGTGCGGCGACGCTGATCGGCGCTAAAGGCGCGGTCATTCCGGCCCAGGATTTGATGAACGAAAACGGCGTTCCGTTCAACATCGAGGACTACATCTCGGGCGTTCGCTACTTCTACGCCGACAGCGCCGGCAAGATGATCGGCATGCCGTTCAACTCTTCGACCCCGATCATGTACTACAACGAGGACGCTCTCAAAAAGGCCGGCGTAACACCGCCGAAGACCTGGGAAGAGTTCCAGTCGGTCACCGGACCGAAACTGAAAGAAGCCGGCTACGTGCCGCTGTCGCAGTCGCACCTGCCATGGATCTTTACGGAGAATTTCTATTCCCGCCACAACCTGGAATTCGCCACCAAGGCCAATGGTTATGAGACCGGAACTCCGGTCATGCTGCTGAACGCCGACCCGATCAAGGGTCACTTCACAGCGGTGAAGGAGTGGTTGGACAGCGGCTTGTTCGCCTGGTACGGCACCGGCTGGACCGACAACCAGAAGCCGTTCAACGAAGGTCAGGTCGCCATGTGGCTCGGCTCGTCCGGCTCGTTCGGTGGCGTCAAGGCATCGGCGAAGTTCCCGTTCAACGCGACGTTCCTGCCCTATTGGGAATCGTTGGTCAAAGAGCCGACCCAGACCTTTATCGGTGGCGCCGCTCTGTTTGCCATGTCCGGAAAGCCGGCTGACGAAAACAAGGCCGTTGCCGAGTTCTTCAAGTTCCTGACCTCGCCGGAAGTCCAGTATTTCTGGCACCGTGAGACCGGCTATGTTCCGATCACCACGGCGGCTTATGACCTGGCCAAGAAGGAAGGCTACTACAAGGAAACACCGCAGGCCGAGGTTGGCATCGAGCAGCTGACCCAGAAGGCTGGTGAGTGGACCAAGGGCTATCGCCTCGGATTCTACGTCCAGATCCGTGACGTGATGAACCGGGAATACGGCAAGATCTTCGCCGGAGAGAAGGACGTCGATGCGGCCTTCGTGACCATCGAAGAAGAATCCAACAAGCTGCTTGAGCGCTTCGCCAAGTCGATGGGCAGCAACTGACAACTGGTATATAGTACCTGAAACAACAAAAACGGGGCGCTACGGCGCCCCGTAGCGGCACTTTGGGGAGGCGCCACGCATGGAGAAATCGCAGTTTAAATCGCCGCTCTATCCTTATCTCCTGCTGATTCCCCAGCTCTCGATCATCGTCATATTTTTCTACTGGCCCGCAGCCGAGGCCATCCGGTCTTCATTTTATCTTGAGGATCCGTTCGGCTTTTCCTCGACCTTCGTCGGCTTCGACAATTTTCGCGATATGGTGACGCGGTCGGACTATGTGGCAACGGCCCGGTTTACCGTCATCTTCTCCGTTTTGGTGACCTTCTTCTCCTTGGCCATCGCACTGCTTCTGGCGGTCACCGCAGACCGCGTCTTGCGCGGCGCGTCGACCTACAAGACGCTGTTGATGTGGGTCTATGCCATTGCACCGCCGGTCGCCGGCCTGATCGGCATTCTGCTGTTCGACAACCTGGTGGGTCCCATAGCCGAGTTCTTCCGAACTGTCGGATGGGATTTCAAGCTCGGCGTCAATCGGTTCGACACGGCCTTCGCGATGGTCACGATTTCCATCTGGAAGCAGGTGCCGGTCAACTTCATCTTCTTCCTCTCTGGTCTGCAGGGCATACCGAAATCGGTGCAGGAAGCGGCGGCCATCGATTGCGGCTCGTCGACCCGCCGGTTCTGGACCATCACGTTCCCGCTGCTCGCACCAACCGGTTTCTTCCTGTTGATCATCAACATAACCTACTCGCTGTTCGACACGTTTGGCGTCATCGACGTCGTGCTGAAGGGCGAGCCCGGCAACAATCCGGTGACACTGGTCTACAAGGTTTTCCTGGACGGCTTCCGCGGCAATGACCTCGGCGGCTCTTCAGCCCAGTCTGTCATCCTGATGATCCTGGTTCTCGTCTTAACGATCTTTCAATTCCGAATGATCGAGCGACGAGTGCACTACAGCTGAGGGCGTTTGCGATGACTACTTCGGACATTCATCTGGACCCGTCGAAAACAGAAACGCTGACGGCCGCCGGGCACCACAAGAAACGTTTCCGCTGGGGCATCGTGATCGATCACGTCGTGCTGATCGCCGGTTCCCTCTTCATGCTTTTGCCGGTGCTGGCGGCCTTCCTGACCTCGAGCCACGACAACATCACGGTTCACAGCAGCGGCTTGCAAATGACCCTCGGCGATCATCTCGGCGAAAACTACTACAATGCGATGCTGGTTCCGGGCGGCTTCACCAAGACGGTCGACGGCATGAGCATGCTGATGAACTCGTTCATCCTCGGCATCGGCTTTTCCGTCGGCAAGATCATCATATCGATGCTTGCCGCCTATGCCATCGTCTATTTCCAGTTCCGCTTCGCGACACTCGCGTTCTGGCTGATCTTCACCACCCTGTTGCTGCCGCTTGAGGTCCGCATCCTGCCGTCCTACGAAATCGTCCAGGGACTGGGGCTGACCAACACCTACACTGGCCTGATCGTGCCGCTGATTGCTTCAGCCACCGGAACATTCTTCTTCCGGCAGTTCTTCAAGTCGGTGCCGAACGAATTGATCGAGGCGGCCCGCATCGATGGCGCCGGGCCGGTAAAGTTTTTCTTCGACATTCTCGTGCCGCTGTCAAAAACGATGATTGCGGCAATCTTCATCATCATGTTCGTGTTCGGCTGGAACCAGTATCTGTGGCCGACAATCATGACCACCGAGGAAGGCTTCTTTACCCTGGTCCGCGGCATTTCGCAGATCATGCAGGTCTTCATCGGCTCGCAGATCCCGGACTACGGTGAAGCGATGGCGCTTGCTGTTGTCGCCATGCTGCCGCCGGTGCTGATCGTGGTCTTCTTCCAAAGATGGTTCGTCAAGGGCCTTGTGGAATCGGAAAAATAGGAAAAAAGAATGGCCCAGGTTCTCATCGACAAGGTACGCAAGGTCTATCCGAACGGGACTGAGGCGCTGACCCCATCCTCACTCTCCATTCGCGACGGTGAATTCATCGTGCTGGTCGGCCCGTCCGGTTGCGGCAAGTCGACATTGCTGCGCATGGTCGCCGGACTCGAGGATATTACCGAAGGGACGGTTTCCATCGGCGAACGGGTCGTCAACGATCTCGATCCGGCGGAGCGCGACATCGCCATGGTGTTTCAGAACTACGCGCTCTACCCGCATATGTCGGTTTACAAGAACATGGCCTACGGACTGAAAAACCGTGGCCGATCGAAAGAAGACATCGACGTGGCGGTGCAGAAGGCGGCGAAGCTGCTGCACATCGAGGAATTCCTGGAGCGGCGACCGAGCCAGTTGTCAGGTGGCCAGCGTCAGCGTGTTGCCATGGGCCGGGCGATCGTTCGCGATCCATCGCTGTTCCTGTTCGACGAACCGCTGTCCAACCTCGACGCCAAGCTTCGCAATCAGATGCGCATTGAAATCCGCAAGCTGCAGCGGGAGCTCGGTGTCACCTCGATCTACGTCACGCACGACCAGATCGAAGCGATGACCATGGCCGACCGGATCGCAGTGCTGAACACGGGAACGATCGAGCAGATTGGCACGCCTTCTGAAATCTATCACGCACCTGCCAGCATCTTCGTCGCCAGTTTCATGGGCGCACCGCCCATGAACATTCTGGACGGCCACTACAACGGCAATGGCGGCCTGGAGATCAAGGATCTGGGCCATGTTGCCGTCGACCACCAATTGGCGACGACCGGTGACATCCAGGTCGGTATTCGCCCGGAGAACGTCGAAATCCATCAAAACGAGATGGAAAACACCGTTCCGATCAAAGTCGACTTTCTGGAAGAACTGGGCGCCGGTCGATTGTTGCATACGACCATCGGCTCGACCCACTTCGTTGCCCATCTCGACAACGAGCACCCCATTGACGGCGACCGGGTCTTCGCCCACCTGCCGGCGCGAGCTCTTCACCTGTTCGATGCGGCCACCGGACGACGCGTCTGAACCGGAGCAGGTTCGACATTCACTTCAGGTTGATGCGTTGCTGTACCTCGACAGGTGGAAAGGTAACGCAATCAACTGCATCAAAAAGCACTTCGAACGGTTCGAGAGGCTGTTCAACCAGAGCCAGCGCCGCATCGCGATTATCGTCCGTGACTGCGGTTCCCAGTGTGCAATGCGGAACCCAGTTCTGCGGCCGATAGTGATCGTGGCAAAACCGAGGTTCTATCTGCTCGTGAAGTGATCGATGCAACCCTTCGAGTTCCGCCGCGTTCGCCGGTTTGGCCCACAGGATCAGAGGCGATGCGGAAAAGCTGCTGAGCGCTTCAAACCGCACACGCAAAGCGACCCGACCTGCGAAGACCGCATGTGCGACATCGGCAAGGGTGCTGGCTTCGACATCATCGTATATGGCGAGTGTGATGTGCGGTGGGTAGTGCATTGCAATCATCGACGGCGATGCTTCCCACTGTCCGACGCAATCCCAAAGGTCGCGCAACGGTGCAGCACTTGCATTGCTTGCGGTTATGCAGATTGCTTGCAAAGTTTCGGTCCCATTGTGCCACGGTTCCTACCGCCCACAGGAAGCAGCTCCGCTAACGCATGTTCGGGACCTTGCCTTGCGATGAAACGGGTCGGTCCTTGAGCAAGGGACCGTCTGATGTCGAAGTGCAGGACGACATGGCTATTGCCGCCGCGACAATCAGCAGAATACGCAGAATCATGGAAGCCTCCTCAATACACACGGCAGATCTGGGACAGCCGATTGTTATGTCAGATAGTCGTATCCATTCTGAACTTTGCCCTGCGTCGAGACGGGCCGGTCTTTCAACAACGGGCCATCAGACGTTGACGTACAGGAAGATAGGGCGATTGCGGCAACTGCAAACAGCAAAACACGTAACATCGCGGAATTTCTCCAAATTGGTGTCACACCCGGTTCAAGCCTGTCTCTCGACCTTTTGAGGCGTCTCGGTGATCGGCATTTGCAACTCGATCACCTCCGGCAAGGACAGAACAGCGATCTCCTGCGGATCCGCTACTCCTTCCAACAGATCGGTCCGGAACTCGACCTGAAGCGGGCCGTCATATCCCTTGCCGATCGCCTCTCGATAGGTATCTGCGGCCGCAATCAGTCGCGAGCCGAGCACCTTGTTGTGTTTCTCAAGTTTTGCCGAATAGTTGACCGCCGATCCGATTACGGTGATCTCCAGGCGGTTTTCCTGTCCAACCGCACCAAAGGCAACCTGGCCTGAAGCAACGCCAATACCGATGCCTGCCGCCTGGATCGGTCCCAGTTCCGGATCGTCAGCGCGCCAGTCATCAAGGTCACGCAAAATGCGCTCTGCCGCCTCAATGGCCTTGGCCGAACCGGCCGCTCGATCGCCGGTGCCGAATGTCGCCATGATGCCGTCGCCCATGAATTTGTCGATGACCCCGCCGCAATCCTGAATGATCGGCACCACCCTGCTCTGGTAGCTAGAAAGCGTGCGCATGACCTCGGAGGCCTCCATTTTGGCTGCCATGCGCGTGAACCCGCGAATATCGGCAAACAGAATCGCCACCTGGCGGTTCTCTCCCTTGCCGGCCTCAAGCTGTTCCGCGCTCTCGCGGATGCCACTGGCAATCGAGGTATCGAAAAAGCGCGACAAGTCTTTGGCCGCAACACCTTCGGTAGCCGCGCTGACCAACAGATTGTTCGACGCATTGACCACCAGGGTCAGCACGGCGGTCACCAGGAGAACCGACAGGATCTTGTCGATCTCGGCGCCGATCAGAATGGAATTCGACGTCAGATATTCGACATAGGAGCGGGTCAGCATATTGTCGCCCGGGTCGATCCGGGTCACGTAGAAGATGACCGAGGCCCAACCGACCGCCGCGACCACGCCGGATACGATGACGAATCGCGATTCAAAACGCAGCGCCCTCAAGGCGATGAAGATGAACACGTAAAGCAGCGTCGGCGCTTTGAGGATGAACGAGGCGGGCTGCATGTATTGAACATGGAAACTGATCATCAGCCCATAAAGCAGTGCAAAGTCGAACAGGATCGATCCGTATACCGCCCAATGGGGTACTCGAAACCGAATCGACCAGATGAGGCCTATAACGCTGATCAGCATGTAAGCGCCGAGCACGTAAGGAACAGGTGAAAATGCCTCGTCCGGGCTTGTTTTCGGGCTGATCGCGTAGATCGATGAAAACAGGATGACGATGGTCAACTGGATCAGGCGCGCCATGATTTCATTGGCCCGCTCGCGCTCTGCAAGCGCGGTCTGGACACGTCCTGGCAACTGGTCGCGCCGGGGTCCCGGGCGAAAATGCCTCGTTACGAAATCAAATAGGGCCACGGCTTTTCTCCGTTGGTTCCACTAATACAGCGGTGAACCAATCCCGTCCCATATAGGTCGGGCGACCTCACATTATCAGTTTCCGTGATGGCTTGTGCATCAAATCGCTCGCAACCGCGCGTGATGGCCTGTTGATGCAATGTGAACACACTCTGGGAAGCGATGGTCAGGCTTTGCTGATTTCGGCTTTCCGCCGCCGCTACAACCGCGTATGCTTGAGTCGTGTTCAATTATTGAAAGGAGGTGGTCAGATGTCGAGTGAGTTTACCGGACGGAATACCGGTGTTGAGGGGAAAGTCCCGGCATCAGAGCAGCCTCTGGAGCTGGTGTGACTCTCAAGGGATTAGCGATTTAATCCACACCGGTATTTTCCGGACCTCACGGGGGGTGCCTTGCGCACCCCCTTTTTCATTTCGGCGTGAAGGTTTGCCGTCAGATCGCCAGATATTCGTTGCGCAGGTCTTCGTCGTCCAACACATCCTGTGCCTTGCCGGTGTAAACCACCTCGCCCATGTCGACGATTACGGCTTTGTCGGCGAGCTTCAGCGCAGCCACGGCATTTTGTTCAACTATGATCGTTGTAATGCCGATTTCCTTGATCTGGCGCACGATCTTCTCGATTTCCTGAACGATCACCGGCGCGAGGCCCTCGTAAGGCTCATCGAGCAGAAGCAGCTTGACGTCACGGGCCAGCGCTCTGGCGACGGCGAGCATCTGTTGCTCGCCACCTGACAACGTCGTGCCGATCTGGGTGCGACGCTCCGCAAGGCGCGGGAAGTGTTCGTATATCCGTTCCAATTCCCAACCGCGCGGCTCCGACACCTGGGCGAGCACCAGATTTTCCTCAACCGTCAGACCGCCGATAATGCGCCGGTCTTCCGGCACCAGTTGCACGCCCAACTGAGCTGCCTGGTAGGACTGCTTGTCATGCAGGCTGGTGCCGCCGAGATAGATCTCGCCCTTGTGCAGCGCCGGGTCGTCGACGCGAGCCAGGGTGCGCAGGGTGGACGTCTTGCCAGCGCCGTTGCGTCCGAGAAGAGCCAGGATCTCGCCCTCCTTGAGGTCGAAGGAAATGCCCTGGACGATATAGGACTCGCCGTAATAGGCGTGGATATCCCGAACACTGAAAAACGAGTCTTCAGGAGATCCGGCGACGGTCAGCTGGTCATCGAGCGGCAGATCGCTCGCATCGGTCTTTTTCAGCATGTCAGTGTGCTCCACCAAGATAAGCTTCCTGTACTTTCGGATTACCCTTGATCTCGTCCGGTGTTCCCGACGCGATGATCCGGCCCTGTGCCAGAACCGAGATCTTGTCGGCAAGTGAGAACACCACATGCATGTCGTGCTCGATGATGACCTTAGTCATACCACGCTCCTTGATGGTCTTCAAAAGGTCGACCGTCCTGTTGGTATCATGGCGAGACATACCGGCGGTCGGTTCGTCGAGCAGCAGCAGTTTCGGATGCTGCACCAGGCACATGGCAAGTTCCAGCCGGCGCTTGTCGCCGCGCGAAAGCGACGCGGCTTCCTGATCCGTCAGCGCCGCCAACCCGACTTCCGACAGCACCTTTTCCGCCTCCTCCCGTATCTCGGTTTCCCGACGCAGCTTGACGAAGGGGCGCAGGCTGAAGGAGCCGTCCCGATGGGCAAAAGCCGGGATCATCACGTTTTCCAGGAGTGTCAGGTCCGGAAAAATTTCCGGCGTCTGGAACACCCGGCTCACGCCGAGCTGGTTGATCTCATCGGGCGTGTGCTCGTCCAGAACGTCGCCGTTGAAGACCACATGACCCCGATCCGGCTTGATGCGGCCGACACAGACATTGAGCAGGGTCGATTTGCCGGCACCGTTTGGGCCGATGATGGCATGGATCGTGCCTTCTTCGACATTCAGGTCAACGTCGCTGAGCGCGTGCAGACCGCCGAAGCTTTTGTGTACGTCCGTGACGTGGAGAACGCTGTTTTTCATTGTCCGGGTCCTCCTATTCTGCGGCCTGCGGCACGGCGGTCGGCTGTTGCTTGCCGCCTCCGCCGCCGCCGATGAGTTTCACCAGACGGCGCCAGCCTTCCATCACCCCACCCGGCAGGAAGATCACGATCAACATGAACAGGACACCGAGCGTCATGTGCCAGCCTTCGCCGACAAAGAGGCTTGCGGTGTCGACGGCCAGATGCTGCAAGCCCTCCGGCAGGAAGCTGAAGAATTGCTGCAATGTGGCTTCGTTGAAGGCCGAGAAGATGTTTTCGAAATACTTGATGATCCAGGCACCCAGCATCGGGCCGACGAGCGTGCCGACACCGCCAAGAATTGTCATGAGCACGACTTCACCAGAGGCCGTCCACTGCATGCGCTCGGCTCCGGCCAGCGGGTCGGTAACCGCCAGCAGAGAACCCGCCAGACCAGCGAACATACCGGAGATCACGAAGGCAGCCAGCGTATAGGGTCGTGTGCTGAAACCCGTATAGTTCATCCGTTGCTGGTTCGATTTGATGCCACGCAGAGCCAGGCCGAAAGGCGATTTGAAAATGCGCCGCGTGAAGAAGAAGCAGATGATCAGCACGACCGCACAGAAATAGAAGCCGGGATAACCACTCATATCGATGCCGAACAGGTTGGTTTCGGGCAATCCGGCGCCGGGTTCCGCGAACATCCGGTCGATGATGCGGGGATCCTGCAATGTCAGCTGCAAGCCGGTCTCGCCATTGGTGATCGGCGTCAGCACCGAATAGGCCAGGTTGTAGCACATCTGGGCGAATGCCAGCGTGAGGATGGAGAAGTAGATCCCCGAACGGCGCAGGCTGACATAGCCGATGACGAGGGCGAACAAACCCGAAAATGCCATGCCGAAAACGATCGCCGGCAGGACGTTCATGGTGAACAATTTGAACGACCACACAGCGGCATAGGACCCGACGCCGAGAAATGCCGCATGTCCGAAGGACAGGTAGCCGGTCAGGCCGAACAGAATGTTGAAGCCCATGGCGAAAATCGCATAGATGGCGAATTTTTGCAGCAGGTCCGGATAGTTGGCACCCAGCGGCGCCAGCCAGATCGGCATGGTGAAAACGACGACGGTGAACGCCAGAAGGGCGAAAGGCTCGCGGGAGAACATCTCTTTCATTGCTCTAATCCTCCATCACGCCTTCGCGGCCGAGCAGCCCGCGCGGCATCGTCAACAGGATAACGACCGCCACCAGATAGATGATGATCTGGTCGATCCCCGGAAAGATGCTTTTGACTTCGTTCATCGAGGCGAAGGACTGCAGAATGCCGAGCAAAAAGCCGGCGAGCACCGCACCCGGTAGTGATCCCATGCCACCGACGACGACAACGACGAAGGACAGGACGAGGAAGTCCATGCCCATGTGGAAATCAGGTGGCAGGATCGGCGTGTACATGACCCCGGCCAGGCCGGCGACGACGGCCGCGATGCCGAACACCACGGTGAATCGACGCTGGATATTGATCCCCAGAAGGCCGACGGTCTCGCTGTCGCGCATGCCGGCACGAACCACCATGCCGTAGGTGGTGAATTGCAGGAAGGCGAACACAGCCCCGATGATCGTGGCGGAGAAAGCGAAATAGACCAAGCGCCACCAGGGGTAGACGATGTTTCCTTCAAGTCCCAGCCAGGCGCCGATATCGGCGCTGCCGGATACGATCTCAGGGGCGCTTTGCGGGATCGGATTGGCACCGAAATAGTGCTTGATGATCTCCTGCAGGACGATCGCCAGGCCGAAGGTAACAAGGATCTGGTCTGCATGCGGCCGCTTGTAGAAATACTTGATCAGGCCGCGCTCCATGACGATGCCGATCAGCAGCATCACGGGAATGGCAATCAGGATCGATACCGGTACCGAGTAGTCGAGCAGGAATGTGCCGAAATCCCCCAACCAGGCCTCTATATAAGGCGTACGGATCTCGACCGGTGTGCCCCAGGCGGTTTTCTGGGTTTCGTCAAGCACCACCCGTTCGAGGCCGAGCAGCTTGTTGAACGTGACAGCACAAAACGCGCCCAGCATAAACAACGCGCCATGCGCGAAGTTGACGACGCCCAGTGTTCCAAACACCAGCGTCAGACCCAGGGCGATCAGGGCATAGGCGCCGCCCTTGTCGAGTCCGTTGAGAAATTGAAGAAGGATCGAATCCATAGCCTAGTTCCCCTCCAAGGCATGGCAGCCCGGTTGGCAGACCGGCCGCCAGTGGCGGCCGGTCAAGTTTGACCCAATCAGGTCCGGTTGGTCCCGTTTTAGCAGGCTTTGGCGTCTGCCGGGCCGAGTTCCCCACCGAAGATCGACGGATCGTAGGTAACCTGATCGCGCGGAACGATCTTGACCACTTCCAGAAGGTCGAACTGCGAGGTCGGGTTGGAGTTGCCGCGCACGACGAGAACGTCCTTCATGCACTGGTGGTCGGCTGCGCGATAAAGCGTCTTGCCGTTGCCCATGCCATCGAACTCGTAGCCTTCGAGTGCCGCGATCACCTGCGGCGGAGCAAAGGTACCGGCGCGTTCGCAGGCATCAGCGTAGAGCAAAGCCTGCACATAGCAGGTCTGCGCGGCCTGGGACGGCGGGAAGCCGTATTCCTGGCCGAACGACTTGACGAACGCCTTGGAGCCATCGTCCTGCAGCGACCAGTTCCAGTTGGTGGTGCCGAGAATGCCCTTGATGTTGTCGCCGGCGCCCTGCGCCATCAGGCGTGAGAACAGCGGAACGACGATCTCGAAGTTCTTGCCGTTGACCTGCTTGTCGCGCATGCCGAACTGTACCGCCTGGGTCAACGAGTTGACCATGTCCTTGCCGTAGTGGTTGAGGACAAGCACGTCGGCACCGGAGTTGAGAACCGGCGTGAGGTACTGCGAGAAATCGCCGGCACCGAGCGGCGTGCGCACAGCGTTGGCGGTGTTCCAGCCGAGACCCTCGGTGGCGTCCTTGATCGACTCTTCCTGGGTCCAGCCCCAGTTGTAGTCGGCCGTCAGGTGATAGGCGGTACGGTCCTTGCCAAGCTGGTCGGCGAGGATCGGACCAAGCGCCAGACCGGATTGGTAGGCGTTGAAGAAGTGACGGAAGCCGTAGCGTTTCTTGTCCTTGCCCGTCGTATCGTTCGAGTGGGTCAGGCCGGCCATGAAGATCACGCCGGTTTCCTGGCACAGACCCTGAACGGCCACGGCGACGCCGGAGGACGATCCGCCGGTGATCATGATGGCGCCGTCCTTCTCGATCATCCGCTTCGCCGAAGCGCGGGCAGCGTCAGACTTGGTCTGCGTGTCGCCGGTAACGAATTCGACCTTCTTGCCGAGAATGCCGTTGCCCTTCAGCGCCTTCGACGAGAAGGTGTTGAGCATGCCGCCGTCTCCTTCACCATTGAGGTGCTTGACGGCCAATTGATAGGCGCGCAGTTCGTCCGCACCCTCGTCGGCATAGGGACCGGTCTGCGGCACGTTGAAGCCGAGCGTTACACTGCTGCCGGTCGGCATGTTGCAGAAATCATCGGCATAAGCGCCGCGCACGAAACTCATCGGCGCAGCAAGCGCGATACCGGATGCGGCACCAGCCTTCAACAGGCCACGACGAGTCATGGTGAGTTTGGACATTGAATTCCTCCCGAATGTCGCTGAACGAGCGTTCCGACCGAGACCGGCGGAACTATCGCGGGATGCTAGCTCCCTATGCGGGGGGCGCAATAATCCATTCGTGTATAAGACTTTGGTCCAATAGACTTAATGCTAAGCCCGATCGGTCGTTTCGCCACCGAATCCGGTACAAATTGTCGTGAAATGTTGATCCGCATCAAGTTGCGGCGTTTTATCCTGTTTAGAGTGCGTCTAAAGTCTGATAGGAATTGCCGACGGTTTTGGATCGGGCGAAATGTGCCGCTCAGGTCCCTTTGACTTGGATCGAACCAATCGACGAATCGCATTGGGATGTCCGAAAAGCCGCGCAGTGTGGAGTAGAAGTCTATGGATTATCGCAGCATTTTTCAGAGCGCTGTCGATCAACTGCACGACGAAAAACGCTACCGCGTGTTCGCCAATCTGGAGCGTATCGTGGGCAAGTTTCCGCGGGCTGTTCACCGCTCCGGCGCCTCGGCGCGGGAAGTCACCGTGTGGTGCTCCAACGACTATCTGGGCATGGGCCAGAACCAAAACGTCATCGAGGCGCTGTGTGAAGCGGCCGGCAAGATGGGATCGGGGGCCGGCGGCACCCGCAACATCTCCGGCACCAACCACCCGTTGGTGGAGCTTGAGCATGAGCTGGCCGATCTGCATGGCAAGGAAGCGGCCCTGGTCTTTACCTCGGGCTTCATTTCCAACGAAGCATCGATCTCGACCATTGCCAGGCTGTTGCCGAATTGCCTGATCCTGTCCGATGAGCTCAACCACTCGTCGATGATCGAGGGCGTGCGCCGCTCGGGTTCGGAAAAGAAAATCTTCCGGCACAACGATCTGGAGCACCTGGAGCAGTTGCTGCAGGCCGCCGATCCGGAGCGCGCCAAGCTGATCGTCTTCGAATCGGTCTATTCCATGGACGGTGACATCGCACCGATCGAGGCGATTGCCGACCTCGCCGACAAATACGGCGCCATGACCTATATCGATGAGGTGCATGCTGTTGGCATGTACGGTCCGCGCGGTGGCGGGATTTGCGACCGCGATGGCCTGGCCGATCGGATCGACATCATTGAAGGAACGCTGGCCAAGGCCTTTGGCGCGCTTGGCGGCTACATCACCGGCCCGCGGGCGGTTATTGACGCGGTGCGTTCCTATGCGCCTGGCTTCATCTTCACCACGGCGCTGCCGCCGGCAATGGCGGCCGCTGCGACCACGTCTATCCGCCATCTGAAAACCTCGCAGGTCGAACGCGAACAGCATCAACGCCAGGCGCAGGCTACAAAGGATATCCTGCTCGAAGCCGGCCTGCCTGTCATGCCTTCGGTTACCCATATCGTTCCGGTGCTGGTCGGTGACCCCGAGCTCTGCAAGAAGGCGTCCGATCGACTGATGGACGTGCACGGTATCTACATCCAGCCGATCAATTATCCGACAGTGCCACGTGGCACGGAGCGTTTGCGCATTACGCCGTCACCGTTCCATGACGACACTCTGATCGAAGAGCTGCGCGACGCACTGCTCGAGGTCTGGAATGCACTCGGCATCCCGTTGACAACAGCATCGGGCGCAGAACCGGTGAAATCCGACCGTGTCGTCCAATTGCCGGTGGCAAAATCGGGCGGATAGAGACCGCCCGGCTAAACAAAAAGCGATTTTTCGGCCGCGCCAGTTCCGACTTCCGAACCGAAGCAATGCAATCGATCGGCGTTAAAGCCCGTGATCGCGTTGACTGAACGGCAATCGCCAAACCACGTGAACCGCACTTCGCCTATTCGGACGAACTCATTCAAAGCTTATCAGACTCCCCATCCCGACGATCGGGTTGCTTGGCCGGATGAGGGTCGTTTCCTCATCCCGGCTGTATGATCGTCCAGTGAAACGGCGTCAGACCACTACCCCAAACCCTGGAGTTGGTTTCGGTATCTGTAAGTTGATATCGCAAATCGAATTAGTTGGGTTCTCAACCGATATCGACTTCTGAATTTTTTCCGCCTCACAAAAATTCAACCTAATTAGCTGTTTTTTCTTCTATATTCCTTCCACAAATCTCTTTCATTCCTCACTCAACTTCCCACAAGTGTCCTCTATGAGTTGATTTATCAACTCATGAATGGTACCTGTCCGCCCATTGTCGGCCGCCGGCCAACCCGGTTCCGACACAAGAGACAGGAAGACCTTGGGAGGAAATCGTCGATGAAAACGATACGAATGGGTGTGCTCACCTTTGGATTGATGGTCGCGCTTGCGACGGCGTCGAGTGCCGACACCATACGGGTCGGCGTGATCGCGCCGTTTTCCGGACCGTTTGCAACATGGGGAAAACAGTTCAAGGAGGCCATCGAGGTCTATCAGGCCGAACATGGAACGCGTGTTGGCGACCATGACATCGAGATCCTATACAGGGATTCCGGTGGCCCGAAGCCCGACAGTGCGAAAGCGCTGGCACAGGAACTGTTGATCCGCGAACAGGTCGATTTTCTGGGCGGATTTGTCTTCACCCCCAACGCCCTCGCGGTCGCGCCGTTGATCGACCGGGCGAAGAAACCTGCAGTCATCTTCAACGCGGCAACGTCCATCATCACCGAACAGTCCGATTACTTTGTCCGAACCGGTTTCACGCTTTGGCAGGTGACCGTTCCGCTTGCCGAATGGGCCTATGATCAGGGCATCCGCACGGTGGTTACGGCGGTATCCGACTATGGTCCCGGCGCGGACGCGGAAAAGGCCTTCAAATCGGCGTTTGAAGCAAAGGGCGGCACGGTCGTCGACCAGATCCGCATGCCGCTCTCGACCACCGATTTCGCGCCCTTCATGCAGCGGGTGAAAGACCAGACTCCCGATGCGCTGTTCGGCTTTCTGCCAGCCGGGCCGCCCACATTCGCATTCACCAAGTCCTATAACGAGAACGGCCTGCGCGACGGCGGGATCACCTTTCTGGGGACAGGCGAAACCGATGAAACGACCCTGGATGCACTGGGGGATGCGGCCATCGGCCTGACCACGGCCTACCACTATTCGGGCGCGCATGAGAGCGAGCTCAATGCGGCTTTCACCGGCAGCCTTGCGCAGATGTTTCCCGACTCCGTCGCAAACCTGGCTTCGGTTGGCGCCTATGACGGCATGACCGCGATCTATCGCATGATCGAGGCCGCCGGCGCAGACGGACCGGCCGCCATCGACGCCATCCGTGGCGCCGCCTGGGAAAGCCCGCGGGGTCCGGTGAGCATTGATCCGGAAACCCGCCACATCACACAAAACGTCTATGTCCGCAGGGTCGAAAAAACCGAGGACGGAAAATACGTCAACCGCGAGTTCGAGACCATTGAAGCGGTTCCCGATCTCGGCCTCGTCGACTGATCCGAAACAGGCCTCGCCGGCCCGGGCGGACGCCGCCCGGGCACCTGCCAAGGAGCGGACATGTCTGTGATTTTCTCCATTCTCGTTGACGGCATCGCCTACGGGATGATCCTCTTCATGATCGCCGTCGGGTTGTCGGTCATCATGGGCCTGATGCGGGTTATCAATCTTGCTCATGGCGGCTTTGCACTGCTTGGCGGCGCATTTGCCCATTGGCTGACCGTTCACGCCGGTCTTGCCTTTCTGCCGGCCGCATTTCTGGCCATCGTCGCGACGATGGCGATCGCCCTGCCGTTGGAGGTGGTGCTCTATTCCCGCATCTACCGGATGGGCGACCTTCAACAGGTTCTGGCGACGATCGGCATCGCATTCATCATGATCGCCGGGGTCAATCTCTGGCTTGGTTCGGCGCTGCTGCCAATCCGACTGCCGGAATGGATGACGGGGTCCATCGACCTCGGCTTCCGGACGCTGCCGGTTCACAGGGTTGGAGTGATTGTGACCGGACTGGTCGTCATCGCCGGACTGTACGCGCTCATCGACCGGACGCGGTTCGGCATTCACCTGCGCGCTTCAGTCGATCATCGCGGGACGGCTTCGACGCTCGGCATCAACACGGACCGGATCTTCGCATTGACCTTCATGCTTGGTGCGGGACTGGCGGCCCTTGGCGGGGTGCTGGGTGCGGAACTGCTGCCGATCGATGCTTATTATCCGCTGCGCTACATGATCCTGTTCCTGATCGTTGTTGCGGTCGGCGGGCTCGGTTCCATCACCGGCTCCTTTATCGCCGCGCTCGGGCTGGGCATCGTTGACACCGCCGCCCGCTACATCATTCCGGATTTCGGCGCGATCGCCTTCTTCATCGTGATGATGGCCGTGCTTGCACTGCGGCCGTACGGACTGCTGGGCAGGGCCGAGACATGAGCCTCGCGGAGAACCAGCTATCGCCGGGCCAGCGCCTGGCAGCACTACGAGCTTTCGTGCCCGAAATGATCATCGCAGCGCTCGCGGTCGGCGCATTCTTCGCCTTCCCCTACGACCTTGGTTTCGTGACGCGCATCGTCATCATGATGATCTTCGTACTGTCACTCGACCTGGTGCTCGGTGTCGCCGGAGTTGCGACGCTCGGCCAGGCGGCGATGTATGGGGTCGGCGCCTATGCGGCCGGGATCTTTGCCGTGCATGTGACGGCCGCGCCCCTGCCCGGCCTTCTGGTCGGCGCGATCGCCGGCGCCGCCATCGCCTTCGTCAGCGGTCTGCTGTTGATGCGCGCCCGCGGACTGACACTGATCATGCTGACCATCGCCGTTGCCCAGGTGCTTCAGGAAATCGCCAACAAGGCGCAATCGGCAACCGGTGGAGCTGACGGACTTCGCGGTATCCGCATGGACCCCATCCTCGGGTTGTTCGAATTCGACTTCATCGGACAGACAGGCTACGTCTACTCCGTCTGCGTCATGATCCTGGTCGTGATCTTCCTGAAGGTCCTGATTGCCTCGCCGTTCGGGCTGATGGCGCGCGGCATTCACGAAAGCCCCGAGCGCATGCGGGCGATCGGAACACCGGTGCGAAGCCGCCTTGTTGTCATCTACACCGTCGGCGGCGGTATTGCGGGTATCGCCGGCGCGCTTTCGGCGCAGATCACCGAACTCGTCAGCCTGGAAGTCTTCGCGTTCTCTTTGTCTGCAGAAGCCATGATCATGCTGATCCTTGGCGGAGCCGGCCGCATCTACGGCGCGCTGGTGGGCACCGTCATCTTCATGGTCACGCATCATCTGGCAGCCGCGGTCGATCCGTTCAACTGGCTCTTCATTATCGGGGCGCTCGTTCTGATCGTCGTGTTCTTCGTCCCGAAAGGGCTCATGAGTGTGCCGACCGTCCTGCGGCGCCTGGTCGGGAGGGTGCAATGAACGCGGGATTGGTGGTTACCGGCCTCAACAAGGCGTTTGGCGGCATCGTGGTCGCCAGGGATCTGAATGTCAGCCTTGCTCCGGGCGCGCGCACCGCCCTGATCGGCCCGAACGGCGCGGGTAAGACCACTTTTTCGAACCTGATCACGGGCATTCTTGCGCCGACCTCCGGTGAAATCAGGCTGGACGGGAAGGACATCGGCGGTCTGCGGGAAGCAGAACGCGTGAAGGCAGGGATCGCCAAGACCTTCCAGATAACCACGCTGTTCAGGGCACTGACGGTCAGGGAGAACATTCGACTTCCTATCCTGGAAAGGGAAAACAAGACTCGCAGGTGGTCGGTTCGGGCCGGTGCCTGGCGCGATATCGAAGAGGAGATCGAAACGCAACTCGAGGCGTTCGACCTGCGCTCAGTCGCCGACCGACCCGTCTGCGAACTTGCTTACGGCCAGCAGCGGCTGGTCGAGATGGCGATGACGCTGACCCTGAAACCGCGGATTCTCATTCTGGATGAGCCGGCCGCCGGCGTCCCGTCCTCGGATAGCCATCTGATTACCGAGGCGATCGAACGGCTACCAGCGGATCTATCGGTCCTCATCATCGAGCACGACATGAAACTCGTATTCCGTGTGGCCCGGTCGATCATCGTGCTGGTCAACGGATCGATCCTGACTGAAGGCGCGCCGGACGAGATCGCCTCAAATCCGCGTGTGCGCGAGCTTTATCTCGGGGGACACCATGACTGATGCGATCCTCCAGCTCTCCGGCGTCACCGCGGGCTATGGCGACACCACGGTTCTCCACGGCATCGACCTTTCGGTTCCAAAGGGGCAACGGCTTGCCATTATCGGCAGAAACGGTGTGGGCAAGACCACGCTCATGGCAACCATCATGGGTCTGACGCGACTGCATGCAGGAGCCATTCGCCTGAACGGGGAAGACATCTCAGGGTTGCCTGCGCACAGGCGGTGCCATGCCGGACTTGGACTGGTCCCGCAGACCCGCGACATCTTCCCGTCATTGACTGTGGAAGAAAACCTGATTGCCGGCATGCGCGACGGATCCCGCCTCGAGGAAGCCTACGCGATGTTTCCGCGGCTGAAGCAAAGGTGGCGCAACGGCGGCGGTCAGCTTTCGGGTGGAGAGCAGCAGATGCTGTCAATCGCCCGCACGCTGATGGGGCAGCCTTCGCTTCTGATGCTCGACGAGCCGCTCGAAGGCCTTGCACCGGTCATATGCGACGCTCTGATGCATACCTTCGACAAGCTTGCGGCTGACGGGCGTCACACGGTGTTGCTGGTCGAGCAGCATGCCGAACTTGCGCTGGCTTTCGCGGACCGAGTCGTGGTTCTCGATTCAGGCGAAATCGTCGTCGATCAGCCGGCGGCCGAACTCAAGTCAAATCCGGAACTCCTGGATCGTCATATCGGCGTCGGACTCGAGGCTGGCTGAGCGTCGCGCCCCGAGGGACAAATTAGAGGAGGAGCAACATGAACAGTGAAACGCTGATCCACGGGCACAAGGCGTTTGATCCGCCGGCCGGCGTGCCGGTCTGGGATGCCGATCCCTATGACGACGCCGTCCTGAAAGATGGGCGCCCATTCTTCAAAGCATTGCTGGAGAAAGGACCGTTTGCTTACCTGTCGCGATACGGCGTGCTTGCCTGCGGTCGCTACGACGTCACGAAGGAGGTGTTTTCCGATCACGAACGTTTCGTGTCGTCGCGCGGCGTTGGTCTTTCCGACTTCAAGCTCGAGAAACCATGGCGCCAACCCTCCGTCGTTCTTGAGGTCGACCCGCCCTATCACACCAAGACACGGCGCGTCATCATGCGGGCCCTGTCGCCCAAGGTGGTGCGCTCGTTGCGCGATGCTTTCAGGGATGATGCAGAACGTCTTGTTGATGACGTGGTGGCCCGGGGAGAGATCGAAGCCGTAACCGAGATCGCCGAAGCGTTTCCGACACGGGTGTTTCCGCGCGCCGTCGGAATCAAGGAGCCCGATACCAGGAAACTCATCGACTACGGCGCGATGGTCTTCAATGCCATCGGACCCGACAATGAGCTGCGGCGGGCAAGCATGGCCAAGGGTCCGCAGATTGTGCCCTGGATCAATGAACAGTGCAGTCGCGACCGGCTGACCGGCGACGGGATCGGCGCAGCGATCTACGGCGCTTCCGACGACGGGGAGATCACCGAGGAGGAAGCGGGAATGCTCGTCCGGTCTCTCCTGTCGGCGGGCGTCGACACGACGGTTACCGGAATCGGCAACGCGCTGTGGTGCCTGGCCTCTAACCCGGGCGAGTACGAGAAACTCAGCCAGGATCCGGAGGGCTTGGCTCTTGCTGCGTTCGAGGAAACCCTGCGTTACACCTCGCCCGTTCAGGCCTTCTTCAGAACCGCTGGTGCAGATACGGAAGTCGCCGGCGTCCGGATCGAAGAGGGCACCAAGATCCTGTGCTTTCTCGGAGCGGCGAACATTGATCCGCAAAAATGGGATGACCCGGAGCGCTTCGACATATCGCGAACAACCATGGGGCATCTCGCCATGGGGGCCGGCATTCACACCTGTGTTGGCCAGAACATTGCCCGGGCGGAGGGACAGGCGGTGTTGCGGGCTCTGGCCGAACGGGTCGACCGCATCGAACTGACCGGAGAAGCGGTGTGGCGCCCCAACAACGCCATCCATGCACTCGACCGCCTGCCCCTTCGCCTGGTCGCCAAATAGGAAACACCATCATGCCGAAAGTTACTTATGTGAGCGCGTCGGGTGTCGTGACGACCGTGGAAGCCGAGACCGGTTCCAACTTGATGGCGACGGCGCTTGCCAACGGCATCGAAGGCATCGCCGGCGAATGCGGTGGCGGCATGATGTGCGCCACGTGCCACTGCTTCGTCGATGAGGCATTTGCCGGTGGGTTGCCGGAACGCAGCGAAACCGAAGATGAAATGCTGGACTGCACGGCCACTGAACGGCGCGATACGAGCCGGCTCGCCTGCCAGATCGTGGTGGGACCCGACATCGACGGGATAGTCGTGCATCTTCCGGACGATCAGTAGTGACCGGAGTCTCTATTGTCGGAGCCGGCCAGAACAGGAACCTCCTGGGCAATCGAGACAGCAAAGTGCAATGGTGCCAACACGGCGGCCCGCACATTGCTTTCAGAAGGGGAACGCTTATCGTACGACCGAGTTGACGCGGCGGGCTTCTATCTGAAGGCCCTGAAGGTGAAGGCAATCACGATCGCATGACCAAAACGGCTGTCACAACTGACGAGCAGGTGCACCTCGATCCGCTCGGCGATCCGGAGCGCTACTCCTCCCCCACACTGCTCAGGGAAGGCCGCGCCGTCATCAATGTCGCCAACTACATCCCCTATTTCTTTGCCGCGATCAACAATGCCCTCTCGCGTGGCGCGTCGGCGCGTTATCTGGATGAATTCGGCATCGGCATCGTGGAGTGGCGCATCGTCGCGATGCTGGCAATCGAACCCAGAATTCCCGCTGCGCGCATCTGCGAAGTCGTCGCGCTGGACAAATCTGCCACCAGCCGCGGCCTGAAAAGCCTGTCCGACAAGAAAATGGTTTCCTTCGAAGAGCCGTCACGAGACGCAAGGCGTCGAATCTGGTGGCTCAGCGATTTGGGTTATGAAACCCACGACAGGATCCTGGAGATTGCGTTGGAGCGGGAACGTCGACTGCTGCAAGGCGTCGACCCCGCGGACCTGGAGATAGCGCTGCGTGTCATGCGCACGATGCGGCGTAATGTGCGCGACCTGGCGAGCGATGAAAACTGAACCCGACAGGATGCTCAGTCGCCGTCGCAGCAGGAAAGCGAATTGCGGCTTCAGGGGATATCTCCGATAAAATCGGCCAGCCTTGCAGCGGCATCTTCCACCTGATCGAGACGCCGCAGGAAGCAGGCGCGAAAGAAGGATTCACCACCCGGACCAAAGCCGGAACCGGGGGCAAGGCCCACGCCGGTTTCGTCGACCAGACGCAACGCCGCTGACTGTGTATCGTCCATCCCGTCGATCGCGAAAAAAGCGTAGAACGAACCGTCCGGTGGCACCAGGCGCACCCGACCGGTTGCCAGCAGAGTTTGGCAGAGCGCCTGGCGCGCATCGGACGCCCGCTTTTTCTGCTGCTCGACATAAGGGTCGCCCTCATTCAATGCGGCGACCGCTCCCTGCTGCATAAAATGCGCCACCCCGGAGGTCGAATACTGAATCAGATTCTCAAACACCTGGCCAAGTTCTGCGGGAGCCCGGACCCAGCCGACGCGCCAGCCGGTCATTGACCAGTTCTTGGAGAAAGTGTTGACGAAGAGGATCCGGTCGTCGTCGTCCATGATGTCGAGAAAGGATGGGGCTCGGTGGCCGGAATAGTAGAAGCGGCTGTAGATCTCGTCGGCGATGATCCAGATACCGTGACGACGGGCCAGGTCGAGAATCGTCCGCAAGTCCGCCTCGCTGGCCACCCGGCCGGTCGGATTGGACGGCGTATTGATGAACAGCGCACGCGTCCGAGGGGTGATCGCGTCCGCGAAGCGCTGCAGATCCAATGACCATCCGGTATCCGTAAATTGCATATTGACCGGTACGGCGTGCAAGCCGGAGATTTCAGCTGCCGCCGATATGTTCGGCCAGGAAGGCGATGCATAAACGATGTCGCTGCCCGGCGGGCACAATGCCTCGACCGCCAGTTTGATGGCCTGCATTCCGGAGCCGGTGACGTAGAAATTCTCCGGATCATGGCGTCCGCCGAAGTGCCTGACAAAATAGTCAGCAAGCGCCTGGCGCAATGGAGGGATGCCGCGCTGCCACGTATAGAAGGTCTCGCCCGCTTCGAGCGAGCGAATGGTCGGTCGGGCAATGAACTCGGGCGTCGGCAGGTCGCCTTCGCCCACCCACAATGGGATCAGGTTTTCAACCTGCCTGCCATGGTTGACCACGGCAACGATGCCACTCTCCGGTGCTCCGCGCGCCAGCGGACTGATCTGATCGATGAAAGACATCAATTCTTCCCAAACACGGTTGTTGCTCCAACCGCGTTAGCGCGCAGCAGCACAAAAATCACATCACAATGCGTGATGATCCCATCGACTGCACTGATGGACGGGCCGCAGCTCAAGCCAGCGGCACCGCCCTTTGGGTCACTTCTTCAGCAGATCACGGATTTCCGTCAGCAGCTGAACATCCGCCGGGGGTGCGGCCGGGGCTGCCGGCTTTGCTTCTTCCTTGCGGCGCATGTTGTTGACTGCCTTGACCATCAGAAAAATGATCCAGGCCAGGATCAGAAAGTTGATCACCACGGTGATGAAGTTGCCGTAGGCAAAGACCGCACCCTGTTCGCGCGCGGCGTCCAGCGTCGTCGCCGTCACCGCGCTGCTGAGCGGGACAAAGTAGTCGGAGAAGTCGAAGCCGCCAAAAATCGCGCCGACGATCGGCATGATAACGTCGTCCGTCAGTGATTTGACGATCAGCCCGAAGGCCCCGCCGATGATCACCCCGACAGCCAGGTCCATAACGTTGCCCTTGGCAACGAACTCCTTGAACTCATTGAACATTTGTTTTCCCCTCTTTGAATACCCTGTCGAATTCCAAGCCCACCTGATCAACTGTCGGCGTCTACTACCCACAAGTCAATACAACACGTCTTTCGTCTGATTTGCCCGCGTGAGATTTGTGTCTATGCTGCGCAAACGACTGAAAAGAAGGAGTTTCTCTCTTGCTGCCTGGATGGGCCATCGTCAGTTCGGCCCTGCTTTACCTTGTGCTGCTGTTCGCCATTGCCAGCTATGGCGATCGCAAGACCGCGGCCAAGCGCAATGAGGGGCGCGGCCGGCCGCTGATCTACGCGCTTAGCCTGGCCGTTTATTGCACGTCCTGGACCTACTTTGGCGGCGTTGGGCTGGCCGCGGAGCGCGGGTATGAATTCCTGGCGATCTATATCGGCCCGATTTTGATGTTTACTGTCGGAATGCCGGTGATCCGACGGATCGTCAATCTGGCCAAGGCGGAAAAACTTACGTCGATCGCCGACTTCATGGCTGCGCGTTACGGCAAGAACCCAACCGTCGCAGGCATCGTCGCTCTTATTGCCGTGATCGGGACAATCCCGTACATCGCCCTGCAGCTGAAGGCAGTGTCCTCGTCCGTCGAAATCATCATGTCAGACGCGACGCTTGCTCAGCAGGGCCCGTTTTTCCTGACCGACATATCTCTGGTGGTGGCACTGCTTCTGGCCGGCTTCGCGGTGATTTTCGGCACCCGCCACGCCGATGCGACGGAACACCAGAACGGACTGATTCTCGCAATCGCGACGGAATCAGTGGTCAAACTGTTCGCCTTCACAGCCGTCGGCCTTTTCGTCACGTTCTTCCTGTTTTCTGGACCGGCCGACCTGATGGAAAAAGCCCGAGAGAGCGAACGGGTAATGGCATCGCTTGCCTATGAGACTGCGCCCGCACGGTGGATCGTGCTGACCATGCTGTCAGCACTGGCAATCATCTTCCTGCCGCGGCAGTTCCACGTCACAGTGGTGGAAAACCGCACCGAAAGCGAGCTGCGCACCGCCCGTTACCTGTTTCCCCTTTACCTGATTGCCATCAACATTTTCGTCATTCCGATCGCCATTGCCGGGCTGTTGACTTACGGTGGCACCGGGATCGGCGACCAGTTCGTGCTGTTATTGCCGTTGTCGCAGGATGTCTCCTGGCTGTCGCTGGCCACATTCATCGGCGGTTTTTCGGCAGCGACCGCCATGGTCATCGTCGCCTCGGTCGCCGTCGCCATCATGATATCCAACGATCTGGTCATTCCGTTCCTTGTGCGTCGCAACCTGCTGCAGCGCGACGGTGATTGGAGTGACTTTACCGGCGCCATTCTGAAGATCCGTCGTACCGCCATCTTCTGTATCCTGCTGCTCGGTTATGCCTATTATCGGGCGGCGACCGTCAATGCAGGCCTCGCTTCGATTGGCCTTTTGTCGTTCGCCGCGATCGCCCAGTTCGCGCCAGCCATGTTCGGAGGATTGATCTGGAAACGTGCCAATGCACGCGGCGCCATTGCCGGCCTGACGGCCGGCATGCTGGTCTGGGTCTATCTGCTGCTGTTGCCGAGCCTTGGGGGCCCTGACAATTCAGCCGCTGCCGCCGCCGTGCTTGATTTTGTCGTCCCCGGCACACAAGCCTTCTCCGGAGCCAATCTCGATCCTCTGGTCAACGGGGTCATTCTAAGCCTTGCCGCGAACCTTGCTCTATTCGTCTTCGGCTCACTCAGCCGACCAGCTCGCTCGCTGGAACGCTTGCAGGCCGGCGTCTTCATTTCGCAGCGGGCCATGGCGCGCCCGGCCCGCAACGACATGCAGACCGACATCACCGTCAAGCAACTCAAGCAGGCAATTACCAAATATGTCGGGGCTCAGCGCACCGAGCGCTCGTTCCACACTTTCGAGTTGACCCACGGCCGCTGGCTGGAGCCCACCGCCCCGGCCGATATGGAATTGGTGCGCTATGCGGAGCAACTGCTCGGCAGCGCCATCGGATCGGCCTCCGCCCGGCTGGTTCTGTCACTGCTATTCCAGAAGGACGACGACCACTCCTCCGATACCGCGAGGCTGCTCGACGAAGCTTCCGAGGCGCTGCAATACAATCGCGATCTGCTGCAGTCGGCGCTGGGTCAGATGGACCAAGGCATTACAGTGTTCGACAGCTCCAACCGTCTGAGCGTCTGGAACCGCCGCTTCCGCTCGCTGCTCGATCTGCCGGAATCTGTCGGTCAGGTGGGCATACCGCTGGAGGATATCGTCACCATTCTGGCCGAACGTGGTGACATCAAAACCGGTCAGGTTCGCAGGACCATCGACAATTTTCTGACGATGGACATGTCTTGGACTCTGACTTTGGCGCAATCGCAACGCATCATCGAAATTCGCTCCAACACGATGCCGGACAACGGCGTGGTCACGACTTACGCGGACATTACAGAGCGCGTCGCCTCAGCTAAGGCGTTGCGCCAGGCTAACGAAACGCTTGAGCAACGTGTTGCCACCCGAACCGCGGAACTGGTTCGCGTCAACGAGGAACTGGCGCAGGCCCGAGCCACTGCAGAGGAAGCCAACCTCGGCAAGACACGCTTCCTGGCCGGAGCCGGACACGACATCCTGCAACCGCTCAATGCCGCCCGCCTCTATTCGTCTGCGTTGGTCGAGCGGCTCGGAGAATCGGACAATCAGGAACTGGTGCGCAACATCGACTCATCTTTGGAGTCGGTCGAATCCATCCTCGGTGCGGTGCTCGACATCTCTCGCCTCGACACAGGTGCGATGACGCCGCAGATCAACAGTTTCCCGCTTAATGACGTGCTGCGTCGGATCGATACCGATTTCCAGCCACTGGCAGCAGAAAACAATCTGCAACTGAAGGTCATGCCGACTTCGGTGATGGTGCGTTCCGATCCGAATCTGCTGCGGCGACTGATCCAAAACCTGGTCTCAAACGCAATCAAATACACTCAGCACGGCCGTGTCCTGGTGGGTGTCAGACGGGCCGGCAAAAAGGTGTTCCTGCAAGTCATCGATACCGGTATTGGCATCCCGACCGATAGTCAGCAGACGGTCTTCAAGGAATTCACCCGCCTGGATGAAGGCGCGAAAACTGCCGCCGGCCTGGGTCTCGGCCTGTCGATCGTTGACCGAATCGCCCGGGTGCTCGATCACCCGGTTCACCTGTCCTCAGAGCCGGGTGGCGGAACCAGTTTTCGGGTGGAAATACCGATCGAGACAGAAATTCCGCGCATGCCGACCGGGAAACTCAGGCCAAAAGTCGCGCAGGCCACGTTCATTCTCGACGGTTTGACCGTTTTGTGTATCGACAATGAACCGCAGATCCTCGACGGACTGACGCAGCTCCTGGGCGGTTGGAACTGCACCGTAGAGACATGTGAATCCCTCTCTGAAGTTGGCCAGTATCTGAACGGGCAACACCTACCACCGGATGCCGTTATCGCAGACTACCATCTGGGTGATGGCGATGGCCTCGAGGCGATCGCCCTGGTGCGTGACCGATGGGGTTCGGATGTTCCAGCAATTCTGGCAACAGCCGATCGAACGCATGACGTGCGCAACAGCGCTGAAGCCATGTCAATTTCGGTGTTCAACAAACCGTTGAAACCGGCTGCCCTGCGCGCCTATCTCAATCAGATCGCTGCGGCGCGCAAATCAGCTGCGGAATAGACGAAATTGCTTTCCTTAGGCTGAATGTTCCTGGTCCCGGTCGAGCAGGTCGGCGCCGATCTTGGAGAGCTGGATGACGGCCTGCGTGCGACTGTCGACGGCCAGCTTCTGCAGGACCGCTGAAACGTGTGCCTTGATGGTGGCTTCCGAAACGCCGAGCTCAAAGGCAATCTGTTTGTTCAGCAGCCCCTCTGCCAGCATCCCAAGGACACGGCTTTGCTGCGGGGTCAGCGTCTGCAACCGACCGATCAAATCGGCAATCTCCGGATCCTGTTCAGCGCCAAGGTCGAAATCGCTCGGCGTCCACACATCGCCACCGAGAACGGCGCGAATCCCCTCGCGGATTTCATCAATGCTTGCCGATTTGGAGATGAATCCGGATGCGCCGAGATCCAGCGCCCTGCGAATTGTCGCCGGATCATCCGACGCGGAGACGATGACCACCGGCAGTCCAACATACTCGGCCCGTAGCGCTATCAGGCCAGACAGGCCGCTCACTCCCGGCATCGTCAGATCGAGCAACATTAAATCGGCTTCCGGATGGTCAGCTGCCGCTTGTCGCGCCGCCTGGAAATCGCCTGCTTCGACAATCTCCAATCCTTCCTCAAGGCCCGTCAATGCCTGCCGAAGGGCTCCCCTGAATAATGGATGATCGTCCGCGATCACTATGGTCTTGGTCAAATCCTCGCCCCCCTCCCAGAGGTCACGGACCCAGATGCACTTCCTCCCACCCTGAACCCGCTCGGTTCGACCGGCCTTGGTCCCGGGACCGCCCGCAGAAGCTGGAGCGTGGGAAGGGCGAAAGGCAGTCCCTTTCCGCGCCGTCACCATGAGCTACCGGTTTCGACTCAGTATTACCGGTTCGGCCGGCCTTTGACCATAAGCTCGACCAAGACACTGGAAACCGTCAATGACCTCAGGAGACCAACTTAGAGCAAAGGGCGATAAGTTTGCACCATTTGACCGTGGCGATTTTGGTCTCTGGCTAGGCGGATTGCAGGCCGTGGTGCCAACCCACCACAAGTGCAAGCCAACGACGCCAGGGGCCAAAAGCGCCCGGCCCGAAGGGTGGCTGCATATCGGCCCATCGGCTGCGTTGCGCCGCTTGCCCGATGCACCACATCGCGCTGCGCGACGCGCCTAGCCGAGTGGAGCCGATCTGCAGCCATCAAATGATCCAATCTTATCGCCCTTTGCTCTAACCGGGCTACGAAGGTTTCTCGCCGAATCGGAAGTGCTGCAGCCGGTACATCGTTCGGTGCGGAATCCGAACCTCTCGGCCTTTTTCAGCGCCGATTCAAGACGATCATATTCGCCGAGATAGATTCTACCGTAGAAATCGGGCAGATCCGGGCAAAATGCCGAACGAACCTTGCGGATTCCATTCCTGTTTGGAAGATCGTCGAGAAAATAGCTGGCCATGGGCGGCGTCCTTCTGAAAGGTAACGCTTATGCGGCCCACAGCCCGGCCACTTGTTTCTAGCGTTCGAATCACGTCGCCCCGGATTCGGTTGAATAATAGCGCCGGTTTCAATCAGCGGCAAATCGGTTTGGATATTGTGTTTTGCCGAGCTGTTGTCAACCAGCCTGGCCGTCCGAATTCCTGCCTTCGAATTCTTCGATGACACCGAGAAACCGCCGCATCATGTTCTCCATGATGCCCATGGTCCGGTCGATCTCGTCCTCCGTCGGCAACCCATTGTCGAGTGTGCGTCCCTCGGTCGCCAGCGCCTCTTCCAATTTGTCGATGCGTTCCTCGAGAAGTGTGATCTCATCCTCGAACACACGCCGCTCATCGGCTGCCAGTCGACACACGATTTGTTCTTCCTGCATCCGACACAGAGACATTTCGCCGGTCTGCGTATCAAGACGCACGAAGCCGCCTTCGGCGCGCTCCATGGTGAAGCGACCCTCATTGGCCCACGCCGCCGGCATGCCCATGGTGACAAGCCCGAGGATCAGCAAAGTTCCTGAAACAAAGCGGTTCATATCGGCTTTACCCCCGTGATTTCCGCAACATCTACGTATAGGTATCACAAAATCGCGCCGAAAATGCGAAGTACGGCGCCAAGAGCCGAAGATCCGAAGTATGAGCATCATCTACAAAATCGTTCCCAAGGACCTCTGGGCAAAGGCCGAAGCTGAGGGGACCTTTACCGGCGCCGCTATCGACCTGGAGGATGGTTACATCCACTTTTCGACCGCCGACCAGGTGGCTCAAACGGCCGCATTGCATTTTTCCGGCCAGCGAGACCTGCTTTTGGTCGCCGTCGATGATGAACTGTTCGGCGATACACTCAAATATGAACCGTCGCGAGGTGGAGATCTCTTTCCGCATCTCTACGGCGATCTGCCACTGGATCGGGTTCATTGGGTCCAGCCCATGCCGCTGGGCCCGGACGATGTTCATGTGATGCCGGATCTCGGCTGATGGCGGGGCTGTTCGAACGGGTCGGACGCCGCGCCCTGTTCACGCTCGATCCCGAACTTGCCCATGGGCTGTCGATCCGCGCTCTGCGGTCCGGCCTGGTTCCTTCCTGTTCCGTCAAGGCCAACCCGAAACTGGCTGTCGAAGCCGCCGGCATGCGTTTCGACAACCCGCTCGGCATTGCGGCCGGCTATGACAAGAATGGCGAGGTTCCCGACGCGCTGCTTCGGCTTGGGTTTGCTTTCGCCGAGATCGGCTCCGTTACCCCACGACCACAACAAGGCAATCCGCGTCCGAGGATTTTTCGTCTTTCAGAAGATCGTGCGGTCATCAACCGCCTGGGATTCAATAACGATGGCCATGATGCGGTTCTGAAGCGTCTGCAGCATTGCCGCCGCACACCCGGCCGGCACATCGGCGTTAATGTCGGCGCCAACAAGGATTCGGACGACCGTATCGCCGATTACGCTCTGGGTATCGACGTCTTCTATGACGTCGCCGACTATTTCACCGTCAACATCTCCTCGCCGAATACGCCGGGCTTGCGGGATCTGCACGCCCGCGACAACCTGGCCGCACTGATGGAAGCCGTGTGCGAAGCGCGGGAACGGAAAATTGCGGACGGTAAGCAGCGCCGCGCCCTCTTTCTCAAGATCGCGCCCGACCTCGGCGAGGAGGAGATGGACGAGCTCGCCGAGGAAATACGACTGCACCCGCTCGACGGCACCATCGTTTCCAACACAACGCTTGCGCGCCAGGGCCTGGCGAGCCGCCACGCCGGCGAAGCCGGCGGCCTCTCCGGTGCGCCACTGTTTGAGCGTTCAACGGTGGTTCTCGCCCGGATGCGGCAGCGGCTCGGTCCCGAGCACGCGCTGATTGGACTGGGTGGTGTCGACGGCGGTCGGACAACGCTGGAAAAGATTCGCGCCGGCGCAGATCTGGTGCAGCTCTACACGGGCTTCATCTATGAAGGGCCGGGGCTGATCGGCCGCATGCTGGATGAATTGTCTGGTCTTGTCGCGCAAGAAAATATTGCTTCGATCGCCGATCTCAGGGACAGCGCCGTCGATGAATGGGCTGCGAAGTCGCTTCCGTAGCAGGAGAGTCAGCCAGCGGTTCCCGATTGAAAGACGGAGGCAGCCCGCCGCCCAAGGAGGCCATAGAGCGTGATGCCCCGCATCCCCAGAAAGGCCAGCAGCGCGATCCAGAGGCCATGATTGCCGACAAACGGCACCAGGACCCATGCCAAAACGATGAACAGCGCCAGCGAAAGCAACATCATGTTGCGCATGTCGCGGGACCAGGTGGCGCCGATATAGACGCCGTCCATCTGGAAGGCCAAAACGCCGGCCAAGGCCGTCAGCGCGGCCCAGATCATGTAAACACGTGCCGCGTCGCGCACCTCCTGCGAGGTTGTCAGGAAATCAATGACGAAGGGTCCCAACACCAGGAAGAATAGGGTCGTTATGACGGCCAGGAAAAAGCCCCAGAGAACCGTGAGACGGACGGCGCGGTCGAAGGCCGGCCTGTAGCGTGCACCAATGGCCCGGCCCGCCAGTTGCTCGGCGGCAGCGGCAAAGCCATCCAGGTAATAGCCGGCGACAAGGAAGAAATTCATCAGAACCGCGTTGGCGGCCAGCGTCACCGGGCCGAACTGCCCGCCCTGGCGAACAAACAACGCAAAGGTCGCGATCAGCGCGAAGGACCGGATCATGATATCGCGGTTCAGCGACATCAGCTGACCAAGCGATTGCCTGTGGAAGATGCGTCGCCAATCGGGCGCCTGCGTAGCCTGAGTGGTGAGCCTGACATAGGCAACACCGGCAATCAGCCCGACGGTTTCGCCGATTACCGTTGCCCAGGCGACGCCGACGATGCCCCATCCCAGATAGAGGCCGAAGAGCACCGACAGGACGATGTTGGTGCCGTTGATCAGACTTTGCAGCAGCAGAGCGGTCATCCCCTCGCCGCGTCCGAGCACGAAGCCGAGAACGGCATAGTTGGCCAAACCGGCCGGTGCCGACACGATGCGGATCGAGAAATAGAGTTGCGTCGCCTCGCTCACTGCCGGGCCAGGCGCCATGGCCCAGATGCCGACAGCCAGGATCGCTGGCGACAACAGCAGCAGAATTGCGCCGCTGGCGAGACCGATGAGCAGCGAACGCCAGTAGACGGCCTGCTGTTCGGTCTCATCGCCGCGGCCAAAGGCCTGGGAAACCAGCCCAGTCGTTGCCGAGCGCAGGAAGTTGAACGTTGCAAAGATGAGATCGAAGAGGATGGCACCGACGGCCAGTCCGCCTATCAGCGCCGGGTCACCAAGCCGGCCGACCACCGCCATGTCCACCAGGCCGAGCAGCGGCGTGGTCAGATAGGCAAGCGTCATGGGAACGGCGATCGACAGGACCAGGCGGTGGGTCACCGAAAAGGATCGCGGGCTGGTTGCAGCCGCCGACTCGGATTCGGCAGGATGGGCGTTCGACATGAAGCTGGGCCTGTTCCGCGATCGCGGGATGGACGATGTGGCCGGTTGAAACGAACCGGCGACACAATTGCCCGGCTATTTAGCGTCGATAGCTCAGCACGCGCAAGACCAGGAACACCGGTACGACGACGATGGCCCCCAGCAGCAGGTAATCGCCGAAGCGGCCGAGCGCGGCAAATCCCTTTTCCCAGACGTTCACGGCGAAGTCGCGCACCGCATAGACGATGTCCATCGGATACCAGTTGAAGGCGCTCATCACGGCGCCAACGATGAACGAGATCACCACCAGCTTGACCAGTGTGCGCCCCGGCGAATCGCCCAGAAACCGTGTCACTCTGCCCGACATGCGCCGTCTCCAAGAATCATTCTCGGCCTTAGGTAATGATTGATCGCGCAGGGATCAACCGGACCTCGGGAGCGTGCCACAGGCACATCTGACAGATTGACTTGGAACTGCATGAGACCGAGGGTGGCGAAACAGTTTGCCGATCGGAGAAACCATGCAGGACAGGGAAGAACATGTGGTCGATTTCTATCAGCGTCACCCGATTTCGGCCGACCACATTCTGGCGAAGTTGAAATCAGACCGTGGCGACCTGAACAATGTGCGTCCGGAAGAGCTCTACCCTCACGACCAGGATCACTATGGCGGTCTCGATGCCAACGAGGCATTGGCCAGTGCTACGCGAATGGGTGCTGGCAAGAAGATAGCCGATTTCTGCGCCGGTCTGGCCGGTCCCGCCCGATACTGGGCGGTTCGCTACGGTGTCGACGTGACTGGCATCGAATTGACGGCCAACCGAACGGAGGGCGCGAACCAACTGACGCGCCTCGTCGGTCTTGAAGCCCAGGTGCGGGTGCTACAGGGAGATGTGCTCAATTGTTCCCTGCCTTCCGCGAGCTTCGATGCCGTGGTCAGCCAGGAGGCTTTCCTGCACATTCCGGACAAGTCAAAGGCAATCGGCCAGGCCTTTCGCATTCTCAAATCGGGCGGCAGGTTCGCCTATTCCGACTGGATCATTCACCGGCCGCTGCAAGACGCCGATGCCGAGGAGATGTGGCAGGGGATCGCCGCACAGACGCTGCAAACGATTTCGGGCTACAAAACCCTCCTTTCCGATGCCGGCTTTGTCGGCATCGCCGCCGAAGACCAGACCGCCGCGTGGGCCGATATCCTGGAGAAGCGGCTCGCCATGTTCACCGAACTGCGTGAAGAAGCCCGGCGGACCGGCAGCCCCTCCGGCGAAGACAAGTTTTATCACAGCTATCGGCGGCTGGTGGACCTGGTGAAGGAACGAACACTCGGTGGCGTGCGCATCAGCGCCGAGAAACCTGCCTAAACCGCTACCCGCACGATCACACCTGCATTGACGACCACGCAGGGTTTGCCGGTCGTTACGTCGATCACCTCCAGCCCGCCTTTGATCACTTTCGGCGTCACTGTCCCGAAAGGCAGCACCTTGCATACTGTATCCAGATCAATGCTCTCCGGCTGCTGAGCGGCCAGATGCAGGTCGATATGCATGGTCTGCGGATCGATGCCGAGGCTGCGGAACATGGTCAGTGAGGAATTGCGCACTGCGTCTTCGACCGCACGCACCGCTGCCTTGGTGTAATCGCCGCTGTGCAGGGCGACGCCGGAGCCCATCTCCAGGGCCACGCGCTTCAATTCGCCGGTCATTGCGCATCTCCCTGTAGATCCGGAACATCGAGAAATACCGTCAGTACAGCATTGGCCATTACCGTGTTGCCGTCGGCGTTTTCGAGCGGAATATCGAGACCGCCTTCTTCGACCGTCACTTCACGCGCTCCATAGGGCAGTACCGCCGCAACGGCGTCCCGGTCGACAAGATCCGGCCGGGTCACGCCGATGGTGACCTTTACGATGAAATCGTGCTTCGACATGCCGAACGCATCGGCGAACCGGATCCCGTTTCTCCGCAACGCATTTTCAACGGCGCGCACTGACGCCTTGGTATAGTCGCCGCCGAGAATGTCGGTGCCCATACCGAATTCCATGATCATGCTTTTTTGAGCCATTTGCTCGCCCCGCTTGCTCTCGAACCATGGTCCAGGTTTCGCCTCGCGATGATCCGCCTGACCGTCGCAAACCGCACATTAGATCAAAGGGCGATAGGTTTGGATCATTTGATGGCTGCAGATCGGCTCCACTCGGCCAGGCGCGCCGCGCAGCGCGATGGGGTGCATCGGGCAAGCGGCGCAACGCAGCCGATGGGCCGATATGCAGCCACCCTTCGGGCCGGGCGCTTTTGGCCCCTGGCTTCGTTGGCTTGCACTTGCGGTGGGTGGCACCACGGCGAGCAATCCGCCTAGCCAGAGACTAAAATCGCCACAGTCAAATGGTGCAAACTTATCGCCCTTTGATCTAAGCTTCAGTTGATCATGCATCGCACGATCTGACAACCGACGCTTGCAGACGACGCAACCACACGCAGGTTTGCGAAAGGTGATGTTCACCCTATCCGCGATAATCGACGATTATTTGCTTTGCCGCGAAATGACCCGTTGCGCCGAAAGCTGTCCTGTGAGCCAATGGGTACGGGCGATCGCGCGGCGGGCGAAGCATCAGCCCCGGCCTGACTCGTCCTCCGCCGGAGGGCGTGTGTGCATGCGAAAGTTTGGCCTCGTTGCAGTTTCAGCAATTCTGATCGCCGGGTGCGAACCGGTCGATACACTGGGAACGGTCTCGGAAATCCCCGGCCCCCGAACGTCCAACAAAATCCCTGAGCGCTTCACCACCGGCGTGCCGGATTCAGGCGTCGAACTGGGCATGGGCTGGGATTCGCGCCGCGGCGAAGTCGTGCCCAATCGCTGCATCCATTTCTCGCCGATCAGTGCGCCCGGCATGGAAATCGAAATGACCCTTTCGGAAGTTTCAGATCAGTCAGAGATCATGGACGCGCTCAATGTCCGGGCCAGCGTGTCGGTCAAGTCGATCACCGGGTCCGGCAGTGCCAAGGCATCCTTTGCCAAGAAATCCAAGGTCAAGTCGAACGAAACCACGCTGCTGCTGAACGCCAAGATCGAAAACGGCGTGCTGTTTGTCGGCCCACCGGCCGCACCGGCGGCTGCCCGCAGGGCATTCCCGCGCGTCAACACGCGGCCTGAACCCGAGGTCTGGCCGCGTCCGGCGCCGGCTTCGGATGCCATCGTCTTCGACCCGGCGGTCAAGGGACGGCTGACCAACAAGGACAGTTTTCGCGAGCTGTGCGGCGACTATTTCGTCGCTGCGATCTACAGCGGCGCGCAACTCGTCTCGACCATCAGTTTCAAGTCGACGAGCAAGAGCTCGAAACAAACCATCACGGCTGCCATCAAGGGGGAAGTCGGCGGGGTGAGCGCCAGCGCCGATGCCAAGAAAAAGCACGAATCTGCATTGAGCTCGACCAGCATGGAGATGAAGTTCATGCAGGTCGGAGGCGGCCGCGGCCCTATTCCGATTTCCCGGGACGGGCTTCGCACAAAGCTGCAAGCCCTGGCCACTGAGGCGGCCGCCGATCCGAAGTTTCACACCATGGAGTTGCGCTCCTACCGCGAAATCGCCGGTGCCGAAGACCTGATCTACGCTTCCAACGACGCCGACTACGAAACGGTGGCCGATTATTACTGGCTGCTGTCGTCCCTCTATGACGACATCGAAACGATCCGCGAGCAACCGGGCTCCTTTGCCTTCGATACCGGCCTTCCATTCAACCAATTGCTGGTGTTGCAGGACCAGGTGCTCGATGTTCGCAGGGCTCTCTACGAAGCGATCGATGCCTATCTCGAAGGCAGGTCGCCGGATGAGGCGCTGATGGCGAAAGTGAATTTTCGCTGGTTCGACAACCCCGCTGGTGAACCCTATCGGTTGTCGCTCGCGGGAATCGGCGAAACCGGCGGCGAGCCGGATGGTGATTGCCCGACCTGGCTGAATTGCCTCGCCGATGCGCTGAGGGCCGGCGTGCCGGCGGAAAACCCCAACACGTTGCGTCTTTTGCTGCCGCTGCCGAAAGGTCCAGCGGACACCGACGACCTGACCGGGCTGGCCGAGCACAAGCAGGCCGCCCTTGACTGGTACGTGCGACGGCAATCCGCCCGGATGTGCGCTCTCGATCCGTCCGATAATGAATGTCTGTCGAACGCCCAGATCCAGGCGCTCACACCGTTGATTCCACCAGCCAGGCTGACGATCCGTTCCGAGGATGAAAGCCAATGCCTCTTCATGCCGGTTGTCCGGCACCGCGACGGCGTGGTGGCAGAGCCCACCGTGCGCGCTTGCGAGGGAGCCAGCGAGCGATCTTTCTTTGCACTGTCCAAGGACGGTCAGTTGCGGGTTCACGCTGCCGGCACGTGCCTGGTGACAACCCACGAGGGGCTGATCGAAGGGAGATGCGACAGCGAGCTCCATCGTGGCGATTGGCGAGTGACCGAAGAACGGCAGATCAGGATGCTGGACCATTGCATTACCGCGGCCGGCGGCAAGGCCGTCGCCAAGGCGTGCAGTACCGACGATGAAAACCAGCGCTGGCTGGTCGTGGTCGACAGCGAGCAATAGCCCCAAAAAGCCGACTTCCCGCAGGCGTTCATTCCGGACTTGAGCAATATCATCGGCGCGAAGCCGTCATCGGCTGTCGCCGCGTTGTGGATTCCGGTGACCAGCGACGGGCGATCAGTTTGACTCCAGCGGTGGTGTCGATCTACAAGTATCTGGCTGGACACTTTCTTATCCAGCCGGACACTTAAGGACTTCAAACGCACAATCATCCAATCGAATCCGGGAGGAAACGCATGATCAAGAAATCTGCAGGGTACGCCATCGCCGCCGCGATGCTCTTGGGACTGGCGGGCCCAGGTGCGGCCGAGTGGAAGCCGGCAGAGCCGGTCACCATCATTGTTCCCTGGTCGCCGGGCGGCTCCACCGACAGCGTCACCCGCGTCTTGGCAGGTGACCTGGAAAAAGCACTTGGACAGACCGTTGTCGTGGTCAATCAGCCGGGTGCCGCCGGTTCGGTCGGTACGACCAACGCCTGGAAGGCCGATCATGACGGTCTGACCTGGGCCGCCGGTGCTGCGGTTGACCTGGGAAGCTATCCGGTGCTCGGCATGCTCGACGTGCCCATCCAGGACTGGCGCCTTTACCTGCACATCGCCAATGTCGCTGTTGTCGGCGTCAATCCCAATTCCGGCATTGAAAGCATGGATGATCTGCTGGCGCAGATGAAGGCCAATCCGGACAAGATCACGGTCGCCACGGCCGGTGTGACCTCCGGCGGGCACAACGCCATGGAAGCCATCGCCAACGCCGCCGACGTGACCTACAAACACGTCACTTACGATGGCGGCAAGCCGGCAGTCCTGGCCACTGTGTCGGGTGAAACGCAGGTCACGACGCAGCTCGCCTCGGAACAGGCCGAAATGATCCGCGGTAACCGGCTGAAGCCTCTCGCCGTGCTGGCTTCCGCACCGCTCAATCTTGAAGGCTATGGCGAAATTCCGCCGATCACCAATTGGCTAGAGGACGTCAACGTTGCCAACAATTATTTCGGCATCTGGGCTCCGGCGGACGCCCCGGCGGAGGTTTTTGAGACCATGGACAACGTCTGGGCCGATGTCATTTCCAATTCCCAGGCCCTCAAGGACTACGCCGCCGGGCGTGGTGCTTTCTTCGATCCATCTCACGGCGATGCGGCGCAAACCGCGGCACAGCCAATGCTGAGCCAGAACGCCTGGATGCTTTGGGATGGCAAGAAAGCCAAGAACAATCCTGAAACCTACGGCATCAAGCGGCCCTGACCTCCCGGGGGCGCTGCAAGCCGGGCCGTCGACCAATGGTCGGCGGCCCGACTGACCGCGGTTGCAGCGCGGCGATCAATACGCCGCGCTGCGATCGGCCCTCGACAGTTGCAAGGTGGCATGTTGAAGCTTCCAGGGACTGCAACACTTCTTTCTGGGTAAGGATGCCGTTGGACGATGACCGGGCTTGCCTCCTTCCTGTCGGCGATTTCCGATATCGTGTTCAGTGCTGCCATTCTGGACGTGCTGTGGGCAACGCTTCTCGGCATCATCGTCGGTTCCCTGCCGGGCCTGACCGCCACGCTGGGTGTCGCTCTGATGACGACTCTGACATTCAGTTTCGAAGCGGAACGGGCAATCCTCATTCTGATCTGCATGTATATCGGCGCTATCTATGGCGGCAGCCGCAGCGCCATTTTGCTGAATATTCCCGGAACACCGGCCAACGCCGCAACCGCACTGGACGGGTTTCCACTATCCCGCGCCGGCAAGGCCGGCTCGGCGATGGCCGTGGCCACGACAGGCTCCTTCATCGGATCGATGATCGGCATGCTGGCGCTGGCGCTGATCGCGCCGCTGCTGGCGGAAGTGGCGCTGTCGTTCGGTGCCTTCGAGTTTTTCTGGCTGGCGGTGTTCGGTGTCCTCGTCGCCGGCCAGTTGACGGCCTTCGATGACCCGATCAAGGGCTGGATCGCTGGGTTTCTGGGCCTGTTCGTCGCCATGATCGGACAGGAGGGCATCCACGCAGTGCCGCGGTTTTCCTACGGCAATACGGACCTGTCCGGCGGCATCGGTCTGCTGCCGGCGATGGTCGGCGCCTTCGGCCTCGCGGAAATCCTCACCGTCATGCGGCAGGCGAACTACGAGGTGGTGCGCGGCGAAATCGGCAGTGTTTTGTCCGGCATTCGCGACGCGCTGCGCTACCGGATAACCGCCATCCGAAGCGGCCTGATCGGCACTTTCATGGGTCTCATCCCGGGCGTCGGCGAAGATATGGGATCATGGGCCAGCTATGCGGCCGCGCGCATGCAGTCGCGCGAGCGAGATCAATTCGGCAAAGGCTCCGTCGAAGGGCTGATGGCCGCCGAAACCGGCAACAACGCAGCGGTGCCTGGCGCATTGATTCCGGTCCTGACCCTTGCCGTACCAGGAAGTGCCCCGGCAGCGGTTCTGCTTGCGGCGATGATTATTCACGGCGTCCGACCCGGGCCGCTGATCATGATCGAATCTCCTGATTTCGTATATCAGGTGGTGGCGATGGTGTTTATGGCGACCACGGCCATGGCCATTCTCGGGCTGCTTCTCACACGGCCGCTGCTCCTGGTGTTGCGGGTTCGCCGCGAAATTCTGATGCCGATCATTTTCGTGCTGTGTACCGTCGGTGCCTTCGCCATCGCGAGCCGGATATTCGACGTCTGGGTGATGCTTTTCTTCGGCGTCGCTGGATTTGTGCTGCGAGAACTCAAGTACCCGATGGCGCCGCTCATCCTCGGGATCGTGCTTGGTGACATTCTCGACAAAAGCCTGCGCCGCGGCCTGGTCCTGACGGACGGCGACCTGACTCCCTTCTTTACCCGCCCGATCAGCCTGATCCTTTGGCTCAGTGCTTTGGTGTTCATAGTCCTGTCGATGCCCGGCATTCGTAGGCGGATCGGCGGCATGCTCGGTGGTTTTCGGCGCGAGACCGGCGGCGCGGACAAGGGAGGCGCGGCATGACCCCGAAACCCCTTGACCGGGCGGATTTCGTTTCGGCCATCGTGCTGATCGTCTTCGCACTGGCCGTCATCGTGGAGAGCCTGCGGATCGATCATCTGGAGGGCCTCGACATCGATCCCTACACGGCGCCAGGTCTGGTTCCGGGGCTTTTGGGTGGTCTGTTGCTGGTGTGCGGGCTCGCGCTTCTGGTCCGCTCTGCCCGTCGCGGCGGCTGGCGGATGACCTTAAGCGCAGGTGCCTTGCCGAAGCTCTTGCAGAGCGACGTCACGCGGCGGGTCGGCCTGACCCTGGTGCTGACCTTCGGCTTCGCGCTGGGGCTGTTCGGCCGGGTGCCGTTCGGGCCCGGTGCGGCGCTTTTCGTGTTCGTTTTCATTCTTCTGCTCGGGCCGCGGCCGCGGTTTTCCGATCCGGGATGGCTGAAGCAGATCGCAATCGCAGCGGCAATTGCGATCTGCGCCGGCTACGGGATCGCCGCCATCTTTACCGAAATCTTCGTCGTCAAACTGCCCTAGGAACCCATCATGAGACTGGCCCTCTGCAATGAAGTCCTGCGCGAACTGCCCTTCCGGGAGCAATGCGCCATGGCGGCAAGCCTCGGATATGAAGGGATCGAGCTTGCTCCGTTCACCCTCGACGAGCAGCCGCATCTGCTCTCGGATGCACGGCGAAAGGAAGTCCGCAGCATTGCCGAGGGCGAAGGGGTGCCGATCATCGGACTCCATTGGTTGCTGATCTCCCCAAAAGATCTTTCGATCACCAGCTCGGATCCCGACCAGGCGGCCAAAACCAGGGATGTTCTTCTCCGGCTTGTCGAGCTTTGTGCTGATCTCGGGGGCACCGTTCTGGTGCACGGATCTCCGGCGCAACGCGACCCAGCCGATGCCGACAGCCCGCAAGCCGCGTGGGACAACGCCTTGTCCTGTCTGCGCTCCGCCGGAGACGCAGCGCATCAGGCCGGCATTGTCTATTGCGTCGAACCGCTTGCCCGCCGGCTGACGCCTTTCATCAACACGATCGATGACGCGGTCCGCTTTGTCGAACAGGCTGAATCCAAAGGCCTTCGTACCATGATCGACACCTGCGCGGCGGCTGAAATGGAAGCGGCCCCGGTCGCCGAGGTTATTCGTCAACGCTGGGGCGAGGGATACCTGGCGCATATCCAGATAAACGATCGCAATCAGCGCGCACCGGGACAGGGCGACGACCGCTTCGGGCCGGTTCTGCGTGCCCTTCATGACGTCGGCTATGACGGCCCGGTCTCTGTGGAGCCGTTTATCTACGAGCCGGACGGCCCGACAACGGCGGCCGTGGCGGCAGGCTACGTCAGAGGTCTGCTGGAACAGATCGACGGGGAGCACCATGGCTGAGCCGGTTCGTTTCCGCGTCGTCGACACGCGCCTTGGCATCCTCAATGTCATGGCCCGAATGCCGTTCCGCTTCGGCTCCGTGTCGATCGATGCGATCGCCCAGGCGACCCTGGAGGTGACCATAGAGACCGCCGACGGCCGACAGTCACGCGGATATGCCGCGGACTTTCTGTCCTACAAATGGTTCGACAAACGACCCGAAAAGGGACCGGCCGAGGGCACCCTGGACCTGATCGCGTCCATCGATGCCGCTGTGGACGCCTACCGAGGCGCCGGATTCGCGTGCGCTTTCGATCATTGGCGCGATCTCCATCCAGCACTTGAAGAAGCCAGCCTGGCGCGCGACCATAATCGGCTGGGCGGTAACTTCGGCGTGTCGATGGTCGAGCGGGCAACCATAGATGCGATCGGCAGGTTGTTGGGACAGGGTTTCGACCCGCTGGTGCGTGGTTCCGCGCTCGGCATCGACGAGCCGTCCGTCTTTACCGATCTTCCGCACGGGTCCGTCGCCGCCGCCCTCCCCGAGCAGCCAAGACAGCAGCTGACGCTGCGCCACACGGTCGGTCTTGCCGATCCGCTCTCGGCTGCCGATCTCGAGGTTCCTATCAACGACGGCTTTCCGGAAACGCTCGAGCAGTATCTGCGCGATGACGGCGTGCGCTACCTGAAAATCAAGGTCTCCGGAGACAGCGACGCCGATCTTCAACGCCTGACCGACATCTGGCAGGTGGCCGCGGCCATTAGTGAACCCATCTCGACGACACTCGACGGCAACGAGCAATATGCTTCCACCGCCGAATTCGCCGCACTGATGGAAGCGATCCGGGCACGACCCGACCTTCAGGACTTCTACAACTCGATCCTCTTCATCGAGCAGCCCGTGGAGCGCACCGCTTGCCTTGACGGGCCGCTCGATCCCGCGGCGCTAGAGGTGATCGGAAAGCCGCTGCTGATCGACGAAGCCGATGGCTGGACCACGGCATTTCAGGAGGCCATTGCCTACGGCTACCAGGGTGTCAGTCACAAGAACTGCAAGGGCGTGTTCCGGTCCTTCCTCAACAATGCCCTTGCGGCTCAGCGCAACGCGGCCATTGACGAGAACCGCTACTTTCTCTCTGCCGAGGATCTCAGCAACCTTCCGGTCGTCTCCCTGCAGTCCGACCTGGCTGTGGTTGCGACCCTCGGCATCAGCCATGTGGAGCGCAACGGGCATCATTTCTTCCGCGGGCTTGATCATCTTTCGGCGGACGAACGCCAGGCGGCGCTACGCGAAGAGGGTCTTTACCGGGACAGGAACGGGTGCGTCGCACTCGACATCGACAACGGCCAGATCGACGTCTCATCCCTCGACAAGCCGGGCTTCGGCTTTGCAAGCCCGCCCGACATGGAGCGTCTCATCGCGCCCGCCGACTGGAACTATGACATGTTGAGAAAGAAGTTGGACTCATGACCGAACTGCCGGACAAATTCACTTCCGAGGACGAGCTTGAGGAGTTCATGACCCGTCCGTCGGCGCAGCTGATCGAAACGCTGAAATCTGTCGATGGGGACATCATGGTTCTCGGCGTTGCCGGCAAGATCGGACTGACGCTTGCCCGTCTCGCCAAGCGCGCAGCGCCCGAGAAACGGATTATCGGCGTGGCGCGGTTTTCCGACCCGCAGGCCCGCAACCGGTTGGAAGCGGCAGAAGTGGAGACGGTTGCCTGTGATCTGCTGGACCGCGACCAAATTGCCGGTCTCGAGCCCTGTCGGAACATCCTTTTTCTTGCCGGACGCAAATTCGGCGCCGCCAGCAATCAGCCGCTGACATGGGCCATGAACGGACATGTACCGGCACTGGTCGCCGAGCGGTTTCCGTCAAGCCGAATCGTGGCCTATTCGACGGCCTGCGTCTATCCGATGACGGATGTGGCATCCGGTGGTTCCGTCGAGGGCGACCAGCTGACGCCGATTGGAGAATATGCCAATTCCTGCATCGCACGAGAGCGGATATTCGAGTATTTCTCGGCCCTCAACGAGACACCGGGAAAACTCTACAGGCTGAGCTATGCCATCGACATGCGCTACGGCGTGCTCCACGATATTGCCAACGCCGTTTTCAACGGCATTCCGGTCTCGCTGGCGATCAGCCATGTCAACGTCATCTGGCAGGGTGATGCGAACAGCTATGCGCTGCAGCTCCTGGCGCATGTCACCACGCCGACCAGCCCGATCAACATTTCCGGCCCGGATATGGCCGATGTTCGCCAGATTGCGGAGACCTTCGGCCGGCACTTCGGCCGACAGCCGGAATTCGTCGGCGACCCGCAGCCGGAATCATTGCTTATGAACACGCAAGCCCAGCAGCGCCTTTTCGGCCCGCCAACAGTGCCGCTCGACAAACTTATCGAGTGGACCGCGGACTGGATCTCAAGCGGCCGCAGCAGCCTCGGGAAACCAACCCATTTCGAAGTTCGCGATGGAATCTACTAACGCATGCCTAAACTGATCGACACAGACGCGGCGGAAACCGCGACCTGGAAAACAGGCCGGGGTGCCGGAGCCGCTTCCCGCAATCCCGAACAGACCCGGCGCAATATCCTCGCTGCGGCTACAACCGAGTTTGCGGCTCGTGGCCTGGAAGGCGGTCGCACCGACCGCATCGCCGAGCAGGCTGGTGTCGCGAAGCGGATGCTCTTTCATTATTTCGGATCGAAAGAAGGCCTGTTCCAGGCGGTCTTGGAAGACAACTATGCCAAGATCCGTTCGATGGAATCAGAGCTGGAACTTTCCAGCCGCAGCCCGGAAGAGGCCATGGTCGAGCTGGTGGAGTTCAGCTTCAACTGGTTCCTGGAGCATCCCGAATTCGTGCCACTGCTGAACGAGGCCAACCTGCATAAGGGACGCCACGTGCGTGCCTCTTCCGAGGTGCGAAAGCTGACCATGCCTCTGGTTGAGCAGATAGAAGACGTGCTGAGACGCGGCGTCGAAGCCGGCACGATGCGATCCGGCGTCGATCCGGTCGAACTCTACATGTCGATTGCCGGGACCAGCTATTTCACCTTCTCCAACCGCCACACGCTGGGTGTGATCTTCGACCGCGACCTGATGAGCGATGAGTCGCTGTCGCGTCGGCGCCAGCATATCGTGGACCTGATCCTGGGGTATCTGCGAACCCCCGCCGACAGCGATGAAGGCGCGACGCATCGATGACCGACAGCATTCCCAGCGATGTTCTTGCCGCTTTTCGCGGGGGCGGCGTTATCCCGGCCCATCCGCTCGCGCTCGATGCCAGGAGGACCATTGATGAACGGCGCCAACGGGCCCTGACCCGGTATTACCTTGACGCCGGTGTCCTTGGCGTTGCCGTCGGTGTCCACACCACGCAATTCGAAATTCGCAACCACGGCATGCTGCGACCGGTGTTGCAACTGGCCGCAGAAGAAGCGTCGACATGGACCACCACCCCGCGCCTGCTCGTCGCCGGCGCTGTGGGCCCGACAAACCAGGCGGTCGCTGAAGCCCAGCTTGCACGGGAGCTTGGTTATCACGCCGTCCTGCTGTCGCTTGCCGGGCTCGACAGCGATATCGACGCGCTGGTCGACCATTGCCGGGCGGTCGGCGCGGTGATGCCCCTGATCGGTTTCTATTTGCAGCCTGCCGTCGGCGGCCAAAAGCTGCCGCGTGCATTCTGGCGGCGATTTGCGGAGCTGGAGGCGGTTGTCGGCATCAAGATCGCGCCCTTCAATCGCTACGACACGCTCGATGTCGTGCGCGGGGTGGTGGAAGCCGGGGCCGAAGACCGGATCAGCCTCTATACCGGCAATGACGACCACATCGTCGCGGACCTGCTGACTCCTTTCAATGTCATCCGGGACGGGGAAACCGTGCCGATCCGAATTGTTGGCGGCCTGCTCGGGCATTGGTCGGTATGGACCCGTAAAGCGGTCGAACTTGTCGACCGCGTCAAGGCGCTCGATCCGACGGGGCAGTTCGATCGCGACTGGCTTTCCCTCGATGCCGATACGACCGACTGCAACGCGGCGTTTTTCGACGCGGCCAACGGCTTCCAGGGCGTGATCGCCGGGCTTCATGAAGTGCTGCGCCGGCAGGGGCTGCTGGACGATATCCGCTGTCTTGATCCGAACGAAACGCTCGGCCCGGGGCAGATGCAGGAAATCGATCGGGTCTATCGTGACTATCCCCACATGAATGATGATGCCTTCATCGCCGCCAATCTGGAGCGTTGGCTTGGCGGGTAATGGCGCGCTTCCTGGTGCCGCCCCATCCGAAAAGGCATTTTTTGCGGCATAGTCTTGGTCTAACCTGCGCCGGGTGAGCGTCGATTCTGAAACCGAAGTGATGTCCGGCCTGCCGGAACCCTTTACCGGCTGGTTCGGCAAACGTGGCTGGCAGCCGCGGCCGCATCAGCTCGAGCTGTTGGACATGGCGCAGTCGGGGCTCTCCTGCCTGCTGATTGCGCCGACCGGGGCCGGCAAGACACTGGCTGGGTTCCTGCCGTCGCTGGTCGACCTGACGCAAGAAAGCACGAAACGCAGGCCCGGTGCCGCGCGGGCACTGTCGCGGCGTGGCGTTCACACGCTCTATGTTTCGCCGCTAAAGGCGCTGGCCGTCGATATCGAACGCAATCTGGCAAAGCCGGTCGAAGAAATGGCGCTGCCGTTGCGCATCGAAACACGCACCGGCGACACGCCGCAGCACAAGCGGCAGCGGCAGAAGCGCGATCCGCCGGATATACTGCTCACGACGCCGGAACAGATTGCCCTGCTGATCGCCAGCCGCGAGGCTGAAACGCTGTTTGCCGATCTGCGCTTCGTCATTTTCGACGAGTTGCATTCTCTGGTCACGTCGAAGCGCGGCCATTTGCTCTCGCTCGGGCTGGCGCGGCTCAGAAAACACCGCCCTGCCCTGCAGACCATCGGCCTGTCGGCGACGGTCGCCGAACCGGAGGCGCTGCAGGCCTGGCTTATGCCGCAGGCGATCGACGGAAAGCCAAAACTGTCGCAGCGCATCCAGGTCAAGGGCGGCGCCAAACCGCAGATCCGCATTCTCGAGACCGATGAACGCGTGCCCTGGTCGGGCCATTCGGCGCGCTATGCCATGGCGGATGTCTATGCCGCCATCCGCGATCACCAGACCACCCTGCTCTTCGTCAACACGCGCAGCCAGGCGGAACTGCTGTTCCAGGAGCTGTGGCGCATCAACGAGGACAACCTGCCGATCGCGCTTCACCATGGGTCGCTCGATGCCAGCCAGCGTCGCAAGGTGGAAGCGGCGATGGCCGACAACAAATTGCGCGCCGTAGTCGCCACATCGACCCTCGATCTTGGCATCGACTGGGGTGATGTCGACCTGGTCGTCCATATCGGCGCGCCCAAGGGGGCAAGCCGTCTGGCCCAGCGTATCGGCCGCTCGAACCACCGAATGGACGAGCCAAGCCAGGCGCTGCTGGTGCCGGCCAACCGGTTCGAGGTGATGGAGTGCCGGGCCGCGCTCGACGCTAACTATCTGGGCGACCAGGACACGCCGCCGATCGGAGACGGCACCTACGACGTGCTGGCTCAGCATGTGCTCGGCATGGCCTGCGCCGCGCCGTTCCAGGCGGATGACCTGTTTGCGGAAGTCACGTCGGCGGCACCCTATGCGTTTCTGGAGCGCTCGCAATTCGACCGGGTGCTCGATTTCGTCGCCACGGGCGGCTATGCGCTGAAGACCTATGACCGCTATGCCCGGATTCGGCTGACCAAGGACGGCACATGGCGGGTGAGCAATCCGCAGACCGCCCAGCAGTACCGGCTCAACATCGGCACGATCATCGAAATGCCGGAGCTCAAGGTGCGGCTGACGCGCCACGCCGGTCGCGGCGCCAATGTGCGCGGCGGGCCGATCCTCGGCAAGATCGAGGAGATCTTCGTCGAAATGCTGTCGCCGGGCGACACCTTCCTGTTCGCCGGCAAGGTGCTGCGTTTCGAGGGCATTCGCGAAAACGAGTGCGTTGTCTCCAAGGGCGGCGGCGGAAGCCCGAAAATTCCAGCCTACGCGGGCGGCAAGTTTCCGCTGACCACCTATCTCGCCGACCAGGTGCGCTCGATTCTCGCCGACCCGGATCGCTGGCGGGTGCTGCCGGACCAGGTCCGAGAATGGCTGGAGGTTCAGCGGCAGAAGTCCCGACTGCCGTCGCGTGACGAAATGCTGGTGGAAACCTTCCCGCGCGGCGACCGGTTCTTCATGGTCACCTACCCTTTCGAAGGCCGGCTGGCGCACCAGACGCTGGGCATGCTGTTGACCCGCCGACTGGAACGGGCGCGGGCACGGCCGCTCGGCTTCGTCGCCACCGACTATTCGATGGCGATCTGGGGCCTGCGCGACATGGGTATGATGATCGAGCGTGATGAGCTGTCGCTGGCGCAACTGTTCGATGAAGACATGCTGGGCGACGACCTGGAAGCATGGCTGGCGGAATCCTGGATGTTGAAGCGGACGTTTCGCACCTGCGCCATGATCTCGGGGCTGATCGAGCGCCGGCATCCCGGCAAGGAGAAGACCGGCCGGCAGGTCACCGTGTCGGCAGACCTGATCTATGACGTGTTGCGCAGCCACGAACCGGACCACATCCTGTTGCAGGCGACGCGCCAGGACGCGGCCGCCGGATTGCTGGATATTCGCCGGCTGGGCGATATGCTGTTGCGCATCAAGGGCCGAATCATCTTGAATCGCCTCGATCAGATTTCACCCCTTGCCGTCCCCGTCATGTTGGAGATTGGCAAGGAACCGGTGGTTGGCGAGGCGCAGGACGACATTCTGGCCGAGGCCGCCGACGACATCATCGCCGAGGCGATGGGCGGTTACGAGGGACTGTAGAGGTGCAGACAACGGAGGGGCGATGAACAGGGCAGCGGCGGCACTGAAAATCGACGAGGAACCCATGGTCCAAACGGCCGAGATCGACATTGCCGGCGTAAGCGCCGTCTGCGATCCGCTCGGCGCGCTCTACCTGCCGGGCAGCGCGACCCTGGTCGTGTCTGACCTGCATCTGGAAAAGGGTGCGGCTCACGCCAGACGCGGCGCTTTTTTGCCGCCTTACGACACCGCGCTCACGTTGCGGCTTCTTGAGGTGGTGTTGGCGCGATACAACCCGCTACGGGTCATCAGCCTCGGCGACAGTTTCCACGACCGGGTCGGGGCCAGCCTGCTGCCACCGGTCTTCGAGGAAACGCTGGGCCGGCTGATGACCGGACGCGAATGGTTCTGGATTGCCGGCAATCACGATCCGGACGAGCCGGGCGACCTCGACGGCCACAGCGTGCAGGAGCTCTATTTCGAAGGCCTGCAGTTCCGTCATGAACCAAGTGAAGACCGAACGGCGGCGCACGGCGAGATCGCCGGCCACCTGCATCCGGCGGCGCGGGTCGTTCGCCGCAGCAAAGGTGTGCGCCGACCCTGCTTCGCCACCGATGGGCGGCGCCTGATCCTGCCCTCCTTCGGCGTCATGACCGGCGGCCTCAACTTGCGCAACCAGGCCTTCGACCGTTTGTTCGACTGGTCGCAGATGACAGCACATTTGCTCGGCCGCGAGCGCATCTATTCCGTGCCGTTCAACCGGCTGGTCGGCTGAACCGATGGGCCTGCACCGGCAATTGCTGCAGCGTCAGGCCGATGGCCGGCCGCTGCGTGTCGGCGTGATCGGCGCGGGCAAGTTTGGCACCATGTTCCTGTCGCAGGCGGTGCGCTTGCCGGGTGTTCATGTGGTCGGCATCGCCGATCTGTCACCCGACGTGGCTCGTTCCAACCTGGCGCTGGCCGGCTGGCAGGCAGAACAATCCGCTGCCGTTTCGCTGGAAGCCGCCGGCAAGAGCGGCAGAACCCATATCGGCGAAGACGCAGATGCACTGATAGCTCATCCGGGCGTGGATATCGTCGTCGAATGCACCGGCAACCCGGTGGCCGCGGTCGACCACCTGCTCGCAACCTTCGCTGCGGGCAAGCATGCGATCAGCGCCACGGTCGAGGCCGATGCTGTCTGCGGCGCTGTACTTGCATCAAGGGCACGACAGGCCGGCGTCATCTATTCGATGGCCTACGGCGACCAACCGGCCATGGTCTGCGAGTTGGTCGACTGGGCGCGCACCTGCGGCTTTTCGGTCGCAGCGGCCGGGCGTGGCCATAAATGGAAGCCGGAGTACCGGTTTTCGACACCAGACACAGTCTGGGATCATTGGGGCGTCAGCCGCGAGCAGGCGGAGCGCGGCCGGCTCAACCCGAAAATGTTCAACTCCTTCCTCGACGGCAGCAAGCCCGCGATCGAATCGACGGCAATCGCCAATGCCTGCGGGCTCGACGTGCCGAGCGAGGGGCTGCTTTATCCGGCCGGATCCATCGACGACATCCCGGCGCTGATGCGGCCGCAGAGCGAGGACGGCGTGCTGGAAAAGGCCGGGATGGTGGAGGTCATCAATTCACTGCGGCCGGACGGCAGCGCCATCGACCAGGATATCCGCATGGGTGTGTGGGTCTGCGTCCAGGCGGTGACGGACTACCAGCAGGCCTGCTTTGACGAATACAAGGTGGTGACCGACGACAGCGGCCGCTACATGGCGATGGCCAAACGCTGGCACCTGATCGGCCTCGAACTTGGCCTGTCGGTCGCAAATGTCGGCCTGCGCGGCGAAGCCACCGGCACTGCCAGCGGCTTCCGCGCCGACACCGTCGCCGTCGCCAAGCGAGACATCGCCGCCGGCGAAACCCTCGACGGCGAAGGCGGCTACTGCGTCGCAGGCCAGCTGCGACCAGCTGAGGCAAGTGTGGCCATGGGTGCGTTGCCGCTGGGCCTCACCGGCCAGGTGAAGCTGCGTAGGCCGGTGAAGCGAGACACTGTGCTGACCTATGACGACGTTGTGCTCGATGAAGGTCTGGCAATCGTCGGATTGCGGCGGCAGCAGGAGAGCTGGCTGGGCGTGTGACGTGTGCCGTATCGGCAGCGTTTATCGGTCGGATTTAAGCAAGACCCACAAAATCAGCTGACGTTCCTGAAATCAGATCCGTTGCCATCGTTATCGACTGTCTGGACTCACCATCGGCTTCCTGATCGGAAAGCACGGTGTCCAACAGGATCACCACCTTTCACAAGCGCCGAGTTGAAAGGCCTCATCTTCATCCCCTATAAGTAGTAGCCGCAACGCTACCCTGACAGCAGGAGTGAGAAGTTGGGTAAGATCACCCGTCATTTAACCAGTCGGCGAGACTTGTTGCGATCATTGTCCGCATGGGCGGCAGCAGCATTCGTCCCGTCGTTTTCCACTTCCGCCACTGCCAACGTTTCCGGGGTACCTTTCAAGGTCATCGAGACGACTTTGGGGGAAGCTCAGCGGATGCAACTCGAGCTTCGATCTGCAAACACCTATTCGCTCATAGTTGGATCGGGCGATCGACTGGATCGGCTTATCGAATCCACCGAACCGCTGCCGGGTGAACCCCGAGAAACGGTCGACACCATCATTCAAAAGGCAGACCGCCTCACACATCCTCGCGATCTGTCTCGGCTCCGTGCGGAAGATTCCAAGGAAACCTGCAAGGAGACGATGGAGATACTGAACGATCCGAACGCCAGGCTTCCAAACATGACCGAGATGGAAGGAGATGGGCGAATTCGGGAGCTCCCCGAGCGTGAGGTGCGAAACAGAATCATGCTGATGGGATGCGGACCGAGCCAGATTGAAGCACCCGAGGCATGGCCCGAGGAAACCATCGCGCCTGAAACGGTCCAAACGCTTTTGCCGATCCTGTTCACTCCCGATTTCTTTGAAAAAGGTACCATTCTGGAAGTGCCAACCGACGATTGGACCACTGTGCCGGCTCATCTGTTTTGGGGTGGCTGGAATGCGAACCCGGATCCCGAGTACCACATTGCGGCCTGGCGGTCTTGGCGGGATCGATACGGTGCCGATCTGATCGGCCTCACCTCGGACGCCCTGATCTTCTCTGTTGACCGAAGACCAGGCGACCGCTCGGAGGCCTTTATGCTGGCCAAAGAGCTGTATGAATACTGCCCCGATATCGTGGACCAGGGCATGGGTACGATTACCAACCTTGCGGCATTGCTGATGGTCTCGAACGCGTGGTTTTTCTGGTGGGATTGATGCCGACCGTTCATGAGACCACACGATCGAACCTGCCGCCATCGACGAAGGGAGTACACAATGCCGGTTACAATGTATTGCTGGCGTTGTCGCATGGACATTCCAATGCTCACCGAGAATGAGTGGAGCCGGATTGAATCTATTCTGAGAACTGAAAGCGATCCCGCAAAAGCGCTTCGGGCCTACCAGGAGATTACAGGATTCCAAGAATCCAATCCCAACGCGCTTTGGCATCACCGTATCAGCCTTTACGGACCACCGTGCGATGCATGTGGAAAGCCTCTCAGAACCGAACAAGCCAAATTTTGTGCAGCATGTGGTGCCTCACGAAAGACCTCGCCTGGCGCGGTAAATTGCAAAGCAAACTCAAACCCGCAAATCTAGGAGCGCGCCTTAATGGAGATTGATTGGGCTAGACTGAAGGGTGGATATCGAAAACCCTACGATCCTCGGTCAGCGGTAAGAAAGCTACGGCAGGCTCCACTTAATCGCGAAGTCTGGAACGAGTTGTGGACCGAACTTCATCACCAGGGAGACTTAGGAGACGCGTCGTATGCCTCGGTTCCTCTTTTGGTAGAGGCCTGCGCACAAGGTCCGCGCGACTGGAACTTGTACGGACTCATCGCCACAATCGAGGTGGAACGGTATCGCAAAACGAATCCGGAACTGCCAGTGTGGATTGCGGAGGCTTATTTCGAAGCGCTGACAAAATTGAAGGCAATGGCGCTCGAAGACCTGGATACCGCCCGGGATAAGTTGGTGTTACGGACTGCCATGGCGATTGTAGCGCTTGTTTCTGGTGATCGAGAGACAGGTGCGCTTCTCGCCCACTTGGACGCGAGTGAAGTCGTTGAATTGCTGGATGAGAGACTGTCCTGGGGAGCACTATACAGGCCGGCGACAGACTCCTGACGCACTAATATTATTCGATACCATGCAGCGACGGTCTCTATCTACAAGGGCGCCAGCGCCAATATCGAAATTCACTTCTTTCCCTGGTGCGGTACAATCCTAGAACGGTGGATGGAGAAAATTGCGACCGTCGGAGGATCCATGAGCAGAACACGTCAAAACCAGCCTCAAGGATCACGGCGCGGCCTGTTGAAAGCAGGTATGGCGGTCGCGGCAGTTTCTGCGCTCGGGAAGCCCAGAACCGTCGGAGCGGAAGAAGTCAGAACGGTTTCGCAAAGTCAGGATGCACCGTTGGTCCGCCAGGACGTCAAAAGCCTGTCGGATCGGCAAAAGAGGACCCTGGTGGAGGCTATCCATCAACTTAAGCGCACCCAGTCGCCGATCGATCCGACGCTGAACTATTACGATCAGTTTGTTCGTTTTCATCAGTTGGCACTGTTGCGGTCGCGGCTGGAACTGGGCCATAGCGTCGCCCATCAATCCCCGGCATTCCTGCCCTGGCATCGAAAATTGATCCTGATGTTCGAGCAGGCAGTCCGCGATACCACCGGTGATCCGAACTTTACCGTGCCCTATTGGGACTGGACCGATCGATCGAGCCTCGATGTGGTCTTTGACGACGATTTCATGGGACCCGCCGAGGGCGATCCGGAGCAAAATTACGCTATCCTGTCGGGACCGTTTCGGCGTGGCACATTCGCGATGAACCTGACCGCCAGCGCCTACGGACACAACGACTTCCAATCCCGTTGCCCGTTTCCGTATCTGACCCGCGGCGAAAAAGGCAGCATCCCGTTGCCGACGGCTGCGGATGTTTCAGCGCTCCTCAAAGTCGATATTTACGATTCGCCCCCTTACGATGCGACCGCGAACATCCACAAGAGCTTTCGCAATTACCTGCTGGGGGCCCCTGACCCGACGGCCTCCCCCACGTCGCTGCAAGGGATGTCACGCTTACACCGGTTGCCCCATTTGTGGGTCGGCGGGCAGTGGGATGCCACTGTTTACAGCGAAGCATTCAAACCCGGCACGACGACCTTCGTGGGGACGATGACGGCGATCGATTGCTCGCCCAACGATCCAGTCTTTTGGTTGCACCACTGCAATATCGATCGACTTTGGGCCATCTGGGAAACAGTCTACGGCAGTTCCTACGAACCGACCTCCGGTGCGAACCTGGGCTGGAACATCGATGACGAACTCTACCCGTACGTCGACTACCGCGACAGCCCGGAGATACGTCGAGACGGGATCACGAATCGATCAATGCTCGACTTCACCCGGTTTGGTTACACCTACGAGGACATGTCCTGATGTCGCCCAGCTCGGAGGGCGTGCATCTATCATTGCTGAGACCTGACCGGCGACACTCCTTTGCTGACCCTGATCCAATCAGCCAGGCGGAGCTATGGTTTGGGAACCGACAACAGGAGCGGCGGCCACGTGGACTTCCTTAAACTATTGGTTTTGTTTAATATTTCTGTTCTGCTTGGCGGCGTTCTGTTGTTTGTGGATAGTTGCCACTATTAGTTAGGCGCGTTTTTGACGAACGCCTTGCAAAGGCACTTTCTGGGCCTGCGGAGGTGAGGGAAATTTTTGGCTACCTTTCGTAGAGAGTTGGAGCAGGCATTGCCATCAGGTCTTTGTCTTGCCCCGGAGTTGGGTGAACTGCTCGATTGGATCGAAGACCAATCTCTGGTTTCTACCGACGAAGAATCCGGCCAACGGTTCGCAAGCCCCTACTCGGAAGATCCGTGGGAATCCAACCAGCCTACAGTCCTTTTCGAGATCGCAGATCCCGACCACGCAAGGCTCTGGTTGGGCTGTGACGATCCTGCCGTGCTTAATCGCCTTGCGCCTATTGTTCGAAGTGGCGATGACGGATCCGCGATTGCGCTCTGGCGGGAAACGGATAGCACTCAGGCTATTGTCCATATCGGATCCGGTTCCGGCTCGACCATGGCAGGTGTGATGACCCGGGATCCGGTTGATTTGATACGCTTGCTTGCGATTGGCTATCATGAACTCTGCTGGCCGGAAGTGTACGATCTTACACCCGCAGAGGCCCACGAAGCCGAAGGGCTCGACGGCGAGTTCACTGCACCGGCAGAGTTGCGGAGGTGGGTCACCAAGACATTCGGCAAAACAATTCCGCAAAAGGCGAGTGCAATTGTCGAGCCCATGGGTGACATGGATGGTGACCCCGGCACCGATCCGTTCCTGATATGGTTGGACGAACTGCGCTCCTAGACAATCGTTGAGTATCGCCGCCGAGCGCTGGCTCCGAATCCTCTTGCAGAGCGTTCAAATCCAGCCCTCGACCTTCGTGGGAACGATGACCGCGATCGATTGCTTGCCCAATGATCTGGAACATCAAAAGCGAACTCCATCCATCCCTACGTCGATTACCGCGACGGCCCGGCGAGACTTAGGGACGCTTGGCTAAGGCGCCGTCAGACTGTCGAGCATTCCGCGGAAGATACGAGCCATGCTGCGCGCGTCGGGCGTCAGGGCGTTGACGTCGCGGGCGGCGACCGAGAGCGTCATGAACATGCGGGTACCGGTGACCGGGACGAAGCGCAGATCGCCTCGGCTCACCTCGTCATGCACGTCGATGGGCGTCAGCAGGCTGGCGCCGGCGCCCTGCATCACCAGGGCCTTGATGGCGGTGATCGAATTCGTGGTGACCATACTGGCGAGCTCCTGGCCGCTTCGCGCAAGCATGGCGTTGGCGATCGGGCCGACAGTCAGCGTATCGTCAGCGAGCACCAGCGAATGCCGGAGCAGGTCCTTGAAACCGATCTCCTTTTCTCCTGCCAGCGGATGACCGGGCGCCATCACCGCACCGAGGTCGAGCCGGACATCGTGCATGATCTGCAAACCGGCGTCACGCGGCGCGTTGAAGGCGACCGCCAGGTCGATGTCGCCGTCCATCAACCGATCGGTCAGGTCGGTCGTACCGCCGACAAGGGCGCGCAGCGAGGCATCGGCCTTGGTCTTGCGCAATTCGCCAACGGCGCGCGGCAGGAAATCCGAGGCAAGGCATTCCATGACGCCTATTTTGACAAAGCCGCCGCCGCGGCCCTTCAACTGATTGACGGCCGATCCGGCGGCCCGATTGTCCAGCTGCCACCGGCGGATGAGATCGACCAGAAGCTGGCCGGATTCCGTCAGCCGCATTCCGCGTGGCAGCCGCTCGAACAGCGGCGTGCCGTATTCTGCTTCCAGGTTGAGGATCTGTCGGTTGACCGCCGATGGCGCGGCATTCATGTGTTCAGCCGCATTGCGAATCGAAGCGCGCGACCATCTCCAGCGCCCTCGCCCCTTGCGTCATCAACGGCATCGCCGGCCTCCATCACACTGTTCGCGTTTATCGCACAGGATGGGGCCGATTATGCGCATTCAGCGATGGCGTTTCCAGACCAGGTCCAATCGACACTCGTGATTTGCGCCTAGCCAAGGCTGCGCTTGCGCAGCGCATGGGCCTTTTCGCGGAATTTTGCGCGGATCTCGGCCTCGTCTACCCCCGTCATGACACCGTCCCTGACCAGGTGCTTGCCGCCCGCAATCGTGTGCTTCACATCATCGGCGCGGCTCGAATAGACCAGCGTCGACGCGACATCGTAGACCGGTAGCGTATGCGCCTTGTCGAGGTCGACGACAATCACGTCGGCCGCCATGCCCGGTTTCAACTGACCGGTTTCGGGCCGGTTCATGGCCTTCGCGCCCGTGGCGGTCGCCATCTCCAGGATCTCGTTGGTCTTGAGGAATTCGGCGTCCGCGTTTCGCTCCTTGTGGGTAATGCCCGCAAACTTCATTTCCTGGAACATGTCCAACGTGTTGTGGCTGGCAGGCCCGTCCGTTGCCAGACCGACGGTCACGCCGTGCTCCTGCACGCATTTGAGCGGCAGGACACCGGAAGCGAGCTTGGCGTTGCAGCAGGGACAATGGGCGATCTTCGTCTCGGTCTCGGCCATCAACCGGATATCGGTCTCGTCGAGCTGGGTGCAATGGGCTGCCGTGACATCGGATTTCAGGAAATCGATGGAATGGAGCCGGCGCACGGCTGACGTACCATAATGCTCGGCGACATACTCCATCTCCTGCGGGTTCTCGGCCAGGTGAATGTGAATCGGCACTTCGTGGGCATCGGCCACCTCGCGCACCAGCCGGAACATCTCCTCGCCGCAGGAATAGATGGCGTGCGGCGACAGTCCGATCTGCAGCATGCCATCGAGGCTGTTGTGATGCTGCGCCACCAGGTCGCCGAAATTGTGCAACGTGGTCCACGACCAGTCGGTGATCGACTCGTAGAGGCCGCGATCGGCAAACCCGTAGCCCAACGTTGCGCGCAGCGGGATCTCGCGGATTGCCTCCAGCTGCGGCTCGACGGCGTAGGCGTCGAAATGCTCGTTGAAGGTGGTCACACCCGACTTTGCCATTTCCACCAGGCCGTTCAGGCTCGCCCAGTACAGGGTTTCCGGATCGAAGTTGCGCTTGAGCAGCCACATGGTCGACAGCCATTCGAACAGCCGCACGTCTTCCAGCAGCCCTCGCAGCAGCAGATTGGAAGCGATATGCGTGTGGCTGTCGCAGAAGCCGGGCATGACGGCACAGTTCGAGGCATCGATGACTTCCGCCGCACCCTGGGTGTCGACCTCGCCCGCTTGACCGACCGCCTGAATGAGGCCTCCTTTTATCGTCACCACACCGGCGTCGATCGTTTCGCCACCGCCCATGGGCAGCACGGTTCGGTTGATGATGGCAATGTCTGCGGTCATGATCACGTGTCCTTGTTGCGGGCCGCCGGCCCGCCGGCCGAGCGGTCCCGATCCGTCGCCGATTGGGCGACAGACGGGGCCTTGGGAGTCAATTGTAGTGCGGTCGTCAGCTGGGCAGGTCGCCTTCGACGCCTGAAACGAACCAGTTCATGGAGTGTATCGCCTTGTCCTCCAAAGCGGTTCCCTCCGGGATCACCTCGCCCCCGTCACGATTGACGATGGGTCCGGCAAAGGGGTGCAGGTCACCGCTCATGATGGCCTTGCGGGTGCCTTCCGCCGCCTCGACCACCTCGGGCGGCAGGTTTTGATTGTAGGGTGCCAGTTGCACGACATCCTCGGCAAACCCGTCCCAGGACGAGCGTGACTGCCAGCTGCCCTCGAGCGCATCCCGGACACGGCGGATATAGTAGGGACCCCAGTTGTTGACGACGCCGGTCATATGAGCGGTCGGTCCAAACGCGCTCATGTCGTTGTCCTGGCCGAAGGAATGGATGCCGTTTTCCTCGGCAACCTGGGTCGGCGCGGTGCTGTTGGTGATCTGGGTCAGGATATCGGCGCCCTGCGCGATATGCGTCTTGGCCGCATCCGCCTCGAGGCCCGGGTCGTACCACTTGTTGACCCAAATAACCCGGACCTTCATGTCCGGCCGGATCTTGCGCGCCGACAGAGCGAGCGCATTGATGCTCATCACCACCTCGGGAATCGGAAACGAGGCGATGCAACCGATGATGCCCGTTTTGCTTTGATGGGCGGCGATCACGCCGAAAACCGTTCGAGCTTCGTGGAAGCGCGCATTGTAGGCGCTGACATTGTCGGCGGTCTTGTATCCGGTGTTGTTTTCGAACAGCACGTCGGGAAACCGCTCAGCGACCCGGATCGTCGGATCCATATAACCGAATGAACAGGTGAAAATCAGCTTGTGGCCGGAGCGGGCCAGCCGCCTGATGACGCGCTCGGAATCCGGACCCTCGGCTACGTTCGCCACAAAAGTCGTTTCAATTCTGTCACCAAGAGCCTCCACCAGCTGCTGACGCCCGATCTCATGCCGGTAGGACCAGCCGAAGTCGTTGATGGGGCTCGGATAGACAAATCCAACCTTGAGCGGTTGAGCCGCGCGGGCCACCCATGGAGCGGCGACAAATGCGCCTGTCGCCAGACCGGCTTTGAGGACAGTTCTTCTTCTGATCGGTGAAGTCATGGTCATCTCCCTGTGCGCAGGCGAACCCAAGCTCCTGGAAGACGGCAAGCCGTCCATATCCGCTTTGCCGGCGCTTTCTGACAGGAACCGAAGCATCCGTGGGTACGGCATCTTTTGCCGGCCCGTCGGAACATTGATGCGATCAGCCCTGTATCTGTGACGGTACGGACGGGCATTGTTGACAACAAGCGCAAAGAAATGCCCCAAACGTACGAGAAATTCGAACGGTGGACGCGGGGCCGACGCAGATGATCTGTTGCAGGTTAAGGTGTTCCAGGCGGATGGGTTCAACGGCGAATACAATGATTGGACGAACTGCGCCGCCAGAAGTCGCAACAGGTCGGGGTTGTTGGCTCCACATCCCTTGGAGGCACATGACGAGATATGAAGTCCCACGATTTCCAACTCGAAAATCGGGAGTGTCTTTGGTCCACTTTCCTTAATCCTGACAGTTGGGCCATTGTGCTGGTCGGCCTGGGCTTGGCTTTCATGATCTGGAAAGTCGGATGGCGACGCTCTTCTGTCGGGTTGGCAGTGGCATCAATGGTCGTGGGCACGGTTTGGGCCTACGGATATTATGAGATGAGCTGCGTCGAGATTTACCAATAACGAATGCGCCTCAGGCATACTGGGAGTGACTTCGAAGGAGGAGAGCACTCCCGCAAATTGAAGGGCTCCAAATGACAGACTTCCAATCCCTTACCATCATGATCGGCGTGCCGGACGTCGGCGAAGCGATACAGTTTTACGTCTCCATGGGCTTTTCCGTGGCAGAGACCGACGAATATCACTATGGCGAGGGAAACATAAACTGGGCCATTCTGGGGAACGGCGATACCACCTTGATGCTGAGATCCGGCGGAGACCTGTCGCCCAAGGATAGCCTGGAGCTCTACATTCGCGTCCCGAATGCTGATGCGTTTCGTGACGTGGTCGGAGGCCTAAATGGCGTCGAGATCATCGACGAAATTACCGACCAGTTCTACGGGATGCGCGACTTCTGGTTCCGCGACCCTTTTGGATATCGCTGGGGTGCCGGCCACCGAGTGGAGCTGGAAGCAGATCACTAAGGGGTCCGCTACAGAGCTGTTGAGGACATGCTGAAAACAGGATCGCGACACCAATGGCACTAGACTATGACGGTCACGTTCAACGTTCTTTTGCCAGCCACGTCACCGTGCGGAAGGAAGACTCCGAGGGCGCAACCATGAGCGTCGGAATAGGCGAAAACCACCGCATTTCAGGACTGTCTGAAACGCAGGCAGAGGAAGCCAGGGACGTGCTGCTTTACGCCATGAATGCGGCCACGAAGATAACCCGAAAAGAGCGCATTCTCATCGTTGAGGACCGACGTCGCTCGTACCGCGTCTGGCGTCAATTGGTGACCTTCTCTGGTTTGGTTGGAGTGGTCGCCATTGGATGGGCCATGGGCAGTGCGGCACTGCAATGGATTGGTGGCGTTCTGTTTGTTCTCGGCGTCTTCTTGTTCATCCTGGCCCGGCGTGTTCGACTTGAACGGACCATCCAGGAAACGCGTGACTACCTGGATGAACTGGAACAGGACTCGTAGTGCGCGGCCCAGCGTCTTTGACCTGCGTCAGCAAGAAACGAACCGCAATCACAATCTGTCAGACCAGCAAGGGCGTTTGTTTGCTGCCTGCAGACAACAACCGTGAGGCAGTTAGCCACGATGCTTGCAACTCGGTTTTATTGGGCGATCAGATGCTTATTTTGCCGCCGCCGATAACGCCGCTTCTTCGCCGGGGGAATTTCGAACCCGCTCGAAGGTCTTTCTGCCTCGCACGTTGCTCTTGTTGCACTTGTCCCAGCAGACCTGATAGCAGCGCTGCGGCTCGTTTTTCAGCGTTTCGCCATAGGCGCCCCAGCTCTCGATGATGTCTTCGATCCGGTCGACATTGGCGATCCTGGTCGATTCGTTACACAGGTCCGGAAAACTCTCTTCCACATCGACATTCGTCATCCAGCAGCACGGGACAATATAACCCTGGCTGCTGTGGCCGATCGGGTGCCCGTGGAAACAGGCCGGGTCCAGAACGTCGCCCTTCTCATAGCGGCCCGGATTTCGGGCCATGATGTACTGGTCGTCCGGTTTCAGCGGATCCTCCGGACCACGCCACCGCGAGGACAGGCAGATGTTCAGATTGAGCGAGTGCTTGGCGGCCAGCGCTTTGACATCGTCCAGCGTGTCCTGATTGTAGTTGAACACGATATGCTGCCACTCGGTTTCAAGCCCGAGTTCCGCAGCCAGGACCATCATCTCGAACAGGTATTCGCCGTTCTGGTTGACCCGGTGTCTGTGGCTGTCAGCCGGAAGGCCATCGATCCCGAATGTCCATTTGGCATCGGGATGGGTCTCGAAGGCTTCGCGGTACCATTTCCTGGGCCGGTGGCTGGCCGCGGTGAATACCTCCACCGTTCTTTCCTTGCCCTTCGCCAGATCCAGCATTTCGATGAAATCAGGATGAAACACCGGGTCGCCGACGGTGCCGCAGAAGATGAGCCGGTCGAAATACTCGAGAAGCTTGCGGTATTCGTCCATCGAGATGTCAGACGAGATCGTCTTCAGCTCGTTCTTCCACACCGGGCTCTGCCGCGTGCAGCGGGAACACAGAAGCGTGCACCGGGAGGTAATGTCGAGATTGACGGTATTGGCGATAAAGGAGCTGGAACTGTTCGTCTTCAAGTGCATTGCCGCATCACCCGAATTTGCCTGAAATCTGGTGGATTAAGAGAAATTTATCAAGCCCTTAGCTACATCCGCGCCAATCTACAAGTTAGAAGCCTTGATACTAACATCAAGTGTTAAGTGCATGGGCAGACAAAGGGACCGACCCTTCGGAGGTTCCTCGCTGGCCTTGCGTCGTTTCGCAAGTTGGCGGGTCGACTAGCAAGTCAAAGCTCGCAGCCATCGAAATTTAACCAAAAAATTTATGCGTCAGTTCATTTTCTCGCATTAGTAGTATTTTCGGAAATCAGTTGGGAGTTCGAAATGCTCTATCTTCTCAATCCGATGCAGGGCCGGATCGGGCGTGGACATTGGTGGTTGCTGCAGTTGATCATTTTCGCGTTGGCTTTCGCCGGCCTGATCCTCTCGATCATGGTTCTCGCCGATCGCGGGGCTTCCTTCGGTGCGCGCAATGCCAACGAGCAGGCGATGCTCGTGTTCGTCATCGTGGCGGTGGTCTACATGAACTTTTGCACATGCCTGAACCGGCTCAGGGATTCGGGGCGCAGCGGTTTCTGGTATCTGACCTTCCTCCTGCCCTACGCCGGAACGGGATTGATGCTCTATTTTTGCGGGTTCGAGGCCAGCAACACCATCGATCGGACTTCCCGACAGCAACACAAGCCAATCAAGCCGATGCCCGAACCGCAACCAGCGCCGCCGGTTGAAAGGCGAACGAACACGGCACGCAAACCGGTGTTCGGGCGCAGGTGATTTTTCCTCCCGCCATCGATGGAGAGGACGCGCGATGCTGAACGCCAATCGTGAGTTTCTGGAACTTGTGCAGATCGTCATCCTGGTGATGATCGCGTCGACCTATGTCATTCCGCTGCTTTTGACCGTAAGGGGAATCTACCTTTTCGGGCAACGTCGAACGCTTTTGGGCGCTTCGTTGGTCACTGGAGGGATCATGGGCTTTGTCCTGGTGTCCGGTCTGATCTTTGGCTACGTGGCCAACTGGACCCGCTGGTAGACATGCACCGGGGGGAGCTCCCCTTCAGGGGATCTTCCAACTCACGCCCGATAACATTTTGTTACGGCCGCGTGAGTTGAACTGACAGCCAAATACGCTGCCCCTATCATCACGTCCATGTGGACGAATCTTTTCAGACGGGCCCTGCCCGCACTCGTAACCATCGCCCTCGCCAGCCCGGCGGCGGCTGAACTCATCGAGATTGAAACGGATACCGCGCTCAAAGCCGTGTATCTGATCCCCGACGAGACCGTCGAAACGGTGCGCGTCAGCGCGGTGATTCTCGCCGGCGAAGCCGATTCCGACGGGCCCGAGGGCCTGGCTCACTATCTCGAACACTTGATGTTCTGGCACGCCGACGGCGTCAGCAGTCGGGTCTTTCACAATCGCGGTGGCAATGCCTGGGTCAACGGCATCATCACCAACTACTATACGGATGGGCCGAAAACCGAGATCGACGACCTCTTCGCGTTTGCCGGACGGCTGGTGACGCCACCAACGCTCGATCCGGAATTCATGGCGGACGAAAAACGCATCGTCGCGCGCGAGTATGATATGCGCGTGTCTGAAAATCCGCGTTCGCGTGTGCGACAACGGATGAACCGGGAACTCTATGGAGGCAATCCGGTCGGACGCAGCCTGATCGGTACGCCGGAATCGATCGAGAACCTTGATTTCGAAGCGGTCGAACAGTTTCGGAGCCAATATTATGTGCCTTCGAACATGGTGTTGATCGCCTCCGGCAATCTCGACCAGGAAGAAGTGCGCAGCCAGGTCGAAGCCAAATTCGGCGACTCACGCGCGGGCAACCTCAACACCCAGAGCTGGCGCGGTCTTGCGCCTGCTGAAACCCTGTCGAATTCGATCGAGCTGTTCGACGACCAGACGAAACTGGACTCCTATCAGTATTCCTCGCTGTCGAACTGGGCAGGCTCCGGCGACCGACTGCAGGATATCTACACGGTTGGCTTCCTATCGGAGCTGCTCAGCTCCAACTTGCCGGGCAGCCTGGCCAAGCCTTTGGAAATCAACGAATTCATCGTCAGCGCCTACAGCGTCGGGCTCGATCGAAAGCTGCGGGACCAGGTGCAGTTCGCGTTCCAGGCCCGGCCGGACGACGGAGTCGCGCCGGAAACCGTTTCGACAAAACTGCGCGAGAGCCTTGTTGACCTGGCCGAGACGGGCGCGCCTCAGAAAAGTCTCGACCGGATCCGCAAACGGTTTCTTCGAGAAGCCGACCGGCGGCGGGACGAGCCGAACTATATTATCGGTCGGGCTTTGCGCAATCTGACCGCCGGGCTGGAGCCCAACGGGGCTGAAGACCATCGTGAGCGCATTGAGGCGGTCACCAAAGCGGATGTGGATACGCTGATCCGTGCCGTTGCCGACCGGCATCGTTTTGTCGAAGTCAATCTGAAGCGAAGAGGGTCGTGACCGTGATGGGATCCCTGCTCAAGATCTTGCTGACCGCTATCCCGTTTCTGGCCGCAACAGGGCTTGCTGCCGCCACACCGGAGATCGGCCGGCACACCACACCGGCGGGCCATTCCTTCTGGTATGTGCCATTGGAAGAGGCCAAGCGAACGGCCGTGTCGGTGACGTGGGCGACCGGCCTTCCGACTGGTCCCGATGTGCACGAAGCAACCGCGCGCCTGGGCATCTCTTTGATGCTCAGTGGCGGTGCCGATGGAATCGGATCGGACGAGTTGGCAGCCGATTTCGAAGATCTCGATTCCAGTTCGCGCATCTGGGTCCAACCGGGTGAGGTCCGGGGCTTCATGGTGGCGCCCGAAGACAGCCTCCAGGAGGCTGCCGAGATCGTCAATCTATGGTTGGCCAAACCGGATTTCGAAGAGCGCTGGCTTGAGCGCGAGAAGCGAACGCTGCTTCGCAACGTCCGTGTTCGTGGAGAAACGGCCGCCGGGACTGCCTGGAACCTGGCACGGCAAATCCTGATCGATGACCATCCCTACAACCGGTTCTGGTCCATCGCACCGGCGGACGAGATCAAGACGATCGATCGTGACGATATCGCTGCTTGGCATCGCGGTTCCTTCGGCACCGGAGACCTTACGATCACGGCTGCCGGCTCGGCCCCCGCCGATGCGGTCGGCAGAGCGATCGACGCGGCGCTGGCGGGTCTACCGTCATCGCCAAACCGCGAACCGCTTTCCTTCGCCGGACCGGATATCAAACCCGGGACCGTGGTGCTGCACGATCCGGAATCGCCGAAGTCGCTTATCATGGCATTCGGGCCGCTGGCACCACCGACCGCTGAAGACAGCCCGGCGCTCGGGCTGGCCACTGCCATTCTCGGTTCCGGACAACAGTCCCGGCTGTTTCGGGCCATGCGCACGGATCTGCGCGCCGCTTACGGGTTCCGCGCCGGCATCAACAGTTTCACCCGTAAACACCGCCTGCTCAGAATGGGTGGTGAAGTCGAAACGACATTGCTGCCGGAAGCACTCCAGGCGATGCGGGTGACCTACCAGCAGTTTCGGACCGAAGGCATCACCGAGGACGAATTCACGGTGACCCGCGATCTGGTTCAACAGCGAATTTCAGAGGGCATGAAGCGGCCCACACGGGTTGCGAATCGGCTGATGTCGAGCCGACTGCGCAACCGGCCGGACGGGCATTTCGAGACGACTTTGGAACGTGTTGCTGACCTCGATCTTGATACGGTTAATGCCGAAATCCGCGACAGTCTTCCGGCTTTCGACGAGTTCCTGACACTGGTGGTCACACCGGACCCGAGCGCGCTCGAGGGCGCCTGCGTGATCACCCAGATCGAGGAATGGAGGCGGTGCTTCGTCGAATGACCGAACGGGGTCCGGGCGATGCAAATCAATCCCGGCGGAACATCACGCTGCCCAGCCAGCCGGTGACCATGGCGAGGACGACGGCCAAAACCCCGTAAAGGAACGCCTGCTCGTGAGCGAGTTCGTAAATGAACTGCTCGACACCGGTTTTGACGACACGCAGGGTCAACTGGCGCTCAACGACAAATTCGTTGTTCTTAAACAGGAAGGCGCGCAGGCGGTGCTGGCCGACGGGAACATTGGCGGGCAAACGGATGGTGGCCCGAAACAGGCTGGAGCTGACGAATTCGACACCGACCGGCTCGCTTTGGTATAGCCCGTCATCGACCCTGAGCCGCAGCAGTGCTTCACGAAACTCGGGGACCCGACTGCCATCCCCGACATTGCCCGAGGGTTGCAGGTGAATGTGCTCGATACCGATGGTGCGACCACTCAGTTCGATCTGCTTGGCAATGCGGTCGATGGGCAGCGTGCTCGACAGCGAATAGGATGACGGCGCCGGTTCGAAGCGCATCGAATACCGGTTGATCCAGATGCCGAAGACCCGATCCTTCTTGCGCACGATGGTCTCGCGCGCCGGGCCTTCCAACGCCACGATGATGTCATAGGCGCCGATCTGCAGCAGGAAGCGGTCGGCATTGTCGAGCGCTCCGAATACCGTCAGGTCGGCTCCGGCAAAATCGGCGGTAATGGCGATTTCGTTGGTCGAGATGCCGATGTCGAGGCTTTCTTCCGCGCGTGTGGGAAGCAGTGCCGTCAGGACCAGAAGAAAACTCAAAACAGCGGCGGGCCAATATCGCATCATCAGAACCCGACACCGGTGGTAACGACGGAATAGAATTCGTCCGGCGTCAGCACCAAGTCCAGCGCCAGCCGCACGCCGACCGCCAGAACCAGAAGTGCAAGCAGCGCACGTAACTGTTCACCGCGCAGTTTCTGCCCGACACGCACACCGTATTGGGCACCGATCACGCCGGCGATCATCAGCAGGCCGGCCAGAAACACATCCACCGACTGGTTGGTTGTCGCCTGAACGACTGTCGTGAAGGCGGTGACGAAAATGATCTGGAACAGCGAGGTGCCGATGACCACGTTGGTCGGCACGTGCAGCAGGTAGATCATTGCCGGCACCATGATAAACCCGCCGCCGACGCCCATGATCGACGTCAGAACGCCGATGCCGAATCCGAGAACCAGCACCGGAATGATGCTGAGATAAATTTTTGAGCGCTTGAAGCGCACCTTGAACGGCAGACGGTGCACCCAGATATGCTGACCGGGTTTGCGCAGCGACACCGGCTTGTTGGCGGCGGCGCGCATCAGCGAGTTGATGCTTTCGATCAGCATCAGTCCACCGACGATGCTGAGAAAGGTCACGTAGAACAGCGAAATGATCAGGTCGAGCTGCCCCAAACTTCGTAACAACGTGAATAGATAGATTCCGACTGATGCCCCAACCAGACCGCCGGCAAGCAGCGTCACTCCCAACTTGATGTCCAGCGTGCCGCGGCGAAAATGCGCGAGCGCACCGGAAAACGAGGAAGCGACGACCTGGTTGGCACCGGTGGCAACCGCGACGGCTGGCGGAATATTGTAGAAAATCAACAGCGGCGTTATCAGGAAGCCACCGCCAACCCCGAACATTCCGGACAAAAATCCGACCGCCGCACCCATGCCGAGAATGATGAAGGCGTTAACCGAAATCTCGGCGATGGGCAGGTAGATCGTCATTCCCGTCCTGAGAGAAAAGTCCCCAAATGAAACGGCCCGGAGCGGGCTGGTCGATGACCTGTCATGCGCCTTCTGACAGGCCGTGTCAATTGCTCCACGGGGGCCAGACGCACAAGTTTTCCGGATCAGCACCGATCGCTGGAATTTCATGGCTATCAAGGCTTTGCAGGCCGTCGGATCAGCTGCGCGGGGTCAGAATCCGGCTCGTCAGTCGAGCACCTCGCTGGCTTGCCTCTGTTTGAGCGCCGATTCCATTGCCGATCGGCTCGCGGAAAGTACTTCAACGGTTTTTTGAAAAACTCGCGGGGGCAGTTGGCTACAGTGAACCACAAGGGGGAGGAGAATATCGCAGGTCGATCGGTACGGGAATGCCGCCACTGGCAGACCTTGCCGAACTGCATCCGGCATCTCGAAGATGTGCGGCTGCGAGCCTATGGGTGCAATCCACCTCCCCGCCGGTCACGGCAACTTTGCCGCCGAACCGGTTTGCACTTCATGCCAGCAGGGAGGACATGCCATGGCAGGCGCCGATACGGGGATCGGAACCCCGGAACAACTCAGAGATCCGAATTACACGCCACCGCTCTACAAGGCGATCCCGCTGGGGATCCAGCACGTGCTGGCAATGTTCGTTTCCAACGTGACACCGGCAATTATTGTTGCCGGCGCCGCTGGCTTCGGCTTCGGTTCGAACTCGCCGGATTTTCCGGAACTGCTCTACCTGATCCAGATGTCGATGCTTTTCGCTGGGCTGGCGACGCTGCTACAGACGATCACCATCGGGCCGGTCGGCGCTGCGCTGCCCGTGGTGCAGGGCACCAGCTTCGCCTTCCTGCCGATCATGATCCCAATCGTTGCCGGTAAGGGAGTTGACGGCCTCGCGGCGCTGTTCGGTGGCGTCCTGATCGGCGGCATCTTTCATGCGCTTCTCGGGACCGTGATCGGCAGAATCAGGTTTGCATTGCCACCGCTGGTCACGGGTCTGGTGGTGATGATGATCGGCCTGGCGCTGGTCAAGGTGGGTATTCAGTATGCCGTCGGTGGCGTGCCCGCAATTGATCAGCCGGAATATGGAAGCCTTCTCAACTGGTCCGCTGCCCTGGTGGTGATCGTGGTCACGCTCGGCCTGAAATTTTACGCTCGCGGAATGCTTGCCGTATCCGCCGTTTTGCTCGGCATCATCGTCGGCTACATCTACGCTCTGCTGGTCGGTATCATCTCAACCGATGCCATCGCGAGCAGTTGGAGCAACGCCGCAGCTTTCGCGTTGCCGCAGCCGTTCAAATACGGGTTCGAATTCTCCATCGCTGCGGTGATCGGTTTCTGTCTGATGGCATTCGTTTCGGCGGTCGAAACCGTCGGCGATGTTTCCGGTATCACCAAGGGCGGTGCCGGTCGTGAAGCGACAGACGAGGAAATCCGTGGCGCAACCTATGCCGACGGTGTCGGCTCGGCGGTGGCCGGCATCTTCGGCGGCCTGCCCAATACATCGTTCAGCCAGAATGTCGGCCTGATCGCGATGACTGGCGTCATGAGCCGCCATGTTGTCACATTCGGCGCGATCTTCCTGATCATCTGCGGGCTGATTCCGAAGGTTGGCGCGGTGATCCGCACGGTGCCGATCGAGGTGCTGGGCGGCGGTGTCATCGTCATGTTCGGCATGGTCGTGGCAGCCGGCATTTCCATGCTGTCGGACGTTCACTGGAACCGTCGTAACATGGTGATCTTTGCCATCGCACTCTCGATCGGACTGGGCCTTCAGCTTGACCCGAAGGCGGTGCAATACACCCATGACACCGTTCGCATCCTGCTGACATCGGGGCTGCTGCCGGCGGCGCTGATCGCCATCGTACTCAACCTGATCCTGCCCGAAGAACTCGCCGACGAATCCGTCGAGGAGGTGTCGGGCGGTCTGTCCGGGCACCAGACCGGTTCGATTCCCAAGCCGGATGAAGGCAAATAACGCAAGTAAAGCAGCCCGGGATTGAGCCGGGCTGCTTCACGATCAAGTTTTCAACTTCGACTGGATGGACCAAAACCAATAGTCAGCCGCTGTGGCAGAGCAACGTCCTGCCAACTCAAGCTGGCATGCCATACACCGGGAATAAGGACGAAGGTTTTCGCTCATGGTTGGTTGTCGGAGATCCAGCCTGACAGCAGTCGGTCTTCGTCATGCACGAACGACCAAAGCGAGGCAGCGCGAGATGGGCCGAGCAGGCTCTCCGCCTTGCTGCGTATACGCGACTGTCGCTCCGACAGGGGTACTGGTTCCATCAGATCATGAGCTGCTTCCACGGGGGCCCCTTCGCCCCTTTCGATTTGGATGCGGGCAGCCGTGTCGGGAACGGCGTCATCGAACTCGACGTCAACCTTGTCCCGCAGCTCGATAACGGCGGGATCACCGCAAACCTCTTCGTTGAAGGTTTCCAGAGCCGCGGTGTCATGACCCAGCATGACAAGCGCGGCGGTCAGGCGATAGCTGAACTTGGCCTCCAGCCCGGTCGCGGGCTCCGAGATGTTACAGACACGCTTCCAGCACGGGTTAACGTGCAGACGTATCGCGGTGATCTCTTCGGCCTTGATTCCCTTTTCGTCGCGTACCTCGATCAGCGCTTCCAGCGCGGCATGCGTTCCGTGGCAGCAGGCGTGGTACTTGTGCTTCACGTCTTCGAACACAAACGCGTTTCCGATGTCTGCCAATGCGTCGGCATGGCCCTCACCGTGGTGGGTTGCGGCAAATCCCTGGTCGATCTCCAGGCCCCGCGTGCAGGACGCGAATCCGGATGCGGCGAGCGTTGCGGTCTCGACACCGTTCGAGGCCGCCATTCCGGCGTTATAGGGTTTGCCCATGGTGCCGAACTGGCACTTCAGACCGGATGCTCGGGTGGCCGTCAGGCCGATCGTGTGACGCGCCTGGTCCGTATCCAACCCAAAAAGCCGCGCTGCTGCCATGGCGGCACCGAAACTGCCGGAAGTGGCTGTCGGATGAAAGCCCTCAAGATAGTGCGTCCTGCCCAGCCAGGCGCCAACACGGCAAGCGGTTTCGACGCCGATCAGGCAGGCATCGAGAAACTCCGCTGGACCGGCTTGGGTTTTCTGTGCCACCGCAAGCGCTGCCGGAACGACAACCGCACTGGTGTGCCCGATGTGTATGAAGTGGGTATCGTCATAGTCGAGCGCATGGCCAATCGTCGCGTTGGCGAGGGCGGCTGCCCGAGCCGGAAGTTTGCGATCGTACCCGACAACGGTTGCTTCCGCCGTGCCACCTTCGGCGACGACCATGTCGCGCACCATTCGGCCGGCCGGTTCGGCGCTGCCGGCCCAGGCAACTGCCGCCCAGTCGACAAGCGACAGACGCATCACTGCGCGGGCGCTTTCAGGGATTGAAGAGGCCGGTGTGCGAACTGCAAATTCGCTGACCGTGCCCGTTACATCATTTGCTGGTTCGTCAGACACAAAAATCCCCGGAATTGAAATCCCGGGGATCATAGCAGTGGTTAAGGAGGCAGGCGACCGATCGGATCAGTTGTTGTTGGCCAGCAGAGCCTTCACCAGTTCGTCATCGACTTCGCCTGTCGGCTTGAGGCCCACCGACGTCTGGAATGCCTTGATGGCGGCAACGGTGTTCTTGCCCATGACGCCGTCAACGCCACCGGTGTCGAAACCGTTCTTGTTGAGGATCGCCTGGATGTTTCTCACCGCCTTCTTCATGTCGACGGAGGCCGTGCGGGTGTCAACGCCGCGCCATTCGGACGGCACGCGCACCGAATTTGCTTTTTCGTCCAGTTCACCAGGTTTCCACAATTCGACCTTGGCCCGAGCGCTTTCCAGCTGTTCCGGCGTCAGTGCATTGGCCACCTCGTCCCGCTTTGCAGCGGCATCCTTGTCGCCGGAATCGGCGGCGATGGCGAACCATTTGTAGGATTCCTCGAGATCCTGTTGAACACCGCTGCCGCGGGCATGCAGGATGGCGAGATTGTACTGGCTGTCCTTGACGCCCAGATCCGCCGCTTTGGTGAACCAGCCGCCTGCGGAGTCGTAATCCGCTGCGCCGTTCTGCCCCATGGCATGCAGCACAGCAAGGTTGTGCATGGCGCTGGCGTTGCCCTGTTCCGCGGCCATCTGATACCAGGTCATTGCCTTGGCGAGATCGCGCTTCACGCCGGTGCCCTTCTCATGGAAGTTGGCCAACCGGTATTGGGCCGGAGCAAAGCCGAGTTCGGCCGCATAGCCGTACCATTTCGCTGCCTTGGCAAGGTCCGTTTGCACACCGCGGCCGTCGGTGTAGCGAGCACCAACCTCGAACAGCGCGACGACATCGCCGCCCTTCGCTGCCTCGCGCAGCGCCAGCGGGCCGGCCTCTTCCGGCGGCATGTCTATGGCGATCTTCGGCGCCATCGGCTCAGCCGTCGGTGATGTCGGTTCAATGGCCGGAGGTTGAGTATCGTCCTGTGTGGGCAAGGAGGCCATCTGCGGCGCCTCGACGGGAGCAGGCTCGGTAACGGCCGGTGTGACCGGTTCCTCAACCGTTTCGACCGTCATAGCCGTTTCCACCGGCGCTTGAGGTTCATTCGGTGCCGGCGGGACGAACCTGTCGCTCGACTGGATTTCGTTGGACGTCGACATGAACTGCGAGGGGCCTGCATCGAGCGTCACATCCGTATTGCGCGCGACGAGGATGCCTCCCGATGTATCTTCCAGCGGGTCAACCGCCCGGACCTCGGGAAGCTGGACCTCTGCTTCGGCCAGGGATTCGGTCACCGTTTCCGTCACCGGAGGGGTGGCCGGCTGTTCGATGGTGGGCGGTTCGATGGAAGCCGTCTGCAGCGTACCGGTGTCGCGCTTGATGAAGCCCGAAACGAGCGGGTAGGACAGCACTGCGAGCAAAATCGCACCGGCGGCAAGCAACAGCGGCCGACGGCTCTTCTTGATTTTCTCGCCCAGCGAACCCTTCTTCTCTTCCTCGACCGCTTCGTCTTCGAGCTCCGCCGCTTCGCTGGCGGCGGCGCGTGCGGCCCGGCGGGCCGCGGCGATGAAATCAGCCTTGTCGGCCTTCGCCTGCTCGCCTTCTGCGGTATATGGGTTGTCCTCTTCGGCCACGCTCTGCGCTTCACGCACCTTGGCCATGATGCGCTTGATATCGGGGGCACCGGAGCCGGGTTCCAGCGGCATGTTTGCGGTTTCCGGGTCGATGTCTTCAACCGGATCGATCGACGGGGCCGGCTCGATATCGCGGATCATCTCCTCACCGGGGGATTTTTCGGGCTCTCTGTCCCCGGTCATACGCTGCATCAATCCGGACAGGAAAGCCTTGTCGGAAGACTGCTCCTCTTCCTGCGGAAGGGCGTCCACTTCACTCGGGAGAACATTCAGCGACGAAGTATCGTCATCCCGGCCGTAGTCATACGGTGCGTCGGGTGCATAGCGATCCGCTGATGGCATGTCAGCTGCCAGCATCGGCTCGGAAGCGGCCGGGAGTTCAGCCGGTTCGCTTTCCAACCGGTCGAGCCGTTCGGCAATCTTCATCAGGGTGCCGTGCACAGCGTCGATGGTGCGGGCGTTGCGCTCCTCGCTCTGCCGGCTCAGATCTTCCAGCGAGCGCAGGTCGCCGACCAGGGCTTCGATGGCGGAGATGTCGGCCGATGACGCGCCGGTCTGTTGAAAGGAAGCTACCGCGGCTTCTGCTGCCTGCCGCGCGGTCTCGATGACCAGATCCTGACTGGCCGCGTGGCCGTTGAGGAGCTGGTCTTCGATCGCTGCAATGCGCGGTTCCAGTTCCGGCGCTCCGCCGCCAAGTGCATTGGGGCTGGCCAGCAACTTGGAAAGGCCGGCAACCTGACTTTCCAGGTTGCGGATGGCTTCATCGCTCGGCGAGGAATGTGCCTGGCTGAGATCCATTCGTGCGGCAATATCGGCGAGACGCTCTTCCAACGGCCCGAGATCGATCTGCTGGCTTTGCGACACACTCTCAGCGAGATCCTCGAGGCGGCCGTAGAGCATGTCCTGATTGCTGTTGGTGGCGGCCAGGTCGCTGGTGATGTTGTCGATGCGCATCGACAGCGCCTTGAGCTGATCGGCAACGTGCTCATTGACCGTGTCGAGATCGAGTGTTTCGACCTTGTTGGCGATTTCCGCCAGCTGACCCACCAGTTGCGGATCGGCCGTGGCCTGCCGCTCGTCCAGCGTTTGCGACAGCTGGTCGAGACGGTCGAGAAGAACGCCGTAGGGCTGGTCGTTGGCCAGCTCTTCAACCCGGGTCGAAAGCGCTTCCAACCGGTGCGAGAGTTCCGTGCCCTGGGTTGCCTGATCGATGCGGCCGATCTGATCGACAACCGAATCGAGACGGTGCTCAAGCCGCTGCACATTGGAGACGTCAGCCGCGGCTGATTCCGCCACGCTGTCGACCACGGCCTCGAGGCGATCATGCAGGTTCTGAATGCTCTCGGCGTCAGCCTGGGCCGAACGAGAGACGCTGTCGGCAACGGCGTCAAGTCGATGCTCCAGCAACCGGATGTTCGAGGCATCCGCCTCAACCGACTGCGTGACGGTCTCGACTACGGCCTGCAGCCGGCTTTCCAGATTCTGGATGTTTGCGGCTTCGGCCCGGGCTGCCATGGACACACTGTCGATGACGGCGTCCAGGCGGCTCTCCAGCTGCCGGACATTCGACGCATCGGCCTCAACCGACTGGGACACGCTGTTGACCACCGTGTCCAGCCGCCCTTGCAGGTGCTGAATATTCGCAGCCTCAGCTTCGGCAATCTTGGTGACGCTGTCGACCACCGATTCCAAACGCGTTTCGAGCCGCTGAATGTCGGCGGCCTCGACCCCAGCGGGATTCGATACACTGCTTGCCACGATGGCACGGCTGATTTCGTCCAGCCGCTCATCCACCATGGAGAATTGGCGAGCTATTTCCGGGTCGGCTGCCGCTGGTTGGCGGGCCATCGCATCGATCGCCGTGACCAGCATCTTGATTTTGTCTTCAAGCGCATTCAGCGGCAGCGTCGACGGCAGCATGCCGATGGACGACTTGATGTCGTCCAGGCGATAGGAGAGCGTGATCAGGTCTTCGCGCAGCGTCTCGGCCGGGTTGAGGCCGGAAATCTGCTCCTCGAAGCCGTCCCAGCGGCTTTCAAGGCGGCGCATCGAGTCTTCACGCGCCAGATCGTTGACCATCGTCCGCAGCTCATCGAGCTCGGACCGAAGTTCATTGCCCTGAGTTTCAGCTCTGCGGGTTTCAAGCGCCTCCAGCTGGCCGGCGAGATTGGCCAGGTCCTGGCTCAGATCCGGACGGGCCGCGGCCGTGCCGGTCAGATTCTTGATCTCGTCAACATCATTGCGCAGCGAAGCAAATTCCCTGTTCATGTTGTCCGAAATGTCGCGACGCAGATCGTCTCGCAGGGATACGAGAGCCTCGGCGATATCACGCATCGCGCCACCGGTTTCGCGGACAGCGGTTTGCGCAGCCGGGCTGACCGTTTCCCGTTGCGGCAGGGGTGCCTGGCGAGGCTCAAGGTACCGCTCGCGCGGCGGCTCAGGTTGCGGCCGCGGTTGCTGCGCAGCTTGTTGCGCCTGCTGGCGAGCTCTTTGTTCCCGCTCCATCAGTCTCTGGCGCATAACCATCTCGGACGCTGTTCCGAGTTTTTCCGACCGGGTATCGGCTTTGCGGGAACGCGCGTTCAGCCCCGCAATGCGCGCTTCCAGATCCGCTATCGAACGATTGAGTGCATCGATCGGTGACGACTGCGGCTTGTCTGACCAGTTTCTCGGTGATCTCGATCTGTTCATTTTCGCTTCCGTGTCGACAGAATGACATTCACTGGGCCCAACCCCAGCCGGACGGGCGACGCGCACTTGCACCCGTTACATTTGGTAACCCGCCAGGGACTCGATACTGTGGTTGGGGATTTACCGCCGTTAGGGGGCACATTCCGCGAAACGTGGTAAACAAGCCGTTAACCAATCTTACTTTTTGGCAAATTTTTTAATAAAATGCGGTTAATCCGCTTCCGTCGCCGCAGGCGTTTTCCCTCTTGTCACCGACACTACGCATCCAGCGTGCGCTGCCTGTTGAAGGTCCGAATCACACCTGATTGCGCGAAAAATTTTTGACATTTACGTAAACGTCAACTAGTTGTATAGGACGTCAACCACCCATCCCTTTCGGACCGATATCAGAGAGCGCCCAATGCCCAGCTACCAGGCCCCGGTAAAAGACACGCTTTTCATCCTTAACGACGTCCTTGGCTACGAACGCTACAACAACCTGCCCGGCTTCGCAGATGCGACGCCCGACATTGTCGAAGCCATTCTCAATGAAGGCTCGCGTTTTGCAGAAGAAGTGCTGCAACCGCTGAACCAGGTCGGCGATCAGCAAGGCTGTGTACGACACGAGGACGCGTCGGTGACGACGCCCGAAGGCTTCAAGCCGGCATTCAACCAGTATCGTGAAGGCGGCTGGATGGGCCTCGCAGCAGATCCGGACTATGGCGGCCAGGGTCTGCCCTATGTTCTGCACACGGCCGTCGGAGAGTATTTCTCGTCCGCCAACATGGCGCTGATGATGTATCCCGGTCTGACCCAGGGCGCCATCGCCGCCATCACGGAACACGGCAGCGACGACCAGAAGGCCAAATGGTTGCCCAGGATGATCGAGGGCACCTGGACCGGCACCATGAACCTGACGGAGCCGCATTGCGGGACCGATCTCGGCCTGCTGCGCACCAAAGCCGTGCCGCAGGATGACGGCAGCTTCAAGATCAGCGGCCAGAAGATCTTCATCTCCGCCGGTGAGCACGACATGTCGGAGAACATCATTCATCTGGTGCTCGCCCGCATCGAGGGTGCGCCGGAAGGCGTCAAGGGTATTTCGCTTTTCATCGTGCCGAAGCTGACGGTTGCCGATGACGGCACGGTGGGCGATGCCAATGGCGTTTCCTGCGGATCGATCGAAGAGAAGATGGGCATTCATGGCAACTCGACCTGCGTCATGAACTACGACGATGCCACCGGATATCTCATCGGCGAAGAACACAAAGGCCTCAAGGCCATGTTCGTGATGATGAACGAAGCTCGTCTCGGCGTCGGCATGCAGGGTCTCTGCCAGTCGGAAGTTGCAACGCAGAATGCCGCCGATTACGCGCGCGAGCGCATTCAGGGCCGCTCGCTGACCGGCGTGAAGGAGCCGGAGAAGAAAGCCGATCCAATCATTGTTCATCCGGATGTGCGCCGCACGCTGATGACCAACCGCGCCTTCAACGAGGGCAGCCGGGCGCTGTTCCTGTGGACCGCGCTTAAGGCCGATCTCAAGCATCGCTCCGATTCCGACGAGGAACGCCAGGCCGCCGATGACATCCTCGGCCTGATGACACCGGTGCTGAAGGGGGCGCTGACAGACCGCGGCTTCGACAATGCGGTTGCCGCCCAGCAGATGTACGGCGGCCATGGCTATATCGAGGAATGGGGCATGAGCCAGTTCGTGCGCGATGCCCGCATCGCCATGATCTACGAAGGCGCCAACGGAATTCAGGCGCTCGACCTGGTCGGCCGCAAGCTCGGCGCCAATGGCGGCCGCGCCGTCATGGCCTTCTTCAAGGAGGTCGGTGACTTTTGCGAGGAAAACCGCGACAACGAACAGCTCAACCCGTTCACCAAGGCGCTCAAGAAGGGCCTCAACGACCTGCAGGCCTCGACCATGTGGTTCATGCAGAACGCGGTCAAGGCGCCTGACAATGCCGGTGCGGGATCGACCGACTATATGCACATGTTCGGCGTCGTGGCGCTGGGCTATCTGTGGGCGCAAATGGCCAAAGTGGCAGTCGACAAGCTCGAGGCCGGTGCCGGTGACGATACCGCCTATCTGGAAAACAAACTGATCACGGCTCGGTTTTACATGGACCGCATCATGCCGGAGACGGTGTTGCGTCGGCAACGCGTCGAAGCCGGTGCCGATTCAATGATGGCGCTGGACGCCGCTGCATTTTAGGATCGGCCGGTCTTGCAGCCCGGCTCGTTCGTCCCACATTGCTTAACAAGCCCTGCAGGCCGCGCTTAAAAAGGCCCGCAGGCCGCTCGGAGGAGAATTGGAATGGCCACCCTGCCGCAACAGGTATTGGAGGTTCCACGGCCGGATTGGGTGAGCGACGACGTGTCCATGTTGCAGGACATGGCCGACCGTTTCATGGAAACAGAGATCGCCCCCCACTACGAGCGCTACGAGAAGCATGAGATCGTCGACCGGGAGGCTTGGGAAAAAGCCGGTGCCGCGGGACTTCTCTGTGCCTCGGTGCCGGAAGAATACGGCGGCGCCGGTGGCACCTACGCCCATGAGGCAGTGATCGCCGAAGCGCTTGGCCACGCCGGTGTCGATGGCTTCGGTATCGCGCTCCATAACGCCATCGTCGCGCCTTACATCCTGCATCACGGCTCGGAAGAGCAAAAGCGAAGATGGCTGCCAAAATTGGCGACCGGCGAACTGATCGGTGCCATCGCCATGACTGAACCGGGTGCCGGTTCCGACCTGCAGGGCGTCAAGACCACCGCCCGCAAAGATGGCAACCACTATGTCATCAACGGCTCGAAAACCTTCATCACCAACGGCCAGAACGCCAACCTGATCATCGTCGTCACCAAGACCGACCCGTCCGCCGGCGCCAAGGGCACCAGCCTGATGGTGGTGGAGACCGACGAGGTGGAAGGCTTCGAACGCGGCCGCAACCTCGACAAGATCGGGCTCAAGGCCAACGACACGTCAGAGCTTTTCTTCAATGATGTGCGCATCCCGACCTCCAACCTGATCGGCACGGAAGAGGGCCAGGGCTTCGTACAGCTGATGACAGAGCTGCCTCAGGAGCGCCTGCTGATCGCGAACCAGGCGATCTCAATGATCGAGCGGGCGCTGGCGCTGACCATCGACTATGTGCGCGAGCGCAAGGCCTTCGGCAAGGCGGTCATCGACTTCCAGAACACCCAGTTCAAACTGGCCGAGCTGAAATCGGAAGCCGTCATGGCCCGCGTCTTTGTCGACAATTGCGTGGCCCAGCATCTGAAAGGCGAACTGACCACGGTTACCGCCTCCATGGCCAAGTACCTGCTGACCGAACTGCAGTGCAAGGTGGTGGACGAGTGCCTGCAATTGCACGGCGGCTACGGCTACATGAACGAATACCCCATCGCCCGCATGTTCCGCGACGCCCGCGTTCAGCGGATCTACGGCGGCACAAACGAAATCATGAAACTGCTCATCGCACGAAGCCTCTAGGAGACCACTATGGCTGAAGCCTTTATTTACGATCATGTGCGCACACCGCGGGGACGCGGCAAGAAGGACGGTAGCCTGCACGAGGTTCCGTCGGTGCGCCTCGGTGCCCGGGCTCTGGAGGCCGTGCGCGACCGCAACGAACTGGATACGACACAGGTCGACGACGTGGTGTTCGGCTGCGTCGACCCGGTCATGGAAGCCGGCGGCGACATTGCCCGCGCCTCGATCTTCGAGGCCGGCTATGCAACGGAAGCGCCGGGAATCCAGATCAACCGGTTCTGCGCCTCCGGCCTCGATGCCGTCAATGTCGGCGCAGCCAAGCTGGCCGGCGGGTCAGACGACATCGTGATTACCGGCGGCGTCGAGTCCATGTCGCGCGTCGGGCTTGGCATGTCGGGCGGCGCCTGGTTCATGGATCCGTCGGTCAACATGCCGGCCTATTTCATGCCGCAGGGCGTGTCCGCCGACCTGATCGCCACCAAATGGGGCTTTTCGCGCGATGATGTCGATGCCTATGCGGTGGAAAGCCAGAAGCGGGCGGCCCATGCCTGGGAGAACGGCTATTTCAAGAACTCCGTCATTCCAGTCAAGGACCAGAACGGGCTGACCATTCTTGATCATGACGAGCATATGCGTCCCGAAACCAACATGCAGGGACTGGCGTCGCTCAACGCCTCCTTCGGCATGATCGGTGAAATCGGCGGGTTCGATGCCGTGGCCGTGCAGGCGCATCCGGACGTCGAGATGGTCAACCACGTGCACCATGCCGGTAACTCCTCGGGCATCGTCGACGGCGCCGCCGCGATCCTTATGGGCACCGAGGAAGGCGGCCGCAAGATGGGGCTGAAGCCGCGCGCCCGCATCCATTCCTTCACCAATGTCGGCTCGGACCCGGCGCTGATGCTGACCGGACCGATCGACGTCACCCGCAAGTTGATGCAGCGTACAGGCATGACGCTCGCCGATATCGACCTGTTCGAACTGAACGAGGCGTTTGCCTCGGTGGTGCTGCGTTACATGCAGGATCTCGAGATCCCGCACGACAAGATGAACGTCAACGGCGGCGCCATCGCCATGGGCCATCCGCTGGGTGCAACCGGCGCGATGATCCTCGGCACGGTGCTCGACGAACTTGAACGCCGCGACCTCAATACCGCGCTGGTAACGCTGTGCATCGGCGCCGGCATGGGCACGGCCACCATCATCGAACGCGTCTGAGACGGAGACAAGAACAATGACATACACAAACTTCACCGTCGAAACGGACTCCGACGGCATCGCTCTCGTCAACTGGGACATGCCGGACAAGACCATGAACGTTTTCACCCAGGAGGTGATGGACGAACTCGATGCCGTGGTCGACGCCGTGACAGCTGATGATGCCATCAAAGGCGCCGTCATCACTTCCGGAAAAGACACGTTTTCGGGCGGTGCCGACCTGACGATGATCGGCGCCATGTTCGAACGTATTCGCGAGGAAAAGGCGAACAATCCGGACGGTGCGGCCCAGGTGCTGTTCAACCAGGTCGGCCGCATGAACCGACTGTTTCGCAAGCTCGAGACCTGCGGCAAGCCGTGGGTTTCGGCCATCAACGGCATCTGCATGGGCGGCGCTTTCGAGATGTCGCTCGCCTGCCACGGTAGGGTCGCGGCCGACATCGACCATGTCAAGATGGGACTGCCGGAAGTCAAGGTCGGTCTGTTTCCGGGAGCCGGCGGCACCCAGCGCGTGCCGCGTCTGACCAACCAGCAGGACGCGCTGATGATGATGACGGCCGGGCAGAGCCTGGCACCGAAAAAGGCGAAGTCGCTCGGCCTGATCCACGAGATCGCTGCACCCGATGCACTGATCGACACGGCCAAACAGATGATCCGCGACGGCCTCAAGCCGGTTCAGCCCTGGGATGAAAAAGGCTTCAAGCTGCCCGGCGGCAAGGTGTGGAGCCCGCAGGGCGCGCAACTCTGGCCCGCCGTTTCGGCCAATCTTCGCAAACAAAGCTACGGCAACTATCCGGCAGCCTATGCCATCATCAAATGCGTTTTCGAAGGCCTGCAAGTGCCGTTCGACACCGGCTTGCGCATCGAAGAACGCTACTTCACCGAGATCCTGCAGACGCCGGAGGCGTTTGCCATGGTCCGGTCACTGTTCCTCTCGCTGCAGGAGCTCAACAAGGGGGCACGCCGGCCGGCCGGTGTCGAAAAGACCACCTTCACCAAGGTGGGCGTCATCGGTGCCGGCTTCATGGGTGCAGGCATCGCTTACGTGACCGCCAAGGCCGGCATTCCGGTCGTGCTGATCGATCGCGACCAGGAAGCTGCCGACAAGGGCAAGGCGCACTCGGAAAGCCTGGTGGCAGCAGCCGTCAAGAAGCGCCGCATGAGCGAAGAAAAGGGCGAGAAACTGCTGTCGCTGATCACGCCGACCACCGATTACGGCCAGCTAGACGGCGCGGAACTGGTGATTGAGGCGGTGTTCGAGGACCGCGGCATCAAGAAGACGGTGACCGAAGCCGTTGAAGCCGTGCTCAAACCAGGTGCGGTCTTCGCTTCAAACACCTCCACACTGCCGATTACCGGCCTTGCGGAAAACTCGATACGGCCCGAGGACTTCATCGGCATCCACTTCTTCTCACCGGTCGACAAGATGATGCTGGTCGAGAACATTGTCGGCGAGAAGACCGGCGACAAGGCGATTGCGGTGGCGCTCGATTACGCCCAGGCCATCAAGAAGACGCCGGTTCTGGTAAACGACACACGCGGCTTCTACGTCAACCGTTGCGTCATGCGCTACATGGCGGAAGCCTATAACATGCTGGTCGAGGGCATTCCGCCGGCGATGATCGAGAACTCTGCCAAAATGGCCGGGATGCCGGTCGGTCCACTGGCTCTCAACGACGAGGTTGCCATCGACCTGACGCAGAAGATCAACCGCGCCACCATCGCCGACCTCGGCGATAACGCTGTCGATCCCCGCCATGTCGAGATGATCGACACCATGGTCGATGCTCATGGCCGGCACGGTCGAAAGAACGGCAAGGGCTTCTACGACTATCCCGAAAAACCGGCCAAGAAACACCTGTGGCCGGGGCTGAAGGAGCTCTATCGGCAACAGGACCCCGATGACATCAATGTGGAAGAGCTGAAGCGGCGCTACCTGGTGACCATTGCCCTGGAAGCGGCCCGCACCATTGAAGAGGGTATCGTTACCGATCCGCGCGAAGCGGATATCGGCTCCATTCTGGGCTTCGGCTTTGCGCCCTATTCCGGCGGCGCATTGTCCTACATCGACGGCATGGGCGTTCAGGCCTTCGTCGATCTGTGCGCCGATTTGGCCGGCCGCCACGGCGACCACTTCAAGCCGACACCGCTGCTGCTGGATATGGCCGCCAAAGGCGAAAGCTTCTACGGCCGCTTCGGTGCGGGCGACGGGATGGTCCAGGCGGCTTAACTTTCCGAGCGGGCGCGGCTGCCCAAGGGCAGCCACAGATGAAATGCTGATTGAGAAAAGGCTCCGGTTTGCACCGGGGCCTTTTTCTTTTCGGCACCCTGATCGCCCGATGCCGATGAAGCGCAACCAAGCTACCCAAGCGTGTTGTCGTGGCGTCACTCAATTCTGACACAGTTTCCGGCGATCTGGGCTTGCAGCTGGACGTAGGCTTCAATAGCCTCGTCTATCGTAAGCAACGAAGGAGGATTGGCCTGACGGGCGGTGGCCGCGATTCCGTGAAGTGAATATCTTTTAGAGGTTAAGATGATTGAGCTTTATGATGGCAAACGCCTGCTGGGCACATATGCAACAATTCAGGACGCGGTTGACGCCGCTAGCGCCGGAAACACGATTGTGCTGGGTTCCGGCACCTTCAATGAAACGGTGATCGTCGACAAGGCGGTAAATTTCGAAGGTCAGGGTCCCGAGAACACTATTATCGACGGTACCGGCCTGTCCGGCTCCGGCCTTCACCTCGTCGGCGATCTGGGCGACGATAACACGATCAAGATAAGCGGCATTTCCTTCGAGAACCACTCCGTCGCCGGAATCGATTTCGATGACGATGCAACCCTCGAAAAACTCGAAATCAAGGATGCCAATTTCGAGAACAACGCGATCAACGGCGTTCGCATCGGCGGTGACTATGATCCGGTCGCGCTTGACAAGGTAACCATCAAGGACAGCACGTTCGCCAACAACGGTGACGGCAGCAACAACGGCGATGGCGACATCCTGTTCTTCCAGTATTACGGCGACGCGCGCATCGAGGACGTCGAAATTACCGGCGGTGGTACAGCGGACAACGCCATTCAGTTTCGCGGTGATGACGGCGAAATCGGCAACGTCATGATCAAGGACGTCGACATCGACGGCGCCTACGCCAAGACCGGGATCGCGATCTACAATTACTCGGAAGGCAAGGGCCTGAAATTTCGCGACGTCGATGTGTCGGCCGTTACCGGATGGGGCCTGCCGCTCAATACAGACGGTGTCGGCGGCAAGGTCGATGTCAAAGGCCTGGATACGTCGGAAGCACCAGGTGTGGCCGCTGTGCAGGGCGACGGCAGCGACAACCGCCTGAGGGCAGACAAGGACAGCCCGTCCTTCCTGAACGGCAAGGACGGGGACGACGATCTCAGGGGCGGCGATGCGGACGACATTCTGCAGGGTGGCGGCGGCGACGACGGGATCGACGGCGGCAAGGGCGTCGACATGGCGCTCTATTCCGGCGCCCTCGCTGACTACGACATCGACCCCGGGAACGGACGCGGTGGCGGCGGCAAGACCACGATCACCGACCTGCGTGACGGGTCGCCGGACGGCACCGACAAGCTCAAGGACGTGGAACTGCTGCGTTTCACCAATGGCACCTCGGATGTTTCCGACGACGTCATCTACGATATGAGGCTCGAAACCACGACACAGACCGATGCGAGCATTGCAGCAGCCGGCCAGACGGGAGGAAACCTGCTGGTCGGTTCCGGCATTCCGGCCAGTGACTTCGTGGTGACTCACAACGAGGACCTGGGTATCGAGCTTGCATTGAACGTCCGGTACCGTCAGGGCCCGGCGGTCGACCCGGTTTCGGTCGATGCGGACGGCACAGTGCGTTTCGCCGTGAATGACGGCCCGCAGTCGACCGACAACGGTTCCTCCTCGGACAATGCCGACCGGGCGGCCTGGAGCTTCCAATATTCCATCGTCACGGGCCTCGACGGCGAAACGACGGATCTGTCCGATTTCACCTTCAAGCTTTTCATCGACACAGACGTCACGGAAGGCACCGACTTCCGGGAGCTGACAATGATCGATCCAGGCGTCCCGCTTGGCAACGATACCGGTTTCGTCTGGTTCGACCAGGATGGGAACCCGACCATCGGCGACGATGGCGGCAACGCCAATGTGGCCCAGAATTCCGAGAACTACGCCTTCGGTTTCATCGAGAACTATATCGACGCCGATCCGAATACACCCGGCCAGCAGGACTATTCCGACGGTGGCTTCGGAGAGGCGCAATTCGACATTCGGCTGGAAGCCTATGATAATCACGGCGATCTCGTCGCCTATACTCATATCGCCGTCGACGTATTCGATATGGTGTGACGCCAACCGGGCACAGGAGTTTCGGTGAAGGCCCGGAGGCGCCTGAGTATCCCGCGCAAGGTCTGCGACCGAGGGTCGCAAATCAGCATCCGGATACGCTGGCATGGTTTTCGGACCTTCATCGATCTGTGCGCCGACCTTACTGTTAACTGACGTCGCTCTCATTGGATATGGCTGCCAATGGCAGAAGCTTCCACGGCCGGTTGGTGCTGGCGATGGGACGGTCAAAGGCGATGTGATACACACCGTCGTATCGAAGAACTTCAGCCCCGCCTATGGCGGGGCAATTTTTGATTGAGGCTTCTTACTCATCATTCTGCTGGTTGTCGCGCATCCGGCTGATGGTTTGCACGAGCTCCGCCAGTTTCGCAGGTGGGATTTTGGTGCTGTCGATGACGCATCGGGTAATTTCCGGTGCCTCGCTTTGCAATTGCCTACCGGCATGGGTGAGATGAACCAGGACCTGGCGTTCGTCCTCGCTGCTGCGCTTCCTTTCCAGGTAGCCACGCTTTTCCAGCCGTTTCAGGAGAGGCGTCAGTGTGCTTGTCTCAGTCATCATTCGGTCGCACAGCGCGCCAACGGTGACCCCGTCTTTTTCCCACAGAACAGTCAGTGCGATGTATTGCGGATAAGTCAGGCCCAGGGGTGACAGATGAGGCCGGTATGTCCGGTTCATCGCATTGCTTGCCGAATAGAGTGCGAAACAGATGAGCTCCTCGATCCGGGTCGGAAGCTCATCCGTAGCCGGTTTCTTTGACATCCGCGCATTTCCTTTTGTCAGGCTCCAGTCTTCTGGCAAAGCAATGGGACTTTGTCGAGGATTGACATATCCGAAGCAATCGTGCCTATATATCGCACACTATTATATCGTGCACGACTTAAAAGGAAGACCTCATGTCCTGGCTGCCTACGCTGATCACGCAAACTCCCGAAGAAGGCTTCGACCTCGCGATCAAACTTTCACGCATGGGTGTCAAGAAAACACAGCCCGATGACGAAGCGAGAAAGCGCATGCGGGCTATTTACGAAAACGATGCAGACAGCCTGACGATGGCTTCGCACGTCATCGCGACCAATTTTCAGACCGTCGCCGCCGCAAACGGTTATTGGAAGTAAGCAGTCGGAACTCGTCTTTTTGGTGGGTGCTTGCAGCCCAACGACACAAACGAAGAGGGCCCCGGCGTTTGCCGGGGCCCTCTTTTCATTCAGGAACTGGTTGAGATCAGACCGTGAGCCAGATGTCTTCCGGCGTCTTGATCTCGTTGCAGTCCTCGATGCAGTCGGCGCCGACGATGTCCTTGAAGGTCAGCTGCGACACGTCATCCAGACCGACAAGCTCCATCACGGCTTCCGGTGCGGCATCCGTGCCGGCCTCGTTGTAGTAGACACGAAGCCAGCTTTCGCCATCAGCAGCATTCATGATGTCGAGCAGCTGCGTTGCATTGCCCCAGACACCGTCGGCGATGCCGCCGGCGCTGTTGTTGGCAAAGCCGTCATCGGCAAGATCAGCAATCGCATCGTCGACAATCGACTGGTCAACATCAACACCCCAGATCAGGCCGTGATTGTCGAGAAGCGCATCCTCGAAGCTGCGGGCACTGACGAAGTAGCGCAGACTGTCGTTGGCGTTGAACGCGTTCACCGCATTGGCATCGGAGTCATCGCGGTCAACAGCCTGATCCTGCTCTTCCTGGTAGTTGAAGGTGGTGCCGCAGTCGTCAAGCTCACCATCCGACTTGCGGAAGGCCAGCTTGTCGCCCTGGAACCGCTCGGCATCGAGGCCGAAGGCATCCTGCAGATCATCGTAGAACCGTCCGCCCTTTGTGGTGTTGGCCGACTTGTCGAAGGCTTCGTTGATGTGGAAGGTCGACAGATCGTCGCCACCGCCACCCTGGTTGAAGTCCATGACGTAGACCACACCTTCGACACCGCTGTCGCCAGCGCCGTCACCGGTTCCGAGGCCGGCTGCAGCGAGCAGGCCGTGGAAGTCCTCATTCGGACGATGGTCGTTGTCGTAGCCGTCATTGGCAAAGGCCGCCATGTCGTTGGCCCGGGCCGAGACGACGAAGACATCCTGATCCGGCTCGGTCTTGTCGTCGATGACAACATCCAGATCAAACGGCTGCGGCGGTGTACCCGGCGTCTGCGAAACGAAGTCGTGAGACTGCGTGTCGTCATCTTCCGAGTCCTCGGCAACGATCTCGCCAACGAGGTCGCCTGGCTCATAGTCCGTCTTGTCAGCTACATCCGCAATCAGCGGAATGCCACCGTCGATCGTTACTACAGGTGGATTGCCCAAGAAGTAGCCAAACCCATAACCCGGGTCGGTGAAGATGATCGTATCGCCGCTCTGGGTCACAGTGACAGCCGCGGGCTCGAGCGGAGAGTGGCTGGCAATGAAGTTGGCAATCGTGGTTGCAACGTCCGTATCGAACAGCTCCGTGTAGGTGTTGCCGTTGATCGTCACTTCCAACGTTTCGCCGCCGGCGATGTCACCCGTGAGGACGAATTCGCACACCTGATCCTGGATCTCGGCCGTATCGACAGCTTCGACCAGGGCCACGCCCGTGCCGTTGATGTCGGCCGAGAAGGTCAGGCCGCTGTCAGCCGTATTCTGGTCCGGATCGACGAACTCGAGACGATCACCACCTGCGTTGACGCGTACGACCAGACCATGGTTGGTCAGGATGTCCGCGGCATGGCTGGTGACGAAGTCGCCCAGCGACGTCGCCAGATCCGTGTTCCAGATCTGCGAGTAGCTGGTGTTCGGGCTGTCGTCATCGCCGATGGTGATGCGCAGCGATGTATCGCCTGCATCAAACTCGGCAGTCAGATCATTGGTCCGGGCAACGACGCGAGCCGCAGCCACTGCTCCGATGGCCTGGATGTCGAAATCGCCAGCAACGCCGGCAACGTCGGCTGTGACAACGATTTTCGTCGAATCAGCCCCATCCAGTGCAGCATCCACACCGGTAACGGCTCCATTGATCATATCTCTCAGCCCAATGGCCACATCGTCAGCATCGATGTCGAAATCGCCATCCTCGTCCTGAACTTCATACCACAAATGGTGGTTCCAAATGCCGTCCAGATCCGTGTCGAAGGTCGCTGTGACACGATCGCCAGCCTGGAACGTCTGACCGTCATCGATGTCGATGCATTCCTGGCCGAACGTGGCGAGGATCTCATCGAAGGCACCATCAGCGGCCGCAATGTCAACCGTCGGGGTCTGACCGGTCTTGTCGTCCGGACCCTTCAGGCAGATGTCGCCATTGGCGTCGACGTCCATCGTGAAGCCAGCAAGCTTCAGCGCCTGGGCGGCTGCGTCGTTGGCTCCATCAACGTTGGCTGCAACAGCGTCGCTTCCAGCGTTGAAGTCACCGGCGATCAGTTCCGCCAGGGCCTTCAGTTCCAGAACCGTGTCGACGATGCCGTCGGCACTCACATCGCCACCCAGATCGGCAGGATCATAGGTGAAGGTGTAGGTCTGGTTCTGCGGGCCACCATCGTCCCAGGTGATGTCGAAGGTGAACAGGTCGCCTTCGCCGATCTGGCCGTCGAGACGCGACTTGTGCTCGGACGGTATGGCTGCATCAACAGCGCTTCCCTCGACCACCAGCTCATCGCCGACCTTGCAGATCGTCACGATGCCGTTCTCCCAGGAAACATCCCAGCATTCAGGATCGGCAGCTGAGTTGTCGATCCAGTCCTGGATACGAGCTGCCAGATCGGCCGCGATAGCGTCATCGTCAGCAGCAACGTCGCCGCCGCCGAATGCGGTACCGATTCCGACTTCCGTGGTGAAGGTCATGTCGACGATACCGTCGCCATCCGTGTCGATGCTGATCGAGAAGATATCGCACTCTTCAAGATCGCTGTCCGGAATGGTGACATGAGCGTAGCAAGGCTCACAGCCATAGTCGCCGACCAGCATGTCGGTGCCATCGGCACCGGCATCCAGGAAGTCGTCGCCCTGGCCGCCGATCAGCAGATCGTCGCCGGCTTCGCCGTGCAGGCAGTCGTCGCCGTCATCACCGCAGATGGCATCGTCGCCGTCGCCACCGCGAAGGTTGTCACGGCCGTCGCCACCGAAGATGACATCGTCATCGGCACCGCCATCGACATAGTCGTTGCCGGAACCGGCGAGGATCAGGTCGTCGCCTTCATCGCCGAACAGGCAATCATCGCCGTCTTCACCGTGGATCTCGTCGTCACCGGTACCACCTTCGATCTGGTCGTTGCCGGCTGCACCGAAGGCAAGGTCGTCACCACCATTGAGGCGGATGAAGTCCTCGCCGAGGAAGCCCGGCGTCACACCGTCAGCGGTGATCCGGTTGCCCGTGATCATGTCGTCACCGTTGCCCAGGTCGGCAGTGACGCCGTCATCGGAGACAACCAGCTCATCCTCGATCTTGTCCGGATCGGTGGCAATGCCGAGGAAGCCGTTCGGACGCGTGGTGCCGATATCGTCACCCCAGTCTTCCAGAACCGGCAGGAACTTCAGGTCCGATACCATCGGGCCGTCGAACTCCAGCAGTTCCTGATTGCGAACGCCATCCGTGCCCTTGATCAGGTCCAGGTTAATCGCAGCGCTGTTGGCCGGGCCGAACGGGTTGGTTTGGGCAAAACTTCCAGCTGCCGTGATCGGATCGTATCTCCAGTTGTCATTCAGGATACGGGTCGTACCCGCCGTGCCGTCATCGGTCAGGAGCAATGTCCGGAGCACAAAGTCCTGAGAGGCCAGATGATTGACTTCAAACAGCCCGGACGTGTTCGGATCACAATCGACGACGCTGATGTGCAGGGTCTGAATATCCCTCACATTGAAGTTGTCGATGCGCTGCGTATTGCCGTTGGGATCGACATTCCAGATCGTATCAACGCGTTCCGCACTGCCTTCAGCATCAATGAAGATGTCGAAATCGTCCGGCAGATTACCGTCGTCGTTGCAGCACTGGTCGAAGATCAGCTGGACGCCAGGATTGCCAAATGTATCGCACAAGATGGCGGGATCCTGATCTGCATCAAGACGGATCGGAACGTTGAAGATGGCAACATCGCCATCGACGCCATCGGCGAAAACGACTTCCTGCAGGCTGTTATCGCGAACCGCACCCAGATTGATGACCGTATCCCAAGAAGCACCGGCGTCCTCAAGGATTTTGATACGTTCCACATTGATGATCCAGCCCTGACCAAACTCCAGGTCTTCCGGATAGACACCGAGGGTATCGAAACCGTCGCCACCGTCGATGAAGACGCCAGCAAAGCCGCCTTCCTCGAAGAAGAAGAAGCCGCTGCCGGCACCGTCGACGATCTCAAGCGGGAAGCTGTCGGCAGGAGCATCCGAGTTGACGTCATTGGCGGTCTCGTCAAAGACGAGGAAGACGTCACCACCACCGTTGATGACCACATCTTCAAGGCCTGTCAGTCCGGCGCCGATGCCGTCAACCTGGCCAGCGAAGAAGTCGATCGCTGCCGTGTTGGCCGCAGCCGCTGCAACACCAACAGCCGATGTCGGGCTCGAACCCGTCAGGTCCGTCACATCGATGGTCAGGGTGTGGGTCGTCGGCGCGAACGCCGGCGCAAAGCCACCCGCCCAAAGCGGAAGCAGAGGACCACCCGGGAAGCCGTTGTTGATGCTGCCGATCACGGACGGAACACCGGAAGCAACAATGCGGAGCGAGCCGACCTGCTCACTGCGCGGGCCACCAGGCTCGTTGCCCGAAGCGTTCTCGGTGATCCGAAGCTCGTTGATCAGAACCTCATCGACCGTGAACACGAGCTCGTCGATTTCCTCGCCGGCCATTTTCGACTGCGGGTCACTGTCGACCCAGACGAAGTCGCCGGTCACGTCGAAGATGTCGACAACCGGGCCCAGATCGTTGGCATCAGCCGGATCGATCGTCCAGAAGTCGGCCTGGAGGTCCCAGATGCCGACGGAGCCGAGGCTCTGGCCGAACGCAACCTGGTCGATATCCGGAGACAGGGAAGCCTCGAAGATAACCGGATCATCGAAGAACGGCGCCATGACAGGCATGTTGATGCACGGCGTGCAGACCTCGCTCAGAAGATCCAGCGTCGAAGCCGGCGGGAACGGGCTCAGATCACGGTTGATGATCAGAACGCCTTCGATGTCGTTCAGCGTCACGCCGGATACAAGAACACCGCCGTCGCCGTAGTTGTTGTCCTGCTTGGTCAGAACGAACAGGTCATCGCCGCCCTCGCCATTGGCGATGTCGCCGGCATTGGCTGTCTGCTGGAAGCCAGGAACAGGTGCATTCGGGCCATAACCCGCATTGGCGGTGAACACGTCATCGCCATTCGAGCCGTCGAGAACCTCGACAACCGTGTCCGTGAACGGAATGATCAGGCCGTTCTGATCGACCGTCACCTTGATCGTGTCGATGAACGTGTTGCCGCCATCGTCGGTGATCTCGACTTCGACGTCGAACACGACAAGGCCGTTGATCACACCGTCTTCATCGACAGGGCCGCCATCGACAAGGTTCGTCGAGTTGATCAGCGTCGGATCGGCAAGAACAAGCTTCGTGCCCGTGATGTCGATGCCGAAAGCACCGCCCGTCGGATCGTTGGTGATCACGAACGTGTGGCTGTCAGGATCGCTCTCAGGATCCTCGGCAATCAGGTTGGTCAGCGCCAGGCCGGCAGGCGTCGTCGCAGCAACGTTCAGCGTTTCCGGAAGAACGTTCGTCGGATCCTCGTCGATCAGCGACGTCACATCGATGGTGAAGGTCTTCACCTGCGTCAGGCCGCCGGAATCCTCAACCTGGACCTCGACGTCGATGCTCGTCACACCGGCTTCGGAATCGATCACAGAAGGATCGAGAACCTTCAGCTCGTCGCCGTCGATCTCGAAGGCGCCCGCAACAGACTGGCTCAGCAGCGTGTAGGTCGCCGTGTCGCCATCATCCACATCGTCGGACGTCAGAACGCCAACAACAAGGCCGCTCAGGCCAGGATTGGAAAGCGAGCCGTCCTGCTCCGCAATCGTCAGGTTCGAAAGGTCCAGATTGAACGGACCCTCGTTGATGTCGTTGATGTCGATGTCGACATCTTCTTCATAGGTGTTGCCGTCGCTGTCCGTCACACGGATCGTCACCGTCATCACGTCATCGGTCTCGTGGTCAAGACCGCTGGCATCCACAACGATGATCTTCGGCTGCTGGGCATTCGGATCGTCAAGACCGAACGTGCCGGTCGGATCGATCAGTTCCCAGGTGAAGGTCTCGCCACCATCCGGATCAACAACCGTCAGCTGGCCTTCATTGACCTCATCGCCGTTCTCGGCATCCTCATCGATATCCGTGCCGATCAGAATGTCGACAGGCGCTTCGTTGCCGAGCTCGCCCGTGTAGGGATCGCCGCCCGGGAATTCGTAGGGAAGATCGTCAACAGCCGTGTCGCTGTCGATCGCAGCCGCTGCCTTCAGCAGGCCGTTGGCCTCATCGTCGACATCAGCCTTGAACTCGTCCGATTCGGTGAACTCGACAATCAGCTGTTCACGGCTCATCGCACCCGACTTCAGGACGGCCAGCCAGAAGTTGTAGCCTTCCTGATCGGCCGGGCGGCCGAGGATGTTGAGGTAGACGAGCGACAGGAAGTCCTCATCCGACAGATCATCACCGAAGCGGGCGATGTATTCGTCCGACTCAAGCCACTGGGAGATCGTCTCGATCAGGGCATCGCGGTAGGACAGTTCCGGATTGGCTTCCTGGATGTCGCGGAAACGGTTGGTCCAGAAGGTCAGGCCGCCGCTGTCGGACATGCGGTCGAATACCGCCTGGTAGAGCCGCAGGATGGAGCGAACCTCATCGGCCTGCAGGCACAGCGCCTGGGCAAAGTCCGCAAGTGCATCCTCAAGATCGTCGGCCTCGGTGAGAAACGCATCCCACTGGTCGATCTGCGACTGTGTCGGCGTCTGACGCAGGATCGCTTCATAATAGGCGATAATTGTCTGTTCCATGGTGACCCTCTTCTGGCAGGTACAGGCCGGCAATCCGGCTTAAATGGTTATTCTCTTTTGTCGATCGGTCGCGCACGGAATCCCACACGCACCTCATCCCATCAAGCCACGCATACAGTAATTTATATACTGTCACAAGATGAGGATGCGGATTTGGCGCCCCATCGTGTCCCGGCCTATTGGAAACCTGTGCGTTTGACGACCTCAAACGAAGAAGGCCCCGGCGTTTGCCGGGGCCCTCTTTTCATTCAGGAACTGGTTGAGATCAGAGCGTCAGCCAGATGTCTTCCGGTGTCTTGATCTCGTTGCAGTCCTCGATGCAGTCGGCACCGACGATGTCCTTGAAGGTCAGCTGCGACACGTCGTCCAGACCGACAAGTTCCATCACAGCTTCCGGTGCGGCATCCGTGCCGGCCTCGTTGTAGTAGACACGAAGCCAGCTTTCGCCGTCAGCAGCATTCATGATGTCGAGCAGCTGCGTCGCATTGCCCCAGACACCGTCGGCGATGCCGCCGGCGCTGTTGTTGGCAAAGCCGTCATCGGCAAGATCCGCAATCGCATCGTCGACAATCGCCTGGTCAACATCAACACCCCAGATCAGGCCGTGATTGTCGAGAAGCGCATCCTCGAAGCTGCGGGCACTGACGAAGTAGCGAAGATCGTCGTTGGCGTTGAACGCGTTCACCGCATTGGCGTCGGAGTCATCGCGGTCAACAGCCTGATCCTGCTCTTCCTGGTAGTTGAAGGTGGTGCCGCAGTCGTCAAGCTCACCATCCGACTTGCGGAAGGCCAGCTTGTCGCCCTGGAACCGCTCTGCATCGAGGCCGAAGGCATCCTGCAGATCGTCATAGAAGCGACCGCCCTTGGTTGTGTTGGCGGATTTGTCAAAGGCTTCGTTGATGTGGAAGGTCGACAGGTCGTCGCCACCGCCCCCCTGGTTGAAGTCCATGACGTAGACCACACCGTCGACACCGCTGTCGCCAGCGCCGTCACCGGTTCCGAGGCCGGCTGCAGCGAGCAGGCCGTGGAAGTCCTCATTCGGACGATGGTCGTTGTCGTAGCCGTCATTGGCAAAGGCCGCCATGTCGTTGTCCCGGGCCGAGACGACGAAGACATCCTGATCCGGCTCTGTCTTGTCATCGATGACAACATCCAGATCGAACGGCTGCGGCGGTGTACCCGGCGTCTGCGAGACGAAGTCGTGAGACTGCGTGTCGTCGTCTTCCGAGTCCTCGGCAACCACCACTTCGATGACGTCGCCCGGATCGAACAGGGTCTTGGAGGTGACCGCATTGTTCACCGAAGCGGAGCCACCGTTACCGCCATTCACCATCACAGACTCTATCACTCGCGGACCCAGTGTCGGTACAAAATCCGTGAAGACGAGCACGCCGCCACCACCGTTCGACGGCTGCAGATGAGGCCCAAGCGCCGCAGAATGGGTAAAAGCAAAGTCGCTGATCGTGGAGTTGGTGTCCGTGTTGAACGGAACCGAATACAAAATACCGTCAACTACCACGTCCAGGGTTTCGCCAGCATTGACGACGATATCCCAGGCACAGACCTGTGGGTCCAGAACTTCGGCTGTATCGGCAGCTTCGACCAGAGCAACACCCGTACCGTTGATATCGGCCGAGAAGGTCAGGCCGCTGTCGGCGGTCTCCTGGTCCGGATCAACGAACTCGAGGCGATCGTTACCCGCATTGACGCGGACGACCAGACCATGATTGGTCAGGATGTCGGCGGCATGGCTGGTCACAAAGTCGGCCAACGAGGTAGCCAGATCCGTGTTCCAGACCTGCGAGTAGCTGGTGTTCGGGCTGTCGTCGTCACCGATTGTGATGCGCAGAGACGTATCACCGGCGTCGAATTCGGCCGTCAGGTCGTTCGTCCGGGCCACCACGCGGGCGGCTTCTGCCGCATTCGGACCGACGATATCGAAGTCACCTGCAACACCCGCGACATCAGCCGTTACGATGACTTTGGTCGCGTCGTTCGGGTCAAGGATCGCGGTTACAACGGCAGCACTACCAGCGGTATTCAACTCATCCCGGAGCTGCATCGCAACGTCTCGGGCATCGATACCAGCGATACCATCGACATCGGCTACGGTGATGGACTCAAGGAAGTTAGCAAGGCCATCCCCGCTAATATCGATACCAACCGACACGACATCGCCTGCCTGGAAGGTCTGACCTTCGTCGATATCGATGCACTCCTGGCCGAACGTGGCGAGGATCTCATCGAAGGCACCGTCGGCAGCCGATATGGCAACCGTCGGGGTCTGACCGGTCTTGTCGTCCGGACCCTTCAGGCAGATGTCGCCATTGGCGTCGACTTCCATCGTGAAGCCGGCGGTGAACAGGGCCGCAGCGGTCCCATTGTTGGACGGGTCGACGTTGGCCGGAACAATCGCCGCTCCGGCATTGAAGTCACCGGCGATCAGTTCCGCCAGGGCCTTCAGCTCCAGAACCGTGTCGACGATGCCGTCGGCACTCACATCACCACCCAGATCCGCAGGATCATAGTTGAACGTGTAGGTCTGGTTCTGCGGACCACCATCGTCCCAGGTGATGTCGAAGGTGAATTGATCTCCTTCGCCGATCTGACCGTCGAGACGCGACTTGTGCACGGAAGGAATGGCAGCATCTACGCCGGATCCTTCGACCACCAGCTCATCACCGACCTTGCATATCGTCACGATGCCGAACTCGCGGGAAACGTCCCAGCAAGCCGCATCGGCAGGAGCCAGACCGTCAATCCAGTCCTGAATCCGGGCTTCCAGATCGGCTGCGATCGAGACTTCGTCGGCAAGAACGTCACCACCGCCCAAGGCATTGCCCAGTCCAACTTCCGTGGTGAAGGTCATGTCGACGATACCGTCGCCATCCGTGTCGATGCTGATCGAGAAGATATCACACTCTTCAAGATCGGTATCAGGGATGGTGACATGGGCGTAGCAGGGCTCACAGCCGTAGTCGCCGACCAGCATGTCGGTGCCATCGGCACCGGCATCCAGGAAGTCGTCGCCCTGGCCGCCGATCAGCAGATCGTCGCCGGCTTCGCCGTGCAGGCAGTCGTCGCCGTCATCACCGCAGATGGCATCGTCGCCGCTGCCACCGCGCAGATTGTCGTTGTCGTCGCCGCCGAAGATGACATCGTCATCGGCACCGCCATCGACATAGTCGTTGCCGGAACCGGCGAGGATCAGGTCGTCGCCTTCATCGCCGAACAGGCAATCGTCGCCACCTTCGCCCTGGATCTCGTCGTCACCGGTGCCGCCTTCGATCTGGTCGTTGCCACCGGCACCGAACAGGAGGTCGTTGCCGCCATTGCCGCGAATGAAGTCAGCGCCAAGGTCGTTGTCACCGCCTCCGGCAAACCGGTTGCCCGTGTAGATGTCGTTGCCTTCACCAAGATCGGCAACGGCTCCATCGATGGAGACGACCAATTCATGATCGATGTTGTCCGGATTGCTGGCGATGCCAAGCAGACCACCCGGACGGGTCGTACCGATGTCGTCACCCCAGTCTTCAAGCGCCGGCAGGAACTTCAGGTCGGCGGCCTGCGGGCCGTCGAACTCAAGGAATTCCTGATTGCGGCTGTCACCTGTGCCCTTGATCAGAGTCAGAAGCGGGGTTGAATCACCGCCCGGTGCACCCGGATCGGACGCCGGATCCTGAAGGATCTTGGTTGTGTCCGAGCCAAAGTTCGTTCCGCTGTTGCTGGTCAGTAGCAGCGTCTGCAAGTCGCTCTCATCGATGTCACCGAGGAAGCGAACTTCAAACAGCCCATCGGTTGTATTGTCGCAGTCCGTGACGTTCAGGTGGAACGTGTGTACGTCCCGCATGTAAAGCGTATCGACCGTCACAGCACCACCAGGACCACCCGGATCGACGTTGAAAATAGTCGCTACACGTGCCGTGCCGCCGCCGTCGGCATCCAGGAACAGATCGAAGGCTAAAGGCAGGTCGCCGAGTTGAACGGGCGGGTTGCCAGGTGCCTCATAGCAACACTGGTCGATCTCGACGACCAAACCTTCGACACCGAAATCATCGCACAGCAGAGACTGATCCGTCGTCGCTCCTTCCTGTGAGAGGTCCGGGAGGTCATGCAGGAACAGGCTACCGCTCACGCCGGCGGAGAACACCACGTGGGTCAGGTCGTCGGTAAACACACGGAAAAACAGGGTGCCTACAGCGGTATCGAGCACTTTCACACGTTCTACATTGCCCACGATATTTGCCGGTCCGCCAACCGTGAGGTCGGACCTGAAGACGCCTACCGTATCGAAGCCTTCTCCACCATCGATCCTGACACCGCTAAATCCACCCTCTTCGAAGAAGAAGAAGCCGCTGCCTGCGCCGTCAACGATCTCAAGCGGGAAATTGTCAGCCGGAGCATCCGAGTTGACGTCATTGGCGGTCTCGTCGAACACCAGGAAGACGTCGCCGCCACCGTTGATGATCACATCTTCAAGACCGGTCAGTCCAGCGCCGATGCCGTCAACCTGGCCGGCGAAGAAGTCGATCGCTGCCGTGTTGGCCGCAGCCGCTGCAACACCAACAGCCGATGTCGGGCTCGAACCCGTCAGGTCCGCCACATCGATGTTCAGGGTGTGGGTCGTCGGCGCGAACGCCGGCGCAAAGCCACCCGCCCAAAGCGGAAGCAGCGGACCACCCGGGAAGCCGTTGTTGATGCTGCCGATCACGGACGGAACACCGGAAGCAACAATGCGGAGCGAGCCGACCTGCTCACTGCGCGGGCCACCAGGCTCGTTGCCCGATGCATTCTCGGTGATGCGAAGCTCGTTGATCAGAACCTCATCGACCGTGAACACGAGCTCGTCGATTTCCTCGTCGGCCATTTTCGACTGCGGGTCACTGTCGACCCACACGAAGTCGCCCGTCACGTCGAAGATATCGACCACAGGGCCGAGATCGTTGGCATCAGCCGGATCGATCGTCCAGAAGTCGGCCTGGAGGTCCCAGATGCCGACGGAGCCGAGGCTCTGGCCGAACGCAACCTGGTCGATATCCGGAGACAGGGAAGCCTCGAAGATGACCGGATCATCGAAGAACGGCGCCATGATGGGCATGTTGATGCACGGCGTGCAGACCTCTTCCAGGAGACCCAGCGTTGAAGCCGGCGGGAACGGGCTCAGATCACGGTTGATGATCAGAACGCCTTCGATGTCGTTCAGCGTCACGCCGGATACGAGAACACCGCCGTCGCCGTAGTTGTTGTCCTGCTTGGTCAGAACGAACAGGTCGTCACCGCCCTCGCCATTGGCGATGTCGCCGGCATTGGCCGTCTGGTTGAAGCCGGGAACAGGTGCATTCGGACCGTAACCCGCATTGGCGGTGAACACGTCATCGCCATTCGAGCCGTCGAGAACCTCGACAACCGTATCCGTGAACGGAATGATCAGGCCGTTCTGGTCGACCGTCACCTTGATCGTGTCGATGAACGTGTTGCCGCCATCGTCGGTGATCTCGACTTCGACGTCGAACACGACAAGGCCGTTGATCACACCGTCTTCATCCACAGGGCCGCCATCGACAAGGTTCGTCGAGTTGATCAGCGTCGGATCGGCAAGAACAAGCTTCGTGCCCGTGATGTCGATGCCGAAAGCACCGCCCGTCGGATCGTTGGTGATCACGAACGTGTGGCTGTCAGGATCGCTCTCAGGATCCTCGGCAATCAGGTTGGTCAGCGCCAGGCCGGCAGGCGTCGTCGCAGCAACGTTCAGCGTTTCCGGAAGAACGTTCGTCGGATCCTCGTCGATCAGCGACGTCACATCGATGGTGAAGGTCTTCACCTGCGTCAGGCCGCCGGAATCCTCAACCTGGACCTCGACGTCGATGCTCGTCACACCGGCTTCGGAATCGATCACAGAAGGATCGAGAACCTTCAGCTCGTCGCCGTCGATCTCGAAGGCGCCCGCAACAGACTGGCTCAGCAGCGTGTAGGTCGCCGTGTCGCCATCATCCACATCGTCGGACGTCAGGACGCCGACAACAAGGCCGCTCAGGCCAGGATTGGAAAGCGAGCCGTCCTGCTCCGCAATCGTCAGGTTCGAAAGGTCCAGATTGAACGGACCCTCGTTGATGTCGTTGATGTCGATGTCGACATCTTCTTCATAGGTGTTGCCGTCGCTGTCCGTCACACGGATCGTCACCGTCATCACGTCATCGGTCTCGTGGTCAAGACCGCTGGCATCCACAACGATGATCTTCGGCTGCTGGGCATTCGGATCGTCAAGACCGAACGTGCCGGTCGGATCGATCAGTTCCCAGGTGAAGGTCTCGCCACCATCCGGATCAACAACCGTCAGCTGGCCTTCATTGACCTCATCGCCGTTCTCGGCATCCTCATCGATATCCGTGCCGATCAGGATGTCGACAGGCGCTTCGTTGCCGAGCTCGCCCGTGTAGGGATCGCCGCCCGGGAATTCGTAGGGAAGATCGTCAACAGCCGTGTCGCTGTCGATCGCAGCCGCTGCCTTCAGCAGGCCGTTGGCCTCATCGTCCACATCCGCCTTGAACTCGTCCGATTCGGTGAACTCGACAATCAGCTGTTCACGGCTCATCGCACCCGACTTCAGGACGGCCAGCCAGAAGTTGTAGCCTTCCTGATCGGCCGGGCGGCCGAGGATGTTGAGGTAGACGAGCGACAGGAAGTCCTCATCCGACAGATCGTCACCGAAGCGGGCGATGTATTCGTCCGACTCAAGCCATTGGGAGATCGTCTCGATCAGGGCATCGCGGTAGGACAGATCCGGATTGGCTTCCTGGATGTCACGGAAACGGTTGGTCCAGAAGGTCAGGCCGCCGCTGTCGGACATGCGGTCGAACACCGCCTGGTAGAGCCGCAGGATGGAGCGAACCTCATCGGCCTGCAGGCACAGCGCCTGGGCAAAGTCCGCAAGTGCATCCTCAAGATCGTCGGCCTCGGTGAGAAACGCATCCCACTGGTCGATCTGCGACTGTGTCGGCGTCTGACGCAGGATCGCTTCATAATAGGCGATAATTGTCTGTTCCATGGTGACCCTCTTCTGGCAGGTACAGGCCGGATAACCCGGCAATCAAATCTCTGTTTTCTCGATTGGCCACACACGGAATCGCGCGCGCACCTCATCCCATCGAGCCACGCATACAGTAAATTTTATACTATCTCAAGACGTAGGTGTGCTGATAACGGCGCTTCCCAGACGTTAACGGCTTAAAATCGTGCCGCTTCGCAGGCACCAAACAAAGAGGGCCCCGGCTTTCGCCGGGGCCCTCTTCATTCATTCAATGGACGGTTGAGATCAGACCGTGAGCCAGATGTCTTCCGGCGTCTTGATCTCGTTGCAGTCCTCGATGCAGTCGGCGCCGACGATGTCCTTGAAGGTCAGCTGCGACACGTCGTCCAGACCGACAAGTTCCATCACAGCTTCCGGTGCGGCATCCGTGCCGGCCTCGTTGTAGTAGACACGCAGCCAGCTTTCGCCGTCAGCAGCATTCATGATGTTGAGCAGCTGCGTCGCATTGCCCCAGACACCGTCGGCGATCCCGCCGGCGCTGTTGTTGGCAAAGCCGTCATCGGCAAGATCCGCAATCGCATCGTCGACAATCGCCTGGTCAACATCAACACCCCAGATCAGGCCGTGATTGTCGAGAAGCGCATCCTCGAAGCTGCGGGCACTGACGAAGTAGCGAAGATCGTCGTTGGCGTTGAACGCGTTCACCGCATTGGCGTCGGAGTCATCGCGGTCAACAGCCTGATCCTGCTCTTCCTGGTAGTTGAAGGTGGTGCCGCAGTCGTCAAGCTCACCATCCGACTTGCGGAAGGCCAGCTTGTCGCCCTGGAACCGCTCTGCATCGAGGCCGAAGGCATCCTGCAGATCGTCATAGAAGCGACCGCCCTTGGTTGTGTTGGCGGATTTGTCAAAGGCTTCGTTGATGTGGAAGGTCGACAGATCGTCGCCACCGCCACCCTGGTTGAAGTCCATGACATAGACCACACCTTCGACACCGCTGTCGCCAGCGCCGTCACCGGTTCCGAGACCGGCTGCAGCGAGCAGGCCGTGGAAGTCCTCATTCGGACGATGGTCGTTGTCGTAGCCGTCATTGGCAAAGGCCGCCATGTCGTTGGCCCGGGCCGAGACGACGAAGACATCCTGATCCGGCTCGGTCTTGTCGTCGATGACGACGTCCAGATCGAACGGCTGCGGCGGTGTTCCCGGCGTCTGCGAAACGAAGTCGTGAGACTGCGTATCGTCGTCTTCCGAGTCCTCGGCAACAACCACTTCGATGACGTCGCCCGGATCGAACAGGGTCTTGGAGGTATTGGCATTGTTCACCACTGCCGAACCGCCGTTACCACCGTTGACTGCGACCGAGGCGATGGTGTGCGGGCTCAAGATACCGATCGGATCGGTAAGAACAATTACGTCACCACCGGCATTCGATACAGACAAGCTGATTTGCCCAAGCGCAACTTGATGGGCTGTTACGAAGTCGTCGATCGTCGTGTCGGCGTCCGTGTTGAACGGAACCGAGAACACGAAACCGTTGACCGTCACATCCAGCGTCTCGCCGGCATTGATGACGATGTCCCAAGCGCAGTCCTGATCCAGAATCTCGGCGGCATCGACCGCTTCAACCAGAGCCACGCCCGTGCCGTTGATGTCGGCCGAGAAGGTCAGGCCGCTGTCGGCCGAATTCTGGTCCGGATCGACGAACTCAAGACGATCGCCACCTGCGTTGACGCGAACGACCAGACCATGGTTGGTCAGGATATCCGCGGCATGGCTGGTGACGAAGTCATCCAACGAGTCCGTAAGAGTAGGACCGGTCCATACCTGCGAGTAGCTGGTGTTCGGGCTGTCGTCGTCGCCGATGGTGATGCGCAGAGACGCATCAGCTGCATCGAACTCACCATCAAGATCGTTTGTCCGGGCAACGATACGAGCGGCCGCTGCCGCATTCGGACCGACGAGATCGAAATCACCACCTGTACCCGCGAAATCAGCCGTGACGATGACTTTGGTCGCATCGTTCGGGTCGAGAACGGCATTTACAACACCAGAAGAGCTTGGAACGTTCAGCGCATCCCGGAGTTGGAAAGCAACGTCCCTGGCATCGATACCGGCAACGCCGTCGACATCCGCCACGATGATCTCATCCCAGTGATTGTACAAGCCATCGCCATCGGTATCGATGCCGATCGCAACACGATCGCCAGCCTGGAACGTCTGACCATCGTCGATGTCGATGCATTCCTGGCCGAACGTGGCGAGGATCTCATCGAAGGCGCCATCAGCGGCCGCAATATCAACCGTCGGGGTCTGACCGGTCTTGTCGTCCGGACCTTTCAGGCAGATGTCGCCATTGGCGTCGACGTCCATCGTGAAGCCGGCAAGCTTCAGCGCCTGGGCGGCTGCGTCGTTGGCTCCATCAACGTTGGCTGCAACAGCGTCGCTTCCAGCGTTGAAGTCACCGGCGATCAGTTCCGCCAGGGCCTTCAGTTCCAGAACCGTGTCGACGATGCCATCGGCACTCACATCGCCACCCAGATCGGCAGGATCGTAGGTGAAGGTGTAGGTCTGGTTCTGCGGACCGCCATCGTCCCAGGTGATGTCGAAGGTGAACAGGTCGCCTTCGCCGATCTGGCCGTCGAGACGCGACTTGTGCTCGGACGGAATGGCTGCATCAACAGCGCTTCCCTCGACCACCAGCTCATCGCCGACCTTGCAGATCGTCACGATGCCGTTCTCCCAGGAAACATCCCAGCATTCAGGATCGGCAGCTGAGTTGTCGATCCAGTCCTGGATACGAGCTGCCAGATCGGCCGCGATAGCGTCATCGTCAGCAGCAACGTCGCCGCCGCCGAATGCGGTACCGATTCCGACTTCCGTGGTGAAGGTCATGTCGACGATACCGTCGCCATCCGTGTCGATGCTGATCGAGAAGATATCGCACTCTTCAAGATCGCTGTCCGGAATGGTGACATGAGCGTAGCAAGGCTCACAACCGTAGTCGCCGACCAGCATGTCGGTGCCATCGGCACCGGCATCCAGGAAGTCGTCGCCCTGGCCGCCGATCAGCAGATCGTCGCCGGCTTCGCCGTGCAGGCAGTCGTCGCCGTCATCACCGCAGATGGCATCGTCGCCGTCGCCACCGCGAAGGTTGTCACGGCCGTCGCCACCGAAGATGACATCGTCATCGGCACCGCCATCGACATAGTCGTTGCCGGAACCGGCGAGGATCAGGTCGTCGCCTTCATCGCCGAACAGGCAATCATCGCCGTCTTCACCGTGGATCTCGTCGTCACCGGTACCACCTTCGATCTGGTCGTTGCCGGCTGCACCGAAGGCAAGGTCGTCACCACCATTGAGGCGGATGAAGTCCTCGCCGAGGAAGCCCGGCGTCACACCGTCAGCGGTGATCCGGTTGCCCGTGATCATGTCGTCACCGTTGCCCAGGTCGGCAGTGACGCCGTCATCGGAGACAACCAGCTCATCCTCGATCTTGTCCGGATCGGTGGCAATGCCGAGGAAGCCGTTCGGACGCGTGGTGCCGATATCGTCACCCCAGTCTTCCAGAACCGGCAGGAACTTCAGGTCCGATACCATCAGGCCGTCGAACTCCAGCAGTTCCTGATTGCGAACGCCATCCGTGCCCTTGATCAGGTCCAGGTTAATCGCAGCGCTGTTGGCCGGGCCGAACGGGTTGGTTTGGCCGAAGCTACCACTCGCGGTGTTCGGATCGTATCTCCAGTTGTCATTCAGGATACGGGTCGTACCCGCCGTGCCGTCATCGGTCAGGAGCAATGTCCGGAGCACAAAGTCCTGAGAGGCCAGATGATTGACTTCAAACAGCCCGGACGTGTTCGGATCACAATCGACGACGCTGATGTGCAGGGTCTGAATATCCCTCACATTGAAGTTGTCGATGCGCTGCGTATTGCCGTTGGGATCGACATTCCAGATCGTATCAACGCGTTCCGCACTGCCTTCAGCATCAATGAAGATGTCGAAATCGTCCGGCAGATTACCGTCGTCGTTGCAGCACTGGTCGAAGATCAGCTGGACGCCAGGATTGCCAAATGTATCGCACAAGATGGCGGGATCCTGATCTGCATCAAGACGGATCGGAACGTTGAAGATGGCAACATCGCCATCGACGCCATCGGCGAAAACGACTTCCTGCAGGCTGTTATCGCGAACCGCACCCAGATTGATGACCGTATCCCAAGAAGCACCGGCGTCCTCAAGGATTTTGATACGTTCCACATTGATGATCCAGCCCTGACCAAACTCCAGGTCTTCCGGATAGACACCGAGGGTATCGAAACCGTCGCCACCGTCGATGAAGACGCCAGCAAAGCCGCCTTCCTCGAAGAAGAAGAAGCCGCTGCCGGCACCGTCGACGATCTCAAGCGGGAAGCTGTCGGCAGGAGCATCCGAGTTGACGTCATTGGCGGTCTCGTCAAAGACGAGGAAGACGTCACCACCACCGTTGATGACCACATCTTCAAGGCCTGTCAGTCCGGCGCCGATGCCGTCAACCTGGCCAGCGAAGAAGTCGATCGCTGCCGTGTTGGCCGCAGCCGCTGCAACACCAACAGCCGATGTCGGGCTCGAACCCGTCAGGTCCGTCACATCGATGGTCAGGGTGTGGGTCGTCGGCGCGAACGCCGGCGCAAAGCCACCCGCCCAAAGCGGAAGCAGCGGGCCACCCGGGAAGCCGTTGTTGATGCTGCCGATCACGGACGGAACACCGGAAGCAACAATGCGGAGCGAGCCAACCTGCTCACTGCGCGGGCCACCAGGCTCGTTGCCCGATGCATTCTCGGTGATGCGAAGCTCGTTGATCAGAACCTCGTCGACCGTGAACACGAGCTCGTCGATTTCCTCGCCGGCCATTTTCGACTGCGGGTCACTGTCGACCCAGACGAAGTCGCCCGTCACGTCGAAGATATCGACCACAGGGCCAAGATCGTTGGCATCAGCCGGATCGATCGTCCAGAAGTCGGCCTGGAGGTCCCAGATGCCGACGGAGCCGAGGCTCTGGCCGAACGCAACCTGGTCGATGTCCGGAGACAGGGAAGCCTCGAAGATGACCGGATCATCGAAGAACGGCGCCATGATGGGCATGTTGATGCACGGCGTGCAGACCTGTTCCAGAAGACCCAGCGTCGAAGCCGGCGGGAACGGGCTCAGATCACGGTTGATGATCAGAACGCCTTCGATGTCGTTCAGCGTCACGCCGGATACGAGAACACCGCCATCGCCGTAGTTGTTGTCCTGCTTGGTCAGGACGAACAGGTCGTCGCCGCCCTCGCCATTGGCAATATCGCCGGCATTGGCTGTCTGCTGGAAGCCGGGAACCGGGGCATCAGGGCCGTAACCCGCATTGGCGGTGAACACGTCATCGCCATTCGAGCCGTCGAGAACCTCGACAACCGTATCCGTGAACGGAATGATCAGGCCGTTCTGGTCGACCGTCACCTTGATCGTGTCGATGAACGTGTTGCCGCCATCGTCGGTGATCTCGACTTCGACGTCGAACACGACAAGGCCGTTGATCACACCGTCTTCATCCACAGGGCCGCCATCGACAAGGTTCGTCGAGTTGATCAGCGTCGGATCGGCAAGAACAAGCTTCGTGCCCGTGATGTCGATGCCGAAAGCACCGCCCGTCGGATCGTTGGTGATCACGAACGTGTGGCTGTCAGGATCGCTCTCAGGATCCTCGGCAATCAGGTTGGTCAGCGCCAGGCCGGCAGGCGTCGTCGCAGCAACGTTCAGCGTTTCCGGAAGAACGTTCGTCGGATCTTCGTCGATCAGCGACGTCACATCGATGGTGAAGGTCTTCACCTGCGTCAGGCCGCCGGAATCCTCAACCTGGACCTCGACGTCGATGCTCGTCACACCGGCTTCGGAGTCGATCACAGAAGGATCGAGAACCTTCAGCTCGTCGCCGTCGATCTCGAAGGCGCCCGCAACAGACTGGCTCAGCAGCGTGTAGGTCGCCGTGTCGCCATCATCCACATCGTCGGACGTCAGTACGCCGACAACAAAGCCGCTCAGGCCAGGATTGGAAAGCGAGCCGTCCTGCTCCGCAATCGTCAGGTTCGAAAGGTCCAGATTGTAAGGACCCTCGTTGATGTCGTTGATATCGATGTCGACATCTTCTTCATAGGTGTTGCCGTCGCTGTCCGTCACACGGATCGTCACCGTCATCACGTCATCGGTCTCGTGGTCAAGACCGCTGGCATCCACAACGATGATCTTCGGCTGCTGGGCATTCGGATCGTCAAGACCGAACGTGCCGGTCGGATCGATCAGTTCCCAGGTGAAGGTCTCGCCACCATCCGGATCAACAACCGTCAGCTGGCCTTCATTGACCTCATCGCCGTCCTCGGCATCCTCATCGATATCCGTGCCGATCAGGATGTCGACAGGCGCTTCGTTGCCGAGCTCGCCCGTGTAGGGATCGCCGCCCGGGAATTCGTAGGGAAGATCGTCAACAGCCGTGTCGCTGTCGATCGCAGCCGCTGCCTTCAGCAGGCCGTTGGCCTCATCGTCGACATCCGCCTTGAACTCGTCCGATTCGGTGAACTCGACAATCAACTGTTCACGGCTCATCGCACCCGACTTCAGGACGGCCAGCCAGAAGTTGTAGCCTTCCTGATCGGCCGGGCGGCCGAGGATGTTGAGGTAGACGAGCGACAGGAAGTCCTCATCCGACAGATCGTCGCCGAAGCGGGCGATGTATTCGTCCGACTCCAGCCACTGGGAGATCGTCTCGATCAGGGCATCGCGGTAGGACAGTTCCGGATTGGCTTCCTGGATGTCGCGGAAACGGTTGGTCCAGAAGGTCAGACCGCCGCTGTCGGACATGCGGTCGAACACCGCCTGGTAGAGCCGCAGGATGGAGCGAACCTCATCGGCCTGCAGGCACAACGCCTGGGCAAAGTCCGCAAGTGCATCCTCAAGATCGTCGGCCTCGGTGAGAAACGCATCCCACTGGTCGATCTGCGACTGTGTCGGCGTCTGACGCAGGATCGCTTCATAATAGGCGATAATTGTCTGTTCCATGGTGACCCTCTTCTGGCAGGTGCAGGCCGGCGATCCGGCTTAAATGGTTGTCTCTTTTTTCGATCGGTCGCGCACGGACTCCCACGCGCACCTCATCCCATCAAGCCACGCATACAGTAAATAATATACCGGAGCAAGCAACGAATGAGCCTTTGAACCAAAACTCACCGGGTTTTCTTCAGCTTTTGATGCGGTAACCGGTCCGGAAAATCCACCAGATGATCGCAAGGCATATCAGCAGGAAAAGCATGATCATTGCGATGCTCAGGCCAACGGCGACGTCGGCTTTGCCGTAGAAACTCCAGCGAAATCCGGAGATCAGGTATACGACCGGATTGAACAGGGTGACGTTTTGCCAAAACGGCGGAAGCATGGAGATGGAGTAGAAGCTGCCGCCGAGGAACACCAGCGGTGTGATGATCAGCAGCGGCACCAGTTGCAACTGCTCGAAATTCTGTGCCCAGATGCCGAGGATAAAGCCGAGCAGGCTGAACGACACACAGGTCAGGACCAGGAAGGCCAGCATCCAAACCGGATGGGCGATGCTTATATCGACGAACAGGTTGGCGGTGATCAGAATGATCAGTCCTATCGCCAGCGCTTTTGTCGCCGCAGCGCCGACATATCCTGCTACGATCTCCAGGAAATTGATCGGTGCCGACAGCAGTTCGAAGATGGTGCCGATGAACTTTGGGAAATAGATGCCGAAGGCGGCGTTCGATGTCGCCTGGGTCAGCACCGTCAGCATGATGAGCCCGGGCACGATGAATGCGCCATAACTCACACCGTCGACCTCTTCAATGCGCGAGCCGATGGCCGCGCCGAAAACGACAAAGTAGAGCGAGGTCGAAAGGACCGGAGATACGACGCTTTGCAGGAGGGTGCGAAAGGTGCGCGACATCTCGAAGACGTAGATTGCCCTGACGGCCTGAAGGTTCATGACTTTTCCTTCACCAGATCGACAAAAATCTCCTCCAGGGAGCTCTGGCTGGTTTGAAAGTCGCTGATACGGATGTTTGCAGCATTGAGGTCGTTGAGGAGTGCCCTGATACCGGTGCGTTCAGCCTTGGTATCATATGTATATGTGAGGGAGCCGCCATCCTCGGCCCGTTCAAGTTGATAGTGGGTCAGATTTTCGGGTAGCGCATCCAACGGAGACTGAAGCTCGATACGCATCTGCTTGCGACCAAGCCGGCGCATCAACGATGCCTTTTCCTCGGCCAGCAGCAGCTGACCGTGGCTGATCACGCCGATACGGTCCGCGATCGCCTCCGCTTCCTCGATATAATGTGTTGTCAGAATGATGGTGACACCGCTTTTCCGCAGTTCCCGAACGATCTCCCACATTCCCTTGCGCAGCTCGACATCGACACCGGCGGTTGGCTCGTCGAGAAACAGAATGCGTGGCTCGTGCGACAACGCCTTGGCGATCAGCACCCTTCTGCGCATCCCGCCGGAAAGCTGGTTGATGGCGGCGTTCTTCTTGTCGAGCAGCGACAGCTTCTCCAGAACGTTCTCGACAAAGGACGGATCCGGCGGCCGGCCGAAAAGACCGCGCGAAAAGCTGACCGTACGGAATACTTTCTCGAAAGGTTCGAGCGTGATTTCCTGCGGCACCAGCCCGATCAGGGTGCGCGCGCGGCGGTAGTCCTTCATGACATCGTGGCCGCCAACGGTAATGCTGCCGCCAGTCGGCGTGACAATACCGCAAACTATCGAAATCAGGGTGGTTTTTCCGGCGCCGTTCGGGCCGAGAAGGGCCAGGATCTCGCCTTCCTCGATGTCGAGCGACACGTCTTTGAGCGCCTCATGGCCGCCTTCATAGGTCTTCGACAGATTTTTGATCGAGACGATCGGCGCCATGGATAATGCGTCCTCCCCAAGCGCTACCTATGGCAGTTTCCAGCAGCCAACGGTAGCCAAAATCGACGGACACGCTGTCCGCCACATCACCGCAGCAATCACAATCTGTCAGTGCGATTGCTCCGATTGCACTTCTATCGGGACTCGGTCTATCCTGCTTGATCTGTATGTCGAGTTCTTCACAGGAATCCTCCCCCATGAGCAATTCTACTGCTGCGAACGCGGCCGGTTCTTCCTCCCGTGCACAAGACCTTCTGTCGTCGACGCAGCTCAAATGGCGCTGCATCGGTCCACCGCGCGGCGGCCGTGTCGTTGCGGTTGCCGGGGATCCCGTCGATCCGATGACGTTCTATTTCGGCGCCTGTGCCGGCGGCGTGTGGAAAACCACCGACGGCGGGACCTACTGGGAGTGTGTTTCCGACGGGTTCTTCAACTCGGCCTCCGTCGGTGCGCTGGCAGTGGCGCCGTCCGATCCGAACGTCATCTATGCAGGTATGGGCGAAACGACGATCCGTGTCGACGTCTCCTATGGCGACGGGGTCTACCGCTCGACGGACGCGGGCCGTACATGGCAGCATATGGGCCTGGCCGAAACGCGCCATATCGGCGAGATCCGCGTGCACCCGGAGGATCCCGACACGGTCTATGTTGCGGCTTTCGGCCACGCTTTCGGCACAAACCCCGAGCGCGGCGTCTACCGCTCCACGGACGGCGGCGTCACCTGGGAGCTTATTCTGCATGAGGATGAACGGTCGGGGGCCATCGATCTTGCCATGGACCCCACGAACCCGCGCATCCTGTTTGCCGCTACCTGGGAAGCGCACCGGCAATTCTGGACGCTGTCGAGTGGCGGACCGGGATCGAAACTCTATCGCTCGACCGACGGCGGAGATAGCTGGACCGAGGTCAGCAACCAACCGGGCTTCGCCAAGGGCATGCTCGGCAAGATCGGTGTCGCCATCGCGCCGAAGGCCGGCCGGGTCTGGGCGCTGGTCGAAGCCAAGGACGAACAGGCCGGACTCTACCGCTCCGAGGACTATGGTGAAACGTGGACGCAGGTGAGCCCCAACCGGGATCTCCTGCACCGACCCTGGTATTACATGCATGTCTTTGCCGACCCGGTCGACCCCGAGCTCGTCTATGTCACCAACTACCAGATGTGGAAATCGACCGATGGCGGCCACGAGTTCCGTGAGGTCACCACACCGCATGGCGACAATCACGATCTCTGGATCGACCCGACCAACAACCGGCGCATGGTGCAGGGCAATGATGGCGGTGCCAATGTCAGCTTCAATGGCGGCCGGACCTGGACGACGATCTACAATCAGCTGACGGCACAATTCTACCGCATGGACGTCGACAACCAGTTCCCCTACCGGGTCTATGCGACGCAGCAGGACAACACGTCGATCAGCGTGCCCAACGGAACCGAATGGGGCGTCATCACCTGGAACGACTGCTCCCTGCCCGGCACCGGGGAGAGCGGCTTCATTGCCGTTCATCCGGAGGATCCAAACATCGTCTATATCGGTGCCGTCGGGTCGTCTCCGGGCGGCTCCGGCGCCCTGCAGCGCTACGATCACCGGACACGCCAGACGCAGCTCGTGAATGTCTGGCCGGAGGAATCGACAGGGATTGCACCAAAAGATCTGCGCTACCGGTTTGCCTGGACCTTTCCGATCCTGTTTTCGCCGCATGACAGCAACGTGCTCTATGCCTGTGGCAACCATGTTTTCCGCAGCCAAGACGAAGGCCACAGCTGGGAAGAGATCAGCCCCGACCTGACGCAGCGCGATGAATCCAAGCTCGGTCCATCCGGCGGACCGCTGACCGGCGACAGTGCCGGCGCCGAGACCTATGCGACGTTGTCGACGCTGGTCGAATCGGCGCATCGCAAGGGCGAACTCTGGGCCGGCACCGACGACGGCCTGATCCATGTCAGCCGCGACGACGGCGCCAATTGGCAGAACGTCACTCCACCCGACATGCCGGCCTGGGCCTATGTCGGCTCGATCGAGGTGTCGCAGCACGATGCGGACACGATCTATGTCGCGTCTACCTGCTTCAAACACGACGACTACCAGCCCTATCTCTACCGCAGCACCGACGGCGGCCAGAGTTGGGCGTCGCTGAGCGGCAGTTTCCCGGATGGCGAGATCACCCGAGTTCTGCGCCCCGATCCGGAGCGGCCCGGCCTGCTCTTCGTCGGGACCGAAACCGGGGTCTTTGCTTCATTGGACGACGGCCAAAGCTGGTCTCGCATGGGCGGCGGCTTGCCGGTCGTGCCGGTCTACGACCTGAAACTCAAGCATGGCGACCTGATCGCCGCCACCCATGGCCGGTCCTTCTGGGTGCTCGACGATGTGTCGCCACTGCGCCAGCTGGTCGGAGACGGATCCGGAAGTGCACTTGTTTCACCGCGCGATACCCACCGCCTGACACTCACCTGGGGTGCCGGTGTCTTCGATGGCGACGGTGTCAATTACAGCCCATCATTCGGCATTGGCGGCGCCTATTACATGGTCACCGATGCCGAGGGGCGAACGCAGCGAAAGCACCTCGATGTCGGCGAAAACCCGCCGCGCGGCGTGATCGTCTACTACTGGCTGGACGCGGAGCCCGAGGAAGCGATTTCGATGGTGTTTTCAGACACCAACGGCCGCGAAATCCGCCGCTTTACCAGCGATGACAGCGAAAAGCCCGACGACCGGCTGCCAACGAAACCCGGTCTAAACCGTTTCGTCTGGAACCGGCACTGCGCGCCGGTGGAGCCGTTTGATGAAACACTGATCGAGCGCAAGTATAAACCACTGGCCAAATCCGGTGCCGGCAGCGGGCCTGCAGTTCCGCCAGGAGAGTACCAGGTGACGCTGACCATTGGCGACACCAATCAGGATGCATCGTTCGCCATTCTGAAAGATCCACGGCTGTCGACGACCCAAGATGCGTTCGACCAGCAGTTCGCGTTGGCCGAACGGCTGTCGGAATCCCGTTCGGCGCTGAGGCGGACCGTGAACGGACTTCGGCATGTGCGCAAGCAGTTGGAAGCACTGCGCCACAGGGCCGGTGACGACCAACCAGCGATCATCGACAAGATCGCGGGGATCGTCACGTCCCTGTCGGAAATCGAAACCGAATTGGTGGACGTCCACCGGGAAACGCCTCGGGACGTGCTGCGCAACCCGGCGCGCCACGACGACACGCTGGGCGATCTGCTGTGGACGGTGGCCATGGCCGACACGCCACCGGCGACCCAATTCGTCGCCGTGGCCGACGAAGTGATGGGGAAAGTCGAGCATCAGGTTGCGGCCTACAGTGCTCTTGTCGAGACCGACCTTGCCGAGCTCAATCGCCAAGCTGCCGCGGCCAACATTCCGGCCATCGTCGCGTGAGACCTCGATGAGAGCAAGCTGGCTCGGCCTGCCGGCCGATCTGTGGCGCCTGACGGCGACAGACTTTGTCGTCCGCACCGCCTACCAGATGGGCAAGACACCGCTGCTGCCGATCTACGCCGCAGCACTGGGCGCCGGCGACCTGATCATTGGCGCTGTCGTGTCGATCTCGACCATGACCGGCCTGCTGCTCAAGCCGCTCTTCGGATTTCTGTCCGACCGGTGGGGACGCAGACTGTGGCTTCTTATCGGCCTGACCGTTTTCGCGCTGGCGCCCTTTCTCTACCGGTTCGTCGAAACGCCGGAAGACCTGATCGCGCTCAGGCTTCTGCACGGCACGGCTACGGCGATCTTCGGACCCGTCAGCCTCGCCTACGTGGCCGAAATGGGTATCGACCGCCGCGCGGAGCGGCTGGGAATCTTCGGCATGGCCCGCAGCGGCGGTTACCTCCTCGCCCCGACGATTGCCGCACTGCTGCTGACGGTCATGGAGCCGGAGAGGGTTTTCACCATCATCGGACTGGTCAGTTGCGCGGCGTTCGTGCCGGCACTCTTTCTCACGCAGCGTCCGGTGGTTCGCCACGAGAGTTTCGTCATAGGGGCGCTGAATGCCATCCGCGCGACACGCTCAAGCCGCGCCTTCTGGCTGGCAGCCACGCTGGAGATCGCGGTGCACGTCGCCACCTATGCGACCAAGGCGTTTCTTCCGATCTATGCCTTGACCGTGGCGGGGTTCGACCTGCTGCTGGTCGGACTGTTCTTCAGCGTACAGGAGCTGGCCAACATCGTCATGCGCCCGATCGGCGGGCGGCTTGCCGACCGATCCTCTCCCGAGTTGACGATTACCGCAGGTCTGGTGACGCTGGCATGCGCGCTGCTGTTCCTTAGCAACAGCGGCAGTGCCGCTCTTTTGCTCGCAGCGGCGGTTGCCATTGGACTGGGTCTCGGACTGATCCTGCCGTCGACACAGTCGTTGCTGAGTTCGGAAATTCCTGCCGCTTCACTTGGCGCCGGAATGGGGGCTCTCGGCGCGCTGCGCAATCTCGGCAAGGTCGCAGGGCCGGTTGCGGCAGGGCTGGCGCTGACGCAGATGAGTTATGAGGGCCTGTTCACGCTGTGCGCCGGCTTCGTTTTGGTCACGGCATTGATCTTCGGATTTGTCATGCGTTTGAAGAACCGGTCCGCCGTTGTCCGTGAAGGGGTGAAACGATGGAACGAGACAGGATAACCGGCGGCTGCCAATGCGGCGCTGTTCGTTACGCCATCGGCCGTCTTGGCCGGGCTTCCATCTGTCATTGCCGCATGTGTCAAAAGGCCTTCGGTGGCCTATTCGCACCGCTTGTCACGGCCTACGACATCGAATGGACACGCGGCGAGCGGTCCATATTCAACAGTTCTCAGCGCAATTGGCGAGGTTTCTGCAAGGATTGCGGAACACCTTTGACCTACGAATTCGAGGGATGGACGGAGATCGCCATCGGATCGCTCGACAATCCGGAAATCGCTCCGCCGGAGGTGCAGGTCAACGCAAGCAGCCGATGCAGCTTTTTCGGCGGCCTGACTGAACTGCCCGAAAAGCCTGAAGACGAAATCCGCAAGGATGACGCCTGGAATGCCGGCGTCATTTCCAACCAGCATCCGGACCACGACACCTGAGAGGAAGGGTCGGCTTGGGACGTCCCACACTGTCAAGACGGGAAGCCGACATCATCGGCCACCGGACCGGCGGGCGGTTGCGGATAGTGAAGGCCACGCTGGGCGCTGAAGGTGCGATCGGGCCGCCGCACGAACGGTCCCGGATCGTAACCGGTAAGTTCCCCCTCCCGCACCCAACCGGCCTCCAGATCCTTGCCGTAACACTGGCCTGCGAGGATCCCGGCGAGACGGTCGCGGATTTCGACGTGCGATGCCGCAGCCGCCAGGTCCACGGTCTCGCCGGGGTCGTTTTCCAGATCGAAGAGCTGGATTCTGTTACCGGCCGGATGCCAGATCAACTTGTGGCGTCCGTCGTGTAGCATGCGAGAGGCAGAGTGGTTCTCAAGCACCTCGCCATAGAGCCAAGGCCGACGCTCGGCTGCAATAGCCGATATCCCGTCGCAAGTCTCGGGGACCGGTAAACCCGCGAGGTCGAGCAGCGTGGGCATCACGTCTTGCAACGCCACAAGGCGATCGTCGCGCGTGTCAGGCACGATCCGCTGATCGCCGGCCTGCCCGACGACTATCATCGGGATGCGGGTCGAACCCTCGTAGAACTGCCTTTTTCCGAAGAGACCGTGATCGCCAAGCATGTCCCCGTGATCGCTGCAGAACAGAATGATGGTGTCGTCGAGCTGACGTTCTTCACGCAGAGTGCCGAGGATGACACGCAACTGGTGATCGATGTGCGTGCAGAGCGCGTAGTAGGCCCGCCGCATATCGGCCAAAACCTCGGCCGACATCGCGGGCCAGTAATTACGCACCGCTTGTAGGGCATAAGGCAGACTGTCGGTGGAGTCGGACCATTCCGACGACAGGGCCGGCTCAATCACTCTGGTCCGGTAAAAGTCGAAATAGTGAGACAGAGGTGTCAGCGGCGGATGGGGAGTCTGGTAGGAGATGGTCCAGAAAGAGGGGCATAGCGGATCTCGCCGCTTGATGTAGCGGCACAGTTGCTCCGTCGCCCAGTTCGTGTGGTGGAGCCGCTCGGGCAAATGCCAAGGCCGGTGCATGTAGCTGTTGTTGGCCATGCCATGGGCGAACTGCTTGCCGGTGTGGCCGTTGTCGGAGAGAAACAGGTCGTAGTCGTCAATTGCCAAATGCGGCCGACCTTCCTCCGACAGTAACACGTCGTTGTAGCCGATGCGGTCCCGCTCCGGATAGACGTGAAGTTTGCCGACGCAATAGGCCTGATAGCCGGCATCTCTGAAGCAGCTCGCGATCGTCGGAGCGTCCGGCATGCGACCGGATTTTCTAAAAACACGGTCGCCATGGCCGCGCGGCGACAGGCCTGTATACAGGCTGCGACGTGCCGGGATGCAGATCGGACATTCCGAATACGCACGGCTGAACAGAACGCCGTTGCGCGCCAGTTGATCAAGTGTTGGCGTTTGAATGGTCGGATGTCCGAGTGCCCCGAGACAGTTCCCCGACCACTGATCGACTATGATCAGAAGCACATTCGGGCTGACGCTTCGTTGTTGCATAAAATTATCCTCTCTGTACTCCACGGGATAACCCGCGCCGACGCCACAGCTGGGATACAGCCGGACCAAACAGTACCAGCATGGACAGGACAAGCAGGCCGGCGCTGATCGGACGCTCCACGAAAACCATCAGGTCGCCGCGCGCCAACAGCAGGGCACGGCGGAAGTTTTCCTCCAGCATCGGCCCGAGTACAAATCCAAGCAGCAGGGGCGCCGGCGAAAACCGAAAGATGGAAAGCAGATATCCGATGGCTGAGAAGACGAAGACGACGAGCAGATCGAACGGATTGTTGTTGATGCTGTAGACGCCCACGCAGATGAGCAACAGGACGCCGGGGAACAGGTACTTGTAAGGAATGGTCAGGATCCGCGCCCACAACCCGATCATCGGAATATTCATGATCAGCAGCATCAGATTGCCGATCCAAAAGCTGGCCAGCAGCCCCCAGAAGATCTCCGGATTGTCGACGATCATCTTGGGGCCCGGCTCGACACCGTGAATGAGAAGAGCACCGAGCAGCAACGCCATGACGGCATCTCCGGGGATGCCGAGGGACAGGGTCGGGATGAAGGCCGCCTGGGCGGCCGCATTGTTGGCAGCCTCCGGGGCGGTGATGCCCTCGATCGCGCCCTTGCCGAAGCGGCTCGGATCCTTCGCGACTCGCGTCTCCACGCCATAGGCCACGAACGCGCCGATCGTCGCGCCGGCGCCGGGTAGAATACCCAGCATGGCGCCTATGGGTGCGCCGCGCAGCATCGGTTTCGGGGTCTGCGCCAATTCCTTGCGGGTCGGCAGCAGGTCGCGCATGCCGACGAGGGTCGCCCGGCCGCGACGATCCGGCGGACGCGACAGGTTGGCGATGATCTCGGCCGTGCCGAAAACGCCCATGGCGATGGCGACGATGCTCAAGCCGTCGGCGAGGTTCAGCAGGCCGAAGGTATAGCGCAGCGTACCGCTCGTGACATCGGTCCCGACCAGCCCGAACACGAGGCCGAGGACGACCATCGCGAGGCTCTTGAGCTGCGATCCGGGAGCGACCGTCGATGCCGTGATCAGGCCGAAGGCCATCAGGGCGAAATATTCGGCCGAACCGAAATTCAGGGCAAACCGGGCGATCGGCGGCGAAAAGGCCGCCAGGCAGAGGATGGCGAAGCAACTGCCGAAAAAGGAAGCGATCGTGGTGATGAAGATGGCGGCGCCGGCGCGGCCCTGACGCGCCAGCGGATAGCCGTCCAGGCAGATCAGCGCGGATGACGGGGTGCCCGGTACGTTGAGCAGGATCGAGGCGATAGATCCGCCATACTGGGCACCATAATATATTCCTGCCAGCATGATCAGCGCCTGTTCCGGCTGCAGATAGAAGGTGACCGGCAGCAGCATGGAAATCGCCGCCATGGCACCGATGCCCGGAAGGACGCCGATCAGCATGCCGACGGTGACGCCGAACAGGCAGTAGAGGATCGAATAGCCGCTCAGGGCGACGCTGAAGCCGAGGGCAAGATTACCGAGCACATCCATCAGCCGAGCCCCACTACGAGCCGGAAGGGAATGCCGATGAGCAAGACGAAGACGACCCAGACGAGGATCAACAGCCCCAGGAAAAGCGCCGTCAGGGAACGCAGAGAATGATCCGGATCGGCGAAGCCGGAGATGAACACCAGAGCGGCCGTCGCGGCAATAAGCCCGGCGGTATCGACCAGCAAGGCGAAAGCCAGCACGCCGGCGAGCGACAGAATGACCGGCCGCAGGACGATTTTGCGCTCCTCATCAGCCTCGACCGGGTGGGCGAAGAGAAAGACCAGGGCACCGAGCACGATCAGCAGCACACCCAGACCGAAGGGCGTCATGCCGGGACCCATTCGGGATAGCGTTCCGAATGAATAGTCCAAGGCCTCGATGGCGACGAACAAGCCGGTTGCAACCAGCAGGCCGCCCGCTATCCGGTCGCGCACCCTGCTGGGCACGGCGATTGCGTCCGAACCGTTTTCATGGGTCATCTCACGACTCCTCCCCTTGGCCGCATCCGGCGCATGTTCTGTTTACAAGGCAGGACCGCGCGACCGCGGCGTTTTTGGTCGCCGGCCGGACGGGTCGTGCAGACGTGATGCCCTTCCTGCCGCGACTTCACACAAACGATCCCGGCCGCGAGCGGCCCGGAGGAACTCGCCCGTTCGGTGGCTTCGCGGCGCTTGCCACAGCATCGCTGCTTTCGTCGCTTCCGGGGCTGGCCGACGGTTTTTCATCTTCTGATACTGCCTCGTAAACGATAGCCTCTAGACGAATTGCGGTTCCTCGCCGGGGGCCGGCGTGTGTGGAACCCCGCCCCTGGCCAGGACGGCCTCCAACCCGCCGAGTTCATCCAACTTCGAACTCTGGTCTGCCTTGGCTCGCCGGTCCGCCTCCTCCGGATCGACGATCTCCCGCAGCCGTGTCTCGAATTCGGAGATCACTCCCGTAAATTCAGGGTTGTCGGCGAGGTTGTCGATCTCATCCGGATCCGCCTGAAGATCAAACAATTCCGCACCGGCACCCGTATAGTGAATGTACTTGAAGCGACCGCGGCGGATCATGAAGACAGCCGTTGGCGCGCAGGAGGCGTGATACTCGCAAAACACCTCCCGGTCCGGATCATCCGGGGCAACGGCGATCTCCAGCAACGACTTTCCAGGGAGCATCCGGTCGGCTTCACCCGGCGCGATTCCGACAGACTGCATGACGGTTGGATAGATGTCGACCAGGGAAACCGGCGTCGAGCAGATCCGACCGGCGGGAATATCGGGTCCGGCCAAAATCAGCGGCACGTTGACCGATTCGCGATACATGGTGGACTTGCCCCACAGACCGCGCGCTCCGAGATTGTCGCCATGGTCGGCAACGAACAGAATGCGCGTGTTGTCCGCCGCGCCGCTTGAATCGAGGGCCGCGACGACCCGTCCGACATTACGGTCGGCGAAACTGCAAAGGGCCAGATAGTGGATCAGCGCCTTGCGGCGATGGTCATCGCCGTCGAAGTAGTCGTCGAAATTGTAACCGTCCCGAAACTGCTGCCACCAGGCACCGACCGGGCCCTGGTCATTGAGCGTCTTGCCCGGCAGCTCGATGTCCGCGTCGCGATAGAGATCGACATACTCTTCCGGCACGGTCAGAGGAAAATGCGGGGCGATGAAGGACGTAAACAACACCCAGGGCTTATTGCCCTGATCGTCCAGCCGCCTGCTGAACCACTCCTCGGTCAGCGCGGAAATCCGCTCGTCGTAGCGGGTGTAACCGCTGTGGCCGAGCGCCACTTCCGCGGCGAGCCCACCGTTTTGAGGCCTCTTCGGCTGGTTTTCGCGTTCCAGGCCGAAGACGTCTCCGCCCGCGAACACGTGCATGGGCAGGATTTGCTCGTCAATCCCGGTTGGGGCCTCACCATCAATGTAGTGCAGCTTGCCAATCGAAGTGTTGCGATGGCCGTGTTGCTGCAAGCGGTGACCCCAGCCCTTTACGCGGCCGTCATAGGCAAGGACGTTGTCCCAATATCCGGTCTCGTGCGCATAACGCCCGGTGGCCACGACGGCACGGGCCGGCATGCAGATCGGCGTTGTCGCGTAGGCATCCCGAAAACGGACTCCCCTTGCGGCTAGTTCGTCGATCCGCGGCGTCCGGACGGTCGGATGCCCGTAGCACCCGACCGCCGTGGCCGACATCTCGTCGACCATCACAATCAGCAGGTTGGTATCCCGCATTGTTGTGGCCCTACTCCTTGAGCGTGATGTTGTTTTCTTCGATGACCCGTTTCCAGCGCGCCATCTCATTGACAGTCCAGGCGTCCATTTCGGCCGGCGTGTTGGGATTGGGCGTTGCTCCGACATTCAGGAACTGCTCTGCGGTTTCCGGCAGTGACAAGGTCTGATTCAGGGCATCGGAGAGCTTCTGGATCACGTCGTCAGGCGTGCCTTTCGGCGCCATCAAGGAGTGCCAGTTGTCAACATTGTATCCGTCAAAGCCAAGTTCCCGAAAGGTCGGGACGTCAGGCGCAGCCGGCGATCGTTCGGGTGTCGAAATTCCGAGTGCGACGATTGTGCCCTCACGGACGTGCGGCAGCGCTGGCGGAATTCCGGCAAAGAACAACTGCACCTCGTTGGCGATGACCGCTTTGGTGGCATTTCCGCCGCCGCGATAGGGCACGATGGTCATCTGAATTCCCTTGGCCTTGGAAAAATCCTCGGTTGCAAGGTGCTGCAGCGTGCCGATTCCGGGCGTCGAGTAGAAGACGTCGCCTTGCTTTGCTCGCTCCACAAATTCGTCCATGGTTCCGACGCCGAGATCTTTGTTGACGACGAAAATCAACGGTACGGAAGCGACCATGCCGATGCCGCGGAAATCTTCAGCGGTGTTGTAGTCGATGTTCTTTCGCAGGGTCGGTGAAATGGAATGGACGGCGGTGACCATCATGATCGTGTGACCGTCAGGGTCGGCGCGCTTCAAAGAACTCGCCGCGACGCTGCCCGCCGCACCCGGCCGGTTTTCGACCACGACCGGCTGCCCGAGAATTTCGCCCATCTTGACGGCGACGATCCGGGCCAGAGTGTCCGGCGCCGATCCCGGCGTCGAGCCGATCAGGAGCGTGACCGGTCGATCCGGATAGTCCGCCAGCGCGGAACCGCCGGCAAACGAAACGGCCAGGACCGCAGCCGCGAGAACACGGCGGAACAACCGCCGCCGCGAATGATTCACACTTTGAAACATGAGAGTCCTCCCTTATCGAGACCCAGCCGCGGACTGGCGCGGGCGGGCGTTCTTCATCATTGTGCCTTGCCTTATGTCTGGGCCTGCACGTATTCGTCGACGACACGAATTCCGACCTGGCTCAGATGACGCTTCATCAGAAGCCCGGCCCGCGCTTCGTCCTGGTCATTGATCGCCGACAGGATGTTCCGCTGGTCCTCGACCGTCGCCTGCATGTTGCGGAAATCGGCATGCGAGGCCTTGGTAAAGGGAGCGATCTGCCGGCGGCATTGCTTCAGGCATTCGGCGAGCGCCGGGTTGTGGGCGCCGTCGCGAATGGTGTTGTGAAACAGCCGGTGATGCGCCGCGAAGTCCTCAGCATCGCGCCGATCGCAGGCGGCGACGCAATCCTGGAAGACGCGCGCCAGGCGAGCCCGCTCGGTAAGTGTCATGCGCATGGCCGCGAAGGCAGCGCAAATCGCCTCGACATGGGCAGCGGCCTCAAAGAGTTGTGCCAGAAACTCGGTGTCGATCGGGACAACCAATGCGCTGCGGCGTGGCCGGATTTCGACCAGGCCCGAAGAACCGAGCTGAGTGATGGCCTCCCTTACCGGCGTACGCGACACTCCGTAGTGGTCGGCAATGGTCTGTTCGTCCAGGCGGGCTCCCGGCTGCAGTTCGCCGTTAAGGATCTTGTCGGCAAGCCGGCGCCTCAGCACGTTAGCCAACGTGTCGGTCCCATCGACGACCAGCCGCTCAGGACCCGAACGTCCAAAATCCCTATCATTTTTCATCTTTTTGTGTCCAGAAAACTTATATCTTCATAATCTTGTATCCAAAAAAATGAAAATTTCAAGCTTTAGTATACAAAAATGGCGAGCGAGTTGGATTTTGGCCTTGGTTTGGCCGATCAACCCGCCTTTCATCGCGACAGGATGGCTACGGCCCCGGATAAGCTCCACTGCAGGGTCACAGGCGCGTGGAAATCACTTGAGGAGATTGATGCGATCGTTCGTTCCGGGACGGAAATCCCGGTGACGCGGGAACTTGGAACGACGCAGTCAGCGCAACATGCCGTTCCCAGGCAGCGGGCTGTCGCTCGATATGCTACGTTGGTTTAACCACAATGTTTCCCAGGGAAGAACCATGAGCGATCTGGAACAGCGCGTTCGCCACGAAATCGAGGACCTGCACCGCTTTTTCGTCGACTGGTATGCGGGATCGGTCGCACCCGAGGCACTGGAGAGCGAGTTCGTTCCGCGTTTTGACGCCGGTTTCATCATCATCACGCCAGACGGCAATCAAACGACAATCGAAGGTCTGACCGCCGCTTTTCGCAAGGCGCATGGGGCCAATCCCAATCACCGCATCGTCATTCGCGACGTGACGATCCGCCACGAATTGGGCGACCATCTGCTGGTCACCTACACGGAATGGCAAACCGGTTCGCGGTCTTACGACCGGCCGAAGAACGCGCGTTTATCCACTGCGCTGCTGACCCGTGCGGAACCGTTCCGCTGGTTGCACGTGCACGAGACCTGGCTGCCGCAGGAGCAGGTCGACGGCGGGGACTTCGAATTCTGATCAGGCCCGTGGTCTCGAATGAAACACGATGACGTCAACCTGAAGCCTTGAACCGAGCATCGGGCAACGTATAAGTGTCAACCATGCTTTCGCATGCGCAAATCTGGATGGCGATCGACAGATTGGCGGACCGTAACGGGATGTCGGTTTCAGGGCTGGCACGCCGAGCCGGTTTGGACCCGACGGCGTTCAACAAATCCAAACGCACAAACAACGATGGACGTCCACGCTGGCCGTCAACGGAATCGCTTTCGCGCATTCTGTCCGCCGTCGACTGCCCACCGGAACGCTTCATCGAACTCGCCGCGCCGGAATCTCGCGCCAGCACCGGCACTACGGTACCACTGCTTGGCTTTGCCCAGGCGGGCAACGGCGGCTACTTCGACGACGGCGGATTTCCAGCCGGTTACGGTTGGGACGAGGTGGAGCTGCCGGTGGCGGCCACCGGTCACACCTACGCACTCAAGGTCCAGGGCGATTCAATGCTGCCGCTCTACCGCGACGGCGATACGCTGATCGTCGAACCGGAGGCGCAGGTGCGCCCCGGAGACCGGGTCGTGGTCAAGACCCGTGCAGGTGAGGTCATGGCAAAGCTATTGAGACGTCGGGCGCCGGGACACATCGAATTGCAATCGCTCAATCCGGACCATCCGGACCGCAGTTTTTCCGCGGACGAGATCGAGTGGATCGCCCGCATTGCCTGGGCGAGCCAGTAGATGAAGCGAATTCCGGCCATTCTCTTTTTCCTGTTCGCCATGACCCTGGTGTTGCTGTTTTTTGCTTTCACAAGCGGCGAACAACCGGTCGAACAGGAGCAAACCACCCAACTGCAACCGACCACCGGTGAACCTGAGGTTGGCGAGATTGTCGAAGTGGGTCCGGTGCGTCAGGTCTCGCCCGGACTGTTCGCCGCGCCATTTGCGGAAAATGCAGTCCGGCTCGAACGGATTGCGCCCCGTCAGCCGCTGACACCACCGAAAGAGACCGGACCGGAGACGACCCTCCTCCACCAGCCGGTCGTCATCGCAGCCGGACTGGTGACCTACGCGAAAGGCGATCTTCAACTTGCCGATATCGAGGTGCTGGAACCTCAATCGGTTTGTATCGACATCAAAGGCTTTGCCTGGCCATGCGGGATCATTGCCCGGACTTCGTTCCGCAACTTCATGCGAGGACGAGCCATGTCCTGCGTCGTGCCGAAAGGCCGCTGGGAGGAGATCGTTGTCAGTCGTTGCTCCGTCGGGACTCAGGATCCAGCCGCCTGGTTGGTCAGAAGCGGCTGGGCGCGAGCCCTTCCGGACACGGAATATGTCGCGCTCGAGGAGATCGCCCGCAACGGCGCAAAGGGTATCTACGGAAGCGATCCACGCAACCTCTCCGCTGTCGTCGACAGCGGAGTGCAGGTTCAACCGTCAGACGTTGTTACTGAACCAGCTCCCCAGCCAGAGCCGTCTGAATGAGGGCGCGGGTTTCGGCAATGCCGTAAAGCGCCGCAAAGGAGCCGAAGCGGGGGCCACGCTCCTGCCCCAGAAGCACTTGATAGAGCATCTGGAAAAAGGCAACGGAAACGCCCGGGCCGCCGTCGGGGCCCTTTCGGTTCTGGTCCTGGTAACGCTCGATACCGCGCGCGACATCGAGCACGGAATCCTGGATCGTTGCGCCGTCGGCGTCTGCCGGCAAAGCGGCCAGTTTCTCATCCAGGGCCGACAGCGCCTGGCGCTCCACATCGTCGGGATCACGAAACACCTTGGTCGGTTTGACGAAATCGTTGAAGTAACGGATCGCATAACCGACCAGCGCGTCAAGCTGCGGATGGCTGTCGCTTGTGACACCTGGTGCGTAGCGCGAGATGAAGCCCCACAGGACGTCGCTGTTTTCGGCATTCGAGGCGCTGACCAGATTGAGCAGCATGGCGAATGGCACCGGATTGTCCGCGGCAGGCGGATTGCCGTAATGCATGTGCCAGACCGGATTGCCCAGACGGTTTTTCCAGTCCTGCCTGCCATAGGCCGAGAGGAACGAGAAATACTCGTCGACCGCCTTCGGGATGACGTCGAAATAAAGCTTCTTCGCTGTCTTCGGCTTCTGGAACATGTAGAGCGCCAGACTTTCCGGCGACGCGTAGGTCAGCCATTCGTCGATGGTCAGGCCATTGCCCCTGGACTTGGAAATCTTCTGGCCGTTTTCATCCAGGAACAGCTCGTAATTGAAGCCTTCCGGCGCGCGGCCGCCCAGCGCACGGCACACCTTGGACGACAGGGTGACGCTGTCGATCAGGTCCTTGCCGGCCATTTCGTAATCGACGCCGAGCGCAAACCAGCGCAGCGCCCAGTCAGCCTTCCACTGGCACTTGACCTGGCCGCCTGTGACGCTGGTGGTGATCTCCTCGCCGGTTTCCGGATCGGCATAGGTCACGGTGCCGGCATCCGCATCCCGGGCGATCATCGGCACCTGCAGGACCTTGCCCGTGCGTGGGCAGATCGGAAGGAAAGGCGAATAGGTTGCGCGCCGCTCCTCGCCCAAAGTCGGCAGGATGATCGCCATGACATCGTCATAGACCTCGAGCATGCGCAGTAGTGCTGCATCGAACCGGCCGCTGGTGTAGTAGTCGGTCGAGGAGGCAAATTCATAATCGAAGCCAAACCGATCAAGGAAGGCCCGCAGGCGTGCATTGTTGGCGGCGCCGAACGACGGATACTCGTTGGAGAAAGGATCCGGCACCTTCGTCAGCGGCATGCCGAGATAGGCCTGCATCATCTCCTGGTTCGGGACGTTGGCCGGCACCTTGCGAAAGCCGTCCATGTCATCGGAAAAACACAGGATCTTCGTCTTCACACAGTTGCGTGTCAGCACGCGAAAAGCGTGGCGCACCATGGAGGTGCGTGCGACTTCGCCGAAGGTACCGATGTGCGGAAGGCCCGACGGACCGTAGCCCGTTTCAAACAGAACGGTGTCGGGATAGCCGTCCTTCTCGTAGCGTTTGACGAGCTTGCGCGCCTCTTCGAACGGCCAGGCCTTGGCCTCAGCCGCAACTGCAATCATCTCTTCGTCAAGATCGATTTCAGGAAGGCGGTCGGTGCTCATCGTCGTGCTTTCGGGGCTCTATCAAGTGATATTGAAGACGGCGGGTGCTGCAGCGCAAATCCCGTCGGCCGGGGCGTTCGAACCGCCTGAATCGCTTGATCGGCAGCCGGTATGCCCGGGGGCGCGCGGAACCTAGGCCGATGACCTGGAAAGGTCAATGCGGCAGTGCACAAATCGCACGCCCGTGGTTGCTCCTGTTTTGCTTGACCGTGCCGCCCCATCGTTTTAGAGCGTGTGGTCAAGCAGTCGAGACCCAGAAGGATGTGGCATGAGCTCCCCGATCACCATTCAGGACGCGCTGATTTACGTCATGGTCACCATGTCGGCCGTCGACAGGACGATGACCGACGCCGAGCTGGCGCAAATCGGTAACATCACCCGGACCCTGCCGATCTTTCAGGAATTCGATGAAGACCGCCTGGTGCGGGTGGCACGCGACTGCGGCGCCATCCTGAGCGAGCCGGATGGCCTCGATACCGTGATGCTGATCGCCCATGATGCGCTGCCGCCCGGCCTTTACGATACTGCCTACGCGCTGGCCGTCGAGGTGGCCGCCGCCGACCTGCATGTCGAGCAGGAGGAACTGCGGCTGCTGCAGATCCTGCGCGATCGGCTTGGTCTCGACAAACTGACCTGTGCCGCTATCGAACGCGGAGCGATGGCACGCTTCCGGTCGCACTGAGGACGGCAAAAGGCCCATGGAACTGCTCGGCCTGTCAGAGCCGGTTGTCCGACTGATTGCCTTTGCTGCGATCTTTCTCTCCATGGCGGCCTATGAGCTGCTCAGTCCGCGGCTTGAACGCGACGAGATGATCGGGGCGCTGAAAGCGCGCCGCTGGTTTACGAACCTCTCCGTCCTGGTGCTGTCGTCCCTGGTTCTGCGGGTGATCTTCCCGCTGGCGGCGGTCGGCACCGCGCTCTGGGCCGCCGACAATGGCTACGGGCTGTTCCATATCTTCGAGGTGCCGACCTGGATTGCCGGCATCATCGCCTTCGTCATCCTCGATTTCGCCATTTGGCTTGAGCATCTCCTGAGCCACAAGATTCCGATCCTTTGGCGCATTCACCGCATGCACCATTCCGACACCGGCTTCGACCTGACAACGGCCTTGCGCTTCCATCCGCTGGAGATCGTGCTGTCGATGTTCTGGAAGGCACTGATCATCGTCTGTCTCGGCCCGCCAGCGGTCGCCGTGCTGATTTTCGAGATCGTGCTCAACGGCATGGCGATGTTCAACCACGCCAATGCCCGCCTGCCTCTTGGCCTCGATCGGGTTCTGCGCCTTGTGCTGGTGACGCCCGATATGCACCGGGTGCACCATTCCACCTTCAAGCAGGAAACCAACTCCAATTACGGCTTCAATTTTCCGTTCTGGGATTACCTGTTCGGCACCTATTGCGCCCAGCCTCATCGCGGCCACAAGGACATGGAAATTGGCCTGGAATATTATCGCGACCGGTCGCCGACGCGACTGTTGTGGACGCTTCTGGTCCCCTTCCGGAAATACTAAGGTCTGCCCCCGTTGTCCGAACTGTTTTCACCCTTCACCCTGCGCGACATCACGTTCAAAAACCGAATAGCGGTTTCTCCGATGAGCCAGTACCGCGCAGTCGATGGGCTCGCGAATGACTGGCACCTGGTGCATCTTGGGCGCTTTGCCATGGGCGGAGCCGGACTTGTCTATGCGGAAGCAACCGCCGTAGAGGCAGGGGGTCGGCGAACCCATGGTGATCTGGGTCTCTGGGACGACAGCCAGATTGCCGCCCTGAAGCCGGTAGCGGCGTTTCTGAAGCAGGAAGGTGCGGTCCCGGGCATTCAACTTGGTCACGCCGGGCGCAAGGCATCGGAACGGCGGCCCTGGCACGGGGAAACCCCGGTTGACGAGCAGGATATGGCTGAGCGTGGGGAAGCTCCATGGCCCGCCGATGCGCCGTCACCCCTGCCCTATGCGGAAGGTTGGCCGTCGCCCACTGAGATGTCACAGGAGGATATTCAACGGGTCATCTCCGCATTCGGTGCTGCGGCCCAAAGGTCCCAGGCGGCCGGCTTCGAGATCATCGAAATCTATGCCGCGCACGGTTTTCTCGTTCATCAGTTTCTCTCACCGATTTCCAATCACCGAACCGACGAATGGGGCGGCAATGCCGAGAACCGGCGTCGCTTTGCAGTCGAGGTTGCCAAGGCGGTGCGGGCGAATTGGCCCGACCATCTGCCGTTGGCGTTCCGCCTGTCGGCAACGGACTGGCTGGAGGGTGGTTCGGAGATCGAGGACACGGTGGAAACAGCCAGGGCCCTCAAGGCTGCGGGGGTCGACATGATCGATTGCTCGTCCGGTGGCATCGGTGGACGCGAACGGCCGCGCCGGATGACCATCGAGCAGGGATTTCAGGCTCCGTTTGCGGAGCGCGTTCGGCGCGATGCGGACATGCCCACGATGGCCGTGGGGTTCCTGTGGGACCCGGAGTTCTGCGAAGCAATCGTTCAGGAAGGACAGGCCGACATGATCGCCCTGGCCAGGGAACTCCTGTTCGATCCCAACTGGCCTCTGCACGCCGCCGCACAATTGGGACACGAGGATGCCGAGGCACTATGGCCTATCGAGTCTGGTTGGTGGCTGCAGAAACGCGACAGGCTGCTGAGCAAACTCGAAATTCGTTCTTCCTGATTACGACCCTTCCGAACAAAACGGGTGACAGCACCTGGCAGAGCGTGTATGTGCGTCTCCCATGATCCAATCGTTCGTCTATTTCTGGTTTTACTTTTATCCGGGCCACATGGCGGACGGAGGGGATCGCATGTCCTGAGCACACCAGGATCATAAGCAAACCGCACCAACCGCCAGCCCTCTGGCGGTTTTTTTGTGCCGCCGGGGCCGAAACCAAGGAACCCGACAATGCACAATCCAACCGATGATCTTCGAATTCGCGATATCCGGGAACTGATCGCGCCCGAAACCCTGTTGAACGACATTCCGCCGGACGACCTCGCATCAGCGACCGTCGAAAACTCCCGTTCGGCCATCCGCCGCATCCTCGACGGCCGTGACGACCGACTGCTGGTGGTAATCGGCCCCTGTTCGATCCATGATCCGGAAGCGGCACTCGACTATGCCGAACGGCTTGCGGCACAGCGCAACGAACTCTCGGACAGGCTCGAAATCGTCATGCGGGTCTATTTCGCCAAGCCGCGGACCACCGTTGGCTGGAAAGGACTGATCAACGATCCGCATCTCGACGACAGTTTCGACATCAACACCGGCCTGCGCATGGCGCGGGAGTTGCTGGCGGAGATCAACGGACTGGGCCTGCCGGTCGGTTGCGAATATCTCGACACAACAGTGCCGCAATACATCTCCGACCTGGTCGGCTGGGCGGCAATCGGCGCCCGCACCACCGAAAGCCAGGTGCACCGGGAACTGGCATCCGGTCTCTCCTGCCCGGTCGGCTTCAAGAACGGCACATCGGGCGACGTCAAGATTGCGATAGATGCCGTGCGGTCTGCCGCCCATCCGCACCATTTCATGGCCGTCAACAAGAGCGGTCGTTCCGCGATTGCATCGACCACGGGCAATGAGGACTGCCATATCATCCTGCGCGGCGGCAAGGAGACCAACTACGACGCCGCGTCCGTGGACGCTGCCTGCCGGGCCGCCGAACAGGCAGGATCGCGCGGTGTGGTGATGATCGATACCAGCCACGCCAACAGCGGCAAGGATCCGGCCCGGCAACCGGCCGTGGCCCGTGATATCGGCGCGCAGGTTGCGGCCGGCGACAGCCGCATCATCGGCCTGCTGATCGAAAGCAATCTGGTGGCGGGCCGTCAGGACCTTGGCAACGGACCGTTGACCTACGGCCAGTCCATCACCGACGGCTGCATCGACTGGGACACGACGGTGGAGGTCTTGCACGGCCTTGCCAACGCCGTCGACGACCGGCGGGCAGCAACGGAGCGGCTGGCGAGTTGATGCGTTGCAGCGGGGTTGAAGCGTTCAGCTTCAACCCCGCAGCCTACTCTAATTGCGCATGGTGAATGGCAGGTAGAGCGACAGATGCGGCCAGGCAATGATGATGATCAGGCAGACCAGCATGGCCAGCCAGAACGGCATGATGCCGCGATAGATCTCGCCCATCGAGATGTCCGAGACGCTCTTGACTACGAAGACGTTCATGCCGACCGGCGGGCTGATAAGCGCCATCTCCAGGATGATCACCATGACAACACCGAACCAAATGCGCAGATCGGAGCCGCCGCTCATGCCCAGCAGCTCCGCGATGCCGGATTGTTCGATGATCGGCAGGACGATGGGCAGAACCAGCACCATCATGGCAAAGCCATCGAGGAAGGTGCCCAGAAAGATGAACACGGCGAGCACAAGCAGCAAAAGTACGAGCGGATGCAATTGCGCCTGGACCAGCATGTCAGCCAGGGCGGACGGAATGTGGGTCAATGCCAGAAAAGGTGAGAAAACACTGGCGCCGATGATGATGAAATAGATCATCACGGTGGTGGACACGGTCTTCAGAAGCGCATCGCGGAAACTGTCGAGCGTGAACTGCTTGCGCGGCAGCGAAAAGACAAAGGCCAGGACGGCGCCGACCGCGGCCGCTTCCACCGGCGTGAAGACGCCGCCGTAAATGCCACCGATCGAGGCGATGATAATGATGAGGATGGCGGCGCCGCGAAACAGGAACCGAAGCTTGTCCGCAAGACTGAAACGCTCTCCCGCCGGACCGATTTGCGGCCGCAACGCCGTCATCAGCGCGATAGTCAGCATGAAACAGCCTGACAGAATGAGGCCAGGCACCACGCCGGCCAGGAACAGCCTGCCGATCGATTCCTCCGTGAGGATCGCGTAGATGATGAAGCCGGTGGATGGAGGGATCAGAATGCCGAGCGTGCCACCGGCGGCAACCGAACCGGCAGCGAATTTCGGATCGTAGTTGAACCGGTCCATCTCCGGCAGAGCAACGCGACCAAGCGTCAGAGCGGACGCCACCGACGATCCTGAAAGGGCGGCAAATCCGGTGCAACCGAGGATGGTCGCGTGTGCCAGGCCGCCCCGAAATCGGCCGATCAAGGCGTAAGCGAGATTGTAGAGGTCACGGCTCATGCCCGACGCGCTGGCGATGTTGCCCATCAGCACGAACAGCGGAATGACGGTCAGCTCGACATAGGTGAGCGTACCCCAGGTTTCGGTAAACAGGGTTGAGAAGGCGGCGGGCCAGGAGTTGAGCAATCCAATGCCGCCGACACCGGCGACAATCATCGCGAAGGCAACGGGCACCCGCAGCGCCATCAGTCCAAGCAGGACGGCCAGTCCACCGGCACCGATCAGCACCGGGCTCATGAACCCCCACCGTCATCTTGCCGGTCTTCGGGACCGGCCAGGCACTCAAGCAGAATGATCGCCGCATGAACTATCGCAACGACCATGATCAGGAAAATGAAAGGCCGATGCGGAATGGTGATCATGTTGGTGGCTTCGTTGAAGAGTGCCGCATCCTCGGCCGCGTACCAGGCCCGCCAGGCAATCAGAGCAAATACACCCGCCACCAGCAGCTTGACGAACAGCCAGCGCAGCCGCTCCAGCAACTTGACCGGCAAGCGTCGGAACAGGTCGACACTGATATGTCCGTTGATCCTCCAGGTGTAGGGAGCCGCCAGCAACAACGCAGTCACCATGCCCATCTCGACGATGTCCTGCCGACCGCGCATCGGCGCGGAGAAGAAATAGCGCATGATCACATCGACGAAGGTCAAAACGACAAGGCCGGCGACCACCAGGCCGCCGGCAATCGCCATCACAGTGACGATCCGGTCGAGATGTTTCAGCAGACCCCTCACTCTGCCGAACCGTCGACTAATTCTTCATGGCCGCAACGATATCGCTCGCCGGAAGGCCCTTGGCGTCATGCTCGGCGAGCAGTTTTGCAACAGCTTCCGCAGCCTTTGCTTCAAACTCGGCCCGCGCTTCGTCGGACAGCACAATGGTCTCGTTGCCATCGATGCCGGCAAACTTGCCCATCGCAATTTGTCCGAATTTGGCCAACCCAGCCGCCGAGCGCTGCGAGATATCGAGGCCGCTCAGGTCTGCGAGCGCCTTGCGTTCGGCATCGGACAACTCGTTCACCGCTTCCTCATTGGCAACGAGGAAAATCGTTGTCGGCATCTCGGGCAGGTTGGTGGTTACATACTTGGTCAGTTCGATGAGCTTGAAGATCAGCAGAGAGTCCGATCCCATCAACGCCCCATCGACAACACCGGTGTTCATCGCGGTGTAGACCTTGTTGGCTGGCATCGGAACAGGAGTCGCGCCATAGGCCTCGATGACGGCGGCAGCCGACGACGACGCCACGCGAATTTTAAGTCCTTCAAGATCGGCCAGGCTGCGGATCGGTTTGTCGCGCATCATCAGAACGGCCGGCGGGGTGACGAACAGCGCCAGCGGAACCGTTTTCTTGAATTCGTCCCGCAGATGCCCGTCCATGACCTTCCACAACTTGGCGGTCGCGTCTTCATGCCCCGACGTGACGCCCGGCAATTCGATCAGGAGCGTCTTGGGGAACACCGAAGAGGTGTAGCCGGGCAGGCCGTAGCTGATCTCGGCGACCCGGGTCACCGCGCGCTTATACTGCTCGACCGGACCCTTGCCGAGTTCGCCGGAAGGATAGATTTCGATTTTCACCGAACCGTCGGTCGCGGCTTCGAGATCCGTTGCCAGCTTTACGAAGATCGGCTCATGCAAAATGTAAATGGGCGGCACGAAGCTCGCCAGTTTCAAGACCTTGTCGGCCGCGACGCCGACGGTCGGCGCCAACCCGGCCATCAGGAGCGCGGCTCCCGCCATCACGGTTCTTCGCAGCAGATGCGTCATTCGGATCCTCCGTTTTTGCCCCCTCTGTTGCGAGGGTTTCAAAAAGGCTATTCCATATTTTGGGACATTGCAATATATATTGGGATATGTCGCTTGACCAAACAGACAGCATGCGTTCCGCCACCGGCGTCGGCCTGGTGCAGAAAACGCTGCAGATCCTCGACCTGTTCCAACTCGACCGGCCTACCTGGTCGCAGCCTGAGCTGGCGCAATCGACGGGCATGCCGAAGTCGACCGTCAACCGCCTGGTTCGCTTCCTGACCGACCGCGGCTACCTGGCACCGCTGGAAGGCCGCAACCGCTATACGCTCGGCCCCGCATCGATCGATCTCGGACGCCGGGCCTCGGCGCTTTTCGATTTTGGTGCCATCTGCCAGCCCACCCTGGAGCAGCTCTCCCGGGAGACCAGCGAGACCGTGTTGCTGACCGCCGTTATCGGATCCGGCAATGCGGTTCGCTGCGTCGACCAGATCGAAAGCACCCGTGAGGGTCTGCGGGTGTTCGAGCAGATCGGCGCGATTTTTCCACTGCATGCGGGTGCTGCGCCGAAGGCCGTGCTGGCCTTTCTTCCGGAGGCGGAACGCAAACGCTATCTGTCGCGCCCTATGGCCGCAGTCACCCAATCGACCTTGATCGATGCGGACGCCCTTGATCGCGACCTCAGCGAAACACGCCAACGCGGCTATTCGATTTCCAGCGAAGAAACCTATGAAGGTGTTGCCGGGGTCGCGGCACCGTTCTTCTGGAGCGACGGGCGCCCGGCAGGCAGCATGGCCATTGCCACACCGACACAGCGCGCAACTCCTGAAGCAATCAAGCGGTTCGGCGCCCTGCTGCGGAACGCCTGTGCGCAGGTGGACGAGTTGTTGTCGGCCGGGGGCGGACGTCCATGAGGGCCTGGGTTGCAGGGACTACACCCGGAATTGAAGCGCTGGCACTCGACGACGTTGCACGACCGGAACCAGAAGACGGCAAGCTGCTTGTCCGGGTCAGTCGAGCGGCCTTGAATTTTTCTGACCTGCTGATGATCGATGAGCGATATCAGGTTCGGCCGCCGCGCCCTTTCATTCCGGGACAGGAGATTGCCGGAATTGTCGAGACTGCACCGGAGGGATCGGCTTTCGCAGCAGGCGACAGGATCGTCAGCAAGGTCCTGTGGGGCGGCTTTGCGGACTATGTGAACGTGCATGAGGACATGGCTATCGCGGTTCCAGGTGACGCCGATCTCGCGGCTGCCGTGGCCCTGCCGGTGTCCTACGTGACGGCCATAGTGGCACTCGACTATTGCACCAGCGTTCAAGCCGGCCAGACCGTTCTTGTCCACGCGGCGGCGGGTGGCGCTGGTCTCGCCTGCGTGGAAGTGGCCGCGGCGCGTGGTGCGAAGGTCATCGCAACGGCCGGTGGTCCCGACAGGCTGGCGATCGCGCGAAATCATGGTGCCGCCGAGGGCATTGATTACCGCCAAGAAGACTGGTTTCAGCAGGTCAAGGCATTAACCGACGGTCGTGGTGCCGATGTCATCGTCGACCCGGTCGGCGGAAAGATCGGCGAGGACAGCCTGCGCTGCCTGGCGATGGACGGCACGCTGCTGATCGTCGGGTTTTCATCCGGGAAAATGCCCAATCTGGCCGCCAACAGGCTGCTGCTGAAGCGAGCCAGCGCCAAGGGTGTCTACTGGAACCATGACAGCGATGCGGCCATGCTGGCTGAGGTCAATCGGGAACTGACCGCGCTGATGTCGGCCGGCGCCATCCGGCCGGTCGTCGATGACCGCTATTGCCTGGCTGATCTGCCGCGGGCGCTTGACGACCTCGCCAACCGGCGGGTGACCGGCAAGATTGCCCTGCGTGTCGGTGCGAACGGAGAAACCGATGACTGACCAACGTGCCGGACTGCTCGGCGGCATTCGCGTGCTCGACCTGACGCGGGTGATGTCCGGTCCGTTCTGCACGTCGATGCTGGCGGATCTCGGTGCAGAGGTGATCAAGATCGAGTTGCCGGAAAGCGGGGATGAAGGTCGCTCTTTCGGACCCTTCGTTGATGGCGAGAGCAGCTATTTCATGCTGCTCAATCGCAACAAGAAGAGCGTCACGGTGAACATGAAATCGGAGGAAGGGCGCGCGCTCGTGCGGGCGCTGATCCCCAAATGCGACGTGTTGATCGAGAACTTTCGGCCGGGCGTCATGGCAAGGCTGGGACTGGACGAACCATCGGTGCGAGCCCTCAATTCCAGCATCGTCTATACCAGCATTTCCGGCTTCGGTCAGGACAGCCCGCTCAAGGACTGGCCGGCCTTCGACCTCGTCATCCAGGCGATGAGCGGCCTGATGAGCCTGACCGGACCGAAGGGCGGGCCAGCTACTGCCGTTGGCGAATCCGTCGCCGATGTGTGCACCGGCATGTTTGCGGCGTTTGGGACCGTTGCGGCGCTGTTCGACCGCGAGCGGACCGGCAAAGGCCGGCATCTCGACGTGGCAATGCTCGATTGCATGATGTCGATGCAACTGACCGGCCTCGCCCGGCAGCTCTACAAGGACGACACGCCGCGACCGGCTGGTAACCGCCACCCGGTTACCTATCCCGTCGATTCCTTTTCCACGCAGACGGGCGATATCGTGATGGTGTGCTTTTCCGATCGCACCTTCGCCAAGCTGGCGGCACTGATGGGCACGCCAGACCTGGCTGACGACCCTCGCTTCGCCGACAACCAGGCGCGCAACGAAAACGAGGATTTGCTGCGCGACAAAATCGGCGCCTGGACAACGACCCTGCCCCAGGAAGCCGTTCTATCGGCTCTCCTCGATGCGGGCATTCCGGCTGCTCCTGTGTGGGACCTCGGCCAGCTGACCGGTTCCGAACACGTGGCGCAGCGAGGCCTCGTGACCTCCGGGTCACACGGTTCACTCGGCACTGTTCCGCTAGTGCCTCAGCCGGTCCGCTTCTCCGATGCGGAAAGCACGGATGAGCCGACCACGCCGGTGCTCGGCGAACACACCCAAAGCGTGCTCGAAACATTGGCCGGCGTCGACGGGGACACCCTTGAAACCCTGCGTCAGAAGAAAGTGATCTAGCGCATGACCGGAACGCGTCACAACCGCAGGATCGTCCGAGCCCCGACCGGTCCAGAGCTCAATACGAAAAGCTGGCAGACCGAGGCGCCGTTGCGGCTGATGATGAACAATCTCGATCCCGACGTCGCCGAACGCCCGGAGGAACTGGTGGTCTATGGCGGCATCGGCCGCGCCGCGCGCAATTGGGAATGTTTCGACGCCATCACCGAGGCGCTGAAGGCGCTGGAGAATGACGAAACCCTGCTGATCCAGTCAGGCAAACCCGTGGGAGTCCTCAAAACCCACCGCATGGCGCCCCGCGTCCTGATTGCCAATGGCAATCTGGTGCCCAATTGGGCGAACTGGGAGACCTTCAACGAGCTGGACCGCATGGGTTTGACGATGTACGGCCAGATGACGGCGGGGTCGTGGATCTATATCGGATCCCAAGGCATCGTTCAGGGAACCTATGAGACCTTCTGCGAAATCGGCCGACGCCATTTCGGCGGCGATACGTCAGGTCGGCTGATGGTCACCGGTGGCCTCGGCGGCATGGGTGGCGCCCAGCCGCTGGCGGCCACCATGGCGGGCTACAACGCGCTGGTGATCGAATGCCAGCGCGACAAGATCGCCTTTCGCCTGCGCACCGGCTATCTCGACCGCACCGCATCATCGCTGGACGAAGCACTGGAGATGATTGCAGCCGCTAAAGCGCCGTTGTCCGTCGGGCTGGTCGGCAATGTCGTCGACGTTCTCAGCGAGCTGCAGGCTCGCGATATCGTGCCCGACGTGCTCACCGACCAGACCTCGGCGCACGATCCGATCAACGGCTACCTGCCAGTTGGCTGGACCATTGCCGAGTGGGAAGAGCTACGCGAGCGCGAGCCGGCGCGTGTTGCAGCCGAGGCCAAGGAATCCATGGCGCGGCACGTCGCCATCATGCTCGATTTTCAGGCTCGCGGTGCTGTCGTGCTCGAATACGGCAACAATCTTCGTGCCATGGCGCAGGAGGCCGGCGCCGAGGACGCATTCGGCTTCCCAGGCTTCGTCGAAGCTTATGTCCGGCCGCTGTTTTGCGAGGGCAAGGGACCGTTTCGCTGGGTGGTACTGTCAGGCGATCCCGAGGACATCTACCGGACCGACGCCAAGGTGCGCGAACTGCTTCCGGATGATGCGTTCCTGCACAACTGGCTGGACAAGGCGCGCGAGCACATCAAGTTCCAGGGCCTGCCGGCCCGCATCTGTTGGGTCGGCCTCGGCGACCGGCACCGGCTTGGTCTTGCTTTCAATGAGATGGTGCGCAACGGAGAGCTCAGCGCCCCGATCGTGATCGGCCGTGACCATATGGATTCAGGCTCGGTGGCCAGCCCCAATCGCGAAACCGAGGGCATGAAAGACGGGTCGGACGCCATTTCCGATTGGCCGATCCTCAATGCATTGGTCAACGCCGCCAATGGCGCGACCTGGGTGTCGTTCCACCATGGCGGCGGCATGGGCATGGGATTTTCACAGCACGCGGGAATAGCGCTGCTAGCCGACGGGTCGCCGGAGGCCGACGAAATCATCGGCCGGACGCTTTGGAACGACCCGGCCACGGGCGTGATGCGCCATGCCGACGCCGGGTACGAGGAGGCGCTGGCTTGCGCCGACAAACACCACCTCACCCTGCCGATGATCAAATAGCGAACCGAGCAGGAGCTGAACCATGACGACCTATGTGATTTCGCGCGTGAGCATCAGCGACGCGCAAGCCATGAGCGATTATATCGACCGTGCGCCGCCGGGCGTTGCCGCCCATGGCGGCCGCTATCTGGTGCGCACCGGCGATATCGACTGCCTGGAAGGCCAGGCCGATTACGAACGAGTCGTGGTCCTTGCCTTCCCGGACAAAGAGAAGGCGCTCGCCTGGTACAATTCGAGTGACTACGAACCATTGCGGGAGCAGCGCTGGAATGCCGCCGACTCCCACATCATTGTTGTACCTGGAACAGATTGACTGCGGTCAGCCAGCCGTTTCGTCAGCCAGAAGCGCATCCAAATCGCTGGCCGCGTGACGCTCGCGCAGCTGGTCACTGCGATTGACGCGACGACCGCGCTTGACCGCCGGACGAGCCGCGATTTCGTCAGTCCAGCGATGGACATGCTTGTAGCTCGGCCCGTCGATGAACTCACCGGCTTCATAAACCTTGCCTTTGGCCAAAGCGCCATACCAGGGCCAGATCGCCATATCCGCGATCGTGTATTCATCGCCGGCAATGTAACGGTTTTCAGCGAGCTGACGGTCGAGCACGTCGAGTTGGCGCTTCACCTCCATCGTGAAACGGTCGATGGCATATTTGATCTTCTCCGGAGCGTAGGCATAGAAATGCCCGAAGCCGCCACCGAGATAGGGCGTGCTGCCCATCTGCCAGAAAAGCCAATTGAGTGCCTCGGTGCGCTTCGCCGGATCTTCCGGCAGGAAGGCCCCGAACTTTTCGGCCAGGTAAAGCAGGATCGATCCCGACTCGAAAACCCGAACAGCCGGCGTTACGCTGCGGTCGATCAATGCCGGAATCTTGGAATTGGGATTGGCGCCAACAAAGCCGCTGCCGAACTGGTCGCCCTCACCGATGTCGATGAACCAGGCGTTGTATTCTGCACCCGTATGGCCGGCTTCGAGCAACTCCTCGAGCATGACCGTGACCTTGATGCCGTTGGGCGTGCCCAGTGAATAGAGCTGCAGCGGGTGCTCACCGACCGACAGGTCCTTGTCATGGGTGGAACCGGCAATCGGCCGGTTGATCTTGGCAAAGCGCCCACCGCTTTCAGTCTCCCATTTCCAGACCTTCGGCGGCTCATAGGTATCGGTCATCATCGAACTCCGTTGAATGGATCGCAGCCGCTCAGCAGCGGGCCGGATCCGAGTATCAGGTGGGATAGGAAATCAATTGGGGCAAAGGACGCGCCGGGTCAATGGGGCATTCCCAATGAGCAGGGCAAGAGCCTGTGCGCATTCCGGCCCCAAACCTCCTGAAACCGCGCGTTGCATCGCTCCCTGAACGCGTCCCTGCCGGGGGTTATTCAGCACTCTCGAGCCAATGTGATTTGCCTAACCCGACCTGACAGATGCTACACTCGGTGCGTCATGCAGAAACTGATGGTTCCCATCGACAAGGTCTATGTGCCTGTCAAACGCAAGAAAACGCTCGATGAGGCGGTGGTCACGGACATCGCCGAGAGCATGCTGGAACAAGGCCAACTGACGCCAATTCTCATTCGTGCGGATGGAGACCGTTACATTCTCGTGGAGGGCCTTCACCGGCTGGAGGCCTGCAGGGCGTTGGGTGAAGACACCGTCGAAGGCATGATCGTTCAGGCGCGACGGCACTGAGCCCCTGACATTCCGCAGCGATCAGTAGAGCCCGTTCGGGAAATAGCGTAGATAAAGTTCCTTCATCGTGCCGTCACGACTGAGTGCATGCAGTGCGTGATCGAAGGCTTGCGCCAGGTCGGGACTGTTGCGACGGACGGCAATCGCCAGGCCCTCACCGAGATAAGCCGGAGCGAAATAGGGACCGTCGAAGAAACCGCAACAGCCCGCTGCCGCATCGCTGCCGAGCCAGAAGGACAAGCGGACGCCGTCACCGAACACCGCATCCACCTCGCCCGTCTTCAGGCCGTCGAAAAGGAACTCGGCCTTGCTGTAGACCACCGGTCGAATCTCAGGAAAATAGGTGCGCAAAAGGGCTTCGTGGGCGGAATTGTCGAGGACGCCCACTCGACGACCGGCAAGGGCCTGTGCGCCTGTGCTTTCGGGGACTGCCGACTTCAGGCGAATGAAGCGGGCCGGCAGTTTCAGGAACGGTCGCGTGAACAGGTAGTCGCGGCGATTGTCGGCGTTGACCGCGAGGCCGGCGATGATGGCATCGCCCTGCTCGCTCACCATCGCCGTCTTCAGCTCGTCCCACGGAAGGACCTGCAATTGGCACTTTTCGACGATGCCCAGTTCATCGCAGATCGCCCGGGCCAGATCGACGTGGAAGCCCGACACCCGATTGCTCTGGTCCATGAAATTGAACGGTGGGAAATCGGAGGTCGTCAGAAAACGGATGCGATTGCGCCCGCTCAGATCGGGCAGCCCAACCCTTTCGCGCGGATCCCAATAGTTGGGGGCGGCCTGTGGTTGGCTCTCCTGGGCGGTCGTAGCAGCGACACCGATGACCAGCAGAGCCAGCGCAAGGGCAAAGCGGCGCAGAAGTGTCGGCGTCATGGGCAACGTTCATCAATGCGGTTTCGGAATGGAGCGGGTAGCGGGAATCGAACCCGCGCGTCAAGCTTGGGAAGCTTACAGGCTACCATTACATCATACCCGCAGTGTCGTCCTGAATACCGCCTGACCGGAATTGCCGCAAGTTTCGGAAGAAGTTGTGGACCCCGAGAGAAACGGCCGTGGTTTCCGGTATATTGATAGTTTAGGTAGAAAATGACGATCTCCTCAATTTTTGCGCGTTGAGCCACGACATGATCTTTGGAACTACTTCTGCAACGGCCTTCGGCATTTTCATTGGCGCGCTGGTCTCGATCTTCCTTTTCAGTCTTCTGTTCCGATACGCGCTCCTTGGCAGGTCAGAAACACCGGCAGAGCGATTCATCGTTGTCGCCCTGACCGCGGTGGTGGCCATCGGCGTTTCGGGTTTCGGGAGCGGTTCGGAAGGATTCTGGAACCGAATGACTCATCCGCCCCATCTCATCTCGATCGTCAGCTATTCGGTTGCGGCCCTGATCATCGGCTTCGTGGCCTGGCCACGCGCGACAGTTTCGGCTGTGGATGGACCGGGATCGTTGCGTCCCACTGTCTCGCCTTGGCGATACGTTGCACTTCTCGTCGTCATTCCGATGATGTTCCTCGGATTGGGTAATGTTGCAGGCAGCACCTACAGCGTTGCAGTTCACGGCTTTCCAGATCCGGTTCTTGGTGTAACACGCACGCAGATGCGCACCATCATGATAAACGGAGACCTGGGAACATTCTGGACGATGATGGACGAGAAGGCGCCCGAAGACTTTGATCGGATCATCGATCGAATATTCGAAAACCGAGAGCGCTATCGGGACGCCAAAGACGGGCGAAGGCACCTCGACGAGGAACTCGTCCGCTACCAAACCGCTCTGGCGGTTCACGGCCCAGCCATGACCGACCAGCAACGCAAAACAATCCTGCAAAGCAACCTGACATTCGTCAAGGAATTCGAGGACCGTCCAATTGAGTGCGCCGATGTTGCCGCGACCGGCGGCCGGAGCCTGGATCCGGAACTGCTTTTGCCGGCCAAAGACGCCTTCAACAACACTCTGATTGCAACGGTCGAGAACCTGCTGGAGGCCAGTCAATCTGTTTCGGATCCTGCTGCCGCGACTTTACCGGTCACGGAAGAACATTACGCTGCCCTGGGCAATGAACTGACCAATCGCAACTTGTCGGACGCCCAGATGAAGGCCCTTATCGACGAAGATCCAACAAATCCGGCATTCTGCTCGGCGAGTATCAGCTTTCTGGAGGTTTTGATCGATCTCGAAGGTCGCGCGGGAGAAGCCCTTCGTTTCGCGGCAATACAAGAATTGCTTTCTGCGTCGCCGTGACCTCGTCTCCGGGTACTGAAGCGCAAAACGGATAAGGAACCCCGGACTTATCTTCGAGCCACAGCTTGACAGGCAGCATGGCCATTGCCATGTGCAGGGCACCCGAAATCCATCCCGCTTTACCAGTCATGAACGCGCTGAAATCCCTCATTGAGAGCCGCCACTTCGAGTGGTTCATCACCATCATCATCGGGATCAATGCGATCACTCTCGGTCTGGAGACGGTGCCGTCGGTGATGGCCGCCGTGGGCCCGCTGCTCTATACGCTCGACCGGGTCATCCTGGCGGTGTTCGTTGTTGAGTTGGTCTCAAAGTTCATCGTCTATCGCGTCGACTTCTTCCGCGATCCCTGGCGCATCTTTGACCTGATCGTCGTCGGAATAGCTTTGCTGCCGACCACGGGTAGCCTTTCTGTGTTGCGGGCGTTGCGGATCTTGCGGGTACTGCGCCTAGTCAGCATCGTCCCATCGCTGCGCCGTGTTGTCGGTGGGCTCATTGCTGCACTACCGGGCATGGGCTCGATCGTGCTGTTGCTGGGCCTGGTGTTCTACGTCTTCTCGGTCATGGCGACCAAGCTTTATGGTGCCTCCTTTCCCGATTGGTTCGGCTCGATCCCCTCTTCGGCCTATTCGCTGTTCCAGATCATGACGCTTGAGAGCTGGTCGATGGGCATCGTGCGTCCGGTGATGGATGTCTATCCGATGGCCTGGGCCTTCTTCGTGCCGTTCATCATCGCCACCTCGTTCACGGTGCTCAACCTGTTCATCGGCATCATCGTCTCGGCCATGCAGGCCGAGCACGAAGCCGAAGCATCCGCCGACCGCGAAGCGCTGCAAAGTGAGCAGGAAATGATTCTCAACGAGATCAGGGCGCTGCGCGCCGATGTGGCGGAGCTCAAGAAAGAGAAATCAGCCAGCTAGATCTATGGCCGAACCGGTCCCTTACCGGCTCTCGCGGCGGAAATGCTTGGACAGTTTCAGGCCCTGCGCTTGATAATTGGATCCGAGATCGGTGCCGTAGAGGGCCACCGGTCGTTCCAGCATGTGCTCATAGACCAGACGGCCGACGATCTGGCCGTGTTCGAGGATGAAAGGCACTTCGTGGCTGCGCACCTCGAGCACCGCTCGGCTGCCCTGGCCGCCGGCGGCGCTGTGGCCGAATCCGGGATCGAAAAAGCCGGCATAGTGGACTCGGAATTCACCCACCAGGGGATCGAAGGGCCGCATTTCGGCGGCGTAGAGCGGCGGCACGTGAACCGCCTCACGCGATACCAGAATGTAAAACTCGTCCGGATCGAGGATCAGCTCAGCGGCGCCACGATTGTAGATCGGCTCCCAGAACTCGAGCACGTCGTGTGCGGCCTTTTTGTCGACATCGACCACCGATGTGTGGTGCTTGCCGCGGTAACCTGCGAGGCGGTCGGGGCCGCCCTGCAGATCAACCGAAAGGGCTATGCCGCCGCCGGTGATGTTGGGTTGTTCCGAGGCAACCAGGACCTCATTGTCGTGGAGTGCGGCCAGTTCCGCTTCGTTGAGTGCCGCCTGCCCCTTGCGGAAGCGGATCTGCGACAGGCGTGAGCCAGTCCGCGCAACGATCGGAAAGGTGCGCGGGCTGACCTCGAGATAGAGCGGTCCGCTGTAGCCGGCGGGGATCTTGTCGAACTCCTGCGCCCGGTCTGTGATCACCCGAGTAAAGATGTCGAGCCGGCCGGTCGAGCTCTTGGGATTGGCCGAGGCTGAGATGTCCAGTGGCAGTTCGAGGCCTTCAAGCAGCGGCACGATGTAGACGCAGCCGGTCTCCAACACCGCCCCCTCGCTGAGGTCGACGACGTGCAGCTTGAGCCTCGCCAGCTTGTCGGCAACGGTGTGTCCGGGGCCCGGCAGGAAACTGGCGCGCACGCGGAATGCCTTTTCGCCCAGGCGCAGATCGAGGCTCGCCGGCTGAATCTGATCGTCGTCCAGCGGACGCGGCGCCGTCAGCCGACCGGCGCCGAAAAGAGCGCTGATTTCCCGATCCGCAAGGATCCCGGTTTCTCGCATGCCGTCTCCCAGTCTTGCCTGCACGCGCCGCTATCAATACCGCGCAACGCGATTGACGCAAGCATATCGCCCCTGTAAAGAAGCCTTATCCCGTGGTGATTTGGCCGACCGGCTTGCTGCCACGTTAAACAAGTCGCTAAAAGGTCGGGTGGAAACCGGCTAGCGGCCTTCGCAGCCGGTTTTTTTGTTGGGTGAATGCAATGAGTGAACAGATCGAGAATTCGGACAGGCAATCACGTTGGCGTCCCGCAACCCGCATGGTGCATGGCGGTACGACCCGCTCGCAGTTCGGCGAGACCTCCGAAGCGATGTATCTCACTCAGGGGTTCATCTATGACAGCGCCGAAGCCGCCGAAGCCCGTTTCAAGGGCGAGGAAGATGGCTTTATCTATTCGCGCTACGCCAACCCGACAGTCGACATGTTCGAAAAGCGCATGTGTGCGCTGGAAGGCGCGGAAGACGCGCGGGCGACGGCCTCCGGAATGGCAGCCGTGTCTGCGGCCCTTCTCAGCCAGGTGCGCGCCGGTGACCATGTGTTGGCAGCGCGTGCCCTGTTCGGCTCCTGCCGCTGGGTGGTGGAGACGCTTCTGCCGCAAATCGGCGTTGAAACCACGCTGATCGACGGCACCGACCTTGCCAACTGGCAGGAAGCGGTGCAGCCGAATACCAAGGCGTTCTTTCTGGAAAGCCCGACCAACCCGACGCTGGAAGTCATCGACATTGCCGGTGTCTGCGACATCGCCAACAGCGTCGGCGCTTGCGTCGTGGTCGACAATGTCTTCGCCACGCCGCTCTTCCAGAAGCCGCTTGAATTGGGCGCCCACGTGGTGGTCTATTCGGCCACCAAACACATTGACGGCCAGGGACGCTGCCTGGGCGGTATCGTGCTGTCGGACAAGGAGTGGATCGACGAGAACCTGCACGATTTCTTCCGCCACACCGGGCCATCCATGTCACCGTTCAACGCCTGGACGCTTTTGAAAGGTCTCGAGACGTTGCCGCTGCGTGTGCGCCAGCAAACAGAGAGCGCCGCTACAATCGCTGATTATCTGGCGCAGCACGGGTCCATCCAACGGGTTATCTATCCCGGTCGGGCGGACCACCCGCAGGCCGATATCGTTGCCAAGCAGATGAGCGGCGGCTCGACACTGATCGCCTTCGAAATCGCTGGCGGCAAGCGGGCCGCCTTCGATTTTGAAAACGCCCTGCGGACCATCCGCATCTCCAACAATCTTGGCGATGCCAAAAGCCTGATCACCCATCCGGCGACCACGACCCACAAGAACCTGACGGAGGAGGCCCGAGCCGAACTCGGCATCTCCGACGGGACGGTTCGTCTGTCGGTGGGACTGGAGGATGTCGACGATCTGATCGAGGACATTGATGCGGCCTTGAAGACGGGGTGACCACAACCGCTGCGCTGCGCGCCGTTCCGCAATCGACCGGCGCGCGGCAATCTTACGATGCGTCGATTGACCGGAGCGTGGCCATTGCGCTGTCGAGGAAACGACTGACCAAAGCGCGTTCATCAGCGTCCAGGGACTGGGTCAACACGCCATCCCTGTCGAGCGCGCTGGCAATGATGCGGTCATAGACCTCCCAGCCACCCGGCGTCAGGGACCATTCCCATTTCTTGCGATCATCGCGACCCGGCCGTCTTGTGGTGTAGTCCTTCGCCTCCATCGAGCGAAGACTCCGGCTCACATGCATGCGGTCCATGCCGGTGCCGTTGGCAGTATCCTGCCCCGATGCGTCCGGATGCGCCGCCAGCCACATCATGCAGCGCCATTCAGGCAGCGACAGATCGTTGTCGACGCCAAACGTCGAGTTGAACGGTTTGACCACCAGGTTCATCAGCACGATCAACTTGAAGGTCAGCGTGCTGACCGCCGCCGCATCGGTTCTTTTTTCTTCCGCCATCTCGGTGTCTTTTGCTGTTGGCTGGGGCTTTATACACCGGTAACCCGGACCAGAAACAGGGTGAGCTGCGGCCAATAGACGACTGAAAGCAGGAGCAGCATCAGGGCGCCAAGAAACACCAGGCTTTCCCGAACGACATCCGCGACAGCCACACCAGCCTGCGACCCGGTCACGAAGAGCAGAATGCCAACGGGAGGCGTCACCAGACCGATTGCGGAGGCAAGGACGACAACAACGCCGAGCTGGGTAATGTCGACACCCGCGAGAATGGCCGCCGGTGCGATGATCGGCGCGACCACGATCAGCAACGTGACAGGTTCAAGGACCGTGCCGAGAAGCAGGAGCATAATGGCAATAGTCAAAAGAACCGTTGTGGGACCAGCCGACAGGGATCCGATCAAGTGTGCCAATTCTCCTGCGATCCCGGCCCTGGCGGAAATCCAGACGAAGGCGCCTGATATGGCGATGATGATGAGGACCTTTGAACTGTCTTCGGCTGCGCCGACCAATGCGCGCCAGAACTCGGCCAATGTGCTGTCTCGGTAAACGAAAAGAGAGACGATAGCCGCATAGGCGGCCGCGAGAGCACCGATTTCGGAAACGGTGGCGACGCCGCTAACCATGCCGGCAATCACGAGCACCGGCATCAGCAACGCAAGCGCGCTTCGGCGCAGAGCAACCCATACCCGGTTCCATCCCTCCCAGGCGTAAGCGCGGTAGCCGCGCCGCAACGCAATCACCACTGACGCACCCAGGAGAAAAACGCCCATCAGCAGACCAGGCAGAATGCCTGCCACAAACAGTTTCGATGCATCGGCCGGCGTGAAAAGGGCGAAAACCACCATCGGGATGGACGGTGGAATGACCAGGCCGATCGTTGCCGACGTCGCCGTGACGGCGGCCGCATAGGCGCCGCTATAGCCGTCCCGCTTCATCGCCGGCACCATCATCGAGCCGACAGCGGCCGCATCGGCCACCGCCGATCCGGAAACACCGGCAAACACCATGCTGGCCACGATATTGGCATGCGCCAGCCCGCCGCGAATGTGAGCGACCAGGGCGCGGGCCAGTTCAAGCAGTCGCGCGCTCATGCCGCCCGCATTCATGATGGTGCCGGCGGCGAAGAAATAGGCAATGGCAGTGAACGCCTGACTGTCGAGGCCGCGCATGAAACTCTGCGCGATCACGAGCGGTTTCATCATCGGGGCGAAGGCCGCGGCAAAGGCCAACGTCGCCAGCGCCATAGCCAGGAAAACCGGAAATCGCAACGCCAGCAAGACCAGCATCACAACGACCGTAAAACCGACTTCAACCACCGTCCGGTCCCGGGCGTTCGGACAGGAGGTTCAATGCCGCCGCGACGAACAAAAGGACCGTTCCGACAAGGATCGGAACGAATTTGATTGACGCCGCAACGCCAAGCGACGGGAGTTCGATGAACGTGAACGCGTCATAGGCCCGAAGCGTAAAGACGAAGAGAACGAAGGCAAATGCCAGCGCCACCAGATTGATCAGAACCCGCAGCGCCCACCGACCGGCCTGCAGCCGTGGCAACAGATCGACGGCGATGTGTGCTCCCTTCAACCAGCCAAGCGGAAGACCGAGCCAGGCGATCGAAAACAGCATCAATGTCGAAACATCTCGGCCCCACACCAGCCCGCCTGACAGAAAATACCGCAACAGCACCTGCATCACTTCGAGCGCAATCAAAGCGGCCAAAAGGCAGGCAAGCATTATCTGCAGAACCGACTCAAATCGTCGGCGGGCACGGGCGAGCCTTTGGACCATCAAAGACCGCTGATGGTCTCATAAAGGCCTTGCGGCCAAGCCTTGCCATCCATGCCCGAAACCATCGGCGCAATGGAACTCCTGAAGGCCTCAAGGTCGGGCTCCGTCACCGTCACGCCCTTCTCCTGCAGGGCTGCAAACGCGTCTTTCATCTGTTCGACATGCTCCTTGCGACCGATGGCCCCGGCCTCTTCAGCCGCCTGTTTCAGCCATTGTTTCTGCTCGTCGCTCATGGAAGCCCATTTTTCCGGCGATATCCAGATGCCGATACCTGAATGTATGTAGTCGATCGGGGCAAAAAACTTGTTCACGTCGGCATAACCGGCACCGATGAAGTCGATTACGCCGTTGTCCTGCCCATCAACGACTCCGGTTTTGAGCGAAATCAGGAGCTCGGACGCCTCGATCGGAGTCGATGCCGCGCCCCAGGCCTTGAATGTGTTGATGATAAACGGATGCTGCGGGGTTCGGATCTTCAAACCCTTGAGATCGTCCGGTTTGACAACCGCCGTATCCGTGGTGGTCACGACGCGTGGCGGACGATCACCGACGTAGCCGAGGTAGACGATGCCGGTCTTCTCCTCGACATCCTGCATCATGTCTGCAAACACGTCGCTTTCCAGATAGGCGTGGAAGTGCGCCTGATCGCGGAAGAGATAGGGCGCGAACAGCACCAGGAACGGCCGCGCTTCCTTCATGGCAATCATTGCACCGACATCGATGAGGTGAAGGTCGAGGGCATTGGTCCGGGTCTGCGCCCACAACTCGCCGAGGCCGCCGAGCGCGCCGCCGGGAACGATGTCGACGGACATGGTCCCGCCCGAGAGCTCCTTGAGCCGATCGGCAAAACGCACAGCGGCATCCTGATAGGTGGTCTGTGGCGGTGCCACATGGCCCAAGGTCAGAGCGACATCCGCCGCCCGTGCGGTGCTCCAAAAGAAAACCGCAACTGCGGAGACCAGGCAGATTGCCGCTGCCCGAACCAGATTTTTCATGATGATCCTCCCGATCTTCCTCCGTCCGACTTCGCTCTCGAAGTCTCTTGACAGGCGACACTTAATAACAAATGTTACAAAAAGTCGAGCGCTTTTTGGAGACATTTGGGAGGAGATGAGGATGTTTCGTCGGATGTGGCTGGTCCGGACATGATCGAATCCGGTTCGTCGGATACTGTGCTAAAGCTGTCGCCTGCACAGAAACAGGCCGGCCGTTTTCTGGCGCGATGTCAGTCGGAGGCGGTTCAGGTGACCGTATTCGCCGATGCCCGGGTCGGCCGCCTGCTTGAGCATCGCAGCCGGTATCAAGACCCGAAGCCAACGCTGACCCATCTGCTGATGGCGGCCCTTGTTCGCGCCTTGGAACAACACCCGCATTTCAACGCGCATTTCGAGGAAGATCATCTTCTGCCCATCGATCAGGTGCATCTCGGCCTGGCGGTCGCCACCGCGAGCGGCGACCTGCTGACCCCGGTGGTGCGCGATTTGCGCGGAAAGTCGCCACTGCAGATTGCCGCATGCGCCCGGGCGCAAACCGAGAAAGCGCGCAGCGGCGCTCTCACCCTGAAGGATGTCCGCGGCGCAAGCTTCACGCTCTCGAATGTCGGCCAGACACGCGCCGTGCGCTACGCAACTCCGGTTCTGCCGCTGCCCCAAGTCGCGATTCTGGCAACGATGGCGGTGCGTCAGGAACCGGTCATTCTCGACGGCGTCCCGGCGGCAGCCTGGATCCTGCCAATGAGCCTGACCTTCGATCACCGGGTCCACAACGGCGCCGCCGCAACGTCCTTTCTCGACACGTTCGCCACCATTCTCGAACATCCGGATGAGCTAGACGCGCCTTCCGACAACCAGGAGGAACGCCCCTGATGATTGAAGTGAAACTCCCGGAAATCGGCGAAGGCGTGACAGAAGCAACGATCGTTCAGTGGAATGTCGACACCGGAGGACCGGTCACCAAGGGCGACGTTCTGGTGGAGATCATGACCGACAAGGTGAATATCGAAGTGGAAGCGGAAACGTCGGGACGCCTGGTCGCGATCCTGGCACGACCGGACGAAGAGGTGCGGGTCGGTTCCGTTATCGCGCACATCGCCCCGACCGAAATGGATGGCGAACAATGAACGGCAGCAACCGCACACTCCTCGAACTGTATGAACTGATGGCCCTGACCCGTGCTCTGGATCGGGTCTTGGGGCAGCATGACGGCCATTGGCATGGTCTGGAAGGTGAGGAAGCGACAATTGCCGGCGTCTATCACGGTCTGCGCAAGTCCGATGTCGTCGCGCCTCACTATCGTGGTGCCGTGTCGGCGGCCCTCGCCAAGGGTGCCGACCTCAAGACCATACTGGCCGGCTGCCTGGGCCGCCGAACGTCCTATCACCAGGGGCGGCATCGCAGCGATATATGCGGTCCACCGGAACTCGGTTTGATCGGCCTCTATGCCGGTTCGCTGGGCCCGCCGCTTGGATACGCTGCCGGTGGCGCGCTGGCAGCCAAACTCGATGGCCGGGACGATGTGGCGGTCGGCGTGTTCGGCGACGGATCATCGAGCCGTGGTGACTGCCACGAAGCGATGAACATGGCCTCCGTTTTGTGCCTGCCGATGATCTTTGTGTGCCAGAACAACCAGATTGCGATTTCGACCGAACTGTCCGGCGGTGTCGGCGGCAAGATCGTCGACCGTGGCCCGGCGACCGGAATGCCCGGAGTGCGGGTCGATGGCAACGACGTGATCGCGGTCAAGGATGCGATGGAAGAGGCGCTGGCCAGGGCCCGATCCGGCGACGGCCCGACCCTGATCGAGTGCCTGACGTTCCGGGTTGCCGGTCATTTCTACTCCGACGCAGAGGACTACCGTGACCCTGACGAGATCGCGCAATGGCGCGAACAGGACCCCCTCACCCGCTTCAGGACCCGGCTTGTGGCCCAGGGTGTCGAAACCACCGAGGCCCTGGACTCGGCTGATGCGCGAATTCTGTCGGACGTGCAAACCGCCTTCGACTCCGCCCTTGAAGAACCGGTACCGACAGCCGACGACCTTGCAGCGGACACGGTCTATGCAGAGGCCACCCGATGACACGAATGACCTTTCAGCAGGCAACCGTAACGGCCATCCGGGACGAAATGCGCCGTGATCGCGACGTGTTCGTTATGGGAGAGGACATCGGTCGTTTCGGAGGACCGTTGCGATCCAATGCCGGATTGTGGGAGGAATTCGGGGAACAGGGCCGGGTCATCGACGTGCCTATCTCGGAAAGCACCTTCGTCGGCGTCGGGGTCGGCGCGGCGATGCAGGGCAAACGTCCTGTGGTCGACCTGATGTTCCTGGAGTTTCTGGCGCTGGCCATGCAGCAATTCCTCGACGCCGGTGCCATGCACTACTATTCCGGCGGCAGCCAGCGCGTGCCGCTCGTGGTACGCGCCAAGTTCGGCGTCGGCCCTTTCCATGGCCACGCCTATGATCATCATTCATGGCTGATGAACATGCCGGGAGTGAAGATCGTAGCGCCGTCCAATCCCGTCGATGCCCATGGTTTGATGCTGTCTGCCATACGTGATGACAATCCGGTGCTGTTTCTCGAACATATGGCGCTCTATCATGCCGGGAAAGCCGAGCTCGACGCCGACAATGCGAGGGCGGTGCCCCTGGGACGGGCTACAGTTGCACGCCCTGGCAGCGATGTGACGCTGGTCGGCTACGGGCTGATGATCAAGCGAGCGCTCAACGCCGCCACCACGCTCGAAGCGGATGGCGTCTCCGCGGAGGTCGTTGACCTGCGGACGATTTCGCCGCTCGATGAGGAGACCATTCTTCAATCGGTGCGCAAAACCGGCCGCTTGGTCGTTCTCTCCGAAGCCGTCGGTCGCGGCAGTTCCGTCAACGACGTCATCGCCCTGGTGACGGACAAGGGGTTCAAACACCTGAAAGCGCCAGTTCGCAAGATCGCGCCTCCAGAAATCCCGACGCCTTTTGCCCGCGAACTGGAGCGCGCCTATCTGCCCGACGAGCACTGCATTGTCGAAACGGTGCGGGGTCTCCTCAACGCTTAAGTCCTCATCGACCGCGGCCATCGAAAGTCCACTCAGCCGATTGACATTCTCCCATATTTGAGAATATTTCTCTGATATGGCACCCACGGACGAAATCCAGATCGACAACCGCCTCGCAAAACGCCTGCGCGACCTGCGCACCGAGCGGAGCTGGTCGCTTGACGCGCTGGCCCAACGCAGCGGCGTCAGCCGCGCCACGCTATCTCGCATGGAAAATGCCGAGGTGAGCCCGACAGCCCAGGTCCTCAACAAACTCTGCGTCGCCTTCGGCATGACCTTGTCGCGGCTGATGTTGATGGTCGAGGACGAGTTTGCGCCGCTTGTCCGTCGCGAGGCTCAGCCGGTCTGGACAGATCCGGAAAACGGTTTCCAGCGTCGTTCCGTATCGCCACCGGCACGGGCGTTATCAGGCGAAGCTCTGGAATGTCGATTGGAGCCCGGCACCAGGATCGCCTATGACCGCTCGCCGCGGCCGGGGCTGGAGCACCATCTGATATTGCTCGACGGCAAGCTGACGATTGAGGTCGACGGCAGGAAGCACGAACTCAACCCGGGCGACTGCTTGCGCTATCAGCTGTTTGGTCCCGGCGTGTTTATCACCGACGACGGTCAGGGTGCCCACTATTTCCTGTTCCTAGTGTGAGGTCTTGATGAACGCGACCCTGGACATTCATTCCGTGACGCCGACAGAATTCGAGGAAAACGTCGACGAACTGGCGAAGCTGATGCAGGCCTGTGTTCATGCCGGCGCCAGCATCAATTTCATCATGCCATTTCCAATCGACGAAAGCCTCGATTTCTGGCGGCGAAAGGTGCAGCCGGCTCTCAACGACGGCAGTCGCGTGCTGCTGGTGGCGCGTCATGAGGGAAAGATAGCGGGGTCCGTGCAGCTCGACTGCGACACGCCGCCGAACCAGCCGCACCGGGCGGAGATCACCAAGCTGATGGTGCATCCGGACGTGCGCCGTCGGGGCGTGGCGCGAACCTTGATGCGCGAGGTTGAGGCAATCGCCTTGCAGCGAGGGCGCAACCTGATCACGCTCGACACGCGCACCGGCGATTCTGCCGAGCCGCTCTATGCCTCACTCGGCTACAAGACTGCGGGAATCATTCCCGGTTACTGCCGCGACACGCATGAGGAGCGGCTCGAGGCCACCACCATCATGCACAAGGACCTCTGATTTGCAGGCGTCGGCCCTGGTGCTGATCTCGCTGGCCGCTGGCGCCCTTCTGGCGGCTCAGGCACCCATATTCGCGCGCTCCGCCGACCACGCGGGCGGACCTGTCCAAGCGGCCATCCTGGCCTTCGCGGTGGCGCTATCCGCCCTTCTCCTCATCGGGTTCAGCACCGGCGGCGGTTTGCCCCGAGCTGGCGTCCTGCGCATGCCGATGTGGCTCTGGACGGGCGGCCTGATCGGCATGGCGGTTGTGCTGCTCAGTATCCACGCGGTGCCGCGCATCGGAACCGGCTCATTCGTTTCGGCCATCGTCTGCGGACAGCTGATCGCCGCGCTGTTTTACGACCATATCGGCGCATTCGGCATGGAAACGCGACGGATTGGGTTGAGTGAACTTGCGGGCGTGGCGCTGTTGCTCGCCGGCGTGTATCTGATTTCCGGACAGCGCGGCTAAAGCCCTCGGGCGGCATATCCGCGCCTGGTCAGCCTCTACGCAAGCACCACGGAATCCATGATGGCTGCATAGTGGCAGCCGGCTCCGCCAAGGACAAACACATGCCAAATGGCGTTCTGGAAGCGAAGTCCGTCCCAGACGTGGAACAGAACGCCGATTGTGTAGAGCAGACCTCCGGCGACAAGCAGCAGAAGGGTGCGGGTCGACAGAGCGCCCAGCAAAGGCAGGAAAATCAACACGGCACACCAGCCAAGCACCAGGTAAAGCGCGAAGGATGTCCTTTTGAGCCGGTTCGGGAAAAACAGCTTGGTGGTCATGCCGAAAGTCGCCAGCGACCAGACCAGCGCCAGGAAGCCGCCGCCGGTCCAACCCGCCAGCTTGACCGCCATGAACGGTGTGTAGGTCGAGGCGATCTTGAAATAGATGGTCGCCTGATCAAAGCGTCGCAACAGCTCTTTCAGCGGCGAAATGCCGACCATGTTGTAGGCCGCGGAAACGCAGAAGACTGCCACCAGTCCGACACTGTAAACGGCGACGCTAGCGAAAGACGCCGCCGGCAGAGATCCGGCGGCAAACAGAAACAGAACGACCACACCGACGATCGCGGCGCTGATGCTCAGCACATGCACGATTCCATCAGCCAGCAATTCGGAGCGGCTGTATTGCGGAAATTCCGGATCGGTCATGGTATCGACTGTAACCCTGCCTGACATGACGTCGCAATTGTTGATTACCGCCATGTGACGCTGCTTCAGGGCAATCTCAAGGCAATGCTCAAAACCGTTGCGCGACCGTCAGCTCTTATCTGCGGGCAAAGACCCGGCCGGCCAGAATGATGCGCGACAGGGCTGTATAGAAGCAGATGGCGGCAAAGACGTAGGCGATGACGGTGAAGTGCTGAGGGAACACGCACATCACCGAAAGCACCGCAATGGTTTCTGTGCCTTCGGCCAGACCGGTGGTGAAGTAAAGGGACTTTTCGCCGCGCACGGTGCTGACCATCTTGTGACGCTCGGCCATGATCGCATAGGCGAGAAAGGTCGATCCGTTGATGTAAAAGGACAGGATGAGGACCGCGCCGGCGATGCCATTGCCCATCGGATCGGCGAGGATGAAGCCGAGCGGAATGGCGCCGTAAAACACGAAATCCAGCACGATATCCAGGTAGCCGCCGAAATCGGTGATTTTGGTGGCTTTGGCTACGGAGCCATCGAGACCGTCGAAAAACCGGCTGATCAGCAACAGCACAAGCCCGACAATAAAAGCATGCTGCCAGATGGCAAAGGCCGCCGCCAAGCCGACCAGACAGCCAGCAACGGTTACCGAATTGGCCGTCACGCCATAGGACGCGACGCGCCTGCCCGCCGCATCAAGGGTCGGATCGATCAGTTTTCGAACGGCGCCATCGAGCATTGCTTACCTCTTACACGCCCATGCATACAACTTTCACGCTGGCGCGAAAGCCATCTTTCGTCACAATCGCGTCAGTTGGGTTTGAACCCTAACGCGCGATCCGCGTCACGACCAGATCGTCCCTTTGGCAGGCGCGCACAAACCGGATTCCCCTTTCTTTCCAGATGATTTATACAGAATAGCGCGATCAGAGCGCCATGGGGAAATTGCGATCATGTACCGAGCCCGGACACATGATATCGAGATCACGGTCGAGCCCTTCTATCTGGAGGAGCAGTCCGAACCGGATGACAGCCGTTATGTCTGGGGATACCGGATCGTCATCCACAACGAGTCCGATGAGACCGTGCAACTGCGCGATCGCTATTGGCGCATCACCGACGCGACCGGCCAGGTCGACGAGGTCAGCGGAGAAGGCGTGGTCGGCGAGCAGCCGGTTATCGATCCGGGTGAAAGATTCGAATATTCCTCCGGTTGCCCGCTCGATACGCCGTCCGGCGTGATGGTGGGGCAGTACCGAATGGAACGCAACAACGGCGACAGCTTCATGGTCGACATCCCGGCGTTCTCGCTGGATGTTCCGGGCATGGCGAGAACCCTTAATTGAACGCAGCCCTCGATTTTCGTCCGGTCGTCCTGGTCGCCGGTATCCTGGTGACGACGCTGGGATTGGCAATGCTGCTCCCCGCGATCGTCGATATTTCCGCTGGCAATGAGGATTGGGGGGTGTTCGCCGCCGCGTCGCTCCTGACCACTCTGGTGGGGCTGTCGCTCTTCGCGGCCACCCGGGGAACGCCCAAGGGACTGTCCACCCGCCAGGCGTTGCTCATGACCGTGGTTTCGTGGGTCGCGCTGGTGGCCTTTGGTGCCCTGCCCTTCATCTGGTCGGGCGTGGTCCCCACTTACACGGATGCGTTTTTCGAGACCATGTCGGGCCTCACCACCACCGGCGCCACGGTCATCGGCGACCTCGATACGGCTCCACCCGGCATCCTGTTCTGGCGCGGCCTGCTGCAATGGCTGGGCGGTCTGGGAATCATCGTCATGGCGATCGCCGTCCTGCCGATGCTGCAGATCGGCGGCATGCAGCTGTTCAAGGCGGAGGCGTTCGACACGGCGGAAAAAATTCTGCCGCGAGCAACGCAGATCTCGAGCTCGATCACACTGGTCTTCATCGCATTCACGGTGCTGTGCTGCATCCTCTTCTTGGCCGCCGGCATGCCGATCGATGACGCCGTCGTCCATGCGATGACGACCGTGGCAACCGGCGGGTTCTCCACCAAGGACGAGTCGATTGGCTTTTACGACAGCGCGGCGATCGACTGGATCACGATCGTCTTCATGATCCTCGGATCGATCCCCTTCATTCTCTTCGTACAGATGCTGCAGGGCCGGGTACGGCCGTTTCTCATCGATTCCCAGGTGCGGGTGTTTCTCGGGCTGCTGATCATCGCAACCCTGATCGCCTGGCTGATGGCCCATTGGGGCAACTACCATGTTGGCCTCGACGGGCTGCGCTTTGCCGCGTTCAACGTGGTGTCGATCACCACCGGAACCGGCTATGCGACCACCGACTACGGCCTTTGGGGGCCGCATGCGATTTCGTTCTTCTTCGTGATCATGTTCATCGGAGGTTGCGCCGGCTCGACCTCCTGCGGCATCAAGATTTTTCGCTTCCAGGTTCTGTTCGAGGCGATCCGCCAGCACATCAGCCAGGTGATGTACCCGCACGGGATCTTTCGACCGAAATTCAACGGTCGGCCAATCGACCCGCGCGTCATCGCCTCGGTGATGAGTTTCATGTTTCTCTACGTGGTCAGCTTCGGCGTCATCGCCGTGGCGCTGATCTTCACCGGTCTCGACACCACCACTGCCCTGTCGGGAGCCGGCTCAGCGATCTCCAATGTCGGTCCTGGCCTCGGCACCATCATCGGTCCCGCCGGCAATTATGCGCCACTCAACGACACGGCCAAATGGGTGCTGTCTGCCGGCATGTTGCTCGGCCGGCTTGAGCTGTTCACCATCATGGTGCTGTTCCTGCCGCGCTTCTGGCGGACGTAAGCGCTCGCACCTTATTTAAAAGACGCTATCGAGCCCGGCGCCCTGCCGTTCCGGCTCGACCGAGATCGTGTCACCGGGACCGATCGCACCGCCAGAGATGACCTCGGCATAGATGCCCATGTCGAAATGGCCATAATTCTTGCGCAGCAAATAGGGCACGCGCAAATCCCGCTCTGATGTGGTCGGATTGACCTCGGTCGCGGCACAGCGCTGGGTGCGCAGCAGAACTCTCAACCGCGCCTGACCCAGGCTGATCTCGCGATCAACCAGATCCAGCTCCGCAAAAGGCGGCCAGCCGCGAAAGTAGATATTGCCGCGAAACCGCATCGGGTCGACGGCTTCGCCGATCCGTGCGCCAAAAGCCTCAACCGAGTCCAGATTGATCAGCGAGACCGCATTCATCATGGTTTCGGATACCACCGAGACGTCCGTGAAACGGTGCGGCGATCCTTCGACGAATTGCGGCCGCTCGGCGTCGGAAAGGTCAAGCAACCGGGTGAGGAAGTCGGCTGCCGCGCGCTTGCCATCCTCGGTTGACAGGTCGAACCGCAAGGTGCCCCCATCATTGGCGTGGGCGACAAATTCGCTAGTCGAAGCGTCGTAGGTGGTCTTCAGGCCAGCCAGTTTCGCATGCTCCGCCAACACAATGAAACTTGTTTTCGGCAGCGGCTTCGGGTTGTCGGGATCGAAGCCGCTATTGGCCTTGGCGAAGCCGAACAGGCGGTCGCCGGGAAAACCCTGGCCTGTCTCCAGATCGACGCTCTCGAGCGGGCGCGCGCTCAGCCCCTTGACCGGATAGGTGAACAGCTTCTCGACGCGTCCCTGCATGGCTGGATGATCCTCGCAATTTCTCAAAGCGTTACCGATGGCAACAAACACTGTTCAGGACAAGTGAAAATTCTGAATGGGTTAGATCAGGCCGAACCGGTCCGTGGCCGGTGGCCGAATACCGAGACGAAAGCGGTTCGTATGTCGTTGCCGATACCGACCAGGGACGGCACCAGAAACAGGACAAGCAGGGTGGCCATGGCGAGGCCGAAGACAATGGTGACTGCCATCGGAAGCAGAAACTGTGCCTGCAGACTGCGTTCGAACAACAGCGGCAACAGCCCGCCAATGGTGGTCAGCGAGGTCAGCAGCACCGCCCGTAACCGGTCTCTGCTCGCACCAATCGCCGCTTCCTCGAGATCCTCGCCCTCTTTCAACCGTTCGTCGAGGCGGGAAACGAGAATGATGGAATCGTTGACCAGGATACCTGCCAATCCGAGCAGGCCGATGATCGACAGGATGGTCAATTGGATGCCGAGCAGCCAATGGCCAAGCACGGCACCAACCAGACCGAAAGGAATGATCAGCATCACTGCAATCGGTCGCCAGTAGCTGGCGAAGACCCAGGCGAGGATGATGTAGATCACCGACAGGGCGACAAGGGCACCGAGACGCAGGTCGGCAAAAGCCGTCCGCTGCTCCTGCGAGCGGCCACCAAAGGCGTAGTCGACATTGTAACGGGCGGCGATGTCGGCGATGGCGCCTCTTTGCTCCAACTCCTCGATCACGCCGTCTGTCGTGTTGACTTCGTTGTCGATGTCGCCAGTCACCGATATCTCGGTCTTGCCGTCCTTGCGCGAGATATAGGCAAAGCCCTGGCGTTCCGTCAGCCGTGCCACTTCAGTCAGCGGCACGAACTCGCCGGAGGGGCTCCTGAGTTCGAAATTGCGAAGGGCGCTGGTGCCACCGCTGCGTGCGATCTGGGACACGCGCACCGTGACCTCGTCGTCGCCGCGAGCAAAGCGGAACGGAATTCGGCCGTCGAAGGCGTTGCGCAACTGCCGGCCGATGCTGTCGGCCGAGAACCCGAGCGCAGCTCCGCGCGGAAGCATTTCAACGACGAGCTCCGGTTTGCCGTAGGGCAGGTTGTCATCCACACCCGACACGCCGGCGATCGATCCGACAACCGGAATGATCTCGTTGGCCGCAGCCTTGAGATCGGAGATTCGATCACCGCGCAATTCGACGTCGATGTCACGTCCCGGCGGGCCGCCGCGCGATTGAAAAACGGAAAACCGTGATACGCCGGGAATACCCGGGACTTCCCGTCGCCAGGCCCGGACGATATCCGGCGTGCGAACGGAGCGGACCTCCGACTGTGTCAGTTGCACCTTGATGGTTGCGCTGGTGCCGCCGAAACGGCTGGCCTTGCTGAACATGACAAAGATGGATTCGGCCAGAGGCTCCCCGCCATCCGACAGTTCCGCTTCGATCTTGCGGAACGCGCCTTCAATGCGAGCGATGGCCTTGAACGCTTCCTCCTCCGGCAGGCCGGCAAGGAACGACACGTTGCCCCGAATGTTCTCAGCTTCAGGCGACGGAAAGAAGACGAATTCCACCCGTTTGCCCTGGATCAGACCGGCGACGAGGATCATGGCAAGACCCACTGCTATGGCCACCGTCACATAACGCCAGCGGTATGAGAGCGATACGAAGCGATTGAACGGTCCATCTCGAAAGCGCATGAAATTGCCGTCGAACCAGATGCGGAAACGGCTTTCCCGCAGGCCGCTTGCATTCGGATGCTTGCTCGCGGCACGACGACGGAACCACAGGATCAACGCTTCCAGCGCCGTCGCAAGCAGCAGGGCGAGCCCTGCGGCGATCATTGTCCGAACCGGCATCGCGGCTTCTGCAAAGGTGTCGAAAGCGGATTTCAACGGACCGGCATCCGGCAGAACGCCGCTCAAGGGCGAAAACGGCGCCGTCGCCACCGTGGCCAGCACGACGAAAACGAAGGCGAAAAAGAACTGGCGCCAGTAAGACCAGCGCGGGGCGCGCTGCGCTTCCAGCGCATGCGCCAGGTGACCGGGCAGCACATAGAAGCACTCCAGCAGGCTGGCAACGATGACGGCGATCACAACCAGTGGAAGCACGCCCATAATCTGACCGATCGTGTCAGTGATCAGCAGCATTGGAGCAAAGGCCGCAAGTGTGGTGGTCATGGCGGCCATGACCGGTTTGATCATCATGCCAACACCGTTTTCAGCGGCCACCATGGGGCTGTCCCCCATTTCAAGCCGGGTGTTGGTGTGTTCGCCCACGACGATGGCATCGTCGACAATGATGCCGAGCATCATGATCAGGCCGAACAGCGAAATCATGTTGATCGACTGGCCGGTCATGAACATGAAGCCGACGGTCGCCAGCAGTGCCACCGGAATTCCGGCCGCGACCCAGAATGCAATCCGGCTGTTGAGAAAGATGAACAGGATGCCGACGACCAGAAAGAGGCCACCCGTGCCATTCTTGACCAGCAACATGATCCGCTCGTAAAGCGAATCCGCGGCCACTTCATAAGTCTTGATTTCGATGTTTTGCGGCAGTTGCGGAACGATCTCTTCCAGATAGTCGCTGAGGATGCGCGCGGTGCGCAAGGTATCCGCCGATGCCGCCCGCCGGACATCGATCTCGATACCGATGTTTCCGCCGGTAAAGCCGCGGGTCTCGTCCTTGTCGAAGCCGTTCTGGACGTCCGCTATGTCACCCAGCAGCACCTTCTCGCCGGACGGAAAGGCGAGCACTTCAACCTCACTCAGCGTCTCCGGGGTCTCGGCGTCGGCGAGCGAACGAAGCTGGCGCTCGAGTGCGCCCTCCAGGCTGCCGGAGGGCAGGTCCTTGCTGTTGTTGGTAATCGATTCCGATACATCTGCGATGGTCAGCCCCAGCCGCCGCAACTCGCGCTCCGGCACATCGACCTGCAGTTCCGGAGCACGCAGCGCGGTAAAGTCGACCTTGTCGATGCCCCGCGCAATCAGGTCATCGCGGATGCGTTTGGCCCATTGCCGCTTCACTTCTTCCGAGGCAGTACCGCCGACGGACAGACTGGCGACGCGGTCGAAGAAGTTCGACTTGCTGACCGTTGGTTCCTCGGCGTCTTCAGGAAGCGTGGAAATACCCTTGACCGAAGCCTCAACCTCCGACAGTGCCTTTTGCATGTCGGTGCCGTCCTCGAATTCGAGGCGTATCGATCCGGAGCCTTCGCGCGCCGTCGAGCGCATTTCATCAACGCCCTCGGTAAAGCGGACCTCTGGTTCGATAACGGCTAGAATATTGCGCTCGATGTCCTCGGCGCTGGCGCCCGACCAGGTAATGGAAACGTTGATATTGGGCCGATCGACGGACGGGAAGAACTGGGTGTTGATCCTGAGGATGCTGAAGACACCGATCAGGATCATCAGCATCATCAGCAAGTTGGCAGCGTTCGGATGACGGATGAATGTCCGCACGAAACCGCCGGGTCCACTGCCGGTTGCTTCCGGCTGATAAGGGGCGTCAGCCACCCTGCCCGTCTCCGGTCTTGCCAGCCGTTCGGGCACCACGCCTCGGCCGGTCGCCAGACAGCGGCCCGCGCACGCGAACACCGTCGTCGGCCTGGGTCAGATGCGTTGTCATGACCACGTCACCGTCCTTCAGTCCGGAGGCAATGATGACATCTTCGCCGTCGAAGGCCGCCACTTCGACCGGGCGTCGCGACAACAGGCCTTCCTCAATGACATAAACCGCATCGCCATTGTAAAGAGCCGTCTCCGGAATCCTGTAGGACTCCGTGTAAAGGCGGTCCGGAACATCGATCTCGACGAACGCACCCGGCCGCAACTGAATTTCCGAGCCTGTTGGATCGATGCGCGCAACCACCTCAACGCCGCCGCGGGTGGAAGCGACTTCCGCAGCGATGCGTTCGATTTCGCCGTTATAGACATAACGTGAGCGGCCAACCGCCCAGACCACCTCGACCTCGCGGCCGATCAGGGGATCCGCGTCGACCGATATGCGGCCAAACTGGGCGTCGGTCAGCGTAAAGCGCGCCTCCAGAGCCCCATCGTCATACATGGCCGCAACAAGGTCATTGCTGCCGACAAAGCGGCCGACCTCGGCGCTAGCTGAGTTGACGACACCGGCAAAGGGCGCTTTCAGCATCGTGTTTTCGAGATTGCGCTCGGCTTGCTGCACCTTCCAGACGAGGCTGTCGATACTGGCTTTCTGCTGCTCGCGCCTTGCGTCTTCAATGACCAGATTGTTACGTCGTTGACTGACCGCCTGTTCGCGCTGCGACAGGATCAACCGCCGATCCTCGATCTGTTTTTGCGTCAGAGTGCCGCTGTCGGCGAGAGACTGAGCGCGGCTGAGGTCGCTGTCGGCGAGAGTCCACTGCATTTCGGCGGCGGACAGTTGATCCTGCTCGGCCTGAATTCGTGCTTCCGTCTCCGCCAGCGTCGCGCGCGCCTGCGCCAGATTGGCCCGGGCTTCTGCCAGGGCTCCGCGGTAGTTGAACGGATCGATTTCGATCAGGACGTCGCCCCCCGCGACGTGAGACCCGGCCTTGAGGGCGGGATGGATGGCGACAACCTCACCGCTGACCAGCGGCCGCAATTCAACATAGCGCGCCGCCTGCACCTCGCCGTATAGCTGCAATTCCGGCCGGTTGCTCTCCGGCTGGACGGTGACCGATTCGACCGTGAAGACAGCGGGACGAAACGGCCGCGCAGCGCGCTCAGGCTTGGTATCGATCAGCCTGTTCATGACGACATAAGATCCGCCAAGCACTGCGAGCATCAGCAACAGTTGCAGCCCGGCACGGGCACCGCCCCAAAACCGTGACCGCGGCGCAACCGCTTTCACCGCGGCGGTATCCGCCCCGGAGGATGAAGACTCGGTCTCACCGTCGATTGATTTCAACATGTTCCCAATGTGTTTCGTCTGTTCGGGGCCCGTCAAAATCAGACCGCAAGCCGGGACTCTATCACAGCACCGTCCGGCATAGGCGGATCATATAGCCTCAAGGCCCCCTGTTGCCATACCTTGTTGGTTTCCAGATTGTCGCAAAATGTAACGAAAACAGCTCAATAAGAGGAATGAGCCGGAAATTCGGTCGCCTCGATAAAAATTTCGTCACCGGTCGACAAAACAAGCCCGCCCGAGAAAGCGCATTACAATCAACAGATTACCGTCATGCCCCAAGCCAGGCGGCGGGCTTAGCTGCCGATTTCGCTCGGATCGAAATTGTATTCAGCCGAACAGAACTCGCATTTGACCGATATTTTTCCGTCTTCAATGCTTTCGGCCAATTCGTCTTCGTCGAACCCGTCCAGCACGGAGCGAATCTTGTCGCGCGAACAGGAGCATTTGTCGCGAACCGCAACCGGCTCGAAAACCCGTACGCCACGTTCGTGAAAGAGGCGATAGAGCAGGCGTTCAGAACCGACCTGCGGGTCAGCCAGCTCGTCATCGGCGATGGTTTCCATCAGCGCCTTGGCTTCGACCCAATCTTCATCTTCGTCGTATTCGAATTCCTCGACATCGTCGGGAAGGTCGCCACCGGGCAGGTCCGCCTGGCGCATCCGCTCTTCCGATTCGGGGAGAAACTGCAGCACCACACCACCGGCGCGCCAGTGATGGCCAGAGCCGCCTGCGCCGTCCGGCGCGTAAAGTTGCGCCGCCGCTAGCCGTACTTCTGTCGGAATTTGCTCCGACTGCCTGAAATAGGCACAGGCGATCTCTTCCAGTGTGGCCCCGTTGAGTTCGACGATGCCCTGGTAGCGCTGCATATGCGAACCCTGGTCGATGGTGAATGCGAGAATACCGCCACCCAGCAGTTCCTGCGGCTCGAGGCGGCCCTCTGCAACAGCCTCCGCCAGTGCCTTTTCGTCGAAACGGGCATAAGCACGCAAACTGTCCGGTGTGGAGAAATCAGCCACCAGCATATCCACCGGCCCGTCGCTCTGGGTTTGAACGATGAACTTGCCCTCAAATTTGAGCGATGTCCCGAGCAAAACGGTCAGCGTGATCGCCTCGGCCAACAGCCGGGCGACCGGTTCGGGATAGTCGTGTCGGCCAAGAATGGCGTCGAGCATCGGTCCCAGCTGCACGGCCCGGCCGCGCGCGTCCAGGCCCTCCACCTGAAACGGCACGACCTGATCGTCACCGGCGTAGCCAATATCGCCAAAAGCTATTTTTTCCGTCGTCATGTGAAATGGGCGCCTGTCAAAAGCCTGAGCGCTTTTTGTTTGTTGTTGTTATCTAGAGCCTGTCGAAGCACCAGGCCAGTATGGCCTTCTGGGCGTGCATGCGGTTTTCGGCTTCGTCGAACACCACCGACTGCGGACCGTCGATGACCGCATCGGTGACCTCCTCGCCGCGATGGGCGGGCAGGCAATGCATGAACAACGCATCCTGCCGGGCATGCGCCATCAGATCATCATTGACCTGGTAAGGTGCGAACACATTGTGGCCGCGGGCCCGCTGTTCTTGCCCCATCGACACCCATGTGTCGGTAATGACACAATCGGAATCGCTGACCGCCGCCTGGGGATCGCGCGTCATCATGACCTCGCCACCCTCATTGCGGGCCCAGTCGACAAAGTGCTGTGCCGGCTCCGAACCCTCCGGAACACCGATGTTCATGCGATAGCCGAACCGCGCGGATCCCTCCAGCAGCGAGTGCAGCACATTGTTGCCGTCGCCAACCCAGGACAGGGTCTTGCCGGCAATCGAACCGCGATGCTGCTCGTAGGTCATGACATCGGCCATGATCTGGCACGGGTGGGTATCGTCCGTGAGGCCGTTGATCACCGGAACCGTGGCATATTCGGCAAGCTCCATCAGACGCCGGTGATCGGTCGTGCGGATCATGACGGCATCCACATAGCGCGACAGCACACGCGCCGTGTCAGCGATCGACTCGGCGCGGCCGAGTTGCATCTCGTTGCCGGAAAGCATCAATGTTTCGCCGCCGAGCTGTCGCATGCCAACATCGAAGGACACGCGGGTACGGGTCGACGGCTTCTCGAAAATCATCGCTAGAATCTTGCCCTCGAGCGGCCGGTCGGCCGTGCCCTGAGCCGTCGCTGCCTTGCGATCACGCGCGTGATCGAGGATGGCGCGCAGGTCCCCGGCACCAACAGCGGAAAGATCGAGGAAATGACGGGGGCCGCCATTCATGGTCATGGGCGTTTTCCTTGTCGCTGGTGCGGGCTCGGCGTCCCGCCACCCATTAGCCGTCGCTGGAGGACAGTTGCGCGGCTGCGGCTTCGAGCCTTGCCAGGCCGTCCCGCGCTTCTTCGGCGGTGACGGTCAGCGGCGGCAGCAGCCGTACCACATTGTCGCCAGCCGGCGCGCCCAACAGGTGCCGGTCGCGCATGGCACTCAGCAACTCGCCATTGGGGCACTTGCATTTGACCCCGAGCATCAGCCCGGCACCACGGACTTCATCGACGATGTCCGGGTACTGGTCGGCGATTGCCGCCAGGCCCTGCGCGAAAACCAAGCCGACCTCACGCACCTGATCGAGAAAACCCTCTTCCAGAATGACATCGAGAACAGCATTGCCGACCGCCATGGCCAGCGGGTTGCCTCCATAGGTCGTCCCGTGAGTACCCGGGGTCATGCCCTTGGCGGCTTCAGCCGTCGCCAGGCAGACGCCGAACGGAAAACCGCCGCCGATGCCCTTGGCAACGCCCATGATATCCGGGGTAATGCCGGCCCATTCGTGGGCAAACAGCTTGCCGGTGCGGCCGACGCCGCACTGAATCTCATCGAGCACCAGCAATATGCCGTGTTCGTCGCAGAGCGCGCGAATATCGCGCAGCCACTGTGTCGGCAATTCGCGAATGCCGCCTTCACCCTGAAGGGGTTCGACGAGGATCGCCGCGGTTTCGTGGTCAATCGCCGCTTTCATCGCTTCGAGATCGCCGAAGGGCACCTGGGTAAAGCCCGGCGCCTTCGGACCGAAACCCTCAAGATATTTCGGCTGACCGCCGGCGGCGATCGTCGCCAGCGTGCGACCGTGGAAGGCGCCTTCGATGGTGATGATGCCGGTCCGCTCGATGTCGCCATTGACATAATGGTAGCGCCGCGCCGTCTTGATGGCGCATTCCATCGCTTCGGCACCGGAATTGGTGAAGAAGGCGCGGTCTGCGAAGGTGACCTCTGTCAGCCGGTCAGCCAGACGGCTCTGGCCCGGAATGTCGTAGAGGTTGGACGTGTGCCACAGCTTGTCGGCCTGATCCTTCAGGGCGGCGACCAGGTGCGGATGGGCATGCCCAAGTGAATTCACGGCGATGCCCGCGGCGAAATCCAGGTATCGGGTGCCGTCCTCGGCAATCAACCATACGCCTTCACCGCGTTCGAAACGCAGCGGGATCCGCATGTAGGTACCGTAGAGCGACTCTGTGACAGACATTGCCCGATCTCCCAACTGGTGCGGTGGCAACCGCAAAGATGGATGAAGTTCCGATTTGCCGTATTCCGGGACAAAAAATAAATAGCTGCCCCGGAGGGCAGCCACCGGCGCTACCTTTATACCGACAGGCCGTGTCAATCAATATCTTCGTCAAAACCGGGGGAAAGACGCCCTTTCCACCCCTATTTTCGTCGCGCTGACGAAAAGCCGTTCAAGTTGGGGAAAACTCAAAAAAGGAATCCGCTTGATTCGTGGGACTCTTGTCACCGAGTCCCGCGAACACTACTTTAGTCAGGCGAGATGGACTGCATGCGGCGGACCTAGTAACCAATTACTCTCAGCGAAAAGCGGTTCCGATGGAGATCGGGACCCGTTGATCGAGTCCGCTGCCCTGCACGTTGAGAAACAGGGATTTTGGACTATGAGCTGGACTGATGAACGCGTCGAACGGCTGAAAAAGCTTTGGGCCGACGGTTTGAGCGCCAGCCAGATTGCAGCGGAACTGGGCGGCGTCAGCCGCAACGCCGTGATCGGTAAAGTGCACCGCCTCAATCTGCCGGGCCGAGCCAAATCCGGCGGCTCGAGCAGCGGCCGCAGCAAGCGGGTGGCCTCGGGACGCAGCACTTATGGCGGCCGTTCAAGCGCGACGCGATCGGCGCCGCGCACAGCCGGTGCGACGGCACTCAAACAGGACGTTATCGCGGATGCGATTGCCGAGGTCGATACTCGGCCAATCGAAGATGTCGTGGTGCCGATATCGCGGCGGTTGCAGCTGACGGAGCTGACCGAAAAAACCTGCAAATGGCCGATCGGCGATCCCCTGACCGAGGATTTTGCTTTCTGTGGCGCCGATTGCGACGACAATGCGCCCTATTGCACCTATCACGCCCGGCTGGCCTTCCAGCCCGCGGCGGAACGCAAGCGCGCGCGCTGACCGCAACGCGTGTTTGCCAATGGCGGCCCTTCGGGGTCGCCTTTTTTTGTGGCCTTTTGGACCTAGCCGACTGTAGCCAGCAGCTTTGCCAACAGCACGTTGAGCTGCTGTTTTTCTTCCGCGTTCAACCCTGAAAGCACCCGGTGCTCGTTTTCAAGATGAGCCTCTACCGCGCGATCGATCAGTTCGAGCCCCCTGTCGCTGAGAGCGACAATGGTACCGCGCCGATCGTTCGGGTTGGGGCGCCGTTCAACCAGCCCGGCCCGCTCCAGTCGGTCCAGTCGGTTGGTCATGCCTCCAGATGAAACCATGGTCGCCTCGTAGAGCGCGGTCGGCGTCAACGCATACGGTTTGCCGGATCGTCGTAGCGTGGCCAAAACATCGAATTCGCCGCGCTGCAGGCCGAACTCGGCAAAAAGCGGCTCCAGATGATCCCGGCCAACAATCTGCGCCAATTCGGCCATGCGTCCGAGAATTTCCATCGGCAGCAGGTCGAATTCAGGACGTTCCCGGCGCCACTGTTCCACGGCCAATCGCGCACGATCCATCAATTTCACCTTTTATCTTGATACTAAGATACTTAATGTCTAGATATATGACGATTGCACAGTGGGAGCATATAATGTCCATGAGCACAACCGCCGAACCCAGTATCGCCGGCCCCGGCAACGGGCGCCGCCTCGCCTCGCTTGCATGCCTTCTTCTGGTCGGCAGCCTGCTCGGCCTGTCGCTCGTCGTGGCGAAGATCGCCGTGGTGGAAGGCGCAGCACCGCTGGCCTTTTTGTCAGTGTCTATGATCGCTGCCGGAACTGTCCTGTTGGTCGGCGAATGGTGGAATGGCCGGGTGCCGCACATCAACAGGCGTATCGCCGAATACGGCTTGATGACGGGCGCGTTGTTCGCGGCTCCCAATGCCGTCGGGTTTCTGGCGGTGGAACATGTTGGAGCAGGCTTCCTGTCGCTCACCTTCGCCTTCCCGATCCTGTTTACCTACCTGCTCTCATTGGGCCTGCGACTGGAGAGACTCCAGGCAGCCAAGGCATTGGGCGTCGCAAGCGGCCTTGCCGGCGGATTGATCCTGGCTTTGTCGAAGGTCAACCTGGGCACAAGCCCTACCTTCTGGGTCGTATTGGCGATGTCGTCGCCGGTCATCATCGCCGCCGCAAACATCTACCGCACCCTGCGTTGGCCGAGTGGCGTGTCGCCAATGTTCCTGGCGTCCGCAATGCTGTTGTGCGGTGGTGTTCTGTTGATTCCGTTCGCCTCGTTGCAAGCGCCCGATGGATTTGCCGGCCTGTTTGCGACCCGATCGCTGTCGATGATCCTGCTTGCGCAGATCGCCATATTCAGCGTGCTCTACGTCTTCTATTTTGTGCTGCAACGGTTGGCAGGTCCCGTCTACTTGAGCCAGATCGGCACGGTCGCCGCGGTTGTCGGAACGCTGGTTGCGGTGTTGCTCCTGGGGGAACCGATTCCACCCAATCTGGCTTTGGCGGCCGCCTTCATCGCCGGCGCAATGGTTCTGTTTCACCTGCGCAAAAGGGTCGGTTAGCCTTCGTCCAACAGAGACCGTCCGGCGGTTTCTTTCAGCCCGATCGTGACGGCAAGTGAAATCAGGGCCGTCGCCATCAGATAGTAGGCCGGTGTGAAATCATCGGCGGTGCGGGCAACCAGCCAAGTTGCGATCAGCGGTGTGGTCCCGCCAAAGAGGGCCATGCAGACGTTGTAACCGAGGGAGGTGGCGCTGCAACGCACATTGGTCGGCAGCATTTCAACCATGACGGCAGACAGGCCTGCATAGCCCGCTCCGTAAAGCACTGCCAGGCCGGCCTGCCCCGCCAGGATCAGCCAGAAGTTCTGGTGGTGCATCAGCCACCACAAGGGCCAGGCCAGGAGCAGCGTCCCGACGGCCGTGAAATACAGGATGGGTTTGCGGCCGATGCGATCCGACAGGATCGCCGCCAACAGTACAGCCGGAACCATCACCACGAGGCTCAGAGTGTTTACGTCCAGCGCCGTCGTTGTCGAAACGTGCATGCGTTCCGTCAAATAGGATGCCGCATAGACTGCCAGCAGATAGAACCCGACGGCGTTGACCAGCGACAATCCGACGATACGCAACAGCACGGTCCAATGGTCGCGAATGGCGATCACTGCAGGAGCCACGGCGGACGAGCGAACCATCCCGAAAGCTGCCGGTTCGTCCAATGAGTGGCGGACCGCATAGCCAAAGATCGCGAGCGCAAAACCGGCGATGAACGGAACGCGCCACCCCCAGGCCTGCATGGCAGCCTCTCCCAACAGTGTGTTGAGCAGCGCAACAATCGCCGAGCCGAGCAAGAAGCCAATCACGCTGCCGAGCATCGGCCAGGACGCAAAATAACCCCGACGCCTGGCTGGCGCATGCTCCGCCAGGAAAACGATGGAGCTGGGATATTCGCCACCAACGGATAAACCCTGGACGATCCGCAGCAGCACCAGCAGCACGGCGGCGGCAGTGCCGATCTCCGCGTGGGTCGGCAACAGCCCCATCGCCGTTGTTGCCAGTCCCATGATGACCACGGACAGCATCAGCGCAGGCTTGCGACCCAGGCGGTCGCCGATATGCCCGATCAGGACCCCGCCAAGCGGGCGCACCGCAAAGCCGACAGCAAAGACGACGAAGGCTGCGAGCAGCGAGGCGACTTCATCGTCTGCCGGAAAAAACTGCTTGCCCAGGATCGGTGCAAGCGTCCCGTAAACGGCAAAATCGTACCACTCCATGATGTTGCCAGTGGCCCCGGCAAGGATGGTTCGACGTTCTGCCTTTCGAGCTTCCATGCAGTGTTCCCCGGCAAAGTTTGTCGACAGGAGTGCGCGAGGCGGATTGCGGACCGCCGGGCTTTTTTACTCGGTCTTGCGGCCGATGATCAATGGCGCCAGGAACTGTCAGGATGACGAGGCGCCAAATTCGAAGTTGGCCTGTTGCAGATGGCGGGAGTGGTGGCGGTGACGAACTGTCCAAGATAGTCGATAAGGCTTGAATACGCCGTCAAGGAGACGAAACTCCTTTCATCGGAAGCTACGCTTGCGCCAACCAAGTACCGGTTGAGTATACCAGTAGCCGGTGTAAGCTTTGGTTCTTTAAAGCGATCGGCCACGGCATGATATGATTCCACTCGCAGAACTCATAGAATTTGAAGCTCCGACAATTGAGCGCGAGATCAGAACCAACAAACCGCTAGATGCGCCCGATATTTGTCTGCATACCTTGCGTCAGCTTGCCTACATTTTCGCCGGTCGATCGATGGATGCACCAAATTTGTTTATTGCCGGCGGCCTGCTGCACGACAACACACCGGTTTCGGGCGCTGGTTCGGGCCTGCGCAGCGCTCTGCTGCGAATGACCGGTGAAGCAACAGAGCAACTCAGTTTGCGTGAAGCGCCTCCGCTAGCGCCGCCGGATTTGCCATTCCAACTCCAATCTCACATCAACAAAGGTGTTGACGCGCACCCGCTGCTGGCAAAAAGTTGGCGCAACGGAACATTGGTACAGGTACCCGGCAATCTTCTGCCGTATGGCAAAGGTTACGCCGGTTTTTCTGAGGGTTTGGGAAGTCATCCGGACCCAGCTCAAGCTCTTCGACACGGCATTTTCGAACTCATCGAAAGAAATGCCGTCAGGCTCTGGTGGTCCGGTAACACTGATGCAACTCGGATCCTCGGTACAGAACCTTTGGTTGCCAAAGAGTTGGGAGCTCCACGCGAAAGAAGTACTCTGTTGCTTGATGTCACAAACGAAAGCAAAGCGTCGGTGTTTGTTGCTGCATCTTTTGATCGCAACGGTCGTTCGTTCTGCTTCGGCGCGGCTGCCTCATACTCTTCTTACTCGGCAATGCGTTCCGCGTTGCGTGAACTTGGTGCTACCGAATTCGGCCTGAGTTTGGCGCGGATGTTTCGCCCAAACGACGGTGGCCCGAAATCCAATGATCAGTTACTCGCGGATCGCGTTGATCGCGATCCGTTTTTGTCAAACCTTACAACATCGGAAGTCGAGATGGGTTGCATCGATAGTTCCACCAGACGACCTTCTGCGGCGGATTGGACTACTCTGCTTTCAGAGCTGGACATCTATTCCATACATTTACAGGCGGTAGGGCCAAATTTTCATACGGTGAAAGTCGTAAGCGAGTTTCTGAATCCAGTAAAATCTGATTATACTAACCAAGAGTTGAAGGGTGGGACAACTCAGGGTGACGGCTTTTTTGGGGTTCCAATCTATTGATTAATGGCGAGTCGAATTCCCCATTGGTGGCTCCTGCTTCCGGCGGGACGCTTTTGATCGAGCTGATTGGCGGACTTCGGGTTTCGTGCCACAGCCAACGCGTCGATCTGAAAAAGAAGAAGGCCGCAGCTCTTTTGGTCCTTTTGGCCCTATCCCCGGATTTTAAGGTTTCCAGGGAGGAGGCGCGCAGTCTGCTATGGCCAGACAGCGAGGAGACGGCCGCGCAGACGAGTTTGCGAAATGCGCTCTGGTCATTGAAAGCTTCGCTGGTCGCAGCTGGGTATAGCGGACTACATAGCGGCCGTAACGATATAGGGCTGCGTCCTGAGGGTGTCGAGACGGATATCGATCGGATTCTCGATGATCTCGACCAGGGACGTCCTCAATCGGCGATGCGTTATGAACCGCGTGCCGTCGCGCACTTGGATCGTGACTATCGGTCGGTACCTGATGGCTTCGTGCAGAGACTGTCGGAAGCTGGGGTCCATTTTGCGAGACAAGTACGCAAGAGGCTGTCTGCCTGTGCCAAATCGGCGGATGCCCCTGCGGAGCGTATTTCAATTCTGCAATTCATCGTCGACATGGATCCTGCGGACGAGGGTGCGGTTAGAGACTTGATCCGTGCGTTTTGGCAAAGCGGTCAGACGGCAAATGCCCTGGTCGCATACCAATCACTGTGGCATTTGCTCGAAGACGAATTCGGCGAAGAGCCGTCGGAAGAGACGCAAGCTTTGATCGTCGAGATGAAATCCGGTGGCACGGCCGACACTCGCCCCGCTGAGGATACGCGTCCTCGTATTATAGTTGCCGATGTCGACCTTACCAGACTTGACCCTGGCGTTCGGCAACATGCCGAGATCCTGCGCAACGAGCTCTGCGCAAATCTCGCACGTTTCCGGGAGTGGCAGGTATTCGATGCCACGCTCGTCGCCGACGTCGAGGCCCTGGCTGTTGCTGATAGAAGAACCTATGGATTGTCGATGCACATTGCCTCTTCTGTGGGGAAACCCGAAGTCAGGGCGGTATTGGCGGATAGGGCAACCGGTGAATTGCTCTGGTCTGAGAGTTTTGTAGATACGTCCATACAATTGCCATCCGACTCTGGAGTCGTGACGGATCGTATAGCGGCAGCACTCAATTTGCATCTTTCGTCGGCCGGAGCACGCTCTGTGCACGATCCGGCGACTGCGACAGGTGCCTACGAGCGATGGGCGGAAGCGCAAGAGCTCATTCTGCAGTTCACCACACGTTCCTGGACACTCGCCGAAGAGAAACTCGACCAGCTGATTCAGGATTACCCGACGTTTAGCCGCGGCTATTCAAGCCGAGCATCGATCGAAAACATGCGTCAGATCTCGTTCCCGGGGATCTACAGCACGCCCGACCTGCATTTGAAGTCGTTGAAGCTTGCCGCCAAAGCCATCGAACTTGACCCCATGGACAGCAGAGGACAACTGGCGATGGGGTGGAGCTCCGCCATGTCGCGTCAATTCGACCGCGCCGAATTGGCATTCGATCTGGCATTTCAGTACAATGAAAACGACCCTTGGACGATCACGTCATCGGCAGTCGGCTTGGCTTTCTGTGACCACTTCGATGCGGCATGCCGCTTGCTGGACGTGGTATTTGGATTGAACTTTCGCTTGCAACCGTCGCACTGGTCCTATGTAGCCGCCACGATGTTTTTGGGTGGCGACTACGAAAACTGTATTTTGGCATCCGAGAAATCTGACGCTATCTCGCATGACGTACCCGCTTGGCATGCGGCTGCGCTCGCACTACTTGGCCGTCGGGAGGAAGCGGCCCAGGTGGCTGGAGAGTTCGAAGCAATTGCCCGACAAAATTGGGCCACGACCGGACCACGGGACGCCAGCGAAATCACTCGCTGGCTGGTCAGCGGTTTCCCTATTCGTAATCGAGAAACGTGGCTGGCATTACGCGACGGCCTCCGGCTCGCGGGTATGCCGGCGCCCGACCTGATCCCGAGCGAGCCGCTCGCAGGGCAACATGGAATGGGCGCCGGTCTGTAGACAGACGCTACACGCACTTTCGCATCACATAGTCGGCAATGCGCTTGGAGCGGAAAACCTCTGGGTTAGGTATGTTGGGTGATCCGTTGTAGGCATCATCGTAGAACTCCGGAAGCGGATAGGGTTGCGGAATCGGATCTGACAGATCATCCGGGTGTGGAAGGACCAAACTAAGAGTACGTTTCGAAGGTGCCAAGAATACTGCAAGGTCGTCCTCATCCTTAAAGTCAGATCCTAATTCAACGACAACTCCAGGAGCCACCTTTTGTCGAAATTCGCCCACCGTTCGAGGAAGTGATGATGGATTCGTCGCCCACTCCTTGATCAGCTCCCCAAATCTTTCAAAGTTGTTGATCTTAATGTTGAAATCAGCCATTGGTTTACCCTCCTATCTGGCAGAAAATCTAATCTACGTTCGATCGAGACTTCGAATAAGATCGGGCATTGTCGCAATCTCGACGCCCTCTCCGAAAGCTAGAGCTTCAAGCATCGAGGCATCTTGTGCCATCCTTGTGGTGTTATCAGCATCCTCAAAAACAGGCACGAATGCGTCGCCTACTAGAATTGACCCCAAGGGTCCATATGTGCGCCCGCCACTAAGTAGGTCTGCCTCTATCATCAGGAAGAACAGTAATGGCGGGTCGTTCAAAAGAGCGCAGCGATCACATTCGTTTATCGATGTGGAAGCTCCTGTCGGCTTCTCTTCGAGAATTGAGAGGCCTTTGTTTACCATTTCACGACGGCGATCGTCGTCAATGATCTCATCAAGTCCTTGAAACATCACCCCTTTGCTCCGTACGAGCTCGATCAGTGACTTGACACTATGGGTCTCACCCGTCCTCGCCCTTAGAAAATCACGAATGGGTACACCCATAGGATATCCAACCTGAAGTGGTTCACCGGCTTCTCGCTCCGTCATTGCAAGCGCAAGTGAAGGACCAAACTTCAAAGCCCAATTAAATTGCTCGGGTGGCACTGGTTTTTCCGGAAGCTCGAAGAAAAGCTCCCAGTCAATCATCCAATTTCGAGGTGTCGGCAAATCGCCCCAGCGGTGTAGTGAGGACATACTTAGTATGCGCGACAGTAAAACTTTACCTACCTTGTTCTTTTGTTCAGGTGTGTTGAGGATGTACATAGGACGAACCATAGAATGAGCCAGCCGCGACGCAGCGAAACGAAATTCTAAGGAGACAGAACGATCTCCTGACTTACACAATATGGGCTCTTTGTGCTTGAGATAAGATTCTAATACGTCTGCCTGTATCAACCGCCTCATTAGGTCAGCACGCAAAATTCGGCGATAAATCCGAATTGAAGCAGTCCGGGCAGCAAGTGCTCGATTGCGAACGGGGATATTATCGCACGCCTCTGTTTTTTTAATGAGGGCATTGTAGAGACGACTGAATACAACCGTCATTTGCGCGAGAAGATTATTATCGTCATTACGCGGGTCAGCAATGAGTACATCGGTCACTTTATGATCGGCTTTACCGTCATTTCCCAATGACACTGCACCGTTTGTAGAAAAATACACACGTGGCAAATCTCTGGGAGGCAGAGTTCGAAGGCCGCATTCAGTTCTGAACTCACCGAGCCGCAATGGATAAGCGCCATGTTCATTTCTCATGTCATACGCGTGTCGGCAGCCCAGTGGCCCACCTCCAAAAAGCGTTTCTAGGGCTAACGGCTCCCGCCTAAGATCGGTTTGCTGGTTCGACGCATCGTGAAGAGGCCTCGCTTCGAGCAAGGAGTGCGTCATATCATGAGCAGCGAACTGGTAAAGGTATGTGTATCCTGCGGGAACTCCTATATAGCTTCCCTCCTCGCTGTTCAGATTTTGGTGGGTCAAATTGCCGTCGGTCAACGGTGTATCGCCGAGAAGTTGCGCAACATAGGTAATGATACGCTCAGCTTGCTGATCCGCATCTGATTTACTGGAACTGCTTAAATTTTTCTTTTGTGAAATAACTCCGTTCGGCGGTTCAACTGTTCCTCCAGTATATTCTTCATCAGTTAGTTCTTTTTGCTCGCTTCCAAAGGTGTATTTAAAACCTAGATCACGATGTGACATGCTACCACCCCCACAAAAGCAGCGTATCCCACATCGAGAAAATTTTGCAATGTTATATTTCTGTCGAGAAACCTTTAATTAATTGCCTGAATTCACTTACCTTTTTTGCTTATCGAATGCAGTGTAAATCCAATGAATCTCACAGAATCACGAAACGATAACGCATGGAACACCGCCCTTCATTGTCGAACTACCGTCTGCTGAGAGTGCCGCTTTGGCTGACACATACAGACAGCCTACTGGGTTCGCTGTCAAAGAATAATATGGATGGAACCATAGCAGCACCATCAGAACGTCTGTGTCGGCACCGCTTCGAAGATTTGTCGGCCCGGGTCGCTTTGGCCGGCTTCATGAGTTCCACAGACCGCGTCAGCGCGCAGGTGTTGCGGACGGCCCGGGCGTTCTTACTCGGTCTTGCGGCCGATGATCAATGGCGCCAGGAACGTCAGGATGACAAGCCTCCAGATATGGTGTGCACCAACAAAGCTTGGGTCTGCTTTCATGATGACCGCCATGGCCGCCATGGACTCCACGCCGCCCGGTGCAAAGGCGATCAGAACTTGCGGCAGTGGCAGGTCGACAAACTGGACCAGCAGCAGCGAAAAGACGAGGGTGACGGAAAGGGCAATCAGCGTCACAGCCAGTCCGGCGCCAAAAGCGCGGCGCACCGTGGCGAATGACGTGCCGGAAAAGCGGCTGCCGATCAGGCTGCCCATCAGAATGAAAGCCGGTACGGAAGCCCAGAGCGGCACATGGCCCACCACCAGACCACTCAAATGGCTGATGGTCGACAGCGCCATTCCGGCGATCAGCAAAGCTGCCGGAACCCGCAGTCGGGCCAACCCCAGACCGAGAACCAACGCCAGCGCCACGCTGACGACCAGTGCCAGCAAACCCATTTTCACACCGGGCGGCCCCATGACCGAGGTGTCGAACCCCATCATGCTCACGGCGAAGGGAACCAGCAGTGTGAGTGACAGGACACGGGTGCTCTGCACCACGCTGATTGTGGCGAAATCGCCCTTTGTGTCGCTCGACAGGCCAAGCACATAGCTCAAATGCCCCGGCAGAGACGACAGGACTGCCGTATCACGGTCCTGCTTCCAAAAGTGTCGCAGGGTGGCTCGGCACAGCATGAAGATCACGATGATGCTGATGCCAAGAAACAGAAAGCTGACGGGCCACCGTCGCGCCGTTTCATAGACCTCCGGAGTGACACCCGTTCCCATCGACAGACCGATGATGACAAAGCACGCGTTGCGCAGGAGATCAGGGACAAAGGTCTTTAGGCCGGCGACCGACAGGATCGACACAAGCAAAGCCGGTCCGGTCAAGGCCGGCGCTGGAAACCCAAGGGTCCAGGCGCCGGCGGCACCAAGCACACCGGCTGCAAGCGTCAAGACGGCGCCGACGATCTTGTCCGTTTTCCAATCCTTCAATGGATCAGCGGTCCCTCGTAATTACCCGGTCAACCACCCTCGCCGGCCGCATCTGCTCCTTTTCGCAACTGCTGAAAGCGCGACCACAGCGTCGGTGCAAAAAGGCAAGCCGCGGCGATCAAGAGGATGGTCAAGGTCAGTGGCCGCTCCCAAAGGAAAGACCAGCTGTCATTGTTGATGAGCAATGCGCGGCGCAGATTTTCCTCCATCATCCCACCCAGAATGAAGCCGAGGATCATCGGCGCCATCGGGAAATCGAGGAAACGCAGCACAACTGCGACGAGCCCGAACAATACCATCAACTGGATGTCGAATGTATTGAAGCTGACAAAATAAACGCCGATCAGCGAGAAAAACAGGATAAGCGGCAGCAGGAAGCGCGCCGGAATGGCCAGGATCTTTGCGATATAGGGGATCAGCGGCAAATTCAGGATCAACAGCACGATGTTGCCGATCCACATCGACACGATCACAGACCAGAACACATCCGGCTGGTCGATATAGAGACGCGGGCCCGGCTGGATGCCGTAGCCGATCAGCGCGCCGAGCATGATCGCCGTGGTGCCCGAACCGGGAATGCCGAGCGTCAGAAGCGGTACGAAAGAGCCGGTGGCGGCGGCGTTGTTGGCGGTCTCCGGCGCCGACAGCCCACGTACCGATCCCTGGCCAAACTGTTTGCCCTTCTCGCTTCCGGCGAGCCTCTGTTCCGTGCCGTAGGCAAGAAAGCTGGCAATGGTTGCACCGGCGCCCGGCAGCACGCCGATGATAAAGCCGAGCACCGAGGAACGACCGATCACCGGCACCATCTCCTTGACCTCGTCCTTGGAGACGGCCATGGAGCCGAGATTGGCCGAGGCGCGTCTTTCTTCGTCGCGCTTGCCGTCACTGGACGGTTTGAGGATGGCGATCAGCGCCTCGGAAAGTGCGAAGGTCGCCATGACCAGCAGCAGGAAGGAGATCCCGTCGGTCAGATCGATCAGACCCAGGGTGAAGCGCGGCACCCCTTGCGTCTGATCGGTGCCGACGGTCGACAGCATCAGGCCGATGACCGTCATCAGCAGCGCCTTCAGCATGTCGCCCTTGCCGGCAAAGGCGGCGACCGCCGTCAGGCCGAGCACCATCAGGGCGAAATAGTCGGACGAATGAAAGGACAGCGACACGGCGGCTAGCGACGGTGCCGCCAACAGCAGGAAGATCGCCGCGATCACGCCACCGGAGAAGGACGAATAGGCGGCAATCGCCAGCGCCTTGCCGGCCTTGCCCTGCCGGGCCATCGGGTACCCGTCGAAGGAGGTCGCAACGGTACTGGCAACACCGGGTGCGTTGATCAGGATCGACGAGGTCGAGCCGCCAAAAATGGCGCCATAGTAGACGGCGGCCATCAAAATGATGCCGGTCGCCGGCTCGAGACTGGCGGCCACCGGGATCATCAGCGCAATGGCCGACATTGGCCCGAGGCCGGGCAGCATGCCGATGAAAGTGCCGACGAGGCAGCCGGTGAGAACGAACAGGATGTTGATCGGCGTGAGAGCGGTGCCGAGCCCAATGAGGATGCCTTCGATCATCTTATTCGCCCTTCATGAACCAGGGCAGCGGCTCGATGAACACATCGAGACCCTGCGTCATCAACACCCAGAAGGCGACGACCAGCGGCACCGCCACAAGGAAGAGCTTGATCGGCGAGCGTTCGCCAAGCATGGCAAAGCCAGCGATCAGGAACAGGCTGGTCGACAGGATGAAGCCGAGCGGCCGGACCGTCAGCCCGTAGGCGGACATGAGGATGAGGAACAACGCCGCGGTGCCCCAATTGAAGCCGCGCAGTTGCGGTCGGTCATGGGAACCCGGGAAGATAAGGACCAGCAGCGACAATCCGATGCCCAACACCGTCAGCACTTCCGGCATGGTGCGGGCGGTGAAGGCGGCGCGCGCCTGGATCGGCAGAAGCGTGATGTTCTGGCTTAGAAGCCCGTAGGTGATGCAGAAGATCAGCAGCAAGGTGCCGCCGATGCGGTCCTTGGAAAATAACATGGCGCCCTCCCGCGGCGTTTTCGCCGCGCCTTCGCCTATCGTTCAGGAGAAGGGTGGCGGGCACATCAGCCCGCCACCCGGTGCAATCGCACTCAGATCAAAGGAAACCGAGTTCCTTCATCAGACCGCCGACTTCCTCTTCCTGCTGTTCCAGGAAGGTGACGAAGTCGTCGCCCGGATTGAAGATCTCGACCCAGCCATTGCGGTCGCGCACGGCGACCCATTCCGGCGTCGCGTACATTTTTTCAAGCGCCGCGATAAAGGCTGCCTTCTTCTCGTCCGACAGACCGGGAGCTGCGAAGAACCCGCGCCAGTTGACGAAATTGGTGCCTTTGGAACCGGATTCGTCACAGGTCGGCGTATCCGGAGAAGCGGGAAGGCGTTCCAGCGCCGTCACGCAGAGGATGTTGACCTCGCCCTGGCGGGCCAGTTCGATGGCTTCGCCAAAACCGGTGGTCAGCGCCTTGATCTCGCCCGACAGAAGACCGGCCATGGCTTTGCCGCCGGCGTCATAGGGAATGTACTTGACGGCTACCGGATCTTCGCCGGCATTCTTCATCACAAGCGCCGCGACCAGGTGGTCCATGCCGCCGGCCACCGAACCGCCGCCAATGGCAACGCTGGTCGGGTCGGCCTTGTAGGCGGCAAGCAGTCCGCCAAAGTCACTGATATCGGAGTTCTTCCCAACGACCATCGCGCCATAATCACCAATGGTGCCGGCGATCGGCGTCAGGTCGCGGAAGGACTGCGGGAAGACCTTCTGCAGGGAGCGAATGACGATGGGGGTCGAATTGACCATCAACGTATCCTGATCCTTGGTCTCGATGATGTGAGCAATGGCCTTGCCGCCGCCGCCGCCGGACATGTTCTCGTAAGACGCCGAGCCAACGATGCCTGACTTGGTCAGTGCTTCGCCTGTCCCGCGCGCGGTTCCGTCCCAGCCGCCGCCGGCGCCGCCGGGGATCAGGAACTTGATTTCGTCGACGTTTTGCGCACTGGCGGTCATCGTGCCAGCAGCAAACATGATGGTGGTTGCGGCGAATGCCGCAGTAAGTGTTCTCAGCATGGTTTCCTCCCAAGACTTCTGGACGCAGCCCCGCCATCGCGGGTGCGTTACATGAGAGGAACACGAAAAGCTGTCATGAAACTGACACCAACGGCACGCGCCGCTATTTGGTTCTCAAAGCCTCGTTCCAGCGGGATATGAAGCGGGCCCGCTTGACCTGATCAAGATAGACGACGAGGCCCGGGCTGATGGAAATCGGACGCAATTGTCTGCCGTGGCGCTCACGCATGGCGCGGGCGGTGTTTTCACCCTCCACCGCCGGATTGAGAACCGGCAGTTGCAGGTCGCTGGCCATGATCGTCTGGCCCGGTACGGACATCAGGAAGCTCAGCATTCGGCGGCCGAGATCCGGATTGGCGGCTGCTTCTGGCACAAACGCAATGCGCGACATCACCACCGTATAGTCTTTCGGCAAAATGACGCCGAGTTCGGGCACCCGATCTGCCCATCCGCGGGCATAGGAGCCGAGAATGTTGTAGCCAAGGGCGAAACGACCGTCGGCGACGCGATCGAGGATCGCAGACGAATTGGAGTAGAGCTTCACACCGGCGGCGCCGAAAGCGCTGACCAGATCCCAGATGTCGCGATTGTGCTCCAGGTCTCGGGCGAGAAACAGAAAGCCCAGCCCCGATCGCTCCACATCGTAAGTGCCGATCCGGCCATAGAGGTCGTCATTGTCGCGAAGCAAGTCGATCAGGTCGGCGCGGTTTTCCGGCAGCGGCAGGGTCTCGAAACTCGGCTTGTGGTAGACGATCACCGAGGGCTCGAATGTCAGGCCAAAAGCCGACTGGCGCCAGCTTGCCCAGTCCGGCCAGTCGTCCGTGTCGATCTCGGGCAAACGCATGGCATAGCCGTCATTGACCAGCTTGAGCTGCAGGTCCATCGCCGAGGAAATCACCAGGTCGGCTGTCCTGTCGCCGGCGTCGGTTTCGCGGATGACCCGCTCATAGATCTCCAGCGTCTGCATGTCGTGATAGGAGACGGCGATGTCCGGATTGGCTGCCTGGAAGGCCCGGATCAGGGGTGGAGCGACATTCTCGTCCAGCGAAGAGTAGACGGTCAAAGTCTGCACCGCGCCCTCATCCTCCAGGGCCGGGAACAGGGTCGCCGCGGCCGACGGGACCGATGCCGAAATGAAAACGATCAGGGCAACCAGAATGCGCATGGCGCGACAGTGACCTCAAAAATTGCTGTTCACAAGGGTCAATGCAGTATTTACCCTGCCCGCCCGGAGGACGCATGCGCATATTGATCGTCGAGGACAACCGCAAGCTGGCTGATGGCCTGAAGCAGTTGCTGACCGGCAACGGTTATGCCGTCGACTGTGTCGACAACGGCGAATCCGCGTTGTCGGCCGTCACCGCGCTCAATTACGACCTGGTGGTGCTCGACCTCAGCCTGCCGGAAATGGACGGGCTGGAGGTTCTGCGCGAAATGCGTGGCGGACGCATTGTCGTGCCGGTGCTGATCCTCACCGCGCGCGATGCGCTGGAGGACCGGATTCGCGGCCTCGATCTGGGCGCCGACGACTATCTGGCAAAGCCTTTCGAATGGGGCGAACTCGAGGCCCGCGTCCGCGCGTTGCTACGCCGGTCGACGGCGGTGAAGACCTCGGTGATCGAGGCCGGCGGACTGACCTTCGACCTGAAGACCGGCGAGGTTGTTGCCGGCGACGGTGTGATGGACATTCCGGCCCGCGAGGTCGGTGTCCTACAGGCTCTGCTGCTTGCCAACGGCCGGGTTCTGTCAAAAAGCCAGTTGATCGAGTCGCTCAGCAGCTTCGACGAAGACATCAGCGAAAATGCCATCGAGCAATATGTCAGCCGGCTGCGTCGGCGACTTGGCAACCACGGCGTATCGATCAAAGCCGCGCGCGGGCTCGGCTACTACCTGCGGCTGGACTCCGACACCTGATGCCACTGCAGCAACCCTCCTATTCGCTCCGCCGACGGCTGCTGATCTGGCTGTTGCTGCCGCTCCTCCTGATCGGCCTTGTGGCGCTTTATGACGCCTACAGGACGGCGCGGCTGACGGCCGACGAGATTTCGGACCGTGTGCTTGCCGGTTCGGCCCTGGCGATCGCCGAACGGGTCTTCGTCAATGATGATGGGGAGCTCGAGGTCGATATTCCCTATGTTGCACTGGACATGCTGACCTCGGCCGCCGAGGACCGCGTGTTTTATCGCATCGAGGGGCCGGATGCCGAATTCATCACCGGTTACAGCCGGCTTGCCATTCCGGAAACCTTCGCCCGCAGCGAGCGCAATCTCGACTATGGCGACGGTGAGTTTCGCGGCGACCCGATCCGCATTGCCGTCTATTCCAGCGCCGCGGCGTCGGATGCCCTGTCGCTCGCCTATCGTGTCGCCGTTGCCGAAACCACCAATGCGCGGGCCCAGATGGCACGCGACATCCTGTTGCGCTCGGCGCTTCGCCAGGCGGTGCTGATTGCCGCCGCCGCGCTGCTCGTCTGGTTTGCCGTCACCCGCGCGTTGCGGCCGCTGCAACGGCTGCAGGAGGCGGTCGGCCGCCGAAGCCCGGACGATCTGCGGCCGATCCGCCACACCGTGCCCAACGAGGTCAGCGGCCTGGTGCTGACCATCAATGATCTCGTGAAGCGCTTCGGCTCGGCGCTCGGCGCATTACGCAATTTCACCGCCAATGCCAGCCATCAGCTGCGCACGCCACTCACCGTCATGCGGACCCAGTTGGAAATCGCCCACCGGGCTAAGGACCAGGAGGAACTGAAACAAGCACTCACGGAAACGGACGCGGCCATTGGCGATGCCGAGCGGGTGCTGTCGCAAATGCTGGTGCTGGCGCGCATCGATTCGGCAGCCCAGCAGGATCTGTCGAGCCACAGTTGCGACATTGCGCTGATCAGCCGGGAGCTTTGCGAAGATCTGATTTCGAACAACAGCGCCTCAGATGTCGATCTTGGTTACGAGGGCCCTGACAGTCTCTCGGTCCGCGGCGATGCGGTGCTGCTGCGCGAAATGCTGCGCAACCTGGTCGACAACGCCATGCGCCATGGCGGTCGCCCAATCGAAATCACGGTGCGCACCCGAGACGAGGGAACCAGGGCCATCGTTGAAGTGGAGGACAACGGTATCGGCATTGCCTCGGCCCTGCGCCCCGCTGTGCTCAAACGCTTTCAGCGCGGCGCAAACAGCGAAGCCGAAGGCTCCGGCCTGGGCCTGGCGATCGCCGGCGAAATCGCGCAGCTGTTCGGCGGGACGCTGTCGCTAGAGGATGCAGCGGGCGGTCGCGGCTTGAGGGTTTCAGTGTCCTTCGAGCGCAGCTAAGATGCGCCTGAAATGGCGGAACTTCTTGTTGTTTTTCATTCACGGACCGGTGGCAGCCGGCAGATGGCCGAGGCAGCCGCTACAGCGGCGCGGGACGAGTTGCCAACAACGCTCTTGACCGCCGATCAGGCCGGCCCGGAGGATCTGTTGCGCGCCGATGGATATCTCTTTTGTGCGCCGGAAAACCTGGCCGCGATCGCCGGCGTGATGAAGGATTTTTATGACCGGTGCTATTACCCCGTTCTGGGTCGCATCGAGGGCCGGCCCTATGCCCAGATGGTCTGCGCCGGTTCGGACGGCGAAAATGCCGCGCGCCAGACAGCGCGCATCGCGACCGGTTGGCGATTGAAGGAAGTCCAACCACCGTTGATCGTTTGCGTCCATGCACAAACGCCGGAGGAAATCCTGGCGGAAAAGACGATTCCAGAAGAGCAGTTGGCACTTTGTCGCGAGCTCGGAGCGGCCCTCGGTGCCGGGCTGCATATGGGTATTTTCTAGTATCGGCTTTGCCGTGGAAAGCAGAACAATCGATCAAATGTCACCTTTCTTGACAATTGATCAGATTTGACCAAGGATACCTTTGCAATTCCTGATTGGTGGGAGCTGTTCCGGTTTTCCACGATCCGAGACCGCGACTATATCGCCGCGGAAGGAGGGGAAAGATGTCCGAGCAATGCCGGATCATCCTGGATGTCGACACGGGCATCGATGACGCCTTGGCGATCCTCTACGCGCTTGGTCGCGAGAACATAACCCTCGAAGCGCTGACGACGACCTATGGCAACATCGATGTCGATATTGCAACGCGCAACTCACTCCAGTTGCTGGAGCTTGCCGGGCGCCCCGACATACCAGTCTCGCGCGGCGTGTCGCGGCCGCTGACGCAGCCGTTCAATGGCGGAGCGCCTTTTGTGCACGGCGACAACGGGTTTGGCGACATTGAGATGCCCGCGGCAACGGGCAAGGCGGTGGACCTGTGGGGGCCGGACCTGATCATTGAAATGGCGCGCGCCAATCCGGGCGAAATCACGCTTCTGGCGGTTAGTCCGATGACCAATGTGGCCCAGGCGCTGATGAAGGCGCCTGATATCGCGACTAAACTCCGTAGGATCGTCATGATGGGCAGCACCATCAGCCATCCCGGTATCGGCGGCGTGGTGCCACCGTTGGTCGACGCCAATTTTCACAACGACCCCGAAGCCGCGCGCATCGTGTTTCAGTCAGGTGCAAATCTGGTGGCCGTCGGCATGGACGTGACCATGCGTGCAAAGCTCCGGGCAGCCGATATCGCGGCCATCGAAGCGCGCGGCGGCCCGGCCGCAAAGGCAGCGATGCAGGCCTCGCAGTTCTATCTTGCTGCCTATGCGCGCCTCTACGGCATTGATTTTTGTGGTCTTCATGATCCGCTGGCCGTCGCACTGGCGGAGCTGCCCGAACTGGGCACGTTCGAGACCATGTCGGCGGATATCGAATGCGCCGGCACTTTGACGCGCGGACAGATGCTGCCGGACCGTCGTCCGGGAGCACCGGACACCCAACTTGTCGATGTGGCCCTGGATGTGGATTTTGATGCCTTTTCCAGGCTCTTCGCGGATGCAGTAGCAGCGCAATAGGCAACCGATACATAGAAACAAACACAGGGAGAAAGACAATGAGAAAACTGACGACCACCCTTCTGGCAATGGGTGCCGTACTGGCCGGAACCATTGGCATGGCGGCTGCGCAGGAAAAATCCATCATCTATGTTTCCCCGAACCCGATCGGCAACAACCCGTTCCTGGTCCTGGGCCGTGAAGGCACCGAAGCTGTGGCCAAGAAATATGGTGCCAAGGCGTCGACCATTGAAAGCGATACACCGCAGGCCATTCTGGAGAACCTCTATGCAGCCGCCAACGAGGGGGCCGATATCATCGTTGCTCTCAGCTTCTCGGCAGTCGACGCGGTCGCTGAGGTGGCGCCAACAGCGCCGGATACTCAGTTCCTGATCGTCGACGCCTGCCCGCAGGGCGACCGCCCAGACAACCTCCATTGCGCCGTCTTCCGGGAGCACGAGGCCTCGTTTCTGATGGGCGCCATGGCTGCCCTATCGAGCGAGAGCGGCAAGCTCGGCGCCGTCGGGCCGATCGACATTCCCTTCATGCATCGCTTCACCGATGGGTTTGCGGCCGGTGCCCGGCATGTGAACCCGGACATCGAGGTTGAGACGCGATGGGTTGGCGGTCAAAATCCGTTCTCCGATCCGGTACGCGCCAAAGAACAGGCTTTGGCGCTGAAAGCGATCGGCGCCGATGTGATCTACGCAGCGGCAGCAGCCGGCAATTTCGGGATCTATGAAGCGGCGCCAGAAGGCGGTTTCAGGATCATGGGGGTCGACGTCAATCACTGTCCCCTGGCTGGCGGCACGATGTATGACTCAGCGCTGAAGCGCGTCGATCAGGTGATCCTGCAGTCGGTCGATGCGATCATGGACGGAGCGAAGCAGAATTTCGGATCCTACGGTCTGGCTGAAAATGGCGTCGGTGGCGTCGCGCTCAGCGACGACGCTGATCTGGCGGCGAGCGGCTGCCTGATCGCCGAAGATGCCGAAACCGTGGCCAAGATCCGGGCGCTTGCCGACCAGATTGTTGCCGGTGAGATCAAGGTCGATGATCCGCTCGCCGCACAGTAATCCGGTTAGCAATTCGCTAGCCCCTACGGTGACAATCGTGACGCCAACAATCCGGCAACGGCGGCGCCGATGAGCGATGCCGCCGCACATCGACCAGCAATCTGCGGACTGAGGGGCGTATCAAAATCCTTCGGCGTGATCAAAGCCCTTGTGGATGTCTCCTTCGACGTCCGCGAGGGCGAATTCCTGGCCATCGTCGGCGAGAACGGCGCCGGAAAAACCACGGCGATGGGAGTGCTGTTCGGACTGCTGGAGCCCGACGAAGGCTACGTGGAAATCGCTGGGGAACGTCGCAGACTGAAATCGGCGCGCGACGCGATCGACGCCGGCTTCGGGATGGTTCACCAACACTTCAAGCTCTACCCGGACCTGACCGTTCTGGAAAATGTGCTGGTCGGACAGGAGGGAGCGAACGGGTTGGGCCTGGTGCCCTTTCGGGATCGTCGCAAGGCAGTCGCTGCCCTGATCGGCGAATTCGGCTTCACGCTCGACCCGGATCGCAAAGTGTCCGATCTGCCCGTCGACGCGCGTCAGCAGCTCGAGATCGTCAAAATGCTCTATTGCGGTGCGTCGACGGTTATTCTCGATGAGCCAACCGCCGTTCTCACGCCGCAGGAAAGCGTGGCTCTCTATGCCATGCTCAAAAAGCTCTGCGAACAAGGCAAATCGGTCGTTCTGATCACCCACAAGCTGGGCGAAGTCATGGACAATTCCGAGCGGGTTCTGGTCATGCGGCAGGGTCGCCTGGTGGCCGAGCGCGCCACCGCTGAAACCAACCCTGGCGAACTGGCGGAACTGATGGTCGGGCGTCAGATCGAAACGGTCGAGAAGGTCAGCCATGTCGGGTCGGAGACTATGGCCTCTGTGGAGGCGGTTTCCATGCACGCGGATTCCGACAAGCCAACACTCGATGCCGTCAGCTTCAAGCTGCGGGCCGGTGAGATTTTTGGAATCGCCGGTGTCAGCGGCAACGGGCAGAAGGAACTGGTGAACGCCATGGTCGGGCTGGAGCCTGTGACGGGCGGCGTGATCCGGTTTCTGGATCGCGAAATAACAACCCTGAGCGTCGCAGAGCGGCGGGCTCTCGGCCTTGGGTACATGGCCGAGGATCGCATGGCGATGGGCCTCGCCGCCAAGGGGACGATTGCCGAAAACCTGATTGCCGGTCGCGAAGGACGGCCCGAGTTTTCCGTTTCTGGCTTCCTGCGTTGGCGCCACATCCGTCATTATGCCCGACGGCTGGTCGAGCAGTTCGACATCCGAACTCCGAGCGCGTCGCAGCAGGTCGGCAATCTGTCCGGTGGCAACCAGCAAAAAGTCATTGTTGCCCGCGAACTCTCGGCTGCACCCCGATTGCTGGTGGTCGAGAATCCGTGCTGGGGCGTTGATGTCGGCGCCATATCCTTCATTCATCAGCAAATCCTCGACCTGTCGGCACAGGGCGTCGCAATCCTGCTGATCAGCAACGATCTTGAAGAGCTGTTCAAACTCAGCGACCGGGTCGGCGTGATGTTCGAAGGCCGGTTGAACCGGGTTTTTGGGCGCTCGGAACTTGATGCCTTTGCCGTCGGCGCGGCCATGTCGGGCGATATCGGAGAGGCAGCATGATCCGGTCGCAACGCAACGCCGTTGTCGTGCCGATCCTGGCCATCGGGCTCGGTGTGCTGGTTTTGCTGGCGCTGCCGCAGACCCGCGACGTGGTCGTCAGCTTCTTGAACGGTGCCTTTGGCGGACGCAACAGTTTCAATCTGTTCTCGACCCTGGGACGGTTCTCGATCCTGCTTGGCATGGCGATGGCCGTTCTCGTCTCCTTCCGCGCCGGCCTGTTGAATATCGGCGGCGAGGGGCAATTGGTGCTTGGTGGACTCACGGCCGCGGTTGTCGGCGTTTATCTGCCGGGGCCGCCCTTGCTGGTGTCCGTCACCGCCCTGCTGGCGGCCATGGCGGCGGGTGCATCATGGGCCGTACTGGCGGGCTTGCTCGATCGGGTGGGAAAGGTACCGCTTCTGATTGGCTCGCTCCTGCTCAACTATCCGGCTTCCTTCATTGCGTCGTATTTCGTTTCGCACCCGCTGCGCGATGTGGCGAGCGGCGCCACCCAGACCTATCGGATCATGGGAGAGGCCAGACTGCCACGCTTTCCAGGCACCATTCTCGATTACGGCATCCTGCTGATCGGAGCGACCGCCATCCTCGTCATTCTTCTCGAACGCACGTCCGTGTTCGGCTACAGAGTCCGCCTGCAGGGCTTCAGCTTTGGCTTCGGCAAGACTTCCGGATTTCCCACGGGCCGTCTCTACTACCAGACGCTGATGACCAGCGGGGTGATTGCCGGCATGACCGGCTATACGGCGGTGTTCGGGCTTAACCAACGCTATATCGACGGCATGCTCACCATCCCGCTCTACGCGTGGACGGGCATTGCCGCGGTTTTGCTAGCGGCCATCATTCCATGGCTGACTCCGATCACCGCGTTCTTTTTCGCAATGCTGGCGACCGGCGCGGTCGGCATGGAACGGTCCGCCGATATCCCGCGCGAAATCGGCCAGATCATACAGGCGGTCATCGTGCTTTATCTGGCCGGAGTCGGCGGGAAAATCCTGTCGTCCGCCGGTAAGGAGCATTAGATGTTGTTCGACAGCGCGATTGTTGAATCGATCCCGCGGTTCTTTACGCCGGTCCTCTTGGCGGCCATCGGCTCTGCTTTGTGCGAACGGTCGGGCGTCTTCAACATTGCGCTCGAAGGAATGATGCTCGTCGGCGCCTTTGCAGCCGTTGTCGGATGCTATTTCACTGGCAGTTGGGCAGGCGGGCTCGGCCTCGCGGTCATTGCCGGCATCACTTCCGGACTGGTATTTTCGTTCTGCGGCGTGCAGCGCGGCGGCGACGACATCATTGTCAGCATCGGATTCAATATACTGGCAATTGGATTGACGACGTTTCTGTTGCGCGGTCTGTTCGGTGTTCAGGGTCAGTTCGATGACCCGCGCCTGGTTGAAATACCCAAGATCCACCTTGGCCCGATCGCAGACATTCCCTTTATCGGCGACCTAATCTCGGGACAATCCATACTCGTTTGGTTTGCCGTCCTCATGGTCTTTGCCACACATTTCTTCCTGTACTTCCACAGGGCTGGTCTGCGCATCCGCGCGACGGGACAGAACGCATCGGCGTTGCGCAGCGTCGGGGTCTCCCCTGAACGCGTCAAGACCGGAGCCCTGATCGCCTGTGGTGTGCTGTGCGGTCTCGGGGGCGCCCAGTTGTCGATCTCCAATGTGACACTGTTTACCGAGGGCATGAGCGCCGGGCGGGGCTGGATTGCGCTTGTCATCGTCATGATGTGCAGCGCCAGGCTGCCCTGGATCCTTCCGACCGCCATCCTCTTCGGCCTGGTGGATGCTTTGGGTTTTCGCATTCAAGGGCTCGGGCTGCCGCAACAGTTCACCGAGGCACTGCCTTATGTTCTCGCGATTGTCGTTCTCGTTGCGGCTTTTTCACGCCGAGCCAGAAGGGAGCAATAGGTCCATCGAGAAAAAGCGCAAATTGGGGAGCCGCTCGCGGATTGAGGATCAGATCGTCGAGGTCGCCTGGTGCTATTTCCACGATGAAATGAATCAGGCCGATATCGCCGAACGCCTGGGCATATCGCGCACCACCGTCGTGAATTGCCTCGCTGAGGCGCGAGCCCGTGACTATGTGCGCGTTTCGCTGCAACCCGAGACGTTTTCCTATCGCGAAGTGTCTGAAGAATTGAAGGCGCGGTTTGGTCTGTGTGATGCGCTCGTGGTGCCGGCGGTCAAGGACGCGCCAGGAGAGAACCTGGGCCGTGTCGCCCGAGCTGCCGCCGATTGGCTGCCGACCCTGCTGAGACCGGGTGATCGACTGGGCGTCTCGTGGGGCGAGACGGTTTTCAAGATTTCCGAAGCGGCCGAGCGCATCACCATACCCGATCTCGAGATCGTGCAGATGGTCGGGTCCAGGGCCACTCCCCTGGGATTTGCCGCCGAAACCTGTTCGGCAAATCTCGCGCTGCGGTTCGGAGCGAATTGCGTCAATCTGCACGCGCCGCTGGTCGTGCAAAGAACCGAGCTTGCAAATCTTCTTCGCGAAGAACCGGTCATCATCGAGCAACTCGAGGCAATACGGAACTGCAACAAGACACTGTTCGCGGCGGGTTCATGCACACTTGAGAGCCACGTGGTGCGAAATGGCGTGGTCAGCCCCGACGAATTGGCCAACTACCTGGCGAAAGGCGCCAAGGCTGTCATATGCGGCAGGTTCATCGATGCAGACGGAAATCCCATCCCCGGTGAAATCGATGATCGCATGATCGGCGTTACGCTCGACGCCATGCTGGGCAAGGAGCTTGGGCTACTGGCGTCTTCCGGCCCCGACAAGGTGGAGCCGATCCAGGCCGCAATCAGGGCCGGCTTCGCGAGCCATCTTGTGACCTGTTCCGAAACGGCCGAAGCCTTGCTGAGCTCTGTTCGAGGCTGACGCGGCGATTCCCCTTGCTCTAGTCCGCTTCCGCTTCGATGGCTTCCATGTCGTCGTCGGACAGGCCGAAATGGTGGCCTATTTCGTGGATAAGAACGTGGCGCACAACGGCGTCGAGTGTCTCGTCGCGGTCGATCCAGTATTCCAGGATGGCGCGACGGTAGAGCCATATTCGGTTGGGCATCTGGCCGGTGCGGACTTCGCCGGCGCCCTGGGCCAGGCCTAACCCCTCGAACAGGCCCAGCAGGTCATAGGGGCTGGTGAGATCGAGTGATTTGAGCACATCCTTGCCGGCGTATTCCGCGACGCTGATCTGAATGTCATTGCAGAGGCTGCGAAACTCCGGCGGCAAACTGTCGAAAGACTCACGCCCGAGGATTTCGAAATCCTCAAGTGTGGGGGACTTGCGATCGTTCCACGGTGAGACGTTCGATGGGGTCATGTCACGCCGGCTTTTCGAAGACCCTCCACATAAGCGTCCATCTGGTCGTCGCGTTTCAGATAGAACAGATGTTCCTTGGCAAAGTCGATGGAGAACCCGGGTTTGACTTCCCGCAGCTCCTGAAACGCGATGCTTGCCTGCTCGGCGTCGCCAAGGTGACCGAGGGCGGCAACGAGGTGGGCGCGCGCCCAGTATTGTGCGTTCGGTATCGCCACCGACTTCCGCGCCCACTGCACAGCTGACTCATACTCGCCGCGAAAGAGATGAGCCATGGCGCGGTAGGAGAAAAATGCCCACCGGAACGGGTCGTGAGGGCTGAGCCGAATGGCCATTTCGAATTGCTCGATCGCCTCGTCCAGGCGGCCTTCATACGCCAGCGAGTCGCCCAGTCCGCAATAGGTCACCGCCTGGCTCGGGTTGAGTTCCACGGCGTATTCGAGCGCCTCGATTGCCTGGTCATACTCGCGTCGGGCAAGTTGCACCCGACCCAGAGTGAAATAGCTGTTGGCATCCTGGTCGTCGAGCTCGATCGCCCGCTTGGCGGCCGCCAGCGCCTCGTCCATGCGCTCGGTCTCGGGCAGAGCATCGAAATAGACCATGTTGAGGACGATCGCGTAGGCGAGACGGGAGTGCGCGCTGGCGAAGTCGGGATCGATTTCGATGGCCTGTCGCAGCAGGTCCTGCGCCGCCACGTTCGCCTCGGGCGTGAATTTGTAGAATTCGGCGGTGCCCAGTTGGTAGAGATCCCAGGCGCCGCGATTCTTGCGCGGCTTGCGGGCCGCTTTTCTCTGTTCGCTCAGGCCGAGTTCGGATCCAATCCGGCCAGCGACCATTTCGGTGATTTCATCCTGAAGGTCAAAGATGTCCGCCATGTCACGGTCGAACCGTTCCGACCAGACGCTGTGTTCGGTCTCCGCATCGACCAGTTGCGCGGTGATGCGCACGCGGGCACCCGCCTTTCTGACGCTTCCCGTCACCAGATAATCGGCGCCGAGTTTGCGCCCGATCGTGCGGATGCTGTCGGCGGAATCCCGGAACGAAAACGCGGGGTTGCGGGCAATCACAGTCAGCCAGCGATTCTTGGCAAGCGCGGTTGTCAGATCCTCCGAAATTCCATCTGCGAGGTAGTTCTCGTCGGGATTTCGGTTGAGGTTTTCGAAAGGCAGCAGGGCGACCGACGGTTTTAACGCGGCGATTTCAAGGGGTTCCGGACGGGGTGCTTCAGGTTCCGGCTCCAATTCGGGTGCCGCGGGCCGGGCTCCGTTGACCGCCGCAACAAATCGGAAGCCCCGGCCATGCACGGTGCGGATCGTATGCTGCGCCGAACCATCGTCGCCAATGGCTTTCCTGGCTGCCTTGATCTGGCTGCTCAGAGCGGAATCGGATACCACCCGATTGCCCCAGATCTCCGCGAAAATCTCCTCCTTTGTGACGATGCGGTCGGCATTCTTGGCCAGGTAGGCGAGCAGGTCGAAGACCTGTGGCTCGACCGCAACCGTCCGACCGGACTGGCGCAATTCATAGAGCGAGGCATCGATCTCGAAATCGCCGAACCGTATGACGTTGCTGCCGGGAACACTTTCAAGATCGACCCGATAAGCTTCGATCGACCGGCTGATATTCTTGACCTTCTGCGGACCAAGCGGCACGCAGCGGACCGGTACCTTGCCGCTCACATGATCGTAGACCTGCTTGGACAGCACGATCCCGCCGGGAGGAGCGATCGCCTCCAGCCGTGCCGCAACGTTGACCCCGTCTCCATAGATATCATCGCCCTCGACAATAATGTCACCGAGGTGGATACCGATGCGAAATTGCAATCGGCGTGATTCGTCCAGTCCGAGATTGCGGGCCGCCAGGGCCTTGAGAATATCGATTGCCGCCTGAAGCGCGCCGACGACACTGGAAAACTCTGCCAGCAACCCGTCACCCATCACCTTCACGGTGCGACCGGTGTGCTCGGCGATTGCCGGATCGATGATCTTGGCGCGAATTTCCTTGAGGTGACCGAGGGTCTCCTCCTCGTCACGCTCCATCAACCGGCTGAAACCGACCACGTCGAGTGCGACGATCGTTGTCAATTTGCGTTCCATGACCGACCCTCAGTCAGTTCACCGGTCCCAAAACAGGTCGCGACCGACAAATCCCGATATCAATCGACGGCATAACCCTCGAACAGCGCAGTCGAAAGATAGCGCTCGGCGAAGCTCGGTAAAACCGTTACCACCGTTTTTCCGATCATGTCTTCGCGAGCCGCCACGCGCAAGGCACAAGCCAAAGCTGCCCCAGACGAGATACCGCCGGGAATCCCTTCAAGAGCGGCCATTTTCCGGGCGGTTTCCATCGCCTCTTCGTTGCTGACGATCAACACCTCATCGATCAGCTCGGTGTTGAGAATTTCGGGGACAAACCCAGCGCCGATCCCCTGGATCATGTGCGGCGAATGCTGGCCGCCCGACAGCACCTGACTGTTTTCGGGCTCAACGGCGAAAACTCTCAGGTCGGGCTTGCGTTGCTTCAGCACCTCACCCACGCCAGTCAGCGTTCCTCCCGTTCCGACCCCGAGCACGACGGCATCGATCACACCGTCCGTATCGGTCCAGATTTCCTCCGCCGTCGTTCTTCTGTGAATGGCAGGATTGGCCGGGTGACCGAATTGCCATGGCATGACCGCGCCTTCGGTTTCGGCGATGATGTCATTCGCCCTCTCGATGGCGCCGTTGATCCCCTTTTCCTTCGGCGTGAGGACCAGCTCGGCCCCGAGAAACCGCATCAGCTTGCGGCGCTCGACCGAAAAACTGTCCGGCATTGTCAGGATGCAGCGGTAGCCCTTGGCGGCGCAGACGAAGGCCAAGCCGATACCGGTGTTTCCGGACGTCGGCTCGACGATCACACTGCCCGGACCGATTGTGCCGTCGGCCTCCATGGCCTCGATCATCGAAACCGCGATGCGGTCCTTGACGCTGGCCAGCGGGTTGAAGAACTCCAGTTTCGCCAACACCTCGCCTTTGCAACCGGCCTCCTCCGCCAGCCTGTTGATCCGCACGAGCGGCGTGTTGCCGATGGTCTCCAGGATGCTGTCATAGACGCGACCGCGGCCTGGCTTGTCGAACGTCAGGCGTTTTGCGACTTCAACGGACATGGTTATTCCCTTCAGTTTGCCGGATTGACGGCGCTGATCACCCAGGACGAACTGTCCATGACGATCCCATCAAGCCGCTTTTTCTGGCGGCTGATCGCTTTGGCAAGCGCTGCTTCTATTTGCTCGCGCTTGGCGACTCCCAATTCCCCGGCCTGGCGATAGACCTCGCCAGCTGGGCCGACTGCCAGTTGGAAATCGATGGCATCGCGCACGCTGTTGCCGACCAGCACCGGCGCGTCGACGCGTTTGAATCGAATGTCCCGATAACCGGCAGCCTGCATCATCCTGCGAACCTCGGTTTCATCCGCCATGGCGAACGGGCCAGGTCCGCAGGACAGGGCATTGCACCCGGCTTCCGGCAGAAAGCGGGCAACGATGTCGCGGGCAATCGACAGCCATGGATTGTCATTGCGGGCGCGCCAGACGATGTGGACCATCCGACCGCCGGGCCGCAGGGCCTTGCGCATGTTGCGCAAACCAGCAACGGGATCAGCAAAGAACATGGTGCCAAAGCGGGCAAAAACGAAGTCGAACTCATTCTCGGGCAGTTCAATTTCGGCGTCTCTGCGCAGAAAGCTGACATTGCTTGCGCCGGCGGCATCGGCTTCGCGTCGCGCGAAGTCCAGAAAGGCATCGCAGCAGTCCACGCCAACCACTTTACCGTCCGGACCAACGACATCGGAAAACCGAAGCGCGGTATCGCCAAAGCCACAACCGACATCCAGTACCCGGTCACCACGATGCACGGGAAGCGATGGCAAGGTGGCATCGCTGTGGTGGATCAAACCGTCCACAAGGATGTGTTTGAAGCGAAAGAACTTGGGTGCCAGATTGTCGTTCCACACATCCATGGAAGGCGTTTCGTCCCACTCCGGTTCGATCTTCAAAGCCGCTGCATTCATCCGTCCAACCTCGTCGCTCAGGCGTCTCATCGTTGGAAAGACCCTACGGGAGGCCAAAGCTCTTCGCTTGACGAAGATCTGGAGATTTCATGAAGACGAGCTGGAGATTGGCCGGATTCTCACCGATAACGCGGTGAAATAGCTCAAATATCGGCTTCCACTGACGTCGGTTTCGATCTTCCCACCGGCAGTGATTTGGACCATAGTTGCGGGCGGTTGAATGCGTGCGCGGAGGAAACGCAATGGAATTGACGGCACTGATCCTGTTCGCAGGGGCGTTGCTGGTTGCAGCCGGGTCGCCAGGGCCGAGCATCGCTGCACTGGTTGCCCGCGTCTTGGCCAATGGACACCGCGACGTGCTGCCCTTTCTTGCCGCCATGTGGGTTGGCGAAGCCGTGTGGCTGACCTTTGCGGTCTGGGGATTGGCGTCGATCGCCGCGACGTTCCAGCCGGTTTTTGCCGTCATCAAATGGGCAGGCGTCTGTTACCTCCTCTACCTCGCCTGGAAGATGTGGCGCGCGCCAACCGAAGTTTCCAGAGAACGGCTGCCCGAGCGCGGCTCCTCGACGAAGATGTTCGCCGCCGGACTGGCGGTGACATTGGGCAATCCGAAGATCATGGTGTTCTACCTCGCCCTGCTGCCGGCGATCATCGATCTCGGCGGCCTGACCGTCTGGGGCTGGGGCGAGCTTGTCGCCGTCATGCTGGTCGTGCTGATCGCGATCGATGCCGCTTGGGTTTTGATGGCTGCCCGGGCAAGACGATTGCTGAAAAGCCCTCGTGCAGTCAGACTGGCAAACCGGTTCAGCGCCGGGATGATGGCCGCGGCCGCATCGGCGATCGCGGCACGGAGCTGATCTGGTCTTTCGGGCCTACGAGCCGGCGGTCAATTCTCTGTCCGAAACCAACACGCCGTCAGCATCGCAATAGACCCAGTCTCCCGGCTTGAACGTAGCGTCACCGAAGCGCACCGGGCCACCAACACTGCCGGTGCCGTTCTTGCTGCTCTTGATCGGCGTTGTCGCCAGGCAGCGCACGCCGATATCCATGGCGTCGACTTCGACACTGTCTCGGATCGCGCCGTTGATGATGATCCCGGCCCAGCCATTGTCGAGCAGAATCCCGGCAATCATGTCGCCCATGATGGCCACCCGCGTCGAGCCGCCACCCTCGACGACGAGCACCCGACCATTTCCAGGCTTTTCCAGTTCCGCCTTCAGAAGCACGTTGTCCTCGAAACAGGCAACGGTTTGGGCCTGACCAAAAAAAAACGCCGGCTTCCTGCCGAACTTCAGGAATGGCAGGTTGCAGAACCTGACATCATCGGGAAAGTCATCGACCAGGTCGGCGGTTTTCATAGCGGATTCCTCGCAAGTGGCTCGCGCTCATGGTTTCAGATCGCGCGTCGGTCGGCAAGCCGATGCGGCTCAGCCAGCATCTGGTTCCTGCTGAAGGACGGCGGCAAAATCCATGTGGGCCGGAATGGCCGTATTCAGATGATGCCATGCTCCGGGCCAAGGATTGAAATCCAGGCCGATGCGTGAGTTCAACCCGCCGAACCAGTCGATCGTGCCGAGATACTGGCCGACATTGTCGAAGCCTGTCGGCAGCTCCACGACGGCCCCCGCCGTCGTCACACGAGCCGCACGGGCCTTGGAGATGGCCGGCGCAATGCCCGACAGAACCAGTGCTTCAAGCGCATAGGCAATGGAAAGACAGCCCTTGCTGTGCCCTGCAAGCGAGAGGATCTCGCGATCGTCGTCGAGCAGCAGCCGCAACAGTGTCTGCGAATCGGTCAGACCCGTCAGCCGGTCGGACGTGGCGATGGCCTCCGGACCTGAAGTTTCCCCGGCCACCTCAGCCGCCATTGTTTCCGGCCGATCATCGCGCCTCTTGAACCAGGAAAGCATGCGATTTGCACCACCGAGCGTAAACCAACCGCCGAGCGCCTCCCCCATCAAATCTGCCACGCCATAGCCTGCGACGATGGCCCCGACCGGCTCATTGAAGTGATCCGCGACGGTGCGCGCGAACGCCACCGCGCCAACGTCGCTGCTGCCGACGCCGGCGATCGCAAATCGCTGCAGCAGGCGTCCTGGTGCCGCCCGAAGACTGCGGTAATCATTGTATTTCTGCAGCCCGGGATCGCGCCCGGCCCGGCTGGGCCAAACCACAATGATCGTCCCCTCCCGGTGGGTCTCGGCGATCAGCATTTTGGTCTCGGTCTCAGTCAATTGACCGACATCATAGAAGAGCCAGTCGAGCGCGGTGTTGCGTTGTTTGAGCCCCGGAGGAAGGGTTTCGGTGGCCGCCCTGAGGAAATCGGGCGGCGACGAAAGGGAAAAGGGATCGGCGAGTCCAGGCATCTGCATCCGGCATCTCCAGATTGCTGCATTGCAACATGAGCAACCTAACAGTTCATCCGTCGATTGTCAGAAAAAATCATCGGGCTTGCATTTAGTTCGACATCGCACTATATAGTACGAAATCGCACTAAATGGAGAACATCATGGCACTCAACAGACGACAGGCATTGGGCATCATCGGCGGTGGCACCATCCTGGCAGCAGCAGGCGGCGGTGCGCTTTTCGCTGCCACCCGCACGCCGGAGAGGGCATTGGCTCCATGGTCGGCGGCCGGAGGTTACGATGAACCTCGGCGACGCGCCTTGTCCTACGCGGTGCTGGCACCGAACCCGCACAATCGGCAACCCTGGCTGGTCGATCTGAGTACGCCGGACCGTGTCACTCTGTACCGCGACAAGGAACGGGACCTGCCGCATACGGATCCATATGCACGCCAGCTGACCATCGGTCTCGGCTGTTTTCTTGAACTGATGACCATCGCTGCATCACAGACCGGCCACAAGGTCGATCTCGACCTGTTCCCCGAAGGTGAGGATGGCCCCGTCGCTCATGCCGCGTTTTCGCCGGGCGCAACGGCAGACCCTCTCTTTGCTCATGTGATGGAGCGCCGTTCCTGCAAGGAACCGTTTGAAGACAAACCGGTCCCGCAATCCGATGTCAAAGCGCTTTCGTCGCTGGCCGATATCATCACGGAAGAGGACCGCGTCGCTGCGATCCGAAACCTCACCTGGGAAGCCTTCCTGCAGGAAATGCAGACCCCGCGCACCCTGAAGGAAAGCGTCGACCTGATGCGTTTCGGCAAACGCGAAATCAACGCAAACCCTGACGGCATCGATCTCGGGGGGCCTTTCCTTGAAGCCCTGATGGTTGTTGGCATGCTTGGCCGTGAGGCCCAGTTGGATCCGCAATCGACCGGATTCAAGGAAGGTATCCGCATCTATCAGGAAATGCTCGCTGCGACTCCGGCCTATGCGGTGCTGACCACTCCCGGAAACGACCGAATCGACCAGATCGAGGCCGGTCGCCGTTGGCTGCGGCTCAACCTGTCAACAACAGGGATCGGACTCGCCCTGCATCCGGTGAGCCAGGCGCTACAGGAATTCCCCGAAATGAAGCCGCACTACGACAAGGCCCATGCCATGCTCGCCGAACCGGGCCATACCGTGCAGATGCTCGGTAGACTGGGTTACGGTCCGACGGTAGACAAGTCTCCCAGATGGCCGCTGGAGACTCGCGTGATCGATGGATAGCAAGACGCTTGGAACATATTTCGCATTTTTCAACGAAATCGGAATTATCAGCCAACTGAGCCGCGCCCAACTGGAGGAGCGGCTCCCGGAGGGCTTTCTGATTTCGCACTTTTCAGTTCTCAATCATTTGATCCGGGTGTCGGACGGACGCACCCCGTTGGAAATAGCGCAAGCCTTCCAGGTCGCGAAGACCACAATGACCCACACGCTGTCTGGCCTTGAAAAACATGGCCTCGTTGAGATGCGGCCGAACCCGGACGATGGCCGCAGCAAGCGGGTCTGGCTGACGGCCGAGGGTCGTGCCTTTCGCGACAATGCCATCGTCGCCATGGCGCCCGATATGGCCGAGCTGGCCGAGGCATTTTCGCCGGGAGATATAGCGGCGCTCCTGCCCCGCCTGACCGAAATCCGTCAGTTCATGGATGCGGCGCGAGACTGACCCGCACCTGATTCCGATTGCCGCGGGGCCGCAATTGCCGTTCTATGGTGGTATCGAACTCAGCGGAACCTCAGATGATCGACCTCTACACCTGGACAACCCCCAACGGCCGCAAGGTCTCCATCCTGCTCGAAGAGCTTGGCGTGCCCTATACGGCACATGCCATCAACATCACCGAAGGCGAACAGCACGCACCGGAATTTCTGGATATCAGTCCCAATAACAAGATCCCCGCCATCGTTGATCACGACAATGGCCTGAAGCTGATGGAAACCGGGGCGATCATGCTTTATCTGGCGGAAAAATACGGCCGCTTCATGCCGGCCGATCTTGAGGGCCGCGCCCGCGCATGGGAATGGCTGATGTGGCAGATGGGCGGACTCGGACCGATCCTTGGCCAGGTGCATCATTTCGTCAAATACAACAGGGGCAAGTCGGCCTATGCCGAAGAGCGCTACAGCACCGAGGGGCACCGCCTCTATGGTGTTCTCGACAAACGCCTCGAAGGCCGCGACTACATCGTCGACGACTATTCCATCGTCGACATGGCCTGCTGGCCGTGGGTCTCACGTTACGAGTGGCAGGAAGTGGACCTGAAGCAATATCCAAACGTGCGGGCCTGGTATCAGCGATTGGCGGCCCGTGAGGCGGTGCAGAGGGGTTATCACGTTCCGAAGAAGGTCAACGAGATTCCCGAGGGCTGACCGGACGACGGTGCAGACTGGAAGGTGATGGAGTATTTATTCATCGCAGCGGTCGGGCTGGCCCTCATCGGACTGGCAATCAGATTTGGGTTTTTCTCCTCGAGTCTGAGCCGAGATGACCTTTCCGACTATGCCTTTTCCCGAGTTGCGTTGCCGGATGGGACAACCATCAATTACCGGGAACGCGGTGATCCCGACAATCGGACACTGCTCTTCGTCCATGGCGGCGGCGATTCCCTGTCCGCCTGGGACGGCTGGGCGGAAACGCTTGAAAACGACCACCACCTGATTGCCATCGACTTGCCGGGCCACGGGTTGTCGGGCCCTTATCCGGACGGCACCTACAGCACGGGACGAATTGGCAATACTCTCGTGAAGTTTTACAAATTTTAAGAGTAACCTTTGGATCTATTCCTATAACCGACCACTATTACATGCAATCTAGAAAAGCGAAATTTTTAGGTGGCTGACCCGGTACGATTAATCAAATTTTGATGCAACCCGAGCGATCGTTGCTTCCAGAGACTGTTTCACCTCATGCTCCCAAACTCTCACAACAGTCCACCCAAGGGCCTCCAGCGCCTTGTCATTTTCTTGATCCCGCTCAACGTTACGAGAAATCTTTTGCCTCCAAAATTCAGCGTTAGTCTTGGGAGTACTGCCATGTTCCGGACAGGCATGCCAAAAGCAACCGTCAACAAAAACAGCCAAGCGTTTCCCAGGAAAAACTATGTCTGGTTTGCCGGGCAACCCAGGGTGTTTTCGATACCGCAATCCCCTGGCCCAGAGCGCCGATCGTAAAATTACTTCGGGCACGGTATCTTTCGCCTTAACCCGCGACATACAGCGCCGTCTTTGATCTTTTGTAAGCCGATCAGACACAACTGCTACTTATTGTGTTTTGGATCCGGCCTGAACGGTTCAAACTCGTCAAATCCAATTCGACCCATATCTTGTCCAATCCATTGTGCTGATCTCATAGCTCGACGCTGTTTCAGTGTTGCAATCCACTCATGTGATCTTCCCGATGTGTCGATGAAATGAAATCCACGCTTACCTTGGATTTTGCGCGCTCTAACTGTCCCATCACCGATATTATTCGATGATGGGAACTTCAGGGACACTGATTTGGTGTATGCCCTGTCGTCCAGTGACAGCCCCATGTAGGACACCACTTTTGCTTTTCCTTCTTGTGTAGGAACAACGTGGTCAGGTCTATCTATTTCTTCGATCATCGGAACAAAATAGAACTCTGTTTCTTCGCGAACCCGTACCGTATCGCAGCTCGCCTGCAGGCAGAGTAGGTAATCCTTCTCGTGTGTTTTAATGATGGATCCTAACAAAAGCTGTGGCGCGCGCCCATGCAAATGGCTGCCAGGGTGAGCCCGAACGCCTGTAAGGCACGCAAATTCCATCATATCCTGCCGGCCATCTTCATAGCTTTTTGCAAAAATACTGGATAGGCTTGGCTTGACCTTCTTTATGCCGGGCATGCCGGGCAAACCGTTCTTGTCGACGCTACGCCAACCTTTGGTGACTATTTCCGTTGCTCTATCGACGGCAAGCGTAGCCTTTTCCTGCTTTTCATCTTTGCCGAGATAATTTAGTTCAAAGTCTGCATTGCCATTTCCCATGTATTTCATTCGGTTGACAATGGCGGTTTCTGTTGCAGATTTTGTTGCCACTTCTTGCTTGTCCACAGCGCTTTTTAGCTCACTCAGCACAATTGACACTGCGTAATCTTCTGCATCGCTCGGGTTCTCGAGAAAGGCCCGATGATGGAAATAAGGCCCATCCATCCTACCGGTGAATTTGCCAAGCACATGATGAGTAGCATTTCGAACAGCAGCTATAGTTGCCAGCGCAACATTTGAGAGCAGGCCTCCAGAAAGTTCTGAGAATTCAGTTTGGAGGCGTGAGGGCAGATCTTTTTCCCTAATCTGGAATTGCTCGAGGGGACCTGCGAGTTTAATTCCGACCCCCTTGAATAACCACACGATACGTAAACCGTGGTCGCTTACTATGCTGTCGCCCTCACGACGTATATTGAATTTATCCTTTGTAGAAATTGGTAGAGAATCCAAAACGGAATCGTATATGCCATCCCTGTCTCTTACGCCGGTATAGATAGCAATCAGGCGGAGCCGACCGCCCTTTTGGGCATCCGTGCGCACAATCTCCTTGATGATCGATTTGGCAACATCCCCGCTGTCGCCATTCATTTGCCAATCAAGGGAAACTATATCCGCCCGTTTTGCGGCCTTGCTCACCTTTTTTACGACGTTGTCTCTTTTCTGCGGTTGAACAATGGAACAGACAATGCCGAGGTCCATTGCCTGGTCCACCACCATCGCAGAGTCTAATGGGTGTGAGATGTTATAGCCTTTCTCGTCTGCAGCTTTCTCACCTTCCGCCATTGCGATACGCCTGCCGGGTTCACGCACCTCTTTGGGAACATCTTCATCAGGCTTGCTTTGGATGCTTGCTTCATCATCTACGACAATCATTGTGTGCGCAAAAGCTCGCGCCGCAGCCAAACGATCGTCCAAAAAGGTCAGTTCTGCAGCAGCCATAAATTTCCTCTGTTTTTTATCCAATTATTACTATGCTGGAGAAATACGAAAAGTGGCACCATCAGTATTTATTTTCTTATCAAGGGTCAAATCGTAACCAACTTTAGAAAGAGATTCTCTGGATATATACAGTCCCATACCGCGGCCACCGGGTTTGCGAGAGAAATTGAGTAAGAAAATGTTGTCTCGATCACGGGCGCTAACTCCGGGACCATTATCGCTGATCAAAAAGTCACTGCCTTCAACGTCTAGAACTATCTCTCGTTTTTTGTTGTGATTGCGCTGCTGCCAAAAGATAGCGTTATCAACCAGATTTACATAAACCGGATAAAACGAGGATGGATATCCATGGACCGTTGATTTTCTGTATGCAGGTGTTGCCGTTAGATCGACATTGTGTCGTTCAAGCCGCGCCTCAAATAATCCCATCAAAAAGTCAAAGATGTCTTGTCCTGAAATATCGATTGCTTGGCGTTGGAGACGCCGATCGAGTGGTGTAAACAGCGTCAGATATCCATCCAAATGATCGAAGCTATAGCGCATATCATTGTACAGTTTCTCCAATTTTGGATTAGCTGTGGCCCACGATTTCAAACGCCGGAACCCGTCCCTCAATGCTCCTACGGTTTTCTCGAATTCGTGGTTGATAGTGTTCAAGGCTAGGCCGATTTGAGCCATCTCCAAATCAACATCTCGTTGCTCCCGTAGAATAACCAATTCCTCTTCAAGCGCTTCCGTTAGTTCCGTGGTGTCGTAGCCATCCTCTTCCCAAAACCCGCTCAGTGCATGAAACTGCTCCTGAAGCCGCTCGAGGCGGTTTCGCTCGATTTCGAATACAGCTTCAATTTGATCTTCAAGTTCTTCTCGTTTCGAAGAAAGGGCGTCTACGTCGGTCGAGGATTTCTTTAGGCGGTCCAGCTCGGCCATCACCTCGTCTACAACATGATTAACCGCTTTCAGGCTCCCTTTGGTAGTTTCTCGCACCTGCTTAGCAATGTCTGAAAAGGCATCTTCATTTTCCTTTTTCAACCTACGAACGGTGCGGACTGCTTTTTCTGTCGTTTCGTGTACAGCTGCGTCTATTCGAGCTATATGGTTTATCGGAAGCTTGGCTTTTTTGGCCGAAGACGTGATGAATTTTTCTATTTCCGCTTCGGTAGGCAACAGTACACTGTTCTCGACCTTTTCCATTTCTGCGGAATAGGCGATCCATTCATTCGACAAGTTGCGCGACAACCCAATTCCGCGCGGTTTTGCAACAACAAGTGTGGAGCGGAGTTCCCGCAAGACGTCCCGCCCTTCCTTTTCAATCCGCATCAATGCGGCGGCTTTTTGGGGTGGCTTGCTTCCTGCGCGGAGTATTCGATCAGCTTTTTGTTTTACTTCGGCTAAAGCCTTCTGTGCTGTCACCTCCGGTGCACGAGTATCTACCTGCTCAAAAAAGCGATTTAGGTTCTCTTCGAATTGATTCCGCCTTCTTGTTACCTGCTTCGCCTTTTTCCTTCGAATTACATCATTTCGGTTAAGCTGTTGCTTTTTCTCGTCCCACGCCTCTGCATATTTTCCATCTTCGCGGAAAAAATCGGCCGCTGTTTGAATGAAGAAATTCATCAAAATTGATCGAAACTGTCGATAGGCTTTGTTTTCGCTGAAGCCTTCCCTTCCGGCCTTTTCGATCAAATCGCCGTTTTCAGCGCGAGAAAGTTCAATGGCACCGAACATTCTGCGGAAAGAGTAGTAGTAGTAGCCTGCGCTTAATGTTCGGCGACGTTCGATATCGAGCCAGTCGTAGTCGGAATCACCATATGGCTGAATCCTCACGCCATCTCTGTAGATATAAAGACCTCCATGCCGATTAGATTTTCGGATCATTCGGGCATGTTCTTCCGGGGTAACCAGCGAGTCCCTTGCTGCTGCCTGGATCACCGCAATCGAAAACGAAAACGGACCACACAGTGTGGGGTTTCCGTCAGATTCTAACCAGTTGAGGACGTAATCGTCCGGCGTCGATTGGTATATCCCTACTTTACCCCGAAACTGACCCAACTGATCAAAGCGACCGGATATGTGGTGGTCGACTTCCTCATACTCATTAGGACTAAAAAACGCAGTTTCGCCAATCAGTTCAGTAGGAGTTCCTTCGTCTCGGTGATCTCGAAATCTAGCGATGATGGGAGGCGGCTTGGAACCCGGTGTCATGGTGTTTGTGAACCCGAGCAGGTGTTTCTCGAACCGAGTGGCCTTTCTTTCATCTTCTCTTGCATCGATATCGTGCTGAATGATTGAATCAGCCGGTTTAATGAAGAAATGTGTGCCACAACCATCGCCCGTCAGGCTTGGGTTATTGAGGTAGCTATCGATATCTCGAGGATTAATATCAAAATCAAACATTTCCTTTTTGATTTTTGTGAGTCGCTTTTCATCTGTACGGCTATAAATTTTGTTAAACGAAGAGGAAACCTCATCAACCATTTCCAGAACCAAGTTTTGGTCAGGTAACGTCCCTCCTTTTATCTCCCGAATTGGAATAAGAATATCTTCGAGATCTAACCCCGGCAATTCAAACAATCCCCAGTGAAGATATGCTCCAACGGTAACGTCGCTGGGGTGTCGATCGCGTTTCGCACGGGTCAAAACAAAGACCTGGGGCCCGATAATCGCGATAGCTAGGCGGCCGATACCTTTCTCGCCCAATATCGGGCGAAGAGACTGAGTTTTATCTTTGGGCGGAGGGAGTAGTCCACCTTTCTCTCCGAGTTTACTTTCCGTTCCAAGCGTCAACCATCGTTGCTCGAAATCGTCGCGGGACATTCCCAGACCATCATCGCGTAACACGAAAAGACCATCATCTCGAAAATAGTCCACCTCCACATTTCGTGCATACGCATCGTGAGCATTTTTGAATAGTTCACTAATGGCGGTTGGAATGCCAGCGATTTGCTGGCGCCCCAACATATCAACGGTTCTTGCTCGGACGCGAAACTTGGCCACTCACTCAATCCCCGACGAAAGCGAAGACGACTCGAAGTGATCGGTGAAATGCTGACCGAACGTGGCTGCTAATCGTACCGGAACGGCATTCCCTATCTGCCGTGCTACAGAATTTAAGCTACCTTCGAAAATGAAATCATCATTAAACGTTTGCAATCGAGCCGCTTCTCTAGCGCTGATGGCTCTATTTTGGGTCGGATGACCATAGCGGCCATTGGAGAGGCTGATGCAACGTGTCGAAAGTGCCGCGGACGGCTTATCTTTATGCAGCCTCCCGTAAACGTCCGTGTGGCCAGTGTGGTTTTTGTGACAATCCAATTTAAGCTCTTCCGGCCAGTCTAATCGGCCTCCCCCCTCTGGAGTTGACGATATCCGCCTGAGATTTGTTTCCGAAAGGGCAGCCGCCCGGTGATTGGGAATACTTCGATGTGCCTCTCCTGCTCGTATCGCCGGCAGGTCTTCGATCCAATCCCAGACACTCTCAAAGTCCTCGTTTGGAGTGCCGGGACCGTGAGTCGGTGGTGGTATGCTCAAGTCACCAACGATGCTAGCGACCAGCACCAATCTCCTACGGATCTGGGGAACGCCATAAGTTTTGGATTCTGGAGATTTCAGGTCGAAGCTGTACCCTAAAGACTCCAACAATCTCGTGAATCGAATTAGTGGCCCCGACCTTGCCTTCACCGCCTGCAAACCAGGCACATTTTCAAGGAATATATACTCAGGGCGAAAGACCTTCACGAAGCGGTGAAACTCATCGAGTAGAATCGTTCGACTATCCTTCTTCCTTCGCGTAGTTTTCTGTTTTGAAAACGGCTGGCACGGAGCACACGCGGAAAAAAGCAGCGGTGCTTTGCGATCACGTTCAATCAACCGCTCCAGCATCGACGAATGCATATTCCGAATATCTTCCTGAAAAAACTCAGCTTCGGGAAAATTCTTCCGGAAGGTAAGGCCGGCTTCCCAATCACAATCAATACCTGCCAATATTCGAATACCAGCTTGTCTCAATCCGGCACTGGTACCGCCACATCCACAGAAGAAATCAATTGCCTGCATCATCTTCGGGCACCCGTTGGTTTGAGTGCCATTGCTTTGATCTGCTCTACCGCTATTTCCAAATGAGCATCGTCCAGCTGACGTGCGTAATTCACCAAATTGGTGAGGCTTGCAGCCCTTGATGTGCTTTCGTCGCTGAATCCGAAATCAAAAAAGTCTTTAACCGGAACTCGTAGCTGTTCGCTCAGCCGTTCAAGTGTCTCAAAATTGGGAAGGCTAATTCCTCTCTCCAAGTTTGAAATACTGTCAACACTCCGACCGATTAACTCAGCCAATTCGGGCTGGGTTAGGCCACGGTGTTTCCGAATAGCCTGAATCCTGGAGCCGACTCGGTGTTTCATGTTCATAAACGGATTTTTAATACGAGATTCGCGCTGATAAAACGGATTGTACTATGATTTTTCCTAAAAAAACCGTATAGATATGCGGCATAGCTGGATGCAATTCCTAGCTAAACAGGTGCACCATACAGCCCCATCAAAGAAGTGAAGTCGATCCTTTTGCAACCCCAGAGCGTTGCCGAAGAGTGGCATTTGTAGGTCCCACCGACCAAGGTCGACGTGAATCGCGCCCCTTTCAAACCCTGCGGTAAAAGCGACGTCTGCTTCTGAGTGGTGTCATTTCTTAATGATTTCACAATGAATTGGCGCATCAAGCCGTGGGGCTTGGTTGATATAAGTTGCCTGGCCCGCCACCTGATCAAAGACCAACGGACCTCAGCACTCCAGTGAATAGCCGGCGCCGCGCACCGTCCGGATCACGTCTCGCATATTGGCAAAATTCAGCGCCTTGCGCAGCCGACCGACGTGGACGTCGACGGTGCGTTCGTCGACATAGATGTCGTGGCCCCAGACGCCGTCCAACAGTTGTGAGCGCGAAAACACCCGGGTCGGCGACGCCATGAAAAACTCCAGCAGGCGGAACTCCGTCGGGCCGAGCTTGATCTCCCTGCCCTTCCGGTAAACGCGATGGGTCTCCCGGTCGAGCTCAATGTCGCCGGCCTTGAGAAGCGACGATATCGTCTCCGGCTTCGCCCGGCGCAGCAGCGCGCGTACGCGAGCCATCAGTTCCGGTGTCGAGAACGGCTTGACGACATAGTCGTCAGCGCCAGTCGACAGGCCACGCACCCGCTCGCTTTCCTCGCCGCGGGCCGTCAGCAGGATGATCGGCAGCTTTTCCGTTTCCGGGCGCACCCGCAGCCGACGGCACAGCTCGATGCCGGACAATCCGGGGAGCATCCAGTCGAGGATGAGCAAGTCCGGCTGCCGCTCCAACAACGCGACTTCGGCATCATCGCCACGCAGGATCGTATCGACCTCGTAGCCTTCAGCTTCCAGATTGTAGCGCAGCAGTACGCTCAGCGCCTCTTCGTCCTCAACAACGGTAATTTGCGGTGACATACTCATTGTTCTGTCCCGATTTGCCTGACTTTCTGCCGTTAGCTCTCGACAACCACCGACGCCGATTCGTCGTCCTTCGGTCGTTCCGTGCTGAACTGTTCGCCCGTGGCGATGTAATAAACCTGCTCAGCGATGTTGGTTGCGTGGTCGCCGATGCGCTCGATGTTCTTGGCGCAGAACAGCAGATGCGTACACGACGTAATGTTGCGCGGGTCTTCCATCATGTAGGTCAGCAATTCGCGAAACAGAGACGTATAGATGGCGTCGATTTCCTCGTCGCGCTCACGCACCGAATTGGCCGTTTCACCTGATCTGGTCGCGTAGGCGTCGAGCACTTCCTTGAGCTGAGCCTGGGCCAGCTCGGACAGGTGCTCCAATCCGCGAACCAGTTTTTTCGGCTGCACCATGCCGTCGACGACAATCACCCGCTTGGCAATGTTCTTGGCCATGTCGCCGACCCGTTCCAGGTCAGCCGCAATTCGGATCGATCCGATGATATTGCGCAGGTCGGAGGCCATGGGCTGGCGCTTGGCAATGATCAGAACTGCCTTTTCGCCGATTTGACGTTCGGCCTCGTCGAGGATCAGGTCATCGGAGATGACCTTCTGGGACAGACCGGCATCGGCGTTGATAAGCGCCGTTACGGATTCGCCGAGCATCCGTTCGGCAATGCCGCCCATTTCCGAGATGCGGCGGACGAGAAATTCGAGCTCCTCGTCATAGGCCGATACAATATGCGCATTGGACGCTGCGTTGGGAGCTTCGTCGCTCATGTGCTTTCCATTCTTGTCTGGGATCAACCGAAGCGGCCGGTGATATAGTCCTGGGTGCGCTGGTCGCTTGGACTTGTGAACATCTTGTCCGTATCGTCGACCTCGACCAGGTTACCCAGGTGGAACATCGCCGTACGCTGGGAAACGCGGGCAGCCTGCTGCATCGAGTGAGTAACGATGACGATGGTGAAATTCTGTCGCAACTCATCGATCAATTCCTCGACCTTTGCCGTGGCGATCGGATCAAGCGCGGAGCACGGTTCGTCCATCAGGATCACATCGGGACCCACCGCGATCGCACGGGCAATGCACAGCCGCTGCTGCTGCCCCCCGGACAGACCGGTGCCGGGTGCGTGAAGTCGGTCCTTGACCTCGTCAAACAGACCGGCTTTCCGCAGGCTGGTCTCGACGATCTCGTCGAAATCCGCCTTGTTCGATGCGAGGCCGTGAATGCGCGGGCCATAGCAGATGTTTTCGTAGATCGACTTCGGAAACGGATTCGGCTTCTGGAACACCATGCCCACGCTCGCGCGCAACTCCACGACATCGACCGAGGAGTGATAGACATCAGCACCGTCGAGGGTAATGCTGCCTTCGACCCGGCAGCCGTCGATGGTGTCGTTCATACGGTTGAGGCAGCGCAGGAACGTAGACTTGCCGCAACCCGAAGGTCCGATAAGTGCCGTCACCTGGTTTTCTCGGACATCCAGATTGACCCCGAACAGGGCCTGGGCTTCTCCGTAGAAGACCGAAACATCGCTGCCTTTCATCTTGGCAGGCGGCGGGGATCCGGGCTTGTTGCCGATCGCATTTTCGACAGCGGCTTCAGACATCATGTTCATCCTTGCATACCCCGTTTGTCCGGCGACCCGGCGCTGGTAGCGGGCACTCTTGACCCATCATGGAGTTTATTGGTTTTGCGCGACATCGTCATCACCAGCGCCGCTCGAAACGGTTCCTCAGGAAAACCGCCAGGCCGTTCATCAGAACAAGAAAACCCAACAGCACCAGGATCGCGGCGGAGGTGCGCGATACGAAGCCGCGCTCCGGACTATCGGCCCAGATATAGATCTGTGTCGGCAGTGCCGTCGACGCGGAGAAGACGCCCTCCGGCGCACTGGTGATGAAGGCATTCATGCCGATCAACAGAAGCGGTGCGGTCTCGCCAAGTGCCTGGGCAAGACCGATGATGGTGCCGGTGAGGATCGTCGGCATGGACAGCGGCAACATGTGGTGCAGGATCGCCTCGTGACGTGAGGCGCCAATTCCGAGCGCCGCCTCGCGGATCGACGAAGGAACCGACCGCAGCGCAGCCCTGGTGACGATGATCATTGTCGGCAGGGTCATCAGCGACAGCACCATGCCGCCAACCAGCGGAGCCGAGCGCGGCAAGCCGAACCAGCCCAGGAAGACGGCGAGGCCGAGCAATCCGAACACGACGGATGGCACCGCCGCCAGATTGTTGATGTTGATCTCGATCAGATCGGTGAAGCGGTTCTTCGGCGCGAACTCTTCGAGATAGACGGCGGCCGCGATGCCGATCGGGAAACTGATCAGGAAACAGACGAGCAATGCCCAGAAGGAACCGGCGATGGCTCCGGCCAGACCCGCGAGTTCCGGGAACCGGGAGTCGGGGTTGAGGATCAGCGCGAAGTTGAGGGGTTTGGAGACCAGTCCCTCCGCCTGAAGCTTGTCGAACCACTCGATCTGCTTGTTGCTGACCCGGCGGCGGTCTTCCGGCGTGTCGCGGGAAATCTGACCCTTGGCAAACTGGTCGAGGGGATCGGACAGGGGAACCTGGAAATCGAACGTCTTGCCGATCAGATCCGGATTCCTGATCACGTAATCGCGCACCAGGAAGGGTGCCGATGATGTAAACAAGCCGTAGTAGGCGCGTCGGTCGGAGCGTGGGATGTCCGGTTCGAGAGCGGTCAGCGAACCGCGAACGATACTGCGCCATTTCGCTCCCATGATGTCCTTGGGATCGATATCGGCAGCCGTCAGGTCGATGGTTACGCGCGCCTTGGTCTGCACGAAAGCAGATGCTCCGGTGTAGAGCAGCGTCGCGATCAACAGGACCAGAAATCCGATGGCGAAGGAGATCGCGGCAACGCCGTAGCGCTGCAGCCGCCTGTCGGCGGCGTAGCGCCGCTTGCGCCGTGCCTCCATCTCCGGCGATTTCCACGCCGGGCGCTGGACCGTCGTCTGAGCAGCGTCGGACATCAGTATTTCTCCCGGTACTTACGCACGATGCGCAGCGCGATCAGGTTGAGGAAGAGGGTGATGATGAACAGCATCAACCCGAGTGCAAACGCGGCCAGTGTCTTGGGATTGTCGAACTCGGAGTCGCCGATCAGAAGCGTCACGATCTGCACGGTAACCGTGGTGACGGAATCGAGCGGATTGAGTGTCATCTTGGCGATGAGGCCGGCTGCCATCACAACAATCATCGTTTCGCCGATGGCGCGGCTGAGCGCCAGCAGAACACCGCCGACAATGCCCGGAAGCGCTGCCGGCAAGAGCACGTTGCGGATCGTTTCGCCCTTGGTCGCGCCCATGGCGAGCGACCCATCGCGGATTGCCTGCGGAACGGCCGCGAAGGCATCATCCGACAGGGAGGAGATGAACGGGATCAACATGATCCCCATGACACCGCCGGCGGCCAGGGCGCTGTTGGGTGCCACATCGATGCCGAGGGAAGCGCCTGCCTGGCGCAGTGCCGGAGCAACAGTCAGAACAGCGAAGAATCCGTAGACCACCGTCGGGATGCCGGCGAGGATTTCCAGCATCGGCTTGATGATGGCGCGAAACCGCTGGGAGGCATATTCGGTGAGGTAAATGGCCGACAGAATGCCGACCGGAACCGCAACCAGCATCGCCAGCGCGGCGACGAGCGCCGTGCCCAGGAACACCGGGATTGCGCCGAACGCACCCTGCCCCGCCACCTGATCTTCGCGCAGCGGAATCTGCGGTTCCCAGCGCATGCCGAAGAGAAACTCCGTCGCCGGAACCCGCTGGAAGAATTGCCAGGCTTCATAGAGCAGCGACGCGACGATACCGATCGTCGTCAAAATGGCGATGGTCGATGCAAAGATCATGAACGCCGTGACCGAGCGTTCGAAACTGTGACGCGCCAGAAAGCGCTTGGAAACCGAGTTGGTGGCGAAGCCGGCGCCGGCAAGGGCGATGACCACAACGGCCGCTGCCAGTAGGAAGTTGGCTGACGTTTGCAACGATTTCAGCCGTTCGACCGCAGCGGTAACCTCAGGCGTCGGCTCCTTGAAGATGTTGCCGGCCGCAACCTGGCGAATCTCGCTGATCAGCAGGTCCTTTTCAGAGCCGCTGAGTGCGTCCACCCCGGGAACCGAGCCGAGGATCATCAAGTCAACGACAGAACCCTCGAATAGCAGCCACAGTAGAATGAAGATGAAGGCCGGAACGGCCGTATACACCAGGGCGTTGAGCCCGTGATAGACGGGACGGGAATGCATCCCCCGCAAGTCCTCGCCGGCCGAGCTTACGGCGCGTCGAGAGGCGACGTAGTAGGCGATGATCGCAGCGACGATCAGAAACAGAACCAGATAGCCGAGCATTTCTTCCCAGGTCCCCGCTGGAAGCAATATCGGATGGCCAGTTGTGGCCGAGATCCGATTTGCCCATGAAAGCGCCCCGGCACGAAGGCCGGGGCAGCGGCATTTATCGGATTACATCGACAGCTTTGCAGCGCCCAATACGTTTTCCTGGGTCTTGGCGCGGGCTTCATCGTCAAGCGGTGTCAGACCACGCTCTGCGAGGTAGCCGTCCGGGCCAAGAGCTTCTTCGGACATGTACTCGGTGATGAAATCGTTCATGCCCGGGATGACGTCACGGTGAGCGTTCTTGACGTAGAAATACAGCGGACGGGACACCGGATAGGAGCCATCGGCGATGGTCGCGAAGTCCGGAGCAACGCTGTTGATCTTGACGCCTTTGAGCTTGTCGGCGTTTTCGTACAGGAACGAGTAACCGAAGATACCGATGGCATTCTGGTCGGCTTCGAGACGCTGGACGATCAGGTTGTCATTTTCACCGGCTTCGATGAAAGGACCGTCCTGGCGCATCCGCGAGCACTTTTCGTTCCAGGTTGCCTTGTCGGCTTTCTTGAGATCCTTCATGCCGGCCAACTTGTTGCAGCCGTCATGCATGGCCAGTTCGACAAAGGCGTCGCGAGTACCCGAGGTCGGGGGCGGGCCGAAGGCGATGATAGCGGCATCCGGCAATGACGGATCGATGTCCGACCATTTCTGATAGGGGTTGGCCATGAAGCCGCCTTTGCCATCGGGAAGCTCGGCAGCGAGTGCCTTGAAGATCTGTTCTTCGGTCAGATCCCAGTCGGTGTCGTTGCCGCGCGAAACGGCAATCGACAGGCCGTCATAGCCGATCAGGGCCTCGGTGACATTGTCCACGCCATTGTCGGCGCACAGCTTCTTTTCGGAGTCCTTGATAGCGCGGGAAGCACCTGTGATATCCGGGTGGTCCGGGCCGATACCGGCGCAGAATACCTTGAAGCCGCCGCCGGTTCCGGTCGATTCAACGACTGGAGCCGCGCCGCCGGTGATGTTGGCGAATTCTTCAGAGACGGCCTGGGTGTACGGAAACACCGTCGAGGAACCGACAATCTTGATCTGATCGCGGGCAACGGCCGTGCCGGCGAATGCAGCCGAGGCCACCAGCATGGCAGCCGTTACATTAAGGGTCTTCATAAAACTCTCCCGTCAGTGCGGTATGGTGTTTGCGCCGGGGAAGGCACAGCCGGTATCGTTACCGGCGCCCGACTCCTAACAGTCGGCACACGGACGTTTTATGACTGTTCGATTACATCTTTGTGACAGTTTAACTAACTGTTTCCAAACCGTTTTTGGCCGTTATCTCGACTTGTTCACCTGGCTGCCTGCTGAATCTTACGACAAATTCGGACCCCTCGCCCGGAGTCGAATGCACAATCAACCGGGCGCGGTGACGGGTCAGGATGTGCTTGACGATCGCCAGTCCAAGGCCGGTGCCCTTCTTCGACCGGCTGGCCTCGACGTTAACGCGGTAGAAGCGTTCGGTCAGCCGCGGAACGTCTTCGCGGGGAATTCCGGGGCCAAAATCACGCACGCTGACTTCGATCAGACCGTTCGCCTCATTCGGCGGATGCAGCGTGACTTCGACGCGCTTGCCGCTCTGCCCGTATTTGCAGGCGTTCTCAACCAGGTTCTCGAACACCTGTATCAGTTCATCCCGGTCGCCGAAGACGCGGACAGGTACGTCCGGTACAGAGACATCGACTTCCACCCCAAGTTCATCGGCGAGCGGACCGAGGGAATCACAGACGTGGCGGAGCAACGGCTCCAGTTCCACCGAATCTGTCGGCTCGAGATGCGCTTTCATCTCCAGCCGCGACAGCGACAGCAGGTCGTCGAGCAGCCGGGTCATGCGACCCGCCTGCTCCTGCATGATCTTCAGGAACTCCTTTTGCGCCTTCGGATCTTCGCGCGCCGGTCCTTGAAGCGTTTCGACAAATCCTGAAAGGGAGGCAAGCGGTGTCCGCAATTCATGGCTTGCATTGGCAATAAAGTCGGTCCGCATCTTGTCGATGCGCCGAGCCTCGCTCTGATCACGGAAGGTCAGCAGGAAAAGCAGGCCACCATCGCCGCGAACAGGATTGGCTTTCATCGGTGCGATGCGAACCCGATACCATCGTTCGGACGGCACTTTTTCGACATAGTCGATCTGATGCGCGCATTTGTCGGCGATGGCCCGGTCGACCATTTCGAGTATCTCGGGTGCTCGCAGGCGCGCCGAAAGGTGTGCTTGCGGTACCATCGTGCCGAACCGTTCCGTGGCTGCTCGGTTCTGATATTCGAGCTTGCCGCGAGCAGACAGAATAAAGACCGGCTCGTCCAACGCCTCGCAGGTGCTATAAACGATGTCTGACGAGGATCCTCGCCCTTCCCGCCGCAGCATCCGTTCGCGCTTGCGTATCGACCGGGACCGGGTTGGTATCGATGCAGCGACCGCGAGCACAATAAAGCCGAGCCAAATCAACCACGGCTTCACCAGTCCCGACAGGGACAGGATCAGGGCCAGAATCGCAGCGGCAGCCAGGATGTAGCGAGCGTTGTAGAGACGTTGCACCATTGCTCGCGCTGATTCCTGCATCTGTTCAAAACGGTTGTTCGGCGGACGGTCCATGGCCTCGATTATATCGTTGTGCGGTTCGATTTGTCGCCTATCACGCGGCAAAGCGCGTGGAAACACGGCATGTAGTGCCGGCGCATGACAGTGGCATGACCCGAATGTCGCGGCTGTGACAATTGTGGAAATCTTGTGCGAGGCCAATTATGGTTCCCCGAAATCGGAAAACGGGTACCGGACATGAATGACAAAAGCAGCGACACAGCCGTTGAGATCAACGTAAGCGGCAAGCGGCGGCGGTTCGATATCAACGACCCGGCCCTTCCCGACTGGGTTGAAGACGTGGCGTTCAGCTCGGAAGGCTATCCCTATGACAAGAAGCTCAAGCGAAGCCACTACGAGGAGCAACTCGAAGCGCTGCAGATCGAGCTGGTCAAGGTCCAATTCTGGCTGCAGGCCAGCGGCGAGCGGGTGATCCTCGTCTTCGAGGGGCGCGACGCGGCCGGCAAGGGTGGCTCCATCGGAGCGACCAGAGCGTATATGAATCCCCGATCGGCGCGTATCGTGGCACTGCCCAAGCCGACCGACAAGGAGCGCGGTCAGTGGTACTACCAGCGCTATGTCGACCACTTTCCAACCACCGGCGAAATGGTTCTGTTCGACCGCTCCTGGTACAACCGCGCCGGCGTCGAGCCTGTGATGGGCTTCTGCACGCCTCAACAGCATGAACGCTTTCTGGAGGAAACGCCTGATTTCGAGCATATGCCGGTGCGCGCCGGCATCCATCTGTTCAAGTTCTGGCTCAATATCGGTCGGGAAATGCAGCTCAAACGGTTTCATGACCGTCGCCACAATCCGTTGAAAGTGTGGAAGCTTTCGCCGATGGACATCGCCAGTCTCGACAAGTGGGACGACTACACCCTTCGGCGCAACCAGATGCTGGAGAGCACACACAGCGACCATGCGCCCTGGACGGTGGTGCGCGCCAATGACAAGCGCCGCGCCCGCATCAACCTTATTCGTCACCTGCTGACGCAGCTTCCCTATGACGGCAAGGACTTGTCGGCGATCGGCGAAATCGACGACAAGATCCTTGGATCCGGTCCGGGCTTCCTGACCGACTGACAGGCCTGCCAATGGCTTGATCGGCTTTACTGAGGCCGGATGCGAATGCCGTAGATATCGACCCCGTTGCCGGCACCGGTAATATCGCTGTTGAGCGCCAGGAAAGCCGGTTCCGTTGCCGCGCCGGCGTTGGAGAGGTCGAAACTGAAGATCACATCGCCGGCTTCATAGGTGACGTCGAACCGGTGGCGCCCACAGTCGCCGCCGCCCGGCAGCACGCAGCGCACATAGATCTGGGTCGGAACGTCACCGGAGGAGCGCATGGTCAGCGCGACCATGGATTGCCCGCCGGCAAGACTCTGAAGCAGCCCGGGCCCGAGTTCGAACAGAACCTCGCCCGGTACCCCGGCATCGCGCGAGACCACGCGAAGCGCATCCCTGCCGCCGTCTTCGAGCAGATCGAGTTCCGCGGCTTCACCCCCCGAAACAGTGGCGGCGTCGCGCGGTGTGAACACGTCAATCCAGTCACCTGAAAAGGCGCCGTCCGGAGAAGGAAGGCCGGCAAAATCCTCGCTGTCGATGGTCGCCGGCGGATTGGGAACGCTGGTGTCGCGCTGTTGCGGCGTCTGAAGTGCTCCGCTGACCATGACCCATACCGCACCGATGCCGACGAAGGCGATAACCAGGCACGTTACGAGGATCATTGCAAAAATGGGCCGGCGACGCTTTTTGCGCCCGGCGCGCGGAGCATCAATCGCTGCAGCTTGATCGGCGCGCGCCGCCGCTTGCGGCCGAAGTGGTGCACGTCCGCCGGCAACCGGTTCCGGAGCGCCGATATCAATGGAATCGAGCCGACCGGACTCGACCTCCCATGCACCATCAGGATCCGGGGCGGCTGGTTCGCCATACCTTTCAGGAGCAGGAATATCGCTGAACGCAGGGTCGGCGCGTCCGGTCTGAGCATGCGGACCATCGTCAAAACCCGGATCAGCTCGCTCATCCAAACGGTCTAATGAGGCCTGCTCGCGAGGAGGTGGAGGCACGTCGAATTCATCCGCGGGCGGCGCTTCGTGATCCCCGGAAACAAGATCGTCGGGATGGTCCCGGTCGTCGTCGCCGGCTTCGACATCAAATCCCGGATCGGGAGGCGGTGGTTCGGCCCAAAAAGTGTCCTCGATCCTGCCGATCAGACCTTCCAGGAGCTCGGCCTGCCGTGCGGCGCGGTCGGTGCCGCCCAACCCCTGCTGGTCGATGCCGTTGGCGAGCGCCTTGCGCGCTGATTCATAGACACGCTGCCGCTGCTGGGGATCCGCCATGCCCGGCTTGCTCAACGCCTTCCGAATGGCGGCCTCTATGCCCTTCAATGCAAAACCCTCAACACACTTGGCCGATCCGGCAGCTCACCTTTAGCAGTTTCCCGCAGGCCGCCAAACCGAACCGGCGGCTTTCAACAGGATCAATACGGCGTTTTGCGGGCAAAAATCCGGTTAGGATGCAGATACCGCCTCGTCATCAATTGCGGTTGAGGCATATCAATTGACGACGGAAACATCTACGTCCCGCAGGACAAAGGGACTATAGGCCCGAAGCCGGTCTCGTGTTTCAGCGCGAACACATGAAGCCGGTTGCCACCATCAGACACAAACAGCATGTCGGGCACGGATCCTGCCGAGCAAGCGGGCTTCCAAGTCGCCCGATTGTCTGTTACCTCCGATTTACGTTTGCGTAAGCGTCAATCAAAAGGTCAGGTCTTTATGGCACTTCCCGAAATTCTCAAAGGCACGTTGCGGCTGCCCGTTGTCGGCGCACCGTTGTTCATCATCTCGCATCCGCCGCTGGTGCTTGCCCAGTGCAAGGCGGGGATCGTTGGCTCCTTTCCGGCGCTGAACGCTCGGCCGGAGGCGCAGCTCGACGAGTGGCTTGCGCAAATCACCGAGGAACTGGCCAATCACACCGCCGCCAACCCGGACCGGCCGGCCGCACCCTTTGCCGTCAACCAGATCGTTCACCGGTCCAACACGCGGCTCGAGCACGACCTGCAGATGTGCGAGAAATACAAGGTGCCGATCGTCATCTCGTCGCTCGGCGCAGTGCCCGAGGTCAATCAGGCGGTGCATTCCTATGGCGGCATCGTGCTGCACGACATCATCAACAACCGGCACGCCAATTCGGCGATCCGCAAGGGCGCGGACGGACTGATCGCAGTTGCCGCCGGTGCCGGTGGCCATGCCGGCCCGTTGTCGCCGTTTGCCCTGGTGCGCGAAATCCGCGAATGGTTCGACGGACCGCTGCTCCTGTCCGGTGCGATCTCCACCGGTCACGGCGTCCTGGCCGCGCAAGCCATTGGCGCCGATCTCGCCTATATCGGCAGCCCGTTCATCGCCACGCCGGAAGCGCGGGCCATGGACGAGTACAAGGACGCCATCGTCGAAAGCGCTGCCGCTGACATCGTCTACTCAAACTACTTCACCGGCATCCACGGCAATTATCTCAAACCCTCGATTGCCCGCGCCGGCATGGATCCCGACAATCTGCCCGTGGCCGACCCGACCAAGATGGACTTCGGCCAGAAGAAAAGCGGCGCCAAGGCCTGGAAGGACATCTGGGGGTCCGGCCAGGGCATCGGCGCCATCAAGCAGGTGCAGCCTGTTGCGGCCTATGTCGACCGGCTGGAGGAAGAATATCGTTCAGCCCGCGAGGCCCTGTTCAACTAACCAGACAAAGGATGCGCACGGCTCATCCGCAAGAATTTCCGCCAAACCGCCAATTTCGCGACTTGAATTGTTGCCGGTTTGGCGGTATCAGCCCCGCAATCTCATGTCCGCCCTTTCGGCGGCGGGGCCGCAGTAGCTCAGGTGGTAGAGCAACGCATTCGTAATGCGTGGGTCGGGGGTTCGAGTCCCTTCTGCGGCACCAATTTTCCGTAAATCTCTGAAAAAGAAGAATAATTTGAAACGTCCTGCACCCAGGTCGGTGATCGCCCAAACGTTGACAGTGACATACCTCGCTCACCCGGCATTGGCCTCGGATGGGGTTCACACCTTCGAAGGCACACCACGCGAGGAACGGATGGACCTCATTGCCGAGGCGATGGCGTTCGCTTCACTGTGTCCGACGTTGCGGATCAACAAGCGGGTTCTGGATCGAGAGATTGCGCGCTGGAACATCAGGACAAAGGCCGGAACCACTGACAGCAGGTTCCTGCAGAGTCACAAGCGCGGTTATCGCCGTTCGCTTTCCAGATACGGGAAGGAGATGCAATGCATCGTCGGATCCGCCTTTTACGGCAAAGGCGGTTCGTTCATCCCGAATTTGCTTGTCGACAAATAACGCTCCAACGCGGCGCCAGCCTCGTGTTTCAACAGTCTCCGGAGTCCCAGCTTTGCATACCGGCATCATCGCCTTCGGCGGCGATGATCTCCAGGAGGCCCAGGCCAAGCTGCCGGACATCCGAACTATCGGTGATGTCCTTTGGAGCGACAGGCGCTTCAATGGAAAAGACGATGCGTACCTCGGCATTCGCGGGCAACGGCTCGACCAGCCGGATTACCCGGGCACCGCATTCTTCATCCCCGAGCGACCAGTCGCCGTAATCGACGCCATTGACTTTGACCCCGATCGACTGGGGCGGCCGACCGGATGCCGGCGCCGGATACACCATGAAGCGAAACCCGAGTGACTGAATACCGGGGGCGATGGGGATGATCTTGAGTTCCGCCGTTGCGCCGTTCGACCATACGCCCCACGGCTCGGGCCGGCTCCACCCATTGGCAAGAATGGCGCCGTCGCCGATATCACCCAACGGCACAACCCGCCCCGCCTCAACGAAATGCGCGCCCAGCTCGCGTTTCCACCGTTCCACGGGACGGGAAAGCCTGTCGCAGTCAAGGCCGTCTGCGCGGTGGTCCACATAGGCGCGCCAGTAATCGACGACGGAAAACCGGGGGTGATGCGGAATTCGCTGGACCGGTTCGATCAGCCCCGCGAGTGCTCGATCGTCCGCTGAACGCAGTTGCGGGATGCAGGCGATGGCCGATGCCCGGTCCCACGCAGCGACAACGACTTCCATGTTCCGATGCACATGCCAGTTGGTCAGATAAGTGAGCGACGAGACCACCGCGAGCACACCGGACAGCGCTACGGACGCAACCAATCTCGGCGTGCCAGACCGTTCCGCCGGCAACATGGTCAGCAGGAGCGCCGTCAGAACGGCGCCAAGCGCATAAACCGAGATGCGGCTGTCGAGATAGGCGCAGGTTTCGTCGACGAGGCACCAGTCCTGGAATTTGGCGGAAGCCGCCAGCGGCAGGGTGACAGCGATGGCGGCGACCAGGCACACGAGGATGAGCGGCACGGTCTCGCGCAGCCTGAGCTTCGGTTTGCTTGCGGCCAGAAATGCCAGGAACGTCAGCCCGCCAACCACCCAGGCTGTGCGGATCACGGCCGGCGGAGCCGCCAGCCATTCGCCCTCTCCGAAAAGCTGTAGCAGACGCGGCAGTGTTGTGCCGGAAGCGACATGCATGAACAGCGTCGTCCATGTCTCCTGCACCCGATGCAGGCCATCCAGTGTATTGCCTTCGTAGATCGATGCATTGAACACGCGAAACGACAGGTAGACTGCCAGCGTCGCTCCGATAGCAAGCCCATCCATCCACAGACGGCGGGATCCGAGGGTGCGTGCCAAAGCCATCGCAAATCCACCATTGTCGCCGATGCGCCGGCCCAGCACGGCCACATGCTCGGCCAGAAGCAATGCCGCGCCCGTGATGATCGCGTATTCGTTGACCAGCATGGCGAGGCAGAACAGCGCGTAATAGGGCAGCAGACGCAACATCTCTGGCTCGGACCCCGCCTGCCTCAAACGCCAGAGCCGGATGCGAGCCAGGAAAACCAGAATGATCGGCACCGAATTCTGCAGCGCATAGGCATTTGGCGGCATGTGCTGATAGTCAAGCGGGTGCAGCACCACGATCAGCAGGAACAGAAAGAGCCGGAGGTTCTTTGCGAGCATCGCTGAAACAAAGACTGCCGCCAGATAGATGGCCCAGAAGTGCAGGATAACGGGCACCACTCGAAACAGCGGAAAGTCGGAGAAGTGAGTGCCGACCGCATTGAGCGGCAGCATCACATAGTTGCCGATGCGTCCGTGCTCTGAGGCGATGGTGAGGGTGTGGTCAACCACCTCGCCGACACCCTGCAGCACAATGTGGTGCAGCGCGACATCGTCAGCGGACAGCCGGTAGCCGGTTGTGAACAGCAGCGCCTGCATGACAACGACAATCAGGGCCGCCAGCCACGGTATGGCGGGTAAGGCCATTTCAATCAGGCGTGGCTGTGTGTAAACCATTGTTCTCCACATGTAGACCGGCAGTTGCACGCGCCTTAGGATGATTGAGTTCGTACGGGAAGCCCAGTAGGTCCCGACTGATTGGTGTTGCGACAGATCTCATCCAACTCAATTGAGTGAACAAATGACCTAGAAACTCGGAGTAACGGAATGCACCCTCCCTGTACATCAACGCGGCCAGGGGAAGGGCTGTTCAGCTATCCCCTTTTTGCGGAACGCTTGACGGCGTCTGAGTCTCGCCGCGAGTGCGAGCAACAACGGCTTCCGTGGAAGGTGGGACTTGCCGTGGACATACCGTCGCGAAGGTTCTGTTTAACCGGCAGAAATGCGCTTGCCGCAGCAGCCACTATCCATATTGGATGCCGTTGAAACACACGCATAAGTGTCAAATCGAAGCAGCGCGCTCAAGCAAAAATTGAATAATCATAGGACAATAATGATAAATCGTCGCGACAATCCAAAATATAAAGTTGTTGACATCAATTCAGATCCTGTTGTAGCTAAATATTATCGAATTTTCTGTACGATATACATTTCTTGTATTATTATATATGCAATTTTATACAATATTTATATTGATCAATTCCAAAACAAAATTAGCTATCCAATATTGTTTTACGAAAAATACTACCTTGACCTAAAAATATTGTTAATGGCCACGAATGAGAAAAGCGCCTTGGAGTTTAACAATTTCGTACATTTGGCACTTATTATTACGTTCTTCATGTCTATTGCTTTCTCCACCTTAATTTTCTTACTAACGTTGAAGTTTGGCGGCGAATCAGAGAGCGATCACACATCATTTGACCTATTTCTACTAACCTTTTGTTTTCTATTTACTTTCATACCGAACTATATTTTTTCCGCCCGATACAAATATCCAGGAAGTGGCGTGTCGATGGGCGTCCCAGTTAATGCTTTCGGGGCCGTTTTGACTTTGCTATTTTTGTTACTTTTCTTTATTGTTTCCTTGTATATTTCCATATATTTGGCGAAGTTATTTAAAAGGTGGCTGTAGCTGGAACGCAAGTGCACATTCTGCATCATCGCTAGCTGTTTTGCCAACATGGTCCAAGCCATCTAGTCAAAACCGCCCAAAATACGGTGCTCCCGGTCTGCTTTCAGCTAGTCGAAATACCCACAGGCCACCACGGCAGCCACACAACACCCTTCAACCGACTGCCTAGCTTGATAGTCCATCTAATCGCGATGGTTGCAAATATCTCACAGAGAGGTATTGCTTTTACTGTATGGCTTAGCTATTGGTGTATTTCGAACTGACTGACTATCGATAATTGTGCGACCCACTAACGAACGCCACTGTGTACCGGTGCAGCGATTTATATGCTCGCGCCTTAAAAGCAAACAGCTGGCATAGAAGAAAGGTCCCGATCTCGCTGGTGGTCGAAGTGAAAGCTTTAATGTAAACTGAGGCATAGCCGTGAGCGATAGGCAAACATCTTACAATTCGAATCAATCTTCACCTATAACTTTCTACAACAGCACCAGTGTTTCAGCGACTCTTGCAAAGGGATATCTTGAGACAACAGCAGAACTATTGAAGCGAGATGATCTGTATACCCATGCCAAAGTAGCTGGCAAAATTGCACCTATAACTTCGGTCGCGAGTGGAACTGTTGATGCCCTGACTTCCATACAACAGGGAGACACAGTCACCGCAACCGCCGAGGTCGCCGGAATATTTGGCAGCATTGTCGGTGGAGCGATTGCTGGAGCAGCAGTGGGCGCCATCGGTGGAAACCCATTTACGATGTCCATTGGAGCTGTCTTTGGGGCATTCTATGGTGAAAAGGCGGTCGAAGACGCCATTCAGGCATATGCTGACCACCTCGATGAAGCCAGACAGCAAGCTCCAAAACAAATGGAGCAAGTTTTAAGGGATCGAGTTACAGCCGCTACCATGGCGCTGTTGCGGGAAGATGACCCCGTAACATTGGAGGTAGCGCTACAGCTCAAGGCCGAAGATCCATTGACATTTGGTCGAATACTAGGTGGCATACAAGATGGATCGATCCCCACTGACAAATCGACCATTGCATTTTTGAATAGCCGTCAGGACGACTCCTCCCGCTCCGGTCCTGTCAGTACCTCATCCATGGATGAGAAAACCGGTGCACATTTCGGATGGGATGGCCCGCCAACAACTCCTGCGGCTACTACTTCGTCTTCATTGAACGAGAACACAGGGGCACATTTCGGATGGGACGGCCCCCCATCGGCTGCCGACAACCCATCCAGCAACGCCGGACACAGTCCATCCTCTGGCAATGCAGAAGCTGGGGGACAATCATTCGGCAATTCAACTCCAGATCAGGAGACCGGCTCGCATTTCGGTTGGGACGGTAACAGCCCCAATTCAGGCGACAATGAAAGCGGTGGCGGCGGTAGCCCAGGCAGCGGTTATTCCAGCAGTGACAGCGGCTCAAGCTACGGCAATTCGGATGCGGGCGGCACTTCTGCAGGTGGAAGCTCATCAAGTTACGGCGATCCCGACGCTGGCGGTACGACATTTGACAATACCGATCGAGGAGATCGTTCCTTCGGACCACAACCGATCCTTCTCGACCTTGACGGCAACGGCCTCAAAGTCACGGAACTGTCGCGCTCGACAATCTATGTCGACGCCGGCGGCGACGGGTTGCTGCATCGTACCGCCTGGGCGGATGCCGGTGACGGGGTGCTGTTTTATGATCCCGACGGGCTCGGCGAGATTGTCGAAAAGCGGCAATATGTCTTCACGGAGTGGGATCCGACGGCGACCAGCGATATCGAGGCTATTGCCTCGGTGTTCAACAGCAACAGCGACGGGGTGCTCGACGCGTCCGATACCGCCTTCAGCCTCTTCAAGGTCATGGTCACCAATGCAGACGGATCGACCACGGCAAAAACACTGACCGAACTCGGCATCACGTCCATCGACTTGACCGCCGATGCAACCCATATCGAACTTCCTGACGGCTCGGTGATCACCGGGCAGACGACCTTTACCCGGTCCAATGGCACGACCGGCACCGTCGGCGACACGATCCTCGCAGCAGAAGCGCCGGGGCACCGGGTCGATCAGACCGAAACCACCGATGGCAGCGGCAACCGGGTTGTCACGCTGACCGCCTTTGCCGCGGACGGACGGATCGAATACGAGATCCACTCCGTCACGGCTCCCGACGGATCTCAGATCACCAACCGCTACGATGACAATGGCGACGGCGTTGTCGACCGTATCCAGTCGATCGGCACGGTGACGCAGCCGGACGGCAGCATCGTGGAGACCGAAACCAATTCGCGCGGGAGCGATGCAGCCACGGCGGTGCTGACCGGCAGCATCGTCACCACCACCAGTGCCAGCGGCCTGGTGGAAACGATCGAGCGAGACAGCACAGGCGGTGGCTGGTTCGACCAGCGCGAGGTGCGCACGACAAACGCCAATGGCAGCCGTACCATCGTCGTCAACGACCTGGCGGAGGATGGCAGCGTTATTCGCAGCGTGACCGAAACCATGTCAATCGACGGATTGAGCCGCACCGAGGCGATTGACGAGGACGGCGACGGCACCGCGGATGCCACCGTCACGCACACGGTGACAGTCCACGCCAACGACAGCCGTACGGAAGTCGTCAGCACCACCAATCGGGACGGATCGTTGCGTGATAAGGTAACGGAAGACGTCAGCGCGGACGGCCGTACCAAGTCGATCCTGCGTGATCTGGACGGCGACGGCGATACAGACACGCGCGAGGACCTGTCCATCGTCATCGGCGCCGGCGGCGACACCACCTCGACCATGACGGTCAAGAATGGCGACGGCTCGGTGCACAGCAGTGTCACGACCGCGCAATCGGCAGATGCACTGACCAAGACCATCCAGACGGACCAGGACGGCGACGGCGATATCGACCTGACTGTCGTCGATGCCACCATCATCAAAGGCGATAGCAGCCGCGAGAACACGGTGACCCAGACCAATTCGGACGGTTCAGTTCGCGCCATGCGCAAGGTGACGCTGGGTGCTGACAAGGTCAGTTCCGAAACCTGGGATGACCTGAACCAGAATGGCGTGTTCGAAGCGACCGATCTCGTACGCTCCGTGGTTGTCGACAGCGTCACGCAGGAAAGAACCGCGACCGAATGGAACCGCAATGCAGACGGCTCGGTGCGGTCCAAGACGATATCGGTAACCAGCGCCGACGGCCTGGACCGCCAGACCGATATTGATGCGGATGGCGACGGCAATGCCGACACCATCATCATCGAGGCGACCACAGTTAACGGGGCGGGCGTTGCCACAACCACGGTAGAGACACGCAATCAGGACAATTCGCTGCGCCACGATACGACGAGCACCACCAGTGCCGATGGTCTCACGGTGACCGTGGAAACGGATATCGATGGCGACAGCCAGATCGACGGCAAAGTCGTCGATGCACGTGTCGAAAATGGTGACGGTAGCACCACGCGAACGGTATCGGAATATGCCGGCAACGGCACCACCCTTCTGTCTCAAACGGTGACAAACGAGAGCGCCGACCGGCGGACGATGACCATCAGCAGCGACACCGATGGTGATGGCAACAACGAAGTGGTCACGCAGTCTGTGGAGGCAACGGACGGGGCGCACACGCTCACCCGGACGACCTACAATGCCGATGGCAGCGTTGTCGGTCGCTCGGAAACCTCCACCAGTGCCAACGGACTGTCGTCGACGGTAGCGCTTGATTTCGATGGCGACTTGCTTGCCGATGAAACACTTGCGACAACGACTGTGCTCAATGCCGATGGCAGCCGGACCACAACACGGACCACCACAAACCGGGACGGCTCGACGCGCAGCGAGGCAGTGACCACGGTCAGCGATGACGGCCTTATCATTACCATCGCTACCGATGCCGACGGCGACGGGACCGACGAACGTGTCTCGACGGCAACCACGGTGCTCAATGCCGATGGCAGCGCTACCGAAACGGTGGACATTGACTCGGCCAACGGCACGCTGCTGAACCGATCGCAAACCGATGTCAGCGACGACGGACTGACGGTCGTGCGCCGTACCGACGCCGATGCCGACGGCATCTACGATCTGGTCGAGCAGACCCAAACCGTGCTGCAGACCGACGGCAGCACCGTTACCACAACGGAATTGCGTGACGCGGCGAATGCATTGCGCAGCAGCAGCACGGTCACGGTCAGCGACAATGCACGCTCGCTGACCACTGTCGCCGATACCAATGGCGACGGGCAGACCGACGTCCTCACAACCCGGGTGATCGGAGATGACGGCATTACGGAAACGGTGACCACGCACCAGGCGAGCGACGGATTGCTGCAGAGCCGAACACGCGAGGTCATCAGCGACGACGGCCTGTCGACCGTCACTTCCTTTGACCGGGACGGCGATGGGACCTATGAGCGGATCGTCGATGACACGACCGTGCTCAATGCCGACGGCTCGACGACCCGTAACGTCATCCGAAAGGGTGCGGACGGATTTCTGCATAGCTGGACGCAGACCATCGTCAGCGATGACGGCTTGACGACCACGCAGAAACAGGATCTCGACGGAGATACATTGTTCGATCGCACGATGGTCCGCCAGACGACGCTGGCGTCCAACGGAACTGAGACGATCACCGAACAGACCGAGTCCAGGGACAGTTCAGTGCTGGAGACATACTCTCGTGTGACCAGCGCTGACGGCCGCACCGTAACGATCAATCGCGACGCCGACGGCAACGGCGTTGACGATGAGCAGACGACGATCGTGCTGGCGAATGACGGGCTGACGACGTCGACATCCAATTTCTATTCCGAAACCGGCACGTTGCTGTCGACGGTGACGTCCACACAAAGCAGCGATGGACTGGAAAGCTCCAGGTCGATCGACCGTGACGGCGTTGGCGGTGCGGACCTTCAGACGACCGACGTCACGACGCTTGGCGCCGACGGCAGCCGGACCCGTACGATTACTCACAAGGATGGGCAAGGCACGACGGTGGCAAGCGAAACCATCGTGGTCAGCGACGATGGGCTCGATGTCAGCACCGACCTCGATCTCGACGGCGACGGCAGCAACGAGTTCGAGACCGACTCCCAAACGGTGTTCGCGACCAACGGAACGACAACCGTGACGGCAACCACCCGCGACGCCGGCGGCGCGACGCTTTCCAGCGTAACGGAAACGACCAGTGGCGATGGCCTCCAGACCACCCGGACAACGGACTATACCGGCGACGGCAGCAACAACCGCAACACCGTGCTGACGGAAGGTGCGGCCGGCGGTTGGACCTGGACGGATCAGCAGTATGGTCCCGCGTCGGCTTTGCAACATGCAGTCACCACCGTTGTCAGCGCGGACGAACGCAACCGGACGACGACGGTCGATCTCGATGGTGATGGCACTATCGACCAGGAAACCACGTGGCAAGTCGACCTCAATCAGGACGAAACCACGACTTTCGAAGACAAGGCCTCCAACGGAACGACCGAAACGCTCATCACCCACAGCCGTTCCGCCAATGGCAGCGACGAAACCTACGCCTTCGATTTCGACGGCGACGGTACGGCAGACCTGATACGGCAAACCGTGGTCTCCTATGACGAGGAAGGCAACCGTATCACGCGGTTTACCGAGACCTACGGAGACGAGCTGCACTTCTCCAGCGAGACCACAGCGGCGGCGAACGGCCTGTATTCGACCCTGATCGTCGATGTGGATGGCGATGGTGCCAAGGACGGCACGACATTGACGGATACGACCTTGAACGCCGATGGCAGTTCAACGACCGTGCGCGGCAGCAAGTACACGGACGGGACGCTCCGCTCGACCTATACCGAGACCGTCAGCGCCGACGGACGAACCATCAACAAATCGCATGATTACGACGGCAACAACAAAACCGACAAAACGATCCAGACGATGACAAAGGCCGACGGCAGTATTGTCGTCACCGAGACCGGCTACGACGAGGACGGCACGGTGGGCAAGACCTTCGTTACCACCACCTCGGCCGACGGCCTGATCACCACAGTGCTGCGGGACGGTGTTCAACAGACGTTCACCCGTTCACCTGTCGACAACGGCAGCTATGCCTGGGACAACGGCGTCACCGCATCGGCGACTGAAACTCATATCGTCGTATCGCATGAGGTCGATGCTCTGGGGATCGAAACCTGGCGCATGGACGCGACAACCAATGGATCGACCACCACAACCGAGGTGAGGCTCGATGCGGCGGCAAAGGCACGCGTTCTCGAGGAGGCTGCGCAGGTTTATGACAGCGTGCTGGATCGCGACCTGGATCCCAGCGAGGTCGAGGTTCTGGTCGGACATGTGTCGAACGGAGAACTGGATATTTCGGGCCTGGCAAACACGCTCCTGTCGTCCACCGAGTTCGCGACCCGTTACGGCACACTTGATGATGCTCAGTTCATCAACACGGTCTATCTCAATACTCTGGGCCGAGCTCCGAGCATGGCGGAGTTCGATGCGCAACTCGATGCCCTGGCAGCCGGAACGCTGACCCGTGCCGACATGGTGGCGGATCTGTCGCAATCGATCGAACACTCGGTTATTGGAAATGGCCGGCTGTCGAGCAACAATGTCGACGTGTTCCTTATTCCACCAAAATTCGAGCGGAGCACCGACAAGGCCTATGTGTCGACACTCGTTGTAAGCCTGATGGACGTCCTGTTCGACCGGCCGCCGACGACCAAAGAGCTGAAATGGCTTTCCTATCGGCTCATGAACGGGACAGAGCGTCTTGAGGACCTGGCCGAAGAAATGCTGAGCGCTCCGGGCATCGAGGCCGGCGCGACGACGGACCTTTACAACACCAACGGCATGGCGTTCGTGGCGCAGGCCTACCGCAACGGCCTGGGACGAACGGCGACCACGGAGGAAAGCCAAACCTGGTTCGACAACCTCGACAATGGCATCGTAACCAAAGCCCAGTTCGTCGCAGCTCTTGCCCAGAGCATCGACTACGCATCAAGGCCCGTCGATCACCAGCTCTATCATCATAGCACGACCGATCACGATTTTTATCTCGGCGGCGACGGTGACGATTCTCTGACCGCCAATGGCGATGAGGATTTCCTGGTCGGAGGCAATGGCAACGATACGCTCGAAGGCAAAGGCGGAGATGACGTCTTGTCCGGTGGAGCAGGTGACGACACGCTGCGCGGAGGCGCCGGAAACGATGCATATCTCTGGGAACGCGGCGGTGGAAACGACATCATCGAGGAAACCTCAATTGGCAGTGGAGACACCGGAGACGCCATTCGTTTTGGCGCAAACGTCAAGCTGGAGCATCTGATTCTCGAGCGCGACGGCGTCGACCTGATCATCTACATACGCGATCATGAGGATCCGACGATTACTCGCGGCTTCCTGGACGAAACGATCCGCATCAAGGGATGGGCAACAGCTGCGAACCGTATCGAGTGGCTGGAGTTCGAGGACGACATCACGCCCTACTATGTCGGAGACCTGGTCAACACCTGGGAATCGTCGCTAGACGACTGGGTGGATGGTCATGAACACGGAGACACATTCGACGGAGGCGCCGGCAACGACGCAATCTTCGGTCGCGGCGGCGACGACACGCTTTCCGGCGGGGTCGATAACGACGTTGTCGGAGGCGATCGCGGGGCCGATGTGATCGCCGGCAACGACGGCGAGGACATCCTGATCGGCGGTGCAGACAACGACACCATACGCGGCGGAGCCGGCAATGACATCTATGTCTGGGAACGCGGCGATGGTGAAGACGTCATCGAGGAGACCTCCAGCGGAGCGGGCGATGCGAACGACATTCTGCGCTTTGGCTCCAATATCGGGCTACAGCACCTGATTCTGGAAAGAGACGGCCTTGATCTGATCATCTACATCCGCAACCACGAGGATCCAACGATCACTCGCGGCTATCTGGACGAAACGATCCGCATAAAAGGTTGGGCAACCACCGCGAACCGAGTCGAGTGGCTGCAATTCGAAGACGATGGCAGTTTCTATCACGTCGGAAACCTCGTCAACACTTGGGAATCCGGATTGCAGGACTGGATCGACGGCCATGAGCACGGCGACACGTTCGACGGTGGTGCGGGCAATGATGCTGTATTCGGGCGCGGTGGCGACGATAATCTGAGCGGCGGCGCCGACGATGACGTCGTTGGTGGCGGACGCGGCAACGACGTGCTCTACGGCAACGACGGCGACGACGTCCTGTCGGGCGGAGCCGGCAACGATACGCTCTATGGCGGTGACAACGACGATAGGCTCGACGGCGGTCTGGGCGACGATACGATCGACGGTGGCGCGGGCGACGATATAGTTTCCTATGATGGCGTTTGGGCCACTTACACGGTCGATCTGCGCGTGGACGGCAGCGTTCTGATCGATACGCCCGATGTCGGCACCGACACGCTGATCGGCATCGAACGCATCGACTTTGTTGACGGCGACCTGATCTACGATGTGGACAGCGTCAATACACAGCTTGTCTATCGCATGTTCAAAGTTGCGCTCGACCGCGCAGCAGATGAGGCTGGTTTCCGTTACTGGACAGATACTCTGGACTACTTTGATGCCAACCAGCCCGGGATCGACAAGGCAATTCACATTGCCAACGCGTTCATGGGATCACCGGAGTATTCGATGCTCTATGGCACTCAGACCAACGCCGAGTTCGTCACGACCATGTACGACAATGCCCTCGGCTGGCAGGATCCGGGTGGACATGCGTATTGGACTGGCGTTTTGGACCAGGGACTGGGACGCGACGTGGTCATGGTGACATTTGCCAACATCACAAACGTATCGGCCGAAATCGACGACGGGATCTGGGTCGTCTGACCCGCCGTTTGCTACGGAACCAATGCCTTCGATGCGTCTCGATACGTGTCGAAGGCATTGATGGCGGAGACGCCGTCCGGTTCGAGGCGCACGATGTTGATGCCCCGTGCGTTCGGTGACAGTTCGAGCCCGTTGACCGTGATCGAGGAGCGATTGGAGGCTGAGGCGCCGCCGCTGGAGACCTTCACGTCGTCACCGAACAGCGTCGCAGCGACGGACACGTCGGACCCGGATGCGATCGCCTCGTCCACAACCTGGCCATCAAGCAGGATTGCGGCATAGGAGCCACGAAACTGCAGGGAGCCAATGGTGCCGCCGCGCGCTTCGATCTGGTCGACGAATTCCTTCGGCAGCGCCGAAGTGGCCTCGTCGCGGACGCTCAGAGCCAAAGCGCAGCCCGCCTGACAATTCTTGACAAGATCAATCAGCGTCTCGACATCGGGTCGCGGTTTGAAGCGGACACGGTTTTCGGATTCAATGGTCAAACCGGCCGGCGGGCTGACAATCATTCCGTCCAGCTCCTGCAGACGTCCGAGCGAGTCCGGGCTCTTTATGAGCAGACTTCCGATTGTCACAGGGTCCAGCACATAGAGCATATCGTCAGCGAGCGTGCCGGCGCGCACCGTAGCGTGTTCGCGCCGTTCAGCGTCGGTCTGGTGCGGCGTTTCGAGAGCCTGGGCGAAATAGAAACGGTTGAGCGCCTTGCCCTGTGGAAAGGCCATCAGGCCCAGTTCAACAAGAACAGGCTTGCCGATGCCGGCCGCGGCGTAGAGGCGATCGGAAGCGTCAACCAATCGGCGCCATTGATCTTCCTCCCGCAGATGCTGGAACTGCATGTCGCGATGGGCCGTGGAACGGCGAATACTCTCAGCCAGCGGTGATATGTCGACCAGTTGCAGCGCCACCAGTGCGGCGAGGATCGGAGTGATGGCTCGCGACCGCACGGTCAGCCACAGCGCCGCCGCCGTCAGCAAAGCAATGTAGGTCAACGGCCAGACCAGGCGACCCGAGGAACGAAAGGCCGAGAACACAGGCCCGACCAGCGGCCAGTCCATCACTTGAACGTTGACGATCCTGACACCGAACACCGTGACGATCGGTGATATTCCCACCAGGAAGAGAAGAAGCACGGCAGGCGCCAGCCAGGGAAGTGCCCGCAACAGCCGTTCTGGTGGCCGCGCAAGACGGGTTGCCCAGAGGAAGGCCCCAATCACCGCAACAAGCAATGCCCCCAGACCCGGATATTGGATGCCTTCATCCATTTGGCCAGGCGGCATCTGCCAACCGGTCAGAAACAGGGAGTAGTCGCGCCCGTTGAACCAGGCGAAGGGATCCGTGGAATACCAACCGACCGGCTGAGGCACGGTTTTCAGCGCAAACAGGCCAATCAGCCATCCAACCAGGAGCGCCGGCAGAACAACGGTTGCAACGCCACCTGCGAGGAACCCGAGCACTTTGCCCGGTGCGCCGACCCGGGTGTAGCGCCGATACCCTCGTCGCAGAATGTCCATGCCGGCGATCGAAAGGGTCATTGGCACAAAATACGGATGGACGCAGATGGACAGTGCAACGACGGCGGCATGTTTGACGATTGCCCGCCGGTCTGAACCAGGCCGGATGAAGACGGAAAGCGATGCGAAAATCAGCCAGTGCGCCATCAGCGTGTCATGGCCATAGCGACGGAAGAAGAACGGTGTCGCAATGACAATGACCGTTGCAAGCGCCGCCGGCAGTGGCCGCTGGCTCAACCAGTTCAACAGACTGAAGACGATGTTATAGGACAGGATGAGGCACAGGAGGTACCAGTACCCGACGAACTGAATCTGCTGCGGCAGCGCAAACGCCAACAGTTTCATCGGGATCGCGACCAGCGGGTTGCTATCGGTCGCGGTCAGCGGCATGCCATGGGGATGGGCAACAAGTTCAGAGAAGCCAAGCGGCCAACGCCAGCCGTCATTGAGGAAGGCCAGCCAACCCGCGAAATGCTGACCGAGGTCCCCGGCCGACAGCCAGCCGACATCGGTCGGATCGAGAACCGAAAGGCTGAAAAACATCGCGAACAGGAGAAACGGCACCAGCAGGCGATGAAGCCCGAGCACTTGCTTCAATGGCTGTGGCAAGCGGAGACTTCGCGCTCCCACGGCTCCCCCTTCCGGCGCAAAGACGTAGAGGCGGTAAAGCACATAACTTGCCGGCGGCACGACGATTGCGCCGATCACCGGCTCCACCCACGCGGCCAGCATATCCGTTGTCTGCAGCAGACCCACGATTAGTTGACTGATTGCAAACAGGCACAGCGAAATGACGATGAAACGGGTGCGCGCAACGCGCATGTCGTTGGGCCGACCGAAGGTAAAGGTGTAGTGGCCGTAGAAAGACACCGTCCAGGCGACAAGGAAGCCCAGCGCGTTGGCGATCAACACCGGCATTCCTGCGAAGGCAGCGCTTGAGCCCACCACAGCATGGGTTGCCGTCGCCATCAGACCGATCACAGTGAAACGGGATATCGTGAATGTCTCGTCGACCAGACGCGACAGCATGGTCATGCTGCCTTGTCCTCGTCCACCCCGGCACCGAAGGAGGTGTTGACGAGGAAGGTGGGGCGCCGCTTGGATTCGACGAAGATCCTGGAAACGTATTCCGCCAGCACGCCGAGCGAGACCATCTGGATGCTGAAGGCGAAAGCGATGGAGACGAACAGTGTCGCAAAGCCCGGCACGTCACGACCGAATACGAGGGTGCGAAGGAAGATGAAAACACCGGCTGATGCCGACAATCCGGCTGCCAGGATGCCCAGATAGAGCCACATGCGCAGCGGCACACCCGAAAAGCTCATCAGGCCGTCCATGGCGAAACGGAACAATTTTCGGTAGCTGAACGTGGTCTGGCCCGAAACCCGTTTCGGTCGCGTGTAATCGACCACCGCAGTGGGGAACCCGACCCAGCCGAACAGCCCTTTCATGAAACGGGTCGATTCCGGCATCTGGTTGAGCGCGTCGACGACCTTGCGGTCCATCAGCCGGAAATCTCCGACATTGTCGATGATGGGCGTATCGGAAATGGTGTTGAAGACGCGATAGAACGCGCCGCTGGTAAACCGCTTGAGCGGCGTATCGGATTGACGATCGATGCGACGGCCGGCCACCACCGAGTAGCCCTCACGCCACTTTTCGAGGAAGTCGGCGATAAGCTCCGGCGGATCCTGCAAATCGACGTCGATCGGCACCGCGATGTCGGCCGTCGAAGCTTCGAGGCCCGCGCAAAGAGCAGCTTCCTTGCCGAAATTGCGCGACAGGTCGACAACGGCGATGTCTTCGCGGGATTGCACGTAACCCCACAGCACGTCCAAGGTGGCGTCGCGGCTGCCGTCGTTGACAAAGAGACATCGAACCTTGGCCGGTTTCAGCAACTCTCCGATCGAGTCGATCCGCTCCATGAAATGCGGGATCGTCTCTTCTTCGTTGTAGACCGGAATGATCAGGTCGAGCGTCGGCTCCGCCGGCCTGTTGCGCGCGGCGATCTGCAGGCGGATTTTGTCTGATCTGTCCGGACTGACCATAGGGCTTCAACAACTCCCAGCTCGCGAGAATTGCCGCTTGACCTAATCCTTTGATGGCCCGGAGTAAATCGAAATCTTGGTTGCGCATCGGCGCACGAGCGCAATTGCGTCAGCCAAGCAACGATTTCAATTCGCGCACCCGTTCCGCATTGTTGGCGGCGAGAGAGCCGTCGCGGTTCCAAAGACTGTTTTCAAAACCGATGCGAGCCTTGCCACCGCGCTCCACGGCAGCCACCAGGCAGTCGGTCTCCGCAACACCGAAAGCGCACAGCGCCCAATCGACCGGCTCGACCGGAGCTGCAGCATCGAGCGCGGCAAGAAACGGGTCAATGTCGGCGACGGAGCTCTGCTGGCCCTTCGTGTACCGGCCGAGGACAAAAAGCAGTTGCAAGCCGGTCGGCGGGATCACGCTCTGATCAATCAGCTGGAAAAGACGATCGACTTCCAATGGTTCATAGAGAATGTGCTGAACGGCTACGTCGGCCTCATGCGCCCGATGGTAGAATTCGCGCGATGCGTGAAGCTCTCCTTCATCCGGAAGCATCTCCCGCAACGCGACCGATACCGCGTCAGGTTGCACGTCGCGGACCAGCTGCCGCTGCTCTTGGGGGGTGTAGCGACCGACCGCTTCGGTTGTTATCTGGACCAGCATGCCCGGAACGCCGGCATGCATTTCTGCAATCAGCTCGCGGTAAAGGCCGGCGTCGAGAACATGATTGCCGTTGGCATCCCGGACATGAGCATGAAGCGCCCCGGCTCCGGCATCAAAGCAGGCCTTCGCTGTCGCCACCGTTTCGTCTATTTTTATCGGTAATGCGGCGTGATCGGCGGGTGTGCGGCGGGCACCGTTCGGTGCTACCATGATCAGGGGAAGGACCCTCAAGCCATTTCCTTTCAAACACTTACGCCATTCTACCGGTACGAGCCCAGTCGAGGACAATGGAGCACCCGGCTCTGCAGCGTCGGGGATACCTCACCTGACGTATCATCACAACCAATGTTAATGATACAAACGTTTCATTCGTTGACAACCACGGTTTTGTTTGAAACAGTCTGTTTCTTAATCCGCGTCAGGGAGGGCGGTTTGGACGAACGGGTAACGATCAAGGACTTGATCGCGGAGCGATATGGCTCGCTCAGCCCACAACTGAGAGTCGCGGCCGACTATGTCGTCGGCCACTACCATGATGTCGCCAGCCGCTCACTCCGTGCGGTTGCAGCCGACAGCAGCCTCAACCCGCCCACCTACTCGCGCCTTGCCCGTGCCCTCGGCCTCTCCTCCTACGAAGAGATGCGGGAGATGTGCCGGGTCGAAATCAAAAGCCGTTCCATTTCCTACGCCGAAAAGGCCGATCTCCTGCAGACGGCGTCGCTGGCCGACGAGACACAGCCTTTCGCATTGCAGCAGTCGACCTGGGCCATCCGCAACATTGACGAATTCGCCAAAGAGCTTGATATCGACAAGCTTCGTGAAGTCGCCGATCAACTTATTTCGGCAAAGCGGGTCTTCATCGCCGGTTCGCTGGCGTCCGTCGGGTTCGCGCAGTATTTCGGATATCTGGCCAACCTCGCTTTCACCAACTGGCAGGTGATCGGCCAGGACGGTGTGGCGCTAAACACGGCGCTCACCGGCATATCTCCGGACGATGCGCTGCTGATCATCATGAAGGATCCGTACGCGCGACGTTCCGTCGACGCCACTCAAATTGCCCACGAGGCCGGTGCCGGCGTCGTGGTCATTTCCGATTCCATGTTCTGTCCGGCCTTTCGCTATGCCACGCATAGTTTCATCGTGCCGACGGACAGTCCGCAATTCTTCTCCTCCTACGTAGCCACGCTCGTCCTGCTGGAATCCCTGATGGGGATGGTCATCCGGCGCGCCGGCAGGGAAGCCGGGCAGCGGCTGAAGGCGGTGGAGATGAATAATCACCGGCTAGGAGAATACTGGCAGGTGACCCAACCGACATCATCAAATAGGGAGAAAATATGATGTTACGTCGCAACATGCTGGCCGGAACGGCCCTGGTCCTCTCGATGGCCATGGGCGGAGCGGCCGTTGCCGAAGAAACGTTCGTGACCATTGGTACGGGCGGCCAAACCGGCGTCTACTACCAGGTCGGTGGCGCTATCTGCCGTCTGGTCAATCGCGGCACCAAGGATCACGAGATCAAGTGCACGCACACCACCGGCGGCTCGGTCGCCAACATCAACGGCATCCGCACCGGCGACCTCGACCTCGGCGTCGCACAGTCGGACTGGCAGTATCATGCCTATAACGGCACCGCCCCCGACAAGTTCCCGGACGGCAAGTTTGAAAACCTTCGGGCTGTGTTCTCGGTTCATCCGGAGCCGTTTACCGTGGTTGCCCGTGCCGACTCAGGCATCAACTCCATCGACGACCTGAAAGGCAAGCGGGTCAATATCGGCAACCCGGGTTCGGGTCAGCGCGGCACCATGGAAGTGCTGATGGACAAGATGGGCTGGACGATGGACGACTTTGCACTCGCTTCCGAGCTGAAGTCCTCCGAACAGTCGGCTGCGCTCTGTGACAACAAGGTTGACGCAATCGTCTTCACTGTTGGCCATCCGAACGGCTCGATCAAGGAAGCCACGACCTCGTGCGATTCCAAGCTGATCAACGTCGACAACGATGCCGCAAAGGGTCTTGCCAACGACAACGACTTCTATGCCATGGCGACCATTCCGGGCGGCATGTACAAGGGCACCGATGACGACGTCATGACCTTCGGCGTTGGCGCTACCTTCGTATCGTCCTCCGATACGCCGGAAGAGGTTGTTTACGAGATCACCAAGGCTGTCTTTGAGAATTTTGACCGGTTCAAAAAGATGCATCCGGCCTTTGCAAATCTCAAAGAAGAGAACATGATCAAGAACAACCTGTCCGCGCCGCTGCATGACGGCGCGGCCAAGTACTACAAGGAACGCGGCTGGATGTAATTTCACCAGCGGTTCCGGGGGCGGGCACCAGCCCGCTCCCGACACATTTCGAGCGATAAAACATAAGCCGTGAGGGGACGGTGTCATGACACAGGACGAATCCGCTACGACAAAACTTAGCGATCAGGAACTCGAGGATCTCGTCGCATCGACGGATACCGGCGGTCGAAAGCCGGACAATCACTCGGTTGCCATGCTCATCGCCGGAATGGCGCTGCTCTGGTCCATCTTTCAGGTTTGGATCGCCTCGCCCCTCCCCTATACGCTCGGCTTCGGCGTATTTTCCAGCGGGGAAGCCAGGCCCATTCATCTGGCCTTCGCCCTGTTTCTCGCCTACCTCGCCTACCCGGCGTTCAAGAATTCTCCGCGCCGCTACATCCCGGTTGCCGACTGGGTCCTGGGCGTTGGCGCGGCCTGCTGCGCGCTGTATCTCTTCGTCTTCGATACGGATCTGATCAAGTCGATCTTCGGCACACGCCTGTCGGACCGGCCCAACAATCCCGATCAGCTCGACGTCATCGTTTCGGTTATCGGCATCATCCTGCTGCTTGAAGGAACACGACGGGCCCTGGGTCCGCCGTTGATGATCGTCGCGATCGTGTTCCTCGGCTACACATTCCTCGGTCCCTATGCCCCGGGATTCCTGGCCTGGAAGGGCGCCAGCTTCAATGCGGTCGCCTATCACCAGTGGCTGTCGACCGAAGGCGTGTTCGGTATTGCACTCGGGGTCTCCACCGACCTCGTCTTCCTCTTCGTTCTGTTCGGCGCGCTCCTCGACAAGGCCGGCGCCGGCAACTACTTCATCAAGGTCGCATTTTCGCTGATGGGCCACTTCAGTGGTGGCCCCGCCAAGGCGGCTGTCGTTGCTTCGGGCATGACCGGGCTGATTTCAGGCTCGTCGATCGCCAACGTGGTCACCACCGGCACCTTCACCATTCCGATGATGCGCCGTGTCGGCTTCACCCCGGAAAAAGCCGGTGCCGTCGAGGTCGCCTCTTCTGTGAACGGCCAGATCATGCCGCCCGTCATGGGCGCCGCGGCCTTCCTGATGGTCGAATATATCGGCATCTCCTATTTCGAGGTGGTCAAACACGCCTTCGTACCGGCGGTCATTTCCTACATCGCCCTGGTCTACATCGTGCACCTGGAAGCCAAGAAGCAGGGCATGGCCGGTCTCGACCGGGCGTCTGAACCGAAGCCGCTGAAATGGGGTCTCATTTCGTTCGGCATCACCATGGCAGTTATCCTCGCTGCCGCCAGCGCTATCTACTACCTCTTCGAAGCCTTCCAGGCCCTGCAGGGCGCTGACAGCCGACTGCTTGCCGTCGCCATCGTCCTCGGCGTGATCTTCACGGTGTTTGCGGTGCTTGGAGCGCGTCTGAGCGAAGACCGAAAGGCGCAGGTGATTTCGACCGGCGCCATGGTGCTCGGTGTCACCGTCATTGGTGCCTTCGGCGTGTTCTACCTGATCCAGACGATCAGCAGCCTGGCCGGCGATACGACACCCTGGATCATCGCAGCGTTGCTGGCGATAGCCTATATCGGGCTGGTTCGTTTCTGCTCCGCCTATCCGGAACTTGAACTGGACGATCCGAACGAACCGGTCGTGCGCCTTCCGGAACCGGGACCGACTGTCAAATCCGGCCTGCACTTCCTGCTGCCGGTGCTGGTTCTGATCTGGTGCCTGATGGTCGAGCGTCTGTCGCCATCTCTGTCGGCGTTCTGGGCGACCGCCTTCATGATCTTCATCCTGCTGACCCAGCGGCCGCTCTTTGCCATGTTCCGCGGCGACAACCAGTCGGGACAAATGGCACGCGGCTTTGCCGAATTGATTGACGGCATGATCGCCGGTGCCCGCAACATGATCGGGATCGGTATCGCGACAGCCGCCGCCGGCATCATCGTCGGCGCGGTGTCCCAGACCGGCGTGGGATCCGTACTTGCAGCACTCGTCGAGTTCCTGTCACAGGGACAGATTATGCTGATCCTGCTGTTCACAGCCATTCTCAGCCTGATCCTCGGCATGGGACTGCCGACGACAGCCAACTACATCGTTGTGTCGTCACTGCTGGCGCCGGTCATCGTGGCGCTCGGTCAGCAGAACGGGCTGATCGTGCCGCTGATCGCCGTGCATCTCTTCGTCTTCTATTTCGGCATCATGGCGGATGTGACGCCACCAGTGGGACTTGCGTCCTTCGCGGCGGCGGCGGTGTCGGGCGGCGACCCGATCCGAACCGGCTTCGTGGCTTTCTTCTATTCTCTCAGGACTGCGCTGCTTCCCTTCCTGTTCATCTTCAACACCGACCTGCTGCTGATTGATGTGACCTGGGCTCAAGGGATCTTCGTGTTCATCATAGCGACGGCGGCCATGCTCATATTTACCGCCGGGTCGCAGGGCTTCTTCATAGCCCGGTCGCGGATCTGGGAGTCGATCGCGCTGCTGCTGATTGCGTTCACGCTGTTCAGACCCGGCTTCTGGATGGATTATGTGTCGCCGCCCTATGAAAACGCCAATCCGGCCGAGCTCGCTCAAATCATGGGGCAGGCCGAGCCCGGCACCCAACTGCGTGCGCTTGTCGATGGCCTCGACGATGTCGGCGATCCAATCACATTGACCATGATCATCGATGTCGGCGACGAGCCGACCGGCGAGGAAAGGCTCGAAGCTTTCGGCCTGGAACTGTTCGATGACGACGGCAAGGTGCTGGTGGACAACGCCACCTTCGATTCCAAGGCCCAGGCCGCCGGATTCGATTTCGACCAGGTGATCACCCAGGTTCTGGTGCCTGCCCCGCAGCCCTCCAAGTTCCTGTTCTTCATCCCGGCGCTGGCGCTTCTCGGACTGATCTACTTCCTGCAACGCCGACGCAACGATGCCGAAAGCCCGGTTGCGGCAAAACAGGGAGCTTGATCGATGAACATGTTCAAGAACATTCTGGCCACCGTCGATCTCGGTGACGAAGAATCCTCCGTCCATGTCGTCAATGCGGCGCTTGAAGTCATGGTTCCGGAAGACACGCTGCACGTGGTCTGCATTGTGCCGGACTACGGCAAAAGCATCGTCGGCAGTTTCTTTCCGCCCGACCACGAGCACGACATGATCGAGCACGCCACACAGGAGCTGCACGACTTCACCAAGAAGCATGTCCCAGAGGGGGTGCGCATCCAGCACATCATCGCCCATGGCAGCATCTATGAAGAGATCCTCGCCACGGCCGACAAGCTGGAGGTCGACCTGATCGTGGTGGGCTCGCACCGACCGGCCCTCAAGGACTACCTGCTCGGCCCGAACGCCGCGCGGGTCGTTCGCCACGCCCGCCAGTCCGTGCTGGTGGTGCGCAGTGAGCACGAAGACGATTGACAACCCGCAGGGGCCGACTGCTCCGATGCTGTGACCAGAGCCTGCTCAGGTGGGTTCTGACTTCCAACATAGCGGAGTGAAGGCCAGGATGAGTGTCGCGACAACGGCCAGACCGGATCCGACAACGATGACGGTCTGAAAATCGCTCGCTTGCGCGATGAAGCCAGCGGCCGGCCCGGCTATCACGAGGGTCACCATCATCGTGTTCCAATACAGCGCGGTGGCATATGCCGGCCGATCTTTCGACAGCGATTGCACGAAGGTAATGGCGAGGGTCGAGAATAGCCCGAAGTAAAAGCCTTCCAGGGCGGCACCGGCCAACATCTGCGGAAGGGTTTGAACGGAAGCCAAAACCTGGATGGCGACGACGGCGAACAGCGCAGTGGCAATCAACGATCTGCGCAAACCAAACCGTGCCGCCAGGTACGGGGTCAATGCGATCGCGAAGAGCTCAATGAAGGTTTTCAGACTGAACGCCATGCCGGGTGCATGGCCGGGCAGGCCGACCTCCTGAACAAAAAAAACTGGAAGGGCCGAAAACGTAAGCGAATGGGCCAGAGCCAGGCAGAACACGAATGAAATCCCTGCCCTGAGCTCGCAGTTGGGACCCGGCTGCAGCGAGTCGACCTTTGTTTGCCGCGCTTTGGCCGCGTCGCGAGGTGTGGTCCACCACCAGAGGCCCAGCCAGAGCAGGGCAGCAACAAATGCCAGCCTGAACACCGCGGCGTCGCCCAACTGGTCGGCCGCCACGAAACTCAAAGCCGGCCCGACCATCCAGGCAGTCGAGGTGGTCGCGCGCATATAGGCGTTGAACACGCTGCGCTTGACCGCGTTTCGCTCGGCAATGACCGCACCGAGATTGAACATGGTCGACATCGCACTGGAGGCGGCGCCAAACCCGGCGACACCGAGGGTCACCGCCGTCCAATAGCTCGGTGAAAGAGACAGCGCGGCTGAAGCTGCAAGGAAACCCATGACAGCAATGCCGATCATCGGAAACGGTTCCGCACCGCCATCCAAACGCTTTGCAAAAGCTCGGTTGGCAAGAATAACCACAACCGCGACCGCACCTGCATAGATGCTGATCGTCCATGGCTCCATGCCCAAGCCGTCAACGATGAAGAAGCCCATGAATGGCACAATCATGGAGTTGCAAACCGTTCCGACAAAGAGAAGAAAGAGGAAGGGGATGGCCTGTATTCGCGCCATTTCGCCTCGCCGTTCGTGATTGGGAGGCACAATCTAGTGGGTGGGGATTGCTTGCGAAACGAAATGATTTGAATGTATCATTTCAAGAATGAAAGAGGAAAAACATCGTGTCGATGAGCTGCGGTGGGATGACCTGGAAGCATTTCTGGCCGTCGCCCGGGCCGGCGGCCTCACCTCGGCGGCCAGGGAAATTCGATCAAGCGCGCCGACATTGGGGCGACGCATGCGTGCCCTGGAGCGCGCGCTCGGTCGCGAACTATTCATACGCCGCACCCACGGATACGACCTGACGGAAGCCGGAGAGGCGTTGCTTGATCACCTGGAAGGTGTTGCCGGGCAGATTGCGCGGATCGCGGCACCGAATCCAACAGACACCTTGCCACTGGTCAAAGTGTCGGCCGGGACTTGGACGGAGCTTGCTTTTGTGCGTCGCCTGACCGACATCGCGGGCGACCCGGCCGATGTAAGAATTCGGTTCGTGTCGTCGGAGGCTGTCCTCAGCATTGCCCGCAGACAGGTCACCATTGCCATTCGCAACCAGCGGCCCAAGGAAGCGGGCTTGGCGGGGCGGAAGCTCGCCCGCAACGAATTCGCGGTCTACGCCACTACAGCTTTAACAGAGTGCTGGATCGGGATCAATGTCGACACCCCGTCCGCCCGATGGGCCAAACAGCGCGGCGGTCAGGGCGTCCTGCACGAAGCGACCGATCCTCGGGTTGCCCTCGATATGGCCCTTATGGGCGCAGGACGCATCGTTCTTCCGACCTTCATCGGCGATCACGAAAATCGCCTCGAACGCGTTTCAGACGCCATCCCGGAGCTGTCGCACGAGGCCTGGCTTGTCGTTCATGATGATGACAGGCACCTTCCAGAAGTGCGCCGCGTTGTCGATCGGATAACGGCCCTTCGCGCATCGTGACGGACCCCGATGCCCAAACCCTACAAATCCGGCCAGCCATCCGGTGTTTTCATGCGGTGGCGGATAGTTTCGTGTTTGCCTGGATGCCGGAACTCGAGACCTTTGCCCCTCGATTACCGCAATTGCCGTTGCTCTGGTTATTGCGACAGAAGAACTGATCCTGTGCATCAACGGCACGATTTCGAGAAGACGTTGTACGGTCATCTTCTCGAGGATTTTGGACAGCCTGCCATGGTTACTTCGATCTCACGGGGCAAACGGTGGCTGGGATCGCGCGGCAGTCGGACTGTCAATACGCCGTTGCCGTAGGACGCATGAATGTCCTGGCGCAACACATCCCCAGGCAACACGAATGCACGCTCCCAGGACGGCCGCGAAATACGGGATCGTGTCCGGGCCCTGCGTGTTCCGGCAACGCGAACTGTGGGTTTCCAATGCGCATTGATATGAAGCGAGCTTTTCGCCAGAGTGACATCGACATTGATCAGGCCAAACGCCGAGAGTTCGATAGTCAGCACATACTCGGCTTCGGTTTCTGTGAGCTCAATGTAATCGTGCAGTTTTTTCAACAAGAAGGCTTCATTGCCCGAATGCGGAAGCTGGTCCCGGCGCGCAGGTTCGATCGGATAGACGTCACCCATAGATGTAATCCCTATAGCTTCATCAGTTAGGTTCTCGGGGCAGATCGGCTTCGTGATGAAACCTGAGGTCGATCTATGATCATCGCCTCGGTGGTGATCATCAGTGCAGCAACGGACGCTGCATCTTGCAACGCAGTTCGCACCACCTTTGCCGGGTCGATGATCCCGGCTTGGACCAAATCGGTATAGTGCCCCTGCTGCGCATCGTAACCTTTGGTCTCATCGTTCATTTCTAGAAGTTTGCCAACGACCAGTGTGCCTTCCAGCCCGGTGTTGTCTATGATTTGCCGAATGGGTGCCCTGAGCGCTTTTTGGACAATACTGACCCCTGCCTTTTGATCCTCATTAGAAGGAGGAGAAAGGTTGAAGAGTGCGCGCCCAGCATACAAGAGCGCCGTTCCTCCGCCGGGCAGTATCCCTTCATCGACCGCAGCCTTGGTTGCATGCAACGCATCCTCCACGCGGTCCCGGCGCTCCCTGACTTCGACTTCGGTCGCGCCACCCACTTTTATCACCGCAACACCGCCGGCCAGGCGCGCCAAACGCTCACGCAGTTTTTCACGGTCATACTCAGAATTTGAGTCGGAGATTTGCTGGCGTATCTGGCCGGAGCGTGCCGCGATATCGGACTTATCTCCGGCGCCGCCAATAATCGTGGTGTCTTTGCTCTTGACGACAACCTTCTTTGCGTTGCCAAAAACTTCGAGGCTGATGTGCTCCGGGTCCATTCCCAACTCGTCGGAGATCAGGCGTGCGCCGGTCAGGGCAGCTATGTCCTGAAGAGTTTCGCGCCGGCGGTCGCCAAATCCGGGAGCTTTGACCGCCGCACATTTGAGTCCACCCTGAAGGCGGTTGACAACCAATGTCGCCAGGGCGTCGCCTTCTACATCCTCGGCCACAACAAGGAGCGACCTTCCCTGTTGCATCACGGTCTCAAGCGCGGGCAAGACAGACTGGTGTCCGGAGAGCTTCTTACTGCACAATAGAATGAGGGGGTCTTCCAGAGTAACAGACCGCTGTTGCACATCGGTTACGAAGTATGGCGAAAGATACCCGTTATCGAACCGCATTCCTTCGACAAGGTCGAGCGTTGTTTCACGGCCCTTCGCCTCTTCTGTTGTGATGACGCCGTCCCGTCCAACTTTTTCCATTGCCTGGGCGAGGTAGCGGCCGATTTCCCTGTCACCATTCGCCGAGATTGTTCCGATCTGAGCAATCTGCTCGTTTGTTTCGACCGGTTGTGAACGCTTTTTGATATCCTCCACTACCGCGGCAACGGCAGTCTCGATGCCTCTGCGGATGTCCATTGGGTTCATTCCGGCGGATACGGCCTTGATGCCTTCACGCACCATCGACCGTGCCAGAACGGTTGCCGTTGTTGTTCCATCACCGGCGAGTTCTCCGGTTTTCTCCGCCGCCTGCCGGACAAGCTGCACTCCAAGATTGGCAAACCTGTCTTCGAGTTCGATCTCACGGGCAATCGCAACTCCATCATTGGTCATGCGCGGCGCACCGTACGACTTGTCCAGCATCACGTTGCGCCCCTTCGGGCCCAACGTCACCTTGACCGCGTTGGCGAGGATATCGACGCCCCTCAGCATGTGTTCGCGGGCTTCGCCATTGAAGCAAATTTTCTTGGCTACCATTCTCGTCACTCCAATTCGACCGCGCCTGCGCAATCGCCACATTGTTTGTTGGTGCGGGGAATCCGCACCGTTCAACCGGATAGATGAGTGCTGAATGCGTCGGATCAATCCATTTGAAAAACGATTTTTTTCAATGGATGATATCGGTACTGCAACTGGATCGGCGTGTTACTACCCGCCATGCAGTTCGGCAATGGAATGCAGGATATCTACAGCTTGCTCGGAGAGATTTGTCTCGGCATCAGATGGATAAGCGACGTAAGCCGGATACGAGAAGACGGGTGCGCGAGGCACGGGCTTCAATACACCCTGTTCGATCAGAGGGCTAACAGTCCTGCGCGGCACATATCCGCTGGCTTGCTGTTGCAGGAGGAACTGAACGCTCAGGGAACCCAGTTCCAGGAAGGTGCCAGGCGTGGCGAGTTCCGGAAAGTTGAGGCTGTGGTCGGCCCGAAATTCCGGACCCCAGTCAATGAATACATAGCCGTCCCTCCAGTTCAAAGTGGATGAGATATCACTGGTGACCAGGACAAGTTCATCCTCGAACAGCATCTCGATTTCAAAGCCCGGGCGTATCTGCGGGGTATACAGCACGCACATGTCAAATATGCCATCAATCAATCCTTGCATCAGGGCATCGGAAAATCCCATCTGCGCCCGTACCGCGACTTTGGGCAACGCAGATCTGATGCGTGCGACACATTCAAGCAGGTACCGATCCCAAAGGCTGTATTGCCCGCCGATACGCAGCGCGACGTCAAATCCTTCCGGAAGGGCAATCTCCAGCCTGGCATGCTCCCAGATCCGAACCATGGCCTGTGCATGTTTCTGGAATTGCTCACCGGCCGGGGTCAGCGTGGCCCCGGCCTTGCTGCGCTCGAAAAGAACCTTTCCAAGCCGGTCCTCGAGTGTTTTGATGCGCATGCTCACAGTCGACTGTGTGACGCAGACGCGCTCTGCAGCTGCAACAAAACTGCCTGTATCAACAACCGCCAAAAAAGTTCGGGCCAGATCGACGTCCATTTTGCTCCCCGGCAAACATCAATCGGATATTCCGATATTATCTACGCATTAAATTCGCTTTTCAATGATTATCGTTGCTCCCATATTTCCAACAACAGCGAATGACGCTGTGTAACTGGAGCCAAGACGATGAAATCCACAAAGCCGCACACCAAGAAAAGTGGCAAAGCCACCGCAACCTCACAAGTCGGCCAACAAAAGCCGGCCGGTCAATCGAAGCAGCCGGAAAAAAACTCGTAGAAAGTCGAAAAGGCTCGTTGCGGATTGGAGCTAATGAAATGAGCCGGAAAATGCTAAGTCAAAACTGGAAGCTCACGTTGGCTGTGCTGGTTTCTCTTGCAGTTATTCTGTTGATCCTGGTGACCCAGGCGAACGCGATCAGCCTCTTCAACGAGGACGTCACTCCGCGCGAGATCCAGGTCTTCGCTGAATCCGGCACTGATGTTGATGCCACTTTCGTCATCAAGATCGGAGAGATGATAGCCGATTTCTGCGACGATGGTTGCCCACTGGTTCTTCAAAACGGGCAACCGGAATCGTTCACGGGTGATGAAGAAGTTTACATCAAGAATGGTACATTCACGATCACCCGGTAGGTGATCCCGAACGCCATACAGGCCGGTTCGACGGACAGTAATCAGTCCCTCCGGAAACGGCCGCCCGCACCGCTGTCTCGGATGAACAGATGCGGTGCAAGGAGATGCCCGGGCTTCCCGGGCGTCTCCCGGGTCTCCAAAAGTGAGTTTCAGCTGCTCAAACAGATGGAGGTCGGTATGCAGTTGAGTTATCAGGGCAATCACCCCGTGCATCGCCGCCGCGGCGTCCGAACGCACAGGTGGCTGGCCATCGCGCCATACGCCACAGCAATAACCGTTTTTGCCTTTTTGTTCTTCATCATTGCGTTACTCCCCGGATAGAGCCTGGGACGTCAAACCAACTTTCTTCCCTCGCTTCGTCGCGGCATGGGATCGGCTACACTCCGATTGCAGAATTTTGAATATGTCCGGGAGTTGCTCTTCACCCCCGTCACAGGCGAAATTGCGGGCGTTTTTGCAGGACGCCACTTGTATGCTGGCAACAATAGTCCCCAGAAAGAACAATTCCTCCAACGATTGAGTTCTGAAGATTGTGCAGACAATCGGAATCGGTCCCGCAACGCCGTCCAAACGCCTTGCAAAAGCTCGGTTGGCTACAACAATCAAAACCGCGACCGCATCCGCATGATCGCTGATCGTCCATGCGCGGTGGGATGACCTTGAAGCGTTTCTGTCCGTCGCCAGGACCGGCGGCCTTATCCCGGCGGTCAAGGAAACGCGATCAAGCGTACCGCCACTGGGTCGACGCGTGCGTGCTCTGGAGCTCGAACGCAGTATACGCCGCACCCATGGATTCGACCGGACGGAAGCAGGCGAAGCTTTGCAAGTCTTTGCCGGACAGATTGCAAGGATCACGGCTCCGCACGCGGTAGTCATTCTCAGAGTCGGCTTTCAATCGTTCTGATGCGCATACTGACGGAGGACTGAGTAAAGTGGACGCGATTAACGGCACATACCTGTCATTTATCCATCGGAGACTCCGATATTATCGATGCATTAATTTCGCTTTTCAAGAATCAATATCGCGCCGATATGGGTGTGACAGCGATTGGACGCTGCATATTTGGAGCAAGACGATGAAACCTAATAAGCCAAACACCAAGAAAAGCGGCAAAGCCAGCACAGCCGCGACCACAGACTCGCAAAAACCCGCGGGAGAGACGAAGGAACCGGGAAAAAACGCATAGGGAGCCAGAACGGCTCGATTCGCAATGGAGTTCGCGAGATGAACTTGAAAACACTCAGCCAGAACTGGAAGCTCTCGGCAGCCGTGCTTGTCACACTGGTTGTTTTTCTTGCAATCCTGGTTGGCCAGGCGAACGCAATCAGCCTCATCAACGAGGACTCGGTTCCTTACGAGATACAGGTTCTCACCCAACCCGGCGCCGACCCCGAGGACACGTTCCTCCTCAGCGGCGGAGAAATGATGGTTGAGTTCTGCGAGGATGGTTGCACCCTGGTTCTCCAAAATGGAAAGCCGGAAACGTTCTCAGGCGACGAGGAAGTATTCATCAAGGACGGTGCCTTTACCCTCTCTCAATAGGCTACCGTGATTGTCAGCCGGTTGCCGTGATGAGGGGTTCGAGACCGGCCTGCGTCGCTCTCTCGGAGGAACAGTCAGCGATGCGACGGAATGCCCGGTACACCCGGGCATTCCCCTTTTTTGAGGGTGAACAGACGATCTCACGTCAATTGGGAGCAGGGATAATGCGACGCATTCAAGCACCAAATGACCGCTGTGCTTTCATCGCCGTCGCACCTCTGTCGTCAGCCGCTATGTTCCCGTTAAGACCGCGTTTGTCCTCCTCTTTCTGCTGGTCGCATATCTGCCGACCTGGCTGTACAGTCCCGCGCCATCATACCTCCAGCCAGCCATCCGGCGTTTTCATGCGGTGGCGGATGGTGTTGGGCACGCCCAGGGTCTGCTCGATGAAACAGCCGCGCTTGGCAGTTTCGATCAGCTCCACCACCCGCTCCTGCGGATCGGAGCTGTCGATGAAGATATCGAGCTCGAAACTCCTTGGTGCGGTCTCGTAGACACGGTCGACCGCCTTCCAGTTCCACTCGACCCGCGTCTCCACCTTGAGGTCGTTGAGTTCGACCTTGAGCCGTTTCGCAAAGGCGCGGATCTGGGTCATGATACAGCCCGTGAGGCCGCCGACGAACAGCGCCAGCGGCGGCGGAGCGGTGGCATCGCCGCCATGGAACGGGCCCTCGTCCGTGGCCAGCTTGAAGCGCTCGACAGACGGCTCGACCATGGCGACGTCCAGTTCGTTGCGCATTTTGCCCACGGCCGTTCCCGTACAGTCGAACCGAACGACGGCCTCCGATGGCATCTCAGTCATGGTTTTCACTCCGATCCTAGAAATTGACCCGGTCGCCGCCCTTCAGCGCCAGGATCTCGCGGGCGTCATCAGCCGAGGCGATCTGCATACCCAGTTCTTCGAGAATGGTGCGGATCTTCGCCACCTGCTGGGCATTGGATTCGGCCATCTGTCCGCGGCCGATATAGAGGGAATCCTCCAGCCCCACCCGGACATTGCCGCCGAGCATGGCGGCCTGGGTGACGAACGGCATCTGGAAGCGACCGGCAGCCAGAACCGACCACACGTAGTCGTCGCCGAACAGCCGGTCGGCCGTCTGCTTCATAATCATGACATTTTCCATTTCGGCGCCAATGCCGCCGAGAATGCCGAAGATCGACTGCACCAGGAAGGGCGGCTTCACCAGTCCGGCATCGACGAAATGCGCCAGGTTGTAGAGATGGCCGATGTCGTAGCACTCATGCTCGAAGCGGGTGCCGCAGCCCTCGCCGAGATGCTGCAGAATGTAGCGGATATCCTTGAACGTGTTGCGGAAGATGAAGTCCTCGCTGCCCTCAAGAAAGGCCTTCTCCCAGGAGTGCTTGAAGGTCGGATATTTGTCGGCGAGCGGATGCAGGGAGAAATTCATCGAGCCCATGTTGAGCGAACACATTTCCGGCTCTGCGCGCATGGGTGCCGCAAGCCGTTCCTCGACGGTCATGCCAAGCCCGCCACCGGTGGTGATGTTGATCACCGCATCGGTCGCCTGCTTGATGCGCGGCAGGAACTGCATGAAGACCTCCGGATCCGGGGTGGGCCGGCCGTCCTCCGGATTGCGGGCATGCAGGTGGATGATCGAGGCGCCAGCCTCCGCGGCATCGATCGACTGGCGGGCGATCTCGTCCGGCGTCAGCGGCAGCGCATCCGACATGGTGGGCGTGTGGACGCCGCCGGTAACGGCGCAGGTGATGATGACCTTCTTCATTTTCATAGCCATGGGGCGCTCCTAATCCTCGAAAATTGCAACGGCGCGGACAAACCCGGCCGAGGCGGCTTTGATCTTGTAGGGGAAACAGGCGATCTCGTAGCCGCTGGACGGCAGGTCCTCGAGATTGCCGAGCTTTTCGATATGGCAGTAGCCGATCTCCATCCCGGCACGGTGCCCTTCCCAGATGATGGAAGCGTCGCCGGTGCGCTCGTATTCCTTGGCGGTGTGGGCGAAGGGCGCGTCCCAGCTCCAGGCATCGGTGCCGGTAACGCGAACACCTTTCTCCAGCAGGTAAAGCGTTGCCTCGCGGCCCATGCCGCAGCCTTTCAGCAGATAGTCCGGCTGGCCGTAAGCGGCGCCGGCCGCGGTGTTTACGACCACGATGTCGAACGGCTGCAGGTCATGGCCGATGCGTTTCAGCTCGGCTTCGACATCGGCCGCCGTTGCGACATAGCCATCGTCGAAATGCCGGAAATCGAGTTTGACACCCGGGCGGAAGCACCAGTCGAGAGGCACCTCGTCGATGGTGATCGCCCGCTCGCCATTGTTCATGGTCGAATGATAGTGATAGGGCGCATCCAGGTGGGTGCCGTTATGGGTGGCTATGTTGAGCATTTCCACGGCCCAGCCCTCGCCACCCGGAAGATCCTCTTTTTTCAGGCCCGGAAAGAAACCCATCACCTGTTCCGCCGTCATCTGGTGATCCAGGTAGGTGATATTCGGCAGCATGGGCGGCGGATCGGAGGCAATCTCAGCCTCGAGAGGAACGGAGAGATCGACAATTCTGCGGGGCATTCAGGTCTCCATCAATAGCCGAGCGGCAGTGTTGCAAGCATGGGAAAGGCGAGGACGAGCGCCAACACGAACAGCATCATCAGCGCAAACGGCGCGGCGCCGGCGAAGATATCGCCGAGCGAGATGGTGCTGTCGTTGAGCGAGGATTTGATCACGAACACCGATATACCGAAGGGCGGCGTCAATAGTCCGATCTCGACGGCCAGAACGGTCACGATGCCGAACCAGATCAGATCGATGTTCATTGGCTGAATCACGGGCAGCATCAGGGGCACCAGGATCAGCATGATCGATGAGGAATCGAGAATCGTGCCCATGACGATCACCAGCAGCACATAGGCCAGGACCACGCCCCAGAATCCGATATCGGCGGTGGCGACGAACTGGCCGAATTCCGACGGCGCGCCGGACAGGGCCAGCATGCGCGAATACATCTGTGCCGCGATAATCAGGAAGCAGACCGAGGCGGTGATCAGGCCGGTATCGGTCAGCACGCTCCAGAAATCCTTCCAGGTCAGCGAGCGCCGCACCAGACCGATGAGAATGGCGCCGAGGCATCCAACGGCGCCGGCTTCGATGGGCGTGAACCAGCCGGCATAGATGCCGCCCAGGACGACGCCAATCAGCAAAACGATCGGAAACCCTTTGCTGGCTAGTTCCGCGCTGCTCAGCATCGGGGCATCGGCATCCGACAGGTTCTCGCCGACGAAACCGGGCCAGAAACGGGCCATGACATAGACACCGATCCCGAAGGTCGCGGCCAGCAGCAGCCCCGGAATGACACCAGCGATGAAAAGATCGCCGACCGACTGTTCCGTCAGCAGGCCGTAGAGGATCAGAAGCAGGCTCGGCGGGATCAACATCCCGAGCACGGATGAGCCGGCGACAACGCCGACGGAAAACCGCTTGGTATAGCCGTGTCGGACCATCTCCGGCACGGCCAGTCGGGTGAAGACCGCAGCCGATGCAATGGAGATGCCGGTGATCGCCGCAAAGATCGCGTTGGCGCCGACCGTGCCGATACCCAGGCCGCCACGAAAGCGTCGGAACAGCTGGTTGGCGACATCGAAGGCGTCGCGTCCCATGCCGGTGACTGAGACGATATAGCCCATCAATACGAACAGCGGCACGACGCCGAAGAAATAACTCGAGATGGTCTCGGAAGCGGCCAGGGCCAGGAGCTTGCCGGCCAGAACGGGCGACCCCTTCATGGCCCAGACAGCGCAATAGGACACGACCATCAGGGCGAGCGGCACATACATGCCGATATAGACGAGCACCACCATGACGACGAGCGCGGCAAGGCCGATCTCAAACGGAGTCATTGTCGTCCTCCGCAGGCGCGATGCCGTTGCCTGTCCACACGCCGGCGGCCGCACGGATCGCGGCCATCAGCAATTGCAGGAACAGGGCCGCGCAGCCGATCAGAAGCACCAGCTTCACCGGCCACACAGGCGCGATGAAATCACCCACCGTGCCGACGAACGTGTTGCGATCCCACGACTTCACGAAGAGTGGATAGCTGGCGGAATAGAGCACCCAGATGATGAACAGTCCGGCGGCGCAAAACAGGAATTCGAGCCCTGCGCGGGCCCGCGGCGCCCACCTCTCCAGCGCATTGATCAGCGCGTCGGTGCGGGTGAAGCGGCCCATGCGGAAGGCCTGTGCCACCTGCAGAAAAACGATGGCGACGATCGACAAGCTGACCAGTTCCGGTACGCCGGAGATTGGTGACAGGAAGATGCCGCGGCCGATGACGTCGGCATTGATCAGCACCATCAGCGCCAGGATCAGCAGCGTGCCGATGACATTGAGCGCCATGGTCACGCGGTCGATCAACCGCTCCGCCGTCTTGAAGAGTGTGAGCATGGGGTCCCCGTACGGCCCGCCCGTGGGCGAGCCGTTCTGTGGCATTCAAGCGGGTGAGACTATTCCTTGTCCCACTCGCGCACCGGCTTGGCGCCGTCGGCCCGCATGGCGTCCATGTAGGCTTTCAGCACCTGGGTGCCCTGCTTTCCTTCTTTATCCAGCTGTGCGGCCCAGTCCTTGGCGACGTTTTCCATGCCGGCGGCCCATTTCATGCGGAATTCGGGGCTGACGTCGGTGATGGTGGCGCCGTTGGCTTCCATTACTTCGAAGGCCTTGGCAACCGCCGCTTCGAGATCTTCGTGATAGGCCTTGCGCTGTGCCACGCCGCCGCGCCGCAGTGCCTTTTGCACGGCTTCCGGCTGGGAGTCGAACCAATCCTTGTTGGCGGCGATGCCACCGGCGTACTGGGCGCCAAAGCCGACACGGGTGATGTAGGGCGCGACCTCATAGAGCTTGCCCGGCAGGGCCGCCGAAGCGAATACGATGACGCCGTCATACACGCCCGTCTTGATCTCGTTGTAGTATGTGGTGAGGTTGCCGGACACGCCAATGGCGCCTGTGCCCTTCAACCAGTTCACTGCCGGTCCAGGTGCACCGATCTTCTTGCCTTTCAGATCGTCCAGCGATTTGATCGGGAAGTTGGTCATCAGCAGATAGTCGTCGATGCCGATGGCAGCACCCAGGTATTCGAGATTGTTGTCTTCCCAGGACTTGCGCAGGTCCTTGTTTTCCTCGTGCATGGCGTCGATGAGCTCGGCTACGGCCGCCGGGTTTCGCGACACGAACGGGGTGAAGTAGGTCACGTTTTGCGGCGACAGCTTGGCCGCCTCGAAGAGGCTGGAGACCAGACCGACTTCAGCGAGCCCCTCTTCAACGGCTTCCAGAACACCACCCACCTTGGCCAGCGAGCCACCATACTGTTCGCTCCAGTTGATGGTGATGTCGGTGCCCTCAAGCTCTTTGTTGACGGTTGGGATAAACGTCTGGCTGGCGTGTTTGACCCAGCGGAACACCGGTGGATGACCGGCGGCCAGGGTGACATCGATGGTCTCGGCCCGCACGCTTGCCGCAGCTCCGGCAAGCAAGGCGGTCGTGACCAATGTAGCAAGCAGTCGTTTCATGAGTTTCCTCCTGTTTGGTGGTCTTTGCGATTCTTGTCTGCCAGCGCCCGGATTCCTGCACAGGTGAAGGCGACAGCGCTGGCAACCGTCTCCTCCGTATCGAAATCGTCGAGCAACCCGTCCGAAAGTCGGGTCGCTCGTCCGGTCTTGGCCATCACCGACAGCGCAACGCTGATGGCAAACAGGTAGCCGCGCACGGCGGACGCCCTGTCGAGTTCCGGCAGGACTGCTCGGATCGCGTCGATCGACCGGCGGGCTATCGGGTCATAATTTTCACTGGTTACGCGTCGCGATCGCTCGTCGGCGGCATTGTTGAAGGAGGCGATCAGACGCGCATAGGCAGCACCGCCGCGCTCGTCGTCGTGGCCGATCTCGATGGTTGGCCGCAACAGCGCATCCAGCAAAGCTTCCAGCGTCGGCACCTGTCCATCGAACAGGGCATCCAGCGCCGCGTCACGCCGGGCATTGATCTCTCCGGCGCGCCGCTCGATGACGGCAGTGAAGAGCTGATCCTTGTTCTGGTAATAGTAGTGCACCATCGCCTGGTTGACGTCGGCGTCGCGCGCAATGGCGCGGATCGAGGCGCCGCCATAGCCGAGTTCCGCAAAGGCCCGCTCGGCCGAATCCAGGATGGCCGTCCGCCCTGCCCTGCCGGTCTCGCCGCTGCGCGCCGGTGATGCTGCCACGATGATCCTCCCGTGCGACCGGTATCCGATCGTCATTAATCAAACGTTTGATTAATTCGCAAAGTTTGTCAAGAGCGCACGGCCGGCCGAATTCGACCGTATCAGACCGTTTTGGTGACGGTCTGATACGCCAAACGAAAGGCGGATTATGCAGCCGTGATGAAACTCGCGGTGGTTTCCAGGCCCAGACGCATGTGCTCTTCGAGATAGTCGACCATCACCTCTAGGTCGTCACCGCAGGCCAGCTCGATGTAGCGGTCATGGGCCTGACGGAGCGGCCCCTTGCGCCCGTGCGCCTGTTGGTGCGTGGCGAAATAGAACTGGAGATTGGGCTTCATCCGGTCCCAGGTCTGCTGCAACAGCCGATGACCCGAGAGCTCGTAACACCAACTGTGCAATTCAAGTTCACGCAGGATGGCCTCATAGGGATCGGCCCCTTCGAGAATCGTCTGGGAAAGGGCCCCGTTGCGGCCCCTCAGATCTGCCATGGCCGCGTCATCGCGGCGGTCCCAGCACTCGCGGAAGGCAAACTGCTCCAGCGCGGTGCGCAATGAATAAAGCTCCGACAGGTCCTTGAGCGTGAAATCGCGGACGAACAGCCCCTTGTAGGGCTTGCTGATGACCAGTCCTATGTCCACCAGCTCGCGAATGGCTTCCCGCAATGGTCCGCGACTGATCCCTAGCGCATTGGCCAAATCGATCTCGGTCAATCGGGATCCGGCGGCAAGTTCGCCCGTGACGATCAGACGTTTCAACTGGTCCACCGTGCGGCCACGCAGGGTCGAGTCGGCAAGGGGTTGAATGCCGGAGAGTCGGACGTTCAATTTGATTGCTCCAATCACCTGGTTGATCCCGCTCGAAGGTCGGCGAGTCATGTTGCCGACCATGGATTACCTCTGCTTTCCTGTCAATTGTTGACAATCTGACAATAAGACAATACGGATAGCGTGCAGACAAATTTCCGGTCGCCACGCCAGTCGGATGGCGGCATGATCGACAAGGAGGACAAAATGACGGTCGCGACTACAATGAAGGCGCTGTGCGCTGTGGGCATGCTGAGCACGCTGACGTTCGCCCAGGCGAGCGCAGAGGAAAAGAAGTTCATCACCATCGGGACGGCCGGCGTGACGGGGCTCTACTATGTCGTCGGCAATTCCATCTGCAAGTTCATGAACCGCAACAGCGACAAGCACGGCTATACCTGTACCGCACAGGCAACCGGCGGCTCGATCGCCAACCTCAACGGCATTGCCTCCGGGGATGTCAATTTCGGCACCGTGCAGTCGGACTGGCAGTATCACGCGCTGAACGGCTCGAGCGTGTTTTCCGACAACGGCCCGAACGACAAGCTGAGATCGGTGTTTTCGGCCCATGCCGACGTGGTAACCGTGCTAACGCGTGCGGATACGGGCATCGAAGACCTGACCGACCTCAAGGGCAAGAAGGTCAATATCGGCAACCCGGGTTCCGGCTCACGGGCAACGGCAGAGGTTTTGCTCGACACGGTCGGGGTTGATGTCGGCGACCTGGCGCTTGCCGGCGAATTGAAGTCGGCCGAGCAGTCGGCCGCGCTCTGCGACCGTAAGGTCGACGCCATCATGTTTTCCGCCGGTCACCCAGTCGGCAACATCAAGGAAGCAACGGTCTCCTGCGATACGGTGTTTTTGCAGGTGTCCGGAGACAAGATCGACAAGCTGGTCGCCGACACGCCCTACTACTCCAAGGCGACGATTCCGGCAGGCCTCTACAAGGGGCAGGCCGACGAGATCCAGTCCTACGGGCCGCTGGCGACACTGGTCACCTCCACCGACACCGACGATGAGGCCGTCTATCAGCTGGTCAAGGCCGTGTTCGACAACTTCAAGCGTTTCAAGGCCCTGCGCCCGACTTTCGAGAACCTGAAGGAGACGGACATGATCGCCAATGGAACGATCGCTCCGCTGCATGATGGAGCGGTCCGCTACTACAAGGAACGCGGCTGGATGTAAGCCAATCTCCCAAGACCGAAGGGTCGCCTGCAATGTCAGGCGACCCTCGATACACTCACTAACCCGGAAGAACCCGCCGACACCACCATGACCGGAAACAGCCAAACCACCCATGACGCCATCGACGATCCACGCAATCGGGACATTCTGATCTACGTCAACGGCGAAATCGTGCACCGGGATGAGGCGAAGGTCTCGGTCTACGATTCCGGTTTCATGCTGGGAGACGGCATGTGGGAAGGCCTGCGCCTCTACAATGGCCAGTGGGCGTTTTTCGACGAGCACATGGATCGCTTCTTCGCTTCCTGCAAAACCATTTCACTGGACGTCGGCCTCGATCGTGCCGGTATTCTCGATGCCCTGAACAGAACGGCTGAAGCCAATGGCATGACCACGGACGTTCATTGCCGGCTGATGCTGACCCGCGGCGTCAAGGACAAACCATTCCAGCATCCGGGCCTGTCGCGCTCCGGACCGACGCTGGTGATCATCCTGGAACATTCCAAGCCGGCCGAACATCTGAGCGCGCGCGGCATCCGCCTTGCCACAGTGCCTCAGACCCGTGGATTGCCGCTGTCGCAGGACGCAAAGCTCAACAGCCATTCCAAGCTCAACTGCGTCATTGCAAGCCTGCAGGCCGAACAGGCCGGCGCGGACGAGGCGCTGATGCTTGACCCGCACGGTTTCGTCAACACGACCAACGCCTGCAATTTCTTCATTGTGCGCAAGGGCGCCGTGTGGACGTCGACCGGCGACTACTGCATGAACGGCGTCACACGTCAGAAGGTAATCGATCTCTGCCGGGACAGCGGTATTCCCGTGTTCGAGAAAAACTTCACGCTTTACGAAGCCTATGGTGCCGACGAGGCTTTTGTCACGGGAACCTTTGGTGCGCAGACCCCGGTTGCCGAAATCGACGGCAAAGAGATCGGCACGGGCGACCGGCCGGTTACAGCGCGGATCCGCGCGCTCTATCGCGAATTGATCGCGCGCGAGACAAAGGCCGAAGATACGCCGGCTCTGCTTCGCAATCCGGCCCCTGCTGTTACTCCGGTCAACTAAGGTTTCCCGTTTTCGGATTGCCTATCGGGTGGACCGAAGGCCAGCCGATAGGCAAGCGCCACGCCGCCCGCACCGCCAACGATGTTTCCAAGCGTCACAAAAACCAAATTCCGTGCAAAACCACCCACATCCGTTGGAGCGCCAGCAAAGAAACCTTGCGGGATAAGGTACATATTGGCGATCGAGTGTTCCAGACCGAGCAGGACAAAGCACGAAATCGGCCAGACGATCGCCAGAATTTTACCCGCCACCGCATGCGCCGACAGGGAAAGCCAGACTGCCAGGCAGACCAGCATGTTGCAAAGCGCCCCCAGGACAAATGCCTCAAGCCATCCGATCGACAGTTTGGACGCGGCAATCGATGTGGCCACCAATCCTGACGGACCATCGAGGATGCCGCTGAGCGCCACTGCCACGGCCAGACCGAACGCGCCGACAAAGTTGCCTGCGTAGACGATTACCCAACTGGAAAGCAGCTCCCGCAGGGAAACAAGGCGATCGACCGCGGCCAGGACCATCAGCACATTTCCCGTGAAGAGTTCCGCGCCGGCAATAACGACCAATATGAGGCCCAGGGAAAACACGACGCCGCCCAGAAGGCGCGCCGGCCCGAACGCGGGATCGGCCCCGGTCATGACAACCGTAAAGGACAAAGCGCCGAGGCCGATGAACAAACCGGCCAGAACAGAGAGCGTAAACTTGACCAGGATTGGGAGCCTGGCCTTGTCCGAGCCAATCCTGCGGACAAGAACTGCAATCTCATTCGGCTTGTAGGCGTCGATGCCCGTCGGGTGTGATTTCGTCATGAAGCGGAGCCTCCGTCACAATGCACGCAGCCGCTGCGGCGGTCCGCAGCCTCCGGAATGATTGAGGCGAGCCGTGTCATCATCCCCCGGTCAGGCCAGTTCAAACAATCCACGCGTCATTATGGTAACCACGATGTCGCTCCTGCCGTTGATCCGCATCAACCGCACCGTGCGCAGACATTGCCGAGCATTTGCTTCCGCGGACAAGGCAAGATTCTGTCCGGAGATCCGCAGGATTGAGAATTCTTACGTTTACGTAAAATGACCCTTGCGTGGGCGGTTTGCCGACAATACATCTGGACCGCGAAATCATGCGCTGGCACAGTGATCTGGCGCAGGCCAATTGAGCGTAGACTGGGGACGCTGCGCGGGAGGAAAAATCGATGAACACGACACCGGAAAACCAGGCTGAATCCGTCAAAGCCGGCGACAAGATCTGGCTGAAATCCTATCCGGAAGGCACGCCGGCTGAAATCGCGCCGCTGGCACACAATTCAGTGGCCGATCTGATCGTGTCGGCCTGTCAGAAATACGCCGACCGCCCGGCCTTCAGCTGCATGGGCAAGACCATCACCTATCGCGAGCTCGATGCCTATTCTCGCAGCGTCGGCGCCTGGTTGCAGGCGCAAGGCCTGGAGAAAGGCGACCGGGTCGCGCTGATGATGCCCAACATCCTGCAATATCCGGTGGCGGCGGCTGCCGTATTGCGGGCCGGCTACGCGGTGGTAAACGTCAACCCGCTCTACACGCCCCGGGAGCTTCAGCATCAGTTGAAGGATTCCGGCGCCAAGGCGATCTTCATCCTGGAGAATTTCGCTACCACCCTGCAGCACGTCATCGGCAATACCGACGTCAAACACGTTTGCGTCTGCACCATGGGCGACATGCTCGGTGTGAAGGGGCTGATCGTCAATCTCGTGGTGCGTCGCGTCAAGAAGATGGTACCCGCATGGTCGTTGCCGGGCCATGTCCCCTTCAAAACGGTTTTGAGCACCGACGCCGGCGGCTTCAAGCCCGTCGAGATGGCGCCTGAAGACGTTGCATTCCTGCAATACACGGGCGGAACGACCGGTGTTTCCAAGGGCGCAACCCTTGCCAACAGCAACATTCTGGCAAACGCGGCACAAAACGAATTGTGGCTGGCGGCGCTGAGGCGCCAGCGGGACCTACCGGATGAGCTCGTCTATATCTGCTGCCTGCCGCTCTATCACATCTTTGCTCTGACAGTGAACGCGATCATGGGCATGGACCAGGGTGCTCACAACGTGCTCATCCCCAACCCGCGCGATATCCCGGGTTTCGTCAAGGAACTTGGCGGCTACAAGTACCATGTGCTGCCGGGCCTCAACACGCTGTTCAACGCTCTGCTCGCCAATGAGGATTTCCAGAAGCTGGACTTTTCCGAACTGCGGTTGACGCTGGGCGGCGGCATGGCCGTGCAGAAACCCGTAGCCGAGCGCTGGGAAGCGCTGACGGGCTGCAAAATTTCGGAGGGTTACGGACTGTCGGAAACCTCGCCGGTGGCAACTGCCAACCGTTTCGACAATGCCGGCTTCAACGGATCGATCGGCCTTCCGCTGCCCTCCACCGACATCGATATTCGCGACGACGAAGGCAAGCCGGTGCCGTTGGGTGAAGTCGGAGAGATCTGCATTCGCGGCCCGCAGGTGATGGTTGGTTACTGGAACCGGCCGGAGGAAACCGCCAAGGTGATGACCGAGGACGGATACTTCCGCTCCGGCGACATGGGCTTCATGGACGAGGATGGTTACACCCGCATCGTCGACCGCAAGAAGGACATGGTGCTTGTCTCCGGTTTCAATGTTTATCCGAACGAAATCGAGGAAGTCGCCGTTACCCGCGAAGGCGTTCTTGAAGCAGCCGCCATCGGAGTGCCGGACGACCGTTCCGGCGAGGCGGTCAAGCTGTTTGTCGTCAAATCCGACCCGGCCCTGACCGAAGATGATGTCAAGAGTTGGTGCGCGGACAAGTTGACCAACTACAAGCGCCCCAAATACATCGAGTTTCGTGATGAATTGCCGAAGTCCAACGTCGGCAAGATCCTGCGCCGCGAACTGCGCGAAGAGGACAAGGCGAACTCGGCCTGAGCAGACGAAAACCGGACCGGCGGTCGATGGCAACCGCCGGTCCAGGTTGCCTGCCTCAATAGCGTCGGGCCGCGGCCTCCTGGAGCATCCGGCCAATGGCCTCGTCCTCCGTCAGATCCGCAACGGTTCTGCCCTCGCCATCGCCCGCCGTCGGGTCGGCACCGAGTTCGAGCAGAAGTTCGACGGCGGCTGACCGACCGTTGTTTGCGGCCACTCCGAGCGGTGTCACCCAATCGCGATCCGACGGTCGAGACTGCGGCGGGAGCACCGTTTCGAAGCGGGCATCGAGGAGGTTCGGCTCCGCGGCAATCATTTCGCGCAGCCGCTTCGTCAGGCCACGCGCCGCGGCGGTGAAGACATCCATCTTCTGGGTTTCCAGGAACGCGACCATCTCCGGTCTGCCGGCGTGCAGCGCGAACCCGATTGCCGGCGAAAAGTGGTCCGGGTCGCGCAGTGACGGGTCGGCGCCCTTGTCGATCATGAAACGCACGGTCTCCAGATCGCCGTTCCAGGCCGCCATGTGGACCGGTGGCCGCCCACCCTTTCCGACGATGTCGACACCAAGATCCACCAGCGTTGCAATGGCCATGCGGTTTGCCGTCGCCACGGCATCGGAGACCATTTCCGATCCGCGTTGGTCCAACGCTTTCTGCAAATCCGGATTTTCAAGCAACAATTGGCGAGCAGCGGCAGCGTCACCAGCCATGCATAGCGATTGCAGGCGATCTGCTCCCGAAAGGTCGGTGTCGACCGCACCACATTTGCGAAGATAGTCGGCAATCCGCGCTTCACCGAGAAGCAACGCCGCTTCAAGCGGCGTCTTGCCCTTGGTCAAGGTGTCGTAGGTGTCATCCGGCTTGTTCAGGTCGGCACCGGCATCGATCAGCAGTTTAGCCCTTTCGAAATTGCCTCGGCGGATGGCCTGGACCAGTTGGAAGTGTACCGTCTCCAGAGGGCTCGGGACCATCTCATCGCCCTCGTTATCGAACCAGTTGACGGGTTCGTCGGCACCGAGGCCAAACTCGATCAGCAACTCGAGGCATGAATTGTCGGGCTCAAAGACTCGATTATAGGCGGCCTGGCTGTCGTTCGGATCCGCACCGGCCTCAAGCAGCAGGCGGGCAAAGGCCAGGTAGTCGGGATGTTCCGGCTGATTGGTCGGTCCGTCTTCGCCCTGTCCGAAGACTCCGGTCAACGCGGTGAATTTGTACTGGCCGCCCCACATGTAATGGGCGTTGGGGTCAGCACCGCGCTCGATCAGGCGGCTGGCTGCTGCAAGCGTCGACACGCCCGGCAGGCGCGCATAGGCGGCATACATCAACGGCTGCCAATGGTGGTAGCCTCCCTTTTGCGAGATCAGTTTCGGGTCTCGATCCAGCCAGCGATCGATGCTTTCCACATCCCCAATGGCAGCGGCCACATGGATCGAGACGTCACGGATATCCGGATACTCCTCCAACAGCGACTTTGCCTCGGCAAACCGAGCCGGCCCGGCGTTCTGAACCGTGCCATAGGCGAGACAGACAAGATCGAGAAACCGGGTGGCGCGCTGCTCGACGGTCGGTTCGCTCGGACGCGCCGCACCCTCGAGGTGCCGCTTCAGGCGGGTCCAGCTGGCAAAGCCGTGCTCCCGCGCCAGGACCAGTTGTGCCGATTGAAGTGTGATAGCGGCGGGATCGCCAAAATAGGGGCCTACACGCGCAAGGGTTTGCGCATCGTGGCTCCGGGCGTTCTTGAGCAGGGTCTTGGCCTGCTTCTTCAAATTCTCAAGGCTCGGGGATTCGGGCAGGTTGCGTGTCGACATGATCGACCTCCTTTCAAAACCGTCCGGTATCCGCGCCCTCGGACCGAAAAGAGGTTCGATAGTGGTCAGTCAACAAATCAGGTAGGCTTTGCCCTGCCCGCGGATCGGGTGCGCCCTGACGCGCCTCGGAGAGGCTAACATGGGCCCTTGGCAGCGACAAGCTTGGGCGGTTTGGCTGCCGATGCGATCACCGTATGCCGATTGCCTTCGTGCTTGAACTGAGTCAGGGTGCAACAATCACACGCAATGCGGAGCAGGAGAACGCAATGTCGCTGTTGATGCCGATGTGGCAAAGGTTGCTGATCACACTGGTCGCAATGCTGATCGTCAGCTTTGTGATCGGTTATCTTTGGCAAGCGATCTTTTTGATCCCGCTTCCGAGCTATCTCGCCGGGGTCATTGGCGGCCTGACCGCCCTGCCGGTCTGGGAGTTCCTCAAAAGAATTCGCCCCGGTTAGATCCCGCCGGCCGATCTGAACACCGGCCGACAGACTAGTCGTCGCGACTAAGGCGTCAGGTCCAGCGCCGGAACGACGCGGGTGAACGGTATGCCGGCATTCTCGTTCAGCGCCCGCACCTGCTCTTCCGACTCGCCCTCGAAAAGGCACATGCAACGACCGTCCTCCGGTGCAAACGTCGTGCGGATATAGGCCACCTTCTGACCGGTGCTGCTCATCTTCTCGGCAGTCTCGATCGCCGCCTTTTGGGCGCCGGCGAGTTCCTCCATGCTGATGCCCTTGAGATCCCTTTCGACCATGTAGACAGACATGTCTTGCTCCTTTGCTGGTGAGTATGCCGTTATTGGACACCGGGAACCGACACCGGAGAAGCGGAAGTTTCTTATTGATCCATAACCGCAGGTTTGGTTTCGTTCGCGTAAGATGATTTGAGCACAAACAGGCCGCGCTGGGGAAATCGTCATGGAAATGTCACAGATTCGCTATGTCCTGGCCGCCGCGAAACACTTGAACTTCACGCGCGCCGCATCCGACTGCAACGTGACACAGCCAGCCCTGACCAAGGGCATCAAAGCGTTGGAGGGCGAACTCGGCGCATCCGTGTTTCATCGTGAGGGCCGGCGGATCCTGCTGAGCGATTTCGGCCGTTCGATGCTGCCGCATCTGCAGCACATTGCCGATGAGGCCGAAGCGGCACAGACGCTGGCGCAGAATTTTCGGTTGCTCGAAAACGTCCCGATCCGGCTTGGCGTGATGGCCACTGTCGGACATGTCCGCCTGGCGCGATTCCTGGCCCAGTTCGAAAAGGCGCATACCGGCCTGGAGCTGTCCGTCAGCGAAGGATCGATTGCGGAATTGAAGGAGAAGCTTTCTGACGGCGAACTGGATGTCGCTGTCATGACCGCGACGGAAGAGCTTGAAGCAGAATTTCGTGCCCGCGAACTCTACCGCGAGCGGTATGTCGTGGTGTTCGCGCCTGACCACCGCTTTGGAGGCTTCGAAACCCTGACCCTCGCCGACCTCACCGGCGAACATTATGTTGACCGGCTCGCCTGCGAGATGCGCGAGATGGTCATGGCTGCGTGCGAGGCCAACAATATCGAACTCTACGCACGGTTCCGATCGGAACGGGAAGACTGGGTCCAGGCCATGGTTCTCGCCGGAATCGGCTTCGCCTTCATGCCCGAATATTCGGTGACTTTGCCCGGATTGTTGCAGCGACCGCTTGTGGACCCGGCTGTGGAAAGGCGAATTGCGGCGATGACGGTACCGGGTCGAAAATTTTCTCCGGCGGTCGATGCCTTGATGCGTTCAACCGGAACCTTTGCCTGGCCCGGCTGACGGTTAACCGCCAAGCTTAACCATTAACCCTTTGAAACCATTAACCCGCTCACGGGGGCACGGAAGCCTACTCAGACCGCGCCCCCTGCCCGCCTTGCGAAAGCCCTTTCGCGCCGCGGTTGTGTAAACCCGAGCGGGTTTCACATTTCGAGTCAAATTGTCCGGCAACTTTTATTGTTTGCGAAAGAACCGCGTCGCAAAAAAGGGAGGGCGAATCATCTAGGCTTGTCTGACGGGAGTGGGATTACAAGCATTTTGTCCGTAGCAGGACGGACATACAGGAGGGCGACACTATGGCGGATACTATCTTGGGCACGTCCCGGGGCGACAAGGCATTTCTCGGTAGCGGCAGTCAGAACTACGACGGTGGGGCGGGACGCGATCGGATCATATCATTCGGCGATGCGGGCGAACCGGATCCGGCGCAGAGCGGACCCGAGGACCGGGTCACTCCCCCCATACCGCTCAGCGAGACAATCGACATTATCGCTGGCGGCAGCGGCGGCGACCGGTTCGAATTTCGGGCCCTGCTGAACGCCAAAGAGAGCGTCCTGGCACAGCACACCCGCGAAGACGGCAGCGTCAACTGGCGGAAGGTCGCGGGCGAAAACGACGACGTTCACGGACACTGGGTCCAAGGTTGGGGCAAGGACATCATCCTCGACTACAACGAGGACGAGGGTGACTGCATCGTCATTCGCGGGCACACGGTGGAAGTGGCCGAGATCACATACGGCGAGGATGAACGCGGCACCTATTCGGAGATCCGTGTGATCAGCCAGCAGGGCGACGGCGGCGCCGGTGGCGCCAACACCGAAACCGGCGCTCATGACGAAGACGAGCTGGGCTGCATCAGGGTCTACGGCGACAAGGTCACGATCGACGATATCGAGGTTCAGGCGGCCGGCGTGTTTGACGGCGTCGACATGCTTGAGCGCGTCGACGAGGTCTATGGCGACCACGACGCCGGCTCGACCCAGGAGGTGTTCAGCAACACCGATGGCCACTCCTACACGGGCATTCTCGCTTCCCAGGTTGACCGGATCCATGTCGGCCTTGGATCGCAGAAGGTCAACGCGGGCGGCGGCAACGACATCATCTACGCCTATTCCGATGGCGGTGAACCGGATCCAGCACAGACCGACGGCGCCGATGGACGGGTCAATCCGCCCGTACCGGCCGATCTGGCGGACGACGAATATTACGGTGGCCAGGGTCGGGACATTTTCGCCTTCCGGCTGCTGCTCGATGCGAAGCAGGAAATCCTCGACAAGCACACGCGCGATGACGGCACAATCAACTGGCGCAAGGTCGCCGGTGAGAACGGCGATGTGCACAATCACTGGGTCAACGGCATCGGCAAGGACATCATTCGCGATTTCTCCAAGCAGGATGGCGACAAGATCGACATTCGCGGCCACACCGTTGAAATCGCCGAAATCAAATATGGCGAAGATGCCGACGGCGACTATTCGGAAATTGTCCTGCGCTCTCAGCAGGGCGACAATGGCGGCGCCCATGACGAGGATCCGCTCGGCTGCATCAAGGTCTATGGCGACAAGGTCACTCTCGACGATATCAAGCTGAAGGCCAACGTTTTCTACGGCGTCGATCTGATCGAAAAGATCTCCGCCGGAGAAGCGGAAGCACCAGCCAACAACCCAGCACCGGCCATCTCGCAGATCCAATATATGGCTGAGAATCCAGAGAATATCGACCTGACCTTCACCGGAACCGGGAGAGGCGACAAGATCCGCGCCGGCAGCGGTAAGCAGACGGTGGATGCCGGTAACGGCAACGACCACATCATCTCCTACGCCGACGACGGCGAGCCCGATCCGGCACAGCTCGGCGGCAATGGCGTCGGCCGGATCACCCCGGCGGTTCCGGATGGAGCTGCGGATGATGTATTCATTGGCGGCAATGGTCGCGACACGTTCGAATTCCGTGCCCTCATCAATGCCCGTAAGGACGTTATCGAGGCGCACACCAATCTGAGCGGTCGGGTCAACTGGGGCAAAGTCGCCGGTGAAAATGACGACCCGCACGGACACTGGGTCGAAGGCTTCGGGAACGATTGCATCCTCGACTATTTCAAGGACCAGGGCGACCGCATCATCATCCGTGGCCACACGGTGGAGGTGAAAGAAATCACTTATGGCACTGACGCCAAGGGCGACTTCTCCACGATCCGAGTGATCAGCCAGCAGGGTGATGGTGCCAACGGCGGCGCCAATACACTGACAGGGGCGCATGATGAGGACGAACTCGGCACCATCAAGGTCTATGGCGACAAGGTGCTGAAAGAAGATCTCATCCTCAAGCCGACTGTGGTCGACGGCATCGACCGGCTGGAGCAGGCCGACAAACTGGCCAAGTACAATGGCGGCGTCACGGAGATCCACAGCACGACCCATGGCGAAACCATCGAGATGCCGGACCTGAAGACCAATGATCTGATCACGGCAGGCGCCGGCGCGCAGATCATCAAGGCCGGTGGCGGACGGGACAAGATCACGCTCTATTCCGATGCAGGCGAGCCCGATCCGGCGCAGACGGACGGCGACGAAGGGCGCGTCGATCCGCCGATCGATCCGGAATTGGCCATCGACGAGGTCTGGGGTGGACAGGACCGCGATCTCTTCCTGATCAACATCCTCCTGGATGCGAAAGACGAGGTGATCGCAAGACACACCCGCGACGACGGCAGCGTCAACTGGCGGCGTGTGGCAGGAGAAAACGACGACGTCCACGACCATTGGGTAGCCGGCGTTGGCAAGGAGATCATCTGGGATTACTCCAACCAGGACGGCGACCAGATTTACCTGCGCGGCCATACGGTTCAGATTGCCGAAATCAAATACGGCATCGACGAACACGGCGATTACTCCGAAATCATCCTGCGTTCGCAACAGGGTGACGGCGCCAATGGCGGAGCCAATACCGCAGCCGGCGCCCACGATGAGGATCCGCTTGGATGCATCCGGGTCTATGGCGACAAGGTCACCGAAGACGATATCCGACTGAAGACGAACGTCTTCGACGGCATCGACAAATATGCCGATGAATCGGCTTCCGCTGCTGCCGGCAATCTGATCGTCGGTACTCGTGACGCCGAGACGCTGGACGGCACCGACAATGCGGACAACATGCACGGTCGCAGCGGCAAGGACGACATGTCCGGCAATGGTGGCAACGACTTCATGTTCGGCGAAGGCGGCAACGACACCATGCGCGGTGGTGATGACAACGACTTCATAGAAGGTGGCAACGGCCGCGACTTCATGTTCGGCGACGACGGCGAGGACACGCTGGTCGCCGACCGCGGCTTCGACTACCTCACCGGCGGCGCCGATGCGGACCAGTTCGTCTTTGAGACGGCCAGCCGCGGCGGGGTGATCCATGACTGGGAAGACGGGCTGGACAAAATCAATTTCATCCGCAACGCCTCGGTCAACGAGTATGGCGACCTCAACGTCAACGTGATTTCCGGCGACGAGGTCATGCTGTCCTACGTCAATGACGATGGGCGGCTGGTCGGAATTCGCCTCTTGAGCGACAACAATTTCACCGTCGATGATACCGACTTCTTGTTCTGATTACGGTCGCAATCAGATTCGGTGAACGGCCGGGTGCGGTGTGGCGCACCCGGCCTTTTCGTATCCAACGTTCTTGATCGGCAAACAACACTGCTTCCGTCACATGATGGGTTGACTGATCCCGGTCCCCTTCCGGTACTGTCGTCTGGAGTGCCGGTAAGGAGGAGGACCCCGCGTTGGCCCAAAAGAACATCCTGTGGATCATGGCGGACCAGCTGCGCTGGGACTACCTTTCCTGCTACGGGCACAAGACCCTCCAAACACCCAACATAGACCGGTTGGCGGCGATAGGTGTGCGTTTCGACCGCGCCTATGTGCAATCGCCAGTATGCGGTCCCAGCCGTATGAGCTTCTATACCGGACGCTACATGCGTTCGCACGGCGCCACGTGGAACGGCTTTCCGCTGCGTATCGGCGAACCGACACTCGGCGACCATCTGCGCGAAATCGGCGTCCGCTCGGTGCTGGTCGGCAAGACCCATATGACCGCCGACCGGGACGGCATGGCGCGGCTTGGGATCGATCCGCAATCGGATCTCGGCGTGCTCGCCTCGGAATGCGGCTTCGAGCCCTATATCCGCGACGACGGATTGCATCCGGAAGGTTACTACGACAGCGACCCGCACTATGACGAATATCTGCGCTGCCACCAGATGGATGGCGACAACCCCTGGGAAGAGTGGGCGAACTCCGCCGAGGGCCCGAACGGCGAGTTGCTGTCCGGCTGGCTGATCGAAAACAATCACCTGCCGGCACGGGTCCCCGAGGAGCATTCCGAAACAGCCTATCTGACAACCCAGGGCATCGAATTCATCGAGGGTGCCGGAGACAAGCCGTGGCTGTGTCATCTCTCCTATATCAAGCCGCACTGGCCCTATCTGGCGCCGGCTCCCTATAACGACATGTATACGGTTGCCGACATGCAGCCGGTTGTCCGCTCGGACGCGGAACAGGCCAACGACCACCCCGTCTATGCTGCCTGGCGCAACCAGCGCGTCTGCCAGACGTTTTCGCGCAACGATGTGCTCGAAAAGGTGGTGCCGGTCTATATGGGACTGATCAAGCAGCTCGACGACCAGGTCGGACGGTTGCTCGACTATCTTGAAGCAAACGATCTGCTCGACAAAACGATGATCGTCTTCACGTCCGACCATGGCGACAATCTCGGTGACCACTGGCTGGGTGAAAAGGACCTTTTCTACGACTGCTCGGCCCGGGTTCCGCTGATCATCTACGACCCGGACAAAGAAGCAGACAGCACCCGTGGAACGGCCAGCGACGCCTTGGTGGAGGGGATCGACCTCGCGCCGACATTCCTCGCGTTCGAGGGAGGCGCGCCGAAACCGCATATCCTCGAGGGTCGGGCGCTGCAGCCGTTGCTGCATGGTCAAAACGTGCCATGGCGTAACTATGCCTTTTCCGAATACGATTACGCGACGCGGGACGCGCGGGTCGAACTCGGCATCGAACAGCACGATGCGCGGCTCGTGATGGTTTTCGACGGGCGCTGGAAATACATCTATTGCGAGGGCTATCGCCCGATGCTGTTTGACCTGAAAACCGATCCGGACGAACTCAACGACCTGGGCAATTCACCGGCTCATGAGGCCGAGAAGGAGCGTCTGCGCGAAGCCCTGTTCGACTGGTCCCGGCAACACCACAGCCGCATTACCCGGTCACCCGAACAGGTCGAGGCGATGACTCGCGGCAAGGAGCCTCCGGGTATTCTGATCGGCTATTGGGACGAAAGCGAGCTGGAACGCGACGGATTGCCGAAGCCGTTGCGCAAGGAGTGACGCGGCGGGTCAGAACTTGACGAGGAAACTGGCGTTGAGCCCGTGAGCGGTGGTCCCATCGCCGTACTGGCCGACATAGGACAGGCCGAGTTCGGCATTGTCCGTCAGGCTCGCTTCCAATCCGAACTCCGTCACCAGCGCATTTTCGGCGATCGGCGCTCCTTCCACCGTGAAGGGCGAGCTTCCGGCCAGAGTGAAGGCTGCCGACGGGCTGGTGTCGCCGAACGCATGACGCCAACCGAGCATGCCATGGGTGCGAACGCGCTCGGCCAACTGCAGGCTGCTGCGCACGCCGAGTGTCGTAAAGGTCGTGCTGTTGGTTGCGGAGGCCACCGTCAGGGCAGCGATGCCGCCGGTTTCGGTAAACCCGTCGGTGTCGAGCTGCATGTAGGAGATGCCTGCGAACGGTTCGAGCGTAACATGTCGCAACTCGATCTGGTGGCCGGCCTCGGCAAACAGCTGCCAGCTCTGCGCATCGTAGCTCGCGGTCAGCGTCTGACCAAAACCCGGGAAACCGGCGGTGCGGCTGGAGTCGATCGAATGCCAGCTGTAGAGGCCACCGAAACTGAACCTGGTGGCGCCCTTTTCGGCGCCGCCATAGAGACCGATCGACCAGCTGTCGGCATTGGCCGAGGACGATAGCGCACCCTGGATGATGTCGCTGCGGCCATAACCGCCGAGGACGCCGACACGCCAATCCTTGTGGACCTCACGGTCGAGGCCGACAACCACCCCGCCCAGGTCATTGTCCATTTGCGCGGTGCTGGCGGTGGCGTCCGTGTCGCTCCAGGAACCGTAGCCGGTGATCCAGAAGCCGTTGTCGCCACCCGGTGCAAGCCGCCCGAAGGCCGCCGTCGAAGTGGCCGTGTTGCCATCAGCACTGGTGTCATGAAGTCGGTTGTTGACCGCGCGGACCACACTTTGGCCGTTTTGCAGCAATGCGCTCGAAACCGAGGCATACACCTCTCCGGAGAGCGCTTCGAAGGCCTTTTGGGCATCCTCCTGGGTTTCCAGTTCCAGCAGGGCCTGGACGATCTCGTTGTCGTCGGGCAGGCCATCGATAGCATCACAAGCCACGGCCGCGCCGTTGCCGGATCCGGCGAGATCACAGAACCTCGACGCTCTGACGCTGGCGGTCAGGAACACATTGTTGGAATCGTAGGACAGAGCGTAGTCGATGAAAAGCGTATCGGTCACGTCGTCGAAGGTGCCGCGCACACCCTGGTCGGCCGTGAGAATGGTGTAGGTTGCCCGGTCAGGGGCCCTGACCACATCCACCTGGACCATGCCGCCGTCAAGAGAAGCTGCTCCACTGACATTCAGCCGGTCGTTCCGCGCATTGACGTCTTCGTCGATGGTGACCACGAAGGTGCCGTCCGCCGAGTTGGAAAAGTTGCCATCGAGGGCCGTCACCTGAACGGAGCCTGTCCCGCCCGGTGACAATGTCCCGTCATTGCTCAGATTGTTGCCCAGGCCAAGATTGAGACGATTGCCTGTCTCGAGCGTCGCCCCGACAAAGTTGTTGAAGGCGTTGTTGCCGGCGCCGAGTTCAGTGGCGCCCATCAAGGACAGGGTTCCGAAATTGTTGATCGTCTCATCGCCGGTCGTACCGAGAATATCGAATGTTCCGCCCGATACAGATGTCGACCCGAACGTTGTCAGCGTGTTTCCGGAGCCGCCTTCAAACAAAATTCCCTCTGACAGGGAACTGAGCACCGAGACGCCGTTGAGGGTGATGTCGATCTCGCCGCTCGATGTCTCTGCGCGGATGCCGCGGCTGAGACCCGATGTGGTGGCGACGCTGCCCGTGACATCGATGCTGACGGAACCGTTTCCGGTGTTTCGCGCATGGATCCCGTGAGCCTCCAGCCCCTCAGTCAGGATCGCGCCATTTGTGGTCACGGAGATCGCGCCCGGATCGCCGTCAATCAGGGCGGCGATGCCGGCCGAAAAATTACCCCGGGTCGTGATGGCGCCGGTCGAACCGATTGTGATGTCGCCCGAGCCCTGGAACCCTTCGGACTGGGTTCGATGGGCGAATAAACCGGCGGAACTCCGCTCGACGCTGGAACCAGCGCCGCTCGTGAAAATATCACCCTCAGAGTCGACCGTGATGTCGCCGCTGCCCTCCAGCGTGGCGGTGATCCCCTCGCCTTCCTCACCGGTTGTGGACAAGTCTCCGGTCGAACTCAGAACGATGCTGCCGGTATGGGTGCCACTGCCGACTCGCGCGTCGAGCGCTGCATCAAAGCGGCCGCGCGCCTCGACCCGGCCTACTGATGTCAGTTTCACGTCGCCGCTTTGGCGCAGATCGGCGAGAATGCCCTGATCGTCCAAGGACAGGATCTCGCCTTCGGAATCGATCGTGATGTCGCCAACGCCGTTGGTCTGTGCCTGAATACCCTGCTCACCGGCGGTGATGTCACCGACCGAAGTAATGATTGTGTCGCCATCGCCGGCAATAAAGCTGCTGATGCCTTCGTCGCCGCCAATCAGCTTGCCGTTGCTGTTGATGACAACCTGATCGTCGTGCCCGGAACCCGGAATGCCGATGATGCGGACATCAATGGCCGCGTCGCCGCGCAGATCGGTCACCGTCAGGTCTCCGATCGAGCGGATGTCAATGCTGCCGCCCTCGTCGGTGCCGGCACTGATAGCCGCATCGGCGGCCGTCAGCACGCCGGTGTTGCGAACGGTCAGGGTCCCTCCTTCGGAGTCCAGCATGATCGCATCGCCGCCGGCGGACGTGATGTCCGCGTCGGTCTCGACGAAAACATCGCCGTCCGTGTCCGACTGTGCCGCGATGCCATGGCCATTGCCGCTGGTCTCGACCGTAAAGGGACCAGCTTCGACATCGATGTTGACCGGGCCGTCATTGACGAAACGGATGCCTGACGTGTCCGCCGGCGGCGCAATATTGGTCGACAGGTCGTTGACGTTCAGCGTGGTGAAGGTACCCGATCCGCCGTCGATGTCGACGCCGCCGGACAGGTCGCCCGAACAGGTCACGGTCGTACCGCTGGTTGTGCAGCTGGCTGGGGACACGGATTGTGCTTCGGCGCTGCCGCCGGCCAACGCCAATGTGCCGATCGAAGCCGACAGCAACAAAGCATAGCGCCGGCGAACCCGGCTCACCGTTGTTGTTCCGACGTGTTTGCCCATGATCACCCCCGTGCTCATCGCCTTGCCGATCAGTCGCCGCGCGATTCGACAATCGTTATACCGTGGGTAGCAACCGCCGAATTTTGCGACAAGAGCAATCGGGCAACACATCGTTGCCGAAGCCGGTTCGGCCGATCCTACTCGACGTTCGCACCTGTTTCGCGATGGTCCGTTTCGATCTGCGCCTTGAAAAGCAGGATCTCCGCGTCGTGGATGACGCCGAGCTGACGCCAGCGTTCGGGGCTCATGTCGGCTGTGCGCCATGCAAACAGCGCGACCGTGCACTGATCCTTCGAAAGGCCGCAAAGAGGCCCCGGCGCAACCCGGACGAAAACGCGCGGTGCTCGTTTCTCGCTGTTGCCGACATGGAAATCAATCAAACCATCGGCGGGCTTGGCATCGATCTCGACATAGGAGGTGCTGCCATCGAACAACGAACGGGAACGAAACACATTCGGCTCGTCGGTCGGTTGCATATCCATGCTGCCGAGGGTCCATCGACCGAGGCGTTTCGGATCGGTGAGGTGATCGAACGCGACATCTTCCGGTGCGTCGATCACGACTGATGCGACGTGACACATGGCGTCAGCACTCATGCGGCTCCTCCAGACAACTACCTGAGCTGATTTAGGTCGGTTTGGTGGAAGCGGTCAAATCTATCGCACACGTTCCGAAGCAGTGCCCCAATCCGGCCCAGTCACATCAAGACCCATGACCTGCTCCAGCAATGCGGTGTAGTCCGCCGGGCGAACGACGTAGGGAAAATGACCGCCGTCGCGGAAGCGGTAGGCGACCGAGGGCTTCAATCGCGCCCGCACCGCAGCCCGCATTTCTGCCGGAATCAGCGGATCGTCGTCGGCCTCGATGGTGAAAACGCGATCCGGTTCGAGCGGACAAGGTGGTAGTGGCGGCCCGTGTTTGAGTGCGGCCAGACGAGCGCGCAGCTCACCTTCGAGGATGCGGCCGCCCGATTCACGCAGCAGCAGGTCGACAAGATCCTGTTGCTCGGGATGCGCCTGTCCCCACGCCGACAGGGCGTTGCCGAAACCGGTCCGCAATTCCTCGATCGGACCATTCTGCAGATCCATCGAATAGGGCGGCCGGGTCTCCAGCCCGGCAACCGAATGCAAGGTGTTGGCGGCAACCAGCTGTGAGACACGCTGCGGATGACTGCCGGCCAGATATTGCGCCAGATAGCCGCCCAGCGACGAACCCAGAACGCAGGCCTCGGCGATATCAAGGCGGTCCATCAGCGTGACCATGTCCGAGGTCCACTCCGCGATGCCACCAGCATCCGGATAGCTCACGGCGACGATATGCAGGCGATCGGACAGCGCCTCTATCTGGTTCCAGAAGATGTCGGCGCGGCCAAGCGTGCCGGGAATCAGCATCAGCGCCGGGCCGGATCCGACATCAATCACGCCCCAGTCGCGCCCATTCAGATCCATCCTCTGCTCGGGATGGGCAGCGGCGAAACGGTCGCGCGCCTCAATCAACGGATTGCTCATGCGAAGGGATCCTCCACGGCGGGCCAGTAATCGCGGGCCCGTTTCGTATAGGGAATGGTGGCGAAGTCCGGGGTGATCGCACCCGGTGTCGCCACCGGGATGACCTTGGCAGCAATCGGATTGAAGCCGGCCTGGTAGTGGTTCGACGATTTGACACAGACCAGGCGGCGCTGCGCCAGATCGATACCGAGTTTTTCAAATGCTTCCGGGTGGAACGTCTGCGTGCGCATGTCGTTGATGACGATGTCGACGCCGGCGGCTTCGACCCAGACCGTCTCGCCCATCGGCACCGGCAGTTCACCAAACAGTTGGGTCGGATTTGACACGCAGTTGCGTACCGTCACGGTGAGGTCCAGCGGATCGCCGGACATCGGGCCGCATTTTCCGCCGAGGCGCAGCGGCAGCGTCGCACCGATGCCGGCCTCGCGGCAGATCCGCACCGCACCGGGATCCCAAAAAATTCCAGAGGCAACCGACGTGAGGCCGCGCGCCAGGATTTCGCGCAGCAGGAACGTCGCGTCGGATGGCGCGCCGCCGCCCGGATTGTCCGACATATCGGCCAGCACGATCGGTCCTGCCGGTTCCGCGGCTGCCTGATCGAGCGCCGCCGATATATCGGCAATGTCGCGATGCAAGACATGCCGCAGGTCATAAAGGCTTTGGCCGAGCTCGCGCGCCACCGCCTCGGCATTGGCGGGATCCCCGTCGCAAATTGCCAGCGAGCGGACCCCCGTTCGCGGGTTGTCGCCCCAGGGAAACCCGTGCGCGATGGACAGCGAGAGAATACCGTCCTGGCCTTCCCTGACCGCCATTGCATCGACAAAATCCCGCATTGGCCCCGTTGGGGTCGGCATGGCAAGAATCATGCGGCAATCGAAGTCACGCATCACTGGCCGCGTGGTTCCCTGTGCCGCGTCGGCCGCAAGCCGGAACAGATCCCGCGCCCGGTCGGGAACATCGACATGCGGATATTCCTTGTAGGCAACCAGCAAGGTCGCATTGTCGAGCATCTCTTCCGTCAGGTGGCAGTGCGGATCGAGCAGGCCGCCAATGACGGCGTCCGGGGCGACTTGCCTGGCATGGGCGATCAGATCGCCCTCGCAGTCGTCATAGCCGTCGGCAATCATGGCCCCGTGCAGCGAAAACAGCACGATATCGACCGGCCCCGCCGCCTTGAGATCGGCGAGGATTTCGTCGCGAAAGCCCTCATAAACGCGCCGCACCGTGGGGCCCGCGGGCTGGGCGTGGGCCGCCAGCGATTCGACAACCTCCCATCCCTTCGCCTCGGCCGCCGCACGCCAGATATGCAAGGGACCCGTGGCATATTCGATCGGGTGGCGGGTGGCATCGCCTCGATAGATCGTGTTTTCGGCGAAGCCCAGTTCGCCTGTCGGCAAGGGTGAAAAGGAATTGGTCTCGGTCGCCAGACCGGCGATAAACACTCTCATCAAGGCGCCTCCCCGGACGCGGCACTCTCGGGTTCAAGACGGGCCAGGCGCACCGACAGGTCCGCCAGCATGTGGATCAGGATCAGGGCAAAAGCCAGCGGTACCGCGGCGGTGAACCAGATCATCGGTATCGAGATCATTTCCGCTTCGCGGCCAAGGCTGCGGGCGAGGAAGCCGCGGGCCATGTTCATGTTGGCGCCGAACAGCGAATACCAGATCACCGGCGTCGCAAACAGCAGGACGCCGCAGGCACGGATCACGGCCAACAGATCACCCATGCGATCCTTGACGTCGCGCATCTTCGGAAACAGCGTCGGATCCGACTTGGCGCGAAAGGCGCAAGAGGCGCCCAGCATGCCGGCCCAGACCATGGCGCGACGCGCCAGTTCCTCTGTCCAGACCGGTGGCGCATCGAGCACGTATCGAGCAACAACCTGCCAGGAAGCGCTGAGCGCCATCACCGCCACGGCGATGACGGCGCCCCACAGGGCGACGCGGTTCAGCGTCGCTGACAATCGGTCCAGCGCTGTGGCTACACGTGTCACCGGTTATTTGCCCATCGCGGTTTCCCATTCCGCTATCTGTTCCGGTGTCAACAGGTCGGTTTCATAGGCCGGAGCCGAAGCTTCGCGGAACTCGGTACGTGCCGCCGCGTCAAGACGTACAACGGCGACGCCGGCTTCCTCGAGCTTGTCGATCACCGCATCCTGGGTATCCAACCAGGCGCGATTGGCCTTGGTGGCGGCATCCGCGGCTGCGTCGACAATGGCGCGGTCTTCGTCGCTTAGCCCCTGGTACCAGTCTTCGGACACGATGGTGATGCGCAGCGACGGCGCGATCGCCGCATCGGTGTAGTGCTTGATCATGTCGGTATGACCGAAGAGCAGCGGCACGAAAGCCGGGTTGAGGTAACCGTCGGCAACACCGGTCTGCAGCGCGTTCGGCACTTCCGCCCAACTGACGATCGTGCCGTCCGCACCCCAGGCCTTGTAGAGATCGATCTGGCTCTCATCGAGCGCACGCATGCGCAGACCGGCCATATCAGCGACCGAATTGACCGGCTTCTTGGTGTTGAAGATGCCCACCGCCTGGCCGACATTGTTGACCGACAGAACGCGCACACCGGAGGGCGTAGTCGCTGCATTGATCTTTGCCAGCATGCCGCCTTCGTTGAGCGCCCGGTCCACCTGAGCCTGGTCCTCGAAGAAATAGGGAAGCCGCAGGCCGAAGATCAGCTTGTCGATAGAGCCGACAATGTTGAGCGGCGACAGGGAGACTTCCAGCAGACCCTGGCTGACCTGGTCGAACAGCTCGTCATCGCCACCCAGGGCGCCGCGCTGAAATTCTTCAGCCTCGATGCCGTTTTCGTTGAGGTATTTGCTGAACGTGTTGGCCCAGACATAACTGCCAGAGGCTTCCAGATTGGGCGGGCTGTCGAGCGCGATCTTGACCTGCGCCGTGGCCGCTCCGGTCAGCGCAAGCGTTGCTGCAAACAGCGCGCCGCACAGAAGTTTCGTCGGTTTCATGGCATTCTCCCTTTGCTTGTCGTTTCGATTGTGGAACCGCATCTTGAAAGCTTGACCTATCCTCCTCCGACCAGTCCGAAGGCACGCGGCAACGTCAGGCTGATCGCCGGCACGTAGATGAGCAGCATCAGCACGGCAATCTGCACCAGGACGAAGGGCAGTATCGTGCGCGCCAGTTTCCAATAGTCGACGCCGGTGACCGCGGAGACCACCAGCAGGCATCCGCCCATGGGCGGTGACACGAGGCCGATACACAGGTTGAAGCAGAGCACGATGCCGAGATGCACGCCATCGACGCCCTGCTCCAGCGCGACCGGCGCCAACAGCGGCACCAGCAGCGCAAGCGCCACCGGGATGTCGAGCACCATGCCGGCCACCAGAAAGATCACATTCATGACGATCATGAAGCCAACCGGTCCAAGACCCAGTGAAGTGACGGCGTCGGAGATCGCTTCGGGCAATTTCTCCAATGCGCCGAGATGGCCGAGCGCCGAGACGGCACAGATGATGATGAAAATCGAACCGGACAGGATCGCCGTGCGGCGCAGTCCTTCGAGCACTGACGGCCCGCTCAGGCCGCCATAATAGGCTCCCGCAGCCAATGCGGCGAAGACTGCCACCGCGGCCGCCTCGGTCGGTGTCATCCAGCCGAAGACGATGCCACCCAGAATGATGATCGGCAGCGACAGCGCCGGCAGCGACCGGATGAGCGTCGGCAAAAACGGCGGCATGTCGCCGGCTTCTATCCTCGGATGATCCTGGCGTGCGGCGAAAAAGGCATTCAGTGCGATCAGTGCGGCGGCCAGCACCAGTCCCGGTACAATGCCTGCGAGGAACAGGGCCGTGACCGACGTGCCCATCAGCGCTCCGTAAAAAATCAGGATGATCGATGGCGGCACGATCGGTCCGATAATCGATGAGGCGGCCGTTACAGCGCTTGCATAGGTCAGGCTGTAGCCGTGCCGGCGCATTTCCGGCACCAGGGTGTTCGACAACGCAGCGGCATCGGCAACCGCGGAGCCTGATATGCCGGCAAAGAAGACGCTGGTCAGGATGTTGACGTGTCCCAGACCGCCGCGCAGGCGGCCAACCAGGGACATCGACAGATTGATGAGTGCGGTGGTGACGCCGCCCCGATTCATCAGCTCGCCGGCAAAGATGAACAACGGCATCGCCATCAGGGCGAAGACGTCGATGCGGGAAAAGATCTGCTGTGGCAGGATCGCCAGATAGCGGCCATTGTCGGTTGCCAGGAAGGCCAACACGGCCGCACCGCCGATGACATAGGCAATGGCCAGTCCGGAGGCCAGCAAGACCGCTGCTGCAATCGGAACAAGGGCGATCATGCCCTCAATCCGTCCCGACCCGGTGAAAGCACGGCTTCGGTGACGCCTTCCCGGAGCAGATCGTCCGGGATCGGGAGGTGGCGCACCAAAGCCGCGGCGGTGCGGGCGGCGGCCGGCGCCGACTGGATGCCGTAACCTCCCTGCCCCGCCAACCAGAAAAACCCTGAGACCTCCGTGTCGAAGCCGATGACCGGACAGCGATCAGCGACAAAGCTGCGCAAACCGGCCCATTTGTGGTCGATCCGCCGCACCGACACGTTGAACGCGGTTTCGACCCGATCGACGCAGATCGCCACATCCAGCTCGTCCGGCTGGGCGTCGCAAGGCTCTGATGGGGTCTCATCGGCCGGCGAGATCAGCAGCTTGCCGGCATCAGGCTTCATGTAGAATTGTTCTTCTGCATCGACCGAGATAGGCCAGTCGTCGGCATTGGTTCCGGCCGGCGGTTCAACCAGCAGCGCCGTGCGACGCTTCGGCACGAGACCGACGGGTACCACTCCGGCGAGGCGGGCAATCTCATCTGCCCACGCACCCGCGGCGTTGACGATCGTCGGCGCGGTAAAGTCGCCGGCCGTTGTCTCGACTTGCCATTGCCTGCCGTCCCGACGCAACGCTGTGACGCGCGCAGACGTCTTCAAAACGCCGCCGGCGGCGCGGAAACTCTTCAGGTAATGCTGATGCAACGCCATCACGTCGATGTCCGACGCGTCATCCTCCATCAGTGCTTCGACCGCGTATTCCGGGCGCAGCAACGGCACAAGCGAACGGGCCGTTTCGATGTCAATTCTGCGCACACCGCCAGCCATTTCACGTTCAAGCTCCGCCAGGGCCTCACCCTGATCGGCGGTGGCGACAAACAGCACACCGCGGCGGCGAAGAAGCGGGTGGTCGATATGAGGGCTCTGCGGATTGCGGTAGAAGTCGCCGGACGCCCGCGTCAGCGCCCGAATAACGGGCGGACCGTAAGCGCATGTATAGACCGCGGCCGACCGTCCTGTGGAATGATAGCCCGGCTGATCCTCGGCCTCCAGCAAAAGGATGCGACCGCCGTCGGCGATCATTTCCGCTGCGGACGAGGCGCCCGCGATGCCGGCGCCGATCACGATGATGTCGAATGTGTCAGCCTGCTCGGCCATCATGCCGTTCCTCCCTGACTGCTCGAAGGGTAACACCATTTTTCCAATAGGAAAAGTTTTTTATGATTGGAAAAATGGTTGGCGGGGTGCGACCCCGCCGCTAGAGTGGTGTCATGACGAGGCCTGATTCAGCCGACAGCCAGAGAATCGCGTTCGGGCGCCGCCTTCGACAGTTGCGCAAGGAGAACGGCTGGACTCTGGCTGAAATCGCCGACCGCACCGGTCTGGCGATCTCCACCATTTCCAAGGCGGAACGCGGCATCATCGCCCTCACCTATGATCGCCTGGCGCAGCTTGCCGCCGGTATCGAGGTCGATCTGGCCGCCTTTTTCGCCGATGAAGGTCGAAAGTTCACGCCAGGCAGTTTCGCGGTGGCTCGAAAGGGCGAATTCAGGCGTCAGGAAACCAGCAACTATGTCTATGAGATGCTGTTTCCGGAGCTATGGCACAAGGCCATGGTGCCGATGATGGGCAGCCTGAAGGCGCATGACGTCCGGGATTTCGAAGAATTCGTGCGCCATCCCGGCCAGGAATTCCTGATCGTGATGGAGGGCGTGGTGACTGTTCACATCGACGGTCGCGACCCGGTCCGGCTGGAGGTCGGCGATTCCATCTATTTCGACAGTGCGCTTGGCCACCTTTACGCCTCGGACGGCGACAACGACGCCCGCATTCTGGTGGTCTGCGCCAGCCCGGGCGGCATTCCGGGGCCGGAGCGGGATTGAACCGCAGCCGGTTTCGAAAAGATGAACAGCAAACCCGCCAGAGCCGTTCCAGCACCCAGCCATCTGGGTCTGGCTTTCATGGCGTTGTCGTCAGGTAGTCTCGATGTCATCGCCTTTCTGTTGCTCGGCCATGTTTTCGCCTCCGCCATGACCGGCAATGCGGCGCTGCTCGGCATTGCCCTCAGCGACGGGAACTGGCTGAGCGCGTCGCAACCGGCGACGGCACTGCTCGGGTTCATCGCCGGCGCATCCTTTGCCTCGATCCTGTTCGACCCGAAACAGGTTTCCGCGCGGCGTGCGTCCATCATCAGAACGCTGCTGGTCATCGAGGCCGGCTGCCTCGTGGTCTTTGCGATATTGTGGATGGCGACAAACCATCCACCGGCCAGTGCGGCCCATTACACGCTGATCCTTGTCTGCTCCTTTGCGATGGGCATTCAGGGGATTGCGGCAAAATACATCCATGCGCCCGGGCTCAACACGATCGTGTTCACCTCAACGCTAGTCGCCATTGTCTCGGCAACGGTGCAACTGCTGCTCGGTCGCGAAACCGACGCCGAGTTGAAATCGGAAACCCGGTTTCAGGCTTCGGTCTTTGCGGCCTACGGCATCGGAGCAGTGATCGCCGGGCTGCTCTACTGGTCAGGATTTGCCTATCTCATGTGGTTGCCGGCGCTGGCCGTTATCGCCAGCATCGCATGTCAGAGCCAGGTCTGAGGGGATCTTCCGAAACGCATGGGCGACATCGCCGTCAGAGGAACGTTGGGGATGGTTCCGTTCAGGATGTCGGCGGCGATTTCCCCGGATTTCGGCGCCATCATCAGACCGTAATGGGAGTGGCCGAAATTCAAAACCAGTCCAGGCAGTCCCGGCAGTTCGCCGATCGCGGGCAGGCTATCGGGGAACGAAGGACGCCGCCCCATCCAGAAGCGCGGTTCACCGGTCTCCAGGTTTGGGAACATGGAGCGCGCAAGCCGGTCGAGCTTGCGTTTCTTGCGTTCGTCGGGCGGCGCGTCGACAGGCCCGAACTCCGCTTGCCCCGCCACCCGAAGACCCCCTTCGACACTGCTGGCAACCACCTTTCCTTCCATGTCCATGATGGAATGGTTGACCTCGATGTTCGAGTTCGGAAACTCGACATGATAGCCACGCTCCGCCATTAGTGGCAGCTTCAAGCCAAGCGGTTTGAGCAGAGCATCGCTCCAGGCTCCGAGTGCCAACACTATTTTCGGGGAAAAATACCGCTCGGAGCCACACTCCACCGACCAACCGCCGGGCGCTTGCGACAGCGCGGTTATCTCCTCGCGCAGGACGGTGCCACCCAGCTTCTGTACTTTGCCCGCCAGGACGGAAGCAATGCGCCCTGGCGACACTGCTCGGGCCTGACCCTTGATCAACACGGCCGCCTCGAAGGCCGGATTGAGCGCTGGCTCGAGCCTGAGCAACTCGCTACGCTCCACCAGCACGATGTCGGCGCCCTTCTCGCGCCGGATACGATAGTCGATCGAGTCGAGATCGGCCTTGCTGCGATCCGCAAAGGCATGCACGTAGTAGCTGTCGCGAACGAGGTGTTCCGCACCGGTGCCCTGAAGATGCCGTCTGTAAAGGTCGATCGAAGGTCCGCACAACACATCCATGGCGCAGGAGATTTCCGCGACCTTCGCTTCCCGACCGTTTCTCAGAAAGGCCAAACCCCACGGAATCATCGCGGGCCAGGTGGATGGCCGGACCGACAGAGCGCCGTGTTTCCCAAACATCAGCGTCGGCAGTTTCTTCCACATGCCCGGCAGCGACTGCGGAACGATCGACCAGGGAGAAATGATGCCAGCATTTCCGTAGGACGTCTCCTGTCCCGGTTCGCCCCGGTCAATCAGGCGAACCGCGAAGCCACGTTCCAACAGGGACAGAGCGGTGCAGATGCCAACGATGCCAGCACCCAGGACAGTGACCTCCTTCGCCATGGACTTAGGCCGCCACCCGTCGGCCGAACCGCACGGCGAGCTGGCTGATCACGGCAGGCGCGGCGATCAAAATTGCGATCAGGTCCGCCTGCGGGGACGGCGCTATGAATACGATCCCGGCGATGGCCACCATCCAGCGAAAAACCAGGCCCATCGGTGCCAACCAGTAGCCGACCACGGCCGCCGACAGCGCGATCACACCGGCGATGCAGCTGGCCGCCGTGTAAGTGAATTCTATGAAATTGAAACCGGTAGAGGACACGAACAGGAGAACCGGTGCGTAGACGAACGCCATGGGTGCGACGACCTTGCCAAGTCCGAGCGTAAAGGCCGAGATTCCGGTCCGAAACGGATTGGCGTTGGCGATCGCGGCCGCCGCATAGGCGGATGTGCACACCGGCGGGGTGATCTCGGCAACGACACCGTAATAGAGGACGAACATGTGGCTGGCGATCGGCGGGATGCCGAGCTGTGCGAGCGCCGGCTGGGCGACGGAGACCAGCATGATGTAGAGAGCGGTCGTCGGCACACCGGCACCCATGAGGATGCAGGCCAGCGCGATGAAGACGAGGCTGACGAACAGGGTCAATTCCTGAACCGAAATCAGCTCGGTGTTCCCGATGGTGAACAGCCAACCCAGATCGCTGCCCAGATTGGCCGCGGCCTGCGTCACCATGAAACCGATGCGAAAGCCGACGCCGGTGGTGTTGATAACGCCAATGACGATACCGACAGCTGCAGCCGCAGCCCCGACCGCAAGCGCGTATTTCACACCGGTTTCGAACGTGTCCGCCATCTCCTGGATCGAAACCCGCTTTTGCGGATTCAAGGTCGCGACCAGCGCACCGCCGATCAGGATCGCGGTGATCGTCAGATCGAAGCCGCCGCCGGCAAACTTCCAGACGACGAAGGTTATGAATGCCGCAGCGTAGACAAGCGTCAGAGGTTCGCGCAGGCGCGACATTCCGGCCACGATCGAAAGGGATATGCCGCAAAACGCGGACATGTAGGGTGTGTAGCCGGAGAACAGCACAGTCAAGAGCCCCACGAGCGGAACGATGTTGGCCCAGCCCTCGCTCCACACCGCGCCGAATTTCGGCAGCGCTTCCTTGGCCAGACCCTGAAGGCCCAGTTTGCGCGCCATAAGATGCACCACGGCGAAGACGCCCACATAGTGCAGAAGTGCGGGAAAGATCGCCGCGATGACGATCGTGGTGTAGGGCACCTCGAGGAACTCGGCCATGATGAAGGCCGCTGCTCCCATGATGGGCGGAGTTATCTGTCCACCCGCTGACGCCGCTGCCTCGACCCCGCCTGCAAAGTGGCCCGGATAGCCCAGGCGCTTCATGTTGGGGATCGTCAGGGCGCCGGTCGAAACGGTATTGGCCACGGACGAACCCGAGATGGTGCCGAAGAACGCGGACGACACGACGGAAACCTTAGCCGGCCCTCCAGTGTAGCGCCCGGCGAGAATGGTCGCGTTGTCGATAAACAGTTTTCCCAGGCCGGTGCGCTGGGCGATGACGCCGAAGAGCACGAAATGAAACACGATGGTCGAAACGACCCACAGGGTGACGCCGAAGATGCCTTCCTGCGGGAAGTACATCGATGATACGAACGTCTTGAACTTCACACCCGGGTGCTGAAGGATTCCCGGAAAATAGGGCCCGAACAAGGCGTAGGATATGAATACGCAGATGATTAGAGGCAGGATCCAGCCAAGGGTACGCCGCGCAATGTCCAGGACCAGGACGATTAGAATACCGCCGAACAAAAGGTCGTAGCCGTTGGGGTTACCCATACGGAAGGTCTGTTCCTCGATGCCGAGCGCGGGAACGCCGTGCCAGGCGAAGCCCAGATAGAGCGACGACATGACGCCCAGCACCATCAGCAAGACGTCCAGATAGGGAACGCCGCCCAGTCTGAGTGCGCCGGTGTTCAGGTCGAATGCAGTCTGTGTCTTGAGATGCGGGTAAAGCGCGTAAATGAGGATGAAGAGCCCGGACAGGTGAATGCCCATATGCCAATAGTCAGCCGGCAATCCGAAACCTGCGGTCAGATAATGATAGATGGCGTAGGCAAGCGCGACGATCCTGAGGAACCTGGAGAAGCCGGGTGCGACCTGCCGGACCGCCGCTCCCTCGTCATACTTCTTTTCGATTTCGGCCAATTCTTGATCGGACAGCTCACGCACGGCATCGGCCTTCGCATCGCTCATAGCGGCCTCCGGAATTCCTTGGATCTGCGGGGGAGCGGGTGGCGACGACGGTGTGCCGCCACCCGAGCGGTCGAGGTCGTTGGAATGGTCTATTGAAGCAGACCGGCTTCCTTGTAGAACTTCTCAGCGCCGGGATGGAGCGGAACGCCAAGCGCCGAGATCCCGTCCAGGGCGGTCTCCGGCGTGATCTGTTTTCCCTTCGCATGGCCGTTGTCGAGTAGTTTGCGGGTGTTGTCGTTCCACATCGCCTTGGTGATGCCGTAGACCAGATCGTCGGAGAGATCCGAGGAGACCACCAGCAGGGCCGAAACGGCCGGGGTTTTGACGTCGTAGTCGATGCCTTCATACACGCCGGCGGGGATTTTCGACGGGATGTAGGCCGGAATGATCTCGTTGATCTTGGCGAGGTCCTCGTCGTTGAAACTGTGCAGTTCCATCCCCTTGGTGGTCGCCAATTGAACCATGGCTGATACCGGCCAGCCAGCGGCGTAGAAATAGGCATCGAGCTGTCCGTCGGCCAGGCGTTCCGCCGACTGGCTGTTGTTCAGTTCCGCTTCATCCATGTTGTCGCGGTTCACGCCCCAGGCATCGAGCATCTGAAGCACGGCAACCTGAGTACCCGAACCGGCCTGGGCGATGCCGACGCGCTTTCCTTCCAGATCGCCGAGACCGCCGATCGTAGCACCTTTCGGCAGGACCAGATGCAAATCCTCGGGGAACAGATTGGCCACGATCCGCAGCTTCTCATGTGGCTTGCCGTCGAATTTGCCCTCGCCGAGATACATCGATCGCGTCACATCTGCCGCAGCCAGTCCGGCTTCCAATTCGCCGTTCTGAACCGCCGTGTTGTTAAAGACGGAGGCCGTGGTCGACTGTGCGATGGCGATGAGACCCGGAACGCCGCACTGTCCGCCCTGGTCGCAGGGCCGTGAACCCGGTGGCGAGGAAATGCCGTTGGCAATGGTCCCGCCGATCGGAAAGTAAGTACCGCCGGCGCTGCCGGTGCCAATTCGAAAGAAAGTCGGATCCTGAGCCAGGGCAGGACCCACCAGAAGTGCCGATGCCAGCACCGTTCCGGCAATTTTCGTTACGTAACTCATTTTGTTCTCCCATCTGGACGACCACGGCTCCGTCTTCGGAGCTTTGTCGATCCCGACAGAGTAGCGACGCCATGAATAAATACAAATTTGAACTTCTTTGCTTATTCAAAAAAAAACTTATAATAGTGTCATGAACCTGAACCAGATCGTGGCGTTCCGCGCCGTCATGAATTCCACTTCGATCTCCGACGCCGCCCGCAAACTGGGCCGGACACAGCCGGCCGTAAGCCTGGCCATTCGGTCCCTCGAAGATACGCTTGGTCTCAAACTGTTCGAGCGCAGGGGAAAGCAGTTGATACCGGTTCCCGAGGCGCATTACCTTCACGCGGAATCGCAGGAGATCCTGAACCGATTGTCATCGGTCGGCCGAACGATGAAGAGCCTTGCTGCCGGCAATTCCGGGTCCCTGGCCGTTACGGCGATGCCCGGCCCCGCGGCTTTCGTGTTTCCACGATTCATCGCCTCCGTGGTCGCCGACCTCGAGGCGGTCAACGTGACCATAACATCGCGCAGTTCGCAGCAGATTGAGGAGCTGGCGCGAACCCAAAGCATCGATTTCGGCTTTTGCGACGCCCCTTCGCCGCACAGCGATAATGCGCAATATCATCTCGATGTCATCAGCGCGGAGTGTTTCCTCGCAATGCCCAAGGACCATGACCTGGCGAGCGATGAATTAATCGGGATCGAAGCGCTGGATGGCTTGCCGATGGGGACGCTGCAGTCGGGCCACTTGCATCAGACCCGCACCACCGAGCAATTTGCCAATTGCCAGGCGTTTTACAACAAGGTCATCGAGAGCCAAACTTTCATGCCGTTGCTTCAGTTCGTCAGGGCGAAAAAATGCGTTGCGATCGTTGATCCGCTCACCGTTGTTAACGAGCTCGAGCTCCTCAGCACCAGGCACAACGTGGTGTTCCGCCGACTCGACTGCAGTCTGCGGTATGACTATGCGATCCTCACGCCGAAACACCGGCCCTTGTCGCAGGTGGCTGTCAAGGTGCGTGCAAACTGGAGAACGTCCATCTTCGACTTGCTGGTCAACATTAATGCGGAGCCGCGTTGGGACCTTAAGTCTGAAACATTCTAGTTTTCGCTTGCTGCAGTGGTTCTGATTTTACGGCTGACGTGCCCATGGTCCTGACCTGCTCAACCCGATCCCGCTTGACCGTTGACCCCGCCAGATCTAAAAGCGGCAACTCTTTGTAATGGGATTATAGGACCGATGTTCGATTTTTGCCGTTGATCACCGCTGAATTCGAACCCATTTCACTTCTCAGTCCGGTCCCCAAATGTATGTACGATTCGTGTCGGCATGGCCGCATCCAACGTTGGATGCGGAACTGGGCATGTTTGAAGCCCGCCACAAAGTCGATTTTTTGTCCTGTAAAGGCAGCGTTCAAAAGGCGCATGAAGAAGCATTCGCTTGGTTCACCTCTCGCGGACCAGGAGGGTTGACCTATCCCAGGCTGCGCGGCCGCAGGAGAACGATCAAGGTTCGCAAATCGCTGTTCTGGTTCAAACCGGACGCAACATTCCACGGTTTCGAGAAGGGCAGCATGATCCGCCGAGCGCGGGAGCTGGCCGCCGCATTGACCGCAGCGGGCTGTGAAATACGTGAATTGAGGATCAAAGATCCAGGCGAGATCGTCTGGGAGGATTTTGACCAGGTGCTTGCCTATCCAGCCCCAAGGTCCGTGCCGAAAGCCTTTGATTGAAGCGACTATCGCATGTCTTCAACCCGTACTTTCTGTTCTGTGCAGGCGCCGATTCGATTGCGGTTGATCGCCGATCGTGCGATCCCAATTGACGACGGGAAACGCCTTCACTCGGAGGGATTGCGGAATGGCGGAAACCAACGAGTTCGGGTTTGGCACACAGATTCGAAAGTCACCCTATTTCCAGGCGACGTTGCGCTGCGGTGCCAGGGAATTCTCCGTTTACAATCACATGTACATTCCCCGCGATTTCGGCGATCCGGTCCAAAACTACTGGAACCTCGTGAACGACGCGATCCTGTGCGACGTGGCGGTCGAACGTCAGGTCGAGATCACCGGTCCGGATGCGTCGAAATTTGCACAACTTCTGAGCCCGCGGGACCTTTCACGCATGCAGGTGGGTCAGTGCAAATACGTGCTGCTGACCGATGCCGATGGCGGCATCCTCAATGACCCGATTCTGTTGCGTCTCGGTGAAAACCACTTCTGGTTTTCTCTGGCCGACAGCGACGCTCTCTTTTGGGCCAAAGGGATTGCGGTCCATTCAGGACTCGATGTGACGATCTGCGAACCGGATGTGTCGCCGCTTCAATTGCAGGGCCCCAAATCCGGCCTGATCATGCAGAAGCTTTTTGGCGACGGCATTACCGACCTTCGCTATTTTCGCCTGCGCGAATTTGAACTCGACGGAATCCCGCTGGTCGTTTCCCGAACGGGCTGGTCCAGCGAACTGGGGTACGAACTCTATCTGCGCGACGGTTCGCGCGGTTCGGATCTGTGGGAACGGATCATGGCCGCGGGATCTCCCCTCGGCCTGGCGCCCGGCCATACGTCGTCCATCCGAAGGATCGAGGGCGCGATGCTGTCCTATCACGCGGATATGGATATCGACACGAACCCTTACGAGCTTGGCCTGGGGCGGCTGGTCGACCTCGACATGGACGCGCGGTTCATCGGCAAGGAGGCCTTGCGGCGCATAAACGCTAAAGGGGTGTCCCGAGTGCAGGTCGGCCTGGAGATTGAAGGCGATCCCCTGCCCGGTCCGAATACGAGCTTCTGGCCGCTATTGAAGGATGGTGACGTTATCGGCAAGGTGACCTCAGCCGTTCACTCACCGCGTCTGAACGCCAATATTGCTTTGGCGATGGCGGCCGTGGAGCATTCCGCAATCGGCACCGCGCTGGAAGTGCAGACGCCAACGCAAACGCTGTCGGCCATCACTGTCGAGAAACCGTTCTTCGATCCGAAGAAAACGCTTGCGCATGGAGCCTGAGGCCGGTCCGACCGGACGCCTCCAACCTGTCATATTCTTGCGCTATTCTTGCCGGTGGGGCCCCACTCCAGTTACGAGGCAGACAATGTTTCGCATATTATCTGTATTGGCATTCGCCCTCCCGATCTCTCTCCCCGCCTTTGCTTTCGAGAAACTCGATGGCTATTTCATCGCCCTCAAGGCCTGCGAGGCCTACCAGTCGAAAAACAAGCTGACCAATCCGGGCGATGTCGAAACCGAGGCGATGCGCGCCTACGAAATCAAGGGCATCAACAAGGTGGGCGGCGATTTCTTCCAGATGCGTGTGCCCGGCGCACCGGTGACGATGGATCGCTGGGTTCACGTCGATTGCGGTCTGCATGTGGTGTCTGCCAACACACCAGTCGACCCGGGTCCCGGCGGGCCGGGGGACATCAACCCGCCGCCCGGTGACGAGTCGCAACACCATTTGCTGGCGCTCAGCTGGCAGCCGGCGTTTTGCGAAAGCAAGCCCGGCAAGACCGAATGCCGGCAGCTCAATGACGGCCTCCTGCCGGTGACGGAGACCCAGCTTTCGATCCATGGCCTATGGCCGCAACCGCGCGGCAACGACTATTGTGGTGTGCCGCAACGGCTGGTCAATCTCGACAAGGCGCGTCGCTGGTCGGAACTGCCCGAGGTGCCGATGGATGCCGAGACGCGTGAAGCGCTGGTTGTCGCCATGCCCGGAACCGCCAGCTTTCTTGACCGGCATGAATGGATCAAACACGGCACCTGCCATCTCGCCGAGGGCGGTGCTGATGAGTATTACGACGACACGCTCAGACTGACCGAAGCCATCAACGCGTCCGCCATCGGCACCTTCCTGGCGAACCATGTCGGTGCCCGGGTCGACACGCGGGACATTCGTGACCTGTTCGACCAACAGTTTGGCGCCGGGGCCGGCTCTCGCGTGCAGTTCCAGTGTGCCGGAGACGGCGGCCGCACGTTGATTCAGGAATTGCGCATTCACCTGCGCGGGGTCATCGACGAAAGCGGCGATCTGTCGGCGCTGTTTGCCGCCGGCGATCCGGTGTCGCTCGGCTGCCCATCGGGCATCATCGACCCGGCGGGACTGCAGTAGGGTCGATCATCTCCCGGTCGGTGGTCCCATCGGTTCGGGCGATCAGAGCGACAAAATCGACAAGGCGCGAACGCAATGCGTGGGTGCCCGGATTGCCGGGCCAGACGGCGTGAATGCCGAAAGACGGCAAGCGCCAATCCGGCAGCACTTCGACCAGTGTGCCGCTGTCGATGGATTTGCGCGCCAGAAAGTCCGGCAGCATGGCCACGCCACAGCCTTCTTCGGCCATGCGCATCGCTGCAAAGCCTGAGTCAACCGACAGACGGTGTGGTATCCGCACCGTCCGCTTTGCCCGTCCCTCGCGCGACTGCAGTTCGAGGCGCGGCGATGGTCCGGCGATCATTTCAAGATGCGCCAGATCTGCCGGCTGTCTTGGAGCGCCTGCGGCTTTCAGGTAGCCCGGAGAGGCACACAGGACTTGCTGCCCGTCCACCAGCTTGCGCGCAATCAGGGTCGAATCTTCCAATTTTCCGATCCGGAAGGCGAGATCGTAGCCTTCCGCCACGAGATTGAGGCGGCGATCGCTGAAGCTGATGGATATCTCCACGCGCGGGAAATGCTTCGCAAAGGTCGATAGGCGGGTGATGAAACGGGCGTATTGAAGAACCGCTGGCGCCGTGATCTTCAGGCTTCCGGTCGGGCTGTCGCTCTGCTGACCGATCAGCCCGAACCCCTGCTCTGCGGCGGCCAGCATATCGTTGGCCGACCCGGCCAGTTTGCGGCCGGCATCCGTCAGGCTCAACCGTCGGGTCGTGCGGTAGAGCAGCGGCGTATCGAGATGGCGCTCCAATACAGTTACATGATGGCTGACGACCGAGGCCGAAAGGCCCAGCTTCCGGGCCGCTCCACTGAAGGAACCCGTTTCCGCAACCGTTGCGAAGACCGCCATCGCGCGCAGATGATCGAGCATCATTCCATCATACCTTCGAACAATGAATGCAATTTAGCACGCCTTATGCTGAAAACAACCGGACCGCATATTGATCGCGAACAGCCCGACCCACTCATCCAAGGAGCATTGACAGATGAAACGGCTTTCGCATCTCGCACTCATTTCAGCCATGGTCGCCCTGCCCTGTGGCGCACTTGCCGCCGACACCAAAGCGATCGTCACCGCGGCCATGACGGAGTTGATGATCGAAAAGAATGTCGACGCCATCGACCGGTACTTCGCCGAGCCCTACATTCAGCACAACCAGTTGGTGCCCACCGGACTGGATGCGTTGAAGGGCCTGGCAGGACAGGCAATCGCCGGCAACCCGGCCTTCAAGTACGACATGATCCGGGTCTTCGCCGATGGCGACATCGGCGTTACCCACGGCATCTACGAGGGCTTCGGAGAAACGCCCCTGGTTGCCTTCGACATCTTCCGGGTGGCCGACGGCAAGATCGTCGAGCACTGGGACAATCTGCAGCCCGTCGCGCCGCCCAATCCATCCGGCCGCAGCCAGACTGACGGGCCGACAGAGATCACCGATCTAGATCGGACAGCGGCAAACAAGGCGCTCGTCGGCGAATTCTACGACACGGTGCTGATCGGCGGCCAGTTCGACCGGATCGGCGCCTATATCGATGGCGACAACTACATCCAGCACAACACGCAGATCGCTGACGGTCTCAGCGGCCTCGCCGCAGGTCTCAAGGCGATGGCTGATGCCGGCCTCTCCATGCGCATGGCGAAACGGCATGGCCTCTTTGGCGAGGGCAATTTCGTTCTGGTGACGTCAGAGGGCGAGATCGGCGGCAAACCGATGGCATTCTACGACCTGTTCCGGGTGGAAAACAGCAAGATTGCCGAACATTGGGATGTGATTGCGCCGATCCTCCCGGACAGCGAAGCGGCCAACACCAACGGCAAGTTCTAGTCGCTGCCTTCCCGATCGAGGATCTCGACCGTTTCCCGATAGAAACGGTCGGCTTCCTCGTGGCTGGCACCGACGCAGACCGTGCCCAATTTGCCAAACTCGGACAGGGCGCCGATCAGATGGAAAACCACGCCGCGCTGCGCAGCACCATGAAAGTGGATGTTGTTGCGAACCGCTATGTCGATCAGGTCTTCCGGCGTCAGGCCTCGATAGCGTTCCGATTCCAGATTGTCGGTGGCGAAATAATAGCGTTCCCGACCGCTCGGTGTCTTGAACAGCCCGCTGACGGCGTCATAGCGACCGTCGGTCAGGTACTCCAGCATGATGAAGGGATGGGTGGTGCCGCCCTTGCGCAGATTGATCTCGACGGCGTAATGACGCCAGCTGTTGCCCTCGGGCACCGAGATGAAGTCCACGCCAAAGCGCCCCAGCACGCCATGCCCGGCAAGCAACTGCCCGACTTTCATGCCTTCATTCTGGATCTCGAGCCGATAGGCTTCGTCGGCCGGGAAGCGACAGCCGAGGAACACTTGGCCGTCGTCTCCGCCCAATACCTGGTCGTGGGTGGAGATCGGATCGAGCTGGCCCAGTGGATCGATCCGGTATTGCACCGATGGGGAGCGCTTCTCCTCACCCTCTATGAACGCCTCCACCACACCGCCCATCTCGGCGAGTTTGGCGCTGAACTGATCCCAATCCATGTCGTGCGCGCAAAACGCAAGGTCGGACAGCCGTCCGGCAATCCCATTCTCTGACTCACCAGCACCGTTGTAGCGGAACACGGCGTTGCCCTCGCCCGAGAAGCCTTCGTTCAGCTTGACGACGGCACGGCGCAGACCCGGATTGCGGACCTTCAGCTGTGCCAGCGCCGAAGCAACGTCTTTCCCATCGACAAGGTCCTCGAACCCTTCGGCCTGGAGCATGCCCGCCTGCCGAAACAGCTTGCGGCTGCCGCTTTTGGAGCCGTGGTGCTGCAGTTCCGGATCGCAGCCATAGATCGGAATGCCCAGCTTTGCCGACAGTCGCCGCTCCAACGCCGACACGTTGAAGCACACCATGTGCGCAAACGCCTTGTCGCCGAGGGCCGCTTCCATTCGAGCCAACATCCTGGGTCGCTCGAGGATCTTGGCGGTCAACGGCCGGTCCGACCCGTCATGACAGGACAACAGGGTCAGGCGCTGGCGGGCGTGCTGGTGCGGCACGCCGGGCAGAAGGTGCAGATAGTAGTCGACGATGCACTCGTCGACCGGCCCGCTGGTCACATAGATGACACGCGTTTGCGGCATGCGCAGAAGCCGCAGCAGGCACAGCAGGCGTTCCTCATAGTGGTGGACGCCGGATATCTTGCCCAGCACTTCCACGTCGAGCGTAAGGCTGGGGACGATCACCACCGTCCGAGGATGGAGCCGGTCTGGAAAGACCCGCTCATACATCTCCGGCAACCGGGACTGCAAACGGTCGAACTTCGCGGCATCCGCGCTGAAGTCCTCAAACTGGTTCATCGATCCATTCGCCATACCCAGGGGCCACTCGACCCGCCCTGCCCAACTGTCTGACCGCGGGCTTTATTCAACGTTAATGCCTTGAGAAAACAGCCGCAAGCGACCCGGGTTCAGCCTTGAAAGGCGGCGCTTCGGGTGGCATGAATGCGGCCGAATTCATCCAATCACGGAAACTGCCATGACCCCCTCTTTCGAGCAGACCCTGACGGCCCTGCGCGCGCATCGGGCCGATGACGCGCCAAGAGACATGCGCGCTGCGTTCGACGCCGACCCCGCCCGCTTCGAGCGGTTTTCGGTGACATTGGACGACCTGCTGTTCGACTATTCGAAATGCGCCGTCAACGAACAGACAATGCAACTGCTTCAGCAACTGGCTGAAGATGCGCAGGTCTCGGAACGGCGTGAGGCGATGTTCTGCGGAGACCACATCAACCTGACCGAAGACCGGGCCGTTCTGCACACGGCGCTTCGCAACCTTTCGGATAGCCAGGTAATCGACGAAGGCCAAGATGTCATGCCGGACATCCGCGCCGTGTTGGGCGCCATGGCTGCCTTCAGCGAGGCGGTGCGCGACGGCAGCATCAAGGGGGCCACAGGCCAGGCCATCACCGACGTGGTCAATATCGGCATCGGCGGGTCGGATCTTGGGCCGGCCATGGCCTGCCTGGCGCTGGCGCCCTATTGCGACGGGCCACGCTGTCATTTTGTCTCCAATATTGACGGCGCCCACATCGCCGACACTTTGGCCCGGCTGGATCCGGCAACGACGCTCATTGTCGTCGCGTCCAAGACCTTTACAACAATCGAGACCATGACCAATGCCGCCACGGCCCGCCGCTGGATCGGCGACGCGCTGGGCGACGAGGCGGTTGGACAGCATTTCGTCGCCGTTTCGACGGCGCTCGACAAGGTCGCCGCTTTCGGTGTCTCCGGCGACCGTGTCTTCGGTTTCTGGGATTTCGTCGGCGGCCGCTATTCGATCTGGTCGGCCATCGGCCTGCCGCTGATGCTGGCAATCGGTGCCGACCGCTTCACGCAGTTCCTCGCCGGCGCGCACGATCTCGACATCCATTTCCGCAACGCACCGACGGCCGAAAACCTGCCGATGCTGCTTGGACTGATCGGCTACTACCATCGTGTGGTCTGCGGCTACCCGTCCCGCGCAGTCATTCCCTACGACCAACGGCTCGCCCGCCTGCCCGCCTATCTGCAGCAGCTCGACATGGAGTCGAACGGCAAACGGGTGGATATCGAAGGCAACACGCTACTGGAACCGTCCGGACCCATCGTCTGGGGCGAACCCGGCACCAACAGCCAGCACGCCTTTTTCCAGCTGATCCACCAGGGCACCGATATCATTCCGGTCGAGTTCATCGTGGCTGCACGCGGCCACGAAACCGACCTTGGCCATCAACACGAGCTGCTTCTCGCCAACTGCCTGGCACAGTCGGAAGCGCTCATGCGCGGGCGGACACTGGACGAAGCGCGGGCGCAGGCCAAACCTGGCGCCGGCGGCCAGGATCTGTCCCAGCACCGGGTGTTTGCCGGCAACCGGCCCTCGATCACCATGGTTCATGATCGACTGACCCCCTACGCATTCGGCCGGCTCATTGCTCTTTACGAGCACCGCGTCTTTGTCGAGGCACAGCTCTTCGGCATCAATGCCTTCGACCAGTGGGGCGTCGAGTTGGGCAAGGAACTGGCGACGGCGCTGCTGCCGGTGGTCGAAGGCAAGCAGAGCGCCGAGGGCCATGACAGCTCAACCGCTGGCCTTGTTGCGTTCATTCGGCAGGAAAGAACCGACTAGAGCAAAGGGCGATAAGTTACGGACACATTCGACGGGTCACGAAGATCGTCTGCACACCGCGGGCTTTCAGCGCCCCCCAGATTCCACGGCGATCAATCAACATGACGGCGATTGCGATGGCGCCCATGCCGATCAGGTACCAGGATCCCCAGTCGGCTGCGACCTCGCGCAGTAGGAAGAAGACGATCACGCCGATGATCGGGCCCTCAATCGTGCCGATGCCGCCAATCACAACGATGAAGATCACAAATGCGGACCACTCGTTCACGCTGAACGCCGCGTCCGGGGTGATGCGCAGCTTCTGCAGGAAGATGAATGCGCCGGTCAGCGCCGTCCCCGCAGCTGTCAGCACATAGACGAGGAATTTCACGCGCGGGATGTTGACGCCGACGCTCTCAGCCGCCGTCTCGCTGTCGCGGATCGCCGTCAGGGCAAGACCCCAGCGAGACCGAAGCAACAGCCAGACGCCCAGCACGACGGCCGCGGCAATGAAGAATGCCATGTAATACATGACCATCTCGCGGCCGGCGCGGCTGTCGGCGATCGATTTCGCCAGGGCGATCGGCAGGGAGATTCCGGATCCCCCGCCAAGCGCCGAAAACTGTGCGGCCGTCAGGCGGAACACCTCGGCGATCACCCAGGTTCCGATGGCGAAATAGGCGCCGTGCAGGCGAAAGGCGATCCAGCCGGTTGGGAAGGCAATGAGACCGGCGGCCAATGCGGCGATCGGGATTGCCAAAAGCACCGGAACGCCTGCGAACATGGCCAACGCAAAAAACAGATATCCGCCAAGCCCGACGAAGGCCTGCTGTCCAACCGAAACGAGACCGGTGTAACCGGCGAGCAGGTTCCACATCTGAGCCAGAGCGAGAAAGCTCAGCGCCTCCATCAGCAGCCTCAAGGAGGCACGGTCCGCCCAGAACGGAGCAAGGCTGAGGCCAACGACAACCGCTAGGAAAGCAAGGATGAGCGCGCCGCGGCCGCTGAGGAGCATCTTCGAGGATGCAATGGTGTCCGCATGTGCCATGGCTTATCCTTTCATCCGTGCGAAAAGGCCGGTCGGCTTGAAAATCAGCACCACTAGGAAAGCCAGGTGACCGGCAAGGATCTGGTATCCACCGTCGATCTGAGCGCCGATCGTCTGCGCCACGCCGAGAATGATGCCGCCCGCGAGAGTGCCCCAAATGTTGCCGAGGCCACCGATGATCACGGCCTCGAATGCGAAGAGCAGACGCGACGGTCCGATGGTCGGATCGAAATTGGTGCGCATCGCCAGCATGGCGCCGGCGATCGCCACCACCCCGCTGGCCAACGCCGTGGCAAGGGCAAAGACGTGGGCGTTGTTGGCGCCCATCAGAGGCACGATCGCCGGATCATCGGACGTTGCGCGAAGCAGCCGACCGAGCGGTGTGCGGAAGAAGACATATTGCAGCACACCAATCACGCCGAGCGCAGCGAAAAACATGGCGACCGGAAGCGCGCCAACCGCTATGTCGCCCGGCAGTACGAAGCTGGCAGTGTCGAAACCGCCGGTTTGCAGCCTGCGACTGTCGGCGCTGAATGTTTCCAACAGCGCATTCTGAATGATGATCGAAAGGCCGAAAGTCACCAGGATCGGCGGAAGAATGTCGTCGTCGAGCACCCGGTTGAGAAGAAATCGCTGTCCGAGATAGCCGGCCGCCCCCATCAGAAGAACAACCAGGGCGATCCCCAAAAGCGGATGAAGGCCGAGCATCATACCGCTGACCAGCATCAGGTAGGCCGCCACCACGATGAAGTCGCCGTGAGCGATGTTCACAAAGCGCATGACGCCGAACATCAGCGACAGCCCCGCGGCAAAGAGCGCGTAAAGCCCTCCCAGCAAGATCCCCTGGATCAGTGCGTTGAACCACTCCATCACGCGGCCTCCATTCCGAAATAGGCGTTGGCAATGGCCGATCGGCTCAGCGAGGCCGGCGCGCCGCTGAGGGAGACACGCCCCTCCTGGAAGCAGTAGACCCGGTCGGCCACCTGCAGTGCCTGGTTGATATCCTGCTCGATGATGACTAGGGACGTTCCCCGTTCGCGGATAAGCGGCACGGCGGCATAGATGTCCTTGATGACCTTGGGTGACAGGCCGAGGCTGATTTCATCGCACAACAACAGTTTTGGGTTCGACATCAGCGCACGGCCGATGGCCACCTGCTGCTGCTGACCACCGGAGAGCTCCGTGCCGCCGTGATGGCGCCGTTCCTTGAGAGCGGGAAAGATCGCGTAGACACTTTCGAGGTTCCAAACGCCCTGCCGCCCGCCCGATCCTCCGATCAGCAGGTTCTCTTCAACGGAAAGCGAGGGAAACAACCGCCGCCCCTCCGGCACCATGGCAAGCCCGGCCCGATGAATTCTGTCGGCCGGGACACCGGCGATGGGCCTTCCGTCAAAATGGATTTGCTGGCCGCGCGTCGGCCGCAAGCCTGTCAGACATTTGAGAAATGTGGATTTGCCGGCGCCGTTGGCGCCGATGATGGCGACAGTCTCGTTTGCCTCCAGTTCGAAATCAATTCCGAACAGGGCCTGGAAGTCTCCGTAGAAAGCTTCCAGGCCGCGGGTCTCAAGCAGCCTCGTCATCGATTTCGATCCCCAAATAGATTTCCTGGACCAATGGATCAGCCATCACACTGGCTGGCTCGCCGTCGGCGACAATCCGGCCGTGATCGATCACGACCAGCCGTTCGACGACCGCCGTCAGGGCATGAACAATGTGCTCGATCCAGATGATGGAAACGCCCGTCTCGTGGATGCCGCGGATCGTCGCCACCAGCGAGCGGCACTCCGCCTCGGTCAGACCGCCGGCAATCTCGTCCAGCAACAACAGCTTCGGATCCGTGGCCAGGGCGCGGGCGAGTTCCAGCCGTTTGCGCTCCAGCAACGTCAACGTGCCGGCCGGCCGATCCGCTTTGGCGATCAGGCCCGTCAACACGAGAATATCGCGGCATCGGGCCCGATCCGATGATCCGCCAAACGTCTGCGCGACGAGCAGGTTCTCGTAGGCCGACATGCCGACGAATGGCTGGGGGATCTGGAAAGAGCGTGCAATGCCGATGCGGCAGCGCCGGACAGCCGACAGGCGCGTGATATCCTGGCCGTTGAACGCCATCGCACCGGTCGAGACCGGCAACGATCCGCCGATCAGATTGAAGAGCGTGCTCTTGCCGGCGCCGTTGGGTCCGATGATCCCGAGAGCCTGGCCGGATGTCAGCGTCAGATCCACGGCATCTGTGACCTTCAACGCCCCGAAAGTCTTTGAAACGTTCTGCAATGTCAGGATGGGTGTCATGGATGCCTCCCGTGCGCTGCAAACTGCGCAGTCGGGCGGCCGCCTTCAATGCCGGTGCCAGTCTAAGGCGATACCTATTTCGTCATGAGCTGGCGAACCTCATACCTCCGGAGGTATCGCCGCATACCGCTCGGAGCATTGAGCACTTTCGTCGCCGCGTGCCTTATTGCAGCATACAAACACGCATCGCGACGACGCGGAGGAACCAGTCATGCGAAACATTACACTCGACAACATTACGGACGCGGTGATCCAGTCGATGTCTCCCGATATCCCGGACCGCAATCGGGAGATCATGGCCAGCGCGATCAAGCACCTGCATGCCTTCTGCGCCGACGTGAATTTGAGCTACGAGGAGTGGCTGGAATCGATGGAGTGGCTGCGCCGCGCCGGCGATATCTCCGACGATGCCCGCAACGAGTTCATCCTTATCGCCGATATCATCGGGATGGAGGTCCTGGTCGACATGCTCGACAAGCGCCCCACTCACGGCGAGACCGTAACGACCGTGCTTGGTCCCTTCTATCGCGAAAGCCCTCCGGTCTTGCCGAATGGCGCATCGATCGTTCAGAAGGATTTTGAGGACCAGCAGACGGTCAGGGTGCGCGGCCAGATCCGCGACACCGACGGAAATCCGGTGCCTGGCGTGACGGTCGATGTCTGGGAAGACGCGCCGAACGGACTTTACGAGCAGCAGGATCCCGACCAGCCGGACTTCAATCTGCGCGGACGTTTCGAGACCGATGCAGATGGCCGTTATGAGTTCGTCGCCATCCGCCCGGTTCCTTACCCGATCCCCTATGACGGCGCCGCCGGCGAACTGCTCAAATACATGGGGCACCATCCCTGGCGCCCGGGACATATCCACTTTCTGATCCAGAAGGATGGCTACAAGACTTTGGTCTCCCAGATCTATGACAGCGAAACCGAATATCTCGACAACGACTCGGTCTTCGCCGTGAAGGAAGACCTGATCGGAAACATGCGGAAGACACCGGAGGGAGCGGACACCGATCTCGAGATGGACTTCGACTTCGTGATCCGGGCCGACGCCAAATTGGCGATGGCGGCCGAGTGACGAAACCCGGGCGGCCGGCAGTGCTCCGGCCGCCAGTTCCTTAGAGGTGTTCCATGGAAGCGGCTCTGAAAGAGCTGTCGACGCTTGCCGCCGCCAGCCCGGATCTCGTGAATGACACGCGCATTCACTCCGTGCATTCCGTCATTCTGGACGTTCCGACACAGCGGCGGCACAGGCTGTCGAATACATCGGTCGACCGGCAGAGTTTCGTGCATGTGGCCGTGCGGCTAAACAACGGCGTTGTCGGCAACGGCGAAGCCTCGACCCTTGGCGGACCGCGCTGGTCGGAGGAAAGCGTCGAAGCCATCAAGGCCAATATCGACACCTATCTCGCGCCTTGCCTGATCGGCCAGCCGGCAAGCGGTATCGAAGCCGCCAACCTGCGAATGGACCAGGCTGCGAAACGCAACACGGCTGCCAAATCCGCCCTGAACAGCGCGCTCCTGGACGCGCTTGGCCTGACCCTGAATGTGCCTGCCGCAACGCTGCTTGGTGGCCCCGTACGCGACCGGTTTCCAGTGATCTGGACGCTGGCGTCTGGCAATGCCGAACAGGAAACCGAGGAGGCGCAATCGAAGATCGAAGCAGGCACGTTCAATCGCTTCAAGGTCAAGCTGGGTTTTGTAAACCCTGCTGATGACATCGAGCGCCTTGCCATTCTGCGACGGTCCCTGCCCGGCGAAACTCTGCTTGTCGCAGACGTCAACCAGGCCTGGGACGAAGCCACATGCCTGCGCTGGTTTCCTGCCCTGGAAGACCTGGATATCGGGCTGATCGAACAACCGCTTCCGGCTGGCCGCATCGAAGGCATGGCACGCCTTGCTGCGCGTACGCGCATTCCGCTCATGCTGGATGAGGCGGTGTTTTCAGCCGACGAAGCCCTGCGCGCGACCACCCTGGGCGCGGGCTCCGTCCTGTCCCTCAAGCTGTGCAAACACGGCAGTGCTCAGGCCTTGCAACGGATTGCCGCGATCGCCGGCGCCGGAGGCCTGCAGCTCTATGGCGGATGCCTGCTGGAAAGCAGCCTCGGCGCAGCCGCGCATCTGGCTGTCTTTTCGACTCTGCCGCGGCTGCAATGGGGTACCGAGCATTTCGGGCCGCGCATTGTCGTCCACGACACCACGCTTAAGGGCCTCGAATATCAGGATTATGAGGTTTTGCTGCCGACCGGCCCAGGACTGGGAGTCACACCGGATCCGGCGATTGCGGACGCGTACAAGAGAACGGATTGAGGCCATGCCGACAACGGAATTGCTTACGGTGTTCAAACGCATGGCCGATCGCCAGGCCGAGCGGCCGCATCTTGCCCGCCTGGGTTCACTGTTTTCCGAAACCGTGCTGGTCGAGGTCGAAGGTCAGGAAATCTACCTGCATTTCGACCGGGGGAAGCTGGCGCAGATCGAAGCCGGCCCCAGCCGCAAAACGCCCTGGCGCTTCGCCCTGCGCACGGATGCCGACGCTCTCAGGCGGTTCTGGGAAGCGGTGCCGGCTCCTGGCTTTCACGACCTTTTCGGCCTGGTCAAGATCGGCCGCGGCCGTATCGAAGGCGACATCCTCTGCCTCGTCAAGAACCTGCGTTTCTTCAAGGAATTCATGGCACTGGGCCGCCAGGAGGCAACATCATGAGCGCCCTTTTCGAACAGGTCACCGGCCGTTACGTCAACCTCGATATCGCCGGCACGCGTCAACGCATCTATTTCGAGGAAGCCGGCGAAGGGTCACCTGTTCTATGCTTTCATACGGCGGGAGCGGACAATCGCCAGTGGCGCTTCATCCTCAACGACATCGAGCTCACACGCCGCCATCGCTTTATTGCGCCCGACCTGCCGTGGCACGGCAAGTCGCTGCCGCCTGCCGGTTGGGAGACACAGGAATACCTGCTCACCACTGAAGACTATATGGCAACGGTGCTCGCCCTTGCAGACGCGCTCGGGCTGCATCGGCCGATCTTTGCGGGATGCTCGATGGGCGGCCGCATTGCCTTGCAGCTGGCGCTGCACCATGCGGAGCGTTTCGGCGGCTTCATCGCCATTGAAGCATCGGACTTTCAGCCGGCATGGTACGACATCGACTGGTTCCACCGGCCTGACGCTCCGGGCGCCGAGATGGGCGCGGCTCTGGTTTCTGCCAACATCGCACCGCAGGCTCCGGTGACGGAACGATGGAACACGCAGTGGATGTTCATGCAATCAGGGCCGGGCGTATTTCGCGGTGACCTGAGCTTTTACACGCGAGACGACAGCCTGCTCGGCAATCTCGACCGCATCGACACCGGCACCGCGCCCGTGCACATCATGTGTGGCGAGTACGACCTGACCTGCACGCCGGAAGATGCGCGACGCACCGCCGATGCCATTCCCGGCGCGACGCTGGCCATCATGCCTGAAATCGGACATTTTCCGATGAGCGAGCATCCGCAGGGCTTCCGTCCCCATTTCTTGGAGGCCCTCGACCGGATGCAGGCACACGGATAGTTTTGCAGCCCGAGGGGGCATGGCATGGAGATCAAGAGGCTTCGATATTTTGTGGCGGTGGCCGAGGAACTGCATTTCGGGCGCGCCGCGGAGCGTCTCGAGATGGCCCAGCCTCCCCTGTCCCGACAGATCGCACAGCTCGAAAAGGACCTCGGCGTCCAGCTGTTTGACCGGTCCCGCAGCCAGATCCGCCTGACACCTGCGGGCGATGTCATGCTGGAGCGCGCCCGGGACATTATCGAACGGCTCGAAAGCACCTACCGGGAAGTGAGCCTGATCGGCCAGGGCAGCGCAGGCCGGTTGCGGATCGCGTTTGTCGGATCGGCCAGTCATGGCGTGCTGCCCACCCTGATCAAGTCTTACCGCTCACACTATCCGAATGTCGATCTGGCCCTGTCGGCCATGAACAATGCGGAACTTGAAAGGGCCGTCATTCAACGCGAGATCGATATTGCCGTCGCCCGGCCGTCGCTCGACATCGAGGAACTGCGCACGCTGACGCTGCACCAGGAGCCGCTGATGCTGGCCATTCCAGACAACAGCAGGCTGAATGCGGTCCAAAACATCGCGCTGAAGGACCTCACGGATGAGACCTTTGTGCTTTATCCCCGGCGCCCGCGGCCAAGCTTTGCCGATTACATCCTGAAGGTCTGCGCTGAAGAAGGTCTGAAACCACGAGAAACGGTGTTCGCCCAGGACTATCAAACGGCGATCAGCCTGGTTTCCGTCGGCGTCGGCATCTCAATCGTGCCGGAGAGCGTCTCGTCGACCCAGCGGCCGGGCGTCTTCTATCGCCCCTATAAGGGCTACAACCCCGGGACCGGTCTTTCGGCCCATGCACGGCGTGACAACCGCAAGCCGCACGTGATGAACTTTTTCGACATCGTCGAGAAGTACACAAAAAAGGCCCGGTGATTTCCGGGCCTTCGCAGTTTCGATCAGGACCGATCAGGAAATGGAGCGGACGTCTGCGGTGAGCGGTATGTCGGCATGGGATGCGTTCTCGACAATCTCCAAAACCGGTTTGCCGTCCTGCAATCTCCACTGCCCTCCGACCAGCGGTGTCTTGGCGACGTTGGGGACCGGTCCGGCCGAGAAATCGACCTTGCCAACCACCGAATCGTAAGACGTGTCGGCGATTGCTGCGGCTATGCTGTCGGGATCGGTCGGATCCTCGGTGCGCCGCAAAGCGTCGACGGCGACTTCGAACAGCGAATGCTTGAAGCCCAACGGCATTGTCCACGGGTTGCCGCTTTCAGCTTCGTATTGCTTCGCCAGTTCGGCTGAACTCTGGCCGGTAAAGCCGGACGCGAAAGGATGGTGCGGTGACCACCAGACCTCGACGGAGAGGCCATCCGCGCGATCTCCGAGCGCGGCCATCGCCTGCGGGAACTCCGACGCCTTTGCGACATTGACCACTTTCGGATGAAAACCCTGCTGTGCCGCCTGGCTCCAGAAGGTGGTGAAATTCGGAGGAATGGTGACACCCGTCACGATCTCGACGCCAGCGTTCTTGAACGCCGAAATCTGGGCCGAGAAATCGTCGGTCATCGACTGGAAACGGCCGGTGTCGACGAGGCTGTAGCCGAGGTCTTGCATCACCGGCGGAAAGCCAAGTTCCGGGTCACCCCAGGCATTGCCGTCCGGATCGTTCGGCCACAGCGCGCCCACTACCTTGTTGGTGTCGACCTGCTGCCAGATGCCCGTGAAGACGGAGATGATGTCCTCCAGTCCCCAGAAGAAATGGTAGGTGTACTCGAAACCGACCGTCGGATCGCCCTGGCGGCCGAAAAAGTGCGGTTGCCATGGCGTGTCGTTGGTGATGCAGGGAACTCCATTCAACTCGGCCTGATCGGCAACCGGGTTGGTCGTATCCGGCGTCGCCGTTGCCGTGATGATATCCACCTCGTCGCCGAGGATCAGTTCCTGAGCAACGGAAGATGCACGGTTCGAATTCGATTGACTGTCCTTGACGATGAACTCGACCGGGTGGCGCGTCCCGTTGATCATCACGCCCTCCGACAGTGCCGACCGGAACTGGTTCAGGACGAAAGCGTCCGGCTCCGCGAATATGGCCAGCGGTCCGGTTTGCGGTGTCACGAAACCGATGCGAATGGTCTTGGTTTTCGCCACGGCCGGGCTCGGAAAACTTCCGGTGGCGGCCAACAGACCGGATGCCCCCATCGTCTTCAGAAATCCGCGTCGGCGAAGGTTGAGATTGTTCGTGGCCATTTGGGTCCTCCCGATAATGTTCATCGGGAATTATCCAGCCACATCTCTCTCAGGCCATGCCGCCGACAGTATCAGGCGATACTGTCTGGAGATCTCCGGTCTTGCCTGGCGTCGTTCGATGTGACCGTTCGCGCCAGACGGTCGCGGCGCGCGACGAGACAGTCGATAAAGAGCCGAAGGCATTCAACACGCCGGTTCTTTTCCGGGTAGTAGAGGTAAAAGGGTGGCAACGTGCCCGCATGGGAATCGAGAACGGTTTCCAGCCCTCCTGAGGCGAGCCGGTCCTGCACCGACGTAAATGCGGCCCAGCCGATGCCGTGACCGTCGCGGGCGGCGTCGATGACACCAATGGTGTGATCGAACACCAGTGAGGCAGGTGGATCGATGGTCTTGTTCTGGCCGTTCTCGATGATGGGCCAGTCGGCGATCCTGTTGGCCGTCGGCAGCCGGTTGCGAATGCAGCGGTGATCCAGGAGATCCCGCGGCTCCTCCGGGCGTCCATTGGCGCGCAGATAGGACGGTGCGGCAAAGTAGGCTGAGGGTTGCGGCGGCGTCAGGCGAACGGCCACCATATCAGGCGCCAGCACGTCGCCCAGTCGAATGCCGGCATGAAACCCATCATGAATGATGTCGACCAATCTTTCGTTCAGTGAAAGATCCAGCGATATGCCAGGATTGTCCGCCTGAAACGCCTCCAGCACCGGAGCAACCGTGGCGACATACGCCCCGCGCGAGAGGGTCAGGCGCAGCGTGCCGGTCGTGGATCTGCCAACCTCGCGGGTTTTCTTGACCGCGTAGACCATGTCCCGATAGGCCGGCGCCGCTGCGTCGAACAACACGCGGCCGGCATCGGTCAGTTCGATCGACCGGGTCGTGCGGTGCAACAGGCCGACGCCCATACGTTCTTCCAGTGCTTTCAGTTGCAGGCTGACGGCCGGTGGACCGACGCCCAACGCCTTTGCGGCCGCGCGCAACGACCCCTCCCGGACGATGGTCAGAAAGACTTCGATACCTTGGACAGGTGCACGCTCCATTGGTTGAATTTACCAAAGAGTGTGTTTGGCAAGCAATGCATTATCAAACAATCAAAAACGGAATATGCGTTTTGTTCGAGCATCACCGGAGGCGAGGATGTCCAGCGTTGAAGATGTTCAGGCACGACCTCAATTCGTGCTGCGCGGCATTGTTCTGATTGTCGCTGCGATGTTCGTCACATCGGTGCAGGATGTGGTCTTCAAGCTCTACGGCGACACGCTGACGCTTGGGCAAATCTTTACGTTGAGGGCGATCCTGGCACTGCCGCTCTTCGCCACGCTTGCATTTGCGCAGGGGCTGCGCGGCACTGTCCTCGCGGCCGCGCTGAAACCCTGGCCGTTGTTGCGGTCGCTTGCGATGACGCTGATGTTCCTGGCATTCTACGCGGCCATTCCGTTCGTCAGCCTGTCAGTGCTCGGTGCGGCGACCTATACAGCCCCGCTGTTCGTCACCCTGCTTTCCGCAACCGCCATCGGTGAGCCGGTCGGCTACCGCGGCTGGATCGCTGTTTCCGTTGGGTTTGTCGGGGTCCTCGTTCTGTTGCAGCCGGGCACGGATGCGTTCTCGCCCTGGGCATTGTTACCGTTGGCGGGAGCCGTCTTCTACGCCCTGGCGCATGTGATGACGCGGGCGCGGTGTCAGGACATCCCACCGGCTGCGATGGCGCTGTCCGTCAACTTGATCATGCTTGCCGGCGGCCTTGCGGTGAGTGCGATCGCTTTGCTGTTCGGGCCGCAGGACGAACTGGTCCGGTCCAATCCCTACCTGTTCGGAGGATGGTCCAGACTGGGCACGGCGGAGTGGCTGTTTCTCGGCACACTGGCGGTCCTGACGGTGGCGATCAGTTTTGGAATTGCCGGGGCTTACCAGGCCGCGCCGCCGCCAACCGTGGCAACGTTCGAATACAGCTATCTCGTCTTCGTGGCCGTCTGGGACCTGGTGTTCTTTGCCGCTTCCCCAGGCGTCGCCACGCTATCAGGCATGCTCCTGATCATTGCCGCCGGCTGGTGGCTGATGCGGCGACAGGCATAAAACAAAACGCCCGCCTTTCGGCGGGCGCTGCATCAGATGTCGTCTTGGCCGCGATCAGTTCATCGTCGGGATGACAAATTCGGCGCCATCCTTGACCCCGGACGGCCAGCGCGAGGTGATCGTCTTGGTCTTGGTGTAGAAGCGGAAGGCGTCAGGGCCATGCTGGTTGAGGTCCCCGAAGGAGGAAGCCTTCCAGCCGCCGAAGGTGTAATAGGCGATCGGCACCGGGATCGGCACGTTGACGCCAACCATGCCGACCTGCACCCGGTCGGCAAAGTCACGGGCGGCATCGCCGTCGCGGGTGAAGATGGCAACGCCGTTGCCGTATTCGTGCTCGCTCGGCAGGCGGAGCGCATCCTCATAGGTATCGGCACGCACCACCGACAGCACCGGGCCAAAGATCTCTTCCTTGTAGATGCGCATGTCGGGCGTCACGTTGTCGAACAGGCAGCCGCCCATGTAATAGCCGTTTTCGTAGCCCTGCATTTTGAAATCGCGGCCATCAACGACCAGGCTGGCGCCTTCTTCGACGCCGAGGTCGACATAGCCCCTGACGCGTTCCAGCGCCTGCGGCGTGACCAACGGGCCGTAGTCGGCAGAGGGATCGGTGGAGGGACCAACCTTCAGCGCCTCGACCCGCGGAATCAGCGCCTCGACCAGCCGATCGGCGGTCTGCTGGCCGACCGGAACGGCAACGGAGACGGCCATGCAGCGTTCGCCGGCGGAGCCGTAACCCGCGCCGATCAGCGCATCGACGGTCTGATCCATGTCGGCGTCAGGCATGACGATCATGTGGTTCTTGGCGCCACCAAAACACTGGACGCGTTTGCCCGCGGCACAGCCGCGGCTGTAGATGTACTCGGCGATCGGCGTGGAACCGACAAAGCCGATGGCCTTGATGTCGGGATCATCAAGGATGGCGTCGACCGCTTCCTTGTCGCCATTGACGACGTTGAGCACGCCTTCCGGCAGGCCGGCCTCGATGAACAGTTCGGCAATGCGCATCGGCACTCCGGGGTCGCGCTCGGACGGCTTGAGAATGAACGCATTGCCGCAGGCCAATGCCGGAGCAATCTTCCACAGCGGGATCATGGCCGGAAAGTTGAACGGGGTAATGCCGGCTACCACGCCAAGAGGCTGACGCATCGAATAGACGTCGATCCCGGCACCGGCGCCCGTCGTGTATTCGCCTTTCATCAGGTGTGGGGCACCGATGCAAAATTCGACAACCTCAAGGCCACGCTGGATGTCGCCCTTGGCGTCCGGGATCGTCTTGCCGTGCTCCTTGGCCAGCAGCTCGGCCAGTGAATCGTATTCGGCGTGCACGAGTTCAAGGAACTTCATCAGCACGCGGGCGCGGCGCTGCGGGTTCGTCGCTGCCCAGGCTGGCTGCGCCGCCTTGGCGTTTTCCACCGCTGCCCGAACTTCGTCCTTGCCGGCCAGCGCAACCTTGCCCTGGATGGTGCCGTCCATCGGCATCAGCACATCGGCGGTCCGGCCGCTGGTTCCGGCGACCTCCTTGCCGCCGACAAAATGACCAATCTCTCGCATTGCAATCCTCCATCATGATGTCCGGTTTGTTGCCGGCATTCTGCGCTTTAAATTGTGAAAATCAATGCACAGCCTAGCGCATCCGTTGTGCAAATTTTATAGTCCACGCTCAACCACTCGACGTCGCTGCGGAGCAGTTCATGAATTGGGATGATGTTCGCATATTTCTGGCGGTGGCGCGATCCGGGCAAATCCTGGCGGCAGCCCGACGGTTGGAGCTCAACCATGCCACGGTTGGTCGTCGGGTGACGGCGTTGGAAGAAGCGCTGCAGTGCAAGCTGCTGATCCGCCGCACCAATGGCTGCGATCTCACCCAGGAGGGCGAAGCGTTCATGCACGCCGCCGAGCGCATGGAGGCGGAGATGCTGGCCGCGCGTGCCGAGGTGGGCATGACCGATGTCGAGGTGACCGGCACGGTTCGCATCGGTGCGACTGACGGCTTCGGCATCGCTTTCCTGGCGCCGCGCCTTGGCACGCTGACGGAGCGCTATCCAGGCCTCAAGATCCAGCTGGTGCCGGTGCCGCAGAGCTTTTCGCTTTCAAGACGCGAGGCCGACATCCTGGTCACCGTTGACCGACCCCAGGCCGGCCGGCTGATAACCCGTAAGCTTGTCGACTATGCCCTCGGCCTCTACGCCTCGAAAACCTATCTGGCCGAGCACGGCAAGCCGCACAAAGCCGATGCGCTGTCGGCGCACCGGTTGATCGGCTATGTGGAGGACCTGGTCATTTCTCCGCAACTGCATTACCGCTCGCACTTCGCCCGCAACTGGGAATCCGACTTCGAGATCTCCGCCGTGCTTGGCCAGGTCGAGGCGGTTCGCGCCGGCGCCGGCATCGGCATTCTGCACAAATTCCTCGCCCGGCCGCATGAGGACCTGGTGCGGGTGCTGCCTGACCTGCAGGTCGACCGCACCTACTGGATCGTCTATCACGAAAATCTTCGCAACATCCGCCGGGTCAAGGAAGTGGTCGATTTTATTGCGCAGCAATCGGAACAGGAGCGCGATCGTTTTCTGTGAGATTTCCGTAGGTTACGGAGTGTTTTGCTGCACTGCACAATTATAAATGCTGCACTCCATGGTGCGCAGCATTTTGTGCAGCAAAAACTGCGTTACAGACGCCTCTCGAAATCGTCGTAACCGAATTCGCGGACGATCTCGAGCTCGTCGGTGCGGCTGTCCCACAGGGCCAGAGACGGCAGCGGCGTGCCGTTGAAAGTCGTTGCCTTGACCATGGTGTAGTAGCCGACATCGAGGAAGATGAGCCGATCGCCAACCTGGGGCGGCTGCTCGAAGCGGTATGTTCCGATGATGTCTCCGGCAAGGCATGTCGGACCACCGAGGCGCACAATGTCGGGATGCCCTGGTTCAGCCACGGTGTCCCGCGGCAGTGTTTCTGCTCCGAGCACATCGGGGGTGAAGGGCGCCTCGATCACATCAGGCATGTGACAGGTCGCGGATGTGTCCATGATGGCGATCTCGCCGACGTTGCGGCTACGGTCGAGCACCTCGGAAATCATCGCTCCCGAATGCAGGGCAACTGCCGTTCCGGGCTCCAGATAGACGGTCAGGCCGGTCCGTTCGCGAAACTCGTTTAGCCGGCTGATTAACTTGTCGATCGGGAAGCCCGCTTCTGTGATAAGCAAACCTCCACCGAGATTGATCCAGTCGATTGCCTCGAACAGATGACCGCAGTTTTTCTCGACTGCGTCGAGCATGCGATCGAAAGCCGGGTAAGTGTGGTCGCAAAGCGCGTGCACATGGATACCGGACAGTCCCTCCAGCGCTTTCGGTCGGAGCTCGCCGGCTGGAACGCCCAGACGCGACCAGGGTGCGCAGGGATCGTAGAGCGGGTTTTCCACCTCGTTGTGACCCGGATTGACCCGCAAACCGATTTGCAGCTCCGGCACTATTGTTAGCCGGCTCCTGAAACGCTCCCACTGGCCGAGAGAATTGAGGATCAGGTGGTCCGAATAACCGAGCAATTCCTCAAGATCGGCATCCTTCAACCCGGGAGCATAGGCATGCATTTCGCCGCCAAAGCGTGCTTTCCCGAGCCGCGCTTCGAAGAGGCCGCTGGCCGCCGTGCCGGACAGGTAGCGACCGACCAGGCCCGCGACCGCGTAACAGGAGAAAGCCTTCAACGCCAACAGCACCTTCACGCCGCTGTCGTCGGCGACGCGCTTCAGCAGCCGCAGATTGTCTTCCAGCCGCGCCAGGTCGAGAACATGGCAGGGACTCGGCACGCGCGCCGGATCGAAACGCTCAAATGCCATTGGCGTGGCCTAGCTCTCGGTCGGGTAAGGCCAACTGCCGTCGACCGGCAGTTCCTCGAACGCCCAATCGATGCCGACCTCTCCCATCGATGCCAGGAACGGATCGGGATCGAGTTCTTCGGCATTGACCATTGTCTTCGGGTTCCAGGTGCCATTGGCCATCAGCCGCGCCGCTGTGATGACCGGGATGCCCGTCGAATAGGAAATCGACTGGCTGCCGACCTCGCGGAAGTTTTCCTCGTGATCGCAGTTCGACCACAGGAAGAAGCGCTTTTCGACGCCGTCCTTGCGGCCGCGCACGTCGACGCCAATGCAGATCTTCCCCGTATAGCCCGCGGCAAGAGACGCGGGGTCCGGCAGAAGCGCCTTGATCAGCCGGTTGGGCGCAACCTTGACGCCATCGACCTCGACCGGCACCGACGAGGTCAGCCCGAGATTGTCGAGCACATCGAAGACTTTGAGATAGTGCTCACCGAAGCCCATCCAGAATGTGATGCGGTCGGTTCCGGGGAAGTTGACGGCAAGCGACTGCAGCTCATCGTGGCCCATGGAATAAACCCGGTGGGTGCCGACCTGCGGCAGCGTCACGTCCATCCATTCGGAATGGCGCGGTATCGTTTTCCAGGCGCCGTTGTCCCAGGTGATGACGTCTTCCTTGATTTCGCGCAGATTGACGTCCGCATCGAAATTGGTGGCGAAATAGCGGCCGTGGCTGCCAGCATTGACGTCGATGATATCGATCGTGTCGATCTCATCGAGCAAGTGCTTGCGAACGTGGGCGCAGAATATGTTGACGACACCGGGATCGAAGCCCATGCCAAGCACGGCCGTGGTATTTAGCTCGGCGAATTTCGGACGACGCGGCCATTCGACACGCTCGTACCAGGGCGCTTCGATGTTTTCGATGAATTCATCCTCAGCCAACGCCGTATCGAGATAGGGCACACCGGTTTCGAGGCAGGCATCCAGGATGGAAGCGTTGCAGTAGGGCGACGCAACGTTGAGCACCAGGCCGATGTCCAGTTCGCGGATCAGTGCGATCATTTCACCAGTGTCGCGGGCGTTGACCGTTCGCACGTTCACAAGCGCCGCTTCACCCGGCTGGCCCCAGCGATCCTGGATTTCCGCGGCAATCCGCTCCAGTTTGGAGCGCGTGCGGGCAGCCAGCGTGATCGCACCAAAATCATCCCGGAACTGCACCGCCTTGTTGGCGGTGACCTGACCAACGCCACCGGCGCCGACGATCAGAAGATTGGGTTTTGCCATTGGTTCTGCTCCCGAAAGAAAGGATCAGTTTTTCTCCGGCAGTTCGGAGATACCGCCGTTGCGGCTCGACCACTCCAACGGAGCGTGGAGAAAGGCTTCGACCTGTTCCAGCGTTTCCGTATCGAAGTAACCCTGCTTGCGCGACAGGTTCAGCATATCCCACCAGGTGACGAGATAGTGCAGCGTCATGCCATGGGCCTTGAGCCGGTCCGGTGCATCCTTGAAGATATCATAGTAGAAAATCGCAAATGTATGGTCGATGCGCGCACCGGCATTTCGTATTGCCTCGGCGAACTTGATCTTGCTGCCGCCATCGGTGGTCAGGTCCTCAACCAGCAGAACGTTGCTGCCTTCGGGCATCGATCCTTCGATCTGGGCGTCACGGCCGAAACCTTTCGGCTTCTTGCGGATATATTGCATGGGCAGCCCCATGCGCTCGGCGATCCAGGCGGAAAACGGGATGCCGGCAGTCTCGCCGCCGGCGACGCTGTCGAAGCATTCGAAGCCGGCTTCCCTTTGAATGGTCGCCACCGCGAAATCCATAATGGCCGAGCGCACCCGCGGGTAGGAGATGATCTTCCGGCAGTCGATATAGACCGGGCTCGCGAGGCCTGACGTGAAGGTGTAGGGCTCGTCGGAGCGAAAGTGCACGGCCTTTATTTCGATCAGCATCTTGCCGACCAGTTCGGCAACCACATCGCGGTCCGGATAGGTGTTTGAAAACATCGACTTCCTCTATGTGTTGCCCTGGTCGACCCCGGACATGTCCACATCCCAGTGGATCGGGAACATCGGATCGAAAACCGCTACCGGCCCGATGGCGGTATCAATGGCCTCCGGGAATTGGATTTCGGCTTCATGGCGAACCAGCCTGATACGCTCTTCATTTGCCGGTAATCCATGGAATCTTGGCCCGTAGAGCGAGGTGAAACCCTCGAGCTTGTCGAGCGCGCCCTCTTCCTCGAACACGTGCGCCAGACAGGACAGCGTGTTGATGGAGGTAAAGATCCCGGCGCAACCGCAGGCGCTCTCCTTGTCGGTCGCCAGATGCGGGGCTGAATCCGTACCCAGGAAAAACCGCGGATTGCCGGAGGTCGCGGCCGCGCGCAGCGCCAGTCGGTGGGTCTCGCGCTTGGCGATCGGCAGGCAGTAATAGTGCGGCCGGATGCCGCCGACCAGAATGGCGTTGCGGTTGATGATCAGGTGATGGGTGGTGATTGTCGCGGCAATGTCGCCGTCTGCGTTGCCGATATACTCCGCGCCTTGCCGCGTGGTGATGTGTTCCAGCACCACTTTCAAGGTTGGAATACGCAACCGCATGGGTTCGAGCACTCGGTCGATAAACACGGCCTCGCGGTCGAAAATATCGACATCCGGGTCCGTTACCTCGCCATGGATCAGCAGCGGCACTCCGGCTTCGGCCATGCGTTCGAGCACCGGGTAGACCTTCTCGACATTGGTGACGCCGTTGTGGGAATTGGTCGTCGCGCCGGCGGGATAGAGTTTGACGGCGGTGATCACGCCGCTTTCGAAGCCGGCAACAATATCCTCGGCATTCGTGTCTTCGGTGAGATAAAGCGTCATCAGCGGCGTGAAGCTGTGCCCTTCCGGAATGGCCTGCAGGATACGGTCCCGGTAAGCAGCCGCCATTTCGGTATCGGCCACCGGCGGAACCAGGTTGGGCATGATGATGGCGCGGGCGAAGTGGGCGGTGCTGTAAGGCGCAGTGGCCGTCAGCATCTCGGCGTCACGAAGATGAAGATGCCAGTCGTCAGGACGGCGGATCACGAGTTCCTGCATGAACGTTCCAACCTTTGCCTCCGGCCGAACCGGACTTTTCAGCGGTTTCCTTACAAAGAAATTCGAGCAAGAGCCAGTGCCCGGCAATGCCTGATTGTGAATTGTCGCCGCTCGGTCCCCAGCCTCGACGCAAACCGCAATGATCGGGTCGCGGTCAGGCGCGCATTTGGACCGATCCGATGGTTCAGTCGTCACCGGAAACGGGCATTCGGGAGGAATGATGAGCGCCTTTTCGATATCCAATCAGAAGATCGATCCGACCCGGCGGCGCGCCGTCAAACCGGACGGATCGCTCGATGACAACGATCGGGTGGAGATCGGTCCGACCGCGCTTGCTTTCGATGAATGGGCGCAGGCGGGCCTCCCGGCTCCCGATCTGGAGCGCATGCGCCGCTTCCGGCTCGATCGTCTGGTGGCCGAGTTGCGCCGACACGACTATGCCGGGCTATTGTGCTTCGATCCGCTCAACATCCGCTATGCCACCGACACGACCAACATGCAGCTGTGGACGTCGCACAACGCGGCGCGCGCCTGTTTCGTGTCCGCCGACGGCTATATCGTTCTCTGGGACTTTCACGCCTGCGACCACCTGTCGGCCCATCTGCCGCTGGTTCAGGAATTGCGCAGCGGCGCCAGTTTCTTCTATTTCGAAAGCGGCGAGCGGACCGACGAGCATGCCCGGCTTTTCGCCGCCCAGGTGGACGAGGTGCTACGCGCCCACGGCGGCGACAATCGCCGGCTTGCCGTCGACAAGATCGAGCATGCCGGGCTTTTGGCTTTGCAAAGGCTCGGAATCGAGATCTTCGAAGGGCAGGAAGTCACTGAGCTGGCGCGCGTCATCAAGGGACCGGACGAGATCACCGCCATGCGCTGCGCCGTCCATTCCTGCGAGGTCGCCGTCGGCAAGATGCAACAGGCCGTCGTGCCGGGTGTCACCGAAAACGACGTCTGGGCGGTTTTGCATGCGGAGAACATACGGCGCGGTGGCGAGTGGATCGAAACCCGGCTTCTGGCCTCCGGTCCGCGCACCAATCCGTGGTTCCAGGAATGTGGCCCGCGGGTGATCCAGTACGGCGAGCTGCTCGGCTTCGACACCGACTTGATCGGTGTCTACGGGATCTGCATCGACATGTCCCGCACATGGATGGTTGGTGATTTCGAGCCGACGGCGGAGCAGAAGAGCCTTTACAGTCTGGCTCATGAGCATGTCGTGACTAACATGCAGTTGATGCAGCCAGGGACGCCCTTCGAGGAGATCACGCGAAAAGCGCACCGTCTGCCGGAAGCCTTCCGGGCACAGCGCTACAGCGTGATTGCCCACGGTGTCGGCCTTTGCGACGAATATCCGAGCATCCGCTATCCGGAAGATTTTGACGCCTACGGTTATTCCGGTGCCCTGGAACCCGGCATGGTCATCTCGGTCGAAGCTTATATCGGCGCCGTCGGAGGCAAGGAGGGCGTCAAGCTCGAAGACCAGATCCTGATCACGGAGACCGGATTCGAGAAACTGACCCATTATCCGTTCGAAGACCGGCTGCTTAGCTAGAGCCCATCCTGTAGGCATCGTTGACCAGAAGCGGCTATTCGTGGACACTTCAACTGTCCACCTGCTTCCGGCTGGAGATCGATTATGCCGACACTCGACATCGGCGGCGCGCGTCTGCACTACACGGATGACGGCAGCGGCAGCGAAACCGTCGTATTTTCACACGGCCTGCTTTACAGCGGCGAGATGTTCGCAGCCCAGGTCGCATCCCTGAAGGACCGGTACCGCTGCATCACCTTTGACCATCGCGGCCAGGGAAAAAGCCAGGTCACTGATGATGGATACGATATGGAAACGCTGTCGCAGGACGCGGCTTCGCTGATCGAGGCCCTCGATGCCGGACCGTGCCATTTTGTCGGGCTGTCGATGGGAGGTTTCGTCGGTATGCGGCTGGCGGTTCATCGGCCGGACCTGTTGCGGTCGCTGTCACTGTTGGAAACATCGGCCGACCCGGAACCCAACAAGGCCAAGTACCGGCTGCTCAATTTCATCGCACGCTGGTTCGGCTTCGGTCCGGTTATCGGCAGCGTCATGCCGATCATGTTCGGCCAGACATTTCTGAACGACCCGGAACGCAGCCAGGAAAAGGCGAAATGGCGTTCCTTCATCATGTCCAATGACAGAACCGGGATCACCCGCGCCGTTGCGGGTGTGGTTGACCGCCTCGGCTTCGCCGACCAGCTCGGACGGATCGCATTGCCGGTTTTGATCATCGTCGGTGATGAGGATGTCGCTACGGTTCCGGAAAAATCCGAACGGATGCATGCTGCCATTCCGGAATCCAAGCTCGTTGTCATCCCGCGGGCGGGCCATTCCTCGACGATCGAGGAGCCCGCTGCCGTCAACGAGGCTCTGTCGGCCTTTTTCAACTCGGCTCCGGCAAAGGCGGCCGAGTAAGCTGGCTACATCGGCAGTTTGACGTCCGAAATCAGCGACTTGGCGCTGGCACCCAGGGCCTCTGCGACGGTTTCACGCACCTGCGCGTAGAGGGTCTGGTTGAGGGTTATGGTCTGTGCGCTTGCCCAGAAATTGACCGTCTGCTTGCCCCAGCGGATGAACAGGAAGCCCTTGCGATTGTCGACGGACTTGTAATGGAAGGCGCCGAGCGCGACCGACACGGCACCATTGTCCGCTTTTTGCACCGCGCCCATCTGGAAGTTGCCGCCGAAATCCACCGAAGAATGGAAATCGAAGAGCTTGATCTGTTGCGAGTCGTCGGCCAGCCCCCCGAGAGCCTTCAGGGCAGCCGTGAGAATGGCCGTTTGACCGCCACTCGCCACCGCCGAGATGATCTCGAGCGCCGCGGCATCCATCTGCAGTTCGTGATCGCCGACGTCTACCGTGTTAAAACTGAATTGCGGCACGACCCAACCGAGCGTTTCCAGCCATTCGACATAGTCGCGGTACCATTTCTGGACCTCCAGGAAACGGTCCGATTTGGCGCTGGCCGCCCGCTGGGCGAACTGCGTGGAGAACAGCACGTCGTCCTTGTCCTGACCGCTCAGGCCGTCGACAAATCCGAGAAGGCTGCCCGCGTCGATCGCCGCCTGCAGGTCGTCTTCCGCCGATTCCGGACCGGCCGCGGCATCTGTTGCGGTCAATCCGGCCGATGGGGCCGCCAGTTCGGTGTTGGCAATGTAATCCTTGAGGTCCATTTCGATCTCCTGTGTCAGCCAGTGCCGGCTTCGAACAAATTGATGCCGAACAGCGCATCCAGTTGGGGCGCATAGACGCCGTCGGCCTTATCGAGAGGCTCGACGGTTTTCTGTTTTTCAGTCAGGGACGCTTTCGTTCCAGGCCCGAAAGCTCCGTCCGCGGTAATGCCGAGAAATGTCTGCAGCTGCGTGACCTGGTCGCCGCGCGAGCCGACCCGCAGACGGCCGAGAGCCGCGTCCACCGCAGCACTATCGCCGGCTGTGCCCGCTGCGCGCATCGACCCCGCAACGGCGGCCTCCGCGCCGGTCAGAAGCAGCAGGTCGATCCTCCCATTCAGCGGTATCTGCTGGATGCGAGACAGGAACCGTTGCCATTGTGCGGTGCCGTTGTTGGTAAAACGCTCGCTGCTGCCACGCACCGTCAGGCAACCGGCCGAGGAAAAGGCCGTCGTCGAGAAAGCGGGGTGTATGTTGTCGGTGGGAACCGAGGTGTGCCAGAAATCCTTGGTTCCGTATGTCAGATCGTTTTTCGTGCGCAACACGGTTGCCGTGCCGTCACCGTTCGTGCCCGGACGAGTCAGGCGAAGCGCCACCGGCACCTTCCATTGTTCGCGCTCTCTGTCCCAGCCATGCGAAGCGCGGCGGAACGCGTAGCAACCGGTCGGGAGCATATTGGCCCAGCTCTCGCCACCCAGACCGTTTTGCCATTTGAAGTAGCGTGTCATCGACAACGCATTGGGCACCGTCGAACCGGTATAGGCGCTAAGCGTGCCGTTGTTGCGGTCGAAGAAACCCATGACGCAGCGGAATGTCAGGTGATTGGGCCGCACGTCGCGCATTTCGATAGAGGCCGCATCCTCGATCTGGTGCCCGTCGGTCAGTTCGGCGCCTCGCAGTCCGAAAACGATGGTACCTTCATGACCCTGCGGTTCGAACCGGTTGGCCCGGATCAACAGCTCCAGATCCGCCGGCGTCAGGGTGAAGTTGCCGCCGCGCGGCGGCGTTTCGAAATGGGCATAGTCGGGGGCGTTCACGTCGTGGTTGGGCCAGCCGACCTGGGGGACCTCCGTCAGGCTCTCCGCAGCCGCGACCACCAGCGAGGGCGGAGCGGCGTCAAGCGCATCCTCAAGCCCGACATCGTCGTCGGGGATGATGGCTCCCTCGGCGCGCTGCTCCTCCGACAGGTCGTCGCTGCCCGGTGGAGCGTCGGCTCCCGTCGCAGCTTCAGGGGCACCGGCGGCCATGGCTTCCGGCTGGCCTCCGCCGGTGAGTGCGTCTGGCCAGACGCCCGTGATCGCTGTTGTGAACCGATCCGCTGCCCGTTCGCATCCAGCGGACTTGCCATGAAGCTCATCGCGCCATTGATCCAGGTCGCCGATCGCACCCAGGCAACTGACATGCATCACCTGTCCGGGGAAGGATCCGGCGAGATCCGCAAGGGCGGCATTGTAGCGATCGATGATGACACGCACGATCGGCGCCCAGAGCGCCTGTTCAATGCCCTTTCTTTCCAGGGATGGCCCGAGCCAATCGCCATCGATCTGAGGCAGCGCGTAGTCGTAACCGTGATAGAACACTTTGAGGTCCGGAAAACGCGCCAGCAGACCGGTAAAGAAATCGCTGTAGAGATCCTTGACCGTCACCAGGAAAGCGTCGAGCGCGGGTGCGACATAGTCTGCGGCAGTGTCGCTGGGGGACGCATCTACGAGAAAATCGAAAAATCCATCGCCGGCGATGTCATTGCCGCCTGCACTGAACAGAAAGCCGTGCGCTTCCGTGTTGCGCACCGCATCGGCAATGCGCTCGCGATTTTCCGGATTGAGGATGTCGACCAGTTCGTCGCCGGCGGCGCTCAGGCAGTAGATGGCGAAGGGGCGCGCCAGGAAGTCGATCAGATCGTCATTGCGCCGCAACGGGTACTGGAACCAGGAGTCGCCATCGGCGACCAGACGAAGGCCGGGCCAGCCGCGTCGTATGCGCCGTTCGTAGGCGCGCTGCCGCCGCCGCATCTGATAGTGATTGAGAAAATCCACGAAGAAATCGGTGACGAACCCTTCCGCTCCGTCCGGCGCGGCGTGCACGTCGGTCAAGTCGACCATGGTCTCGTCAATCTCGAAGCGAGGCGACAGCGGTCGCGATGGATCGATGACCTGTCTGAAATAGGCCTGCACGTCCTCGGGCAGTGTCTGAGGATCGTTCAGCTTCTCCAGCAGTTGGGAATAGGTGATTCTGTCGGTCATGCCGCCTTCTCCAATCGGACACCGGCCGGTTGACCGGCTGTGCAGCAAACCCCATGACATCGTGGCCTTCAAAATAATCAGGCAATAATTACAAGCATATAGCGTCTACTGCAAATACAGTTTAACACGCTTGACCAAACGCAAGAATACAGAACATCTAAAGAAATATACGAACGGCAAATATATTGAGAGCAATTCGAACTTTATCTGCTGATTAGCGATCGACAAACCCAATCAAGAGACCGGCAACCTGTCATTTGACCCAACGCCGCCGGCAAACTAAGCCTGTTGCATCGTTGGTGATATCGGGGTTGTCATGCGCACCATTTCCCGGCTCTGGAACGGGGACATGCCGCTTCAGGACGCGTTCTGGATATGGGCCGTTCTGGGCGGGCTCGCGGTCAATGTGGTGACCAGCCTGCTGTTCGTGTGGCTGATGATGGCGGAGCAGCCAGCTTTGGCGATTTTGGGCGGATACGGATTGTCCCTGCCCTACAACACGCTGGCACTGGTCGGGGTCTGGCGGTCCGCCGACCGGTTTTCGGGTGACCGGCGTCTTGCCGAGGCAATGCGGATGATAACCGTCATCGGGCTGGTGCTGCTCAGCGTGACATAAAGCCTGTCACGCCTGGCCTACGCAGCTGGACCGAACGCTTCAGTATGAATTCGCTCAGCTGCAACGCCGCCGCGGGTCAGACCCTCTGTCAGACCCGCCATGAAGCCGGCCGGGCCGCACAGGAAGTAATGAGCGCCCTCGGGCGCACCCAGCCCCCTCAGCAAATCAGCGCTGACCCTTCCATGGCTGTCGTAGTCGCGCCCGTAACAGTCGGACGGGTCGGGATGGCTGTAGGCAACATGGATCGTGGCCTTCAGATCCGTCGCGACGGCTCGCACCTCGTCGGCGAAGGGGTGATGCCGTCCGTCGCGGACCCCGTGAACAAACAGGATCTGACGCCCGTCGTTGCGTGCCGCGAGATCGTGGAGCATGCTGATCAAGGGCGTTACTCCGACCCCGGCCCCGACAAGAACCAGAGGCTCATCCGTCGCCGGGAGGACAAATTCCCCTGCCGGGTTCCGGCTTTCGACGATATCACCCGGATCGAGACGATCGTGCAGATGGTTCGATGCCAGGCCATGATGCTGCCGTTTGACGCTGATGCGGTATTGCGGCTGGTCTGGGGCGCCAGAAAGCGAGTAAGTGCGCCGAACCGCTTCATCGACACCCGCAACGGCAAACTCGACGGGCAGATGCTGACCCGCCGAAAAGGCCGGCAGTGGTCCGCCATCGCGCGCTTCGAACACAAACGACGTGACATCGGCACTTTCACGGATCTTGTCGACCAGGCGGAGCGAGCGAACCGACTGCGCATCGACGTCCCACCGCAGCGGCAGAACCGACGGTTGCTCGACAATCGCATCGATCTCCAGGGTCACCAGCTGGCGGGCACCCGGGAAGCGATCCAGGTCATCGGACTGCCAATCGATTGCCGCGCGGCCGGTAATCTGCAGCAGGCTGCCGGTCGCAAAATCGACAAACAGGAAGCCGGCACGCGGATCGGCAAGCAGGTTGCCGATGGTGTTGAAATGGTTGTTGCCGGCATAATCCGGAAATCGCAGACGGCCAGGATCGATGACTTCGACAAACCCGCGTTCGCCGCCGCGATGGGAGGCATCCATGCCGAATGCAGGGTCGTCACCGTCGCCGCGAAAGCCGCTGGCGATGAAAAACGTGTCAGCCTTGGCCACCAACTGCTGCTGGTCGGCACTCAGCCGCGTGCCGCGCCGAGGCGCCTTGCGTGTGCCGGCCGGAACCCGTCGCAAAAGCCTTTCGCGGATATATTGCGGGCAGTTGCCGAAGCTCTGATCGACCATCAGGGTTTGGCCATCGGAACCGATGCGTCCGTTTGCCCGGTTGCGGCGGCGCGACGCCAGTTCAATTCCGAGAATGCCGACATCGGCGCCCGGCACGAAGGCTCTCTGCAACGCGTCACCTGGCGCAGGGCGACCATCCATGTGCAGCCTTCGTGGATCAGGTGAACTCAAGAAACCGTCAGGGCCGGGCAACACGGTTGCCCAGGGGCGGCCGTGTTCATCGCGCGCCGCGGCAACGAGGAACGGAAGGCCTTTGAAGAATTCACGGTGCTGTTCCGGCATATGATCGCGCACCACCTGCCGTGCCCAGGTCTCGATTTCGCGTACGCCGAACTTCTCCTGAACCGAGCGTTCGCCGGCGTGAAAGGGGGATCGCCCGTCGTCGATGCGGGTGAGCATAACGGTCTCCTGGGTAGAGGTGGGTTCGGGAGGGACGCGGTCTGTCCGCCGCGCCCCTTGGGGGATCAGGCGGCGAGGCCGGCTGGAGTTGCGGGCATCGCGACGAAACCGGGGAGTTGTTCGATGCGCGCGAGCAGCGCACGAATGTTGGGATAGGCGTCGAGCGACACATTGCCCTCCGGCGCGTGCGCCGTGTAGCTGTAGATTGCCACGTCAGCGATGGTCGGGCGATCGCCAACCAGCCAGTTGCGGCCTTCGAGGTGGTTTTCCAGCCGATCAAAGACCCGCTCGGCAACCGCTGCCGCATGGCCGGGATCGAGATCGACGCCGAAAACGGTGATCAGTCGCGCTGCCGCCGGGCCGTTGGCGATATCGCCGGCAGCCTGGGACAGAAACTTCTGGACTTCAGCCTCGCCAAGCGGATCGGAGGGCAACCAGTCGGGTGCGTATTTGCGCGCCAGATAGACCAGGATGGCATTGGAATCGGAAACGACCACATCGCCGTCCTCGATCACCGGCACCTGACCGAAGGGATTGAGCGACAGAAACGGCTCTCTCTTGTGCTCACCCCCCGCCAGATCGACCTCGACGAGCGTATGATTGATGCCTGCAAGATTGGCAAAGAGCACGGCCCGGTGAGCGTGACCGGACAGCGGAAAATGGTGGATGCGAATGGCGTTCGACATGGGTTTCCTCTTTGAATTCGAACTGGAGCGACGGTGCTGACCGTCTGACAGCGTCAATATGGCTCGCGTCATTCAGAAAGATAATTGCCTATATTTTTCTTTTATTATGTCCTATTTGTTCATAATTGGAGTGTGTGATGGACCAGATCGAAACCATGCGCGCCTTCATTGCCGTCGCGCAGGAGGGCTCGTTCACCGGCGCCGCACGGCGCCTGCATAAATCCACCAAGCTGATCAGCAACCACGTCGCCGCACTCGAAACGCGGCTTTCCACGCGGCTGTTTCAACGAACCACTCGGCGCGTGACACTGACCGATGTCGGTTCAGCCTATCTGGAACGTTGCCGCCCCCTGCTTGAACAGTTCGACGAGTTGCAGGACCTGGTGCAAGACCGGCAAGCGGCCCTGTCGGGCCCGATCCGAATGACCGCACCGACCGGATTCGGATCGACCCATCTGGTCAGGGCGCTGATCCCGTTTCAGGCGGCCCATCCAGCCATCGAAATCGACCTGCACCTTAGCGACAGCCGCGTGGCCGTGACCGAGGAAGGCTTCGATCTGGCTGTGCGCATCGGTATCCTGCGGGACTCAACCCTGCGCGTGCGGCGGCTGTCGGACATGCCCGTCGTCATCTGCGCTGCGCCGAGTTACCTGAAAACGCACGGGCGCCCCGATCACCCGCGAGCCCTTGCCTCGCACAATTGCCTGATCGACGGAAACAGGCCGGATTCCGGCTCCTGGCGCTTTCGCGACGGTGACGGCGAGGAAACCGTGCGGGTGTCCGGCAGCTTTCGCGCCAATGCTCCAAGGGCGCTCAGTCAATTGGCCATCGGCGGTGCGGGCATAGCGCTCTGCCCCTACTACGCAGTCGAGGCAGCGCTTGCCGACGGACGGCTCGTTGAGCTGTTCGAGGATCGCCGCACCACGGAATACGGGCTTTATGCCCTCTACCCGCCCAACCGGCACCTGACGGCGCGCATGCGCGCACTCATTGACCATCTGGCAGCGTATTTTGGCCGCGACCCCACGCCCGTCGGCACATGACCACAAAGCTGGTCAATTGCCGGTCGCGGCATCCCTGTGCTTGTTGGTCCAGTCGAGACAGGATCGCAACAGCCGGAGATAGAGTTTCGGCGGGTATTCATCATGATCTGAATCCGGATACCCGACGAGCTCCACGTCGACGCCCACCCGTTTGAGGGCCCTATAGAATTCCTGCAGCTGGCTGTGGGGAACATTGTCGTCGAGCAGACCGCCCTGGATCAGGGTCGGTGTGGTGACGTTCTTGACGTGAAAAATCGGCGATCGGTCGATGAAACGCTGCAGGTGATCGATGAAGCTGCCGCCCAGATACCAGCTGGTCTGGAAGTATCCATTGGTGCCTTCGAGGCTGATATAGTCCGTCTCCCCGGCGATTGGGCACGCCGCCTTGAAGCGCTGCGTCTGTGTGATTATCCAGCTCGTCATGGTGCCACCGTTGCTCTGGCCCACCACAAACAGCTGATCAGGGTTCGCCAGCCCACTGTTGATCACATCGTTAACGCCGGACAGGATGTCCTGGATATCGAGCACACCAAAATTGCCGATCAGATCCTCGCGAAACTTCTGACCGTAGCCGAGCGTGCCGCGATAGTTCGGCCGCAGGACGAAATAGCCATCCGCCGCAAAGGCCGCCGTCGGGAGGAACTTCATCAGCGGCAGGTATTCGTTGAAGTCGACACCGTTCGGGCCACCGTGGATCTGCACGACCAGCGGGTATTTTTTGCCCTCGGCGAAGTCAGTCGGATAGGTGAGCAGTCCTTCGACCTCGGTATTGTCCAGTGACTTCCAGCGAACCAGCTCGGTGCGGCCGATTTTGATGTCATCAAATTGCCGGTTCACCTCGGTGATCTTTTCAGGCCGGAAACGGTCGACGTCACTGACATAGATCTCGGGCGGCGTGTTGTAGGTCTGGCCGATAAACGTCAGCTTCCGGTTGGACTCGTCGATATCGACAAAGGAAGAAACTAGATAGGTGTTGAGGCCGGGAACGCTGAGATCGTCCGGCGAGCCGAACACCTTTTGATAAGGACTGCCGTCGACCGGCATTCGATAGAAGGAGTAGGTCGTGCGGTCGTTCTCGACATAGTAGAGGCTTTTCGAATCCGGCGCCCATTCCCACGGGAACGGCAACCGGTTCTTGGAATTCAAGGTAACCGTTTCACCGCCGTCAGCCGGCATCAGTTTGATGCTCCAAAGAAAGGACCATTTGAACGGGCCGGGTGCGTTGATGAAAGCCAGCCATTTGCCATCGGGCGAGAATTTCGGGAAGTACTTCCAGAAATGGTTGTCCGTCTTGACCGTCTTGACCTGCTGCGTTTCGACATCGACGATGGACAGTTGCGCCTCGGTCCAGAAATCGAGGCCGGGTCCCTCCTGATGCGCAAAGACGATGCGCTTGCTGTCGGGTGACCAGTCATAGGCCCAGTTGCCCGACCAGGCGCTGACCGAAAAGCTCTGGTTGGCGGTCAGATTTGTCGGATCGCCGCCTTCGGGACTGACCAGCCAAAGGTGGTTCCTGTTGAACAGCGCAGGATCTTCGACGCCAGGGTCGACATAGGCGGGATCCGGCATGACAAAACCAATCGACCGTCCGTCGGGCGCCCATCGAAAACTGGATATGTCCTGCTTCAGATCCGTCACCTGCCGGCTCTCGCCGCCGCCGGAGGCGATCACCCAGATGCTGGAATGGCCCGACTGCGTCGACAGATAGGCAACGGATTTGCCATCCGGCGACCATTGCGCACCTGAGATGTGCGGCGATGGGTCGAGCAGGACGCGCCGGCCTGAGCCGTCGGCGCCGGAAATCACGAAACTGGTCAGATACCGATCGTTTTCCAGATCTACGCTGTTGATGCCATAAAGCAGATGCCCGCCATCGGGCGAAAAGGACAGATCCGACAGTCGCTTGACCGCAAGCCCAAGTTCCGGCGTCCACTCCGCCGGCTCCTGCGCCCGATTGGGCATCGTGCCCAGGATTACGGCCAGAATGAGCGTCAGGAGATAAAGGACAAGGCACTTCGCCTGTTTCATCGTGTGGTACCCGGTGTTGGTGAAAAGAAGGACGAGATGCAATGCTCAACCAGAACTAGCACGGCTGGCGACCTGAAACCAATCACGAGCAAGTGCACAGCGCGAGGATCGTCTTCAAACTGTCAACGCGACTTGGCTTGCCCACCGACCCGTTTTGCTTCAACAATCGCCAGGCCCTGCAACCATCGGCCGAGGAAATGCCCTATGGATTCTCTTGTAACCACGGAATGGCTCAGCCGGCACATCGAAGATCCAGATCTCGTGATCCTCGATTGCACCGTTCGTATGGAGCAGAGTGAAACCGGCGGTTTCGCCACGTCCAGTGGACGCGCGGACTACGATGCCGGCCACATACCCGGCGCTGGTTTTGCCGACCTGACCACCGACCTTTGCGATACTGACAGCGGCATCGGCTTTGCCGTGCCGTCACCGGAGCAATTTTGCGCTGCCATGGGCGCGCTCGGCGTCGGCGACACCTCCCGGGTGGTGCTCTACGACGGGTTCATGTCCGTCTGGGCAGCACGGGTCTGGTGGATGCTGCGCTGGGTCGGTTTCGACAATGCCGCCATTCTCGACGGCGGCCTCAAGCTGTGGACTGACGAGGGCCGGCCACTTTCCAGTGAACCGGCAAACAGGGAACCAGCCACACTGACACCACACATGCGCCCAGAACTGATTGCCAATCAGCATGAAGTGCGCGCGGCTGTCGACAACTCCGAAGTTCTGCTCATCGACACCTTACCGGCGGAGAGTTTTCGCGGCGAGATCACGATGTATGAGCGGCCGGGCCATATCCCGGGCGCAGTCAATATCTGCGGCATAGATCTCATCGACGAAACGGGCCGGTTCCGACCACTCGAAGAGCTCGAGGCCATGCATCAAGGCGATCAAGAAGCCCGCACCATCACCTATTGCGGAGGCGGCATCCTCGCATCTTCCAACGCCTTCGTCATGGCCCGGCTCGGCTTCTCCGATGTCGCGGTCTACACGGCCTCGCTGCAGGAATGGTCGGCGGATCCGGACAATCCGATGGTGGTCGGAGACGAGTGAATCGACTCCTGCCCAATTGTCGTCACCGCTATCTGTCACCCTCAAGTTCTACCCGGAGGACACCAAAATGCGGACAATCATTTCTGGCATTGCCTTGGCTTTCCTGCTGCCTGCTATCGCCTCGGCCGAGGCGATCTCGAACGACATGAGTTGCGAGGAAGCCGTGGCGCATTTCGAAGAGCATGGGCGCATCGACACGATTGATGAGGGTCAAGTGCTGCCGATCGACGAGGGCGTTCCGGTTTCGAAGCGCAATGATCTTGTGTGCGACGAAGGTGAATTGCCCGGACCGGTACTGCTCAAGACAAAGGACAAGGCGGAGTGCGCGGTGTCCTATACCTGTCCTGAGGCGTAAGGCGATCAGCGTTTCATCAGCTGCCGTGCAAAATCGAGATCCCGCTGTTCCGTATCCCGCAATTCGGGCAAGCCGACCAGGTCGGTAAACTCGTCGAAGGTCAGCATGCCTGATCGGGCGTTCTGCGTCGTGCCATCGGCCCTCATTTGGTCGTAGACCGCGGTGAGTGTTTTGGCGACGGCAAAGATCGGACCGAGGCCCCAGCAGCCTGCGGCGAAGCCAAGATCCTGCAACTCGGCGGCGGTGAGATCCGGCGACATTCCGAAATCGATCATGTTGGCCATGTGCAGACCACCCAGTTCGGCGGCAATGCGGCGCATCTCGTCGACCGTGCGCGGTGCCTCGATGAACAGCGCGTCGGCGCCCGCATCGCGATAAAGCGCTGCGCGCTCGATGGCGGCGTCCAGTCCTTCAACTGCGAGCGCGTCAGTGCGTGCCATGATGAAAAAATCCTGGTCCGACCGGGCGTCGACACAGGCCTTGACCTTGGCTGCCATCTCTTCGGCAGGCACCACCGCCTTGCCGGGCGTGTGACCGCAGCGCTTGGGGAAGACCTGGTCTTCGATGAAGAACCCGGCGACGCCGGCGCGTTCGAATTCCTGGGTCGTACGGCGTGCGTTGGAGACATTGCCGAAGCCGGTATCGGCATCAACGAATACCGGCACCTCCACGGCGTCGCAGATCCGCCGGTAATGTTCGGCCAGCTCGATCAGACCGAGTTGCGAACTGTCCGGCGCGGCGAGCAGTGAACCTGTGACTGAAAATCCTCCGACTATCACCGCCTCGAAGCCAGCGCGTTCGGCGAGACGGGCAGACAGGGCATCATACGCTCCAGGCAGGACGAGAAATTCGGGGGCTTCGAACAGGGCGCGGAGACGGGCGGTGCGTTTCATGGGTTGCGGTTCCAATCATCGGGCGGTTTTGGACCGCACCATCCACACACGCCCCAGCAAGGTCAACGGGCATCACGAGGATTGCTTCATCGTTTGATAGGCATCGAGCGCCCGTTGGCGCGACCCTTTAAGATCAACAATCGGCTGCGGATAGGTTTTGCCAAGAACCACGCCTGCTGCCTCGAGCACACCAGGGCGAGCTTCCCACGGATTGAACAGGCATTCGCTCGGAACGTCAGCAAGTTCGGGCACCCAGCGACGCGTGTAAACGCCTTCCGGGTCGAATTTCTTTCCCTGCGTCACCGGATTGAAGATGCGGAAATAGGGGGCGGCGTCGGCACCACAGCCAGCCACCCATTGCCAACTGGCGCTGTTGCTCGCCAGGTCCGCATCGACCAGGCAGTCTCGAAACCAGGCTTCTCCGGCATGCCAGTGCTGCAGCAGGTTCTTGACCAGGAAAGAGGCGACGATCATGCGGACACGGTTGTGCATGTAGCCGGTCTGCCAGAGTTCGCGCATGCCGGCGTCGACGATCGGGATCCCGGTCTGGCCGCGCTGCCAGCGCTGTTGGAGATCGGCATCGCTGTGCCACGGAAATCCATCGAAGGCCATCTGAAGGTTTTGTGTTGGCAGGTCGGGAAAATGGTAGAGCAGCGAATAGGAAAATTCGCGCCAGCCGAGTTCGCTGCGAAAGTGATCGAGATTGTCACTCGGCGGCATGGCTGATGCAGCATGCCAGACCTGGTTGGGCGAAATCTCACCCCAGTGCAAGTGAGGCGAAAGGCGCGAGACGCTTTTCAGCGCTGGAAAATCACGACCGCGTTTGTAGTTCCCCAGACCCTCCTCGAGGAACCGATCCAGCGCGCTCTGCGCGCCGGCCTCACCGATCTCCCAATGCGGTTCTAGCATTTGATCCCATCGGACACGGGGCAAAAGCTCCAAATCCTCCAATGGAACGGCATGTGCATCGTCGTCTTCGACCAGGTCGAGCGTTTCCGGTTCGGCCAGTGGCCGGCGTGGTGGCGCGGCGTTAAGGCACCCCTTGCGAAAGTACGGTGTGAAGACCCGATAAGGAGTGCCATCCTGCTTGAGCACCTCCCAGGGTTCCCACAGCAGCGATCCATTGTCGCTCTCGACATGAGTGCCGTCAGCCGTGAGTGTCGACTTGATGGCTGTATCGCGAGCGATGCGCCACGGTTCGTAACAGCGGTTCCAGAACACACTGTCCGCGCCGTACGCCTCGACAATCTGCGGCAGCAAACGGTCCGCGGCTCCACGATAGAGACGCAATCTCCCGCCAAGCGATCTGTTCAGGCTGGCGAGCGAATGATGCAGCCACCAGCGCCCAGCACCGCCGATGCGATAATCGCCAGCGTTCTGATCATCGAGAATGTAAATCGGCACGACGCGCCCGGCACGAGCCGCCTGGATCAGTGCGGGATTGTCGGTCAATCTGAGGTCCTGGCGAAACCAGAACAGAACGGTCGGTGAACTCACGAATTCTGCCTCAAGGCTGCGGTGCCGGTTATACGCAGCGCTCACACCGCCGGATCATTCTGCTTCAGGCTGCGGCGGATGCGAGCGTGCCACCCATCAATTCCTCGACGAACAGGCTTATCAGTTGCGGTCGTCCGGTGACATCCGCCTTGCGGTAAATGGCATTGAGCTGCGCCTTGATGGTCCCTTCCTTGGTGCTCCTCAGAGCAGCGATATCGGCAATGCCAAGGCCCTTGATGGCCAACAGGGCGACATCCCGTTCCGACGCGGTGAGGTTCCAGGTTTCAAAATGGGCTTCCAGCAATTCCGCAAAGGCCCCGGACGCTGCCTTGAGCTGCTCCTCGACGCGCTGGTTGCGCTGCATGACCCTGCGCATTTCCAGGCCGGTGGCAGCCATGCTGATGATCAGGGCGATCACGACGGCGTATTCGAAACTGTCCGTGTCCTTGATGAGACTGAGTTGATCCAACCTGAAGACGTCGGCCAGGGCATCGGCCAGCAGAAACAGCACGCAGAACAATTGCAGGGCAAACAAGGCCGCCAGACCGTATCGTTTTGAAATCGCTGTCATGAAATCCCGTGATCCTGATGCTGTCCCGCCCTCATGATATCTCGGTGCGCGCCTCGACGCCATGACCGTGCCAGGCGCCGCGAAAGGTCCTGCAATCAGCGCCCGCTGCCACAGCGGACCGGCAGGGGGGCCGGGATGCGGTGGTGGCAGCGGGCCTGTCGACACCAAGAAACGCGGCTAGTCGGTCTCGTCTTCGAGCTCCAGAACCTTGCCAGTCTCGGCGTCGATCTCGATTTCAATTTCCTTGTTGTTTGCCGTGACCTCGGCTTCGATCCGGCCATCTTCCGTTTCGATTTCCGAAATCGTGTAACCCAGCTTGTCCAGCGCCGCGCTTACTTCCGGCACCGTCGTGCCGAGTACGGTTCCCGTTGCCAGTTCCGCCTGTGCCAAAGCCGGGGCCAGAACAAGGCCGGCGGCCAATGCGGCTGGAATGGTCAGTTTTCCGAGCTTCTTTGTCATCAGATTTCCTTTCTTGCTTTTCAAATCATCCGTTCGCGACGGATGTTCGGCATCTGGGACCGTTCGTCCGGCGTCGCCATCGGCTAAAGGCTTAAACCGGCCGTTTCTCCCTTTGGTTTAGGCCTGAAAACACCGGTTGACGGCAGCAACGACACCAACCATTGCGCCAACCGCCGCAGTCCCAGACCGGAGCGGATTTCGAACATCTCGTAATGGAAACCGGACGATCGAAGGCCCCGTTCGCGCAGCCCGGTCCGCAGAGTTTCCCGCATGCCTTCCGGACCGCAGAAATGAACCTGCGCATCAGCCAGCGAGGCTGTTTCAGCAATCCGTTCGGCCGTCAGGCGGTTGCCGGCAGTGGAATCAACCAGGTGAACCGCGAAGCGAGGGTCCGATGCCGCGATCAAATTCAACTCGTCGAGATGGGCGGCCGCCTCCAGCCCCCGGACACAAAAGAACAGATCGACCGGTGGGTGATCCGGTTCAAGCGCCTGCGCCCATGCGACAAAGGGGGTTATCCCGATCCCGCCAGCAATCCAGATCTCACGCTTGGCGCCGCCACGGCGAAAGAACCGACCATAGGGCGGCGAGACGAGCGCACGCGATCCAACCTCCAGGTCGCGATTCAGGGTACGGGTGTATCCGCCCAGCGCCTTGATGGTGAAGCGAACCAGACCGTCGGCATCCGGAGCCTTGCTGATGGTGAAGGGATGGCTTTCCGAGAGACCCGGCAGTTCGAAGCGAACAAAAGCGAACTGGCCCGCCCGGTGCCCGATCGACCTGCGGGCCGGTTCAAGCGTGACAGCCATTGCGTCTCCGGTCCGTTCGACTGCAACAACGCGATGGCTGCGCCAACCGCTGCCCTGACCACGGGGCAGCAGGGTGTAGAGATAGGAAAGAACGCCGGCGATGCCGAAGGCCATGATGTAGAGTCCCAAAGGATCGAGCGTTGCAAAGGGTTTGGCAATCAACGCAAAGTGGAGCAACGCCACGGCGAAAAACGCACCCATGAACTTATGGCTCAGGTACCACAGACGATACGGAATGAAGGTGACAATGGTGATGATCGCCAGGATCAGCAGTCCATAGAGACTGACTTCGCCGAAGGTTTCGGAGAGATCAGTCAGCGCGGCATCTCCGCCAACACCTCCGGCTTCCGCATCCAGAGTGTCGTGGAGCAGAATGGCGGCCATGGCGCCAATGCCGAGCCATTTGTGCAAAACATAAATGCGGTCGAGGCCGCCGAAGACAGGTTCCAGAATTCGCAGCCGGGTGGCGAGGACCTGCGACAACGCCATGGCAATCAATGCCGCCGCGCCGGCATATTCGCTGAAAATGGCGATCGGATCGTGTCTCAAGGCCAGCGGCCCGAATCCCGCAAGTGGGGCGAGAAGGGCTGCGACAACAATGGCTATTCCAAAAAAGCGCACAAGCTGGCTCCCCGCCGCGTTCGGCAACGCGGCGCAATCGTATTGATAAAGATCGGGTTATCGGCCTCCACCGCCATGTACGAACGGATGTCGAGGCCTGCAAGCCGGCTTTTTCGCCAATAAACCTAAGTTCTATGGGTGAGGACGCGGCATCGCATCAATCGTGCCAGACAACAGGATTGACCGGTTGCCCGTTCGGCACTTGAAATGAGTTCATTCAACGGGGTGATGGCGCTCTGGGGAGCGGTCAGTAGGGAATCTCAGCCCCATCCCAGGCAAAAAGACCACCGCTCTTCGAGGCATCAAGACCATCAAGCACATTCAGCAGGCGGGTGGCGCTGAAATCAGCATCGAACAGTTTTTCTTCCGGAACGTTCTTGCTGAACGGCGCCGACAATGCACTTTCAACGGTTCCGGGATGCAGACCGACGACCACCGCATCGCGATTTCGACGCGCAATCTCGATCGCCGCATTGCGGATCAGCATGTTGAGAGCTGCTTTCGACGCACGGTAGGCGTACCAGCCGCCCAGGTTGTTGTCCCCAATGCTGCCGACGCGAGCCGAAAGGGCGGCGAAGACAGCACGGCCGTCGCGCCGTAGAAACGGGGTCGTGTGCTTGAGGATCAAAGCCGGCACGGCTGCATTGACGTGAAACAGCTGGTGCAGCGATTCAGCCGAGATATCCCGCAACGCCTTTTCCGGCATGTGACCCGGTCCGTGCAGCATTCCGGTTGCGACCAGCACGGCATCAAGCGGGCCGTGCACCGTCATCTCTCGCACCGCGTCGCCAAGCGCAACTTCATCGGAGGGATCGATCTGATGGCTGCTGATCGCAGGATCGCCACTTTCGAAACCGGAGCGGGCGATCGCCTGCAAGCGGGCTTCCGGTTGGCGCTCACGAAGCTTCCGCAGAAAGGCCGCGCCGATGGCACCGTTGGCACCGAAGACGGCGATGTTTTGAGGCGTGTTAGTCATGGACTTAGCCGAGAGTTTGTTTCACTCGACTACGCGCCGCCCTCGGTGCCGGATCACCGGCGCCGAACGATCAGTCCAGTTCGATTTCCCGAACCTTGCCGGTCTGCAGGTCGACCTCGATTTCGTATCTCCGGTTGTCGAGAATGGCTTTGGCCTCAATGTGGTCCCGATTCAAATCCAGTTCGACGACGGTGTATCCCTCCCCTTCCAGGCCGGTCAGGACGTCCAACAGGGTGGTGCCGAGAACGCTTCCTACAGACACCTGTGCCAAAGAAACGGCCGGCGCCAATGTCAGGCAACCAACGAGAAGTGCAACAACAAGGTTTTGTGTTCGGCTAAACATGGCAACGTTCTCCCAATCGAGTGCAACCTATACATTGCATGCACATATGGGGTTCGCGTCAATCTCCTACCAGCCATTCACATCAGGAAAGAGAAGGCTGCGTGATTTCGTCCTCTGTTTCCAAGCGCGTTTCGGCGCATGACAGCGCCTGCACGGCTTCGAACTGTGACAGGAATACCCTTCCCGTCAGGCCACCGAGGAAATGCGAGCGCTGCAGACGGTCCATCACTGGGCCTTTGACCTCTGACAGGTGCAGGGTCACTCCCATGCTCTCAAGCCGCTGATTGATGGCCTCCAAGGATTCCAGGGCGCTGAGGTCGATTTCATTGATCGCTGAACACATCAGGATGACATGCCGGATGGGCCGGGATCCGACCGCCCGTTCAAACAGGAAGTTTTCCAGGTAGCGGGCATTGGCAAAATAGAGGCTTTCGTCGACCCGGATGGAGAGAATATGCGGATCGGTTTCGACGCTGTGTCGCCTGATGTTGCGGAAATGCTGGGAGCCGGGCACCCGGCCGACCTCTGCGATGTGCGGCCGTGACGTCTTGTGCAGGTACAGCAATATGGACAGCCCCACGCCGGCAGATACACCGATCGACACACCGAAACAGAGTGTAACCAGGATCGTCACCGCCACGGCGGCAAAATCTGCCTTCGAATAGGCCCAGCTGCGCGTCAGAACGGAAAAGTCGATCAGCGACAGGACGGCAACGATGATGGTTGCCGCCAGCGTGGCTTTCGGCAGGAAGAACAACAGCGGCGTCAGCACCAGCGCGGCAAGTGCGATGCCGATGGCGGTGAAGGCGCCGGCCGCCGGCGTCTCAGCCCCGGCGTCGAAATTGACCACCGAGCGCGCGAAGCCGCCCGTTACCGGATAGCCGCCGGAAAACGCAGAGGCGACGTTGGATGCCCCAAGGCCGATCAGTTCCTGATCGGGCACGATCCGCTGGCGTCGCTTGGCGGCCAGTGTCTGCGCAACCGAGATCGACTCGACAAACCCGATGATGGAGATCAGGAGCGCGGATCCGGCGAGGCTGACCCAGATGTCAAGGTCGAAGGAGGGCATCGTCAAGGGAGGCAGGCCCTGCGGTATCTCACCGACCAGCGCCACGCCATGGGCACCGAGGTCGAACGACCAGGTGACGAGCGTGGTTACCGCAACCGCCGCGACCGGGCCGGCTTTGGCGATGATATCGGCAGCGCGTGACGGGAGGCCGAAACCGGCCAGGAGTGGCTTCAGGCCGGAGCGCGCCCAGAACAGGAACAGTGTCGCCGCGACGCCGATCGCCACGGTTGGCCCATTGATCAGCGGCAGGTTGATGATCAGCGCGGTTCCGATTTCGACCAGGTTATGTCCGGAAGCGGGAATGCCCAGAATATGCTTGAGCTGGCTGATGGCGATCAGGATCCCTGATGCCGTAATGAAACCCGCAATCACTGGGTGGCTGAGAAAGTTGGCAAGAAACCCCAACTTGAACGCCCCCATCAGCAGAAGTATCAGCCCCGACAGAAAGGCGAGTGTAACGGCGGCAAGCGCATATTCGGCAGTGCCCTGCAGTGCCAGATTGCCCACGGCCGCAGCGGTCATCAGCGACACCACCGCAACGGGACCGACAGCCAGCACGCGACTGGTGCCAAAAATGGCATAGGCCACCAGCGGCAGGATCGAGGCATAGAGGCCCATTTCCGCCGGCAAACCCGCAAGCAGCGCGTAGGCGAGCGACTGCGGCACCAGCATGATGGTCACGATCACCGCTGCCATAAGGTCGTTGGCGAAGGTTTCGCCGGAGTAGCGACTGCCCCAGTCGAGAATCGGCAAGCTGCGGGACAGCGGCCCGCAAAAGAACGGTCTTTTGGTCAAGGGTTTCACCGATTGCGGGCGCGTCCGGTCAAACCCGGGCGCGCGAAAGGAACGTCGAAAGGCTGTCAGCCTGCTGTTACTTTTTCCGGCCGTGCCATCCACTCGCGGCCGCGCAGCATGGCCTTCCAGTAGATCGGCGGCAGCATGCGCTCCTTCAGGAACCAGGCAGCGCGGCTCGGTTTGGTGCCATCGATCAGCCACCTGGGAAAGCTCGGCAGCAGCTTGCCGCCATAGCCGAATTCGGCCAGCACGATCTTGCCCCGTTCGACAGTCAGCGGGCAGGATCCATAGCCGTCATAATGGGCGACTGGTGCTCGACCCGCGATATCGGCCAACACGTTTTCTGCAACGACCGGGGCCTGGATCCGCGCGGCCGCGGCGGTCTTGGCATTTGGTGCGTTCATGACATCGCCGAGCGACCAGATATTGTCATGCACCTTGTGACGAAGCGTTGCCTGATCGACATCGACCCAGCCGGCCGTATCAGCCAGCGGTGAGACACGAATGAAATCCGGTGCCGTCTGTGGTGGACAGACATGGATCATGTCGAACGACAATTCGACGCGTTGAACCGGCTTGTCCGGCTCGGTGACATCGAACCAGGCCTTGCCGGCGTCGCCGTCGATCGCCACGAGATTGTGAAAGAACTGGAGCGACACATTGTAGCGACGCACGTAGTCCATCAACGCAGGCACGTAGTCCTTGACCCCGAACAGAGCACCGCCGGCATTGCAGAAGTCGATATCGATGTCGCCGAGAGCACCGGCCTTCTGCCAGTGATCGGCTGACAGATACATGGCCTTTTGGGGCGCGCCGGCGCACTTGATCGGCATGGGGGGCTGGGTGAAGAGGGCGCGGCCGCTCTTCATCTGCTGCACGAGCTTCCAGGTATAGGGCGCCAGGTCGTAGCGATAGTTTGACGTCACGCCGTTGCGGCCGAGCGTCTCGACCAGGCCCTCGACGGCATTCCAGTCGAGCTTCAGTCCCGGGCAAACGATCAATCGCTGATACTGAACCACACGGCAACCGTCGAGAATGACAGCATTGTTGTTCGGCTCGAACGCCGCCACCGCCGCCTTGATCCAATGCACGCCCGCTGGAACCAGAGATGCCAGGGTGCGAGCGGTTGTCGGCGCTTCGAAGACACCGGCGCCGACCATCGTCCAACCCGGCTGATAGTAGTGAATGTCGGCCGGGTCGATCATTGCGATATCGAGGTCCGGGTCCCGCGCAATCAGGCTGGAGGCAACGGCAATCCCTGCTGCTCCGCCTCCCACGATGACGATGTCAAAGGACCGGTCGGCCTTTTCCGTCGGCGTTTTGCCGCCATTGGCGATGCGCCGCGCCACTCCGGCCATGTCATAGCCCGCGGCATCGGCGGCGGCGAGGATGTCGGCGACCGGTTCTTTGCCGGCCCGTGACAGTGACCAAAGCGTTGTCGACCGGGTGCCGGTGCGACAATAGGCCAGAACAGGACCCGGAAGGTCCCGCATCGCCTCGGCAAAGGCGGTGACGTCATCATCACCGACCTTGCCGGCGGTCACGGGAACATAACGGGCTTCAAGGCCGGCATCTTGCGCCGCCCGCTCGATCTCCTGGAAGACCGGCTGATCGGCGCCTTCACCATCCGGCCGGTTGCAGATCACCGCCCGAAAACCCTTCTCGGCCAAGGTTTGCAGATCGCCGATGGCGATCTGCGGGCCGACGGACAGATCGTCGGATATTCGTCTGATATCCATGTTCACCTCCGGCTTAAAGCGCATTGACGGGGACCTTGAGGAAGCGGTTGCCGTCATTGTCGGCGGGAGGCAGTTCGCCGGCTCGCATGTTGACCTGCAGTGACGGGATGATCAGCTTGGGCATGTCCAGGGTCGCGTCGCGCTCCGTGCGCATCTTGATGAATTCCTCGCGGCTGGTGCCGCCGCCGACATGGATATTGTGCTGCTTTTCGTCGGCCACGGTGGTCTCCCAGGCGATATCGCGGCCATTTGGCCCGTAGTCGTGGCACATGAACAGACGCATGGTGTCAGGCAGCGCCAGGACCTTCTGGATCGAATCGTAAAGCTCCCCGGCATCGCCTCCCGGGAAATCGGCCCGGGCCGAGCCGCCATCGGGCATGAACAGCGTGTCGCCGACGAAGGCGGCGTCACCAATCACATGGGTCATGCAGGCCGGCGTGTGCCCGGGCGTGTGCAGAGCCACGGCCGTCAAGCCGCCGATCTGGTAGGTGTCTCCTTCGTCGAACAGGCGATCGAACTGGCTGCCGTCGCGCTGAAACTCGGTTCCCTCGTTGAACACCTTGCCGAAGGTGTCCTGAACGATGGTGATGTTCCTGCCGATGCCGAGTTTGCCGCCCAACTGGTCCTGGATGTAGGGCGCTGCCGACAGGTGGTCGGCATGCACATGGGTTTCGATCAGCCATTCAAGCTCCAGCCCGTTGGACCGGATATGGGCGATGATCTCATCGGCATGGTCGTAGGTGATGCGTCCTGCCGCATAGTCGATGTCCATGACGGAATCGACAACCGCGCAGGCCTTGCTGCCCGGGTCCTTGACCACATAGCTGATCGTGTTGGTCGCCGGGTCGAAGAAGGCCTTGACCTCCGGGTGAACGGTCATGTCGATCGGGTAGTCACTCATGTCACTGCTCCTTTTCAGCGGGCGCCGGTGGCCTCGGCCACGGGTGCGGCAGGTCGGTTGAAGAATTTGGCCGCGAACATGCCGGCCACCAGCGCGGCGACGAAAATCAGAACGTCGGGCTGTCCGGTTCCGATGACCGGCAGGGCTCCACCGGGGCAAAATCCGGCGATGCCCCAGCCGATGCCAAACACCGCCGATCCGCCCAGCAACCGCGGGTCGATGCGTTTGCTCTTCGGCAACACGAAGGCATGTTCCAGGACCGGCTCAGGCTTGCGGAAGACGAAGCGGTAGCCGATGAAGGTGACGATCAGGCCACCGCCCATGACGAAGATAAGGCTCGGGTCCCAGGTGCCGGCAATATCGAAGAAATTCAGCACCTTGGCCGGGTCAGCCATGCCGGAAATCGATATGCCGAGGCCGAAAACGAGGCCGATGAGATAGGCCGAAATCAAACGCATGATCAGCCTCCCACCACATGTCGGACGACAAAAACCGTGGCGAAGGTCGACACCATGAAGGTCAGCGTCGCGGCGATCGAGCGCGGCGACAGCCGGGCCATGCCGCAGACGCCATGGCCTGAGGTGCAGCCGCTGCCGAACATCACGCCGATGCCGACAATGAAGCCGCCGACAACCAGCATCGGTGTCGAGACCGGCACCGTGACGGTCGGCATCGACCCCGAGGCGAAAAGATAGACCAGAGGCGCCGACACCATGCCGACGAGCACCGCTGCCCGCCACTGCCAGTCGCGAAACCCGGCCGGCGACAGGAAGCCGGAGAGGATGCCGGTTGCGCCCATGATGCGGCCATGGATCAACATCAACAGCACGGCGGACAGGCCAATGAGAAGGCCGCCGGCCAGCGACAGCCAGGGTGTGAACTGCGTTTCGAACATGGTCATGCCCTGCAGGTTCTCAAACCGAACAGGCGGTAGAGCGGGCAGAAACGGAACAAGGCCGTCGCCACCAGTATGACGCCCACGACATAGGCGCCGACTAGGACATACGGATTTGTCCAAATGTCGCTGGCGAAAAAGGTCGGCGTCAACAGCAGGACAAGACCCAAAACAAGTCTGGCCAGGCGATCAACGGTTCCAAGATTGGCGGTCATGATCGTTCTCCACAGTGTCTGATGGGTGCACTATGGAGACGCCCGGCAAGCGCGTCGGTGATTAAGTCACAAAGCGGGGCAGTTGCAGATCAATTCGCCAGAACCGGTGGCGGCGTGGCGCCCGGCGCACCAAGCTTGAGGGCCGCCTCGCGACCGCCATGGCGTTCGATCATGGCCGCCTGGTCGGCAAAGGCCTGTGCATCGACAGCCACAGGATCGCAGATCTTCAGCATTTCTGCGTGCATGGCCGTCAGAACCGGCTCGCTGGCCGGATCGGCAGCGAGATCGATGCATTCTTCGGGATCGTTCTCGAGGTCGAACAGTTCCGGCGCAAAGCCTTCATAGTAGTTGTACTTCCAGCGGCCCTTGCGCAGCATGAAGGCACCGGATACCGCACCGGCCGCGTGATATTCGCTGAAGACAACCCGTTCGGGTTCCGCGGGAGCAGTGGCTATGTCGATCAGCGAACGCGTTCCGGCCTCACTCTCGAACGGGCAATCGAAATGGCCGGCAATGGTCGTTGACAGGTCGAGCAAACTGACCGGTGTATCGCAGACACCGCGCGGACCATCCGGATCTGACACTATCAGCGGTACCGCGACGCTCTCCTCGTAGAGGTTGGATTTGCCCCACAAGCCGCGCGCGCCGACATTGTCGCCGTGGTCCGACGTATAGGCGACCGTGGTCGTTTCCCCCAGCCCGGCTGCGTCCAGAGCACCGAGGATCTCGCCGACATTGTGATCTAGCCAGGAGCACAGTCCAAAATAGGAGGCCATGGCGCGCAGGCGCTCCTCCTCATCCGTAAACTTCGCCTCGCTGTCCATGAACGCATTCTGTTTGTCGACCCAGGGATGCCGTTCGTAACCGTCACGAGGGTGCAGTTTCACCGGTGGCAGCCGATCGGTCGGATAGAGATCGTAAAACCGCTTCGGCACGACCAGAGGAAAATGCGGCGCAACCAGCCCGACGAACAGGCACCAGGGCCGGTCGTTCTTTTTCCTGGCGGCGATCCACTCCTGAGTGCGTTGGACAACGGCCGCATCGTAATCGGTATATTTGCTGTCGCCGGGTCCGATATAGTCGCCAAGCATGCGCCCGGTCCCGCCGATCCGCTCGTCTTCGCGACGGATGGACGCCCAGACCATGCCGACGCCACCAGCCACCATCATGGGAATGTGTTCGACATCGAATCCCGCTGGATCCTCCTGCGCGCGGTAGTGCAGCTTGCCGATGGATTCGACCGCTATGCCGGCATTCTGCAGGGCATGGCCCCAGCCGGGAATCGCGCCGTCATAGGGCATTGCATTGTCCCAAAGCCGGTTCCTGTGGACATAGCGGCCCGTGGCGAAGGAGGCCCGCGCCGGCACACAGATCGGCGATGGCGTGTAGGCATTCGAAAAGCGCACCCCGCGGGCGGCGAGACCGTCCAGATTGGGCGTTTCGACACATGGATGCCCGGCACAGCCCATGGCCCGTGCCTGGTGTTCGTCGGACATGATGACGAGAAGATTCTTCATGTGCTGTCCTGAAACTCCCGGCGTTCGGATGCAGCGTCGATCTTGTCCAGCGCGGCCAGAAAAGCGTCCAATTCCTTCTCGGTCAGCCCTGCAACCAGATATTTTTGCCGGGCCTGCATGATCGGCAGCATACGATCGTAAATCGCCCTGCCACGTCCGGTCAGCTTCAGCAACTGACTGCGCTGATCGAGAGGATCCGGCCGGCTTTGGACCAGCTTGTCGGCGATCAATCCCTTGAGCTTGCGGCTGAGCAACCCTTTGTCCAGCTGGCCAAAGCGGGCAATGGCGACCGGTGACGTCTCACCGAGAATGGCGATGATGGCGATGGCTCGCCACTGGATAACCGACAATCCGCACTCACGATCGAGAATCGCGGTCGCCTGAGCATTGAGCTTGGCCTGTATTCGTGACATGCGAAAGGTGACGAAACGAGCCAGCGGGTGGTCGTCCGACGGTTCCGGCGATGGTTTCTCCCGTTTGTCGAGCACTCTTTCGTCTCCCATTGCGTGGAGCATTTCAGAATTTAGTTGACAGGTCAACATTAATGTGACCTTTTAGATACACCATATCTGGGAGGAACGGACAATGCGCCATATTTCCGCAATCACCGCCGTGTTTGCCGGTGTTTTTTCGCTGATCGCTACATCCGTGGTCGCCGCCGACTGGTCGCCGCCTGGCCCGATCAAGATGATGATCGGCTTTCGGGCTGGCGGTGGCGCCGATACGCAAGCTCGGCTGATCGCCGAGGAAATCGAAAATCGACTGGGCTGGAAATTCATCCCGGAACAGGTGACCGGCAAAGGCGGCATCAACCTGGCTGCCGCGCTCAAGGATCAGCCGAATGACGGATCGGTTATTGGCATGCTGGTTACGGAATCGCTGGCTTACAACATGCAGGCGGCCAATGCCGGCATGTCCCAGGCAGACTTCACACCGATCACCACCACGGCTGGTTTCCAGATGGGCATCGTGTCGCCTGCTTCAAAGGGCTGGAAGGATTTCAAGGACGTCATCGCAGCGGCAAAGGGCGGTGAACAGATCCGCTTCGGCGTCATGAGCCCCAAACTGGCCGACCTGGCCTATCTGCTCGGCAAGGCCAATGATGTCGACTTCAACATCGTCTCGGTCAAGGGCGGCAAGGCCGTCATGGATGGCGTCAATGCCGGCGATCTGGACCTTGGCTTCATGGCCGGCATTCAAGGGAAAGGCGTGGCTGCCGGTGACCTGGTCAACCTGGCGTCCGGTCTTTCGACTCCCCTGAAACAGACGCCCAACGCGCCGACAATGGCGGATCTCGGCGTCGACTACAATGCCGATGGCTATTTCGTCTTCGTCGGTCCGGCAGGCATGCCCGCCGAGGCACGCGATGCCCTTGCCGAGGCCATTGCCGCTGTCGTCAATGACGAAAACACCAAGGCAGGCGCCATGATCAAGGGGGCCTTCGGGGGTGCCCAGACAATCAAGGGCGATGAACTTTCCGCTCTGATGAAAAACGACTGGGACTCGGCCGGTCAGTTGATGGACGCCTCGGCGGACTGATCAACCTTCCCGAAATACGGGCCCGCCGGATGGTGGGCTCGTCAAAAACGGGGCTTCGACATGCCGCGCAAGGTCAATCGCGACACCCTGCTGGGTCTCCTGTGCATCGGCTTTTCGCTCCTGCTCGTGCTGGTCTGGGTTCCCCTGGATACCGATACCGGTCTGATCGAAAAGGTGCGGCGCCACACCTCGGTAGGTGATGCTCTCGCTCCGTCCGTTGCCGGGCTCTTCATCCTCTGCGGCGGGGCGATGCTGACACTGGTCGACCGCGATGGCGCTTCTGGCCAGGCGGTGACGATGAGAAACCTCGCCTATCTCGCCAGGCTCATCGCCCTGCTGATCGTCGCGACCAGCCTGATGCGCTGGAGCGGCCCCCTCGCCGTCGCCATTGCCAATGGCTTCAGCGACAGCGATCTTTCCTACCGGCTGCTGCGGGACACGCCACCCTGGAAATATGTCGGCTTCGTGATCGGCGGCATGGTTCTTGTGGCCGGGCTGATCGCCATGATCGAGGGGCGACTGCGTGTTCGCACATTGCTGATTGCGCTGCTGGCAGTGCTGGCCATGATCGCACTCTACGATCTGCCTTTCGACGACCTGCTGCTGCCGCCCAATGGTGACGTCTGATGGGCGTTGTCGACTATATCTGGATGGGCATCCAGTCGGTCTTTCTCGGACCGGAGCTGTTCAGCCTGTTCGGCCTGCCTATTTCGGTGACGCTGGTGATGATCGTCGCCGGCTTCATGCTTGGTATCGCCGTAGGGGCGACGCCCGGCCTCGCCGGCCCCATGGCCATGGCCATTTCGCTGCCCATCCTGATCTCGATTTTCGGCTTCACACCCGACGCCTTGCTGCCGGTGATGGGCTTCCTGATCGGCGTGATGAAGGGCGCGACAATCGGCGGTGCCGTTCCCGCGATTCTGTTCAATACGCCCGGCACGCCCGACGCCTTCATGACCACTCTCGACGGCCATCCGATGGCACGCAAAGGGCAGGCCGGCAAGGCATTGAGGGTCGCGCATTTTTCCTCCGCAGCCGGCGATACATTCTCCGACGTGGTGCTCATCCTGTGTGCACCGTTTCTGGCAATCCTGGTCGAACGCTATCTCGATCTGCCGGAAAAGACCGCCTTGCTGATCCTGTCGCTGGCGTTCATTGCCTCGGTGATCGGACGGTCAGTCGGCAAGGGCTTGATATCGATGGGCCTCGGCCTGCTGGCTGCCTATATCGGCACCGGCGAGGACTTCTATCCGCGCCTGAGCTTCGGCACGCAGCCGCTGGCCCAGGGCTTTCCGATTGCCACAGCTGTGCTGGGAGTGCTGATCATCGGCGAGGTGTTCAAGAGCATCGAGGACCTTTGGCAGGAAAAGCGCAAATCAGGCACGCTGGAGGCGAACCAGGCAAGCGGTGATCAGCGCCTGCACTGGGCCGACATCAGGCGTCTGCTGCCTTTCATCAGCCAGTCGGCCGTTATCGGCACCGCCATCGGCGCTCTTCCCGGCATCGGATCGACGCTCGCTGCGACGCTCGGTTACAGTGTGGGCCGGCACCGGCATGCAAAGCATCGTCGCGACGGGGACCCGCAATTCGGTGAAGGTGCGCCGGAAGGAATTGCAGCCACGGAAGCCGCCAATTCATCGGTGTCCGGAGCCAACCTTATCCCGGTCCTGTCGCTTGGCATTCCCGGCAATGCGGCGGCCGTCTTTCTGATCCTCGCCGCCGACAGTATCGGCGGCTTCAATCCGGGCCCGTCGGTGTTCCGTTTTACCGCCGACGCAGTCAATCCCGAGCTGGTCGTCGCCTTTGGGCTCTTTACCGCCATGTTCATCGCCAATGCAGTCAACTGGACCTTTGGCGGCCTGTTCATGCGTTCCATGGGCATCATGATCCGCATTCCCAAACACATCCTGCTGCCGGTCGTGCTGCTTTTGACCCTGACGGCAATCTATGTGCAGGAAACCCGCATGGAAGCCGTCTGGTTCGCCATCGGTTTCGGCGTGCTCGGCTATCTGATGCGTATTGTCGGCATGTCGCCGCTGCCCTTCGTCATCGCTTTCATTCTCGGGGGCCGACTGGAGGACACTGCCAGGCAAGCCTTTGCAGCAACCGGCGGCGACCCGTACTTCCTTTTCACCCACCCGATCGCTCTGCTGTTCATGGCCCTGGCGGCCGGCGTGATCGCCCTCACTGCGCGCCGGGCCAGGAGCAATTCCAACTCATGAGCCGCCCCAATTTCCTGCTCGTTTCGGCCGATCAGCAACGGGCCGACTGTTTCGGATTTGCCGGCCGCAAAGTAAAGACGCCGCATCTTGATCAACTGGCCGCCGACGGCACACGCTTCGATGCCTGCATCACACCCTGCGTGGTCTGCCAGCCGGCCCGCGCTTCGATCCTCACCGGGCAATTGCCACGCACCCACGGCGTGCACGACAACGGCATCGATCTCGACCCGGCAATCGGCGAACGCGGTTTAGCCGGCGCGCTTTCCGCCAGCGGCTATGAGACAGCATTCTTCGGCAAGGCGCATTTTTCCACCTACCATACGTTCGAACCGACCGGCACGCCGGAGTGTCTGCGCTCTTCCGCCCGCTACGACGATAGCTGGTATGGCCCCTATATGGGCTTCGGCCATGTCGAGCTGATGCTGGTCGGCCACAACTGGTTTCCGCCGGAAAAACCGCCGGCAGGCCAGCACTACGAGCGCTGGTTTCACGCCGACGGCCGAGGCGACGAAAAGAACGCTCTTTACCGGGACAATGCCGGCGACACGAAGGGTGCTGCGCAGACCTGGCATTCGCGCCTGCCGGTTGCCTGGCACAACTCCACCTGGACCGCCGACCGGGCGATCGAGTGGCTGAAGAACGCCGACCGTGACGATCCGTTCTGCGCCTGGGTGAGCTTTCCCGACCCGCATCACCCCTTCGACTGTCCGGAACCCTGGTCGTGGCTGCATGACCCGGCAACCGTCGACCTGCCCCGCCACCGCACGCGCCATTTCGAAGGCCGACCCTGGTGGCACGAGGCGGTGCTGACCCGCGAGCCGGCCGGAAGCAAGGAAAGCGCCGAGATCCGCAAGAGCTACAGCCGCATCGAGGAACAGGGCGATGATCAGCTACGGGAAATCATCGCCAACACCTATGGCCAGATCGCGCTGATCGACCACAATGTCGGACGGTTGCTGATCGCGCTCGACGAAGCCGGTCTCGCCGACAACACCTATGTGATCTACTTCTCCGACCACGGCGACTGGCTCGGCGATCACGGCCTGATCCTCAAGGGACCGATGCACTACGAAGGACTGCTCCGTGTGCCGCTGATCATGCGGGGACCCAACGTGCCGGCGGGTGCCGCCCTGCCCTACCCGGTTTCGACGCTCGACATCGGCCCGACCCTGTTCGACCTGGGCGGTGCCGCCCCCTTGCAGACCCAGCACGGGAGCAGCCTGTGGCCACTGGTTTCCGGCGACGGGACGCGCGACTTCGCGTTGAACGAATGGGAGCTGCTGGCCCAGCGCGCCGGAGTCGATCTGTCGCTGCGAACCGTCCGCACCGAACGCTACAAACTGACCGCCGACATGAAGTCAGGCGCCGGCGAACTCTACGACCTGGAGGCAGACCCGGACGAACTGGTCAACCGCTTCGATGATGCGGATTATCTCCAGGTACGAGAGCAACTCGAGGCCTATCTTGAAACCAGACCGGACGACATGCAGGAAAACAAGACGCCGGTCGGGATGGCTTAGGACCTAATCTGGCTTGCAAGCGCCAAGTGGGTTCCGGAGACCCAAGCCCGTCTTGGCGGCTTCGTCTGCTTGCTGGCGTGAGATCACACCCGATGAAGCAAGCTGCTTCAGAACGACATTCCGCCTTGCAAGCGCTTCTTCACGACGCCGTACCGGATGGTAATTCGAAGGCCCTTTGGCAAGACCTGCGAGGAATGCAATCTCCTGCAGCGCCAGCTCTCGTGGCGCCTTACCGAAATATGCCACTGCGGCGTTCTCAACGCCGTAACACCCCAGACCCAAGTACACGGCATTGGCATACCAGTTCAGAATTTCCTCTTCCGAAAACTCATTCAGGAGGACGGAATAGAGGTAAGCTCTGTGTAACATCGATCTTTGGTGCACAACCAAATTGTGCAGGTGATAGGCGATTTTCGAATGTTGTGTTTGACCGGGGTATGTGTCGCGGCCGCTCACAGCTAAGAGGGCGGCCAGCACCCGGTCCGGAATGGTGCTCCAACCGGATGAAGCATCAAGATAGATGGAGCGAATCTCAGCAGAATCCGGCGGGGAACGCAAAACGGTTTCTGACTTGGCAACGGTCGGCACGATCAAAAACAACAGGGACAACAATCGAAGCAAAACATGACCCTCCAAACGGGGTCAAAACCTACAGAACCGACCGGCCAAAAATGGGGCAGATCGCCGCCTCAATCCGCCTCCGACAGATCTCGAAGGCCGGCTTTTTCCGTCAGTTCGACGGAACCCCGCGACAGCGATACCCAGCCGCGGCGCTGAAAATCCTGGAGCAGACGCGAGACCACCTCGCGGGCGGTGCCGAGTTCGGTGGCTAATTGCTGATGCGTTGCATGCAGGGTGGAGCTGTTGCCGGCCAGTTCGAGCAGTTTCTGGGCCAGACGAATGTCGACGCGCCGGAAGGCCACTTCCTCGATCACCAGGAAGAGGTCGGTGATGCGCTTGGAGTAGGCCGTGAAGACGAAGCGGCGGAATTCCTTTGAACTGGCGATCAGATCGTCGAACACGGTTTTCGGAATGGCCACCGCCTCGACCTCGGTTTCGGTGATGCCTTCGGCGCTGTATTCCTCGTAGGCCAGCAGGCAGGCGGTGGTGAGCACGCAGCTCTCGCCCGCATGCACCCGGTAAAGCACGATTTCACGGCCGCCTTCGGAAACCTGCTGCACACGCAGCGATCCATCGAGAAGCAGCAGCAGATTATCCGGCGCCTTGCCGGGTCCGAACACCACGGTGTCTTTTGGCACGCGGATGATGCGGCTGCGCTCAACAAGCGTGTGTCGCACCGGTTCTTCGAGTTGCGAGAGGCCGGGAAATTTGTCGATCCAGATCATGCATCGATTGGTATCAGAGGCCGCTATGCCCGCACCATTGTGTAAATGGTCGCGGTCAGTTGCTGGCGGCAGACATGCCTACGCGACCGAGCGCCGGGAACTTCAGCGCCGGACGCAACACGTCTACACCGAGTGTCTGGCCAAGCACATGGAGTTCGACACCCTCGGCACGGCCGACCGCAAAGCCCGCATAGCCGGCGAATGATACTTGCCAGCCCGTGTTGGACGGAGTCGGCAAAAGCGACACCCAGCCGGGTGCGAAGTCCTTGCCGACGGCGTGCGGCGGCAGGGTCAGATCCAAATCCGGCACGGCCCTTGCGATGGCCGCGACGAAGCTGTTGGAATTGGGTCCCGGCCAGACCGTATAGCCGCCGCGCTCATTGTGCGGATAGGCATCGATCGCCGCCTCGATCTGGGGAATGATGGCGGCCGCCTGCGCTCCACGCCGATCGAACAGGAGCTCCGGCACGTTGCCGACCCAGCGGCCGTCGGCCGGGCCGTTCGAGACCCGCAGTGGACGCCCCCAGCCAGTGACCTCATAGCGGGTGTAGCCGTTCGCGCCGGCCTTCTTTACTGCGATCCAGGTGTGCACCGCGAAGATGCCGCGCCAGCGATAGGCTCGCGCCGCATAGACCTGGACAACCGCCTCCGGCTCGCTGAGCGGATCGGGCGCGAGTCCGGCCGAAGTCCAGTCGGCGTCACGCCAATGGGCCTGCGGATCGCTGGCGGCATAGACCGCAGCCCGCACGAGGACCGGGCCAAACAGAAGGATAAGGAGAATAATCACAAAACGGCGCATCCCAACGAGCTTATGACCTGATTGCGGCAAAACAACTGAACCTTTCGTGAGGCGGCAGATCGCTCACGACACCTTTGCATACATAAAGCAGTCGCGCGGAATGTCCGACAGGTTGGGGTGCAGACTATAGCGGCGCAAGATGCCCTCATACGTCATGCCCGCCTTTTCCATCACCCTTGCCGACGCCGGATTCTCCAGATCGCAAAAGGCTTGTGCGCGGTGGATGCCGTCCTGTAGCAACGACCAGTCGACCAGCGCCTTCAACGCTTCGGACGTATAGCCTTTGCCCCAATGGTCCCGCGCAAGAACATAGCCGAAACCGACCCGACCGGGCCCGGGGTGCATGCCGATCATGCCGATCGGGGTTCCGGGATGCGATAGCCGTTCGACGACATACTCGAAATTGACGCTCTCATTCCATTGGCTGACGCAAAACCGCAGAAAATCGCGTGTCGATTCCACATCTCGGTGGGCAACCCACGTCATATAGCGAGGAATGTCCGGATCCGACGCATAGGCGTCGAAGATCGGCTGCGCGTCTTCCTCTACAGGTTTGCGCAGCAACAGGCGCTCGGTCGTCAACGCGCTCGGCGCGTCCAGTTTGCTCATCGCGATAATCCTTGGTCGTGGCGATCGCTTCGGAAGCGTATCAGCCGTCCTGCAGCCGTTCGGCACGACGTGCAAGCTTTGTGGCGAGATTGACGCCAACACCCGGCCGGCTCCAGGGACAGACAGCAATGCAGATGGCACAGCCATGGGTCTGGTTGAAGAACGGCAGGCATTTGTCGAAGTCGACGTACCACTTTTCCTCACCACGAACCGTCTGCTTCTCAGGCGAGATCGCCTCTGGCGGACAGGCCTCTTCGCACACCCGGCAGCTGGTACAGAAATCGTCGATCCCAAACGTGCGCGGCGGAGTCGGTGCGAACGGTGCATCGGTCAACACTGCCGACAGGCGAAAACTCGAGCCCATTTCCGGTGTGATCAGTGAGCCGTGTTTACCCAATTCACCGAAGCCGCTGGCAAGCGCCGGCGGGATCAACGTGATCTTTCCCGCCATGGGCCCGGTGATCGGGTCGGCATCCCAGCCGCTTTCGCGAAGCCAGCCCGCCACGGCCTTGGCGACAGCGGCAGCACGGGTGTATTGGCGCATCACCTCGCCGCCGGCTTCCGGTTCCGGCGCCGTTGAAATCGCCTCGTAGTTGTGATGAACGCCGAATACGAGCACATTGGAAAATGGCGTTTCCTGCCCCTCGAACAGCCAATCACGGTCGATCGGCGTAACACCGACCTGTTCGCACAGGCCTTTCGAGACGAAGCCCCGCAATGCCTCGGTCCAGGCTTCCGGTGACTGCTCGAGCGGCTGCGGCGCCAGCGGCGGAAGCGGTGCGTCGAGAACCTTCTGTCGCACTGCCCGCTGTTCGGCCAACACCGGCTGCGGATCATGGGAATAGAACCAGCGCTGCATGCGACCGTGTGGAATGTCGTCCGGGTCAGGTGCCCAATAGACAATGCTTGGCCGACGGAAACGGTCCTCGCCAAGGCCGTTGACGGCATTGCCCGAAACCTCCGGGGCATGCTCCATCAAGTCCGGCAGGGGTTTGAAGGGTCGATACGGATTGGCTTTGGGCACGGCACGCTCCATGGCTTTGATCCCATTAAAAGCACGAATTTGACCTATCGCAAGGTTGTCTGTCTGGCGGTGGCCTAACCTGAGCCTCACGCTGCCGCTTGATCAGGAGGCGAGAATGAACATTCTGCTCGTTTACGGCTCAACCGAAGGACAGACGCGAAAGATCGCCGAATTCTGCTCGGATCATCTGACAAAGGCTGGCCATGTCGTCGATAGGCGCGACAGCCGCCGACACATGCCCGACCTCGACATATCAACGTTCGACGCGGTCATTCTGGCCGGATCCGTGCACGAAAAAACCCACCAGGAAACACTCAGCAATTTCGTCATCGCCCACCGGGCGCAGCTGCAGCCAAAACCGAGCCTGCTGATCTCGGTCAGCCTGTCGATTGCCTTCGACAATGGCGAGGCTGAGGCGCAACGCTATGTGGATGGTTTTGTCGACTATACGGGATTCAAACCGTCCGACGTGGCGCTCACGGCCGGAGCGCTGAAGCATGACCAGTATGATTACTACATGAACCAGATTGTCGAACATGTCGTGCTGGAAAACCGCGGGGTCATCAAGGGCGACCGCGAGTTCACGGACTGGAATGAGCTGGCTGCGAAACTTGACGCGTTTGTCGCATCCGTCTGACGTGCAATCCAATTGCAAATGACAAAGGCCGACCGTAACGTGCCGCCATGGTCGCCACGGTCCGCTATCTCAGCCACCCGCAGGTTCTGATCGACCCGGCGGTCGCCGTGCCGCAATGGGGTCTGAATGACGTGGGCAAGGCCCGGGTCGCCGCCCTGGCGGAGGCTGGGTGGCTCGCCGGTACGTTCAAGGTGGTTTCGAGCGGCGAACGCAAGGCCGTGGAAACCGCCGAACCGCTCGCCGCAAGCCTCGGCATACCCGTCGAGATACGCGAGGCCATGCACGAGAACGACCGGTCGGCGACCGGATTTCTGCCACCCGATGAATTCGAACAGACGGCGGATCTGTTTTTCGCCTATCCGGAAATCAGCATCAATGGCTGGGAACGCGCCGTTAACGCACAGCAACGCATCTTGCGCGAGGTTGATGCCGTGTTGGCCGAATGCCCAGACGGCGATGTACTGATTGTTGGACATGGTGGTGTCGGCACCCTGCTGTTGTGCCATTTGGGCGGCTGGCCCATCGACCGTCGATATGACCAAACCGGCGGCGGCGGCAACTATTTTGGCTTTGACCGTCAAACCCGCAAACTGCGCCATGGCTGGATGCCGATGGAACAGGCACCCGACCGCAAGGAGCTCTCAACATGACCATCGGACCGACCCTCGCTGCGCCCGACGACGATCCGTTTGTGTGGCTTGAAGAGGTTGAGGGGCAGCGAGCGCTGGACTGGATCGAAGATCAGAACGCACGGACGCTGGCGCGGTTTGGCGATGATGGTTTTGCCGCTGATCGTGATGTTCTGACCGCCATTCTCGACCGGCCCGACAATCTCCCTTACATCACCCGGCGCGGCGGGCTCATCTACAATTTCTGGACCGACGCAGACAATCCGCGCGGATTGTGGCGGCGCACCACACTCGACGCTTTCCGGTCCCCCGATACGACCTGGGACGTGCTCATCGATGTCGATGCCCTGGCCAAGGCCGAGGATGAGGACTGGGTCTGGGCTGGTGCTGCGACGTTTCCAGATGACCATGAGCGAGCGATTGTGAAATTGTCGCGGGGCGGTGGCGACGCGGCGGTCCTGCGGGAGTTCGACCTCGTGACGCGTGGCTTTGTCAAAGACGGGTTTGTTTTGCCGGAAGCCAAAGGTGGCGTCGAATGGCTGGATGCAAACACGTTGCTGCTTGCCAGCGCTCATGGCGAAGGACGAGCAACCGATTCCGGCTATGCGCGAACCATACGCCTGTGGCCGCGGGGTACACCGGTTGAGGACGCAGCGACAATCTTCGAAGCGGACCAGAGCGACCTTGGAGTCTGGGCATCGGTCGACCGGACCCAGGCGGTCGAAACGCTATGGTTCATCAGACGCAGTGGCTTCTTTTCCGTTGATTTGTGGATCGGCGATCGCACCGGTGGTCAAACAAAGCTGGACCTGCCGGAAGACATATGGCCGCTGACCAACGGCGATTGGCTGGCCTTGATGCCAAGAACCGCCTGGAGTGTCGGTGACACGACCTTTGCCCCCGGTACCGTCGTCGCAAGCCGCTTGTCCTCCTTTCTCTCCGGTGATCGCCGCTTTGAGGTTCTGTTCGAGCCTGGAGAACGCAAGGCCGTGCAGGATTTCTTCTGGAGCGGCGAACGCATGATCCTGTCGGTCCTCGACAATCTCAAGCCGGTTTTCGAGGTGTTCACACCCTCCGACGATGGCTGGGCCCATGACACGCTTCCGGACCTGCCGAAAATCGGCGTCGTCCGCGTTTCGCGTCTCGACCTTGAGAGCACCGAGGGCGATGGCGAATTGCTGGTCAACGCGCAGGATCCGGTGACCCCACCCTCCCTGTCGCTGATCGAACCGGACAAGGCACCGTATCTGTTGCGCAGTGCGCCGGCGGCATACGATTCGGCTGGTCTTGTGGTGAGCCAGCATGAGGCGGTTTCGGACGACGGCACACGTGTTCCCTATGTACAGGTCGGGCCGGCAGAGACTGACGGCAACGCACCGGTCCATCTGTCAGGGTATGGCGGTTTTCAGATCTCGAACCTTCCGCATTATCAACCGTCGATCGGAAAACTCTGGCTGGAACGCGGGGGCACCGCGGTCATGGCCCAGATCCGCGGTGGCGGGGAGTTCGGTCCGGCCTGGCACGAGGCGGGCCGGCGTGAGGGCAAGAAGTCGTCGCACGACGATTTCGCCGCCATTGCGGCGGATCTGGTCGAGCGCGGCGTGACCCGTCCGCACCGCATTGCCGCGGAGGGTGGATCCAATGGCGGTCTGCTGATCGCCAACATGCTGACCCGGTATCCCGACCATTTCGGCGCGCTTTTTTGCACGATCCCGCTGGTCGACATGCGCCGCTACACCAAGCTGCTGGCAGGCGCCAGCTGGATCGAGGAATACGGCGATCCCGACAGGCCGGAAGACTGGACATTCCTGCAGTATATTTCAGCCTACCACACCGTCGAGGCCGACCACGCCTATCCGCCGATCCTCCTGGCGACGACCCGCAGGGACGACCGGGTGCACCCCGGCCATGCTCGAAAAATGGCGGCGAAACTGCAGGCAATGGGCCACGAAGCCTGGTTCTACGAACCGGAAGCGGGCGGACACGGATACGGCAAGGACAATTCGGAACGGGCGGCCTTCACGGCCCTCGGTTTTCGCTTCCTGCGCGAGTCCATCGGCTGGTCCGTCGAATAGAGCCACGACTCAGGGGCGTCAATCCTTGCGCAAAAGTTAACGCTATTTGCCCGAATTCGGGCAAATGTGTTGCGGTTTTTGCTCGAATCTCTCATTCCAGGCTCATGGATGACCTTGAAACGCTGATTCAGCACCTCTCACAGACAACCCGGCTGGAGCCTTTGGAGGCCCGTCGCGTTGTCCGCGAGGTGACGGCGTTCTGCAACGAAACGCTGGAGGATTATGTGGTCCGCCGGCACCTCGAATTGCAGGCCGACCGGCTGGCCAACCCGGCGATCTTCAAGCGTCTGCAAGCGGAAATCGAAGCCCGGCCCTTTCGCGCCGGGCCGGTCAGCGAGCGGCAATTGCGCCGCATGATCTACGGCTAAGGAGAGAACAGACCATGTGCGGTATTGTCGGATACGTGGGACGCAAGGAAGCAGCGCCCATTCTCATGGAAGGATTGCGGCGGCTGGAATATCGCGGCTACGATTCAGCCGGCATCGCGCTGGCCCGCTCCAACCGGCTGAAAGTCTACAAGAGCCAGGGCAAAGTTCAGGCACTGGCGGCCAACCTGCCGGACAAGCCGCGCGGCAAGGCCGGGATCGCACACACCCGCTGGGCAACCCACGGTGAACCCTCGGACGTGAACGCCCATCCGCATGTCGACGGAACGGACAAGATCGCCGTCGTACACAACGGTATCATTGAAAATGCCGCCGCTCTGAAGGCCGAACTGGAAGCGCGCGGCGTGGTCTTTCAGTCCGAGACCGACACTGAAGTTTTTGCCCACATGATTGCCGCTTCGGAGGCCGACTCCCTGCTGGAGGCCGTGCGCGAGACGTTGCAGCGCATTCAAGGCGCCTATGGGCTGGCGGTGATGTCGGCTGATGAGCCGGATCGCATCATCGTGGCCCGCAACGGCAGCCCGGTGATCCTCGGATTGGGCAATCGCGAAATGTTCGTTGCATCGGACGCGGCCGCACTGGTGCGCCATACCGAACAGGTGGTCTATCTCAACGATGGCGAGATCGCCGAAGTGACCGCCGAAGGCTTCGAGACCAGCACACTGGACGCCGCACCGGTTACCAAGACACCGGTCAGTGCACCGGCCGATCAGGGCGACTATGACAAGGCCGGCCACGACCACTACATGATCAAGGAGATCGCCGAGCAGCCGGATGCCGTGCAACGCATGCTGCAGGGGCGCCTTGATACGCGATTCAACAGCGCGCATTTCGGCGGCCTCAACCTGACGCCGCGTGAGCTGCTCGACATCAAGCGCATCAAGATCCTCGGCTGTGGCTCCGCCTACATTGCCGGCTGCAACGGCGCCTATGTAATTGAACGTATGGCGCGCATACCGGCCTCAGCCGAGCCTGCATCGGAATTTCGTTATCGCAATCCGGTGATTGAACCGGACACGCTCTATATCGCCGTCAGCCAGTCGGGCGAGACGCTGGACACGCTGATGGCGGTGGAAGAAATCAAGCGCCGCGGCGGCCGCGTGATCGGTATCATCAATGTGGTTGGCTCCACCATCGCAAGAGCGTGCGATGGCGGCATCTATCTGCATGCCGGTCCGGAAATTGCCGTGGTCTCCACCAAGACCTTCACCTCTACGCTCGTTGCCTTTGCCCTGCTCGGTCTCTATTTCGGCCGCATCCGCGACCTGGCACCTACCGCCGGGGAACGGCTGATCAAGGCTCTGAAGGAATTGCCGGATCAGATCCGCGATGTCATCGAAAACACGTCAGATATCGAGGCCGCAGCAAAGATCTGTGCCAAGGCGCAGGACATGTATTTCATCGGCCGCGGCCTCGGGTTCCCGGTCGCGCTGGAGGGTGCGCTCAAGCTCAAGGAAGTGAGCTACGTTCACGCCGAAGCCTACCCCGCTTCAGAGCTGAAGCACGGTCCGCTGGCTCTCGTATCGCCGGAGACACCTGTCGTCGCCATCCTGCCGGATGACGGCATGCTGGAAAAGAACCTGTCATCGGTCGCCGAGGTGACCGCTCGTAATGGCCCTGTTATCGCCTTGACCCATCCGGGCATCGAATGTCCGTCGGCGAAGCTGCATATCCGGGTGCCACGTAGTACGATCGAGCTTGACCCCATCCTGATCGGCATCGCTCTGCAACTGATGGCTTATCATTGCGCCCTGCTGCTCGACCGTGACATCGATCAGCCGCGCAATCTAGCGAAGAGCGTGACGGTGGAATAAGGACGGGAGGGCTCTAGATAAAGCGGACACCTTTTAGTCGCCCTTTACCAGGACAAGAACATGATCGGATATGTCTCCGTTGGAACCAATGACATCGCAGAGGCCGGACGGTTTTACGATGCATTGCTCGGCGAAATGGGCGCGCAGCGCATCAGGGAGACCGACTCGCACATCGTTTGGGCGACCGGGCCACGCGGCCCGGCATTTTCAATCTTCAAACCGCATGACGGCGAAGCTGCAACGGTCGGCAACGGCACTATGGTCGCGCTTGTTTGCGATACACCGGAAACCGTCGACCGGCTTTATCGACGGGCCATCGAACTCGGGGCGCAAGACGAAGGTGCCGCCGGACCGCGGGGCGAGCGCTTCTACGCCGGCTACTTTCGCGACCCTGACGGCAACAAACTCAACTTCTTCTGCCTGACATAGCGGGGTCGGCGCCTGGCCCGAACCTGAAGGCGTCAGTCCTGCAGGTTCTGATGCTGGTGCCACATATCGGTGACAATTTCCCAGCCGTCGTCCTGGGGCTTGAGAACAAACAGGTAAGTGCCTGTCGCATCGAGACCTGTGCTCGGCATCTTTGCATCGACCGATCCGATCATGACCGCGAGCGACGCATCGTCGGCCACGAACAGGTGGTCGATCGTGTGGGTCACGTTGCCCTTGTTGGCGGCCACGAACTCGAACAGAGCTCGAGGACCGTCGAGCCCCTTCGTGACCGGTGACCCCTGGGCAATCCACAGCGTGTCTTCGGCATAAAGATCGAGCAGGCCAGCGGCGTCATGTTCCGCAGCTTCTTGATTGAATCGGTCGTTCAAGGCGTTCAGACCGGAAAGTGTCTCAGCCGGCAGGTCCGAGGCGAGTGTGAGGGTTGTGGACAGGAAAACGGCCGCAGCCACCAGGGAAATTCGCATCAAGGTATCCTCTTTTGTATCGTTGACTTTCACTTTAAACAGGCGCGCCCTGCGGATCCGGCCGAACCAGGATCACTTCACGGGTGACCTGCCATCGGTCATCCTCGTGCAGAAGATCGATGCTGAGCGTCAGCAGTTTGTCATCACCGGCCAGCGGCACTCGGCGAGTGATCAGGACGTGACCGCGGTCGCCTTTTGCATCAACAGCGTCAAAGCGCGCCCATTGATGGTCTTCCGGCTTGGTGCCGCTTACGGCATTTTCCAGCATCGCGATGAAAGCCGGCTTGTCGAACCGCTGAACGGATCCAGCCTCGTCCTGCATGAGAATTTGCATGTCTCGGTGATAGATGCGCTCGAGCGCACCGAGGTCGGTGCTGGTTCCGGCCTTTATCAGGGCCTCGATCGCAGCGCGGACCGCAGTTGGCGTCATGTCGGTCATGGATTTGTCCTTCATTGATCAGGCAAATGAGCCGTTGACGGGAAAAGGCTCCGCGAGACCACGCAAAAACCCGATGCCCCGGACAAGGCTCTGTAGGTCTGGTCTGGCGAAGGGGACGTTGGAAATGTCGACGATCTGCAGATGCCCGGTCTCGTTGACGACGAACAGCCCCGGCTCGGCAAATGGACCTTCGACATTCATGCCGTTGCGCGGGCCGGAGATATAGAGTCCCAGCGATTGCATTTGCGGTACCGACAGGCCGTAGCCGACATCGTATTCGGGTTCGACCTCCTGCATGTGAAGCCGAGCCCTTTCGGCGCCATCGGCCGACAGGGCGAGCACATCGACACCCAACCCATCGAGTTGCGGCACAATGGCATTGAGATTGCGCAGATAACCGGTGCAGACCGGGCAGTGTTTGCCGCGATAGACGACATTGAGCAGCCAATCGTAGCCATCTCGGGGCCTGGCAAGGCTGCGGCGCGCTCCATTGAGCACAGGGAGTTCGATCGCCGGAAAAACATCCCCGGCGGCGGGTTTTGGGCTGGTCATATGGATCACTCAGGTTTATATATTGTTCGATACATAAAGATCATCGACCGTGCCGAGTCAAGGATTATATATTGATCGATAGAAAAAAATTAGGCCGTCCTCGAAACTTCGACTACGACGCCGCTCTGATGCAGGCGATGTCGGTGTTCTGGACCAAGGGGTATGACGGCGCTTCTCTGCGCGATTTGACCGGGGCAATGGGCATTACCGGGCCAAGTCTCTATGCGGCCTTCGGCGACAAACGCGAACTGTTTCTCAAGACCATTGATCGCTACGCCGATGTCGACGGCTGCGAGCCGGTTGTGGCCTTCGAAACCGAGGACGACATCCGAAAGGCAGTGCGCGGGTTCCTCATGGAAATCATCCACTACGCCACAGAGCACGAAAGTGGGGCCAAGGGCTGTTTTCTGGCATCCAGCGTTTCCACCAATATCGGTCAGGTCGATGGCGTCGCCGAGCGGGTTCAGAAGGCCATTGAAGATACGGAGAAACGCTTGGCCGCACGGTTCGACAGGGAAATCAAGAAGGGCACATTACCACCCGACTTTCCTTCCATTGAACGAGCAGCGCTGCTCTACGACATGCGCCAGGGCTACATGTTTCGCGGCCGCGCCGGCTGGAACGCCGATCAACTCGAAAAAGACATAGACCGGCGTGTCGATATGATTCTGGCGTGCTGATACCGTGAAACCGGCCGAGCCCACCGCTGGAAGTGATACTCGTCAAGCAATCGGTCGGCTATTCATGTCAACAGTTCCGCCGCTTCCACCCGGCATCGACGCAGAAATTTCGGTGTCGATGCCGAACGCCGTCGGGCTGACACCGAGGTGCTGCTTGAAAGCCCTGATCATTTGATTCGAAGAAGAGAAGCCACAGGCAAAGGCCACCTGGGCAATCCCATTGCGGTCAGGTTGACCGGCGCCAAGGATCGATCTGGCCATTTCTACCCGGACCAAGGTGATGTAGTGCCGGATTCCACCGAGGCTTTCAAACGTCCGATAAAGCGTCGCGCGCGAAGCGCCGACATACGCAGCAATCTCGGTCACGCCAAGGTTCGGCGAGGCGATGTTGTCGTGAATGTATTCTCGCGCCCTTTCGCGAACGATATCGTGGCCGCTGATAGCCGATCTGTGGATGTGGTCCTCGAGCACCCTGGAGGCAACCTGAACTGCCAGGGAACTCATGACTTTGACGGAATCAGAATCTTGCTTGACGGCGTTTTCGAGGCCGGAAATCGAAGCCTTCAGGACCTTTGACACGGGTTCATGATCTCGCACCACCACAAATTCGCCGGACCGGCGAAACAGCTCTTTCAAGGGGCCAGCCGGAAAGACGAGGCGCACGACATCGGTTTCCCCGAAGGTGGTTTCAAAATTGGATGTCGCATGCAGATACATGTCGCCTGTGGCCAGTTTGAACCTGTCGTGAAGGGTCATGGCCTCGGCCTTACCACTGATCACCCATGCAACCGACACCGCGTCAAATCTCGCGTCCAGCGCGGGAACATCTTCGATTGTCACCGTGTAGCCGCTGGATTGCAGTGATGTCAGGTAGCAGTGATGAGCCGACATTCGTCGATCGATATTGATGTTCTCGTTGCCAGCGCCCAGCTCGCGGTATGACAGTCTTTTCTTGAGTTTCCTGGGGCTGCCACGCACGTGTTCTTCAAAACTGACGAGCCGCGTTTTGCGTGGAAACAGTCGAGCGTCGAAGCTGATCGGCGCCTGTGTAAACAGCGATCCAGGCAATGGTCAGAGTCCGGCTATACAGATCTGGGTACGAACCAATTCACAAGGGGTAGAAAACCGCGAAGGACCTGGTGCGGATTCGCACTCTGCTCTTGGGAAGAAAGGCATGGTTCGTCGGCCCGTCAAACAGTCAATCACTGTTTTTCTGTATCCGCTGCCGATCGATGCGAACACGGCCTTACGTCTCAATAGATCGCCCTATTGTCTCAGTTCGGTTTTTTCTTCCCAGTTTTTGCAGATGGTAATTCCGAATTGAGTGGGACTGATGCCGTAGCGGCGTTTAAACGCCTTGCCCATCTGGCCCGGGGAGGTGAAGCCGCAGGCAAAGGCGATGTTGGCTATTCCGCCACGGTCGGGCGTGCCGACGCCGATCATTGATTTCGCCCGCTCCAGGCGGACGAAGTTGATGTATTCTCTGACGCCGCCCAGGCTTTCGAAGGCCCGGTATAACGAGGCACGGGATGCGCCGACAGAGGTGGCGATATCGTCAACCTTGAGATTGGGAGACGCGATGTTGTCGTGAATGTACTCGCGAGCAAGCTCTCGAATCCCATCGTTTCCGGTGACCGCAGACCGGAAGATGTTTTCCTCGACCACCGTCGACGCCAGATCGACCGCCATCCTGCTCAGCAGATTGACCGATGACGCCCCGTCTGCGCGCAAGGCTGCTTCCAGCCCACTGATCGTCGATTTCAGAAGATGCCACACCGGATCGTAATCGCGGATGACGACAAATTCCCCGGTCCGTCGGAAGAGTTCCTTCTTTGGTCCGGCAGGGAAAATCAGGCGAACCGCCTCGTTGTCGCTGAAAGTGGTCTGAACGCTGGTGCTTGCATTGATGTAGATATCACCAGCCGCAAGCTTGAATTTATCCCGGCCTGTCCTTGCTTCAGCGCGCCCCCGGGTCAGTAGCGTGACCGTCACCGTGTCGTTTCTGGCGTCCAGGCCCCTGCGGTCAAAGGTCACGACACCACCGCTCGACTTCACGAACGAGAGGTAGGCTCCGTGACCGAAAAGCCGTTCCTGAATATGGATGTTTTCGTTCTGACTGCTCAACGGCTTCACGGAAATCCCGCTCAGTAGCGGCAGTTGCCCTCCACTCAGGTGTTCCTCGAGCTTGGACAAACGGTCCGCCATCGGAAATCGCCGCGTGTCGAAACTGTCCGAGACCACTTCACTCGCGGCCAGCGTCAATTCAGCCCGATCACCGACGCCCCGAGGAACCGGCCGATCGGCAGCGTGTCGATTCAACAATTCCATGGTCTGGTGATAAGCCACTTGCCTGAAGACACGTTATGCAGTTAGCGCAAAAAATGCCGCACTGCGGGATAAATTTTTTTGCTCTGATTTCAAGACATTGTGCAATCGATGCGCGTTTTGTGCATCGTGATTTGGATGCAATCGCTTACATCCAGAAGATCTCCTAACGAACGGTCGCCGGCGCCTGGGTGGCAACTCTCTCCCGCGTCACCGACGGCAGCTCGCCGAACTGCCTTCGATAGTATGCCGCGAACCGACCACCATCCCAAAATCCCTCTTCAGCGGCGATGTCGCCGATACTGTCCAGGAGGCGCGAAGGGTCCAGAAGCTTGCTTCGCACATTGTGCAGTCTCATGACCCGTGCATAAGCGAGCGGTCCCATGGAGACATGATCGGCAAACGCCTGCTCTATCGATCGTTTGGAACCCAGGTGATCGAACGACCTGGCGCCCTCCGAATCAAATGCCGTGACGTCGCTCAACAACACGTTCCGAGCGCGGCGGAAGCGTTCATAGGCATTCGTGGCAGCAAGGGTCTCCAGCCTGTCATGCTTGAGCCAGTCCATGGACAAGGCGGTAGCAATCGAAAACACCGTTGTCCTGTCCATGACGGACCGCCTTTCCGGTGTCGTCGCCTTTGCAACGCCTTCCAATGCACACGTTATATCCGATCGGAACCGGCGTGCCAGACTCGCGGATTTCACGATGGCGCCCCCCTGTCCCAGGCCGGCAAGCCAGTCCGCCACTTCCGGCATCAAACCCGCGTTTCCGAGAAGTTCCTGGTGATCCACCGTAAACACCAGGAGCACACAGTCCCTTGGACAAATGGTGACGGATTCTCCCTTCGGCGGAATGATGTAAACACAGTCCCCCGACTTGGCGACTCCGTATATTTCTATCGGCTCGGTTTCTTGCAGTGTCACGCAAAAGGAGAATTCGCCCGATGGCAGGGCAATCTCCTTTTCGATGGCCTGATTGCTGAACTCCATGTGAATCGAGACACTACCCAGCAGAGCCGAAAAGATACGGCCGCGAAAATGACCGGTGCTCAATTGCGTGTAGTTCAGGTCCAGGCTGCCATAAAGAGCCGCTTGCTGCTCGAAATCCTCCTGAACGGAATCGAAAACGAATCCGAGGGATTTGCCGAACCCGCTATTTGGAAACCAGATAGAACTCACTCCGCCGTCTCCCTACGGTATGAGCTGGCAATCAACGCTCCGATACCCAGGCCGTGTCGTTTGCTTCGGACGTTGTGAAGCCTGGTTACATTCGTCCACCTGGCCATTACCGCGAACCCGATGCGCGGCGACTATTCAGGTTCGCCCCGCCTTGCCAGATACGGCTCACTTCATCCGTTTCGCCAACTCCGGCGAATTGTGTCGGGCTGATGCCGAAGCGTTTCTTGAATGATTTGCCGAACTGGCCCGGCGAGGAGAACCCGCAGGCAAAGGCGATATTGGCGATAGCGCCCCGGTCTGGCGAACCGCCACCCATCATGGATTTTGCCAGTTCGAGACGAACGAAGGAGATGTATTCTCGAACACCGCCCAGGCTCTCGAATACGCGATACAGTGTGGCCCTTGACGTTCCGGCATAAGCTGCGATTTCAACGACACTGAGGTCGGTCCGCCCGATGTTGTCGTGGATATATTCTCGGGCTCGTTCGCGGACAATTTCGTACCCGCTGCCGGCCGACCTGAAGATATTATCCTCGATCACCGCTGAAGCGAGGCCAACGGCAATCCGGCTCAGCAGTTTGACCGACGCCGGTTCGTTGCCGCGTAAAGCGTCCTCCATTCCGTATATCGCCGCCTTCAGGAGTTGCGAGGCCGGCTCATGGTCTCGAATGACGACGAATTCGCCGGATCGGCGAAACACCTCCTTCATCGATCCGGATGGAAAGACCATGCGGACCACTTCGTTCTCGGAAAAGGTCGTCTGGTACTCTGCCGTCGCGTTGAGATAGATGTCGCCGGCACTCAGTTTGAACTGCCCGGTCCGCGTTCTGACTTCAGCGTCTCCTTTTGTGAGGATGCTCGCCGTTACCGCATTGTTTCTTGCATCGGGGCCACCGGCATCGAGGCTGACCACCAGCCCGCTGGACCTCAAAAACGACAGGTAGGCGCCTTGGCCGAACAGATGCTCATCGATATTGACGTTCGGATTCTGGCTGTCCAGCGGACGAAAGGAGACCCGGTTGAGCAGCTGCATGCGGCCGCCGCGGACAAACTCCTCAAACTTGAGAAGACGCATGTGCCGTGGCACCTGAGTCGAGTCGAACCGCACTGAACTCGCCTGATAACCGGAGGAACGATGCATCGGAATCAGCGACCCATTCCGCCAGTGAATTGCGTGGGGCTTACGCCAAAGCGTTTTTTGAACGATTTGCCGAGTTGATCTGGAGTGGAGAACCCGCAGGCATAGGCAATATTGGAGATTCCACCACGATCGGGCAGACCGGCTCCGATCATGGACTTCGCCTGTTCGAGACGGGTGAAGGAAATGTACTCCCGCACGCCTCCCAGGCTCTCGAACGCGCGGTACAGGGTTGCACGAGACGCTCCGGTATGGGCGGCGATTTCGGCAACGTTTAGATCGGGCCGTTCCAGGTTGTCGTGAATGTATTCGCGGGCCCGCTCGCGCAATATGTCGTATCCACTGATCGCGGACCTGTTGATACTGTCTTCGATGACATGGGATACCATTGAGACGGCAATTCGTTCCAACGGGCTGTTCGAGGCCGGCCCTTTGCTGCGCAAATCTGCCTCAAGACCCTCGAGTGCGGCTTTGAGGACCAGCGAAACCGGTTCATGATCGCGGATGACTATGAATTCTCCGGATCTGCGAAGCAACGGCTTCAAGGACACCGAAGGGAAGATAAGGCGTGCCACATCGGTCTCGCCGAAGGTGGTCCTGAAGTTTGTCGTAACGTTGACATAGATGTCTCCGGCTCGGAGATCGAACCGCTCCTGCCCGGTGGCGATCTCCGCATTTCCCTTTCTCAAGAGGCAAACCGTGACTGCGTCACTTCTTTTGTCCATGCCCGGGTGGTTGTTTGTCGTGACTGTAAACCCGCTCGACTCGACAAAAGAGAGATAGCTGCTGGCTCCCGATAGGCGCTCCACGATATGGACGTTCGGGTTATCGCCATTCAGGGGCGTCAGTGACGGCGCTTTCGTCGGACTTCCAGGCTGGTCGCGGGTGACGCTGCCATACCCGCCTGCAATATAAGTCTGATAGCCGCGCAGCCGCATTTGCGGCGGCAACCGGATCGAATCGAACGTGTTCGCTTCGAATGTGGCCGGTGTTATGTCACCCATCCTTGACGCCCTTTTATGCCGGATTGCGGTGTAGGGAAGATCATGCACAACTTCCTGTCACCAACCTGTCACCTATCTGTCACCTACCCTGCTCCGCGATTTGCCAGATGGCACAGGAAAGTCGAGCCGGTCCGCCAACACATGTAGGTATGCATTGACGATTCCCAACCGACCCGCTGGTCGCCAACCGGTTGCTTCGAGATGTCAACAACGCCTGGCAACGACCCCACACAGCCATTTTCCCAAGCGCGCCCGCTGAGCTGACGCAAACCTCCCTGAGGAGCTCTGTGCCCAAGCCACCAAGGGCTTTGTCGGCCACGCCGGCGCGAGGAAGGAGAATTCTCGCAACCCATTTTGAATATTGGATTTTTTCCACTCGAACCGGATACAAATGCCACGGTGCGATTGTTGATTGCGTCCCACCGGGAGGAGCCGGAGAAAGCACAGACGCTTGTTCCGGATTTTTCGGAGGTTTCCGAAAAATCCGCTCCTTTTCGTCTGCTGTTACCGCTTTTTCAGTTACGTCGACCGTCTGGGCGGGTGTCACACCGCCCGGCAGATCGTCTGCCAAATCGAACACCCGGCAAACCTCTTGTCCATTCCGTCGCCGCCAGCTTCGATGTAATCGCGTACAGCAAATGCAACTACGCCGATTTGTCTCAATTAGTCGCCAATTTGTCTCAAAGTGAATCACCCATAACAACCAACCACGGAAGTTCGGATCAGCGCCGCATGGCTTTGCGGAATGCAATTTGGGCAAGGCCGACATTCAGGAATCAGTCGGTCCGGGGTCGCCTTGCAGACTGGGGGAGATGTTTGAGCTGGCTGACGCCAGGGCCGAAACGCGGTCGGCAGTCATGAAAAGCGGCAAGCTCGGGCTGGGTTCAACAACCGTTGCCCGACATCTTGCCGCACTGCCAGCCAGCCTGTTGGCAGGTTCCCGCCGTGAGGGTCTTTCTGAAGTGGCCGGCTAAAGGAAATTGTGTCCTCGCCGGCAACAGGCCGTTCAGTTGAAGCTGCTCTGGAGCTGAGCCATAACTTCGCGCGCCGTACCGGCAACTTCGAAACCGTATTTGTCGGCGATCTTCACATACGCCACATTCGGCTTTTCCGGCACGTCGGCCACGGTTGCAACCAGGTCAGCATTGACGAAAACGGGTTCCCGCGTTCGTTCGACCGTCAACTCTACAAATCTCATTTCGTTCACTCCTTCGTTTTAGCGGATCGTTCTTCGATCCGCCTTCGCCCGAAACGCAGCAGCCGGTGTCGATCACCAGAAGCACTTTTGGGCAAGTATCAAAACCGACCAGCGGCTCCGATTTATTTGTTCGAATGATGCTGCGTGGCCCGACGTTTGATCGGATCGATCGGTGCGGCCGCGCCTTTCTTCCCTTTGTCTTTTTCTTCTCTTAGCCCGGCTAGCGCGGGCACCCCCTACTTCGGGACTAACGTGACAAAAATCAACAGGTTTCCGCAAAGAACTTTGCCGAACTTTCGAACGAAAGGCCGGGTAGCCATTGATCCGCGCTGCGATTTCAGGCGCTGGCGTCAGTCGTCGAGACTTTGCGACTTTAGAAGGTCACCGCGACCCGGAAACCCATAACATTGCTGCGGCCGTTATCACCGGCGGTCGGGCCTTCGACAACGCTCACTTCAGGCACATAGCCGTAGAAAAGCCTCTCGGATGCGCGCATGGAGACATGCAGCAACTCGTAGTCGCCGCCCCGCGCGACGAACAGCGAACAATCAGGCTCAAGCCAGGCGGATCCGTCATTCGGCGCGCCTTCATAGGAGGGGTGCCAGCAATCGGCAACCAGTTCCTGCACATTTCCGGCCATATCGTGGAGACCCCAGGGATTGGCTTGATAACTGCCGACTTCGGCGGTCCAATCGGGCTTGATGCTCTCGGCGCAAGGTGCGGCGAGACCGGCCTGATAACCGGAGCTCCGGTCGGCAAAATTGGCGTAGTCGCAGACCTGTTTCCAGTCGTCGCCCCAGAACCCGATCGTGTCCGTTCCCGCGCGGGCGGCATACTCCCACTCTGCCTCACTCGGCAATCGATAGCGGCGCCCGGTCTTTTCGCTGAGCCAATCCAGATATCCGTTGATCTCGAGCCGCGAGACGCAAACTGCCGGCTGACGCGGGGTGATCGGCAAGCCCGGTTGGGCATAGGATCCGTCTGAAATGAACGTGAAGAACGGTCCCATCACGTTTTTGCCGTCATCGGGATGGCGGGTGCCGGTGAATTTGCGGGCAAGCGGGCCCTTTTCCATCAGACGAATGCCGCAAGTCCCGCCAACCTCAGCGCCGGTTTCGCGAACAAATGCGTCAAATTCTTCCGTTGTCACTTCGAAGCGGCCGATGGCGAATGGCGTGCTGATGGTGACCTCATGCGGCGGATGCTCGGCAGGGACATGGCCGATGAACATGTCCTTTTGTTCCTGTTCGGTCGCACCCATCACGAACGATCCGGTGGGCATGACCACCATTTCCGGACAGGTGTCACAATCCTTGAAGGATGAGAGCGGCTCCGGCGCCTGCGCCGATGCCGATCCGCAGATCGCCAATATCGCGAGGAGTATGCCTGGTATAGAGATACCGTTCGTATGCATTGTTAGCGCCCCCTAGTTTTGGAGGCACCGGACTTGCCAACCTGTGACCAGGCAGTGCCCCCTTTGTCTCAGATCATAGACACAAAAACGCCCGTTTGGAAAAACGGGTCGACCAACCTCGCGTCAGAAGCCTGAGAGATCGAGCGGCAACATCTGCCCCATCCAGATGGCGTGCCGGGCGTGATCGGCAAAGGCGTCGCCCGTATTCGGATGAAGGAACACCGTGAGCCCGTTGCGGTTGATACTCAGCCATGCTGTCACTTCGCCGAACTTCTCAGCCGGTATTCTCAACTGACAACTCCAGCACGGATGCGGACCGACAGGCTTTTGATGGACGCGACCCATTTCGACACCGAAGCGATCGCGGGCCGTCTCGCAGAGCGCCCTGGCCTGTGGCTCCGTCTCCTGGCTGAAATAGACATGTGCGTGAAAATCTTTGATGGCATCGCTCATTATTCATTTCTCCATACCGGGACCCGAGATCGGACCGCATCGATGGTCGTGCCGAGTTCCAAGTTCGGAGTCAATCGCCGAACAGACCTTGCAGAAGCGGCCGCCTGGCATGGGCGGCACTGCCTTTCAGCGTTGCCAACACGATCCGTCGGGTCGGTTTCGAACCTTCCGGCTGGCGGATCGTGACGCGCTCATCGGCATAGCGTTCGATATCGGGAGCCGGCAACAGTGTCAGGCCGAGCCCTGATTTGACGCACTCCACGATGGCCTCGACGCCGTCGAGCACGATGGTGTTTTGCGGATGCAAGCCATCGGGACCGACCATATAGGCCGCGATCAGCTTGCCGATGCCGGTACCTGGTGCGAAATGCAGAAACGGCATATCGGCGACGAGATCCCCAAGGGATTTCTCGCCGGCCGTCGCCGGAAGCGCATAGACCAGGGGCTCGGTACGCAAATTCAGGTAGTCCAGCTGCGGGTCCGGCTTGCCTGACGCGGTGACTACAGCGGCATCGAGTTGGCCGCCAAGGACCTTCTCCTCCAGCGCCTCCGACAATCCGGTTTCCAGATCAAAGAGTGCCCTTGGCGCGCGGATGCCGGCCTGTCGCAGGAAATCTGGCAACAGGCGTACGCTTGCCGTGGCAATGAAACCGATGCGGAACCGGCCGACCAACTGGTTGCCGGGGCTGCAGAGCTGCAGCAAGTCGTCCTCGGCGGAGAGCAGCCGTTCGGCGCGGCCGGCAATCGCGCGGCCCTGGGGCGTCAGTTTCGGCGGTCGGAATGAGCGGTCGAACAGCGCCACGTCAAGGTCGCGTTCCAGCGTCTTCATCTGCATGGAAACGGCCGACAGCGTCATGTTGAGTTGTTCCGCCGTCGCGGCGAATGACCCTATCCTGGCGATCGTCGCCAGAGTTCGCAGGGATCGCGTTTGCATAAATCAAATGATCCTGAATTTGATCTCCATTTTTATTCGATTGTGATGAATTTACAAGACTCTAAGATGGGCCTACCAACGGAGGCCCCAATGACCAGCAACCCGTTTCAAGAGAAGGCCCGCGAACTGGCTGTCAAATTCGCCCCACGCGCCAGCCAATGGGACAAGACCCGCAGTTATTGCTGGGACAATGTCGCAGATCTGACGGGTGCCGGCCTGATGGGCATGACCCTGCCCACCGAATACGGCGGCCAAGGCGCATCGTTCCACGACACGGTGCTGGCAATCGAGGAGATCGCCAAGGCCTGCACGCTGTCGGCACGGATCGTGGTCGAAGCCAACATGGGCGCGATCAGCGCCATTATGGCCTACGGCAGTGAGGAGCAGAAAGCCTTCTGCGCGCCCATCGTACTTTCCGGTGACAAACCGGCGATCTGCATTACCGAGCCGGAGGCAGGCAGTGCGGCGACGGAGATGACGACGACGGCACGCAAGGTGGGTTCGGCCTATCGCATCACCGGCCGCAAGCATTGGATCACGGGCGGTGGGGTCTCCAGGCTGCATCTGATCTTTGCCCGGGTGTTGGACGAGGACGGCCAGGAACTGGGCATCGGCGGCTTCATCGTGCATCGCGATCCCCAGCGCGGCATCGAGCCGGAGGGCTTCGAGATCGTACGCCGCGAGCACACGATGGGGCTGTGCGGTATGCCGGAAGCGGAGCTGGCCTTTGAAGACCTGGAAGTCGACGAGGCGATGGCGCTGGTCCCACCCTCCGGTTTCCGGCGTGGCTTCGCCGATCTGATGAACGCCTATAACAGCCAGCGGGTCGGCGCCGGCACGATAGCCATGGGCGTCGCGGCGGGCGCGTTGGATCATGCCCGGCGATACCTGCTCGATCGACAACAGTTCGGCCGACCGCTGGCCGAGTTCCAGGGCCTGCAATGGATGCTTGCCGACATGGACACCGCTGTGCATGCCTCCCGGCTGATGCTGCATGAGGCGGCCCGCTCGCGCGGGCCCGGCGGCAGCGCGTTTCCCGACATGACGATGGCGGCACGGGCAAAACTGTTTGCCTCCGAAGCCGCGCTCAAGGTGGTCAGTGACGCTCTGCAGATGTTCGGCGCGCGCGGTTATGGCGACGCGGAGCCGCTGGAACGCATGTATCGCGACGTACGCATGTTCACCATCGGTGGTGGTACGGCGCAAATACTGCGCACCCAGGTCGCCGGCAGCCTGCTGGGGATCAAGACACCGCAAACCCGTGACGGCTATACTAGGACAGCAGGAGCAGCATCATGAGCGGCGACCTGCGCGCCGCGGATCTGTTGGCGAGGCGGCTTTATGAGGCCGGCTGCCGCCATGCTTTTGGCATGCCAGGCGGCGAGGTACTCACCATCGTTGATGCACTGCAGAAGGCAGGCATCGACTTCGTGCTCGCCAAGCACGAGAACAATGCCGGCTTTATGGCCGAGGGCGTATATCACCGCACCGGTGCGCCCGGCATCCTTGTGGCAACCGTGGGCCCGGGGGCGCTCAACGGCGTCAATGTCGTTGCCAATGCCGAACAGGATCGGGTGCCGCTGATCGTGCTGACCGGCTGCGTCGATGCTGACGAGGCGCTGACCTACACCCATCAGATTCTCGACCATCAGGCAGTGTTCGCACCCATAACCCGGGCGACGTTCATGCTGACGGCCCAGAGCGCTGACACCATTGCCGACAAGGCGGTCGGCATGGCGACCGAGGGCCGGGCCGGACCCGTGCATATCGATGTTCCGATCTCGGTTGCCGATACGAAGCCGGGTGCCGTGCAGCCACGCCGGCGAGCGGTTGCTTCGCCGACCGCACCTGCCGAAGGCCCTGATCTCGACCGGGCCCGCGAATGGCTGCGCCGAGCCAGACGACCGATGATGATTGTCGGGCTTGATGCGCTGAAAGATGAAGCTGGCGACGCCATTCTGGCCTTTGCCGAAAGCTACCACGTGCCGCTGGTGACGACTTATAAGGCAAAGGGCATTGTTCCCGAAGATCACCCGTTGTGTCTCGGCGGCGCAGGGCTGTCGCCGCTTGCCGACGGCACGCTGGTGCCGTTCATTCAGTCCGCCGACCTGATCCTGTGCGTCGGCTATGACCCGATCGAGATGCGCACCGGGTGGCGCGAGATCTGGGATCCGGCAAAGGTCAACGTCATCGACATCACGGCTGGACCGAACCACCACTACATGCATCAGGCGTCGCTGCATTTCGTCAGCGAGGCTGGCGCGACGCTCTCGGCTCTGCAAGCCGGTGTTGCGGCGAACGAGACCTGGGCGGGTGGCGAAATCAAGGCAGCCAAGGCAAAGCTGGCTGCAGATTTTCCGAGCGATGATGATTGGGGCCCGGCCGCCGTCATTGACGAATGCCGTCAGACTCTGCCGCGCGACACCGTCGCTACTGTGGATTCCGGCGCCCACCGGATCCTGCTGTCGCAGATGTGGACCTGCTACGAGCCGCGCAGCCTGCTGCAGTCGACCGCGCTGTGTACAATGGGATGTGCAGTGCCGCTTGCGATCGGCGTCAAATATGCGGATCCGGAACGGCCGGTCGTCTCCTTTTCCGGCGATGCGGGCATGCTGATGGTGGCCGGCGAACTGTCAACCGCGGCTGAACTCGGCAGCCGCGCCATCTTTGTCGTCTTCGTCGACTCCAGCCTGGCGTTGATCGAGCTAAAGCAGCGGCAGCGGCAGCTGGGCAACGCGGGCGTCGACTTCGCCAGCCATGATTTCGCTGCCATCGGCCGGGCCTTCGGCGGCCACGGACACACGGTGACGAGCCGCACGCAACTTCGCGAGGCATTGACCGAGGCGCTCGAGGCCGATCGGTTCTCGGTCATCGCGGCGGTCATCGATCCGCAATCCTACGACGGACGGATCTAGAGCAAAGAGCGATAGGTCCGTTGACAATCAGGATCAGTGGCTGACATTACAGCGCGCTTCTCCAGCAACGAAGGGTCTTGCGCCCATAGCGCAGGCCAACGAAACCAAACCCCAAGGAGCCAAACCAATGGCCGGTGCACTGGACGGACTTGTCGTCCTCGATCTCAGCCGCATTCTCGCTGGTCCCACCTGCACCCAGTTGCTCGGCGATTTGGGGGCCGAAGTCATCAAGATCGAAAACCCCAAGACCGGTGGCGACGACACGCGCACGTGGGGTCCGCCTTTCGTCACCGGCCCCGACGGTGAGCGGACGGATCTTAGCGCCTATTTCATGAGCGCCAACCGCAACAAAAAGTCGGTCGCGCTCGACATCAGCAATGCGGAGGGGCAGCAGGTCGTGCGGGCGCTGGCCGCCAAGGCTGACGTTCTGATCGAGAATTTCAAGCCGGGATCGCTGGCCAAGTTCGGGCTCGATCACGACACGATGCTGCGCGATTTTCCGCATCTGGTCTATTGCTCCATTTCCGGTTTTGGCCAGACCGGGCCGAACGCTTCCAAACCGGGCTACGACCTGATGGCACAGGGCTTCGGCGGCATCATGAGCCTGACCGGAGCTGCCGACGGTGAGCCGATGAAGGTTGGGGTCGGCATCGCCGATGTCATGTGCGGCATGTATGCCACGATCGGCATCCTGGCCGCGCTGCGCCACCGCGACCAGACCGGAGAAGGCCAGCACATCGACCTGGCGCTGGTCGACAGTCAGATCGCCTGGCTGATCAATGAGGGCGTCAACTACCTTGCCACCGGCGCCGTGCCGGAACGCCGCGGCAACGGTCATCCGAATATCGCGCCCTACCAGGTGTTCGAAACGGCCGACGGCCATGTCATCATCGCCGTGGGCAACGATACCCAATTCGAGCGATTTGCCGACTGGCTGGGTCGACCGGAACTGGCCGCAGATCAGCGGTTCTCAACCAATCCCGCGCGGCTCGATAACCGGGTGGAACTGACGCAAACCGTGCAGGAGATCTTGCGCACAAGAAGCACGGACACGGTGATTGCCGGCCTCGAAGCCCTCAAGGTGCCGGCAGGACCGGTCAACACGCTCGACCGGGTGTTTTCCTCCGACCAGGTGGCGGCCCGCAACATGCGGGTCGACATGGAAACAAGCGCTGCCGCGGACGGTCATGTGTCGCTGCTCGGCAATCCGCTGAAACTGTCGAAGACGCCCGTCACCTACCGCCGACCGCCGCCGGTCATGGGCGCCGATACGAACGACGTGCTCTCGGACGACTGATTGGTCTAATCCCGAACGACGAGAACTGATTGGCTGGCGTGACGCATGACGCGCGCCGCATTGGGGCCGAGCAGGTAATCCTTCAATTCCGGCCTGTGCGCCGCCATGACGATGGCGTCACATTCGAGTTTGTCCGCCGCCCGCATGATTTCGGCATAAATCGTGCCGTGCGCGACGTGGATGCGATGGTCCACGTCGCCGGGCACATGGTCCGCCGCCCAGGCCTCCAGCTGTTTCGTAACATCGTCAAGGGCGTTCTTTTCGAAAGTCTCGTCGAAATAGGACCCGACGATCGACATGCCGAAATCGGGCACCACCGTCATCACGTGCAGCATGGCGCCACCGGCAGAAAGCTCCAACGCCAGATTCAACGGCCGTTTCCAGCTGGGTTCGGAGGCCAGGTCGATCGGCAACAGGACTGCCTTGAAGGTGCCGCTCATGACGACACCTCGCGCGACGCGCGGCCACGCTGCATGAGGACGACAAGCGCCAGAACGAGCAACGCCGGAATGAAGAACACCTCCTTGGGCCACCGCTGTTTGGCAACCTGCACCACGCTGACCGTAACGGGATCATCGGCATAGAAATCGAACTCCCGGCCGAGGCTTTCGAAGGGCGTGCCCGGGAACGGTTCCTCCAGCAGCGCCTGACCATCGTCGACCATGACCAGGATGCCGCTTTCTTCGAGACGCGCCTCGCCGGTACCGGCCGCGCCGAGCGGCAGGACGATGGTGGTTTCGATTTGCTTGTCGGGGTCGTTGAAATCAGGCCCGGCGATGGAAGCGCGCAGGAGGGAGTCCACTGGCTGCGCCTCCGCCACCTGGTGGATCTCCGCCCCCGGCCGGTCGGTGAAGGGCGGCTCGATCTGATCCAGCCAGAAGCCGGGCCTGAACAGCGTGAACGCCACGACAAGCAGGGCGACCGTCTCCCAGATCCGGTTTCGGGTCAGGAAGAACCCTTGGGTCGCAGCCGCGAATAACAGCATGGCGATCACTGCCGTTATGAAGACGAACACGCCCTTGAGGGGCGACACGTCGATCAGCAGCAATTCGGTGTTGAAAATGAACAGGAAGGGCAGCAGCGCCGTACGAATATCGTAGGCAAAGCCCTGAATGCCCGTCTTGATCGGATCGGCGCGCGAGATCGCGGCGGCAGCGAAGGCGGCAAGGCCGACCGGCGGCGTATCGTCTGCAAGAATGCCGAAATAGAAGACGAACAGATGCACGGCGATCAGCGGCACGATCAGCCCGCTCTTGGCGCCGAGTGCAACAATCACCGGCGCCATCAGCGACGACACGACGATGTAGTTCGCCGTGGTCGGCAGGCCCATGCCCAGGATCAGGCTCATGATGGCCACGAGGATCAGCATGAGCAGCAGATGGCCGCCGGACAGGAATTCGACGAATTCGCCGACCACCTGATGGGCGCCGGTCAGCGAGATCGTTCCGACGATGATACCGGCCGCGCCCGTGGCGACGCCGATACCGATCATGTTTCGCGAACCGGAGATCATGCCGTCGACCCATTCCGACACGCCGCGCCGCACGGCCGGCGCGATATCGGTCTCGCCGCGCATGAGCGCCTTGATCGGGTGCTGGGTCAGCGCCACGGTGATCATCGCGATGGTCGCCCAGAAGGCCGACAGTGACGGCGACAGCCGTTCGATCATGATGCACCAGATCAGGATCACGATCGGCAGGATGTAATAGAGACCGGTAATCGCCGTCGGGCCGGCGCGCGGCAGTTCGGTGATCGGGGCATCCGGCGGATCGACTTCCAGGTCCGGGTGCCGCGACGCCAGCCACAACAGCACCAGATAGGCCGCGGCGCAGCCCACCACGACCACGGTGAATGCAGCGCCCGGCATCGCGACCTTGATCCAACCCATGCCGAAATAGACGATGATGCCGAGCACCGAGATGCCGATAAAGCCGGCGAGAAAGCCCATCAGCTTGCCGGCGAAGGTGAGCGATGACGGCGGTTTCTGCATGCCCCGGAGGTCGAGTTTCCGGGCTTCCAGATGAACGATGTAGAACAGCGCGATGTAGGAGACCAATGCCGGCACCAGGGCGTGTTTGATGATCTCGGTGTAACTGATTCCAGTGAATTCGGAGATGAGGAACGCCGCGGCCCCCATGACGGGTGGCGTCAGCTGGCCATTGGTCGACGAGGCGACCTCGACAGCGCCCGCCTTTTCGGGCGGAAAGCCCGTGCGCTTCATCAGCGGGATGGTGAAGGTACCCGTTGTCACCGTATTGGCGATCGACGAACCGGAATAAAGGCCGCTCAATGCCGAGGCGACAACAGCGGCCTTGGCCGGGCCGCCGCGCAAATGGCCGAGCAGGGCAAAGGCGATCTTGATGAAGTAATTGCCGGCGCCGGCCTTCTCGAGGATCGAGCCGAACAACACGAACAGGAAAATCAGCGTCGCCGAGACCCCCAGCGCCACGCCGAATACGCCCTCATTCTGCATCCAGTAGTGCCACATCGCCTTTCCGAAGGAAGCGCCCTTCCACTGGACGACGTCGGGAAGGAAATCACTGTGGCCGAAGAAGACGTAGCAAATGAAGACCATGGCGACGATGACCAATGGCAGGCCGAGCGCCCGATAGACCGAGATCGCCAGCACGATCATGCCGATGGATGACATGACCAGGTCGGACGTGGTCGGCAGGCCGGCCCTGTCGGCAATTTCGTTGCGGAACACGAGGATGTAGAGGCACGCGGCAACACCGAGCACGGCAAGCAGCCAGTCGTAGAGTGGAATGCGATCGCGCGGCGAGGCGCGAAACAGCGGAAACGCCATGGCGGCCAGGAACATGGCAAAGGCCAGATGGATGAGCCGCGCATTGGAATTGGTGACGATGACGCTGAAGCCGGTCACATCGGTCAGATAGAACGGCAGATTGGACGCGATGTAGAGTTGGAACAGAGCCCAGACAAAAGCGGTCACCGGAATCAGGTGGCGTTGCCAGTCGGTCGGGTGACGGGCACCCGTATCGACCTGGGCGACGAGGTCGTCGGCCTCGTGGATTGCGGCTTGCTTGTCGGTCATCTGCTCCCCCTGTAATCCCGCGGCGGCCAATCACTTGAGCCGCCGCGGAAATTGTCGCTGGTCCTACAGGGTGGGCGGCTACATCCAGCCGCGCTCCTTGTAGTACTTCACCGCACCGTCATGCAGCGGTGCCGACAGGGAGTCGGTGATCATCTCCTGCTCGCTCAGATTGGCGAAGGCAGGGTGCAGCTTCTTGAACTGGTCGAAGTTGTCGAACACGGCCTTGACCACCGTATAGACAACCTCGTCCGGAACATCGGTGCTGGTGACAAAGGTGGCGCCGACGCCGAAGGTGGTGACGTCTTCGGCATTGTTGTACATGCCGGCCGGGATCGTGGCCTTGCGGTAGTAGGGATTGTCAGCGACCAGTTTGTCGATGGCGTCGCCGGTCACGTTGACCAGGTGGGCGTCACAGGTGGCCAGCGATTCCTGGGTCAGCGCGGAAGGGTGTCCGACCAGCCAGAAATAGGCGTCGATCTTGCCGTCGCAGACAGCCTGACCGGTTTCCGCCGACTTCATTTCGGCCGCAAGCTTGAGGTCGCTGCGGTCCCAGCCGAGCGCTTCCTCCAGCACCTCCCAGGTGCCGCGCGTTCCCGATCCCGGGTTGCCGATGTTGAGCCGCATGCCCTTGAGGTCGGTGATGTTCTTGGCGCCGGTATTGTCATGGGCAATCACCGTGACCGGCTCGGGATGCACCGAGAAGATCGAACGCAGCTTGTCGAACTTGCCCTGGTCCTCGAATTTCGAGGTGCCGTTATAGGCATGGTACTGCCAGTCCGACTGGGCGACGCCAAATTCCAGCTCGCCGCCGCGGATCGTGTTGATGTTGTAGATCGAACCGCCGGTGGATTCGGCCGAACAGCGGATGCCGTGATCCTTGCGATTCTTGTTGACCAGCCGGCAGATGGCGCCGCCGGTCGGATAGTACACGCCGGTGACACCGCCGGTGCCGATCGAAACGAATTGCTGCTCGGCAGCGGCAGCCGCCCCTGTCAGCAACAGAGCGCCGGCAAAGGCAAACGTACCAAGGTGGCGATTGATGGACATTTTCATCTGGATCCTCCCTTTTTATCCAACAGTCATTCGGTTTCAGATTGCGACGCTGCCATCCGGCAGCATCCCGCCCGTCTCGTTTTCGTCCGGCGCCAGATCGGTCTGGTAGGCGAAAATCGCCGGAGTTCCGCCGGTGTGGATGAAAGCAACGGTGCTCCCGGGCTCGATCAAGCCCCGCTCCACCTGCGAAATCAGTCCCGCCATGGTGCGGCCGCTGTAAACGGGATCGAGCAACAATGCCTCGTCCTGTGCGGCGCGGCGGATGGCTGAAGACACGGCCTCGTTGATCCGCCCGTAACCGGGCGCCAAGGTCGCGTCATCAACCAGGATGTCTTGCGGTGTCAGCCTTGCCCGGTCGTCGAGCAATGCATTGATTTCGGCCGCCCTGGTGGCAATCCTGGCGGATTGGAGATCGGCGGAGCGGCGCACGCAGATCCCATGGATCGGCACGTCCCAGCCAATGGCGCGGGCACCGACCAGAAAGCCGCCATGGGTCAATCCGCTGCCCGAAGGGATCACCACATAGTCAGGCATGGTGCCGAGTTCCTGGAACTGACGCCAGGTTTCGATGGCCGCGTACACGTAGCCCAGGGCACCGATTGGCGGGCTGTCCATACCAAGATGGATGACGTATGGCCGGCGGCCACGCCGCTCGCACTCCTCCGCCAGGTGGTCGAGATTGGCGTCGGCGCCGGCCTCGTTCTCGCCTTCTGGAAAACGATAAATCTCGGCGCCCAAAAGCTGGCTCAGCAAAACGTTGCCGGAGGCCGCATAAACCGGATCATTCTTCGGCACCCTGTCTTCGAGCTGGACAATCGCGTGCCAGCCCAGTTTGCGCGCCGCCGCAGTTGTCGATCGGACGAAATTCGATTGCACGGCGCCAGTGATCAGCACGGTGTCGCAGTCTCGCTCAGCGCCCTGGCCGAGGTAATACTCGAGTTGCCGGGTCTTGTTGCCGCCCATGGCCAGCGGTTGGGTATCGTCGCGCTTGGCGTAGAGCGTGATGCCAAGGTTTTCGCCCAGTCGCCGCAGCGGGTCGAGGCCGGAGCGGACCAGACCCAGGTCGACCCGCGGGTGCTGCTCGAGTTCCGGCAGCAGTTCGATATCCGCAAGACGATCAGACAACATCCAGAAGCCCCCTGCTCAGCAATGAAATGCCCATAACCACAAGAACGACTTCGAGAAGCAGGCGCAGACGATCCGAGCTGACAGTGTTGCGTCCGGCAAGGCCCAACCCGATGCCAAGCGCCACCGCAGGCAACAAAACCAGGGCAAGGCTCCAGCTGCCCTCACCGCGCTGCGTCAACAGCACGTGGATGAGCAACGCCACCGTGTAGGCGACGAAGAAATAGGCCCGCAACGTGGCGCGGACGGCGGCCGGATTGAGCCCTCCGCTCAGCAACGTCCAGAGTGCGATCGGTCCCGGCACCGCCAGCGCGCCGGTCATGCCGCCCGACACGGTGCCTCCGAAACGCATCACCCAGGGCGCCGGGCCGGCGCCGGCGGCTTGCGGGGCCGGGAAAAACCGCAGTTGCGCCACCGCCAGCAGCACAACCACGCCGCTGGCAATCTTCAGGCTGGTGGAGTTCGCCATCAGCAGCAGGATCGTGCCCGCGGGTATACCGATGCAGGCCCACAAACAAAGCTGCGCCAGCGGCCGGCCGGCAACGTCGCGCAATTCCGTCGGCAAAAGGCAGGCGGTCAGAACCAGATTCAGAAGGATCGCCGTCTGAATCGCAGATGCACCGTCGAGGAAAAACAGCAGTGACGGTCCGGCGATCAGGCCGAGACCGACGCCGGTCGCAACCTGCAGGGTTGCGCCGAGCAGCACCAGACCAAAGGCCAGGCCGAACTCGGCCATTGGCCACTCTGTCAGCACGGAAGTCCACATGCCGGCAGCTTAGGATGCCGCATTCTTATAAAACAATTGACTTTTTTCTCTCTTTTACATTAGTGATCCTAATGTAATGTTGAACGACCGTCTCAGCCTGCGCGCCATTCACGCATTCCATGCGGTCGTCACGCTGGGCTCAGTGGCTGCCGCGGCGGAACAGCTGAACGTTACCCAGCCGGCCATCAGCCATCTTCTGAAGTCACTGGATACGTGGACAAATCTGACGCTGTTTCGCAAGGTCGGCCGACGGCTGGAATTGACCGAAGACGGTCAGGTGTTTTTCGGTGATGTCGCTTCGGCATTGCCCATCATCTCGAACCTGCAGGAATCGGCCGAGGCGATCCGCAAAGCAAAGCGCGGCCATGTGCGCATCGTCGCCATCCCGGTGGTTTCGGAGTATCTGCTGCCGGCAATGCTCGGCCGCTTCATGCGCGACAACCCGTACGTCGAAATCACCCTGGAGGTCGCCGACACTCACCGTGCGCTTACGCTGCTTGAGGCCGGCACCGTCGACCTCGCCCTGGTCTCAGGCGTTCGCGACAAGACCCACACGGTTCATGCCGACCTGTCCACGCGCTCGGTGCTGATCGTACCGACAGACTGGCGGGCCGGCAGCGCCTTTCCGGTGGAACTGGCGTCGATCCGGTCGGAGCCGTTCATCGCCCTGAACACGGGAAGCCCGTTCCGTTATGCATTGGACCAGCATCTGGCGCGAGCAAGCCTGTCGATCAAAATCCGCGCCCAGGTGCGGACCCAAAGCGCCATTGCCGGTCTGGTAGCCAGTGGCGTCGGGATCGGCGTCGTCGACCAGATCGTGGCAGCCCGCCCCATCGAGGGAATCCGGGCCCTCGCCTTTGAACCGGCCTTGCGCTGGTCGTTCAACCTGGTATCGCGCCGTTCGGGAACGCTGTCGACGTCGGCTCAACGCCTCGCTGAGTACCTGAGAGAGCAGTTGGTCGGCCGGTTTGAAGAAACCCCTTGAATCAGCAATCGCGTGCGGCAACGACAGCCGCCACCAGATCTTCCGGGACGTCATCAGGCACCATGTCGGCGTCTTCGCCGCTTAACCGTGCCAGCTCAAGAGACGCTTTATAGGCCTTCAGGTAGGAGCGGCACTCGGGGCAGACCTTCAAATGCAGGTCGAACACGAACTTCTGCCTAGGGGGCAATTCGCCCTCCAGATAGGCCAGAATGAACTCCTCGAAGGTTTCGCAGGTGATCATCAGCGGAAGCTTGAACATGACGCCGCGGATGCGGCGCATGATGGTCGGATTATCCTGGGTCATTCCATCTGCCCCTTGAACAAAGGCTCCAGCAGCCGCTTCAGGGCGGCACGGGCTCTGTGCAGTCTCACCTTCACATTGGCTTCGCTGATACCGAGACTTTCAGCGACCTCGCCCGTCGACATTTCTTCGATATCGCGCAACACCAGAACGACCCGATAGCTGTCGGGAAGCTGCCCGATCTTGGCGGATACAAGTGCCTTGGTGTCCGCTTGCAGCGCTAGCGACTCCGGTGTTTCCGTCGTCATCCAGCGCTCCTCGATGCGGCATCCGTTGGCATCGAAGACGGGCAGCAAGTCATCGATCGGCACGGTTTCCATGCGTCCGGCCTTGCGCATCAGCATCAGACATTCATTGACCAGGATGCGGTGCATCCAGGTCTTCACGGCAGCGCGGCCATCGAAACTGGACAGTTTGTCGAAGATCTTTGCGAAAGCGTTCTGGACTGCATCCTCGGCATGGTGGGAGTCGCGCAAGATGCGATTGGCCACGGCCAGCATCCAGCCGATATGCTCACGCACAAAGCGCTCCGTCGCGGCCGCATGCCCTGCCTTGAGGTCGATGACGATGTCGTCTTCGCTGCCCGGTTCTGCCCGCGATGGCTGTCCTTCAGCACTCAATCGCCCGTCCTGTCGAAGCAATTTCGAAAATTCGACGCCGCCCTGTAACCTTATGCGGCGCCCCTGCATCTGACAAGAAGTTGCCAGAGCGCAACCCTATGATGCCGGCCGAGACAATCGGTTCGGGAAAACGGGAGGGATCGGTCTTAGAACCTATCATGGTTAGATTGAAGCAATTCTGTTTGTGGTCGGCGAGGCGATCCGCGAGGAAGGAGCGCAGAGCGATGCCGGAGGCATCTCGCGAGCATCCTGACACTGCGGGCGTCCGCCGACCGCAAACCCGAAGGGCCGGGCGCATTTGCGCCAATTCCTTCGCTCAAAGCCTCGGCCGGGCCACCAGCCCGACCTGCGTTTTGAGCTCGACCTTGACGCAAATGCACCTCGGCAGAATGGTTCAATCTAACCATGATAGGTTCTAAATGACGGGTTTGCTGCTTCTGGCGGTGTTCGCCATGGCGTTCTCGATGATTGCCAAACGGCTGGAGTCCACCGTCCTGACCGCGCCGATGCTGTTTCTCGCCTTCGGACTGTTGATGGCCGAGACGGGCCTGATGTCACACGAGGGCGCCGAGGAAACCTTGCATCTCGTGGCGGAAATCGCGCTGATCGTGCTGCTGTTTCTCGACGCGGCGCAGATCGATATGATGACGCTTCGCAAACGCCATGTGTGGCCGGTGCGAATGTTGGTGATCGGCCTGCCCTTGTCGCTGGTCTTCGGCACACTGGCCGCAGCCCCATTCCTGCCCGGATGGCCGCTTGTTGCCACGACGCTGGTTGCCGCCATTCTGGCGCCCACCGATGCCGCGCTCGGACAAGCCGTCGTCAGCAATCCCGACATCCCGCAGCGACCGCGACGGGCGCTGACGGTCGAAAGCGGACTGAATGACGGGCTGGCGCTGCCGGCAGTGCTGCTCTTTGCCAGCCTGACAGCGGAGATGTCCGATCGCAGCAATGCCGACTGGCTGATCTTCGGCGCAAAGCAAATCCTGCTGGGGCCGCTGGCCGGCGCCATTGCCGGGACGATCGGCGGTTTCGTTCTCATTCAGGCCAAACGATTTGGCACCACGGCGGACACGTTCGAGGGTGTCGGCGCCATCGCTCTGGCCGGCGGCTCCTACGTTGCCGCCACCCTGATCGACGGCAATGGCTTTATCGCGGCCTTCGTATCGGGCCTCTTCTTCGGCAACGTGGTGCAGGGTCGCTGCAAGTTCATCTACGAGTTCACCGAAAGCGAGGGACAGTTGCTGACCTGGGGCGCTTTCTTCCTGCTTGGCCTGGCGCTGGTGCCGGAAGCGCTGCAGCACCTGACCTGGCAATGGCTGGCTATCATCGCACTCAGCCTGTTTGTTGTGCGGCCGCTTGCGATCTGGATCTCGCTGATCGGAACCGATGCGGCGCCGGTCACTCGCATCTTTTTCGGCTGGTTCGGTCCACGTGGCCTGGCAACCGCCCTGTTCGCTCTGCTCGTCGTCTCGAAGATCGACCACGCCTATGCAGAACCGGTCCTGCTGATCGCCGTCAACGCGGTCTGGATCAGTGCCCTGCTGCACGGAATAAGCGCCGTGCCCGGCGCTAGCTGGTACGCCGGCCGGGTTGCGGCCATGGGCGACTGCCCTGAAGCCGCCGAAATCGACACCTCTGCAAAGCCACTTCGCACCAGCCATCCAACCGACAATCAACAATGAGGGAGCCACAATGAACAAGATTGCCATCGCCGACTACGACGCCGTGCCCGACCGCCAGCCACAACACGCGCTGGTGGCGAACGTGGACCTTGTCATCGTGCGTTTCGACGACGACATCGCGGTGTTCTACGGCCGGTGTCTGCACCGCGGCGCCCTGATGGCTGATGGTTTCGTGCGCGGCCGCAATCTGATTTGCGGCGTTCACAATTGGGACTACCGGTTGGAGTCAGGCGTCTCCGCCTACAACAACGATGAGGCGCTGCCGAAATTCTCGCACTGGGTCGAGGGCGGCAAGGTGCTGGTGGATGAGGATGAAATCGCCGCCTGGGCAAAGGAAAATCCGCAACCGTTTGCCCGCAAGGCCTATCTCGGAAATTACGCCGATACCAGCCACGGAACTGAGGAGGAACCCTATAACCAGCTGATCCAGGGCTATGCCCGCTCCGGCCTCAAGCGCACCGGCCATCACGGCCAGGTGGATGCGATGGGGGTCCCGCGTACGCAACTGCCGGATTGGGACGACATCCAGATCCTGACCGCTCAACTTCATCGTGTGCCGATGCTCGACGAAGACCCGGTGGGCACCGATGTGACCATCGGTCCGAACGCGCAGAAACCGCTGAACCTCGACATCCCGCTTTTTGTCTCCGACATGAGTTTCGGTGCCCTGTCCGAGCCGGCAAAAATATCGCTGGCGCGCGGTGCCGAGCTCGCCGGCACCGGCATCTGCTCAGGCGAAGGCGGCATGCTGCCGGAAGAGCAGGCGGAGAATTCACGCTATTTCTACGAGCTTGCCTCCGGCCGTTTCGGCTTCGACTGGGACAAGCTCGACCGGGTTCAAGCGTTCCATTTCAAGGGCGGCCAGGGCGCCAAGACCGGAACCGGCGGGCACCTGCCCGGCCCCAAGGTCAAGGGCAAGATTGCCGAAGTGCGTGGCCTGCCCGAAGGAGAAGCGGCCATTTCGCCACCGCGCTTTCCGGACTGGACAGAGGTGGGCCAGATCAAGGATTTCGCCGACGAGGTGCGGAGCCGAACGGGTGGCATTCCAATCGGCTACAAGCTGTCTGCCCAGCATATCGAGAAGGACATAGATGCGGCACTTGAGGTCGGTGTCGATTACATCATTCTCGACGGTCGCGGTGGCGGCACCGGTGCGGCACCCATCCTGTTTCGCGATAACATCTCGGTGCCGACCATTCCGGCGCTGGCCCGGGCGCGCCGCCATCTCGACGGCAGCGGCCGTGGCGATGTCACTTTGGTGATCACCGGGGGCCTGCGCAAGCCTGCCGATTTCATCAAGGCGCTGGCGCTGGGGGCCGATGCCGTGGCGGTGTCCAACGCCGCCATGCAGGCGATTGGCTGCATCGCCATGCGAGCCTGCCACACCAACAATTGCCCGGTCGGCATCGCCACCCAGAAACCGCATCTGGTCAGCCGCATCGTTGTCGAGAAGTCGGCCGAACGGCTGCAGAACTTCTTTGAGGCCTCGGTGGAACTCATGCAGGTCATGGCACGCGCCTGCGGCCACGATCACCTGTCGAAATTCAATGCCGACGATCTGACGACCTGGAAAAAGGACATGGCCGATCTATCGGGCGTCGCCTATGGCGGCGTCGCCTGAGGCGGCAAATTGGGAGAAATTGCATGACCGAACAAACGCTTGAATGGATCCGCGTCGGCCATGTCGACGACCTGCCGGAAGGCCGGGTGAAAACCGTCACCGCGCGCAACGTATCGATCTGCCTGGCGCATTTCGACGGCCAATGGGCGGCGATGGACAACCACTGCCCGCACCAGGGCGGCCCGCTGGGCGAAGGCTCCATCGAGGACGGGGTCGACGGCAAATGCTGGATTCGCTGCCCGTGGCACGGCTGGGACTTCGACCCGCTGACCGGCCTGCCACCGGGCGGCCACAAGGACACCGGACAAACGCTCTATCCGGTGGAAGTGCGCGAGAAGGACGTATTCGTCGGGCTGGAGCCGGAACCGGAGCGCGAACGCACCGTTACCGATGCAATGACCGAGACGTTGATCAATTGGGGCGTCAAGAGCGTCTTCGGCATGGTCGGCCATTCCAATCTGGGCCTGGCCGACTCCATCCGCATTGCCGCCGGCGACGGTCGACTACACTATTACGGCATCCGTCATGAGGGTGCCGCCGCCTTCGCGGCGTCCGCCTACGGCAAGCTGACCGGCGTGCCTGCGGCCTGTGTGACCATCGCGGGGCCCGGCGCCACCAACCTGTTGACCGGCATGTGGGATGCCAAGGTGGACCGGGCCCCCGTGCTGGCGCTCACCGGCCAGGTGCAAACCCAGGTTTTCGGTCCCGGCGTCTTCCAGGATATCGACCTGAAATCGGCCTTCGATGCCGTCTCGCGCTTTTCCCAGACGGTTCTGTCGACGTCGAAACACACCGAGCTGATGTCGCTCGCCTGCAAGAATGCCTGCGTGGAACGCGATGTCGCCCATCTGATCTTCCCGGACGACGTGCAGACGCTGCCGAGCAAGGCCAAGGCGCGCGGACCCAAGGGCCGGGTCGGCGATACAGCTATCAAACCATCTGATGGCGATGTCGAAGCCGCACGGGAGATGATCAACGGCGCGAAGCGGCCCATCCTCATCGTCGGCCATGGCGCAATCGAAGCGCGTGATCACATCGTTGCTTTTGCCGAACAGCTCGGCGCGCCGGTGCTGACCACGTTCAAGGCGAAGGGCCTGATCCCCGACAGCCATCCGAATGCCGCCGGCGTCCTTGGCCGATCGGGAACGCCGATCGCCAGCTGGTTTGTCGCCACCTCGGATCTGGTGATCACCTTCGGCACTTCGTTTTCCCAGCATACCGGAATCGAGCCGTCGAAGCGTATCATCCAAGTGGATTTCGAGCGCATGCAGCTCGGCAAGTTCCACCGGGTGACCTTGCCGGTCTGGGCCGAAATCGGCGCCTTCTGCAAAGTGATGTCAGGCGAGGTCGAGAAGCATCCGGAAGCTCCGGATCAGATTGGCGAACTGGCCGAACGCTGGCAGATCTGGCGCACCGAAAAACAGTCGCGGCTGGCGGAGGAAAAGGGCAACGGCATCCACTCCTTCGCCGTCTTCGACGCGCTGACAAATCTCTGCCCGAAGGATGCGATCATCGCGGTCGACGTCGGCAACAACACCTATTCCTTTGGCCGTTATTTCGAAACCTGCGGCGACCAGCGGGTGCTGATGTCGGGCTATCTCGGGTCCATCGGCTTCGGTTTTCCGGCGGCCATGGGCGCCTGGGCAGCAACCCGAGATCACGATGCGTTTCGCAACCGAAAGGTGATTTCGGTTTCCGGTGATGGCGGTTTCGGGCAATATGCGATGGAGTTCACGACGGCGGTGAAATACGGCATGGATATCACCCATATCCTGCTGAATAACGGCCAGTTGGGCAAGATCTCGAAAGAGCAGCAAGCTGGCCAATGGCCGGTCTGGGAAACCCAGCTGACAAACCCGTCCTTTGCCGCCTTCGCCCGACTTTGCGGAGGTCACGGATCACGGGTGACAGAAGCTGCGGAACTCGAGGCCGCCATACGTGAAGCGCTCGCCGTCGAAGGACCGTCGCTGGTCGAAATCATGACCGACGCCGAACTCGTGTGAACGAACAGAACCGAGGAGAAGCAGCCATGCCTCAGACCGCAGGACTCGACACGGTCGCCCCGGACGCGCTGGCGGACGCCCGCAAAATGGCACACAACGCGGCACAGATCGCCGCGCTGGCCGCTCTTGCCAATGTCGAAGCGCGACCGGACTACAGCCACACCGCACTGCAATGGGAAGCGGCACATGGCGGCTTCCAAACCAATGTCATGGCCACCAGCGATGGCCCGGTCATGATCCGCGTGACACTGTCACCACTTGCCATGTGGCTGGTGCGCGGCGGCGAAACGGTCAGCACGATCGATCTCGACGACACGGCGGAAGCCGATTGCATAGCGTGGCTCGACGAAGAGCTGATCGAACGCGGACTGAAGGCGGCCTCCAGCGTCAAGCACCCGTTCAAGCTACCTAAAGACGTGGCAGCGATTGAATTTTTCAACACGGAAGGTCTGGATGGCGGCCTGCAGGTCTTGTCGCGCTGGTACGACCTCGCCAACCATCAGTTGATGAACTTTGCGCACCGGCACAGTGGCCTCGTGCCCGGCCCCGGGCCGGTCTGGTGCTGGCCGCACCATTTCGACATCGCCACCTATGTCGGCCTGGAAGCCGGTGGTGGCGAAAGCGCCAAGGGCATCGGCTGCGGCATGTCGCCGGGCGACAAGAGTTATGGCGAGCCGTATTTCTATATCAACCCTTGGCCGCGACCGGACGCGAATACGCTCCCGAAGCTTCCGGCTCCGGGCCGGTGGCATACGGAAGGGTTCGTCGGCGCCGTGGCGACAGCCTCGCACCTGCTGGAAATGCCGCACGTGGACAGCGCTCTGGCTGATTTCATCGAGGGTGCGTTCTCGGCCAGCCGTTCGACGCTCGGAAGCTGAGTTTCGCGCACTGACACCTGGCATAGTGCCAACCGGATCGGCCGCATCCAAAGGGCAGCCTCAAGCGAAACCCGCCGGTTTCGCTGTGCCCCCTGTATAACCTTAAGATTATCCCGTCCGCCGAGCATCCTCGCGCGTGATGGTCAACAGCATATAGCGAAATACTCCTCCAACTCTTTCAGTCAAAATCTGCCTATACGACAATTATCTAACCTGTTTTCAGTGTGATAATTATCACATATCAAATAAGGAAATGCTCTATACTTTCATTATCAACTAATAATTGGCGAGAACATTATCATGTCCCTAACAGCGATGGTGAAGCGGCAAGCTATTCAAAAACGCAGCACAACCCGACCGCCCCGCAGGGTTACGTTGATGATGTCGGACGGGAACCGGGCTGAAGCAGCTGTTGTAGAAGAGCAAGAAGGCGAGGACGAACGAGATCCTGCTCGCAGCGCGATTGCGGTACTCGCTCATTACATCCCCACGGAAGTCATCGCGGTCTACATTGCTGCGCTTGCGGCGATCCCCAAGATTGAAAATGCGCACGTCCGGCTGGAAGAGGCGTTCTATTTTGGCGGCATGGGGCTTGTTGTCCTGTTCGTCATCCTGGCTCAGGCGGCTGAGCGAAAAACGATGACGGAAGCCGAAAGCCAGGCGCTGTCATATCCCTATTGGCCTTGCATCGCCGGGGTCGCAGCCTTTGCCGTATGGGCTTTGGCTATTCCCCAAGCTAAGCCGATCTTCTCGCTACTCGATGGATATGAGCCCCTGATTGGCGTTGCAGCGATCCTTTCTGCTTTCCTGCTTCAGATGCTCGAGAAGGCACTCCCCGATCTCTAGTCGCGTTCATGCAGAGCCGTTTATCATCAGGTCCTCAACGCCCAGCGTTTCGAGAAAGCTGACAAGCATCGGATAGTCCGCCCGTATTTCGGGAAAGACGCAGACATAGGGTCGTGTCATATCGATGGAAATCGATGAGGGCATGATGAGTGTGCCGTCCCTGACGTGCATCTCCACAAAGGTGCTCGGCACAAGGGCGACACCCGCGCCGTTGCGCGCAGCCGCGATGGCAACCGACAGATCGCTCATGATCATTCCGGACTGGACCGCGCCCTCATGCTGGCGACCAGCCTGACGATACCAATCCTGCCAACTCGGACTGCTGGCATAGGAAGGCCCCCAATTGACTTGAATCAGCCGTTCTTCCGGAACATTGACCAATCTGCCCTCCGGATCGCCGTATTCGCGCCAGAATGCGTTGGAGCAAACCGGCACCGCCACATCGGAAAAAAGTATTCTCTCCCGGAAACCGGAATAATAGGACGATTGGTAGGTGAGACGGACGTCCACGCTGTCCCTGACGAAGTCGATCGGATCCTCCCGAACCGTGACATCGAGAACGGCACCGGTCTCAGCACTGAACTCTGACACTCTGGGCATGAGCCAGCAATCGGCCAAGGATGGAATCACGCTGACGACCAGTTGCCGCGGCCGTCGTCCCTGCTGCAAGCGCCCCGTAACTTCGGCAATTTCGTCGAAGGCATGGGACAATCTCGGAAAGAGTTCAGACCCGGCGTCCGTGAGAAAAATGCGATTGCCGAGACGCTCGAAAAGCATCTTTCCCAAGTGCTCTTCCAGGCTCCGCACCTGCAGACTGACGGCAGCCGAGCTGACGCCAAGTTCCTCTCCGGCACGGACGAAACTGCCGCACCGCGCCGCCGCTTCGAATGCCCGCAATCCGGTCAGGGACGGGATTCTGCGCATGAGTTTCCCCCAATTTTTCTTAGGGTAGATAACATTTTTTATCGTTGCAATCGAATGCGATCCGGCCAATGTCGCATCATGATCCGCAAGGAGGTCCCGACGAATGGAAGAACTGCTCGATCTCGGCCGCTACCCGCTGCACAAGCCGGAAAGCGAAGATTACGCAAAGCTCGTTGAACACTGTAGAGAGGCCCTGGACTCCAACGGCATGTACGATCTGCCGGGATTTTTTCACGATCATGTGGTTGAAGAGGCCGCCGAAGCCGTAAAGCCGGCCATGGCGACCGAGGCGTACCTGCATGCGCGGACACACAATGCCTATTTCGAGAAATCAATCCCGGGCCTGCCCGATGATCATCCTGCGCTGAAGCAGGTGAAAACCATCAATCATACCCTCTGCGCCGACCAAATCGGCGACAACCCGGTCATCCGGCTTTACGAATGGGAGCCCTTTGCCGACTTCCTGGCCGCCACGATGAGGAAGGAAAAACTGCATCCGATGATCGATCCGATCGGCCGGGTGAACGTCCAGGCAAGTTATGAAGGCGAAGCCCTGAACTGGCACTTCGACCGGTCGGAGTTCACCACGACGATGCTGCTTCAAGCGCCGGAAGAAGGCGGGGAGCTGGAATACCGCTCCGACCTGCGTACGCCCGAAGACCCGAACTATGATGGCGTGGCGGCCGTGTTGAATGGTGAAGATCCGCTCGTGAAACGCATCAGGCTGACACCCGGCACGTTGAACGTGTTCAAGGGTGTGAACACCATGCATCGCGTGGTGCCGGTGAAGGGACCAAAGGAGCGGATCGTGACGATCTTTACGTTCTACGAACGACCGGGCGTGATCCTCACTCCGGAGGAGCAGATGGGTTTCTACGGCAGAACCGCGACGGCCTGACGGTAGAGCGAAAGAAACCCCATTGTCGGACCTCATCTTCGTCCTGTAGCTTCCGCTGCGGCAACCCAAAGGAAGGGCCAGGCGGATGAAATCTATCAGGGCGGGAGTACTGGACGTCGGCTACTTCGAAAGCGGACCGATCGATGGACCGCCGGTCATCCTGCTCCACGGCTTTCCCTACGATGCACGCGCCTACGACGCTGTTTCGCGGCAACTCGCCAGCCAGGGATTTCGCTGTCTTGCTCCGTTCCTTCGAGGCTACGGACCCACCCGTTTCGTCTCATCCGACACCATGCGCTCCGGTCAGCAGGCGGCACTGGCGGCCGACCTCACGGCCTTCATGGATGCGCTTTCCATCGATCGGGCGCTGCTTGGCGGCTATGACTGGGGCGGCCGGGCAGCCTGTATCGTGGCCGCACTCTGGCCCGAACGGGTCAAGGGTCTCGTCAGTTGCGGACTGGGCTACAACATCCAGGACATCCCCAACGCCTGGCGCCCGGCGCCGGCCGAGGAAGAGGCCCGTTACTGGTACATCTACTATTTCCACACCGAACGTGGCCGGGTCGGATTGACGGAAAACCGGCACGATATCTGCCGCTTTATCTGGTCCCTGTGGTCGCCAAGTTGGCGATTCGACGATGCGACCTATGGCGCCAGTGCCTCGTCGTTCGACAACCCCGATTTCGTCGAGATCGTCCTCCACTCCTACCGGCACCGTTTTGGCGGCATTCCCGGCGATCCGGCCCTTGACCCTATCGAGGCACGGCTGGTGGAACAGCCGGACATCACAGTCCCTTGTGTCGTGCTGCAGGGGAAGGACGATACCGTCGACCCCCCGCCGGCAGACGATCTTGACCGTGGGCACTTCACGGGGCCTTATGATCGCAAGATCCTGGCGCACACCGGGCACAATCTGCCCCAGGAGGCACCGCAGGACTTTGCATCGGCGATCCTTTCCCTGGCCGATCGGTAGAGCAGGACCTTCCATGAAAATTGCAAAAATTGATCTCTATCAGGTCGATTTGCCCTATGCCGGCGGCACCTACGAACTTTCCGGCGGACGGACTTTCACCAGCTTCGATGCCTCCATTGTGCGCATCACGTCCGACACGGGTCTCGAAGGCTGGGGAGAATCCACGCCCTTTGGCTCCACCTACATTGCGGCCCATGCGCGAGGCGCGCGTGCCGGTATCGCCGAGATTGCGCCGCATCTCCTGGGATGCGACCCGCGCGAAGTGGACCGCATCAACGATGCGATGGACGAGGCGTTGACGGGACACAACCATGCCAAAGCAGCGCTTGACGTTGCCTGCTGGGACCTGTTCGGCAAATCGACCGGGCTGCCTGTTTCAACGCTTCTCGGGGGCGCAACCGGACGGCCGCTGCCGGTTATCAGTTCCATCTATGCCGGTACGCCGGATGACATGCGCGCCCGTGTTGCCGAGCATCGGACGCGAGGATATCGGGGCCATTCGATCAAAGTCGGCGCATCGGAGGCCGAAGGCGGTCCGGCCCTCGATGCCGATCGCATTGCCGCCTCACTCGCTGACCGAAAACCCGGGGAATATTTCATCGTCGACGCCAATGGCGGTCTTGTTCCGGAATCCGCGCTGCGCATGCTTGGGGCCCTGCCCGCGGGTCTGGATTTCGTGCTTGAGGCTCCCTGCGCGACCTGGCGGGAGACCATTTCGCTGCGACGCAGGTGCCACGTTCCGATCATCCTCGATGAATTGGCGCAACTGGACGAGGATCTGGCGATGCTCATCGCCAACGATGTGGCCGACGGTGTAGGTCTGAAGATCACCAAAGCCGGAGGACTGACCCATGGCCGCCGCCAGCGCGACATTTGCCGCGCCGCGGGGCTGACAATGAGCGTTCAGGACACGGTCGGTTCGGCACTTGCCTTTGCCGCGATCGTGCATCTGGGGTCAACCGTTCCGACCCGACTCCTGCGCTGCGTGCTGGATACCCGAGACATGGTTCGTTTCGATATTGGATCGTTGGACGTGCCGATCCGCGACGGAGGCGTCCTGCCACCCGACCTTCCCGGATTGGGCTTGGCCGTTGATTGTGATGCTCTGGGTGATCCCGTGGCATCCTGGGGCGGCTGAGGCGCGCGGACCTCAAAGAACAACGTGAGCGATACGCACCGCCTTCCCAAGAAGGCAGGCGTCAGTTGAACATCGATCTGGGAATAAGCAGCGCGAGATCCGGCAGCGCAATGACCATTGCGAGGCAAATCAGCATGGCGACCCAGAAGGGAAAGACGCCGCGGAAGATCGTCGCCATGGGCACGTCCTGGGCCACACCCTTGACCATGAAGACGTTCAGCCCGACTGGCGGCGTGATCATGCCCATCTCGATGACGATCACCACGACGACACCGAACCAGATGGGATCGAAGCCCGCTCCGATAATGACCGGATAGGCAATCGGAAGGGACACAACCAGCATCGACAATCCATCCATGAACATGCCGAGAACCAGATAGGCGAGCAGGATCAGAACCAGTGTGCCGTAAGGTCCCGCCCCCAGCGACGCCATGGCATCGCCCAGAGTGCCGGGGATGTGGGTCAGCGCCAAAAACGGATTGAGCACGCTGGCACCGATGACGATGAGGTAAAGCATCGCCGTCGCACGCACCGTCTCGAAAACGGCGTCGCGGAACTGGGCGAAGGGCAATTTGCCTGAAAACACCGCCATGGCGAGCACCAGGGCAGCGCCGACGCCGGCAGCTTCGACCGGCGTAAAGACACCGCCATAAATGCCGCCGATCGAAATGAAGATCACGGTCAGGAGCGGCGCGGCCCGCGCAAATGCCGTGAAACGCTCCGCAAGGGCGCGTGCTTCACCAGGCGGGCCGGCCGCCGGGTCGATCCGGGTCATGACGGAGATCGCGGTAATGAACAGGGCGGTGAGCAGCACTCCAGGCAAGATGCCCGCCATGAATAATTGCCCGATGCTTTCCTCGGTCAGGATCGCGTAGAGGACGAAGCCCGTCGAAGGCGGAATCAGGAAACCGAGTGTTCCGCCTGCTGCGATGGACCCCGTCGATAACGCGTTGCCATAACCCAGCCGCTTCATTTCCGGCAATGCAACCCGGCCGATCGTGACGGCTGTCGCAACCGACGATCCGCTGACCGCGGAGAAAGCAGCACAGCCAAGGATCGATGCCGAGGCCAACCCGCCCCGGAAGCGTCCGACCCAGGCGAAAGCGGCTTCGTAGAGACCACGACTGAAGCCGGCGGCGGACGCGATGTTGCCCATCAGAATGAACAGAGGAACGACCGTCAGATTGTAGTTCGACACCGCCGAAAAGGTTTCGGTCGTGAGAAGCGCGCTCGCCGCGCGGGGTGAGTTCAGGATCCAGGTCCCGAAATAGCCGACGATCAACATCGCCATACCCACCGGGGTGCGCAGGATCATCAGCAGGAACATCGAGCCGATGCCGAGCAGACCTATGACGGTTTCACTCATTCGCGTCCGGACCCCGGAGCAGACCATCGACAGCCTGTGCAACGAGCACCGCGACGTTCAGCGCCATACCCAGCGCAATCAGCCCGTAGAAGGGCCAATAGGGCACATCGAGCATGTTGGTGGCATCTTCGAACTCATAGGCGTCCCAAAGCCTCTGCCAGGTGCGACGCACGAGAACCGACAGGACGAAGATCGCAAGCCCGCGCGCAACAAGGTCGCCCAGAAATCGGCCATACCGACCAATCCAGTTGTCCAGGACATCGACGCGAACATGCGTTTCCGTCTGGGTCGCAAAGGGAAGCGCCAGCATGACCAGCGCGACCGAGCTCATCTGGACGATCTCGTTGGCGCCCAGGATCGGAGCGTTCAGGGCATAGCGCATGACGACAGCGGCAAAGATCACGCCCATCATCCAGATGAGCGTGACCACCGAAAGCGCCGCCAGGGCGCGGCTTGACCGGTCGAGCACCGACCACCGGCCAAACCCGGGCCGGGTTGTCACATCACTCTCCGCGAAGGGCCTCGACATAGGTGATCGCAGGCAACCCTTCCGCCTCGTATTCCGCGATGACGGCGTCGACGATTGGCGCCGTCCGCGCGTTGAATTCGGCAGCAGCATCCGGTGACAGGACGATCAGCTCCTTGCCCTCCGCATCGGCAAAACGTTTCAGTCCTGCCTTGACGCCGGCGAGCTGCACCCCGTTGGCGACCTGGGAGATCTCACTGCCGGCTTTCAGGACGGCCTCCTGGTGTTCTTTGCTCAGATCGCGGAACACGTCTCTGTTCATCACCAGGAAGAACGATGAAATCGTTCCGTTCATGCCGGTCGTAATGTAGTCGGTCACCTCTTGCAGCTTGAACGCGGCCGTGGCGGTGCCGTCAATGAAAGCACCGTCGATGACCCCGGTCTGCATGGAGTTGTAGATTTCCGGAACCGGCATGGACACCGGCGTAGCGCCCCAGGCTTCGACCACCCGACCGGCATTCTTTGATGGCACGCGGATCTTCAGCCCTTTCAAATCGGCAAGGCTGCGCACCGGTTTGTCGCGCATGAACAGAACGTTCTGGCCATTGGTCCACAGACCGACGAGAACCACGCGTTTGTACTCGTCATTGAGATGATCGAGATTGGCCTGTACGGCCGCTGTTGCGTCGTCTTCCGACACAACGCCGGGCAACTCACTCAGCAGCGTCAGAGGGAAGTTGGACGCCGTGTAGCCGGGAAGCCCGAAGACGATGTCGGCAACACCGTCCACAGCGCGATTGTATTGCTGCACAGGACCGCCGCCCAATTCACCCCCACTATAGACACGGACGGTAACGGCGCCTCCGGTTTCCGCTGCCACCTTGTCGGCGAAAGCGGCGAACACCTTCGCCTCGTAGGGATGGTTCGGCGACATGAAGTTGGCCAGTTTCAACTCGGTCGCCTGCACGGCGGAAGCCGCGAACATCAAGGCGGCAAACGCCGCCAGTATCAGTCTCGTTGGCATGTCATTCCTCCCGGTTCACGTGCTGCGCCACGTCTGGCGCCTCGGGCATCAGGCCTGCAATCGGTATTGGCGGCGTGATGCTTCATGGATCGGCCAAGGGTTCACCTCGGCTCGAATTTCTGTCTGTCTGTGCTGTTCGACATGGGGCTTGTTCGTGCCGCCGTCCTTTTCGCCCCAGAGAATGTTCAGCGTCGAGCCGACCGTCGCGGCTCCCTGGTCCACCATCGCCAGGGAAATCCAGGCCCGTTCGTTGGCGGAGTAAACGGGGTAGGTCGAGATGCCGACCTGACGTCCGTCCCGAAGAACCTGGTCATAAAAATGCGCCGCGTAATAGCCACCGGGCAGTTCCATCAGTTTCGGACCCGGAAAATCGTCCATCATCCCGGCAAAGATGCTGAGAACGTCTTCTTTGCCCCAGACAAGGGTCACCTTCGTGCGGTGTGGCCGCCCCGCCATCTTCTCCAGCGCTTCACGGCCAATGAAATCGTGGTCGAACTTCACCAGGCGGCCGTAGCCCAGGTCCCACGGCGTCAGATAGAATTCCTCGACATTGTCGGGCTGAAACGAACCGCCTACCGAGCAGGTTGCCTCGAAACCGGACTCGGGCAGCCACTCACGATAGTCCTTCATCGCGTCGCCCGAATAGATCGCCGGCAGGGGTGCCGCGACCCAGCCGGATTCACTCGATGCGGTCGAATAGGCGCGCGCACCGGCACGTAACATGCCGTGCTTGCCTCCGACCTCCATCAACCGGTCATAGACCTTGCTCCCCTCCTCATAAGGGCCCCAAAGCTCCAGTCCCTGTGCGCCGCCCATCCCATGGCAGAGCGTGCGGGCATGGCAACCGGCAATCACGATCTCGCCCATGTTGAAGAATTTGGTGGTCAACGGCCCGCCTTCATTCGCCTCGTTGAGGATGTCGAGCGCCTTCGGCCCCTGCACCTCGAAACGATAGAGTTTGCGTGGCTTGTCCGCGTTCTCCAGCGAACGGATGTCGATCTCGGTGGTCACATCGTAAGGGCCGATTTGCGCCTGATAGATCATCCAGTGCGCCAGTGGCGGTCGGCCGATGAACAGCGCTTCATCGTCCTCGAGCCCGAACAGAATGCCGTCTCCAATCACGAAGCCGTCCGGATTGCAGCACACCAGTTGCTTCGCCTTGTTGCGCCCAAACCCGGCGAAGCTGTTGACGCCGACATGAGACAAAAAGCGGATCGTATCCTGCCCGCGAATGTAAAGATCCGTCATGTGGTAGGACTGGTTCAGGAGAACGGCCCCGTTGCGCCATGCGCGAACCTCTTCGACCCAGTTTGTGTATTGCGGCGGGATCGGAAACACGTAGGCGCCAACCTGGGCGTTCTGCAGCATGTGCGATGCGCTGCCGTTCCGTTGCAATCTGCCTTCCAGACTTGGCCCCGTCATGGAAACTCCGTCCTCCCGTTCGGTTGGCCCGCACTCTAGGGCTGGACGAACGGTTGCGCATATGCACAAATCGGAACTCTTGTTGCATTTTGGTTATATCTATGCCGACACTCTCTCCCGGCTTACTCTCTCTGAAACAGGTTCGGGCCATTCACGCCCTGTCGGAGGCGGGCCACATAGGTCATGCGGCGGAGGGGCTCAATATCAGTCAGTCGGCCATGTCACGCAGCGTTCAGGCCGCCGAGGAATTGCTTGGCGCGACCCTGTTTCAGCGGGGATGGTCGGGCGCGGAACCCACTTCCTTCGGGGAGATCCTGTTCATCCAATGTGGCAACGTTCTCGCTCTGCTCGAACAATTCGAACGCCGCGAACTGGGCAATCGCGACGGCCATCTTCGCTTGCCGGTCCGGTTGCGATGGAGCCATCTGGAGGCTGTGGCATCCGTGATCCGTACCGGCAGCGCCCGGGCGGCGGGCAAGGACCTCGGCATCAGTCAACCCGCGGTGAGCCGCTCGCTCTCCGAGATAACCGAAATCGCAGGCGCCAATCTCTTCACGCGCCGCCCGCACGGGTTGGAGCCGGAGCCGCTGGCGCACGGGATCGCCGCGCTCTGGGGAAATGTCTGGCGGGAGTTGTCCGCCATCCCATCGCTCATGGAGCGCGCGGCGATCGGCTTGGTTGGCCGGGTCGCCGTCGGCATGCTGCCCTTTTCCGATCAGGATCTGGTCGTGCGCGCTTTCGGCCTGCTCACCCGGTCGCACCCGAATTTGCGCCTGGTCGCGGTTCCGGGAAGCTACCATGCCCTGACGGACGCACTGCTGCGGCGGGAAATCGATGTGATCATGGGCCTGCTGCGGCAGCCGGCTCCATCCACGCAGCTGGTCGAGCGGCCTCTCTATTCCGAACGTTTCACATTGATCGCCAGGCAAGATCACCCCTGCCACGATCTGAACGCGACGCTGAACGAGCTTTCACAGTTTCAATGGATGGTTGCTCCACTCGGAACACCAACCCGCAGATTTTTCGAGCGACTTTTCTTCGCCTCCGGAACACGCCCGCCCGCCCAGACGTTTGAGATCCTGTCTTTCGCCAATGCCGAAGAGATGATGGCGAACAGCCAGTCCATCGGTTTGATGAACTACAGCCTGCCAGCGCTCGAAAGACTGCGCCCGGATCTCAGGCCGGTGGACTTTCAGTTGGATGATGCCATTCGTCCGATCGGAATCACGATGCGCAAGGACGAACCGGTCAGCCCGCAAGTCGACCGGTTCCTGGAGGTCCTGCGCACTCAGATCGATGCAAGGGGCCTGAGATAAACCGTCGGCGCCCATTCGGCTGAATTCTAACGCCTCGATCCCAGCAACTCAGCAAGGACCGCGGCGTCCGATAGGCCGGTCACATTCCAACCGGCCTCGATCAGCCGATCCTGGCCGGCCTCGTCCAGTACACCGTCGCAGCAGGAGCGCACCTTGGCCTCGACTTCCGCATGGGACAGCGGATTGTCGGGACCGCCGCGATAGCGTTCGTCGGCCCAGCCGGCCACCTCGCTACCATCGGTCAGGCGAATGGAGATGCGCGAGCGCATGACGTCGAAGCCCTGTGCTTCGATCTCATTGTCGAGCTCCGTGCGGATACGGCGCTGCATCGCTTGCATGGCGTCGCTGCCGACGAAAGCATCGGAAAACTCATGCTTTCCGGCCTTGCGTGCCAGAGCGATCATGGACAGGGCCGCCGGCAGGGAGAATTTCGCCTGCAAATGGTTGGCGGCTATCGGATACCGAATGGGTTTGAGAATGTTGGTGCCGGCGTGGACCGTGACGCTGTCGATCGCGTCCGGAGCAATATCGGCATCGGTCACAAGCCGCAGCATCAAATCGATGGTCGGGTGGGTGAGCACGCCACAGGGATAGGGCTTGATGGAGACGCCCGGCTGCAGGATCGACCAGGTGTTGCCGAAGCCCTGGCTGACCTTTTCCGGACTGACGCCACCGCCCTGCACGGCGAAGAAACCCCACGGCCCGTCCAGCGCCGCCGGGTCGGCGGTGTAGCCGCGGGCCGCAAGCAAGGCGGCCGTGATGCCATTTTCGCAGGCACGGCCGACATGCAGCGGCTTGGTCATCGTTCCGAAATTGCAGCGAATGCCAGCAGCGAAACTGGCCGCGATGCCGAAGCCCCAGCGAAGCCTGTCGCCGCTCAGGCCGAGCAGCTTCGCGGCCGCGGCATAGGCGCCGAAGGTGCCGACCGTGCCGCTCGAGTGCATGCCGCGCATATAGTGCTGCGGCAACATCCATTCGGATATCTTGCACTCGACTTCGAACCCGGTGAGGAAAGCCGTCATGAACCGCCTGCCATCGACACCGCCCAGTTTCTGCGCCATGACCAGGGCGGCCGTCAGCGGTGGAATGGTGGGATGTGTCAACAGGCCGTAAATGTGTGCCGGATCGTTGCTGACCTGGGTGTCGTCCCAGTCATGAGCGTGGCCGGCGGTGCCGAGCACGCGTGCGGCCATGGCCGCCGGCACCTTTTCGGCTCGACCCACCAACCAGGCGTCTTCCCGGCCACCGGAGTCCCGAGCCTCGTCGACCAGAAATTCCACCATGTCATGGTCCGATCCGGCGACATAGAGCCCCAGACCGTCGAGCAGGCAACGCGTTCCGATCAACACGGCCTCTTCCGGCAGATCGTCAAAGCCGACCCGCTCGACAAATTCGGCCGCCGCCTCGGTTACGGCAGTCTGTTCGGGCATGTCGGCGAAAATATTCCTGGCGACGGACATCAAACTTGATCCTTCTCTGCGAGCTTATGGTTGGCGTTTTTGTTTGAAAGACGGCGCTCACTCGTTGCCGTGGGCAAGCCGGTCGGCCACGTCGCGGCGGCGGGTCCTGATGAACCGACCGAGCGGCGTCGACAGAATGCTCAATGCGGCGAGTGCAAAGAACACAACAGCGATCGGTCGCGTCAGAAAACGCCAGGCGTCCTGATCGAACAGGATCATCGACTGGGCCAGCGAGTTCTCAACCATATGGCCAAGGACGAGACCCATGATGATCGGCGCGGGCGAGAAGCCGGCCCGATTCAGGAAATATCCAACGAAACCGGCGATCAGCATGATGTAAACGTCGTTCAACGACTGCCCGACACCATAGGCGCCGACCACGCATAGGCAGAACACGGCGGGCCACAGGAACTGGCGCGGAATCAGTGAGATGCGGGAGAAGTAGCGAGCGCCGGCGAGCCCGAAGCCGAGAAAGACGATATTGGCCAGAAGCATGGCGAAGAAGATCGCGTAAAGCAGGTTCGGCTGGTTTTCGAACAGATAAGGTCCGGGGCGCAGGCCGTGGATCTGCAGGCCGCCGAGAATGACCGCAGCGGTCGCCGAACCCGGAATTCCGAGCGCCAGCGTCGGGACCATGGCGCCGCCTGTGGCGGCGTTGTTGGCCGCCTCGGGTCCGGCCACGCCTTCGATCTCGCCCTTGCCGAAATTGTCCTTGTTCTTGGACCAGCGCTTGGCTTCGTTATAGCCGATCATGGCTGCCACGGTGCTGCCCTCGGCCGGCAGGATGCCGACGAAGGTGCCGATGCCGGAGGAGCGCAGAATTGTCTTCCAGACGCGCCGGAAGTCATCGATGCTCGGTAGCTTGAGGGCCGACATGGAGAACCGTTCCAGCGGCCGGTCCTTTTGGCCGGCCTGATCGAGCAGCTCGGCCATGGCGAACAGGCCGATCAGCACCGGAATGAAACTGATGCCCTCATAAAGCTCCGGCACCCCGAACGTGAACCGTTCGACACCGGTCGTCAGATCGACACCGACGGTGGCCAGCAGAACGCCGAAGGCGCCGCCGATCAGATTCTTGACGGCCGATTTGCCGCTGATCGAGGCGAGCATGGACAGGCCGAATACGGTCAGTGCGAAGTATTCCGGCGGGCCAAAACGATAGGCGACGTTGGCCAGGAACGGCGCGGCAAAAATCAGCACGAACAGGCTGAAGATGCCTCCGACGACGCTGGCAGCCGCGGCCATGCCGAGCGCCCGGCCGGCCTGGCCGTTCTTTGCCAAGGGGTAGCCGTCGAACGCGGTGGCCGCTGCGGGCGGCGCACCGGGCGCGTTGATCAGGATGGCGGTGATCGAGCCGCCGAAGGTGCCGGCACAGTAGAGCGCGGCCAGCATGGCAATTGCCGGCACGGGCTCAAGATAGATGGTGAAGGGCAACAGCAGCGCCACGGCCATGGAACTGGACAGGCCGGGCAAGGCGCCAACCAGCACGCCGACGAGTGTCCCGGCGCAGATGAGAAAGAGTGTTTGCGGCTGCAGGATTTCCAGCAATCCACCGAGTACGAAGTCCATGATCGGCCTCCTTCAGCTCAAGAATGCCAGCGGTCCGAGCGGCAGGCGCAGACCGAGCAAAATCTGAAACACGACGTAGATCGCCACCGGCACGCCCAGGGCGAAAGCGCCGACGATCCTGAGATCGCGAGCACCCCACAGAAGCGGCAGGGCGATGCACGCGAGGAAGAAGGCCAGCGGCACGCCGATGATTGGAAACAGAAATGCCGTTACCGCGAGCAGTGCGGCTGTTGCCCACATGCGCCACGGCGGTGCGGCTTCCGCTTTGGCTGCTCCGGCGCGCAGACCCTGCGCCATCATGATGGCGGTCAGAACCGCGATGACGCCGAGAACCAGGCGCGGCATGTGCGTGGCCGGCATGCCCTGGGCCATGCCAAGGGGGTCGCTGTCGAATGTGGTGGTGACGTAAAAGAGTGCGGCGCACAGAGCCAGAATCAGGCATCCGGCCACAAGGTCCCTGGGCAACGACATGGCGTATCCTCCCTGCCATGGCGGCGCGCGCCGGTGCAGCGCGCGCTCATTTTTCAGTGTCGATTATTTCCGCAGACCCAACTCGCCGAGCGTGTCGTAGATGCTGGCATACATGGTGCGGATCTGGGCATCCCATTCCTGCGCGTCGCCGACGGATGAGGCGTCGAGGCCGATGCCGGAGAGATAGGCCTGATAGGTGCCGTGCTTCATTGCCTTCAGGAGTTTCTCCTCAAGCAGAGCAACCCGTTCCGGCGGCGTGTCGGCCATGACGATAATGCCGCGCACGGTGGAGAAGTTGACGCCGTCGACACCAAGCTCTGCCAGGGTCGGCGTGTCGGGCAGCGCCGCCAGGCGCTTTTCGGCCATCACGGCGATCGGGACGAAATCCCCCGACTCGATGCCGTCGACGGCTTCGCCGTAGTTCAGCCCGGCAGCCTGGATGTTGCCGCCCATCAGGTTGGTGATCATGGCACCGCCACCGTCGAACGGCACATAGGCGAGCTTGATGTCGGACTTCTTGGAGAAGGTGATGGCCGCGATGTGATCGATGCCGCCCGCCTGGGTACCGCCCCATTTGATCGGGGACGCTTTTGACGCTGCCTTCATGTCATCCAGCGAAGCCAAGCCGGTTTTCTTGTTGACCACGACAATGATGGGATCGTCGGTCGAGCGGACCACGCCCTTGACGTCGTCGATGCCAATCGGCGCCCTGCCGCGGGCCATGGTGATGAGATGGGTCGGCGTGATCGCCATCAGCGTATGTCCATCGGCCGGCTTGCCGGCGGCGTAGGACATGGCAACTGTCCCGCCGCCACCTTTCTTGATCTGCACGAAAGCATCAGCTTTCAACTCGCGACGCGCCCGGATGAGCAATGTGCGTGCGGTGGTGTCGGTGCCGCCGCCGGCCGATGCGTGCGTAACGACTTCGATCGGCTGTGAGGGATAATCTTCGGCAGCGGCAAGGCCGGCTGTCAGCATGAGAGAGCACGCGGCCAAGGCCGCTTTGCGCAGGATCGTCATAGGGTCCTCCCGGAATTTCGATACGACACAGGCTGCGAGGCCTGTCGACAAGCCGGGACGATAGAGATCAAACTGTAAACTGTCAACAGTTTTTAGTTTACGAAAATTTCACGATTGATTGAAATCGACCTTTACGGAGTGGTTTGACTGTTCAGGCGGGAGACGACATGCGCGCCCAACCTCCCGCGACGTGCTGGCGCATCGCGGCCTCGGCGGCGTTCACGTCCCGGGCCAGAAGAGCATCCATGATGACGCGGTGCTCCCGGTTGGAAATCGCCAGATTGCCTTTCTGATCCAGCCCGCGGCGGCGCAGCAAGTGCAATTGATTGACGATCAGACGATAGCCCTGCCGCAGCGCCGGATTTTCGGCCGCTTCGACCAGCAGTTCATGAAACTCGAGATTGAGGGCATAATAGTCGGAGAGGTTCTCGTCGACGGCGGCAACGTCCATTTTCTCCACGAGTTTCAACAGTTTCTGGAGTGTCGCGTCGCTTGCCCGTTCAACGATGAGGCGTCCGGTCAGTCCGGCCAGGGCGCCGCGCAACTCGTAGAGATCCCTGGCTTCATCCAGCGTCATTTCACGCACATACATGCCGTGGTTGGTGGCACTGACGAGAAGACCGGCCTGTTCAAGGCTTCGGCAGGCCTCGCGAATGGGGCCGCGGCTGACACCGAGTCGGCCGGCAAGCGCGCTTTCGTTGATCCGATCTCCGGCCTTGAGCTCGCCGGAAATGATCATCGCCTCGATGGCTTCGCAGACGATCGTGCTGAGTGTTTTCGACCGTCGCTGGCTGATCTGTTCCAGCGCGGCCGTTGATGGTGTTTCTGTGGACATGGGCGAACCATAAGGTTTGGCTGACAACTGTCAACAATTATGGCCGACCGACCTATCCGCCGGCCAGGCGCGGCAGCAGCATGATTTCGGCGTCCGGCGGCAGGGTCTTTGACCAGGTGTCGCGGTAGATCACGCCGTCGATCGAAACGGCAATGCCGTTGTCGACGAGGGGCTCGAGACCCGGGTACCGCTCCGCCATCTTGCGGAGCAGTTCCCGGATATCCTTGGCTTCGACCTCGATGGTCTGTGTGCCTCCGGCAGCCGCGGCGATCGAGCCCCAGAGCGTCACTTCGACCATCAGTCGGCCTTTTCCTCCAGCGCCTCCAAAATGCGCGGCGGCGACATGGGGATGTGGGTCATGCGCACACCGGCGGCATGCGATACGGCGTTGGCGATCGCCGCCAGCGGCGGCACGATGGAGGTCTCTCCGACCCCGCGCACCCCATAGGGGTGGTTCGGATTGGGGATCTCGAGGATCTTGGTGTCGATCATCGGCAGGTCGGAACACACAGGTATGCGATAATCGAGGAAGCCCGGATTCTGCAGCTGGCCCTTGGAGTCATAAATGTACTCCTCGTTGAGCGCCCACCCGATACCCTGGGCCGCGCCGCCCTGGTACTGACCCTCGACATAGGTCGGATGCACGGCCTTGCCGGCGTCCTGAACCACCGTGTAGCGGATCACCCGCGTCGAGCCGGTTTCCGGATCGATCTCGACATCGCAGATGTGCGTGGCGAACGACACGCCGGCGCCATCGGCGACCAGTTCGCTGTGGCCAGCGATCGGTCCTCCGGTTTTCGGTGCTGCCGCGGCAATGTCCTTGACGGACAGCGGCGGCAGGTTGCCGTGCTTCTTGCCCTTGGCCTTGGCGTGGCCATCTTCCCAGATAACGCTTTCGACCGGAATGTCCCACATCATCGCGGCGCGCTGTTTCATCACGGCGATAGCGTTTCGCGCGGCCGAGATGGTCGCCATCGACGACGAGAACGTGCCGCGGCTGCCATCCGTCATGTCGTTGTGACCGAGGGACGAGGTGTCCGCTACGATGGCCTTGACCTGATCGTAAGGAATCCCGAGCTCCTCGGCTGCCACCAGCGACAGAGACGCACGCGAGCCGCCGACATCCACCGTGCCGACAGCCAATGTGACCGAGCCGTCGACGCCAATGTTCAGATCGGTGCAGGTCTGGCCGCCGAAATTGAACCAGAAGCCGCACGCAAGGCCGCGCCCCTGGTTCTTGCCGAGCTTGGCCTTCATGTGCGGGTGCTTTTTCGCCGCATCCAATGTCGGACCGATGCCGATGGGCCCGTAGACCGGGCCATAGGACGCCTTGGAGCCCTCGCCGGCTGCGTTCTTGATGCGGAACGCCACCGGTTCCATACCGACCTTGGCTGCCAGTTCGTCCATGGCGCTCTCGACTGCAAAGGCCGCCATCGGCGCCGACGGCGCGCGGTACGCAGCCGTCTTGGGTCGGTTGACCAGAACCTCGTAGCCGACCGACTTGACGTTATCGAGGTGATAGCAGGCAAAGGCGGTCATGGCGCCGAGTTCGGCCCACATGCCGTGATAGGGGCCACAGGAATAGCGCAACGTCGCTTCCGCAGCGGTGATCTTGCCGTCCTTGGTTGCGCCCAGCTTGACGTCGATCGAGGTGGCGCTGGTCGGACCGGAGGCACGGAACACCTCTTCACGCGTCATGACCAGTTTGACCGGGCGACCGGCCTTGCGTGACAGCGCCAACGCTACCGGCTCGCCCCAGACGTGGGTCTTGCCGCCGAAGCCGCCGCCGATTTCAGACGAGGTGACACGCAGTTTCGATACATCGAGCCCGAGCAACTCGGCGCAATGCTGACGGAAGACGAAGTGGCCCTGGGTGCAGACCCAGAGGTCGGCAGACCCATCGGCATTGACGCTCGCCACGCAGGCATGCGGCTCGATGTAGCCCTGATGGGTCTGTTCGGTCTTGAAGCTGTGCTCGACGATGAAATCGGCGTCTTCGAAACCCTTTTCCACGTCGCCATGGCCGTATTCACTGCGTTTGGAGATGTTGGACGGCTTTTTCGGCTTGGGTGTGACACCCCGGGTGATCACATGCTCATGCACCAGAGGGGCGTCGGGCTTGACCGCCTCGTCGACATCGGTGACGTGCGGCAGAACCTTGTACTGCACCTTGATGAGCTTCAGAGCCTCGCGGGCAGTCTTTGCGTCGATGGCAGCGACCGCGGCCACGGCATGGCCGTCATAATAGGCTGAGTCGCGCGCCATGCAGTTGTCGAGAATGTCGAACATCTCGGTGTTGCCGTTGGTGAGATCCGGCAGGTCGGCAGCGGTGACTACCGCCTTGACGCCCTTTAATTTCTCCGCCTTCGACGTGTCGATCTTCTTGATCTTGGCATGCGCGTGCGGACTTCTCAGCACACGTCCGACCAATTGTCCCGGCATGTTGAAGTCGGCGCCGTAGCGGGCCCGACCGGTGACCTTGTCGACCCCATCGGGGCGTACGGGACGGGTGCCGACGGATTTGAATTTCTTGCCTTCATATTTCGCTTGAAAGTCCATCGTCAGGCTCCCTTCATTTCCTTGGCGGCATCCTGGACGGCACGCACGATCTTGTCATACCCGGTGCAGCGGCAGAGGTTTCCGGCCAGGCCGAAACGGATTTCCTCTTCGGTCGGATCGGGGTTTTTCTCGAGCAGATCCTTGGCCGCGATCAGAAATCCTGGCGTGCAGACGCCGCATTGCAGCGCCGCATGGTCGAGGAATTTTGTCTGCAGCGGATGGAGATCTTCGCCATCGGCCATGCCTTCGATCGTCTGGATATCACGTCCTTCGGCCTCGGCTCCCAGCACCAGGCAGGAACACACCAGGCGATTGTCGACGATCACGCTACAGGCGCCGCAATCGCCGGTGCCGCAACCCTCTTTGCTGCCCGTCATGCCGAGCCGGTCGCGAAGCACGTCAAGAAGCGTTTCCTCAGCCTGGCAGAGAAACTCGACGTCATCGCCGTTGATCGTGGTTGAAACAGCTATTGCAGACATCACTTACCTCCTGCCCGTTCGTAGGCGATCCGGGCGGCTCGCTTGGCAAGCACGCCGGCAACTTTCGTTCTGAAATCCACGGTGCCGCGCTTGTCGTCGATCGGTTGACACGCCGCAGAACAGGCCTCCGCGAGCTTCTCCAGCGCTTCATCATCCAGAGTGCTGCCGATGAGCGCCTTGGCGGCCGGCTTGACCAGAAGCACCGTTGGCGCAACAGCGCCTAGCGCGACGCGGGCGGCCTTCACCTTGCCCTTTGTATCGAGGGTCAGGCTGACACCGGCGCTCACCACCGCGATATCCATCTCGGTGCGCGGAATGAACCGCAGGTAAGCATCACCAGAGCGCGCTGGTGGCTTGTCCAACGTGATGGCTTCAACCATTTCGCCTTTGCCGAGCGATGTCTTGCCCGGAGCGGTCACCACCTTCTCGACGGCAACGGTGCGCTTCTTGCCGGGGCCTGCAATAACAGCCTTGGCTCCAGCGGCAACCAGGGCCGGCACGCTATCGGCCGCAGGTGACGCGTTGCAAAGGTTGCCGGCGACGGTGCAGCGCCCCTGTATCTGCTTGGAGCCGATCAGGTTCGCCGCTTCGACGACACCCGGCCAGGCTTTCTTCAACATCGCCGATTCACCCATGACTGCACAGGGAACCGCTGCTCCGACCCAAAAGCCCTTCGCAGTCTTTCGGATCTCGTCAAGACCCTTGACCGATTTGATATCGACAACCAGGTCGGGTTCGACATGACCGCTTTTCATGCGCACCAGCAGATCGCTGCCGCCGGCCAGCACGAAAGCACTGCCTTTGGCCTTGGCCAGAAGTCCGGTCGCTTCCTTGAGCGAACTCGGGCGTTCATATTGCATTGTCAAAATTCCTCTCTTGAGCAGCATTTCTCCTCAATGCCGCCGGGTCGGGACACTCGCTCAAACTCGCCGCGCTTGCAACGGCAAAATGGCATCAGGCCGTTGCATACCGCTCCATGAACAGTATCCGCATCAAACATTGTGTGTTCTGGCCGATGGGCGACCGGATTTCAATACCCTCGCCATGTGGCCATTCATTGCGTCGAACTCAGCGGGGCGATACGGTGGAGACAATCAGAAAATGACAAAGTCAGAGGGAGTCCAGCGCTATGAAAAAGAGCCTTACAACACTTGCGGTCATGGCGGCAACGCTGACACTGGCCCTTCCAGCCGCTGCGGACACGGCCACTATCAATGGCGACGACCTCTACCATGAAACAGTCGGATCCGGTCCCGCCATCATGGTCATGCATGGCGGTCTGGGACTCAGCCATGACTACCTGCGCCCCTATTTCGATCAATTGTCCGACAAGCACACTGTCATCTACTACGACCATCACGGCAACGGACGCTCGGCCAAGCCGGACGACTATGCCGAAATGAGCTTCGACCGAATGGTCTCGGACGCCGCAGCTCTGATGAAGCACCTCGGCCACGAAAGCATGACACTGGTCGGCCATTCCTATGGCGGCTTCATCGCGCAGGAATTTGCGGCACAGAAACCTGAACTCCTGGATGGTCTTGTCCTGATCGATACGGTTCCGGCCTTCGACTACAATCCCACGGTGTCCGGCACCGCCGAACAGATGGCCGCTTTCGGCAAGCTCTTCAGCGCGCCCATGGCCGACGATGCCGATTGGAAATCGACCTGGGGCCAGGTGATACAAATCTACTTCAAGGACTGGGAGGCGGACACCGGCGCGGATCTCGATGCACGCACCGTGTACGAACACCGTGCATGGAATGCCGCCGGAGCGCTGCTCGGCAGCTTCAATATGCTCGAGAAACTGCCGCAGATCGACGTGCCGGCCCTGGTCATGGCTGGCCGTCATGATGGCATTACGCCACCGGAACCCGGAGCGGAACGCATCGCAAATCTGATGCCGAACGCAACGCTTGTGGTGTTCGAGAACTCCGCTCACTACCCCTTCATCGAGGAGGAAGCGGCGTTCTTCGAAAGCCTCAAGGAGTGGCTTGACCGTTAGCAAACGCCTGAGTTTGAGGCTCAATCATAGCAACAGATCGTCGATCGGGTTGACGGTCACGGTGACCGTGCCCGTCGAGCTGCCGTCGACGTCGATCACCTCGTAGACAAATGTGTCTACACCGTTGAAATCCGCCAACGGGTCATAGGTGAAGTCGCCGTTCGACTGGAACGTCACCGAACCACCTTGGGCGGTTGCAAAGGTTCCCGCGCCCACGGACAGCGCATCGCCGTTGATATCACTGTCTGCTCCATTGCCATTGTCCACAAGCACATTGCCGACAAGCTGGACGTCTTCATCGGTGATGAATGCATCGTCGACCGCGGTCGGTGCTGTAGGTGGGGCAACATTCAAGGTAACCGTTGTTTGTCCGGATGACGCGCCATGACTGTCGATAGTCTCGTAGGTGAATGTGAGCTCCTGAACGCCGCCTCGTCTGGCAGCGGTGAAGGTGAAGGTTCCGTCGTTGTCGCCGTTCACCAGACCGCCTGACAACTCGCCGGAGTCCGGAGCGGAAACCAACCGATAAATCAGCGACCCGGTGTCGTCATCGCCGTCGACATCATCGCCAATGAGCACACCATTCACGGACTGGGCGACCTTGACATTCAGTTCCAACGGCTGCGCGGTCGGGGCGTCGTTGGCGCCATTGATTGTTATGGCGAGCACGGCCGTATCGGAAAGACTGCCGTCCGATGTCGTGTAGTTGAACGTGTCGGTCAGGCTCGTGTTCGCACCGGTAACATTGAGCGCCTGTACGGCGGGGTCGGTGTCATTGACCACATAAGTGTAGCTGCCGTCGGCCTGCATGGTCAGCATGCCGTATTGGCCAGCAAGGGCAATGCCCAAGGTGCCCGACGTTCCGCTGCCTTCCACATCGCCGGTGCGAATTCCCGTGACCGTGAGGCTCCCGGATATGGCGGTGTCATTGTCCAGCACATTGTCCGTGGCGTTCGAGCCGGGTGTGCCGTTTGCAAGACCGCCGGCCTCGGTTGCAGAGCCCGTGTCGTCCGCGGCCACCGGTCCGTCATCGGCGCCGTTGATGGTAATGTTGACCACCTGGACCGTGCCGTCCTCTGACAGGACCGAAAAGCTGTCTGTCAGCATGTCGAGGACGTTCAGGGCATCAACCGCGGGGTTGCCGTTATCCAGCGTGTAGGTCCAGACACCCGCTGCGTCTACCGCATAGGTGCCGTAGCCGTTGGTGGTCGCACCGTTCGCCACCGCCTGGAAAACATCATCGGTGTTGTCGACATCGGTCGCGTCGAGGTCGCCGGAAACCGTGTTCGGAACCGCATCTTCAACCACCGTGCCCTGCGCGACGCCGGTTATCACCGCTGCATCGTTGACCGGCGTGACGTTGAACGTCACCGTCGAGATGTTGGAGTCGACGCGTCCGTCATTCGCCTTGTACGTGAAGCTGTCGGTCCCGTTGAAGTCAGCTTCCGGCACATAGGTATAGGAAGCGAGCACCGGATCGAATTCGAAGAACGCCGCATGCGCCGGGCCATCGATCAGGATAACGGTGAGGACATCGTTGTCGTCCGGGTCTTCCCGCACGACGCCGCCGATCAGACCTGGAGAATCCTCCTGAATCGTCCGCGTCGCGTCCCGGGTGGTCGGGGCGTCGTTTTCGCCCTCGATGGCGATCGTCACGGTGGCCGTGGCGGTCTCACCAGCCTGGTCCTCGACGATGTAGGTGAATTCAACGTCGAAGGTTTCCCCCTCGCCGATAAACTCATAATCGCCATTGGTGTCGAAACTGAACGTCCCGTCGTCATGATTGCTCAACAGGCCGTGGCCGCGCGCCGGCTGAAATGTGTCCCCGGACTCGTTTTCTTCGTAGTCGACAAAGCGCTGCTTTGAACTCTTTGGGTTGGGATCCTCCACTGTAAGAACATCGACCAACAGATCGCCGGCATCGCCATCCGTCTGGTCCAGAGAGATCCGGTCGAGAGTCCCGTTCTGACCGATCGTGAACATCTGATCCACCGCCACCGGCGCGTCATTGACGCCTTCAATGGTAATGTCGACCGTGCGGGCGGTGCCGTCCTCGGTGTAGACGGTGAAGCTGTCGCTCAGCGTTTCCGTCGGGTTCAGGGCGTTGACCGCGGTATTGCCGTTGTCCAGCGTATAGGTCCAGACCCCGGTCGCATCCACCGCGTAGGTGCCGTAACCATTGAGCGTCGCCGCGCCGATCGCGACTACCAGGAACAGGTCATCCGTGTTGTCGACATCGGTTGCGTCAAGGTCGCCCGAAACCGTGTTGGGAACCGCATCCTCGATGATGGTGCCTTCCGCCAGGCCGGTAATCATCGCGGCATCGTTGACCGGGGTGATGTTGATCGTGGCTGTGGAGATGTTGGAGTCGAGGCGTCCGTCATTCGTCTTGAACGTGAAACTGTCCACTCCGTTGAAATCGGCCTCCGGCGTATAGATGAAAGTACTAAGCACAGGATCGAATTCAAAGAACGCCGCGTGTGAGGGGCCGTCGACAATAATAAATGTAATGGAGTCGTTGTCATCGGGGTCAAAGCCGGTGACGCCGCCGGACGAGAAAGTGAAGTCTTCGGAGATCGTCCATGACGAGGCCACCGTCACCGGTGCATCGTTTTCACCCTCGACGGTGATCATCACACTCGCGGCATCGGTCTGGCCGGCCAGATCCTGTACCGTGTAGGTGAACTCGACATCAAGGCTTTCCCCTTCACCGAGAAACGCGTAATCGCCGTCGGTATCGAAGCTGAATGTCCCGTCGTCGTGATTGGTCAGGAGGCCACTGCCTCGCGATGGTTGAAACGTGGTGGCGGTTTCGTTTTCGCCAATGAATACGAGCGCATCCCCGCCATCTTTTGGCGGTGACTTTGGCTTGGGGTCGATGATCGCCAGGACATCGCTCAACTGATCACCCGCATCGACATCCGACTGAGCCAGTGCAATCCGGTCAAGGCTTCCGTTCTGGTTGATCGTGAACGCCTGATCGCCCGCTAAAGGGGCGTCATTTGCGCCGATGATGGATATGTTGACCGTCTTGGCCGTGCCGTCTTCGGTAAAAACGGTGAAGCTGTCGCTGAGCGTATCGGACGCGCCCAGCGCATTGACCGTGGCGTTGCTGTTGTCCAGCGTGTAGATCCATTCGCCGGCGCTGTTCACCGCATAAGTGCCGTAACCGTTTGCAGTGGGTACGGCGCCGTCCGCCACCGCCTGGAACACATCATCTGTGTTGTCGACGTCGGTCGCATCGAGATCGTTTGGAAGCGAGATCGGGTCAGCATTCTCAAAAGCGGTGCCCTGCGCCACACCGGTTATCTCGGCGGCATCATTGCTTCCGATGACGTCGATGCTCAGCGTTGCCGTGCTCGTTTCGCCGGCAAGATCCGAAATGGTGTAGCTGAAAACCTCGGTTGCCTGTTCGCCCTGCGCCAGAGCATTTGTGTCGGCGTCGTCATTGTCGACCGTGTAGGTCCAGCTTCCATTTGCTGCGAGTATCAGTGTGCCGAACGTCCCCGAGATGCCGCTTCCGCCGATGTTCCCGGCGACAGGCCCCGCTGTCGTTCCCGCCGCCACGCCCGTGACCGTCAAAACGTCAAATGCATCGGGATCGGTATCATTATCGAGAACATTGCCAGTCGCCGACGGGTCGCCCGCATTCGGCGTGCCAACCGCATTGATCCCCGCTTCGATGACGTTGTCGGCAGGATTCGAATCATCGTTTGCCGTCGGGCCATTGTTGATCGTGATGATCTCGAGGCTTTCGAAATCACGCACGGAAAGACCGAATGCGCTGAAATCGAAACGTTTCCCGTGGTCGGTGCCGGGGTTGGCATGGGCCGCGAGAAACGACTGGTAGGCTGCGATGTCGGCCTGAACCGCGCTGCTGGCCAGTTCGGCGATTGTCAATTGAAGCCGCAGGACGTCGTTACCCCGGCCACCGTCGTAGTAATCCCAGGCTCCGAGATTCTCGGACATTTTGTAGTTGGCGACATCGTTACCGGCCTGTCCGAACACAGCGTCGCAGCCTGCACCGCCATCGACGTAATCATTGCCAGAGGCGCCCGAACACCAGCCGGAGTCTCCGATGACGACATCGTTGCCGGCGCCACCTTCGAGCATATCGTTGCCCGAATTTCCGACAATCCAGTCGTTTCCCTCGCCGCCATCGACGACGTCGCAGCCGGCGCCGCCGTTTATGACGTCAGCCCCGTCGCCACCGGCGATGGTGTCGTTGCCCGATCCGCCGGCGATCCAGTCGGAATCGGCACCACCATCAATGATGTCGTTGCCGGCGCCGCCGCTGATATCGTCACAGCCTTCACCGCCCTCTATAAAGTCGTTTCCTGAACCGCCCCCGAGCCGGTCGTCGCCAGAGCCTCCGTCGATCACGTCGTCGCCGGCACCGCCCTTGATCTTGTCGTCGCCCTCATTGCCTTCGATATAGTCGTCACCGGAGCCGCCAAATATCTTGTCATTGCCGAGGCCGCCGAAGATGGAATCATCGCCGGCACCACCAAAGAGCCGGTCATTGCCACCCAGGCCAAAAATCTCGTCATCGCCAGCTTTGCCCAGGATTTTGTCCTTGTCGTCCGTGCCGATAAGTGCATTCGCTCCGGAGTCGTCGCCGTTGGTGCCAACTATTTTTGTCATAGCAGTTCGCGGAACACCCGCGCCCCAGTGTTCGGTTCAACTTTACGGAGAGACTAAAGTGCACCCTCGCCTCCGTCATGATGCGCGCGTACTATGAATCACGACTTTTTCTCTGGTTGTTAGAATTGGTGAATGAGCGGCCGTCGCTGCAATCGCCTTGGGTTTCGCAACATCCGGGAGGCAATCCGTGACAGCGTAGAAAATCTTCGATTTGGGACTCCGACTTGCGCCTTGAGCAAACCTTCAATGTTCACCTGCCGCAAAACCGGTGCTACCAGTGCAACCCTCAATGGTTGTTCGATCAACTTTGCTGAAACCTCTGATATCAAACCTTTTCTTCCGGTTGATAAACGGATCAACCACAACCGGAATTCTTCGATTTTGACGACTTTCATTAACCGCATCGAAACCAGAAAGGCCGCTCAATGAGCGCGGTTGCTTGGGTCCTTCGATCCAAGGCATGATGCCCCGCACCGTGTCGGCTTGTTCCTACATGTTTGCCTGAAATTCCGATCGATCGCCCCTGATACGGGCGGCGAGACGATCCGTTGCGCCCTGTGTTCAGTCTGCGGCGCACGACCTTAATGAATGGAGCACGCGATGACCGGGAACCTGGGCTCAGGAAGCAAACCCGCTGGGCTGTCGATTGGAGTCGGCACAAAGATTTATGCCATGGTCGGCATGTGTCTGATGCTGCTGTGCCTGGTGGCCGGCGTCGGCATCTGGCAGATGTACAAGGTCGGGCTGGAAGTGGAAGCCATTGCCGAACGCGACACTCCGATGACTGCCGCCATGACCAAGGTGACGGTTCATCAGCTGGAACAGGCAATCAATTTCGAACGCGCTTTTCGCGCCGCCGAGGAAGTCGCCAGGCACCCGGAAGCCAGGAAGACGCTGGACGAGTCCACCGCCAAATTCGAGAAGCTGACAACGCAGGTGGATGATGAGTTCGTCGAGGCCATCGAGCTGGCGAACCACGCCCATGCCACGGCGATCACGGATGCCGAACGGGAAGAGTTCAAGAAGGTCGGGACGACGCTCACGGACCTGGCCAAGCTTCATAAGAGCTATGACGACCTGGCGCTGAAATCCTTTGCACTGATCGAAGCAGGCCGGCTTGATGCCGCCGTTTCGATGTTGCCGGAGATCGAAGCGCAGCAGGAAAAACTCGACCACAGCCTGGAAGAGCTGCTGTTCGAAATCGAGGAATTCACCGTACATGCGGCCAAGGCCGCGGAAGCGCACGAAAAGTTCGCCTTGCAGCTGATGGGCGCGATCACTGTGATCGCCCTCCTGCTCGGTATCGGCATGTCGATCTTCATGGTGCGGCGCAGCGTCACTCGGCCCCTGGAGGACATCGTCAAGGGTCTCGATGCCCTCAACGCCGACGACCTGACAGTCGACGTCAAGGTCGCGGCGAATGACGAGATCGGCAAGGTGGCCATCGCCTATGGCGTCTTCAAGGAAAACCTGATCCGTTCGCGCGAGCTCGAGGCGGAGCAGCGCGAGATGGAGCAGCAGCGCAGGGACGAGGAAGACAGGGCAAGAGAACGCGACCTCGAGCAGGCACGCGAACAGGCTCAGGTCACCCAGAGTTTCGAGGACGCGATGGCGTCGCTGGCGAAGAAGAACCTCGCCTATCGCATCGAAACGGAGTTCCCGCCGGCATTCCAGGCACTGAAGGACAACTTCAACAATGCCATGGAGCAACTTTCAGACACCATGCTGCAGATCGGCTCCGCTTCGGAGCAGATTCTCTCAGGCTCGAAGGAAATCCACACGGTCGTCGACGGGTTGGCGAGCCGCAACGAGCAGCAGGCTGCCGCAGTTGAGGAAACCGCAGCCGCTGTAAGCGAAACAACCTCCGCCATGAAATCGGCCAGCGACCGGGCAAGGGACGCCAGCGGTCTCGTCGCCACCGCCCGCGACAACGCCGAGAAATCAGGCGAGGTGGTCCGCAACGCCATCGAGGCCATGGGCAAGATCGAAGAGTCGGCTGACAAGATCACCGACATTATCGGCGTCATCGACGAAATCGCCTTCCAGACCAATCTGCTGGCTCTCAACGCCGGGGTAGAGGCGGCACGCGCGGGCGATGCGGGCAAAGGTTTTGCCGTCGTCGCCCAGGAGGTGAGAGAACTGGCCCAACGTTCCAGCAGCGCGGCCAAGGAGATCAAGGAACTGATCGACACCTCCGGCGGGCACGTCAAGGCCGGCGCCACGCTGGTCAACGAGACCGGTTCGGTGCTCGAAGCCATCGTCTCGCAGGTTTCCGAGATCAACGATCACATCGGATCGATCTCCGGCTCGGCCAACGAGCAGGCCATCGGCCTGCAGGAAATCAACGAGGCCGTCAACAACATCGACCAGGGCACCCAGCACAACGCGGCTGCTTCGGAACAGGCGTCGGCCGCCAGTCAGATGCTGGCCGACGAGGTGGTTCGCGTCAACGCCATGCTGCAGACCTTCCAGATGGGTGCGGCCCGGGCACAGCCCGAGATCGAGCCGGAAGCGCAAAACACCAACACCGAACCGGCTCCCGTCCGGTCGGTGCGCTCCGCCCCGGCCTTCGACGGCAACGCGGCTGTCGCAGACGACAACTGGGACGAGTTCTGATCCAGGAACTTTCTTGCTTCATTGAGGCCGCGCCGAAAGGTGCGGCCTTTTTTTGTGGCGCCGAGCGCCGTATCTATAGGCAATGGGCGCGGTCACTTCACTCTTCGTCTACAAGGTGGTTCAGGCAGCGGGCGACACTGTCGACCGGGATGCATTGCTCCGGTCAATCGGCCTGGATCCGACGGGCGAGGCGGATGTTGCCCGCATGGTATCCGACGCCGCCTATTACGATTTCTTCGAGCGGGTTGCCCACGCATTAGGCGACGCGACCGCGCTGCCGATTCGGACGGGCGCCAGCATGAATTGCGACGATTACGGTGCGTTCGGCCTGTCCTGGAAAACCGCGCCGACATTGCGCGCCTCCTTTTCACGGTCGGAGCGCTATTGGCGGCTGCTGACCAGCGTTTCAGAATACGAGGTCCGGGCGGCGGGCGACAACGCCTGGTTCATGCTGCACCGTACCGGCGACCGCCGTCTGGGGCTTCGGCTGTCAAACGAGGCGACGCTCGCCAGCGTGGTCTCGATCATACGACAAATCTCGCCGGTTGAGTTTTCCCCAATGGAGGTGCATCTCAAGCACCAGCCGCCTGCCGCCACCGATGCCCATGAAACCTATTTCGGATGTCCGGTCGTTTTCGAATCCGACCGAGACGCGTTGCTGATCCCGGCCGAAGCTTTGGCCCGTGCCAACCGGCAGGCGGACGAGGGCATTACGCGCTTCCTGCTGGGCCATCTTGACGCTGAGTTGAAGAAGGTCGAGGCGGATCGGACGCTGCAGCAGATGGTGCATGACGCCATCGCGCAGTCGCTCAGCGATGGCGTCCCGAAAATGCCAGATGTGGCGCGGCGGCTCGGGCTGAGCGAGCGCACCCTGCAACGCCGGCTGGGCGACGAAGGCCTGTCCTTTCAGAAACTGGTCGATGGAGCTCGCCGGGAGCTTGCCGAAGGGTTGCTCATACAAAGTGACTATCCACTTGCCGAGGTGGCGTTTCTGACCGGATTTTCGGAGCAAAGCGCCTTCAATCGCGCCTTCAAGCGCTGGCTCAACACAACGCCGGCGGCCTATCGGGAAACCCACGCTTAGATCAAATGATCCAAACTTATCGTCCTTTGATCTAACCGCAGCTGGCGGCAGCGGTCAAAGCACTGGCAGCAAGTGTCAATCCAATTGAGGCATGATCGCCCATGGTGTCTCCATCAGATTTCAAAGGAGATACATCATGCAGACCTCACCCATTCTCGTCATCGGTGCCACCGGCAAAACCGGCTCGCGCATCGCAGATCAACTGACCCAGAAGGGTTATTCAGTCAGGCGCGGTTCGCGCAATTCCGCCATTTCCTTCGATTGGGAGGACGAAACCACCTGGAGCGCCGCGCTCGACGGTGTTTCCGCGGCTTATGTTTCCTACTTTCCGGACCTCGCCTTCCCGGGTGCCGTCGAGAAGGTGGAAGCACTCTGTGCTGCGGCCAAGGCCGCCGGCGTAAAGAAAATCGTGCTGTTATCGGGTCGCGGCGAACACCACGCCCGTCGCGGCGAGGAGGTGGTGCGCAATTGCGGGATCGACTTCACCCTGGTCCGCGCCGCCTGGTTCGCGCAGAATTTCAGCGAGGGATATCTGCGTGATCAGGTTCTCGGTGGAGTGATTGCGATGCCCGGTGGCGATGTGCGCGAACCGATCGTCGATGTCGACGACATCGCCGATGTTGCCGTTGCGGCACTCACCGAAGACGGCCATGCCGGCGAACTCTACGAGGTCACCGGCCCGCGGCTCATGACATTTGCCGAAATGACCGAGGAGCTCTCCGCCGCGTCCGGCCGGCCGATCCGTTATGTGCCCATCACCTTCGACGAATTTCATGACGGCCTGGTGCAGATCGGCGGGGAGTTCATAGCCGACGTCTTCACCGCGATTGCCCGTGAGACACTTGATGGGCGCAACGCTTCCCTGACGGACGGAGTTCAACGCGCGCTCGGCCGCCCACCGCGGGACTTCTCCGAATTCGCCCGAAAGGCCGCCGCCGCGGGTGCCTGGTCCGACGCTGCCTGATGGACAGGCGGAGCGCAACAGCGCTCCGCCCTCTCGATATCAAAGGACAGACTTATGCCTTTCTGGATGCTTCTTCTCAGCCAGTTTTCGATCCTCGCGCTTGCCGCGCTCGGCGGTGTATTCCTCGCCTTCTCCGACTTCATCATGCGGGCTCTTGGTGTAACCAGTGGCGCCGGCGGACCAGAGGCGATGCAGGCAATCAACCGCGAAGTGTTCCGCTACGTGTTCATGTCGCTGTTCATCGGCATGGTGCCCGTCTCGCTGCTTCTGGCCGGAGCAGCCGTGATGACCGACACGGCACCGGTTCTTTATGTCGCCGTCGCTGTGGTCTACGTGTTCGGTGTTTTCGGCGTCACGGCCGCCTTCAACGTGCCCATGAACAACGCGCTTGCGGCTCTCGACGCGGCTTCTGCCGAGGGCCTGAACTACTGGACCACCAAATACCTGCCGGACTGGACCTTCTGGAACAGCGTCAGGACAGTCGGATGTTTTGCCGCTTCGATTCTGCTCCAGGCGGTCACGCGCCAGGTCTAGGGTTCACAGTGGAACGCCGCCAGCAGGCCGGCGGTCAAGGCGTCGGCCATTTCAGGCACCAATCCGGCTCCCTTTGGCAGCGAGGCGAGAACCTGACGCGACACTCCGCTGATGGCCGCCGGTGCCGCGGGTGAAAAGGACGCGGAATTGGCGGCGGTCATGACGTCCGCCATCGAAATAGCCAGCGGGCGTTCGCGACAGCGAAAATTCATGTCCGACATGGCGATCCGGACCGTCTCCGGCTGACCCACAATCTTGAATTCGATCCGGCCTTCAGTCGGGTCGAAAACGATGTTCCAGCGGCTGGAGCGGTTCGCTACCTTGCCCAAAACAGAAAACGCCCGCCCACGCGTGATCCGATCATCAGCCGCCTGTACGGCCCCGGCTGCGACCAGAAACCGGCTGAGGCTGTCTGGATCACCATCCGCCGACGGCAGCTGTTGTTCCCCGCCAAAACCCTCAAATTCTTTCAAGCGCTCCGTTAACAACGAGTAGCTTGTATTGGTCAGCGCCGGGATCGGCATGTCCTTTGGGGTGTGGACCATCAGCCCTTCCGCAGTCGGTGTCACGATTGCGGCATTCCCTGACCGGTCGGCGAGAAAATAATGAATGGGCACAAAGCCCTGAATGCGTACCTCGTCAAGGGTGCTCAAGGCTTCGTCGACCGATGCGGCGGTATCGAGCAACCGCTGGATAAACTCCAACTCGGTGACGACCTGTGCTTCATCGTTGCCAGCAAAAACAGCGTCGTCGTTCCACATCAGGGAAACAACCAGACCCGCAGAGTTCATGCCCGTAGCCGGCATCCCCGGACCCATCTGGTTGAAGGTGACGCTCGCGTGCCGGACAGCCCACCGGGCCGGATTTCCGTCCATGATTGAGCTGCGGACCGCCGGAGCCGGATTGGCGAACACCATACCCGCTCCGGTCGGAGCGTAGTCGAAACTGTAGGCGATGAGTGGTTTGTGAGGCAGCCCCAGTGCCACCGTCGTGCAGGCAAGTGCGGTTGATGCGGAAAGCGACATCAACATGCCGATGCCTAGTAAAGTGCCAGCTCTCCATCGTCCAAGGTGCATTGCGGTCTCCATCCGGAACTTGTATCGATTTGCGATCCAATGGCGCCAAAGGGCCGCTCAGCAGAAGCAGGATTTCGCCAAATGCCCGTTTCCATCGCGAACGACACGCTTGCCGGCTCCCTGAAACGGGAGGTCACGTCCCTGTTCGGGTCGCCCCGCAATGTGGGACTGCTGGTTGTTGTCGCTCTGCTGGCCGGCATTGCCGGTCCCTTCGGCACCTATGAGGCCATGCCGGTGCTGCAGCGCCTTCTTTACTGGTTGCTGGTCGTCTACGGTACCGCCGCCGCTGGACACCTGACCGGAACGGCCGCCGAGCATCTGCTTGACAGACTTGGATGGCCAACTGGGGTGCGCTTGTTAACCGCTTCGTTTCTGACCGCCCTGCCGGTGTTCGGAATTGTGGTCATGGTCCTCGTGGCATTCGGCGGTTGGCCGAACGGTTCCGACCTTGTCATCCTGTTTGCTCAATGCACCGCGGTCGTGGGCGGTATCACACTGCTGACGATTCCTCGAACGGCCACCAAAGACTGGCCAGCAGCCTCCGCAACTCCGAAGCTGCTATCACGCCTGCCCGACGCCAAACGGGGCCGATTGATGCGGCTCCAGGCCCAGGATCATTATGTTGAAGTCGTTACGACGCGTGGTCGCACACTTCTGGCAATGCGTTTCCGGGATGCCATCGACGAAGCCCAGCCGGAACCGGGCCTGCAGGTGCACCGCTCCCACTGGGTCGCCCTGCACGCCGTCTCCGGTCGCTGCCGCATCAACGACAGGAGCGGGCTTCGAATGAGTGACGGCGGTACCGTGCCGGTCGGCCGGAAATTCAGATCGGCCGTGCGAGAGAATGGTGTGGCGTAGGACAGAGCTTTATCCGTCTGTTGGAAGAAATCGTCTGTTGGATGATGTGAAGCCGTCGCCCTTTGTGAGTTCCGAACAGTGGGAGTTTCCCCGGCAACGAATGCGGAAGCTGCAATTTCGGTGATGGTATGGACGCCCCCGCCGGCTTCAGATTGAGCCATACTGGGTTGTCGTGTCGATCCAGTAAGAGGAGACGTCCATGTCAGCCATTATTGCCGTTGGGCTGGATTTAGCAAAGTCGATTTTCCAGGTTCATTGCGTTGATGCCTCGGGCAGAGCGGTTTTGAAGCGGAAGCTGCGTCGGTCGCAGGTTGAAGAGTTCTTCAGCAAGTTGTCACCGTGCATTGTTGCGCTGGAGGCCAGTTCCGGTGCGCATTATTGGGGCCGATTGCTGCAATCGCAAGGCCATGAGGTTCGGCTTCTTGCGCCGCAGTTCGTGAAGCCGTTTGTGAAGACCAACAAGAACGATGCCGCTGACGCGGAAGCGATCTGTGAGGCGGTTCAGCGTCCGACGATGCGGTTTGCACCGCTCAAGAGCACGGATCAGCAGGCGGTGCTGATGGTGCATCGGGGTCGGGAATTGCTGGTGCGTCAGCGCACCATGCTGATCAATGCACTGCGCGGCCACTGCGCCGAGTTCGGACTTGTTGTGGCCAAGGGCCCGAGCCATGTGAAAGAGCTCATTGCCATCATCGAGGACGAGAAGGACGAGCGACTTCCGCAGTTGGCGCGAGAGGTACTGGGGATCCAGGTCGCACAGCTGCGCCAGGTTCAGGTCGGCATCTCTCGACTTGAGAGGCGGCTTCATGCCTGGCATCGCTCGAATGCGGCCAGTCGCCGGCTGGAAACGATCCCCGGTGTCGGCGTGATCACGGCTACTGCGCTTGTTGCGACGGTTGGTGATGCGTCCCAGTTTCACTCGGCTCGCCAGTTTGCAGCTTATCTGGGCCTTGTGCCGAAGCAGAACTCAAGCGGCGGCAAGGAGCAGTTAGGGCGTATTTCGAAGCGTGGCGACCGCTATTTGAGGCGGTTGCTGGTGCATGGTGCCCGGGCCGATCTGCGCTGGAGCCGGAGGCGCAAGGGATATCGATCGCAATGGCAGCAGGCGATGCTGAACCGACGGCCGACCAATGTGGTTCTGGTGGCCACCGCTAACAAGACCGCACGCATTGTCTGGGCGCTGCTGCGCCGCGAGGAGGCCTATCGGCCGCGGGCACAGGCTGCTGCATAGCAGTCTACACGAGTGAAGCAGATTGATTGCGAGGGTAGTTGATGTGATGGCATGACAGGGTCAACCGGGATCGGCCAAACCTGTTAAACTGTCCGGGCTTCGAGCCCGTTTCGGTGTAGAGGCGTCGATCCTCGGATTTCCATCAGGGCCAGCGGTCATCAACCGCGACTTCAAAGGCCGGATAGATGACTGCAAACCCGACCCCGCCAACATCAACAAAAACGCTTGCAATCACGGGGGCGTCCATAGAGGACAGTTTACTTAATTCAATTTCGGGCCTATCCTTATCGGTAAGCTTCTGAAATAATTAAGTAAACTGTCCCCGAAATTCTAGCTCGTCGTTTCTGCGTGGCGCTGACAAAGCGGCGCTTATGAAGTGTTTCAAGAGCCTCGATTGCTATTCCGCCTTCCCACCATCGTCCGCCAACTCTGATAGCGCCGCGTCGAGCGCCTCCATGCCCTCGCCAGCCAGTGCCGCTTCGCGCAGTGCGCGCAGTTGCTCCGCCGCATCGGGACGGCCCTTGAGCTGCGGCAGGGCTGACAGCACGCGGTCGAATTTCGATAGGCCGCGGGCGTGGGTGTCGGAATAGCCCTTGATCAGGCGGCGACAGTTGAGCACCTCGACGCCGAGATCGTAGTCGTCAGCGCGAATGGTGAGAGCCCGGTCGAACCAGTTGGTGAAATGGGCCTCTTCGACCTTGTGGCGCAGCAGGCGGCGGCGGATCGGCTTGAGCGAGGCCATGAGCCACAGGCTGAGATAGCCGCTGATCGTATCGGTGCGCACGCGGCGACCGCGATTGATTATCCGGTCGAGCAAGCCGAACAGGCGCGGACTGTTTTCGATGCGGCGGCCAAGGCCGGCCGGAAGGGTGCCGCAGACTTCCTGGGCGCGCGGATGGAAGTACTCTGTCACCTGCAGCACCGCTTCGTCCGGGACACCAACCTCGGCGCGTACGCGGCTGGCGCGTGCCGTGCGCAGTTTCAGGTCGGCGACGCGAACGATGTCGTCATAGACCATGGCGTTGGCCATGTATTTGGCAGCGGCAGCCGTGAAACGCCAGCTGTGCTCCTCGTCGTCACCGGTCGCCGCCTGCTCCAACTTCTCCAGGTAGGTCCGACCGTAGTCGATGTCCTGATAGTCGACGACTTTCTTCAGCCCCGCGATTGCCATGGCGCGGGCCGGTTCTGGTAACTGCGCGGCGCGCGCCTCAAGAGTGTTCCAGGCCTCGACAAGCCTGGTGGGTCCTTCGACAGTGAATTCCGGCGGCTTGCCGGTCGTCTTTTCGGTCACGGCCTCCGGTTCATCGCCGGCGGCCGCCCGATCGCAACAGGCGGCAAAGGCCGCCAGGCTGGTTTCAACGCCGCGTCCGCTGGCGCGAATGGTCTCTTCGTAACTTTCTCGCGAAAACGGCAGTGCACCCGATCCGGCCAAAGCCCCGAACAGGCCCGCCGATATGACACTGCCTGCGGCGACCGATTCCTTTTCCATGTCGAAGGCAACGACGCGTTTCGCGGCTTTGCGGGCGCGGGCGATCACCTTGTCGGGTTCGGCCCGGCCGTCGCCCGGGACGATTTTCTCCGAAACCGAGAGGATACGGTGCGACGACAGGATCAGCGTCGTGCGATCGGGGGTGACAAACCCGCGAATGATCGACCGGCCGGCCTCCATAAGCTCGGCGGCGATCATGATGTCGACATCGCCGACAGACGGCGTCAGGGCGAATACCGGTTCGCGGCCGGTGTCGGGTGCCATTTCGACATAGTAGATGGTCGCACCGGTGCGCTGTGCGACGCCCGCCACCGATGTCGACTGGGCGCGATAGCCGTTGGCCTCGGCAAGCGCCACGATCCAGTCGGTCAGGACGCCGCCGCCCTGGCCCCCGACGGCCAGCATGGCCAGCTTGATGATGCCGCCGGTGGCATCGGCGCCGTTGAGATCCTTGTCGGCCAGCGTTGCGATGTTCATGCCGACGGCCGCTCCCTGAAGATCAGATGGCGGGATTCGCGCCGCGTCTGCAGCCAATTGGTCAGCCGTCGCCGTTGTCGGTCGAGGAACCGTTCAAATCCGTTCGGATTGAACACCGTGTCGGCCTGGTAGAAGGACGGGCACAGCACCGCGGCATCCGCAACCTCACCACAGTTGCCGCAGCCGACGCAGCTCTGATCGATGGAAGCCACCGGATCATCGCGCAGCGGATCGTCGAGCTTCTTGACCGAAAGCGATGGGCATCCCGACAGGCGCATGCAGGCATGGTCGCCGGTGCAGACATCCTCGTCGACGCCGAAGCGCGGCTTGACCACCCGTTGGCCGCTCTTGATGGCCGCGTTCTTCAGCGGCCGCTCGCGACGCTGCCGGTTGAGCATGCATTCCGACGAGGCGACGATGACCTTGGGCCCCTTCTCCTTGGTGGTCAGCGCCTCCTTCAGGGTTTTCGCCATCTTGCCGACATCGTAGGTGCGATCGATCTGGCGCACCCATTTGACGCCAACCCCCTTCACCGCCTCGGTGATCGGATGCTTGGTCGATTTCGACCGGTTGTTGGCACGCGATGACAGGATGTCCTGCCCACCGGTGGCAGCAGCATAATAATTGTCGACGACGACAATCACCCCGTCATTCTTGTTGAAGACGGCATTGCCGACCGACGACGTCAGGCCGTTGTGCCAAAAGCCACCATCGCCAACGAAGGAGATCGAGCGGCGGTTGGCCTCGGGCGCATTGAAGGCTGATGCGGACGCCGGCCCCAGCCCGTAGCCCATGGTCGTGGCACCGAGGCCGAAGGGTGGCATGATGGAAAACAGGTGGCAGCCGATATCCGAAGCGATGTAGTGCTCGCCCAGTTCCTCCTGCACCAGCTTGGTGGCGGCAAATATCGGCCGTTCCGGACAGCCGGTGCAGAAACCCGGAGGCCGCGCCGGCACCACGGCAGCCAGGTCGCCGATATCGGGCGCATCGGGTTCGTTGGGTGCGCGATCCTGATCCGACAGAAGGTCCGGGGCGTGCTCACGCATGAAGGAGCGCAGGCCGTCGAGCATGATCTGGCCGGTCAGTTCTCCGGCTTCCGGAAGCGGCCCCTTGCCGGCCAGTTTCGTGGTCGCGCCATCGGCATAAAGCATGGCCGCGACAGCCTGTTGGATATAATCCGGGTGCCCCTCCTCGACGACCATCACGGCGTCCTTGCCCTTGCAGAAGGCGACAATTTCGTCGTCGAGCATTGGATAGGTCACGTTGAGCACGTGCAACGGCACCTGGGTCTCGCCGTAGAGATCGGCGAGACCGAGTCGCTGCAGCGCCCGGATGACGCCGTTATACATGCCGCCCTGCAAAATGATGCCGACCTTGGCCTTGTCCGGCCCGAAGGTCTCGTTGAGCTTGTTGTCGCGAATATAGGCAATCGCAGCCGGCAGCCGCTTGGTGACTTTTTCCTGCTCGTGCAGGAATGACGCCGGCGGCAGGACGATCCGCTGTACATCGCGCCGCGGATTTTCCAGCGCTTCCGCCACGCTCATGACGGGGCGCTTGTTGTCCTGCGTTTCGAAGCGACCATGGACGTGGCAGCCACGGATGCGCACCTGCAGCATGACCGGCGTGTTGGAGGCCTCCGACAGTTCGAAACCGTCGCCGACGGCCTTGACGATCGACGGCAGGTTGGGGCGCGGATCGAGCAGCCAGACCTGGCTCTTCATGGCAAAGGCGTGGCTGCGCTCCTGCATGATCGAGGAGCCTTCGCCGTAGTCCTCACCGACGATGATCAATGCGCCGCCGGTCACGCCACCCGATGACAGATTGGCCAGGGCGTCGGACGCGACATTCGTTCCGACCGTGGATTTGAAAGTGACGGCACCGCGGATCGGATAATGCACCGAAGCCGCGAGCATGGCGGTGGCCGCGGCTTCCGAGGCGCTTGCTTCGAAATGCACGCCGAGATCCGACAGGATATCCTGGGCATCGGCCAGCACATCCATCAGGTGGCTGATGGGCGCACCCTGATAGCCGCCGACATAGCCGACACCGTTTTCGAGCAGCGCCTTGGTGATGGCGAGAATGCCTTCGCCGTGGAAGACCTCGCCCTCCCCTTTTTTCAGCTTCTCGACTTCTTTTGCAAAAGACCTTTCGGCCATGATCGCCCTCCTCGGTTCCGACCGGCGTCAGAAATCGTGTTTGCGGATGTTGCGCAGCACCTTCTGCAGCGTGGCGACGAAACGATCATGCTCGTCAGCCGGAATGCCCGCAAACATCGTGTTGTAGGAATCTGTGAACAGCGGCCACACGTCCTGGAACCGTCGCCTGCCGCCATCGGTAATGTGAATGTGGCGCACCCGGCTGTCGCTTTCGCTCGCCACGCGACGGATCAGCCCTTCGGCTTCCATGGCGTCAAGCGTGCGGCTCAAAGTGGACTGCTCGATCACCGCATAGACTGCGAGTTCATTGGTGCGCAGACCGTCGACCACGGACAGCACGGCCAGCGTGCGCATCTGGGCCACCGACTGCCCGGCGGCCCCGAGATGCTCCTGAAGGCTCTGGTTGTAGCGCCCCATGATCCGGTTCAGGAGATAAGGCGCAAAGTGCTGCAGGCCGATCTCGCCCAGGGTTTTGGGAGATTCGATCCCGGAAAAGTCCTCCGCGGCGAGCGCCGTGTTTTCCTTCATCCCGAACTCTCATTTCGTCGCTGCTGGCGGCCCCGATGACGCGCCTCGCGACAAGACCTTCGAAGGATGGGCTATTTTGATTGCAATTGCAATTATAATTGTTTCAACGAGGCCAGCTTCCCTTCCGGATCCTTTGAAGATTTCGCCTGCAAAATACCCGAAATACGGCAATCCTGGCATAAAAATGCCCAATCTCAGCAGTCTGAAAATAGATGCATATGAAATATTTTATATTTAAAACTTGACGGACCGAGAGCCTTCACGCATAGTTTGATCACGGCCACTGCGGAGAGACAAATGCCCGACCTCAGGCTCGTCGTCAAACAGAGCGAAGCCGCCACGCCGCTCATCAAAATCATCACCCTGGAGGCTGCGGATGGCAGCCCGTTGCCGGATTACAGTGCCGGATCGCATATCCGCGTGCAACTGCCGGATGGCACCGATCGACCCTATTCGCTGGTCAACACCGAGCCGTCTTCGTCGGCAACGCAGGCGCCCCAGACCTACCGTCTCGGCGTGCGCCTGGAGGAAGACAGCGCCGGTGGCTCGAAATACATGCACGGCCTGTCGGCGGGCGATGAGATCGTGACTTCGGAGCCGCTGAACCAGTTCGGCCTCACCGAGGACACGGCGGACATTGTTCTGGTCGCGGGCGGCATCGGTATTACTCCCATCCTGTCCATGGCCAGCGAACTGAAGGCCGCCGGCCGGCCATTCAAGTTCCACTACGCGGGCCGGTCACGGTCGGCGCTTGCCTTCGTCGATCCGTTGAGTGCGGTGTGCGGCGATGCGCTAACCATCCATTGCGACGATGAACCGGACACGGCCATCAATCTGGATGCTTTGGTCGACGCACTACAGCCCGGCAATCATGTCTATGTGTGCGGCCCCCGCGGCATGATCGAGGCGGTCCGCGAGCGGGCCCACGCGCGCGGGTTCGACAAGGACCACGTGCATTTCGAGCTTTTCAGCAAGCACGACGAACAGGTGGAAGGCGGCGCGTTCGAGGTCGAGATCAGCTCGACCGGACAGGTTTTCACGGTGCCGCCGCACCGCACCATCATCGAGGTGCTGGAAGAGGCCGGCATCGACCTGATCTACGACTGCCAGCGGGGCGATTGCGGCATCTGCCAGACGGCGGTGCTCGACGGCATTCCCGACCATCGCGACGTCATCTTGACCGACGACGAGCGGGCTGAGAACAATGTCATGCAGATCTGCGTTTCGCGGGCAAAATCGGATCGACTGGTCCTCGACCTTTAACGGGAGGGTAGACAATGGGACGCTACAGCGGCAATCCGGCGGCCATCAATGCGCTGGTTCAGCCGACGCAGGTGCATCGCGACGTCTATATCGACGAAGAGGTGTTCGAGCTCGAAATGAAGCACCTGTTCGCCAACGCCTGGATTTTTGTCGGACATGACAGCCAGGTGCCGAACCCGGGCGACTATTTCGCAACCGAGATCGGCAAGCAACCGGTGCTGATGGCTCGCCATACCAATGGCGACGTCAACGTCATGTACAATCGCTGCCCGCATAAGGGCACCAAGATCGTCATCGACCGGGAGGGCAACACCGGCAAATTCTTCCGCTGCCCGTACCATGCCTGGTCGTTTAAGACCGACGGCTGCCTTTTGGCGATCCCGCTGAAGAAGGGATACAAGGACACAGGTCTTGAAGAGACCGAGGCGGCCAAGGGGCTGGCGCAGGTCGGCGCGGTGCACAATTATCGCGGTTTCGTCTTTGCCCGGCTCAACAAGGAAGGGCCGAGTTTCGAGGAATTCTTCGGCGGCTCTCTGAGTTCCTTCGACAACATGATCGACCGTTCGCCGGTCGGGCGTCTGGAAGTCGCCGGACCGCCGTTGCGTTACATGCACCAGTGCAACTGGAAAATGCTTGTCGAGAACCAGACCGATACCTGCCACCCGATGGTGGCGCACGAAAGCTCCGCCGGGACTGCGGTCAAACTCTGGGAGTCCCTGAACAAGCCGGCCGACGCCCCGAAACCGATGGCCGTCGAGGTGATTGCTCCTTTCATGTCGCCCTATGAATTCATGGAAGGCATGGGCATTCGCACCTGGCCGAACGGCCACGGCCATACCGGCGTGCACCACTCCATCCACTCCGACTATTCGGCCATACCTGGTTATTTCGACCAGATGATCGAGGCCTATGGCGAAGAGCGCGCCAAGGCGATTCTCGACGAGAACCGTCACAACACGGTCTATTTCCCCAACATCATGATCAAGGGACCGATCCAGCAGCTTCGGATCTTCATTCCGCTGGCGGCCAACAAGACCCTGGTGGAGAGCTACATCTACCGGCTGGTCGATGCGCCCGACATGCTTCTGGAACGCACCGCCATGTACAACCGGCTGATCAACGCGCCGACCTCGGTCGTCGGCCATGACGATCTGGAAATGTACGAGCGCGCGCAGGAAGGCCTGCATGCCGACGGGCTCGAATGGGTCAACATCCAGCGGCTCTACGAGGAGGGTGAAACCTTCGACGACGAAGCCGTCGAAAACGGCACCACCGAGCGCCAGATGCGCAACCAGTTCCACGCCTGGGCCAAGTACATGACGTTGACCATGGAAGGGGCAAGCCAATGAGCTTCCCGACCCGTGAAGACCTCATCGACTATGTCTATGAAGAAGCCCGGATGATTGATGACGGGCGCTTCGACGAGTGGCTGTCGCTGTGGACGGAGGACGGCTACTACTGGATGCCGCTCGACTACAAACAGGAGGACCCGAAACTCGTCACGTCGCTGATGTATGAGGACGAGTTTTTGCGCAAGCTGCGGGTCGAACGCCTGAAGGGCGAGCGGACGTTTTCACAGAAACCGAAAAGCCGCTGTCACCATGTGTTGCAACGTCCCTTCGTCGATCTGATGGACCACGAAAACGGGCTATTCGTCACCCATACGCCGTTTCACTATGTCGAGACGCGGCTGGACGAACAGTTTCTGCTGGCCGCCAATGCCCGCCACGAGCTGGTGCTTCAAGACGGCGCTTTGAAAATGCGTCTTAAGCGTGTAGACCTGCTCAACTGCGATGCCGCCTTCGGCAACATCCAGTTGTTTCTGTAGCAACGATGACAGAGCAAGCGAAATCGGGCGGTAGCGTCTACGAGCGGTTCGCCATCGCGGCCGGCCGGTGGCCGGAGCGGCCCTTTCTCAATGTTATGCCGGAAACCGCCGATGCCTACGGCATTGCTTCGGGCGAGATCTCCTATGGCGATGCGCTTGCACAGATCGAGGCCCTTCGCGATGCCTATGCCGCGGCCGGCTACCGGTACGGCGCCCGGGTGATGATGCTGCTCGAAAACCGGCCCGCATACGTGCTGCACTGGTTCGCGCTCAATGCGCTCGGTCTTTCGGTCGTACCGGTCAATCCGGACCTGCAGGCCGCGGAGCTCGATTATCTGTCCGGCCATGCCGAACCGATCCTGGCGCTTGCCACGGAAAGCCGCCGCGCAGACCTCGAAGCCGCCAGTCGCAGGAGCGGCGTGAATTTTCCGGTGATCGTGCCCGGCATGGATCTGCCGCGTGTCGAAGGTGGGGACGACGACGCAGCCGATCCATCGCCTGAAACGGAAGCGGCAATGCTCTACACCTCCGGCACCACCGGCAATCCCAAGGGCTGCATCCTCTCCAACACCTATTTTCTCAATTCCGGCGACTGGTATGCGACGATCGACGGTGTTTGCGCGCTGACCGAAGACGGTGAGCGGATGATCACACCGCTGCCGATGTTCCACATGAACGCCATGGCCTGCTCGTTGATCGGGATGGTGACCGTCGGCGGATGCCTGACCGTGCTCGACCGGTTCCACCCGCGCACCTGGTGGGACAGCGTACGCGAAAGCCGCGCCACCTGCCTGCATTATCTCGGCGTGATGCCGTCGATCCTGATGAAGGCCGCCGCACGGCCCGACGATCGCCAGCACTCGGTTCGCTTCGGCTTTGGCGCCGGCATCGATCCGAAGCTGCAGATCCCCTTCGAGGAACGCTTCGGAATTCCGCTGGTCGAGGGCTGGGCGATGACCGAAACCGGCCTTGGCGCGACCATCACCGCCAACCGCGAACCGCGCAAACGCGGTGTCAGTTGTCTTGGCGTGCCCCCTCCGAATGTCGAGGCGCGCATCATAACCGATGACGGCCGGGAAGCTGGCGCTGACGAACCCGGCGAGCTGCTGGTACGCCATGCCGGCGACGATCCGCGCTTCGGGTTCTTTACCGCCTATTACAAGGACCCGGAGGCCACGGCTGAAGCCTGGGAAGGCGGCTGGTTCCACACCGGCGACATCGTGCGCCGCGACGCCGACGGCTATTTCTTCTTCGTCGACCGCAAGAAGAACGTCATCCGCCGCAGTGGCGAGAACATCGCGGCGGTCGAGGTCGAAACGATCCTGATGCAACATCCGGAGATCAAGGCGGCCGCTGCCGCGCCAGCGCCAGACACCTTGCGCGGTGACGAGGTCTTCGTCTGCCTGGTGGTCGAGGGCGACCGCTCCGAAGACCGCGCACGGTCAATCGTTTCCTGGTGCCTGGAGCAAATGGCCTATTACAAGGCGCCCGGCTATGTCGCCTTTGTCGACCAGTTGCCGCTGACGGCGACACAGAAAATCCAGCGCGGCGTGCTCAAGGCCGAGGTCAAGCGCCTGCTTGACGACAATGCCGCCTTCGATACGCGCGCCATGAAAAAGCGGCTGGTCCCCACGTGAGCGGACGGCGCCAGGCCTATGACGGCGTCGTGATGGCGGTTCCCGTTACGGTGCCCTATGCACGGTTTTCCAAGGAGACGGCCCATTGGTGGATCGCCCGGGCCTTGCGCCAATTGCTGAGCGATGCCGGCCTGACGATCGGCGACGTCGATGGGCTGTCGGTTTCCAGCTTCTCGCTGTTTCCGGACACGGCCGTCGGCCTGACCCAGCATCTGGGCCTGACGCCGCGTTGGCTCGACCATATCCCGTTCGGCGGCGCCAGCGGGGTTGCGGCGCTGCGGCGCGCCGCCAGAGCCGTACAGGCGGGTGACGCCGATATCGTCGCTTGCGTTTCCGGCGACACCAACCAAGTGGACAGTTTCCGGCGTATGCTGTCGAGCTTCAGCCGCTTCGCCCAGGATGCCTCTTATCCTTATGGCTCCGGTGGTCCCAATGCCTGCTTCGCCCTGCTGACCGACCATTACATGCGATCCTACGGTGCGACGCGCAAGGATTTCGGTGCCATTTGCGTCTCCCAGCGTGACAATGCGCTGAAGAACCCGCATGCCGTCATGAAGAAGCCGCTGACCCTCGAACAGTATATGGACGCCCGACCGATCTCGGATCCGATTCACCTGTTCGACTGCGTCATGCCCGTTGCCGGTGCCGAAGCCTTTCTGGTGATGCGCGAGGATGATGCTCGGGCCGCCAACCTCAAGCACGCCCGGGTTCTCGCAACCATCGAACGCCACAACGCCTTTCCCGACGATCCGATCCAGATGCGTGGCGGCTGGGTGATGGATGTGGATGAACTTTATGCCATGGCCGGTGCCGGACCGGAGGCCATCGACCTCATGCAAACCTATGACGACTATCCGGTGATCGTCATGATGCAGTTCGAGGATCTCGGTTTCTGCGCCAAGGGCGAAGGTCCGCAATTCGTGCGCGACCGGGACCTGACCATCGGCGGCGATTTTCCGCACAACACCTCGGGCGGGCAGCTTTCTGCCGGCCAGGCGGGTGCGGCCGGCGGCTATATCGGTATGACCGAAGCGCTGCGTCAGGTGACGGGCGCGGCGGGTCCGACACAGGTGAACGATGCCAAAACCGCCCTGGTCTCGGGCTTCGGCATGATCAATTACGACCGCGGCCTGTGCTCGGGCGCAGCCATCATCAGCGGGGACGGGCCATGACCAATCCGCTAACGCCGCCACCCAAGAAGGACCCGCAGAAACGCTCGCGGGTTCCGACCCGGCCTTCGCACATGCGCAGCCGCGCGGCCCTGGGCCTCGCAGCGGCAGCAGCCGAAGGCCGCTTCATGCTCCAGGTCTGCGGCGATTGCGGTGCCGTGCAATATCCGCCGCGCGATGCCTGCGGCAAATGCCTGAGCGTCGACCTCGCCTGGCGGGATGTCACCACCGGCGGCAAGCTCATTGCCGAAACGACGGTGCGCACCAGCACCAATGTCTATTTCCGCGAACGCACGCCCTGGCGCGTCGGCACGGTACAGCTCGACGCCGGCCCGCCTGCCATGTGCCATGTGCATGGCGATGTGGCCACGGGCGACCGGGTGCGGATGATCAACCGGCTGGACAAGTCCGGGCAAGGCGTGCTGTTCGCCCTGCCGGAAAAAGCCACGCCGAACATGGAGGACGATCCTCACATGCGCGAAATGACCTGCGATCCGAAATTCCGGCGGGTGCTGATTACCGATGCCCGCAACCCCAACGCCCCTGCGCTCGCCCAGGCGCTGGCCGATGCCGGCGCCTCGATGATCTTCGTCGGCGAGGCGGAAAGCTGGCGTCCATATCCGGGTCGCGAAGCGTTGGCCGGAATTCCCAATGTCGACATTCTGCCGCTCGACGTCACCGACACCGCCTCCGTCAAGGAACTGGTCGGCGAGATCGGCGGCAAGACCGATATCCTGATCAACAATGCCCGCTTCGTGCGCCCCGGCGGCATCATCGACAGCATCGACGTCAACCACGCGCGCGACGAGATGGACGTGAACTATTTCGGCATGATGCGGCTCGCCCAGGCCTTTGGGCCGGCGATGCGCGCCCGTGGCGCCGATGGTGACAACAGCGCCGCCGCCTGGGTCAACATCCTGTCGGTCTATGCCTGGTCGAACCAGCCGGAATTCGGCGCCTTCTCGGCTTCCAACGCGGCGGCTCTTTCGCTGTCCCAATGCCTGCGGGCGGAGCTGTGGCCGGGCGGTGTGCGGGTGATGAACGTCTTCACCGGCCCGACCGAGGACGAATGGCACCAACCATTACCACCTCCGAAAGTGCCGCCGGCGGCGCTCGCACGATCCGTCATCGCCGGACTGAAGGATGGTCTCGAGGACGTGTTCGTCGGAGACGTGGCGAAAGACCTGATTGAGCGCTGGCGCGCCGGACCGAAGATCCTGGAACGCGAAATGATCGAGCAGGGAGGCGGGTCATGAGCGGGACGACCGATGTGCTGCAAAACCTTGCCAGCGCGCTGTCCTCGGGCGCGGTCCGCGTGGTGGACCTCACCCATACGCTGGATCCGGACTTTCCCGTCATCATCCTGCCGCCCGAGTTCGGCCAATGCGCGCGGTTTCGCATCGAAGAGGTCTCCGATTTCGACCAGCGCGGTCCGGGTTGGAAGTGGAACAACTTCTCCTGCGGCGAGCACACGGGAACGCATTTCGACGCGCCGCTGCACTGGATTTCCGGGCGCGACCTGCCCGACAACAGCGTTGATACGATCCCGGTCGAAAAATTCGTCGGCCCGGTGTGCGTCATCGACTGCAGCGCAGGAGCCGCCCAAGACGAGGACTTCGAGCTGACGCCGGAGATCATCAAGGCCTGGGAAAATGACCACGGCCGTATTCCTGAAGACAGCTGGGTGCTGATGCGAACCGACTGGTCGAAGCGCAGCGGCGACGCCTATCTCAACATGCGCGATGACGGCCCGCACGCGCCGGGTCCGACCCCGGATGCCGTGCGGTTTCTCGTCGACGAGCGCAAGATCCGCGGCTTCGGCACCGAGACCGTCGGCACCGATGCCGGCCAGGGCATGCATTACACGCCGCCCTACCCGGCCCATTACTACCTGCACGGCGCCGGCCGCTATGGCCTGCAATGCCTGCGCAATCTCGACCTTTTGCCGGCGACCGGGGCGATGCTGATCGCCGCACCGCTGAAGATCAAGCAGGGGACAGGCAGCCCGCTTCGGGTGATGGCGATGGTCACGGATGGAGACTGATATGAGCGAACAATTGACGGCGGTCATCACCGGCGCAAGCAAGGGTATCGGCGCCGACCTGGCACGGTGCATGCTGGACGAGGGGTATCGGGTGATTTCGGTTGCCCGGCATGCCCCGGATTTTTCGCACGACAACCTGTCGTCCGTGGAGGCGGACCTGCTCGACGAACAGGCCGTGGCCGAGGCCGCAGCACACATTGCCAGTAAGCACGATGTTACCCATTTCATCCAGAATGCGGGCCTCATCTGGCCGAACCTGATCGAAGAGGCCAAGCCGTCCGATATCACCGGCCTCGCGCAGCTGCATCTCGGCTCGGCCCTGACCCTGCTTCAGGCGTTCCTGCCGTCGATGAAGGAAAAACAGTTTGGCCGGGTGATCTTCAACGGCTCACGCGCCGCGCTGGGCGTGCCGACGCGTACCGCCTACAGCGCCTCAAAAGCCGGCATGATCGGCATGGCGCGCACCTGGGCGCTGGAGCTTGCGAAGCATCAGATCACCGTCAATGTGGTGGCGCCAGGCCCGGTACTGACCGACAATTTCTGGGGCATCATTCCCAAGGACAGTCAGCAGCAGCATGACCTTGCCGACCGCATCCCGGTGGGTCGGCTCGGAACGGTCGAAGACATCACCAACGCCTTCATGTTCTTCGCCGATCCGAAAAGCAGCTTCATCACCGGCCAGACCCTGTTCGTCTGCGGCGGCGCCAGCGTCGGCACGGCGTTGCTTTGAAACGTAGTTGTGATTCATCAGGACGCGAGTTCAACTGCATTTTGCTCGAGGGCACGCTCGGGTTCCGTGATCTCGAAAAGCCAGTTCACGACCTTCTGAAGCTCCGGCTCGAACGATTTCTCCGGAGCCGGCCTGATGAAATAGATCCAGTTCCGGTCGATGGCTTTTTCGGACAATATGCGCAGTTGCCCCTTTTCGAGTGAGCGACCGAGCATCGCACGGCGTGCCAGGGTAATTCCCAGTCCTTCCCGCGCCGCATCCATTAGAAAAAGCGCGCCTTCGAGATAGATCGATGGCTCCCGGGACTTTTCGGAATTCAACAGGCCATGCTGTTTCTGCCAAAGGTTCCACATGCGGGCATCTTCATCGGCAATCAGTGGGGCGTTGCGCAGCGTCTCCTTGAGATCTCCCTCATATCTCTCGATCAGCTTCGGAGACGCGACCGGAACTGCGGTGCCGGGAAGCAACAGATTTTCGCCTATCTGAAGTCGATCCTGGCGCCTGAATCCGATCTCGATGTCGGCGTTGGCGGTGGGTGTCTTGTCTGTCAGTCCGAGGCTTACGTGCAGTGATATATGCGGATATTTGGCGACAAACTGATGGAGCCTCGGAAGGATGATTTCCTGCGCCACGATCGGAACTGCCGAGATCTCGAAAGACCGTTTCAATCGCAATGGAACGAGATCCAATTCATGTCGGATCGCGCTGAATGACGCATGGACGACCGACGCCAGGCTTTCGCCGGCCGGCGTGAGCGCGACGGACCGTCCCATGCGAATGACAAGCGGGCTTCCGACCCAGTTTTGCAGCAATTTCAACTGGTGACTGACCGCCGAATGCGACACGGACAGCCGGTCCGCAGCGGCGGTGATTGAGCCGGTCTCGTAGAGAGCCTCCAATGTGCGAAGGGCATTGAGAGACGGCAGGCGTCGGTTTCTCATGATTTTTTATGTGAGTTTTTCTCACATAATGCAAGTTTTTTGAAATGGTGTCTCCAAGTCGGAGCGATAAAAATAGGGCATTCTTGGAGTGTGTTGCATGAGTTCGAAAACGCTGCGTCTCGCAATGGCGCAAACGACATCTTCAAACCGCCATGAGGACAACATCGAAGATGTGACCCGTATTGCTCAGGCTGCCGCTTCACAGAATGCCCGGCTGTTGGCGCTTCCCGAGGCCGTCGGTTTGGTCAACCGGGATCGCGACAGCGCTGTGACAATGGTCACCGCCGCGGATTCGGACCCTTTCCTGAACGTCTGCAAGGAGCTGGCAAAGCAATACAACCTGTGGATCCAGGCCGGCTCAACGCCCGTCACGGGTCAGGGGCAACGCTTCCGAAATCACGCGACGCTGATATCGCCGGACGGAACGATCATTGCCACCTACGACAAGATTCATCTCTTCGACGTATTTCTCGACGGGAAGCCGCCGACGGGTGAATCGCAGCGTTATGAACCCGGAGAAGAAGCGGTTCTGGCCGATACCCCTTGGGGGCCCATGGCTCTGACGGTTTGTTACGATATCCGGTTTCCTCATCTCTATCGGCAACACGCCCAGGAAGGCGCGGTTTTGGCTTTTGCGCCATCGGCTTTTTCCGTGCCCACGGGCAAAGCCCATTGGGAAGCTTTGCTCAGAGCCCGCGCAATAGAAAACGGGTTCTGGATTGTCGCAGCCGCACAGGTTGGCAAGCATCTGGATGGCCGGGATACGTACGGCCACTCGCTTATTGTCAGCCCCTGGGGCGAGGTCCTGTGTGACCTTGGTGGAGATGAGCCCGGGATGGCTGTGCTGGACCTGGATATGACGCTTCCGGCCTCGGCCAGACGTCAAATCCCATCTCTGAAAAACGAACGGAAATTCCGTTTCAAACGAATCCGCCGACAGCAACAGGCAGCGGAAAACCGGCAGGAGGATAGATATGTCTCTGAGTAAACTAACCCTTGGTGCATTCGTCGCTCTGGGAGTGACGGTTTTGGCAACCGGCCAGCCATACGCCCAGGACAGCCGACCCGATATCAAAGTGGCAGTCGACAACCTTTGGCCGACCATGGATCCCGTAATCGGCATCTCCACGACGGGTTCGCGTGTGCACTCCAATATCTTCGACACACTGGTGCGGCGAAACCGCTGGGAAGACCCGGAAGGAAACACGCTCGTTCCATGGCTGGCGGAAAGCTGGGAACGCAAATCGGACCTGGTTTGGGAATTCAAACTGCGGGACGGCGTGAAGTTTCACGATGGCCACGTCATGGATGCGGAGGATGTCGCCTTCTCCCTCTCCGCCGAGCGACTTTGGGGGCCAAAACCCCTGGCGCGTCGCGGAACACGTTACGCGCGCGGTATCAACCGGGTCGAGGCAACAGGGCCTTTGACGGTTGAAATCGAGACAAGCTTTCCCGATCCCAATCTTCCCTACCGCCTTGTGACACCGATCGGTTTTGTCTTGCCCAAACACTATTACGACGAAGTCGGGACCGACGCATTCGGGCAGGCACCGATCGGTACCGGTCCCTACAAGATGGTGTCCTTCGACCCGTCCGTCTCGGTGGTCGCCGAAGCCTTTGATGACTATTGGGCTGGAGACGTGCCCGCCAAAAGCGTGACCTTCCAGATCGTCCCGGAATTTTCGACCAGATATGCCGGTCTTGCATCGGGCGAATTCGACGTGATTGTCAGTGTCCCGGCCGATCAGGTTGAGCGCTTGCAGGGTACGGATGGCATCAAGGTCATGTCCAAGAGCATCGAGAACTACCCGATGTTCGCCTTCAACATGCTGGATACGGAAGAAAATCCCAACAACCCGCTGAAAGATGTGAACCTGCGCAAGGCGATTGTCCACGCGGTCGACCGGGAAGCCATCGCCAAGGCTATCTGGGGCGATGCGACCTTCGTTCCCACGCCCTTCAATTTTCCGGAATATGGCAAGTACTTCGATCCGGACCGCGAGCGGGCGGTAAAGTTTGATCCGGACATGGCCCGCGAATTGCTGGCCAAGAGCGACTACAATGGCGAGGAACTGACCTGGCACATCACCCGGGGTTTCTACCCCAACTACGAAGTCGCCGCGGAGTTCATGGTTGAGCAATGGGCGGATGTCGGCATCAACGTCAAAATCGAACTGAAGGACAATTTTTCGCTCGCCTACAAGCGGCCCTTCCACTTCCTCAACATGTCGATGGGAAGCGAGTTCTCGGGCGATCCCTACCGTCCGCTGTGGATGGATTGGGGCCCGTTGTCCAGCCGCGTGCGCGCCAAGCACAAAACCTGGGCCATGACGCCGGAGTTCGAACGGCTCGGAAACGAGTTCGAATTGGCTCAGGATTTTGAATCGCGCAAGGCGGCCTATCTGGCGCTTGTCGACGAGTGGGAAAGGGTCACACCGGGCATGTATCTGTGGCGCAATGTGGTGAGCTATGCCATCGACGATGATCTCGACTGGGATCCGGGCAATACGGTCATCACCATTTTCGACAACAAGTACCTCAAATAGGCGCCTCGGAAACACGCAGTGCAGACCCCGACACTCGCTGTTGACAATCTCACGGTCGCCCTCCCACCGGGGGGCGACCGTAAAGAAGCCGTCAGCGGTGTCTCGCTGACCCTGTCGGGCGGCGAAACCCATTGCCTTGTGGGCGAGTCGGGATCCGGCAAATCGGTTATCGGCCAGGCAATTCTCGGCATGTTGCCAAGTGCCTTGCCGATGCTCAGCGGACAGGTATCGCTTTTCGGTGAGATCCTGCCGGCTCAACGCGATCAACAATACGACACGCTCCGCAGCGTGAAACTGGCCACCATCTTCCAGGATGCCACCGCCAGCCTCAATCCGGTGCGCAAAATCGGGTCTCAGCTTGGCGAAATTCTCAGCACCCACGGTGCAAAGAAAGCAGACATCCATGCCCGCGTTCTGAACATGCTGGAGGCCGTGGGCCTTGAAGACCCTGCCGGCAAGATGAACGCCTATCCGCACCAGTTGTCCGGCGGCCAGGCCCAGCGGGTGGTCATCGCCGGCGCGCTTTTGCTGGAACCCAGCGTGCTGGTGGCCGATGAACCGACCACCGCTCTCGATGTGACAACCCAAGCTGCCGTTCTGGAGTTGCTGGCTGACCTGAAACGAACATTCGATCTCTCTGTTTTGTTCATCACCCATGATTTCGGGGTGGTTGCCCAGATTGCCGACAGCGTCACCGTGCTCAAGGACGGCAGGATTGTCGAATCCGGTCGCGCGGTCGATGTTCTCAGTCATCCGCAGCACGAATACACAAAGCGTCTACTGGCAGCGGCTGAACCAAGCCAGTCCGAAGAAACACCATCTTCGCAGTCCAACCTTTTGGAGGTCACGGATCTGAACCTCGTCTATCGGAGCGGTGGACTTCTGGTCCGAAAAACCAAACAGGCGGTCAGGGATGTCTCCCTTTCGATCGCCAAAGGCCGAACGCTGGGAATAGTGGGAGAAAGCGGCTCCGGGAAAAGTTCGCTTGCACGCGCCATATTGCGGCTGGAGCCGATCGAAAGCGGCGCGATTGTTTTCAAGGGTCAGGATATCTCCGACGCTTCGGGAAGCGGGCTCAGGCAACTGAGAAAATCAATCCAGGTTGTTCTGCAGGACCCGTTCAGTGCGTTGAACCCGCGCCAGACGATTGGTTCGGCCATTGCCGAAGGCCTGATCATCCACGGCAGCGGTCGAAAGCAAGCCCGCACGCGCACGGCTGAACTGCTGGAACTGACGGGGCTGACTCAACAGGCAGCGGATCGCTATCCGCACGAGTTCTCGGGAGGCCAACGGCAGAGAATCTGCATTGCTCGCGCGCTCGCCGTTGAACCAGAACTGTTGATTGCAGACGAGGCCGTGTCCGCCCTGGATGTCTCTATCCAGGCTCAGATCCTCGAGCTCTTCGCGGACCTGCAGCGACGGCTGGACTTTGCCATGATCTTCATTACCCACGATCTCCGGGTCGCCCGTGCGATTTGCGATGACGTGATCGTCATGAAAGCGGGAGAAATCGTTGAACAGGGCTCGGCCATGCGTGTTCTGGAACATCCCGTTCACGCCTATACCAAGGCGCTGGTGGAGGCGGCTCCGCACCTGTCACCTGTCGCGGAAGGCGCACCGGGATGAGCGAGTACATTCTCACCCGGGCCGTTCGCGCGCTGATAACCCTTCTGGTCACGGTGACTCTGGTCTTCACGTTCATCCGGTTTTCCGGAGATCCCGCAGCGGCTCTTGCGCCGCCGGATGCGGAGCCGGAGGTCATCCAGGAGTATCGCGAGCGGCTTGGCCTCGACCAACCGTTCTATGTGCAGTACGCAAGCTATATTCTGGAGCTGCTCCAGGGGCGGTTCGGACACTCGGTTCACACCGGCAAACCGGTGCAGGAGATTTTTCTGGAACGCCTTCCCCACACGTTGCGTCTGGGGCTGACGGCCTTGATCATTGCCATCTGCTTCGGCATCCCCATGGGGGCCTATGCCGCGTTGAACCGCGGCAAAAAGATCGACCGATTTGTCATGGGTTTCTCGGTCTTCGCCTTTGCGATGCCGAACTTCCTGTTTGGCCTCGTTTTGATCCTGGTGGCGGCGACGGTTTTCAATACGTTTCTCGGCGGCGACAACGCCTTTGTCCTGATGCCGGCACTGACACTGGGCCTGGCGATCATGGGAAGCTTTGCCCGCTTCTCCAGATCGTCACTGCTGGAGACCATAAACGCACCCTATGTCAGGGCCGCTGAAGCGCGTGGCATTCCCTTGCGAGCGCGGTTGTTGCGTCATGCCGCACCCAATGCTGCGATACCGCTGGTTACGCTCATTGGTCTGTCACTTGGTTCCCTGATCGCCGGCTCCGTTGTTACCGAGCAGGTTTTCGCGTGGCCCGGTGTCGGTCAGTTGCTGGTGCGATCCGTCGCAACCCGGGACATCGCCATGGTGCAATTCCTTGTTCTGGCCGTGGCGACGACCATGGTCATGGCAAACCTGATCGTCGACCTTCTTTACCTGGTCATCGATCCAAGAATACGGGCGAAGTAGTGGTTCAGTCATCCGCCCCATCGGAACGAAATCAGATACCGATCAGCGTCAAAGTCGCGCTCGGGTTTTTGACCGTGTTCGTGGCCTTTGCCCTGTTCGGACATGTCCTGACCGAGCACGGGTACCGCGACACGTTTCTCTTCGATCGCCTCAAACCGCCTGGAACCGAGGGCTATGTGCTGGGAACGGACAGTCGTGGTCGCGACCTGCTGGCGCGGCTTGTCACGGGTGCGCAAATCACCCTCGTGGTGGCCATCGTGGGGACCCTGATCGGCGCGGTGTTCGGCTCCCTGGTCGGCATTCTGGCTGCGGCGCGCCGGGGCTGGGTGGACAATGTCGTCGTTGCAGCCATCGATGTTCAGGCATCGCTGCCGATCATCATCGTGGCGCTCTTTGTGCTCGCAATGTTCGACAATTCCTTTGTCCTGTTTCTGATTCTCATTGGCTTCAACGGTTGGGAGATCTACGCCCGGCTCATGAGAGCGGCCACCCTGTCAGCGAAGGAGCACGGCTATGTCGTGGCAGTCAGAGCGCTGGGTGCGACACCGGTGCGCATCTATCTGCGCCACATCCTGCCGAACATTTTGAATGTGGCCCTGGTTCAATTCACCATCAATTTGCCACTGAGCATTCTGCTGGAAACCGCCCTGTCTTTCCTGGGACTTGGTGTGCAGCCGCCGCTGACCAGCCTGGGCCAGATCATGAGCGAGGGACGCGACCGGCTTGTGACCGCCTGGTGGCTTACGCTGTTCCCCGGCGCCATGATTTTTGCCGTGGCGCTTTCGGTATCAATGGTGGGGGATTGGCTTCGCGATCGCCTGGATCCGACCTTGAGGACGGAACAATAAGCCGTTCCAGGCCGTCAGGGAGACGTGTAAGATGCGCGAAAGCCAATGGGGATACTCGATGCCATGAGCGATGCACCGGTGGTCGATTTGAGGGATCCCCGCTTCGATGAAAACAAATACGGTTTCATCGAGGAATTGCGATCGCAGAACTATTTCGCCCGGACCGGCAATGGCGATGTTCTGTTCCTGAACCAGGAAGATGTCATCGAGGTGTTCAAATGTGAGGATTTTCAGTTCGCATTCGACAATATCGACGAGGAGCGCAGCCCCTATCTCGCCGAAGCGATCAAGCACGAACTGTTGGCCATGCATGGCGACCAGCACGCCCGCCTTGCGCGACTTGTCAAACAAGCTTTGCGTGACCGGCTGCTGGAGGACATGCGCACGGATATTACCCGGATCGTCGACGATTTGATTGCGGCCTTTCCATCGGAAGGAACGCTGGATTTTTGCGCTGCCTTCGCGGATCCACTGCCAGCGCATGTGGTGGGGCCGATGTTTGGCGTGCCTTACACAAGCGTCAAGGATTTCAATGACTGGATCCGGATCGGCGGCCGCAAGATCGACGCATTGCAGACGGGCGTGGGGATCGCGGAGGTGGAGAGCGCCAACCGGAAGATGCATGACTATCTGCGCGATCTGCTTGCCGAGCGCAGACAGGCCCCGGGTGACGACCTGTTCAGCGAGCTGATGCTGGCCGATATCGATGGGGATGTCCTTTCGGAAGATGAACTGGTTTATCTCGCAACCGAACTGGCCTCGGCCGGCGTCGACACCACGCGGGCGCAACTGCCGCTGATCCTGCACGCCCTTTTGACTCATCCCGATGAGATGCAAAAACTTCGGGCCGACCCCAAGCTTGCCCTGCGCGCCGTCGACGAAGGGATGCGATTTGCGCCCTTGCCCTGGGCACTGCCGCACCGGGCAACCCACGACTTCACCTACAAGACGATCGAATTCCAAAAGGGCGATCTGGTTTACGCGTTCGTTCCCGCGGCCAATCGCGACCCTGCTGCGATCGATGCTCCGCAGACCTTCGACATCAGCCGGGCTCGTGCGCGCAACTTCTCATTCGGCGCCGGCATGCACGGCTGCCCCGGCGCTCAACTGGCGCGAATGGAAATGTCCATAGCACTCCAGCATCTGGCCACCGCCGATTTTGAGATGACGTTGGTTGGTGAGCCGGATTGGGTGCCCGGACAGAAGGATCGCGCAATGAAAAGCATGACGATCCGATTGGATTGACACTCGGGATGTCCTGATCGTTCTCGACGCGAACTGACCAGAGGGGAAGTTGAACGAACCCTTGGCTATCCTATGGAAAACTCTGTCACCGCGCGGCGATATCAGTGCAAAGCGGAGCCCATTCGCATCCGGAACAGGCCTTGCGGATCGTTCCTGCTTTGAATGCTCCCCAAAGGTGAGTGATGCGGCCAGCATCGAGCGTCATTCGCTCTCCCGGTTCAATCGGATGCGAAAGAAGCTCGCGGATGGCGTCGACGGCATCGCGGTCCCGCTGAACGACGCTTTCAGCGAAGCAGTGCGGATCATCATCATCAAGCAGCGGCGCGCAGATGTCATCGGGACCGTCGACCACGACAATCTCCTCGCCTTCGGCAATGCGCTCCACAATGGCATCGAAATTCGCCGTGAAGGCGTGGCTGTAGCCCTTGCCGACATAGGTCAGCAGACAAAGCAGGTGGTGCGGGCGCAATCGGATCGTCAAATCGGGGCGTGTCCGGTTGTGCGGTGAGCCCGGCACCGTCGGGGGCGCCGGGCATCGATGCCGATCGGGGCTTACGCCTGCCGCGCCGCGCCGCGCCGGGCGAGTACGCCAAGAACTGCGGCGGCCAGCGCGGATTTCAGCACACCGCCAATGATGAAGGGCAGAACGCCATGAACGATGGCCGGCTCGACGCCGATCATCACAGCCAACCATGCGGCACCCAGAACCAGGCAGGCAATGTTGCCGATCAGAGCGGCGAGGAAGGCCAGTACAACATGGTGGCCGTTCCAGCCGCGCTCGGCCAGCCAACCGACCAGCGCACCGCAGAGAGGAAAGGCGAACAGATAGCCGCCGGTCGGCCCAAGAAAGTGAAGGAAGCCGGACGCACCGCCGGCGAGCACCGGCATACCAACCGCGCCTTGCACCAGCCAGGCGGTGATGGTGATGCCGCCGAGCCGCCAGCCGTAAAGGGCTCCGATCAGCGTGACCGCGAAGGTCTGCATGGTGATCGGCACCGGCACCATCGGCACCTCGATATAGGACGACAGGGCCAGCAAGGCGGTGCCGAGAAGCACCGCGCCGATCCGCCAGCCGAGTGAGCGGTCGCTGAGACGCAGTGGGCTGAAGCCGGGTTGGATGGCGGGGGCAGCGGATTGATTCATGGGGCTCTCCTGATCGATTAATCAAATTATAGATAATTCATAGAATCGATCTATTAGAGAGTCCAGTCCACATCTACCGATGGCGAAATTAGAGATAATTTATGCTAGCCGACAATCACAAAAGCGTCTTCGGCGCCTTCGGCTCCGTTGCGGCGCAGTTTACCGATCTTCTGAACGTGACGCATCAGCAAGGATGCGGCGGCATCCACCTCGTCGCGTCGCAGGGCCGACAAAATGGCGCGGTGGTCGGTATCCGTACGAGCCTCCCACTGGGATCGCCAGCCAGCAAACAGAATGCGGGCGCTGACCGCCTGCAGATCCTCGATTGCGGCCAACAGCCGCGGCATGCCGCAGGGCTCTATGATCAGACGGTGAAAGGTCCGGTTGGCCGTTTCCCAATCGCGCACGTTCTCCGCTTTTTCGCCCGCGCGAATCGCATCTTCGGCCTGGTCTAGGATGGCCTTTGTGAGGTGCGGTGCGGCGTGCCGAAGGGCCAGGGCCTCCAGAGCGGCACGCATTTCCGCCACCTCCTGCACCTCGGCACGACCAAAGGAAGCGACCCGAAAACCGCGCCGTGGCAGGCTGACCGCCAGCCCCTGAGCTTCGAGCAGTCGAAATGCCTCTCGCACCGGCACATGGCTGGCGTGAAACTCCTCTGCGATATGGTCCTGGCGCAGCGGCGCGCCCGGTTTCAAGTCGCCGGATACGATCCGATCGGCCAAAGTACGGCTGATGCGGGTGGCGATCGTGTCCTTGCTGTCATTGGCCATGGATCATAGATAATTTGCGGCCACGCACCTGTCGAGCCGGTGACTGGAGCAAAGGGCAATTAGTTCCTTAACTTCAAAAGTCGGCTTTGTTAGAAGGGCGCAGCCGGATCCGGCACCCTACCGTCTCTTCGCAGGATGAATTCATGAAAAAGTTACGTGTCGCGCTGGTGGTGGCTGCGCGGGTGCCGGTCGAGAAATATGGCGGAACCGAACGTCAGGTGGTCTGGCTGGCGCGGGAACTGATGCGACGGAACCACGCCGTGACTCTGGTGGTGTCACCGGGGTCGCATGTCGCCGGTGCCCGAATGATCGATGCCCAGACGACGCAGGAGGCGTTCGACCGCATCCCGGCGGATATCGACATCGTCAACAGCTTCGACAGCGAGCCGCCCGCCGAATTCGACAGACCCTGCCTGGTCACGCATCAGGGCAACACCGAAAAGCCGATCGGTCGCAACCGCAACTTCGTCAGCCGCAATCACGCGGAGCGGCACGGGCGCAAGACTTTTGCCTATAACGGCCTTCCAACGGATGAACACTATTTTCAGGACCGCAAGAACGGCCGCTATCTTTTCTTCTCGCGCATCAACCGGCCTGGCAAGAACGTGACCCGAGCCATGCATCTCGCCGTGGCCAACGATCTGCAGATGGACATCGCCGGAGGGGCGCGCTGGGAGTTGCTGACACGCAGTGTCGTGCGCAAGGAGCGGGCGTTCTTCACCAGCCTCGACAAGCGCTTCGCCATTCACGGCATGGTCGGCGGCTGGACCAAGGCCAAACTGTTTGCCGAAGCCAAGGCACTTCTCTTTCCCATCCGCTGGGAAGAACCCTTCGGCATCGTTGTGCCGGAGGCATTGCTGGCCGGCACGCCGGTTATTGCCACGCCGCGCGGCTCCATACCGGAGCTCCTCCACCCCGACATCGGTTTCCAGTGTGAATCGGATGAGGATTTTGCTGCGGCATTCGATGCGGTCGGCGACATCCCACCAGCACGCTGCCGCGAATATGCTGCGGAACACTTTTCCATCGAGAAGTCGGCCGATACCTATCTGGACCTTTATCAGCGCATACTTGACGGTGAAACATTGCCGTGAGGCGGCGCTTGATGAGCCGGTTGCATTCCACTTAACTTCGTCCGGCGGCTCGGCTACAAACTCGACATGCAAAGTGCCTCTGTCATCGCCGAAATCCGCCAATCCGTCAAAGCCATCTGCGACAACTATGGCGAAGACTATTGGCGCCAGCTCGATGCGGATCGCGGTTATCCCACGGAGTTCGTCAGTGAATTGACGCAGTCCGGCTTTCTGGGCTGCCTGATCCCGGAAACCTTCGGCGGCGCCGGCCTGGGGCTGAGCGAGGCTTGCGCCGTTTTGGAGGAAATCTCGCGCTCGGGTGGACATCCGGGTGCCGCCCACGCGCAAATGTACGTGATGGGGTCTGTACTGCGACACGGAACCGAGGAGCAGAAGCAGGCCTTTCTGCCAAAGATCGCATCCGGCGAATCGCGATTGCAATCCTTCGGCGTTACCGAACCGACAACCGGCACAGACACGACGTCGCTGAAGACCACGGCCGAACGGCGTGGCGACCGTTACGTCATCAACGGTCAGAAAGTGTGGATCAGCCGGGTGCAGCACTCAGACCTGATGTTGCTTCTGGCGCGGACAAAGGCAATTTCCGATCGCACGTCGAAGACCGACGGACTCTCCTGTTTCATCGTCGATCTGCGCGGCGCCGAAGAGCGTGGCCTGACCGTTCAGCCAATCGACGCCATGATCAATCACCATTCCTGCGAACTGTTCTTTGACGATTTCGAGGTGCCGGCGGAGAACCTGCTGGGGTCGGAACATAGCGGCTTTCGGGTCATCCTCGACAGCATGAATGCCGAGCGCATTCTGATTGCGGCCGAATGCATCGGCGATGCGCGTTATTTCATCGACAAGGCAACCGCCTATGCGAAGGAGCGGGTGGTGTTCGACCGGCCCATCGGCCAAAACCAGGGCGTCGCCTTTCCGATTGCCGAAGCCTATGCCAAGACGGAGGCTGCGGCTTTGATGGTCGAACGGGCTGCCGGCCTGTTCGATGCGCAGGAAAAATGCGCTGCGGAAGCGAACATGGCAAAGCTGCTCGCGGCCGAGGCGTCATGGAAGGCCGGCGATATCTGCCTGCAGACCCATGGCGGTTTCGGCTTCAGCCGCGCCTATCATATCGAACGCAAATTGCGCGAAACGCGGCTCTACCAGATCGCGCCGATATCGACCAATCTCATCCTTTCCTATCTGGGCGAGCATGTGCTCGGCCTTCCGAGGAGTTTCTGATGGATCGTCCGCTTGAAGGTACGCTTGTGGTCGCGGTTGAACAGGCCGTTGCGGCCCCGTTCTGCACTGCACGGCTGGCCCATGCCGGTGCCCGGGTCATCAAGGTGGAACGACTGGAAGGCGATTTCGCCCGCCTCTACGATACCGCCGCCATGGGCGAAGCGTCCTATTTCGCCTGGCTCAATCGGGGCAAGGAATCCGTTGTGCTCGACTTCAAGTCGGACGACGGCAAACATCTGCTGAAGTCAATGCTGGAGAAAGCGGACGTCTTCGTGCACAACCTCGCGGCCGGAGCGATCGAGCGCGCCGGTTTCGGGGCTGACGTGCTTAAACAACTCAACCCCCGCCTGATAAACTGCGCCATCACCGGCTATCACGAAGACAGCCCGATGGCCGACCGACCTGCATACGATCTCCTGATCCAGGCGGAAAGCGGTCTGGTTTCGATCTCCGGCAGCCCGGGTGAGCCGGGACGGATCGGTGTTTCGGTCTGTGACATCAGCGCCGGCCTGACGGCCTATAGCGGTGTGCTCGAAGCGCTGCTGCGCCGCGGGAAAACCGATGAGGGTGCGACACTCGACATCTCGCTGTTCGATGTCGCAGCAGACTGGATGGCGGTTCCCTATCTGCACGCCCGCTACGGCAAGGGGCCGCCAAAGCCCGTGGGCTTGCGCCACCCGTCGATCGCCCCCTATGGCGCCTTTCCATGCTCCGACGGCAAGTCGGTGCTGATCGCCGTGCAGAACGAACGGGAGTGGGTGAGGCTGTGCGCTGCCGTCTTCAATAATCCGGAGCTGGCCGAACTGCCGGAATTTACGTCCAACAACAGTCGAGTCGAACACCGCGATGCGCTCGAGGCAGCGCTTGGCAAACGCACGTCGGCGATGACGTCCGCGGAACTGGCGGATCGGCTGACTGCCCAGCGCATCGCCTTCGGCCTGATCAATGGACCGGAGGATCTCGCCGACCACCCGGCTTTCCGGTCCGAACCGGCAACGACAGCGCAAGGCGCTTCCTATAAGATGCCGGCGCATCCGATCCGCTGGCTGGGCGAGTCTACCGATACGGAACCGGCACCACCGGCGCTCGGGGCAGATACCGAGACGGTCACGCGCGAATTCCTGGGCAATACGGAATGAGCGCCGAGGACTGGCAAACGGCATGCAAGGACGCCATTGGACGCAGTCGGGCGATGTCGGACAGCCTGGCACCCGAACGGGTGACGATGATGGAGTTGTGTCTCGATCGGGCTTCGGAACTCAAGGCGGGCGACCCGCTTCCACCGCTGTGGCACTGGATCTATTTCACCGAACCCGTGCCGACATCGGATCTCGGCCCGGACGGCCACGAGCGGCTTGGGCGTTTTCTGCCGCCGATCCGTTACCCCCGACGCATGTGGGCCGGTGGGGACGTGACCTTCAAGGCGCCGCTGATCATCGGACGTCCGGCTGAAAAAACCACCAGAATTGATAATGTCGAATTCAAGCAGGGAAAGTCCGGACCACTTTGCTTCGTTACGGTTCACCACCGCATTCAGCAGGACGGGCGTGACGCGGTCGACGAGATCCAGACGATCGTCTATCGCGAAAAGGGCGCGGCAAAACCAACCACGAACTTGGAGACCGCTCAATCCGGCGATGATACGATGGCGATTGGCCGGCTGCAGATGTTCCGCTACTCAGCCCTCACCTACAATGCCCACCGCATCCACTATGACGAACGCTTCGTCACCGACACCGAGGGGTATCCGGGACTGCTCGTTCACGGCCCGCTGCTCGCAACAACATTGGCGAGCCATGGCGCGTCGATGGACGCGGAGCGTCAGCTTGCCCGGTTTCGCTACCGCGCCCTGCAGCCCGTGTTCGAAAATGAGCCCTTTCGTGTCGAGGGCGAGCGGACCGTAACCGGAGCCGAGCTACGAATCGTCAAACCTCAGGCCGGACCGGCGATGCAGGCGACCATCGAATGGAAGCCGTCGAGCTAGGCACCATTTGCACCGCGACCCCTCGACTTCCGAGCGAAGCTCGGGTACCGCTCCGGTGTCATTCGGATCGACAGCGTTAACCAATCCCTAACATCGCCACCCGGCTTTCTTTCAATCGGTGGGCGAAGATTGTACTTGCTAAAGTGACGATGGGTTGCCCGGGCAGCCTTGCCTCGCGGTCCGGCCGACACAGATTTAAGAGACGGACACACTGCGGCCGGCCTGCGGTCAGGGACGCAGCATCGTCTGCAAACCGAAGTCGCGTCGCGGACGAGGACAGGACGAATGAAACGAAAATCAACGCGGATCCTGGTCACCGGAGGCGCCGGCTTTGTTGGCTCCCATCTGTGCCGACGGCTGCTCGCGGAAGGTGCCGACGTCCTGTGTGTCGACAACTTCTTCACCGGAACCAAGGAAAACATTCTCGATCTGCTCGACAATCCGAAGTTCGAGCTCATGCGTCACGACGTGACCTTCCCGCTCTATGTGGAGGTCGACCGGATCTACAATCTCGCCTGCCCGGCCTCACCCGTGCACTACCAGTTCGACGCCGTTCAAACCACCAAGACCAGCATCCACGGGGCGATCAACATGCTGGGACTGGCCAAGCGGACGCGGGCGCGTATCCTGCAGGCTTCGACCAGCGAGGTCTATGGCGATCCTGAGGTGCATCCGCAGCCGGAGAGCTACTGGGGCCGGGTCAATCCCATCGGCTTGCGGTCCTGCTACGACGAGGGCAAGCGCTGCGCCGAAACGCTCTTCTTCGACTACCACCGTCAGCATGACCTCGAGATCCGGGTGGTGCGCATCTTCAACACCTACGGCCCCAACATGCATCCCAATGATGGCCGGGTGGTCTCCAATTTCATCGTCCAGGCCCTGACCAATCAGGACATCACCATATACGGCGACGGCAGCCAGACCCGCAGCTTCCAGTATATCGACGATCTGGTTGAGGGCATGGTGCGCATGATGGAAAACGAGGACGGGTTTCCCGGGCCTGTCAATATTGGGAATCCGGGTGAATTCACCATCAAGCAATTGGCCGAAACCGTCCTGGAAATGATCCCGGAAAGCAAGAGCCAACTGGTCTACCGGCCGCTTCCTGCCGACGATCCGAAACAGCGGCAACCGGACACCGGTCTGGCTCGCGAAAAACTGGGTTGGGAGCCGGTGGTTCCGTTCCACGAGGGCCTTGAGAAGACCATCGCCTTTTTCCGCGGCACCGTGTAACAGCCATCGGTTTTCCGGACGGTCGGGTTTATGCTAATCCGGTCCGACGGAGTGGGAGCCGCATGACCTACCGCATTGGCGTCGACGCCCGGTTGCTGACACAGACCATCACCGGAATCGGCCGCTACTCTCACGAGATGCTGAGGCGGCTGATCGAGACCGAGTACGAGTGGTTTCTCTACGCTCCAACGCCCATTGCCGTTGGCGACTGGCAGCGGGCCAACGTCACTGTTCGAGAATCCCGTTTTACCGGCCGAGTCTTGCGGCTCGTGTGGGCCGGAAGCCTTCTACCCCGCCAGGCAGCTCAGGATCGCCTCGACCTTTTCTGGTCGCCAACGCATCGTTTGCCTCGCTTCATGCCAGCGGATATCGCCACCGTCGTGACGGTCCATGACCTGGTATGGAAGCATGCCGGGGAAACCATGCCGGCGATCAATCGCTGGCTCGACGCCCGGCTTCTGCCGCAGGCCGCACGGTTGGCCGATCGCATCATCACAGTGTCCCAAAACACAGCGGATGACCTGGTTGCGGAAGTTCCGGAGACTGCCGGCAAGGTGGACGCCATCCCGCTTGGGGTCACCCAACCAGAACCAATAGCCGACAATGCGGAGCCGACGGGCCTCAATCTTGCCGAACCGTTCCTTCTGTTTGTCGGGACTCTGGAGCCGCGCAAGAATCTTCGACGCCTGATGGAGGCCTATTCGCGCCTGACCGACCAGCAGCAAAACGACGCAAGACTGGTCATCGTTGGTGGTAGCGGCTGGGGTGGTGTCGATGCCCGATCAATGGCTGCAGAGTATGGCATTGCGGAGCGCACCGACGTGCTTGGTTATGTCACCGAGCCGCAGTTGGCGGAGCTCTACGAGAAGGCTTTGTTTCTGGCTATGCCGTCGCTCTACGAGGGCTTCGGCCTGCCGCTGCTCGAAGCCATGATCCGTGGCACCCCGGTGCTCACCTCGAACCGGGCATCCATGCCGGAGGTCGCCGGTGACGCAGGATTGCTGGTCGAGCCGGACGATGTGGAGGCTATCCGATCCGGACTGGAACGCATGCTTACGGATACGGCCCTGCGTGAACGGCTTGCCGGCCTGGCACGGAATCGGGCGAAGGCATTCACGTGGGACAGAACCGTCAGCGAGACCCTCAAAGTCTTCGATGAAGCCGTTGCCCTTCGCAGACGCGGTCAACCGTTCTAAGGCTGCCCGTCAGGTATTCGCGCCCCCTTCCAGGACTGAACTGATCGCCTCGGCTATCGATTGCGCCGCTTCCGGATCCAGCCGGTCGCGGTAGAGGCAATTGACCGTTCCCACACATTCACCATCGCGGATCACCGGAACGTTCAGGATCGTGTCGATTTCCAATCCGAATATCGTTTCGTGATCCTGAAAAACCGACTTGATTTCGTCTGGTCCGGCGACCAGAACCGGAGCCTGGCTCCCGGCAAGCTTCTCAAGCCAACCGCCTCTCGGCGGCACCTTGGCTCCATGAACCGGAAACACGTCGGGCACAGACGAATAGATCCGGCGCAGGCGCTGCCCACCGTCCTCGATGGTCAACAGAGTGACATGATCACAGCCTGACGCCGTGGCAATGGCGTTCGCTGTTTCGGTCAGGTTGTCGGTCGCTTCAAATGCCATTTTGCCATCCTGTCAGAGGGTCAGTTCATCGATGTGTTCAGGCCCGTGGGTGAGACTGATCAAGCCGTCGTCAGTCACGACGACCGTGTCAGAATGGCGAAAACCGCCCAGACCCGGAATGTACAGGCCCGGTTCGATCGTAAAGACCATACCGGGTTTCGCAATGCCCTCGTCTCCATCGGCAATAAAGGGACCTTCGTGGGCTGTTACGCCCATGCCATGTCCGGCCCGATGGCGCCGCGCCTCCTCAAAGCCGCGCTCGCGGAAACTGGTGTTGATCCGGCGGTCGATCTCGCCCAGCACCGCTCCGGAGCGCAACTGTTCGAACGCCATGCGGCGCGCCTCCATCATGGCATCGAACGGCGCTTTTGCCTGCTCAGGCACGTGCCCGAGAAAGAAGGTGCGCTCGATCTCGGCGCCGTATCCGTTGAGCACCGAGTTGAACACTGTCACATGCGGCCCGCCGGCCTGCATTTTCATGTCCAGGTCGGAAAAATTGTGCGGATCGTGAGAAACCCCGGGGTTCTGGATCAGGGTCATGATTGTTGTGGCAAAGGGATTGATGGTCGGATTGTCAGCGGCCAGTTGCTCGAAAACGGACTTGCCGATGGTGCGATTGATTTCGCTTTGCGACAGGCCCGGTCTCGCCTGGCGCAGCAGTTCCGCATGGGCCTCGCTCTTGAGCCGGCAGGCATAGGCGATGCGGCCTAGCTCGTAGTCTGACTTGATTTCACGCAGTCGATCTATCAGATCGACCGGCACGGCACGGTCGCCGACAACGTGCTGGACCATGAGCGGCACCGTGGTTTCCACTCCGATCGGGCCATGCCCTTCGAGTATTGTCTCAAGGCGGTCATTCCACCTCTGCCCGACCGGCGCCGGAAACTCGGCATAGGTGGCATATTCGATCTCGCCGATCACTCTGCTGGTCGCGTGGTCCAATTCCAGCCGAGGCACCAGGAAAACCGGAGTCCCGAATCGCGGAACAAAGAGAATGAAGGGCCGTTCGTGAACGAAATTGGCGAAGTTGGTGAGCCACATGATGTTCGCCGGCGCGAAGCTGACATAGCCGGTCAATCCCTGTTCGCCCATCGCTGCTTGCAGGCCGTCCAGCCGCGCTCGCATTTCCTGGACTGGCGGCGCAGTGCAGATTTCCTTGATTTTCACGTGTACTTCCTCACTTCAGAACGGACGGCAGCCACAGGGTTATCAGCGGAAACGCCACGAGCAATGCCAATGTTACCACGTCCATGGCAATGAACCACGTCACCCCTTTGAACACCGCCGGCAGAGAAACACGGCCCGACAGGGCACTTTGAATGACGAATATGTTCAGGCCTACCGGTGGGGTTATGAGACCAATCTCCAAAAGTTTGATCAGGATGATACCGAACCAGATCAGATCGATTCCCAGCGAAGCAGCCAAAGGCAGGATCAGCGGTGCGGTCAGCAAAAGCAGACCGATGGAATCGATGAACATACCGAGCACGATAAAGAGCACTGATACGGCAATGATCAGCGTGATGGGACCAGCGGCGCTCTGCTCGAATGCGGTCTCCAGCATACGGCTCAGCCCGGCAACAGCCGTGTAGCGGGTCAGCAATGCACCGCCGATGACGATGATGAAAATTGCCGTAAATGACAGGGCGCTTTGCCTGAGTGCCCGGCCGAAGGCAGCCAGTTCGAACCGGCCGGTCCCAATGGCAATGCCGATGGCGCCGAGCGCGCCGAGGGCACCGGCCTCTGTCGGCGTTGCGATGCCCAGAGAAATGCTGCCCATCACGATCGCAATCAGGACCGGCAAGGGCGCTATCTCCAGGAGTACGGAGCCAAACGCCGGTCGCTCCGGGTCGTCTCCAACCGGCCCGCCGCTCAGCGAGGGATCGACTTTGCAGCGGACGATGATCATGGCCATGTAGATCACCACCGAAAGCAGGCCCGGCACCACGCCCGCCAGAAACAAGGAGCCGATCGAGACATCCGCATAGACACCGTAAAGGATCATCAGGATGCTTGGCGGGATCAGCGAGCCCAGCGTACCTGAGGCGGCGATCGTGCCGCAGGCCAGTCCCGGATCGTATTTGCGGCTGAGCATTTCCGGAATGGCGATGCGCGACATGGCGGCAGCTGTAGCCACCGACGAACCGGACGCGGCGGCAAACAGCGCGGATGCCAGCACGCTGGCGCATGCCAGGGCTCCGGGCAAGCGAGCAAGAAGTGCACGCGAAGCGCTGAACAGACCCTTGGTCAAACCGGTTTCCGAGGCAACGAAACCCATCAGCAGGAACATCGGTACCGCTGAAAAGCTCCAGTTTGTCGACAGCTCATAGGGCAGTCGGGCAACAGATCCGACCGCCGCCCGTAAGCTGGTTTCGTAGGCAATGCCGAAAAAGGAGACGGAGATCAGCGCAAGGCCAATGGGCACGCGAATGGCGATCAGGCCGAGCAGCGCACCGAACGTGATCCCGATCGGAAGAAGTTGCTCAGTCATCTTCGTTCCGACGCGCAATGCGCTCCAGGCTGACAAGGATTGCTGCAACGGTCGCGCTGGCGAACACCACCGGCAACACCCACCGCACCGGCCAGATCGGCAGCAGGTTGACGCCCATCGAGACTTCACCCCGGCCTGTCGATGCAATGGCCTGTTTGAACGTGACCCAGGCGAGCAACCCGTAGACACCAACCGTGAGCAGGCCCGATACGGCGATTGCCACCTGTTTCATCCGGCGCGGAAACAGCAGATAGAACAGGTCGGTATCGATATGGCCGCGGGTGAGTTCGAGCGTCATGACAGGCAGGAAAACCAGCGGGATCATGTAATAGAAGGAGACCACTTCGATCGTGGCGCTGAACGGCGCGTTTGCAGCGGCGCGCAGGATGACATCGAGCGATACGGTCAACAGCAGGGCCAGCACGGCGGCAGCAGCAAGGGTCAACTGCAGGCGTGCGCAAACGCCCGCAAGTCGGGTCAGGGTCTGCATGATTAACTCTCGGAAAAATGCGTTGGCGGTCCGCGCACTGCGAACCGCCCCCGCCCCTTTGCTAGTTCAGGCCGTAGGATTCGAGATCGATTTTGTCATAGATCTCGCTGCGCATCAGGTCGGCGAACTCGGCCTGGTTTTCGACCGGAACATCCTTCAGCAAACCTTCCCATTTGGAGACGGTTGCCTGGAACCGCTTCAGTAGAGCTTCGGAATCCTTGATCCCGAATGTTTCCCTGGCGATGCCGGCCGCTGACGCCGGCTGTGCCGCTCGGAAAGCGGCAATGGACTCTTTGAGATCATCTGCCGGCTCGTGGAAGGTGACCCCACGGGATTCCAATCGCTTGCGCGCCGCTTCCTCTTCAAACAGCGTGCCTTCCACGATCAGCGCCGCCATGGCGTCGGCTTCGGCGTAGAGAACCGCACGACGCTGCTCCACGGAGAGTTCCGACCAGACGTCGCGGTTATACCCGTGCCCCAGCCCCGCCCAGAACAACGTGATGGGCAAATTGGTGACATGGCCTGCCACCTCGTCGAGCTTGCGGTTGTCGGCATCGACCGCCGTGGTGGTTGTGCAGGTCAAGGCACCCTTGTCCAGCGCGCCATACTGTTCGTTGGTGTTGAACGCGACGGTAACACCGCCGGCCTTGTTGGCCCATTCAGCCGGCGCTCGGCCCGGCAAGCGCAATTTTGCTCCATCGAACTCGGACAAATTGGTCACCGGTTTGTTGCAGAACAGCTTGTAGTGATTGGTCGTATAGGAACTGCCGAAGATAACTCCATGGTCGCGCCACTCGGCACTAAGCTCCGGATCCTGCACGTTGAACTCCGTCGCCGCGGCGATAATGACGCGCGGATCGGAGAAGGTCATACCGAGCTCCTCCACGGCGTTTGAGACCGGCAGGTCGGACGGCGTGTATTGGGCAAAATGGCCGGAAACATCGGCAAGGCCGTCGGCCAATTCGGCCATGTTGCCCAGGGCCGTCACGCGGGGTGAGCCCAGTTCGACCTGCGCAGTCAGCGCGCCGTTGGAGTGGACGTTCAAACGCTCCGCCCAGTATTCGTAGAGATATTGGGAATAGGGATGGTTTGGTGGCAGCCAGGTTGCAGCCACCAGGCTGTCCCTGGCCAGGGCAGGTCCGGATGCTGCCGTGGTGGCAGCGCAAAGCGCAAGAGCGCAGGTCAACAATCTCATAATTTCCTCCCGGATTGTCGTTATTTGGAATGGTTGTCGAGTTGGACGACGCTGGAGTCTTCGCTGCGCACCACCGCGTCCTTGAGAAAGAGCTTCGGAAAGCCTTGATACAGCTGCTCCTTCGCCTGCGGCGCCATGCCGAAGGATGACGAGAAGGCGTATCCACGCAACACGTTCGAGGCCATGGCCCAATGGGTAGCGCGCTCTTCATCGCTGTAGCCCGGCAGATCGAAGGTCCTGTCCCAGAATTCGAAGAGCGCCTTGCGCCATTCGGCAATCGCCGGCTCGACAAGGGATGACAGAGCGAGCTCGGACCGCATGCCGAGGGCGATTTCCATACAGCCGATGAACAGGTCGCTCGCGATCGTTTCGCTGGTTCTGACGACAAACTCCTCAAGCGAGGCACGTCCGGTGCGCAGATCGGTGGCGATTTCGTGCATCTGAGCGGCAAATTCGACCAGCAGATCTTCAAACGCCGCCGCGACGAGATGGTCCTTGGTCGGAAAGTGATGGAACAGTGCGCCGCGCGACAGCCCAGCCTTCTTAAGGATCGGCAGCACCGAGAGACCGGCATAACCGCTGGATATCAGCTGATCGACGGTCGCCTGTTTCAAAAGCGCAATGGTCCGTTCCGAATCCCGCGTCCGTTCACTCGATTTATCCCGTTTCACGCCGATCTCCTCCCTGCCCGTTTGCCAGTTTCGGCGCTCATATACATACAGACCGGTTGGTATGTAAAGAAAAAACTCTCGCTTTGCGCCGTGTCGGAATTCAAACCATTCATCGTGGGCGATTGCGATCGTCAACAAACAGTGGCCGTCACCACCGAGATTGTGGTAACCGGGAGTTGGGCGCCGGCGTGAGGATCAATCCGGGTTGCAGTGTGTTGGTATGAGTTTTTTCGCGTATTGGCGGTTGACGCTGATTGTTGTTCTGTGCGCTGCCCTGGGAGCCTGCGTCAGTTCCGGGCCTGAAATCATCGGGCTTTCGGACAGTGCGTTTCCGACCGCGGAAAGCGGTTCGACCACCCACAGAGTTTTCGTTGCCACAACAAGAGCACGGTCGGACAATCCAGCGGAGTTCTTCTCCGGCGAACGCTCCGGCCGGATGTCGCTCGGCAAAGTTGACGTTGCGATTCCGCCTGCACACCAGGTGGGAAACATCGAGAAACCATCATCCGGCAAACCCGATCCCGCAAAGCATTTCGTAGTCCGCACGCCGGAGATCCACGGCGATCCGGCAACATTCGCCAGCCGCCTGAACGCCGCGCTCGCCGAACGCCCTGAAGGCAAACGGGACATTCTGATTTTCGTTCACGGATACAACGTCAACTTCACGTCGGCCGTTTTGCGCATCGCGCAATTTGTCCACGACACGGGATATCCCGGCATACCGGTACTCTTCACCTGGGCTTCCCGCGGTCGGACCGTCGACTATGTCTATGACATCAACAGCGCATTGCAGGCGCGAGACTCCCTGGAGGAGCTGGGCGTTATTCTGTCTGGAATCGACGCGGACAATGTCGACATCGTCGCCCATTCCATGGGCAATCTTCTCGTCATCGAAACCATGTTGCGATTGAACGAACGGAAGGACGTACGCCGCGAAGCAAAGTTGCGGCGGGTCGTGCTGGCATCGCCCGACATCGATATAGACCTGTTCGAAACCCAGTTGACCCGAGTTCTCGATGTCAAGGATCAGTTCGTCGTCCTGGTATCCGAAGACGACCGGGCTCTGTCGATTTCACGGCGGATTGCCGGTGGTGTGACACGCGTCGGCGCCACGAATGCGGAGACCCTGTCTGAACTCGGCGTCAATGTCATCGACCTGACCCAGGTTGAGGATAGCAGCAGCAGTCACCACACAAAATTCGCCAACTCGCCCGACGTGGTGCAGTTGATCGGCCGCGGAATTCAGGACGGCAACACATTGTCGGCAAGCGAGAACCCGGGAGCACTTCGGCTGCTGTCAGGTGAGCTGTGGCGCGGCATTGCCTTTGTGCCGTCCGCTTCGGCAGATGCCACGCCAAACGGTCCTCCGCCCGGCCAGGAACGTTAGCTTTGGTCGCTACGCTAGCGGACAGCAAGTAGGTTTCAAACCGCGCAACCCCGTCAGATTTTTATCTCCAGGATCAAGAGCTTGGCTTCGATAATGGTCCTGATGGTCACGTGCAAACCATGATCGCCAAGGCAATAATCAATGCGCTTCCGGCAATAGCAAGCCTTTTTGCCTGTGCGTCACGGCGGCCTGCACGACGTCAACAACCGCCGCAGGAAAGTCCGCCGGGAGTGCGTTGGCGGTTGTTTCGAGGGCCTCTTGTACTTGTGCCGCGACCTCTTCGATGATCGCAACGGCTCGTGTCTTCGACAGCTTGGCTTCCTTTGCAGTTTGCACGAAATGCCGTGCGTGAATCTTGTCGAAACGGTAGTGGCGGCTCTTTCCAACTGACATCGCCATCCTCATCTGCTTGCGTTCTATCTGGCGGTTACTCAGGGCCGGCTGCGCTGTCAAAATGTCGTAGAGGGGGGTCAATCGATAGCTGCCGCCCGGACTTAGAAACACGCTGAAATTCTTCGCGTGTCCATCCGTCGCGCCGATGAGCCAGAACACCAGCTGCGCCTTCAGAAATGTCTCCTGATCTTCGACGGGCGTGTCGCTGCCATTGAGCAGATTGAGGATGTCGGTCATACCTGGCCCGCCCTCATTCTGATATTTCAGCGTTGGCGGCACCGACAAAGCCTGGCAGCAATCTTCTTGCGGCAAGCGTAGCAGGCGTTTGTCCTTCGTCCAGTGCCGGTCAAAGCGTTCAATCACAAGGGCGCTTGTTTCTCCGAAAGTTTCGATCTCAACGTTGTTTATCGGCAGTCCAAACGCCGCGGCGAGTTTCAGGCAGTAATATTCATTTTCGACACTATCGGTGAGGTCGATCCCACTCGGCAATCTGCCGATTTGGGTCTTGATAATGTGCGTTGTCGGGGTGGTGCCATGCGGCTTGATCCATGTTCCGTCACTCCGGAGCAGCGCTGTCTTTTCCTGTGCACCTGCCACAGAAATCCGGAAAGCATCATCGCGAGCAAGACCAAGCGGCGCCTGACTCAGTCCTTTCAGGATCTTTTCGATCTCATGGTGATGAACCACTTCACCTTCGAGGCTACCCGTGCTGTCGATCGCCTCATCATCACCCACGATAAATTGCAGAGCCCCAACGCAGTCACGGCCGATCTTTGCCAGCATGCTGAAAGCATCGATACCCCGCGCACCAACCGTTTCGGCAATTAGGCGCCGCAGCCTGTCGGAGTCCGGCAGCAAGTTCTCAAACACCGCTCTAACAGCCTCCCCCCGATATGGTGTTTCTCGAAGTGGCAGGGACAGAGAGGCCGGCGAGGCATGCATCCAGGCAAGCCAGTCTTGGTGGTAGGAGAAGCTGATGGCGCCGTTTGCTTCACGCGCAAGCGTACCAACCCGACGATTGTTCAGGTAGACGCGCAGTGGCGTATGTACCGGACGCCGTCCCATTAAAACAAACCCTCGATATCCTGTTCCCGGCCTTTAGTGCGCGTACATATCCGAATTTCGAGATCAAGTGCGGCTAGAACGGATAGTATCGAGTCGAGTTTTGCAGGTTTCTTGCCGCGTTCGATTATTGAAATGGTGGCTTGGCGCAGCCCTGCCTGCTCGGCAAGCTGCGTCTGCGTCCAGCCTCGCCTTTTACGAACGCGCTGGATGATTGTGCCAAGTTGTTTCTGTGTGCGTGCCAGATTTGCCATCGTCAGCTTATACGCTAAATCGAATAAAGTTTCAATATACGCTTTAGCGCATTAATCCTGCGTATACGCTGAAGCGCATATTGCTAAGAGCGATTCAAACTCGGCTCAAAGATAGGGCGAAACCAGGCGGGCGAAACCATCACGCAGCCGGATCGGAAACGGCCGCCCTTCGATATCAGCAAGCGTGATCTGGCGCGCGCTTTGTGCTTTGGCATCGATGATGCCGTTCAATTCGGCGACGAAGGCGGCGTCGAAGCACTCGACATTGAACTCGAAATTCAGGCGCAGGCTGCGCTGGTCCCAGTTGGTCGAACCAATGAGCGCCCAGCTTCCATCGACGACCATCAGCTTGCTGTGGTCGAAGGGCGGCCTGGTGACGAAGACCTTGCAGCCGGGTCTCAACAACAGGTCGAGCTGGGCGGCCGCGGCCCAATCGGCGACGGGAATGTTGTTGTTCGAGGGAAGGTAGATTTCGACCCGCACACCGCGCATGGCCGCGACGGCAAGCGCCTCCACCAAGCGGGAATCCGGTATGAAGTAAGGGCTGACCACGCGCACCACCTCGCGGGTACCCGTCAGCGCGGCAAAGATCACCTTGCTGAGCGATTCGAAGTCCTCATCAGGCCCATGGGCAATACCGCGTGCCCAGATATCTCCCGAGCGTGTCAACGCCGGAAACCAGGCCTCGCCGGCCAATTCTTCACCCGTGGTGAAAGCCCAGTCCGTGACGAACACTTCCTGCAGCTGTTCGACGACCGGGCCTTCGAGGCGAAAGTGCACACAGGCGGTCGGATGTTTCGGATTGAGTGAAAGCCAGTGTGCTTCGCGAATGTTGGCGCCGCCGGTGAATCCGGTCTTGCCGTCGACAACCAGGATCTTGCGATGGTTGCGCAGGTTGGCGAACTGCGGAATCCGGGTGATCCTCGTCGGCAGGAAACGGGCCGCAGTGATGCCCTGTTCCTGAAGGCGGTCGACCATGTTGACGCGGCTGTATCGCGACCCGACGGCATCGATGAGTACCCGGACCTCGACGCCGCGAGCCTTCGCGGCCGACAGGGCCTCGACCATCGCGTCGCCCGCGCGGTCATTGTCGAAAATGTAACTCATCAGGCTGACCGATCGCTCAGCTTCGGCAATCGCTTCGGTCATCGCCGGAAAAATCTCGTCGCCATCCATCAGCGGTTCGATGCTGTTTCCCGGAACCGGGTTGCGCCCGGTCACCGCCCGCCCCACTGCAGCAAGGCTGGTCAGTTCCGTATCGGCCTCCAAAGCTCGACGCGCCTGATCGAGATCTGCCTGAGCCATGCGAAAGGAGGGTCTGCCGGCCAAAGCGTGCTGGACACCCAAGCGCACGGCCCGTCGATGAATGCGATTTACGCCGAAGCAGAAATAGGCAAACGCGCCGATATAGGGAGCCAGCCAGGCAAGTCCCGTCCAGGCGATGGCGGATCCAGTGTCTCGCTTGTGCAGCACGGCGTGAATGGTCACCCATGTGGCCAACGCCACATGAACCATCGTCAGCAGCAGTGGCCAGCCACCGCCCAAGATCATTGCAGCCACCTCGAATTCGACCGGATCGAACCGGTCCTGCAAGCCTCGTCCGATTTCATGTTCAGCCACCAGCAATGGTGACTTACCACCCTATCCATATGATCCCCGCACCTATCCAACGGCAAGGTTGTCTGCACGACATGAACGCACAATGGTGTTTTCGAAGCAACGGAAACAGTTTGCGGCAGGGGCATACAGAGGATGCAACACAGGCAAATGCACCCGGCAACACCAACCCGCACCTCGCGGCATCGGGTCTGAGGTTCGGCGTCCGATGACTTCGCCTCTGCACCGAATGGGCAAATCAGGCCGATCCTGGCTGCTTGCGACGCCGGGCCTCGCATTTTTCCTGATTTTCTTCGCAATCCCGCTGACGGCGCTGTTTCTGATTTCCCTCGACAAGCCGACGGCCGGAGTGGTCGACGTGCAATGGATGTTCGAGCCGAAAAATTTCATTCGGTTCTTCTCCCGCTCACTCTACTACGAAGCGGCGATCCGCTCGGCGGGGCTGGCGGCGCTCGTTTCGGTCATCACACTGTTTCTCGGGTATCCGCTCGCCTTCGTCATCGCCAAGACACTCAATCCGGGGCGCAACACGCTGCTGATGATCCTGGTGCTGTGCGCCATGCAACTGGACATGGTCATCCGCCTGTTCGGACTGATGGTCCTGATGGGCGACAACGGCCTGATCAACGAGTTCCTGCGCTGGATCGGCCTGATCGGAGAAGCACCGGTGCCGCTGATGTACAATTTCTTTGGCGTCGTGGTCGGTCTGGTGCAGTTCTCCCTGCCCTTCATGGTGCTGTCGCTGGTCGGCGTAATCCAGGGCATCAACCCGTCGCTTGAGCAAGCGGCACGCAGCCTCGGCGCCAGCCGCTGGCAGGCTTTCTGGAAGATCACCATACCGCTGAGCATGCCCGGGATTCTCGCCGGCATGCTCCTGGTTTTCGCAATCTCCTTCTCCTCCTATGTCGTGCCGACCCTAATGGGCGGCTGGAAGGTGGTCGTGTTGCCCATCCATATCTACCAGCAGATCGCAGAGCTCGGGAAATGGCAGTTCGGGGCCACGGTTGCCGTGGTCATGTTCGCGATCAGCCTGCTTTCGATGCTGGTCTATCAGCGGGCCGCCGCCCGTGCTTCAGGAGGACGGACCTGATGACGGCCGCGACGCAACCAAACCGAAAGCACAGGCGGGAACCCACCGTTCCGCTGATCCTGCGCGCCATCGCCGGCGTCACATTGTTCATCCTCTTGGCTCCCGTTGCAATCGTGGTCCTGGCCGGACTGAACTCGGGCGACCACCTGTCGTTTCCGCCGGAAGGCCTGTCCTTTCGCTGGATCACCGCCTTTTTCCAGTCGGACATTTTTCTTCCGGCCTATGGCTTCAGCCTGGTGATCGCGCTCGTCACCATGGTGTTCTCGACCGTGCTTGGAACGATGACCAGCCTGTTCCTGGTGCGCACGCGGTTTGTCGGGCGCGAATTCATGCGCGCGTTCTTCATGTCGCCGCTGATGCTGCCGGGCATCGTCCTCGGCCTGGCGCTGTATCTCTTCTACATCTCTTCCGGCATCGGCCTGTTGCGGACCATTCCGGGCCTGGTTGTCGGCCATATTCTCGTTACCTGCCCCTATGTGATCGGCACCGTCAGCGCGGCCCTGGTCGGCTTCGACACCTCGCTTGAGGAGGCCGCGCGCAGCCTGGGTGCGGGGCGTTTCACGACATTTCGCAAGATAACCCTGCCGGTTATTGCGCCCGGAATTGTCGCGGGAGCGGTGTTCTCGTTCATCGTGTCTTTCGGCCAATTCGACGTGTCGCTGTTCCTGACCCCTCCAAACTCAACGCCCCTGCCGATGGCTCTCTATGTGTCGCTTCGTTACACGTTCGAGCCCACCGCCGCCGCCGCGGGAATCTTCGCCATCTTCCTGGTTGTCGTGTCGATGCTGATCACGGCGAAGCTGACCAATCTCAAACGCCTGGCAAACGTGAATTTCTCTTGAAGCAAATCAGACAGGACCCAAAGGAGACGCACAATGTCGATCGTCAAATCTGATGCCACTGGAAAAACCAAACTGAGCCGCCGCAGTCTCTTGCGCGGCGCTGCGGGCACCGCGGCACTGGCCGGAACCGCCAGTCTGTTCAACATCAATCACAGTTGGGCGAAGGATGTCTTGTGGGACGGGCAGCCGTTCGATGCCGGCGGCGCGACGCTGCGGATCAATGAATGGGGCGGCTTCTGGCAGGAATTCATGCGCGCCAATGTGCTCGACGAATTCGAAAAGACCTATAACTGCAAGGTGGCCTACGATTCCTCGTTCCCGTGGTTTCCGAAATATGTCGCCAACGGTCCCAAGGATCCGGCCTTCAATGTCGGCAACTGGAACCTCAACGAAATAATCAAACTCAGCCGCATCGGTGATTTCTTCCTCGGCACCGAGGAGATGAAGGAGAACATTCCGAACACCGCCGATTGCTGGGACTTCGCCTTCGGCAGCGGCTTAGGCGTGACCTGGGGCTTCGGCCAGTATGCCTACGCCTATCGCACCGACCTTCTGGATCCGGCTCCGGTCGGCTTCAAGTCCTTCTGGGAAGAACGGCTCGCCGGCAAGCGCGCTACCTACATCACGTCGAACGGCCTTCAGCAGGTCTTCTTCATGACCTCCAGTGCTGAATTCGGCAGCGGTCAGACGGATATGGAAGCTGGCTTCGACGCCATGAAACGGGCAATGCCGATGAAGATCAGCGACTTCACCGGCAACATGCAGACCCTGGTGGAGCGCGGCGAAGTGGAAATGGGCGTGCAGTGGGAAGGCGAGGTCTTCCTGCAGATGGACAAGGGCATCAAGGTCGCGCCACTGACCTGGGATCGCAAGCCCATCCTGACCCAGACCCACACCGTGTCACGGTATTCGGAGCCGGTGCAGAAGAAGCTCGCCCTGGCGCTGGTCAATGCCAAGCTTGATCCCGCCTTCCAGACCAAGGCTGCCGACACGTTCTACCTGCGCCCGTCGAACAAGAACGTTGTGCTGCCTGAACGGTTGACCAACAAGGGCGTCACGAATACGGCCGCGGCCCTCGACGGATTGTGGATCCCGGACTGGAACTGGTATCTCGACAACGAGGACGAGATCACCGAGACCGTGAACGAAATCTTCGCAGGCTAAACGACTGTTTCGGCCCCGACGCAACGCTTCGGGGCCGATGCCTCCAGGGACTTGATACTCAATGGCAAATGTGAAGCTCTCGGAACTCAGCAAGTTCTTCGGAAAGAGCGTGGCAGTCGACAACATCTCCCTGGAGATCAAGGAAGGTGAGTTTTTCTCCCTCCTCGGACCGTCCGGCTGCGGAAAATCCACCACGTTGCGGATGATAGCCGGGTTTGAAGAGACGGAGATCGGATCGATCGAGATCGACGGTTCGGACGTTTCGGGACTGCTGCCTGAAAAGCGCGGCATCGGCTTCGTCTTCCAGAACTATGCCATTTTTCCGCACATGAATGTCTACGACAACATCGCATTCGGGCTGAGGCTTCGGAAGCAGCCGGCCAGCGAGATCGACGGTCGGGTGCGATCCGCCCTCGAACAGGTGGGCATGACCGGCTTCGAAAACCGCTTTCAACGGGAGATGTCAGGCGGGCAGCAGCAGCGTGTAGCCCTGGCGCGCGTTCTGGTCACCGAACCGCGGATCCTGCTCCTGGATGAACCGCTTTCGGCGCTCGACAAGAACCTGCGCGAAGAAATGAAATTCTGGATCAAGGACCTGCAGGTGTCGCTGGGCATCACCACCATATACGTCACCCATGACCAGGGCGAGGCGCTGACCATGTCTGACCGGATTGCGGTGATGAACCATGGAAAGATCGCCCAGGTCGGGACCCCGCAGGAAATCTATGAACATCCGGCGAACCGTTTTGTCACCGAATTCATCGGCGAATCCAATGTCCTTTCGGCCAGCGTCAAGGGCCTATCCGGCGACAACTGCCAACTCGACATTGCCGGTCACGAAATCACAGCTCCGGCCCGGGAAGGCGTCGATACCGGTGCGGAGGTTAATCTGGCGCTCCGTCCGGAACGGGTTCTGGTGGGTGAAGATGTTCAGAGTGACGGCTGGAACAGCCTCCAACTGCGGATCGGCAAGGTGACCTATCAGGGTTCGCTGATCCGATATCAATTCGACATGGGTGATCAGCAGTTGATCGCCGAACTGGCCAACCGCCAGGACATGGTGAAGTCAGAGCCCGGTGAAACCGTCCGGGTCTCATGGCCGGTCGACAGCGGCCGGATCATCACAGAGTAACCGGAACGGCACGGAGTCACGCATGCTGGAAACCTTGCGGGCGCATATCGCACTGGCACGCAATGCATTCTACGATTACCGCCGCTATGCCACGACCAGTTTCGCAATCCGCTCGTCGGACCGCGAGCATCGTCGGGCCATCATCCGCATCCTGACGCACTACATCGAAGGCGGCATGAGTTTTCCTGACGTTCGGCTTGGATACGGCCAGGAGAAAATCCAGTCGATCATCTCGAAGGTGCAAAGCTACGTGGCCGATTTCGGGGTCGACGAGACTGTCGAATGGGCGATCTCGACCCTTGAAGACTATGTAGAATTCCACCGCGCCAAAGACGCCGTGCCGCCAGAGATCGAGCGCGCGCTTTCGAAACTGCCAGAGCAGCTTGGGATGAAGGCCCGAAAAACCGAGGGTGGTGCGGAACTGGTGACCGCGTCCGATATTCGCGCCGCCACAGATTTCGACTTCGAAGGGTTCCTCAAGAACCGCCACAGCGTGCGCCAATATGCACCCGGTCCAATCGACGATGAGACCATCCGCCGAGCTGTCGCCAACGCCCAGCAGTCGCCCAATGTCTGCAATCGACAGACCTGCCGTGTCTATGCGCTCAATCGCCGCGACGATGTGCAGAGGGTTCTCGACTACCAGGCCGGAAACGCCGGCTTCCGCCAGGAGATCGAAACGGTGTTCGTCATCACATCGAACATGTCGCATCTCAACCTCATCGGCGAGCGCTATCAGGGATGGATCGACGGCGGAATCTTTGCAATGACCCTCGCCCTTTCCCTGCATGCGGAAGGTCTCGGCGCCTGCTTCCTGAACTGGAGCGTCGAAATGGAACAGGACCGCGCCCTGCGACAATGCATCGGCATCCCGGACAATGAAATCGTGATCACCATGATGTCTGCCGGACATCTGAAGGAGGAATTCCGCGTACCGGTTTCCCAGCGCAAACCGCTCGACGACGTGCTGATCCTCAATCCGAACCTGGCCTGACCGCTGGACGGCGACTGGCTGGCTGTTCGCAGATTGGATAGGATCGGCAAAGAACCATGACCGATCGACATCAACGCACACAGATCATCAGCCGCCCGCCCCTGCAGCAGCAATTCCTGTCGCGGCGCAACCGCAGCCTGACGCTTGTCGAGGCACCTGCGGGCTATGGCAAGACCACCCTGATGAAATCCTGGATGCAGGAGTTGCAGGGCATGGACGTTGCGACGGCCTGGGTTTCATTCAGCGCCGACGGGGAACCGGGCAACCTCTTTGAGGGCCTGCTGGCGCAGATTGAAGGCGGCGATGAAACCGTCGAAAAGGGGCTGCCGATGACCTCCAAGACGGTTGGTCTCGACACCGAAGCGTCGCGGGCCATCTTTCGGTTACTCAACCAGGTCGACCGCCCAAGCTGCATTTTCTTCGACGACTTTCACGAAGCCCGTCCGCTGGACAGCGATTTCGTCTACCGCCTCATGCTGCAGGGCCGCGGGCGCTACCATATCGTTATCGGGAGCCGTGAAGCCCCGGACTTTCCGCTGGCCAAGCTGCGAATGGAAAACGAGGTTTCTGATTTCGGCCTGGACGACCTGAAATTCGATCGCACGGAAACCCAACAATTGCTGTCCGGCGTCGTCTCGGACGAGCTGATCGACAGCTATTTCAGATATTCCGAAGGCTGGGTCGCCGCATTGCAGTTGTTGCGCCAGTCGGAGCCGATTGACCTGCGCGACATCGCCGCCTTCGGTCAGCATTCGGATATCGCCAACTATCTCAACGAACAGTTCTTTCAGCAGCTTTCCGAGGAAACCAAGGCCTTCCTGCTGGACACGGCGCACCTCAAATCGGTCAATGGCGACCTGGCCGATCATATTCGCGAAAGGTCCGACAGCTGGCAGATCCTGACGGAGCTTGCCGAGTCGCATTCGCTGGTGTTCGAGCAGCCGAGCCGCGACGATCCCTGGTTTCGCTACCATCAGCTGTTGCGCGATTTTCTGATCAAGAAGCAGAAAATGTTCGGCAAAGCGGTCCTGACCAGGTTGCACACGAGAGCGGCCGAATGGCTTTGCCGCAACAATCGGCTGAGCTCGGCGATCAGGCACGCCAACTTCGCCGGCGCGCCTGAGTTGGCAGCGCAAATGATCCTTGATGCCGGCGGGTTGCAGATCGGCATCCGGGAGGGGTCCATGCGGCTCGCCGCCTGCATGGAACAGATCCCGCTGCGGCTGGTCAACAATTCGCCGCGCCTCAGCATCGCCAGGGCCTATCTGCTGCTCAAGGGCGCCCGTGTTCCGGAAGCCATCCTGCACATCAATGAAGTGCGCGAGAACGCCGACCCCGCGGACGAGAACCTCACCCGCGAACTGGTCATGGTCGAGGCGCATCTGCGGCTCTACGAAGACCGCCATCTTTCCCGCACCCAGCTGGCGGCCCTGGAGCACACGGCCGAGACCACTCCGGTCCAGTACCGCCTGATGCGGGGCCTGCTGTTCAATTTCCTTTGTGTCTTCTATCTGCAGAACGGAGAGCTTGAAAAATCTCAGGTCGCCGGCGAATCCGCCATGGCGCTCTACACGGATATCGGCCTCGCCCATTTGCAGTTCTTCATGTACCTGCACTTGAGCGCCGTCGACCTTGATGTCGGCCGCTATGAAAGCGCTCTGAAGGCGAGAGAAACCGCCTGTGAGGTCACCCGCCGGCATTTCGACTTCGATCCGGCCCTGCTCGCTCTCGCCGATATCTATTATTGCGAAATCGCCCTCGAGAAGAACGATGTCGATGGACTGGAAGAGCGCATCAGCCGCGCGGTCGCCCAGGCGGACAAGGGCGAGAGCTGGACCGAGGCCTTTCTCGCCGGCTACCAGACGTGCCTGATGCTGTGCTTTCGCAAGGGCGATTTCGAAGCCGCGGTCGACTACGTTTCGCGCGCTGAGACGATGATCGCGCGACGCGGAATGTGGCGCTTCTCCCGCCAACTCAAGCTGCTTCAACTGGATCTGGCGGTACGTGCCGGCCATGACGCCGAAGCGCGAAGGCTGGCGGCCGCGGCCCGAACCATGCTGGCCGAAAAGGACCTGGACAAGAACCTGCGCTGGCGCGGCAATATGCTCGCCCGACTGGCGCTGGCGCGCTTCGAAGCCCGTTATGGCAGTGCTGAAGAGGCTCTGCGCCTGCTGACCGAGATCGAAGACAGCTGCGTCGCCAACGGCCTGAGGCGCTATCTGCTGCGCGCCAGGATTTTCAAGATCGTCGTGGCGGCGCAAGCCGAAGATCGCGATCTGGCATCGTCCACTCTGAAATCCGTGCTGGAGCTGGTCGATGACCATCGTTTCATCGGCGCCTTCCTCAACGAAGGCGACGCGTTTGCCGAAGCCGCGCGACAGACCGTGCGGCAAACCGGCGTGACCGGTTACAGCAAGAACGAACTGTCGCTGCTGACCCAGATCCTCTGGTCGCACGCCAACGACACCGAAACATCCGCCGTCTCCATCCTCACGGAAATTCTGACCGAGCGGGAATTTGCCGTGCTCGAACAGTTGGCCGAAGGCCATTCCAACAAGGTCATTGCGCGGCACTTCAGCCTGAGCGAGCCCACCGTCAAGTTTCACGTCAAGAACATTTTCGGCAAACTGGGTGTCAATTCGCGCAAGATGGCGGCCAATCTTGCGATCAGTCACGGTCTCGGCAATGAAGAGGCGCCCTCACCCGAGGTTGCCACCGCACGGTGAGACTATCCGAATTACACCGGCACCTATCCCTTCCGACGCTTGCGGAAATCCCGACCAAATACCGATAATCGGACCAACGAGGATATCGCGTTGGAGGAATTTACTGATGCACATTGGTGTTGACGTCGGTGGCACGAACACCGACGCCGCCCTGTTGGACGGAAACCGTGTCCTGTCCTCCATCAAATCGCCAACGACCGGCGACGTCGGCCGCGGCGTTGTCGGCGCCATTGGCCAGGTGCTGAAACAATCCGGCTGTCAGGTCACCGACATCACCAGTGTGATGATCGGCACCACGCAGTTCACCAATGCCTTTGTCGAGGGAAAGAAACTGGTGCCCGTCGCGACGTTTCGCGCCGCTCTGCCTGCCACCCGCGATGTCATGCCGATGGTCGAGTTTCCACCTCACCTGAAGGGTCCGATCGGTGATCTGTCCTACCTGGTCAAGGGCGGATACGAGTTCGACGGGCGGCATATTTCTCCACTCGACGAAATGGCGGTTGCCAGCGGCGCCCGTGACATGAGGGCACGCGGCGTCAAATCCGCGGCGGTCTCCAGCGTATTTGCGCCGATCAACGACGCCATGGAAAAGAGGATGGCCGAGATTATCCTCAATGAGGCGCCGGATACCGAAATCACGCTGTCGAGCGAGATCGGACGGGTCGGACTGATCGAGCGAGAGAACGCTACCATCATGAACGCGTCCCTCGCCGCGTTGTCGAAAACCGTGGTCAACGCCTTCCGGTCGGCGCTCTCCGAGCTTGAGATCACCTGTCCGTTCTACATCAGTCAGAACGACGGAACGCTGATGACGGCTGAGTTTGCTGAAAAGTACCCGGTGCTGACCTTCGCATCGGGTCCGACCAATTCGATGCGCGGTGCTGCCTTCCTCTCGGGGGTCGAGGACGGCATTGTCGTCGATATCGGCGGCACGACCTCCGACGTCGGAGTGCTCAAGGGTGGATTTCCCAGGGAGTCCGCGGTTTCGGTCGACATCGGCAGCGTGCGCACCAATTTCCGCATGCCCGACGTCCTGGCCATCGGCCTTGGCGGCGGCAGCATCGTGCGCGGCGGTGCTGCCGACTGCAGCGTCGGTCCAGATTCCGTCGCCCTGGAGCTCCTCGAGAAGGCGCTGGTCTTTGGCGGCGATACGCTGACCGCAACCGATATCGCCGTCGCCGCCGGCTATGCCGATATCGGAGACCGGGCCGGCGTGAGCCACCTGGATCGTCCGCTCATTGATGCGGCCGTCGACCGCATCCATGACCTGATCGAAGAGGCGGTCGACCGGGTCAAATCCAGCAAGGGCAATGTGCCGGTCGTGCTGGTCGGCGGTGGCAGCATTCTGCTCGACCGTCCGATCAAGGGCGCGTCGGATGTCATCAAGCCGGAACTGTCAGGTGTCGCCAACGCCATCGGTGCCGGCCTCGCGCAGGTCGGCGGTGAGGTGGACCGGGTTTATTCCTATGGCGATCTCGGCCGCGACGCAGCGCTCGATCACGCGCGGCAGGAGGCCACGGATCGCGCCGTCAACGCCGGTGCGAATGCCGAAACCGTGGCGATTGTCAGCATCGAGGAAGTGCCCCTTACCTACCTTCCCGCCGGCGCCGTTCGCGTCAAGGTCAAGGCCATCGGCGATCTGGAAATGCAGGAACTGGTACAATGACGGCGATTACTCTCGACAACCTGGCCGATTTCATCCGCGGCACCGCGATCCTCGGCACCGGCGGCGGTGGCGACCCCTATATCGGCCGCCTGATGCTGCAGCAGGAGCTGGAAAAGTGCGAGGCGATCGAGCTGATCGACCCGCAGGACGTCGGCGACGACATCTTCGCCGTGACGGTGGCCTGCATGGGCGCACCGACGGTGTTCGGCGAAAAGCTCCCCAACGCCACCACCGCCATTGACGGCATCCGCCGCATGGAGCGCGAGGTCGGGCGCAAGATCAACGCCGTCATGCCGCTCGAGGCAGGCGGCGTGAATGCGACGCTCCCGCTGGTCGTCGCCGCCCGCATGGGTCTGCCGGTCATCGACGGCGACGGTATGGGACGCGCCTTCCCGGAGTTCCAGATGACCACCTTCAACATCTGCGGGGTGGACTGCAGTCCGTTTGTCATGTCGGACGATTTCGGCAACACCGTTCTTTTGGAGACGGACAGCGCGCTCCGGACCGAGACCTATGGCCGGCCGGTCTGCGTCAAGATGGGTGGTATCGCCCAGGTCGCGAGCTACGCCATGACAGGCGAGCAAGTGCGGGAAAGCTGCGTTGCCCGAACGGTCACCCTGGCGCGCGAAATCGGCAAAACCGTGCGCGAGGCTCGTATCGCCGGTGAAATGGATATCTGCGACGCGCTGGTCGAATACTTCAAGACGGCCAACCCGCCGCGGTTCTCGCAGATCCTTTTCGACGGCAAGGTCCAGGACATCATCCGCGAAACCCGTGATGGCTGGACCCATGGTGAGGTGTTCCTGGAAGGCCTGAACGAGGCCGACGGCGAGATGCTGATCACCTTCCGCAATGAGTACTCCCAAGCCAAGACCAACGGCAAGACGGTGGCCATCGTGCCCGACCTGATCGCCGTGCTCGACCGCGAAACAGGCGAACCGATCACCACCGAAACGCTACGCTACGGCCAGCGGGTCAAGGTGATCGGTATCGCCGCACTGCCGGTGATGCGGTCGAAGACGGCCGTCGAGATCTTCGGCCCCCGGGCCTTTGCGATCGATGAGGATTTTCAGCCGCTGGAGACGCTGGCCTGGAGCGTGGCTGAAGAGGCCGTTTGACTTAGACCAGGGCGTATACTCATAAACGAGCGAGCGCCAATGACCGCTTTCGGCGGATCCTCCGAAGACGATCAATCAACCACGTGGGTCGGCTATCCGGACTTATCAATTGAAGCGATCCGCGGCGTTATCCTGATTGCGACGCATCGCGTGCTGGCGTTTTGTTCCAAATGCGGACGTCGCCCCGTGTTTTGCGGATTTGTAACCCTTTTCGAGACAGTCAGATACGCCCATCCGCAGTGTTTTCATCGCGGCCGAGAAACTCCAGTATTGCCGTGATCGTTTCTTCCCAAGTCGGTGACGACCTGAGGATTATGTGGTTGTTGCTCTCGACAACCTTGAACTCCGATCCAGCAATGCCAGTGGCAAGGATCCGCCCCTGAGACAAAGGATGTATCGCATCCCCGGTCGCATGAATCACAAGAGTTGGAACACCTAAGTCAGCAAGTTTGTCGGTCACGTCGAACTGGTCAATTGTCTTTCTGATGTGAGCTGCCATGGTTGGTGTCGCAGAACCCATTTGGCTAGCTGCGATGCTTGCACGCTCCTCTTGTGAAGCATCTGGACAGAACATGGCTACGAAGGCTGACATGAACGCACTGTCGGGTTTGCCCCATCCCTTGGTTAGGAGGGTCATGAGAGCTTCCGCATCTTCGCGGGAGCCGTCATCGTTACGAACGAGGCGTCCTTGAGCAAAGCCGCCGAAGAAGACAAGTCGGCTCACGCGGTCGGGGTAGGTCGCTGCGAAATGTACTGACACCGGGACACCCTGCGAAGTAGCAAATATTGGAAACCGATCCAGCCCAGCCGCATCCGCAACCGCCAGCATGTCGCTTGCATAGGCCTCAAGGGACAAATCCTCGACATCTCTTTGAGATAGCCCGGTACCGCGTTGGTCATAACGAAAAAGTGTGTGTTCTGCGCTGAGCGCGGCGATCGTGGGTTGATAGACACCCCCCTCCCAATCCCGATTTAGGTGCGTGAGAAAATGTCCGGCGCGCAACAATGGCGGACCTTTTCCGGACCGCGCATAAGCGATCTGGGTTCCGTCTCCAGACGCAGTGAAATGAATAGTCTGTTTGGTAGTGCTTTGCTCAAAGCGAGGGTCGACCGGCTCGCAAGTGACATCAGCGACCATGGAGAAACCTCTGCGAGGTACAGTCCGTACGACGCATTGAGCCTTCCCGGTGTCTCCTACAGCATTACGCACCGCGTTGATGCGAGCCCCGATTGTCGCATCGGAAACAATTCGCCCGTTCCAAACCACATCGATCAGGTCATGTTTTGTGACGAGCTGACCGGCTCGCGCCGCAAGCAAATGCAGAAGATCGAATACCTGGGGTTCGATGGGCACGGCTTTGCCATCGCGTGAGAAAGAGTGGCTCTCGACATCGAGAACGCAACCGGCAAAGAAATACTGCATTCCTTTTAGACGCTCCATCTCCACCAAATCCGGCGCCCCACCTTATAGGAGAAAAAACAAGAAAATCCCAAAGTCTTCTAAAATGCTTCTTCAAGCAACGCGCGGTCGTTTCAGCAATGATTGACGAGGTTAGATGAAAGAGGTTCAAGCATGTTCGATCTGGAGAATTTCGTCGAAGATTGCAAAGCCGCAGTTCGAAGGGATCCGACCCACAACACGGTTACTGATGTTCTGAAGTCGGCGTTGTCCAATCCATGCCTCGTCACTGACACGTTGGGAGACCCAACATCCGGCGGATTAAACGCGATATATAAATCACCAGAACTGACAATCCTGAATGTCGTCTGGAGGCCGGAAATGGTGCTAATGCCCCACGACCACAATATGTGGGCGGTGATAGGCATCTACACTGGCCGCGAAGACAACATATTTTGGCGCCGCACCAAGGCTGGTTCGGATCGTCGAATTGAGGCGGCGGGAGCCAGAGAACTGGGCACAGGCGACGTAACGCCACTCGGCAAAGACGTCATTCATTCAGTCATCAATCCCCTGACCAAATACACAGGCGCTATCCATATCTACGGAGGTGATTTCTTTGAAGCTGAGCGCCTTGAGTGGGAAGCGGAAGGATTGACGGAACGCCGTTGGGATCCGGAACGGGCAGAGGCCCTCTTTGCGGATAGATAGATCCGAGGCAAATGACTACTTTGGGTCATGCTTGTCCATCCAACTCGTTTTGGATCATCGCGATTGCGAAATGGCTCAAAAGCCTCAAACGGGCTCCAAACGGTCGACCGACCTAACGGACCAAGCCGCAGCGACTGAGGTAAAGCAGACATTGAAATTTGGCATGGTGTGTGGATGACAGGCGTGTCCTGAACGCCATTTTCTGGATCATGAGGTCGGGAGCGCCGCGATCCGATCTGCTTCAGTCCGTATCTCTACCGTCATCGAAATCACGTCGAGCGGTTCTTCAGCCGGATAAGGCACTGTCGGCGCATCGCCACGCGATATGAGGAACACGCAGCTAACTTTCTTGCCTTCGTCAAGCTCGCTGCCATCCGGCTCTGGCTACGTGTCAATGCGTCCACGGCCTAGATATCCGGCTCGCCACGGATTCGCCGCCACCACTGGCCGGGTTTCAACCGCGCGGCCAGGCCGCGTCTGGTCTCCAGATAGAGCGCCAGCTTGCGATATTTCGACGTCGCCAGGGCGTTGAAGATTCGGCCGTAGAGTGTCTCTTTCGACTGGTTGAAGGGGCAGACCCGCATACAGATGGCGCAGTCGGACTTGAGCTTGGCCCAGTAGCCGAAACATTTTTCGCAATCGGCCGACCACTTCTTCACGCCCTTGATGGTCGACACGCTGTCATTGTCTTCCTGCGGCGGACCAAATGGTAGTGCGCGCGGTGGGCAGGCATCGGCGCACTTTGTGCAGATATCGCAATAGGCGCGAATGCCGATCAGCTTCGGCGCGTCCGTGGCCAGCGGCATGGTGGTGAAGATCTTGGAGAAGCGCACCCGCGGCCCGAATTCCGGGGTAATCACCATCTGGTTGCGACCGTATTCTCCGAGGCCGGCCTTGACCGCATAGGGGATGACCAGCGCCGTATCGTTCATCGACGGCACGGCCTCGTAGCCGCAATTGCGGATGTAGGTGGCAAGCTGGATGACGATCGCCGCCTCGTGTGAATATTCAAGGCCGGTGGAGACACCCGCCAGTGCAGACGGATAGGTGGCCACCAGGTCCTCGTTCATCGCATGGCCCATGACGACGACGTGTGTGAGCCCCTCGGGCAGACCGAGATCTGTCGGTGAGAAGTCACGGGTGTCGACGCGGGCCGAATAGTGCCACCGCGGATCGACTTCGGTGATGCCAACGAGATCTGCTCCGAAAAGTTTTGCCAGCGATTTGATCTCCGCAGCCTGCGCGGCGACATCCTCGACCGGAACCTGCTCATCGGCGACGGGTGTGTCATAGCGGATGGCCGCCTGAAAGCCCTCACGCTCGCCGTCGTCATTGTTGCGGTTGGAAATCAGATCGGAGATGGCCCAGGACGCATTGCGCAGGGCGAAATCCTTCTGCGCGAAGCCTTCGCCGCGACGGGGCGCTGCCTCCATCCGATAGCTGGCGAAGAACGCATCCGTATCCTTGCTGCGTATGCGCTCATCCCAAAAAGCCCGGGTGAACATGTCGTTCATCTGGTTGAACGGCTCGAACGCGTCGCTCACCTCAATGCCTGCCGCCGCATCGCTTTCGGCGAACTTGGCGTTGAGTTGGGCAATGGTATCGCCGTCGAGTGTCTCTGCAGATCGATTGGATGGCCAGGCCAGTGTTCAAATCCTCCAGCGAGCGATACTGGCATTTCCGACGAGTTTTTCCAATTGGAGCATACCCGCTAGCTGTGGTTCCAGTCGTCCGGATCGGCGGAATTGTTCGGCGAAAGGCCAAGAATGTCGCCCTCGGTAGAACATCCGAGACCGAGGACCGTGCGGTTGGCATAGCTGAAATATGCCGTGACCTGATTGATCTCCAGGATTTGGCCGTCATCGAAACCGGCCGCGCGAAGTCCCTCGATATCGTCCCGCGTCACGGACGGCGGATCCTGCGTGAGCTTTCGTGCATAGGCCATCGCACGTGTCTGGGCGTCGTCCAGTGGAGCGCTGTCGATATCGCGAATGTCGATGGCGCGCCGGATGGCATCCGCCCGGTCGTCGTCCCGAAGGAGACGCCTCAGACCGGCGAAATGATGTTCGACGCAGTAGTCGCAACGGTTCAGCGAGCTCACCCAGACGCCGAGGGTTTCCAGGAACCATTTCGGCACCGTGTTGGCGGAGTGGTGCAGGACATATTTATAAATCGCCATGTGCCCCTCCATCGTGTGGGGACGCAGCGAATGCATCATCATGATGTTGTCGACATTGTTGTCAGGCCCTTTGACCCGATCGTAGAGCATCTTCAGACGATCCGAGGCGTCGTCGTAGGCGACGGTATCAATCCATGCCATTGGAGTTCCCTGTGTCTTAGAATTTGAGATTGCAGTCCGAGGTGGCGACAAGCATGCGCTGGAAGTAAACAGGCCGACTGTCGCTCGACCACGTTCTGGCGTGGATCTCGTAGTAAGTCCCACCTGATGTCAGCTCAAAGGTTCGCTTGAGGTCGGGATCCGGCGTTACCGTGGTGACCACGTGTTCGCGCCCGGTGATCTTGAGATTGAGATGAACCTCCAGGAACGGCCTGATGTTGATCATCAGCAATTCGCTGGTGTCGATATCCGCCAAACCGGGCGCCATCGAGCGGGGGATGTACATATCGGCGCCTGTCCGGGTGCCATCGCGCATCCCAAGCTGCCTGACGATCCGGTAGCAGGACTGTCCACCACCCAGGTGATCAGACCAGAACCCGTCTTCATCGACGGTTTCCAGTTGCAGGGTTTCCTCGACAATGCGGAGCGGCATCTGGCTGTCCTTTGACAGATAGCGAAAGTGCCAGACCCTGTCCGACCAGGGTTCATGGGATGTCACGCGCGTTCCATCGCCGCGCCGACGGACGATCAGACCCACATCACGCAATTGCTGCAGTGCCGCCTGAACGGTTCCAAGACTGACGTTGAGGATTTTCGTCAATGCCAGTTCGGATGGAAGATAGTCCCCGGGCTTGAGGATATTGGATTGTATCGAGTTGGAAATCGCCAGCCGCACGGCCGTCCGCTTGGTGCATTTCTGGGCTGACTGAACCACCTGCATTTCGGCTGCCAGCGCCTTGCAGACCGCCATTTCATCGGTTTCGGTTGGCCCTGTCGGACGCTCCGTGTCAACACTCTCAGCCGTTTGCATTCCTGCTCTCTTGCCAGGCGGACCGGACGAGCAGAATTGCCGTTAACCCGAAGAACGCAATGGCGATCGGGCTTTCCAGTATGACGCCAATATCGGACTTATAGAGCAAAAGCGACTGGCGCAGGGATGTTTCGAACATGCCGCCGAGAATAAAGCCGATAACCATGCAGACGACCGAAAAACCACTGTGGCGCATGGCCAACCCGACTGCGCCGAAAGCCAGCATGACTGCGACGTCGAACATGGATTGGCCAGGAAGATATACGCCAACCATGCACAGGACGATGACCGATGGCAGGATCAGGCCGCGCGGGGCCCTTGAGATCGTCGCCCAGACAGGAATGCCGAAACGGCCGATGACCAGGTGGATGCCATTGGCCATCAGCATGCTGGCGAACAGGGAATAGATCAGGTCGCCATGCATGGTCATCATGAATGGCCCAGGAACGATGCCATGGATGATGAAGGCGCTGATCAACAGGGCAGCGGCAATGTTCCCGGGTATGCCCAGCGCAATGGTCGGCACCAGATTGGCGCCGACAACGGCGCTGTTGGCCGCCTCGGTGGCGACAATCCCTTCCGGATTGCCTTTGCCGAAGGTTTCCGGCTTTCGCGAAGCCCGGCGGGCGGCACCATAGCTGAGGAATGCGGCCAGCGAGACGCCGAGGCCTGGCAGCATGCCGATGCCGGAACCGATCAGAGCGCTGCGTATGATGGTGCGCCAATGGCTGAAAAACTCGGTTGCAGGCAGTGCCGAATTGTTGGACTGCGTTGCCTCCCCTTCCTCCGCAGATTGTTCGCCGCCAGATCGCCAGAGACCGAAAATCTGTTCGAGCACCGAAGCCAGCGCCAGAGAGCCAACCGCGACGGCCGTCAGCGGAAGGCCGTCATAAAGATTGACGTTGTCGAAGGTCATTCGAGCCGAACTGTCCATCGGGTCGAGCCCAATCGTCGACAGGAATACACCGAGCAGGATTGCAATTAGCCCCTTGATCATGGAACCGCCGGAGATGCCGGCGAGCAGCGCAAATGCGAAAACCAGCACTGCGGTGAATTCCAGCGGACCGAACTGCAGCGCAATCGCCGCGACCGGAATCACCAGCACGATCAGCAGCATGTCGGAAATGGTGTCGCCGGTGACAGACGAATAGAGTGCGTATTTCATGGCGCGCTGGGCTTCGCCGCGTTGCGCCAGCGGGTGCCCGTCAAGCGCCGTGGCCGCAGCCTCTGGCGTGCCAGGGCTGTTGAGTAAAATTGCCGGAATCGCACCGCCGGACGTCCCGCCCTTGTTGACACCGACCAGAAAGGCGATCGCCGACAATGGCGACATGTAGTAGCTGATCGGCACCAGGACGGCCAGGGCGGTGACACTGCCGAGACCGGGGATGGCGCCGATGATGATGCCCAAGGTGATACCGGCGGCAATGAACAGCAAATTGGTGAGGGTGAAGGCAGCACCAAAGCCGGCGATCAACTGTTCAACCATGGATTGACCCCGCCAGCCTCATGGCAGGTCGACCTGAAATACAAGCCAGGCCAGCTTATCGATGACAACGGGCATGACAATAGCCAGGCCAATGATGGCAAAGATGTTGCGGTAGCGACAGGCGACCGCGCCCAGGACCAGGATCGCGGCCGCCGTTGGCATGTAGCCGACGGCCTCCATTCCGTACCACGCCAGCAGCGCCACCACCGACCAGGTGATGGTCTGGGTTACGATCGGCCAACCCGCTGACACGCCACCGAGCGGACCCGAGGCCCGATCGATACGGGTGATCCGCGTAGCCACAAGGGCTAGGGACAGAAAAAGCACCAACCAGGACGCCAGGTTGGGAAAGAACGCCGGCGATACATCATACTCGCTCGCATTGGTTCCCACGTGAGCAGGGATGAACCAGGCCAGGCAGACAATTGATACCGCGGCCAGAACCAGTCCGGCCGCGACATCGACAGCTGCCCGTTCGGACCCGGAGTCGGGTGTTTGGGCGTCGGCCATCGGGAGCTCGTCAGTTCGTCGCGCTGATGACCTGTTTCAACCCGTCGACGGTATTCGATATGTCCTTCGTCAGGTCTTCGGAACCAACAAACGTCACCGGAAACTTGAGCTTCTGCGTCACCAGTTCGTTGAATTCCGGATCCTTGGTCGCCGCTTCCATGGCGCTCTCGATCTTGGCGACCACATCGGCCGGAGTGCCTTTGGGCACGACGATGACGGCCTGGCTCGGCATCGACACGCTGTATTTTTCCCGCAGGGATGGAATATCCGGCGAGGCCAGAAGCCGGCCGGCATTCATGGACGCCAGCACCTTCATCTTATCGCCGTAGCGGTTGTGGATGCCGCCGCTCCAGGCAAAATCGACTTTGCCGCCAAGCAGGAACGGCACCATTTCGCCGCCGCCCTTGGTCGGGATGCCGGTCCATTTGACGCCTTCGGTGTTGCCGATGAAATCGATGTACTTGCGGGACAGAGCGCTCTGGTCGGCGTAATTGAGCGAGTTCGTCTTGGCGTATTCGACCAGCTCCTCGAGCGTGTCGAACGGCGCATCCGCCTTGGCCACAATCGCCTGCTGATATTCGGTGATCTGACCGACATAGTCGAAACTGTCGAGATCGTATTCGACGTTCAGCGCCAGCGGCGGCCAGAGCAGGGTCGTGGAGGCCGCGAAAAGCAGCGTGTAGCCATCAGGCTCCGCCTTGGAGACCTCTGTCGCGCCGACCGCGCCGCCGGCGCCCGGACGTGTCTTGACGATGACCTTCTGGCCCAGAGCCTTGCCGAGGGCATTCGAATAGACCCGCGCCATGGTTTCGGTGCTGCCGCCGGCCTTATAGGGGATGACCAGCGTCACCGGTTTCTCTGGATATTCAGCTCGCGCTTCGACGCCCCAAAGAGCCGATGCGCCCACTCCCAGCGCTGCGATGGCGGTTACGAAATGCCGTCGTGCAAGTTTGGATTTCACGGTTTCCTCCCAACGTTGTGCCACAACCAGACCGGGTTCGGTCAGCCTGCCGCAAATCCGGATTTACAAAACTATATAGTTTTAATAGGCTTGTCGAGTCCGCAACATCCGTGGGAACCTCGGCTCATGAAACAACAAGGCCCATTTGGCGCCGTCAGGCGTGAACTGGTCGGCGATAACGGCCCATCCGTTGCACCCGGCGAGGATCCCGCGATCTTTGGATCGGCGACGCTCACCCCCCTCACCCCTGTCGAGGCCCGCAGCTTTCATACGCTCAAGCTGGTCTATATCGTCGGCCGACTTGGCCTCGATGACACCGGCGCGATCCGCATCGCCTGGCGCATGGTGAGCGATTCCGGTCGCCCTCAAATGACTGATCCGACAGCCGCCAATTACGTTACAGCGACCAGCAACGGAGAAGGCCGGCTCGACCTCAAATACGATCCGCAGGGCGGACAGCGGCCCTGGAGCGAGACCCTGACGGTCTATCAGCGCGGCGGCTACCTGCGGGAGGGCGAGGAGATCACCGTTATCTTCGGTGACACATCGAAGGGATCGCCTGGCATGCTGGCGCAGACCTTTGTGGAAGGCGGCCGCGAGTTCCGCGTCATGGCGGATGTTCAGGCCACCGGAAATTTCGTCGAACTGCCCGATACGCAGTTGGCGGTGCCGATCGTCGCCGGTCCGCCGCAAAGCTGGCACGGCGTGCTGCCGAGCCTGCGACGGCCGGGTGAGACATTTCACTTCGGCATCAAGGCGGAGGACAAATGGGGCAACCCAACGGCACAAGCCAGAGCCAGACTGACCTTCCATCCGTCGCTTCCCGTCGAGGGATTGCCGGAGCAAGTGGACTATGCGCCGGAAGACCGGGCCCTGACACTCGAAGGCCTCCGCGTCCTCGAGCCGGGTGTTTTGAGGATCGGCATTGCCATCGACGGTCAGACCGTCGCTGAAGCAGGTCCGCTGGTTATCCGCGAGGGCGATGTCGCGGGCTTCTGGGGCGATCTGCACGGCCAGACCGGTGAGACCGTCGGCACCAACACCATCGAAAGCTACCTGGATTTCGCCCGCAACAAGGCCTTCCTCGATGTCACAAGCCACCAGGCCAATGACTTCCAGATCACGCCCGGGTTCTGGAAGCACCTGAACGGGCTGACGGGCGATGTCGACGAGCCGGGCCGGTTCACCGTTTTTCCTGGCTATGAATGGTCCGGCAACACCGCCATCGGTGGCGATCACAACGTGTTTTTCCGCCATGAGGGTCGCACCATCCGACGCTGCTCCCACGCGCTGCTGGAAGATCGGTCGGAGATCGAGACGGATGCCCATACATTGAGCGACCTTTTCCAGGCCTTCCGGGAGACCAGCGAAGACGTGGTGGTCTATGCCCATGTCGGTGGCCGCTACGCCAATATCCACTACGACCACGATCCACTGATCGAGACTGCGGTCGAGCTCCATTCCGCCTGGGGCACCTTCGAATGGGTACTGACCGATGGCTTCGAACTGGGTCGCCGGGTCGGCGTCGTTTGCAACAGCGATGGCCACAAGGGCCGGCCGGGTGCGAGTTATCCAGGGGATTCGGTTTTCGGCGCCTATGGCGGGCTGACCTGCTTTCTGACGGATCGCAACGACCGCGATTCCATCTTCGAAGCGCAGCGGCGGCGACATCACTACGGCACCACCGGTTGCCGCATGCACATGGATGTCCGTGTCGACTTGCAGGACACAGGCACACTCTTCGAACGCAATCCTGACGCCGCTTCCGACACGGCCAGCCATTCAGTAACTTCCGCAATGATGGGTGACATCGTCAAGACGGATGCGGGATCGGTCGAACTGGCGGTTGAAATCTGCGCCCATGCCGGCATCGAACGGGTCGAAATCCGCAACGGAATCGAGGTCCTGGAAACGATCAGACCTTACGCCGAATCCGACCTCGGCGACCGCATCCGCGTGCTGTGGAGCGGTGCGGAATATCGGGGTCGCGGTCGCAACACCAATTGGAGCGGCAGGGCCCAGTTTTCGGACACGACGATTTCCCGGTTCGAGACCGTCAACAAATGGAATCCCGATCAGTTGTTCGAGCAGCGCGGATCCGACACGGTAATCTGGAAGGCCGTAACCACCGGCAATTTCATGGGCTTCGATGCCTGGCTGGGCCGCAGCAACGGGCACCTTCTCGTGACCACCAACCACGGCGATCTTGATCTCAATCTGGCCAACGTCGGACTGGAAGACACGATCTGCGAAGCCGGTGGGCTAGAGCGCCGCATCCGGGCTTTCAGGCTTCCAGAACAACCGCTCGATCGTGAACTCACCTTCCGGAGGACCATCGAGCTGAGTGGCAGCGGCGACAACCCGATCTGGATCTGCGTGACAACCGAAGACGGGTTCCAGGCCTGGTCGAGCCCGGTTTACCTGTTTCGGTAAAGTGGTGCGAAATGCTACGCTCGCGCCATGGGAGCGGAAGCAGACACATCCATACTCGACGCAGCAACCATCAAGCTGAAGCCCGAGGATTTTTGCGTGACGGAGGCGCTTGCGCTCGGCCCTGCGTCGGGAGACGCCAAGCCGGATTTCCACTATCTGCGGCTGCGCAAGTCCGGCTTCACGACCTTCCAGGCGATCGACGCAATCGCTTCCTTTCTGGAGGTCGAACCACATCGCGTCAGCTATTGCGGCCTGAAGGACGAGGACGCCGTCACCGACCAGATGATCGCCATACCGGGAGACCATGACGTCGACCGATTGGAAGAATTCAACCGCCTTCATCATGCTGGCGATCGTTTCCTTCAGCTCTTCGCCTATGGACGATATGCCGATCCGCTGACCGTCGGCGGGCTCGCTGGAAACGCTTTTCGTATTCGCATTCGCAATCTTCCGCGCGACCTTGCCGACACATTGCGAGACCTTGATCATGCTTTGCCGATATCCGTGGTCAATTACTATGACACCCAGCGTTTTGGCGTCCCAAACGGTCCTAAGACCACGCACGAAATCGGCGCTGCCTTGATCGGCGACGACTACGACCGGGCTTTGCGGCTGCTGTCGCAAGCACAGACACCCGAATCGGCGACTGCCCGAGATTGGCAAGGCTCTCCGCAGTCCTTCTTTGAAACGTTGGAGCCTCGGATTGTAGCCTTCTTCATGTCGGCGGACAGCTCCGACAAATGGAACAAAAGCGTCAAGTTCGCGCTGGAGGAGAAGCTGGGGCCGGAACAGCTGATCGGTTATTCGCGGGACGGCTTCGGTTTCGTCACCGCACGATCCGCAACAGACCTTGCCGTCGCCCTGTCTTCCGTCCCTACAATCGAATACCGACGTTTCAGGCCGGAGGGTGGCCGTTTCGTTTCAACCGGCATCGCCCGACCGAGCCTTATCCATCCGGTCATCAACATCGAGTGCATCGAAGCAGACGATGTCCATTCCGACCGCCTCAGCGCGATCGTGTCCTTCTTTCTTCCATCCGGCGCCTACGCCACCAATGTCATCAATCAGCTGTTGTTGTCCCTTACAAACGAGTCGTCGCTTTCCGGACAGGTCCTTTCATGACGAAGTCGAATAAAACCGCCCTGCCCGAAGCGGCGCAATCCTCACCTATCGAGTTTGAGCGTATCCTCGATGTCGATCGCGCGCCTTTCACCGACAACGCTCGTGAGCTCCTGGAAAAACGCTTCCTTCTGCGGCGCGACGACGGGAAGGCCGAGACTCCGAACGACATGATGCAACGGGTCGCTGCTACGCTGGCCGGCGCCGAAACAAAAGATACCGAGGCCTGGCAGGGTCTGTTCTTCGAAACCATGTCGCGCCTGCTCTTCCTGCCAGCCAGCCGCGTCCTTGCCAATGCTGGCACAACCAATCAGCAACTCGGCAACTGTTTCGTGCTGCCGCTCGTCGACGACAAGGGAGAAATCCTTCAGACCTTTTCCGATTCCTGTCACATCAAGGGCAATGGCGGCGGCTGCGGCTTCAACTATTCCGACATTCGGCCGCGTGGCCATCGGGTGCGCGAGCACGACGATCTGGCGGCCGGCCCAGCAGCCTTTCTGAAGCTGTTCGACGGCGCCTCGGGAATCTTTCGCCAGAAGGGTCGATACGAAAGCGGCAACCTGGCGATCATCAATGTCGACCATCCCGATGTCATCGAGTTCGCTTCCGCGAAGATCACAGACGGCGACTTGCCGCTGACGAATATCTCCGTCGGCATCAGTGACGCCTTCATGCGGGCGGTCGCCGACAAGGCGACCTGGCGGTTGCAGGACCCACAGACAGGAAAGGTGGTGAAGGAACTCCCGGCAAACGAGCTCTTTGCAGATATCTGCAAACTGGCCTGGCAGACCGGCGACCCTGGCGTGGTGTTTCTCGACCACCTCAATCGGGACAATCCACTGCTCGACAGTGTCGGTCCGATCACCGCGATGAACACCTGCGGCGAGGTCGGCCTCTACCCTTACGAATCCAGCAATCTCGGTTACCTCAACCTGGTGCTGCTTCTCGACAAGGAAGCAATGGATGCCGGTGGCGAACCGCTTTTCGACGACGCGCTGTTGCGGGCGGTCATCCATCTGGCGGTGCGGATGATCGACAACTCGATTTCAGTTTCCTGGTATCCGGTCGAGAAAATCTACGATTCCGTCCGATCCAATCGGCGCATCGGGCTCGGTGTCACGGGCTGGGCGGATTGCCTGGCGCTGGCCGGTGTGGCCTATGACAGCGACCGGGCAATCGCGCTGGCCGACCGGTTCGCGGCGACCCTGCGCCGCCATGCCGAGGAAGCAACGCGACAGCTGGCGGCGGAAAAGGGAGCCTATCCGAATTCGACGCTGTCCGGCGAAACCGACCGGCGCAACATCAGCCTGCTGGCGCTGCCGCCGAGCGGCAACCATGCCATCCTGTTCGACAGCAGCTTCAGCATCGAACCCTATTTCTCGCTTTGCTATCTAGTTCGGGTCATGGGCGACCAGACCTTCCTGCGCAAGAACAGTTATCTCGAAAGCGCCCTGCGAAGCGCCGGTCTGGACCCCGAGCCCATATTCGAGGAGATTTCGAAAAACAACGGCAGCGTCCAATCGGTCACATCCGTGCCACAGGCCATTCGCGAGCGCTTCAAGATCGCCCACGAAATTGCACCGGAAATCCATGTCCGCGTCCAGGCGGCCTTCCAGAAACATGTCGACAACGGCGTCACGAAAACCGTCAATCTGCCCCGGCATTCGACGCCCGAGGACGTCGTGCGCTGCTACACCCTGGCCTGGGAACTCGGCTGCAAGGGCGTGACTGTTTACAGAGACGGCTCACGCAGCGAACAGGCGATCGAATTCGACGCGAACAATCCCGATGTTGCCGGAGTTGCCGGACCAGACAATTGAAGCCTGCCGTATCTACGCAGTCACGATTTTGTTTTTCTGCGGCGTCGTGAACACGCGCTCCAGTTTGACCGGCTCAAACACCTCGCGCACGCCGGCAATGACATGGCTGATTTCGCCGACGTAGAACTGGTCCCCACCGTCGGAGAAGAAGTCGACTCGGACATAATCGACATAGCGACCGACCTGTCGCGCGATCTCCAGCATCCTTGGCAGGCAGTCGGGTTTCAGCGATTGCGCGTCGGCGTAGGGGCGCGTGCCTTCCGGACCATCGAAGAAACCCTCGCCACGGTAGAGCTCCCAGTCAGGCGTAAGCTGCAGCCGATGTCCGCCTTTACTGGTGCTATCCCGAATTGCGATCCCCACGGTCGTCAGCTGGCCTTTGTACATGTGAAACCGGAAATCGTGACAGAAATTGCCGTTCAGCCTTAGCCAGGGCTCGACGATGATTTTCGGCTGGAGACGCAGATAGTGTCGCTCGCCGGTCATGTCGCCGAAATTCATTTTGAGCCAGCGCCGCATCCGCGCCCGATTGCCTTCAGAAACAGCTCCTGTTTCATGGAACAGGTACTCTCCCGACATGTGCGTCGGCTTGATGACACAGCGATCGGGAAAGGCAAATCGATCGATCTCCGCCTCGTTGCGAAGCACGGCAATGGTCGGAACGCTCAATTCTTCTCCGGTAATGCCGCGAATGAAAGTCTTGGAGAATTCCTTGTCCGCCGTGAATGAGCGGAAAACAAAGTCGGACTCACTGGCCCGGATCCGAAACAGCAGATCGTTGAAGTAACCGGTTTTTTCGAATTTTGGCCAGCGGCGATGTTTCAGGATAAAGACCAGTCCCTCGTAGAGGTTCGACACGGCCCATGGCCTAAAAAGGACACCCAGCCGTGGGTAGGTTGAAACGAGACGGAACCTTGTCATGCCTGCGCTCCTCCTTTTCGTTTTGCCGCTCGGCAATTCGCCCGTTGCACCCCTTACTCGGCAAAGCCTTCCCTGACCGCTGGCGGTGTCGTGAAGACACGTTCCAGTTCCACCGGTTTGAAGACTTCGCGCGCACCGGCGATAATGTGGCTGATTTCGCCGACATAGAGTTGATCGCGACCGTCGGTAAAGAAATCCACCCGAACATAGTCCACGTCACGGCTCACGAGCTCTGCAATCTCCAACATCCGTGGCAGGCAGTCGGGCCGGAGCGACTCGATGTCGACGGAATCCGGCATTTCGATCCGACCCTGGTAGAAGGACTCTCCCGGGAACAGTTTCCAGTCGGGTGTCAACTGGAGCTGCAGTGTTTCCCTGTCGGCACTGTCGCGGACTCCGATCCCGAAGGACGTCAGCTGCCCCTTGTACATGTGGAAGCGGTAGTCATTGCAGAAGTCGCCGTTGAGCCTCAGCCACGGTTCGACGATGACCTTCGGTTCCAGGCGCATGTAGTGGCGTTCGCCGGTCATGTCACCGAAATTCATCTTCAGCCAGTGACGCATCTGTGCCCGCTTGTCAGCGGTCACCGGACCAGTTTCGTGAAACATGAACTCCTTTGACATGTGCGTGGGTTTGATGACGCAACGGTCGGGAAAGACGAATCGATCAATCTCTTCGGCACTGTGCAGGACGGCCATGGTGGGAACGCTGAGATCTTCGCCGGTGATCCCGCGGATATAAATCTTGGAGAATTCCTTGTCCGCCGTGAACGACCGGAAGACCATGTCGGATTCACTGGCCCGCATGCGAAACAGCAAATCGTTGAGATAGCCGGTCTTGTCGAAATTCGGCCAGCGGCGGTGTTTCACCAAGAAGATCAGGCCCTCGTAGAGGTTTGAGATCAGCCAAGGCCTGAAGAGAACACCCAGTTGGGGATAGGCTGAAACGAGGCGGAACCTTGTCATGTCTGTGCTACCTTTTGTTCTGGCAGACGGCCGCGCCGGCGCTGCAGCGCACGTCGATAAATTTGCTCGGATTCGGCCGCGATGATCCGGGGATGGAATTTGCGCGCGTATTCCCTCGATGCGCCGTTCCCAAGCGCTTCGGCCAGCCCGTCTTCGTTCAGCAAACGCGTCAGAGCGGCATCGAGCCGGTCATCGTCTCCCGGCGGGACAATCAGTCCGCTGACACCGTCGACGACGCTTTCGGCAAGTCCTCCGGCATCGGAAACGATTGCCGGGACGCCCGTGGCGAAGGCCTCGACGGGTGTCCGGCCGAACGGTTCGGGCCACAGGCTGCAATTGATCACCGCCATGGCATTGGCCATGCGGTCCTTGGCGGCCTCCGGGCTCAATTGGCCGAGAAAGACGATGGACGGGTCGTCGCCCGCCAGGTGACGGAGCTCCGCTTCCATCGGCCCTGATCCGGCGATTGCCAACGTCGCCGAGCGCGGACGTCGGCGCCACGTCCGGATCAGATGATCGATGCCCTTTTCACCGGTCAGTCGCGATGCGCACAAAAGCTCGCGTCGGCGTTGATCGAACGGAACCGTAAGACCCGGCAGAACGGCTGAATATCGTCGATGGACGCGTTCGGACGGAAACCCACCGGCAATGTGCGCGTCCCGCACGCAATCGGATATGGCGATAAAGGCATCAACGCGGCGTCCGTAGGTACCGATCAACCTGTGGACGGCCACGCTGACGGCAGGGACGGCGCTGGCCGCATGACTGTCCCGGTAGCATTTGTGCACGATGCCGCGCCAGGGCCACCTGGCCTTGGCACAGTCCCGGCACGGGCGACCGTCCCGGAAAAAGCCGGCATTCACGCACAGGTGTCGGTAGTTGCGCAGGTGCTGGACCGTCGCGACCCCCTGTCTGCTGGCTTCAAAAAGGATCGCCGGAGACAGGAGAGGAAAGTAGTTCTGCACATGCAGAAGATCATAGGATTGCCCGACCAGGCGCGTCCTGAGTTCGGCGACCGCTGCCGTCGACCAGATTGCTCCGAATGCGGTTCCGATATCTCCGCCGGAGATCGCGTCGTTGCTCACCTCCCAGAGATCGACGCGATGGCCGGCGGTTCTCAACAGGTCCGCCTCATCGTGGGTGGACCGGTCTTCACCGCCTGGCGTCTGATAGCGGTTGTGCGCCATGAGGATGTTCAGCACCGCTATCGCCCCCCAGCCGCGGCGTGCGAATTTGGGGCCTTTGCGCCGATCAGGTAACAGGCCGACAGACCGGCGAGCAGAAACAGCAGATTGTCAAAAAAGGTCGACCACAGGATCACCGATTCCATCAGGTTGCGACCGACCACGAACAGCGCAATTGACAGAAGAAAGAAGGCCGTTCCCCTGCCGTCAACGGCCCGGGCCGTGCGCGCGAGGGTCACGACCACGACAATCACCAGGATCGACAGGCCGATGACACCAAGATCGAGGGTGATGTCCAGAAAGCCGTTGTGGCTGCTGCCGGTGTTGCGGATGAACTCGATCTCCGCGTGATGCTTCGGCGACAGGTCGCCGATGCCCCAGAAGCCGCGGTAGCCGCGACCAAGAACCGGTGCCTGCTCGATATGGCTGGCCACGAACGACCAGACGTGGGTGCGGCCGGTGAAGGTCGCATCCCCCAGGCCGCGTTCGAGGAATTGGGCGGGCGTGACGCGGAAAAGCTGACCGAGGACGACCAGGGCCGGAAAGACAAGCAGCGACAGGCCGATGGTGATCGTCGTGGCGCTTGCCCGCAGCCGCGCGGACAGGAAGAGTATCGCGAACGCCGTTGCCGGGGCTGCGATCACCAGACCGATCGCCGTCTTCGATTCGCTGGCGATCAGCACGACGATCCCGAAGACGAGTGTTGCGATTGCCGTGAGGCGAATAAGGGAGCTGCGGCTTCCGAACTGGGACATGGCAACAATCATGCCGCAGGCGGTGGCGCTCCCAAGGGTGTTTTTGAACGGATAGATGCCCTGGTGACCGATGGGACCCGGCGGACGGATGATCACGAACACCAGGTTGATGGCGATGGCGATCGCGAACACCCAGAAGATGTTGCGGATGACGCGGCCGGGGTCATTCGACATGGTGATCGACAGCACGAGAAGCGTACACAGAAGGATCTGGTAGACCGCCAGCACAAAGGTTCGGCCGGGCACCGGCGACCATACGGAAGACAGGAGCGCCAAACACAGAAATGCTGAAACCGGCGCTAGCACCGGCAGCAGGCTCGCGAGACGACGCGGTTGTGCGATGGTGGCGAGAAAGCCGAGCATGACGAACAGGGTCGGCACCAGCAACTGAGCCACCAGGGTGGACTTGCTCAAATCAGCGGGAACAGCGCCGCTGAAATCGCGCTGGGCCACCGGTTGCAGGTTGATCAACGGATCGATGATCACGGAGTAGGCGATGACGATGGCCGGAACCGCGGCGGCAAAGCCTCGCGCCACCATCTCCAGCGCGGATTCCGGGAATGCCTCGTGACCGACGGCTGTCCTCATCGTCGCACCGCTGCCGCAACGGTCATGACCGCGCCCGATGTATCCGGTTGAGTAAAGATGGTTCGGTGTTGACGGATCCGACCTGAGCGGCTGTGCCATCAATGGTTCGTTCAGTGAGGTCCGCAGAGGCTTGGGTGCCTTCGCCGCTCCAAGGATATGCCGCAACCAGACAATGACCACACCGAGCATCAGGCCGAACAGCGCAGCGGCAGGCAGGATCAGCTTGACGACGGGATAAGCCGGACGGGTCGCCGTATAGGCCTCGGAGATGATGGTCGCCGTGCTGTTGGGAATCCCGATCTGCTCGGCTGCTTCCTTCGAGCGGGTCAGAAACGACTGGTAAACGTTCTGGCTGGCATCAGCTTGGCGCTGCAATTCCTGAAGTTCCACCGAGCTTTCATTGGATTCGGCCAGCCGTTGCTGAAGAGCATTAACCTCCGCGACCAGCGATCCGGTGTTCTCCGATGCCGTCTCGTAGTCGACCCGAAGCCGCGCCAGAATTCTGTTGTATTCGTTGTCGATGGACTGCCTCAACGCATTCTTGCGTTGCTGCAACTCGATCAGGCGGGGATGGTTGGGCAGCAGAGAAGCCGCGAGCTCCGCTTCGGTTGCCTCGACTGCGGCGAATCCGGTTTGAAGCTCCGTCATCACCTGCGACTGCAGGGCATCGCCAGTTCCGGTATCGGCGACACCGAAGGCGCCAGCCACCTGAGCCTGATTGAGGGTGGCAAGCGCTTCATTTTCCCGTCCCCGGGATACGCTGAGCTGTTCGTTGAGGTTCCGAAGCTGCTGTTCCACAACGAGCACATTCTGAACACCGATCAGCCCATTGTCGCGTCGGTAGTCCTCGACGCGGCGAGCGGCGTCGCGCGCATTCACGGACAGTTCCTCAAGCCGCGAATACAAGCTCTCGGCTGCTTCCGTGGTCGAGTTGGCGGCGGTGAGGTTGGATTGCGCGATGTAGATTTCAGCGACCCGGTTGGCGAGCCGGGCGGCCTTTTCGGGATCCTGCGACAGCATGGAAATCGCAATGACGTACGTGTTGCGCTGGCGCTCGACGCTGAGCTTCTCCCGGAGATTGGTATTGGCGCGATCGAAATCGCTCAGCGCGTTCCAGTGACGGCTCTGCGGCCCGTAAACGACACTCTTGGCCAGGTTCTTCAGACGGGCCACGAGCGAGCTTCGATCGACGCCCGCAAACTCCGGATCGCGTGTCAGCCCCTCTTCCTCGATCAGCCGGGCGATGACAGCCTGGGACTGCATGACCGCTATCTGGCTGTCCAACAGCAGCGTATCGGCTCCGACGGCGGACGACCCGAGACCCGTCGGCGAGACTTCATTTTCGATGGTTCGCTTTTGCCGCGGATCGATGAGCAACTCCGCCCGTGCACTGTAGAGAGGCGGCGTCAGCCAGACAAAAGCAACCGCCAGGGCCGTCGCCAAAGCCGCGCAGGCCAGGATAAGGGGAGCCCCTTTCCAGAATATTCCGGTCAAACGCCGCAGGTCGGCGCCTACGGCCGCTCCGAAGTCGGATTCAACCGCCGTGTATCTGTCTTTTGGAGGCGACGTGAAAGCCATGGTCGTGTCCTTGCGCGCACGACCTTTTCTAACATTAACGAAAGGTAAAAAAAGCAATTCAATTGCCGGTCTTGCGTTTTGGTTAAAGTTAAAATTTTATTTAAATACGATTATATTGTCGAATTAACTTATTCTTAAGAAGTCGATTGAAATCACCGCACCATTGGGACACCTTTTGCCGCAGTATCCAATGCGCACCCTTGCGGAGAAAACCATCGTGAAATGCTGCCCGCTGAAGCCGAGGGCCCGCACGCGGGAAGCGTTCCCGGACGCCTGGCGGCAATGCTGACACGCAGCCGACCGCAGGGACTTCTCAAGCGGGTTCTCGGATCCTCCGCCCGGCAGAGTTTCGGTTCTCTCGCCGATCAGGCCGTGGTCAGCGGAACCCGGTTTGCGGTCACGATCCTCGTTGGCCGGCTGGCGGGCGTCGAGGAGCTCGGGCTTTACGCAATCGGATTTTCCATCGTTGTCCTGGTCAACGTCGTCCAGGAATCTCTTCTCATGTCGCCCTATGCCGTACTGGGCCGCCGAGAGAGGCCAGCAAGCCAGCGCCGTTTCGCAGGCAGTATTTTCGTCTTGTCGCTTGGCCTCGGCCTTGTCGCGGCGGCGGCATTGGCAGCTTTCAGCCTCCTGGCACTTTTGGCGGGTGGCCAAAGTTCCGCCACGATGGGTGCGGTCCTGGCCGCAATCATCCCCTTCGTGCTTCTGCAGAATTTTGCGCGCAAGATTTGCTTCGCCCATTTCCGGATCGGTTCTGCCCTGCTCCTGGATCTTGGAGTGGCCGTCATTCAGCTTTCTGCCATCGCATTGATGGCAACGGTTTCCTCGCTCAGCGCGGTGACAGCGCTGGCAGCAATGGGCGTCGGCGCAGCCGTGACCGGCATCGCCTGGCTGCCCGGCAATTGGCACCTTCTGGACATTCGCCGCCGGCGGATCATGCCGCAATTGTCGCGCAACTGGACATTCGGCAGGTGGATCCTCGGCGCACAGCAGGTTGCGACCCTCAGCGGGTCAGTCGTGCTTTGGATCATCTCCACGCTGGCCGGCCTGTCGGCAGCCGGCATATTCGCCGCCTGTTCGATCGTGATCACCGCAGCGAACCCGCTGTTGCTCGGACTTGCCAATGTACTGGAACCCAGAACCGCAAGCAGTTTCGCAGCAGGCCGTATCGATGAACTGCTTGCCTCGGTTCACTGGACGACTGTCATGACCGGTTCGGCGCTCGCGGCTTACTGGCTTGGCCTCCTGATCTTCGGCGACGGCTTCCTCGCGTGGATCTTCGACAATCAGCTCCTGTTGGGTCAGGCGCATCTCATCATGCTGCTGGCAACGGTGATCCTGCTGCGCGGTCTTATTCTCGGTCGCAGCCTTGCGCTGAGGGCGCTCGGGCTCCCCCGTCACAACTTCAATGCGAGCCTCGTCGACCTGTCGATCACGGTCATCTCAGCCTATCCGTTGATCAGCCAATTTGGCGCCGCCGGTGGCGGCTATTGCGTTTTACTGGGCGCGCTCGCCGGCACATTGATGCGACTATGGCACTTCAGCCGCGAAATGCGGATGCTTCGGGACAATCGGATATCTGGAGCTTAGCGACCGGGCTTCGGTGACCGCTTGCGCGACCGAAGGCCATCGACGACGGTTAGCAGCACGAAACGCGGCGCCGATCCCAAATAACGCCGAAAGAGACGCCTCGGCTCCCGGATCAAGCGAAACAGCCATTCAAGGCCGAAGCGATGGACAAACGCCGGAGATGACCGGACCACGCCGCTGATCGTATCGAAGGCAGCGCCGACGCCAATCATGGCGGCGTTGATGCGCCCCTTGTACCGTCCCATCCACTGTTCCTGTTTAGGGCAGCCGATGCCGATAAAGACGATCCTCGCGCCCGACAGCGCAATGCCTTCCAGCATCGTGCGTTCCTCATCCGGAGTCAGGTCACGAAACGGTGGAGAGTATCCGTAGGCAATGCGAAGCGCCGGGAACTCTTCCTTCAGCCTGGTCTTGATCAGGGCCAGCACATCGTCATCACGGCCACCGATCAGGGCAATCGGAATGCCCTGCCTCTCGGCCTCGCCGCACAGCGTCCGCATCATTTCCGAGCCAAGGATCGTCGCCATGGCAGGCACCCCGTGGCGCAGAGCCCGCGCCTTCTGGAGAACCGTGCTGTCGGAGACCACGTAGTCGGCGCTGTTGACGATGTCCCGGTGACTGCTCTCGTCGTGGCATTTCATGCACTGATGTACATCCGGAACGCAGCAATAGGTCGAGGAGCCACGTTTGGCCGCCGCGGTGAAATCCTCGACGAACCGGTCAATGCTCAGATAGTCGAGCCGCATGCCGAGCATGAAGTGATGATCGAAACGCGAGACCGGCGCATCACCAGTTGTCACGGCCATCGATTCAGGCCGCCATGTTTCGCTGCCGGCTGTTCTGCCTGTCGATCCAGGCATAGGTTGGCCACAGCCCGGCGCGCAGACCCGCCGTCGGCTTCCAGCCGAGCTTTTCCTCGATCAGCCTGTTGTCGCTGTTGCGGCCACGCACCCCGGTTGGACCGATGACGTGACGTTTGCTAAGGCGTTTCCCGGCGACCGCCGCCACCATGTCGACAAGCTGGTTGATCGTCACCATTTCGTCCGACCCGATGTTGACGGGACCAGTCCAATCGGAACGCATCAGCCGCAATGTGCCTTCTATACATTCGTCGATGAACAGGAATGAGCGGGTTTGCTCGCCATCACCCCAGATCTCGACCTCGCCGCCCTCCTCGGCATCTGAAACCTTGCGGCAAATGGCGGCTGGCGCCTTTTCCTTGCCGTCGTTCCAGCTGCCCTCGGGGCCGAAGATATTGTGATAGCGAGCGACCCGTACCTGCATCCCGTAGTTCCGGCCGTAGGCCAGATAGAGGCGCTCGGAAAAGAGCTTCTCCCAACCGTATTCGCTGTCGGGGTCAGCCGGATAGGCCGAATCTTCGGCACAGTTCGGATTGTCGGGTTCGCGCTGGTTGTACTCCGGATACATGCAGGCCGATGAGGAGTAGAATATCCGCTTGACGTTGCGCTTGTGACCGGCGTTCAGAACGTTGAGATTGATCGTGGCAGAGTTGTGCATCACGTCTGCATCATTCTCACCGGTAAAGATATACCCTGCCCCGCCCATGTCTGCGGCCAACTGATAGACCTCGTCGAAGCCGCGGTCGATCACTTCGCGCACGAAGGCCTGGTCGCGCAGGTCGCCGACCGCGAAATCGTCAGCATCCGTTTCAGAAAATCGAGGGAACTTCAGGTCGACACCGCGGACCCAGTGCCCTTCCTGTTTCAGGCGACGAACCAGGTGATGCCCGATGAAGCCGCCGGCCCCGCAAACAAGAACAGCCTTTTTTGACGACATGATGTGTGGCCCCGCGACATCAGAATGGTGAAAACAATTTGTTTAACTCTCTAAACAAAATCAATTTCCATTCGCAACATAACGAATTATTTATCGTTAATCTCTCAATATTTAATAATTAAAATTTGATTAAAATTTTTATTAATATCACATCTCCCAATTTAGAAAATTAATCATATTTATTTACGATAAATAATTGTAATTCACATGCTTTGTGGAAACTTTTGATTAACCCTTTAATACTCCGTGCAGATTCAGTCCGGGGTGCCCTTATTGTCGAAGCATGAAACGTCCAGCGGGTTTGAGCCCAGTCGGCAGGGGCCGCGTCCCGGCCCGGGCGTCAAGCCATCATCGAACACGCATCGCTACGCCAGCAGCAGGGTGATGCTTGACCTTTACTGTATGGCAGAGATCGCCGCTGTCGCTCTGACCGGCTTCATCATCGCCAGAACCTATGTCGGAGGGGTGCTCGGGGTCGACACCTATCTGGATCGCTATCTCTGGCCGACCCTGGCGCTGCCGCTTGTCATGGCGCTGATTCAATACAGGTCGCGTCTTTACGAGGTACCGTCCATCACGGGGTTCGTTGATAATCTGGGTGCCGTGGCCAGCGGAATTGCCGGCGCGTTTGGCGTGTTGGCGTTGGTCGGCATCGTCTTTGGCATCAGCGGGGATTACTCACGCGTCTGGTTTGGCGGCTGGCTGGCAGCGTCGCTGGTGGTCATCTGGCTCATGCGCGCGATCGCTGCGGGTGTCTTTTCGCGCTGGCTGAAGACCGGTGCGATGCGCCGGCGCGCGGCGATATTCGGTGGTGCGCTGGCAGCCGACGCCTTTGCCGAGAGAATTGGCCCGGACAATTTGCACATCGAAGTCGTGGGCGTGTTCGGCCGGTCCGGCTTCGGGCGCAATGACCGGTCTCTCGGAACGCTGGATGATATGATCCGGCTCGGGCGTCAATCCGCCTTCGACATGGTGATCGTCGCGCCTCCCTATGAAAACCCGGCCGAGCTCGATGACCTGCTCGACGCTGTCAGCATGCTGTCCGTGGAGATCAAGCTCATCCCGCCGTCCGGCCTGTCCTATGTGCCGCTGATCGGTATCAGCGAGCAGGGCCAACACCGATTCATCGACATTCAGCGCACCCGGATCTCCGACTGGGGACGCATGTTCAAGCTGATCGAAGACTATGTCATCGCCGCAACTGCGCTGGTGCTTCTGTCCTGGCTGCTGCTGTTGATCGCCGCCGCGATCCGGTTGGAAAGCAAGGGACCAGCCCTGTTTCGACAGAAGCGCACCGGGCTGAACAACAGCGAGTTCGAGATCTACAAATTCAGAACGATGACGTCGGAACCCCGGCCCGGCGGCTTGAAGCAGGTCGAGCGCGGCGACCGCCGTGTCACCCGGATCGGCCGTTTCCTGCGACGGACTTCACTGGACGAGTTGCCACAGTTGCTCAACGTGTTGCGCGGCGAAATGTCGATCGTCGGACCGCGGCCCCATCCGATCGAACTGAACCATGCCTATGAGCCGCGGGTGCATCTCTTCAACAAGCGCCACAGCGTCAAGCCCGGCATCACCGGCTGGGCGCAAATCCATGATCACAGGGGGCCCATCGAAACCCTGGTCGGCATGCACGAGCGCCTCAAATACGACCTTTATTACATCGACAACTGGTCGATCTGGTTCGACCTGAAAATCATCGCGGCAACACCGCTGATGAGCCTGATGCACCGCAACGCGATTTAAGGTCACTAGGTCTGCTTCGAACTGCCAATGGCTGCGGTAGTCAGAAAAGCAAAAGGGGCCCGCAAGCGGACCCCTCAGGTAGCTCCGAACGCTGAGACCTAGAGAGCGTCCAGGTTGATCCCGATGGTGATCGCACCGATCGGCGCGCCTGATGTGTCGGCAATCGTCATGGAAACCTGAGACTGAAGCATCTGGGTCGACTCGTCCTTTTCAGGCTCATCAACGAATACCGCTGCGGCATCGCCCGATCCGTAGGTCTTCTTCCATTTGCCTTCGTCACCCTGCCAGTAATCGGACGTGACGTCACTCTGGCCGACATTGAGGCCCTTGGCATCCATCACAAAGATCTCGGTGATGATGCCGTTGGAGGCAATCTGTTTGTCGCGCAGGAAATCCGACAGGGAGTTGCCCAGCACGTTGTCGATCAGATTCGTGTCACCGCCATCGACACCAGCCCGCCACTGCTTGTCCAAAGCATCAATGTCGGACTGTGACAGATTAGCATTGGCTTCATTCTGGGCCTTGATGGCCGCCACCACCGCGGAGTCCGAAATCCACGGCATGATGTTGGCATCGGCGTAGTCCTTTACCACAGGCACATGCCCGCCGGCGGCCATGGCTGCCTGGGCGCCAACGGCGATCAGGGTTGCCGCAAGTGCATATTTTACAACTTTCGTTTTCATGCTCTCTCCTCGCTTTTTTGGTTGCATGATCTCAATGAAGGCTTGATCAGAATTCTTCCCAATCATCCGGTGCAGCAGCCAAGGCCGTGTTGCCGACCACGGTCGGCACTGCCGCAACGGGTGATTTAGGTGCATCGTATTGAGAGGGTTCCGGTTCCATGTTCACGGCGTCTTCACCGATGTGGAACCGGGTAATGATGGAGTTGAGTCCGGCACCTTGCTCACGCAGTTCCTGGCTGGCAGCGTTGGTCTCTTCGACCATGGCGGCATTTTGCTGCGTTGCCTGATCCATGCTCAGGACAGCGGTGTTGATTTCCTCAAGGCCGGAAGACTGTTCGCGATATCCGCCGATGATGGTTTCAATGCGGGTCGTGATCTCGTTCACCTGACCTTCGATTGCCAGCAGCGATTCAGCCGTGCGGTTGACAAGCTGTACACCGCTTTCGACCTCGCGCCCGGAGTCGCTGATGAGCTGGGAAATCTCCTTGGCAGCCTTGCCGGATCGTTGCGCCAGTTCACGCACTTCGTGAGCAACCACCGCAAAACCGCGCCCGGCCTCGCCGGCGCGCGCCGCTTCGACCCCCGCATTGAGCGCCAGTAGATTGGTCTGGAAGGCGATCTCGTCGATCACCGAGTTGATCTGCCCGATCTGGCTGGACGATTTCTGGATGCGGTCCATGGCATCAATCGCCTCCCGCACCACGGCGGCGGAATCGGCGGCATCCTCCTTGGTTTTCGTGACCAAGGTGCCGGCTTCGGTCGCCCGTTCGGACGATTCCTTGACCGTCGTCGTCATCTCGCGCAGAGCGGCGGCCGTTTCTTCCAGCGACGCGGCGGTCTGCTCGGTGCGTCTGGCCAGTGTGTCCGCAGAATTTGCCAGCTCCGCTGCGCCTGAATCGACACTTACAGAGGCGGTTTTGACGCGCCCCAGCGTCGTCGACATGGAATCGACCATACGGTTGAAGTCATTGACAAGTTTCGCGAAATCCGGCCCCAGGTCTTCGAGATGGCCGGTGAAGTCTCCGGCTGCCAGTTTCTCGAGCACTTCGGCGATGCGATTGACGGCATGGGCATGGGCCTGAGCCACCTGTTCGCTGCGCTTGGCGTTTTCCGAGCGTTCCGCCTCGAACCCGATCCGTTGCTCCTCCGCCAGGCGGCTTTCCTCCTGCTTGGAGATAAACTCGCGGCGAAAGTTTTCGAGTGCCCGGGCCACGATCCCGACTTCGTCGCCCTTTTCCTGCATCGGCACCAGGGTATCGAAATCCCCTTCCTGCATGCGCTCGATGCTTTTGTTCATCTCGGAGAGCGGTCTCGCGATCCACCTTTGCAGCGCGATGAGCAGCAATCCAAGAGCAACCAGAACAAGGACTGCCTGGATTGCGAAAAGCATGATGGCGTTCCAATGGGCGGCAGCGTAGATCGGCGCGGTCGTCCAGACGGTGACCACCTGCCCGCCGATTTTGCCCGCCGCGTTGCGGGGAAGCGCAAGCACGATTGAAGCAAGTCCGTCGCCGACGCTGTTCACAGCGCCCTCGGTTTCGGTGTTGGTTTGCGCCAGTGCTTTGACCTGATCGGCGCTGAGAATATCGGCCGCGCCGTCCCTGGCCCAGCTGTCGACAAGTTCCCCGTCGCGATCGAAAGCGGTGAATTGAACGAGGTTGAGCGAGGCATCATCCCGGAACAGCTCGTAGGCGTCGCGTACAACCTCTGGCTTTCCCCATTTGATCCCGCCGGCAGCCAGGCTGGCAAACTGCTCGGTGTCCCGCGTCCACTTGCCGACGGCACCCGCGATCGAAGTGCGCGTTTCATTTGCCCAGGTGTAGCCCGCCAGAACGGCGATGCCGGCCAGGTTGACCACAATCATGAACACAGCAATTTTCGCAGTAAGCGACAACTTCTTGATTTTGCTCATCATAAACCGGAAGACCCCACACGAAGTCGCTCGACGCGAAACGGATTCGCGGATCGACTCATTCATTCGGTTTTGACAGAAACATGCACACCTATGGCGGCAATCATGCCGCACTCATCGCCTATTGCGTGCGCACCCAGAAAATCACAGAAGGCCTTAAACAAACGTGAATCGCGAACCCAACATCTCGCACTCAACTCCTGTTTGCTTTGAATTGAGCTTCGTTTTGCACAACTTTCAGGGGTGATTAGGGACCACGCCTAACGCGCATTCCGGCAATGTCTCGCATCGCTGCATCGAGCCGCGATTGGCGGGGTCCGCGGATTGTTCGCGGAGACGTCTAGGAAACAGCGGTGCGTCGGGCGATCAGATGATCTTGGAAAAATCGATATCAAGATCGCGACAGATTTCCCGGGCTGCATTGCGGCCCGGCGTAGGCCGCCCAGGTCAACCCGTTGTGGCCCGCCCTGATGATCCATGCATCGTGTTTTTGGCAAGACAAACCCTCCGTGAGACAGAAAGTTCAACGACGGTGGTATGCGGTGTCCTGGTACACCATACCGAGTGCAGTGTCTCGCCGGACCGGATTTACCTCGTTTCTGTATTCCCTTCGCTGTGAGCCGCGGAACGCTCTAATGCCCGCCGCCGCCGAGGCCGACGCCTGCGACGATGGAGCCGAACACTTTCAGACGCAGCCCGACCGCCTTGATCACGCCAGTGGCGGCGATCACATGGCCGAAAACGCCGTGCAGATTGTCGGTGTAGGTCTGGACAATGCAACCGGATCCGTCGAGCAGCAAGTCCTCCTGTTCGGGGTAGGCGAGCTCGAGCAGAGCCAGCACGGTGCCCCGTTCGACGGCGCGTCCCATGTCCATCAGGTCACCGTTGGGGACAACCTGACCGGCGGCTATGGCCGGCTGGATCTTGGCGACCCTGGCCGGCAGAACCGAGTTTGTGAACAGCAGATTGGCATTGCTGTCGCAGGCGATTTCGGCCGGCATGCCTTCGTAGATGGTCGAGCGCGAAATCTGATTGAACCCCGCCGCTATGCGGATGGGTACGCCTTCGATCCGATCAGGAATGATGATCATGGCGGGCCTCAACACCAGCGTCGTCGCCGGGCTGCCGACATTCAGGGCCAGCTGGGTCACGGTACCGTCTGTGAAACTGCGGACTTCGGTGTAACCCAGCGCCACTTTCGCTGACTCGATGGCAATTTCGGCTGCCCTGCGCTGCGCCGGAATGGTATCTTTCAGGTCGACCGACGCCAGATCGAGCTGTGCCTTGGCGGCATTCAGCTCGGCTTCCGTTGCCGCCAGGGCCGTCTCGACCTCCAGTACCTGGTTGGTCGTACCTACACCACGTTCCACGAGCGTCTTTGCGTCCGAAAGCTCATCGCGCAGTTTCGTCAGTTCGGCCTCTGCTTGATCGACGGTCGCCTGGGCAACGACGATGCTGTCCTCCGCCTTTGCCTGTTCGGCATCGATCAGAGCCAACTGGGCTTCCGCTTCCTTGAGTGCGGCCTTCTGCGCGCTGTTTTCGATGCGAAACAACAGATCTCCGGCCTTGACACGCTGCTCGTTCTCGACCGCAAGTTCCGTTACCGGGCCAGCGGTCTGTGCCACCACGGAGACGGTTCGGAAGGGGACGATGCCCGCGTAGGTTTTTGGATGAAAATAGAAGATCGTGAGAAACAACGCGAATGCCAGAATCGCCCACATAAACACGGCCGTCTTCATGTTCCAGACCGTCATCTTCTCGCCCCTGCGGCGCAACTGCACATAACGGATCACGGCCGGAAAGGAGGTGAACAGCAGCTCAAACATGGTCAGCGGCCTCCTTGTTTTGCACCGGTGTCTCGGCCAGGGGTTCTTGAACCGTGGTCTCGTCGACGGTCTCCGGCGCCACGGTCTCCTCAATCGTAATTTTCGTCTTGGAGTTCACGTGGAAGCGCGACCAGTCGGCAATCAGGGCCAGCAGGATAGCGCTGACCGGCAAGAGAACATGGAAATGGTCGAGCGGAAAAATCTCATACAGCAAAGCTATGGCGAGCAGAGTCGGGATGGTCTTTGCCAGTGGCGTACCCTTTGACTTGTGCTCGGCCCACCGGTCAAACGCTGCGTAAAGGTAGACGATCAGGTACAGCAACGCGATCATGATGATGATAGCGACAAACGCCATGAAATCGCCTTCCCCCGGTGCGACCCACCAGTTCGGTTCGCCGTGACCGGCCTCGGTTTCCGCTGCCATCTATGGGTGTCTCCTGAACAAATATCGTGTCTGGTTTTGTAGTGAACCAATAGCCGGAACACAAATCCGATATTTTGGATCTTGGAATTGGCTGCAGGTCTGCAAGACGAAGTCTCAGCTGAAATCCAGGCTCTTGTGTCAGAGGAGCCATCAGGAGGTTCACGACCGAAGCCCGCTGACCGGTGCGGACCTGTCGGCGCGGTCGGCGGGAAACCACCATACGGAACAAGAAGGGATGGCCGTCCTTACTGCAAAAGGGAGACCGACGTATCAGGAGAAATGACGCAGCATCTGAACTCGTCTGGCCGACGAAGCCGGCGTCACCAGGTATTGGCCGGGATCCAATCTCGCGTTCTGTGCTCCCTACCAGCAGCAGAACCCGCCATCAACAAGGAGGTCGATCCCGGTGCAATAGGATGACGCGCCGCTTGCGAGGAAGATGACGGGGCCGACCATTTCGTCGACCGTGGCCATGCGTCCCATCGGTGTCTGCTCTTCAAAAAGCTTCGTCTGGTGGACCATTTCGGGCCGGGTGTTCATCGGTGTTGCAGTGTATCCGGGGCTGATTGAATTTACCCGGATACCGCGGTCAACCCACTCCATGGCCATGCTTTTGGTGAGGTGGATGACACCAGCTTTCGATGTGTTGTAGTGCACCTGCTTCAGGCCGCGATTGACGATAATGCCTGACATCGAAGCGATGTTGATGATCGATCCGCCGCCGTTCTCAAGCATGGCGCCAGCCTCGGCCTGACAGCTCATGAAGAGGCCCGTCAAGTTGACGTCGATCATGGTTTGCCACTGATCGAGTTCCATGTCCTCGGCGGGATTCGCATTGGCAATGCCGGCCGCATTCACAGCCACTTTGAGTGCACCAAGTTCGCTGCAGGCCCGCTCGACGGCGCGCGGCATCGCCTCTTTTTCCGTGACGTCCAAGGCAATAGTGATCGCCCTTCGACCTGTCCCGGCGATACGCTCGGCCGTCTGGGCAAGACCATCGTCGCTGCGCCGGTCGACGCAGGCAACATCCGCACCGAACTGCGCGAGCCCCAATGCGATACGCTGACCGATGCCGCTGCCAGCGCCGGTCACCAGGGCCGTTTGCCCTTCAAGTGAAAACAGATCCTGGGCGTTGCTGCCGGTATCCATGAGTCCATCGGCTCCTAACTCGTTGCCAGTTCCATGACCGAGACATCGTTCGCCTGATCGCGGTCCAGAATTCCGGCGTTGCGGCCCTGTGCCATCACCATGATGCGGCTGGATACGCCAAGCACTTCTTCCAGATCCGAGCTGACGACGACAACGGCGACGCCCTTTTTGGCCAGTTCGACAATGATATCGTAAATCGTGGAACGTGCACCGACATCGATGCCCCTCGTCGGCTCGTCAAGAACAACTATCTGCGGATCGCGGGCCAGCCATTTGGCAAGCACCACCTTCTGCTGATTGCCGCCCGACATTTCGTCCGCATTCTGGCGGGCCTTTCCCTTCACACCAAATTTGTCGATGTTCGCATCGGCGAATTTCCGAATCCGGTCTCTCGTCACCCAGCCGCTGGGCGCAACGGTCCGGCGGTTTGCATAGTAGATGTTTTCCTCAATGCTGTGATCAAGAACCAGGCCCTGCAGCTTTCTGTCCTCGGGAACAAGCACCATGCCGTTCCTGATGGCGGCCACCGGAGAGTTGGGCGTAATGTCCTTGCCATGCAGCAGCACACGACCGTCGGCGATGGGATCGGCTCCCGTCAGTGCGCGAACCAGTTCGGTCCGGCCGGCCCCGACCAGGCCGGCAATCCCGAATATCTCGCCTCTTTTCACATCGAAGCTGACGTCATTGAAGGTGCCAATCGGTGAGGACAGATTCTCCACCTTGAGCAGGACCTCTTCCCGCGGAGCCGGAAGTTCGGGAAACATGCGCTCCAGGCTGCGACCCACCATGGCTTCGACGATGGTTCGCACCGGGATATCGGCATTCTCGAATTCCTGTACCTTTTCGCCATCGCGCAAAACGACGATGCGGTCCGCGATTTTCCGGATCTCCTCCAGCCGGTGCGAAATATATACAATTCCGACGCCTTCCGACTTGAGACGCTCTATCTGCTCAAAGAGCAGTTCGGTTTCCGCACCGCCCAGCGCCGCTGTCGGTTCGTCGAGGATCAATAGTTGGGCGTTGAGTGTCAGTGCCTTGGCGATTTCGATGAGCTGCTGGCTGGCTGTCGAAAGACCCTCCACAATGCGGCGTGGCGAGATATCCAGGCCCAGGCGTTCCAGTCCCTGGTGCGCGCGCTGTTCCATTTCCTTGCGGTCGACCCAGCCTCCCCGCATTGGGTAGCGGCCGACGAAAACATTTTCGGCGATCGACAGATGCGGCAGCAGCAACAGCTCCTGGTGGATCATGGCTATGCCGGCATCGATCGCCTCCCGTGGATTGGCGGGCGCGTAGGACGCGCCCTGCCAGGTCATCTCTCCGGAGCTCGGGAGAATTGTTCCGGAGATGACATTCGATACCGTTGACTTTCCGGCACCGTTTTCGCCGAGCAGCGCCACGACTTCCCCTGCATGAATATCGAGATCGATTCCATGCAAAACTTCCGTCGGACCGTAGGACTTGCGTATTCCACGGAGCGTCAGGATGGGAGTTCGGACTTCCGAATTCATGGCGCTGACTTCTGGCTTGGTTCGGCTGCTATCTGCCTTAGGGGTGCTTTTCCACGAATTTCGGTGCATCTTCACAGGTCGTCAGCACGGCGTTTGGAATCTGCCGAGCCGGAACCGACGCACCGTTGGCAACCGCGATGGCGGAATTGACCGCCAGAACACCCATGGCCTGCGTGCTCTGGGTCGCCGTCACGATAAACGGTCCCTCACATTTCGCCAGATATTCAAGAGCGGCAATGTCACCGTCATATCCACCGATGATCACTTTGTCCGAGAGGCCGGCCACGTCAACGGCCTTCGCAGCGCCCATCGCCAGCGCATCGGCCTGACCGAAGATGATTTCGATATCGGGATGTGCCTGCAGCATGTTCTGCGTGATGGAGAAACCTTCATCCGGTGACCACATTTGGCTCCACTGCTGCGCGACAAGCTCCACACCGGGATTTTCGTCGATTGCCCGCTTGCAGCCCTCGAAACGTTGAACCTCCGGTGTGGTGCCTTTCTGGCCATGCACGATCACCATTTTGCCATCACCGCCTGCAAGGCCGATGATGTGCGAGCAGACCTGATAGGCGGACAGAACGTTTTCTCCGTAGATCACGGTGTCGCCCGGCTCGCCTTCGGGCTCGCGGTCAACATTGATCACCGGAATACCTTCCGCACGAGCCAATCGCGTCGGGACCGCGGCCGCTGCCGCCCCGGCCGGGATATAGATAAATGCGTCGATCCCCTGTGTGAGCAGGTCCTGAACCTGACTGACCTGGGTGTTGGTGTCGTTCTTGGCATCCACCACGACGACTTCGATACCCAGCTTCCCTGCATAGCTTTCCACGCCCTGCTTGATCTGGTTGAAGTAGTCGGCCTGTAGGTTCGGGACAGCAAGGCCGATCTTGTTGACGCCGATGCCCTCGGCGAAGGCTGTGCCCCCCAACAACGCCAACGCTGTCGCGGCAATCATGGACTTGGCAAAGGTTTTCATGGATTTCTCCTCCTTGATGTTAATGGGTCCGGCTCATTTGATCTGGACCGTTCACTGGCCCCATCACTTCGGACCATCTCTCCAGGGAAGCACCTTCACTTTGCTCCCCAGAATTCATCTGCCTCTTTGCTTGAAGGTTTCGGCGGCAACGGCCAGTACGATAACCAGGCCGATAATCACCGCCTGAAGGAACGGCGACACGCCAAGCAGATTCAAACCGTTCCGAAGCACGCCGATAATCAACACACCGATGATGGTGCCACCGACGCCACCAGTTCCCCCGGTGAGGCTGGTTCCGCCAATAACGACAGCGGCAATAGCGTCGAGCTCATAGGCAACCCCCGAGCTCGGCTGGACCGAGTCGAGGCGCGCGGCCAGCAATACTCCAGCCAGACCCGACAGAGCCGCGCAGACCGTGTAGACCATGATGGTCACACGCTTGACATTGATCCCGGCGAGGCGCGCAACCTCCGGATTGCCGCCGATGGCATAAAGGGTCCGGCCGCCCTGGCGGAAATTCTGGTAGAGCAATGCGACAACGAACACGATCAGCATCACGGCCACGGTCATCGTCAGGAAGCCGCCATAGCGGATGATTGCGCCAAGGTTGAACCAGGGCGGGAAACCGATGATTTGCGAACCATTGGTGATCATGTTCGCCAATCCGCGGGCAATCGACATCATCGCCAGCGTTGCGATGAACGGCGGAACCTTGAATTCCGTGATCAACAGTCCAGCGATTGCACCGATAATGGCAGCGGCCATCAGCCCGACCGGGATGGCAACGCCCATGGGCATGCCGGCTTCCACATTCAGGTAACCCATGACCATCATGCAGAGCGCCATCACCGAACCGACGGAAAGATCGATGCCACCGATCAGAATGACAAACGTCATGCCCACGGCCATGATTCCGAGCACGGTTATCTGATCGAGGATGTTCAGGAAATTTCGGACGGAGAAAAAGGCATCCGTCGCGAAGCTCAGGAAAACACACAGCAGAATCAGTCCGATGAGCGGTCCGGTGGTTCCGGACAACATCCCGGTAAACCTTGCAAGCCCCTGCCCGCGTTCGTGAGAAGACGATGATTGCCCCGCAGCCATATCCGGGCCCACATCGGCCATTTCACATCTCCTGCATATTTATTCTATCTCTAATTAAGTTACATAATTTGAAGCCCGTCAACCCCGCTGCCGATTTTTCTGATGGTTGACAGACGTATTCATGCATGAAATTCTCTAAGTGAATAAACATTCAGGATACCATGATGAATTTGGCTTCACTGGAGAACACGGCACGAAGGATCCGCCTTGCCGACCTCGAAACCGTCTACAGGGCGGGCGCAGGCCATATCGGCGGCGAGATGTCGGCCATCGACATCCTGACCGCGCTCTATTTTCACGTCTTGCGGATCGATCCGGCATTGCCGGACGACCCTAATCGCGATCGCTTTGTCCTAAGCAAGGGCCATACGGCCTGCGCGCTCTACGCCACACTGGCCGAACGTGGGTTCATTGAGCACGACGATCTGGCGACATTCCTCGAACCGCATTCGGCATTGAACGGGCACCCGAACAGAGTCAAGGTTCCTGGCGTCGAGACCAATACCGGCCCGCTCGGTCACGGACTACCGGTTGCAGTCGGGATGGCCAAGGCGGCGCAAATGAGCGCGGCCAGTTGGCGTGTATACGTTCTGTGCGGTGACGGGGAACTTCAGGAAGGCAGCAATTGGGAAGCTGCGATGGCGGCAGCGCATTTCGGGCTCGACAATCTCACCTTGATCATCGACCACAACCGATTGCAGCAGGGCGCCCGGCTTGCGGACACAAATGCACTGGCACCAATAGCCGACAAATTTGCCGCCTTTGGCTGGGCCACCTGCGAGATAGACGGACACGACATCGGCGAAATCGCTGACGCGATGGATATGAGCCAGACCATTGTTGGCAAACCGCGTTGCATCGTCGCCCACACCAACAAGGGCCGCGGCATTTCCTTCATGGAGGACAGGGTGGAGTGGCACCACAAGGTGCCCAATCGCGAGCAGTACGAACAAGCCCGCATGGAACTCGAGGGAGCTCTTTGATGGATGTCGCTGCGCCACTCCATGACTGCCGGGACGCATTCGCCGACGCGCTCGAGTCCCTGGCTTCCGGCGATGAGCAGATCGTTGCAGTTTGTAATGACTCCGTCGGCTCAAGCAAACTTGGGCGCTTCAAGGAGCGGTGGCCGGAAAGACTGATCAATGTTGGAATAGCCGAACAGAACATGGTCGGCGTCGGAGCGGGCCTGGCCAATGGGGGCAAGGTTCCGTTTGTGTGCGGCGCATCGTGTTTCCTCACCGGAAGAGCGCTTGAGCAGATCAAGGCGGATATCGCCTATTCCGAAGTCAACGTAAAACTGTGCGGCATCAGTTCGGGCATGGCCTATGGAGAGCTCGGCCCAACACATCATTCGATCGAAGATTTCGCCTGGCTTCGTGTCCTGCCGGGTATCTCGGTTGTCGCACCAGCCGATCCCGCAGAGACAAGCAGTGCGGTCAAATGGGCAGCAGCACACAAGGGCGCTGTGTTTCTGCGGCTGTCGCGGGTGGGCGTTCCGGACATCTTCCCCGACGACCACGTGTTTGAGCTCGGCAAGGCCAACAGATTGCGCGATGGTCACGACCTCACAATAATCGCCAACGGGACGTTGACGCACCGGGCACTTGCTGCAGCGGAGCTGCTGGCGGAAGGCGGATTGGAGGCCCGGGTGCTGAACATGGCAACCGTTGCCCCCATTGATGTCGGCGCCATCGAAGCGGCAGCCGAAGAAACCGGTGCTATATTGACCTGCGAAGAACATTCAATCCACGGCGGACTTGGAAGCGCGGTGGCGGAGGTGATCGTGGAGAAACGACCGGTTCCAATGCGCATCCTCGGGGTTCCGGGGATATTCGCCCCTACCGGATCTGCGAATTTCCTGCTCGATGAGTTTGGCATGTCGCCGGCGGGAATAGCAGAAGCCGGGCGGGCGCTGTCGGCGCGCAAGGGATAGTTTCCATGAACCCCGAGGCTGTGCTTGCAATCGATCAGGGCACGACCAATTCCAAAGCCATATTGGTGTCCCGTGACGGAACGATGCTTGCCAAGGCATCGTCCCCAGTAAAAATCGACTTTCCAAAGCCAGGCTGGGTCGAACAGGATGCCCGCGATATCTGGCACAGTGTGCTTGACGCTATCGACCGATGTCTTGGCGAACGAGCCGATACGGATATCATTTCTATCGGAATAACCAACCAGCGTGAATCGGTGGTCGCATGGGACCGGAAGACCGGAGAACCACTGGGTCCGGTTATTTCCTGGCAATGCCGACGGACGACCGAGGCCACCAGTGCCCTGAAAGCGGCAGGTCATGATCCCGACGTGATGGCCGCAACAGGTCTTCCGTTGGATCCCATGTTCCCTTCACTCAAAATTCGATGGCTGCTTGATCATGCCTCCACATCGGACACCCTGTGTGTCGGGACCATCGACAGCTGGCTGATCTACAACCTGACTGGCGGAAAGACCTTCGCTACCGACCGCTCAAATGCATCGCGCACACAGCTTCTGAACCTGGAAGCCGGCTGCTGGGACCGGGATATGTGCTCTCTGTTCGATGTGCCGACGAGCGTCCTCCCGACTGTCAGGAACAGCGCCGACAATTTTGGTTCGACCCTTTCCATGCCCGGCATACGCGATGGAACACCCGTCGCGTCGGCGATCGGTGACAGCCACGCTGCGCTGTTCGGCCACGCCGCTTTCGAACCGGGAGATACCAAAATCACCTTTGGTACCGGATCGTCCGTCATGGTCAATCTGCCCGCAATGAGAGCTGCGACGGGTGGCCTCACGACGACAATCGCCTGGTCGATCAACGAAAGCCCGACCTACGCGATCGAGGGCAACATTCTCGTCAGCGCTGCCATCTTTCCTTGGACCGCCGAGATGCTTGGGCTTGGCCCGGATGCTGTCGCTGAGCTTCTGGAGTTGGGACAATCGGTTCCGTCAAGTGAGGGGGTTTATGTCGTGCCGGCCCACGTCGGATTGGGCGCGCCTCACTGGCAACCTGATGCAACGGGATTGGTTACCGGCCTCAGGTTCTCATCAAAACCCTCCCACATAGCTCGCGCCGCTGCGGAATCGATGGCCTTCCAGGTCGCTGACATTCTGGAGAGCATTGCCGGTCAACTGCCGAATGAACTCGGCAGGATCTGCGTCGACGGCGGGCCGACCGGCAATCGTTTCCTGATGCAATTGGTCGCAAACTATCTGGACAGACCGGTCCACACCTCCGGAAACGCCGAGGTGTCCGCCTTCGGGGCAGCAGCGTTGGCCGGTCTGGGAACAGGTTTCTGGAACACGCTGGAAGACCTGTCGCAGCTTGAACGCCCGGGGATTACCATTGAACCTGAACCGGAAGGAAAGGAGGAGCGTGGAATAATTATGCAGGGCTGGAAAACGGCCGTTCGGCAGTGCATTGTCTAGCGGACTACAACCATTCCAGAATCACGGGAGCCAATAAGTGTCACGTCTGGACGAGCTCAGATTTATCGCCCGCGTCGCGCAGCGGTACTATGTCGATGGTCACCGCCAGTCCGCGATTGCACAAGATCTGCGCATGAGCCAGGCGACGGTTTCGCGCATGCTGAAACGGGCGCATGACGAAGGCATCGTTCGGATTTCGCTGTCCGCTCCATCAGGAACCTATCCGGACCTTGAGGGACGTATCCGCGAAGAGTACCAGGTGCCGGAGGTCATGGTGGTCGACTGCACGCAGGATGCCGACGACGCCATCATGTCGCGCATCGGCGAAGCGGCTGCTCATTTCCTCGAAACGACACTTCAGGACGGCGAGATTATCGGCATTTCCTCCTGGAGCCAGACGATTCTCAAAATGATCGACAACATCCACCCGATGAAACAGTCCAAGGCCAGACTGGTGGTGCAGATGCTGGGCGGGATAGGCAACCCGAATGTCCAAAAGCACGCGACCAACCTGACGACACGCCTTTCTCAGCTGACCGGCGCCGAGCCGATGATCCTCAATGCACCGGCTGTCGCGGCGTCGCGAGAGGCCAAGCTGGTGTTGCTGGGAGACAGTTTCGTTCGCAATACGATGGAGCAGTTCGAGAACATTACACTGGCCATCGTGGGCATCGGTGCGGTCGAGCCGTCGAGCATGCTGGCGCAAAGCGGAAACATTTTTTCGGAAGCCGAGTTGCATCAGCTGACGGAGGGTGGAGCCGTAGCGGAAATCGGACAGCAATTTCTCGATCGGAACGGCAAAGCCGTGGTCACGCCGCTTTCGGAACGCGTCATCGGAATGCGCCTTGACCAGTTGCAGGATGTGCCCCGCGTGGTGGCACTCGCCGGTGGCAAGAAGAAATCCGAGGCCATACGCGCCGTGCTGAAGTCAGGGGTTGTCGATATCCTGATCACGGACAAGTTCACCGCCGCGCGGCTGGTGGGAGACATTGACGTCGAGCCGACCGAAGCCGGTGAGCAGTTCGAAAGAACACCCTAGGTAAGGCCGCCGCGAGAGAATTCGAGCCGCCGGTACGCGTGGAACATCTCGTCCGGCGAAGGGGTTTGCTGTGCGCAACTTCACAGCAAGTGAAAAACACGGAGGAAACAAAGTGATGCGATTTGAGGGAAAGACCGTCGTGATAACCGGCGGCAACCGCGGGATCGGGCTGGCCATGGCCAAACGGTTTGCGTCAGAGGGTGCAAACCTGGTTCTCGGCGCGATAGAGCCGTCGGTAAACGAGGCGGCTGAAGAACTGCGCCGCCTTGGTGCGGAAGCGGTTTCAGTGGTTTGCGATGTCACGGACAAAGGCCAGGTCGGGTTGCTCTATGATGCCGCGGAAGAAGCGTTCGGCAGCGTCGAGATTTCCATCCAGAATGCCGGCATCATCACCATTGCCAAAGTGGAGGACCTTACCGAAAAAGAGTGGGACGACACCATGGAGGTGAACACCAAGGGCGTCTTTCTGTGCTGCCAGGAGGCGATCGCCCGCATGCGCAAGTCTGGCAATGGCGGCAAATTGATCAACACCGCCTCCGGACAGGCCAGGGACGGCTTCATTTTTACACCGCACTATGCTGCTTCGAAGTTCGGTGTCATGGGCCTGACGCAGAGCCTGGCAAAGGAGGTCGCGGAAGAGGGCATCACGGTGAATGCCATTTGCCCGGGCATCATTCATACCGAGATGTGGGACTACAACGACCGCGTCTGGGGTGCGCTCCTCGGTGACTATGGGCCAGGAGAGCTGATGAACGAATGGGTCCAGAACATTCCGATGAAACGCGTTGGAAATGGCGATGACGTTGCCGGGCTGGTTGCGTTCCTTGCCAGCAGCGACGCGGACTACATAACAGGCCAGACCATCAACGTTGATGGCGGTTTGATCATGTCGTGAGTCCTGCGCGCCGACTTCGGGTAATCGGCGCGCCGGTGATGGTCAGGCTGCGGCCGTCTCGGGCGCAGCGATCGGGTTTTCGGCGAGCTCGCTCACGGCGACCGCGGCGTCTGCAGCTTCCGCGCCCTTCTTCACGAAATGCTCCATGAAGAACCGGTGATGCTCTTCCGTTGGCTGATAGTTGTGAGGCGTCAGCGATACCGAAAGGACCGGCACGTTTGTCTTGAGCTGGACATCCATCAGGCCGGTGACGACCGCCTGGGACACAAAGTCGTGGCGGTAAATGCCGCCATTGACGACAAAAGCCGCAGCCGCAATCGCATCGTAGCCACCCGTCTCGGCGAGCCGTTGCGCCATCAGCGGCATTTCGAACGCTCCCGGAACGTCGAACGAACGGATTTCGTGTGCGACACCAATCTCATTCAGTCTTTGAGTGAAACCCGAAAACGCCTGATCGACGATATCGGCGTGCCAGCGCGCTTTGATGAACGCGAATTTCAGGGATTTTGCCATTGCTCCAGATCCTTTCCTCATGACAAGATCCCAGAGCGTAGCCGCCGGGCCCAAGGGCTCCGACGCACAGTTCTCTACCATCCGGACTGTAACCGTCGGCTCCGGAATTACACCGGATCTGCTGACCCTCGACCATGAGGCGCTCGCGGGCTTTGACCGCCGGTGGGGACTTTCACCCCGCCCTGAGAATGGATTTTTCTACCGCGGCCACTGGGTGTTGACAATAGGCGGATAGCTGCCGGTCATGCTTGTTTCGCCGGGCAGAGCCGTCTGTGCGCAAGTTGCTGTATAGCCCACCTCGACCAAGGTCCCGAAAATGTCCTCGCCACTGGTTTCGGCGGGAGTTAGGTTGCAGTCGCAGACAGGCACTGTTTGGACAGATCTGGGCAAACCAATGAGTGAAATCGCAAAGCGCATCGACGCTATCGTTAGCGCTCGGTTAGCGCCAATGCTGAAGCAGGCTGATTTTAAGAAGCAGGCGCGCAACTTCCGTCGCGAGCATGACAACCACACTGATGTGATCAACGTTCAGGCCGACCGCTACAACGATGCCAACCATGGACGTTTCACGGTCAATCTGGGAGCCTACTATCCGGCGATTGCCGACATTTCTGAAGCCTTGCCGGTGAAAGGTTTGCCAAAGGAATACAACTGTACGGTGCGCCAAAGGATCGGATTTCTGATGGAAGTCAGGTCTGACTTTTGGTGGGAAATCGATCGCCGCAGCAACGATGCCGACACGGCCGATCTTTTGGCGAAAACGGTAGCGACATGTGGAATTCCATGGTTGGACGATCTATCCAACCTTGATGTGGTCAAACGTTTTGCAGCGAACAATCATGGATTGTTTGTAGCGGCCGGTATTGCGCTGCATCAGGGCGACCGAGAGGGCGCACAACACTACTTTGACCGTGAAATGGCAACGGCAAATGAGTTCGTTAAACCAAAGCTTGCATCATGGGCGAAAAAACACGGTTTGAAATGTTCGCTAGCGAAATGACTCCGACCGTTGGATGGTTGGCCACTTCAATCGGTTCGCCCCGGGTTTACCGCGGACTACGGAAAGAGATTTCGGGAGGCCGATAGAGGCTTTGAAACAGAATACAAAATACAATCTGCTTTATGAATCATGTCGCCGATCTTGGAATCAGTACGATCCCATTGGCCTTGGCACGCACTCAGGGGACAATTGCCCGCCAGATTTGAAGATTGGAGGCGAATATGACGCTTACGTTCCACACACTCTTACCCTCGTCTTGGCAGGCGCGGACGCTGTCAAGTTGCGCCGCCACATAGAACACTGCTGCACTGTCAATATGGGCCTCAGCCCAGATATAAGTACAGATGGTTCACTCAACCGTTTCGTCGAACAGCTTCTCAGCTTGCAGCAGTTGAAGGAAAACTAGCTCAATCAGGCTGCATACCGGGACCACAAGCTCTCTTTGCCCGGTTTTGTAGGCACATTACCCGCCAAAAAGCAGCAGTTATCGGGAATTGTGCTCGCCGGGTGGAGATGATGCTCTCCACCCGGCGGCTTGTTTTACTCGGCTGCTTCAGCAGCAACGGTGCCGGACTTTTCTCGCACACCGTCACGGTAGAGTGCCTTGGCGAGCGCGATGCACATCAGTCCCATCACCATGGTGAATGGCAACGCGCCGATGATCATTGCGCTTCTCAATGCCTCCATCGGATCGGCTCCGCCGTTGGTTTTACCGGCAATCAGCAGTGTCCCGATAACAGCCGTCAGGATGACGCCCCAAACGATCTTGTGCCGGTTGCCGATGTTCTGGTCTCCGCCGGACATGATGGTGTTCATCACCAGAATGCCCGAGTCGGCCGAGGTCACCAGAAAGGTCATGATCAGTATGACGCACATGATCGTGATCAGCGACAGGAACGTGCCGGACAGCATCTCACCCAGCGTAACGAAGAGTTTCGCCGTGTTGGAAGCACCGATGATGGCGCCATCGGCAACGCCGGTCAGCTCCAGATCGATCGCGGTGCCGCCGAGGATGGTCATCCAGGCGAAACACACGAGTGCCGGGGCAAACACACAGCCGATGATGAACTCGCGAACCGACCGGCCCCGGGAAATGCGCGCCAGGAACAGACCGACGAATGGAGAGAACGCGATCCACCAGGCCCAGTAGAACGTGGTCCACCCGGCCTGCCAGCCGAACTGTCTACCCGGCTCACCGGCGGCATAGGCGGCCTGCAACACCTGGTCCGAGAGGTTGGCCGCCTCTCCTTCCAGGCCCGTCTTGAAGGCATCGAAGGTTCCCCAGGCGTTGGTGGCGCCAGAGCGAAGGGCATCGGCAAAGGGCGCTGCATCCGGCGGCAGGGCCGCTGCGAATTCGGCGGCTGTTTGCGGTCCATAGGCGCCGAAGCTCAGCGACAGGAAGTGCAGGATGTAGTCGACCATGGCCGAACCGTAAGTGGTCATGGCGAAGACGAACGATCCGAAAACCACGAAAGTGAAGAGCAGGATCAACGACAGGACGAGGTTCAGGTTGGACAAGTATTTCACCCCGCGTCCGACGCCTGACACAGCCGAGATGATCGACAGGCCCATGATAACCACGAGGCCGGCGATGAGCCCAACCGTTCCCGGAGCAGGCGCTTCGCCACCCAGGTCCATCATCCAGCCCATGCCGGTGATTGCATACATGCCGTCAATGAACTGCGAGACGCCGTAACCGATGGTCACTGACACACCGAGAATGGTCGCGACCACGCCAAGGACATCCACGACATGGCCCAGAAAACCGTTCATCAACTTGCCAAACAAAGGTGTCAGCGCAGAGCGAATGGTCAACGGCATGTCGCGCGTATAGGCATAGTAGGCCAGCGACAGGCCGGTCACCACATAGATGGCCCAGGCATGAAATCCATAATGCGCAAATGTCCAACGATAGGCAGACTGCAGCGCCTCCGATGTGTTGCCCTCGACCGCGCCTGAAAGAACGACCGGGTTTGAACCCCAAAGGCCGAGCGGTTCGGCTGTAGCAAACACCATGAGTCCGACACCCAGTCCGGCGCCAAACATCATGGAGAACCAGGAGAAGTTGGAAAACTCAGTCCCCTCACCCGGACGCCCCATAATGCGTTTTCCGGTTTGAGGAAGCGCTGCGACAATCACCAGGAAGAAAATGAACAGTCCCACAATGATGATGTAGAAGGCATTGAAGTCCTCGAGCAGTTGCCAGTTCAGGCTGCCGAGAATGCCGTTGGCGTTTGCCGGCCAAACCAGGGCCCAGATGACGAGTGCGACCATGATCGCCTTGCTGAGCAAGGCGATTTCAAGGCTATGCCCCTGATAGAAACCGCTGGTGGCCTTTCGGACCTCCAGCGCCGTGAAAGGTGGTTTGATTGACATGCGTTTCCTCCCTGCGCATTACCAATTGTCGATGATTGCGAAAAACCGTCCGGTTACGTGCCTCGGCCCCGCGTCAGGGATTTGAGACCCTTCGACGCACCGTGGGCTATCCAATAAACGACTCAATGCGTGCCAATGTGGTCGCGTTCACGGGCACACCCGCTTCGATCGCAACAGCACGTTTCCTCCTCCGGCCGTCTCCCGGCAAATGGGCATCTTCCTGGCTGCGAATTTCTGTAACCAGATCCGCCATTCGTGCGGCAAAACCATCCCCGGCGCTGGCGAGCGGGTCGATGGCAAGAAAAAACTGGCCGGTTTTCGGCGGACCACCCGATGTTCCGGAAAAAGGCGATGCATGAATTCCAAGGGTGGCACCGCTCACGGCTGCAGCCATGATCTCCACAAACAAGGCTATTCCAACTCCTTTGTAACCGCCGGAGGGAGCCATTGATCCCTTTAGGCCGACGTCCGGATCCGTGGTCGGGTTTCCGTCTGCGTCCAATGCCCATCCGACGGGAATCGGCTTTCCTTCACGAGCGTGTTTCATCACCTCGCTGCGGGCGATTGCGCTGGCGCTCTGGTCGATGTGAATAGTCGGCTCGCCGTCTTCGCCTGGAGTCGCGATGGAAAACGGGTTGGTGCCAACCACCGGTTTGGAACCGCCGGATGGGGCAATCGAGGCAGGCGCATTGGTGAACCCGATGCCCACCATGCCAGCCCGGGCCAGACGCCCTGTGTGATAGCCGAGAACGCCGCAATTGTAGCTGTTGCGGACAGCAAGTGCGGCAACACCCTGTTCGCGCGCCAGTGGCACAAGCTGCTCGAATCCCAGATCAATGGCCGGATGGGCGAAGCCGGTCGCAGCATCGGCTACCAGCAGTGAGGGCCGCGGTTTGGTTACCTGCGGAACCGCGGTACCGTCGACCTTGCCGCATTGAACATGCTCGCAATAGATCGGGATATAGGCCAGGCCATGGCTGGCAACGCCATCGGCTTCGGTATCCGCGGTCGCAACAGCGAGCGGCCGCGCATTCGCTTCAGACGTACCGGCAGCCACAAGCGCACGAAAGGCAAGATCTTCGATTTCCGCCAGGCTCAGTGTTTTCGTCTCGATCATCCGGATCTCCGCTCAATCATTGTCCGACAGGCCCGCGCCGGCGCCTGACAAGCGCGATGCTTCAGTGGCGGGGGCATAGGTTCTTTCGGCAAAGCGGTTCAGTATCTGCCAGCTTTGCGGCAAGGGCGTCGCACGATGGTGCAGTGCTGATGGGGACGAAACCGAGCCACCGATGCTGATGGTCACGGCTTCGGTCGATGAAGGAAACGCGCCGTTGATTTCGAGTGCATCGCCCTCGATGACCGCGCTTGCCTCCGGCAGTTTGACGGAAATACCGGCTTTCAACTGCAACGCACAGGACGCTGCAAATGGCAGAAGCAGAGCCGGTTCAATGACGAAGGAAACCACAAAGCTCCCGTCGTGCAGATCGTGTGCTCGATCCGATATCGTCGCGCCGGTGATGAGGGGACAGAGCCGTTCCGCTTGCGCCTGCCAGGGCGACCGGTCCGGCATCGGCGTCCAATGGGCTTGGGGCGCGCCATGGAACTCTTGCAGCAGACCCGCCAGTGCCTTGCAGCCATCCAAATCCCGAGCGCAAAGCCAACGGGCGGCCTTGCCGGCCTCTTCCGCCAGGCCCCAGGAATATCCGGCGCCGCGCGCTGCCTTTTTGGCGGTCGCTTCGACTTCGTTCAGCGAGAGGGTCATGACCCGATCTCCGGATAAACCCAAAGATCGGCGTTTTGCTCATTCAGTTCTTCGGGATACGGCGCACCGGCATACATGCAGATGCGCACCCAGCGGTCCGAGCGCGGGTCGAAATGGGTGGCGCCGAAGAAGGAGAGTTTCGCGCGCAGCATGTCGATCGGCAGGACATCGGCCGCGATGGTGTTGTCGCGGATCTCACCGTAGGGCGCAAAGCGACTCATCTGAGCACGGCGAATGGTGTGACGGTGTTCGGGATGCTGAAGCAGGAACTCCGCCACCGGTCTGTCACCATCCCAATTGGCCAAGGCCCTGTGGGCCAGAATGGCATCGCGGGCCGGGGCCAGAGGTTGCTCAAAGTCCTCGATCGGTTCCTCGAACCGCTCACCCAAACGGGGCTCAAGCTTTTCCTCGGAAACGTACCAGACGCGGGCGCAGTTCGCCTTGTCGTCCCAGTCCGTATCAAGCGCCCAGGCGAAGCTCGTCTCCAGCAATACGCGCACGGCCGCAATTTTCATGGCGCCGTCGACACGAAAGGCGTCGGTGTTGGAGTCGGCCATGCAGTCTTCAAGGCCGTCGACAAGGTGAGAGTAGGGCTCCAGGATCAGTGAGGTCAGGAGTTCCTGCCCCTCCTCGCTCAACGTGCCTTGCGCCCAGACGATCAACCGGTTCCAGGGCTGGCTTTCTCGCAGATCGGCATGGGCGATGCGGCCGTGAATGAGACCGAGATCTTTGCGGAGCTGCGCGAGTTTTTCCATCTGGATCGGATGCGCGGAGCGCCAGCGATCAACCGACACATCGGTGCGTCGAAGGACATCCAAGAAAATTTCGATTTCACCCTCGGTCGCAACCTCCACGGAACGCGCCCTGGAAATCGCTTCCTCCCGCGCCATGATCCAATTGCCGAACAGCACCGGGTGATTGACGATATACGGGGCCATTCCGAGGCCTGTGGAGTTCCCGATGCCCAGTTGCCTGGCAATTGCCGGATCCATCGGAACGGCCTGAGCGCCTCCCTTTGCCCGGGCCATGTGCTCGACAAGATCGCGCACGAATGTGCGGATCAGATACACGGTCAGCATCTCGACCTGGAACGGAGGGTGCATCTCCGGCCGATGGGCGATCATTTCGCGGTCCGCCGCACCGAACTTGCCGGAGCCGTAAACCGCCGTCGTGCGCATCAGATACCCGACCCGGTCGATCTGTTCAGGATCGGGCTGGTTGCCTGAGGCGAGCGCATCGACAACATGCGTCCACAACCGAACCGAGCGATTGGCACGGGACAGCGTCAGTTCGTGTTCGCTGACACGACCGGCCTCCTGCAGGGGCACATTGTTGGAAAGACGTTCCAGGTCCTCTTCATCCGGCACACCGTCAAAAAGCGCGAATGTGGCGTCCCAGGCCTCTGCGATAACGCGATCCGAGCGCTGTTCGTCCGGCAGGTCGTGCGCAAAGGCAACAAGCGAGTAGGTGCGCCGCGAGCACGTTGCCGTGTAAACCGCGCGGCCCACGCCGGCGCTGTCGATCTCGAAAAGCGGCCGCTCGAAACGCCACTGATCCCGGGCCATGCGCCGGGTCAGAATGCGCATGAAACTCAACCGGCATTGATGCAGCGAACCCAGGCGCTTCAAGCGCATGACAGTCGCCGGATCTCGGCGCGCGATGGGTTGAGGGCCGGACATCAGCATTGCCTTGCGGTGAAGTTCTCGGCAAAGAACCGGTACCAGTTGCGGCCCATGATGCCCGCCACTTCATCCTCGTTCATGCCGACGGCTCGCAGGCCCTCTTCGATATTCCCGAAGTCCCGGTTGTCGCGGAACCAGCCTGGCATGGGCGGAAATCCGGGGTTGTTTGCGGAGCCCTCCCCGTAGTCTATCTCCTTGGTCCAGCGTCCAACCCGCATCCATTCCACGATGCTGTCCGGCTGGTCCTGGCACAGGTCCGTTCCTATCCCCAGATTGGCAACACCGAACTTGTCGGCCGTCCGTGCGATCATTTCGCAGAAACTGGACAAGGTGCAGTCGGATTTGTCCTTGAGGTGATGCGGGTAAACGGAAAATCCCAGCATCCCGCCGTTTTGGGTCACTGCCCGAATGACGTCGTCCGACTTGTTGCGCAGCGCCGGTGCCCATTCATGTGGATTTGCGTGCGTGATGGCGATTGGCCTGATGGAAAGGTCGGCTGCCTCGATGGTGGAGCGGTCGGCGGAGTGGCTCATGTCAACAACCAGCCCGACGCGGTTCATTTCCCTGATGACCTGCCGACCCATGCGCGTGATGCCGGTGTCTTCCGACTCGTAGCATCCGGTCGCCAGCAAGGACTGGTTGTTGTAGGTGAGCTGCATGAACCGGGCGCCCAGCGTATGGACGATTTCCACGAGGCCGATGTCGTCTTCGATGGGGCTTGGGTTCTGAAAACCAAAAAACACCGCGGTCTTGCCGGTCTCCCGGGCCGTATCGATGTCGGAGGCCCAGCGACCCTTCATGATCAGGTCGGGATACTGCTCGAACCATCGGTTCCAGCGCTCGAAATTGGTGACCGTTTCACGGAAGCTTTCATGATAGGCAATGGTCACATGGATAGCGTCGACCCGACCTTCGCGCAGTTGCCGGAAGATCTTTTCCGACCAATTGGCGTATTGCAGGCCGTCGATCCGCATCAGACTGGCGCTCCCGCACTGATGTAGGCGGTCTTGACGGTGGTGTAGAACTCGGCTGCCGCTTTACCCTGCTCACGCGGACCGTAGGAGCTGTCGCCGCGTCCGCCGAACGGAACGTGGTAGTCGGTGCCGGCGGTCGGCAGGTTGACCGTCACGACGCCCGTGCGCGCGTTGCGCCTGAAATGGGTCGCTCGGGCGAGATCGCGGGTGACGATGCCCGCTGTCAGGCCGAAACGGGTATCGTTGACCGTTGCCAGCGCTTCGTCGTAACCGCCGACCTTGATGACCGATGTCAGGGGAGCAAACATCTCCTCGCGATTGATCCGCATGTCGTTGGTGCTGTTCACGAAGACGCCGGGCGACATGTAGAAACCATCATGCGGCATATCGAGCCGGACACCGCCGCAGGCGAGTTCAGCGCCTTCGGACCGGCCAATATCCACATAGGCCAGGTTCTCGTTGAGCTGCTGCTCGCTCACAACCGGCCCCATCTGCGTTCCTTCCTCAAGCGCATGGCCCACCTTCATGGCCTTTGCGGCGGCCACCAATTTCTCCACGAAAGCATCATGAATGTTCCGGTGAACGATCAGGCGCGAGGATGCGGTGCATTTTTGTCCGGTTCCGCCAAAAGCGCCGCCAAGCGCCACGTTGACGGCCAGATCCAGATCCGCGTCATCCATGACCGCAAGCGCGTTTTTCGAACCCATTTCCATTTGAACCTTGGTCAGGTTGGCGATCGCCGCGGTGGCGATGCCTTTGCCGACCGGCACCGAGCCGGTGAAGGAAATCGCGTTGACGAGGGGACTTTCGACCAGGTGTTGCCCGATGGACCGCCCCGAACCCATGACCAGTGAAAAAAGTCCCTTGGGGATGTCCTGCCGGGAGATGATCTCCGCAAGCGCGACGGCAGAAGCCGGAGTCACATTGGCCGGTTTCCAGACGACGGCATTGCCGTAACACAGTGCCGGCGCGATTTTCCAGGAGGCTGTGGCCGTCGGAAAGTTCCAGGGTGAGATGACCGCAACAACACCCACGGGCTCGCGACGCACATCGACCTCAATGCCGGGGCGAACGCTGTCTGCGTTTTCACCGATTTGCCGCAGGCATTCGGCCGCATAATAGGTGAAAAACTGGCCGGCCCTGGCAACTTCTCCCTGACCTTCGGCGAGCGGCTTGCCCTCTTCGCGGCTCAGCAGGGTTCCGAGCTCCTTTGACCGCGACATCAGTTCATTGCCGATTGCCATCAGGACCGCCTGTTTGCGTTCCAGGCCATAGGCCGCCCACTGCGCCTGCGCCTCGTGGGCCCTGGTCAACGTCGCCGTGAGCTGGTCAGGGCTCGCCTGGGCGAACATGCCCAGCAGATCGGACACATCGGACGGATTGCGATTTTCGATCGCGTGCTCGCCCGGAGCCCATTCTCCAGCAATGAAGTTCAATCCCAATTCAGACATGCCGCAGCCCCGGAGTTTCCATCCCACAGCGTGGACTTTTGTGATGACATCAGTCAAACTAAAACTTGTGAAATAAATTTCAGAAATATTGAAATATGGCCATCAAGATCGAGATGTTGCGCTGCTTCAGCGTTGTTGCCCAGACGGGCAACCTCGCCGACGCGGCTATGCGCCTGGGCCGGACTCAGTCGGCCCTGTCCATGACCTTGAAACAGCTGGAGGAGCATCTCGGTCAACGCCTGTTCGAAGGCGAGCGGAAGAGCAACCTGACGCCGATTGGAGAGGAGATCTTCGAGCTTGCGCGACAACAATTGCGGCGTTTCGACGAGACGGTCGATGCCATCGAATCCACGGCGAATGCGCCGCTCGGGCTGCTGCGCGCCGCTTCCGTTCCCTCCGTGGCCAGCCTCGTCTTTCCCTCGGCCATTGAAGAGCTCGTGCAAAGGCATCCTGGCGTCAAGGTGGAATTGCGGGACGCCGATACGGAGCGCGTCGTCGATGCCTTGCTCAGAGGTCAGGTCGATCTCGGAGTTGCTTCCGGCCGGCATACGCTGAACGGCATCCGGCAGGAGCCGCTCTTCGAAGACTCCTTCGGCCTGCTTTGCGCACCGGACCATGCTCTGGCGCTGACGGAGACGCTGCCGACGATATCGGACATCGTCGAATCCGGTTTCGTGAACAACAATCTGTGCAACCTGATCGAACCACCGGACATTCGTGCCGAGCTGTCAGCCGCCAACGTCACCGTGCACAACACTTTGTCCCTGATCAGCATGGTGCGGAGCGGCAAATGGGTGACGATCCTGCCGGAAGCCGTCGTGCGGATCATGACCGATCAATTGGCCTTTCGACAAATCCGCGGGCTGACGGCGCGTCGCTCGGTGACGCTGTTGACCAGGGAACGTTCACGCCAGGGGACGTTGATTGAGGAGCTGGGGCAAATCGTGCGGCGTTTTGAATTCGACCATTGGATCTCAGAGCCGCGCGTCTGATTTCAATTGCTGCTTCCGGTTGAGCGAGAATACGCTAACTTTGGCCAGAGCTGAACAAACAAGAAAGATCCAGCCGCATGGAAACCGCCATTCCCGAGCAAACGAAGCACGGTAAGATTTTCGGAAGAGATGCCATTTTCCTGGACGAAATCGTTTTTCCCAATGAGAACCAATTGATCCTCTGTGGTGTGCTGAACACCTATGGTGGCCAGGATGAGCAATACAAAATCAAATTCAAAGATACCGTCCACATCAGCATGACCACATTGGACCTCGCTGAGGCTTACGAAGGCGGAGGGAGTTTTTGTCGAGTTGAAAATTCGACCCTTATCAAGCAGCTAAATCAGCGTGAAGGTTTCCCCTTAGAGGAATTCATCCATTTCCACTTCCAGACATACGACACGGTATTTGCGATCGTGGCCGAGGGCTATGAGCTCAACTTTTATCCCTTGAGCACTCCGATAAGTGGACATCGGTGGCTGCCGTAGAAAACTCGAGCGTAATCTTGATCGCACAGTAGCTCGGCACGAGGGCATTCACCGCTCACATACCCATCCTGCAGTTATTGCTTGTATATTGTGAAAAGCGTTCGCGATTGATTCCAATGAAGTTGCGCGATTAAATCGATATTGAAGTGCTTGTGGCGGGCTACTCGGTGCAGGGGATCCAGATTCAATTTGCTCTGTAACAGAGAGCTTCATTCTCAGAACGCGGTCTATTTGGCGTGCGTGATCCAACACCGACGGCGAGCGCACAAATCGACGCCTAATCTATTGATATCTTTGAAAAAATGGCGCGCTCGGGAAGATTCGAACTCCCGACCCCCAGATTCGTAGTCTGGTGCTCTATCCAGCTGAGCTACGAGCGCGCGGCGGACGAAGGCTGTCCGCGAGGCGTGTACCTAATCCTTTCGCTGCCGGAATGCAAGCGCCCGCGGCGGAAAAATTGGCGGGTGGACAACAATCGACGCGAGGCCACCAGGAGCGACTATTCTCCGAACCGTTCCATCGGCACCGGTTGGACCGGTGTCGGGCATTCGACCTGATCCGGCTGGTTGGGAAGGGTGATGCGGAAACGCGTTCCCGGACCCTGTTTGTCGACAAGCCCGATGCTGCCGCCATGGGCACGGATAAGCTCGTGGGCGATGGCCAGACCCAGCCCCGTGCCACCGGCGCGGGCCGAGCCGTGAAAGGCCTTGAACAGGTGCTCCTTCGCCTTCTCCGGCATGCCTGGGCCGGTATCGTCGATTTCGATGGTCGCAACATTGTCAACGACACGAGCCGACACGGCGACCCGGCGGACGACAGCCGCGTCGTCGATGGCATCGGCGTCCAGCGCCTGGATGGCATTGCGGCACAGATTGTGGATCACCCGAAACAGCTGTTCGCTGTCGGCCTGCAGTTCCAACCCATGCGGTACGTCGATGATGAATTCGATGGGCGCCATGTTCGGCGTCTCGGCGCCCTCCGGACGGATCTCCGGATCGACGATCAGCATGTCGCGGACATCGGCGACCAGCGCTTCGAACTGGATCTGCCGGCGGTGCGGCTCGGCTTCCTGGGCGCGGCCATAGGCCAGCACTTCTCTTGTATAATCGGCCGCGCGATCCACCGTGCGGATGAGCTTCGGCGCAAAGCGCTTGACCACCGGATCGTCGACCATAGCCAGGCGGTCCGACATCAGTTGGGCCGAAGCCAGGATGTTGCGCATGTCGTGGTTGATCTTGGAAACCGCCAGCCCGAGATCGGCCAGGTGCTGCTGTTCCTTCAGCGTCGCCTGCAACTGCCGCTGCATCAAGGCCAGGTGGCGCTGGGCAATGCCCAATTCGTCACCGTTGTCCCGCGGCGCGATGATGCGGTTGGGATCGCCTGGTGATTCCGAGAAAGCCTGCATGCTGGCCGTCATGCGGCGGATGGGCCGGATCATGATCGAGTTGATGGCGATGAAGACAAGCCCGGCTGTGATGAAGGAAATCAGAAGCGACAGGAAAAAGACGTTGCGGCCGTAGATCAGCATCGCCCGGTAGAGAGGCTCTTCGTCCATGACGATGTCGACCATCATGGTTTCGCCTTCGACCGGGCCGTAGACGCTGATAATGCGATCGCCACCGGAAAACAGCGTGGCAAAGGCATCGCGAATGGCGACGAAGGGCGACACCGAGGTGATGTCATATTTCATCGCGACTTCATGCGGCATGTCGGTGGAAGCGATCAATCGGGACATGCCCTCGGTGCGAAGCGCGATCGATTTGGTGCCGGTGGCCATCAACGCGTCGTTCTGGATCGGCTGCGGCAGCTCCATGTCCTCCCAGCCTTCGACAACAAGGCTGGCGGCGGCGGCGGTGCGCAGCCGGTCTTCCAGCCAGCGCATGCGCATGTTGGCGACCGACGGAACAAAAATCAGCACTTCGGCGATCATCACGAAAAGGATCGTCAACAACAGCAGCTTGCCGGACAGGCTACGCCGCGGCTTTTCTCCGCCAACCAGTCGTCGCGACGCGCCGTTTCTGCCGTTTTGTGACGATTCCATTCCGCTTCCGTTCCCTTGCGGGACAAACTCCCTGCGTCTCTATACCAAAGAATCCATCAAATGGATCATAGCATGTTTCACAGATGCTTAATCCACGCAGCACCCCACATGCGCTCGCCCTTCGAGGCACCCTTTATGTGTCAAAGATAGAGCTGTATCGCAACAAACAAAGCGTTACTCAGCCAGTGCGGTCGCCCGGCGCTGCCGCCAGTCGACTCACAGCAGAAGCGAACGGCTCACGCAACGCGCTGGCAATTTCGTACCCCATCCCGTCGCTGTTGACGGAGACGCGGATCTTGTCGAGTGACTTGAGCAGCGGAGCCCGTTCAAGAGCCTGTACAAATCGACTGAAAATGTCGGGGTTCTGAACAAAGGGACCGGTCAGGATCATGCGATCGGGAAACAGCAGACGACACAGATTGACGGTCAGTCGCAGCACCTCCTTCAATGCTTCTTCCATCGCATTCGACTCCAACAGGTCAAGTCGGTGAAGGCGCTCCGCCAGGCCGCTCTCGTCGAGCGGCAGGTCGGGAAAAGTGTGCCGCAGTTGCGGGCCCAGCGCCCACAGCGCAGCCACCGTTTCCAGACAGTCCGTGTTGCCACACGTACACCGGCGGCCAACCGCATTGCCGAGGCTCCAGTGGCCAATTTCGCAAAAGCGGCCGCGGCTGCGATTGACAATCTCTCCGTCCGCACTGTAGGCGGCACCGATTCCATGACCCCAATGCAAGAGCAGTGCCGTTTCGCTCGAAGTGTGCCCCTCGTGCAGCCGGATGCCAGCCAGTTCGGCGTCCAGGTTGCGCACCAGGCTGACGGGACAGTCGACATCCGCCAGGGCTTCGGCGATGTCGAAATCACGCATTCGCGGCCAGCGGGACGAAACACACCAGACTGACCGGCCCACATCGAGCAGGCCGGACAGCGAGCAAACGATGGCGCAGAGTTCGATTCCAGGCGGACTTTTTTCGATGACATCCGCCACCAGCCGGCGCATGCAGCCAGCCATGACGTCGTTTCCGGCTTCGGCGTCAGGGGTTACCTGGCTTTCCGTCAGCACATGGCAGGCCATGTCGACGGCCTTTGCCACCAGGGTACGATCGACAACGCTGATGAAAACAGCTCCGAAACGCCGGTGATTGTAGTTGAGTGAGGCAGCCGGCCGGCCGCGGCCACGTGGCTTGATCGTACTTTCGCGCAACAGGTCCTTGGCAACCAAATCGCCGACAAGCTCCGATACCGTGGTCGACCGCATTGACAGCGCCTCGCCGACATCGCCGCGAGTCGTCGCCCGTCCATCTCGCACGAGCTGAGAGATGGTCACCAGCTCTTCGGTACGATTGCTATCCATGGCATCACTTAGCGGAAAAACGAGGGCAACGTCAGCGAAAACGCAGGAACGTAGGTGACCATTATCAAAACCACGAGCATGGCAAGATAGAACGGTACCAGGCTACGTGTCGCCCGCTCAAGGTTGATCCTGGCGATGCCGCATCCCACCAGGAGAGAGGTACCCACCGGCGGCGTGCACAGGCCAATTCCGAGGTTCAGGATCAGGATGATACCGAAATGGATCGGATCGACACCGACCTTGGTGGCGATCGGCAGCAGGATCGGCGTCAACAGGAGAATCAGCACCCCCATGTCCATCAGCATGCCGAGCACCAAAAGCAGGATGTTGATCGCAAACAGCACGAACAGCTTGCTGTCGGAGACCGCGAAGATCGCATCGGCGAGGACGATGGGCACGCGCAGGTAGGACAGGAGAAAACCGAACACCGACGACGTCATGATAATGGCCGTGACCATCGCCAGCGTGGTCAACGTGGTGGCAAAGATCCGCGCCGCGGCCGCCCGATCGAGGCTGCGATACCAGAATACGGTGACGAGCAGTGCATAAACAACGGCTACCGCTGCTGATTCCGTGGCGGTGAAAACGCCGGTCAGAATGCCGCCGATGATGATGACGATCGTGAACAAGCCTATTGCCGCGTCAAAGGCTACCGCCATGCCCTCGCGCAGACCATAGGCACGGCCGAGCGGATAGCCATGCCGCCGGGCCATCACAAAGCAGATGACCATCAGCGACAGCCCCAGCAACAGGCCCGGCACATAGCCGGCCAGAAACAGGGTCGAAATCGGCAAGCCTCCGGCTGCGAGAGCATAGAAAATCATATTCTGGCTTGGCGGAATCAACACGCCCTGGACGGACGACGTGACGGTTACGGCAACCGAGTAGCTGGCCGGATAGCCGGCGCGCTGCATGGCCGGAATCAGGAACGAGCCAATCGACGCCACATCGGCAACCGACGAACCGGAGATGCCACCGAACAGGGTGCTGGCGACGACATTGCCCTGAGCAAGTCCGCCGCGCATGCGGCCGACCAGAACGTCGGCCAGCCGCACAAGCCTGTCGGAGATACCGCCTTCGGTCATGATGTTCCCGACAAGGATAAAGAATGGCACAGCGAGGAACGTGAACGAATTGAGCCCGTTGACCATTCGCTGGGCGACCATCAAGAGCGGCAGTTGCAGGTATAGCGCGGTGACCAGCGACGACAGGCCGAGTGCGAAGGCAATCGGCACCCGCAAAAGCATCAGGCCGATAAAGCCGCCGAGCAGAAAGGAAATGCCGATCCAATCGATCTGCATCGCGGTCAGGTGTCCATTGTCGTGGCCGGAGCCGCGTGGACGTCACGCAACAGCATGTTCGCGACGGCATTGATCGTTCCCAGGAGCCCTCCCAGGATCGCCGGAAGATAGAGCAGCGACTTGGGAAGTCCGGACGCAGGCAGGACCTGAACGCCGACGAGGGCAAGCAGATCGCCGGCATAAAACATCACCGCAAACATGAAGACCGCAATGGCCGCCTGTGCTGCGTAGTCGAGCCCGACCGCCAGTGGAACGGGAAGAAGGTCCCGCAGGAACGTGATCGCAACATGCTCGTGGCGGCGGATCCCCACGGCCACCGCCAGAAGGCCGAACCAGATCAAACACAATAATGCGATCTCTTCAGACCAGCTTGTCGGGCGGTTCAATACAAAGCGCAGGAAGACTTGCAGCACGGTCACGCTGGTGATCACCACGAGCAGCACATGGCATGCCACGGCCGCGAACCGGTTGATCAGGTCGATCCACCATGCCACGTTCCGCAACCATGCCATGCTCAGCCTCCGGTGCCTGCTTCGACCCGATTACTTTGCTGCTTTGATGCGCTCGATCAGCGGTTTGAAATCGGGAAACTCTTCATAGATCGGTTGCACGGCAGCCTGGAAGGGGGCGTTGTCTATTTCCGACACTGTTGCACCGCCTTCTTCGACGGTCTTGCGCGCATCCTGATTGGCCTGACGCATGATCTCACGCTCGTAGAGCGCTGCCTCCATGCCAGCCTTGCGAATAGCGTCCTGGTGTTCCGCCGGGAGGGAGTCAAACTTGGCCTTGTTCATGAGCAGAAGCGCCGGAGGACTCAGATGACCGTCTTCCACATAGTTTGGCGCGACTTCGTAGTGCGCCGAGGTATGGTAGCTCACGTAATCGTTTTCCGCGCCGTCGATAACGCCGGTCTGCAGGCTTGAATAAACCTCACCATAGTTCATCGGGGTCGGCACGGCACCGAGAAGTTCCATCATGCGAATGGAAATCGGCGCTGGCTGGACGCGGATCTTCATGCCCTTGAGATCCTCGATGCTGCTGATCGGCTTGCCTTCGACCGTGTAGAAGGAACGGGATCCGGCGTCCATGTAGCCAAAGCCAATCAAACCGACCTTCTCGAGATCATTGAGAACCTCCGTGCCTACATCGCCATCAAGCACCCGGTACTTGTGGTCCCAGCCACCGAAAATGTAGGGCAGTGTGAACACTCCCATCGACGGGCTTACATTGGCAAGCACGACAGAATTCACCCGGGTGAGATCGATGATGCCAGCCTGGGTCTGTTCAATGGTTTCCGGCTCCTGGCCCAACTGGGCGCCGGAAAAAACCTGAACTGTCACCTCTCCGTCCGAGTACTCCTTTACCAAGTCGGCGAAGCGATGCATCGCAACTGTAACCGGGTTCGATTCCGGTTGGTTTTCAGCCAGTCGCAGGACGGTCTCGGCTGACGCCTGCGAGAGACAAACAATGCCGGCGAGCAGGCCGACAATGGCGGATCGGGTCATGTTCATTTTTCGAGCTCCCTGTGTGTTCAGTCGCCGGAAGATCGACCATTCCGGTCAAACTGTCAACATTTAAAAACATTTTCGTTCTAAATTAATCCCCTATTTTCCAGCATATTGACACCCCTTCACGTTTCTGATTTTTCTTTTAGAACTGGTGAATCCAAAAAAAGAGAACGGAAATGCAAATCCGAATCCATACCGACAAGGCATCGCTCGGACAGGCCGCGGCGGAGGACGGCGCCGAGGCAATCCGAACTGCGATCCATAGGTCGGGAACCGCAACGATTACGGTCGCCACCGGCGCCAGCCAGTTTGAAATGCTTGACGCACTGGTGGCGATGGACATCGACTGGAGCCGGGTGACGGCCTTTCATCTCGATGAATATGTCGGCCTCGGATCCGACCATCCGGCCAGCTTTCGCGGCTATCTGGCCGACCGCTTCGTCGACAGGGTCGGTCATTTAAAGGCGTTCGTTCCGGTAAATGGCGACGCCATCGACATCGACGACGAGGTCGCCCGCCTAAACGGTCTTATCTCTCAGCGCGCCGTCGATGTCTGTTTCGCCGGCATCGGCGAGAACTGCCATCTCGCTTTCAACGATCCGCCGGCCGATTTCGAGACGGAGGCTCCCTATATCGTGGCCAAACTCGATGATGCCTGCCGACGCCAACAACTGGCCGAAGGCTGGTTTTCGAGCCTCGAAGAAGTGCCAAATCGAGCCATTTCCATGTCGATCAAACAGATCATGAAGGCTCGTAAACTCGTTCTTTCGGTTCCCGACGCCCGCAAGGCTGAGGCCGTGCGCAATGCCGTGGAGAATGAGGTTACGAACGTTCATCCGGCTTCCATTTGCCAGAGACACGCCGACGCTACGCTGCATCTGGATCCTCCGTCTGCAGGTTATCTGTCAGCCAGTATCGCCGAGGCCCAGCAGTGCTGACGGACGGGCTTTTCGACCTTCAGGTCAACGGCTATGCCGGAGTCGATTTCAACGACGACAGCCTTACGGCCGACCAGATGGACGTGGCCCTGGAGGCTATGCTGGATGCAGGTGTCACCGGCTGCCTGCCAACGCTGATCACCGCACACAAAGGGCAGTTGGTGTCCCGCTTGCAGGCGCTGGACGCTGCTGTATCGGCAAGCCGACTTGGTGCGTCGATGGTTCCCGGCTACCATCTGGAAGGCCCGTTCCTCAACCCCGCCGCCGGGTACGAGGGATGCCACCCGGGCAGTGCGATGATCGATCCCGACATTGAATTCGTCACCCGTCTCGAGACTGGCCTGAGCCATCCGATCCTGTTGATCTCGCTGGCGCCTGAACGCGTTGGAGCAATCGAAGCGGTTCGGCAACTGACGAGCAATGGTAAGGCGATCGCCATGGCTCACTCGGCGGCCGACTTCGCCACCGTGCGGGGAGCGTGTGATGCAGGGATGACGCTGTCGACGCATCTTGGCAACGGTCTGCCGCGAATGTTGCCGAAGCTGGAAAACGCGTTGTTGGCACAACTCGCCGAACCGCGGTTGAAGGCGTGTCTGATCGCCGACGGACACCACGTCTCGCCGGACGCCCTCAACGCGCTGGTGGCCATCAAAGGCCAGGACAATTGCATCCTTGTGAGCGATGCCGTGCTGGCCGCGACAGCGCCCCCGGGGGCCTACCGCTTTGCAGGAATGGATATCATGCTGGATGACAGCGGCGCAGTGCGGCAGCCGGGTCAAAGCAATCTTGCCGGTTCGGCTCTTCGCCTCGATGCGGCCGTTCGCAATGTCAGCGCCTGGGGCATCGCACCTCCGCCAGCGGCAGTTCGCATGGCGTCGGTTCAGGCGCGCGCCGCTATTGCGGGGGCGCTTGAATCTGGCGGTATCCGGTTGGCACCCGGACAAGTCGAGTGGAATTCGAACCTGGAACCAACGGTGCGGGTTCCGGGTGGCGTCGACCGGTAATCGCCGGCCAGCTTTGGTCAGCCAAAGCGGCGCAGGAAGGTCAGGAGCTTGCGCACGAACGGCTTACGGGTCATCGGCGCGTAGTACGTGATGGCCGCCCGCTTGCCGATCTCGCCCATGGTCGGGTAGGCCGGCACGAAACCGCGAACATCCGACAGTTTCATTTTGTTGGCAACGGCCAGTGCCCACATATTGATCATCTCGCCAGCGCCCGCGCCGGCGATGGAAACGCCCAGGATCCGACCTTTCTTGTCGGTGATCATCTTTATCAGGCCGTCGGTCTTGCGTTCTGCCTGGGCCCTGTCGTTTTCCGCATAGGGCCAGCGCAGGACGTGGATCTGTCCGGACCGTTTGCGAGCAGCCTCTTCGTTGAGACCGACATGGGCGAGCTCCGGGTCAGTAAAGGTGACCCAGGGAATGATGTCGCGGTTTTCCTTGGCAGGCAGTCGAAACAGGATTTGCTGGATGACCAGACCGGCATGATACCCGGCCACGTGGGTGAATTGCAGACCGCCGGCGACGTCGCCGATGGCATAGACCTTGCGGTTGGAGCTGCGCAGATTGGCACCGACCTTGATGCCCGAACGGTCAAAATCGATGCCGGCTTCTTCCAGACCAAGGCCTTCGACATTGGCCTTGCGGCCGGTCGCCACCAGGATGTCGGTACCATCAATGGCGACTTCCTCGCCGGCTTCACTCTTGACGATCACCCGCACTCCGGTCTTGCCGCGCTTTGCCACTTCCGTCACGGTGGTGCCTTCGAGAATCTCGATGCCCTCGCCACGCAGCTTCTCCAGCACGATGGCGGCCAGTTCCGGATCGTCCTTGCCCAACGCCTTGAGGCCCTCGACGACCGTTACTTCCGACCCGAGACGACGGTGCGCTTGAGCCATTTCCATGCCGATCGGGCCACCGCCGATCACAATCAGATGCCGGGTCTTGCGATTGCGGTCGAACAGGGTTTCGTTGGTCAGGTAGTCAACCGTCTCGATCCCATGGATCGGCGGCACGAAGGCCGACGACCCGGTGGCGACGACAAAGCGCCGTGCCTTGATCTCGATATCTCCGGCCACGACCGTGTCGCGGTCGGTGAATTTGGCGCTGTCCTGGATCACCCGCACCCCAAGCGCCGTGAACCGCTCGACGGAGTCGTTCGGCGCGATGGCGCCGATCACCGAATGGATGTGGCTGTGGACCTTGCGAAAGTCGACCTTCACCTCGCCGGCCGAAACACCGAAGTCGGGCGCCTCCTCGATGGCGTGGGCGTGTTTTCCGGCCGCAATGATCGCCTTGGACGGAACGCAGCCATAGTTCAGGCAGTCGCCCCCCATCTTGCCTTTTTCGATCAGCACGACCTCGACCCCGAAGGAAGCGGCGGCGGCGGCCACGGTCAGGCCACCCGAGCCGCCACCGATGACACAGATATCGGGGCGCAGCGTTTCGCTCATGGCGAGACCCTTTCAGCTAGTGAGGTGTGGAATGTCTCGTGGAGAGAGATACCAAAACTGGAATTCTATTCAACCGCCCAACCCGCGTCCGCCGCGCAGCTTGCGGATGACGAAGGGAATTGCCGCTACGACCGCCAGCGCGATGAAGGCGATGGTGATTTCTGTCGTGACCAGGTCGGAGGCACTGACTTCCATGCCAGCTTCGCGCGCTGACAAAATGACACTGTCGAGGCCTTGGCCGAGATAGGCGTAGGCAAATGTCCCCGGCAGGATGCCGATGAACGTTGCAACGACATACGTACGAACGGGCACGTTGAATAGCGCCGGCGCGATATTGATGACGAAGAACGGGAAGATCGGCGCAAGGCGCAACACTAGCAGGAAGCTGAATGCGTTGTCCCGGAAACCCTCCGCCAGCTTGTTGACCCCTGGCCCGGCTTTTTTCTTGAGGAAGTCACCGAAGGCGGTACGAGTCGCCAGATAGATGATCGTCGCACCGACGGTTGCGCCGATGGCGGTCAGAACGCCGCCGAAAAACCATCCGAAGAGAAACCCGCCGAAAATCGTCAACAGAGACGCAGCCGGAAATGAAAAAGCCACTGCAAGAGTATAGACAACCACAAAAAGCAGGGACGCCAGGAGGAAACTCTCCTGAACCTGCGCCTTTAGCGCATCGCGATGTTCTACGAGGGATTCAAACGAGAGAACATCCACCAGTCCGAACCAGTAAGCAGCCGCCAGGCCCGCAACCACCACGAGGATCGGAGCAAAGCGTTTGAGTTTGCCGGAAGAGGATGATTCAACCTGTTCGGGAGCCCGGTCGCCGCGGCCGTCGCCGTTCATTGCCATTTCCGTCCCCGCGTCGGCCGTTTCGATTTCAATGCTCATCCCTATACTCCTCGCAGGACCTTCCGGTCATCCTCGAATGACCATCGTTGGTTCAGTTACAACGAACCTAAGAACTGCACAGGAGCACCGCCAATGACATTCGCGCCGTTTTGCCCAAGTGTGCGTGATCGGCGGCAGCGCACCGCTCACGCTCATGTGATGACCCGGGCATTGGTTAGCCGATGTCATTGAGACTCCAATCATAGACGAAACGGCCAACGGATGCAGATTTGATCGCCGCCGAGTGATCCGGTTCGGCAAATTGCCTCCAATGGGACTTCAGCTTTCGGCGGCCGCCGAAATCAGCGGCATACCAGGAATAGATCTTCGACGATGTGATGCGCCCCTTGCCGACCGACACGCCGCGCCGGTGATTGACGTAGTCGCGGGCATTCGCCCTCAACAGATCGTCGACGTTGCGGCCGGTAAACGCGACGGTCGCAAGGTTGGGACAGGAGTAGGATGCGCAATTGAGCCCGTAGTGGGACATCGGATCATTGAACAGCGGCCGCACGACCGCGTGTTCCACGTCGTCAAGCGACAACGAAACGCCCTCGACGCTCATCAGTTTCTTCGACCACGGCCCCGAGCCGAACAGGCCGCCGCCGCCGAGATTGATTTTCTTGATCGACGTGACGGGATAGCGGTCGAGCACGACATCTAGCGTTTTGGCGTTGTAGAGGTTGATCCAGTAGGCATGCGCCTCAGCGACAGAGAAGGTTGTCGGGCGGGCTGCCTCCAGCGCCGCGACATAGGACTTCAGCGCCGTCTGTCCGGAGGCTTTGAAACTGCGATAATCGACGCGGTTGTAGCCTTCGGCGTCCGGTCTGACATGGGCCGCCAAAAGAGAATTGAAGGCGGAATGATCCATGCCGCCCGAGCCGCGCGGCGCCAACTGCCTGAGCGGCGAGGCCGCGACCACAGGCCGCATGCCGATCAGCAGTATCGTTGCCGTTGCACTCATTCCGGTCAACATCCTACGGCGATCAAGTTGGGTCATCAAATACTCCTGCGATGAATACGTGCTTCGATTTGCCAAACAATTGCGCGCTGGCGATTACCAGACAATGACCGCAGACCCGATCTCACCGCCATGTGATTCAAGGTGATCCGATACCCTTCACAAGAGCTTGCAACGCCGTCAGTCTCGGTCGACCGCGACGGCGCCGTTTGGCGGTGCCAAGAATTGACTTTCTGGAGGCTTTGCGCCTATAAGCCGCGCACGTTCGGGTTCGCATGTCCGGCGCATATTGGATTGTGCCAGCGCCACCCGTTCGGCAATCGCAACGCAACTGTTTATCAGACAGTCCGAAGAAGGGCCGCACACCGCGGTATTAAATAAATGACAAAGCGTACCTTTCAACCGTCCAAACTCGTGCGCAAGCGCCGCCACGGCTTCAGAGCGCGCCTCGCAACCAAAGGCGGCCGCAAGGTTCTGGCCAATCGCCGGGCACGCGGACGCAAGCGTCTCTCCGCCTGAGCCGCCAACCACGGTTAGCGAAGGGCTCATGCCGCAAAGGTCGACGATACAGACCGGACGACTGACCCGGCGATCGGAGTTTCTGGCGACCCGCAAGGGCGAGCGTCGGCGGGGGCCCTATTTCGTTCTTGAGGTGCTGGATCGAAACGCGCCGGACGAACCAGCGCGCGTCGGCTACACCGTCAGCAAACGACAAGGCAATGCCGTCGAACGCAATCGTATTCGGCGGCGCCTGAAAGAGGCGGTGAAGCACACCGCAGGGTTTGCGATGCAGCCGGGCCATGACTATGTGGTAGTGGCGCGGCGTGACGCCCTCGGGGCACCGTTCAGCACACTCGCCCAAACCCTTGCCCGCCGGATTGCCCAGCGGCCGGCCGGAAATCGGCGCGACAACAGGAACTGACGATGGAACAGAACCGCAATTACATCGTGGCCATAGCCCTCTCGGTCCTGGTCCTGATTGCGTGGCAGTTTTTTTACCTCAGCCCGAAAATCGAGCAAGAGCGGGCCGCACAAGAAGCGCTGCAAGCGCAGCAGGCCGCACAGCAGACGCCACAAGCGGGCGGTGAGACAGCGCCCGCGGCCGGTGGCGGACAGTTGCCCCAGGCGACGGCCGGAGGCGCAACCCCGGCCCTGCCCGGCTCCGCCTCCGATGCACAAAGCAGCGTGAGCCGTGATGCCGCGGTCGCGCAGGAAAAGCGCATCGCCATCGACACGCCGGCGCTTTCGGGATCGATCAACCTGACCGGCGCGCGCTTCGATGACCTGAAATTGAAGAATTATCGCCTGACCGTCGATCCCACGAGCCCGATCATCGAGCTTCTGTCTCCGGCGGATATGCAGCAGGGCTACTTTGCCGAATTCGGGTTTGCCGGCAATGATATCAGTGGCGCCGTACCTGGCCCGGACACCGCGTGGTCGGTCGAGGGCGAGCCGACGCTCACATCGACGACACCGGTGACGCTGACCTGGGCCAACGAGAAAGGCATCAGTTTCCAGCGCACGATCAGTGTCGACGAGAACTACATGTTCGAGATTGCCGATACCGTGACCAACGGTTCGGATTCCGCGGTCTCGGTGTCGCCCTATGGCCGCATCAGCCGCCTTTACAGGCCGGAAACGACCGGCTTCTTCGTGCTGCACGAAGGGCTTCTCGGCGTCATTGGCGAAGATGGCCTGAGCGAAGTCGACTATGGCGACGTGGAAGACGATCGGACCATTACGCCTCCGAAAGCTGACAAGGGCTGGCTCGGCATCACCGACAAATACTGGGCGACAGCGCTCATTCCGGCACAGGGTCAATCGTTCCAGGCACGCTTCTCCTATTTCGACAGCGGCCGGCCGAACTATCAGACGGATTACATCAGCGACGCGATTACCATCGCCCCTGGGCAGACGCAGTCAACGGAAAGCCATTTGTTTGCCGGCGCCAAGGAAGTGCCGATTATCGACGACTATGAAGTGACCTATTCGATCGAGAATTTCGACCTGATGATCGACTGGGGATGGTTCTATTTCATCACCAAGCCGATGTTCAAGGCGCTGGACTTCTTCTACCGCATGGTCGGCAATTTCGGAGTCGCCATTCTTCTCACCACCGTGGTGCTGAAGCTGTTGTTCTTCCCACTCGCCAACAAATCCTACGTCTCGATGGCCAACATGAAAAAGGTCCAGCCGAAGATGGAGGAAATCAAGGCCCAGCATGGCGACGACCGCCAAGCCATGCAGCAGGCGATGATGAAGCTCTACAAGGAGGAGAAGATCAACCCGGTTGCCGGGTGTTGGCCGGTGCTGCTACAGATTCCGGTGTTCTTCGCCCTCTACAAGGTGCTGTTCGTCACCATCGAGATGCGGCATGCACCGTTTTTCGGCTGGATCCAGGACCTTTCGGCGCCGGATCCGACGAGCATCCTCAACCTGTTCGGGCTGCTGCCCTATACGGCGCCGGATATTCCCTATCTGGGAATCGGCATCTGGCCGCTGTTGATGGGCATCACGATGTTCATGCAGATGCGCATGAACCCGACGCCTCCCGACCCGACCCAGGCGATGATCTTCAACTGGATGCCGGTGATCTTCACCTTCATGCTGGCGACCTTCCCGGCCGGTCTGGTGATTTACTGGGCGTGGAACAACTCTCTGTCGATCCTGCAGCAGGCGGTGATCATGAAACGGCAGGGCGTCAAGATCGAGCTATGGGACAACCTGCGGGGAATGTTCAAGAAGAAACCCAAGGCGGCCGAGTAGCGGCCGCCGCACCATGTCCGACAACACGACGCTTTTCGCCCGGCCCTGGGTCTTCATCCGCGGTGTTCCTGCCATGCGCTTCCTCCCGCCCGAGGGGCCGCCGGAGATCGCCTTTGCCGGTCGTTCTAATGTCGGCAAGTCGTCGCTGATCAACGCGCTGCTCAGGCAGAAGGGCCTCGCCCGCACGTCCAACACGCCGGGCCGCACCCAGGAGCTCAACTATTTCGTACCGGACGGCTATTCCGGTTCCGCCGGCGACCTGCCGCCCGTCGCAGTGGTCGACATGCCGGGCTATGGTTTCGCCAAGGCGCCGAAATCTCAGGTAGACCAGTGGACGCGGCTGATTTTCGATTACCTGCGCGGACGCTCCACACTCAAACGTGTCTACGTGCTGATCGACGCCCGCCACGGCATCAAGACGAATGACGAGGAGGTCCTGGCAATGCTCGACCAGGCCGCTGTCTCCTACCAGATCGTGCTGACCAAGATCGACAAGATCAAAACAGCCGGTGTGGCGTCCCTGATTGCGCGCACGGAGGAGCGGATCGCAAAACGGCCTGCGGCCTTTCCCGGCGTGCTGGCGACGTCATCAGAAAAGGGCACCGGGCTCGATGATTTGGGCGCCGCAATCGTCACAGCCATTGACGGTTGAATTTCAGCCAATTGTGCTATCATCGGCGGATTGAATAGACGGCCGGGGCGCACAGCGTGAGTGAACAGGACAAGCACGAGCCGCAACAGGTAGCGATGGCATGGGCTGTCCATGCCTTCACCGCCTCGGGCATCGTTCTCGGCTTCCTGGCTCTCGTCGCCATTTTGAACAACGACAAGACCGCCGCCTTCATGTGGCTTGGCCTGGCGCTGTTCGTCGATGGCATCGACGGTACTCTCGCACGCAAGGTCAAGGTCCAGGAGGTCACGCCGCAGCTCGACGGCACGACCCTCGACAACGTGATCGACTATTTCAACTACGTCGCGGTGCCCGCGATGATGGTCTACTGGTTCGGGCTCGTGCCGGACGGCTGGGCCACGGTGACGGCGGCAACCATCATGGCGGTGTCGTGCTACACCTTCGCCAACACGGCGATGAAGACGTCGGACTATTACTTTTCCGGCTTTCCGGCGCTGTGGAACGTGCCGGTTCTCTACTTCCACATCCTGCAGACCGATCCGTGGACAAATCTGATCGTGCTGGCGATCTGCGGCGTGCTGACCTTCATCCCGGTGAAATTCGTCCACCCCTTCCGGGTTCTCGACTGGCGGAGCTGGACGATCCCGATGACGGTCCTTTGGGCCGCCACAACACTCCGGCTTGTTCTTATCTCGCCCGAAACCGCCGATGCGCAAAAGACATCGCCGGTTTTCTTCTGGCTTTGGATCGTGGCGACGATCTATTTCGCCGCGCTGTCGCTATGGCGGACGTTCCGGCCAGAGCCGAGCAAATAGGACTTATCGCCCTTTGCCCTAGATCAAAGGGCGATAAGTTTGGATCATTTGATGGCTGCAGATCGGCTCCACTCGGCAAGGCGCGTCGCGCAGCGCGATGTGGTGCATCGGGCAAGCGGCGCAACGCAGCCGATGGGCCGATATGCAGCCACCCTTCGGGCCGGGCGCTTTTGGCCCCTGGCGTCGTTGGCTTGCACTTGTGGTGGGGTGGCACCACGGCCTGCAATCCGCCTAGCCAGAGACCAAAATCGCCACGGTCAAATGGTGCAAACTTATCGCCCTTTGATCTAGACAACCTGTTCCTGAAAGGTCATGGCCACACCGTTGATGCAATGACGCAGGCCGGTCGGCGGAGGACCGTCGTTGAAGACATGGCCAAGATGACCGCCGCAGCGGCGGCAGTGCACTTCGGTTCGCGGCACCAACAGCTTGTAGTCTCGCTTGGTGGCGACGGCATCCTCAATCGCATCGTAAAAGCTTGGCCAACCGGTGCCGCTGTCGAACTTGGTCTCTGACGCGTAGAGCGGCAGATCACAGCCGGCGCAGTTGTACGTGCCGGTGCGTTTTTCTTCCAGCAAGGGGCTTGTGTAGGGCCGCTCGGTCGCTTCCTGGCGCAACACGGCGAACTGGTCTGGTGTCAGCTTGGCGCGCCACTCCTCTTCGGTGAAACTGATTTCGAAGGTGTTTTCTCCGGCTTCCGCAACCGATGCTCGGGGCTTCAGGGCGTAGTAGGCACCGATGGCGGCCAATCCGGCTCCAGACAGGAGAAATGCGCGGCGGTTCATGGCGGCGTTCCTTTCGTTGTTGGCGGCAATATAGGATGTGCCGCGTTGAACTGCCCATGAACTTTTCGCGAGAAGCGACCCTTGAGTTCTTTCAGGGTGCGTTCGATTGGCTCCGCCATGCAATTTCAAAAAATCGCATTTCCATAGTTGACAGCTTGTCTACCTACTAGTAGATAGACCTACATTGATGAAGAGGAAACCAAAATGAAGATCTATGATATCGAAGGGTTCCCGAACCCCGCCCGCGTGCGCATTGCCCTGGCCGAGAAAGGCGCAACCGACCAGGTTGAATTCATCCCGGTGGACGTGATGGCGGGCGAGCACCGGTCGGATGCCTTCAAGGCAAAGAACCCAGATGCCGCCGTGCCATGCCTTGAACTCGAGGACGGGACCCACATTTCGCAGTGCAACGCGATTACCGAATATATCGATGGAGCCTTCGACGGCCCGTCCCTGACCGGCAAGACACCGAAGGAACGGGCGCAAATCGCCATGATGAACCTGAGAGCGGAAAATGGTTTGCTGAACGCTGTGGGGACCTACTTCCATCACGCCACGCCTGGGCTGGGCCCGGATCTTGAGACGGATCAGTGTGCCGAATGGGGCACCCGGCAGAAAGATGTTGCCGGCAGGACGATGGCTTACCTGGATGGTGTTCTGGCCGACAACGAGTACCTCGCGGGAGATTCCTTCTCGATTGCGGACATAACGGCTTTTGCCGGCCTCGCCTTTGCCGATTTCGCCGAGGTTGAAATCCCGGCGAACCTGTCCAACCTTCTGGCATGGCGGGCAAAGGTTGCCGCAAGACCGAGCGTCGCCGGCTAGGTGAGCTGAAAGGATCAGACATGGAACTGAACTCAGATTTCTCTGAACGGGTGGTCGTCCATTCCGATCAGATTGAATGGCAAGCGTCGCCCATGCCCGGCGTGGATCGGCGCATGCTGGATCGCATCGGCGGCGAGGTAGCCCGGGCGACAACCATCGTGCGCTACGCACCGGGCTCCAATTTCTCGTCCCACACGCATACGGGAGGCGAGGAATTCATCGTGCTCGACGGTGTCTTTCAGGACGAGCATGGCGACTTTCCGGAAGGCACATACGTGCGCAATCCGCCGACCAGCAAACACACGCCCGGCTCCGAGCCTGGCTGCACCATCTTTGTCAAACTCTGGCAGTTCGACATGGACGACCGTATCCAGTTCCGCAAGACGATGGCTGAGGAACTGGGCGACAAGACCGAAGGTGTGGCGACGGCCGTCCTTCACAAGGATGCGCGTGAGGTCGTCACCTACAGTCATCTCGATGCCGGAGCAGAGCTCCACAGCACCGAGGCTGGCGGTATCGAGCTTCTTGTCATTGACGGAGCCGTCGAAGAAGGCGGGGATACCTTGGGTAAAGGGGGCTGGCTGCGCCTGCCGGAAGGCGCTCCTCTCAGGGCGAAAGCGGGCCCCGACGGAGCGAAGGTCTGGATGAAAACCGGCCATCTGCCCTTCGCCAAACCGCCGGCGGTGTGACCAGATGACGAACTCCGCTCCCCTGGCGATTGTTGCTGGTGCAGGCGCCGGCCTCGGCCAGTCTCTGCTATCCCGTTTCGAAGCCGAGAGCATGACGCCCATCGGCCTTGGTCGCACTCGGCCATCCGATCCGGTTGGCGCCTTTCACGAGATCGACCTGGCCGATGCCGATGCCGTTTCGTCACTGATCGCCGACCTGATTGGACACTATGGCCCGCCGAAAATAGTCGTGCACAATACCGCGGAACTGGTGATCGCTCCTTTTGCCGAAACGACTTTGAACGATTATCAGCGGACCTGGACCAGCATGGTTCAGACTCTGGTGATTCTTGGCCAAAGCGTGCTGCAACCGATGGTGCGCGGCGGAGGCGGCACGCTGATCGTCTCGGGTGCGTCCGCTTCACTGCGCGGCAGCGCACGGTTTTCCGCCTTCGCCTCTGCCAAGTTTGCCTTGCGCGGGTTGACGCAGTCGTTGGCGCGAGAATACCAGCCAGCGGGTGTTCATGTCGCCCATGTCATTCTCGACGGAATCATCGATACGGAAAGGTCGCGCGACCTGCACAGCCTCGACCCGTCGAACATGATGAAGCCCGACCACATCGCCGAGGCCTATTGGCAATTGGCCCAGCAACCATCCTCGACCTGGACGCTCGAACTTGACCTGCGTCCATCCTCGGAGCGGTTCTGAACCGATGCGCACCGAAACACTGATCGTCGGCGGCGGCCTGTCGGGGCTGTCGCTTGCCAGCTCCCTTGCCTCGAAGAGCCGGTCGTTTTGTCTTGTGGAGGCCAGGGACCGGGTCGGCGGGCGCATTCTGACCGTAGCAGCAGACCGGGCCTATTTCGATCTCGGCCCCGCCTGGTTCTGGCCGGGCCAACCGCGCATTGCTGCCGAGATCAAACGGCTGGGTCTGCGTGTTTTCGAGCAATATTCCGCCGGAGAGCTCAGTTTCGAGGACGAGTTCGGACACGTGCAGCGGGGGCGCGGACATGCCTCCATGCAGGGGTCTTATCGGCTGGACGGCGGCCTGGCAGCCCTGACTGATGCGATTGCCGCCGAGCTGCCTGAGGACAGGCTGATCGTGTCGAATCGTGCAACGCGTCTTCAAAGGAACGGCGGGCCCATAACCGTGGAAACCGACCAAGGGCTGACGATCACAGCCGACCAGGTCGTTCTTGCCATGCCGCCGCGCATCGCGGCCAACCTGGATTTCAATCCGACGCTTGACGCGAGGGCGGTCACAGCCATGAACGCCATCCCGACCTGGATGGCTGGTCAGGCGAAAGCGGTCGCCGTTTATGATCGCCCATTCTGGCGCGAAGCCGGCCTTTCTGGCGACGCGATGAGCCGGCGTGGACCGATGGTGGAAATCCACGACGCGTCGACCTGTGCCAACGATCATCATGCGCTCTTCGGTTTCATCGGCGTCTCACCCCAGGCAAGAACCGACGATCGGGCACTACGAGAGCAGATCGTCGCACAACTCACCCGGCTCTTCGGACCCGATGCAGCGGCACCCATCGCACTTCATGTTAAGGACTGGGCTCGTGATCCGCTGACTGCGACCGGGTTGGACCAGCAACCGCTTTACGCCCACCCGAGCTATGGCCTGCCCAATGCCCTGGACCGCCTTTGGGACGGGCGCCTCATCTTCGCAGGAACGGAAGTCGCCCCGCAATTCGGCGGCTATCTTGAAGGTGCTTTGGAAGCCGCCGAAAATGCGGTAGCCCTATTGGAGCATGTGAAGGCCTGACACGTCATGGGAATCGATACCAAAACCGCCCTACTGGATACTGCTGAACTGGCCGCCCGCACACGCGGGTTCGACGGCTTCAGCTACGCAGACCTGTCCGAGGCCGTCGGTATTCGCAAGGCCTCGATCCACTACCATTTTCCCACAAAAGCAGCTCTGTCGTCGGCGCTGTTTGAGAGATATCACGCCGAGTTGCAGAGCCGCTGCTCCGAGATCGAGCAACGCAATGAAACGGCGTCCGGTCGCCTTCTCGATCTGATTGCCCTTTATCGCGACGCACTCGACGGCGGCAACATGGTGTGCCTCTGCGTATCGCTGATCTCCAGCCGTGAAAGCCTGTCGGACGAGGTGCTCGGCCAAATCGTCGCGTTTCGGAAAATGATGGCACGGTGGATAGCCGCTGTATTCGCTCTTGGGAAAGACGATCGTTCGATCATCGGTGTGGGAGACCCGAATGCCGAGGCGCTTGCGACGCTGGCGACCCTGGAAGGCGCCCACCTGGCCGCTCGGGCGGAAACTGATATCACCGTTTTCGACAATGTCGTGGCCGTCCTGAGGGCGCGCTGCACATAGTGCGTTCTCGGGAAGCCATAGTCGCTTGATCCAGGCGATACCGGCAATTGCCCGCTTCGGGGGAAACCGCTAAAACGCATCGACTTTCAAAAGGGAAATCGATGACGGACTCCGAAACGCACGAGAAAAGCCAGATCCAGGCGAAACTCCTGTCCCAGGCGCTGCCCTATATGCAACGCTACGAAAACCGCACCATCGTCGTCAAATATGGCGGCCACGCCATGGGTGACCCGGAACTGGGCCAGGCATTCGCCCGCGACATCGCCTTGCTCAAACAGTCCGGCGTCAACCCGATCGTGGTGCATGGCGGCGGACCTCAGATCGGCGCGATGCTGACGCAGATCGGCATCGAATCGAAATTCGAGGGCGGCCTGAGGGTTACCGATCAGCGCACCGTCGAGATCGTCGAAATGGTCCTCGCAGGATCGATCAACAAGGAAATCGTTGCGATGATCAATGCCGAAGGCGAATGGGCCATCGGTCTGTGCGGCAAGGACGGCAACATGGTGTTTGCCGAGAAGGCAAAGAAGACGGTCATCGACCCGGATTCCAATATCGAGCGCATTCTCGACCTCGGCTTCGTCGGCGACATTGTCGAGGTCGACCGGACGCTGCTCGACCTTCTCGCCAAGTCGGAGATGATCCCGGTCATCGCTCCTGTGGCGCCAGGCCGCGACGGCCACACCTACAACATCAACGCCGATACGTTCGCCGGCGCGATTGCCGGGGCGCTTTCGGCGACCCGCCTGCTGTTCCTAACGGATGTGCCCGGCGTGCTGGATCGTGACGGCAATCTAATCAAGGAACTGACCGTCGCCGAAGCCCGCGCGCTGATCGAAAACGGCACCATTTCGGGTGGCATGATCCCCAAGGTGGAAACCTGCATCGACGCGATCGAAGCCGGTGTCGAGGGCGTCGTCATCGTCAACGGCAAAACCGCCCACGCGGTGCTTCTGGAAATCTTCACCGAGCATGGTGCCGGCACGCTGATCGTCCACTGATGCATCTGCTTGGCCCTTCAGTTTCGCCGTGCAAGCCCACGGCGATCATGGCATAAGGTCGGGCATGTCCAAGAACCTGCCGAACCGGGACGACTTCCAGCCGATTACCAACTGGGTGTTCGATCTCGACAACACGCTCTATCCGCGCCACACCAACCTGTTTTCGCAGGTTGACCAGAAGATGACGGCCTATGTATCGGAGCTGCTGTCGCTGCCGCGTGACGAAGCGCGCAAATTGCAGAAAGCCTACTATCGCGACCACGGCACGACCCTGAACGGACTGATCCAGAAGCACGGCATTGACCCGAACGCCTTTCTGGAGCGGGTGCATGACATCGACTATTCATGGCTTGATCCAAACCCGGAGCTCGGCGAAGCAATCCAGGCTCTGCCCGGCCGCAAATTCATCTTTACCAATGGCAGCGTCCGCCACGCGGAAAACACGGCAACCGCGCTCGGCATCCTCGACCACTTCGACGAGATCTTCGATATCATCGCCGCCGATTTCACTCCAAAGCCGGCGGCGGAGACCTACGACCGTTTCCTCGAGAAACATCAGATAGACGGCGCCGGAGCGGTCATGTTCGAAGACCTGCCGCGCAACCTGTCGGTCCCGAAATCACTGGGCATGCGTACCGTTCTGGTGGTGCCGCACAATCTCGATGAGGCAATGGGCGAGGACTGGGAACATATCGGATCTGACGGAGCGCAGATCGACTACGTGACCGATGACCTGGCCGGTTTTCTTCGGCACTATCTGGAGAATGCCGACTCAGCCGGGTGATCCCTATTCGGGCAGACCGGCCCTGCGAAGCCCCTCAAGCCAGCGCTCGTGATCATCCGGATAACGCACGGGAACCATATGCCGGACTTGGGAAACCGTCAGCCCGGGCATGCGTTTCAGAAGCCGTTCACACGCCTCTTTCGCCTCCTGATCGCGATCCATCATCGCAAGAGCCGCGGCCTCCTGCCGCATGGACGATGCGTATCCAGGGAATTCCGCCAAAACCTGACGGCTGATATCCAGGCATTCCTGGTATCGCTCCGCAACAAATGCGCCGATGCCGACACCCCCCAGCCAAAAACTTTTCAGCGGATCCTGAGGGCTTAGACTGATGGCCTGCTCGGCCGATGCCGCCGCCGCATCGAATTCACCTGCCACTCCATGCACTGCCGCCAAGATGCCATAGGCATTGGCGTGGTTCGGATTGAGGCGGATCGCCCGCTCCAGGTGGCGCGAAGCGCTGTCGTAGTCGCGGGCAAAGAACTCCGACATGCCCAGCATGGCATGTGCATTGGCGTCGTTCTCGTCCAGGGCGATTGCCTTGCGCGACGCTTCCACGGCATCGGCAATGGCCTGCCTGGTATCACGGCGCCAGAAATGCAGCATTCCGTACAGCTCGCAAAACGCCAATGTCGAACATGCTGCTGAAAGCCCCGGATCCGCTTCGGCTGCCTGCATCAGCCATCGGCGAGCACTCTCGTTGTCCTGTTCGGTGAGCTTTCCGATGTGCCATCGTGCCTGCAGCACCTTCTCCCAGGCGCTCAGGCTCTCCGGATGCTTGGCGTGGGACCGCCGGACTTCGGCGCCGATCGTATTAGGAGCAACGGCAGCCACGATGGCACCGGTGATCTCGTCCTGCACGGCGAATATGTCATCGAGATCCCGATCGAATTTTTCCGCCCAGAGATGAGAGCCGGTTTCGCCGTTGATCAGCTGCGCGGTGACCCGCACCCGATTACCGGCCTTGCGCACGCTGCCCTCCAGCAGGTAGCGGACGCCGAGCTCTCTGCACACTTCGTCGACGCGGATCGGCGTGCCCTTGTAGGTGAAGCTCGAGTTGCGGGCGATCACGAAGAATTCACGAAAGTGGGACAGCTCCGTAATGATGTCTTCGGCGATGCCGTCGGAGAAATACTCCTGCTCGGGATCCCCGGACATGTTGTCGAAGGCCAGAACCGCAATGGAGGGTTTTTCCGACTTCGGCTCAGCGGGCGCGGCCGCATTCTTCGCCTGGTCCGGCGACAGCCAACCGAAGATCCGGACCGGCCGGTCGATATTCTTCAGCCGCTTTTCTCCTAGATCGCTGAACGCGGCGTCGACGCGGTTTCCGAGGCTTTGCACCGCAATCTCGGACAGACAGATTCCTCCGGTTTCAGACAGCGGCTCGAGCCGTGCAGCTATGTTGACGCCGTCACCGAAAATATCATCATCATCGAGGATGATGTCACCGACATGGATGCCTATTCTGAGACGGATCGCCTCATCCCCGACGTTCTTGTCGGACGTCTGTAGATCGATGGCGCATTGCACGGCGTCCACGACGCTGGCGAATTCCACCAGGGCGCCGTCACCCATCAGTTTGACGATACGGCCCCTGTGGCGATCGACGGCCGGGTCAAAAGTCTCAGCTCGAAAGTCCTTCAAAGCGCGAAGGGTCGCGGCCTCGTTCCGCGTCATCATCGCCGAATAGCCCACAATATCGGTAGCCATGATAGCGGCGAGACGTCGTTCCACCTGAATGCCCCTAACAGAAGGTCACATTAGCCGCCAAACCATCGCCGTGCAAAGCAGATCGGCGCGGCCTTGAGATCTTGTCAGGTGCCTGAGACCCTTCGTGACGGGATTAACCGGAAAAGAAGAGCCGGAGGATACGGTGCGGTGTCGTGGGACCTGCCCAAAGTTTTGCGAACCACAGTGTTCAAGGGAGTGCAGTTTGAGAACAATCGGGATTGCCGCAGCTCTGATGCTGGTCCTGGGCTCGCCGACGCCTGCCGCATCCGACGCAGAAACACCCCGACCCGCCGATGGTGTAACGAGCGCCGATCCGCTGGAACACAGACCGGGTCTGCGCTGGCTGCGTCGTTCGGCCGAGTATTCGATCATCGTGCAATCGATCTACCGGAATGCCGGCGTGACGCTCGCATCGATTGTGGCCGATCGACAAAGCGAAACACCGTGGATCGTGGCAATGGACGCGGACGAAACGGTGCTCGACAATTCACGCTTCGAAGCTGCACGCGTGGAGGAAGGGTCCGGCTTCGAGGAGAAGAAGTGGCGGCAATGGATCGGCAGCAGTCGTTCGAGCGCAGTCCCGGGTTCGGTTGCCTTTATCGAAGATGTCTTCCGGCTGGGAGGCAAGGTCGCTCTGATCACCGATCGTCCTTTGGATCTGACACTCGATACTCGCCGCAACCTGGAAAAGATCGGCCTTGATGTCGACCCAGAACGCCTGTGCATCCTCGGCGTGGCCCCGATCGACGAACAGAGCGGCAATTCCGCCGGGTGGCTCCGATACCAATACCGCAATGACAAGGATCGGCGACGCCGCTTGCTACGGGAAGGCGTTGCGGAGGCCTGCTGGTCGGGCGTCGTGGGAGCCGACCAGACGTCGCTAAAAGCCGCCTGGTCGGTCCCGCATGACATCGTCATGCATGTCGGTGACGAGATCGGCGACCTTCCTGGCCAGGCCGAAAGCGTGGCGCAAAACGGCGACAAGCTCAGGGACGTGGCGAGGAACGGCGGCTACGTGCTGCTGCCCAATCCAGTGTACGGCAGTTGGGATAAGCGCAAACAGCCGCGCGCCGATTGATGAGGCTCAAGCGGGTACCACGCGGCCTTTCCATGACCGCTGTGGTGTGCAATAAGCACCGTCCGGCAAAGCCGGAATTCCAACCCATGCGACGACAGGAGGATGCCATGACCCGTTATCGCGACTTCGACCGTTTGCCGTCCTTTTGAGCGGACCAGCAAACGACGCAAATCCTTCCCATCAGAAACACAGGTCAAACGCGGCGAGCGCTACGTTCACGGCGATGTCGAGCTGATTGAAAAGCTCGGCCGAAATGATCTGTGCCCCTGCGGATCAGGACGCAGATTTCAAGCGCTGTTGCCTGAAATCCGGTCGGTTCGACGGTTCGTCTCGACACCATTACTTCCGTGACCGCGGTGAGAGCGATAGTTGATTGGCCCAGGATCGGGATGTTTCGGCATCCCGATCACGCAAGCATTGACGCAATGCCACCACCTGCAAAACCAACAATCGACAATTTTTCCGCCCAGGTAGTCCACGACTAAGGCGTTTCCGAATGTCGCCTCTTTTGATCAACATCAAAGCCCGGAGACTCTACCTCCGGCGGTCTTTCGCGGAAGTCGCATCAGACGGCGGCGCTTGAGCCTGGCTCTTCGCGCCATCAGGTTGAGCGCTTCGATCAGGGCGGAAAAGCCCATCGCAGCGTAGACATAGCCGCGTGGAATGTGAACGCCGAATCCATCTGCGATCAGCGCCGTGCCGATCAACAGCAGGAAGCCCAGGGCCAGCATGACGACGGTCGGGTTGCGCTGGACAAAGTTTGCCAGCGGTTCGGCGGCCAAAAACATGGTGCCCACTGCGATGACGACGGCGATCATCATTATCGGCACATGCGGTGTCATGCCGACAGCAGTGATAATGCTGTCGATCGAAAAGACAAGGTCAAGGGCCAGTATTTGAGCGATCACGACCGCAACACCGTTGGCAACGGTGCCGCGGCCCGCGGTATCTCCTTCCGGTGCGGGGTCGACGAGATGATGAATCTCCTGCGTCGCCTTCCAGACAAGGAACAGGCCTCCGGCAATCAGGATGACGTCGCGCCAGGAAAATTCCACTCCAGCAAACTCAGCCGCCGGCTGTGTGAGCCGCATGATCCACGCAACGACCGTCAACAACGCCAGGCGGAGAAGCAGTGCAAGACCAATGCCGACGCGGCGCGCCATCGCACGCCGGTATTCAGGCAACTTGTTGGTCAAAATCGCGATAAAGACAAGGTTGTCGATGCCAAGCACGACTTCCATAACGATCAAGGACGCCAGCGCTGCCCAGGCAACGGGGTCCGAGAAAACAGTAATGAATTCCTGCATTTGAGTTGTGTCGAGCGCCTCTTGCGCCGTTTGCCGGTCGCGACGGTTTTCACCGACGGTGACGCCTAGGGACCTTTCCCTTCACGGCAGCCGCACCGGACAAATCGGCGACTATGTGGGAGAGCGCAATCCAGATTGCAATAACGTCGGCTTGTTACAGACCGCCTGCATTCCTATGTTCATTGCTGCCGACCGGCCTGTCGCGGCCGGTTTGGATGCAAGACCGGAGCACCGTGATTGCGTAACCTGTACAAAACGAACAGTCGAGAACGGACAGGCGTGCTATCGCGCGCCTGGGCCACGGCGTGGCTTTTCCTTGCTCTGCTGATGCTGAATGGCGCCGGGCCGTTCGCCGGGGCGACGAACGTTGCACCGTCCGTCCAGGAAACCAGCCGGACATCCGGGACCACAGCGCCACGTCAGGCGCGAAATCAAAACCATCTGCCGGGATCCGTCGCGCAGCTGCGGCTCCCGCATGCCGAGTGGGGTGAAGCTCCGCCGCACTTGGATCCGGTTGCTCTCGCCGCACTGATTCCCGGTGGTGCCGCCGCGGTTGGCAACGGCAACCAACAACCGCGACATCAGCCCCTTGACCCCATCGGGGTTGCCTCCAGTTTCGACGCTCGGGCACCTCCAGCCGCATGACATCTCCGCCACGCCAGTGGCGGTTCCAACCAAAATTGTCATCCAAGCATTTCACGCCGATCGATTGCGCTCGGCGCTGAGGCTTTTGGCCTGGAGCCATTTCCATGCGTACATCCCGTTGGGTGCTTTGCACCTATGCGGCGATCATCCTGTTTGGCATGATCGCTGCCATCCCCAATCTCTTTCCCACCTCGCAACTCGCAAACCTGCCGGGCTGGGTTCCAAAACAGCAAGTGACCCTTGGGCTCGATCTGCGCGGCGGGTCTCACCTGGTGCTCGAGGTCGATGCCGAAGCCCTGAAAACCGCAAGACTGGAAACGCTGCTTGCGGACATTCGGAACAGACTGCAAGACAATGAAATCCAGCTCCGGTCGAGCGGCATCGTGGACGATGAAATCGTCGTAACGGTTGCCGATCCAGATCAAGCGGGTCGGGCACGCTCCCTGCTTCGAGACCTCAATGGCAATGTCGGCGGATCCGCCCTTACCGCCGGGTCGCCCGAATTTGATATCGGCAGCAGTGGCTCCACCTTCCAGATCCGACTGACGGAGGCGGGCTTCTCGGACCGGCTCAATGCGGCGGTGGATCAGAGCCTGGAAATCATCAGGCAGCGGGTGGACCAGGTCGGCATTGCCGAACCGGTGATCCAGCGTATCGGTGACGATCGCATCCTGGTGCAACTGCCGGGACTGCAGGACCCGACCCATCTCCGCGAATTGCTCGGTTCCACCGCCCAGATGAGCTTCCACATGCTGGCTCTCGATGCCAGCGCAGAAGGTCGCACGGCGTCCGGCGTTACCGCGTTGCCGGCGGCAGAAGGACCTGTCGAATACCCGGTCGAGGACCGTGTCGCGATCAGCGGTGAACGGCTGACCGATGCGCGCTCCGGCTTTGACCAGCAGACCGGTGCACCGATCGTTTCGTTCCGATTCGACACGGTCGGCGCCCGACAGTTCGCTGAGATTACGAAGAACAACGTCGGTCGGCCGTTTGCCATCGTGCTGGACGGGAAGGTCTTGAGTGCTCCGGTCATCAACGAGCCAATCACCGGCGGCTCCGGCCAGATCAGCGGCGACTTCACCGTGGAAGAGACGACAACCCTGTCGGCCTTGCTGCGCGCAGGCGCTCTTCCCGCGCCGCTGACCGTGATCGAGGAACGCAGCGTCGGTCCCGACCTGGGCAGCGACGCGATCAAAATGGGCGTGATTGCGGGACTGGCGGGCTTCGCCCTGGTTGCCGCGTTCATGGTCGTGCTCTACCGCAGCTGGGGATTGATCGCCAATCTCGCATTGACGGTCAACACCATACTCACGGTCGGGGCACTCAGCCTGTTGGGTGCGACCCTGACTTTGCCCGGGATCGCCGGGATCATTCTCGGCATCGGCATGGCGGTGGATGCCAATGTTCTGATCAACGAGCGTATCCGCGAGGAATCGGCAAAGGGAGCCAGCGCCCTCAAGGCGATCGACACAGGCTTTCAACGCGCCTATTCGACCATCGTCGACTCCAACGTGACAACCCTGATTGCCACCACCTTGCTGTTCATGTTCGGCTCGGGTCCCATCCGCGGCTTTGCCATCACCATGATGCTGGGCATCGGCATCTCAATGTTCACGGCGGTTGCGCTGGTGCGGGTCGTCATGACCGAGATCGCCCGACGGCGAAAGCTGAAACAGCTGGATCTGAAGCCACTGATCCGTCTCGCGCCGCAAGGAACCGCAATTTCCTTCATGAAAGCCCGGTTTATCGGCATCGGCCTGTCGATTGCCCTGTCGCTTGCATCGGTGGGTCTGTTCATGAACCCCGGCCTCAGCTACGGCATCGACTTCAAGGGCGGCATCCAGATGGAGGTCAGGACGGACGGCCCGGCAGACCTGGGACAGATGAGGCAGGCGTTTTCGCAGATGCAGCTCGGCGAGGTTGCCCTGCAGGCCATCGGTGATGATGAAAGCGTCCTCGTCAGGGTGGAACGCCAATCGGGAGGCGAGGAAGCGCAAACGCTGGCAGCGCAGACGTTGCGGCAAACCATTGCCGAAGTGGCGCCCGGTTCTCAGGTCGAAAGCACCGATATTGTCGGACCGAAGATCAGCAGCGAGTTGGCCTGGGCAGGAATCCTTGCGGTCACGCTCGCGACGTTTGCCATGCTGGGCTACATCTGGTGGCGCTTCGAGTGGCACTTCGCCGTCGGCGCCATTGCCACGCTGGCCTTGGACACGACCAAGATGCTCGGGTTCTTCGCGCTGACGGGACTGGACTTCAACCTCACCGCCATTGCGGCTCTCTTGACGATCATCGGCTATTCGGTGAACGACAAGGTGGTCGTCTATGATCGCATGCGCGAGAACCTGCGCCGTTTCAAGGCGATGCCGCTTCGGTCCGTGATCGACAAGAGCATCAACGAAACCCTGGCACGCTGCATATTCACGTCAGTCACGACCTTTCTTGCGGTGTTGCCAATGGCGATCTGGGGCGGCCCAGCGGTCGCCAGTTTCGCAATACCAATGTTGTTCGGCGTGGTGATTGCAGCCAGCTCCTCGATTTTCGTTGCTGCTCCTCTGCTCATGCTGCTTGGCGACTGGCGGTCACGGCGCGGTACGCCTTTGGCCGAGACGACACCTCAACCAGGCACGTCGATGCTGTAGAGGGAGGCCCCTCCGGCCGGGGTTGGTCATGGTTGCCGACCCCGGCGCATTCAATCACCCAGAAACCGGGAAAGGCATTTCAGCTGACCAGCTGGTATTGTACGTTTCGAGAGTCTGCTATCGATATGCTGTCGAATGGAGTTTATGGGTGCCAATGACAAGAAGTACATCTGTCGCGAGGTCGCTCGCGGGCTGCCTCATGATCATCTGCGCCGTCCTGTTTGCGCAACCTGCGCTCGCGGCCGATGTCAGTATTCAGGCGGTGGAAAACGACACCATCCTTTCGAGGCTTGATTTCGACAAATCCGATATCGATGCCGAGGTTGTCCATGCAGACACGACCGGAGAAGCGGTCCTTCAGCTGATATTTCCAGCAGATCATGCCATGAGTTTGAAGGACCTGACGGGAGCCAATATCGGCCGCAAAATGCGGATTGTCATCGACGGCATCGTCGTCGTCGAGCCGATCGTCAGAGAACCGATTCCCGGCGGACGGATTTGGGTGAGTGGCGACTTCACACGGGATGAGCTGGAGGCCATGGCCGAAAAGCTGCAGTAGGGAATGCGCTGTGGTGTGGCCCGGCTGATGTGTGCAGGATGGGGCCGCTTTAGCCGAAGGAACCGGCGATGAAGGTAAACAACACTGCAATCTACTACAGGCTACCGACTCTTGGATTGCTTACCATTTTCATTCTGGCCGCCCTATCGGCGGACGATGCACACGCGGATTGCATGTCCGATTGCCAGGGCGCCTACTTTTCTTGCACGCGCGGTTTCAACGAGCGGGATTGCGCAACACAGCGTTCCATCTGTCAGAATCGCTGTGTAACCGGCGCACAATCGCTTTACGGCGCGATTGCCTTCTCCGACTCGACCGGCGCTTATGGATTTTCGTTCCAGTATCGCACCCGCAGTGGTGCTGAATTGCGGGCGGTCGACGAGTGTACGAAACGGGGCGCCCGGGATTGCGAGGCCAAGGTGTGGTTCCGGGGTTGCGGCTCGCTGGCGGTCGGACCGGACAATGCGTATGGCTCGGCCTATGCGGACAGCAAGAGCGAAGCGCGTGACCTGGCCATCGGATACTGCCAGGAGCAGAGCGGTGGACGCTCCTGCGTCAGCAAAGTGGCGGTCTGTGCCATCGCTGAATGACTCTGAGTAACCCGCTAAGTTTGCAGAGGAAAGAGCCATGGCGGCAACAGAAGTGCTCGGAATTGTCGCGATCATCATCATGGTGGCCAGCTACGCTTTGGAAAAGCGGGCGCCGGTCTTCATCGCCATATTCGCCGCGGGATGCGCCATGGCCGCATTCTACGCGTTCCTGATCGGCTCCTATCCGTTCCTTATCGCGGAGTCGATATGGGCGGTCATTGCCCTTCGGCGCTGGATGGATACCCGAACCACCCTGCACCCATGATGTCCTTAGATGCGGCCCGCCGCAGACATTGGCGGGCCGCCCTTCGATCCTTACTTCGGGCGGATCGCGTCCGCGGTGCCCTGAATGAAGGCCACCAGTTTGGTCACGTCGTCTTCGGTCAGCTTGCCGGCAAAGGTCGGCATTCCCCTGTCGACGGCAACACCTTCAAGAACCCAGGCCTTGGAGTTGCCCAAAACATCCGGTGTCGAATAGCCGAGATTGGGAATATTGCCGCCATTGTTGACGCCGGGAACGCCGTGGCAGAACAGGCAGTTCGAGACGTAGAGCGCCAGCCCATCGGGAACATGATCCGGATCGTAGGGAACACCCGCGACCAGTTCGGTTCGCGTGCTGGTCTCGGCGGCAGGCATTGGTTCGTCACCTCCCAATTTGAAGGTGAAAACCCGGCCGGCCCCGACCTTGTCGGTCGCCCGTTGCATCATGCCGTAGACGCCACCCCAGCCAACGGCGATCGTGACATATTGCTCGCCGTCCCGTTCCCAGGTCATGGGCGCCGCCACCACGCCCGAGGTAACCGGAACCTGCCACAGGATTTCGCCATTGGCTGCGTTGTAGGCGATGAAGCGGCCGTCCGCGGTACCCTGGAAGACAAGGTTGCCAGCCGTGGTCAGCGTGCCACCGTTCCAGGGCGAGACATATTCGGCACGCCAGACTTCCTTCTGCGTGACCGGATCCCAGGCCAGCAGATGACCGAAAGGCGTCGCCTTCGGCGCGACCTCATTGAAGAAGTATCCGAGGTTCCAGCCGACGCCCGACATGGTCGAGCCGGGCTTGTGCCGGTTGAGCTCCCAGGCCGGATCCGCGGACTGGACCAGCGGAATGCCCTGAGCTGGAATGTAAACCAGACCGGTTTCCGGATTGTAGCTCATCGGATGCCAGTTGTGAGCGCCATAGGCCGAGGGGATGGTCTCCCAAGGTCCGGTTTTTGCCCGTGCGCCTTCCGCCTCGATTGGCCGGCCGTTTTCATCGTACCCGGTGGCCCAGGTCACCTCCACGAATGGTTCGGCGGAGATGAATTCGCCCGTCTCGCGGTCGATGACGTAGAAGAACCCGTTCTTCGGCGCCTGCATCAGGACCTTGCGGGTTTGGCCATCGATCTCGAGGTCGGCAACGATGATGTGCTGGGTCGAGGTATAGTCCCAGGTGTCGCCGGGCGTGTTCTGATAGTGCCAAACATAGTCGCCGGTATCCGGATTGAGTGCGACGATCGACGCCAGGAACAGGTTGTCGCCGCCCGCCGGCGAGCGCAGGTGGCGGTTCCACGGGCTGCCGTTGCCCACGCCGATATAAAGCAGGTTCAGCTCCGGATCATAGGCCATGGCGTCCCAAACGGTTCCGCCGCCGCCAGCCTTCCAGTACTCCGCCGACGGGTCCCAGGTCTCGGCCGCCATTTTCATGGCGTCGTTCTCGAACGGTTTTGACGGATCGCCAGGCACCGTATGCCAGCGCCAATCCAGCTCGCCGGTTCCGGTGTCATAAGCGCTGACATAGCCGCGCACACCGAATTCGGCGCCGCCATTGCCGATGATGACTTTGCCATTGATGATCCGCGGCGCGGCGGTAATGGTATAGGACATGTCGCGGTTTTCGATCGTATCGGTTTTCCAGACCTGCTCGCCTGTTGCGGCGTCAATGGCATGAAGCCAACCGTCATAGGCGCCGACATAGACCTTGCCGTCGTAGACAGCGACACCGCGGTTCACGACATCACAACACCCTTTCTTACCGAAGTCGGCCGGCACTTCCGGATCGTAGACCCAGAGACTTTCTCCGGTTATCGCGTCGAGCGCATGCACGATCGACCATGAGGCCGTGACATACATGACGCCATCGACGACGATCGGCGTGGACTGCACGCCGCGATCGGAATCGAGATTGTAGGACCACGCGAGACCGAGTTCGCCGACATTGGCATCCGTCACGGAATTCAATTGCGAATAGCGGGTCTCACCGTAGTTGAGTCCGTAGTTCAGCCAGTTCCTGTCGTGCTTGTCGTTGTCGATAATGGCTTGGGTGTCGATTGCACCGACTGCAGTCCGGATCGCGTCCTCGCTGATCGTCTGAGCGTGAACGCAGGTGGCCGCGAGCAACCCGCAGGCGCCCAAGATGAATCGCTTCAAAGTAACCTCCCTTGCTGATGCACTTCCTCCAGGCGGCTTGTCGCCGCCCCTCGCCGACCGGCGGGCCATTTGGCCGAAGCGTCGCGCAGGAGAGCAGTTCGAGGTTGCGTAGCATTGCAGGGGCGCGGCCGGGGGATCCGCCATAACAAAATGTTTTGCCCGAAGAATCTGCCCAACCGAACCGCATTGAACCGGGTCGCTCAATTCCTGCAAGTCGGCTCCGAACCGGTGGCCGGTCCCGAGGGCGATACTATCTCGTGGAATCCGGGGCGAATCTATGCATATCGCGCCATGGTGTCGCGGCCTGTGCCAAGTTGCCTGTGCTGCGCGTACGCCGTTTCCGTTGTCGGGTCTGATGATAAGATCGTGGCGAAATGCCGAAGCGAGCCCGGAAACCTCGGTTGAAATTGGACAGGTCCTGAAAGCCGGCGCCATAGGCGATTTCGGCAATGCGGCCATGCACGGTCGGGATCCGGTCGAGATGCTCAGCCACGAAGCGGAACCGTTTGGCCCGTACGGTCTCCGTGAAGCTGGTATCACGATCTTCGAATATCCGCTGGGTCTGGCGTTCCGACAAACCCATCTTCTGAGCAAGCCAGGAAAGCGTCAGATGATCGCCCGTCAGATGGCGGTCGATGAGGTCGATTGCAATTTCAAACCGATCAGACTCTTGCGAGAGCACCAGGGACCCGAGGCCGCCCTCTGGCGCTGTGAACGCCATGTGGACCATGTCGAAGAGCAGAGTTGCATTGCCACGAAGCTCGCCCTCGCCATTTTCCCGGAAAAACCGGAAGAAGTGCCGCAGCAGCGTGTTTGTCGCCGACTGATCGGGCGACAGTCTCTGGCCGATCCGAACCCCCAGCGGCCGTTCACCGAGAAATGACTGCCGCGGCAGGTGAACGGACAGCAACCGGCTCGACACTTCCGGCATGAATAACTGGCCTTCCTTGGTGGAATCGAGAAGCATGCAGTCGCCAGGAGCAATCCGGGAGCGATGGCCGTTGTGATCGATGCGCGTTTCGCCTTCGATGTTGACGATCAGGAAGATATGTTCGGCCTCGTCGCGTCGGATCCCCGCCCGATCCCGCTTGATCTGCGCAACATCTCCCGACACATCGGCAACGTCGAGGGTGTCGAAAGCATGCACCGCGATGCATCCACGCACGTTGCGCTGCCCCTTTCGCGGTACCCCGTCATACATTCCACAGATGCCGTGCAGGTCGTGATACCACTGCTCGAACGGTACGGCTTCCTCCAAGACGTATCCTCCCAGGTACTAACGCTCCTGCAGCGCAAGGCGCACGCCCAGTGCACAGTAGATGCCGCCAACCACTTTACCCTGCCAACGCAGTACTGCCGGGTTGCGGCGCAGAAATCGGCCAACGCCGCCAGCGGCGAAGGCCACGGTCACGGTGCTCAAGAGGCCCATGGCCACGAACAGGATGCCGAGGATGGTCAGTTGCAGGGCCACGGCCCCGTTCTGCGGCTGCACGAATTGCGGCAGGAAGGCGAGGAAGAACATCGCCGACTTGGGATTGAGCACCTCGGCCAGGACGGCCTGGCGAAATGCCGCCCTCGGTGACAATCCGACAGTGGTTGTCGGTTGGTGTGGTTCGACCTTCTCGAATATCGCCTTGAGGCCGAGATAGACCAGATAGGCGGCGCCGAGATATTTGACGATGCTGAACAGAACAGCGGACGTCATCAGAACCGCCGAAATGCCCAGCACTGCCATTGCCGTATGAATGACGTCACCGGCGGCAATCCCGAGGCCCGTGGCGAGGCCAACCCGTGTTCCGGAAGTTGAAGCGCGGGCCAGTGTCAGAAGGACCGCCGGTCCGGGAATGAAGACGAAACCCAACAACACGGCAAGATAGGTGATAAGCGTTGGCTGGTCGATCAAGACGCTCTCCTGACTGGCTCACGGTGAACACAGTTCAGCACATTTGCGACCACAACGCCAAGTTTCAGGCAATCACGCCTGTTAACTACCCCACTTCAATCTTTATTATCTTTATAGTTGTACCGTTTCGGGTCCAGAAGGGGAAAATGCAGGCATCGCTGGCACTTCGGGACTTCGAGGGTCGTAGAGCATCAACCTTTCGGCGAATTCCGACCCGGCGACGGGCCGACACTCGAGGGCCTTACGGTGGCAACGAGCGAAGAGACAGCAGACCGCAAGTTGCCGAGATTCAGCTATCTGAGTCTCGTGGCGCTGGTGCTTGTCATCGCCTTTGGCCTTTTCGCGGACCGGCTCAGCCGAGAAGCTGCCGAGAACGAACTGCGCACCTCGGTACGGGAACAAATTGGTCTCATCCGTGCCAAGCTGGAAGGCAACATCAACGGCAACATCCACATCGTGCAGGGGCTGATTTCGACGCTCAAGACCGAACCCGACATGGGGCAGGAGAGGTTTGCCGAGTTGGCGGGCAACCTGTTCACCGGCAACACGCAATTGCGCAACGTCGCTGCCGCGCGGGACCTCGTCATATCGCTGATGTATCCGATGCAGGGAAACGAGCGGGCAATCGGGCTCGACTACCGGGCCAATGCCGCACAGCGCGACGCTGCCCTCAGGGTCCGCGACGAAGCCAGGCTGCTGATCGCCGGTCCGGTCGAACTGGTTCAGGGTGGTCAGGCCTTCATCGCCCGTTTTCCGGTTTTCACCGGCAGCGGCGAGAACCGTAATTTCTGGGGCATTGTTTCGGCGGTGATCGATGTCGGCATGTTGTACGCCGATAGCGGACTGCTCAATCCCGATCTGACGATCGACATCGCCCTGATCGGCCAGGATTCACTCGGCGCCCAAGGGGCTCAGTTTTTTGGGCCCCAGGAGGTGCTCGCCAACGATCCGGTCATTGTCGACGTGATCCTGCCGGGCGGCCTTTGGCAACTGGCGGCCGTTCCCAAAACCGGCTGGCAGCAGAGCCCCCAGGCCCTGTGGGCGCAACGCCTGATCATCGCTCTCGCCGGGTTCCTGATCCTTCTTCCCATCGTCATCGCCGGTCGCCTTTCGGAGCAACGCAAGCAAAGCGTACACGATCTGCAGATACGCGAGGACCGGCTGCAACAATTGTCGCAGCGGCTGGAACTGGCGCTCGATGCGTCGCGTGTCGGGGTCTGGGAATTCAACCTGGAAACCGGCAAACTGGTCTGGGACGATCGGATGCGCGAACTGTACGGTATCGCACCGAACAAGCAGTCTGTAACGGTTGATGACTGGCGAAATGCACTGCATCCGGACGACCGGGATCGGGCTGAGCAGGAGTTCCAGGAAGCCCTGAATGTCCGCGGTCCCTACAGATCGGTGTTTCGGGTGCTGCACGACGGCGGCAAAGTCCGGCACATTCGCACGAGAGCCGCTGTCTATGACGATGCTGGCGGCCTGCGGATCGTCGGCCTCAACTGGGATGTGACCGCCGACGTCAAACTGCAGGACGCTCTGAAACAGGCCAAGGCGGAAACCGAGCGCCGCAACACCGAATTGGAAGATACCAAGGCGCGCATCGAACATATGGCGATGCACGACAGTCTCACAGGACTTCCCAACCGCCGATTTCTGGACATCGAATTGTCGCGGTCGGTGGACAAGACGGAGACGGCGCCGCAGGCGCTGCTGATCGTCGACCTCGACCGCTTCAAGCAGATCAACGATACATTCGGCCATGCCGCCGGCGACGCATTGCTGGTTCACGTCGCCGATATCTTGCGCTCGCTGGCGCGGCCGAGCGATTTCGTTGCCAGGATCGGCGGCGACGAGTTCGTCATCCTGTGCCGCCACGATACCGAAAGGCAGCATCTGACGATGCTCGCGCAATCGATCGTCGCCAGAATGCAGCGGCCCATGATTTATGAAGGCAATGCCTGCCGTTTCGGGGTTAGCGTCGGAATTTCGACCGCGGAAAACGATGCCGAAGAGATTTCACGGCTTCTGGTCAATGCCGACCTGGCCCTGTACGAAGCCAAGAGCACGGGCCGGAACCGCTTTGCTTTCTTTACCCTCGAGCTGCAGGCGGAAACGCTGCGCACCAAGAAGCTGGCCGATGACATTCTGCGCGGCATCGAGGAGGGCGAGTTCGTGCCCTACTATCAGCCGCAGTATGATGCACAAAGTCACCTGGTGACCGGTGTTGAAGCATTGGCGCGCTGGCAGCACCCGGAGCTTGGCCTTCTGACACCAGCGCATTTTCTGGCCGTCGCCGAAGAATTCAACGCCACCGCGTCAATCGACCGGGAAATCCTGCGCCAGACCCTGACCGACATGGACCGCTGGGCTCGAACCGACGTCGTGGTGCCGCGCGCGTCGGTCAATGTCTCGGCACAGCGACTGCAGGATCCGGAATTGCTGGAACGCCTGGAGGCCTTCGACATCACGCCCGGCAGGCTGTCTTTCGAGCTGGTCGAATCGATCTTCCTCGACGACGGCAACGACATCCACATGGAGAATATCGAGCGTATCAAAGCGCTCGGCATCGACATCGAAATCGACGATTTCGGGTCCGGACGAACATCGATTATCAGCCTTCTCAAGGTCAATCCGAGACGCCTCAAGATCGACCGCCAATTGATCATCCCGATGCTCGATTCCAAAGCGCCGCGCAAACTGGTGCGGTCGGTTATCGAAATCGGCAAATCCCTCGATATCGTCGTCGTCGCAGAGGGCGTCGAATCCATGCGTCATGCGCAGATGCTCAAGCGCATGGGGTGCGATGTTCTGCAGGGCCACGCGTTCGGCGAGCCCATGCCGGCCGATCAGTTGGCGCGGCACATCGCCAAGCCGGTGGAACTGACAGCCTAGGCCAATTCAGCGTCTCGCCCCACCGGTCGCATTGCGTATCAGAAACCGACTGTCGAACAGGATCGGCACCGGCTCGCCATGGAAGAGAACATGCGCCGTCAGGCTGTCTGCCGTGGTCGATCCTGCACGCACGGCATGCAGATGCAGGTGCGGTTCGCTGGTATTGCCACTGTTGCCGACAAGCCCTAGCTGCGCTCCGGCCTTCACGATATCGCCAGGCTTCACCGCCACCGTGCCGCGTTTGAAGTGAGCCAGCAGAACCAGCACGTCGGCGCATTGCAAGAGAACGTGATTTCCAGCCAGGTTCGTTCTGTCGGTTCTGGGCGGCAGCAAATCCGACAAACCGTTTTCCGTAGCGACGACGGTACCGTCGCAGGGTGCCGATACCGGATCGTTGAAAACCACATAGGCTTCCAGATCGGTCGGATAGAGGCCATCAGCGCGCAAGCCCAGGCTGTTCAAGCCGGTAAAGTCCACCGCATAACGCTGCGCCCGCACCCGATTGTGAGCATTCAGCGTCGCCGCTCCACCCCCATGAACCACGTACCAACGCGTCGCCTCGAGCGGAGATTTCAACGCGACCGGCGTCCCCTCGAAACGTGGGGCGTTTCGTGTCTCCCAAATGAGAAAGGTGAAAAAGGCGAGGATCGCAACATTGGTTCCCAACCACAGAAGACGCCCCGGTTTCAACGGCGGCAGCGGGTTGGCGCCGCGGCAGTTGAAGAAACCGTTGAGGAAGGCCAGCACGAAAAGCACCGGCCAGACATAACGAAGCCAGGTGCTGACGATATCCCAGCGACCGGTAAAGAAAATCAGTGCAAAGTAGCTGGCAACGACAAGGCTCTTGATGGCGAAGAAGAGCCAGGACCTGGCGCTAAAGGCAGCCAGCCAGACGACAAGGATCAACGGCGCCAGAACCAGCGTCAAAAGTTGCACCACGTAGACTAACGTCGTCGTCACCGAAGCCACTCCAGTCGGCCGGGAGAGATCCCGTTCCGGTTTTTTGAAGCTTCCCGCCGCGTGGCGGTCGCGTCAAGGGCGCTTTTCCTGCGCCGCCCGTCTTGAGCAGGCCTGATGCCTACATGACCAGATCTTCGTTTTCCCGCGATATCTCACGACCCATGACCAGATCGGACAGGGCCTCGCCGATCGCCGGCGCCAGGATGACGCCCGGGTGGGCGACGGCCGCAAGCACAGTATCGGCACCGGGAACAGGGCCAACCAGGGGTCGGCCGTCTTGAGGCATCGGCCGCTTGCCGATTGCCACCGAAAGAACCCTCGAGCGACCGATCGACGGCATCCGACGTGCAATCGTCTGCAAAGTCGCCTGGCCGAGATACTGCCGGGAAACTTCGTCGTCCTCGTCCTCAGGAGCGTTTGTCACCGCCAGCAAGGTGCCCTCGTCCAGGGGCCGAACTTCGATTCCCGGTCCCTGAAGGATGCATCCGATGTCAGCCCGTTCGACGGCGATCGTCACCAGCGCCACAGGTGATTCCTCGATCGACCCCTCTGGCAGGAAGTTCGCCAGAAACCGCTCGCTCGCGGCGCCCGCGGCAATTACCACGAAGTCTGATTTAAGGCGGTGGCCACCGACATAGGTATCCACCTTGCCGTTGCCTCCAACATCGATCAGATCCACTGTCTGACCAAGATGCACATCAGAGCCCTGATGCTCCGCAGCCTCCGCAAATGTACGAGCCGCACTTGCAGCATCCAGGGCGAGGTCGTCCATTGCATGGGCGGCAATGCGCGGAGGCTTGGCATAGGCCGGCGCCAGATTGGCAAAGGCTATGTCTTCGACCATGACAGTGGAACTGCCCGATTCGGAATGGAGGTTTACCCAGCGTTCGGTTTCCGCCTCCGTGGCTTTCCACACCAGTGAACCGGACTGCCTGGAAAACAGCCGATGGCCGAGTGAGGAATTGAGTTTCTGATACTTTTCAATCGCCGATCGGCCATGCGCATATCGGGCCGGTTCTGCCAGCGGATCGACCGTGATGTAATTGACCCAGCCGAAAGACTGACCTGTCACGCCGCGACCGGGCTCCGAGCGACGGTCGAGCAATGTCACAGCAGCCCCCGCACGGCGCAAATACAACGCCGTCGCAGCGCCGACAATGCCGGCGCCGATCACCGTAACGCTTGGTGTCGCCATGTTCCGCCTTTTTCCGCCCCACAACGGCCTCGAGCATTCTAACTTGCTCTAGTAACTCCTTGTTACAGTGACATGTAACGTCGTGAGCTCGCAGTCAAGCTTTTGATTAATTAAGTATTAATGTCAACCTTGCGTCGGCCAGACCCGATGTTCGTCATCTATGATGTAGACGTGCCTGTGGCCAGTGCCGCTGGCCTTGTATTCACGCAAATGCGGGTGGTCGGGCGGCAGATCTGCATGGTCATGGAGCAATTCCACTCTGTCGTCCGCCGGCCAAATCGTTAATGCGAACAGGGTTCCGCCGAGTGCAATGATCCCGAGCGCAGCCATTGTCACCGGTAGACCGAACACATCGCCAGCCCAGCCCGCGAGTGGATAGGTGACCAGCCAGCAGGCGTGAGACAGTGCAAACTGGGCAGTGAAAATCGCAGGCCGGTCCTCGGCATGGGCGGAGATCCGCAGCAACCGGCCCGAGGGCGTCAAAACCGATGCATAGAGTGCTCCGAACGCCCACCAGGCCACGAGAAAGGCCGCCCAGGGAGGCAATCCGAAGGCAAGGGACGAAGCAGCCGACGCAATTGCCAGGAGAGAGAGCGCCATGGCAGCACCGGTCATCAGGGTCCTGTCGGCAATCCGTTCGAGCAACTTGGGCAAAACGAGCGCGGCAATCATCGAGCCGCCGCCGAACGCTGCCAGTGCCATGGCCACGCCGCCTTGCGTTGCCTTGTACTCGCCAAGAACGATGACCACCGTGTTGACGATAACGAAGGCACCGACAGAGGCAGCCGCCAGGTTGAGCGCCAGCAACCCGCGCAGTCGCGGCGTTGCCAGATAGATGCGGGATCCGCGCAGCACCCGCTCCAGGAAAGGGCGTGCTGCCCTGTCCGGTCGCCGTGGCGGAACCGCGGCGGCGGCCACCAACAGAGCGGAAACGGCAAAACCAAGCACTGTTCCGCCGAACAACCAGTGATAGCTCATAATCGCCAACATCAGGCCGGCAAGCGCCGGGCTGATCAGGTTTTCGAGATCGTAGGCGAGGCGCGAGAGCGACAACGCCCGCGTGTAGTCCTGCTCATCCGTCAGGATATCCGGGATCGCCGCCTGAAAGGCCGGAGTGAAAGTGGCAGAGGCTGCCTGCAATACGAAAATCAACACGTAAACCTGCCAGACCGCGTCGATAAACGGCAGGCACAGGGCAATTGCGGCGCGCACCAGGTCCGCGCCTATCAGGACGGCCTTGCGTGGCAGATGCTCGACCACCGCATTGGCAATCGGCGCAAGACCGACATAAGCGAGCATCTTGATGGCGAAGGCCGTCCCAAGAACGGCACCGGCCGCGTCGCCGGCGAGATCGAAAGCCAGCAGACCGAGCGCAACGGTCATTAAACCGGTGCCGATCAGGGCAATCACCTGGGCGGAAAACAGCCTGGCATAGGCGGCATTCGCGAGTATCGAGATCATGCCGCGAGACTACCAAAGAAGGCCACAAAGGGAAGTGCGACCGATCTTCCCGGTCTCAGCCAGCCCGCTCCCAACGGGCGTCCGCCATCACATAACGTGCGTAGCGAAAGTCGCGGATCGCCTCCACTCGTTCACCGTCGAAACGCAGCAGGATGAAATAGATCGGCGGACCGGTCGGATCGTCGCGATCGAAAGCGAGGATTGCCGGCCTGCCCTCAACGCAGCCCGGTGCCATGAGCCAATCGAGGCGTTTTTGGTAGTTGCTGTAATAGCCGCCGACACCAGCACGCCCTTTGCGATGTTCAACCGCCACCAGTTCCAGGCGAACCTCTTCCGACAGCATGTCGCGCAGTCGCTCGAACTCGTGGGCGTTGAAACAGTCCGCGTAGAGCGCGAGCCGCCGCTTTTCCGCATCGTCCAGGGGTGGCGGGTCAAGGTCCGGATCCTGTCGCTTCAGAAGCTGCCGCCCGCGATGGAGGGCGGATTTCACCGAGTCGACGGAACTGTCTGTCAATTCCGCAACCTGCAGTGCCGAATAACCGAGGACATCCCGCAAAATGACGGTACTGCGCTGCTTCGGCGTCAGCCGCAGAAAGGGACGCAACGTATCGCCGATGGTGCTGTGAAGCGGCATTTCGTCAAACGCCGGCTGTTCGCGGCCGAATTCTTCCTTCATGGCCGTTTCCCTCTTTCGGGCGCGGAACAGATCGATAGCCGCGTTGTGGGCAATGCGAAACAACCAGGCGCGAAGGTCGTCCACCACCGCGCCGTCCTTCAGGGCTCGGGTCGCCCGTAACAGGCAGTCCTGCAGCACATCTTCCCCGTCGATGACCGATCCGGCCATGCGCGAGCAATACCGATGCAGATCAGGCCGCAGGGTTGTCAGGGCGGCTTCAAGCGCCGCCCCGTCAAATTTGTCCGCCATTCCGGGTTGCGTATCAGGCATAGGCCTCCCTGCCCGTTCCCGCCACGGTATAGGTGCCGGCATTGGCGCCGCTCTCGTCCGTCAGCAGGTCCATCACGCTGTCTGCGACCTGCTCCGCGGTGAGCGGCTTTTCCCACTGGCTCATGAACTGCTCCTGCGTCACGGACCGGGCATCGGCATAGGCCGACGACGCCTCATCGGCGATCCTGGTCCCGGCAATCAACTGTTTCGGATAGATCGTATAGAAGGTCAAACCGAGGTCGCGCCGATCAGCCTCCCATTTGGCGTAATTGGCAATGAGATGCTGCATGCGCTTGGCGCCCGCATAACCGCCAGACAAAGGCGATCCACCAATGGCCGCGCCGCTGGCAAAGCTGACGATGGCGCCGCCCTGACGCATCGGGGCTTGCAGAGCGGCCTTGGTGAAATCGAAAGCGATCCTGGTGTCGGCGTGCCAGGCGGCGCTGAATTCCTGCCAGTCGAGTTCCGACAAAGGCGCCATCCGCGGGCGGTGCCCACCAACAAGTATCAGCAGGTCCGGCGCGACGTCGGTCATCAACTCCGTGGCTATGCCGTCGGCGGCATCGCCGGCGATTGTTTCGATTTCAGGTGCTTGCGCCCGCAGGCTGTCGAGGTCGCCGCTGTTGCGCGCAACCACGACTGTTTGAACGCCGGTGTCGTTGAGTTTGAGCGAAAGGGCTCGGCCGACTCCACGGCTGCCGCCGATAACGAGTGCTTTTCGGTAATGCATGTCGGATCTCCTTGGCAAAATGGATTTGAAAGAAAGACGGTGACGGAGTGCGAAAGGGTTCGCACACCCGAAATTTTTTCTCAGGCGCGATTCCGTTTATGCTGCCGGCGCACCGGAGGCGAACGCGATGCAGCGCATCGACCATGACAGTGCATTGGGACGATGGACGCTGTGTCGGCAGCGGCCGCGGGCATCTCTGCTGCCCTATGTCAGCGAGATACAAGGCTTTAGCGAAAGCGGCGGGCAAACGGTCGTTCGCACCGAACTGCCGTCGTGCATTGTGCCGCTGATCATCATCCTTGGATCCGGGTTCTCGGTTGAGGACGATGGACAGTCGCGTCCTTTGCGCACCAGTTTTACGGCCGGCCTGTCTGGTGCCCCGGTCAATATCGGGTCCAGCGGCGAAGCGCTTTGCCTGCAGGCCGATCTGACGCCGCTTGGTGCGATGCGACTGCTCGGGCCGAGCCTGGCCGACCTGTTCGGCAAGATCGTCAACCTTGATGATATCGACGGACTGGCCGGCGAGCGGCTGGAAGATCAGCTCTCAGACCTTGACGATTGGCCGTCACGACTGGCGCTTCTGGAGGACTGGTTGGCCCGGCGTCTTCTGGACGACCGCACAAACGACCGACGGCTGGAGGTTGCCTTGGCGGCGCTTGGCGGCAACAGACCCGCGCGTGTCGCGGCTTTGGCGGATCGGCTCGGGATGAGCCGCAAGCATCTGCACGGCTTGTTCAGGACCCACATGGGGCTGTCGCCAAGCTCGTTTCTGCGACTGGCGCGTTTCTCCCGGGCAGCCGCCGATCTCAAAAGCGGCCCGCGCGATCTGGCTGACACCGCATTCAAGCACGGATTTGCCGACCAGGCCCACTTCACCCGCGATTTCAGGGCCTTCTCCGGGATGACCCCCACCCGGTTTGTCGCGGCAAACCTGGCCGACGGCACCGGTCTGATGGCGGACAGGTAACATCCGTTCAAGCCGCACCGTTTTGACGGCACTAGCATACCGAAAAACGGAGGTTCCCATGACGATTTCCATCATTCCCACCATGCGCTACGCCAACGCCACCCGAATGATCGACTGGCTTTGTGACGCATTCGGCTTCGAGCGGCATGCGGTCTACAAGGACGGCAAGGGCGGGATTGCCCACGCCCAACTCACCTTTGGCAGCGGCATGATCATGCTGGCCGACGACACCGACGGCGAATTTTCGCAATACCAGTCGACGCCCCAGTCGCTCGGTAGCACCACACAGAGCGCCTATCTTGTCGTTGCCGACGTCGATGCAGTCTGCGAGCGGGCACGAGCGGCCGGCGCTCGCATCGTCATCGGGCCGCGCGAAGAGGATTACGGCGGTCGCGGGTTCGTCTGCATCGATCCCGAGGGCCAGGTGTGGAGCTTCGGCAGCTACGATCCGACGGCGGTCGACTAGGCCACCGACTCATTAAATCGAAGCCATATTCTTATTGAGGCGAGTTTGACGGAAGCGAGGTAGTTGTCATCTCGCTTGTCGTAGCGCGTGGCCACAGCCCGGAAGTGTTTGAGTTTGTTGAAGAACCGCTCGACGACATTGCGCTGTCTGTATACCCAGTCGTTGAAGGCCGGTGGATCGATGCGGCGCGTCATGGGGCGAATGTTGGCCCATGCGCCACAGTCTGTCATGCGCTGGCGAAGCGCATCGGAATCATAGGCCCGGTCGGCCAGAAGGATGTTGCCGTCCTTTACGGTGTCAAACATGTCTTGCGCGCTTCGACCGTCGTGGGCCTGGCCTTCGGTGAGTTTGAGCAGAATGGGCAGGCCTGCCGCATCGACCAGGGCGTGGATCTTTGTGGTCAGGCCGCCCCGCGAGCGACCCATGCAACGGGATCGGACTTCTTTTTTTTGCCGTTCGCAGCATGCTGATGAACCCGGATCGACGAAGAGTCGATCATCTGGATATCGCCGTCATAAGCCTCTGATACAGCGGCTAAAAGCCGATCCCACACACCTGCCTTGCGCCATCGGTTGAAGCGGTTCACGCAGGTCGTGTAGGGACCGTAGCGGCTTGGGATATCCGCCCACGGAGCTCCCGTTCGCAGGCGCCAGAAAATACCGTTCAGAACCCGACGATCATCAACGCGAGGAACACCCCGCGGCTTGTTCGGCAACAAGGGTTCAATCACAGACCACTCGAAATCCGTCAAATCGAAGCGTGCCATCTCAGCCTCCTAAGATGACACCACTGAATCAGAAATTACTCTGATTGGGAATCCGGTTTATGGGTATGCTACCTAGTCTGGTCTTCAGTCTATCGACTGCAGACAAAGCGTGCGCAGCCAAATCGAGAACGGATCGCCGTAGTCAGCGCGGAACATGAGCGCCGCTGACGCTTCGGACATCGAGAACGGTGCCTGGCAGGCTACCAAACCCAGACGTGTTGCCGTGCGTATGAAGGGCGCACGCAGGGTCGTGAAAAGCGCGTTGTTTTCGGCTGCCAGCGACAGCGCGGCTGAAAAGTTCGAGGCGTGGCAGAGCACGTGGCGCGTGAACCCTTGTTTTCGCATTGCTTTTTCAACCGGCCCCTCGGTCGCATCGTCTTGGCCGACAACGATGTGCTGCGAAGCAGCCCAGATTTCGTTCGATCCATCACTGCTGTAGGCGTGGTCGCGGGGCGCGAAAGTGCACCACGCCATCGGTTCAAGTGGGTGAACGACGAGATTGGGGTCCGGTTTCGGGAGGCCAAAACCCAAGCTGATTTCCGCCTCCGAGTTCAGAACCGCCTGGCGCCCTGACGAGTTCGAGGTGAATACGACGGACATTCCGGGAGCTTGTCGGGATACATCGCCGATGAATTGCGTGAACAAGGATGCACATAGATCGGGAGCGGCGATCCGAATGCGTCTGTTGCTTGAGGCCGGATCAAAGTCGGTCTCTAGTTCGAACAGCAGACGCGCCGAGCGCGCAGCCTCAACAACACGCGGTCGCAACCGTTCAGCCATGGGCGTAAGCCGCATATTCCAACCGTCGCGTACAAGGATCGGGTCTCGGAAATGCTCGCGCAGGCGCGACAAACTATGAGACATGGCCGATTGGGTGCGGCCAACGGATTCCGCGGCATTGGAAACGGACCGATGCTCTAGCAAAGCGCTCAGGGCGGTGATGAGATTCAGGTCCAGGGTCGCAAGATTTGTATTATTAGAAATCATGCAATCATAATAAACATCCATTCGATTCATGTCATGCCCTATGACACCTTCGGCTACCGAAGCTGACAGAGGAAATGCCCCATGAAATTCCAACTCCGCATTTTTCTTTCCGCCGCCTGCACGTTCCTGGCCACACCGGCGTGGGCTGAGGACAAAGCGATTGACCTTGAGGGCACATGGAAAAGCATAGCGTGCGAACTGCGTCCGCAGGCGAACCAGGATGGCATCGCACCCTGGTATCTCAAACGGTCCATCGTCTTCGGGTCCGGACGGATCGACGCCCATTTCGTCACGTACGCCGACGCACAATGCTCAGCTCCTTTGGTGGATCTCAAGTTCGGAGGTGACGTCAATCTCCTCGGCGCATCCGATGTTGCGCCGGGGGCGGTGGAGGTCGATCTGATCGTCAATGACTACCTGACCGTGACGCCGCGCATGGAAGGCTTTGCGGCCTTTCTGAACTCGGCCGAAGCTGGAACCTGCGGCTCCGACGCCTGGACGGTCGATGCGGAGCAGAACATCTTTGAAACAGGGTGTTCCGTGATGGGTGTTTCCGCCAATTCACCCACGACCGAGTATGAAGTGCTGCATATCTCTGCCGGACATCTCTATTTCGGCGCTCGACCGGTCAACGGCCAACCGTTGGCCATGGCTGAGGACAGGCCAACAACCTTGCAGATGCCGCTCAAACGGTCGGAGGGCGGACAGACGCAGAAAGTCGGCGCTGACGATCTACGCGTCCCAAAGCACGTGGAAATCGTTCTGTTCGAACAGGCCGATGGCGCCGACCCGGCCGACGTCAGGGCCTTTTTCGAGGCGATTACCGCGAAGATGAACCAGAACGACACACTGCTTTATCGCACCGTCGGCCAGGGCGAAAACGGTGCCTGGTTGTGCGTCAACTACTGGACGAGCCGTCCCGATATGGAGACCCTGAACGCGGAGGCCCGGACATGGGCAGACGAATTCGCGGCCATGGGCGCACTGGTGAAACCCAACAGTTTCAGGCTCACCAGCTACGATACGGGCGCTTGATCCGGCGCTGAGCCTTGGCAAGCTGTGCTGCTCAATCCCCGAACCCTTCGGGCGCGCGAAATCCGCCAAGCTCTTCGGTGATCAGCCGGGCAACCTCGATGGTCTTGTAGTCGGCAAAGGGCGCGCCGATCGCCTGCAACCCGATCGGCAGCCCGGTTTCCGACGGACCGGTCGGGAAGACCGTCGAGGGCAACAGCGGCATGGTGGCTAGACCGGCCCAGAAGACCTGTTGCCAATAGCTGCGCTGCGTGCCGGCGATCATCAGAGTACGGCTGGTCATCGGGCTGTGATCGTGGGGAAAGGCCGTAGTGGCGGAGATCGGGCAAAGCACCACGTCCCAATCCTCGAAGAAGGCCTGCCAGGCATGGCGCATCACGCCGCGCCGTCCGTTGGCCACCAGCCATTCCTGGTAGCCGATGTCGAATTCCGGGCCGCCCATCAGAGGCGAAAGCAGTGTGCCATAGACTTCGCGGGCGCCACCGACACTGATGTCCGGGCGCGCCGTATCGGACACCACCGCGCCACGGGCAGCCAGGCGCTCGCCGACGGAGACCACCCGATCGGCGATTTCGGCGTCCACCGGTGCCTGGCCGGAATCCGGCCAAAGCGCCACCCGGAGCCCCTTGAGTTCGCTGATGCCCGGTTCCGGAAGATTGAGGTCCCAGCCGGGTGCCATCAAGACATCCGGTCCGCCGATCAGGCGCAATGCCAGCGCCAGATCCTCGGCACTTCGCGCAAGGGGTCCCAAAACCGCCAGATCGATGTCCTGGGCAATCCGTGGCGTGCCGGGCAGGTTGTGACCGCGGCTCGGCACAATGCCCCAACTCGGCTTGTGACCGAAAACACCGCAATAGTGCGCCGGGTTGCGGATCGAGCCGCCAATGTCGGACCCGCACTCCAAACCGGTCAGACCGGCCGCCAGCGCGGCGGCCGAGCCACCGGACGACCCGCCCGGTCCGCGCGACAGGTCCCAGGGGTTGTTGGTTTGCCCGTATATGGCGTTGTAGCTTTGAAAGTCGGCAAGATGGATCGGCACATTGGTCTTGCCGAGGAAGTGGGCACCGGCTGCCTTGAGGCGCGACACAACGACGGAATCGGCTTCGGCAATGGCGTCGCGATGCTCCGGGTTGCCCCAGGACGACGGCAGGCCGGCGATGTCATAGGATTCCTTGATCGTCATCGGCACGCCGTGCAGCGGCCCGATCATGCGACCGGAGGCGCGCGCCGCGTCAGCGGTTTGTGCTGCCTCCAGTGCCCGATCGAAATCGCGCACGACAACGGCGTTGGTCCGGCCATCGTGGCGTTCGATCCTGTCGATGAAATAGCCGGTCAGTTCCACGGAGCTCAAGTCTCCGGAAGCAATCAGCGCCGCCAGTTCTCCCGCGCTGCGAAAGGCAAGCGACTGCTCGCCGGCCGTTGCGGAGTCGGCGGCAAAAGCCGACGTTGCGGCCAGTGCTCCCATTTTTGCGAATTCCCGTCGAGTGATATGAGCGTCACCCTTATTTGCATCATCAGTCAAACCGCATCTCCCTTGGTGTCTGCAGGCTGGATAGCAAATATTGTTGTCACTGGCAGCCGAGCCCGTCAGCTGCACTCAAAGCTGTCGTCGACGGGCGCGCAGCGATCCGGCCAACCGCGCTCCTGCCAGTAGCCGGCAATGCCTTCTTCTTCGACCAGAAACTTGAACTCGTCTATTTTTCCGACCTCTTCGAGGACCGTCCACGGAACTGTGAACATCAGCGTCGGCCGACTTGGCGTAAGGGCGTCGTATCGAAAACTCTCGAGTACCAATTCCGGTCCGCCCATGCTCAGCAACAGTTCGTAGCCCAGCAGCGGGTCTCCCTTGTAGGTATCGAACACCTCCTCGGGAGGCTGGGTCTGGGCGGCCTCAACCAATTCAAGGGCGCGGGTTCTCAACTCAGTGCCGCAGCTCATGCAATCTTCTATCAGCCGCTTGAGCCGGTCGAACTCGCCCTCGCGGTAGAGATGCCCGATGATCGGCCGCATCGCGGACTGACTGAATTCCGGATAGGTCTGGTACAGGTCGAGCAATTGTTCGAACTGGCTCACACCCTGGCCCGCCAGCCATTTCAGTTCCGCCACCCGGTACCGGTAGAGCGGATTGAGCGGATCCAGATCCAGAACCTTTTCGGCCATGGCGATGGCCTGCTGGTGGTGACCGACCGTTGCCAGGAGCTCGCTGTAGTCCTCCATGACGGAGTGCTCGCTCGGGTCCGATTCAAGCGCCGACCGGTAACGATCTTCCGCTTGCGCCCACTGACGGTTGCGGCGGAGCGAGTTGCCGACGGCGTGCTGAACGATCGGCAATGCCGGATCGAGCTGTTCGGCCTTCAGGGCAGCCTCCTGAGCGCGTCTGTAGTAGCTGGTCGGCAAAACATCTCGCCCGTCCATCTCGAGGACATAGGACGGCAGCACATCATAGGCCAGAGCCAGTGCCGCCCAGCCGGCGGCGAAATCCGGATCGATCCTGACACTGTCCTGGAAGAGGGAAACAGCCTGGCTCACCGCTTCGCCGCGCTGCCGCAGCAGCGGAAGCCCCTTGACGAAGAGATCGTAGGCATGCGGATTGCCGGTCCGATCGGTCTGCAGCGATTGCGCTTCGAGGCCGAGCGGTCTTTCGAGCGCCGTGCCGATGGAATTGGCGATCTGCTCCTGCACCAGGAAGATGTCCTGGATCTGATCCTCGAAGACGTCCGACCATACGAGGAAGCCGTCATCGGCATGCACAAGCTGCGCTTCGATGCGCACCGAATTGCCGAATCGGCGGACGCTGCCTTCCAGAATATTCTCGACGCCAAGGGCCTCGCCGATGGTGCGCAGGTCTTCCGAGCGGTTCTTGTAGGCGAAGGCCGAGCTCTGACCGGTCACTCGAAACTGGCCGGTGCGTGCCAGCGCCGACATGATCTCGATGGTCAGGCCGTCGCTGAATGTATCGTCGTCCCCATAAGGGCTGAGATTGCGAAACGGCAGTACGGCGATGGATCCGCCCGTGTCCACCATTTCAACGGGTGGCGACTGCGTCAGGTCGTCCAGCGCATGACGGCCGATGCTCAACGCCACGATGACCGCGATACACAGAACGACCAGAAAATCGCGTATGCCGTGACCGCGCTGATCGGCCGGTGTTCTGGAACCGCCGGCGCCTTCAGCGTTGCGCCAGGACATATAGCAGGCGAGCGGGAACCCGAGAATGAACAGGCCGGCGGCTGCGCCATCTGTCCAGCTCGGCAGTCCGAAAGCACCCTGGAGTGCCGAAACCGCCTGGACGAGCAGCCAGGCGGCGATGGCGTAGAGACCGGCGACAGTCAACACCCGGCGGCTGCGAAGCTCGGCAATGAAACCACCTATCCCCTTGCGCCGGATCGGCGCAGGTTCACGCATCAGCACCTCGACCCCAGGATCCCCGTCCTGCGGGACCGGCGAAACAACGGACAGCGACACGACTTTCTGTGCCGCTTCAACCGGTGCGGCGACGCATGAAGCACCTTTTTCAAGCGCAAAGGGCGGGCCGTGTTTCGGCCAATCGACCTTGTTGAGCTTGATGTAGTCCTTGAGGTTTGAAGCCGCGTACATGAACGCCATGCGGCGCGTCTCTTCCGACACCCGCTTGTGGCAGAAACTCAGCCCGGCGGCCACTCGGGCGAGGAAGTACTGGTTCTCCATATAGGACAACCGGTCTCCCTGATGGCGCTCGATCCAGTCCATAACCTCGTGGCGCATCGTGCTGACCATCTCGATCAGTCCGAGATCGTCAGTGCGCAAGCCCCGCTGCCCTTCGTCCTGGCCGAATCTGGAAAGGCATTTCAGCAGCGTTTCCCATTTTTCCTGGCTCGCCGTTACGCGGGAACTCAGCAGGTAGGCCGCCTCGAAATAGGCCTGGTCATAGAACAGGAAGGCTCGGCTGCGATAATCGGCCAAATCGATGATGTGATAGCCGGGCTCTTCGCCCTTGAGCGGACTGACCAGAAGGTTGAGGCCGTGCAGGTCGCCGTGGATATGGCCAGTGACAGCGCGCAGACGCAGGCGCTCCGGAAGTTCAAGCGTGCCGAGGGCGAACGCCAGCGGATTTGGATACCAATGACCTTCAAAGGCGATGCTTGGTTCGTCTGGCGACAGCTTGCAATCCTGGACGAGGAAATCGTGGATGCGCCCGCCCTCGGTCGGCTCCAGGCGGTAGTCCAGCCAGGATTTCAGCAATTGCTGCGGCATATGCATGCCGTCGGGAAGGCGATAGTCGGCATTCCAACCGTCCAGAAGGTCCCGCGACAGTCGGCGGACGGCCGGCAATTGCTCCTGATGCCCGCAGTCGGGCCACGGCTCGGCATATTCCAGACCGCGTCCGGCAATGGTCGACAGAAGCGCAAACTGATTGCCCTTGTGCAATGCCTTGATCAGTTTCGGCAGATGTTGCGCTGCAAACTCTGGCGCATCGGCGATGGCCTGGCCGTGCAGCTTCGATTCCATCTCTTCCTGATGGGCCGAATCGGCGGCTGAATCGAGTTTGAGAATCGCCTGGCCGGTAAAGTCAGAGCTTTCGATATCCGCTGCGTAGACCAACGCGCCGGATTTGCCGCCGCTGAGCTGGCGACTGAGGTAGATTCGGCCAATGCCCCACTGGCGTTCTATGGCCGGGAGCGCGTCGGCATAGGCGTCCGGCCACGGCAGGCCGCGGTCGGCGGTTTCCGTCTGATCCTGCATCGTTGCTGACGCCCAGCGAAGCTGGCCCCATTAACGTTCGCCCGTACCCCCCCAATTTAGGGAACTTTGGGCCCCGGTACAATGTCGACCTTTAGTCCAAGAGCCCCCAAAAGTGGCTCAAACCGGCACAAGGGAAGCCATGATGAGCGCCAGCATTTGAAAGGCGCATGTTTTTTGTCGCAAAAGGACCGGTTTTTTGGACTTCGGATCACTGGAATCCGCGACGGGGCGCGTGCGATAGGTACGTTGGGGCGACATGGTGCGAGGAAATTTCGATGGAAATCCGCCATGATACGCTCGGTCAGCCGTTCATCCAGTGGGAGCAAGCCAAAGGCGGCATCAAACGGGCCTGGATTCAGCACCGTTCGGGTGCAGCAGACTGGGCCGAGTGTGGCCGCTATCTGACCGTGGCACGCTGGAAGGGTGCGCGTTCCGGCGGCGCCGCTGATTTTCCCATTTTCAGCCAGGATGAGGACGAAACGGTGCTTGCCAGTTTCGTCCTGGCCGTCAATCAGGTCACCGGTTGCGATCCGGCCAAACGCGCTTCAGAGACGGCACGGCCGGCTTCCGCCCTGCCCTCTGCAATGATCGAGACGGCCCGCGCTGCCAATTCGGCAGCCGAATAGACGGATTATCCTTTCGCAGCTTCCGTTTCCTCCTTGACCCAACGACACCAGTCGATCTTCGCCTGCCTGACGGCGACCGCCAGCTTGTAGACCGCATAGGTCGAAAACTCCTGACTGCCCGGTTGGCATGTGGTCAGGTCGTCGCCGACGACATCGAGGAATTGTTCCCAGCGTCCCCATAGCTGCTCGATTTCGGCTTCGGTTTCAACAATCTCGTCGTCGAGGAACGATGCCGTTTCCTCGGCCTCCAACATCCACATCAGGTGCGCACGCAGCGCCAGCTCCATCCGCGGTGCCCAGGGCTTTGACCGGCCCGCCGCCCAGTCCTTCAACGCCGACAGCCCGTCTTCGGTGATCTCGAACACCTTCTTGTCGGGCCGGCTCTCCTGCGCCACCCGATCATGGGTGACGTAGTGCGCCTTTTCCAGCTTCGACAGCTCCGGATAGATCTGGCTGTGGCGAGCCGGCCAGATCAGCGTGGCGGGTGCCTTCAGGATGGTCGCCAACTGGTAGCCGCTTTTGGCGCCGCGGGCCAACAATGACAGCAGGACAAATCCGAGAATCGATATCTTCGGGGGCTTTTCCTTGGGATCAGGCACAACGGCTCCTTTATGACAGATTTGACATATGTCAATATAGACATAATATGAATAGCGCCGCCCGTCCACGTCGGCCGGCACTCGTGATTCTCAATTCCAAGAGGTGCACAATGCGACTTCATCTGCAAATACTCCTGTTGGTTGCCGGCTGTCTGGCGACCGTCCCGGCCCAGGCCGCCGCGCCGGAAGACCGCACCGCCGTCTTCCATGCCATGCTGGTGGAAAAGGACGTTCCCGTCGAAACAGAGGACGGCACGGTGCTGTCCGCCAATGTCTTTCGGCCGGACGCCACGGGCCGCTTCCCCGTGATCATGACCATGGGTCCCTATCCCAAAGACATCCACTTTTCCGACTGGTCTCCCGAGGCCTATGAGAAAGTCGCCGAGAAGGGCCCCAACATGCACTGGGAAACCGCCAATCCCGACTGGTGGGTACCGCAGGGTTATGTGGTTGTTCGCGTTGACCGCCGCGGCATGGGCAAATCGCCCGGCGACGTGGACCTGCTCTCGCAGCGTGAGGCACGTGACTTCCGCGACGCCATCGAGTGGGCCGGAACGCAGCCCTGGTCCAACGGCAAGGTCGGATTGCTTGGCGTTTCCTATTTTGCCATGACCCAGTGGCGGGTCGCCGCTCTCCAGCCGGAACATCTGGCCGCGATCATTCCCTGGGAGGGCGCCTTCGACACCTATCGTGACGCCGGTCGTCACGGTGGCATCTTTTCGAACACCTTCGCCTTCGGCTGGTTCAAGCGGCGCATCGTCGACCACCAGAACGGCCTCGGCGCCGATGCAACGGATGCCGAAAAGATGGAAGGCCTGGTGCCGTTTCCGGTGATGGTCAAGAAAACGCCGCTGGAGACAGCGTTCTATACGGAGCGCACGCCGGACGCTTCGCAGATCACGGTGCCGCTTTTGTCGGCCGGCAATTGGGGCGGCCTGGGCCTGCATCTTCGCGGCAATGTCGAGGGTTTTTCCGGTGCCGCCTCGCCGAACAAGCGTCTGCGCATGCACACGGGAACCCACATTGGCCCGTTCTATTCACTCGAGGGGCGCACGGAGCAGAAACGCTTCTTCGATCACTGGCTGAAGGGCATCGATACCGGGCTGGAACAGGAGCCGCCGATCAAGCTGGCGATCCGCAACAGCGACGGGTTCGAGTGGCGCTATGAAAACGAATGGCCGCTGGCGCGAACCCAATGGACGCCATTCTATCTCGACGCGGAAAGCGGCACCCTTTCGGCCGACGGTGGCAATACCGGCCCGGCGGCAGTCAGTTACCGGGCCGATGCGGATGCCGATGACGGCGAGGCCCGCGTGTTGTTTTCGACGCCACCCTTCGACACCGACACGGAGATCACCGGTCCGGTCAATCTCAAGCTCTATGTCTCGTCAAGCAGTGACGACATGGATATCTTCGCCATTGTCCGCAACATCGGTCCGGACGGCGCGGAAGTGACCTTCGAGGGCGCCAACAATCCACAATCTCCCGTCACAGCCGGCTGGTTGCGCGCCTCCCAGCGCAAGACGGATCCGGCTCGTTCGACCCCCTACCGACCATTCCACAGCCATGACGAGGTGCAGAAACTGACGCCGGGCGAAGTCGTTCCCGTCGAGGTCGAGATATGGCCGACCAGCATGGTGTTTGAAAAGGGCCACCGGATGGTGCTCGAAATTGCCTCACGCGACGGCCAGGGCCTGCGGCCGTTCCTGCACACCGACGACAACGATCGACACCTTTCCGGCACCAACACAGTCCACACGGGCGGTGACACCCGCTCGCACATTCTGCTGCCGGTCATTCCGGCGCGATAGCGCGTTTGGCGTCCGGCGCGGTTTCCGCTGAAGTTGAGACCGCGCCGGCTGGTCAACTCCCATAGGCTTGCGTTTCGGTGCCCTGCGCATAGGGTCGAGGCACTTCATTGCCCAGGGGAGTCATCATGCACTGGATCTACCTCGTTCTCGCCGGTGTCTTCGAAATCGGCTTTACCGCCTGCCTGAAGATGTCGGACGGCTTCACGCGGCTCTGGTGGTCGATCGCCTTTGTCGTCAGCGCCCTTGTCAGTTTTGCTTTCCTGAACCTGTCGATCGCGGCGATTCCGCTGGGCACCGCCTATGCCATTTGGACCGGAATCGGTGCGGCGGGCACAGCGATTGTGGGCATGACGGTCTTCAACGAACCGGCGACGCGGGCGCGCATCGTGCTGATCTTCCTTCTGGTCGCTGCGGTGGTCGGCCTGAAATTCGTTTCGGCGGCATGACCATGGGCTGGGCACTTCTGATTCTTGCCGGCCTTTTCGAGATCGGCTTCACCACCTTCATGAAACTCGACGGCGTCTGGGCGAATATCGGCTTTTTCGTCTTCGCAGCCACAAGCTTCTGGCTGTTGACGCAAGCTATCAAGACGATCCCGCTTGGAACGGCCTATGCCGTCTGGACCGCTATCGGTGCCGTCGGCACAGCGATCGTCGGTATCGTTGCCTTCGGCGACCCGGTGACGTTCTGGCGGATTTTCTTTCTCACCGCGATCGTGGTGATCGTAGTGGGGCTGAAGATGGTGTCGGGCACTTCGGGCGGTTGAGTTGGCGCATTTTTTTTAAGGAACATCAACTTAGCGTTTACTTACACGCCATTCAGCGCCGTTACATCACTTTAAAAGCAGGGGTCCCTTTGCCTTTTTTGAATCCAGTGATCCCTCCATCCTGTGATACTTTTATTCCAAGGCCTAATTTCGCGATCTGCTTAGATGCAGCTAAACGACCTCCCCCGGCACTACCACCAGGGACTTTTACGATTGCACCAACTGCAAGCACATCTCCAGAGTGTGAAATTATGGTTGCGCCATCAATTGCAACGAGTTCCTGGCGCAATCGTCGATCCAGCGCGTTAAACTTCCTTTTCTTCAATATTTTCGCAATTGTTTTCGTCTTCGTGTTCTCCGCGTTTGAGATCAGATCCGACTTCGCAACTACCTTACCCACGTGGGAACCACTACTAACCACACCCATACAAGCACCTGTTCGCGCAAACGAAGCATCCAAACAAGTTTCGTATATTGCTTCACGAACATCTTGACGTTTTGGAGTGGCCATTTGTTTTAATACGGGCTCATGAGTGAGAAAATGCCAGCGGCCCGCTCGCCGGGCGAATATGAGTTGACCTTCTCGGAATATCAGAATCTCTCCCAAGCGATTTAGTACAAGGGACAGGTCGTGTTCATCTTCACTCGTCCAATGGCCAACTGGTGCGTATCTAAACGGACAATACGATTCGGCGCTGACGTCCAGAGTTAACGCCCTGTGACCGTATAGTTGGCCGGCAAAATTGAACTCAAGAATTGTGTCATGGCCGTTGCTCAACACGGCCGCAAAGTCATCAGTCGCAATGTCTGCAAGCGAAACTGTGTTTCTCGGGCGCGGTCCCTGTCGAAACCCAATTGCGGCGGATATCGGCATTCCCTCGTAAAGGCGCCCTCCCCAATGAGCAAGTTGGTCAATGGCACTCAAAATTGTGCCGAATTCTTCGCCACGCGCCAAAGCACTAGATACAACCCTGCGCTGGAAAGAAGAGAGAAGATCGTGACCTAGTGGCCCATCTAAGAATTCCGCGATTTCGGCTAGCTTCTCCACGAATGATTGTATGATTACCCTTTCCGGCAATACCGATGCACCTGGAGCCGCAAATGGTTGTGAGCGCACAATAACTAACTTATATTCGTCTTCTTTGTTCAATTTGAAGTAAATAGACTGGGGATCACGCCAAGAAACTAATCCATCCCGAGGCGTAGAGATCACTGAATGATCCTCAATGTAGGCTCCAGAAAAAAAGGGGAGCAAATATTGCTCGGCGATCGCTCTAAGTTGATCCTCCTGCACAAAACTGCCCTTACCGTTTCCAGATTATCAGTAAGATATAAAACAAAATGTGTATTTTGTGAACGCAGTGAATCACGCCAATTTTCCATATTCAACAACCCATTCTTGGGTTGCTCTTTGGTATGTATCCCAATTTGAATTTCCCGCGGCAATTGCCAACAAGGCGATCGCTTAGGGGCGCTTGATGAGTATGATGTCGGTCGCCGTTGGAAAGGATGTTTGTCGGCATCGTTGTTTTGGTCGATCACCAACTTAGTTGGACTGCTTTCTAAGACCGATCGTCCATACTGTGGTCGAGCAAGTATGCGGTATCGGGCGGAACCATGGGGTGGACAACTTCATTTGTCGACGGCAGGCTTGTTCGAGAACGCTTACATAAATCTCACACACAACCCCGCACGACAAATCTAAGAACAGCGCACTTCTGATATCCCCGACACCAGAACTGGAGGCTGAAAACATGGATAATACTTGCGCCAATTACCACTTTGTGGAAGCGCTTCGAATGGAAGCGAACAATCGATAACAGGTCCAATGAGTGTTTGGAAACCAGTGAGGGACAAGAATGCTGGCTATCTGTTTAGCCTGAGCGATTCCGTTCGTGCTGCCGAATCCAACTATCCCCATATGTTGGCTCCCGTCGGGGATGGGACAATGATAATCGCTAGTGATTACTCGGGGCAGCACAAGGGCGCAACTCATGAGGCATATGCATTCCTTATTACTACGGATTTTGCACTCAAGGATTGGCTCCCTTCCCTAATGGAATTTAGGGAGCGGTGGTTGCCGGATAATCGTAGGATTTCGTTCAAAAAATTGAACGAGCCGCTTAGATGGAAATCTCTTCCCTCATTTTTGGATACAGCCGGGCGGATAAACGGAAATCTTGTAACGATATTGGTTCACCGAGAGGTGGGCAGCTTCATTTTCGGTGGCCCGGACAAGGCTGTGGAGATTTTTCCAGACTGTTTTTCGTCCAATGCCAAACACGGTACAGTCGAAAAGGTGCTGCGCCTCGCGAGTTTTGTTGCACTAGTAGTCTCAGGGCTGCGGCGGGAGGACCAACCGTCAATTTGGATCAGTGACCATGACGAGGCTCTGGACAGCTTTGATAGGCGTGAGCAGTTCGGCAGGTTGGCCTCCTACCTGACGTGTGGCCTGACACGCTGGCGAACGCCAGCAAATAATTTGTTCTGTACCACTGAAATGCCTAACGCCCCTTATTGGTCTGAGGATGTGGCCGCCGTTGCGGATATCGCCGCTGGTGCGTATTGCAAACTCAGCGGCCATCTTCCAACTTTTTTTGGTAAAGAAGCTTGGCAGGCCGGGGTGGCATCCAGCAGGGTCAAGGATCGTCGAGCACGTGCAATTGGTGATTGGTTGGGCGCCGGTCAAAATACACTAAAGCACGTTTTGATTCGTCTCGAACCGGATGGCGACAAGCACGTCAAGGCTTCAGCGCAAGCTTTTTTGGCCCATACTTCGAGTTCCTCATAAGACAAACCGGGTGCTGTCAAACAATCCGGTTTGCCGAGGTTTAGCAGCCCAAAACTTTACCGCGGCGGCAGCGGCATCCACTTCGTCATCGCCACATCGGCATGGGCGAATTGCGGCATCTTGGCGCTGAGGTCCTGCATGTTCTTGATGTCGTTTTCATTCAGGAACGTCTGGGTGATCAGCGTCGGCGGCACGATGACGCTGGCGCCGGGGTTTTCACCGGCTAGCATCATGGCCAATGAACGGACGGAAACCTCGCCAACGACAGCCGGGTTCGTTGCGACCGTGGCGGCCCAGGCGCTGCCGGGTTCACGCATGGCCGAGATGTCGGCGGTGGAGACGTCGGCCGAATAGATGTCGATCTGGTCGGTCAGGCCGGCTTCGTCGACAGCAATCTTCACGCCCTTGGCGAACTCGTCATAGGGCGCGAACATCACCGTGATGTCCGGATTGGCCTGCAGCACCGAGCGCGCCTGGTTGGCGTTGGAGTTGGCAATCGGATTGTCGAGTGTGCCGAAGACGGCGACTTCCTCGATACCCGGATACTCGGCCCGCATGTCCTGCCAGGCCTTGTCGCGGCGATCGAGCGGAGCGATACCCGGCACGTAGACATAGCCGGCCTTCCAGGCATCACCATTGTCCTTGACGGCCTGTTCCAGAGCCATCTTGCCGAGCAGATAGTCGGACTGCTCGATCTGCGGAATAGCGTCGTTTTCGACATTGACGTCGAAGGCAACGACCTTGATGCCCGCATCCACTGCGCGCTGGGCTGCTTCCTTCATCGATTCCGTCAGCCCGTGCTGGATGACGATGCCGTCGACGCCGAGCGCAATCGCCTGGTCGACCATGTCAGCCTGAAGCGCGGCGTCCTGGCGGCTGTCGAAGACCCGAAGGTCAACGCCCAATGCCTTGGCCTGGGCCTCGACCCCACTCAGATAGGCCTGAAAGAAATCGCCAGTCGACAGATAGCGCACCAGCGCAATCTTGACGTCGCCGGGCTTGTCGAACGGCGCCGGCATGTCGGCCGCGAAGGCCGCCGGTGCCGCAACGGCAATAGCTGCCGCGCCTGCGAGTTTGACGAATGTGCGTCTGAAGAATTCCATGGTTTTCCTCCCTGGTTGAACGCAATTTTGGTGGTTAGTGCCCTTCCTTTCGTCCACGGGACGACAGGGCGAAGGTAAAGACGAGAGCAATCACGAGGACGCCGCCCTTGACGAAATCCTGGGTGTAGTAAGGCGCGTTCATCATGGTCAGCCCCTGCAGAAGAATGCCGACGAAGAGCGCACCGATGGCGGTGCCGAAGGCGTTGGGCTTGGCCGCGCCGAGGACGGCAAAGCCGATGAGCGCGGCGGCGACACTGTCGAGCAGAAGGTTGTTGCCTGACGCAATGTCGCCGCGGCCGAGACGGGCCGCGAGCAGGATGCCACCGACGGAGGCAAGCACGCCGGAAATCATGTAGGCGGCAATCTTGTAGCGGTTGACGTCGGCGCCGGCGAGCGCGGCTGCCCGCTGGTTCGAGCCTATGGCATACATCAGCCGGCCGTGGCGGGTGCGTTCCAGAAACACCCATACGGCAATGCCGATCAGGATGAACAGCACCACCGGCACTGGAATCAGGTCCGGCAGGACGAAATCGAAACGGTGACGGCCGATCCACAGGAAGTTGGGCGAGAACGTGCCGGTCGCTTCGGCGCCGCCGGGAAGGCGCATGCCGGTGGCGATCGAGCGGCCTTCGGTCGGGATGCGTTGCAGGCCGATCAGCAGGAACATCATGCCGAGCGTCGCCAGCAGGTCAGGTACCCGGGTCTTGACGATCAAGAGACCGTTGATCAGCCCCACCAGGGCGCCCATCAACAGGCAAGCCATGACCGCAACGAAGGCGTTCTGCTGCATGACCACCATGACATAGGCCGACAGCATGAGTGCCGAAGTGGCGACCGCACCGATGGAAAGGTCGAAACCATCGACCACCAGTGTGCAAGTGACGCCCAACGCCAGAATGCCGGTGATCGCGACGGACTGGAATATGAAGACGGCGGAGCGGGCGCCAGCGAAACCGCTGGCAAAGATGCTGAAATAGATCACCAGCCCGACAAGCAGGCAAAGAAAGCCGTATTTGATCGCTGCGGCGCGCAAGGATCCGCTCGTTTGCGTTGCCATTTACGCCGCCCCCACAGGCTGATTTGCTTCAGAGCGGCCGGAGACCTGCGCCAGCAGCGCGGCCAGGTCGACATCGGCATTGACATGTTCGCCGACCAAAGCCTGTTCATGCAGCACTAGGATACGGTCGGCGATTTCCAGCGCCTCGTCGAGCTCCGCGACGAAAACAATGGTGGCGCGCGCGTCCGCGGTATCCCTGATGTGCCTGCCTATATCGCGGCGCGCCTTGATGTCGACGCCCTGGAACGGTTCGTCGAGAACCAGAAGCTGGCTCGGCTGATAGAGCCAGCGAGCAACCATGACCTTCTGCTGGTTGCCGCCCGACAGCGTGCTGATGTCGTCACGGTCAGACTGACAGACAATGCCCAGCGTTTCGATCATCGCGTCGGCGGCCGCTTTCATGCCGCTCGGCCGCAGCAACGAAAGAGCTGCATGGCGTTTGAGAAACGGGACGGTGATATTGCCGGTGATGTCGAAATCAGGAATGACGGCGTTGCTCGCCCGATCCTTGGGACACAGGAAAACACCCGCTCGGATCGCATCGCGGACGGAAGCCGGCGCGTAGGGCTTTCCGTTGAGCTTCATGGTGCCGCCTACCGCCGGCATTTCACCGAACAGTGTCGCGGCAAGCCGTGTCTTGCCGCTGCCAAGCAGGCCTGTAATGGCAAGCACCTCTCCGCGGCGTGCCACGAAATCGATCGGCGCTCCGTCAGCCGAAAGGCGCAGGCCTTGAAGTTCCAGCACCGTCTCTGCACCGGGGCGCGGCGTCAGGTTCACTTCTGTCATGGCGTGGCCAAGCATCGCCGTTACCGCGCCTTCATAGTCGAGCGGTTCCGTTTCGAACACGCCCGAGATGCGACCGTCACGCATGGAAACGATGCGGTCGGCGATGCGCCGGATATCCGACATGCGGTGGGAGATGTAGAGAACGGCAACGCCGCTTTCCTTCAGCCGGTCGATCAGCTCGAACAGCCTCTCGGCTTCGTTCGCCGAGAGCGACGAGGTCGGCTCGTCGAGGATCATCAGTTTCGGGTTGCGGGCCATGGCACGGGCGATGGCAATCATCTGCCGATCGGCGATGCCCAGCGACGACACGGGCGTGCGCACATCGACCTCGATGCGCATCGACGCTGCGATTTCGCGTGCGTCACGACGCATCGCGGCGTCATTGAGAAAATAGGATGAGGACGGTTCGGTCAGTCGGTCCAGCAACAGGTTCGATGCGACGTCGAGGTCCGGGATCACACCATCGTCGATCGACTGATGCACCGTAACGACGCCCTTGTCGTAGGCGTCGGCGGGCGAAGCGGGGCGAAACGGTTCGCCGAAGAGCACGATCTCGCCGGCATCGGCCTTATGCACGCCGCACAGGATCTTCACCAGGGTGGATTTGCCGGCACCGTTGGCGCCCATCAACACGGTGACCTGCCCTTGCGGCAGATCGAGCGCGATATCGCGCAGGACCCGGTTCGGTCCAAACGCCTTTTCGACGCCCCTGATCGTGCAAACGGCAGCCGTCATTCTGTCCTCCCGACGGCACAGCCTAGTTCCAATTCTACAAATGTCAACTGGATTGACAAATGGCGAAATTTGCGCGAATTGAACTATAAGGCCATGCTTTCGTGGAGGCGAAAGCGATCAAAAAAGCCGCAAGGGAGGCAGGCTTTGGAAACGCAAAGCACCTATTCACCCCTCACCGTTGAAACGCTGGGCAGCCGGCTGGCGGATATCGAAGCGGTCGCAAGCCGCATCGGTCCGGACCCGAGCGCCTGGACGGTGCGCGAAGTCGGCGACGGAAACCTCAACCTGGTGTTCATCGTCGAAGGGCCGAACGGCGCAGTCGTTGTCAAACAGGCGCTGCCTTATGTTCGGCTTGTCGGTGACAGCTGGCCGCTGCCCCTTTATCGCGCCTTCTACGAATACCACGCGCTGACCCGCCAGGAGAAACGCGATCCCGGCTCCGTGCCGACGATCCATCATTTCGACGAGGACCAGGCGCTGATCGTCATGGAATATCTCAGCCCGCACACCATCTTGCGCAGCAAGCTGATTGCAGGCGACCGGGTGGACGGTCTGGCTGAGGTTCTCGGCAATTTCTGCGCCCGCACATTGTTCAGGGGATCGGATCTTTCGATGAGCGCGGCGGAGCGCAAGCAGGACGCTGCGCTTTTCCTCGGCAACATCGAGATCATTGCCATCACCGAGGCGCTGGTATTCTGCGACCCCTATTTCGACGCCGAGATGAACCATCACACCGAGGGTCTGGATCCGGTCGTGGCGACGCTTCGCGGCGATGCCGCCATGAAGCGCGAAGTCCAGGCCATGTTCGTCAAGTTCTCCGCCAATGCGGAGACCATGCTGCATGGCGACCTGCACACCGGGTCGATCATGTGCACCGACACCGAGACCCGGATGATCGATCCCGAATTTGGCATGTATGGGCCGATGGGTTTCGATCTCGGCATGCTGATCGCCAATTTCCTCATGGCCTATTTCAGCCAGCCGGAACATCGCGACGCGGAAGACCTGGAGAGCTATCAAGCATGGATCCTCGGCGTTATCGAGGAGGTGACGACAACGTTAGAGACCGAGTTCAGCCGTCTCTGGCACAGCGAACGCAACGGCATGCTCTACCCGAAATCGCTGTTCGAGGACCAGGGGCAGTCGTCCGACGAGGCGCTGCGTGAGGTTCTGGACCGCCTGTGGTCTGATGCGGTCGGATTCTGCGGCATCGAAATGCACCGCCGCACCTTGTCGCTGGCCCACAACGCCGACTTCGAATCGATCGAGGACCCGGCCCGGCGAGCACCGCTGGAGGCGCGCAACCTGATGATGGGGCGCGACCTTCTGGTCAACAGAAACACCTACCGATCGGCCGCGGACATCGTCCAGGCGGCACAGGTCTGGAACAGGGAGGCGATCCTATGAAGGTCAACGGAACGTCCTACCGCTCGATCTGGCGCGATCCGGACAGCGGCAAGGTCAAAATCATCGATCAGCGCTGGCTGCCGCACGATTTCCGCATCGCGACGCTGTCGACACTTGAGGAATTCGCCACCGCCATCCGTGAGATGTGGGTGCGCGGTGCTCCGCTGATCGGCGCAACGGCCGCCTATGCCATGGCAGAGGAAATGGCTCGCGATGCCAGCGACGCATCGATCGATCGGGCCTGGGACATCCTGCACGAAACCCGCCCGACGGCCATCAACCTTCGCTGGGCGCTGAACCGCTGCCGCGATCATTTGAAGTCGCTACCGGAAGCGGAGCGAGCCGACGCTGCGCGCCTGCTGGCAGACAACGTTGCCGATGAGGATGTCGAGATCAATCACAATATCGGCCGGCACGGGCTGAAGCTGATCGAGGAGATTGCCGCCCGGAAACCTGCAGGCGAACCGGTGCGGGTGCTGACCCATTGCAATGCCGGCTGGATCGCGACCGTCGATTTCGGCACCGCCACCAGCCCGATCTACCTGGCGGCCGAAGCCGGTATTCCCGTGCACGTCTGGGTCGACGAAACCCGGCCGCGCAACCAGGGTGCGCTGACAGCGTGGGAACTGGGGAGCCACGGCGTCAACCATCAGTACATCGTCGACAATGCCGGCGGCCATCTGATGCAGCAGGGCCTGGTCGACATAGTCATCGTCGGCACCGACCGCACATCGGCCGGCGGCGATGTGTGCAACAAGATCGGCACCTATCTGAAGGCGCTTGCCGCCCGCGATAACGACATCCCGTTTTACGTCGCCCTGCCCTCGCCGACCATCGACTGGACGGTCGAAGACGGCATTGCCGATATTCCGATCGAGCAGCGCAACCCCGATGAAGTGACACATGTCATGGGCAAGGACGAGGCCGGCACCATCGAAGTGGTGCAGGTCTCACCCGACCAGACCGAGGGCGGCAATCCGGCATTCGATGTCACACCGCGGCGGTTGGTGACCGGGCTGATTACCGAACGCGGCATCGCCGAGGCGTCGCCGGAAGGACTGCTGACGCTGTTTCCCGAACGGAGCGAAGCATGATCGAAAATCGTTATCACGAAGCCGAAGCGGCAAAACGCGTCGAGGCTGCCGGCGATGATCCGGCCGACCAGGCGCTGGCGCTGAGGGTCTATACCAGCCAGATCATCGGCCAGAATCCGGACCTCGTCATGCACGGCGGCGGCAACACGTCGGTCAAGGTCGAGCGCCGCAATCTGTTCGGTGACAGCGAGGCCGTGCTGCACGTCAAAGGGTCCGGCTGGGACCTGGATACCATCGAAGGGCCGGGCCTTCCGGGCGTGCGGCTCGATCCGCTCCTGAAGCTGCGCAATCTCGATGCCCTCAGCGATGAGGACATGGTCAACGTCCAGCGCTGCAACTTGCTGGACAGCACATCGCCGAACCCGTCGGTGGAAACGCTGTTGCATGCCTACCTGCCGCACACCTTCGTTGACCACACCCACGCCACGCCGTTTCTAGTGCTCGCCAACCTGCCCAATGCGACCGAAGTCTGCCGGGAGATATTCGGCGACCGTTTGGGCATAGTGCCCTACATCATGCCGGGATTCGGGCTCGCCAAGGCGGCGGCCGACGTCTATGAGCAGGATCCGACCGTCGAAGGACTGCTGCTGCTCAATCACGGCCATTTCGCCTTCGGGTCGACGGCCAAGGAGAGTTACGACACGCTGGTGCGGCACACCAACATGGTCGCCGCGCATTTCGGTATGAGCGACTCCACCCGATTGAAGACCCGGCACCCGGCGGACAATCTCGACATGCTTCCGGTGCTGCGCGGCGTCATCGCAGAACAGCGCGGCAATCCTGATGCTCCGATGCCTGTCTTCGATTTGCGCAACGGAGACGACGCTTTAGCGTTCCTCACAAGGCCCGACATCGACGCGCTTGCCGAACGGGGCATGGCATCGCCGGACCACGTGTTGCGCACCAAAGGCAAGCCGTTGGTGCTGGATCGCGCCACTCTTGATGGAGGACGCGACGCCATTGTTGCCAAAGTGCAAGAATTCGAACGCGACTATCGCGCCTATTTCGACCGCCAGGCACCGCTGGCCAAGGACACCAAAACCCTGCTGACACCGGATCCAAGGCATGCGTGGATCGAAGGCGTCGGCGTGCTCGGCATCGGCGCCAATGCCAAGGCGGCGTCCGCGGCCGCCGATCTCGCCATACAGAACATTCGGGTGCGAGCCATCGGCGAGGATGCCGGCGGTTTCCATCCGCTTTCCGAAAAGGACCAGTTCGAATGCGAGTACTGGTCGCTCGAGCAGGCCAAGCTTGGAAAGGCCAAGCCGCCGCGCTTTCAGGGACGTGTCGTCATGGTCACCGGCGGTGCCGGCGCCATCGGACTGGCAACTGCCAAGGCCTTTGCCGCCCAAGGGGCGCAATGCCTGCTGGTCGATCTCGATGAAGGCCGTCTGGCGGTGGCGCAGGCCGAGCTGGGTGACTGGCACGGCACCTTTGCCACCGATATCACCAGCGAACACGCTGCGGAAGCTGCCATGAAGGCGGCCGTGCAGCAATTCGGTGGGCTCGACATTCTCGTTTCCAATGCCGGCACCGCGACCGGCGGCGCCATGCTCGAGCTTGACGACGAGACACTGCGCAAGGCCTTTGAGCTTAATTTCTTCGCCCACAAGAACTTTGCCGTCGCGGCGGCCAAGCTAATGGAGCGACAGGGCCGACCCGGGCAGATCCTGTTCAATGTCTCCAAGCAGTCGGTAAATCCGGGCAAGAATTTCGGCGCTTACGGTCTTCCCAAGGCAACCACGCTCTTCCTCATGCGCCAATTGGCGCTGGAGCTCGGCGCCGCTGGTATCCGGGTCAACGGCATCAACGCCGACCGCATCCGGTCCGGCCTGCTCACCAACGATTTCATCGCCGAGCGGGCGAAGGCGCGGGGTGTCGATGAAGGCACCTATATGGCTGGCAACCTGCTGAAACGCGAGGTCGAGGCCAAACATGTGGCCGATGCCTTCGTTGCGCTGGCGGGCATGGAACGAACGACGGCCCATGTGGCGACCGTCGATGGCGGCAACATCGAAGCGGCGCTCAGATAGAATGACGGCGCGACGCAGGCAAAGCGGCCCACGGCGGCTTTCCGGCGACGACCTGATCGTCGAGATCGCTTGGAAATATTACCATGAGGGCCTGAACCAGGGCGAAATCGCCGACCAGCTGCAGGTGTCCCGCTCAACTGTGGTCAATCATCTGCAGGAAGCGCGGCTGCGCGACTACGTGCGGGTGTCGCTGAGCCCGTCCATTTTCGCACGACATCAGCTTGCGGAACGGCTGTGCGAGCGGTTCGGCCTGAAGGCCGCCTGTACCGTGCCACGCGGCAGTGGCGACGACGAACAGGTTCTGCGCCGGGTCGCGCGCGGTGCGGCAGACTGGCTGCCGGACCTGCTGGAGCCGGCTGACAGGCTCGGCGTCTCCTGGGGGCGCACCGTGTTCGAAGTGGCCGAGGCCGTGGCGCCAACCCAAGTTCCCGATCTGGTCGTGACCCAGCTCGTCGGCTCAAAGAGCACGCCCTACGGGTTCGACGCGGAAACCTGCTCGTCCATCCTGGCGCTGCAGCTTGGTGCGCGCTGCATCAACCTGCACGCACCACTCGTTGTCAGCGACGCCGACCTGGCGGAGCGGCTGATGGCAGAACCGGTCATTGCCGAACAGTTCGCCGCGGTCAACGCCTGCAACAAGACGATATTCGCCGCCGGCTCCTGCACGCCGGAGAGCCACGTCGTCACCTCCGGCGTGGTCGACCGCTCCGCCCTCGCCGACTATGTGCGCCGCGGCGCGACCGGCGTGGTTTGCGGCCGCTTCGTCGATGCCGAGGGCAACCTCATTCCCGGAGAGATCGACGACCGCCTGATCGGCGTCACACTCGACCACATGCGCGGCAAGGACCTCGGCCTGCTGGTTTCGCTCGGCGCCGACAAGGTCGCGCCCATGATCGCCGCCATCAAGGGCGGCTACGCCACGCACCTTGCCACCTGCACAGAGACCGCGGCGGCGATGCTGGAGGCGGGGTGACGTCGGTCAGATCGATTGATTTTCTCTCGTGCGGTCGAAGAGATCGGTCAGGATGACGAGAAAGAAGACAATAGCCGCAAAACCGATTATCGCGGCTCCACCGTTGAGAATATGATTGTACGGATTTGCTTCGGATCCGGCCTGGACGGCAATCAACGTACCGATTCCTCCGATAGCGGTCATAGGCAGAATCGCAAAAACGGCAATCGTGAATAGCCTCAGGGACAGAGGCCTGGTCAGGCGAATGGACTGCTTGATCGACATGTACTGCCCGACAGCCGCCGCAGGTAGGATCAAGCCTGATCGAAGAAAAATCCACGCGGAAACCGAGTAGATCAACAAAGGAGAGACAACAATCAGCCATACCGGCTTGCTGCCCTCGAAAGCAATTGTCAGAGCCATTTCCACCACCATCGGCGGCAAGATGGTTATCGTCCCGACAAGGATAAGAGCGATCGTATAGGCTCTGATCGGCCAGTCACGCCGAACGACATAGTATCGATCGGGCACCTCACCAAGAAGCACCCAACGGGACCAGCCAATGGCGATCGAAAGAAAACCGTATGCGGCGGCAAACGAGGTTCCAAAGCCAAAAATGAAGACCAGAAAAATCCAAATGTCCGGCTTCGGATTTGCATTAATAAGGACGGCGATGACGCCGAGAAGTCCCGCAACGCAAAGGGACATGAGCAGCGCATAGAACCAGTACAGTCTGAAAAACACGTTCCTGCCGGCGGACATTTGCTGTAGGCCGAGCATCGCCAATCTCAGACCTGTCTTCACGACCTTTCCACCGCTTCTTGCTTGACCGGACAGCAATGCCCTCAGATCGGTCGATCTTCGACAACGTGCCCGTAAACAACCGTCAGAATGCCGAAGCTGATGAAGAAGCTGATCCAGCTGAAGATCAGGTTGACGATGGTGGCGATTGTTTCGAGAACCGTGTTGTTGCCGATGATGGATGTGGCGGCCATGTCGAGGACCGACGGGATTGACTGAAACAACACAACGCATAGTGCCGTGACCACCAAAGGGCCGGCGATCTTGCTGGTTTCGCGAAACGATTGGCCGATGGTCATCCGTTCTCCAACGGCAATTGCCGGCAGGATCAGACCGATGCGAAGCACGATCCAGGTGCCGATTGTTCCGACGATCACTGAAACGACCAGGAGCCTGGCGAGGAAGCCGGAGGTAATCTGTGGGGTCCCGTCTTCGCCGACAAAATTGCCGGCAAAGGTCAGCATGAACGTGAAATAGACGGGTCCGATGATCAGCAGCGTAATCAGGCCGATGAGCAAGCTACGCAGGATATAGGCGCCGATCGACCAGTCGCTGCGAAGCACGTAAAACCGGTCGGGCTCATCATCCCGGAGCACCCAGCGGTGCCACCCGATGGCAATGGTGGCAAAGGCGATCAGAAACACGAGAAACAAGCCCAATCCGACCAGGAAGAGCATCAATCCGGCCCCGCCGACGGACTCGCCCGATGTCGCGGCAACCATCATGTTGCCCGAAACGACAGCCATCAGGCCGACCGCCAGCAACATGATCACGATCCAGAACCAGCTTAGCCGCACGGCCACCAGCCAGTTGATGTAGAGCTGCCGCAAGCAGAGCGAGAATATCCTGAATCCCATCGTCATCGCCTCATATGTTCCGCTCGATCCGAACGGTGTGTCGCAGGCCGCACCTGGCCCGTCTGTGACAATTCCCACTATGGCACAATCCGGGTGTCGGTCAGCACGAAAGCGCCAGAATGTGCGCCATTACCCCAGTTCGCTTCACCGTGTCCTTACAAACTGATTCCAGCACGGATTGGCCTTCATTGACCTCGACCACACAGCGGACGCATTGTTGCATCAGAATCGGGCATCGAAACGGTGGGCGAAATCAATGGGTCTGAGAAAGACGATGGTAGTTGCAGGGATCATTTTGATTCCTCTGGCGCTGGCCTCTATGGCCGCCGCAACGCGCTACCTGCCCGGAACGGCGGACCTCGCCGACGTTCGCACGCGCGTTACACCCGTCCTCGAAGATCGGTTGACCGAAGCCGGACTGACACTTGGGGCGCCGATCCACATTCGCGTGTTCAAGGAAAGCAGCGAGTTGGAACTCTGGGTCGCTGACGGCGAACAGTACACCTTGTTCAAGACGTATCCGATCTGCAGCTATTCCGGGGAACTGGGCCCGAAGCGCAAGGAAGGCGACCTGCAATCACCGGAAGGTTTCTACAGCGTTCCGAAATCCATGCTCAATCCCAACAGCCGCTATCACCTGTCCTTCAATATCGGCTTTCCCAATGCCTTCGATCGGTCCCATGGCAGAACCGGCAGTTATCTGATGGTGCATGGAAAGTGCGTTTCCATCGGTTGCTATGCGATGACGGATGAGGGCATCGAAGAAATCTACCTGCTGACGGAAGCGGCGCTGAAGGCGGGTCAGAATGCCGTCGGCGTCAATATCTACCCGTTCCGCATGACCGATGAGAATTTTGCCACGCATGCCGATTCAGAGTGGATCGACTTCTGGCAAAACCTGCGGACCGGCCACGACCTGTTCGAAGCCGAGCGTATTCCGCCCATCGTCGATGTTTCGAACAAACGCTACGTCTTCGAAGCCAACGTGGCGCCGGACAAGCTGACCTCATCAGACTGACAGGGGTTGCTTACTTGACCAGCCCGGTTTCCCGGGCGCGCGACAGATAGGCCGCCTCGATGTCGGCGAGCGTGGTCTGCGCATCCTTGCGGCCGGTCAGGAACTCGGCGATGCCGTTTCCGAGCGCGCTGTGCATGAGCCCCATCGCGACGCTCGACGGATAAGGCCTCGCGTTTCGGTGAACCGTTTCGATGGCTCCCATCGCGGCTGGACCAGGCTCGAAACCGTCGATCAGCCACACCGCGAGATCATTGTTGGCCTTCACCATGTCCGCATCAGCACCCTCAAGTGCTACCCTGAAGGCCGTCTCGGCAAGGTCGTCCGGGATGTTGCTGGCTATGGCGAATCCACCCCACCACAGGGTTGATGCCGCAACCCCATCCGGCCTGGCCAGCGGCGCCCCGGCCATCTTGACCTTGCCGACGACCTGGCTTTCTTCGGTGTCATCCATCGCAGCTGCGCGCGTCGCCCAGAGATTGGCCATGGCGATCTTGCCTTGCTGGAACTGCTGCTGGACGTAGGTTGAATCCGACACCAGAAATTCCGGATCCATATAGGCCGTCAGCTTCTTCATCATCTCCAGCGCGGCCACACCTTCGGCGTTGTCAATCGCCGGTTGGGCGCCGTCGGTGAAGAACGATCCGCCCATGCCGAGGTACATGTTGACGAACTCCTCGGCCAGGTTCCAGCCCTGCTTGTAGGTGCCGCCGAGCGGATACTCCACCACGCCGGCATCGCGGATCGTCGCGGCAGCGGCCAGCACATCGTCATAGGTCTCTGGAACCTCAAGACCGAGCTCATTCAAAATGTCAGCTCGATACATGAGATGCTGGTTGTTCACCTGGGTGCTGATGGCCATAACCTTGCCGTCGAGTCTCACCAGCTGGTTAGCTTTCAGCTCTTGGCCATGCTTGGCAATCAGATCATCGAGCGGGCGAATCAGACCCGCATCAAGCACCGGTACAATAGCGGCATTGGTGACCATGACGATCTGGTAGAGCGCTGGCTCAGATGACAGGACCGGAACCAATTTCTGCACAAAGTCCTTGTCGAGTTCGGCTTCGAAGTTGCCACATTCAGCCATCGCCTGAGTGATCGCCTTGATCGCGCCGAAGGCGTTGCCCAGGTAACTGATTCTGGTGTCGTTTTCGAATGAGCAGGCGGCCTGAGCCGCTGAACCGCCGAGGGCGATAGCCGTTGCAAGTGCAAGTGTCTTCAACATGATTGTTCCTCCCGATATCAGGCGCCGGCAACGCGGACGAGCCTGGCCTCTCGCCGCGGCGGCAAGTTGTCAGAAAGCCTCTCCAGAAGCCTATCCCTGTCCGCGCGACATCGTTCGTCGTTCCAGAGATTGGTCCATTGGCAGGGGTCGTCGGCGATCGAGTAGAGTTCGCCCGCTCCGTCGGGATAGCGATTGGTGTCGCCATAACGGGAGCAGATATGATCACGGGTCACGATCGTGCTGATCTGGATGTCGCCATCCGGATGCTCCTGTTCCCATTCGCATATGACCGCTTCGCGTCGATCGCCATTGGACAGCGGAAGCGCTTGCCCTTGCATCCATTCGGTGGTCGAAATGCCTGCGGCGCGGCAGAAGGTCGGCGCCAGGTCGACAAGGCTGACCGGTTCGTCGATGGCCCCCGGCGGAACGGCCATGGTTTTGCACGGCCGCCAGATCAGTGGCACCCGCATCAGCGAATCGACATGGAACGGCCCCTTGAAAAGCAGTCCGTAGTCGCCTTGCAGCGACCCGTGATCACTGGTGTAGACGATGTGCACGTCGTCGAGGATCCCGCACTCTTCAAGCCAGGCCAACACCCGGCCGATCGCATCGTCGACCAGTTCGTTCATGACATGAACCATGGCGTTGATTTCTTTCACCTGGTCCGTTGTCATCTGGCACGGAACAAAATCTTCCGGCGCCTCGCTGCACGCACTGCGCCGGCCTTCGTAGAAATCCAACCAGTGCTTGGGTTTGGTCGCAAGCAGATCACGAACAGCCTCGTTGCTGCCCGGGTGAGCGGACGGCAGCGGCAGGCTTCGCCAGTCAACCCTTCCCAATTGGCTCTGCGGCGGCTGAAACGGATGGTGCGGATCGCCGAAGCTGATCCAGGCAAACCAGTCCGAATCCTCTTTCCTCGAACTGAGCCAGTCGATCGCGCGATCGGCGAGCCAGTTGGAGTGATAGAGTTCCGGAGAAATCGGATTGCGGTGCACCTGAATGGCGCCGGTATCGCCTCCACCGCGCGTGTTGAGCTTGCCGTCGCTTCCGGTCTGGCTGAGATAGTGGTCGTACTGGTCCGGACAGTTGCGCTCCATCCACACCTGGTAGTGATTGCGCACGACGCCCTTGCCGTGGGAGGAGATTTCGACATGGTCGAAACCGCGGTAGGGTCCGGTGTCGTACGTGGTACCAGAGCGAACTTCCCAGAAGTGCTCCGGCTTTCCCTTGACCGGTTCAAGATGCGCCTTGCCGATCAGCGCGGTGGCGAACCCGTGCGCCTTGAGATGTTCCGCGATGGAGGGAGCGTCCGCCGGCAGCGGAACGCCGTTGGTATAAACACCGTGAGTTGCCGGATGCTGTCCTGTCACCATCGTCGCGCGGGACGGCATACAGGTAACGTTGTTGACATAGGCACGACGATAATTCAGGCCGGTGGCCGCCAGCCGGTCAAGGTTTGGTGTGCGCGCGAAGCGGCCGCCGGTACAGCCAAGCGCATCGAAGCGCTGCTCGTCGACGGTAATGAACAAAATCTTGGGCAAGGTACGAGGTCCGGATTGGCTGTCGCTTTCGTTTTCGCCCAATCTCAATTCAAAAACCAATATTGAATTTTTGCAGCCTATTCATTTTGGATATAGGTTTGAAAGATGATCAACCCACGCCTTTTGGACGCGTTTACCGCCGTCGTGCGCACCGGATCGACCGTCGCTGCCGCCCGGTCGCTTAACACGTCGCAGCCGAGCATCAGTCGCGCAATCGCCGACCTGGAGCATCAGATCGACCTGACGCTGTTCTCACGATCGCGCGGACGGATGCGTCTGACTCGTGAAGGCGAGTACTTTTTCGCGGAGGTCGACCGGTTCTTCGCCGGCACGTCCGAACTCCTGGACAAGGCACGCGAAATCCGCAACTTCGAGGACACTGTGCTGCGAATCGCATCGATCGCCGCTGCGGCACTGCAGACTGTTCCTGATGCTTTAGAAGCGCTTGTCGGCAAAGTTGGCGATATCCGCACATCCTACCAGATGCGCAGCCACTACAAGACCGTCGACCTGGTCCGCACCGGACGTGTTGATGTCGGAATTTGCAACGCCGTAACACCCGACATGGCGGTAACGATATGCGAGCAGTTCGAACTGCGCTGCCTTTTGGCCATTCCGGTGGGGCACCGCCTTTGCGATTCTGACAGGGTCTCGATTCGGCAGTTGCAGGGAGAACAACTGATCTCGCTCGGCCCGGAATTCAACGCACAGCATATCGACGATGCCGACGCTCTGACATTTCTTGAATCGATCACCCGACGAACGGTAAACCTGTCCCTGCCGGCTTGTCGGCAGGTCGCCTGCGGCCTCGGTGTCGCAATTATCGACCCGATGACCGCTCGCTTCCACCGTGCACTTGGAATAGAAGTCAGGGCGCTCGAACCCCGTGTCCGATATCCTGTGACGATCGTCGAGGCCGGCGCCAGCGCCAAATCAAAGCTCAACGACAGTTTCGTAGACCTGGTCGCCTCCGAGATTCGCAACGCCGAGACCTGGGCAGCCGATCCGCGTTGAGCGACAATGGTGAGCGGCGAAGACCCAGTCGGTGTCACCTGTCTGGAGGGATGAGCACGAAGTTGCCGAAGTGGCTCTTTTCCATGAATTCACGCTGCGCCTGGGCGATTTGCTCAAGCGGAAACACCTTGGCCACGATCGGTCGGATTTCTCCGCGTTCGATATAGGACACGAGATTCGGGAAGACTGGCTCGTCCCAGGCTGTGGTGCCAATCAGGGTGATGTCCTTGAGGTACATGTCGCGCATGTCGAGGGAGACCACGGGGCCAGCAATGGCGCCTGAGGAGACAAATCTGCCGCCGCGCCGGAGGATCTTCAGCATGAGCGGAAACGTCGGCCCGGCGACATTGTCCACGACAACGTCGACGGCATTTTCACCGATTTGGGCAAGCAGATCGCCGTTTCGGTCGACCACGGCATCGGCGCCGAGATCGCGCAGCAGGTCCATCTTGGACGTGCTGGTGATCGCAGTGACCTGTGCGCCAAGCCGGTGGGCAAGCTGTACTGCCGCCGACCCAACCCCGCCTGAGGCGCCGGCGACGAGGACGTGATCGGAGGCGCCGACCTGTGCGCGATGCAGCATGTTTTCCGCGGTGCCGTAGGCACAGGGAATGGTCGCCAGCTCCTCATCCGACCAGTCGCACTCGACGGGGAAGACCTCCTTGGCCGGAACCTTGACGAACTCGGCGAAGGCGCCGTCGAAATCCGAGGCCATCCAGATGTTGTCCATGGAATCATAGCCGTTCGGCCGCATGCAGGCGCGCACCAGAACCCGTTTGCCGAGCAGGGCCCGATCGCCGTCGCCACCGACTGCTTCGACCCGGCCGCAGCAATCGGTGCCCTGGATGAGCGGAAACGGAGTCGCCTCGTTCCAGCCCCCATCGGACTTTTGCTGCGCGTCCGCTTCCTGGCTCAGCGCCGTGGAATCGGTGCTGCTGGTAACGCTCGATGAGTACCAGCCAAGCCGCGTGTTGATCTCGGTGTTGTTGACGCCGGCCGCCAACACGCGCAGCAACACCTCACCCGGCCCGGGAACCGGTTTCGGAACGGCCCGATAGTCCAGCATGTCGTAACCACCGTTGCCGGTTGTTACGACGGCCATCATGGTTTCATCGTCATCGCCTGCCTGCGTCATGATCGTCCTCGTCGCTTCGCGGTGCGACGAGGATACTCGTCCTGATGGCCGTCGGAAAGCGGTGTCAGTGCGTCAAAGGCAGGTAGATTTCCGTCAGAAGATCGTCCCTGGCCGTGTCCATCGGACTGTTGAGATAGAGTTCGTAACAGGGCGCGTCGGCCGGCTCGCGGCCGGATTTGGGCAGCCAGCTGCCAAACAGATGGTCGTAGCCGACCTTGATGCCGTCATAGGGGCCTTTGTATGTCAGGACCGCATAGGGGCCTGCTTCAATGAACACTTCCTCAAGGTCCTCGGGCATCGGCGCATCTTCCGTCAGCACCAGACCGGCATGGCTGCGCAGATCGGCATCTGCGACTACATTGGGATCGTCATAATAGATGCCGACGACACCGCGAATATGCGGGCCGAGATTGTGTGCCCAGGCGGTCTCCGACAGGTTCTGGAATGTTTCTCCCAGACTTGTATATGGCCCCTTGTGGGATAAAGCGGCAAGCCGGCGCTGCGGCGTTTCATTGATATCCACGTCGAACAAGCGAAATCCTCCTTTGGTGACGTCGAGCTGCGCATTGCTCAGGCAGCCCTGCTTTCGGAACACGCTTGGGGAAACACCGAAGCCTTCTCGGAATGCCCGAGAGAAGCTGTTGACGTTCGGATAGCCCGCTTGCGCCGCCACTTCGGTGATCGGCCAGTCCTTGTGCATCAGCCAGCGCGCGGCGCGATAGAGCCGCAGGCGGCGAACCGCCTGGGCGCAGGTTTCGCCGGTCATGGCGTGAAAGACGCGGTGCCAGTGAAACCGCGACATCGCCGCGACATCCGCCAGCCGGTCGAGCGAAAGATCGCCGGCGGGGTTGTCGTGGATGTAGCGCAACACCCGCATGACGCGTCTTTGATAGTCCGACGACATCGGCGCTTCCCTGTTTGTGTTCGCCGTCACTATGCACCGGGCACAATCCGCAAATCTTGCTGAATTGCCAGGGTCGAAGCAATGGCCGGCAACCCGTCACACGCGTCGAGCGATCAGGGCACCTACCGGACCGTTGCAAGGCAGCAACCTCACTTCGAACCCACCACAGTTCTCAAGGGTCTCGACTACGAACCGTTTGGGCAGGAAGCGACCGGTGCCCCTGAGCATCAGCGCTCTGCGCATAAGCCAATCGGTCACGGTATAGGCGGGCGTGTCGGCGCAGAACGCTATACAGAGGACGCCGCCCTTTCGGACGATCCGGCACAGTTCGCTCAAAGCCAGTTCCGGAGACGGAACGGTTTCGAGCGCCCATGCACAGGTGACGACATCAAAGCTGCCGTCTTCGAACGGGATCGCTTCCAGCCTGCCTTTCGACTTGAATGCCGCGATATCGGCACAGTGCGCCAGCATGGCTTCGGACGGATCCATGAGCGTGATGCGACCCGGCGCCATGCCTTCGGCAATGAGCGCGCGGGCAAAGGCCCCGGTGCCGCATCCCGCATCGAGCAGATCCGCATCGGGCTCGGCGAGCACGCGGACGACAGCCTCCAGCGCCGCCTGTGCCTCTCCCCCGGCGTGCCTGAGCCAACGTCGGTGAAGCCTGTCGTAATCATGGGCCAGGTCGTCATAAAGACCAACCCTGTCCGGGTGAGGAACGGCCGTCATCATCTGACCGCTCCGACGTCTTGCCGACCGAAATTCCGGTAACGGCTGGTTTCGTTCGATGGTGACCTGGACGTCACCAGCTTGCTGATCATGAATTGGGCGATGAGGAGGTTGATGCACCAGGCGGAAACCATCAGAACGTCCCGCCAGGGCCCCATGACTTCGGCTCCGAAGACCGCCATCCAGGCGATGCCGAGGACGGCCTGTGTGGACGCTCCCTGACCGATGGCATAGGCGCGCATCATCGCAGCAGCGTGCTGGGCAATCATGCCAAACCGAACGGCAACGAAGGCCCACGTGATCAGGCCGATCATCGAAAGACCCACGCCAAGGCGGACCCAATAAAGCAAGGCACCCTGGAGTTCCCGCGGGAACACGAAGACGTGGGTCATCCAGAGCCCTGTCAGAGCGCTCAGGCACCCAGCCACCATGACCGCCATGCCCATCTTCCGATGCACGCCCGGCCATCGACGCCTCATGCCTGGCATGAATTGAAGGGCGCCGATGAGGCAGAACAGCGAACTGCCCAGTGCGTGCACAATGATTGGCAATGGGTAAGCGATCGCACGGGGATTCTCCGGCACGATGGCCGGTCCGCCCAATAGTTCAATGACGCGAAGCGTACCGGCGAGGCTCGGCACGGATGAATAGATGAGAATGAACGCAAGAAACATCCATTCATGACGACTGAACATCCTCATGGGGAATACCTCGGGAATTGCAGGGCCTCGCCTGACTTCAGGCAGCGGGCCTGCGAGCAACAATGAAAGGATTGGTGCGCTGGCGGCCGAAATGCGAGACGGTCTCGACCTCAAAGCCCGCATCCGTCAGATGCTGGACCAGTTCGGCCCTGCTCAGAGCGGTCACGCGTGGGGCGACTCCAAAAACGGTCAGCACCCGGACCAGAGCGCGGATCGACAACGACCCATCCTTCAGGCAGACGGTTTTCGAGATGAAAAGCCCTCCGGGCTTCAACTGTTGGCGCACGCTTTTCAGTACCTGACCGATGTCGTCGACGAGATGCAGAAGACTGAAGGCGCAAACGGCATCGAACGGCCGCCCGTCGATCAGATCCGCCGCGTCGGCCTGCTGAAAGTCGATGTTGCGGGGCGTTGTTGATCCCAGCTTCGACTTTGCAATCTCGATCATCGCGCCGGAGATGTCGGTGGCGCTGACCTGCGCCACGCCCGGTGCGAGCTGCAGCGCTGTGCTTCCGGTGCCACAGCCGATTTCCAGGACGTGATCCGTCGACCGCAGCAGACCGCGAACACGGGTCAGTTTCTCTTCATAGGACGTTTGGTCCGCGACGGGTTTGCGGGCATATTTCGGGGCGATACGGTCCCAGAACGAACCGTCATTTGGGGTAGAAAGTGCGGTTTGCATGAGTGTCTCCGTGGTTTCGGAGGCCTATATCGCTATACACGATTGAACTGTCGATTGCCAAAAACCGTACTTCTGCTATACAAAAATGCATGAACTGGCAGGCGATTTCGTTTGACTGGAACCAGGTCCGGGCCTTTCTCGCAACGGCCGAGGAAGGGTCGTTCAGTGCTGCGGCGCGGGCGCTGAAAACCACCCAACCGACCATCGGAAGGCAGATTGCGGCTCTGGAAGAATCACTCGGCGTGACGCTTGTCGAGCGCAACGCCCGTGGCCTCGCCATCACACAGCCGGGCCGTGAACTGCTGGATCATGTGCGGGCCATGGGCGAAGCCGCGACGTTGATCTCGATGACCGCGGACGGGCAGTCGCAGGCCGTGAAAGGCACGGTGACGGTGACGGCAACCGATCTCCTGTGCGCAGCGACATTGCCAGCCGTCCTGGCGCCCCTGCGTCAGAGCGCTCCGGGTATCATGGTGCGCCTGGTCCCTTCGAACGACGTCCAGAACCTCATGCAACGCGACGCCGATATCGCCATCCGGCACGTTCGCCCGGAGCAGCCGGAGCTTATCGGTCGGTTTGTCGGCGATTTCGGCGCCAACCTGTTCGGTGCCACCGACTATCTCGACAGAGCGGGGCGACCGCGATCGCTGCGCGAAATTGCCGACCTCGATTTCGTCGGCAATGCCGACCCCGAGCGCCTGATGGCGCCTCTGCAGAATATGGGCATTCCTGTCCAGGAAGAAAATTTCGTCATGTCCACCGACAGCGGCGTGGTCGCCTGGGAACTGACGAAGTCCGGATTTGGCGTCTCGATGCAACCCGAGCTCCTTGCGGAAGCTGAGCCCGGCATCGAAAGAGTGTTCCCCGGTCTTCCCTCTCCGCAATTTCCGGCATGGCTGGTAACGCATCGAGAGTTGCAGACGAGTCGCAGAATTCGCCTCGTCTTTGATCACCTGGCTCAGGGCTTGCGCCAGGCGCTGGACACGTACCAAGCGGAATTTGGAAACGCAGCCAAAGGCTGAGTTAGGCGTTGGGTCACGACCCGACCGCTTGATCACTTCAGGCGTTCGATCAGCACCCTGGCTACAACTTTGACATGACAGCGGAAATAAGTTCGCGTAGCGTGCCGGAATGGCGGATGCGCATTGGACCGACGAGCAGAATGACGCGACGGTCGCGGACTATTTCGCGATGCTGGTCAAGGACATCGCGGGCCAACCCTACAACAAGGCAGCTCACAATCGGGCGCTACAGAAATTGATTGGCCGGCCCAGGGGCGGCATCGAGTACAAGCATCAAAACATAAGCGCCGTCCTGATGGCACTTGGTGAACCACAAATCTCGGGCTACAAACCTGCAGCCAATTTTCAGGGCTCGCTGGTCGATGCTGTCGTACGCTGGCTGCGGGCAAACCCGGATTGGCTTTCGGTGGCAAAGCCGCCAGAATTTCAGACTTCCGCCCCCGGTGTCCAAGAGCAACCTGCGCTCTGGATTGGTCCACCACCAACTTTTAGCAACGAGCTGCCGCCGAAGGAGCTAGATCGAATTCTTGGAATGGCTCGTAAATTCGACACAGCTGAACGCGACGCCCGCAACCGTTCCCTCGGACGGGCCGGCGAGGAACGCGTCGTAATACACGAACAGCAGCATCTGACCACCGCTGGAAGACCAGATCTCGCCAGGCGCATATGTTGGGTTTCCGAGGAGAAAGGTGACGGTGCCGGATTTGACATCGCCAGTTTCAATCCGGACGGATCAGATCGGTTGATTGAAGTGAAGACAACCAACGGATGGGAACGCACACCATTTCACATTTCACGAAATGAACTCGCAGCAGCAGATACTTACCGAGATCACTGGCATTTGGTCCGTCTGTGGAACTTTGCCAGAGAGCCCCGTGCCTTCGAAATACGCCCACCACTGGAGGATCACGTTGAACTGATGCCGACGAGTTTCCAAGCTAGCCTCAGATAATGTGGTTTACCCTCCCCTCTCACCGGCATAATACTCTCCCGCAGCTCTTTGGAAGGCTCAAACTATGGCGCTTGAAACCTGGCTCCTGTATCTTATTGCCTCGACGGCGCTGTGTGTCACGCCGGGGCCGAATTCGCTGCTGGCGCTGGCGCATGGCGCGTCGCACGGCATCAACCGAACCCTCTTCACCGTTCTGGGCGGCGCGCTTGGTTTCACGCTGACAATCGCGGTTTGCATGGCCGGTCTTGGAGCTCTGCTGACGACCTCCGCGACGGCCTTTACCGCACTCAAATGGATCGGCGCTGCCTATCTGGTCTATCTCGGCATCATCACGTGGCGGTCACCGCCGCTGGCTGTCCGTGTGAACCCAAATCAGGCGCTGGCCAAGCGGAGCAAGTTGTTCACCCAGGGCTTCATGGCGGCGGCATCCAATCCCAAGGGCATCGTCTTTTTTGCAGCGTTCCTGCCACAGTTCATCGATCCCGAACGCTCGCAGCTCCTGCAGTTCGTCATTCTCACAGCCACCTTTGTCAGCACCGAGTTCGTCTACGAATTGGTGATCGCCGGATCGGCAACGAAGCTCGCACCCTGGCTCGGCAAGAGCGGCCTCGGCCGCTGGTTCAACCGCATCACGGGCGTCACCTTCGTCGGCATCGGCGGGTTGTTGGCGGCGGCAAACCGGTAGTCCGGCGCTGATGCCAACCGTCACAAAGACAAAGTCTCTCGAAACCACGATCAGTCGGCTCTCGTTTGCGAGTACGGTTAAAGCCGAGAACCTATCAGCTGTAGAGGTCGCTCTTTTCGAAAGCACACCGCGACAAGAACTTCCGCCGGGTATGACGGTGGAACGTTGCCGAGCAATTGTCCTCTCGGTCAGGAATACTGCCCCAGTCAGTCATCTGGCATTCGAGTGTAGCGTCGAGAACCCTGCTTTGACGGCAAGCGCCTGTCACGGACAGGGGCTGGTTGCACAGGAGTGGGACGCCAATGGACGCCTGGTGGTTGTCGGAACCGAGGATGAATTTCTGTTGAACCTGCGACTGCGTTTTTTCGAATCCGAAGAAGACGCCATCTTCACCTGTACAGCACACAAAATCCTGGTGGAGCTGAGAGACATTCCGTCTGACCAGGATTTGTCACTCCACTTTGTCGTTGCCGAAAACCCGGATCCTGAGCCGGTTGATGCTTCTGCCTGGTACGCGGTGGACTGCCCTCACAATCTCGTCTCCTAGACCAGCTTTTTCCTTCTACGCCTCCATCAAGCTCCCTCGAGAATCAGCTAAACTCGACGGACTCCCTTCAGTAACCTCAGGATCATTTTCCGTGCCGCCGAAGACCGCCGATATTCGCCCGCCGGGCGCCAAGCACGATTCCTCGCTGCCGCAATGGGCCGTGGACAAGACCACGCGCAGGCGTGGGCGGCTGCATGCCCACGAGACCATCGATCCAAAACGCACCGCTCTTCTCGTCATCGACCTGACGCGGAGTTATGAAGATCTGCCTTGTGCCGCCTCAATCATCCCGCCGGTCACGCGCCTTGCTAAGACGATGCGCGGTGCGGGCGGCACCGTTGCGTGGATTTTTCCGGCACCCATGCGATCTGACGACACCGCGCTCGCGGCGCTGTGGGGCGACGAGACGTTGCAGCTCCATGTCGCGGATACGGCCGAGAACAGCGAACGGAACGAGCCGTTTGCCGGACTGGTCCCGGCGTCCGATGACCTGATGGTGCACAAGCAAGGATACAGCGCTCTTTTTCCCGGTGCCTCACCCTTGCACACACATTTGACCGAACGGAACATTGATACCGTGATCGTCACAGGCGTTCTGACAAACATTTGTTGCGAGAGCACCGCGCGCGACGCGTTCGCTCTCGGATACAGGGTGATCGTCGTGGCGGATGCCAATGCGGCGCGCAGCGACGAGGAACATCAGGCTTCGCTCTACAACATACTTCGCAATTTCGGCGACGTGCGGATGTCCGACGAGCTAATCGATACCATCGTCGGCGGTGTCGACTGAGCCTGGAGCAAAGGGCGATCAGTTTGGATCATTTGATGGCAGCAGATCGCCCTTTGCTCTAGGCCTCACCCCAACCACCGCCATTGGCGGTTTCGATGCGGATCTCGTCACCCGGTTCCAATGTCAGGCCGCTCACGAAAGCACTGGATTCGCTGCTGCCGTCGGCGCGGATCACCGTCAGGCTGTTGGTGCCACCGGCTTCACCGCCCGAGAGGCCCCAGACCGGGTGCTTGTTGCGGCTGTAGCCGGCCGACAGCGTGGCCTTTGCACGCGGCCGGTAACAGACCGACAAACCCTTGCCGCCGGTGTGATGGCCGCTTCCTTCATCGCCGTCGCTCAAGCGCTTCCAGCCGACATCGAGGCCGTAGCGGGCCTCGCAGATTTCGACGGGACAGTTGTAGGTGTCGCCGTGGCCGGTCGAATACATGGCGCTCAGGCCGTCGCTGTCTTTCGTGGCGCCCCAGCCACCCATCTGCGGTTCGACCATGGTGTAGCCGTGACCGGTATCCGGATGCTGGCCGGCGATCACCGTGCCGCAGATGGAGGCAAAATGGCCGGCGGGCAGGCGCTCCGGCAGGGCCTGCGCCATGCAGCGCCAGAGCATGTCGTAAAGCCGGATGCGGGTCTCGAAATAGAAGCCGTGCGGCGCCGTGCCGGTCGCATGAAAGATGGTTCCCGGCTCGGTAATGACCTCCAGCGGCCGGAACGAGCCCTCATTGGTAAAAAGCTCGGGATCGACCAGGGCCTTGAATATGTTCTGGGCCGAAGTCACCGCACCGTCGTGGCTGGTGTTGTAGGGAGCAGCTCGCTGCTGAGGATTGCCGGTCAGATCGACCGTGAAGCGTTCGTCGGTGATGCGGATTTCGGCCTGCCAAACCGCACCATCGTCCTGCTCCTCCTTGACCCGAAAGGTGCCCTTTGGAAGCGCTGCCAGGCCCTTGAGAGCACGGGCCTCTCCCTCCTCGAACAGTGCTGACAATGCTGCCTCATAGGCCTCAATGCCGTAGGTCTGCACGAGTTGCTCGATGCGCTGGCCGGCACGACGGCTGGCCGCCACCTGCGCCCATAGATCGCCGCGGGCGAAGTCCGGCAGGCGCGAGTTGGCGGAGATGATGTCGAACACCGCATCGATCCGTTCGCCGGCATCGAACAGGCGCACGGCCGGCAACCGCAGGCCTTCCTGGAAAATCTCCTCGACATCGGTTGCCATGGACCCCGGCGTCTTGCCGCCGACATCATTCCAGTGGGCAATCGACGCCGTCCAGGCGACGCAGCGGCCTGCGGCGAAAACCGGCATGGCGATGACCACGTCGTTAAGATGCGTCACCCCACCGAAGTAAGGGTCATTGGTGACGAAGAGATCGCCGTCGCGGATAGTCTCCAACCCGTTCAGGTCGACGATCTTCTTCACCGCCTTGTCGAGCACGCCCACGAAACCCGGAATGCCGGCGCCGGAGCTTGCCAGCCGCCCGCGGGCATCGGTAATGCCGGTGCCGGCGTCGAGCACCTCGTAGATGATCGGGCTCATGGCAGTCTTTTTCAGCACCGCGAACATCTCGTCGGTGGCGGCGACCACCGCCGCCTGAATGACCGACAGGGTCACGGTGTCATGGCCGGCGGTCACGTCTCTCAGGCCTCCACCACATGCAGGTCGCGCGGCAGTTCGGAGAAGATCTCCGGACCATCCTCGCGCAAAATGACGATCTCCTCGAGCCGCAGACCGAAGCGGCCCGGCAGATAGACGCCCGGTTCGATGGAAAACACCATGCCCGTATCGAGCACTGTCTCGGAACTGGACGAGATGTAAGGGGGCTCGTGCACATCGATGCCAAGGCCGTGACCGGTGCGGTGAATGAAGTATTCGCCGTAGCCGTCATTGGTGAGTGATTGACGCGCGGCCGCATCGACCTCCTTCGCCTGGACGCCGGGTCGGGCCGCGGCCATCGCCGCTTCGACGGCCCGGTTGACGGCAGCATGGGCTTCGGCATAGCCCTCCGGCGCCTCGCCGATGGCAATCATGCGGGTCAAGTCGCTGGGATAACCGTCCTTGCGGCCGCCGATATCGACGACGACGGCATCCCCATGTTGCAGCTTGCGGCTGCCGGTGTGGTGGTGCGGGAAAGCGCCGTTGGGGCCGGTGCCGACAATGGTGAATTCCGGCTTCGCGCCGTCGATCTTGTACTGGGCATGGATGGCTGCAGCGATCTCCAGTTCGCTGACGCCGGGTTTGGCGGCCGCAAAGGCGGCCTGCATGGCCCGGTCGTTGATCAGCGCATTTTCCTTGAGCTTGGCGAACTCCTCGGGATCCTTGCGCATGCGCAGCGCACCAAGCGTCGGATCGGTGAACTGGTGCGCGGCACCCGGCAACCGATCGAGCAACAGCAGTGCGAAATCGGCACGCATGGTTTCGTCGAGCACAACATTTTTCGCCGAACCCGCTCCGATATCTGCAAGGGCCGCATCCAGTGCGCCGCCGGCACCATCGGCATCGTCCCAGGTGTGCATGCTGATATCGGTGTGCTCGCGGCTGCCTTCCACATTGATCGCCGGCATCAGAAACGTCTCACCTCCGCCGTTGACGAGGAGCAGGCACGGGCGCTCGTCCGCATGAGGGTGAAAACCCAGCAGCCACTGCATGTGAGTGCCCGGTCCGAGCGCCAGCAGATCAGCTCCCTGTTCGCTCATCTTGGCGCGCAGTTCCGCGAGCCGCTTCTGTGCCGCATCAGGCATGGTAGTGTACCTTTCCATTTTCTTTCTGGCCGCCGACAACGACCCGATTGCCGAAGGCCTCGCCTTCATCAAAGCCGCCGAAGCGGGCAATTTCCTCTTCCGACGGCGCTTCGCAGGACCATTTGCGGCTCGGCACCCAGCCGCAGCCGCGCTTCAACAGCGCTCCGTATTCGGCGCGTTTCAGCGCCGCGATCGACGGGTCGATCACCGGCACGCCGAGCGCCTCTTCCATTTCGCGGTAGAAACCGAATTCCAGCGTGCAGCCGAGAATCAGCGCCTCGGCGTAGTCTTCCTCGACCGCCTTGCGACCGGCTTCAAGCAGCCGCCTGAACGTCTCGTCGTGGTCGCGCTGAAACTCGTTAACGCCGAGTTCGACGTGGTAGAAGCCGGAAAGCCGGTCTTCATAACCGTTTTCGCGCACGACAGCGTGCATCTGGTTCACCCATTTGCGCCGACCGACGATGATGCCGAAACGGTTGGCAAGGCTGGAAGCAATCTCACAGCTGGCAGCACAGGGCGCCGTGACCACCATGTCGCCGGAAATCTCACGAGCATCGTGCAGCGCGGTATCGTAGAAGCAGCCGATGGCGAGCGCATCGAATCCTTCCCGCGCCGCGCGGCGGGTCGCCCGAATGATACCGCGGGTCACGATCGCCTCGTAGGAGCGGAACTCGATATGGGTAAAGCCGCCATCGTCGTCGGGCAGCGAGGTGATGTGCACCTCGGTATCCGGCAGGCGGTAGTCCTCGGCCATCTTGGCAAACAGGCCGTCATCGGCGCCGCGGTTTCCCACGGGGCTCAGATACATGATCTTGACCGGCGTATCGGTGGTCATAGTTGCCTCCTTCGTTTGGGTCCGAAAACCGCTTCACACTTTTCGGCACTCAGGCCGAATGCCCCCTTCGGTTGGGTCCGAAAACCGCTTGAAAATCGAGCGGGATGCTATTCGACGCCATAGATCTCCCTGGCCCGCTCCGGCGTGATCAGGCCGTTCTTGATGTCCCGCCGAACCAGCTCCGGGTCGCGCTCCTTCGGATCGCCCAGGCCGCCGCCATTGCCGGTGACGACGCGGATCACATCGTCGCATTGGGTGGTCAGTCCGGAGACGAAAGCGAAGCGTTGGGTCTCACCTTCGGTCGGCCGGAACTCTACATAGTTGGGAGAGCCTTCGGCGCCACCATCGACCGGCCAGGCGGGGAATTTCGAGCGGGTGTAGCCGGCGGTCAGGAACCCGTTGTCGGCGCGAACCCGATAATCCATGACGATGCCGCGGCCGCCGGTGTACTTGCCCTCGCCGCCCGGCTCCATGTTGAGCTCCATTCGGTCGACGTAAAGCCCATTGCGGGCTTCGTTGATCTCGGCCGGGCAGTTGTAGGTCTCGCCATGGAAGCCGCAGAAGACGGCATGATTGCCGTCGCCGTTGCGACTGGCGCCCCAGCCGCCGAGCTGTGGTTCGATGATCGTGTATTGCCGGCCCGTATCCGGATGGATGCCACCGATGAAGGTTCCGCATACGGAAGCGAAATGACCGGCAGCCAGCCGCTCCGGCATGTGTGGCGCCAGGCAGCGCCACATGATGTCATAGACCCGCAGCTCGATCTCGTAATAGAAGCCGATCGGCGCCGGTTCTTTCGCGTGAAAAACCGACCCCTCGCGGGTCAACAGGTTGATCGGCCGGAACGAGCCGCCATTGGCCGGCGAATGCGGATCGGTCAGCGATTTGAAGATCATCTGCGCCGCCACCATGACGCCATCGCGGCTGGTGTTGACCGGATTGTCCGCCTGGTCCGGGTTGTCGCGCAGATCGACCGTGAACTCGTCATCGCCGATGGTGATCTTGACGTTGAAGATGCGGCCGTCGTCCTGCTCTTCCGACAGTTCGAACGTGCCCTTTGGCAGGTCGGCAAGCGATGCTCGCGACACTTCCTCGCCAAAATCCATGAACGAGGTCATGGCGTTCTCGAACGTGTCCACGCCATATTTCTCGGCAATTTCCCGCAGCCGCCGGTCACCGACGCGAACGGAGGCAATCGCCGCCCAGACGTCGCCCTCCAGCACGTCCGGCATGCGCGAGTTGACCTTGATGATGTCCATGACCGAGCGGATCGGTTGACCTTCCGCAATGATCTTCACAGCGGGCAACCGAATGCCTTCCTGGAAAATTTCGGTCGCCTCGCCGGAAAGCGAACCCGGAGCCATGCCGCCGACATCGGAGTTGTGGGCGATGTTGGCGGTCCAGGCGATGATATGGCCGCCAGCAAAGACCGGCATGGCGACAACGATATCGTTGAGGTGAGTGACGCCGCCGTAATAGGGGTCGTTGGTCGCGAAGACGTCGCCTGGCTTGATGTCGCCGGGCTGATCGAACTTGGCGATGATCACCTTCACCGCCTTGTCGAGGACGCCGATAAAAGCCGGGATGCCGGCACCCGAGGATGCCAGTTCGCCCTTGCCGTCCATGATGCCGGTGCCCATGTCGAGCACCTCGTAGATGATCGAACTCATGGCAGTCTTCTTCATCGCCGCGAACATTTCGTCGGCGGTCGCCTGCAGCGAGTTCTGGATGATTTCCAGGGTGATCGGATCGTTGGAAGCGTTAGCCATGGCGGATCTCCCTATTCCCGAATTTCGATGTGGATGTTGCCGTAGCCGTCGAACGACACACGGTCGCCCGGATGCACGACCACGGTCGTGCCCGGGTCTTCGACCACCGCCGGCCCGGTGAAGGTCATGCCCGGCCGCAGCCTCTCGCCGTCATAGATGTCGGCCTCGTGAATGCCCTCCAGCGCATAGTCGACTTCGCGGCGTCCCTTGATCGCCGGTGTCGCGTCGCTGTCGCCCAGGTCTTCGCGGCGCATTTCCAGCTTGCCAACCTCAGCGGACGCGACCAGGTGAATGCCGACCACTTCGACGGGCGCGTCGAGCCTGTAGGTGTATTCACGCTCGTAGGTTTCGTGGAAATCGGCCTCGATCTGGGCGATGCGGTCGCCGGTGATGGCGCCTTCCTCCAGCAACACCTCGGTGGTGTGTTCCTGGTTCTGGTAGCGGAACTTTCCGAAGCGGTGAAACTTGACCTTGCCCGGATCGACGCCTTCGGCCTCGAATTGCGACCGGGCGAGCGCTTCGGTTTCAGCAAAGACGGCTTCCAGCGCCTCGGCGCCCTGGGCATCGAGATCGACGAGGCGGGTGACGAAATAGTCGCGCCGGAGATCAGACATCATCATGCCCCAGGCGGAAAAGACCGGTGCGCCGGCCGGCACCACGACTTTCTTGACGCCGAGTTCCTGTGCCAGGGCCGAGGCGTGCATGGCGCCACCGCCGCCAAAAGCCACCAGTGTAAAGTCGCGCGGGTCGAAACCGCGATTGAGCGACACCAGCTTGAGGGCATTGACCATGTTGTTGTTGGCAATGCGGACGATGCCGCGGGCCGCCTCGTCGGTGCTGGTTCCGAGTTTCTCGCCTACGGCTTCCATGGCCTTGCGGGCGGCCTCCATGTCGGCCTCGATTTCACCGCCGCAGAAGTAGTCCCGATTGATGCGGCCGAGCCAGATATTGGCGTCGGTGGTCGTGGCATTGGTGCCACCGCGGCCATAGGCCGCCGGACCCGGCTGGGCACCGGCCGATTGCGGGCCCACATGCAGCTTGCCGAAATCATCGACCCAGGCGATGGAACCGCCGCCGTTGCCGATTTCGACAAGATCGACGACCGGCACCATGATCGGGTATCCGGCCGAGGTGCGGTCGCGCTCGATCCAGTAGTCGGTCATGATTTTCACCTGACCGTTCTCGATCAGCGAACATTTGGCCGTCGTGCCGCCAATGTCGAGCGCCAGCACGTTGGGTTCGCCGATCAGCTTGCCGAGTTCGGCGGCACCCCAAAAACCGGAGGCCGGACCGGATTCAACCATGGTGATCGGAATGCGAGACACCGCGTCGAGCGAGTCGACACCGCAGTTGGACTGCATCACATAGAGGCTGCCGTCGAAACCGTCTCCGCGCACGCCGTCGCTGAGGCGCTGCAGATAGCGTTCGGCCACCGGCTGCACGTAGGCCGACAGCACCGCCGTGTTGGTGCGCTCATATTCGCGCCATTCGCGGGTGATCTGGTGCGAAGCAACGACGGAAACGCCCGGCCACAGGCGACGCAATTCGTCGGCCGCCGCCTTTTCATGGGACGGATTGGCGTAGGAATGCAGGAAGCAGACCGCGACCGCCTCGACGCCCTCCTTCTGGAAGTCCTCCACGATGGCCGGCAAACCGGACAGGTCGAGCGGCGCCCGCTCTTCGCCGCGATAGGTCATGCGACCGGGCACTTCACGGCGCAGGTAACGCGGTACGAAAGGCTCCGGCTTCTGATAGTGCAGGTTGAAGAAGTCCGGCCGGTTGCCGCGCGCGATTTCCAGCGTATCGCGGAAACCGTCCGTCGTGACCAGGCCGACCCTGACGCCCTTGCGCTCGGTCAGCGCGTTGATCACCACAGTGGTGCCATGGGCAAGGAAATTGACGGTTGCCGGGTCGACCTCGCCCTTCTTCAGGACGTTGAGCACACCCTGCTCGAAATCCGGCGGGGTGGTGTCAGACTTGGCCGTGCGCACCGTTGCGCGTCCGGTGTCGAGATCGGTCTCGAAACAGACCAGATCGGTGAAGGTTCCGCCGACATCCGTCGCAACGCGAATGGATTTCGCAGCCATCAGTTTTCTCCCTCGTAAGGCAGCGCCGCGTGCGCCAGGAAACAGGCGGCGCCAGGCAATTTCAGTTGTTCGGACATGGCAACGCGTTCAGGCGTGTAGTGCCCGGCGACATCAAGGCAGTTGAGCGTGCCGAGGATCCTGCCGGCGACGATGACCGGCACGTTGATCACCGACTCGCAGCCGAGAGACTGGATCAGCTCATGATCGTCGAAGACTTCTGCTATGCCTTCAATCGTATTGGCGACAAACGTTTCCTGCCGGTCGAGAACACGGCCGGTCCACAATCCGTCGCTGACTTCCTTCGTCCCCAAAACCGGATAGGCATCGGGCATGTTGGAATAGATCCGCTGCGCCAGGCGGTTCACCGGATCGAAGGTCATGAGCGTAAACAGCCGCACCCCGATCAGCGCCTCGGTGAGGCTCGCCATGGCATCGAACACCGTCTGCGGCTGGTTGCCGCCCTTCGCCAGAGCCACGGTGAAATCATCAAGTGCCGACATCGATTTCGTCCTTTGCAAGTTGATCGCGCAGCTCGAGTTCCTCGTCATCAATCACCGGCACGGCGCTGATGAGCTGGCGCGTATAGGGATGTTCCGGGCGGGCAAACAATTGCTCGGTTACGCCGAGCTCCACCAGCTTGCCCTTTTCGAATACAGCGACCCGATCGGCGATGTTGCGCACCACCGAGAGGTCGTGGGTGATGAAGATGTAGCTGAGGCCACGGGCGGGCCGCAGTTCGTTGAGCAGTTTCAGCACCCGCGCCTGGACCAGCACGTCGAGCGCCGAAGTAGGTTCGTCGAGCACCACCAGCTGCGACTGGCAGGCGAGCGCCCGGGCTATCGCCACGCGCTGGCGCTGGCCGCCTGAAAGCGCCGCCGGCATGCGGTTTGCGAAGTCCGCCGGCAGTCCGACTTCTTCCAGAAGCTCTCCGATGCGCTTCTTGCGGCCCGACCGTTCGCCGATGCCGTGCACATCGAGCGCCAGCCGCAGGGAAGCGCCAATGGACCGTTTGGGGTTGAGCGATGACAGCGGGTTCTGTTGCACCAATTGGATGGCGCTTCGGTGCTGGAGGGTGCGGCGCGCCGGCAACACCTGACCGCGGAAGCGGATCTCGCCGGAGGTCGGCGGGTAGATGCCGAGCACCATATTGGCGAGCGTGCTCTTGCCGGAGCCGGACTCGCCGACGATCGCCACACACTCGCCCTCGCCAACATCGAGCGATACCGTATCGACAGCTCGGATCTGGTGGCTGTCGACATGGAAAGTCTTGGAAACGCTGGAGATCGAGAGGATCGGCTCGCTCATGAGGCAGCCTCCCGTTCATGAACCTCCAGAGGCGCCGTGAATTCGGCAGCATTGTCCTCGATGTCTGGAATTCCGCCTCCGGTGATGCGCGGCACCGCGGCCATGAGTGCACGCGTATAGGGGTGACGCGGCTCCTCGAACAGCGCCCGGGTCGGACCCTCCTCGACGATGCGGCCCTTGTAGATGACGTAGACCCGGTCGGCGAATTCGCGCACCACGCCGAGATTGTGGGAGATGAACAGCACCGCGGTGTGATGCTCCTCGACCAGCCGGCGCATCAGGTGCAGGGTCTGCGCCTGCACCGTGACGTCGAGCGCCGTCCCTGGCTCGTCGGCGATCAGCAGCTTCGGCTCGTTGGCGAGCGCCATGGCGATCATGACCCTCTGGTTCATGCCGCCCGACAGCTGGAATGGATAGGAATGCAGCACCCGGTCGGGTTCGGTGATCGACACTTCGTTGAGGATGGATGCGGCGCGCTCCCACGACGCCTCTTTGGTCAGCCCGGCATCGCCGCGCAACAGCACCTCATGGAATTGCCTGCCGATGCGGTAGACCGGATTGAGCGACGAGGTCGGGTCCTGGAAGATCATCGACATGGCGGTGCCGCGCAAATGATGGCGCTGCGCTGCCGGCAGGTCATCGAGGTCACGGCCGTCGAACCGCACCTCGCCCGATATTCGAGCCGCGCGCAGCGACTGCAGCAGCCCGAGCACAATGCGCGCCGTTACCGACTTGCCGGAGCCGGATTCACCCACCAGGGCGACCCGCTCGCCGGGCATGATGTCGAGCGAGATGCCGTGCAGGACTTCGGAATATCCGCGCCAGCTCTTGAAGGAGAGCGTCAGATCCTTGATCGACAGGGTCGGCGTCATGTGTCGCCTCCCAGAATGTCGCGGAGTGCGTCGCCCAGCAGGTTGAAACCGAAGACGGCAATCAGGATGGCGAGCCCCGGGAAGACGGTCAGCCACCAGGAGTCGGGCAGGTATTTGGCGCCATCGGCAACCATCGAGCCGAGATCCGGCGTCGGTGGCTGAACGCCCAGGCCAAGGAAGGAGAGCGACGAAGCGATGATGATGACGAAGCCGAGATCCAACGTCATCTTGGTGATGACCGCCGGTACGCAGTTGGGCAGAATCTCGCGGAAGATGATGTGTAGCCTGGAGGCGCCGATCACTTCGGCCGCCAACACATAGCCTTCCTCGCGCTCGCCGCGGGTGATGTTGTAGACAAGCCGCGTGTACCAGGGCCACCACATGGCGGTGACCGCCAGCATGCCGTTCAGCAGCGTCGGTTCCAAAACGCCCATGATAGACATGGCGAGCACCAGCGGCGGGATCGACAGGAAAACGTCGGTGAGGCGCATCAGCAGATATTCGGTCCAGCCACCGAGATAGCCGGCGACCAGGCCGATGGTGACGCCGATCGGAACGGCGATCGCCAGAACCACGATGCCCAGCAGCAGCGAGATGCGATAGGCGTAGATGATGCGGCTGAACATGTCGCGGCCGACCAGATCGGTGCCCATAAGGTAAGGCAGTTCCGGCGCCTTGTTGAAATTGGCGAAATCGACCACCGCCCCGGCATGTTCGGGGAACGGTGCAATGAAGTCGGCAAAGATCGCCGACAGAACCACCAGAGCCACCAGGACAACGCCCAGCAGCGACAGCGGATTCGACAGCAGAATGTAGACGGTGCGCTTCATGGCGCCCTCTGCGAATGACGAATGCGCGGATTGATGAAGGCGATGAGCAGGTCGACGATCAGGTTGGCGATCAGGAAGGTCGCCGAAATGATCAGCACCGTTCCGACGATGGCGTTGAGGTCCTTGCGCAGGATCACGGCAACGCCATAGCGCGACAGTCCCGGCCAGGCGAAAATCGCTTCGACCAGGAAGGCGTTGCCGAGCATCGCCGCGAAATCAAGGCCGATGATGGTCAACGACGGGATCAGGGAAGGCTTGAACGCATATTGATTGGCTATGCGCTTTTCCGGAAACCCGTAGGACTGGGCCATTTCGATGTATGGCTTGTCGTAGGTCTCCACCATGTTGGCGCGGGTCAGCCGCGCCGCCTGGCCGATGCCCGACAGCGCCAGTGCGAAGGCCGGCAGCACCAGATGCCAGGCCACATTGCCGAAAGCCCGCAAATTGCCGGCGATCAAAGTGTCGACGAGCAGGAAACCGGTGACTGGCGCGATCGAATAGGTGTCGCTGATGCGCCCCGTTACCGGAAACAGCGGCAGGAAGAATGCGAAGAGCAGCATCAGGATGACGGCCCAGACAAAGCTGGGCGCCGAAACCCCGAGCAGCGAGACCAGCCGAATGGCATTGTCGGTAAAACCGCCTCGATAGCGCGCCGACAGGATGCCAAGCGGCAGGCCAAAGCCGATCATCATGATGCCGGCGACGAGAACCAGTTCCAGCGTTGCCGGCAGGAACTGGGCGATGTCGGCGGTAACGGGCCGGTTGGTATAGAGCGAGATGCCGAGATCGCCCCGCGCCAGGTCCGCCAGGAAATAGCCGTACTGCTCCCAGATCGGATCGTCGAGGTGCAGTTCCTCGCGCAACTGCGTGATCTGCTCGGCCGTCGCGTTCGGACCCAGCGCGATGCGCGCCGGATCGCCGGGAATGACCCGGGCGATGGCGAAGATCAGCATCGAGACCCCAATGAGCACAAGCAATGAAGTACCGAGCCGCTTCGCGAGGAGGCGGAGGACCGGCGTCATGGCGCAGTTCCAGTTCGATTATGACCGGGACGGTTTTGACCGGGACGGATTTGAAACCCGCCCCGGCCCAGGGAGATTACTCTTCGACTTCCATCAGGCGGAACGAAAAGCCCATGCCGTCAAGGCCGAAAGCCTGAGACGGATCGCTCAACGCCGGCGCGTTGACCCGGGGACTTGCGACAAAGACCGACTGACGATCATAGCCGTAGACCGTCGGAGCGATTTCCATCAACCGCGCGTTTAGCTTGGTGTAGGCTTCGTTGCGCGCTTCCTCGGTGGGTGCAGAACGGCCCTCTTCCAGCAGCTTGTCGACTTCCGCGTCGTTCAGATACTCCGGCGATTGCCAGGTGCCGGCAGCCGACGAGTGGTACATGCCGTAGAGCAGCGTGTCAGGATCGCCGGTGACGGCGTTAACGAAGAGCTGCGACACGTGCGGCGTGTTCTCCGGCTTGGAGACCTGCTCGGCAAAGAGCGCCCAGGGCAGTTTCTTGATTTCCGACTTGATGCCGAGTTCGGCGAAATTGGCCTGCATCAACAGCGCGAAGCGCTCTTCGATCGGCACTTCCGCAATCCAGGACAGTTCCAGGTTGAAGTCGGCCGGATCGTACTTGCAGTCGGCCAGGTGCTTTTTCGCCGCTTCGATATCGCGGCCCAGATTCTGACCGGCCGGATTGGCGCCGAACATGCCGACCGGGATGGCGCCGGTCGAGGGCGAGCCCTGGCTGATGTCGTCGGTCACCGCAATCATCTTGATGGCCGAGCCATAGTCGAAGGCCTTCGACAGGGCGAGCCGGCAGTTCGGGTCGTCCATCGGCGGCTTGGTGGTGTTGAGCTTCAGATAGAAGGCACCCGTGCCGCTTTCGGTCAGCAGCTGTGCTCCATCATCGACCAGCGCCTTGATGACCTCCGGCGGAAGCCACTGCGAGGCGATGTCGTGCTCGCCCTGGGCAATCAGCGTGCGAACTGTAGCGGGTTCCAGTCCATAACGCAGGCGCACCGTGTCGGGAGCCGCGTCGGCAACGCCGAGGAAGTAGTCGCCGTTCTTCTCCATGACGGTCTCTTCCTGCGGATTGTGCGAAGCGATCTTGTAGGCGCCGGTGCCAGCCCCATTGGCCGACAGGTAGGCCTCGCCCCAGTCCTTCATGTCGCCTTCGCCATCACCCAGATTGGCCATGACCGTCTGCTTGTCGACGATCGGCAGGCGCACCAGCGAAGCAACGAAGGGCGCATAGGGCTCCTTGAGGTTGAACTGCACGGTGTTCGCGTCGACGGCTTCAGCGCTGTCGACATTGGCGAACAGATAGGACAGGCCCTTGCCGAGCGCTTTCATGCGATCGACCGAGAAGACCACATCCTCAGCTGTCAACGGATTGCCGCTCTGGAACTTGACGTCGGGCCGCAGCTTGAAGGTGAAGGTCTTGCCAGACCCTTCCCAGCTTTCGGCCAGATGCGGCACGTGTCCGGGGCCGCCCTGACGCGGCAGCACAAGCGTGTCGTAGAGGTTGAACATCAGAATGGAGTCAGCGTAGTCGGAGGCCTTGGCCGGGTCGATTTCGCCAACGGCGACCTCGTCCAGGCGCAACACTCCGCCGGCCTCGGCCTGCATCGGCAGAGCCGTCAGTGCCGTCGACAGGATTGCCGCGGCGGTCAGCGATTTCAAAAACGTCGTCATGTTTTCATGCTCCCCTTCGTTTCACGAGTTCATTCTGTGGTTTGCGGCGCGGACTTGTGTCCGGCCCGGTGCCCCGGCTTGTCGGATTCCGCCGGGTTTTCTCCAAATACATCCATCGTGCAAACGTGCAGGATCGATGTGGTCTGGTCGGTGTGGTTCCAGGAGGAATGGCGATCGGTGGAGTCGAAATGCAGTGAATCGCCCGCCTCCAGAACGGTCGTTTGGCCATCGACTTCAACGGTTATGGCCCCGCTGAGGACGAAGAACAGTTCTTCGCCTTCGTGCTGGATCGGTTCCGATCGGTAGCCCGGCGGCTCATGGACAATGACGCTGTTGAGCACATGGCCCGGAAAGCTGGCCGACACGCGCTCGTAGTGCAAAGCCGCGTTGTCGACCGCGTAGACCGGCCGCTCGTTGTGCCGCGTCGTCGGCGACTTGCCTTCCGGCTGCGACAGGAATTCTGTGAGATGAGTCTGCAGGACCTTCGAGATCGATGCCAGCGACGACAGTGACGGCACCGTCAGTTCGCGTTCGACCTGCGAAATGAATCCGACAGACAGGCCAGCTCCATCGGCCACATCCTTGAGCGTCAGCCCCAAATCGCGGCGACGCCGACGCAACCGTTCGCCGAGCGGCGCGTCGCTGGAGATATCCGGTTCCTTGTCGGATGCCTTGACCGAAGCCAACCCGTCCTCCCGTTTTAGTATTGGTAAAATTGTGGACCGAGAGAGGAAGCGGAGTCAAGCACTTTTTACCAATACTAAAATTCTGCAAGGGTTCGGGTGACCTTCGATGGCGATGTTTCAGAAAAAATTGAATGCCGTGTCGAATTCGGCGCCCGAGCGGTGTCCTATAGGCGCAACCCGAACTTGGAGGATGACATGAAAGTAGTAATGCTGATGATGGCACCGGAGGATGCACACGGTGAAACCGCGCCGAAGGAAGTGGTGCAGGCGATCGGCGGTTACGCCATGGACCTGGCATCGAAGGGCATCGTCACCGGCGGCCAGCAGTTGCGCGGAATCGGCGAGGGTTTTCGCGTCGAACAGAACGGCGATATCGGCCGGGTGATCGACGGACCCTACGCTGAAATCAAAGAACTGGTCGGCGGCTATTTCGAGATGGAGGTCAGCTCAATGGATGAGGCACGCGAATTGGCGGCCAAATGCCCGCACCTCAAGATCGGGCCGATCATGGTGATGCCGGTCGTGCCGCGTGGCTGAAGGATCCTTCGATCCCCTTCTCGCCACCCGGCTGGTGCGCAGCGAATGGAGCCGCATGGTGGCGATCGCGTTGCGCATCCTGGGCGATCTGGACCTGGCACAGGACGTCGCCCAGGAGACCCTGCTGGCTGCCGTGCGCACCTGGCCGACGGATGGCATTCCAACCAATACCGGCGCCTGGCTCGCGACAGTTGCCCGAAGGCGGGCGTTGAACCAGCTGCGCAGCCGGGGTCGCCGCAGTGAGGTGGCGCTGCATGATGATTTGCCCGGTTCAAGCGAACCACCACTTGCCGAAGACGATCGCCTGGCCCTTCTCCTGTTATGTTGCCACCCAACCCTGTCGCACGACGCCAAGGTGACACTCACCCTGCGGCTTGCCGGAGGTTTGTCGACCCGGGAAATCGCCCGCGGTTTCGTCGTTGACGAAAAGACCATCGGCCAACGCATATCCCGGGCCAAGCGACACCTGAGATCAATTCCCGATCTGTTGATGGAACCGGTGCCGGACGACATGGGGCCGCGCATCCAGGCGGTTCTGGAGGTCGTCTACCTGATCTTCAACGAGGGCTACCTGAGCGATACGCAGGAACCGATCCGCGGCGAGTTCATGTGGGAGGCTGCGATGCTGGCCGACCAGCTGACGCAACTGGCACCGGATCTTCCTGAAGTCTGGGGGCTTTCTGCCCTTGTCCATTTGAAAACGGCCCGGACGGCGGCTCGGCTCTCGGCCACCGGGCATCTGGTGCCGCTTGACGAGCAGGATCGGCAACGCTGGGACCGGGAAGCGATCCGACGGGGAGAAAGCCGGCGGGCCGCAGCTGTCGGCGCAGCCCGGCGCGGTATTCCGGTCGGCACCTATGTTCTCCAGGCCGAGATTGAGGCGCACCATTGTCGAGCCGAGCGATTTGCCGACACCGACTGGCAGTCGATCGATGCGCTTTATGAAGCGCTCGTCGACCTGACCGGCAATGCCGTCGCAAAGCTTGGCTGGACCGTTGCCCGCAGTTACGCGGTTTCGCCGCAGGCCGGCCTTGACCTGCTCGATCGGCAGGACTGCGAAAAACAGCTGCCCGGATACGATCTGGCTGCAGCAACTCGCGCCGACCTGTTACGCCGCAAGGGCGATTTTGAACGGGCAGCGGCTCTCTATCGAGATCTCGGCATGGCGACCAGACCGGGACCACAGCGGGATCTGTACCATCGCCGCCTGGCGGAGTGTGAAGGGTAGCGTCCGGCGGTTCTGTCAAAAAAACTGAACATTTTTCATGCGACCCGGAATAAATCTCGGCGACCCGCGTTTCCACCATGACCCGCGCATGAAGCGGCTCCATGAGACAAGGAAACGACGGTATGGAAGAGTTCGACAAAAACCGCCTGCAAGCTGCAAAACGCGCCTTTTCGACGCGACGGGTGCCCGAAGGCGCGATGAAATCGCTGATCGCCGGACCACAGCAGCCGGGCGCTGGTGACCTGGTTCTGGCCAGGGTGACCGAGATCGGATCGCACAAGCGCATCGAACTGCCATCCGGAAGGCGGGCGTTGCTTTCGGTCGGTGACGAGATCGTACTCGCCTATGGCGACCGCTATGCCCCTGACCAGTATGAAGCCTATGTGCCGACTGACCTCGGCTCCTGCCATATGGTTGCCGCCGGCGGCGTGGCCGCCCTGGCCCGGTCCTGGCATGATGGCCTGTCCGGCCCGACGCGGATCGATCCCATCGGCCTTGTCGGCAACGACGAGGGATTACCGATCAACCTGCGCGATTTCGCCCTGTCGGGGGAAGATGCCGGCCCACTTCCATCGAGCGTTTTCGCCGTCTTCGGCACGTCGATGAACGCAGGCAAGACGACGACCGCCGCAGCCCTCGTCAAAGGGTTCGCGGCTGCGGGCTGCCGGGTTGGTGCCGCCAAGGTCACCGGCACCGGCGCCGGCGGCGATCTGTGGATGATGCGCGACTACGGCGCCGCCGAGGCCCTCGACTTCACTGACGCGGGTTACGCGACGACCTTTGGGGTCTATCACGGCGATCTTCAACGCGCGACGCAGCTGCTGCTTCAGTCCCTCGGCACCAAGGGCTGCAGCGTTGCGGTCGTGGAAATCGCCGACGGGCTCTATCAGGAAGAGACCGCGGCACTTGCCAGCTCACGGACGTTTCAGTCGCTTTTGTCTGGCACCTTTTTCGCCGCAGGCGATGCCATGGGTGCCGTTGCGGGCGCGGCACGCCTGGTCGATCTCGGCCACAATGTACTGGGCATTTCTGGAGCGATGACCCGCTCGCCTTTGGCCGTACGGGAAACCGGCGCGGCAGCCTGTGCTCCGGTCTACACACTCGATGACATGATCGCGCCGAGCGCCACTTCGCTGTGGCTCGCCTGCGGCGAGGCCAAGCGCGCAGCGGGCGGGTAGGAAAATGCCTCGATTGTGGACACCCGGGAGGCTGCTGCGCATTTGCGGCCTTCTGGCGCTCGGTGTGTGTCAGGCGCTGGCAGCGATTGCCGCAGCAATCGCCGCCGCAAGGTTGCTCGGTCAATCCGGTCCGCCGCCCGTCCTTCTGGCAGCAGCGGCAAGCACCGGCGCCATCGCGGTCATTGCCCTGCGTGTGATGCAACGGCGCCTCGCCGAACAGTTCGCGCTGGCCTATGTCAAGGAGCTGCGCCTGGCTCTGATCAGCCACGTGCTGCGCATGCCGGCCAACGGCAAGACGTTGCGGTTCGGCTCGGTCATGACGCGGGTGGTCAATGACTTCTCAGCCATACGCCTGTGGCTTGCCAGCGGTCTGGTGTCGACATTGGTGGCGGCTTGCGTCTTCCTCACCGTCGCTGCCTACCTCGCCATCGCAAACGTTGACGCACTGCTGGCTCTTTCGCCGGCGCTCCTTCTCTGGCTGCTCGTTCCGGTGCTGGTGTGGAAGCCGCTTGATCGCAGCATTGCCGACAGCCGCCGTCGACGCGGTCGCATTGCGGCAGCCGCCGGCAGCATGCTGAGAGGCCGAATGTCCTATCTTGCCTTCGGCCGCCATGGCTCTCTGATCCGTAAGCTCGGACGACAGTCCGACCGGCTGAACCACGCACTCACCGGCCGCGCAACGCTTTCCGGGCTGTTGCGATCCTCAAGCGATATCGTGCTGCCGGTCACCGCCGTTCTGATCGGACTTGCCGGCACCGCGTCGAACGCTGAAACCCTGGGCATCCTCATCATGGTCACGGGGGTTGTCGTCACTCAGCTCAACGCCATCGCCCTGGCCGTCGAATACCGCCTGGCCCATCGTGTTGCCGTCGCGCGTCTGATGGCCATTTTCGACCGGCCTACACTCGCGCTTGACGGTGGGCCTGGACACCTGAAACGGACCGATCAAGGTCGCCGGCTAAGCGTCGATGATCTGACTATTCCTTCCGGCCGCCGTCTGTCGTTTCGTGTCGACAAGGGCGAACGGGTGACACTGACGGGCCTTTTTGACCAGGACGTTCACGATCTTTTCCTGGCGATTGCCGGACTGGCCGGGCCAATGGGCGGGACCATTCGGCTGGACGGCAGGACCGCAGAGGAAATCAGCCGACGTGACTGGCTGCGCAGCATCTGCCTGCTTTCGCCGGCCTTGCCGACCATTCCGGGGAGCCTTTCCGAGAGTGTCGCGATGGGCAATCCGACGACCGTCTCCGAAACCGAGCGCGCGCACCTGTGCAAACGGTTCGGCCTGACGGCGGAAGACCTGAATGGAAAACTGCGCGAAGACAGTCATCTGACGCCGGATAAGGCGGCGGCGCTACGGGCCGTGCGCTGTCTGCTGCGGGGTGCATCATTGGTGCTCGTCGACGATCCCGACCTGCTGCGCGATACTCCGCTGCGCACGTCCTTTTTGGAGGAGATCGAGCGCCGGGGCACGACACTGGTCATGGCCTCCGTCGGCCCGGCCGGAGCGGACAGCGGCCGCCGCATCCAGCTTGGCCGAAAGGGCGGAAGAGCAGCGTGACGGTGACGATCGTTTTCGTCTTGTGCCGCCTGCCGAAATGCCTATGTAAGACACATGAAATCGCCTCGTCGCATCGCTGCCACCATCCTGCTCATCGTCGCCGTGCCCTACCTTGCCGTGACGGCCTATATGTACGTGTTCCAAAGGGACATCATGTACAATCCGGGCGGCGATGCCGCTCCGGTTCTGGCCGGCGAGATGCCCGGTGTCAGCGTTGAAACGATACCGATGCGCGACGGCACGCGGGTCGCGGTCTGGCGGGCCGAACCGACCGACGATGACCTTCCCACGGTTCTCTATTTCCACGGAAACTCGGGCAACCTCACCTCGCGCGAGCCGCGGTACAAACAGATTCTCGACAGCGGATACGGCCTCTATGCGCCAACCTATCGCGGCTACCCGGGCAGCGAAGGCTCGCCAACGGAAGCGGCCTTGATCGCGGATGCGCTGGAACATTTCGACCGGCTCGACGAGGACGCTGACGACATCGTGCTCTACGGCGAATCGCTCGGCTCCGGCGTTGCAACCGCCGTGGCGACACAACGCGATGCGAAAGCCGTCATTCTCGAGGCGCCCTTCACCGCCACCGTCGACGTTGCCGCGGAACGCTATCCCTGGCTGCCGGTCCACATGCTGATGAAGGACCAGTTCAGAAGTCGCGACCGCATTTCGGGTGTCAGCGAACCGGTGCTTATCCTGCATGGCACGGCCGATGCCACCACGCCCTATGCGCAGGGAAAGGCGCTCTACGAGATGGCCAATGATCCGAAGGACATGGTCACGGTCGAAGGCGCCGGTCACAACGACCTGTGGAAGAACGGGCTTTGGGACCACGTCCAGTCATTTCTGGGACAAAAAGCGGCACCGACGAGTTAACGGACCGTTATCCATGGAATTGCCGAGCGTTCATGGCGTTCGTATCACCTGCAGACTGATGTCATAGTAGAGCCGCATTCACTCCGGTTTTCCAACCAGGAGAAGGTTCATCATGGTCGCAAGTCCGTTGCTGGAACGCCCGCTCGGCCCCCAGGAGCTACTGTTCGCCGAATTGATCCGCCGTGGCAATGGCGGGCTTCAGTTGACCACGATTGCCGAGTTCGAACAGCCGGTTGAAGAGGCCGTGTTGCGGGATGCTCTGGCTGCCGCCCACTGCCGCCACCCGATGTTGCGGGCACGCGTTGAAGAGCGTGACCGGCCATGGTGGTGCTGCGACGTGCCGTTCGAACGGATCACCGTGCAAAGCCGGCCGATGGGTAGCGATTTCCATCCGCAAGCGACCTACGCAAGAGAGGCGGCCACGCTACTCGATGTCGGTCGCGAGACCTGGCGAGCTCTGCTGCTGACCAATGAAAGCGGGCGTGTGGCTTGGCTTGCGTTAACCGTCAATCACGGCGCGATCGATGGCCGCTCGTCCCTTGTGCTCCTCGACGATATTGATCGTTTTCTGTCAGACTCCAATGGGTTTGACGACAGCAGCCTGCCGCTGATGCCTGCGGCCGAAAACGGCCTGGCCGCCGCCGGTCACAGCGGTGACGGGCATGTCATGCCGAGTTGGCCCGACGAAGCAAGTTGGGCAGTAGAACGCTCCGCTGGCGCGGAAGACCGGCGTCCGCACGTCCTGTTTCGAATGCTGCCGACCGAACGAATGGATGTCTTGCGCGGACGGCTGCACAGCGAGGGGATCGATCTGGCGGCTGGCTTTTGCGCCGCGGCCGCCAAGGCGGGTCAGGACCTGCCTGGCGCCACCGACTGGACTGGCATGGTGGCGCCAACCGATATTCGCAGCGATTGCCACCCGGAGATCCACCCTGAGGCTGTGGGCGGTTACATCGCAACCATCCAACTGACAGTCGAGCCGCAGCATCGCTCGCTTGACGTAGTGGAGACCGCTCGGCTATTGACGGTCCAGTTCAAGAACCATCGGCCCGCAGCGCTCCGACTGGACGCGGACGTTGCTCCCGCAGACATCCACAATCGGGTTGACCGGATGGCGGCTGCCGCCAACTGGTTTTCTTCGGGCTTGTGCGTGACCGGGGTTCGTGACCTCGACCAACAAGCGGGCCGCCGGGTCGGGATTTCCAGGGTTCTTACGATGCCATCCCAGAACCATGCAGCTCACCCGATACTGATTGCTCACGTGAGCACCCGCGCTGGGACCTGCCTCAGTATCGGCTACAACGAACCGCTACGTAGCCACAAGGCAGCCCTTGCTTTTGCCGACCGCTATTGCGACGCGCTTTTTGAACTATCCGGTTGCCGGTAATGCATGCGGATTCAGTTTACAGACCTTCAAGTGCTTTCTTCTCGGCATCTTCCGAAAGCGGTTCTCCGGCGCCAACGGCCTGTAGGTAGGCGTCGAGCGCCTCCAGCGAGGAGGCCGGCGCGTAGCCGCTGTCACTCTGGCTGGCCGCCGCCACCGTGAACTGAACAGACCAGCTTTCACCGGCGCGGCAAGCCACCGACACGAAGGTCGTCCGATCGGGTCGGTCGATTTCGAATTCCCGACACAATTGATCGTCGACGTTGTGGAAGGAGGCGATCATCCGCAGACGATCACTGCTTTCTTCGAGCGTGATCTCGTCGCCCGCCGCCACGGTCCGCAGCGCCTCGGTCAACCCGGGCTGATTGAAGCGCGCGGCGGTGAACCCGCTGTCGCTGTCATTCGGCGACTGCCCGATCATGAAGCCGGCAAGGCCTCCAACCACAAGTGCCACGGATGCGGCAAGCGGCATCGCCCAGCGGGATCGACCACCGAAATTCTGGCGAGGCGGTGCGGCAAACAGAACGACTTTTTCGTCCGATTGCTCGCCGTTTTCTTCCGCCATAGCCATTACGCTGGCGCGAAGAGCATCGGGCACCGGCTGATCGAGAAGCGGATCCAGAGCCTGCTTGCTGAGCGCCGCGGTGCGGATGAAAACGGCAACGCGCTCGACGAGCACCTCATCGGAATCCATTGCCTTTTCAACCGCCTGCCGCGTTTTTTCGTCAAGTTCGCCGTCGGCGAAGGCCATCAGTGTTTCGTCATCGAATTCAGTCATGGGCGTCTCTCTTCCCTTGAGAACGCACGGATTCGCTGTTTATTCCCAAAAGATCTGCAAGTTGTTTGCGCGCACGTGCCAATCGGCTCATCACAGTGCCGATCGGCACTTCGAGGACCTCGGCGGCTTCCCTGTAAGACAACTCCTCAACGCAAACGAGAAGAAGGACCTCGCGCTGATCTTCCGACAACTCGTGAATGGCCTTCAGGGTGCGTCCGAGCAGGAGCCGGTTCTCAACGGTGTCCGTTCCGACGTCACCAGGCAGATCGAACGCTTCGTCGATATCAATTGACTGCCCCTCGCCGCGTTTGCGCCTGACCATGTCGATCCAGCTATTGCGCAGGATGCGAAACAACCAGGCATCCATGCGCGTGCCGTGTTGAAAGCCTTGGCGATTGGCAAGTGCCTTCTGGCAGGTCAGTTGCACCAGATCGTCCGCAATATCGGCCGACCGGCAAAGCGACAGCGCAAATCGACGCATATTCGGCAGCAGATCGAGCAAATCGCGAGTGAACTGGTCCGGCAATTTTCAACTCACAAAAAAAGATCCGGTTTCGGGAATAATGGTCCGCTGGCGCCGTTATCGGTTGAGATGATAAGGAGCGCGAGTGGAGACGGCAATGACAAACGCACCTGAAACGACTGGTTCGAAAACCGCGCGATTTTCCCGTGCGGCGCGCGGGGTGTTTGCGGCAGTCTTCTTCGCAGCGGTTTGGATGGGAGCCTTTCCACCTGTCTTCGATCTGCACGGGTTTGGCTCGACCGCCTGGGCCGATGACGGAGATGATGGCGATGACGGGGACGATGGTGACGACGGAGATGGCGGCGGCGCTGGCGGTGGCTCTGGACGCGGTTCGAGCCTCGGCGACCGGGACCACAATCGCGGCGGATTGGGTAACCGCGGCCGATCAAGGACCCGGCAGTCAGTCAACCGGACTGTGGCATTGCCGGCCCGGGCGGATCGCGAAATTGTCGCCCTCGGTCTCGATGATGACGATATTGCCGAGCTGAGCGCGCAAGGCTTTGCCGTCCTCGACGACCAAACGCTTCAAATTGTCGGCACCCGGCTTTTTCTCCTGAGCACTCCGCAGGGGCTGTCACTGGAGCAGGCGCGCGCCATCGTCACGGATCTCAATCCTGAGGCGTTGGTGGATTTCAACCATTTCTATCGTGCCGGTGGCGATACACCCGTCGAGTGCCGCGGTCCGCATTGCCGGGCCGCCAGCGCGATTGCCTGGCCTGGCGGATCTGACGCGGTGTCGGGTTGCCCGATCGAGGCACGGATCGGCCTGATCGACACCGGGATCAATTCCGATCACACAACCTTTCAAAACCGGCGGCTGGAGGTGATCGATATTCTCTCTGGCGGCAAGGCAAAATCCAGCCGGAAGCACGGAACAGCGGTTGCCGCCATACTTCTCGGGTCAGCGGAAAGCCGCAGTCCCGGCCTGCTGCCCGACGCCACGGTCATTGCCGTCGACGCTTTTCACCGCGGCGGATCGCGTGACGAACGCAGTGACGTTCATACGCTGGTCCGGGCAATGGATCGCTTGGCCGAACGCGACGTCACGGTCATCAATCTCAGCCTTGCTGGCCCACCCAATCTTCTGCTGGAGGCGATGACAGGTCACCTCAATGACGTCAGTATTGTGCTGGTTGCCGCTGCCGGCAACGCAGGCCCGCGGGCCAAGCCGGCCTACCCTGCAGCCTATCCCCATGTCATCGCCGTCACGGCCGTCGATCGAAACGGCAATGTCTATCGCCGCGCCGGCCGCGGCTCCCATATCGATCTGGCCGCACCCGGTGTCGATGTCTGGACGGCAGCGTCCATCCGCGGCGCACGCACAAAAACCGGGACGTCCTTTGCCACCCCGTTTGTCACCGCCGCCGTCGCACTCTCCCAGGCGCGACTGGGCCTGCAAGGCCACGAACAGGTGGTTGACGCCCTGGCCGCAAACGCCCTCGATCTTGGCGCCCCCGGCCGCGACGACATCTATGGCTACGGCTTGGTTCAGGCGGTTGGCACGTGCGGGCCGCGGGCAATAAACAGCACTGACTGACGCTTCGCGTTTCAATCTAAGCCAAGACCGGCCGCGCAAACAAAAGTGCAAGGCCGATTATGGCACATCCCGCCCTCGCAGCCCGGCTGAGCGGATGTCGGAAATATCCCTCGATTGCCACGGCAATGAGGGCGAGACCGGCGGTCGTCGCCACGATCGCCATCACGATCTCATACCAGGCGCCCTGCAACAGCAGAGCGTGGTCAAAGACGAAGACGAAGGGCAGCAGGAACGCGGCCAATGCGATTTTGACTGCAGCAAGAGCGATGCGCAGCGGATTTTCGTCAGCAATGGCGCTGGCCGCATAGGCCGCCACCGCAACCGGCGGCGTCAGCGCCGACATGACCGCGAAATAGAGCAAGAACAGATGGCCCGCCATGACGTCGATGTCGAGTGCCGAAAGCACGGGGGACACCAGAACGGCAGCGAGAATATAGGCACTGGGTGTGGGCATACCCAATCCCAGAAGGATTGTCAGAAAGGCTGCGAGGATCAGCGAGATCAACTCGTTCTGATCGGAAATCAGAAACACCAGATGACCAAATTTGGAGGCCAGGCCCGTCATGGTAATTCCGCCGATCACAAGTCCGGCAGCGGCGCAGGCGCCGACAACCGCAACCATCTTGGTGCTGGTCTCATAGAGAATTTCGAACAGCATCGACGGCGTGATGCGGGTTTTGGCGCGCAACATGGCGACAGCAACCACCGCCAGGGTGCCCCACAACGCCGAATAGGTTGGCGTGTATCCTTCCAGAAGGGCCCAGGTAATCGCCACCAGCGGCAGCAGGAACAGTCCGCCATCCTTCAACGTCGCGCCGACCCGGCGCATCTGATCCTCGGCAACGCCCTGCAATCCTTCGCGCTGGGCCACGAGGTGGACCTGCATGTAGATCGGAACGTAGTACAGAAGCGCCGGGATCAGAGCAGCCAATGCGATATCCACATACGCGATGCCGGTATATTCGGCCATGATGAACGCCGCTGCGCCCATCACAGGCGGCACCAGGCTGCCCCCCGTCGAGGCTGCAACCTCGACACCGCCGGCAAAATCGGCGCGGTATCCCATGCGCTTCATGATCGGGATTGTCACGGAGCCAGTTGTCACAACATCCGAGGTCGGGCTTCCGGAAATGGTGCCGTAAAGGCCCGAAGAAATCACCGCGATCTTGGCCGGACCGCCACGCGATCGTCCGGTCAATGCGGCCGCAATGTCGAAAAAGAAGGCGGAGCCACCTGTTTTGGCCAGTGTCGTGCCGAACAGCACAAACAGAAAGGCGTAGGTCGCGGCGACCCGCAGCGGCACGCCAAACAGCCCGTCGGTGGTGAAGACCATGATGTCGAGAAAGTGCTGGCCGGTGATCACACCATGCGAAAGCGGGCCCGACAGCCGATCGCCGAAGAGATTGTAGGCCATGAAAATCAGGACGATCACGGTCAAACCCATCCCGACTGTTCGGCGCATGGCCTCAAGCGTCAGCAGTATGATGGCGACAGCCGCCGTTATGTCAGCTGGACTGAGTTCGTCGAGCAGCGTGATCCGCAGAGCAATCTCGTCTGCACGCAGCACGAAATACAGACCGCAGGCAGCCGCAGCAACGGCCAACAAAACGTCGAACCATGGGATCACGGATACAACGGATTTGGGCGATGGCGCGATCAGCAGGAACGTCAAGGCCAGCATGACGGCCAGAAAGATTATGGTCAGCGGAAGAACGTCGGCCCGTGAAAAACCGGCGGCATAAACTGTCCAGATCGCGACCGCGGCGGCGCAGATCTTGACGGCGAGACCGGCGGTTCCGTCAAGACGGCGCCGGGCGCCCGTGTTGAATGCGGCGCGAAGAATGGACACGGCACGAATCCGAGTTTGCAGTCAGTATTGTTCCGGACCTTGGCAACAAGGTCAAAGGGAAAGGGCCCGCCCATTGGCAGGCCCCGTCTCGAATTCAGCGCAGGCCCTTGGCCTTGTAGACGGCCTCCGCCGCCGGGTGATAGGGCACGGTGCCGGCACTGGCCATCAGATTGGCGTCAAGCGGTGCCATCGCCTTATGCACGCCGCGCACACTGTCGACATGATCGACCAGTGCAGTGACCAGATCCGTGACCATGGCATCGTCTGCATCCTTGTGGACGAAAAGCTGCGCAGACAGCGTCACGGTCGGCGTTTCGTCGGGCGCGAAATCGTAGACGCCGCCCGGGATGGTGTACTCGCCGATAGACCACTCCTTGGTCACGGCATCGGCCGTTGCCGGATCGACAGGTAGCAGGATTACGTCAATCGCCGACGCCAGCTGGCGGATGGAGCGGTGGTTGACGAAAAGGGAGTTGAGCAACGCGTCGGCGCGCCTGTCGCGCATCAGTTCGCCCTGCTCCTTCGAGGCCGCATAGGTCACGTTGCCGCCCCAGCTCTCGATCATGTCAGGCCCCGCACCGGCGGCAGAGAGCATGGAAGCACCGACGCCGCTGGCAACATTGCCGCGCCGGTTCAGCAGAATGTTCAGCGGCAGTTTCTTGGCGCCGATATCGGCAATGGACGTGACGCCATGCTCGTCGGCGTAGTCCTTGCGCATCAGCAGCTGCATCGGAGCCCACGTGTAGAGTACGGCAACGGTTCTCAGGTCCTCGATTGGAGCCTTGAACGGCGCGTCACCGTTAATTGCCGCTTTTGCTTCGGCGTCGTGGATAATCGCCAGTTCGCATTTCTGTTGCTGTATCTGGGCGACATTGGCAAATCCACCGCCCGAGGTCTGATAGGTAACAGTGGAATCCGGCTTTTCGGCTTTCAGCGCGGCGTCGATCCCGGCGCCCAACAGCGACCACAAGCCGCCTGGGCTCGCACCGCAAAGTGTCAGATTGTAGTCGGCTTGGGCCACGGCCGGCATGAAGGCAAGTGTTGCCGCAAGAATCGAACCCACCGCCGTCTTGGCAAAGATATTCATGAAATACTCCTCCCTGGCATGACTCGGGTGTTTGGCACCCGGTTTTCTTGTTGCCTGAGATCACGAACCGCGCCGCGCTCAAGATACTTAGATAGCTAATATTATTTACGTGGGGAATTCCCACCTGTCAATCACCACGGCTCGCGGGTTGGTACCAGACGCCCGCCGGCCGGCTGACTTGCTTCAAACCGGACAATCTGGAAAATGAGAAAAGTCACAGGACTTGAATGCGTTAGCCGAGAACAGCATGTCCCCACCCAAAGCTGCCGCCCGACCAGACCCCTCAACCGAGGCAATTCTCGCCCATTGGCGGGATGCAGTACCCGACGACCGTTTGGCTCACCTGGTGCGCGATGCGGCACGGGGTTTAACCCGGGGACTTCAATTCAGGCTGTCAGAACACGGAATATCATTCGGCCACTGGGCCTTTCTGCGCATTTTGTGGAACCGTGATGAAGGGCTGACACAGCGGCAATTGAGCATTGAGGCCGGTCTGATGGAGCCGACGACACATTCCGCATTGCTGAAGATGGAGGCCCTCGGCCTCATCGAGAGGCGGCGTCAGGGTGGCAACAAGAAACGCTATCACGTCTACCTGACTGACAAGGGCAGGGCATTGCAGGACGTGCTGGTCCCGCTTGCTGAAGATATCAACCGTATTGCGGTTGAAGGCATTCCGGACGAAGAAGTGGAAACAACGCGCAGAACCCTCCTGGCCATGATCCGCAATCTGGCAGAAGACGAGGCGCAGGCGCTGGAAGCCGGAATGCGGATCACTGCGACGCGCGATCTCGCTCTCAAGAAAGTGTAGCGCTACTCAGCGGCAAGCTCCACGCCGGCCAGCTGCTTGCGCCAGTCCGTGTCCTTTGAAATCACTCCCTCGAACGAGGCGATCTGGCGGTGGTCGATTGACTCATCGGTTCCGAGTGCCGGCGCTCCTTCCGCCGCCATGCAGGCGGCGTCGACCATGAGCCGGCGAAACTCGACTATTGCAACGTCCGATGCGCCCAGCACGTCGCGGGTGCGGTCAACTATGGGGCCCATGGAAACCCACATGGCGATATCCTGATTGGGAATGCCGTCGATGCCGGTGAAATTGCCGGCTTTCATCTTTTGCCGGTCCTGCAGGAACCAATTGCCCAGTGTGCGGGTCGGCGCCCAGGTTGCAGCATCCACATCCACGCCGGGGACCGCATGGGCGAACGCACGCCATGTCTCGGTGTCGGGCGTGGTTTCCGGATCGCCCCAGGCGATAAAGTGGAATGCCGTTTCCCCATCGTTGATCGGAACGATGATGCTGGCAACTCGGTAGGAGCTGTTGGGCGGAATCAGCGAGACATACGGGGCGATGTACTCGGTGACACGGACGTATTGGTGGGTTGTCGGGTTCCTGATGGGCCGCCGGATGGCTGCGTAGTGAAAGCCGTAGGGCGTCGTCTCGGTCTGCATGCGCGGCGACTTGTCGGTGCTTGGCCGGTACCAACTCTTATCGTCAGCTGCCGCACCCTCGACCCGCGCCGGAACCATATCTGAGGAGTGCAGTGACGATGAATGGGCGGAATCGATTTGACCTTCCGTGATCTGAGCCCAATTGGCCGGAATCCGGATCTTCAGTATTGAAATACGCTGGCCATCGGCGCCGGCAAAGACCGGCGGTCGGAAATCCGGTGCGGCCTGATCGCCCAACCAGGCCCAAACGAATCCGCCCCATTCCATCGTCGGATAGGCGCGCTGCCGAACCTTGTCCATCAACGGACTGCCATCCGGTTCCGACGCCATGGCAGTCACCTTGCCATCGGTGTCCATTTTCCAGCCGTGATAGAGACAGCGCAATCCGCAGTCTTCATTGCGCCCGAGAACCAAGGAAGCCCGGCGATGTGGACAGAGTTCGTCGAGTAAACCCAACCTGCCTTTGGTGTCGCGAAAAGCAACCATCCTGATGCCGAGGGCCTCGACCAGCAGAGGCCTGCCATCGGGCTCGGCCACTTCCTCACTGAGGCAGACCGGCGTCCAGTGCTGACGCATAAGCGTGCCCATCGGCGTGCCCTCTCCCACTTCGGTCAGGACCCTGTTTTCTTCTGCCGTCAACATGGCAATGCTCCTCCAACCGACGGCAGGCAATCCGGCCAATCTCCGTCGCAAGCTTACGATAGCGCTCAAAATCAAATTGACAACAAAAAATTAGATATCTAAATTTCTTGAAAAAGAGATATCCATGACAGAAAACCTGCGCCTTCTGGTCTCGGGCAAGAAAAGCCTTACTGACACGATCTGCGAATTTACCCTTGCCGACGCCGATGGCAGAGCGCTGCCCGCCTCCGAACCGGGTGCTCATATCGGGGTCGAAACCCCGACAGGTGCATGGCGGCAATATTCGCTGGTCGATCCGGAAAAGACACCGCTCAGCTACCGGATCGCAGTCAAGCGCGAAGCTGATGGGCGCGGTGGCTCGGCCGCGCTGCATGATCAGGTCGCCCAAGGCGACCGCATCGCGATCCAACCGCCAACCAACAAATTCGCATTGTCAGAAGCACCGGAATATATGCTCATCGCCGGTGGAATTGGCATCACACCGATCTACGCGATGGCCAAAGCGCTTCACGCGGCGGGCCGGCCGCTCAGATTGGTTTATTGTGCCCGGAGTATCGAGGAGGCGGCTTATGCCAATGAGCTTGCCGAGTTGCTCGGCGACCGACTGACGTTGCATCTTGACGACGGAGACCCGACGCGGGTCTACGACTTCTGGGATCATTTTGCCGAACCGGGCAAGGCCCATGTCTTTTGCTGCGGCCCTGCACCACTGATGGAAGAAATCCGGGCGATCTCCGGGCACTGGCCGGACGGTAGTGTGCATTTCGAGGACTTTGCCGGCGCAGCAGCGATCCAACAGGACGATAGGTCATTTCGTCTGACACTGGCACGCAGCGGGCGCAGCATCGATATCCCGGCCAACCGAACGATCCTGGAAACGCTGCGCGCCGAAGGCGTTACCGTCCGCAGCTCCTGCGAGAGCGGCACCTGCGGAACCTGTAAATGCGGCCTTGTTTCGGGCGACGTGAATCATCGCGACATGGTGCTGATGGACGAGGAAAAGTCACACAGCATCATCATCTGCGTCTCACGCGCCCGGTCCGGAGAGCTGGTCCTTGACCTGTGAACCGATCCGGCTGGGTGCCGTCGGCCTTGGCCGCGGGTTTGCTCTGACGGCAAAGGCTCTGCATCGGCATCCAGACATTCACGTGGTCGCGGCAGCCACCAGTTCCGCGACCGCCGGCGCTGCCTTCAAACGCGACTTCGGCGGCACTGTGTATGATGGGCTAGATCGGCTGCTCGCCGATGACCGGGTGGAAATGGTCTACGTCGCGACCCCGCACGAATTGCACCGGGATCACGCTCTGGCCTGTTTCGCAGCCGGCAAGCACGTTGTGGTCGAAAAACCCATGGCGGTGACGACCGAAAGCGGTGCCACCATGGTCCAGGCTGCCCATGACGCCGGCTTGTTGCTGCTCGTCGGACCCAGCCATGGCTATGACGCGCCGGTCGCACTGGCGGTGGACATCATTGCGTCGGGCCAGGTCGGTGCCGTACGCATGATCCATTCCCTCAATTGCACGGATTTTCTTTATCGCCCCCGACGGCCTGCTGAACTTGACACCCGGCAGGGCGGCGGCGTGATCTTTTCCCAGGGCTCCCACCAGGTTGATGTTGTTCTGCGCCTGCTTCAAACCCCGCCGGAAAGCGTCTACGCCCATACCGGAAACTGGGACCCGAACCGACCGAGCGAAGGCGCCTACAGCGCCATGATTCGCGGCCCCGGCGCGGTCGCCAACTTGACCTATTCCGGATACGGTCATTTCGACAGCGACGTCTGGATGGGAGGCATCGGCGAGCTGGGCACCGCCAAGACCGACGCCTACGGCGCCGGTCGTCGTGCACTGCAAAAAGGTGGAGACGAAACAGCAAGCAAGAGGAGTCGCGGATTCGCAGGCCTGGAGGCGACGCCCCAACCGGATCATCACGAACATTTTGGACCGGTGGTGGTGTTCTGCGAACACGGCGATCTGCGCCTTACCGAAACCGGCGTGATACTGTATGGCAATGACCGAATGGAGCGGTTCGAATGTCAGTTTGACTATCCGCGCCAGACTTTTGTCCAGGCTCTGGTCGATGCTTTGCGTTACGACAATCCACCGGCACAAACGGGCTCGCGCGGGCTCGCCGTGGTGGAAATCTGCCAGGCAATTCTCGATAGTGCCCAATCCGGTGGCCCGATCGCTCTACGCCATCAGACCGGAGATATCCCATGACAAAACTGACGTTATCCATCGCAGTTGGTGACTACGATCGAACTCGACCGATATTCGATGGACGGGTTGGCATTGACGGTGTCGAACCAATCGTCATGTTGCAATCTCCGGAAGAAATGTTCTTCAACGCCTTTCGCCACAGCACCTGCGATGTCAGCGAGCTTTCGTTCAGCTCCTATTGCGTATCGCTGACACGGCCTGACCCACCTTATATAGCCGTACCGGTGTTCCTCAGCCGTGCGTTCCGACATACCTCGATCTATATCAGGACTGACCGGGGCATCGAGAAACCCGAAGACCTCAAAGGCCGGCGCATCGGAATTGCCGAGTATCAGCTCACAGCCAATGTGTGGGCGCGGGCGATCCTTGCTGACCACGGAGTGGCACCGAAAGACATCGTCTGGGTCCGAGGCGGCATGGAGACCCCAGGGCGGCCGGAGAAGATTCGACTGGAACTTCCTGACGGCGTTCGCCTGGAGCAGGCACCACCGGGCAGCACCCTGAACACCATGCTGGCCGATGGTGACATCGACGGTTTCATCGGTCCTCGCTGGCCGCGCTGCTACGGCGAGGGCCATCCGAACGTCGACCGGCTGTTCGCCGATAGCATGGCCGAGGCCGAAGCCTGGTTCGGACGAACCGGCGTCTTTCCGATCATGCATGTGCTGGGTGTCCGGCGCAGCCTGGCTGACGACCATCCCTGGTTGCCTGGCGCCATGCTGAAAGCCTTTTCGCAGGCCAAGGCCATGGCGGTCGGCGCCCTTGCCGACACCTCGGCGACCAAGGTTACCATGCCCTTTGTCGAAGATACCTTGCGGCGCGCTCGGACTTTGGCGCCAGACCTGTGGACCTACGGTGTCAGCGGCAATGAGGCGGCTATCGAAATGTTTCTCGATACGCATCATTTGCAGGGCCTGTCGGACCGCCGCCTCGAGATAGCCGAGTTGTTTCATCCAGCGACCATGGAAAGCTACGCGCTGTGAAACTCCTGCCTGGTGACATAGTAGAGGTCGTGTTCGATGACGGCTGGGGGTATGTGAAAGTACTCCAGCAGCATCCGGTTTATCAGGAAGTGCTGGCACTAGATCCGCAGCGCTACGAGCATCCGGTAGCGGCCATCGAAACGCTGTCATTCGATGTTATTGTGATGTTTCCCCTCACCGGAGCCCTTCGAATCGGCCGTGTCAAAACAGGACGCGTTTTGCACGGACCACTCCCGACAGATGAAAGACCGCGGTTTAAGATCGCGGTCAGGGATAGAACCGGAAAGACTATCTATTGGTGGATCTGGAATGGCGACCAGGTATCCATCCCGTCACCTGAGGTCGATCTTACGCAACTTCCAGAGCGCCGTGTCCTGTCGCTTGACGGTTTCCGTTTGCAATTTCGGGAACGCGCCAACGGTTGACGTCCGGGTGGGGCTACGGTGTGAACACCGCAGCCCGCTCGTCTCAGTTCGTCTTTGCTTTTCCGTGATTGCTGTGATCGCCATGACCACCGTGGTCCATCTGCTTGGTACCAACGGGCATGACCTGCAACATCAGCGGCACATCGCCGGCGATTTCAAAGCTGACCGTCACCGGCACCATGCTGCCTTCCTGGAAAGGTTCCGAAACGGCCATGAACATCAGGTGCAATCCGCCCGGTTTAAGATGCACGGTTTCCCCGGCGGGGATCAGCAGACCATCCGGCAGCTCACGCATCTTCATGACGTCGTCGACAACCTTCATCTCGTGAATTTCCGCCCGCGCTGCGTGTGGTGTCGACACGGCAATGAGCCGTTCATCCGTGGTGCCGTTGTTGGTAATTGTAATGAAACCGCCGCCGGCCTTCTGCCCCGGCAGCATGGCGCGGGTCCAGAGCCCGGACAGATGCAGGTCGCCGGCCGTGACATGGTCCTTTTCGTGACCTTTGGCCATATCGCCGGCGGTGGCAGGTGCATTGATGGCCGTGACGGCGCCGATCAGGGCCGCCGCGAGCGTTTTGTTCAAGAATTGCATTGTTCTTCCATTCAAACTGATTGTGTCATCGCGGATTGCTCCGCCCGAGGATCAGCTAGAGTGGGGCGGCCCGCGGATCGCATGCCGACGCGCATGAAACGCGGGCAACGAGGTGCCCGCATCGGGGCTTAGGCGACCGATGACGCGCGGTTTCGGCACAAGCAGCACATCCGCCGAAGGCGTGAGGATCTTCGAGGCAGCGGACATGGTGGCGCTGCAAAGAACAGCGCAGGGGCTGTCGTCAGCCGAACCGATTGGAATACCGGCACCCAATGCCGGGGCGATTCCGAACTTCGTGCAAATGATCTCGGCCAGGCCGTTCTTGGCCGCCCGCGCCTCTGCGACAGGGTGCAGCAGGGGCAAAGCGAGGAGCATCGCGCACAACAGCACGAAGCGCGCCGCGTCGGCACGCAACGCCGTCAACGAAAATGTCTGATTTCGCCACCTCATGCCGCAACCTTACCGGTCCGCCGATGAGGTGCCAAACGGCAAATTGTAGCAGGTCGGCCAATCAGTTCGAGCGGCTAGCCCAGTCCGTAGTGATCCGAGATTGCCTGCCAGGCTTCGTCGGCCGTTTCCACGAAGGTGATCAGGTCGAGATCATCGGGTGAAATCGTGCCGAAATCGGCCAACTCCTGGAAATTGATCACCTTTTTCCAGAATTCCGTGCCGAACAGGATGAAAGGCACGGGCTCCATCCGACCGGTCTGGATAAGGGTCAGCGACTCGAACAACTCGTCCATGGTGCCGAAGCCACCCGGAAATGCGGTTATCGCCTTTGCGCGCATCAGGAAATGCATCTTGCGAATGGCGAAATAGTGGAAGTTGAAGCAGAGTTCAGGCGTGACGTAAGAATTCGGCGCCTGCTCATGCGGCAGGATGATATTGAGACCGATCGAGGGCGACGCCTCGTCCGCCGCTCCGCGATTGCCTGCCTCCATGACCCCAGGGCCACCACCGGTAACGACGACGAATTCCTTGTTGCCGGTTTCGCCGGAATGGCGCGAGCAGATGCGCGCAAATTCTCGGGCTTCATCGTAGTACTTGGCGGCACCCGCGAGGTTCTTGCGCTGAGTTTCGTTGCGCGCTGCCCAGGGGTCGGTGCCGGGCTCCGGAATCCGGGCACCGCCGAACATGACCACGGTCGACTTGATACCGCGCTCCGCGAGCAACATTTCAGGCTTCAGCAGTTCCAATTGCAGCCGCACGGGCCGTAGTTCTTCCCGGCAGAGAAAGTCGTCATCGGCGAAGGCGAGGCGGTAGGCCGGTGCCTCGGTCTGCGGCGTAACCGGCACTTTCTCCGCCCGTGCCCGGTCGGATCTTGAATCGAACAGCGGATCCCAAACATCGTCACTGCGTCTTGCGTTCATCTGATCACTTTCATTCTCATACCCGCGGGGTGACCCACGGCCGATTGACGCCCCGCCTTTCGTCGCTTAGAGCATGTCGGCGAATGTCGATCGACTGAAATCGACATGTTCGACACGTCAAGCCAGACAGGCCGGAACCCATTAGTCTATGCCGTCGCCAAGGGGCAACAAGGCTTACCAAGACAATAATGCGTGACCGTTAAGGAATAACTCCAAGGACCTACCATGAGCAGACCCGATCTCGCCGCACTCGAAACCACCGTCAATGCCGCCTTCGAAGACCGCGACGGCATCGACCCCTCGACGCGCGGCGAAATCCGCGAAGCCGTCGACGAGGCGCTCAACCTTCTGGACCATGGCGTCGTGCGGGTCGCCGAAAAGGGCGAAGATGGCAACTGGCAGGTCAATCAATGGCTGAAGAAGGCTGTTCTGCTGTCCTTCCGGCTCAACCCGATGGGCATCATCCGCGGTGGCCCCGGCGAATCGGTCTGGTGGGACAAGGTGCCGTCCAAATTCGACGGCTGGAGCCCGCACGAGTTCGAGAAGGCCGGTTTCCGCGCCGTTCCCAACTGCACGGTGCGCCGTTCCGCCTATATCGCCCCCAGCGTTGTGCTCATGCCATCCTTTGTCAATCTCGGCGCCTATGTCGATGAAGGAACGATGGTCGATACGTGGGCAACGGTCGGATCCTGCGCCCAGATCGGAAAGAACGTGCACCTGTCCGGCGGCGTCGGCATTGGCGGCGTGCTCGAACCGCTGCAGGCCGGCCCGGTGGTGATCGAGGACAATTGCTTCATCGGCGCCCGTTCAGAGGTGGTCGAGGGCTGCATCGTGCGAGAGGGTTCCGTGCTCGGCATGGGCGTCTATATCGGCCAATCGACAAAAATCGTCGATCGTGAAACCGGTGACGTTCTTTATGGCGAAATCCCGCCCTATTCGGTGGTCGTCGCAGGTTCCATGCCTGGCAGCGTGCAAAGCTCAGGCAACACCACGGCCCCGCACCTCTATTGCGCGGTTATCGTCAAACGGGTCGATGAGAAGACCCGGGCGAAGACCGGCATCAACGAGTTGCTGCGCGATTAGAAATATGGTCAACGGGCAACAGCCAGCGAAAAGCATGGGGCCGAGTAATGGCGCTCCGGGGCTGCGCTGGTTCTTCTTCGGCTTTTCAGGCCGGATCAGCCGGTTGCCCTATCTGCTTGGCTTTCTCTTCCCGGTGTTCTTCGCAGCGGGCATTGTGCGACGGCTGGACATGCTCCCCGAGGACAGCGGCGAATTCCTGTTCTGGGGCTTCGTCCTGGTCTTCTCGGCACCGCTGTGGCTCTGGTCATACCTGGCAATGGGGGTCAAGCGGCTGCACGACATCAACATCCCCGGCCCCGTGGTCATATGTCTGTTCGTACCGGCCGTGTCACTGATTGCCATGCTGGTGCTTTTTCTGTGGCCCGGAACCGGAGGCGCCAACGACCATGGCGAAATCACCAATCGGCCCAAAGGGAGCTGAGATGACACAAAGCGATCCCGCCGCTCTTCTGGCAACGCTGATCAAATGCCCTTCCGTCACGCCGAAGGAAGCCGGCGTGCTGACCGCTCTCGGCGCAATGCTTCAGGAATTGGGCTTCCGGGTCGAGCGGGTGATTTTCGAAGCGGAAGGAACAGCGCCGGTCGAAAACCTCTATGCGCGACTCGGCGAAACCGGTCCGCACCTGATGTTCGCCGGACATACCGACGTCGTGCCGGAGGGCGATCCGGCCGACTGGAGCCATCCGCCCTTTGCGGCAGAAGTTCACGACGGTCGCATGTTCGGTCGAGGCACCGTCGACATGAAAGGCGGGATCGCCTGTTTCGTTGCCGCGATTGCCCGTTACCTTGCGACTGAAGGCCGGCCCGATGGTTCGATATCACTGCTGATCACCGGTGACGAGGAAGGACCATCGGTCAACGGCACTGAAAAGCTGCTACGCTGGGCCGCCGATACGGGGGAGGCCTGGGACGGTTGCATTGTCGGCGAGCCGACCAATCCGGATGCGCTCGGCGACATGATCAAGATTGGCCGGCGCGGTTCTCAGAACGGCCGGTTGACCGTGCACGGTACCCAGGGCCACGTGGCCTATCCGCACCGGGCCGACAATCCGGTCCGAGGACTCTTGCCGTTGCTTGAAAGCTTGCTCGATCCGCCACTGGACGAAGGCAGCGAGGACTTCCCGCCGACCAATCTCGAAGTGGCGAGCATCGACATCGGCAATCCGGCTATCAACGTCATTCCGGCCCGGGCAACAGCCAGCTTCAATATTCGCTTTTCGGACCGCTGGACGCCGGATAGCCTGAAGGCGGAAGTTGCCGATCGGCTGAAGCAGGCGGCCGCGGATGACCGGTTTCGCCCCGGCCGCGAGCCGGTGCGATACGACCTCGACTTCGACACACGTACGGCGGATGTCTTCCTGACGCACGACGAGAGACTGATCGGCATTGTCGGAGACGCGGTGCGGGCGATGACGGGTCGCAAGCCGGAACTCTCCACAACCGGTGGAACCTCCGACGCCCGTTTCGTCAAGGACTATTGTCCCGTTGTCGAATTCGGGCTCGTCGGACAGACGATGCATATGGTCGATGAAAATGTCGCGCTTGCCGATCTCGAAGGCCTGACCGTCATATACGAAGACGTGCTTCGGCGCTGGTTTGCGCCATGACCATTCCGAGGCCGGCAGAAGTCACCCATTATGTGACCGGCGTTGTCGACATGGCGCGGGGCGATGCACGCGGCCTTGCCTATCTGGACATCTCGACCCGCGGCTTCTGGCGATCCTTCTGGGCCCTGTTCTACGCGCTGCCCGCATTTGTCTACCGATGGTTCCTCCATCGCGAACTGGCCCTTGCCGAGGGTCTCGAAGTTGAAGCCGGCTACATATTTCGGCTGGCACTCGTCGACCTTGCGGTTCTGGTTGTGACTTTGGCCGTCCTGGCGGCGCTTGCCCGCCCGCTTGGCATGACCGACCGTTTCGTGCAGTGGGTCATTGCCGACAACTGGCTTTCGCTGCCGCTCTACTACGCATGGGGCGTTCTTCTGGTACTCATGCGAGCCGCCGGGGCTCCGAGCGGCCTGTCGGGCCTGCTGGAAACCATGCTCTACGTCGCGATCATCTGGATTTGCTACCGCGTCTACAAGGTGGCGCTGGATGGGGACGGCATGCTCGCGGTCGGCATCATCGTGATTACCACGGTGATCGGACTGATTGTCCGGCTATCGATCGGCTAAGCAACATACTAAATGCAATGTTGAGCGGAATAGTTAGTCCGCTCTTAACCGTTTGATGGAATGATCGCTCCGTCTTCTGCCCGGATGTTGTCGGGTCGGTCATATTCGGACCGAAACATCTTGAGTTCAGCCACGATCCGCAACCGCCTCGAGGTCCTGCGAAACATGCTGCAACACAAACGTGTTTTCAGGATTTGCCGACGAACGAGGTTCGCGTTGTGAAACCGTCCTATGCGCCCCTGACACCGCCACCGGCGAGCACGGAACCCACAGGGATTTCGCGCATCAACGCTACCCTGGACAATGTCCTGGATCTGTGGGGGCCCGACATTTACCGGCCGACCTGCCAGGAAGACCGGTTGCTCGGCTACAAGATCGTCACCACATCCGATCCGGATATCGCCAAACAGATCCTGCTCACCAGCAACGACCACTTCCGCCGCTCCCATATGAACCGGAAGATCCTCGGTCCGGTGATGGGACACTCGGTGCTGTGCACAGACAGTGATGAGTGGCGAAGGCAACGCAAAATCCTGTCCGTCGCCTTCCGCCCGCAAAACATGCACGACCTGATTCCAGCCATGGCCCGGCAGGCAAACGACCTCGTCGACCGATTGCATCAGTCCGAAGGTGCCGTCACGGACATTATGGACGAGATGATCGAAGCGACCTACCTCATCACCATGGTGCTGCTCTACGGCACGGAGCAGACCAAGGCGATGAGTCCCGAGGTCCTGGAAATCGGCGAAACCTATCTCGATTCCATCGGCAAGATCCGCTTCGTCGATGTGCTTCCGCTCGTTGGCCCCATCGCCCGTCTCCGCAAATGGCGGGGATATCGCGCAGCGCAGCTTTTCCGCCGACACATCGTTTCAGGTCTGGAGCACCATCTGGCAGACCGAAAGGCCGAAGATCTCTGCCTTGCCAGCCTTCTCGTCGATGCACGCGATCCGGATACGGGTGCAAGCCTGACCCATGATCAGATCATCGACAATCTCATCGGCTTTGCCGCGGCCGGACATCACACAACGGCTCTGGCGCTCACCTGGACCTTGCACTGCCTGTCGCACCAGCCGGACCTTTGGGCGGAACTCGCAGCCGAATCGCACCGCGTCGCCCCCGAGGGTGTTACCGGCAACAAGGAACTATCCGGTCTGGCTCTGCATGAGCAGGTGATTCTGGAGACGATGCGGCTATTTCCGCCGCTGCCGATTCTGCGCCGCGAAGTCGCCGATCCGGTGACTGTCGGCCCCTACCGTGTCGATACCGGCGATCAGGTGGCCATCGCGGTCTATCCCATGCAGCGCAGCGAGAGCCTCTGGAACAATCCGGCCGCGTTCGACAAGAACCGATTCTCGCCGGAGAACCGCAAAAAGATGCATCGTTTCCAGTTCGTGCCGTTCGGTGGCGGACCGCATGTCTGCATCGGCATGACGCTTTCGATGTGGGAAATGAAAGTGCTGCTTTCCTCCCTGACCCGAAGCCTGCGGTTCGAGCCGGCCATGGAACCGGAAGAGGTTCTGCCGGTGGCTGCGGTGACACTGCGGCCCAAAAACGGACTGCGGCTCAAGGTCCTGCCCGGCCGATAGGCCTTACAGAAGCGCATGCACCTTGTCGACGGGCCGGCAAAGGGCCGCTCCCTTGTCGGTCACGACCACCGGTCGGTTCATCAGAATGGGATGAGCAACGATGAAATCGATCAGTTCGTCATCAGTCCATTTCTCATTGCCAAGATCCAGCTCGTCATAGGGCGTGCCGCGCTGGCGCAGCAACTCGCGGACCGGGATATCCATTGCCTCTATCAGACCGACGAGGGTCTCACGGTCCGGAGGCGTCTTCAGATATTCGACAATCTGCGGTTCGATGCCCTGTTCGCGGATAGCCGCGAGGGTGTTGCGCGACGTGCCGCAAGCGGGATTGTGATAGATCGTCACGGTCATTCAAGTATCCTCCGCTGGATAGTCAACCTGTTGAAAATACAAACCTTCCGGACCCGCGACCGGACCGCAGGCGGTGCGATCGCATGCAGCCAGTGCCGCTGCGACATCGGCAGCCGTCCAGGAGCCCTCGCCCACCAACTTCAATGTGCCGGCAAAGGATCGGATCTGGTTGTGCAGGAAAGACTGGGCAGTGGCGGCAATCTCCACCCGGTCGCCATCGCGTGTGACGTCGAGACGATCGAGCGTGCGGACCGGGTTCTTGGCCTGGCAGTGAACCGAGCGAAAGGTTGTGAAGTCGTGTCGGCCGACCAGTCTTTGCGCCGCTTCATGCATGGCGTCGGCGTCGAGCGGCTTGGTGACCCAGAGCGCCCTGTTTCGTTCCAGCGTCAGGGGCGAACGCCGATTGATGATGCGGTAAAGATAGTGACGACGCGTGGCTGAGAAGCGAGCGTCGAATTCGTCACCCACACCAACAGCGGTTAAAATTGCGACGCTGTCACCGGCCTGACCGAGATGGGCGTTGAGCGCATCGCGCACCGTATCGGCCGGCCAGTCCTTTTCGAAGTCCGCATGGGCTACCTGGCCGCGGGCATGCACGCCGGCATCGGTTCGGCCGGCGCCGCGCACCGTGACATCATGGCCGCAGAGCTTGCGAGCAGCCGCCTCGATCGCGCCCTGCACAGACCGTCCATTGTCCTGGCGCTGCCAGCCGACATAGGGCGTGCCATCATATTCGATGGTCAGCTTGTAGCGGGGCATTCGAGCACCGTGCCCGGTTCAATGGGATTGCCGCGCAGAAATTCGGCAGCCTCCAGCGCCTTGCCGCCAGCCTTTTGCAACTGTATCAGACGCACGCCGCCCTCACCGCAGGCCACCGTCAGGTCACTGTCGACAATGGTGCCGGGGGCGCCTTGTGCTTCGGCACGTTGAGAGCGCAGCACCTTCACCCGTTCCGGCCGCCCTTTGAGAACCATCTCGCACCAGGCACCCGGAAACGGCGACAGGCCGCGAATGTGGTTGTGGACGTCATCTGCCGGCTGAGAAAAATCGATTCGGGTTTCCGCCTTGCTGATCTTGTCCGCATAGGCGACGCCGTCTTCCGGCTGCGGGGTCAGGGTCAGAGAATCGCGCTCCAGAGCCGCCATCGCGCGCTGCATCAGGTCGGCGCCGATTCCCATCAGTTGGTCATGCAGTTCGCCGGCAGTCATATCAGGTGCGATCGCAACCCGTTCCTCCATCGCGACCGGACCTGTGTCCAGACCCACATCCATCTTCATGATGCCGATGCCGGTCTCGCTGTCACCGGCCATGATCGCCCGCTGGATGGGCGCCGCGCCACGCCACTGCGGCAGCAGGGAGGCATGGCCATTGTAACAGCCAAGCCGGGTGCCTTCGAGGACTGCCAGCGGCAGCAGCAGACCGTAGGCGACGACCACTGCCACATCGGCATCCAGCGCGGCGAAGGCGGCCTGTTCCTGCGGGTCCTTTAGCGATACCGGGGTGTGGACTGGAATACCGAAGACCTCGGCCTGCCGGTGCACCGGAGACTTGACCGGTTCGAGGCCGCGGCGGCCGCCGGGGCGCGGCGGCTGTGTGTAGACGGCGACGATCTCGTGGCCGAATCCAGCCAGCGCCACCAGCGTCGGCACCGCGAAATCCGGTGTTCCCATGAAGATGATGCGCACCGGGCAACTCCCGACGGTTGGATCGGCTCAGAGCGCGGTGGTGCCGCGGCTCTTCGCCAGCTTGGTGAACTTGCGCACGACCATGTCGCGTTTCAGCTTGGAAATGTGGTCGATGAAGAGCACACCGTTCAGATGGTCGATCTCGTGCTGGACACAGGTTGCCAGCAGACCACTTGCCCTGACCTCCTGCTGCGCACCGTCGCGATCGACATAGGAGACCGTGACCTCCGCAGGGCGCTCGACCTCGGCATAGTAGTCCGGGATCGACAGGCATCCTTCTTCGTAGGTCGAACGATCGTCGGAACTGTCGACGATTTCCGGATTGATGAAAACGATCGGATTGTTCTCTTCCTCCTCGCCGCTGCAGTCGATGACCAGCATGCGGCGCGGAATGCCGATCTGGATGGCGGCGAGTCCGATTCCGGGCGCGTCATACATCGTCTCGAGCATGTCGTCGGCAAGCGCGCGCAACTCATCGTCGACGCGTTCGATCGGCTCGGACTTGCCGCGCAATACAGGATCGGGGAGAAGAACCAGTGGTTTTATCGTCATGGCCTGCACTTAAGCATTCACGCCAAGGAGGTCAATTCGGTCCGTCGCCTTTGTTCCCGGTTTGATCTGGTATAATTTCGAGAATCAGATAAGCTTGCCGAATGGATGCGGTCCCCTTTTCCCTCGACCTGCCGGTGGCGCAGTTCGGTCAGACAACCGTCACGCTCGGCACTCTGCTCGCCGGTCTTGGCGTGGTGGTTCTGCTGATGGCAATTACCAGCATCATCTTGTCGCGGCGCACGGCCGCCCGGCGTCAGGCGCTGGTGGCGGAAGCGGAGGCTCAGGCCGACGCACGGGCGCGCGAAATGGAGGCGCGCTTTGCCGAGGTGATCGGTGCGCAAACCGAGATGCAGGGCCGCATGGCGACGCTGGCCGAAGTGTTCGGCAGCCGGCAAAGCGAAATCAACAAGACGATCAACGAACGGCTTGACGGCATGAGCCAGCGGCTGGGCAATACGATCAGCGAGCAGACCAAGGCGACGCATGAAAACCTGAGCAAGCTGCAGGAGCGGCTGGCGGTCATCGACACCGCGCAAAACAACATCCAGGCGCTGGCGAAGGATGTGGTTGGTCTACAAGCGATCCTGTCCAACAAGCAGACCCGCGGCGCCTTCGGACAGGCGCGCATGGAAGCGATCATTGCCGATGGCCTGCCCTCCAACTCTTACGCCTTTCAGCCGACCCTTTCCAACAACACCAGGCCGGACTGCCTGGTCTATATGCCCAACGACGCGCCGGCCCTGGTGGTCGATGCGAAATTTCCACTGGAAGCCTGGAACGCGATCCGCGAGGCGGAAGGCGAGGTCAGCAAGGAACGGGCGGCGCAGTTCCGTCGCGATATCGAGCAGCACATCAAGGACATCGCCGGCAAATATCTGCTGCGCGGCGAAACCCAGGACACGGCCTTCATGTTCGTGCCGTCGGAATCGATCTTCGCGGAGATCCACGAGAACTTCGAAGGCGTCGTGCAGAAGGCTCACAAGGCCCGCGTGGTCATCGTCTCGCCGTCGCTCCTGATGCTGTCGCTGCAGGTGGTTCAGGCGGTGCTCAAGGACGCCCGCATGCGCGAACAGGCGCATCTGATCCAGGGCGAGGTGGTGCGGCTGATGGAGGACGTCACCCGTCTCGACGACCGGGTGCGCAAGCTGCAGACGCATTTCGGCCAGGCGCAGCGTGACATCGACCAGATCCTGACCTCGGCCGACAAGGTCACCAAGCGCGGCGCGCGCATCGAGGCGCTGGAGATCGAGGATGAATCACCGGAGGAGCGGCCGGAGACCGACGATCGCAAGGTGGTTTCGGTGCCGGGTCATACGGGCCGCCTGCGGCTGCACGCCAGCGAAGGCTGAGTGGAGCCGGCCAACTTTTTTCGCCATTTGATTGCCAATCGTTTAGCGAATCACCGCCGCCGATTTCGCATTGAACAAGATTGACGCTAGGGCGCTCGGCGTACATGCACTCCCATGCCGGCCTGATTTCAACGCGGTCTTTACAAAGAAATTGCTTTGCAGGTTGGCGGGCAGCGCTGCGAGTTCGTGCTGCGTGACCAGCCCCTGAATCGCACCCGCAAATGACCTTTCCGCGGCCGAACCGGGTTGGATCAGTGATCCGCTGTCCGTGCTGCGCTGAAAGACCGTCTTGCCTTCCTTGATGGTCTCCACGACACGCAACGTTTCGAGATCTTCGGGGTCGATCGACATGGGATCCCCCGTCAGGATCACCAGATCCGCAAGTTTTCCGACCTCGATCGATCCTTTCTCGTCTTCCTCGAAATGCTGATAGGCCGGCCAGATGGTCATGGACTTGAGCGCGGTGATCACATCGACGCGCTGCGCCGGCCCGATGATATCACCGCTGCGCGAACGCCTGGTCACGGTGGCGTCCAACACGCGCATGGAATCGGGAAATGCCACGGGCGCATCGTGATGGCTGCCGAACTTCATGCCACGCTGCACCATCCACCCGGTGGGTGAAATGTTGTCGGCCCGGGCGGGACCGACCGTATGGTCGCGGTGCCAGTCGCCCCAATAGAACGTGTGCATCGGAAACAGCGAGGGAAAGACACCCAGCCGCTGATAGGAATCCACCTGGTCTTCGCGCAGAAACTGGCCATGGATGAGCACCGGGCGCCGATCAGCTTTTCCGTGGGTCTTGGTCGCCGCTTCTATTGCAGCTATCAGCCGGTCAGATGCCGCCTCCCCATTGGCGTGGGAGATCAGTTGAACGTCGTTTGCAAAGGCCCAGTCCACCATGTCGACAACTGTTTCCATGGTCTCGTAGGCAATGCCGGTATTGGCCGGCGGATACTCGCCGACGGGATCGTAATAGGGTCGATCTCTCAAGGCCGTAAAGCCCTGAGGCGAGCCGTCGATCGTGATTTTGCCTCCGGCTATCCTGACCCGATTGGAGTATTCCCGCGATTGGTTTGCCGATACGAAGTCGCGATCGACCATGACATCGGGATAGACCGCCACGTCGATCTCGAGTTCGTTCAGTTGAGCCAGCTTGTTGAGTACGTCAACGACGTGAGGGACGGCGCGGCCTTCCTGTGCGGTCGTATAGCCATAGCTGGCCCACAACTTCGTGCCGGCCCGACCGAGCTCCAGGAAACCCTCCTCGCCGAGCGCTCCGAACAGCTTGCCCAGTGAACTGAAGTGAATGTTCCCCTCAAGCACACCGTCGGGATCCCCATTCGGTCCGCGCCGAATGACGCCTCCCGGCACGTCTTCGGAATCTGCATTCAGACCGAGAAATTCCAAACCCTTGGAATTGGTTGCTCCGATATGCCCCGACTGATGCACGATATAGACCGGAAACTCGGACGACACCTGATCGAGATCCTGTCGTGTCGGGTGACGCTGTTCCGCAAGTTGCGCCGGATCATATCCAAAACCCACGATCAAACCGACCGCTTCCACGGTGGATCTGTTCGCCTCCGTCCATTCTTTCAATTGCTCGACCAGGCTGGCTATGTCACGCACTGTACCGTCCGGCGGCGCGAGCAAGTTTGCCGACAGCGCCTGGACGCCGCCCATGACCACATGACCATGAGAGTCGATGAAACCCGGGACCATTGCCTGACCCTTGAGGTCGATGACGTCCGTGTCGTCGCCGTTGTGAGCCATCACGGTGTCACGTGGACCGACCGCGAGAATACGACCGTCCTTTTCGGCCACCGCGTCCACGGACATTGCGGCGTCGTTCATGGTGTAGATCGGACCACCGAGCCAAATTCGATCGGCGACCTCTTGGGCCCACGAAGGGGCGCCAATCATCAGGAAAACAGGATTAGAAGAACGGCTTTCGACACTTTGTGGACAGTCATCAAACTCTCCTCCTACAAGCCCAGCCAAGCAAAACCGACCCAAGCGTATTCCTGTTTTGAAAGGTCGGCAATGAACAATGTCAAACCGGCCTCAAGAGCAAGACCCCCTCTGCAGCCGTCACTAATCCGGGACATTGCGCGTGAACTGACGGTGCGCTCCGGCTTGCGGAGGACACGGCGTGAAAACCGGATAAGTTTTGAGGTCGTCGACCGATCAGCTGCCGAGCAGCCGGGAGACTTCGTCCATTGACGGCATGGATGGTGCAGTACCGGGCCTTGTCACCGAAATGGCGGCCGTCGCACAGCCGAGCCGAACCGCTTCCAGCGGATCCAGTCCCCTCGACAGACCGACCGCAAAGCCTCCGTTGAAGGCATCCCCGGCTCCCGTCGTTTCCACCACGGGACCGGCATTGAAGGCGGCCACGTGTTCGGATCGATCGGCCGAGTGGAACAGCGCTCCGTTTTCACCCAGCGTGACGATCGCGTTCGATACACCTCGAGCGAGCAACGCATCGCCGGCCTTTCGGGCCTCGTCAATGGTGGCAACGCTCAGACCGGTCAGCTCTTCCGTTTCGGTTTCGTTCGGAGTCACATAATCGCAGAGCCCGAAGACGGCCTCCGGCAGGGGTGCCGCCGGTGCCGGATTGAGGATGGTGGCCACACTGGCTTCCCGGGCGATTTCCAACGCCCTGTGCGCCGCATCGATCGGCTGTTCCAGTTGGGTCACGAAAACCGAGGCGGAGCGTATCAGGTCGGATTTCGCCTCGATATCGCCAACAGCGATATCACCGGCTGCACCGGGGCTGACGATGATCGCGTTGTCGCCGCTCGCTTCTTCTACAAAGATATAGGCGGCGCCCGTATAACTGTCGGGATCGCGCAAGGCGGCGCTCTCAACCCCGGCATCCGCCCAGGTCTTTTCCGCCAGATCGGCGAAGGCATCGTCTCCCAGACGGGTAATCAGGGACACGCTGCCGCCGAGGCGTGCTGCCGCAACGGCCTGGTTCGAGCCCTTGCCACCGGGACCCAGCGCAAAGGAATTGCCCATAATGGTCTCGCCCATTCGGGGCTGGCGGTCGGCGCGATAGGCGGTATCCGCCACGAACACGCCCAGAACGACGATCTTGCCAGACACTGCTCAGCCCTCTTCCGGCGGGATGACGCCCTTGCGGAAGGCAAAGCAGCCGTAAAAGCGCCGCTCATGGGTCTGGATCACGGCATAGGCCTGTTTGGAGCGTTCGTAGAAGGCGAAGCGCTCAATCGAAACCATCGGCAACGGTGACCCGTGGGCCGCGTCGATCTTCGCCTGCACTTCCTGCTGGACGGGCGGGATTTCATCGGGGGAACCGACGATTTCCATGCGGGCGGCCGCATCGTCGACGAATGTGTCCAGCGGATAGACGGACAGCACGGCCTCAATCACTTCAGCAGCACTGCGGTCGATGCGCAGCAGCGACCCGTAAACCGTCTGCGCTGCCACGGAATCTGAGGGAAAATTGGTGTCGGCGATGATCAGGTCATCTCCATGGCCCATGGCCCGGAGAACACCCAGAACCTCGGCATTGAGAAGCGGATTGATGCCTTTGAGCAAAGTTGATCTCCCAAAGTGTCAGGCCAGTTCGGATTCGGCCTTGAGGTTGGATTTGCGAAGGGTTTCGCCCGTGGCGCTGTCGAACAGATGGATGGCGTCCTGACGCGGGCGGATGCGCACCGATTGACCGGGCGAAAAGTCGTGGCGCTCATGGAAAACCGCGACAATCTCCTGCGTTCCGAGACGCATGAAGACAAGCATCTCGGACCCCGTCGGCTCGACCACGGTGACCGTTGCCTCATGGCCGGTTTCCGAAAGCTCGAGGTGTTCCGGGCGAATGCCCAATGTGAGCTTTTCGCCGTCGAGCAGGTCCGGTTTGTCCGAGAGCTCGTATTCGTTGCCATCGGCGGAAATGAAGCGGTTGTCTTCCGCTTTGTAGGTTCCCTGAATCAGGTTCATCGAAGGCGATCCGATGAACGTGGCGACGAACAGGTTGCGCGGCGTGTCATAGAGTTCGAGTGGCGTCCCGACTTGCTCGACATTGCCCGCGTTCAACACCACGATCTTGTCCGCCATGGTCATGGCTTCCACCTGGTCATGGGTGACGAAAATGGTCGTCGTCTTCAGTCGCTGATGCAGTTCCTTGATTTCCTTGCGCATCTGCACACGCAGCTTGGCGTCAAGATTGGACAACGGTTCGTCGAACAGGAAAACCTGCGGGTCCCGAACGATCGCGCGTCCCATCGCCACCCGCTGGCGCTGTCCGCCAGAGAGTTGCCGCGGGTAACGGTTCAGATACTCCTCGAGCCCGAGGATCTCGGCCGCCGTTTTCAGGCGCTCCTGGACGATCTTCTGATCGGTCTTTCTCAGTTTCAGCGCAAACGCCATGTTGTCGGCGACGGTCTTGTGCGGATAGAGCGCATAGCTCTGGAAGACCATGGCAATGTCGCGATCCTTGGGCGGCACATTGTTGACCACGCGATCGCCGATGGCGATGGTGCCGCCGGTGATGCTTTCAAGCCCTGCGATCATCCGCAACAGTGTCGATTTTCCGCATCCGGACGGTCCCACCAACACCACAAACTCACCGTCCTCGATACCAATATCAATGCCGTGCAGCACCTCCACATCGCCATAGACCTTGCGCGCCTCTGAGACCGTAACCCCCGCCATCGAAACTCCCTGAACGGCTCGTTCTTACTTTGCTGCGAACCTATCGACAGAATCTCTGTCTGTCCATTTCGTGAAAATATTTCTCACTGGTGAAATCGTTTGACATATTTGGAAACTCATTCGTAAAGTTCATTCTTCGTCTCAGGCGACGGGGGAGGAACATCACTCAACTATCTGCGTTTTCAGCCGGATGTCCGGAATCGGAGGCGCGACCCTGGCTATAGAACGAAACGGCCGGCATCCTCGGCCCAACACTATCCGAAATTGGGAGGATTTACATGAAAGTCGAAGTTTACCAGAAACTCATGGCCATGCAGGCGAGCCGCCGCTCGGTCCTCAAGGGCGCAGCCGCGCTCGGCGCGACCACGATGCTGTCCGGCTTGCCGACCCAGGCACTTTCGGACAACCACGCCAAACTGCGTGCCGAGATCCTGAAAATCCCTGGCGTTGGCGCCGGATCGCCGACGGATGCTGACTGGCAGAAGGTCGGTGAGTTGTGCCTCGGTGCGACCAAGGCAAGCGTCGCGGAAGGCGAGTTCGAAGGCGTTGAACTGACCTTCATGGGCCTCAACAACCAGAACCTCCACAACTTCCTGTTCCGCGGATTCCTGAAGCCTTGGGAGGCCTATACGGGCGCCAAGATCAACTGGATCGACCTGGCGCAGGCCGACTATAACGCACGCCTGCAGCAGTCAATTGCGACCGGCACCGTCGACTTCGATATCATTGAAATGGGCGCGCCCTTCGAAGGCGACGTCTGTGGCAAAGGCCTTGCCTCCGAGATGCCCGATTGGGTGAAAGAGCAGATCGACATGGACGACTATGTCGATTACCTCAAGGCTCCGGTCGGAACCTGGGACGGCAAGACATACCGCATCTCCATTGACGGCGACTGCCACACCTTCGCCTACCGCAAGGACTACTATGAAAACGAAGAGTTCGCCGAGGCCTGGAAAGCTGAAGGCGGCGAGGGCGACTGGGCGGTTCCACAAACCTGGGAACAGATCAATGCCCACGCGAAGTTCCTGAAGGGCAAGAAAGACCCGCTGACCGGGCTGGAGGCCTATGGCTTCCTCGATCCGCTGAAGGGCTGGGGTGGCTTCGGTTTCTACTTCCTCGAAGACCGGGCAACCGCCTATGCCAAGCATCCGGATGATCCGGCCTGGCTGTTCGATCCCGACACGATGAAGCCGCGGGTCAACAACCCGGCCTTCGTGCGCGCCATTCAGGAAGTCATGGACATCATGGATACCTTCCCGCCGGATCAGATCAACGCCGATCCGGGTACCACGGCATTCCAGCAGTTCCTGGCAGGAACCGGTTCCGCGCTGACCTGGTGGGGCGATGTCGGCTCCAACGCCCGCACCTCCGATACCTCCGTGGTCGGCGACGTGGTCGGCTTCGGCATCCTGCCCGGCGCCAACCAGGTCTACAATTCCAAGTCTGGTGCCTGGGAAGACAATTACAACGAAGCACCGAACATGGCCTATATCGGCTGGGGCGTTTACGTCATGGCCCGAGTGGACGGTGACGAGAAGAAGCACAAGGCAGCCTGGTCTGCAGCAGCCCATCTGGGTGGCAAGGACCTGTCGCTCTGGGCATCGGCCTATCCGTCCGGCTTCCAGCCCTACCGCCAGTCGCACTTCAACTATGATGAGTGGGAAGAAGCAGGCTACGACCGTGCGTTTGTTGCCGACTATCTCGGCTCCAACGCCGATTCCTACAACCATCCGAATGCCGCCATCGAGCCGCGCATTCCGGGGATCTTCCAGTACTATTCGGTTGCCGAAGACGAACTGGCGAAGGGTTACGCCGGTCAGTATGCATCGGCGCAGGAGACGGCCGACGCGATCGCCGCCGCCTGGGAGAAGATCACCGACCAGATCGGCCGCGAAAGCCAGATCAAGCTCTACAAAGCCAGCCTCGGCATGTAACTGAAACACTCTCAACCGGCCACTGGTGTCCCGTTTCTGAAGTTCGTCATCGTTTGCAGCACATTCAGAACGAACTTCAGAAACAACAGGGACACCAGTGAGAGTATATGCCCTGTGTGGTTTATGGATTTGAAGTTCCTACTCGAGGCCGCTGCAAGCACCTGAGGAACTTCAAATCCACCACACCGGGGCCGGTTGATTTTTCCAACAACCCCTGCATGATCGCCTGACCGTGAATCTGAATCCGCTGAACCCATGAGCTCCGCTGAAGGCGACCTTCTTCACACGATCGAAAGCGAGACGATCCCCGACCGGCGAAAGCTGATCGGCCGCGTCATGTTGTGGGCGACGGTCGCGCTGCTGGCACTTGCCTTTGCCATTCAGGCGCTGTTCGAGGCCGGTTACACCGGCTGGGGCTTCGACAATTGGCGGCCCGTTCTCTATGCCTATTTCCTCTGGGCGCTGGTGCTGTGCGTTTCGCGGGTGCTGATCTTCGGCGAACAGGGAAAGAAAGCGCTGTTCGTGCTGCCGGCGGCCCTGTTCGTCATTTCCATGGTGGTGTTTCCGCTTCTCTTCGGCCTTTGGATTGCCTTTTCCGACTGGAACCTGTCGTCGCTGACCGGGCGAAAGTTCAACGGCCTCGACAATGTCTGGCAGATGATGGGCGACCCGTTCTACTGGAACGCCCTCTACAACATGGTGATCTATACCGCGGTCATCCTGGTGGAATACGCCATCGCTTTCGGCCTGGCGTTGCTGCTGAATGCCAACATCAGGGCTAGAAAATTCTGGCGTGTCGTATTTCTGATGCCGCTGATGCTGTCTCCCGTCGCGGTGAGCTGGATGATCGGCAAATCCATGCTGGAAGTCCGCTTCGGACCGCTGGCGCGCTTTGCCCGATGGCTCGGTTGGGAGCAACCGTCGTTCTTCGGCTCGCCGGAGATGGCCAAGTTCACCATCATGGCCATGGACGCCTGGACCTTCATTCCGTTCATGATGATCATGTTGCTGGCAGGCCTGCAGGCGATGCCGAGAGAGGTACTCGAAGCCGCGGAAGTTGATGGCGCGACACCGTGGCAGCGGTTCTGGGGGGTCACCTTCCCGCTGATGCTGCCGGTCTCGATCACCGCGGTGATGATCCGCATCATCTTCAAGCTGAAGCTCGCCGACATCATCATCAACGTCACATCGGGCGGTCCTGGCGGGGCGACGGATTCAGTCACCAGCTTCATTTTCCGCGAATATCGCGACCGCTCGAATGTCGGCTACGGCACACTGCTGGCGATCGTCTACCTGATCGCCATCGTCATCTTCATGACCGTCCTGCTGAAACTGTCCGAACGCCTGGTGCGGCGCATGACGGGAGCTGGATGATGACAGCCATCACCCATGACGATTTCGATCGCCGCCGGCGGATCTCCTGGTGGATGATGCGCCTGGTCGTCTACGGGCTGCTCATCGTCTGGGCTGTCATCTGCATTTTTCCGATCTACTGGACCTTCACGACCTCGTTCAAGCTGGCGCCGGACGTGATGAAGGGCAACCTCATCCCCTTCATCGACTTCATTCCGCAGTGGCGCGGGTGGAAGTCGCTCGGCCTGTCGCCGGATACACTGTTTGCAACATCGACGGTGCGTGAGGAGTTTCTCAAACGCTTCTTCAACAGCGTCATCATTTCCACCACTGCCTCGGCTCTTGCCGTGGCCTTGGGGTCACTGGCCGCCTATGGCCTGAGCCGCTTCTCCTACCGTTTCGGCTTCATGCGGAATTCGGACATCTCGTTCTTCTTCCTGTCGCAGCTGATCCTGCCGCCGGTGGTGCTCGCCCTGCCGTTCCTGGTGCTCTACAAGCAACTGGCGCTGCTCGACAGCCGCATCGGCATGATTGCGATCTATACGCTGATGGTGCTGCCCATCGTCATATGGATCATGCGCGACCAGTTCGCTTCGGTACCAGTGGAGCTTGAGGAGGCAGCGCTCGTCGATGGCCTGTCGATCTGGGGCGCCTTTATCCAGATCGTCTTCCCGCTGGTGCTGCCCGGGATCGTGGCGGCGTTCATTCTGTCGCTGGTGCTGTGCTGGAACGAATACTTTTTCGCGGCGCTGCTGACCAGCACCGACGCCAAGACGTTGCCGGTGATGATTGCCAGCCAGACAGGCAGTCAGGGCATCAACTGGTGGTCCATGGCCGCTCTGTCTGCGGCCGGTATCCTGCCTCTCATCGTCATCGGCATTCTGCTGGAAAGCTACATCATCAAGGGCATGACCGCCGGCGCTGTGAAATAGCCCGTCAGCCGTCCATCTCCGCCATCAGATCTTTCGTCTGATCATAGAGGCGCTTGAACCGGGACAGGGACCGCTCATAGAGCGCCCGGGTTTTGGTGTCTGGTTCGATCGTTTCTGTAGTCGGGTTCCAGGCTTCGATATCATTCAGCCTGGCGTCGCCCACGGCGACGGCAGCCAGGAATGCGTTCCCATAAGACGCTCCAATGGTCTTGCCGCGCAGAACTTGCGGCATGCCGGCGACATCGGACGTCGCCTGCCGCCAGACCCTGTTTTTGGTGCCGCCGCCAACCGCAAACAACCTTTGCGGCGGCACACCGACATCCGCATAGGTCTCGATCACATGACCGGTGCCCAGAGCGATTCCCTCGAGCAGCGCGCGATAAACATCGCCCCTCGTGTGGGTGAGGTTGAGACCGAACAGCGTGCCCTTGGCAAAGGGATCGTGAATCGGCGTGCGTTCGCCCGAGAAATACGGCAGCAGGATCAGCCCGTTGGCTCCGGGTGCCGATTTCTCAGCTTCGCGAGCCAGTGCGCCGAACGCTCCCTCTTCCGGCAGTTCGCGGGCAAACTGATCGCGGAACCAGTGGGTCAGCGTGCCGCTGGTGGCAAGGCCCGCCATGGAAGCATGCTGACCCTCGAAAAGCCACGGCGCATACCACAGCCGGGCATCGGCAACGCGATTGTCCGTCGGCATGATGATGAAGACGGTCGATCCGTACATCATCATCATGTCGCCAGGTGTCAGCACACCGACACTGACAGCTTCCGCGGCTGCGTCAATCGTTCCGGTCAGCACTGGCGTTCCCGCCGCGAGACCGGTTTCGCGGGCGGCTTCCGGTGTCACCTCGCCGGCGATTTCCGATGACCAGAGAAGCTCGGGCAGCAGGTCCGGTCCGACGATGCCGTCGGTCAGATCCGTCGTCCAATCACAGGTCTCGACATCGTAGAGCGGCGAAAAATTGGCCGCAGTATAGTGGTCGATGACCGCCCTGCCCGTCAGATGCTCGACGATGAAGGTCGTGGACGTGTGGATCTTTGCCGTCTTTTCGAAGAGGTCCGGACGATGGCGCTTGAGCCACAGGATCTTCGGTCCGACCGACTGCGAGGTCAATGCGTTGCCGCAGCGCTGCAGCAAGACGTCTTCGCCGATCTCGGCGGTCAGTTCGTCCACCTCCGATGCCGCCCGATTGTCGACGCCATAAAGAACGCCATTCATCAGCGCCCGACCGTCGCTATCGACCGGCAGCATGCAGGGACCGATGGCGCTGCAGCCGATAGCCCGGATATCGGCCGGATCTATTGTGCTGTCCGCTAGCAACTTACGAGTGATGAAGACGAAATCGCCCCACCAGTCTTCGTTCGGATCGTGCTCCGCCCATCCGGCCTGCGGAACCTGCATCTTGTGGCGCCGGGCGGCCTCAGCGACGATCTTGCCGTCGCCGTCGACCAGGACACCCTTGGACTCGAACGTTCCTATGTCGACGCCAAGTGTGTAGCTCATTGTTCGTAATCGTCCCTGTCAAGCGAGAAACCGCCATCGATCATTGGCAGGGCCGTCAGCAGCAATTGGGCCAAGCCAACAAGGTCATTCAGGTCGCAGACCTCAAGCGACGAATGGGTATAGCGGCACGGAAAGCCGACATCGATGGTGGCAACGCCGCTTCCGACCAGCTGAATATAGGAGGTTTCGGTCAACACGCCGGTTTGCGCGCTTCTCTGCAGAGGCAGGTCGCCGTGCCCAGCCGCATCCGAAAACAGCTTGACCAGCGCCGGATGCGGGATCGTTCCATTCAACGTGCCACGGCCGTGGAAGGAATAGAGGCTGATCCCCGGCCCGCCGCCGAGAACGACTTCTGTACGGTCGCGCATATCGGGGGTGTCACCGGTCAGGAGCAGGTCGAGCTGGATCGCGATGTCGGGTTGCAGCGCCTGAGCTGCGGTGAGCGCCCCACGCAGGTTGAATTCCTCCTGCACCGAAAACACGACATGCACCGTTGGCCGACTGCCACCGGCAGAAAGGTGCCGCGCGGTTTCGACAAGCACCGCGCACCCGGCGCGGTCGTCGACGGCTGTTCCGGCTATGCGGTCCGGCGCCAGGTCGAGCACGTGTGGTTTGTAGACAACCGGTGTGCCAATTTCGATGCCCGCCGCGCGCACTGCCGTGGCGCTGTCCAAACCGGTGTCGATGTAGATTTCCTGGTAGGGCACCACCTGGTATTTCTCATCCGGCCGCGTCGCATGGTGGCTCTTGTTGGCGATCACACCGTGTCGGTCGCGCCCCTCACCGATCTGAAACAGCACCGGCTGCGAGGCAAGCGCCCGCTCCGGCACACCGCCGACGCGCTCGACGCGTACGAAGCCGTCGCTTTCGATCTTGCGCACCACGAAACCAAGCTGGTCCATGTGGGTGAACAGCATGACCGTTGGTGCCGACGGATCTCCCTCGATGGTCGTTATCAGATTGCCGAGGCGATCTGTGGTGGTCTGCAGGCCTTCGGACTGAAGCGCCGCAGCCAAATGCGACCGCACCCGTCCTTCATGACCGCACAGGCTGGGAACCGCCATCAGCGCGCGCAGATCCCGCTCGATATTGCTCTTCGAAACCATGGAGTTCACGCGCCGCGCGCCGTGCGGACCTGGACCATGAATTCAGACGCCCGTTGCGGGTCGACCGGATTCCAGGTGTCCCCGTCCACCTTCAGGCAGGAGCCGACGATGCAGCCGTCGGCGATAGCAAACGTATCGGCGACCGTGGCGTGCTTGACGCCGGTATTGGCCAGCACCGGCACATCGGGCAGCGCATTCTTGACGCTTTCAAGCTCCTCCATCTTCGCCGCCTCACCGGTGATCTGCCCGGATACAAGCACCGCGTCGGGAAGGCTCGAAAACACAGTGCTTCGAGCCCGATCGGCTAGCGAACGGCTATCGAGGGAGTGGGCGAACTCGGCTGAAATGTTGAACAGCACGGCAAGATCCTTGCGTCCAAGCCGGTTGCGGTAGCGGATCGCCTTGCCTGCGTCCGGCGCCCAAACGCCCATGTCGGACGCGTAAACGCCAGTGAAGATTTCACGCACGAAGGAGGCGCCGGTTGCTGCTGCGACCGCCATGGTCGCCTGCGGATCCCACAGCACGTTGACCCCAAAGGGGACCGAGATTTCGCTGCTCAAGCATCCAACGACATAGGCCATTGCCGATGTCGAGGCGGTGTCGACCTGCAGCTCATAGGGCCGATCATTCTCGTTGCCGAACATCACGGCATCAAAGCCGGCAGCCTGCAAGGCCGCGAGGTCCTTGCGCGCGCTTTCGACGATGGCAGCGATTCCACCCTCCTCGTCGTAGAGCGGACTACCGGGCAACGCGCTCAGATGGATCATGGCGATGGCCGGCTTGGTGTTTCCGAATATACTAGCGAATGGCGTCGCCATGCGGTTCCCTCCTCGTTTGAAAAACCGTATCACTGGCTCATCCCCGCTGTCCAACCGCCGGCAGCATTTGCCGACGTAAGGCGCGCATAACGGAGTGATTCTGAATATGAGAACCATGCACTGGCAGCGAATAGACAATGGCGGTCTGACCTTCACCGAACTGGGCATGGGGACTGCACCCTTGGGTAATCTCTATCGGGCGGTGCCCGACGAGGAGGCCGACGCCACACTCCAACACGCCTGGGACGTCGGCTGCCGATACTTCGATACGGCGCCACTTTACGGGCTCGGGTTGGCCGAAACCCGACTGAACCGGTTTTTGCGGGGGAAACCACGGGAGGATTACGTGCTGTCGACCAAGGCCGGGCGCCTGCTGGAGATCTGCGGCCCGGATCTGCGCACCGGTATCGGCAAGTTCTTCGACACACCCAACCGGCGGGAGCATTTCGACTATTCCTATAACGGAATCATGCGGTCATTCGAGTTTTCGCTGGAACGGCTCGGTGTCGACCGGATCGACATCCTGTTTGCGCACGACATCGATATCTTCAACCAGGGAAGTCGCGAGGTGATGGATTCGCGCATGGCCGATTTCCTCGCGTCAGGCTACCGCGCCATGCTCAATCTGCGCGAACAGGGCGTGATCAAGGCCATCGGCGCCGGCATCAACGAATGGCAACCGGCACAACACATGCTGGAGCGTTGCGACATGGACATTTTTCTGCTTGCCGGCCGCTACACGCTGCTCGAACAGGAAGCGCTCGACAGCTTTCTTCCGCTGTGTGAATCGCGCGGCGTCGGGATCGTCCTGGGCGGTCCTTACAATTCGGGAATTCTGGCAACCGGCGCCAAACCCGGAGCCTTCTACAACTACGATCCGGCCCCGCCAGACATCATCGCCAAGGTCGATGCCATCGAAGAGGTCTGCAGAAGCCATGGCGTGCGACTGATTGAAGCAGCACTCCGTTTTCCACTGCTGCATCCGAGCGTGGTCTCAACCATCCCCGGTGCCCAATCGGTCGACCAGGCTGCCGGCAATGCCGAGATCATTGAGGCAGATATTCCAAATTCGCTTTGGAGCGACCTTAAATCGAAAGGATTGGTGCGCGAGGATGCGCCAACGCCCTGAGCGGATCAGGCGTCTTTTTTACGGCGCAGCCTTATAACCACATCGACATGGGAAATTTCCATGCCTTCCGGGATCTGCGGCAGACCGCTGACCGTCATCTCCCCTTGCGGGACATCGATCACCAGGTTCTCTCCCTCAAGGAAGAAGTGATGGTGATCTGAGACATTGGTGTCGAAATAGGTCTTGGAAGACTCAATCGCGAGGACGCGCAACATTCCCGCATCGGTGAACTGGTGCAATGTGTTGTAGACCGTCGCCAGGGATACCGGAAAACCGACCGTCTCCGCCTCTTCGTGCAGTTCCTCAGCCGTGAGGTGGCGGTCGCCCTTTGAAAAGAGCAGCTCAGCCAGGGCAATGCGCTGCTTGGTCGGCCGCAGGCCCGCAGCACGAAGCCGATCGCCGGCGTCTTTTGTCGGGCAGGAGTCTGTCTGGTTGCTAAGCATCCGGTTCATCTCGATCGCAAACGGTTTGCATTTGCCCCTATATATCCGCAGATCGCTGTTGTTTCAATAGTGGAGTTTTTTTCTCCTATTTGCGCGCAAGCACCGATTTCCGGGTGCTGGCGGGTTATCCCGGTTGTAAGTCTCGATGGAAACCCATAAGGGAGGTCCGGTGGTTTTCGCCGCCAAACAAGCTGTGCTAGGTTCGCCAGACAGCGGCGCCGGCGGCGCTTCGATTTCGGGAGATTTGAATCCATATGAATACCAGGCAGTCGAGCTTTTCCTACGAGGACATTTTGACCTGCGGACGGGGCGAAATGTTCGGACCCGGCAACGCGCAACTGCCACTGCCGCCGATGCTGATGTTCCACCGCATCACCGACATTTCCGACGAGGGCGGAGAGTACGGCAAGGGCTATGTGCGGGCCGAGTTCGACGTTACCCCCGACACCTGGTTTTTCGACTGTCATTTCCAGGGCGATCCGGTCATGCCTGGATGCCTTGGCCTTGATGCGCTTTGGCAGCTGACCGGCTTTTTTCTGGGCTGGCTTGGAGAGCCCGGACGTGGCCGGGCGATTTCCTGCGGCGAAGTGCGCCTGACTGGAATGGTGACACCGGAAACGAAACTGGTCGAATTCGGCGTCGACTTCAAACGTGTCATGCGCGGACGGCTTGTCCTGGGCATCGGGGACGGTTGGGCGAAAGCCGATGGCGAGCCGTCCTACAAGGCAAGCGATCTGAGGGTCGGCCTGTTTCAGGAAAAGGCCTAGCAGCCTGTTGACTGGACACCTACATGGTGTCATCCGGGTGCCACGCCAGATTTGCCGCGCCCTTCGAAAGGAATGCAGATGAAACGCGTTGTCGTCACCGGCCTGGGGATCGTGTCGTCCATCGGCAGCGACGCCCAAGAGGTTACCGCGTCGCTGCGTGATGCCCGCTCCGGCATTTCGTTTTCCGAAGAATTCGCTGAGCACGGTTTCAAATGTCAGGTTTGGGGTGCCCCGACGCTCGATCCGAGCGATCTTGTCGACCGGCGTGCCCTGCGCTTTCTGAGCAAGGGCGGTGCCTGGAATCACGTTGCCATGCAACAGGCCATCGACGATGCCGCCCTCGAGGAAACCGACATCACCAATGAACGGACCGGGATCGTCATGGGCTCTGGTGGCCCGTCGACGCGAACGATCGTCGATGCGGCCGACACGACACGGGAAAAAGGCAGCCCGCGACGGATTGGTCCGTTCGCCGTGCCGAAGGCGATGTCTTCGACGGCGTCCGCGACACTCGCCACGTGGTTCAAGATCCACGGCGTCAACTACTCGATCTCTTCCGCCTGCTCGACATCGGCTCACTGCATCGGCAACGGTTACGAGCTCATCCAGATGGGCAAACAGGATATCGTCTTCGCCGGCGGCCACGAAGATCTCGACTGGACCATGTCCAACCTTTTCGATGCCATGGGCGCCATGTCGACCAAATACAACGACGAGGCGTCGACCGCGTCCAGGGCCTATGACGTCACGCGCGACGGGTTCGTCATTGCCGGCGGCGCCGGCGTCCTGGTACTGGAAGAACTCGAACACGCCAAGGCTCGCGGCGCCAAGATCTACGGTGAGATCATCGGCTACGGCGCCACCTCCGACGGCTACGACATGGTCCAGCCTTCCGGAGAAGGCGCTATCCGCTGCATGAAGCTGGCGCTCGCAGGCGTCGAGGGACCGGTCGACTATATCAACACGCACGGTACGGCAACGCCGATTGGTGACAGCCGCGAAGTCAGCGCCATCCGGGAAGTGTTCGGCGACGCGATACCGCACATTGCCTCCACCAAATCGCTGACCGGACATTCGCTTGGTGCCGCAGGCGTACAGGAATCGATCTATTCACTCCTGATGATGCAGGAGTGCTTTATTGGGGAGAGCGCGCACATCACGGAACTGGATCCGGAATTCGAAGGCGTGCCGATCGTGCGGGAACGCATCGACGATGCCCGGATCGATACCGCGCTGTCGAACTCGTTCGGCTTCGGCGGGACCAATGCAACCTTGGTATTCAGGCGGTACGGGGGTTAGGGGACGCGGATATGGGAGACTTGATGAAGGGCAAGCGTGGCCTGATCATGGGCGTCGCCAATGATCATTCGATTGCCTGGGGGATCGCCAAGGCACTGCATGCCGAAGGGGCCGAGCTCGCTTTCACCTACCAGGGAGAAGGCTTCGGCAAACGGGTGCGGCCGCTGGCAGAGCAGGTGCAGTCGGAAATCGTGTTGCCATGCGACGTCGAGGACATCGACACCGTCGACGCGGTGTTTGAGACATTGGGAGAACGTTGGGGATCGCTCGACTTCCTCGTTCATGCCATCGGCTTCTCGGATCGCAACGAACTGAAGGGGCTTTATGCCGACACGACCCGTGAGAACTTCTCGCGCACCATGGTGATCTCCTGTTTTTCGTTCACGGAAATCGCCAAGCGGGCCGCAGGCATGATGGGCGACGGCGGGGCGATGATCACGCTGACCTATGCCGGCTCGACGCGGGTCATGCCCAATTACAACGTCATGGGCGTCGCCAAGGCGGCGCTTGAAGCCAGCGTTCGCTATCTGGCGGCGGACTACGGACCAAACGGCATCCGGGTCAACAGCATCTCAGCCGGTCCGGTGCGCACTCTGGCCGGCGCCGGCGTGTCCGACGCGCGCGAAATGTACAACTATCAACAGCGTAACTCGCCGATGCGCCGCAACGTTACCATCGACGATGTCGGCGGTTCGGCGCTCTACCTGCTGTCGGACCTGTCACGCGGCGTCACCGGCGAAGTGCACTATGTCGATTCCGGTTACCACGTGACGTCGATGCCGGTGCTGGATGAACTCAAGACCCAGTGGTCGAACGGAAAATAAGCGTCCGTCAGACCACCCATATGCCGTCATCATAGTCGACATCCGCATTGATGCGGTTTTCGATGCTTTCCGAAAATGAAACGAGAATGGCGTCGCGGCCGAGACCGCCGTCCATGGCGCCAACCCAGAAATCGTATCCTGCCTGGTCAGGCAGCCGCTTCAGCACGTTCTGGTACATCGCGTCAACATAGTCCTCGTTGCTCGGATTGCTGCCATAGAGCGCGGTGAATTCGGCGGCTGCGAGAAACTGATCGGCCAGGTGATTCTGCTTATCGACATTCGGATTGTTGGCGTCCAGATCGTCAAGCACCTGCGTCCAGTAGCGTAGTCCACCCTCATCCGGCGTGCGGCCGTAGGCGGCACCGTAGATCCTGTATGCGAAGCCGACATTGTCGCTACCGATGTCGAATACGTAATCCCCATCCGCCATTTCCAGCCGCTCAATGCCAAACAGCAGGTCGATGACACCATTCGATTTGGTCAGCAAGATGCTGCCATCAACCTGCAGATCCTGCACATAATCGGCTCTTATACCGTCATAGACGACGGTGTCGGTGCCTTCGCCGCCATCAATGCGGTCTGCACCGCCCTTGCCGACGATGCGGTCGTTGCCGTGGTTGCCGGTGAGGGTGTTGTCGGCATCATTACCAGTGATCACGTCGTTGCCGGAACCACCAATGGCGTTTTCGATCAGCGTGCCGACGGCGAGCGACATGTTGCCGATCAACCCGCCAATGTTGGAAAAGATGCCGGTGGATGTTCCCGTGACAACAGTCAGATCGATGGTCTGGTCGGCCCCGAAGCCGGAAAAGTCCACCGTGTCGTTGCCGCCGTCGTCGACGATGCAAAACGCCGCCTCATCAGCATAATCGGCCAGCGCATTCAGCACCGCACTGCGTCCCTGATTGATGCTCGTGTTGAAACCGTAGACAGTGTTTTCAACAAACGCCGAAGTACCATAGAAGCTTCGCAGAGCCTCTATGTCTGCCGCCATCGGCGTCAGCACATAGGCAAAATCGGCGTTCACGACCGTGTTCATGTCCTGATCGAAATAGGACATGATCGTCTGTTGCCACGAATCGTTCAGAGCCACGTTCGATCGGTCTGCAACGGCGTCGTTGCTATCAGTCACATAGACCGGTTCGTAGTCAGGGCTTCCGTCAGCATTGTAAGGGCCGGGATGCCCCAGCCCGAGTGTGTGCATAATCTCGTGCACGATCGTCTGATAGGTGTACCCATTGATGTTGGTATCGCCGCCATTCCAACCCGGGTCTATATTGACCCAAGCAACATCCGTGTAGCGGTGATCCGTCTGGCCGTTGCCGCTCAAATGGAAGTTCGCAACCGCATAGGCGCCGCTGTCAACGTCGGTAAAGTAGATATCAACGTTCGGGTCAGCCTCCAGTGCGCGAACAAATTCCAGGCCGAGAATTTCCTGAAGATACTGAAAGGCGTGGTCGACAAGGGCTCGATGATGGTTCGACAGACCGTCATGATCGTCTGCAGCACCATCGACACCTTTCAGTTCGTCATAGACATAGTAAATCCGTCCGTCATTGGCTCCCGTGCCGGAAGAGCCGACGTTGAAAGAATGGTAGTAGACGGACCGGTAGTCCCAGTAACCATGGGTGAGGTAATTGCTGATCTGGTCGATCGTATAGTTGGTCAGCGCAGTCATGTTCGTCCGATCCAGGATTTCTAGGCGCGCGGAAGCGGCCTCTGCCATGGTCTTCCCATTGGCGAGGCATGAAACTTCCCGGGTATAGTTTTTACTGTTCTATCGGATTGATTTAATCCATGGCGACGCCAAACACCATGGGTTGCAGGTTAAATTTTCGTAATATTTTTATCGTGTCGCCGGGCACTCGATCGGCAGACAAGAAAAAACCCGCCATCCGAAGACAGCGGGTTGCAATATTCAATCCTTGCAGGAAAACGTCAGTCGGATTTTTCGCGCGGAATTTCCTGACCGCTTTCCTGATCGACGACCTTCATCGACAGGCGTACCTTGCCGCGGTCATCGAAGCCCAGCAGCTTGACGTAGACCTTGTCGCCTTCTTTGACCACATCGGAGGTCTTGCCGACACGTTCCTTGGCGAGCTGAGAGATGTGCACGAGGCCATCACGCGGCCCGAAGAAGTTCACGAAGGCACCGAAATCGGCAACCTTGACGACGGTGCCCTGGTAGATTTCGCCAACTTCCGGCTCGGCCACGATGGAATGAACCCACTTCTTCGCGGCTTCGATCTCCTTCAGCGACGAGGAAGCGAACTTGATGGTTCCGTCGTCATCGATATTGATCTTGGCGCCGGTCTTTTCGACGATCTCGCGGATTACCTTGCCGCCGGAGCCAATGACGTCACGGATCTTGTCGACCGGAATGTTCATGACTTCGATGCGTGGTGCGAACTCGCCGAGTTCCCCGCGGCTTTCGTTGATCGCCTTGCCCATTTCTCCGAGGATGTGGAGCCGCCCATCCTTGGCCTGGCCGAGAGCGACTTTCATGATTTCCTCGGTGATCCCGGTGATCTTGATGTCCATCTGCAGCGAGGTGATGCCCTCGTGCGAGCCGGCCACCTTGAAGTCCATGTCGCCGAGATGATCCTCGTCTCCGAGAATATCGGACAACACGGCAAAGCGGTCGTCTTCCTTGATCAGGCCCATGGCGATACCAGCCACCGGGCGGGAAATCGGAACACCGGCATCCATCAGCGCCAGCGAGGTGCCGCATACGGTGGCCATGGAGGACGAACCGTTGGACTCGGTGATCTCGGAGACAACGCGCAACGTGTAGGGGAATTGCTCGCCGGTTGGCAGCATCGGACGAACTGCCCGCCAGGCCAACTTGCCGTGACCGATCTCGCGGCGGCCGGGCGACCCGATGCGCCCCGTTTCGCCGACCGAGAAGGGCGGGAAGTTGTAGTGCAGGAGGAATCTCTCCTTGTAGGTGCCCGTCAGGCTGTCGATGAACTGCTCATCCTCGCCGGTGCCCAACGTCGCAACCACAATGGCCTGGGTTTCGCCGCGGGTGAACACTGCCGAACCGTGGGTACGCGGCAGAATGCCGACCTCGGAGACGATGGGACGCACCGTCGAGAGGTCACGACCGTCGATCCGGTTTTCGGTATCAAGAATGTTCCAACGAACGATCTTGGCCTGTAGGGACTTGAAAACGGCGCCGATCTGCTCGCCTGAATATTCCGGCTCTTCCTCAACTTCCGGAAGGAAGTGCTCCACGACTTTCGCCTTGACCGCGTCGACCGCGTCGTAACGATCGGACTTGTCGATGATCTTGTAGGCTTCGCGCAGCTCGCTTTCAGCGATTTTCAGCATCGCCTCTTCGAGCGCCGACAGATCTTCCGGTTCGAAATCGCGCGGCTCCTTGGCGGCGACTTCCGCCAGCTTGATGATCGCGTCAATGACCGGCTGGAAACCGTTCTGTCCGAACATCACGGCGCCGAGCATAACGTCCTCGGACAGCTCATTGGCTTCCGATTCCACCATCAGAACGGCGTCCTGTGTGCCGGCGACAACCAGGTCGAGCGACGATTCTTCCATCTCGTCGATATGCGGGTTCAGGACATATTCGCCATTGATATAGCCGACACGCGCGCCGCCGATCGGACCCATGAAAGGAATTCCGGACAGCGTCAGCGCCGCTGACGTTGCAATCATCGCCAGAATGTCGGGATTGTTTTCCAGGTCATGCTGCATCACCGTGATGATGACCTGGGTGTCGTTCTTGTAGCCGGCCGGAAACAGCGGCCGGATCGGGCGGTCGATGAGACGCGACGTCAGCGTTTCGTTCTCGCTCGGCCGACCTTCGCGCTTGAAAAAGCCGCCAGGGATCTTGCCGGCGGCAAAGGTTTTTTCCTGGTAATTGACGGTCAGCGGAAAAAAGTCCTGACCGGGTCTTGGTTGCTTGGCTGAAACCACCGTCGCCAGCACGACACTCTCGCCATAGGTGGCGATGACGGCGCCATCCGCCTGGCGAGCTATCTTGCCGGTTTCGAGAATGAGCGGACGACCGCCCCATTCGATTTCAACCTTGTGGGAATTGAACATATCTTATCCTTCGTGGCGGGACGGTGCGCCGATTAAGGCACCGATCCCCTGTTGTTTGTGCAGCCGGTCCCGTTCCATCGGGCCGGTTGGTCGTTTCGCCACGGGCAAGACAGCAGGGTGTTTGGATCTGGCGGGCTACCCGCACAAACAACCGGCAATCCTGCCCCGTGACGTCTCCTCCGGTCGGGTCTCACCGTCCGGAAAATGAAACCGGCGGCGTGCCCAAGGCACACCGCCGGCTGAACTTAGCGGCGAATTCCGAGACTCGCGATGAGTTTGCGGTACCGCTCTTCGTCCTTGCGCTTCAGATAATCAAGAAGCGAACGACGGCTGGAAACCATCTTCAGCAGACCACGGCGGGAGTGATTGTCCTTCTTGTGGCCTTTGAAGTGTTCCGTGAGATTGGTGATGCGCTCCGTGAGGATTGCAACCTGGACCTCGGGGGATCCGGTATCGCCTTCCTTGGTGGCGTATTCCTTAATCAATTCTTCCTTGCGTTCAGCAGTAATCGACATCGGACCTTCCTTTCTGTCTGGAGGGGTTCGCCGCCCAAAGCCGGGATGTCGTCCAGCTTGGGCCTTTATAAACGGCGTCTCGGCCGTATCGCGGTGCATATAGGCTACAAAAGCCCAAATTGCCAGCTTTATTTGCAGCTTGGCTGGCGTTGAAATCCTGTTCCCGGATCACCCGTTGAACACCCGTCTCGGGCGAAACTCGCCCTCGGCGATCTCACCGATGGCAACCAGTCGTCCGCTCCGCGTTGCATAGGCTTCGGGCGCCGGCAAAGGCGCGTCGCGACCGCGCAATATAACCGGATTGCCGCGGCGCAAGCGCTGCGCCTGGTCCTCGCTGATCGCCAGTTGCGGCAGCAGTGTCAACGCCTCAGCGGTTCCAACAAGGTAGTTGTCCAACGCTTCCAGCCGTTCGGCCTCGTCCTCGACGGCCTCCAACGCGGTCAGTGTTTCAAGCGGCACCAGATCGCTTTCTCCGAACGGAGCCACATAGGTCCGCCGCAACCTGGCGATATGGCCGTGGCACCCGAGATCGCGCCCCATGTCGCGGGCAAGCGAGCGCACATAGGTGCCCTTGCCGCACTCGATCGCAAAGACTGCATGATCGGCATCCGGACAGGCAATGAGATCAAGCCGGTGGACCTCCACCTGGCGCGGCGGCAGCTCTACAACATCACCCTCACGGGCAAGGTCGTAAGCGCGATTGCCGTCGATCTTGATGGCGGAGAACTGCGGTGGCACCTGGTCGATCGTGCCAGTATAGCGCGGCAGCAATGCTTCCACGTCGGCCGCATCGGGCCGCTCGTCACTGCGCGCGACAACCTCGCCTTCGCGATCGTCGGTGGTGCGTTGCTCACCCCAGCGCACGGTGAATTCGTAGATCTTGCGACCGTCCATGACGTAAGGCACGGTCTTGGTCGCTTCGCCGAGGGCGATCGGCAGCATGCCGGATGCCAAGGGATCCAGCGTCCCGGCGTGACCGGCTTTCTGGGCCTTGAAGAGCCATTTGATCTTGGACACAGCCTCGGTCGAGCCGAAGTCCTCGGGCTTGTCGAGCACCAGCCAACCGGAAATCGGCCGGCCCTTCTTCTTGCCGCGTCGTGCCATCAGCTTGCACTCTCGTCTTCATCGCCATGCTCCAGGTCACGTCTGACCTCGGGCGAGCGCAGCAATTCATCGATGCGCTGGTAATTGTCGAAACTGGTGTCGTCGCGAAAGCGCAATTCCGGCATGTACTTCATCTGCCGGAGCGCCGGCGTCACCTGCTTGCGCAAATAGCGGGCGTTTCGGTTGAGCGCTTCGACGACACCTGCATGATCGGTATCGCCCAGCGGCGTCACGTACGCGGTCGCAATGCGCAGATCGGGCGACATGTGCACTTCGGAAATGGCAATGACCGTGTTTTCGATGCGCGGATCGTTGACACCACCGCGCTGCAGAACGGCAGTGATCGCCGCCCTGACCTGTTCCCCAACCCGCAGCTGGCGCTGCGACGGCCCGGAAGATGCAAATCTGGACATGGTTGAACCTCTCGACCGTTCGCGGCGGAGTGGGACCACTCGCGAACCAAAAAATGCCGGAGGCGGGCGCCTTGTTTGCGCCCGCCTCCCGATACAGAAAAACAGTCGCGCTTACAGAGTCCTTGTCACATGCTCCACGCGGAAGCACTCGATGACGTCGCCGGCGCGGATATCCTCGTAGTTCTCGAAGGCCATACCGCATTCCTGACCGGAATTGACTTCCGCCACTTCATCCTTGAAGCGCTTCAGCGTCTTCAGGCTGCCTTCGTGGATGACCACGCTGTCGCGGATCAGGCGCACACCGACGCCACGCTCGACCTTGCCTTCCGTGACACGGCAACCGGCGACCTTGCCGACCTTGGTGATGTTGAAGACTTCGAGGATCTCTGCATTGCCGAGGAAGGTCTCGCGCCGCTCCGGCGACAGCATGCCGGACATCGCCGCCTTCACGTCATCCACCAGATCGTAGATGACGTTGTAATAGCGGATCTCGATTCCCGCGGCTGCGGCCGCGTCGCGGGCCTGCGCGTTGGCGCGGACGTTGAAGCCCATGATTGCTGCATCGGATGCCTCGGCCAGCGAAATATCCGATTCGGTGATACCGCCAGCGCCTGAATGCACCACGCGGGCGCGCACTTCGTCGGTTCCCAACTTGTCAAGCGCACCGATAATCGCCTCGATCGAGCCCTGCACGTCACCCTTGATGACAAGCGGAAACTCCTGGGCGCCGGTGTCCTGCAGCTGCGACATCATCTGTTCCAGCGAGCCGCGGGTACCCGCCTGGCGGGCAACGGCGATTTCGCGGGCCTTGCGCTGCCGGTATTCGGCGATCTCGCGGGCACGGGCCTCGTTTTCGACCACCGCCATACGGTCGCCGGCCTGCGGCGTTCCCTGCAATCCGAGCACCTCGACCGGTGTCGAGGGTCCAGCATCCTTGACCTGGTCGCCATGGTCGTTGACCAGAGCGCGCACCCGGCCCCATTCGTCACCGGCAACCACAATGTCGCCGGTTCTCAGGGTGCCGGCCTCGACCAGAACGGTCGCCACGGAACCGCGACCGCGATCGAGCTGAGCCTCGATGACGCTGCCTTCCGCCGTGCGATCTGGATTGGCCTTCAGATCCAGAAGTTCGGCCTGCAACAGGATCGCTTCGAGCAACTTGTCGAGATTGGTGCGCTTGATCGCCGAGACCTCGACATCGAGCACTTCACCACCCATCGATTCGACGAACACCTCATGCTGCAGCAATTCGGTCCGCACCTTGTTGGCGTCGGCTTCGGGTTTGTCGATCTTGTTGATGGCAACAATGATCGGAACATTGGCCGCCTTGGCGTGATTGATCGACTCGATCGTCTGCGGCATGACGCTGTCGTCGGCCGCCACCACGAGGATCGCGATGTCGGTCGCCTCAGCTCCGCGGGCACGCATGGCCGTGAAGGCGGCGTGGCCCGGCGTATCGATGAAGGTGATCTTCTGACCGTCCTGCTCGACCTGATAGGCGCCGATATGCTGGGTAATTCCGCCAGCTTCGCCAGCCACGACATTGGCTTCGCGAATGGCATCTAGCAGTGAGGTCTTGCCATGGTCGACGTGGCCCATGATGGTGACCACCGGCGGTCGCGGCTGCAGCGAGCTTTCATCGTCCTTAATGTCGAAGATTCCTTCCTCGATATCGGATTCCGATACCCGCTTAACCGTGTGCCCGAATTCACTGGCTATGAGCTCGGCCAGGTCGGCGTCGATGACGTCGCCGGGCTTCATCATCTGGCCTTCCTTCATCAGGAACTTGATCACGTCGACGGCCCGTTCGGCCATGCGCTGCGACAGTTCCTGAATGGTGATCGTTTCCGGCAGCGTCACCTCGCGGGCGATTTTTTCGCGCGTCTCCTGCATTTGCGCGCGTTTCATCTTTTCCTGGCGACGGCGCATCGCCGACAGAGAGCGTCCCCGTTGTCCGCCATCCTCGCTCAACGCGGTGTTGAGCGTCAGCTTGCCCCGGCGCCGGTTGTCGTCGCCGCGCGGACGCGATGGACGCGTGGCGTCAGGACGGGTCGGTTTGCCCCGTTGCGGCGTCGCACGACCACGGGATTCGGCCTCTTCGGGCCGGCCGCGAGACTGACGGTCGGGTACTGGCTGCGGCTGCGCCGGCTCGGGTTCGGCGGTCGCCTGTGGCTGCTCCCCGGCTTCCTTGGCCTTGGCCTGCTCTTCGGCGGCGCGCTTGGCGTCTTCTTCGGCCTGGAGACGCTCGGCCTCCTCGCGCTCCTTCTTGAGTTGCTCCTCGCGCTCAGCGCGGATACGCGCCTCTTCCTCGGCGCGGGCCTGATCTTCAGCATCGCGGACCTTGGCGTTGGCCAGAGCACGCTTGCGCGCGTCCATTTCGCTGGCCGACAGATCGTTGGCCGCGACAGCGCTCGTCGCGGGTTCTTGAGGCGTTTCCTGCTTGGCCGCCGGGGCCGGCCGTTCGGCCGGTGCGGCCGCCGATGGCCGGGGCTTTAGTCCGGCGGCGATCGAGGCTGGCTTTTCATCGTCGGGACGAGTGATGCGCCGCTTGCGCGTTTCCACGACAACGGCCTTCGTGCGGCCACGCCCCATATCCTGGCGCACCGTTCCCTGCTCAACCCCGGAACGCTTCAGCGTCAGAGTTTTTTTGCTGGTGACGCTGAGGGTCTTGTCGTCCTTGGTGTCGCTCATTCCGTTTCCGTTTCCCTTGCCGAACCGGTTTCCGCCTGATTGCGGTACCGTTCGAGCATCTTTGCGCGTTTCACTACACCTTCACCCGCCTGCCCTGCAAGCGTTGCGAGATGAATTACCTCACCGCCGGCGCCCAGAAAGGCCATTTCCTGCGCCGACAGCAGGCGAAAGACCGCCACATCGTCCCGGCCGGCCGCATGCCGCGCCTGATCGATCTTGCGAACACCGTCCGGGGCGGCGTCCGAGGCGTGAAACACGGCAATCGCCTCGCCGGACCGCACCGCGGCATCCACCTTGGCGGCTCCGCTGACCGATTGACCGGCCTTGCGCGCCATGCCCATCATCCCGGTCAGCGCCTTGACCAGCAGTTGGTCTATGTCACCGCCGAGATCTGGCGGCACCGTCACCTTTGTCTTCAGCGCCCGGGCAAAGAGGTTTTTTGCCGAAGCCTTGTCGATAAAGTCACGCCGGGCAGTGACCCAGCAGCCGCGGCCCGGAAGGTTGCCCTTGAAGTCCGCAACCACCTGGCCATCCGGCGCGGCCACGAACCGGATCATGTCCTCCGCCGGTCCGCTTTGCCGACTTACAATGCAGGTCCGGTCGTTCATTCCAGCACCCGGGTCGGCGCAGCCAGCGTCCGGTCAGACCGGCAGAACCTGGCCCATGGGCTTGGACTCTTCGACTTCTTCGACTTCCTCTTCCGCCGCCTCTTCTTCAGCCTCGGCGGCCGCCAGATCCTCTTCGGTGATCCAGCCGGCAGCAAGCCGTGCGGCAACCACCATCTGTTCGGCGTCAGCGCGCGAGACATCCAGACCGGTAAACAGGCCGTCGAAGCGGACGGTCTCTCCGTCCTTGCGTTCGCTCCAGCCAACAAGATCGTCGGCAGCGCAGCCGGCGAAATCGTCCATGGTCTTGATGCCATCTTCACCAAGCTTGACCATCATTGCGGTGGTCATGCCCGGAACATCGCGCAATTCGTCCTCGACGCCCATCGAGAGACGCTTTTCGTCCAGCTCGGCCTCGATCGCCTCGAGATGCTCACGAGCACGGCTCTGGATTTCCTCTGCGGTCTCCTCATCGAAGCCTTCGATGGAGGCGATTTCGTCAAGATCGACATAGGCGACTTCCTCGACCTGCGAAAAGCCCTCAGAGGCCAGCACCTGGCCGACCATCTCGTCGACATTGAGCGCGTTCATGAACAGCTCGGTGCGTTCGTTGAATTCCTTCTGTCGACGTTCCGATTCTTCCTGCTCGGTCAGGATGTCGATGTCCCAGCCGGTCAATTGAGATGCGAGACGCACATTCTGACCGCGACGGCCGATGGCCAGTGACAGCTGGTCGTCTGGTACGACCACTTCGATGCGCTCCGCATCCTCGTCGAGCACCACCTTGGCAACTTCGGCCGGCTGTAGCGCGTTGACGATGAAGGACGCCGCATCCATTGACCACGGAATGATGTCGATTTTCTCGCCCTGCAATTCGCCGACAACCGCTTGCACGCGGCTACCGCGCATACCGACACAGGCGCCGACGGGATCGATCGAGCTGTCGTTGGATATCACAGCGATCTTTGCGCGCGAACCCGGGTCGCGCGCTACAGAGCGGATCTCGATGATGCCGTCATAGATCTCCGGTACTTCCATGGTGAACAGCTTGACCATGAATTGCGGATGGGTGCGCGACAGGAAGATCTGCGGACCACGCTGCTCGCGCCGTACATCGTAGACATAGGCGCGAACACGATCGCCATAGCGGAAGTTCTCACGCGGGATCAGTTCGTCGCGACGGATGATTGCCTCGCCGCGGCCGAGATCGACGATCACGTTGCCGTATTCGACCCGCTTGACGGTGCCGTTGACGATTTCGCCAACACGATCCTTGAACTCCTCGTACTGCCGGTCACGCTCGGCTTCGCGCACCTTCTGCACGATGACCTGCTTGGCCGACTGGGCCGCGATGCGGCCGAAATCCATCGGCGGCAGCGGTTCGGCTATGAAGTCGCCGAGTTGAGCTTCCGAACTCCGGTCGCGAGCCAGTTCCAGCGCGATCTGGGTCGAATAGTCCTCGACTTCCTCGACCACTTCCAGCAGACGCTGCAGCTTGATCTCACCTGTCTTGGCGTTGATGTCCGCGCGAATGTTGGATTCGGATCCGTAGCGTGAACGGGCCGCCTTCTGAATGGCGTCGGCCATCGCGTCAATCACGATTTCGCGGTCGATCGCCTTCTCGCGGGCCACTGCATCCGCGATCTGAAGAAGCTCGAGCCTGTTTGCACTCACTGCCATGTTGCTCTCTCCATCCTATGGCATGGGGCGGCATGGCCGCCGTCAATTCTGTTTGTTGCCGTCCATCTCGTCGGCTTCGGCCCGTGCCGCTTTGGCCGCCTTGTCGGCAGCCAGTGCATCGCGGACCAGTTCATCGGTCAGTATCAGTTTGGCGTCACTCAGCGTATCGAACGGAATGCGCACCTCCGGCTCGTCACCGTAGCTTGCCGCATCCCGGCGCAGGACAAAGGCGTCCTGATCTACGGAAACGATGGTGCCGCGGAATCGCTTGCGATTGTCCACCAGCACCGACGTTTCGCACTTGACCAGATGCCCGGCCCAGCGCTCGAAATCGGAACGACGCACCATCGGCCTGTCGATACCGGGTGACGAAACCTCAAGATGATACTTCCGGTCTATCGGGTCTTCGACATCGAGGACCGGCGACACCGCGCGGGAAACCGCTTCGCAGTCTTCCACCGTCATGCTGCCGTCGTTGCGCTCGGTCATGATCTGCAATGTCAGACCGTTCTGGCCGCTGATGCGAACGCGGACCAGTCTGAAATCCATCGAGTCCAGCACCGGTTCGATGATCGACGCAACACGGGCATCGAGACCGGTCTCGGTGATGAGCCGCGGTTCGTTGCCGTTTGTGCTTGCGGGCAGTGGCGTTTCGGTCACTTAGGCGTCCGTATTCGGTTTCCTGAGATGTTCAATAAAAAAGAGCGGGTCCCGGGGGCCCACTCTTGCTCAGAATGATCAAGATTTTCCGTTCATATACTCTTGCGGAAGGCCAATTGCAAGGCCGGTCGGCAGGTGCCGATCACCTTATGCGGCATCGGTGCGCACAAAAGTGAGGTAGGCCGGCACACGGCCTTCGCGCATCGCCTTGGCTTCATAGCGCGTGCCAGGCCATCCCGCGTAGGAACACCGCCAGTCGTCGGCACTCCCGGCGGTCCAATCAAAAGCCTGATGGGACCGGCAATGCTGCAGCGTCCAGTTCACATAGGTATCGATGTCTGATGCGAAACAGAAACGGCCGCCCGGCTTCAGCACCCGTGCCAGGCGATCAAGATTGACGGCGGACACGAAACGCCGCTTCCAGTGCTTTTTCTTCGGCCAAGGGTCAGGATAAAGCAGGTCGACATGATCGATGCAGGCCGGCGGCAGCCAATCGAGCAGCCGGGTGGCATCGTCATCGAACAGGCGTACATTGCTTCTCGGTTCCGCCGCCAGGATGCTCACGCATTTGGCCATGCCGTTGACGAAAGGCTCGACACCGATGAAGCCGGTCCGCGGTGCTTCGGCTGCGCGATAGAGAAAGTGCTCGCCACCGCCGAATCCGATCTCCAACCGGATGGCTTCCACGGGCGCGGGAAACAGTGCGCTTGCATCGGCTGGCGTTGGCGCCTCCAGGTCGACGCGAAGCGATGGCAGTACCGTTTCGATTGCCTGCGCTTGCGCCGGTCGCAGCGCCTTGCCGCGACGGCGGCCGAAAAACGCCTCAGTGGCCCTTTGCGGGTGATCGGAGGGCATGCCGTGCTTCCGTCGAATTCCAACAGTCCGCTTATAGCACGAACTTGCCGCTGTCCCTCAGACCTTGGCAGCTTCCTCGAGCGGCCGCGTGTCGTTGACTGCCCGGGCCGCCGCCGGTTTGACCGCCTCTTTCAGCGCCTTCACCAGATCGGTCTTTTCCCAGGAAAACGATCCGTCACGCCCGGCCTTGCGGCCGAAATGGCCGTAGGCAGCGGTTTTGGCATAGATCGGGCGGTTGAGATCCAGATGGCGGCGGATTCCGGTCGGCGACAGGTCGACAATGGCGCGGATCGCATTTTCCACCTGCTCCTCGCTCACCTTGCCGGTGCCGTGCAGGTTGACATAGACCGACAGCGGTTGCGCCACGCCAATGGCGTAGGAAAGCTGGATCGTGCAACGCTCCGCCAGTTTTGCGGCGACGATGTTCTTGGCGAGGTAGCGGGCCATGTAGGCCGCCGAGCGGTCGACCTTGGTGGTGTCCTTGCCGGAAAACGCACCACCGCCATGGGGTGCGGCACCGCCATAGGTGTCGACAATGATCTTGCGGCCGGTCAGGCCCGCATCACCGTCGGGACCGCCGATGACGAATTTGCCGGTCGGATTGATGTACCAATTGCAGTCGTCGTCGATCGGCAGGTCGCCAAGCGCTTCGCGGATATAAGGCTCGACGACTTCGCGAACCTTGTCGGAATCCCAGCTGTCATCGAGGTGCTGAGTGGATAGCACGATCTGTGTGACCGCTGCCGGCTTGCCACCTTCGTAGCGGACGGTCACCTGGCTTTTGCTATCGGGGCCGAGTTTGGCGGCCTCGCCCTCGCCGCTCTTGCGGGCATCGGCCAGCAGGCGCAGAATCTGGTGCGAATAGTAAATCGGCGCCGGCATCAGGTCCGGCGTTTCGTTGACCGCGTAACCGAACATGATGCCCTGGTCGCCAGCACCCTCGTCACCCTGCTGGTCGGCGGCATTGTCCACGCCTTGGGCGATATCCGCGGATTGGGTATGCAGCAGGACATCAATCTTCGAGTTCTTCCAGTGGAACCCGTCCTGCTCATAGCCGATGTCGCGAATGGCGCGCCGGGCAGCGGACCGGAAACGGGACGGATTGATCACGTCGTTTCCGTTCTTGTCCTTTTTCATCAATGTCGGCGGAACCCGCACCTCACCGGCAATCACAACACGATTCGTGGTCGCAAGCGTTTCGGCGGCAATGCGCACGCTCCAAGGATCGACGCCCGTCTTGCGCGCTTCCTTGTAGATCAGATCGACGATTTCGTCAGAAATGCGATCGCACACCTTGTCGGGATGTCCCTCGGATACCGACTCGCTGGTGAAATGATAAACGTCTCGCGCCATGGCCCGCCTCTCAGAAGTCTGTCTGATGCGCCTTGTTATTGAAATCGAGTCGGGAAAACAAGCGTAGAACGATATAAATATATCTTGATATGGAGTGCCTGGCACTCGAAATCGGAACCACTTTTATTTGCCCACTTCCGCATTGTGGCGGCGCACTGTTCGTGCTTGGGTTCCAGGCGTTATGCGAACCGGGGATGCCCGTGAGCCAGGCTGGCAGAAACTGTTCCGTTAACGCTGACGGATCTGCCTCCCCAAAAAGTTCTCCACCGACTAGGCGGAACTCTCCGCATCGGCCGCCAACGCCTTGACGAGGTCGACGAGCTTTCGGCGTACTTTCGGATCTTCGATCTTCACGAAAGCCCGGTTCAATTGCAGTCCTTCCGACGACGACAGAAAATCGACGACATAGTTGGAACTGGAAGCTTCCGACATGCCGGGCTGACCGGTCGACGGATCTCCGGGCGCATCCTCGAAGAAAAAGGACACGGGTACGTTGAGAATGGATGAGATATTCTGAAGCCGGCTGGCGCCGACCCGGTTTGTTCCCTTCTCATATTTCTGGATCTGCTGGAAAGTGATGCCGAGGCTGTCTCCCAGCTTTTCCTGGCTCATACCAAGCATAGTCCTCCGAAGCCTGATACGAGAGCCAACATGTATATCGATAGGGTTCGGTTTTTTCTTATTGACGATAGTGTTCATAGCTTTCTTCCTGCGAGCGCTCGCGTCACTCGCATATGATTGTCATTTATGATGCTGTCCCCCTCACCTTCCCCGCCCACCAGAAGGTTTTTGCCCTGAAACAACACCGGCCATACTGCTACACGTCCTATCTATGCAATTTTAGGGGTTTTCCGTCAATTATACCTTCGAATAAAACCGTAACGCGAAAACAGCGCCCCAGCTAATAGTAAAGCGATTATCGACCAGAAAACAGCTTGGTGACTCCAAGTATAACCGTTTCTTTCTACCTTTTCTGGAAGAAAAATATCAACAAACCCCACAGTATTCAGTGGCAATCCATCGATCACGCGGCCATAGCCGTCAGTAATCGCTGAAACACCGTTGTTTCCGACCCGGACCATTGGAAGGCCTGTTTCAACCGCCCGTAGCTGCGCCTGACGAAAGTGTTGATAAGGTCCGGGTGTATCGCCATACCACGCATCGTTGGTCACATTGACGATGAAATCGGCTTCAGGCCCATGCGCTGTCAGTTCATGCGGGAAAATGGCCTCATAGCAAATCAGCGGCAGGAAATGCCGGCCGCCGGGCACCGGAACGGTTTCCCGGCGAATGCCCGACGTGAAGGCGCCCGGCGCTTGAGCAATGATACTGAGGCCAAGGCCTTCCAAGGCTTCCCTGAACGGCAGGTACTCTCCGAAGGGCACAAGGTGACGCTTGTCTGCCGCCGAGAGAATCTGACCATCATCATCGATGACGTAGATCGAATTGTAGTAGCGGGCCGGTTGATCGGCACCACCGCTTTCCTGGCGTACGGCGCCGGTTATCAGTGTCTGCCCATCCTTTAGCGATCCGCCTATCCGCGCCAGTGCCGACGGATTGCTGGTCAGCAAAAACGGAACCGAGGTTTCGGGCCAGACGATGAGATCTGGCTTCGGGCCGTCGCCCTGCCGGGTGGACAGATCGAGCAGGCGCGAAAAAATCCGGTCTCGCTCGGCATCGCTCCATTTCACAGATTGGTCGATGGAAGGCTGCACAAGGCGTACAACCATGCCATCATCACCCTTGTCAGGATCGCCTATCATCCAGAAGCCGAAGCCTGTATGCGCAACCATGAGGACGAGGGCGAGGACGAGACCCGGCACGGCGCCTCGACGGGTTGCGATCAAGGCCGGGGCCGAAAACACGAAGACCGCCAGCGCTGACATACCGAACAGGCCCACAAGAGCCGACGACTGCATAAGGGCAGGTACCGGCATTGCACCATAGCCGATGGCGTTCCAGGGAAAACCGGTGAACAAAAAGCTGCGCAACCACTCGGCCAGGCCGAAGCCCAGTGCCAAAGCGCAAATACGCCCGAGACCGTCGGACCACAAAAGCCGAGCAAGCGCAGCCGCGGCACCATAAAACAGCGCCAAAATTGCCGGCAGACCAAGGACAGCGAAAGGCAGCGCCCAGGCAAACAGTTCGGCCTCGATCAGCAGTGCATTGCCAAGCCACCACATGCCACCGACGAAATAGCCGAAGCCGAACCACCAGCCGATGCCAAACGCCGGCGTCAATCGTCCGAAGAAGCCTGCATCCGCGTTGCCGCTGGCGCCGTCCAGCAGCCAAACGAGCAGCGTGAAGGAAATGAACAGGACGGCGAAGAAATCAAAGGGAGGCAGCGATACCACAGCCAGCAGACCGGCGGCAAAGGCCAGCGCCCAGCGCCGCGGACCCCAAAGAAGCATGATCCTGTGGGCCAGTCGTTCCAATTCGTCCTCCACCGCCGCTCGAGCAAAGGGCGATAAGTAGCGTTTCGCCCCGCACGGTCCCCCACAGATCGTACTACGGCCAGCCATCCGATGGCGTCAAACCAGCGCGAATCAGCCGGTCGCGGAAGTGACATTACCCGAAACCGGTCCGTTACCAAGCTTTGAGAGCTGAAAGGCCGTTACAACAAAGCAGCGACCGCTGAAACCCGACCCGGCGTATCAAGCCTCGGAGGCTGTTGCCGGTGCCTTTTCGTCCGCCTGCGGATTTTCGTCCGCGGTCGGCTTTCGCGATGGTCGAGCGTTATCGGGATCCGGTTTCTGCGGTCTGCGGCGGGCAATCGTGCGGCGCCGCACCAGACGGACGCGCCGTATTCGGCGGGGGTCAGCGTCGAGGACGTGAAACTCGAAATTGGGCAGAGCCTGGACAACTTCGCCGCGGGCTGGAATGCGGCCCAGCGTCGAAAAGATCAGGCCTCCCAGCGTATCGACGTCCTCGCCCTTGTCACCGACCACAAAATCACTGCCGACAACCTTGGCAATGTCCTCAAGCTCGGCGCGGGCATCGGCAACGAAAACGTCCTCCGAGGTGCGGCTGACCATGTCCGCTTCGTCATCGTGTTCGTCTTCGATATCGCCGAACACGGTCTCGATGATGTCTTCCAGCGAGGCGAGACCGTCAGTTCCGCCATATTCGTCGATCACCAGCGCCATCTGGGTGCGCGTCGCCTGCATGCGCTGCATCAGGTCACTGGCAAGCATCGAGGGCGGCACGAAAAGGACGTCCCGGATCAGGCCGGCTTCCTGCACAGTCTTGTTCAGGTCGACCCGTCCGAGATCGGGGCTACCGACCTTTGTTGTCCGTTCCTTCTTGGCAGCGGTGCTGCCGTTGGCTGCCTTGGCCGCGCCGTTTCGGGACGAGCGGCGCTTGCCGCGGGCCTGCTTGGTGAAATGCGCAACAAGGTCGCGGATGTGAATCATGCCGCGCGGATCGTCCAGCGTGTCGTCATAAACCGGCATGCGGGAGTGACCCGACTCCTCGAACAGCACCATCAGCTCACCCAGGGTGGTGCCGAGATCGACTGCCTGAATATCGGCACGCGGCACCATGACATCCTCGACCCGCATTTCGCGCAGCCGAAGAATGTTGTGTAGCATGGCCCGCTCTTCAGGCGAGAAGGCAGTGCCGGCGCCTTCCGTTGCCAGCGCATCTGTCAGGTCCTCGCGCAGGCTGTGTTCATCGGAGCTGCGGAAGAAACGCAGAATCCGAGCCCACAGGGACTGACCGTTTCTGTCGCCGTTTTCGATTGGAACGGGGAGGTGTTGACTTCCGGGGTCCTCGCCGGAGTCGCCATCCGGCGTATCGGTCGCTGCGGCCGCAGTCGTGGCGGCGCTGCTGTGCTGGTTCATCTCAAATCAAACCGGATCGGTGTTCGCATAGGGATCAGATAGGTCGAGCGCGGCCAAAATGCGAGTCTCCAGACCTTCCATGGTGTGTGCATCGCGCTCATCGACGTGATCATACCCTAACAGATGCAGAAATCCATGCACCAGGAGATGGGTGAGATGGTTATCGAAGGGAATATCCATGGAAACCGCTTCGCGGCTGACCGTTTCCTGGGCGAACAGGATGTCGCCGAGCATGGGACCCGGCATGTCGCCCGGAGCAATGGGAAAACCGGGAAAGGACAACACGTTGGTCGGCTTGTCCTGGTCGCGCCAGCGCCGGTTGATCTCGCGCACGGCCGCGTCGTCGGTGAACATCAGGGACAGCTCGCTGCCACTTTGTGGAAAAGGCTGCCCCAGTTCATCGGCAAGGTAGCCGGCTGCCACGCCGACCACATCGCCGCAGAACTCATCCAGCAATTCAAGCGCCGGCCAGCCGTCGCTTTCGATGGCCAGCTGGATGTCGATGGCCGGGCGGGTCATCGGGAATCGGCGTTGTCGCTGTCTGCGATCATCGTTTTTTCGGCATCGTAGGCCGCAACAATCCTGGCCACGAGCGGATGGCGCACAACATCGGTGTCGCGGAAGTGCACCGTAACCACGCCTTCGACCGACCTGAGCACGTGCAACGCCTCGACCATGCCGGATTTGACGCCTCGCGGCAGGTCAATCTGGCTCGGATCGCCGGTGACGATCATGCGGGCGTTTTCGCCAAGACGCGTCAGGAACATCTTCATCTGCATGGATGTCGTGTTCTGCGCCTCATCGAGGATAACCGCCGCGTTCGATAATGTGCGGCCGCGCATGAAGGCCAGCGGCGCAATTTCGATAACACCCGCGGTGATTGCCCGCTCGACCTTGTCGCCCGGCATCATGTCGTAGAGCGCGTCATAAAGCGGCCGCAGATAGGGATCGACCTTTTCCTTCATGTCACCGGGCAGATAGCCAAGCCGCTCTCCGGCCTCGACGGCCGGACGCGACAGGATGATCTTCTCAATCAACCCGCGTTCGAGCATCTGCGCCGCATGGGCGACCGCAAGATAGGTCTTCCCGGTCCCCGCCGGGCCGGCGCCAATCACCAGTTCTGCCCGATCCATGGCGCGAATATACGCGTCCTGGGCCGGCGTCCGGGCGGCAATGGTGCGCTTGCGCGTGGCGATCTGGGCCAGCGCCATCTTGCCCTTGCGTTCCATAGTGGGCAGCGTCAGCTGATCGTCCGCCGCCACCGACATGCGAATAGCGCCCTCGACATCGGAAGACTGAACCTCCTCGCCCCCCTGCAGTCGATCATAGAGGTAGTCGAGCGCACGCCGCGCCTGGTTGGTGGCCACCTCATCGCCCTGGATGGAGACCTGGTTGCCGCGCGCCCGCGCATCCACCCCGAGCTTCTGCTCGATGAGCGCCAGGTTCTGGTCAAACTGGCCGAAGAGATCGCTGGCAAGACGATTGTTTTCAAAGGTAAGGACGATATGGGTCGTATCGGAGGCACCGGAGGGTTTCTTGCCGGTTTTGCGCCTGGCCGTCTGTGTCAAATGGTTGAACTCCTGACTGTGTCCGTGCCCTGAATTTGTTCCGCAAACAGCGAATTCGATCCCGTCTTCGTGATTCTTACCCCGACAATGTCGCCTATTTGCGACGGTTTTGCATCAACAATTACCGGCTGAAGCCACGGCGAGCGGCCAATCAACTGGCCGGCCAACCTGCCAGGCTTCTCCAGCAGCAGATCGATGGTTTTCCCGACACAGGCCTCGGCAAAGCTCTGCTGCTGCTGTCTGAGCAAGATTTGCAGGCGTTCCAGTCGGTCGGACTTTTCCGTCTCCGGCACCTGGTCGGTCAGATCGGCACCGGGCGTGCCGGGGCGCGGCGAATATTTGAAGGAAAAGGCCTGAGCGTAGCCAATCTCTTCCACCAGGCGCAGCGTATCGGCAAAATCGGCCTCCGTCTCACCGGGAAAGCCGACAATGAAATCTCCAGACAGAGCGATATCCGGGCGGGCTGCGCGAATTCGGTCGACCAGGCGCCTGTAGTCGGCAGCGGTGTGACGACGGTTCATGGCTTTGAGGATCCGGTCGGAACCGGCCTGCACAGGCAGGTGCAGATAGGGCATCAGCTTGTCGAGATCCCGGTGGGCTTCGATCAGCGCGTCATCCATGTCGCGCGGATGGCTGGTGGTGTAGCGCAGTCGCTCCAGGCCATCGATCTCGGCCAGGCGACGCAGTAATTCTCCAAGGCCCCACTCCCGTCCGTCGGCCGCTTCGCCGTGCCACGCATTGACGTTCTGGCCAAGCAGGGTGATTTCGCGCACTCCGGCAGCGACCAGGCGTTCTGCCTCCGCAACGATCTGCCCGACCGGGCGAGACACTTCCGAGCCGCGCGTATAGGGGACGACACAGAACGTGCAGAACTTGTCGCATCCTTCCTGAACGGTCAGAAATGCGGTGACGCCACGCGACGCAATGACTTTCTTTTCCGGCGCCGGCAAGTGCTCGAACTTATCCTCGATGGCGTAGTCGGTCTCGACAACCTTCTCACCCTTGTGTGCGCGAGCGATCGCCTGCGGCAGCCGGTGATAGGTTTGCGGACCGATCACCAGATCGACCACGGATGCGCGGCGAATGATCTCCTGGCCCTCGGCCTGGGCCACGCAACCGGCAACACCGACCATCAACTCGCGGCCTTCGTCCGCACGCCGTTCCTTCATCTGGCGGATGCGGCCAAGTTCCGAATAGACCTTCTCGGCCGCCTTTTCGCGAATGTGACAGGTGTTGAGCAGCAGAAGATCGGCATCCTCCGGATTGTCGGTCTGTTGATAACCCTCTCGCGTCAGGGTGTCGGCCATGCGCTCCGAATCGTAAACGTTCATCTGGCAGCCGTAACTTTTGACGAACACCTTGCGACGGTTTTCGCCTTTTTCGGCCCCATCGTCCGCGCGGATAGCGGCCTGGTCCTGTGTCAGAATCTGGGTCATACGATCAAAATCGTCCGTTTCGCGGCGCAAATCAATGCGGCCGCCGGGTATCGGGTTGTTTTCGAAAGCACGCAATCGCGGCTGTTAGCCGACGAGTCAAGCCGATTCGTGCGCCGCGTCGTCCGGACTGACGCCATAGAGCTGTCCCTGCAACATCTGCCGGACCTGGGATTCGACTTCCTTCGTCACCTTCTTGCGGTTGCTTTGCCGGTCATAAACAACCGGTTGGCCGAAGCAAACCTGGACGTCGATGGCGCCTTCCTTGAGCACGCCGAAGAGATGTGGCGTCAACGTGGTATCGCCCGGCCAGGCAGCGAGCGGCCGCGCATATCGGCCGAGCGGCAGGCCGTGGGCATGCGTATAGGCAATGGCCACGGGCTGGATCACGACATTTCCGGTCGGGGAGGCCTCAAGCGCCGAAGCTGCCGCGCCGAACAGGGAACTCTTGAAGTCCAGCAACCGGTTGCCGTCGGACGTCGTGCCTTCGGCAAACAGAACGACGATCTCGCCATCGGCCAACCGCTTCGCCACTTCGCTCACCTGGGCCCCGGTATCGCGCCGACGTTCTCGTTCGATGAAGACAGAACGCTGCCAACGGGCAAGCCAGCCGAAGACCGGCCAGGTCCTGACCTCCGACTTGGCGATGAAAACCACGTCGGCAACGGCGGCCAGAACGATGATGTCCTTCCAGCTGCTGTGATTCGCGGCGATCAACAACGGCCGATGCTCGTCCAGCCGACCATGAACATTGATCTTAAGTCCAAGCAGTCTGCGGGCAATCCGGTGCCACCAGCGGGGCAAATACCAGGACAGCCGCCAGCCGAACCGGTTGGACACGAGTTGGACCGGCAACAGGACAACCGTCACCAGGACGATGACGATCAAGATCAACAAGATGCGTATCCAAACGATCATCGGCCGGGGGCTCCCGCCTCCCCAGATCCTGTCGGCGAAGCCAACATGGTTCAGTCCTCGGCCTTCTTTAGCGGAATGCCGTAGAGTTCGAGACGATGGTCGACGAGCCGGAACCCGTGCTCACGGGCGATGCGTTCCTGCAAAGCCTCGATCTCGGCCGACTGAAATTCGATCACCCTACCGGATTTGAGATCAATCAGATGATCGTGATGCTCGTCCGGCACGGTTTCATAGCGCGACCGCCCGTCACGGAAATCGTGCCGCTCGATAATGCCTGTGTCCTCGAACAGCTTGACCGTGCGGTAGACGGTTGAAATCGAAATGTTCGGGTCCACCTCGGCAGCGCGTCGGTAGAGCTCCTCGACATCGGGATGGTCGGCCGACTTTTCCAGCACACGGGCAATCACCCGTCTCTGTTCGGTCATGCGCATGCCTCTGTCCAGGCACTGCTGCTCCAGCGATTTCAGTTCGTCTTCCACTTGCCACCTCTCAGCAGCCCGGGGTGGATTACCGTCCGGCCCCGTATCCGTTTCGACGCTGCCTACCCAAGATCGAGCCTCATGACAAGCGCGGCGGTTTTTGCTCCACCGCCATGATCATAGTAGGCAGAACGTTCTGCGACGTGTTCGAAACCCAGTTTGCGATAAAGCGCAAGCGCTGCTGCGTTGGATTCGTCGACTTCGAGAAACAGCGACGCAGCGCCCTCGGCGCGCAGGTGACCGAGAACCGCGACCATCAGTCGCCAGCCCAGACCGCTGCGGCGGAACCTCCGTCGCACGGCAATCGTCAGGATTTCGGCTTCGTCCTCGACCAGCCTCGCCAGGACGAACCCGCCCGGGGCGCCGCCCCTGAGGCCGCCGGGACGCCGGGCCATGAAGCCGAAAACCGGGTCCTGATGGACAAGGGCTCTGATCTCTCCATCACTCCACGGACGGGGGAAATCCTCCGCATGCAGGTCGGCCGCATCGACGCAGTCTTCCGGCGTCAGCGACATGATCTCAAAGTCTGCCGCACGGCGAAACAGTGACGGCCCGCTCATGATGCTTCCCGCCGAGGCAGAGCGAAACCGTCCTGCGGCTTGGCGTCTGGGGCCCGCAGATAAAGCGGTGTCGGTTTTTCCGACGGTTCACGGTGAGCGGCCAGTGCGGCGAGCACCGCGATATCGACCGCTGCCGGTGCATCCTGCGTCGGAACTTGAGTGGCATCCTCTGAGGCCAGCTTTGAAGATGCTGGGCCGACCAGGGTTGCACCGTGCTTCTGCGCCAGTTCAAGCGCCTGTTGTCCGGGCATGAGTGACGGCGGGCCGATGGCGGCCCCGTCAGCTGCATAAAGTTGCGCATAGACCTCATCGCGGCGGGCGTCGAGCACGATCAGCGCCGGACCGGCGGTTTTGGCAGCCGCTGCCATGCAATCGAATACATCGATGCCGATCAACGGAATGTCGAGAGCAAGGGCAAGACCCCGCATGGCGGCGACCCCGACGCGAATACCGGTAAACGAACCCGGTCCAATGCAGACCGCAAGCCGGTCCAGATCGGCAAACGTGTGTTCGCTCTGCGCCAAGGTTTCCGCTATCACCGGAAACAGCCTCTCCGCATGGCCGCGACCGATGTCTTCCGCGTGCAGGATGCAGACCTGCTCAGCCGCGCCATCATAGAGGCAGGCGGAACACATGTACGAAGCTGTGTCGACGGCAAGCAGTTTCATGGGGCAATCATATAACTGATTCCGGGTCCGTCAGCCCCGCCCGGCGATCGCCTGGCGCAGAATTTCGTTGAATTGCACCGGATGGGTCAAAAAGGTGGCGTGTCCGGCGCCCTCGATGGTGTGTACGCCGTCGGTGCAGCCCGGAATTTTCTCCGCCATGAAAAAGCTGGCCTGCGGTTTGCAGACAACATCCCGATCGCCGGAGACAATTGTGGTCGGCAGCTCCATGTGCGGCAGCAGATCGAGCTGCGAGCGGGCATCCGTGCTGACATAATCGTTGATCGTGACATCTTGCCTGGCTCTGCGGGCGATGCCGATCAGGAAGTCCGCAACTTCCTCGTTTTCCGGCGAAATGCGGTGGCCGAAGGTTTCGCAAACGGCGTCGTAGCGCTCTTCGAGAGCGCGCTCCGTTGCCGGCGTGCTATCCGGGTCCTGGCCATAGGGAAAACGATCGTCGGAGAGACGCTGCGGAATTGTGTCGACCAGCACCAGACGTGCCGCTTTTTCCGGATAACGGGTGACGAATACCTGGCAGATGCAGCCCCCCATCGACCAGCCGACCAGCGTGACATCGCGCAGGCCCAGCCGATCGATTATCGCGGCGAGGTCGTCGCAATGATCCTCGAAGCTGATATCGGGGGATGCGGCGCTCGACTGGCCATGCCCGCGCAGATCCGGGCACACGCATCGAGAGGAACCCTGAAACGCCTTGACCTGTTTGTGCCAGACGGTGTGATCCATCATTGTTCCGTGCACAAACAGGATCGTCGCACCCTCACCACCGGTATCGGTGACCAGAAGGCGTTCGCCGTTGATCTCCAGGAATGCCTCACTCATCGGCCGCCGATCTTTCAATCCGATCGGTCGCAACAGGTCTTAGACCGCCTCGACCTCCTGAACCTCCGGTATGAAGTGCCTCAGAAGGTTCTGGATGCCGTATTTCAGCGTCGCGGTTGAAGACGGGCATCCGGCACAGGCGCCCTTCATGTGGAGGAATACGCGACCGTCGCGATATCCCTTGAACGTTATGTCGCCGCCGTCCTGAGCCACGGCCGGCCGCACTCGGGTCTCCAGCAATTCCTTGATGGTCGCAACGATCGATTCGTCAGCTTCATCGAAGAATTCGCCTTCGTCCTGCAAGGCCGGATTGCCGTCGGCCGCCATCACCGGCGCACCGGACATGAAGTGTTCCATGATAGTGCCGAGAATCGCCGGCTTCAGGTGTTGCCACTCCGCGCCATCCTTGGTCACCGTGATGAAATCGTAACCGAAGAACACGCCCGATACACCAGGCACCTGGAACAGGCGCGCCGCCAGGGGCGATGCCTCCCCTGCGGTCTCGGCGTCTCGAAAATCGGCTGTGCCTTCTTCGAGTACGACCTTACCGGGAAGAAATTTCAGGGTCGCCGGATTGGGCGTTGTCTCGGTCTGAATGAACATTGGTCTTGTCTCCTGGCCGCCGGAAAATCCGGCCTTTCGCGCCGGTGGGCGCAGCCTTGCGCTGCCCGGAAAATAAGGCAGCGTCGATTGAACTTCAAGCAGCTAAAGCCAAGCCGCGGTCAGCAGATAGCGTCGATATCCTCGTCCGTCAGCGATGCCGGAATAACCGTTACCGGAATCGGAAACGCGGCGCCGCGGCCGGCGATGGACGAGACAAGTGGTCCGGGACCTTCCTTCGCGGAGCCCGCGGCCAGAACCAGGATCGCGATATCCTGGTCCTCTTCGATCAAGGCGAAGATCTCCTCGGTGGCCTGGCCCATGCGGATCGTCGTTTCCGGCTCGATGCCAACGCGTTCGCGCACTTCGGCGGAGAATTTAGCCAATGCGGCCTCCGCCTCGTCCCGGGCTTCCGCCTTCATGATCTCCTCAACGCCCAGCCAATGCTGAAAATCGCCCGGCTCGATGACATAGGTCATGACCAGGACTCCGTTGGTGCGGCGGGCGCGATTGGCGGCATAGTGTGCCGCGCGTTCGCATTCGGGCGTGTCATCGACGATCACAAGAAACTTGCGGCGATGACCCTCTTCCCTCGACAGTCGCTTCGAAACCATGGCGCGGAGTGTGCCATCCGGATTCGCACGGAGCAAGCCCCACGCGTCATCCCAGAAGGCCGATGATCTCCTTGACGTCGCTCATGGTACGCTGAGCGATTGCCGACGCACGGTCACCACCATCGGCGAGCACGCTGTCGATATAGGCCGAGTCGTCCAGGAGCCGGCGCATTTCAGCGCTGATCGGCGACAGCACATTGACGGCAAGTTCGCTCAGGGCCGGCTTGAACGCCGAAAACTGCTGGCCACCGAATTCACCAATCACGTCGGCCTTGGAGCGATCGGAAAGGGCGGCGTAGATGCCCACCAGGTTATCCGCTTCGGGTCGTCCGGCAAGGCCGTCGACATCGCCCGGAAGCGGTTCCGGGTCGGTCTTGGCCTTGCGGATCTTCTTGGCGATGGTGTCGGCATCATCGGTCAGATTGATGCGCGACAGGTCGGACGCGTCGGATTTCGACATCTTCTTGGTGCCGTCCCGCAGGCTCATGACGCGTGGCGCCGGCCCTTCGATCAGCGGTTCGGTCAGCGGGAAATAGCCGGTCAGACGCTCCTCACCGACGACCATGTCGACACCGAGACCGGTTTCGGCAATGCGGTCGGAGAAGTCGCTGTTGAACTTCTGAGCGATGTCACGGGTCAGCTCAAGATGCTGCTTCTGGTCGTCGCCGACCGGCACGTGGGTTGCCCGGTAAAGCAGAATGTCGGCTGCCATGAGCGACGGATAGGCGAGCAGGCCCAGCGAAGCATTTTCGCGATCCTTGCCGGCCTTGTCCTTGAACTGCGTCATGCGGTTCATCCAGCCGATGCGGGCCACGCAGTTGAAGATCCACGCAAGCTCCGAGTGCTCCGCCACGCGGCTCTGGTTGAAGACGATATGCGCCTTCGGATCGATGCCAGCTGCGAGATAGGCTGCAGTGATGGCACGCGTCTGCTCCTGCAGATCTTCATGCACCAGTTGTGCCGTCAGGGCGTGAAGGTCGACCACACAGTAGACGCAGTTGTGGCTTTCCTGCAGAGCGACGAATTTGCGGATCGCGCCCAGATAGTTGCCCAGGTGAAGATTGCCGGTGGGCTGGACACCGGAAAAGACTAGCGGCTTGAACTCGGACATGAAGGATCTCGATGATGATAAGGAAGTCGCGGCGGGTTATGCACGGGGTGCCCGCCGTGATCAAGGGAATTCGCGGGAGATCCTTTGCGACCGCACAGGCGCGCCAACGCCCGCCTTCACTGCAACGGCTCACTCATACGCGATTTCAAGCTCCGGCGATGTCGCCACGGACTGGCAGGTCAGCACGACCCCGCGTTCGATATCATGGTCCTCAAGTGCCATGCGCGCGCGCATGTGAACGGTGCCTTTCCTGAGTGTCGCCCGGCAGGCGCCGCAGACCCCGGATTGGCACGAAAACGGTGGCTTCAGACCTGCCGAACGGGCCGCTTCGAGCAGCGTCTGATCCGCACCGATCTCGACCGGATCAACGTCACCATCCAGATGGATGCGCGCCGTGGCGGCGATACCCTCGATCGTCATGTCAGCATCGACGGCGCCACCATAGCTTTCCATGTGAATCCGGTCCGCCGGAACATCGAGCGCCATCAGCGCCGCCCTCACCGTTCCATTCATGGCGCCGGGTCCACAGACATAGTATTGCGCATCCTGGGCGTAAGGCGGTCGTTCGTCGATCATGGCCTTGACCGCCTCCTGATCGATCTTGCCCTGGCGCCACGCCTTGAACCCGCTCCACATGGACTGGCCTGACAACACATGATGCAGGCTGAGCCGATCCGGGTGCTCCGCCACCTGGTTCGCGAGTTCGTCACTGAGGAGGATGCTCTTTTCATCCCGGTTGCCATAGACGAAATGACAGACCGACCAGGGCTCGGCCGCCAGCACCGTCCGGATCATGGCGTAAAGCGGCGTGACACCGCTGCCGGCGCCAAAGAAATAGTGGGTTCGGCGCTGGGTTTCACCAGCATCGAGGCAGAAGCCGCCAAACGGCGGCATCACCTGAAGCACGTCGCCCGTCTCGATCGTATCGTTGATGTGGTTGCTGACGAGACCGCCCTCGACCCGCTTGACGGTAATACGCAGCGGTTCCCCGGATACCGGCGATGATGAAATAGAATAGCTTCTGCGCACCTCCTCGCCGTTGAAGTCGAAACGAAAGGACAGGTGCTGTCCGGCCCGCCAGCGAAAAACTTCGGCCAGTCGGGTCGGCACCTCAAGCATTACGGTCTTCGCCATACCGCCGATTTCGTTACGCGTGTCGATCACTCTCAAAGGGTGGAACTCGCCGCTCATATCAGGCCTCCATCCAGTCGAGCACTGCCTGTTGGTGACCAATGATCGGGCTTTCTCCGCGGGATGCCGGCCCGACCTCAAAATGCGGCGAACGCAAAGATTTCTGCTGCTGTTCGCAGGCGTAGATGTCTTCGGCGGTAAAATCACCCGAGGTCATCGGATCATCCTCTCCGTCTGCGTCGCCGGCATCGTATTTGCCCTTCAGTCCGAAGTCGGACCAAAAACCGGACGAACGCATCGACTGCTTGCTGAACTCCCAGTTGGATGCGTTGGCAACGCGCACCCGGTTCTCGACCCGGGTCAGATCGGGCGCCAGCGGCGTGATGATGAATGTCGCCCAGGTATCTTCCGAAGCGGCAATGCCGACCCCCGGAAACAGCATGGGGACCCAGGTGCCATTGGCGTCTTCGGGAATGACCCGCGGCATTGTGAGCTTCTTGTCCTGGTTGCTGGCGAAGGCCTCGACGGGCGGTTCCCAGAACATGTAGTGCGGGCCGACAAAGCCATATTCCGCCTTGGCGTGATCGTACATCTGCAGCGTGCCGGAATGCAGATGCGACAGGTGATAGACGTCGATGTAATTGTCGACGACAATCTTCCAGTTGGCCTTGATCTCGTACTCGGCGCGCGCCTCGGCATATTCCGGCAGTTCCTCGGGCACATGCGGTCCGACCATGTCGTCGACCGGACCGAACCAATCCATGATCGAGCCCGCCTGTGGATCGGGATGAACGAAGAGCATGCTCTTCCAGATGTCGACCGCAGCGGGCTTCAGCCCAAGGCATGATTTGTCGATATTTTCAAACTCCCGATCCTCCTCGGGAACCGAGATCAAATTGCCCTCCAGATCATAGGTCCAGTCGTGATAGGGACAGGTCAGCGCCTTCTGGGCCTTGCCCACCGCCCGGATCAGCTGGGTTCCCCGATGGCGGCAGATGTTGTGAAACGCACGCAGGCGGCGGTCGCGACCCATGACGATGAAGATGTTGTTAAGGCCGGCCTGGACCGAGATGTACTGGCCCGGGTCGCACACGTCTTCCATCAGGCCGGCATAGTGCCAGCAGCGCGAGAAGATCAGGTCCTGCTCGCGGTCAAACCATTCCCGGTCGGTGTAGGCGGCGACGGGCAAGCGGTGCAGCATTCTAGTATCAGACAACGGGCATCCCCATGAACAGCAGCAGATCGGCAACGATCAGATAAAGGCTGAGCGCCAGCCAGGTTGCGATGATGATCCAGAACAGGACCGGGCTATCGTCCCGGTCGACGGTTTCGACCAGAGTTGTGCGGCCCGAATAGAGCGCGGGAACCGTCCACATGATGAACAGGAGGCCCCAAACCCACTGCCAGTTCATGACGACGGCCAGATAGATGATGGCCAGGGCCACGAGCGTTCGCCACTTGTCGATCATGTCATTTCCTTTATTGTCGCAATTGACAATTTATGATCGATGTCGTAATTTGTCAATAGAGACAATCAATCCACCTTCAGCAGGCGCCATGGGCAGACCAAGCATACGTTCGCAAAGACGCCAGGAAATTCTCGATGCCTTTGAGCGGTGCATCATCGATCTGGGGCTCGAAGGCGCCACGTTGGAGAAGCTGTCGGAATATTCCGGCCTGGCCAGGCCCCTCGTCCGCCATCACGCAGGCAACCGCGACGAGTTGCTGGAAGCCCTGACCGAGCGCTTCTTTGCCCGCTCAAGCGAGTTGCTCGTCGGCCTGGCCGCTTCTCTAACACCTGGACGCACCGCTGATGATCTCCTCGACACGCTGTTCACGCCCTATCAGGACGACGTGGAGCAGGTTCTGCTTGCGGAAGCGCTGATCGCTGCGTCAAGACGCGATCCGCTTCTGGCCAAACGCATGTGGGCGTGGTTCGAAGAATTCGTCGATTTCGTTGCTGCGCAAATCCGCAAGCAGATTCCAACCGCCGATGAGGCATCGGTCCATGACGTTGCCGTCGGCATCACCGGCATCTATTTCAACGCCGACTCGCTCAAGCCGCTTGGTGCCAGTGAAGTGGTTGCCGAAACATCGCGGCGGGCCGCCCGCAGGTTGCTCTCCTCGCTCGCAGCCCCTTGAACCGGTCATGCCGGTAGCAGCAGGTCCCATCTGTTTCCGAACGGGTCGATGAAAACCGCGACCGTGCCGTAATATTCGGTTCTTGGTTTTTCCAGGAACTGAACTCCTGACTCCGTCAGACGAGCGTAATCGGTCGCAAAGTCCTCGGTGTGAAGGAAAAAGCCGACCCGACCGCCGGTCTGATCGCCGATCCTCGCCCGTTGACGCTCGTTGCCCGGTTCGGCCAGCAATAACGCCGAACCCGTTGCGCCAGGCCGCACAAGGACCCAGCGTTTGCCCTCGCCGAGATGGGTATCTTCCAGCAGGTCGAAGCCAAGCTTGCCGACATAGAAAGCGATGCCGGCGTCGTAGCTTGGAACCAGCAATGACACGTGGGCAATATAGCGCTTGGGGTCAGTCACCCGAACGCCCCCGGCGTCGCAACGCCGTGGCCAATTGCTGCCGGTCCATGGCACCGGTGGCCAGCGCGAAACCGAAATAGACAACCGCGCCGCCGGCGATCACCATCGTCATCAGCAGCAGGCGCAGCAGGAGGGAACCGTTCATCAATTCGGGACCAACCAGCCGCAGGGCACCGAAAAGCGCGGCGCCCATCACCAGGCTCCCGAGCGTGATCATCACCACCCGGCGGGCCGTTTGGGCTGAGGGCTGGAACTGGCCGGCGCTGTAAAGCGCGATGGCCAGCATGAAAGCGTTGACCCAGCCAGCGACGGAGGTCGCGATGGCGACACCCAGCACGCCGATCAGCGGGAACAGGATGAGGCTTCCGGCAATATTGACGCCGGCGTTCACTGCAGCAAACCACATCGGAACCTTCATGCTCTCGCGCGCATAGAAGGAGGGCGTGAAGATCTTGATCATCACGAAGGCCGGCAGACCGACCGCGAACCCGCCAAGCACCGACGCGGTCACGACCGTATCCGCGCGGTCGAACGCACCGCGTTCAAACAGGAGAGCGACAATGGGCTCGGGAATGATGAACAGCGCCACGGCTGCCGGCACCGTCAGGCCGAGACCGAATTCGAGGCTGCGGTTCTGCAGGCTGTGCACGCCCTCGCGATCGTCCGCCTTCAGCGCCCGCGACAGTTCCGGTAAAAGCACGACACCAATGGCGATGCCGATCACGCCGAGCGGGAGCTGGTTGATGCGGTCGGCGAAATTGATGCTGGCGATGGCACCATTGTCGCCGGAGACGATGATCTGACCGACAAGCAGGTTGATCTGGGTGATGCCGCCGGTGATGCCGGCCGGAAGCGCCAACCACAAAAGCCGCCGCACCGGCGGTGAAATACGCGGCATGCCGATCCGGATGTGAAATCCGGTCCGGCGCACGGCCCAGACCAGCAGGGCCAGTTGCAGAATGCCGGAAACGGTCACGCCAAAGGCCATGGTGATGCCGATCGTTGCCGGATTCATCTGCTGCGACATCGCGAAAATCAGCACCAGCACGAGGACGACATTGAGCAGCACAGGGCTCAGTGCAGCCAGGAAGTAGTGGCGGTAGGAATTCAAGATGCCGGACAGCATCGCCACCAGCGACATGGCGGCAAGATAGGGGAACATCACCTGGGCCAGTGTGACGGTCAGCTCGAACTTGTCGGGAATCTCGGTGAATTTCGGGGCGATCACCGTGGCGACCAGCGGCCCCATGAATATCATCGCCACCGCCGACAGGGCGATCAGGATGACCAGAAGCACCGACAGCACCTGCCGGGCGAAAACCTCCGCGGCCTTCGTGCCGCCGCCTTCCAGCTCCTTGGCGAAGAGCGGGATGAAGGCAGAATTGAATGCCCCTTCCGCGAACAGCCGGCGAAACATGTTGGGGAAGCGGAAGGCCGCATAGAACGCATCGGCAACCGGCCCGGTGCCCAAGGCCGCGGCGATCAGTGCTTCGCGGATGAAACCGAGAACGCGGCTTGCCATGGTAGCGCTACCCACACTGGCAAACTTGCGGACCAGGCTCACGACTGGCTGACCTGCTTGCGCGCGGCGCTGCCCGACGGAGCAATGATGCCGTTCGGCATGTTCTTGCGAACGTCTTCCTGTTCGCCGGCAAGAACCGCCTTCAATCGGCCGATGATGTTGGCATGCCGGTTTTCGTTGGTGATCTTGTGGCCAAAAAGGTCGGTCACGTAGAAGGTATCGATGACCTTTTCGCCGAAGGTGGTGATATGCGCCGAGGCGATATCGAGCGACAGATCCGACAACACCGCGGTGATATCCGACAGCAGTCCGGTCCGGTCTAGGCCTTCGAGCTCGACGACCGTGAAGCGGTTCGACAGGCTGTTGTTGATGCTGACCCGCGGCTTGACCTGGAAAGGTCTCGCTTTGCGCCGATGCCGTGTTTTACGGGCGATCACCTCGGGCAGGTACTTGCGGCCGGCCAGAACGTCTTCGATCATTCGGCCGATATTGGTGGCGCGCCGCAACTCGTCCTCGTCGTCGTCGAACTCCCGGTTGATCATGATGGTATCGAGCGCCCGCCCGTCTGTCGTCGTGAACACCTGGGCGTCGGCAATATTGGCGCCGGCGGCCGCACAGGCGCCCGCGACAACGGACAGAAGGCGCGGATGGTCCGGCGCCAGAACCGTGATCTCGGTGATCGCGTGGAACGAATGGGTCCGCACCATGGTTGCCAGCGGTTTCTTGGCTTTCCGGGTCTCGCGGATGAACTCCGCATGGCGCACCTGGTCGTCCAGTTCCACGGTCAGCAGATAGGGCACGTAATGCAGGCGCAGATAGGCCTTGCGCTCGCGCTCGGGCCACTGCTTCAGCGCTTCGGCAAGCCGTTGTTTCGCTTCTTCGGCCCGTTCGCGGCCCGGTGCGGCGGAGAAACCGCCTGAGAGCATCAGTTCGGTTTCTGCATAAAGCGTGCGCAGCAATTGCCCCTTCCAGCCGTTCCAGACGCCTGGGCCGACGGCACGTATGTCGCAGACCGTCAATATGAGCAGCAGGCGCAGCCGGTCGAGCGATTGCACGGTATCGGCGAACTGCTCGATCGTCTGTCGGTCGTGCAGGTCGCGCGACTGGGCCGTCATCGACATGGTCAGGTGTTCGCGCACCAGCCAGGCGATCAGTTCGGTCTGATCTGCCGAGAATCCGAACCGGGGGCACAGCTTGCGCGCGACCTTGGCGCCGGCCACCGAATGATCTTCCGGCCGGCCCTTGGCGATATCGTGCAGGAGGATGGCCATATAGAGCGCCTCGCGCTCCTTGATCTCCGGCATGATGCTGCCGGACAGGGGATGCGCCTCGTCTTCCAGCCCCTGCTCGATGCGCGACATGATCTCCACCGCACGAATCAGGTGCTCATCCACCGTGTAGTGATGGTACATGTTGAACTGCATCATCGACACGATCTTGCCGAAATCGGGGATGAACTTTCCCAACACACCGGCTTCGTTCATGCGGCGCAGCACGAAACCGGGTCGCTTGCGCGACGTGAGAATGGACAGGAACAGCCGGTTTGCCTCGTCGTCCTCTCTCACGGCGCTGCCGATCAGTTTGAGCGAACGCCGGACCAGCTGCAGCGCATCGGGATGGAACGCGAGATCGTGAATGTCGGCGAGATGGAAGATCCGGATGAGATTGACCGGGTCGCGGCTGAACACGTCTTCATCGACGATGTTGATACGACCGTGGTCCTGGAGGAAATCCAGGGTGCCCGGAATCTTGCGCGGACGGCCGGCAAAACGGCGAAGGACGCGCGACAGGCGCGGCGCGTCCTTGGCCTGCTCCTCCTCAAGGGCGGCGCACATGATGCGCGTCAGGTCGCCGATATCCTTGGCGACCAGGAAATAGTGCTTCATGAAACGCTCAACCGCCGACAGGCCCGGATGGTCGTGGTAACCGAGTTCTGCGGCGATCTCACCCTGAATGTCGAAGGACAGCCGCTCCTCCGGCTTGCCGGTGAGAAAATGCATGTGGCAGCGTACGGCCCACAGGAAATCTCCCGACTTCTGGAAAAGGCGAGCCTCGCGTCTCGGAAGCACACCCTTTTTGACCAGATCGTTGAGCGTGTTGGCGCGATAATAGTATTTGGCGATCCAGAAAAGTGTCTGCAGATCGCGAAGTCCACCCTTGCCTTCCTTGATGTTGGGCTCAACGAGAAAGCGTGAATCGCCGGCCTTCCGGTGCCTGACGTCGCGCTCGGCCAGCTTGGCAGCAATAAATTCTTTGGCGGTGTTGCGCACCACCTCGGCATCGAAACGCTGTTCCATGTCCTTGAAAAGCGATTCATCACCGCAAATGAAGCGGGCATCGAGAATGGCCGTGCGGATGGTCATATCGCTGCGCGACAGGCGGATACATTCGTCGACATTGCGGGTCGCGTGGCCGACCTTGAAGCCCATATCCCACAGCAGGTAGAGGATGTACTCCACGACCTGCTCCGTCCATGGCGTCTGCTTGTAGGGAAGAATGAACAGCAGATCGATGTCCGATCCGGGAGCGAGCGAACCGCGGCCATATCCGCCCACGGCCGCCACCGCCAGATGTTCGGACGTGGACGGATTGTCGACCGGGTAAGCATAGGTTATGGCGTAGCGATAGGCCGCCTTGAGGATTTCGTCCTGCAGCGCCGAAAGACGCCGGACGCACATCAAACCGCTGCCGTCTTCGACCAGCATGGTGCGGATCACATCGCGCCCCTGCCCGACCGTCTCCTTCAACAGGGTAAACACTGCCGCGCGCGCGTCCTGGGACGTCCGGTCGCTGAATTTGGCGGCGATAGCGTCGCACTCGGCGCGCAAATCTTTGCCGCCGAGAATCCGCTCGAATTGAAGATTCCTTGCTGCCATGCCCTTCCAAAATCCACGTCTGCCCGCTGGGCGGCTCTGCTGTAGCCTTTTTTCCGTAAAAGAACCACACCCGATTACGGCCCCAGCCTTGCCCGTCCATGGCACCGCCGTTTAGAAAAACCAAAGCGCAGAAACAGGGACCCGTTCCATGATCACAGTACTCGGCTCGATCAACATGGACCTGATTGCAAGTGTCGACCGACTGCCGCAGTCGGGTGAAACCGTCAGCGGGCATCATTTCTCGACCGCCGCCGGTGGCAAGGGCGCCAACCAGGCCTTGGCGGCGCGGCGCGCGGGAGCCGAGGTACGAATGTTCGGAGCTGTTGGCAATGACGGTTTCGCCGAACCGGCTCTGAACCTTTTGACGGACGCGGGCACCAACCTTTCCGATGTTCGCCGGGTTGAAGAACCTACCGGCACCGCTCTCATCATGGTCGACCAGAACGGTGAGAACATTATTGCAGTCGTACCGGGTGCCAATGGTCGCCTCAGTTCACATGATGCCGAGGCAGCCATCGGATCCATGCAGCAGGGCGATCATCTCCTTCTGCAGATGGAAATCCCGCCGGATGCGATCCGCACCGCCCTGTCTACCTCACGCGATCGCGGCGTTATCTCACTGGTCAACACCGCTCCGATGACGGCTGAAGCGAAGGACCTTGCGGCCATGGCGGACATTGTCGTTGCCAATGAAACGGAATTCGAGCTTCTCGCCGGCCAATCTCACGCTTCGGCCGCCGATCGCGAGGCCGAAATGCGCTCCATGCACGCCAGGACAGGTCAGACGCTGATTGTTACGTTGGGTGCCGAAGGGGTCATCGCCGCACGGGATGGGAAAGTTGTGCGGATTGGAAGCCTGACGATAGAACCGGTCGACACCGTCGGTGCCGGAGACACCTTTTGCGGTTATCTGGCCGCGGGCCTTGATGCCGGGCTGGACTTCGAGACGGCCCTGAAACGCGCCGCGGCGGCGGGCAGCCTCGCCTGCCTGAAACCAGGCGCCCAGCCCGCGATTCCGACGGGAGCGGAGGTCGATCGGGCTCTCGCATAAGTCACAGCATTGCAAGATGCTCGTTCAGCAGCTCGAAGAAGCCATCGGCGTCGATTTCGTGGTTGACCAGCGCGTTGTGTGGGCGATCGGTCACCTGCCACCAGTCGACGACACTCATGCCTTCGGTCAATGTCGATTGCGTTTCGATCTCGACATTGCAATAGCGACCTGAAAACAGTTCGGGTTTCAACAGCCAGGCGATCACGGTGGGGTCGTGAAGTGGCCCGCCGTCCGTCCCGTATTTTTCTTCATCGTAGCGTTCGAAAAACTCCAGCATCTCCACGACGGCCTTGGACACCGGTGTGCCGATTCGACCGATTGCGGAAACGCGTTTGCGTGTGGTGAGGACCTTGTGGGTAACGTCAAGCGGCATCATCACGATGGGGATGCCCGAGGCGAAGACGGCAGCGGCCGCTTCCGGGTCAACATAGAAGTTGAACTCCGCTGCCGGAGTGACGTTGCCACCCTCGAAATAGCCGCCGCCCATCATCACGATCTGCCGCACCCGTTCGGTTATCTGCGGCGCCTGTTGCAAGGCCAAGCCGATATTGGTGAGCGGCCCGAGCGTGCACAGGGTCACCTCTCCAGGAGGCTGGCTCAGGATCGTGTCGACGATGAAATCGACACCGTGCTGAGGCTGCAGCGGCATGACGGGATCGGGCAGAATTGGACCGTCCAGTCCCGTCTTGCCGTGCAGATACTCGGCGGTCACCAGCGGCTTGCTCATCGGCGCCTTTGAACCGGCATAGACCTTCATGTTGGGCCGGCCAGCGAGTTCGCAGACAATACGCACATTCTTCTGCGTCAGCGGCAGCGGGACATTGCCGGCGACGGCGGTTATGCCCAGCACTTCCAGGCGGGGACTCGCCAGGGCCAGCAGGATGGCAACGGCATCATCCTGGCCGGGATCGGTGTCGATGATGATCTTGATCGGTTCTTCGGCGGGGCTGTTCATGGGTTCACTCGATAGAAAGGAAGGTAGTGCGGTTTGCAGTGATTTTCCCCGTCTTTTGACCTGACCGCAAGCCGTCCGGCTCATAAATCCAAGTCAAACCAGCGGGTTACCGATGCGTGCCCAGGGGCAAATTTCCGGGTACGGCGCGCCTTGGGCGACTCGATCAGATGCATCCGGGCGCTTGCGCATCCACTTTCAGACCCCATATTAAACGACAGCGGGTGCTGATTGCAGGCCTGCATACGTGTCGCTTGAATGCAAGGACAGGACGAAGACATGTCACGAATGACGCCTTTTTCCAGCCCGCTAATGCTTGGCTTCGATACGATGGAGAAGACACTTCAGCGTATTGCCAAGGGCAGCGATGGCTATCCGCCCTATAATATCGAACGCATTGCCGCCGATGAATCGGGTGCCGAAACACTGCGTATCACGCTCGCGGTCGCCGGGTTTTCTCAGGACGATCTGGATGTCACGGTTGAAAACGGCCAGCTGACCATTCGCGGGCGCCAGGTCGAAACGGAAGACCGGGAATATCTTCACCGCGGCATCGCCGCCCGGCAGTTCCAGCGAAGCTTCATGCTGGCGGATGGAATGCGCGTGATCGGAGCCGATCTGAAAAACGGCCTTTTGGCCATCGATCTCGACAAACCCGAACCCGAACGGCTTGTAAAGAAGATCAACATATCGGTGACCGAATAAGGCCCTGGTGCCGACGATTCGTCTTGAAGAGAGGATCAGACCATGAACCAGACCCGGAACATTATCAGCAAGGACAGCCTGGCCGTTCTCGGAAACGGAAGGGTTGGCTACATTCGCAAAATGACCTCCGACGAGGTCACCGAGCGCTTTCCGGAAGCGCCCGAAATGCAACCTGGGATCGACCTGTGGGCGCTGTTTGGCGCTGATGGCACGCCGATCCTGCTCAGCGATGACAAATCCACTGCGTACGGCAAGGCCGTCGAAGACGAACTGGCCACGGTCAGCGTCCACTAACCTGGCAGCCTACGTTTCCCACGGAACGGATTTTAGCAGCGTGGATCGAGCATCTTTCAGATGAAACTCAAAGGCGTTTCGCGCCTTTGCGAACTCTCCGGCCCTCAGCGCGCCGATGACCCTCAGGTGCTGTAGCGTAGCGTTCAGGTTGCGCTCTTTTTCGTCTTCTTTGTTCCACCGATAATGATAGTGGAACACGACCGAGACCAGTCCAAAAAAGTCATCGACGAACCGGTTGTCGAGGCCGCTGATCAGACCACGATGAAACTGTTCGTCGAGGCGGGGGAAGTTCAAAAACTCCGTCTCGATGTTGTCGACGATGCGCAGGTGATCGGCTTCCAGCCCGAGAAGGGTTGCCCGCACCGCGCCTTGCGCTCCCTGTTCGACAACCTTTCCGAATGCCCGAAGCTCAAACATTTCCCGAACGTCAAAGAGTTCGATGGCGAACTCCCGGGTAAAGCCACGCAACACCCAATGCCGGTTGGGCTCCTTCTGGATGAGTCCGAAGCGTGAAAACCGGATCAAGAATTCACGCACCACGGAGGTACTTGCGCCGAACTCCCGGACCAGTTCGCTCTCCCTCAGCACGGCTCCGGGCTTGAGATCGCCACCGAGGATGTACTCCATGAACTGGGTCTCCACGCGTTCACTCGCCGACAGCGTCTCGTCGGCAGAAAAATAGTCCGCCTTGGTCGGTTTTCTCAGAACAGTCTTGGTGCGTCCCGTCCAATCGATGATGTCGGTTTCATCCAGGTGGGTCAGAACGGCCCGAACGGTGGTACGACTGATTCCCAGCATTTCGGAAAGTTCGACTTCCGACGGCAACATGGCATCGACGCCCAGCCGCAGGACAATGTCGAGACCGCGATTGTAGCTCTCCTTGTAAATGGCGTTGCTGCGGGACATGGGTCGTACTCTCTGGTCGTATCCGACGATAGGTTACCGGCGACGCTTTTTCACCAGCAAAGCCCTGAACTCACATCCGCATCAGAAACCGGTCGCGCCACCTCCATCCACGAGCATGACCTGTCCGGTGACGTATTTCGCCGCCGGTGAGGCGAGAAATGCGCATGCCCAGCCAATATCTTCAGGATCTCCGAGTTTACCCATCGGGATGCGACTCATGATCTTGTTTCGGCGTTCCGGGTCCCCCTTCGTGGCTGTTCGGTACACGTCGGTGTCGATCCAGCCGGGGGCAACGCCGTTGATCCGGATACCGCGTCCAGCGAATTCCGCCGACAGCGACCTCACCACACCACTGATCGCGGTCTTCGAAATCGAATACCCAGAGACCAGCGGTTGCCCTATGAACGCTGTCATGGAAGACAGGAAGACAATCGAACCCTGTCCGCCGCGACCCAGTTGGCTGCGAACGAACGACCGAGAGAGTTCCAGCGCTCCGCGCACATGCACGTCAAACACCTGGTCGAACTCGGCAAGTGAGGATGCCTCGAACGGCTTCTTGAGCGTATTGCCGGCGTTGTTGACCAGAATGTCGATACAGCCGAATTCTTGCGTCACGGCGGCGAAAAAGGCTTCAATTCCATCGATATCCGTCAGGTCCAGCTGCAGGAAGCGGCATTGCTCACCGATTTCCCTGCAAGCGGCCTCAAGTTTGTCGGCTCGCCGCCCCGCGATGATCACGTCCGCACCCGCGGTCACCAGACATTTTGCGATCGCTTTTCCGAGGCCCGTTCCGCCGCCGGTTACCAGGGCGGTTTGGCCTTCAAGCCCGTAGACCCGACGCAAGGCGTCCATGTCCGCATTAGCCATCATCGAGCTCCACCATCACCTTGAAGGTCCGGCTCCTGTTGGTTTCCCAATATTCGAAAGCCTGTTCTGCGTCTGCCCATTTGAATGTCTTTGATATCAGACGATCCGCAAGCGCCTCACGCCCCGTCAGGAAGTCCACGACGGCCTCGAAATCGGGCTTGGTCGCATTGCGCGACCCCATGATATCCAGCTCCTTCAGATTGAACAGCGATGTGTTGTAGCTGACTTCGGTCATGGCATAGCCGACATAGACGACGCGACCCGTGAAGCGAACAAGGTCCACGGCGGCCCGAAATGTCTCCGGTCGCCCGACCGCCTCGATCACGACATCGGGACCGAAACCACCCGTCAGTGCATCGAGCGTCTCCGCCATATCGACACGCATTGGATTGATCACTTCGTCAATGCCCATCGACAGCAGCGTCTCGCGCTTTTCCTCGCTGATTTCCACGGCGATCACCCTTGCGCCGCGGCTGCTGGCTCCGAGCATGGTGCCGACGCCGATCACGCCGCCACCCAGGACAACGACGGTGTCATCGGCCGTGATGCGAGCGCGGGATACAGCGTGGAAGCCGACGGAAAGCGGCTCCACCAGCGCCAGATGCGGTGCCGGCAGCGAATTGTTTTGGACAAGACGATCGGGATGAATGACCAGCTGATCCAGCATGCCGCCATCGATCTGGACACCGAGGGTCTGATTGTATTTGCAGGCATTGGGACGCCCATTGCGGCAGGCCGCGCAAACGCCGCAGGTCGTATAGGGAATGACGAAAGCCGATGTGCCGCTTTGGAATTCGTCGCTCACATCCGCCCCCGCCTCGACAACCACTCCGCCGATCTCGTGCCCGGGAATGCGGGGGAGTTGAGACAACGGGTTGGTGCCGCGAAATGTGCTCAGGTCGCTTCCGCACAGGCCGACATGCCTGACCTGGAGCAGAACCTCGTCCTTTCCTGGTCTCGGCGTCGGAATGTCGCGAAGGCGAGCCTGTCCGATATCTTCAATCACCAGAGCTTTCATCTCACGACGATCCAGAATTCCGCTGTGTTCGATTGGGGAACGAGCGCGCCCGATCGGACATCGGGCGCGCTCGAGGGAAGGGCTACTTGAATTCGCCTACATTGTCCGACGTGATCAGGATGCCGTCGATCGGCGTGAAGGTTGGAACCGTTTCACCCTTGATCAGACCGACCAGATTGATCACCGATTCAGCACCCATCCGGGTGTTGTTCTGCTTGATCGTGGCGTTCTGCTCGCCCGCTTCGATCGAAACCAGATTAGCCGGGTTGCCGTCAAAGCCGACGATGACCAGGTCGTCGAGCTTGCCCAGTTCCTTGGCCGCGGAGACGGCCGCTAAGGCACCCGGATCCCAGGCCGAGAAGATTGCCGTGATATCGGGGTTGGACCGCAGGAAGTTGATCGACGTTTCGTAAGCACAGGCATCTTTCCAGTCACAGATCTGGAAGATCACTTCGTGGCCGGCTGCTTCGGCTGCCGTCTTGACGCCGTCGCGGCGGGCGTTTCCGGTCTGGTGGCCGGCCGAGCCTCCAAGAATCAGGACCGTTCCCTTGTCGATCTGGTCGACTATGAACTTGCCCGCAATGCCTGCGGCGGCCAGATTGTCGGTCTGCACCAGGCTTCCGATATGACCGTGATCGATGCCGGTATCGACCGCAACCACCGGAATGCCCTTCTTGGCGGCCATGTCGAGCGACGCATCGAACGCCCGATTGTCGACAGACCCGATGATGATGCCGTCGACGCCCATGTCGATCGCACGGTCAACCGCGTCCTTCTGAGCTGCCGCGTCAGGCGATGAAGCTGTCATGTCGATCAGCTCGATGCCCATTTCCTTGGCCTGATCCGCTGCCGCATCGGCAACACCGATCCAGAACGTGTTGTCGGTCGAATAGCCGGTGTAAGCGATGCGTAGATCCGCCGCGAGCGCGGTGGTGGTAGTCAAAGCCGTTATGGCCGCTGCGATGGCAATACCCTTCAAAGCTGAAATTCTCATTTGGTCCTCCGTTTTGTCGTTTTGCCCGATGCGGGCGAACAATGCCCGGGGCGCTGCGCAACCCCGTGGCAAACTGCTGGGGTCTATCGCGACCTGCGGCGCCAGACGTCCCAGAAAACCGCCAGGATGATGATGCCGCCAATCGCAATGCGCTGAACCGACGTGCCGACGCCCATGTAGGCAAGCCCGACGATGATGGTCTGCATGATCAACATGCCGATGATGGTTTTGCCGACACCGCCGCGACCGCCGAAGAGACTGGTTCCGCCGATGACAACGGCCGCGATGGCAAAGAGTTCGTAGCTCTGACCACGCGACGGCATGGCAAAGTTGAGCTTCGAAATCTCGAGAATGGCGGCGGCAGCCGCCGTGGCGCCGCCGATCATGTAGTAGAAGACGCGGCTACGGGCGACTTTCACTCCGGACAAACGCGCCACCTCTTCGTTGCCGCCGATCGCGAAAGCATGATTGCCGAGACGGGTCTTGGTCAGGAAAAGACCGGTCAGCAAAGCGACCCCGAACATGATGCCCATGGGAAAGAGATAGCCGGAGCCGAGCAGTTGAAAGGAGTCGGGAAAGCGGGAGAGATCACGGCCACTGGCCAGCAATTCCGCGATCCCCTTGTAGGCGGTGAGACCGCCGAGCGTGACGATGAATGCGGGTACGCCGGTCACCACCTGAACGATGCCGTTCACCGCGCCAAGCAGCGTGCCTGTCAGGAGCCCGAGCAACACCGCGACCGCCACTGGCAATTGGTACTCTGCCAAAAGAATGCCGACGACGATGCCGACCACCGCAAAGATCGAGCCGACTGACAGGTCGAGCCCGCCGGAAATCAGAACCACCGTGGTGCCGCAGGCCAGTATGGCCAAAATCGACGCCTGCCCGAAGATCGACAACAGCGTGTCGACGCTGCGAAAGGGCGGAGACAGCACCAGAAAGACCAGGTAGATCAGCAGGAGTGCCGCCAGCACCTGCCAGATCTGCATGAATTCGTGCTTGAGTGTCTCCCAGCGGCTCGTGCCCGAACCGGGAACCGACGCGCCCGACCTGTCATTGTCCGTGGCGATCGTCATGTCAGGCCGCCTCCGCTTCGATGGCGCCGGTGATCAGGCCAACCAGCGTGTCACCATCGATGGTCTTCACCTCGCGCACGGCGGCCACCCGTCCGAGGCGCAGAACCATGACGCGGTCGCAGTAATTGAGAACGTGCTGCATGTTGTGGGTGATCATGATGACCGACAGGCCGTGATCCTTGAGAGACGCCACCAGGTCCATGGCCATCTTGCTCTCGCGAACGCCGAGCGCCGCCGTTGGCTCATCCAGGATTGCGATGCGCTTGCCGAACATCACCGTTTTGGACAGCGCAACGGCCTGGCGCTGCCCGCCCGAGAACGCCTGGGCGTCGCGGTAGATATCCGTGATCCGGATGTCGAGCTTGTTGAACAGGTCGCGAATTTCCGCATCCATCCGGCGGAAGTCGAGTGCTCCGAAAAGACGCCCCAAAATGCCGTCGCGGACGATTTCACGGCCCAGGAAGACGTTTTTGGTGATCGACAGTTCGTTGACCAGTGCCAGGTCCTGATAAACGGTCTCGATTCCAGCGGCTTTGGCATCCGTCGGAGTTTCGATCCGAACCTCGTTTCCATCGATGAAAATTCGTCCGCCGGAGCGTGGGATAGCTCCGGTGATCGCCTTGATCAGGGTCGACTTACCGGCGCCGTTGTCGCCCACGATTGCCAGAACTTCGCCGCGGCGCAGATCGAGATCCACATCGTCAAGAGCGTTGATCCCACCGTAATGTTTGCTGATACCCTGTGCTTCAAGGATGACTGCCTCGGTCATCTAAACCCTCTCCTCCCAAAGACAGGTTTGTCTGCTTATCTATAAAAAACAATATTTTTCGCTGTCAATGTTTTTTTTGCATAATAAGCATAACTTTGGAATTCGGGGCACTTTCCGACCGAACATGCGCCTCATGTTCCGCGGCGAACGCGCGTCGAAAACTACCTGCGGGTCTGTCGTGGACAGTCGCCCGCAGATCGTCCTTTCGGACAATCATGCGCGTGGGATTTCATGCCAAAGAAAGGTCGGTCGCGAATGCGACCGATCAGGGTTACGCGGCGTTTGAAGCCGGCGTTTCGGTCAGGAAGGCGTAGATCGCCGAAGACGATTCGGTCTGCCGCAGTTTCGAAACCATGTCGCCGTCCCGCAGCACCCTTGCTATGCGCGACAGTGCCTTGAGGTGATCAGCTCCGGAACCCTCCGGGGCCAATAGCAGGAACACGAGATCGACCGGCTGGTCGTCCAGCGCCTCGAAATCGACCGGTTCATCAAGCCGGGCGAAAACGCCGATAATGGTGTTGATGGAATTGAGCTTGCCGTGCGGAATGGCGATCCCGTTGCCGACTCCGGTCGACCCCAACCGCTCCCGCTGCAGAATCACGTCAAAAATCTCGCGTTCCGACAGGCCGGTTGCCTGGGCAGCCTTGGAGGACAGCTCCTGGAGAAGCTGTTTCTTGGAGTTCACCTTGAGCGCCGGGATGACTGATTCCTGAATTATCAGATCCGCAAGGGACATTGCCAATTCCTTAGTTGTCTTCGTCTGCTCGGGGCGTATGACGGCCCGTTCACTGCAAGTTGGCCAGTTGGTCAGCTCTTCACGTCTGCGGTGTCTATCCAACCGATGTTACCGTCGGTTCGGCGGTATACGACATTGATTTCGTTGTTTCCGGCATTGCGAAACAACAGAACGGGGCTGTCGGTCATGTCCAACGCCATCACGGCACCAGCGACCGTCATGGTTTTGACGATCTTTGAGGACTCGGCGACGATCGCCGGCGCGTAATCCTCTGCCACTTCCTCATCATCATCCGCCCCCGCATCCATCACCCGATAGGCAACCTCGGATCCATTGCCATGGCCGGCATGATGATCCTTGAGTCGCCGTTTGTAGCGACGCAGGCGCTTTTCGACCCGTTCGGCGGCCGCATCGAAGCTTGCCTGCGGATCCAATGCCTCTCCGGTCGCCTGCAGCGAAGCTCCCGTATCGAGGTGCACGAGACAGTCAGTGGCAAACCGTGATCCGGATTTTTCCACCGTCACCTGACTGGAGTAGCCGCCATCGAAATATTTGGTTATCGCATCGCCAATTCGGTCTTCTATTCGTGTCCGGAAAGTCTCGCCAATTTCCATATGTTTGCCGGAAACGCGCACACTCATAGTACAACCCTTCTTTTTCGATATTTTATGTCAGTCTATGCGAGTCTGCCACACCATCCAAGCGGATTGGCGTTCAATTCGATACCCGGAGCCCTGGCTGTGCAAAACGTTCCGCAGGTCTGATCCTGCGTCGGAACGACGAACGCCGGGGCTTTACGGTCTCACGATTGAATTGTCAACGCGCCTTTTGCACAGGTCCCGGCGGACCGCCCCGCGCGCGCCGTGTCGATGATCCCCGGGACACGGGTTCAAAGCGCTTCGAAGGCGTACATACAATTTTAACCATGGCACTGCAGTGCACGGGCAGTTTACAACCCTGCACGGTCAAGTGCACGCTTTTCCCGCCTGCGTTGCACGGAAGAGGCGATATTCATGGCTTCCCGATACTTTGCGACCGTGCGCCGGGCGATATCAATGCCGTCCTCTTTCAGCAATCCGACAATGACGTCATCCGACAGGATCTTGTTCGGCTTTTCATCGGCGATCATCTGGCGAATCCGGTGTCGAACCGCCTCCGACGAATGGTCTTCTCCGGTTCCTGAAGCGGCTATCGAGGCGGTGAAAAAGAACTTCAGCTCGAAAATACCGCGAGACGTCAGCATGTATTTGTTGGAGGTGACGCGACTGACGGTCGATTCGTGCATATCGATTGCATCGGCGACCGATTTCAGGGTCAAAGGCCGCAGATGCGAAACACCGCGACTCAGAAAGGGCGCCTGCTGCCGGACAATCTCGCCGGCGACCTTCATGATGGTTTTGGCTCGCTGATCGAGGCTGCGGGTCAGCCAATTGGCCTCGCGCATGCAGGTATTGAGATACTCGACATCGCTCGCGCTGCTGCCCGAGTGGGCCGATACCTCGATGAAATAGGCCTGATCGACAAGCACGCGCGGCAGGGTTTCCGGGTTGAGCTCGATCGCCCAGGCGCCGTCTGCGCCGGGCCGCACGTGAACATCGGGCACGATTGCCTGGATGTTGGCACTGTCGAAACGGTTGCCCGGCTTGGGATCCAGCGATCGGATTTCAGCCATCATGTCGAGAAGATCGGCCTCCTCCACTTCGCAGAGACGTCGCAGTGTCTTGAAATCACGGCGCGCGAGCAAAGGAAGGTTGGCGACCAAAGCCTCCATCGCCGGGTCGAAACGGTCGAGACGCTTGAGCTGCAATGCCAGACATTCGGCCAGGTCGCGGGCGAACAGGCCCGGCGGATCAAAGCCCTGCAATGTTTGCAAAACCTCCTCCACCACGTTGATGTCGACCCCAAGACGTTCCGCGGTCTCCTGCACATCCCCCGTCAGATATCCGCACGAATCGAGATGATCGGTGAGGTCAGCGGCAATGAGGCGTTTCGGCGGGTCACCAAAAGCAAATGCAATCTGTTCACCGACATGGTCGCGCAGCGTTCCGGTGGGTGCGGCGAAGCCATCAATATCGTGAAAACCATCGCCTGACACCGCAGCCGATCCTGGCATCGACTTCCACTGGGCTGCCAGTTCGGGCGCATCCGGCGCCCGTGCGCCACTGTCTTCCGGGAAGACATCTTCTTGTGCGGCATCCAGTTGTGCGGAGATCTCACTGCCACTGTGATCCAGTTCGGCGCGGAACCAGTCGTCGCCGTCTGCCGCCTCGCCGGAAGCAGATTCAGCGCCGGGATCGCCCGGATGGAGCTCGCCGTCGTCGCTTCCACTCTCCTGCCTCAACAACGGGTTTTTTTCCACCTCCTGCTCGACATATTGCAGGAGTTCGGTGTGGGTCAGCTGCAGCAGCCGAATGGACTGCATCAATTGCGGCGTCATGACCAGGGACTGGTTTTGCCGCATGTGGAGTTGGGCGGACAGAGCCATGAACCAGGGTCTCCAGTTACGCACACACACCGGAGTTGATCACAAAATTCCCGGCCTTACGCAGTTTGGCCCAAAAATTGCTTTTTAGTTGTAAATGTCAAGTTAAAACGGGGAAATCCGCCACCGGCTGACTGCGGAAGCGACAAAATGACCGCGCTTACAGCGTAAAGCTCTCGCCCAGATAAAGCCGTCGTACCTCTGAATTGGCGACGATGTCTCCCGGGCGGCCGTGGGTCAGCACCTTACCGGCGTGAATGATATAGGCGCGATCGATCAATCCCAGCGTCTCGCGCACATTGTGATCGGTGATCAGCACGCCGATGCCGCGCTGGGTGAGATGGCGGACAAGCGCCTGGATGTCCGAAACGGCGATCGGGTCGACGCCGGCAAAGGGCTCATCGAGCAGCATGAATGTCGGATCCGAGGCGAGAGCCCGGGCGATTTCCAAACGTCTGCGCTCACCACCCGATAGGGAAATGGACGGCGCTTTGCGCAAATGACCAATGTGAAACTCTTCCAGCAACTCATCGAGCCTGGCATCGCGCTTCTTGCGGTCTTTTTCGACAATTTCGAGGACGGCGCGAATGTTGCCTTCGACGGTTAGACCGCGAAAGATCGATGCCTCCTGCGGCAGATAGCCGACGCCGAGCCGAGCCCGTCGGTACATCGGCATCTGGGTAACATCGTTGCCGTCGATCCGGATCGTACCCTCGTCCACCGGCACGAGGCCGGTGATCATGTAAAAGCAAGTGGTTTTGCCAGCACCGTTCGGGCCCAAAAGACCAACGGCCTCGCCGCGCCGCACACCCAACGACACGCCGTTGACCACACGCCGGTTTTTGTAGGTCTTGGTCAGGTTGCGGGCGATCAGTGTGCCCTCGAAGCGATCCTGGTCCGCTTCCTGCACGGGTTGCCCCTGCGCCTTGGTGACGCTGTCCGGCATGCGTGAACTTTCTCTTCGAGCGCCGTTACTGACTGGGCCGCTTATTGGACTTCGGATCGAGCTGAATGCGGACGCGATCGCCGCAACTGTCGAGCCGTGCTTCCCCGGTCTGCATGAAAACCGTCAGCTTGCACCCGATGAAAACATTGCCCCCATCCGTCAGTACGACGCGTTTGCCGGTCAATTCTACCACCTCGGTCCGCATGTTGAACACACCGGCGTCCGCCGTGGCTTCCTGTTCTTCGGTGCGAATATAGACCTTGTCGGCAACGTTGATGCGCTCGATCTGCGAAGTTCCCTCCGAGATCGATCCACCATCGCGGGCGTAATAAACAGTCATGGTCCCGGACTGCATCTGCGTGGTTCCCTGAACGACACGCACATTGCCGGTGAAGATGGCACGACCTTCCGCGTCCTGCACTTGCAGCTTATCGCTTTCGATCTGAATCGGCTCATCCGATGACAGGGCAAGGCCCGACATGCGGCTGGCCGTTGAATCCTGCGCCGCCAGGGGGCCGGCGATCATCATGGCAGCGGCGAAAGCTGCACAAAAACGCAAAGGTTTTGCCATGTCGGGGAAACGACGGGTGGGTATCATTACGTTCGCTTCCTACTGTGTCTCGTTTCCGGTTTTCTTGTCGGACTTCAGCGCGCCCGGCAGAACGGTCATATGCACATCGTGCTCGAAGACAATCTCGCGGCCGCTGTCCAGCATCACCAGGGATTCTGCGACGATCCGCGCCTGTTCCGTCTTGATGTCGACCCTCTTCTGCGTCTTCAGAGTGCCGGCGTCAACATCGATGTTGGCGTCCTGAAGCTGCGCCGTCATACCGCTTTCGGTGGTCACGGTGAAGGGCTGGTCAAGGACGAGAAACTCCTCGTCCCGGTTATAGTAGCCACTGATCGCGTTCAGCATCGCTGTGTCGTCACGCGTCACTGGAAAATCAGCCACGATATCCTCGAGCCTTATGACCGCCGGAGCCGACAATTCCTGAACGGCCCGCGTTGCGCTGATCGAATAGTCGCGCGCATCGTCGACAGGCCCCGTCATCACGGGATTTCGCATGATGAGCTTGCCATCGGTGACCACGAGATCGCCGATCGAGGCGCCTTCCGGCAGCGCACGCGAAATCATCGTCGAACCGGTAAAGGCAAGGATCGCCAAAACGGCGGCCACCGGAAACATCCATTTCAGGATCCACACGCGCCTGGAGTGCCGCACGGCCTTGACGTAGTGGCGATTGCCGTTGCCGCGCTTCGCCCGGTCTTTGGTTGTTGTCGTTTTCAAATGCGGTCCTGGCCCTGTCCCTGACACCGCTTGCCGGATGGGCTTTTCCGGAAGCTGGCGGAACTTATCATATGGGCTCGGGCCCTTACAGTCTCAATATGTCTTTTTATGTACGGTAACAATGCGGTAGAGTGGCCCTTCCGACTGCCGTATTTGTTTGTCGGGCGTCAGTCCGCAGCCCGACGCTTGCGGCAGCCAAATCATAAAATGGAACAGCCCCCATGGACCAGACCGGCATTGCAGACCGCCGCCGCCTCCGCCGAAAACTGACTTTCTGGCGCGTTGCGTCCCTCGTCATCGTGCTTGCCGCCGTTGTCGGCATCGTTGCCAGCAGCAACGTACAAGACCCGATCGGTGGCCGCTCGACGGACCATGTCGCCCGGGTGACGATTTCCGGATTGGTAACGGACAATTCAGAACTGCTGAAGCGGCTGGATGACATCCGCAAAAACGACCGAGCCAAGGCGCTGATCGTGCGGCTGGAGTCGCCGGGCGGCACGTCCTATGGCGGTGAGGCGATCTACCGGGCGGTTCGCGCGGTTGCCGCCGAAAAACCGGTGGCTGCCGAGGTGCGCACGCTGGCCGCCTCGGCGGCCTATATGATCGCCTGCGGAAGCGACTACATCGTCGCCGGTGATACGTCGCTTGTCGGCTCCATCGGGGTTATCTTTCAATACGCCCAAGTCTCTGATCTTTTGGACAAAATCGGCGTATCCGTTGATGAAATAAAGTCGGCGCCGCTGAAAGCCGAACCGTCACCCTTCCACGCCGCCAGCGACGAAGCCAAGGCCATGATCCGTTCGATGGTCGATGACACCTATGAATGGTTCGTCGACCTGGTCGCCGAACGGCGCGGCCTGACACCGATACGGGCCAAGGCGCTGGCCGATGGCAGCGTGTTCACCGGACGCCAGGCCGCCGATAACGGGCTCGTCGACGCAGTCGGCGGCGAGGCGGAAATTCGCACATGGATGACGGAAAAGGGAGTCGACGAATCGCTGAAGATTGTCGAGTGGGAGCGGCGCCGTTCCGGCGGCGAACTGCTGTTCGGCGACACCGCCGTGCGCCTGCTTAATCTGCTCGAGGGAGGTGGAATTCCGTTTACCAAGGAGTTGCGGTCGCTCGCCGACCGCAAGTTGTTCCTTGACGGCCTTGTTTCTGTTTGGCAATTTGGCCCAGCCGATCAATAGTGCGGATGAGGGGAACAGCCGTGATCAAGTCGGAATTGATTCATTTAATCGCTGCCCGCAATCCGCATTTGTACCATCGCGACGTCGAAAACATCGTCAACGCCATTCTTGATGAGATCACCGATGCTCTATCGGATGGCAACCGCGTCGAATTGCGCGGCTTCGGCGCATTTTCCGTCAAGAACCGGCCATCGCGCGCCGGCCGCAACCCGCGCACGGGCGAAGCGGTGTTTGTCGAGGAAAAGTGGGTGCCGTTCTTCAAAACCGGCAAGGAATTGCGTGAACGCCTGAACCCGGGCGACCCAGGCTAACGCGACGCGACTCCATATCGCATGGGCAAGCCTCTGGTCTCGACCGGTACGCGGTGCTATGCCTGCGTCGAACAACTGATGTGGATGTCATGGCACGCAAGCTCATCACTTTCGTCATTCTGGTGCCCATCGCGGTCTTGCTGATCGTACTGTCGGTCGCCAATCGCGGTTCCGTCACGCTGGCGCTCAACCCGTTTCAGCCCTCCGACAGCCTGCTGTCGCTGAGTGCGCCGTTCTTCGTCTTTCTGTTTGCAGCTTTCATGCTCGGCATGATCGTCGGCTCGCTGGCGACCTGGTTCAAACAGGGCAAGTATCGCAAGAAGGCACGGGTCGAAGCACGCGAAGCAGTCAAGTGGCACACCGAGGCCGACAAGCAGCGCGAACGCGCCGATGGCGTCGCCGGACAAAAGGCCCTGCCCTCGGCCTGATCAAACCGATCCGTTCGACCGGGCTTGCCGCGGAATTTAGTCGCCTCCGCCGACAACCTCACCGAACTTGGTGAAGAACTGGCCGGCCAGTTTCTTCGAGGTCGAATCGATCAGGCGGGATCCGAGCTGGGCCAGCTTGCCGCCAACCTGTGCCTTGACATCGTAAACCAGGACCGTTTCGGCACCGTCCTCGCGGAGCGACACATCGGCCCCACCCTTGGCAAAACCGGCTATGCCGCCCTTGCCCTCGCCGGTGATGGTATAGCCCTCTGGCGGATTGATGTTCTCCAGAACCACAGATCCCTTGAACGTGGCTGACACAGGCCCGATCCTCAGTTTCACCGAGGCTGACATTTCGTTGTCGCCGGTCATTTCCAGCGATTGGCAGCCTGGAATGCACTGTTTGAGGATTTCCGGATCGTTGAGCGCTGCCCATACCGTCTCGCGCGACGCCGCGATGCGTTCTTCGCCGTTCATTTCCATACGGTCTTCCTCCGCTTGATGCTGCCGGTCCGAAGAGCCGGTTGTGCGCGTTTTTCCGTGACGGCCTTGTCCGACGCCTGTCTTCCACAAAACGCCTTTGCCACACCGCGGCGCGATGCTATTTGCTTTGAGCTGCCGGGCCAAGTCCCGGGCAAGACGAATGGATAGTTTTTTGAAAGCAACACCAGGTCGCAACCGGCGCCACCGGGATCGCCGCGGAAAACCCGCCCGGCAGTCCGGACGGTCCGACAACCGCAGTGAACAGTCGCCGACTGTCCGGCAGGCGCCACGAACCGAGTCCGTTCAGCAACGTCCGCCGCGCGTCGGGGATCGGCCCGGCGAACGGTTGCCGGTGATCCTCGAAACAACGGGGAATGACGACTTTCAGTTGCTGGACAGCGGCCGGGGCGAAAAGCTGGAACAGTACGGACCCTACCGGATTGTCCGCCCCGAGGCGCAGGCGCTTTGGCCGCGCGGCCTTGCGGACAGTGAGTGGGACAAGGCAGACGCGGTCTTTACCGGCGACACCGACGAAGACGGCACGGGCCGCTGGCGCTTTCCTCAAACCCCGCTCGGCGAAACCTGGCCGATGCGACTTTGCGGCGTCGACTTCCATGGCCGGTTCACCGCCTTTCGCCATGTCGGCGTGTTTCCGGAACAGGCCGCGCACTGGACTCATATGCGCCAACTGATCGAGACGACGGACCGCCCGGTTCGGGTCCTGAACCTGTTTGGCTACACCGGAGTCGCCTCGCTGATCGCGGCTGCTGCCGGCGCCGACGTGACCCATGTCGACGCTTCCAAAAAGGCCATCGGGTGGGCCCGAGAGAACCAGCAGCTTTCCGGCCTGGAAGACCGGCCGATCCGCTGGATCTGCGACGATGCGATGAAGTTCATCGCACGGGAGGAGCGACGGGCGAAAACCTACGACATCATCCTCACCGATCCGCCGAAATTCGGCCGCGGTCCGAACGGAGAGGTGTGGCAGCTGTTCGACCACCTGCCGGCAATGCTCGACATCTGCCGATCGATCCTGTCGAAGGACCCGCTGGCGCTTGTGCTCACCGCCTATTCGATCCGGGCATCGTTCTTCTCGATCCACGAGTTGATGCGCGAAACCATGCGCGGTGCCGGCGGGACTGTCGAATCGGGCGAACTGGTGTTGCGTGAAAGCGCCCAGGAGCGGGCACTGTCGACGTCACTGTTCAGCCGCTGGGTGTCGTCATGACCGGGCCCGGACGCGTGGGACGCGTCAAGGAGATCAGCAGCCTCGCCAATCCCCTGATCAAGGACATCCGGGCACTGTCGCTGAAGAAGAACCGTGATCGCAGCGGTACCTTTCTCGCCGAAGGCCTGAAGCTGATCATCGATGCGCTCGATCATGACTGGACCATCCGCACGCTGATCTACGCCCGATCGACAAAGGCAAATCGTGAGGTCGAAACAGTGGCGGCCAAGACAGTGGCCGCCGGTGGCCTTGTGCTCGAAGTCACCGAAAAAGTGCTCGGAGCCATTACGCGCCGGGACAATCCGCAGATGGTCTGCGGTGTTTTCGAGCAACGGTTTCGGCCGCTGACCGAGCTCACGCCAAAGCCTCGTGAAACCTATGTGGCGCTCGACAGGGTCCGCGACCCAGGCAATCTCGGAACAATCATCCGCACGGCTGATGCGGCAGGTGCCAGCGGCATCATCCTCGTCGGCGACAGCACGGATCCCTTTTCACTGGAAACGGTGCGCGCGACCATGGGATCCGTTTTCGCGATGCCGATAGCCAAAACCGGCATCGATGAGTTCCTCACCTGGCATGGGTCGACCGGAGCTCTGCTGGTCGGAACGCACCTGGCCGGGGCGGTCGATTATCGCAGCATCGACTATGCCGACCGACCAGCGGTGCTTTTGATGGGCAACGAACAGGCGGGGCTTCCCGATGCGCTGGCGGACGCTTGCGAGGTTCTGGCGCTTATTCCGCAGGCCGGCCGTGCCGATTCGCTTAACCTGGCTGTCGCCACCGGCATCATGCTGTTCGAGGCCCGCCGATCATTCCTGGAGCTCTCATCATGATTCCGCTGCTGTCGCGACGCCGTTTCGCCATGTCGATGCTGGCTATCCTGGTTGCTCTCGATCAGTTGTTCAAATGGTTGGTGGAAACACGGCTGCCGTTCCAGGAGCAGGTGGTTGTATTGCCGGTGTTTTCTCTGTTTCGCACCCACAATGAGGGCATCGCGTTTTCCATGCTGACCGGCATGAACGAAAACTGGCTTCTGGCCATGATTCTGGCAGTCATCGCCTTCGTCACCTACTTGTGGGCGCGCAGTTCGCCGAGCCGCTGGATCAGTCAGATCGGTTTCATTCTCGTGGTGGCGGGAGCCTTGGGAAACCTGATCGATCGAGCGGTGCTCGGCTACGTGGTCGATTACCTGCTGTTTCATGTCGGCAACTGGTACTTTGCCGTCTTCAATTTTGCCGATGCTCTGATTTCGGTGGGCGCCGCTGCAATCGTCATCGACGAACTGTTCGGTCGCTGGATTTACCGCGGCGAAGCGCAAAACAATGCCTCTGGGCAATAGCCAAATCGAACTTGGCATGGCAGATAGGGACCGATCGTTCCATTACCGCCGCGTTTGAGGGAGAATTTCATGCAGGAGCCATTTCGGGCCATCGTCGTATCGCGCGACGAGGACAAGAACCAGTCCGTCGACATCAAGGAGCTGACGCTCGATGATCTGATGGAGGGCGATGTCGTCGTTGAAGTCGAGGCCACCACCGTCAATTACAAGGATGGCCTTGCGATTACCGGGAAGGCCCCCGTCATCCGCCACTGGCCGATGGTGCCCGGCATCGATTGCGCAGGAACCGTTGTCAGTTCGCAGACGGATGCCTACAAACCCGGCGATCAGGTCATCCTCAATGGCTGGGGAGTTGGGGAAGCCCATACGGGAGCCTATGCCCGCTATATCCGACTCAACAGCGACTGGCTGATCAAGCGGCCCGACAGCATCAGCGCCCACGACGCCATGGCGATCGGAACGGCAGGCTACACCTCGATGCTGTGCGTCATGGCGCTGCAGCGCTACGGCATCACGCCGGATCGCGGGCCGATCGTCGTCACCGGAGCCAACGGCGGCGTCGGATCCGTGGCAATCACGCTTCTTTCAAAGCTTGGCTATTCCGTCATAGCGTCGACCGGGCGGCCGGAGGAAGCGGACTTCCTCAAATCCCTGGGTGCGTCCGACATCATCGAGCGCAGCGAGCTTTCGGAGGCCGGCCGGCCGCTCGGCAAGGAACGCTGGGCCGGCGGCATCGATTCAGTGGGCAGCCACACGCTGGCCAACGTGATTTCGCAAACCAAGTATGGCGGTGCCGTGGCGGCCTGCGGGCTGGCTCAGGGATTCGACCTGCCGGCAACCGTCATGCCGTTCATTCTGCGCGGCGTAGGCTTGCTTGGCGTGGATTCGGTCATGGCGCCGAAGCACCTGCGGGAAGAGGCCTGGGGGCGCCTTGCGACCGACCTGGACATGGACAAATTGCATGCCCTGTCGAAAACAATCGGGTTTGATGATATCATCGATACAGCTCGCGCCGTCATGGACGGAAAGGTGCGTGGGCGCGTGGTCGTCGATATGAGCACGTAATTCGGGCGGATCGGAGTTTTTCCGCTTCGCCTTACAGGAAGACAGGACAGGTGCGGTCTTCGAAACACGCAAAACAGTGCGATCGTCCCGGCGATGCGTTGTCACGGCATTGTCGTATAGTTCTGATTTATGGGCGTAAATGCGGAATCACAGGATTGATTTGCCATGACTTTGAACATGCGCGCGACACAGCCCGGCAGCAGCTCGGCGACGGGGCCGGCGCTTGACATGACAGTCAGCGACAGCGACGTGCTGGGCAGGATCGGTGATCTTGAAACCAGGCTCGCCCGTTCCGAAAGCGAGATCCGGGCGGCACAGGCGGTTCGTTTCGACGTGTTCGCCAACGAGATGGGCGCGGCCATGCCGCCGGAGGCCATGCGGCTTCGGCGCGATACCGACGCCTTCGACGATGTCTGCGATCACCTTCTGGTGCTCGACCGGGCCATCGCCGGCGACCCGGAGGACCAGATCGTCGGCACCTATCGGCTGCTTCGCCAGGACGTGGCACGCGCCCATGATGGCTTCTATTCGACATCGGAATTCGCCATCGACGACATGCTTGCGCGGCACCCGCAAAAGCGTTTCATGGAACTCGGCCGCTCCTGCGTCCTGCCGAAATACCGCAACCGGCGCACCGTCGAACTGCTTTGGCAGGGCAACTGGGCCTATTCCCTGGAGCACGGTATCGACGCCATGTTCGGCTGTGCATCAATCCCCGGGGTCCTTCCGGAAGCGCATGCGCTGTCGCTCTCGTTCCTCTATCACAATTGCCTGGCGACGGGAGAATGGGCAGTCAGCGCCCGTCCGGAGCTCTATCAGGTGATGGATCTGATGCCGCATGAGGCGATCGACACCAAGGGTGCCGTGTCAGGCCTGCCGCCGCTGATCAAAGGCTACCTGCGGCTCGGCGCCATGGTCGGCGACGGTGCCGTTGTGGACCGCGCCTTCGGCACGACGGACGTGATGGTGGTGTTGCCGATCTCCAAGATCAACAATCGCTACATCAATTACTACGGCGCCGACGCCAGTCGGTTCGCGTCCTAGATCAAAGGGCGATAAGTTTGGACCATTTGATGGCTGCAGATCGGCTCCACTCGGCAAGGCGCGTCGCGCAGCGCGATGTGGTGCATCGGGCAAGCGACGCAACGCAGCCGATGAGCCGATATGCAGCCACCCTTCGGGCCGGGCGCTTTTGGCCCCTGGCGTCGTTGGCTTGCACTTGTGGTGGGATGGCACCACGGCGAGCAATCCGCCTAGCCAGAGACCAAAATCGCCGCGGTCAAATGGTGCAAACTTATCGCCCTTTGATCTAACCGGGCGTTGACACACCCGGCGCGTCCTGACATTGATCGGCGCATGGCTTCGCTCGCGATCAACGCACTGAAACACAAACCGCTCCTCACCCGGGGACGGTCCCGCACGCCTTGACGCCACGCAAAGCCTGACGAAGACCACAACCCCGGCCGTTTGGACGGGGTTTTCTGTTGCCATGAATCGCTCCGCCATCGGCCGTCACACAGGAGCAGAACCATGCAACAAACCCATCCCACCATCGGCGGCCTCTGGCTGCCGCTCATTACACCCTTCGTTGACGGTGTCGTCGACAGCGGTTCCCTGGCGCGGCTCGTCCGGCACTATTGCCGGCTGCCTGTCGACGGCCTTATCGTGGCGGCGACGACGGGCGAAGGCCTGACGCTGGATGCCGATGAAACACAGGCTGTTGCCAACTGCGCCGCAGTGGCGGCCAACGGAACCCTGCCAGTATTTCTGGGCCTAGCCGGAAGCGATACGGCGCGGCTGACGGAACAGCTCAAGACCACCGCATCCTGGCCGATCGGTGGCTACCTCGTTTCATGTCCATACTATTCGCGCCCGTCCCAGCAGGGATTGCTGCAGCACTTCTCCACACTCGCCGCAGCGACCGACCGGCCTCTGTTGATGTACAACATCCCCTACCGAACCGGCGTGAACCTCAGCAACGACACGGTGTGCGCCCTGGCCGAGATCCCCAACATCGTCGGCCTGAAGGATTGCTGCCAGGACAATTGGCAGACCTTCGACCTGATCCGCCGCACCCCGACCGATTTCGCGGTAATGACCGGTGAAGATGCGCTTTACTACGGTGCGCTGACGCACGGCGCGGCGGGCGCCATCCTCGCTGCCGGCCACATCGAAACCGCTCGCTTTGCCGCCGTCCAACGGCTTCTGCGGGACGGCAACTGGACAGGCGCCCTGGCCGAGTGGCAGGCGATTGCCGATCTGACCCGCCTGCTCTTTGCCGAACCGAATCCGGCGGCAATCAAGCACTGGCTGTGGCGTGAGGGCCTGATAACCAGCCCCGAACTGCGCCTGCCTATGACCAGCGCGAGCGGCGAACTGGCAGCGCGGATCGATGCGGCGATGGCGAAGCGATAGACCCTCTTCCAGTCGTTTCAGGTTCCAGGGTAGCCTTCCTGCCCGGCGGAGCTTGAAGCGGCGACCGCCTCATCGCCTGTCGCCGCCTCATGCCGAAGCCAATCGATCACGGCTCGGACCGCCCAACGTCGCCCGGTCTCGGGATTTGCAATGATCCAGTAGTTGATGCCCAGATCGAGCTCCGTCTCGCCCAGGGGACGGACAAGGGAACCGTCCGACAGGCTATCCTCGGCAAGGCGCCCCCGGGCAAGGGCGATGCCCTGGCCCTGTTCCGCCGCGCGCAATATGAGGTCGGATGAGGTCAGTCGCGGACCCTGACGAACGTTCAGTCGATCCGGTCCAATCTTCGTGCGCCAGTTCCCCCAGGACGTCGAGGGATCCCGATCGTGCAGCAGCGGGAGTCCGGGTAGGTCGTCGAGTGTCGATGGCTTTCCGAGCTTGTTCCAGAGGCCCGGCGCCATGACCGGGAAGATCCGCTCATCCATCAGCGGATCGGGCTGGAGATCGTCCGGCGGGCGGGCGCCCATCCGGATATTCAGGTCAGCTCCCGTGGCAACCGGGCTCTTGCGTGCCTGATCGACGAGGATAGAGAGCTCAATCTTCGGATGAGCCTCCGCCAGTGAAGGCAACCGCGGCAACAGCCACCGCATGGCAAAGGAAGGCGTCGTTGCAAGAGTGACGGAATTGGCGCTCGACCCTTCACGGGTACTTGTGACCGCGGATTGCAACTCATTCATCGCCGCCAGGGCAGCTTTGCCAAGCGCAGCACCCTCCGCGGTAAAGGCAAGCGCTCGCTGACCGTCTCGCTTTTCGAGGAGCGGCACGCCAAGCCACGCTTCGAGATCGCGCAACGCTCGACTGACCGCAGAGTGCTGGATGCCAAGATGCCGACCGGCGGGTCGAATTCCGCCGGTTTCATAGACCGCCGCAAGCGCACGCAGGAGGGTCAATGGCAAATCTCGCATGGTGACTAGAATAGACCAAAATTCGTGTGTTTGTGAACATACAGATTGAGCGGATCCCACTAGATTCGAATCCGGAAAGGATCCGATATGGGTATGTTGATCGACGGCGTCTGGTGCCACGATGCAAGCCGAAACATGAAGGACGGCGCCTTCAAACGCGAGCCTTCGGCGCTTCAACACCGATCGGTTTCGGAGATCGCCGAACACTTTCGCAACGGCACGCGAGTCGTCATCGTCGCCTCGCAAAGCTGTCCGTGGTCGCATCGCACAACGCTGGTCCGCTCTTTGAAGAGGCTTCACGAAATCGATGTGGTTGTCGCCGGAGGTCCGCGAACGGAAGGCTACGCTTTGTCCGGTCACGACGGCATAGGCCTCGACGAGACGCCGGTTCGTCATGTTCATCAACTCTACAGCGCCACGGATCCGACCTACACAGGGCGCGCAACCGTACCTCTGTTATGGGACGCGAAGACCGGCGCCATTTTGTCCAACGAATCCGCGACAATTGCGCGGGCGCTCGATCGGATCGACTGCGGCTGGCGCCTCGCACCGGACACGCAGGCCTCGGAAATCGATGCCATCAATGCCCGGATTTACGACGGACTCGCCAATGCCGTTTACCGCGCCGGCTTCGCCATGGCGCAATCCGCCTACACATCAGCGGTCAGCGATGTCTTCGCAACGCTCGATTGGCTGGAAGCCCATCTGGCAGATCGACGGTGCCTGTTAGGCCATCAGATCAGCGAAGCCGATCTGTTTCTGTTTGCAACGCTGATACGGTTCGACGCGGTCTACGTCCCGCTCTTTCGATGCACGCGGCGCCGGCTGGTCGACTACGCGGCGCTCTGGGCCTACGCGCGCGACATTTTTTCCCTGCCTGGAATTGCGGACACCTTTGATTTCAAAGCCAATCTTGAGGGCTATTTCCTCAACGATACGGACAACAATCCGCACGGTATCCTGCCCGAGCTCCCGGATGCGAAATGGAGCGAACCGCATGGGCGCGAGGCCATGGGGGCGCTGACGGTTTGGCAGGACGGCGGGCTGGTTGCGTTCGACGATGTTGCCGCGATCGATCATGAACGCTGATCCAACCTCCAATGTGCGAGCAGGCATTCTCGCCTGGGTCGCAACGGTCGCAATTGGGGTGAGTTGGCAGCTTGCCACGCGTTTCGGCGTCACCACGACATTGGTGCCAATTGATCTGGCGCTGATGCGCTACGGAATTCCGGCCATCGCACTGTTGCCTGTTCTGATGCGTCAGGGCTTCCTTCCCGGAAACGGGCTCAGATGGACGCTCATACTGATCCTGATTGGAGGCGGGCTGCCGTTCGGGCTCCTCGGAATGGCGGGCGCCCAATTCGCACCAGCGAGCCACATGGGGGCGATGCTCCCCGGTTCCATGCCCCTGTTCGTCGCGCTATTGAGCGCCGTATTTCTGGGGGAACGGCTCGGGGTGGGTCGTCTTGTGGGGCTTGGCTTTATCATTGTCGGGATCGCCTTTGTGGTCGGAACCACACTGACGGGCACCGCCGGTGGATCCGAGGTGTTGATCGGCGATGCATTGTTCATCATCGCCGGAGTGTTTTGGGCCGTTTACACAGTCGCCTACAGAAAGAGCGGGCTGGGTCCCTGGCATGGAGCCGCGCTGATCTGTTTCTGGTCCTCAATCCTGGTGGTGCCGCTCTGGGTCCTGTCGCCTGACGCGGCGTTGCTGGACGCCCCTTTGCCCGATATCGGCTTGCAGGTCGTGGCCCAGGGCATTCTCGCGGGACTTTTGGGGCTTGCCGCCTATGGAGCCGCGATCCGGCACCTTGGGGCCAGTGTCGCGGCGGTCAGCGGCGCTGTTGTTCCCGCGTTGACGGCTCTTGGCGGGTATGTCCTGCTGGGCGAACCGCTGACGCTGCTGACGGCCCTTGGTGTTGTTTGCGTCACGGGCGGCATATGGGCCTATGTCGGCTCACCAGGATTGTCGCGCCTGTTTCATCGCTGAACTCCAGCTGGCATCATGATGCGCATGTACGAGACAGAGCGATTGAGATTGCGGCCTTGGAGCCAGACCGACCTGCGCTTCCTGTCCGCCATTCTGGGTGACCGGGACGTCATGGAGTTCAGCGACACCGGCGTGCTTGACGAACAGGCTCAGGCTGCGTGGTTGAACAGGACGATAGCCGGCGGGACATCCAGCGTGCTGCCCGGCATGCTGGCGATTGAACGGAAGCAGGATGGGCAGGTTATCGGCTACATCAGTCTTTCCGCGCCTCCAGACAGGGTCGATGCGGGTGACGCCGAGATCGGTTTCCGGCTGGCAAGGCACGCCTGGTCGCAAGGGTATGCGAGCGAAGCCATCGAACGGATTATCGAAGCGGCGAAACATTTCGACGCCATCAACAGGATCGTCGCCATCGTCGACCCGCACAACGTGCGTTCGCTTCACGTCCTCAGGAAAGCGGGACTGACCTACGAGCGAGACATCATGTTCGACGGCTACGATTATCCCGACCTCCTCTACGTGAGAGCACTCTGAGGCTGAGGGGCGTTGACGCTGTTTCGGTCAGAGGTGGTGCTGCTGAGCCCCAACACCTCGCTGGCATTCGTTGAAATCATCTTGCAGATCTGTGCTTCCGAGAAGCCGAGCGCCAGGCACGCGGCTACGCCGATCTGGAATCCTTCGACGGGATTGATGGTACCCACCTGCCCGAGATCCGAACACAGGATCGTTCGCTCCGGTCCAACCTGGCTGACAAAGGCATGGAGGTCATCATAGTTTCGTGTGCGGAATTTCGAGCCTTCGGCGAAGAAGGCGAGAGAATGTTCGACATAGGCGCCCAGGTCCGCGATTTCCTTCGCATCTTCGACACTGGCGCCGACGATATCTTCTGGATGGGTCAGGATCAGTCGTTCCACGCCGCGTCGACGGGCTTCGGCGAACACAATTCTGGTCTCGGAAACATGGATATGGCCGCTCGCCAACGCCATGCCGGTGGCCGCTACGACATCCAGAACATCGAGGACTTCGGGACGAAGCTTTCCGTTGTCGAACAGCGGGACCGCTGTTGCATGGCGCATTTTCCGGGTGGCGGCAGGATGGTCCCAGCCCGAACGCTTTTCCCACTCAAGATGGTTTTCGGCCGCCAGCGTCGGAAGCCAGACAATCTTGCCGCCGTTGGCAGCGGTGTGCTCAACCGCGTAGGGATTGATCCCGCCAACCACATTGTTGAGCACGATGCTGGAGAAAATGGTCGTGGTGATGTCCGGGTGGTGGTCGGCGATGAGCCTTGCACACATGACGCCCGAGTAGTCATGATCCTTGGTTACCGCCGCGGTGAAACCTGCTCCGGACAGCAACCTGCCGAGCTCGATGTGATCGATGGCGCGCGGCGCAATCGAGGGGCCGCTATGCACATGCGGATCAACGGCACCCAGCAATAGCTCGTTGATTCGCTGCCTTTCTTCAGGACTCATTTCGGATCCTCCTGCCAAGCTTATGTTTCGCTATACAGATCATCATATCGCATAGCGGAACATTGAATTCAAGCAGGAGAGATTGCTCTCATGGATGAGCTTGACACCAGTGTTGCCTGATCAGACCTTGTCGTTGGTGTATCCCAACTCTGCTGAGACCTGTCGCGCGGCGAGCCGGACGGCTTCGATCTGGTCCTTGCTGGGCGGCGTTTCGATATATTGGGTCAGGCTCACGATCGCGACCGTCGCTATGGCTTCTTTCTCCACGTTGAAAATGGGTGACGCAAGCGCGTTCAGGCCAAGCATGTTTTCGTTGGGAGCGGTTGCCCAACCCTGTCTGGCAACGGTTCCGAGATGCGCCAGAAACTTGTCGCGATCCGTGATGGTGTATTTGGTCGTTTGCGGGATGACATCAGGCACAAACTCATCGCGTTTGTGCTCAGGCATCGAGGCAAGGGCTACCTTTCCCTGAGCCGAGTTGCACAAACCCAGCAGCGATCCCGGTTTGACGCCGACATCGATTTCCGTTTTCCCCGGAAGGGTGTTCAGGACCCGAACCCCCTTCTCCTCTACCCGACACAAAACGACGGCGTGACCCGTCTCATCGCGCAGGTCGCGCATGTGACCGATCGCGACCGACGAGATGTCGGCAGATCCGGATGCGGCCTGTCCCAACGCAATGAGCCGAGCGCCGATGCGATAGCGTTCCGAATCCTCGGACTGGGAAATATATCCCAGCGCGAGCAGTGTTCGGAGGTGCCGGTGAATCCGGCTCTTTGTCGTGTCCAGCGCAGCGGCCAGGGCTGTCACACCCAGCTCGCCTTTTGCATTGGCGACCGTTTCGAGAACTTCCAGGGCCATGACAACGCTCTGAATTGTTTGTGTTTTCTCAGCCGTTTCACGCGCCATCGGTTTCTCTCTTGCTCAAGGGTGAATGCCGTCAAGACACCCGCCGTAACACATTACGCTTGACAGAGCGATTGTCGCACACTTATGTTTCGTATAAAAGAACATTGTATCGTTCTGCAGAACATTTGCTGTTCTATGCTGCGGGAGGAGACCAGATGTACGACACCTCCGATCCCCGATCGGGTTTGGCATCGACGCCATCGGAAACGATTCTTTCCCGGACCGGACTGGTGGCGGAACCGCAGATCGGGCGGTTTTATGAAACTGATCCTCAGATCACCGATAAAGCCGGCCGGCACTGGTTGGTTCGAGCTCGAAATTTCCTGGTTGCCTATTCCCAAACCACACCCAACGCCGTGTTGCAGCGACAGGGACAGGTGGACGAATATTGCGTGCTGCTTCCCCGGGCCGGTGCGGTCATCGCCTGGAATGGCGAAACCGTCAGCGTTCCCGGGATTTCCATCGCCTTCGTTCCACCGGGCGACAGCGTCGTAACTGTGCCCGAGGGCGGCGAGGTGGTTCGTCTCTTCACTGCCCAGAACGAGGATTTGGCGGAAGTTTGCGGGAATGCGCGCGGCTATGACATTCCGCGTTCCCACATGCCGGCGTTTGAACCCTGGCCTGTTCCCAAGGATGGCTGGAGGGTGCGCCATTACTCGCTTGATGTGCCGTTGGAAGAAGGCCGCTTTGGCAGAATCTTCCGCTGCACGACACTGATGGTCAATGTCCTCGATCCGTTCGAAGGGCCCCGAGACCCGTCGAAGATGTCGCCGCACCATCATGCCGACTTCGAGCAGGTCTCCCTGGCCTTGAGAGGCACATTCACGCATTTCCTGCGCTGGCAATGGACAACCGACATGTCCGATTGGCGGGATGATCAAGCGCTGGATATGGGCGCGCCTTCGGTTCTGGTCATCCCACCGCCGGTCATCCACACGACCCGAGCGACCGGTGCCGGAAGCAATCTGCTTGTCGACCTGTTCAGTCCTCCAAGGGAGGATTTTTCAAAAAAGCCTGGATGGGTGCTCAACGCATCGGACTATCCGATGCCCAACGGCACTTCATGAGGAGGACACAGGTTCCGTTGGGCGGCTGCGAATGCAACGCGGAAATTTAACGTAGGAGGACAATTCCATGATCTCGAGAAGACAGATGTTGCAAGCCGGTGGCGCCATGGGTGCTGCTATCGCTTTTCCCCATGTCGCCCGCGCCGCTGGTCAGCGGTTGCGTTTGGCCCACGCGGCCAATGAAACCCACCCGGCGCATAAATATGCGACGGCATTTGCCGAAGCGCTTGAGGACATCATGCCCGGCGGCTTCGATGTCCAGATTTTCCCAAATCGCCAGCTCGGCGGGGACAAGGCACTGCTTGAGGCAACGATTGCCGGAACCCTGGACATGTCCGCTCCCTCAGGTGTTTTGTTTCCGCTGGTCACCGGGCAGCCTGCCATGGACGCCTGGCAATTGCCGTTTCTTGTCCGGGACTATGATCATTTCCAGAGTCTGGCAAGCACTGCGGCCAGTCAGAACATCGAGGCCGATCTGGCGGGGGCCGGCCTTGTGGGGCTCGGCACTTTTGACGGCGGGCAGCGCCACTTCCTGTCGGTCGACAAGCCAATCCTGAAACTGGAGGATTTTGCCGGCCTGAAGACCCGCATCGTCCCCGTTCCGCTGCATAAGGCCATTTGGGAAGCGCTTGGCACGGCGCCCACCGGCATGCCGTACGGGGAAATCTACGGTGCGCTTGAAACAGGCGTCATCGATGCGGTCGAGATCAACGTCTCATCCATGATCGGCGAAAATCTCTGGGAAGTCGGCAAGCACTTTACGCTGACCGGCCACTACCCGTGGCACATGGTTGCGGTGGCGTCGCAGGGGTATTGGGATGGCCTGAATGAGGAGCAGCAAAACGCCCTCCGCAAAGCCGGAAAACGCGCCGTTGCTGCCGCAGTTTCCTATGCCAAGCAGCAGGATGCCGAAGGCAAGGAGCTCCTGAAGTCCAAGGGTGTCGAGATCTCTGAACTGCAGGATCTGGGTGCAATGAAGGACAACGTGGCTTCGATCACGCAGGAATGGTCGGCCAAGGACGCCCTGATTGCCGACTTCGTCAAAAAAGCCGGCAGTCAGACCTGAGGTGCCTGCTTTGCGGGGGTTGCCATGGCAACTGAAATACCACCTGGAACGTTGATCGGGCTTCGACATTGGTACGTGCGAATCGTCCGGGGCGCTGCCGGGACGGTCATGGCGACAATCGTTTTGGTCATGACCGTCCAGGTTGTCGCCCGCTACCTTGTTGGTAGTTCGCTGATATGGGCGGAGGAACTCTGCCGTTACCTTCTGATCTGGCAGACGTTCCTTGTTCTCGGTCTGGCCTATTCCAAGGGCGAATTCGTCTCGATCGACTTCGCCAGACGGTTCTTCTCCCCGCGCCTTTGGTGGCTGTTCAAATCGATCATGGCGCTACCCATAATCGGATTTTGCGGCCTGCTTGCCTATTACGGAGCTGACTTCGCCTCCCGATTTGATCGCCAAACCATTCCCGCACTTGATTTCATCTGGGAGACCCTGTCCGGAGAGCCATTGGGCCTTTCCGTCAAGTACGTCTACCTGTCCGTGACGGTTGGAATGACGCTTCTGGCGATACACGTCATCGCCATGCAGGTCGCAACATTCAGATCGGAATTCGTGAGCGATCCCCGCGGTGACGTACTCGCCAATCCAGACTGACAAGCGTTGGAACCTCCATGGGTAGCTTCTTCATACTGTTTGCAGGGATGCTGGTGAGCGGCATTCCAATTGCATTGGCTCTGGGGATCGGCGGCACCGCCTACCTCTATCTGTCCGGCAATGGAATGATGGTCCTGATGCTGCCGCAGCGCATGATGGCGGGAATCGACCAGTTTGTCCTGTTGACCATCCCGCTGTTTCTGCTGGCCGGTGCACTGATGAACTATGGCGGCATCACGGAACGTATCGTGGCTTTTGCCCGTGCCATGGTCGGCCACCGGCGCGGCGGCATGTCGTCTGTTTCAGTCCTGTCGTCGGGCTTTTTCGCCGGCATTTCGGGAAGTGCCACGGCGGAAGCTTCAGCGCTCGGATCCATCCTTATTCCGACCATGTCGCGTCAAGGAATGCCACGTGCCTATGCCGCGGCGCTGATTGCGGTCAGTTCGGTGATGGGTCCCATCATTCCGCCGTCCATCACCATGATCATCTACGGCGTATTGTCGGGAGCTTCCATCGGGCAGTTGTTCCTGGCCGGCGTGGTGCCCGGCATCGCCATCGCCACCGGGTTGCTCATCTACGCCTCGTGGCGGGCGTGGCGCGACAACTTTCCGGTGACGGAGCGCATGGGTTTTGCGCATCGCCTGATGGCCACCCGCCGCACCCTTCCGGCGCTGATCCTTCCCCTGATCATTCTGGTTGGCATCAAGGCCGGGATTTTTACGCCCACCGAAGCCGCCGTCGTTGCGGTGATCTATGCCCTGATCATCGGTTTTGCCTATCGCGATTTGACGGCGGAGCGCGTCTGGGAGGCCCTGATCGCAACCTCGCTGGTATCCGCGTCGATCCTATTCATCACCTCCATGGCCAGCATCGTGTCCTTTGTGTTCACGCTGGAGCAGGTTCCCGCTCGCATCGCAGAACTCATGCTCATGGTGACCGAAAATCCGTGGCTGATCCTGCTGCTCCTCAACATCTTCCTGCTCATCCTCGGGATGTTCCTGGAACCGATCTCCATCCTGATTTTGACGATGCCGATCCTGCTCAAAATCCAGGCGCTGATCGGCATGGATCCGGTTCAGTTCGGAACGGTGGTCGTGCTCAATGTGGTCATCGGGATGGCAACGCCACCGGTCGGGATCCTGCTGTTCATCACAGCGGCCATCTCCGGCGAGCCGGTCACCCGGGTCATTCGCCAGGCCTTGCCGCTAATCGGCATCTGTCTTCTGGTCCTGGCCCTGGTCGCCATCATCCCACAGCTGACCCTGTTCATACCTCGGGCTCTGAACTGAACCCAGTCTTGGAGACCTACCGTTCAACACCGAGCGAACGCAAATACGCTTTCAAATCCTGATTGGTTGTCGCGGTCTGAAAGGCCGTCCCCCAGTTTTCCGACTTGATGGTCGTGTCGGCGCCGAGCTCAATCAGCTTGGCAATAGCCGGCTTGTTGCCGGCGAATACGGCAAAATGGAGCGCGGTTTCGTTGTGAAACCTGGTGATTGCGTCGACGTCGGCTCCGTTCTCCACCAGAATTGTCAAAACGTCGGCGCCGCCTGATCGGGCAGCCGTATGAAGAGGCAGTTCTCCATAGCCGTACCCGCGTGCGTCGAGCGATGCGCCCAATTGAACCAGGAGTTTGGCCGCCTCGGTCTGGTTTTCTTCCGCCGCAAAGTGAAGTGGCGTGCCCTGCTCACCATCTCCTGCTTCAATATTGGCTCCGCGCTCTATCAGGTATCCGACGAGATCAACGTGGCCGCCGCTCGCTGCATAGTGAAGCGGTGTCAGCCGTTTCGGTGGCTGTGCGGCCTGGTTTGGGTCGGCGCCTGCATCGACAAGTGCTTTGGCCACTGCAAGGTGGCCACGAGCGGCTGCCCAGTGCAAAGGCGCCCCGACCACGGAATCACGCTCGGCGACGTCCTCCCCGGCCGCGATAAGTGCCTGCACCTTTTCGACGTCACCCTTCCGTGCCGCATTGTGCAGCGATCCAGCGTTGGCCAATCCGATGGAACAGACAACAGCAAACGCAGTTATGGTGGCTTTTCCGGAATGCCTGATCACGACAGGTCCTCCCGTGGTCTCCGTAGGTGTCAAACTACACACCGGACAGGCGGTTGCCCAGTTATCCAAGAAGCTGCTTATTGCGTTACCTTCGAGGACGTTTCCGTTTTAACACTCGTTCACCGTCTCCAGGTATGAAGCGGCAGCCGGATCAGTCCTTCCAGAAGGCGTCGCTTTCGGCGGGCAGGGCTTCCACCATCCAGATGCGCGTGATCTGACCATCACTGACCGACATGAGAAAGGCCGCAAAATTGTGAAGTGTGCGGCCTTTTCGTTCTGCTCGAATCTCCACCATGACCATCACCTGATCCGAAGAAACAGGCGCTATCTGCGTTGCCTTGATGCTGGGGCGAACCGTTTCGATATCCAGCGCGTCAATCGAGGCCATGTATCCGTCCCGCCCATGAACCTGTGCCGTGCTGCCATCGGGCTGGGTGATCTCGGCGACAAGATCGACTGCCAAGCACGCGACAATACGATCGCGATCGGCTGCGTCAAAGGCCTCAACGAATGATGCGGCGACGGCGGTGGGGCCGCTTGGACTAGAGTATCCGTTCTGATCAAGTCAAAGTTGGCAGTTGATTCCACAGTCTGCCGTCTCTGACGAGTGCGTTTGCGATTGTGATGAGTTTTCTCATGATTGCGGTGATCGCGACCTTTGGCGGCTTCCCTGCTTCTATGAGTTGCCGATACTTGGCTTTGAGCACAGGATTGAAGCGGATGGCGACGAGGGCGGGCATATAGAGTGCCTGCCTGAGTTTTGCGCGCCCGCCTTGTATGAAGCTCTTGCCCTTCCATTTCCCGGACTGTCGGGTTGTTGGGGCCAAGCCAGCTAGGCTTGCTGCGCGGCGTTTGTCCATTGAGCCCAACTCAGGCATCTCGGCAAGCAAGGTGACGATGGTGATGTCGCCGAGGCCGGGAATGGAGGTCAGTACGCGGTGGCGGCTCCGCAATGTGGGATCAGCCTCAATGATCTCTCTGCATTGGCTGTCGATGGCCTTGATATGGAGCTCGATCTGTTTGAGCCTTTGCGTGGCCTGACGCCTTAGCAACGTTGCAGTGAGCACATGCAACCGGTTTTTGGTTGCTGTTCTGTCCTTGACCAGGGCACGGCGCGCCATGGTCAATTCTCCCAAGGTCACGAGGGCTTGGCTCCTTGCTTCGTGTGGTTTAGGCCGCAGCATCGCGCCATAGGCGGCCAGCATAGCGGCATCGATCTTATCGGTCTTGGCACGTGTGCCCCGGGCTTCGGCAAAACGGCGCGCCTGCCACGGGTTGACCTTGCATAGCGGTAGGCCAGTGTCCGACAGACTACGCTCCAGGACACGGTGATAGGCACCGGTAGCCTCGAAAACGATGCGGTCAACAGGTGTGGCGCCGATCCACCGGATCAGAGCGCAAATCCCGACCCTGTCGTTAGCGAAGCGATGATGTGTATGATCCGGCAGCCGACAAACGTCGAGCGTGTCTTTTGAAACATCGATGCCGATGGTAAGCTGTGTCATCTTTTCCGTGTCCTATGCTTGTCATTCGAGCTTTGCGGCTCAGGTATCCGTTCAGGCTGCATGGAAAAGACAGGGGTGATCGCACTCTAACTCGGCCCTTCAAACGGCCAGCCTATCACCGATCCGTCCCCTGCCGCCGCAGGCGAGTTTGCCCTCGTCGAGCGGCGGTCCATTTTCGCTCATGGACAAAGAAAATCATAAGACAAGCCTATCATGGTCATCCGACCATTTTGACGCTGGTTCGGCCCAACATTCAAGCCCTGTGCTTTGTCGGTCAGCCCCGATGGCTCAGACCGGCTGCATGTCGTTGCCCAAGCATTCGACTGTTTCCACGCGGGGCGGATTGCGCAGGATCTTCGCAAACTTGTACTTGAAGGGGCCACTGGACAGTTCAACGATACGGTCTGACAACCAGCTTGGGTCAAGCATGGTTTCGATCGCCTCGTCGGTGCCGTCCCAAAACGAAGTGCGAATGCCCGATGGGGCCGCAACCAATACCTTTCCAAGCTGCGCATCTCTGGCCAGAGACGCTCCCAACATCCCCAGTGCCGATTTGGTTGCGCAATAGGCCGGCTCCAAAGCCCTTGGCGTGTATTGCGAACTTGACGTGATCAGCATGATCTTGAGTGGCCAGTCCGACCGCTTTTTCAGGCGTTGGATCAACATCATTGGCGCCAGAAGGCCGACATTGACCATGGTTTCCAGATCACCATCGCCAAGCGCCTCGATGCCTCCCCTCTGGAGAAAACCAGCCGAATAAATCAGCGTATGCACGGTTTCAAGCCGGTCCAGCAAGCGGTCGGCGTCTTGCGCCAATCTTGATGCATCCCGGGTTATCGAGAACGCATGGAAAGCCGCTCCCGGCAGATCAGGATCCTTGCGGCCAGTGATCGAAACCGTGTGGCCATCGGCGATGTAGTGTTTGGCAAGTTCAAGGCCAAGGCCGGAGCTGCCGCCGACGATCAGGAAGTTCTTTTTCAAGGTGTCCACCCACTCCTTGGAGCAGCCCGAGCCGCGTATCAACTCCCGACGTTGTAGGCCGCGATTGCCGCCATGTTGACGATGTCGGAATCCTTGGCGGCCATCGACGTGATCTGGATCGATTTGTCGAGGCCGACGAGCAGCGGGCCGATGACCGTTGAACCGCCCAGTTCCTGCAGCATCTTGGTGGAAATCGAGGCGGAGTGGAAAGCCGGCATGACCAGCACATTGGCGGGCCCCGAAAGACGGCAGAACGGGTATTGGCTCATGATGTCCGGGTTGAGCGCCACATCGGCGGCCATTTCGCCGTCATATTCGAAATCGACACGCCGGCGGTCGAGGATGCCGACCGCTTCGCGGACCTTCTCGGCGCGCTCGCCGCGCGGATGGCCGAAGGTGGAGTAGGCGAGCATGGCGACGCGCGGCTCGTAGCCCATGCGGCGTGCGACGCCGGCCGCTTCTTCGGCAATGTCGGCCAGTTCCTCCGAATTCGGCATGTCGATCACCGCCGTATCGGCGACCAGAACGGTGCGGCCGCGACACAGCACCAGCGACACGCCGATCACCCGATGGCCCGGTTTGACGTCGACACAGCGGCGGATGTCTTCCAGCGCGGTCGAATAGTTTCGGGTCGTGCCGGTCACCATGGCGTCGGCATCGCCCAGCGCCACCATGCAAGAGGCGAAGTGGTTGCGGTCCGTGTTGATGAGGCGCAGGCAGTCGCGGTGCAGGAAGCCGTGCCTCTGAAGTCGGGCATAGAGATGCTCGACATAGGCGTCGCGGCGGTTCGACAGGCGGGCATTGATGAGTTCGATGCCGGGCTTGTTGAGATCGATACCGGCGTGGCGGGCCGTTGCTTCCATCTCGTCGCTGCGGCCGAGCAGAATGGCCGTGCCGAGCCGCTGGTTCACATAGGAAACGGCGGCGCGCATGACATGCGGCTCCTCGCCCTCGGCAAAGACCGTGCGGCGCGGCTGGCGGCGCACTCGCTGGTAAATGCGCTGCAGCGTCGAGGCGATCGGGTCGCGGCGCGCCGACAGCTCCCGCCCATAGGCCTCCAGATCGAGGATTGGTCGCTGGGCGACGCCGGAATCCATGGCAGCCCTGGCGACGGCAACAGGCACATCGGTCAACAAGCGTGTGTCGAAGGGGACCGGAATGATGTAGTTCGGCCCGAAACGCGGGCGGTTGCCGCCATAGGCGGCCGTGACTTCATCGGGCACGTCCTCGCGGGCCAGGGCCGCCAGTGCCTCGGCGGCGGCGATCTTCATGGCGTCGTTGATGGTCGAAGCACGGACATCGAGCGCGCCGCGGAATATATAGGGGAAGCCGAGAACGTTGTTGACCTGGTTCGGATAGTCGGAACGCCCGGTCGCCATGATGGCGTCTTCGCGAATGGCTGCGACCTCCTCCGGCGTGATTTCCGGATCCGGATTGGCCATGGCGAAAATGATCGGATTGTCTGCCATGGAGCGGACCATGTCCTCGGTCAGAGCTCCCTTGACCGACAGGCCGAAGAACACGTCGGCGCCTTCCACAGCTTCCTTCAGGCTCCTCGCATCAGTGACCACGGCATGGGCCGACTTCCACTGATTCATGCCCTCTTCGCGACCCTGATAGATGACACCCTTGGTGTCGCAGAGCGTGATGTTCTCCGGCGCAAAGCCCATCGACTTGATCAGTTCCATGCAGGCGATTGCCGCCGCACCGGCACCATTGCAAACGAGCTTGGTGGTCGTCAGATCACGGCCGGTCAGATGCAGCGCGTTGATCAGACCGGCGACCGCGATGATGGCGGTGCCGTGCTGGTCGTCGTGAAACACCGGGATGTCCATCGCCTCGCGCAGCCGCTGCTCGATGATGAAGCAATCCGGCGCCTTGATGTCCTCCAGATTGATGCCGCCGAAGGATGGGCCAAGGAGCTTCACGCAATTGACGAATTCGTCGATGTCCTCGGTGCCCACTTCCAGATCGATGGAATCGACATCGGCAAAGCGCTTGAACAACACTGCCTTGCCCTCCATCACCGGCTTGGAGGCCAGGGCGCCCAGATTGCCGAGGCCAAGAATGGCGGTGCCATTGGAGATGACCGCCACCATGTTGCCGCGCGACGTGTAGTCGAACGCGCGCGACGGATCGTCGGCAATGGCGTTGACCGGCACGGCAACACCCGGCGAATAGGCCAGCGACAGGTCGCGCTGCGTCGCCATGGGCTTGGTCGGATTGACCTCAAGCTTGCCCGGCCGGCCGCGGGCGTGGAAGTCGAGGGCTTCCTGCTCGGTGACCGTTGAGACGTTCTGGGCGGATTTGTCGGTTGCTGGCATGTTTCCTAACCTGTTGTGGGCGAACGGCGATACCGGTTCGCTTTGTGTTGTTTTTGACGCCGGTCAACCGTTAGGGTGCCCGGAACTCCCTGTAAAGTTCGTCTGCGACGATGCAGCTTAGCGATATGATTGAAAGTTCCAACCGGGATATTGAGGAGACTGGCCATTCGGATGCCGAAAGCACGGCTTCCGGCGCCAAAAAGCTCACCTCCAAACAAAGCCGGGCAGCGGCCACTCCGATGATGGAGCAGTTCATCGCCATCAAGGCGGAGCATCCGGACGCGCTGCTCTTCTATCGCATGGGTGATTTCTACGAACTGTTCTTCGACGATGCCGTGGAGGCCGCACAAGCGCTGGGTATCACGCTGACCAAGCGCGGCCAGCACCTGGGGGAAGACATCCCGATGTGCGGCGTGCCGGTTCACGCGGCCGACGACTACCTGCAGAAACTGATCGCCAAGGGATACCGGGTGGCCGTCTGCGAGCAGACGGAAGATCCGGCGGAAGCGCGCAAACGCGGCTCCAAATCGGTGGTGCGGCGTGAGGTCATTCGGCTGGTGACGCCAGGCACGCTGACCGAGGAAAAGCTGCTCACCCCGGCGCAGTCCAACTATCTGATGGCGGCAGCCCGGGTAAAGGGCGGCGGCGGCATGGCTCTGGCGTGGGTCGATATCTCGACCGGAACGTTCCGCTTGGCGGAAACCAGCGCCGGGCGGCTGGTGGCGGATGTGATGCGGATCGATCCGCAGGAGCTGATCGTCGCCGACAGCGTGTTTCACGACGAGACCATGCGGGCCGAGTTCGATCAGCTTGGACCGGTCGTCACGCCGCAGCCTTCGGTGCTGTTCGACAGCGGCAGCGCCGAGGGGCGGCTGGCGCGCTTCTTCGAGGTCAAGACGCTCGACGGCTTCGGCACGTTTTCGCGGCCGGAACTGGCGGCGGCGGCCGCCGTCATCGCCTATGTCGAGAAAACCCAGTTGGCGGAGCGGCCCGTGCTGTCTCGGCCCGAACGGGAAAGCCACGGGTCGACCCTGTTCATCGATCCGGCAACGCGCACCAATCTGGAACTGCTGAAGACGCTGTCGGGCGACCGGCGCGGCGGATTGCTGAAAACGATCGACCGCACGGTGACCGGCGGCGGCGGGCGGCTTTTGTCGGAACGGCTGATGTCGCCGCTTACGGATCCTGACGGCATCAACCAGCGGCTGGAGTCGGTGTCCTGGTTCCTCGCCAATGCCGCCCTTGCGGACGGCACGCGGGAAGCGCTGCGAGGCGCGCCGGACATGCCGCGCGCATTGTCGCGGATTGCCCTCAACCGTGGCGGCCCGCGGGACCTCGGCGCCATCCGCCAGGGGTTCGAGGCCGCCGGAATGCTGTCCGAATTGCTGGACGGCAAGGAAGCTCCGGAGGAAATTGCCGAGGCTTCGTCCGACCTGCAGGCGTTGCCGGAGGCGGTCGCTGCCATGCTCGACGCGGCGCTGGCCGACGAATTGCCTCTTCTCAAGCGCGATGGCGGTTTCGTGCGTTCCGGCCATCACGAAGAACTCGATGAAATGCGGGCGCTGCGCGACGAGTCGCGCAAGGTGATCGCCGGGCTGCAGCAGCAATATGCCGGCGACACCGGCGTCAAATCGCTGAAGATCAAGCACAACAATGTGCTCGGCTATTTCATCGAAGTGACCGCCGGCAATTCAGCAGCATTGACCGAGAGCGACGAGGCCAAGGCGCGGTTCATCCACCGCCAGACCATGGCCAACGCCATGCGCTTCACCACGACGGAACTGGCGGATCTCGAAAGTCGCATAGCCAATGCCGCCGACCGCGCCCTGACGATCGAACTGGAAATCTACGGGCAACTGACCGATGCGGTGACCGCTGTGGCCGAGGCCATCAGCCGGGCAGCGCGCGCGATCGCCGCCATCGACGTGTCCGCTGCACTCGCACGATTGGCCGAGGAACAGGGCTATTGCCGCCCGACCGTGGATCTTTCGACCCGCTTCCGCATTGTCGGTGGTCGCCATCCGGTCGTCGAGCAGGCCCTGCGCAAACAGGCGGAAGGCCCGTTCGTTGCCAATGATTGCGATCTGTCGCCGGCTGACGGTGCACAGGAAGGTGCAATCTGGCTCCTGACCGGACCCAACATGGGCGGTAAATCGACCTTCCTGAGACAGAACGCGCTGATTGCGATCCTGGCGCAGATGGGGTCCTTCGTGCCGGCGGGCAGCGCCGAAATCGGCGTCGTCGACCGGCTATTTTCCCGTGTTGGCGCCTCCGACGACCTGGCCCGCGGGCGCTCGACCTTCATGGTCGAGATGGTCGAGACCGCGGCCATCCTCAACCAGGCGAGCGAACGCTCGCTGGTCATTCTCGACGAGATCGGCCGTGGCACGGCGACCTTCGATGGCCTGTCTATTGCCTGGGCTGCCGTTGAACACCTGCACGAGGTCAATCGCTGTCGTGGCCTCTTCGCAACGCACTTCCATGAACTGACCGTGCTGTCTGAAAAACTCGATCGGCTTGCCAACGCCACCATGCGGGTCAAGGAGTGGGAGGGCGACGTGATCTTTCTGCATGAGGTTGGCCCCGGTGCTGCCGACCGCTCCTACGGCATCCAGGTGGCACGCCTGGCCGGCCTGCCCGAAGCGGTGGTCTCCCGCGCGCGCGCCGTGCTCGACCAGTTGGAAGAAGGCGAACGCCAGAGCCCGGCGCGCCAGTTGGTCGATGACCTGCCGCTGTTTTCAGTCGAGGTCAACCGCGAACCCACGCCGCACAGCGGCCCCTCGGAGGTAGAGGACGAGCTCGCTGACCTCAATCCGGATGACATGACGCCGCGCGAGGCGTTGGAAGCGCTCTACGCGCTGCGGGCAAAGCTGCAGAAATAAGCGGCGAGTGTTGTGGTCGCTATTTCGCCGACTGCGCGTCGATCACTCGCCTTCCCCATGGCTGATGCGTCCGGCCGTCTCAACCTGGATCGTCGCGTGCGCAATGCCGAAATCATCGGCCAGGGCCTGGCGGACGGATTGCAGCGCAGTGTCGTGATCGACGCCCTCCTCGACCACGGCATGCAGGGTGAGCACCGGATGTTCGCCGGTCAGCGACCAGATGTGGACATGGTGGATGTCGACCACGCCGGGGATTTCGGCGACCAGTTTCTCGGACAGATCCGCCGGATCAACGTTTTCCGGCGTTCCCTCGAGCAGAATGTGACCTGATCTGCGGATGATGTCATAGGCAGCACGCAGCACAAGCAACGCCACCAGGATCGACAGGATCGGATCGATCGGGTTCCAGCCGGTCCATAAAATGACGAGCGCTGCGATAATAGCGGCGACGGACCCCAGCATGTCGCCCAACACATGCAGCGCCGCACCGCGAATGTTGAGGTTTTCGCGGTTGCCAGACTGCAGGATGACGAAGGAAGCGATATTGACGACGAGGCCGATGACCGCGATGACCAGCATCGGACCGGCCAGCACATGCACCGGATCCGAGATGCGTTCCACCGCCTCGTAGGTGATCCAGATAGCAATGACGAACAAACTGATACCGTTGACGAAGGCCGCGAGCACCTGAAATCGCTGATAGCCGTAGGAACGCTTTAAATCCGGTTTCCGATCGGCGACGCGAAAGGCGATCCAGGCCAGTCCCAATGCCACGCAATCGGTCAGCATATGGCCGGCGTCAGCGATCAACGCCAGTGACCCGGCCCAAATGCCACCAAAAAACTCGGCCACCATGAATGTCGCAGTCAGAAGCAGTGCCCAAAAAACCCGGATGCGGTTGGCACGTGTGCCGTGAGCGTGGTCATGCGTCATAATGTGTTCCTACTCCACCGTCATTGGTGGTACGCGCGTCGCCCCAAAAGAGTCATCCCGGCTTGCACATTGATGCAAGCAGCGCCTCCGTCAGCCGCGCGGCATCCTCACGGGTTTCCAGAAACGCCCGTAGCGGAGAAACGGTGGTTGATGCCTGTAGCGGTGCCCTTTCGGGACAGGTCGCGAACGAACGACAGGCGGAGAGTATTCGGTCGGCGTGATCCGGCGCTTCGGAGCCGGTGATGGCATGCAGCGACAGTTTCCTGAAACAACCGACCGCCGCCCGGGAATCCTGCGAACCGACAGGGCCCGCCGCTTCCGCCGAAATCTGCAGACTTGCGATGGCAAAGGCCAGGTTCGATGCCCCCGTCAACAGCCGTTCCTCGAACGCAAGCTTTTCCGCCGGCAGCATGCGTTTCCGCTGTCGAAGGGCATTCGTCAGATCTCCCCGCAAAGTGGACAGTTCCACCGAGGCCTTTTCAAGCGCCGTTTCAAGCTGTGCCACATCACCCGTGATCAGCTCAAAATCCGCCAGCAGCGCAACGGACCCGAACAGGCCCGCCAGCTCGGTCGCGCTCGCTTGCCATCGAACATCCGGAACGTCGGTGACGTTGGCGGCTTCCAGGGCCTGTAGTGCTTGCTTCACGACGCTCAGAGCCTCACCGCCATATTGGGTTGCATCGTCAGCGAGACTTGCCAGCGGTGGGGTGTTTTGATTGGCCGAGCGTTCGTAAAGCTGGGTCAGATCGGTCAACCTCACTGCGACCGCGCCGAGCCGATAACGGTCTGCAAACAATCGGTCGCCGTAGGCGCAATAGTCGGCTTCGGTCAGGGTCGAGGCGCAGGCCTGTGGACACTGTTTGGCCTTGTTGGCGATCTCGCTGGCGCGCGAGAATTCGGCATCAGCCGCTTGCGTCAGGTCGTTCGCGACCGAAGCGCCCGGTTCTGTGGTGCAAAAGGCGCCGCCGGCGAGCGATACAGCGGCCAGCGGCTGCTGTTCCAGGCGCTGCAGAATAGTGTTGAAGACGGTCGAGCCGCCATTGATCCGCGTACCTTCGAAGTAACGGCAGGCCACGCACTCATCGCCGGCCGCCTGAGCCGGAAGGGCAAAGGCTGTCGCCGCGACCAAGATTCCCGCAATCGCATTACGCAAGACACTTCCTCCTGCTTTCCCGCCTGTGCCAAATCATACAGATCGCCGCGAAACTATACAGGTTGCGGTTGCGTTGTCGAAAACGATGCCGCGCCACGGTTAGTCTTTTGTTGCTTTCGCATCGGCATCACAAACGCGGTGATCGTCGAGCGGTCCGGCCTTAGGCTCCAGATAGCCGCGGTAATGGATCAGCATGCCGATAATGGGCAGCGACAGGCGCACGTCGAAACGAAACCTGCTTCGGTCGTCTTCGAACTCCCTGGCCTGCGATCCCGGCCCGAGAAATCGCGGCATGGGGATACCAAACAGGCGCCACCCGGAAACCGGCAATTCGAGAGAACCGTCTTCGATGGCCACCTCAAGCTTGAAGGACAAAGCGCCGAAAGCCTCAGTGACCGTTCCGGCTTGGTGCGTTTCAAGGCGCGAGGAGAACCGGCGACCGCCGAAGTTACGCGTCCAGATCTCCGAACCGCCGGGACCCTCGCCAATGACACGGTCGACGGAAACCGTGACCGGAATTCCGGTGCCGGCTTCCGGCATTCCCATCAGTCTGCGGATTATTCGCCCCGGCAGGCCGCCGCCCGTTTCGATGTCGGCAGAACCGCTCCAAACGGGCGCGCCGGACAGACCATGAAAGAGGCGGACGGCCAGGGGCAACCTTCCCATTGATTGCGACCCAAGCGCCTCAGCGAACACGGAATGTTTGAAGACCCGCACATCCTGGCGTGTGGTGATCGCATGGGGCGCCATTTCCGCTTCAATGTCGGCAAGCGTCAGAGTGTCGCCGGCGATCCGGGCGCCCGGTTCGATCCGGCCTTTCAGAAGGGCACGAACCGCGGCGACCGCGGGCAGCGTGGGGACAAACAGCCCGTCACCGCGCTGTGCCAGAAGCGACCATCGGCGCGTGACCAGTTGACCTTGTTGATCCAGGCCAGTGGCTTCGACCAGCATCCCGCCGCGATCTCCCGTCGTCAGGCGGGTGATCTTGCGGGCTGCCAGCAGCCATGAACTCAAGGGGTCAAGGTTGCCGAGTAAAGCTACGCGCCGCAAAGCTGCCAGGAACTCGAGACCATATTGTTCGAGCGATGACTCGAGCCCCGCCTCGAACTCGACCCGTGATGTGACGGCATGGCGGCTTGCCAGCAGATCCGCATCGCTGGTTTCTACCGGCGCAACACGACGCCGGCCGAGACCGTGCACCTCCAGGAACCGGCCCCCGCACCATCCCGGCGTCGTTTGCATGCAGCCCTCGCGCCAGACCGTAACCGGTCGGCCGGCATAGCTGAGGACGGCTGAAACAACAGCCCGCCCGACATCGCTGCGACCGCCCGGTGTGATCGCCATGCGCAGGCGATCGAGCCGCTGCCACCCACCGACGAGCTCCCGCACGGCCGCTGCCGACAGCGCCGGGGTCGAGCTTGCGCCGGCCAGTGCCGCAACGCCCGCCTCCCGGGCCGGCGCGTCCAGCGCAGCGGAGTAACCCATCAGGTAGTCCCGGGCATCCGCCAGATCGACCACATGGGCACCGACCTCTATTGCTGCCAGGGGTAACCGGTATCCGGCACCCTGAAACGGTCCGGATGCATCGATCACCAGCCAGGGCTTCAAGCGCTGCAGCGCCGGCTCCAGATCATGCCGATGGTCGAGAGCAACGGCGTCCACTTCGGCGGGACCTTCAAGCGACATGGCCAGGGATTGCGCCCTGTCCAGCCGGCGCGACGCCACGAAGAGACCAATGCCGTCAATTTTGGCCAGGCCAGCCGCAATTCGTCGGCCGAAAACGCCGGTTGCGCCGATCAGCAGCACACGGAGCACGGTCACACCTCCGGCAGAGAAAATCGATGGCGTTCGGCCGGCCCCACAGCCAAACATCGGTCGCTGCGTCCGAACAGGCGATAGCGATTGGCTGCCACGAGATCGTAGACGACATCACGCATGGGCCGTGGCAGCCAACACCCGATCCGCAGAATGCGGGCCGGCCCACCGACATGTCGAAGCAATGCCATCACCCCATCGGACCGGGTGTACGCGGTGCCGTCTTCGATGAAGGCGAAGGTCTCGGGGTTGCGCGGGTCGATACCGAAGTCGGCTGCGAGCTTCTGTCCCTCCGCCGACTGGACTGCAACGAAACGCATGTCCGACTGTTTTTCGTGCTTCAAAACATATCGAACAGTCCGCGAGCACAGCAGGCAAACACCATCGAACAGGAAGACGCGACTCACGTCCGCTCCTCGCGATATAGCCCTTCCTGGTAGAGCAGTTCGCCGAACAGCGGGTGCGACAGCTCCAGCGAAAAGCGGAAGCGACCACGCTCTGTCTCCTCATGGCGCACCGTCAGGCGACCGGGCGCCAACCATCGCGGCAAGGTCAACCGCAATCGGCCGATATCGAAATGGTAGGCGTGGTCGTTGAACACCAATGCCCCGTCCTCGACGGAAATCCGCAGGGCAATGGTAATGCCGCAGCCGATATATTCTTCCAGTCCCGTCGGGCCACAAAAGCGTTTGGCCGAATGGATGATCTGCGGAAAGCCGGAGCGGTTTGCATAGAGCCGCGTCCAGACCTGGCCACCCGTGGCCACATCCTCCGTCACGGTTACGACCGACGCAACGTCGGTGTCGTCGAAAACAGGGAGAGGCGATCCGATGACCCGAAGCGCGTTGGCCAGAAGCCAGCCGAGGCGATTGTGACGCTGGACAGTCAGGCGTCCGACGAAAACCGCGGTCTCACCGTCACGCACCCGCTTGGAGAAACGACGGCGCACGTCCTCGGGAAGCTGCTGCCAATCTCGCGCCGGCAGCAGCGACCGAAACCTCAAGTCGCCCAGATGTTCAGATGCCCGGACGGAGGGTCCTTCGAACATTTTCCGGCGTGCCGGAGTGGCCATGGCTAGAGCTCCGTTGCCGTCAGCGTTTGCTGCCGGGAATCAGCGACGCGATCTTGGCGCCGAGCTTGAGCATGAGTTCGCGCTTCGGTTTGGGCACCGACAGCATCTGCCCGTACCATTCGTCGACCGCCGCGGTGAACTCCATCATCGCCCGCAGACGTTTCCTGGTTGTGCGGTTAACCAGCAGGTCCTTGTCGGCCTTGGCAACACAATCGCGCAACGTGGCAAGCGCCGGATCGATCTCACGCGCCTTGCGCCCGTCAGCAATACGCGCCGCGATTTCCCAGACATCGGTTTCGGCCTCGAAGTGCTCCCGACGGTCGTGCCGCACCGGAACGCGACGGATGAGGTTCCAGGCAAGAAGCTCTTTCAGCGAATTCGAAACGTTCGAACGCGCCATGCCCAGACGCTCTGAAATGTGCTCTGCGGTCACTGGAGAATCGGCAAGGTAAAGAAAGGCGTGGATCTGACCAATGGATCGATTGACGCCCCATTGCCCCCCGAGGTCACCCCATTGCAGAATGAAATCTTCCACAGCCTCGGGAAGATCGTCCGACGACGCGGAAACGCTGGGTTTACCGAATATTTCTGAAATTTCTGTCATGACAGAAATTTAAGAACTTACGAATCGAAATGCAACCCTTTGATTTCGTTCATTGTTGAAAACTTTCGGCAAGTCCGGAAGGTGCAAAAAGCCCTATTTGAAGGCCTCTCCCGGGTACGCTCCCCAGATTTCGTCCTGCGCCAGCCAGCCTTCGATCCCGTTGATTTCACCCTGGCACCACTTGCCATTGCACTCGTCGATGCGAAGGATCACGCCGGGTTCGAGCTTGGCGACCAGCCGGCTGTTCTTCTGAGGTTTGGCGCGCATCATCACGAAGACGTCGGTGATCCCGCGCTTCCAGGGCGCGGTGGCGGCGGTGCGGTCGCCGGTCAACAGCGACTTGTGTATCCACCCCTCCGTACCGTCGAGATCGCGCACACGACGCCAGTGATCGTATTCCTGGATAATCTCCATCGGAATGCCTGAGCGGGTGTAGAGCCAGTTGACCGCGTAGTCGCGACTTGGACCGATGCGCAGGTTCACCCGGCGCGCCTTGAGGCTGACGAAGCGCGGCAACGGCAAACCGCTCGCTCCCTTGGCCGGCTGGGCCAGTACCGGCGGCGCAGCGACCAGTCCTGCCGTAAGGAAGATGGTTGCGGCAAGGCCGGACAATATCATTCGGGCGGACAATCTGCTCTTCAATCGTGCCTCCATACTGCCAGAAAGGGCATCCGCATTCCCGTCGAATACCGGTTTGGCCGTTCGGAACTTTACCCGGCGCTCTCGCAATTTCTTTGTCATCGCGGCATGGTCTGATAGAACCAGACCATGTGCGTCGGGCTGGTCCAGACTTTCACATCTTGGTTAAAGAGCTCTCAACAAGGGGCCGATTGAGGAAATGCCAAACAAGAAAAGACCAAAGGTCTTTATCACGCGAAAGCTGCCCGAGCCGGTCGAAACTCGGATGCGCGAACTGTTCGAAGCCGAGCTCAACATCGAGGATACGCCACGCACCCAGCCCGAGCTGGTTGCGGCCATGAAGAGCCACGATGTGCTTGTGCCGACGATCACCGATACGATTGATGCGGCGATGATCGAGCAAGCGGGCGACAATCTCAAACTGATCGCCAATTTCGGCAATGGCGTCGACAATATCGATGTCGATGCGGCAGCGGCCCGTGGCATCACCGTCACCAATACGCCGGACGTGCTTTCGGAAGACACAGCCGACATGACCATGGCGCTAATCCTCGCGGTCCCGCGAAGGCTGACCGAGGGCGCCAAGGTCCTCACCGACGACGGTGCCTGGCAGGGCTGGTCGCCAACCTGGATGCTGGGCCATCGGATCTGGGGCAAGCGGCTCGGCATCGTCGGCATGGGACGGGTCGGCACCGCCGTGGCACGCCGGGCGCGCGCTTTCGGCCTGTCGATCCACTATCACAATCGACACCGGGTAGATGCCAACACTGAAGAACAACTGGAAGCGACCTATTGGGACAGCCTCGACCAGATGCTGGCGCGCGTCGACATCGTTTCGGTCAACTGCCCATCAACCCCGGCCACCTTCCATCTGTTGTCAGCGCGCCGTCTCGGGCTGTTGCGCAGCGAAGCCTATATCGTCAACACGGCTCGCGGCGAAGTCGTCGACGAGGCCGCCCTGATCAAGAACCTGCAGGAAAACAAACTGGCCGGTGCCGGCCTCGACGTGTTCGAACACGAACCGGCCGTCAATCCGAAGCTGCTCAAACTGGCAGATGCCGGCAAAGTGCTGATCCTGCCGCACATGGGATCGGCGACGATGGAAGGCCGGGTCGACATGGGCGAGAAGGTCATCATCAACATCCGCGCCCTGTTTGACGGCCACCGGCCGCCGGATCGGGTTCTGCCCCGACAGATTTGAACGTTATCTGCCTCAGCCGTCGCCGAGCATTGCGCTGATCTCGTCTTTCAGCAGCATGCGTTTCTTGCGCAAATCCGTGGTGCGATCGTCGGAAGCGGGCTCGACTCCCGCTTCGATGCGGTGGATCTCCCGGTTTACCTCGTGATACTCGTCCGCGAGCTTGGCAAAGTGCGCGTTGTTCATCTTCAGATCGTGAAGCTGATCGGTTTGGTCGGGGAATTCCTCGGCGAGTTCATGCGGGACGTGCGACATGCAGATTGTTCCTTGTGCCATGCATCTTCTGTATGGGTATCACGCTAGGCGCGGAGGCTGTGGTTGACCTTGACGCAGGTCAAAACGCCCGGTCAGTAGCGGATGGTTTCGAAACGGGCAGTCAACCCGTCATAGAGCAGAAGCCGCCCGACCAGGGGTTCGCCGATTTCGGTGACCAGCTTGATCACCTCCATTGCCTGAAGCGATCCGAGCACTCCGGTCAATGCGCCGACGATGCCGGCTTCAGCGCAAGTGGGGACGGTACCCTCCGGCGGCGGTTCAGGGAACAGGTCGCGATAGGACGGGTTGGGCCGGCCAGCGGCCGATTTCGTATAGGGCATCAGCACGGTAATCGAACCATCAAAGCGGCCGACGGCGGCGGTCACGAGGGGTCGTCGGCGTTCCGCACAGGTATCGGCGACCAGGTAGCGTGTGGCAAAGTTGTCCGACCCGTCGACAACCACGTCGAATGCATCAACGAGGTCGACGGCATTGTCCGGTGCAAACCGAACGCCATGGGTTTCGACGGTCACGTGAGGATTGATGCTGGCAAGCGCTGCTTTGGCGCTTTCGGTCTTGCCCGTGCCGACAGCCTCGGTCGGATGAATGACCTGACGCTGCAGGTTGGACAGCGACACGATGTCGTCATCGACGATACCCAGAGTGCCGACACCGGCGGCGGCCAGGTATTGCAGAACTGGGGCGCCGAGCCCGCCGGCGCCGATCAGCAGCACCCGCGCGCGCTTGAGTTTCTGCTGACCGGGACCGCCGATTTCCGGCAGCACAATGTGGCGGGCGTAGCGTTCGAGTTCGGACGATGTGAGCTTGCTGGTGGTCATGCCGAGATTTCTAGTGTGGTTGCGGGCAAAAGCAAATCAGTCCATCTGAACTGTGCCGGCATCGACGGTGAAATGGGCGGCGCGTTCGCCAAGGGCTGCAAACATGTCGGCGTCCGTGCCGGTCATGAAGGCCTGGCCGCCAAGATCATCGATCAGGTCAAACAGGGCGGCGCGCCGACCGGCGTCCAGATGAGCGGCGATTTCATCCAGCAGCATCACCGGCGGAAATCCGCTGATCCGCCGCGTCAGCCCGGCATGGGCAAGCACCAACCCGACAAGCAAAGCCTTCTGCTCACCGGTGGAACAATGAGCGGCGGGCATATCCTTCTCGCGGTGGCGGATCAGCAGGTCCGACCGGTGTGGGCCGGTGAGAGTGCGCCCGGCGGCCGCATCACGATAGCGTGCCTCGGCGAGCTTACCGACAAAAGCCTCCTCCAGTGCGGCAGCCGACACATCACCGAGCTCTTCGGTGAAGTCCTCGAGCGCAATCGTTGCCTTCGGAAACGGTCCGTCCTGGCGGCCTTCAGCGATCAGATCCGAAAGCATGGCCACCAATTCGCGGCGAGCCAGCGCGATGGCCGTGCCAAGTTCGGCCATCTGCAGCTCAATGCCGTCGAGCCAGGCCGGATCCATTCGCCCCTCGCTCAGCAGCCGGTTGCGGCTGCGCATGGCACGCTCGTAGTCGAGCACCCGCCGGCCGTGCTGCGGGTCGATCGCCAGCACTTGGCGATCGAGGAAACGCCGACGATCGGATGCCGAACCCGTAAACAATCCATCCATGGCCGGGGTGAGCCAGGTAAGCCGCAGATGCTCCAGCAGGTCGTCGGCCGATCGGGCGTTGGCGCCGTTGAGCCGTAGCTTCCGGCCACCGCCGGAGCCCGCTTCTCCGCCGGTCGACGTGCCGATTTCCACCGGGCCCGCCATGCCTTCCACCGCCGCGAATACGGTGAAACCGTTATCCGCTCCTACACGCGCGACATCGGCGTAGGCGGCGCGACGCAGGCCGCGCCCGGGCGACAGAAACGAAACAGCCTCGAGAAGATTGGTCTTGCCGGCGCCGTTCTCACCGGTCAGCACGACATGGCGCCGGTCGCATTGCAGCGACAATTGCGGATAGTTGCGGAAATCCGTGAGTTTCAGACGCGTCAGGTAAACGGTGTTGCCCGTGTTCAAATCGCCTGTCGCAGCCTCACACGCGCATCGGCATCAGCACGTAGAGCGCGCCTTCCTCTGAGGTATCGCGGACCAGGGTCGGAGACCCGGGGTCGGCCAGCATGAAAACCGCCTCGGTCCCGTCGAGCTGGGCGGTGATATCAAGCAGGTATTTGGCGTTGAAGCCAATCTCCAGCGCTTCGTTTTCGTAGCCGACGGCCAGTTCTTCCGTGGCGCTGCCGGAGTCCGGATTGTTGACCGTCAGGGTCAGAAGCCCGTCCGACAGCGAGAGCTTCACGGCCCGGCCACGCTCGGAGGAGATGGTCGATACACGGTCCACCGCGGCCGCAAAGGGTGCGCACTCGATGTTGAGCTCCTTGTCGTTGCCGGTGGGGATGACCCGCTGATAATCCGGAAACGTGCCGTCGATCAGTTTCGAGGTCAGCACCACGCCGCCGATGGTGAAGCGGATCTTGGCTTCGGAAAGCTCGACCGTCACCGCAACATCCGGATCGTCGACGAGCTTCTGCAACTCGCCGACAGTCTTGCGCGGGATGATCAGGCCGGGCATGCCTTCCGAACCAGCCGGAGCGTCGATGTCGGCACGGGCCAGCCGGTGACCGTCGGTGGCCACGGCACGCAGCTTGAGTGACCCGGCCTCCTCGATGGTATGCATGAAGATCCCGTTGAGATAGTAGCGGGTTTCTTCGGTCGATATGGCGAACTGCGTGCGATCGATCAGCATCTTCAGATCGGTCGAAGCGAGCCTGAACGTATGGCTGAAGGCGCCGGCGGTAAGATCCGGAAAGTCCGATTCCGGCAGGCACTGCAGTGTGAATTTGGAACGGCCCGACGTCACACTCATCGAAGCGCCTTCGGAATCCACAGCGAGTTGGATTTCGGCGCCATCAGGAAGTTTGCGGACGATGTCATAGAGCAGGTGGGCCGGCACGGTGGTCGATCCGGACTGTTCGACATTGGCCGCGGTCGCCTCGGCCACTTCCAGATCAAGGTCGGTGGCCTTCAGGTCGAGCGTCGCGCCATCGGCTTTCAGCAACACGTTCGACAGGATCGGGATCGTATTGCGCCGTTCGACCACGCGATGCACGTGATTGAGTGACTTCAGGAGGTTCGAACGCTCGATCGTTACACGCATGGATCCTTACACCACATTCTTTTTTTCCATCGCCCCCGACACCGGCATGCACATCACACAGACGGGTCCGTGCGCCGCGCGACGCGACCGTTACGGGCATACCGGGATACGGCAATCGGGACAAGCAAAATGCAGGTAAATCCGCTGCGAAGCAAGGGGCCGGCGTCCGGCACCGGCCCTCTATCAGCGCATTTCAGGGGATAAATCAGTTGCGGTTCAAAACGGGCGGACTATCCTGTCCGCCCGACGCTGTTGCCTGGCTTATTCGCTGATCAGGCGACGCAGCAACTCGACCTCGTGGGCGAGCTTGGTGTCCTGCTCCAGCAGGTTCTCGATCTTGCGCACGGCATGCAAAACTGTCGTGTGATCGCGGCCGCCGAACCGCCGGCCTATTTCCGGAAAAGACCGCGGTGTCATCGTCTTCGACAGGAACATCGCAATCTGCCGCGGCTTTACGATGGTGCGCGTGCGCCGGTTTGACACCATTTCCTGGCGCGACACGTTGTAGTGGCGTGAAACGATGCGCTGGATATCTTCGATACGCACCCGTTTCGGCTCGCCGGCATTGACCAGATGGCCGAGCAGTTCATCGACGCGATCGATCGACAGGTTCGGCTCGAAAGAGCGGCGGAAGAGCAGTTGGTTGAAGGCGCCCTCGAGCTCACGGCCGCTGGAGGTCACATGTCTTGCGACATGGGCCAGGATCTCGGTTGGAATATCCAGCGAGCCGTCTTCCTGCTGGGCGGCGGCAAGCCGGCGCTTGAGGATTTCAAGCCGCATCTCGTAGTCCGGCGCCTCGATCTCGATGGCGACACCGCCCTGGAGCCTGGACCGGACCCTGGCGTCCAGCGATTCCAGTTCCCAGGGGGCGCGGTCCGCCGCAACGACCACCTGCCGTGCCGAGTCGAGCAGCATGTTGAGCAGGTGGCAGAATTCATGCTGGATCGACTTGCCCTGCAGGAACTGCATGTCGTCGATAACCAGCAGGTCGATATTGCGCAGCGACTCCTTGAAGGAGAGTGCGTCATTGTCGCGGATGGCCGTGGCGAAGCGCCACATGAAATACTCGGCGGTCAGATAGACAACGCGCGGCTTGCGCTCGCTCTGTGTCGCCGCCAGTGCGATTGCCTGCAGGATATGGGTCTTGCCGAGGCCAACGCTGGAATGAACGAAAAGAGGGTTGAACCGGACCGCGCTGCTGCCGGCTTCGGCAATCGTCCTGGCAGCGGCCAGCGCCACCCGGTTCGATGCACCTTCGACAAAGGCCGAGAATGAGTAGCGCGGATCGAGCGGCGACCCGCTGACCGATCCGGTTTCCACCGCCCGGGGCTGCACCTTGCGCGTCTTGGGAGTGCCGGCATGGGGCAGCCGCGGTTGCGGCGCCGTGGCGTTGGTTGTCTGCTGAACGTCTGAAATTTCGGAGGACTGGATCAACCGGTTGCCGCGGGTCGCGGAGCGCACCACGATTTCCACCCGCATGATGTCGGGATCCTCGTCCTTGAACAGCTTCGTCAGCAGCTCGAGATAGCGATTGTTGATCCACGACCTTAGAAAGGTCGTCGGTACGGAAAGTCGCACGATGCTTTTTGAAACCGCCTCCAGTTTCAATCGGCCGAACCAGCTCGAAAATACATCCGGACCGACCTGTGCCTTCAGTCGGGTCTGGACCCGGCTAAAGAGTGCATTATGCGCCATGTTTGAATTCCCCGCCTCGTTGATTGGATTGGCCGCCCTTAGTGGAGGGGGTGCGCCGGGTTTTCTATTCCCTTGTTCAGCACGCACCTGTGCTCCTGACAATCCCTGCATCTTCGGCCTTCTCCTGTTTATTTATCTTCCGGCCGCAACGGCCGAATTATGATTGTTCCGATCCCCAGAACCTTGGGTCCGATCACTCCTTCCACGCCGTGGTCAACCCAATGTCCGAAACGTCCCACGACAGACGTTCCGGTCCCCTTCCCCGGCAAATGCGCCGACCCTACTCGTCAACGCACAGCTGTCCCCTTGCCCGGCGCCAACCGGGCTGCAACCGAGGGTTTTAGATGAAGTGTGCAGCAGAAAGCGTGCACCGCTTTGAAGTTCGACAACACCGCGACATTCGCCTATAACAAATGCCACCTGATGCAATACGACACTGCTGTCTGTGACCTCCAAGCAGGGACATTAAGGCAGTGTGTGCGTCGGAAGGTCAAGGCGGATTTGTCGAAGAATCTGCTGGCGGAGCCGCCGAATCAGGCTGCTCTCATGGGGTGCATCGAGGCCGCCGAGGTCTAAGACATTTGGATTCAACAGCTTTTCAAAAATTGTGAAACGACGCGGGTTGCCAAAAGAAAAAAACAAAAAAATGCCCTTGACGTCATTTCCGGACTTGGAGTTTTCCAAGGCCCCGTTGGCTAATTCACCACCTCTTGCAAGCTCTTGATTTAGCTTAAAAAAAGCTGTCCCCCAAAAAATCGGTGTCAACTGTTTATTACAGGACTGTTACACGCGATTCCGTTGAATCAGAAAAAGCCCGGCGAGCCGCCAGGCTATCGAAATTCCGCTAAATGATTGCAATTAAGCGCTGATTGCTTTCACACGCCGAGCCAGGCGGGATACTTTGCGCGATGCAGTGTTGCGATGCATGACACCTTTGGTGGCTGCACGCATCAACTCCGGCTGGGCTGCTTTGAGTGCCTCGGCGGCTGCCGCGGGGTCACCCGACTCGATTGCTTCCTCAACCCTGCGAACGAAACCGCGCACGCGCGAGCGGCGCATCTTGTTGACTTCCGTACGCCGGGCGATCTTGCGGGTCGCCTTCTTCGCCGAAGTTGTATTGGCCATGTCGATCTCTCTCTAACGTATTGTCGCGCTCCGCGCCGGTCACCCGGGGCCGTCGGGCCGTCCTTGCCGTTTGCGGGAGCCTGAAACAAGCACGGCGGCCCTGAGGCCACCGAATTCGTGCGGGGCATATAGCCGGAATGGGGCAGGCCGTCAACGGTTCTTGAACTGCGGTTTGCGTTTCTCGGCAAAGGCCGCCATGCCCTCTTTCTGGTCTTCCGTCGCAAACAGCGCATGAAAGACACGACGCTCGAAACGAATGCCTTCCGCCAGCGTAAGTTCATGGGAGCGATTGACGCATTCCTTCGCCATCAGAACCGACGGCTGCGAGAACCCGGCGATCTTCTCGGCCGCGTCGAATGCGGTCTCCAACAGCTCCGCCAGCGGAACCACCCGGGCGACCAGCCCGGACCGCTCTGCCTCCTCGGCGTCCATCATGCGCCCGGTCAGGCACAAATCCATGGCCTTGGCCTTGCCGACTGCCTCGGTCAGCCTTTGGGTTCCGCCCATGCCGGGGATGACGCCGAGCGTGATTTCGGGCTGACCGAATTTGGCGTTGTCGGCGGCAATGATGAAATCGCACAGCATGGCGAGCTCGCAGCCGCCGCCCAACGCGTAGCCGGCAACCGCCGCGATCATCGGCTTGCGCGTCAGGCCAACCTTGTCCCAACCGCCAATGAAATCGCCCATATAGGCCTCGACATAATCGAGCGACTGCATTTCCTTGATATCCGCACCGGCAGCGAAGGCCTTGTCGGACCCGGTCAGCACAATGGCGCCTATCTTGGCGTCAGCATCGAAGGCCTGCACCGCCTCGAGGAGTTCGCTCAGCACGGTTGAGTTGAGAGCATTGAGCGCTTCCGGACGGTTGAGGGTTACCACCCCGACACGGCCGCGGGTTTCCACCTTGATCACTTCGTATGCCATATGTCGATCTCCTTGGCTGACGGGATTCTGGTCGTTGTCTTATCTTTGGCAGACAGGACAGTAAAAGGTTGAGCGTCCGCTTTGGACAATTCGACGCACGACACCATTGCATCCCTCTCTGCGGCAGGGTTCGCCCTCGCGGTCATAGACGTCGAAGCGATGCTGAAAGTAGCCCAGCGACCCATCCGCCTGGCGGTGATCGCGCAGAGACGAGCCGCCGGCATCAATGGCCTCGGCAATGACCTGGCGGATATGGGATACCAGCGCCTCAAGACGGGCAACCGGTCGGCCGCCCGCGGTCACCAGGGATCCGGCACGACGACGGGGTGACAGGCGGGCGCGCCACAACGCCTCACAGACATAGATATTGCCCAGCCCGGCAATGATCTTCTGATCGAGGAGTGCTGCCTTGAGCGGCGCAGCCTTGCCGGCGAACCGGGCCGCCAGAAGCTCCGCACTCAACGCATTTCCGGTTGGCTCGACGCCGAGGTCGCGGATCAGCGGATGGTCGGCCAGCTCGTCACGGCTGGTCAGCAGCATGAAGCCGAACCGGCGCGGATCATTATAGACTATGCGCTGGTCGCCGATATGGAACACCACATGATCGTGTTTTTCCTGACGGTCGCGAGGATGGTGAAAGGCACCGATACCCTGCTCCTCGACGCGATAGGAGCCGGACATGCCGAGATGGGAGATCACCACGGCGCCGTCGTCCAGTTCGATCAGCAGGTATTTGGCTCGGCGTCGCAATGCCACGATGGTGCGGTTTTCCAGACGCTTCGAAAACCCTTCCGGGAAGGGAAACCGCAGATCGGCGCGGCGCTGTTCCAGCCGGTCGATCCGTCCACCCTCCATTGCCGGCGCAAGACCGCGTCGGACCGTTTCGACTTCGGGAAGTTCGGGCATTGCCGCCTGTTGCCGTCTCACCTATAAGCGGCGCGTTTTCGCCGCAGCTCGAATTGTGTGCGCCTGATAGCGCATCTTTGAACCTTAGGCTATTGTCCCGCTGAAATGAATTCGGAGCAAAAGATGTCCGACACGCGCACCGCGGCAGGCGGCGGCATGGAAACCTCCTATGGCTACCGTGAGGTTGGTGAGGGCGAAAAGCAGTCGCTCGTCAACGACGTGTTCCATGGCGTGGCGCGGCGCTACGACATGATGAACGACATCATGTCGATGGGCATGCACCGGTTATGGAAGGACGCCATGGTGTCGGCGCTCAATCCGAGGCGCAGCGCCAACTACCGGGTGCTAGATGTGGCCGGCGGCACCGGCGATATCGCCCAGCGTATCATCGAAGCCTCGGGGCGGCAGGCGCACGCCACCGTACTCGACATCAACGGATCGATGCTCGACGTCGGCCGGCAGCGGGCCGCCCGGCGCAATCTCGAAGCTCAACTCGACTTTGTCGAGGCGAATGCCGAAGACCTGCCCTTCGAACCGGGCTCCTTCGACGCCTATACGATCGCTTTCGGAATTCGAAACGTGCCGCAGATCGAACTCGCACTCGCCGAAGCCTTCAGGGTGCTCAAACGAGGCGGCCGTTTTCTCTGCCTGGAGTTTTCCGAGGTCGACATTCCGCTGATCGAAAAGGCCTACGACACCTGGTCTTTCCAGGCCATCCCGCAAATCGGCCAGATCGTGACCGGTCAGCGCGACTCCTACCAATATCTGGTGGAATCGATCCGCAAGTTTCCCAACCAGCCCAATTTTGCATCCATGATTTCGGAAGCCGGGTTTTCCCGGGTCAAATGGACAAACTATACCGGCGGCATCGCCGCCTTGCATTCCGGCTGGAAGCTCTGATGACCGGAATGGTGCCGCGTATCAATCGTTCGACCGTCGGCGCTGTTCGTGCCGCTCAGGCGCACTGATCGGTCACAACGCGATGTTCGTACCCTTCGCCTATTTCAAACTGCTGCGTGCCGGCTGGGTCATGGCCCGGGAGGGGGTAATTGCATCATTGCCCTCGGATGGTCTGCGCGGCCCGCCGCTTCTGGCCTACCGGCTGGCTGGACGATTGGCGCGCCGCAGCAGCCGCCAGTCGGAGCGGGCGGTGCGCCTTGCCAAGGCGGTCGAGCGGTTGGGGCCGTCCTATGTCAAGCTCTGTCAGTTTCTGGCGACCCGGCCGGACGTCGTTGGCAATTCGCTTGCCAAGGACCTGTCACTGCTGCAAGACCGCATGGAAACCTTTGACGTTTCGGTAGCGAAACAACGGGTGACTGATGCAATCGGAGTACCGGTCGAGGAGCTCTACACGCGGTTTGACGGTCCGATTGCCGCCGCCTCGATCGCCCAGGTTCATCCGGCAGAGGTGAGCGATGATACCGGGCGCCGCGAGGTCGCGGTCAAAGTTGTGCGCCCGGGTATCCGCCAACGCTTCTACCAGGATCTCGACTCATTTTACTTAGTCGCCGAAATGTCCGAGCGGCTCGTACCGGCGTCGCGCCGCCTGAAACCGGTCGAGATCGCCCGCACGCTGGAACAGACGACAAAGATCGAAATGGACATGCGGCTCGAAGCCGCCGCTCTCTCCGAACTGGCCGAAAACACCAGAGATGATCCGGGCTTCCGGGTTCCGGCGGTCGACTGGCAGCGCACGGGGCGCGATGTCATCACCATGGAATGGGTCGATGGCATCAAGATCTCCGACATCGACCAGTTGAAGGCCGCCGGACACGACCCTTTGCACCTGGCCGATGTCCTGATTCAGTCCTTCTTGCGGCACACGCTGCGTGACGGATTTTTTCACGCCGACATGCATCAGGGGAACCTGTTCGTCGACAAGGACGGCACCATCGTTGCGGTCGACATGGGCATCGTCGGCCGTTTGGGGAAGAAGGAACGGCGCTTCCTGGCTGAAATCCTCTACGGGTTTATCCGACGCGACTATCAGCGGGTTGCGGAAGCCCATTTTGAAGCCGGCTATGTACCGAGCCATCATGATGTGACCAGTTTCGCCCAGGCCATACGCGCCATCGGTGAGCCGATCCACGGTCAGTCGGCCGAGACCATTTCGATGGCCAAGCTTTTGACGCTGTTGTTCGAAGTGACCGAACTGTTCGACATGGCAACGCGCCCGGAACTCATCATGCTGCAGAAGACCATGGTGGTGGTGGAAGGCGTATCACGGCTGCTCAACCCGAAATTCAACATGTGGAAGGCGTCCGAGCCAGTGGTCGGCGACTGGATCGCCCGCAATCTCGGTCCCAACCGTATCCTGGTTGATGTCAAGGATGGACTGCAGGCGGCCGCGCGCCTTGCCGAACAGGCGCCTGAGCTGGCGGCCCGGGCGGAGAACCTTTCGCATGAGCTCGATAAAATGAGCCGCGACGGGCTTCGTTTCGATAGCGAAACGGCCGAGGCGATCGGTAAAGCCGAGGCGCGCCATTCCCGATCTGGCAGAATTGCCCTGTGGGTGATTGCATTGACTGCAATCTACATAGCGTTTCATTTGTAATTTGATTTCATTGCAATCATGCCTTAGCTTCTCTGCGAAGGGAGACCGGCATGGCCAGCATCACCATTCGCAATCTGGACGAGGCGACAAAGCAGTCACTGCGCGAACGCGCCGCCCGCAACGGCCGGTCGATGGAAGAAGAGGTGCGCTTGCTGCTGCGTGCCGCAAGCAGCGAGACTTCTGACGCGGCACCGGTTCCGCAAGCGCCAGCGGTGGCTGCTACCCAACCGCACGGGAGCCTAGCCGGCAAACGAATTCTGCTGGTGATCACCGGCGGTATTGCTGCCTACAAGAGTCTCGACCTGATCCGCCGTCTGCGCGAGCGCGGGGCAGCGGTGCGACCGGTCATGACAAGAGGCGCCAAGGAGTTTGTCAGCACGCTCGCTGTCGGGGCACTCGCCGCCGACAAGGTGTTCGACGAGTTGTTCTCACGCGAAGACGAGCAGGATGTCGGGCACATCCGGCTGGCGCGTGAGACCGATCTCGTGCTGGTCGCGCCGGCCACGGCCGATTTCATGGGCAAGATGGCTCTGGGACTTGCCGACGACCTCGCGTCGACAGTGCTTCTGGCAACCCGGGCTCCGGTGCTGATTGCACCGGCCATGAACCCGGCCATGTGGCAGCACCCGGCTGTGCAGCGCAATGTCGAAATGCTCCGCAAGGCCGGTGTGCAGTCGATCGGTCCAATGCCTGGTGAAATGGCGGAAAGCGGCGAAGTCGGACTCGGACGCATGGCCGAGCCGCTGGATATCGCCGCGTCTGTCGAGACCCTTCTCGACGACGGCCCCAAACCGCTCGCCGGCCGCACGGCGCTGGTGACATCCGGACCGACGCACGAACCCATCGATCCGGTGCGCTATATCGCCAACCGGTCATCAGGCAAGCAGGGCCATGCCATCGCCGCGGCGCTTGCGGCGCTCGGTGCACAAGTGACGCTGGTGTCCGGGCCCGTTACAATCGCAGACCCGCGCGGGGTGGCGACACTGCATGTGGAAAGCGCCCGCGACATGCTGGCAGCCGTTGAGGATCTTCTGCCGGTCGACATCGCGGTGATGGTCGCCGCCGTAGCAGACTGGCGGGTCGCCGGCGAATCCGATGAAAAAATCAAGAAGCAGCCGGGCGCCGGTCCGCCGCCGCTGCAACTGACGGAAAATCCCGACATTCTCAAAACCGTCGGTCACCACGCCAGGCGTCCCGCCCTGGTCGTCGGCTTTGCGGCCGAAACCCAGAACCTGGAGGACAACGCGCGCGCCAAGCTGGAGCGCAAGGGTGCCGACTGGATCGTCGCCAACGACGTGTCACCGGAAACCGGGATCATAGGCGGCGACCGCAACCGCGTGCGCATCGTCAGCAAATCGGGCATCGATGACTGGCCTGACATGGACAAGCAGGCCGTGGCCGAACGCATTGCCGCCGAGATTGCCCAAGGACTGAACCGACTATCGTGAACCGGAAATGGCATCCGCCACATGGATGGCCAAGCAGACGCCGGTCAAGGTCGGATTGACCGCCATTCGGGTCGGTATCAACCCATTGGTTGACAGATAAAGATTGTCGTAGCCCCAGACGCGGCCACGCTGGTCGGCAACGCCTGTCCCGTCATCCGCGACACTCATGCGGGTCGTCCCGGTCATGTGCGCGAAACCGAAGGGCATCCAGGAGATTTCACATCCCTGGCGATAGCGCCCGATCAGCTCGACAATGTCATCCGCCTCCTGTTCGGCAGCGGCCATCCGTCCCAGATCGGCGTCCGACAAGCGTACGTCGAAGGTAACGCGCCCGTCCTCGTGGAAGATCGCACGCTTGTCCGCATCGATATCGACCGGACTGATCGACTGGATTTCGACCAGCCGGTTCGGGTCGACCTGGGCATCATTACCGGTTGGCTCAAAGGGCGAGACGTCGTGCAGGATGAGAGTGTACCACTCTGCGATCTCACTCGGCCGGATCTGAAGCCGCGGTGCCACGTCATCAGCTCCGGGCGCCGCGCAGAACTCTTGCGAAAGCACAACCTGACAGATCGCCAGCGGGTGGTAGGACAGGTAGCGGCCCAGGGCCGCCGGGCGAATACCGGAGCGAAAAAGCAGGCGCGGGGTTCCGATAGCACCGCCGGCGACAACAAAGGTCGCTGCTTCGATGGAGCCGGCCGTGGTTTCCAGGCCCGTCACCTTGTGCCCTTCGATGGCGATCCGGTCGACGCGCGCCTGTTTCACCGTCACCCGCTTGGCAGTGTCCTCCGTGAGCTGGTCGAAGGAGCCGGTGTAGTGAAGGACGTCGTCCTCTTCATATCGGCCAGCCACGGGCAGATCGATCGCCGGGCGGGACGGCCCGGCATATCCAGAAAGCGCCGCGGCAATCTTCTTTTGCCGAACGGATTGGTCGAGGCGCTCTGACTGAACGTGAAGATACTCTTCGGCGAGCGCGAAACGCTCGGACCACTCGTCGTCGCTCATCACACCCCACGGGCTATCGCAGCGCGGGCACAGGTTGGTCCAGATGACGCCCTGCCCGCCCATGGTGCGGGTCACGGCAGCACCGGGCAGGTGATCGCGCGAAACAGAGCTGTCCAGATAGTCGAGATGGCGAGTGGCCTCCGGCAGATAGCTGTCGGGGTTTTCGATAAACCTGATGGCGTTGCGAAAATGGCTTCCCGGCGGATCCGAGATCGCCGGCCCGTCTTCGAGAACCAGAACCGATGCACCGTTTTGCGCCAGCCTGCGAGCAGCCGCCACGCCAAGCGGTCCACTACCGACGATGACGACATCATGGTTTTCAGACATGGCGCTTCCTCCTGGCAAACCAGTTTAGAGCAAAGGGTGACAAGTTTGGATCATTTGATGGCTGCAGATCGGCTCCACTCGGCAAGGCGCGTCGCGCAGCGCGATGTGGTGCATCGGGCAAGCGGCGCAACGCAGCCGATGGGCCGATATGCAGCCACCCTTCGGGCCGGGCGCTTTTGGCCCCTGGCGTCGTTGGATTGCACTTGTGGTGGGATGGCACCACGGCCTGCAATCCGCCTAGCCAGAGACCAAAATCGCCACGGTCAAATGGTGCAAGCTTGTCTCCCTTTGCTCTGGGTCGCAGCATGCGGCAAAACGGTGACAGGAGGCAACGCCCCGGCGGAGGCTCAGACGGCAACCGCCTGTGGCACGTCAGAGATGGCGCGCCGGAAGGGATGAAACGGGCCGACCGCCAATCCGCCGTCGTTGATTTCGACAAAGCTTCCGGCCGGAATCTCCGTCCAGGTTCCCGGAAAATCGTCGAATGGCTCTGACACCAGGCAGAACCCGTCTCTGTCGGCTCCGCCGGCAAAGGGGCCCGAGTAAAGTGTCGGCGCAAAACGATCTGTCGCATAGCGCACGGCATAGAGCGTATCGCCGTCAGAAAACGCCGCCGTAAAGCGGATCAGGATGTCGATTCCCAACCGTGCGGCTTCGGTTTCCACAAACCCGATCGTGGTTTCCAGGGCTCCGCGGGGGTCCTGGCCGAGACCGAACTGATGGGCCAGCAGGAAGAGAAGCTCCGCGTCGGTCGTTCCGGCACGATGGTGATAGAGCCGGTCGTCGAGCTGCATTTCCATGCAGCGCTCGAAAGCATCAAACGGACTGAGTTGTCCATTGTGCATGAACGACCATTGGCCGAGCACAAATGGGTGACAATTGTCGCGTGCCGTGCGGCCGGTGGTGGAGGCCCGCACGTGGGCCAGAAACAGCCGGGATCGAATTTGCCGCGCCAGCGAGCGCAGGTTCTCGTCGGACCAGGCCGGCAGTATGTCTCGATAATGACCCGGCTCGGGGTGCTCACCGTACCAGGCGATGCCAAAACCGTCGCCATTGGTCGCCGTCTTTGCCTCGGCGGCGCAATGAGACTGTTCGATCAGCGAGTGATCAGGAGCGGAAATCAGGTCCTCGAGAAAGCGCGGAGCTCCCCGATAGGCCATCCAGCGGCACATGGCTCGTTACTTGCGATTGTGCATGCGGTGATGCATGGCGTCGATCATACCGCTTGCTGTCTTTTCAAACAGGAATGGCAGCAATGCGTGCACAAGCGCGGCGCAGCCCGCCAGAAACAGCCGGCCGGAAAACCCGGCGGCAAATTGCATATGTTGCAGATAGCTCTCGTCGACCGAACTCGGGTGGTCGGTGAACAATTGGGACAGGGAGCGGGCCATGGTCGTTTCCTTCCGCCGTTTTGCCGAATAGCCGTCAGTTTACGCCGCCGTTGCGGGGAAGAGTTCCCATAATTTCTGGTATTTTTTACTTTTTTGGGATAAATATCCCAAACATGCGCCATATCGACCAAATCGATCACAAAATTCTTCGAGAACTGCAACAGGATGGCAGTCTTTCCATCGAATCGCTTGCCGAGCGGGTGAGCTTGTCCCGCAATGCCTGCTGGCGGCGGGTCAAAGCGCTGGAGGAAAGCGGGGTCATCAGCGGCCGGGTCGCCCTGGTCGATCCGGAGAAGGTCGGGTGCGGCCTGCTCGTCTTCATCTTCATCCGCACCGCCAGTCACGATCCGGACTGGCTGGAGCGCTTCCGAAGCGCCGTCGTCGGGCTGCCAGAGATTGTCGGCGTCCACCGCACCAGCGGCGAGCTCGACTACGTGCTGCGCGCCCGTGTTGCCGACGTCAAGGCCTATGACCGGCTCTACCAGCGGCTGATTGCCCGCGTCGCGCTCTCCGATGTCAGCGCGTCCTTTGTCATGGAGGATATCAAGGACACGACGGCGGTCCCCATAGGGAGCGGCACCACCTGATCCGTCGTCAAGCAGCGGTGAACAGTGCGTCTCCTGCCGTTTGCTGAAATCGAACACTGATGGGCTTATATTCGCCCTCAACAAGGAGACACGCACATGTCCATCAGACCCGTAAAACAGATATCGTCCGCGGTCCCGACCATAGAAGGCGCCGGTGTCAAGCTGCATCGCGCCTTCGGTTTTGCCGAGCCGGAACTTGCCGACCCGTTTCTGCTGTTCGACGATTTTCGCAACGATCACCCGGAAGACTACCTGAAGGGCTTTCCGTGGCACCCGCACCGCGGCATCGAGACCATCACCTACGTTCTGGCCGGCACGGTCGACCATGGTGACAGCCTCGGCAATCGCGGCTCGCTGGGCGCCGGTGATGTGCAATGGATGACCGCCGGAAGCGGTATCATGCACCAGGAGATGCCGCAGGGCGACGAGCGTGGCCGCATGCACGGCTTTCAGCTCTGGGCCAACCTGCCGTCATCGCTGAAGATGACCGATCCGCGCTATCAGGACGTCAAGAGTGCCGACATACCGGAAGTCATCGATGACGATGGAACCGTTGCTCGTGTCGTGTGCGGTGAGTTCTGGGGCAAGTCCGGCCCGGTCGATGGCATCTCGGCCGATCCGCTTTACCTTGACATTTCCGTGCCGCCCGGCAAACGCAAGACCTTGCCCATCGACACCTACCGTTCCGCCTTTGCCTATATTTTCGCCGGATCGGGAACCTTCGCCGGCGCTTCGAAGCCGTTCGGCGTTTTGACGGAGAAGGAACTCGCAGGCGAAGAACTGTTGCTGCGCGATCAATCCGGCGACCGCACGCTGGTTGTCTTCGACAGTGGCGACGAGGTAGTCGTCCAGGCCGGAGACGAAGGGATCCGCTTTCTCCTGGTGTGCGGCAAGCCGATCCAGGAACCGGTTGCCTGGCACGGCCCGATCGTCATGAACACACGGGCTGAACTGATGCAGGCGATCCACGAGTTGCAGTCCGGCACGTTCATCCGCAACTGATCCCTGCCGGCGCGCTTCACCAGGCAGCGCGCCGGCCTTGACAATCTTTGCCCGGCGAGGCCCAAAGGGTTCTTCATTTCTATGCGGAGAGCCCATGTCCGACGACCAGACCCGCGATGCGATCATGCACAAGCGCATGTTCGCCATGCTGCATGCCCGCGCCAGGGCGCTTCGGCCAGGCGACAGCGTGGCTGAACCGCTGACGCCGACCAGCATCTTCCACCTGCCAGACGAACCGGCACCGGAACGTGTCTACGGCCGTATCGGCAATCCGACCGTGACGGCCGTAGAAGATCGACTGGCGGTGCTGGAGAACGCTCCGGCGGTGCTGTTTTCGTCCGGGATGGCAGCCTATACCGCGGCGATTCTTGCGACTGCCAAGGCCGGCGATACCGTGCTTCTGTTGAGCGACGGTTACTACGCCGCACGCAACCTTATGGACGAGATCCTGACCGGTTTCGGGGTGGTGTCGAAGACCTGTCCAACGGCCGAAATCGATACCGTGTCTGTCGACGGTGTTCGCCTCGTGATCGTCGAAACACCAACCAACCCGCATCTGGACGTGATCGACATTGCTGCCCTGGCGGCTCGCTGTCGGGCGGCCGGCTGTCTTCTGGCAGTCGACAATACGGTCTGCACCGCCCTCACACAGCAGCCGCTCGATCTCGGCGCCGATCTGGTGATCGTTTCCGATACCAAGTCGATGGCGGGCCACTCCGATCTGCTGCTTGGCCATGTCGCCTCGCGCGACCCGGTCCTGATGGAAAAGGTCGTTCAGGCGCGCACCCTCGCTGGCGCCATCGCCAGCCCGTTCGACGCCTGGCTGCTTTTGCGCGGCATGGAGACACTGGAATTGCGGCTGGCACGCATGGGCGAGACCGCCGCCCGGGTTGCGGAAATGCTCAAGGGCGATGCAGCTGTTCGCGCCGTCCGCTATCCAGGGCTTGCCGACGATCCGGCATTCGGCATCGCAAGACGGCAGATGACCCATCCGGGTTTCCTGATCGGTGCGACGTTCGAAAACAAAGCCGCTGCCGATCGGTTCATTTCAGCCTCACGGGCATTTGTGCCAGCCACCAGCTTCGGCGGCCTTCACAGCTCAGCAGACCGACGGGCCCGGTGGGGCGACGCCGTACCCGAAGGCTTTCTTCGGCTTTCGATCGGCGTCGAGCCCGGCGACGAGCTGTTGCGACGCGTCGGCATCGGGCTCAAGGCTGCTTTGTCGTCCTGACGTTGATCGGCAGGATTTTCCACATCGCATTGAACAGTGTCGCGAAACCGACACAAAACTCATGCTCGAATTGGCGCCAAATAGCCCGTGGAAAGACGCCTTCCGCAATTTCATAGTATTGTCATCTGGCTGTTGCACTTGCCGACCAATGTTGCCGGCGCGTTCACCCCGCCAGCCCGTGCGGGCAAGCAAGCAAATCAGCCAGCAGTGAGGTACAATCATGACTGAAACCCGCGATCACGATCTGTCGTTCGACGAGTTCGACGAGGTTCTCAATCCCGGTCCAGAGGTCACCGAATTCCAGGACGTCGTCGAAACCGCCGTGAGCCGACGCGGGTTTCTGAGCGGTGGCATCGCTTTTGGTGCCGCGGCCTTTGTTCTCGGCTCAGGCGGATTGACCCCGGCTCAGGCGATGAACACATCGCGTCTCGGCTTTCCAGCTGTCGCCGCCAACAGCGATGACACCATTACCGTTCCGGAAGGTTACGACTGGCAAGTGGTCGTGCGCTGGGGCGATCCGCTCTGGTCGGACGCTGTCGACTTCGACCAGGCAAGCCGCGGTACCGGCGCCAGCCAGGAGCGGGCATTCGGCGACAACACGGACGGCATGGCTCTCTTTGCCCATGACGGCCGTGCCATACTTGCCGTCAACAATGAATACACCAACCGCAGCATCATCTACGGCAACCGGGAGACCAAGCTGCCGGAGAATGAGGATGACGTCCGCAAGGGCAAGGCGGCACACGGCGTTACCGTCGTCGAGATCGATCAGAAAGACGGCAAGTGGAACGTGGTCAAGGATTCTCCCTACAACCGTCGCATCACCGCCGACACGCCGATGGAAATCGACGGTCCAGCCCGCGGCCATGACCTCCTGAAGACCGCCGCCGATCCGACCGGCACCACATCGCTCGGCACCTGGAACAATTGCGGCAACGGCCGCACGCCATGGGGCACCTACCTGGCCTGCGAGGAAAACTTCAACGGTTACTTCTCGGCAAGCGACGAAGCCCACACGCCGACCCCGGAAATGAAGCGTTACGGCGTCAGCAACAAGGACTGGGGATACGCCTGGGCCACGGCAGACGAGCGCTTCGATATCTCCAAGCATCCGAACGAGCCCAACCGGGCCGGCTATGTTGTTGAAATTGACCCGCTGGACCCGGCCTCGACGCCGAAAAAGCGCACGGCGCTCGGTCGCTTCAAGCACGAGAACGCCGAAGTGGTCGTGGCCCATGACGGCCGCATCGTCGTCTATATGGGCGATGACGAGCGCGGTGAGTTCATCTACCGCTTCATCAGCGACGGCAAATATGCCGCCGGCGGCGACAACTCGGACCTGCTCTCGAGCGGAACCCTGTATGTCGCCAAATTCGGCGACGACATGCGCGGCGAATGGCTGGTTCTCACTCCGGAAACCACCGGAATGGGCTCGCCTGCGGAAATTGCCATCCACACCCGCCAGGCTGGATCGGCAGTTGGCGCCACGACCATGGACCGCCCCGAATGGGTTGCCGCCAATCCCAACCGGGCGGAAGTCTATTGCTGCCTGACAAACAACAAGAACCGCGGCAAGAGGCCCAATGCCGGTGGCGATTCGACCCTGACCAATGGTCCAAATCCGCGTGTCGGCAATGATTACGGACAGATTGTGCGTTGGCGTCCGGACAATGGCGACCATACGGCCGATGGCTTCGATTGGGACCTGTTCGTCATGGCCGGCAACCCGGATGTCTATTCCTATGACTATGCCGGCTCGGACAACATAACGTCCGATAACAAGTTCAACTCGCCTGATGGCCTTGCGTTCGACAACAACGGCCTGCTGTGGATCCAGACGGACGGCAATTACAGCAACAAGGGCGACTTCAAGGGTATGGGCAACAACCAGATGCTGGTTGCCGACCCGCAGTCGGGTGAAATCCGGCGCTTCCTTGTCGGCCCGAAGGAGTGCGAGGTCACCGGCTTTGCCTGGAGCCCGGACCGCAAGACGCTGTTCGTCGGCATCCAGCATCCGGGTGAGAAGGGCGACAGCCACTTCCCCGATGGCGGCGAAACCGTGCCGCGTTCGGTGATCATCGGCATCAACCGCCAGGACGGCGGCCTGATGGGCTAATTGGCCTAAACCGAACTTACGATCAGGGCCCGGTCAAAGCGACCGGGCCCATTTTTGTTGCGACGCCTATTTGCTGTCGAGCCGCCAGATGCCGTCCCAATTCTCCGGTGCGCCGTTTTCCTCGATTGCCGCCAGCCGACGCCTGTAGGTCTCGGTCGCGGGATCGTCGTCCCCGCATTCCGCGAAGCCGGTGGACGCCCGACTCCAATCGCCCTTCTGAAAGGCGGCCAGTGCTTCTTCGAAACGGTCCCGATGCCTCAGGACCTCTTCGGCAACTGAATCAACGGGACCAAGCGGTTCGTAAATCGAAACCGGCTCCGTCTTTCCGACGACGATCAGGTCATCGATCTTGCGGAACTCGAATGCCTTCGACCCCATTTCAAAGGTTCGTCGGCAGACCAGGATGGATGTGCCATAGACCTTGTTGGCGCCCTCCAGCCGGGCCCCCAGGTTCACGGTGTCGCCGATGACCGTGTAGTTCTTGGTCCTTTCCGAACCGATCGATCCCACCACCGCCTCACCGGTTGCAATGCCAATGCGCATGCCGATGTCCGGAAGATCGCGGCGCAGTCCCATCAGGTCCGGCAGTTCCTTGCGCAACTTGTCGACCAGGGTGATGTCGTCCAGTGCCGCCCGCACCGCCAACTCCGCCTGATCGCCATCGGTACAAAAGGGTGGCGCCCAGAAGGCCATGATGGCGTCGCCGATATATTTGTCGATCAGGCCGTGATGTTCGGTCACCGGGCCGGACATCAAGGCGAGATAGCGATTGATCAGCTTGACCAGTCCACCGGGCGTGAACCGTTCGGAAATGCCGGTGAAATTGGCGAAGTCTGCGAAGAAGACCGACGCCCCCTTCTTCTCGCCATTGACCAGGTCCCGGTTCCGGTCGCCGATCAGGCCGGAAACGACACGCGGGTCGACATATTGTCCGAACGTATCCTTGATCTCCTCGGTCTTGCGCAGCTCCTGGACCATGGTGTTGAAGCTTCGCGTCAGATCGCCGATCTCGTCGCTGGTGTCGGCAATCACCTCGCCCGACAGGTCGCCGGATTCGACCTGGCTCGTGCCAGCCATCAGCCGGCGCAGCGGCTGAAGCATGCTGCGGATGACAAGACCAGACAGGATCAACGCCAGAACACCGGCAATTGCGGCCAGCACCGCGTTGACCAACAGGGCCTGACGCTCGTGTTCCTCGGCGGTTTTGGCGGACGCTTGCGTAAATCCGGCGATTTTCTCCCAGGTCGCCGTCATCGACTCGGCAAGGCGATCCTCTTCCGCCTCGATCAGTTGCTCCATTTCGAACAGCATCGGGCTGTTCCTCTTGTAGGCGGAGATCAACAGGGCGGTCTGGGCATGCAGGTTGGAATGCTGCTGGTCGATCGATTGCAGCAGGGGCAGAACGGTTCTCAGGGCGTTCTGACCCTCGACAGTCAAGGCTGTTGAAATCGCCTCTTCGACGATAGCCTCCGCGGCCTTGATGGCCGCATCGACAGCGGTTTCGCGACTTTCGAAATCTCTCTCTTCGGAGACAACGATCTTCTTCAGATCGGCAAGCTCGGATTCCAATCGACTGCGTTTTTCGGTAAGCGTTTCACTGCCCGCGGCCAGATGTTCCGGTACGATGCCAGAATCGAGCTCGTGCAGTTCCTCTTCAATCAACCGGATGGTCGACAGGTGTTTTTCCAGCCGTTCGACATGCAGTTCCTGCTGCGCGATCTGCATGTCGATATTCGCGACCCGGTCCGACAGCGGAATGAAGACCTCGGCAAGATCGGTGACTTCCTTGCTGACCTGGTAGAGTTTGTAGGTCGAATAGCCGATCGCCGATCCCATCAGCACGAAGACCAGGATGGCGACGCCGAATATCTTGTGCGGAATTCTCATCGATCTGCCGTTTCGCCGGCGCCCCCTGCCGAACCTTATACACCGGTTTGGCCAAAACGCCTTGCTTCGGAAGGCTAGTCGTCGGCCAGATTGACCACGATACCGGTGTGGGGCGAGACACCGCCGGTTCTCAGATCCTCGAACACGGTTGCCGTCGGTTCCAGACCAGGCACGGTGTTGAAACTCAACCAGGACCGGCTCTTTTGCGCTGCATCGCGCCAGAAAGCATGGGCTCGGTTCTCAAACTCGCCCGGGCCCCATTCGGCAGCCCGTTTCTTGATGTGACCGGGAGCAAAGAACATGGCGCTGCGCTCGCGGATGAAATCCGGCCCCATGGCGTTGTCCGACCAGTGGGTCACACCGACATTCGAACAGTAACGCATGTTGTCGCCCAAAATCCGGTGCAATTCGGAAAGCACCTGTCCGGAGCCGGACATGTCGACGATTGCCGTTGGCCGGGAGGAATCCATCTCGGAAATCGCGTCGTAGGACAGCACCGTGTCGTAAAGGCCGAGCGCCTCGACCATGGCCACATTGCCCGGAGAGGTCAGGCCGATTGTGTCCGGTGCCGCATCGTCGCTGGCCAACGCGTAGGCCAGGCCGATGGCGGTCTTGCTGGAGGCGCTTACGATCAGCAATTGCTTGGCACCGAACCAGTCGTTGTCTGTAAAGAAGTCGTGCAGGCAAAAGGACGTGGCATAAAGCGGATGCAGCAGCATGCGCTCGGCTTCCATGGTGTCCGCCGGATCGACGCGGGCATAGGCATTGTAAACCGGAGGCAGAGCCTGCCGGTGTTCGCTGCCATCGATCAGCCGGCTGTCGCTGACCCGGGTCGGCTGCATGACCAGATAGCTGGCCATCGGAAAGTAGCCGTAAAGACGCGTTCCCACCGGCACATCCGGCGCTTTCGATGCGACCACGTCGGCGAAACCCCAGACCGGGATGATGCCCCAGCCGTCGTCCTCATTATCGAGCGGCCTGAAAAAGTTCCAGTATCCGATGCGTTCGCCGACAACGCCGTAGGTGACGTTGTTGGCCGTCAACGCGAAACGGTCGACCTTTGTCAGGATCTCTCCTTCCGCCAGTTCGGGGAGCGCACCCTGAACCAGTCGGGAATTCGACAGATCGTCCTTGCGGACCTGGAACTGTTGCATGCGACTGTCTCCATCAATTGGCCGCCGGCAACGACTGGTGTCAGGCTGCCTTGCGGACGTGGTATTCCTTGACATTAGCGAAGCGAATAGCCGGCCAGCGCTCTGCCTCGTAGTTGAGCGAGAACCCGTCGGACGCCATGAAAACCGCATCGCCGTCAAGATCGCGCGCGATGTCACTGTGCTTGGCAGTGACGAATTTGTCGAGCTCGACATCGCTGTCGGCGGATATCCACCGGCACAGGGTGAATCGCGCCGTTTCGAAGCTCACAGGAAGACCGTATTCCGCGCGCAGCCGTTCCTTCAACACATCAAGCTGCAGTGCGCCGATCACGCCGACGATGGCCGGCGAGCCATCTTCCGGAGAGAACAACTGTACGACACCCTCCTCGGCCATCTGCTGCAACGCTTCCTTCAGCTTCTTGGCCTTCATGGCGTCTTCAAGCCGCACGCGCCGCAGGATTTCCGGGGCAAAGTTGGGCACGCCCTGGAATACGAGATCCTCGCCTTCCGTCAGGGTATCGCCAATGCGCAAGGTGCCGTGGTTGGGAATGCCGACAACGTCGCCGGCATAGGCGTCGTCCGCCAGTTGTCGTTGGTGGGCGAAGAAGAATTGCGGCGCCGACAGACCAAGCGTCTTGCCGGTGCGCGACAACCGCGCCTTCATGCCGCGCTGCAAGCGCCCAGAACAGACGCGCACAAAGGCGATGCGGTCGCGGTGATTGGGGTCCATGTTCGCCTGGATCTTGAAGACGAAGGCCGTCATCTTCGGATCCGTCGCCTCGACAAGCCGTTCGTCGGCCTGCTGGGCACGCGGCGGCGGCGCGTATTGCCCCAGCGCGTTGATCAGGTCGCGAACGCCGTAATTGCGCAATGCCGATCCGAAAAAGACCGGCGTCAGGTGCCCCTCGCGAAAGGCTTCGAGGTCGAACGGGCGACAGGCCTCGATGGCAAGTGCGACCTCCTCGACGAAGGTGTCCCGATCCTGCTCCGGCAACAGGCCGCCTGCGCTGTCGGCCTCGGGACCGTTGACCGGCGTGCGTTCTTCTTCGCTATCCTGGCGGCGGACTGCATTGTCGGCCAGGTGGTAGGTTCCGGCGAATGTGCGCCCGCGGCCAATGGGCCAGGTCATCGGTGCCGTGTCGAGGGCCAGCTTTTCCTCGATCTCGTCGAGGATCTCGAAAGGGTCGCGGCTTTCCCGATCCAGCTTGTTGACGAAGGTGACGATCGGAATGTCGCGCAGCCGGCAGACTTCGAACAGCTTGAGCGTGCGCGGCTCGATGCCCTTGGCAGCATCGATTACCATGATCGCGGCGTCAACGGCGGTCAGCGTGCGGTAGGTGTCGTCGGCGAAATCCTCGTGGCCCGGCGTGTCGAGCAGATTGAAGACGTGATCGCCGTATTCGAACGTCATCACCGATGTGACGACGGAGATGCCGCGATCGCGTTCAATCTTCATCCAGTCGGAGCGCGTCTGGATGCGGTCCTTCTTGGCCTTGACCTCACCGGCGAGCTGGATGGCGCCGCCGAAGAGCAACAGCTTTTCGGTCAGCGTGGTCTTGCCCGCGTCCGGGTGGGAAATGATTGCAAAAGTGCGGCGGCGGGCGACCGCCTCAGCCAGACTTTCGGTCATGGGGAGAGAATCCTGTTGAATTGCGGACCTTCTAACCGGCTTTGCCCCGGCATGCAATTGACCGGCAACGTCAAAGCGACGAAGAAAGGCCTATGGCTTCAGATTCCGTTTCTCACCCGGTTGTCGGACTCGTTCGGCTGCCCCACGGCGAGGGTCTCGCCCTCCCGGCTTATGAATCCGCAGGCGCCGCCGGCATGGATCTGCGCGCCGCCAACGGCACCGACGAGCCGATCGTCCTGGCTCCGGGCAAGCGGCACCTGGTGCCGACCGGGCTGGTCTTCGAAATACCCACCGGTTTCGAGGGACAGATCCGCCCACGCTCCGGCCTTGCCCTGAAGCACGGCATCACGTGCCTCAACACACCCGGCACCATCGACAGCGACTACCGCGGCGAAGTGCAGGTGCTTCTGATCAATCTCGGGCAGGACGACTTCGTCATCGAGCGCGGCCTGCGCATTGCCCAGATGATCATAGCTCCCGTACTGCAGGCACGGCTCGAGGAGCGAGAGCTGGCGCAAGCCACCGAGCGTGGCACAGGCGGCTTCGGGTCGACGGGGCGGCAGTAGCCAACTCTGCTGTTTGAGAGCGCGGTCTGGGGCACCTCGCCGACCGCCGTCACACGACTCAATGCCTGGATTGCATTAGAATGCGTCGCCTGGCTCAGAATTCTTCAGGGAGGCGCGCAGATGGATTCAGCGTTCGCACTAAGACGCATAGTGACCGGGCATAACGGAAGCGGGCGATCATGCGTAACAATAGATGGCCCTCCGGGCCGGCAGCAGGGGAACCTTTACGAAATCTGGAACCAGGGCGGATCGGTTGTCGACAGCCAAGACGAAAGCGATCGCGGAGCTGAGAAACAAAACCTTTCACCCGCCGCGAATGGACACAATTTTCGATGGTTTGTGGTGCCGCCTTCCGATGACTCCATCAGCCTGGAAGATCTGGAGCACTTTGTTGCCCAAGCGTTCGATGCGTTGGGTGCAGCTCACGAGCGACCGGATACGTCCCGTCATCCATTGATGCACAAAACCAAAACAATCGACTACATCATCGTGCTGTCCGGCAACGTAACGCTGCTTCTGGACGATGATGAGCGTGACCTCGGACCGTTTAACGTGGTGGTGCAGCGAGGGACCAATCACGCATGGATCAACAAGGGGACCGAGCCCGCTCTTTTGTGCGCAATTCTCATCGACGCTGACGTCAATTGACGTTCCGCCAGCGAGTGGATGCAAATCAGATGGACTGGCCGCCCGGCACCGGATTGGAAACAACGGTGGTCAGCCAGGCGCCGCTGTTCGGTCCGTCGAGCACCCGCCGGACCTCCCACAGATATTGCAGCGTTTTGCCGTTTTGCAGTTCGATGACCACGCGCATTCTCACCCTTTGATCGTCCGCCGTCAGCCGTTCAATCGTGTGGGTCCGGTGCCCGATAAGCGGAGCATATGCGGGCAAGCGGATCATCTTGCCAAACCGTTCCAACGGTCCGGTTACGGCCTGGTTGGAGGGATGGGCCAGCGCGAATGTCTGGGCAATGCCGGCATCGGGTTCCGGATCGTCGTTGTTCTGCAGTGCTCCCAGCTGGATCGACACCACTTCTTCCGGTGTCAAAGCGGGGTCGGGACCCTGGATTTGCGCCTGCGCCGCGACGCTCAGAAGCAGGACCAGCAAGGCCGGTACAAACGTGATCATTCTGATGGTTTTCATGATGGAACCTCCCCTTGGTTCATCAAACCAGTACGCCACTGTCCCGGAAATGGATCACCGCCTTGACATCAACCGTAGAGCCCCGTGGCTTCCATATAGCTGTAAACCGGCAAACCCAGCCATCCGCCAACACTGATGGCGACCACCGTTGATGCAGCGACCATAAAGATCGCTATCCAGACTTCTTCCGTGTCCTTTCCGAGAATGAACTTCACAAAGACGAACAAAATTACGGCCAACACGACGCCCGACAACATGGGCCCCTGTGCACCGAAAACGGACAGGATGCTGGAAACAATGCCGAGTGCCACCAGACCGAGGCCGCCGACAATCACAAACAGCAGGATGGCAAATGGAAGGCCTGGAATGATGCGAAGTCTGCGGTCACCCTGCTCGTTTCGGCGAAACAGCATACCGTCAAGAAATGATGTGCTCTTGTTGATTTCCGTTTTCGCCTGTTGGGCATGGGTCCCGTGAGGCCACTGCTTCAGATAGCTTCTATAGGCCTTCGCCGAGTTGATCCCGGTCGCTTCAATCCAGGCCTTTTCATCCAGCTCCTTGAGCTCCTCAACACGGTCCTTGACGAGTTTTCGAGCCTTTGGGCTGATCGCCAGCGCATTCCATTTTTGTTGAAAGAGCTCATAGTCATGAACCGTATCCAGTTGCTGCGCCTTGGCGAGATCCTGCTCCTCCAGCGCGTCGATCTCGGAAAGTCTGGCCTCGACCTTTGCAGCAAGCTCGGGGGCGTCTTTGCCATATCGCTTGATGAAGTGCTTCAGTATCATTCGATCCATGCTGTTTTCGGGATCGATGATGTCAAATTCTTCCTGAGCACTCATGTCATTGCCTCCGGTGAGTCCCACGAGTGAAAAGCGCGCGGATACCCACCGTTTCTGTAATAAATCGTTTTGACGCCACCCAATAATGTCAGTCGCGCCTCACCCGTTCAAAGCAAAATTTGAAATCCGCGCAACTGTTGCTGCTTAAAGAGGCAGCTTGAACACACTGCCAAGCGTCTCAAGGACTAACTTCATGCTTAACCGACGATGATCCATCATTCTGAGTTTCACCGCACCAGGTTTCTTATTCACAATCGATGACGTAGACTTTGAGATACTCGAACAGAAAACGGATTGTATTCATGTCGGACAAATTGGAATGCGCAAAATGGGCGCTGCGGCGCGCCTTCTTGTGCAGCGCCGTTCTTATGGCGGCGCTGCAGATAGTTCCTGCGCAAGCTCAGGATGACCAGATCATTCCGTGGGGCCGGCTAACCTTGCCGGAGGCACCTTCAGCCGGCTCGGCGAAACAGGTGGATCAGTCCGATTCACTCGATCTTGTTACGTTCCGGGACAATTCTTTCGGGGCCTATTCGCACGCCCTGGAAGCCAAAAAATATACGGTCATCCTGTTTGAAACTGATTTGTGCGTGTTCTGCAAAAACCTGGCCAAAAACCTCGCAGACAAGGACTTGGCGAAATATGGCGACCAGGTGGTGGTTTCCGTGACCGACGGCGACAGGGACAAGGGGGCCCGGCAGCTTGAAGAAGCTCTGGGAGTCGTCCGATACCCGACCATGGTCGTCCTGAAGACCAACAGCGATAACATCCATGTTGCCGGACGGATCGAAGGGGAGGTTCCCGTGTCCGAAATCGACCGGGTTTTCTCCGTGGCCTTGCAGGATCCAATCACCGAGTGAGCGAGCAGGCCTGGTCGGTTTTACTCGCTTTTTCTGAAGGTTCCGTCCTGAAACCCCGTGACACGCAACGCGCCAGCATCGATCATCTCGATCCTTGACCAGAAAAAGCGGCCAATCTCGGGATCAATGTACCAGATCCAGCGATTTTCGTTGTCAAACGGCGGAGAGCCCACCCCCCAGTACACCGTGAAAGTCACCGGACCTTCACCCGAACGCGCATCCCCGTTGCCGGAAGCGCCGAGAACGATCTCGCCTGTACCGGAGCCCTGGAGATCAAGCACCGCGTCGTTGCCGACATCCTGGTCGACCTTTTGCCAGGAACCCACCAGGTCCGCCTGGACTTCATGGGCTCTCTGCGTGTTCCACCAGTCAGCGAAATCCAGCCCCGTGTGATAGCGGACCAGATCGGCGGCGATCAGGGCAACGAATTCGTGGCAAATCACGATCGCCTTTTTGCCGGGCGAATAGAATGCCCCCGGCGATCCGCAATCACCAGAGATAACCGGTATGTCGTGAGGCAAAACCAATTGCTGGCTGATCAGCCCCAGCGCGATTTCGTAGCGGGACGACAGGAAATTCCCGTAGGCGTAATAGCCGGCGTCCTGTGCGGAAGTACCGCTGTAGGCAAGTCTGAAGGCAGGGCGATCCTCCGGTGGCCGCTGCGGCATGGTCACTTGCGCATCGCTGCTCTCATTGCCATCGCCGAAAAGGCCTCCTGGGAGGATGACGCCGGATTCCTTGGCCTCCGGAGCAAATGGTTCCAGCACCCGTTTCCAAACCGCTTTCTTGCGCTCGTAGTCAGACTTGCACCGCTGCCGCCATTTGTCGTTGACCGGCAAATTGTTTTCGATCAGCTGGGTGATCCCTCGCACCGGATCGGCGCCGTATAACAGGCACAGAACGTTGATCGTGCGTTTTATCTCGAAACTGTGTTCGTCGATAAACCAGTTCAAAGGAACGAGGTCGCGGTTGGGTTTTTGCCCCTCCCGTTCCCGCTGATCCTGCAAAATCAGTGTGAACCGCTGCCAAAGCGCCATGAATGTCGACGCATAGGCTTCAACCATCGCCAGGGCGTCGCTGTTGCCGCGCTCGGCCTCCGCCAGCAGCATCATGACCGCAAACTCGTCCGCACTGTCTTCTTCCGGACCGGTGATGACGGGATCGAGGACGTCGATCACGGCATGGGCCACTTCGTGCAGGATCACCGTGGTCAAAGTGCCGGTCAGTTGCTCATGGAAATCCGGTGTCGAAAGCCCGGTCGACCGCGTTGCTTCGTTTGCCGATGACGCATGACCGGTAATGAGAAAAACGATCGCTAAAGCCAACGCCGAATATCTGATCATGGGATCCACTCCCAGGTAGCTTCTTCGTGCCGCTCGCTACTATCGCAGGTAATCGGCCTTGCGGCGAGTCGCACCACGAAAGCGCGGGTTGACCGCCGACGGTCAGGCCGCCGCGGCCAGCCCTTCACCGGCTATGCGATAGGAAATCGCTTCCGCCAGATGCAGTCGGCCGACCTGTTCGGCGCCGTCGAGATCGGCAATGGTGCGGGCGACCTTGAGCACCCGGTGATAGGCGCGTCCGGAAAAGGTCATTTGTTCGGCCGCCTGCTCAAGCAACGCGGTGCCCGCCGCATCGGGGCTTGCCACCGTCTCGATCATGGCCGTGGGACACCGGGCATTGGCAACGACAGACGGGTGGCCGAGGGTGGTGTAGCGTCGTTTCTGACGCTCGCGCGCGGCGGCAACCCGTTCTGCTACCACTGCACTGGTCTCGCCCGTGCCGGGCTTGATCAGATCGGCAGCGGTGACCGAGGGCACGGTGATGCGCAGGTCGATACGGTCGAGCAAGGGGCCCGACAGGCGGGCCTGGTAGTCCGCCTGACAGCGGGGGCCGCGGGCACAGACATGGCCGGGCTCACCCGCCATGCCGCAGCGGCAGGGATTCATCGCTGCCACCAGTTGGATGTTGGCCGGATAGCTGACGTGGTGGTTGGCGCGCGCAATCACGCATTCGCCGCTTTCCAGCGGCTGGCGCAGCGAATCGAGCACCTGCGGCGGAAATTCCGGCAATTCGTCGAGAAACAGGACGCCGTTGTGGGCGAGCGACACTTCGCCCGGCCGGGCGCGAATGCCGCCGCCCACGAGTGCCGCCATCGAAGCCGAATGATGCGGCGCGCGATAGGGTCGCCGGTCCGACAATTCGCCACCCGACAGCAGGCCGGCAATGGAGTGGATCATCGACACATCAAGAAGTTCCGCCGGAGACAGCGGCGGCAGAATCGACGGCAGCCGCGCCGCCAGCATCGACTTGCCGGAGCCCGGCGGCCCGCTCATCAGCAGATTGTGGCCGCCCGCGGCTGCCACTTCCAGCGCCCGCTTGGCGGTTTCCTGCCCCTTGATGTCCGCCAGATCCGGCAAAGCATCGCCACGATCGCGAATGGCCGGCGCGGGACGCGACAGGACCTGGCTGCCGCGGAAATGGTTGGCCATGGCGATCAGACTGCGCGGCGCCAGGATGTCGAGATCAGCGCTGGCCCAGGCGGCCTCCGGCCCACAGGGTTCCGGACAGATCAGGCCCTTGCCCGCGGCATTGGCGCCGATCGCCGCCGGCAAAACGCCGGCGACCGGTGAAATCGTTCCGTCGAGAGACAGCTCTCCCAGCACCACGTAGCCCGCCAGCGCGTCGGCCGGGATCGCTCCCAGTGCTGCCATCAGCCCCAACGCAATGGGCAAATCGTAATGACTGCCTTCCTTCGGCAGGTCGGCTGGCGCCAGGTTGACCGTCACCTTTTTGGGCGGCAGGGCCAACCCCGAGGCGTGCAGCGCCGCCTGCACCCGCTCACGGCTTTCGGCCACCGCCTTGTCGGGCAGGCCGACGATCTGAACGCCGATGCGCCCCGGCGCCACCATCACCTGCACATCAACCGGCACGGCGCCGATTCCCTGAAACGATACGGTGCTGACCCGCGACACCATTGACCTTGCTCCCCGGCACACCCATGGTTGCAAACATGGACACTCTACCCTCATACATACACGAACCTCGTTTGGCCGACAAGAACAAAAGCGGAACGAAACAGCTCATGCAATCACCAGGCCCCTGCGGGTAGACGCGGAGCGCTCCAGCCTTTATGTCCCGATGTCGATCCTCTGGCCGACGGAAAACACCATGACCATCCGCTTTCACAAGAACGACATCAGCCCTGAAGATGCCGCGCGCTATACCGCCGACATCGCCATCGACTGCGAGACGCTGGGGCTGAAACCACATCGCGACCGGCTGTGTGTTGTGCAGCTTTCGCCGGGCGACGAGACGGCCGACGTGATCCAGATCGCCAAGGGCCAGAAGAAAGCGCCGAACCTGACCAAGCTCTTGCGCGACCGACGGCAGACAAAAATATTCCACTACGGCCGTTTCGATATCGCCATTCTCTTCCATACTTTCGGCATCACCTGCGAGCCGGTCTTCTGCACCAAGATCGCGTCGCGGCTGACCCGCACCTATACCGACCGGCACGGCCTGAAAGACAATCTGCGGGAAATGCTGGACATCGACATTTCAAAGCAGCAGCAATCTTCGGACTGGGCGGCCGACGAATTGAGCAAGGCGCAGCTCGAATACGCGGCGTCCGACGTTCTCCATCTCCACCGGCTGCGGGAAGAATTGCAAAAGCGACTGGACCGCGATGACCGCGCCAAACATGCCGAAGCCTGTTTCAAGTTCCTGCCGACCCGAGCAAAGCTAGACCTGCTCGGATGGGAAGAGACTGACATTTTCGCCCACAGCTGAATTCGCCTCCTCCAACATGAGCCATATCAATTCGCGCTGCGATTGATAGGATTACCCTGCTGCGATCCGATTGAGACCGCGAACCGGCAGGGTGGACACGCGCATGCTCGAACTCCTCGACCGCCTGTTTGACATGGCACCTCTGCTTGCCGTCTTCCTCACCGTTGCGCTCGGCCACACCGTGGGCAAGCTGACCATCGGCCAGTTCGTGCTCGGCGGGGTTGCCGGATCGCTGCTCATGGGTGTGCTGATCGGCCAGCTCGACATCACGCTCGATACCAACATCAAGGACATCTTTTTCGCGCTGTTCATCTATGCGGTCGGCTATCAGGGCGGACCGCAATTCTTCCGTTCGATCAACCGGCGCACACTGAACCAGCTGGCCTCGGCCTTTGTCATGTGCCTGGTCGGCCTGATCTGCGTGCTTGTCAGCGCCTGGAGCTTTGATCTCGACCGCGGAACAGCGGCCGGTCTCGCCGCCGGCGGCCTGACCCAGTCGGCTATCATCGGCACGGCCGGCGACGCCATCTCGAAACTTGCCGGCGTTACCGCCGAGCAGATCAAGACCATGCAGACCAATGTCGCCGTCGGCTATGCGGTCTGTTACATCTTCGGCAATCTTGGACCGATCATCGTGGTGACCTGGTTCCTGCCGACAGTCATGCGGTGGGATATCCGTCAGGAAGCGATCAAGCTTTCGAAGACACTTTCCGGCGGCAAGACGGAGCTTGAGCCCGGACAATTCAACGCCATTCGCACGGTTGTCACCCGCGTCTACAGTGTCAGCGACGACAGCAAGGCGGCATCGAAGAAGATCATCGATATCGACCGCGATCTGACCGATGCGGCGGTCGAGACCGTGATCCGAGACGGTGCGGCGATCGCCACCGACACCGATACCTTGGTGCAGCCGGGCGACAGTGTCGCGGTGACCGGCAAGGTCGGCGTCATGAAGGATGCAGAGGACTATTTCGGGCCCGAAAGCGTCGCGCCGGAGAAGCTCGAACTGGTGGAGGAACGCCGCGAGATCATCCTGACGCAGGGCCGGTTCCTCAATAAGACGATCCGCCAGATTAACGAAGAGATCGACATTGAAACGCAGCACGGCGTCTACCTGGTGGCGATCACCCGCATGGGCCGCGATGTGCCAGTGCTGTCCGAGATCGAACTGCACCGCGGCGACGAGTTGATGTTCATCGGCGCGCCAAAGGATCTCGACCGTATCCAGTCACTGCTGGGCTACAAGATCACCGCCGCGGCTGTGACCGATTTCATCTTCTTCGGTGTCGGCATGGCGCTCGGTATCCTGCTTGGACTGCTGCAATTCAAGATCGCCGGCATTCCGGTGACCATTGGCACCGGCGGCGGTTGCCTGCTGTCAGGCCTCCTGTTCGGCTGGTTGCGCAGCACCCATCCGCGGTTCGCCGCCCTGCCCACCGGCGCGTCCAACTTCCTGAGGGATTTCGGCCTCGCCGTCTTCGTCGCCATTGTCGGCATATCGGCTGGGCCGCAGGCAGTGAAGACCATGCAGGAATACGGGCTGACGCTGTTCTTCCTCGGCATCGGCGTGACCATCATTCCGCAGATCGTCGTGTTTTATTTCTCTTACTACGTGCTGCGCATACGCAATCCGATCGAGGCGCTGGCCTGCGTCGTTGGTGGTCGCAGCGCCAATCCCGGCTTTGCGGCACTGCTTGCCAAGGCCGGCAATGCCACGCCGGTCGTCACCTTCACCGTGACCTATGCCGTGGCCAATGTGTTCCTGACAATCTGGGGACCGCTGGTCGTCGGCATCATCACCAAGAATCCGTGATCACTCTTCAACCCGACCCAACGGGGATTTCGCCATGAAACAGTCCGATATCTCGCAGTTCGCCGCGCTCAGCCCCTTCGAACTCAAGGACAAGCTGATCGAGATCGCCAGTTCCGACGCTGAACGGGTGATGCTCAATGCCGGCCGCGGCAATCCGAATTTCCTGGCGACATTGCCGCGCCGGGCCTTTCTCCGGCTGGGCGAATTCGCCATGGCCGAGGCCGAGCGCTCCTATTCCTATCTCAACAGCGGTTTCGGCGGCCTGCCGGAAAAGCAGGGCATGATCGAGCGCTTCGAGGCTTTCGCCAGCAACCTGCCCGACGATGCCGGTATCGGCTTCCTGCGCCGGGCCATCGCCTATGTGCGCGACCAGCTGGACCTGGAACGCGAGGACTTCCTGTTCGAGATGGTCGGCGCCTTTCTCGGCTGCAACTATCCGGTGCCGCCACGCATGCTCACCCATGCGGAAGAGATCGTGAAAGCCTATCTCGCCCAGGAGATGTTCGGCCACGTTCCGCCGGCCGGACCATTCTCGCTGTTTGCCACGGAAGGCGGCACGGCGGCGATGACCTATATTTTCCAGACGCTGCAGTTCAATGGCCTGATCGAGGCCGGTGACAAAGTGGCGCTCGGAACGCCGATCTTCTCTCCTTACCTGGAGATCCCGCCGCTGCCGGATTTCGGCCTGGAGGTGGTCGACATCCGCATGGACGAGGAGGCCGCATGGCAGTTTCCGGATTCCGAACTCGCCAAATTGGAAGATCCGGCGATCAAGGTGTTCTGCGTGGTCAATCCAAGCAACCCGCCCTCCTTCAAACTGTCCGACGAATGCCTGAAGCGCCTGGCCGACCTGATCCAGTCCAAACGGCCCGACCTGATCGTTGTCACCGACGATGTCTACGGCACTTTTGCCGACGACTTCGTTTCGCTGTTTGCCATGTGCCCGCGCAACACGCTGTGCGTCTATTCATTCTCCAAGTATTTCGGCGCCACCGGTTGGCGCTTGGGCGTCATCGGCCTGCATGAGGACAATGTGCTCGATGATGCGCTTGCCGCGCTGCCCGATGCATTCAAACAGAGGCTGGATCAGCGTTACTCGTCACTCACCACGGATGTGGCTGGCCTGCGCTTCATCGATCGGCTGGTCGCCGACAGTCGCGCCGTGGCGCTCAACCACACGGCCGGGCTTTCGGTTCCGCAGCAGTTGCAGATGACGCTGTTCGCGCTCAACGGCCTGATGGACCTGGACGGCACCTACAAGGAAGCCGCAAAACATCTGGTGCGCCACCGCTTCCAGACGCTGTGCCAGAACATGGGCATCGAAAACCAGACAGGCCCGCTCGATGTCAATTACTACTACCTGATCGACCTGCAGAAGCTGGGTGAGCGACTCTACGGCAAGGCATTCGCCGATTGGTTCGCCGCTGACAATCGCGGCACGGATTTCCTGTTCCGCCTGGCCGACGAAACGGGCGTGGTGCTGCTGCCGGGCAACGGTTTCGAAGTTGTCGACGCCTCGGTGCGTATCTCGCTGGCCAACCTGACGGAAGCAGCCTACGCCGACATCGGCAAGTTCACACGGCGGGTGCTGGATGAATTGCACGAGGAATTCGAGAAAGACAAAAGCTGAGTTCGCTCAGGATGGCAGCCCAGCCGTTCTTGCGCCGCTGACCAGCCGATCGAAGGCCGGGCTGTCAGTCCAGATCGGATTGCGCATGACGCGCTTGAGCGTGTAGTGCGGGGCAAATTCGATCAGGGATTTGACCGTCTCTTCGGCGGCCCGCACATCTCCGCCGTGGACAAGGCTTGCGGCCTTAACCAAGTGGCCGCCCGGGAAAGTGGGCTGATCGGCAATGACCTTGTCGGCCCATTTGCTGGCCTGATCGTAATCCTCTAGGGCGAAGCTCGCATTCGCGAGCCCCTGATACCAGAACCACCGGATCGGATCCCGCGGACTGCCGCTCAGCGCGCGCTCAAGTGCGGCTATGGCGGCATCCGGCTCCCCGGAGAGCGCCTGCGCTGCACCCAGCATGCCATGGGAGTCGGTCATGTTCGGATCGAGATCCAGCGACTGGCGAGCATTCTCTACGGCCTTTTGCTGCTTGCCCGTCCAGAACTCGACAAAAGCCATGGCGCAGTAGGCACGCCCGTCTCCCGGATCCAGCTTGAGGGCATTGCGCGCATGAAAAGCCGATTGTGACAGCGCCTCAGAGCCCTTTTCGCACCAGCCGTGCATGGCTGCCATTGCCCAGTTCCAGGCCAGGGCGACATGCGGCAGAACGAAATCCGGGTCGATTTCAACGGCGCGAAGAAGTTCGGTGCGGGCCGCTTCGTTCTCCGACCGCTCCAGCCTGGCAAAATGCGGAACGGCCCGAAGATAGTGTTCCCATGCCGTCAGGTCGCCGGGCCGGCTGCGGCGGCGAAGACGCTCGATCTCAGCTCGGGTGATCTCCGGCTCCAGGTGGGTGACGATCGCAAAGGCGATGTCGTCATGCAGCTCGAAGACATCGGCAAGTTTGCCGCCGAACCGGTCTGCCCACACCTGGCGGCGCGCATCGGTGTCGGTGAGCCGGGCGGAAACGCGGATGTCATCGCCAGCGGTATGGACGCTGCCGGTCAGCACATAGTCGACTGAAAGTTCGTTCGAGATGCTCTGCCAGTCGTCGGATCCGTACGATGACGATGTCGTCTGGGAAATCACGAAAAGCCATCGCATGCGTGACAGCGCCGTGGTCACCTCTTCAGTGATCCCGCGCGCCAGGTAGGCGTGGTCGTCGGTCGCAGCGACATGCTCAAACGGCAAAATGACGATGGATGGCCGCTCCCGTGCCGGTTCCTCGCCCGAGGACGGTTTCTCCTGTCTTTGAGGCGTTTCCAGATCAGCAACGAAGCGGAAGCCGCGTCGCGGGTAGGTTTTGATCACCTGCTGCAACTTGCCCGTATCGCCCACGGCGCGCCGCAAGGCGTTGACGCGGCTGTTGAGTGTCGCGTCGGAGACGATCCGTCCATTCCAGACGGCATCGATGAGGTCGTCCTTGCTGACGACGCGGTCACGGTTCTCCACCAGGCAAAGAAGCAGGCTGAAGACCTGCGGTTCCGTCGGAACCGCTTCCCCGTTCAACCGGATTTCCAGCCGGTCCTCGTCGATTTCGTACCCCTGGAAACGATACACCGGTCGGCATCTCCGCATGGGTCGTGAAGCATAAATGAACGAAAAATGGAGCGCTTCTTCAAGCGCGAAATCACGGCCCTCCTAAACTGGCGGCCAATTCAGGCCATTCGGGGAAGTCCGATGAAACACGAAATGCAAACCTTCGCCGCCAGCACCAGACTTGTCAGGTCGGCAAAAGTCCTGCTGATGATCCCGCAACAGACGCGGATCGAACGACCCTCTTTACAGCGTCCGGATCCCGACCCTCGCCGTTCGGCAGGATACTCGGAGCTGTTGCAATCCTGTTACGTCGTTGACCGCCACGAACTTGGAATAAAGTGAATTCCTGAACGATCTGCATGGTTTTGCGAACCATTGAAGACAGTTTTTGCGTCTCTACGAACTATTTGAGTTTTCGGCTGAACAGCCATGGCTCAAAACTCAAGGAGACACGTCATGCCCCGTTTCGTCACGAAACAGATCCACGCCTATCTCGACTACCCGGTGGCCATCGCCCTCATGGTCCTTCCCTTTGTGCTGGGATTGGGCGCATCCAACCCGTTGGCGCTTGTCATTGCACCGGTCGTCGGGATTACGGCATTCCTGCTCACCGTTTTCACAGACCACCAACTGGGAATGGTTCGGGTGCTGCCCTACCGCTTCCACCTGGCGGTGGATCTCGCCGTCGGCGTCGTTTTTCTGATTCTGCCCTTCGCCCTGGGTTTCAGCGGCCTCGATGCCGCCTTCTATTGGATCAACGGCGCGGCAGTGGTCGCCGTCATTGCTCTGTCGAAACCGGAGGCTGAAGCCCCGGTCACGGCCTGATGTTCAGAGAAAGCAGGCAGTCCGGCTACGGATTGCCTGCCTTATCGTCCCGCTTGGGCAAGGCGCCGATGCGGATCACCACTTCGCGGGGAATGCGGTAGCGCTTGACCAGATTGGTCTGGCTGGAAAGGCCACATAGCTCATATTGGGTGAGCAGCGCCCAGGCGGCACGCGCCGCCTTTCGCAGCAGCTCCTCCCGCTCGTCCGCCGATGTCTCGTCGCCGGCCTCCTCCAGCCGCTTGAGCGACGCCTCCAGCGTTTTGCCGGCCCGACCGATGGAGGCGGCCATTTCGGCCATGATCTCGCCGTCGAGGATGCCGAGATTGCCGTCCATCGGTGACTTGGGCTTGAACAGGTTGGGCGGTCTGACACTCACGCGGGCTGATCCTCGATCCGATGCGATTGGCTGATAATTAACGATTGCAGAATAGCTTCGTCAATCAAACGAACCGTTTCGTATTGCGTCAGACCGGTACCCGATGAGTGAATTCCTCGCCTCGCTGTCCAATCTGGGATCGTTGCTGCAGACCGTCATCTTCGGACACGACTTCAGCAAGTCCTTTCCCTACGCCATGGCTTTCGTGGCTCTCGCCATCCTGATCGGGGTGGTTTTGAGGCGCACGGATCCGCGTCGCCTGAGGGCGAAGCTGAAAAACTACTCAGCGACGACACTGCTCTATTTCATCAACCTGTTCGCGTTCGCACCCTTCGTGCTGCTTGCCGGCGACACGATCCGCTCCGCCTATAACTGGGTCGGACTGCCGCAGCTCGACCCGGCGATCTGGACCGGAATGTCGCCCTGGATCCTGGTGCCGGTGGCGCTGCTTGCCTACGATTTCGCCGACTACTGGAGCCACCGGATCATGCACAAATCCTGGCTGTGGCCAGTGCATGCGATCCACCATTCCGAAACAGAAATGACCGGTCTCACCACCTACCGGGTGCACTTTCTGGAACCGATCGTCATGGGCACCGCCTATATCGTGCTTCTGACGTGGCTCGGTCTGCCAGAGAATATTCTGGGCTACGGCGCTATTCTGGTGTCGCTGCACAATGTTTACGTGCACATGGACCTCGACTGGGGCCACGGACCGTTCCGTCTGCTTCTGGCTTCGCCGCGCTATCACCGCTGGCATCACGCCAATGCACCCGAGGCCTACGGCAAGAACCTCGCCAACATCTTTCCGTTCTGGGATGTGCTGTTCGGCACTTATTATCTGCCGGGCACCTGCAAGAAGCCGCTCGGCGTCGACGGCATGGCCGAATACGACGTCGTCAAGCTGGTGCTCTATCCGTTCCGGGAATGGGGTGGCCTCGTCAAACGCAAGGCTTTGCGTGCGAAACGCGCAAGAGATCATAAACAGGCAGAGCCGACAATCACGCCCGCCGAATAGAAAAGGCCGCGGCGCCTGAGCGCCACGGCCGAATTTCATAACAATCGAGCGATCGGTTTAGTCGTCGCCGTTCTGCTTCTTCAGGGCTGCGCCCAGGATGTCGCCGAGCGATGCGCCGCTGTCGCTGGAGCCGAACTGTGCGACGGCTTCCTTTTCCTCGGCGATTTCCAGCGCCTTGATCGACAGGCCGATCTTGCGATCCTTCTTGGAGAAGCTGGTGACCCGGGCGTCGATCGTCTGACCGACCTGGAAGCGCTCGGGGCGCTGCTCGTCGCGGTCGCGCGACAGGTCGGAGCGGCGGATGAAGGCCGAAATGTCCTCGTGGTCGACCAGTTTCACCTCGATGCCGCCATCGGCAACATTGGTGACTTCGGCCGACACAACGGCATTGCGGCGCAGTTCGCCGGAGGCAGCAGCCTCGCCGACGGCATCCTTGCCAAGCTGCTTGATGCCGAGCGAGATGCGCTCTTTCTCGACATCCACATCAAGCACGACAGCCTTGACGACGTCGCCCTTGTTGAACTCCTCGATGACCTGCTCGCCCGGACGGTTCCAGTCGAGGTCGGAGAGGTGGACCATGCCGTCGACATCGCCTTCCAGGCCGATGAACAGGCCGAACTCGGTCTTGTTCTTGACCTCGCCTTCGACGGCGGTGCCGACCGAATGGGTCTGGGCGAAGACTTCCCACGGATTGTCGAGGGTCTGCTTGAGGCCGAGAGAGATGCGGCGCTTGGTCGGATCGACCTCGAGTACCACCACTTCGACTTCCTGGCTGGTCGACAGGATCTTGCCCGGATGGACGTTCTTCTTGGTCCAGGACATCTCGGAGATGTGGATGAGGCCCTCGATCCCGGCTTCCAGCTCCACGAAGGCGCCGTAGTCGGTGATGTTGGTGACCGTACCCTTGATCTTCTTGCCTTCCGGGTACTTCACGCCGATGCCGTCCCACGGATCGGCTTCGAGCTGCTTCATGCCCAGCGAGATGCGGTGGGTTTCCTGGTTGATGCGGATGATCTGCACCTTGACCGTCTGGCCGATCGACAGGATCTCCGACGGGTGGTTGACGCGGCGCCAGGCCATGTCGGTGACGTGCAGCAGGCCGTCGATACCGCCAAGATCGACGAAGGCACCGTAATCGGTGATGTTCTTGACGACACCCTCGACCACCTGACCTTCTTCCAGGTTCTGGACGATTTCCGAACGCTGTTCGGCGCGGCTCTCTTCCAGCACCGTGCGGCGCGAGACGACGATGTTGCCGCGGCGCTTGTCCATCTTGAGGATTTCAAAGGGCTGCGGGTTGTGCATCAGCGGGGTGACGTCGCGGATCGGCCGGATGTCGACCTGCGAGCGCGGCAGGAAGGCCACGGCGCCGTCGAGATCGACGGTGAAGCCGCCCTTGACCTGGTTGAAGATGACGCCTTCGACGCGCTCGTTGGCTTCGAACTTGGCTTCGAGACGCACCCAGCTTTCCTCGCGGCGGGCTTTCTCGCGCGACAGAACAGCTTCGCCGAGCGCATTTTCGATGCGTTCGACATAGACTTCGACTTCATCGCCGGGCTTCATCGTGCCGTCTTTCGACTTGGCGCCGAATTCCTTCAGCGGCACGCGACCTTCGACCTTGAGGCCGACATCAACGATGGCGACGTCCTTTTCGATGCCGGTAATGATGCCCTTGGCCACATAGCCTTCGGCAAGATCCTGGCTGGCAAATGATTCCTCGAGGAGGGACGCAAAGTCCTCCGTGGACGGTTGTTGAGACATTGTTACTCCTGAAAAGTCCGGGCCGCTTTTCTCGTTGGGGCCGGACGGGGCGCCGATGGTTTGCGTTGCACAAGTTCTCGCGGATGCCCGCAACCGGCTTCCGGTTGCTGTTTCGGCGCGTGGACCGCCGCGAAAACGGTTCTCCTAAATCAGTCGTTCCGGACCTTCATGGCAGCATCAACCAGCTGCACCGTGGCGCGGAACGCCGCTTCTATATCCATTTCGGTCGTATCAAGCAAGTGGGCATCGTCAGCCGGTTTCAGCGGCGAGTCGGCGCGCCCCATGTCGCGCGCATCGCGACGCTTCAGGTCTTCCAGCACCGCCTCGTAGCTGGTGGCTGTTCCGCCCTGGGAGATTTCCGCATAGCGGCGGCGGGCGCGCACCTCGGGCGAGGCCGATACATAGAGTTTGAGTTCTGCGTCGGGACAAACCACCGTACCAATGTCGCGGCCGTCCAGCACCGTGCCCGGTTCACGCGCGGCAAACCGGCGTTGCGCCTCGACCAGGGCAGCACGCACCACCGGCATGACGGCGACTTTCGAAGCCGCCTCGCCGATTTCATGGCGCGACAGCACCGAGCGGTCGAGGCCGGCAAAGTCGAGCGTGCGCGCAACCTCGGCGGCCTGCGCCTCGTCATCCAGCGGCACACTGCTCTCCAACAGCGCGCGGGCGACGGCCCGGTATGTCAGGCCAGTGTCCAGATGATGAAACCCGTAGCGATCGGCCAGCCGGCGGGCCAGCGTGCCCTTGCCGGACGCCGCGGGACCGTCGATGGCGACGGTGAAGGGCACCCTCAGGCGGCCTTCTGTTCGAGCATGATGCGGGCGCCGAGCCCCGTCATCATGTCCATGAACTCCGGAAAGCTGGTGGCGATGATGGCGGCGTCATCGATGTGTACGGGATGCTCCGCCGCCAGCCCCATGACGGCAAAGGCCATGGCGATGCGGTGGTCGAGATGGGTCTCGACGGCTGCCGGCGATGATGCTCCCAGCCCCTTGCCGCCCGGCACGCCGCGCACGCGCAGTGAGGACTCGCCCTCGTCACAGTCGACGCCGTTGACCTTGAGCCCGGTGGCAACGGCCGCCAGCCGGTCGGATTCCTTGACCCGCAATTCCTCCAGCCCTTCCATGACCGTCTCGCCCTCGGCAAAGGCGGCAGCCACGGCGAGAACCGGATATTCGTCGATCATCGACGGCGCCCGTTCCGGCGGCACCGAGACGGCTTTCAGGTCCGACGCGCGGACCCGCAGGTCGGCAACATCCTCGCCGCCGGAGGTGCGGCGGTTCTCGATGGCGATGTCGGCGCCCATTTCGAGCAATGTCTCGATCAGGCCAGTGCGGGTCGGGTTCATCAGCACGTTTTCGATGGTCACGTCGGACCCCGGAACCAGCAGCGCCGCCACCAGCGGAAATGCGGTGGAGGACGGGTCGCCCGGCACGTCGATGGTCTGGCCTTCGAGCTGGCCCTGACCTTCCAGCGAAATGGTGCGCACGCCGTCGGCATCGGTTTCGACCGACAGCTTGGCGCCAAAGCCGGCGAGCATTTTTTCCGTGTGGTCGCGCGTCATCACCGGTTCGATCACCGTGGTGATGCCCGGCGCGTTCAGGCCGGCGAGCAGCACGGCGGATTTGACCTGCGCCGAGGGCATCGGCACCCGGTATTCGATCGGCGCCGCGATGCGCGGTCCGAAAAGCGTCGCCGGAAGCCGGTCGCCTTCCGCCGCCCTGACCTCCACGCCCATCAGCCGCAGCGGATCGAGCACCCGACCCATCGGCCGCTTCGACAGAGAAGCGTCACCAATGAATGTCGCTTCGAAATTGTAAGGACCGACGAGACCGATCGTCAGGCGCACGCCGGTGCCGGCATTGCCGAAGTCGAGCGGCGCCTCCGGCTGCAGCAGACAGCCATTACCAACACCGTCGACGATCCAGGTATCGCCTTCCTTCTTGACGACGGCTCCCATTGCCTGCATCGCCCGGCCGGTGGCCAGCACATCCTCGCCTTCGAGCAGGCCGGTGATGGTGGTGCGACCGCTTGCCAGGCCGCCCAGCATGAATGAGCGGTGGGAGATCGACTTGTCGCCGGGGATGCGGATGGTGCCGTTCAACGCCTCCGATTTGCGCGCGACGGCCGGCCGCGGTTCCGCGCCATGGGTCATGGGTTTCTGCTTCCTGATCTAGCCAAAAAATCCAGCCGCAATCGACGGACGGATTGCGTTCCGCGGACGCTCTACCATACCGATTTTGGCCGGTCACCCGTTTTGCCGCGGGCAGCGCCGCTTTTTGCGCAGATAGGCTTTGACAGGACGCCGCAACATGGGTATGGGGTCCGGCACACCGGCGACCGGTCATAGTCCTTCAAGTTGCCGGAATGACCGAAGAAGACCTGACCAGACAAGAGGCCGCGCCCCGTGCCAAAACCTGAACTCGGAACCAAGCGTATCTGCCCGGAAACGGGCCGCAAGTTCTACGACCTCAACCGCGACCCGATCGTCTCGCCCTATACCGGGCAGACCTACCCGTTGACCTTCTTCGAAGGCGGCGAAACGGTCGAGGAGAAGGAAGAGCCGGCAGTCGACGCCGATACCGCGACGGAAGAGGAAGCGGAAACCAGCAAAGTCGAGATCGTGTCGCTGGAAGAAGCTGACGAAGAAGCGTCCGAAACGGGCGAGACCATTCCGGACATCGATGGCGACGACGATGACGATGTCGACATCGGCGACGACAATGACGACACGTTCCTGGAAAGCGATGACGATGACGACGACGTCAGCGGCATCATCGCCGTTTCCGACGACGACGAAGAAACCTGACCGGCAGCTGCCGGCACTTTTGCAGCGGCACAGGCAATTTTGAACTTGCCAAGTGCCGCCCGCGGCTCTAGAAAGCCGCCTCGAAGACGGGCCTCGCCGCCCGTTTCCCGGATAAGGGGCCATAGCTCAGCTGGGAGAGCGCTTGCATGGCATGCAAGAGGTCAGGGGTTCGATCCCCCTTGGCTCCACCAATCCTCCGAACTTGCTACCCGAAAAACAAAATCTTCCCGAACGACCTTTGACGTCGTTCTGACTTTCGTACTCCTGGAAAGCGGAAACGCGCGAGCCCGACCTACAGCAGCAGGTTGACCTTTGCGTTACAAGCTCGATCAGTGCGGGTCGCTACCATGTCTATTCGGCGATGAATAGCGAAACAGCGGAACCAGCTTTCTCGTCTCTTGGCGAAACACCGAATTTACGTACGTATTCCCGACTGAACTGCGTCGGGCTTTCATATCCCACATCATAAGCTGTCGAGGCGACTGATTTTCCGCCACACTGCAGTATTCGCCGGGCTTCCAGCAGGCGCAGTTCCTTTTGGTATTGCAACGGCGTTGTGGATGTGAGCGTTTTGAAATGTTCATAGAAGGTTGACTGGCTCATTCCAACTGCTGCGGCTAATTCGGCCACAGCGATTGGTGCCTTGTAGCCGGTGCGGATCCTGGAGATCGCTTTAGAAATTCGGCTTGCAGGACTCTCCCGCAGCAGCAGCTGCCGCACCATCACTCCGTGCTTTGCCCGCATGAATCGAAAGTGGATTTCCTTCAGAACCAGAGGTGCAAGCGCCTGCACCTCCACTGGATCACTTGATAGACGAAACAGACGTGCCATCGCATCGGTTAGCGCGGCGTCTCCTTCAGCCACACTCAGTGGGCCAATCGCCTGTTCCTGATCATCTATCGAGCCAACTTCGTCATAAAGACCTCTTGCAGTGGCGAGATCCAGCAGCACCGCCAAAGCGACATATGGCTTTTCCGGTGAAGCGTCGATCACTCTGACATTGACCGGGAGCGCGTGGCTAAGGATCAACGACATCCCAGCGCCATACCGGATCACCCGGTCTTCCATTTGCGCTTCTTTGGTTCCCTGCAAAACCAGTCCCATGAAAGGCACGTAGAACGTTGCCTCAAACTGAGTGGGTGTCTCGCTGCAGAAAGCAAATACCCCATTGATCCCGGTCTTCCGAACAGAACCGGATCCATCATTGTCTCGAACAAACTCCGCAACCTCGGAAATCAAGTCCGCAGGCACCATGGCGTACCTCCTCCTGTCATCGATCTATAGGCTTTGGAAGAAGGGCAATGAACCTTCACCTCCTACGCTTCGGAGGATCAGGCTGATCATACGGAGAATCAGGCAGGGAGGATACCGCGTCCGCCCTTATCTCTACACCAACGCAACTGCGTGACCAGCCTTGCCAAGGCGTTGGTCAGTTTTGGTCAGACCGCCAGGCGAAGAATTGGCCCAAGGAGGAGAAAGTGCGCATCACAGCTCAGTCTCATGCAACCGGCAGACGGTCGGCACGGCGGAAGATATTCGAGGCCGCGCAATCCGTTGCCCCCTTGATCTGCTGCCATTCCGATTGCCCCAGACCTTCGACAATTCGAACGTTCCTGAAAACACCTTAACAGCCAGGGAGACCCCACAGCCATGACAACAACACTGAAACTCAACGGTCAAACGCATGAAATCGAGGCTGAACCCGGAACTCCACTTCTGTGGGTGATCCGGGATGAACTGAAACTGACCGGAACCAAATTTGGGTGTGGTGTTGCGTCATGCGGTGCCTGCACCGTTCATCTGGACGGCGAGCCGGTGCGGTCCTGCCAGACCTATGTCGAAGACGTGGACGGTGCCGAGATCACCACAATCGAGGCGATGAGCGAAGACAAAATCGGCGCGGCTGTTCAACAGGCCTGGGTAGAGCTGGACGTGGTTCAGTGCGGTTACTGCCAGTCCGGCCAGGTCATGTCAGCAGTTGGCCTGCTGTCGGAAAACCCAAAGCCGAGTGCAGAAGAGATCGACGAATACATGTGGGGCAATGCCTGCCGCTGCGCCACTTATCAACGCATCCGCGCCGGTGTTCTGCGCGCATCCGAAATTCTGGAGGCCTGATTCATGACCATCAACACCTCCCGCCGTGGTTTTCTCAAAGGTGCCACAGCCGCTGGCGCAGTTCTCCTGGTTGGCGTCCGCCCGGACGGCGCAGTTGCTGCAGCGCCGCCCGAGAGCGCCCAGTTCAACCCTTTTGTGAAGATAGATGCCGACGGCACCGTGACCGCAATTGTCAAGCATTTCGAGATGGGTCAGGGCCCTGCAACCGGTCTGACGACGCTGATCGCCGAGGAAATCGGCGTGAATATGGACCAGATCGAATTCGAGTTCGCGCCATCGAACCCACAGGTCTACAACAACCTGTTCTTCGGTCAGGTTCAGGGCTCTGGCGGATCGACCGCGATGGCAAACTCGTGGCAGCAATACCGCCAGGCAGGCGCGGCAGCCCGCGAGATGCTGATCGCCGCAGCCGCCCAGACCTGGGGTATGGATGCTTCCGGTATCACCATCGAAGAGGGCGTCGTGAAAGCAGGTGAGCAATCCGCGCCAATTGCCGAATTCGTGGCGGCAGCCGCTCAGCTTGAGGCCGCCGCCGAACCGCGCCTGAAAGATCCGTCTGAATTCCGCCTGATCGGCAACGAAACCGTACGCCGCAAGGACTCGCCGATCAAAGTCAACGGTCAGGCGAAATATGGCATGGATTTACACCTGCCGAACCAGATGGTTGTCATGATCAAACGCCCGGAATCCCGTGGGGCTTCGGTCACTGGCTTTGACGACAGTGCCTCGAAAGAAGTCAAAGGCTTCATCAACGCAGCCACTCTGCCCAATCAGGCGGGTGTGGCGGTCTATGCCGAGAACACATGGTCCGCCATTCAGGCCCGTGAGGCGTTGGACGTCGAATGGGATATGTCGGCAGCCGAAACCCGTGACTCGGACCAGATTGAAGCTGAAATCCGCGCCGCTTTGGACGCGGAACCTCAGTACAATGTGAACAAGGCAGACGCGGCGGCCGTTGCGGCTGCGATTGACGGTGCGGACACGGTTCTGGAAGAAACCTTCTATTTCCCGCTGCTGGCCCATGCCCCGATGGAGCCGATGAACTGCACCATCGAGCAGACTTCAGATGGCAAAATCGTGATGCACGATGCCTGCCAGATCCCGACAGGTGTCCATTACGCCCTGCAGCAAATCTTTGAAATGCCGGCCGAACAGATCGAGATCAACACGCTGTTGGCTGGTGGTTCGTTTGGGCGGCGCGCAACTCCGGAAGCAGACTATCAGGTCGAAGCCGCGCTGGCCTTCGTCATCACCGATCGCAGCCGCCCGGTTAAACTTGTGTGGACTCGCGAAGATGATATCCGCAGCGGGTACTATCGCCCGGCGTTCGGCCACAAGGTCCGAGTCGGTCTGAACGGTCAGGGCAATATCGTCGGATGGCACCATCAGGTGGCCGGTCAGTCGATCATGAAGGGAACACAGTTCGAAGCCTTTGCGGTTCAGGACGGCGTCGATCACAGCTCGGTCGAAGGTATCGCAGACAGCCCCTACGCGATCCCCGGCATGGCGCTGGGTCTGACGGACACGCCCAAGGCAACCACGGTTTTGTGGTGGCGTTCGGTGGGGCACACCCATACAGCCTATGTAATGGAAACCATGATGGACAAAGCCGCGGTGGCGGTTGGCCGCGATCCGGTTGAGTTCCGCCTGGCCCATCTGGCCGATGACAACAACAAAGATCAGAAGCGCAAAGCAGGCGTTCTGAAACTGGCGATGGATAAGGCCAATTGGGGCAACGCGCCCGCCGGTCGCGCTCAGGGTATCGCGGTACACAAGTCCTTTGGCTCTTACGTGGCTGAGGTGGTTGAAGTGTCTGGAGATGCGAACAGCGGCATCAAGATCGAAAAGGTCACCTGTGCCGTGGATTGCGGCATCGCCGTCAACCCTGATGTCGTCAAGGCCCAGGTTCAGGGCGGCGCCGGCTATGGTATCGGTCACGTGATGCGCGACCAGATCACCCTGACGGGTGGCGCGGTAGATCAGTCCAACTTCCCGGACTATGAACCGCTTCGCATCAGCGATATCGGAGCAATCGAGGTGCATATCGTTCCGTCTGCGGAGGCCCCGACAGGGATCGGTGAACCCGGCACCCCACCTGCTGCCCCTGCGCTCGCCAATGCGATTGCGGCGGCTTCGGGAATGCGTGTGACGCACCTTCCCATGTCAGCCAATGGGGTATCCTTTGTCTGATTTTTGCTCTCGCGGCTAGCGAGCTCTTGTTGGTCGCGAGCCGCCCCCCCATCAAATCCTACCAAGCAAACAACGGACTTCGCGTCTGAAGGAAAAGGTCATGTCTCACGAGACTGAAAATGCATACTTGCAACGTCGCGCCTCAATGCGGGTGTCGCTGGGGCTGGCGTCGCGACGGGCGGTCTGACAGGCGCCTATCCAAAATGAAAACGCTAGCTACTACCATTTTTTTGATACCACTTCTTGCGTGTTCGGCACTTGCAGACGGTGATCCAGAAGACGGAGAACGTGTCTTTCGAAAGTGTTCTTCGTGCCACTCTCTCGAACAAGGGCAACGAAAAGCGGGACCGTCCCTTTACGGAGTGGTTGGTTCAAAATCAGGCACCGTGGAGGGATTTAGGTACTCTGACGCAAATCTGAACGCTGACGTCATGTGGACTGAAGAAAACCTGGCGGCGTTTTTAGCTGATCCAAGAGGATTCATGCCTGGAACACGCATGATTTTTCGCGGGTTGCGGGACGAAGAAGATATCAAAGACCTGATCGCTTATCTCGCACTGCAGAGCCAATAGTCTCTGCACAACGAGTGACGTGTGGCTCTCAACGAAGGGTGTCGATCAAGAAAATTGGCCGAAACGTTGTCAGGAACAACAGAGGAGTCGCGATCGTGAATGTGTTGCAATCCATCAGCACAGCCCCTTCGTGGGTGCCTCGCGAAAACGCGAGATACTTCGTGTATTGGCGCGTTTTTTACTTCCTTGCGGGAGTCACTCACGGCACTTCGATACTATTTTTTTTGAACCGGGAAGTTTGGCTCATGGCCTGGTTCAATGTTGGCAGTGTCATGGTGTTTACGACATGCATGCTGCTTTTGTATCGGGGATGGTTCCGAACGGCCTATTGGTTAGCACTGGCGGAGCTGGTTTCACACGCAATAACCGCTACGATATCTGTCGGCGCCGAATTTGGAGCTCTGGACGCAATATTGCTGGTTCTCATTCTGCTTTATGTACAGCCTTTCTATCCGCTGATTTTGTCCCTGGTTCTTTCTGCACTCGTGTTGGCGGCAGCCGTGTTTACGCAGGAGTACATGCTGACCCATGCGCCTCTGTATCCCCACTTCCAGGTCACGTCCGGGGATCTCGCGGTGCGGGTTGTTTCTTGGCCGATATTGATGCTGGCGATGGTGGTGCCATTTATTCGAGCTGCCTCAAAAGCGGAAAGGGAGCTCGAGATCGCGCATAGCGAAAGTGAGCGCCTTTTGCACAACATCCTGCCCGCGAGTGTGGCCGACAGGCTAAAGGCGGGAGAAGATCTGATCGCAGACGAACACCCACGTGTTGCGATCATGTTTGTCGATATCGTTGGCTTTACCGAGATGAGCCGAAATCAGGCGCCGGCAAAGATCGTCGAGTTCCTTAACAAGTTCTTCGTAGCGGTTGACGATCTCATCGAACAACACGATGCCGAGAAAATTAAGACCATTGGCGATGCCGTAATGATCACCGTCGGTGCGCCAGTGCCTCATCCGCGCCCCGAAGACGAGGCGATGGAGCTTGCTCGCGGCATTTTGGCTTCCGCAAATACTTTTGAGCGACCTGATACCGGAGAACCCCTTGTCGTCCGGATCGGGTTGCATTCCGGCCCTGCCGTAGCAGGCGTCATCGGAAAAGCAAAATTCGCTTATGATATCTGGGGCGAAACCGTGAATATTGCGGCGAGAATGGAGAGTTCCGGCGTTCCCGGTGCGGTTCAGGTTTCGGCGGTCTTCGCTTCACGTTTGACAAAACCATTCGAATTTGAGGACCAGCCAAGTGTCACCGTTGCCGGCAGCAGCGTCGATGCCTGCCTATACTTGCTGAAGTAGCGGCTAAGAACTTGATGAAAGAAGCAGCCTTCTCTTGCAGCACAACATTCTGGTAAAACGGCCTCAATGCCATCATTCGCCATCGTGGTAAAATTGTCGATTTCACTGGCCTGTGGCACAGTGGCCGTCAAGCAGATCAAATCGGCAAATCGGTCATGTCTGGCAGGGCGGAAAGGGTTCTGGGTTGGGTCGCCACCATGGGTGGCGCGATTGCCTTTGTATTGATTGCGCCGTTTCTTGCCGGGGCGCTCTATGTTTTCCTGATGCCCGCCGGTTTTGGTGCAACCTGCGAACATCGCGACCGCTGGCTGCCGAACACCCCGCTGGATGCGAATTCCTATCGCGCCTATCTTCTCAACAAGGGGTGCAGCTACGCGGAGGCTCGCAGTCGAGAGGCCGCGACGATCTTCGTGTCGCAGGCGGACGTTGAACGGTTCGCCGATCCGAATTTCCAGCCCGTGGGAATTCATGACAGGATCAAGTTCGATACAATCGAATGGCAGGTGCGCAAGTTCAATGGCTTTCCAGTCAGATGGCAGAGCGATGACGATGACTGGCTTACTCGAAAGCTGAACGAGGGCTTGTCCTGGGGGGCAAATACCTCCATTCGAAACTTTACGATGTCGCTCAATGCTTCGGTTGATGCGTTTGTTCCCGCCTATAACCGGTATCCCCTGCTGAGGACGCTGCTGTTGCTGGTCTATCTTGTGCTTGGGGCCGCTGTAACCGCTCTGGCCGGTTATCTGGTCGTGCGGATCGTCAGCCGAAAGAAGGCCGGCGCGGATTCAGGCTCGTGAGGAATCGCTCCCGACAGGTTCATGTGATCGGCAGCTTGTTCAATCGAAGTGATGCGACCGCATCGCGCGCGACGGCGGATGAGCACGCCCGACGCATTTTTGTCATTGATTACGCCGTTACAGACCGGCATAGCCGGCCCGGGATACCCAATAGTCCCAAGCGCGCGCAAGAGGCATATCGCCTAGAAGCATAGCGTTCGCCTGGTCTATTTCGCCGTCTGTCAGTGGCTTGAGCTCACCAAGCGCCAAGGATTGTTGAACCAGAACTGCGTTGTCCTTCAGTCCAATTGCAATCATACAGACGGCGCGCACATTTGCTGCCGCGCAAATGCAACCATGACCGCGCAGCAGCGCGACCTTGTTCTGTCCCAGCGCCCGCGACAACGAATGGCCCATGTCCATGCTATCGACCAGCATGTTGGTATCGCCGAACTCGTCCTGGCTGTCCCAGACAGGCACCTCTTTTCCGATTACCGAAGACATGTGAAAGATCGGCCGCAGGGAAACATTGTTCATCGTGAACGGGATGATGGCACGTGCGTGATGGTGTGCCACCGAGTTGACATCCGACCTGTCCTTGTAAATTGCCCCGTGAATGTGGCGCTCACTGTATGGGCTGCGATGGTCATCGCTTACCAGATCTCCGTCGAGCGTGAACTCCATGATGTCATCGCGGGTCACGTTAAACGGGCTGCGGGAGCGAGATAGGAGATAACGGTCGTCGCGCAATGGGTGACGCACACTGATGTGCCCAAAGCTATCAATGACGTCCTCACTCGCGAGGATCCTGTTGGCAAGAACCAATTCAATTATCGCAGCATCGACAATCCGTGTCTGGCTCTCAAGGTCGATCTCACCGGTCATCTGCATCTCCAATCCTTACAAGGGTCAACGTAGAGAGGAAAACGCGCAGGTTAAATATAAACTATCGCTCCATAGCGCCGCTGACGGTTTGGGCATTTGCAAAGTGGTTCAAATCCAGGGTTAGGCCATTCAGATGAACGGTCGCTCTATCGTTGAATGTAAGCACTGGCAGCCCGGCTCAAAGCTATGAGAACGGCTTGCGGCCCGATCTCTTTGTTCTGCGCAATGGATTGACCAAGAGTCACGAAGTCAGGACTGAACCCAGCATCACGTCGCGGCGACGTAGGAGTGTTCTCGTAAGACAGGGGCGCACGCCGAAACGTTGAATTTCGCGGCAATTTCGACGTCCTCGGGATATCCTCGTTCGCGTAACTCAAGACCTGATACCGAACCCATTAACCGGTTCAGCAAGTCCGGTCGCGCGGAACCAAAAGCATCCCGCGCAACAACAGCTTCCTGGGACAGCGAACCTGTAAGTTCGGAAATGATCGCGCCCGCGCCAATCAGGTCTTCGATCGCTGGTCTGAGACTTCCATCTTTCCAGCGTTCACCGGCTGGAATGACCGCAAGCGTGCCATTTCCCACTGTTTTCATTGCCTCTTTCGCGACGGCGGCAGCGTTGCGCAGACAACCGGCAAAAACAGTTTTTCTCTTTGCAGCAAACGAAAGATGCGACCCGTTTGGGGACGGCAACAACAAACGGGTTCCGTCAGGTATTTCCTGGAGAGTCGGAGCCGACAGGCTAAATCGTGCCGTTTTGTCCGAACGCTTCCCCGCAAGTTCCGCGTTCATACGAACAGCTTCTTCTGCGGCAGCTTGGCGATCATGTATCGGGAAAGGGAAAACCTGCGCCCCATTTGAACAAGCCACGTCAACGCATGTTGAAAATGACAGAACGTCCACAACGATGAAGGCATTCGCGCGGTCAAACAGTGCCTCGATGCCCGACAAACCCCATTCGGAAATTACAAGCATTTGCCGGATTCCACACCACTTTTCGATAACTGACAACACCTATAGCTCTGCCCAGCCGATGTCGACAAAGTCTCCCCGCGCATCTGGGTCAGCCCAGCCGACCCAACGCGCGGTAGCTCAAGCGGAGTGGTTGGCTGTGTGCGTCAGCGCTTAACTTGTTGAGCTGAAACTACCTGGTACTGGGCGATCTTGCCCCCGGCATGGCGATCCGCCATTTCTGTTTTGGCGGAGGGACCTTGTCGATCCCAAGCGTTCCGGCTCCCTCCCGCAGACGCACGGATAGAGTGGCATTTGCGGCATCACCCCCAACGGGTCTGCCGCTTCAAACAGTCAACAAACCAGCTTGAGGCGAAGGAAAGGATCTCCAACCGGGTCGGTGGGGATTGGCCCTGGTCCTCAACGGCCTTCCCGATCTCGATGCGCTGCAGGATGGATTGGCCGAGGGTGTCGAAGAATTTCGCGCTGTCATCGGGGTCCTGATAGGCCTCCAATGGCTCGGCGTGTGATCCATTGAGTTCCAAAACCCAGTACTCGTCGGTATGCGGATTGCAGATCACGTCCACGCGACAATAGTTGAGCCCATCGACGCCGGACAATCTCGTTTCGACATCCGACACCCAGGAGGGTCGGTCGGTCACCGGTTCATAAGAAGCGCCCAGCCTGTAGGTGCCCAGTTCCGACAGAAGACGGTGTTCACCGTCCGGAAGCACTTCCTCGCCATCATGGCGTTTGAGGACCGCAGACAGGACCTCGCCCTCACACACAGCCGAGGCAAGTTGCTCAATCGTGCTTTTTCCGTCCCCCACAATGGTGACCTTGCTTCTGCGCATGATGGATCGGGCCTTGATTTCGCCCGCCGGCATCCGACTGAACATGATCGACAGCTCGTCGCCGGTGACAAAGGCCTGGACCAGGTAGCGGCGCTTGCGATCGGATTTCAGAAACGCGGCCAGTTGTGCCTCGTCTTTCAGCATGGAAATGCCCTTGGATCGAGCGCCGAACTCGGGCTTCGCTACCAGCCAGCCTGGGTGGTGCAGCAGGTTCTCCAGTTGCTCCGAGGATCTTCCGTCGCGTTCCAGGACAACATATTCCGGTTGCCGGACACCGATGCTCTGGAGCAGTTCGGTCAGAGCGATCTTTGAAAAGACGAAGATGTCTTTTGGACCGAAGACCGGGTTCACATTGAACAGATGACGCAAACTCTGGCCTTTTGGGAGTGATCGATAGGATCTCCACAAGACCTTCGGGTAGCTTATCCAAAGAGGGGTAAAGCGGACATCCATCGGTCTACAGATTGAACTCCTCCGGGACCAGGCTGGTCAGCAGGCACAGCCGGTTGCCGAATGACGGCCAACGAGCCAACGGCCCGAAGCGCGCGCCTATGCTCAAATAAGCTCGAACCGTGCTCAATCTTATGTGTGTGTCGGTCTCCGAACCCAGATCCGCTTCAGCAGAACAGGAGGCTTTATCCAATCGACCTGAAATCCGTGGCTGGAAGTGCCCGGTTCTTTGGCAAGGAGCACTCGATCGGGCAATTTCGGAGTCGTGCAGAAGCTCGCACTCCCGACCTGCAGGTGGCGTTATCATACCCAACGTGAGCATCGGTTTTGACAAGCTCGCCGACAAGTCAAAGAGGTATCTCCAAAAAAACCTTGGCACGACTATGCTGCGGGCGTTTTCGTGAACGCAGAGCCGTCCCACTTCGAGCACTTCATAGTCGTCAAATTCACTCTGGTTGAAACGAAAGACCGAGTTCACCGGTGATATTGTCTGACGATCGAGGCTGTCTTCAACGGAAGACCAAAACAAGACCCGATAGTAACCGATCAGGTCACCGCGGTGAAAGGCCAGGAGGTGCCTGCTGCAGTCATCGGTCATGCCCCACTCATCCTCGCCATAGGAGAGCCGCCGCAGATCGACAATGTCCGAACGGACACTGTCAGCAGCGTCATGACCTGACAGAAGCTCCACCTTCACGATCTAAAACCCGCTCAACCGATTGCCTCACTGAGTTCGCGTAAGCCGCGATATTCTCTGAGTCTTCCCTCCTGCGAAATGTCTCCCTTACATGGCAAACCAATCCGCTCGAATGATGGCGAAAGAATTCAGAAGGAAGACGCAATCCAGCCAAGTCACCAAAGATTAAGGCCAAAATATAGAAGAGTGCAGAATTTCTGCCTGAGAAATGAACCGGACATATTGCGGCGTCCTTTCGTTCCGCCAAGCTTATGAACCCGGGATGCCATGTCAAATCGCGAATTTGCCACGACTTGTAGTCAAATCGCGAGCATCGCCTGGCCGGAAAAATGAACAGATTGTCGAACTCTTTTCCCCACCCGGTCAGGATGCTTCTGATCGGTCGCGAATTTGCCTGGCGGTCGCCGTAAACATCAACAAAATTCACGCGCCCCTTAAAGGCTGGCGGAACCGAAATCGTTCTGTTGGCCAGAATTCTGTACGGCCGTTCAAGGCTCTCGAGCAGTCGAAAGGCCGCGACGATATCCGCACCACCCAATGGATGATTGGCAACGAATGCAACCGGGCCGGAAACAGGGACATTTTCAAGCCCCGAGATCGAGTAGGCTCCGCAAACTGTTTCCAACTTCCGAAGGGCCGGCTCAATGTCGTCATCGAGTTCCTCCATCAGTTTGTTCAGGCGCGGAAAGCCCGCGATCCGCTCCACCGCGGCGACGCAGATATCGGGGACAGACGAAAAGACGCGGGTGCGTTTCAGCGACAAGAAAGGTGGGTTCATCTTACGAACTCATCTGCACGATGCGCGATTGGAACGGTCAACTTTCTCTCCGGACAATTGGCTGCCAGCGGGCCAGACGATCGCTTTACAAGCCACACCTCAAGACATAGCATCAATCATCGATTGCACACCGGAGCGGAAACCTTGAAAGTTGCGCCTGCCCTTCACCTGTTGCGGGATGCATAGTGCGTGTTTCAGGTCCTTTGGTACAGCTATGTGGTCATAGCATCACTCTCTTTCCTGCTTGTTGTGTACATCGCTGGAGCGTTTGTCACGAGTGGCAGATGGGCCGAAAATAGCCACTCGCTTCCAGCCTATGGTGCGGCTCAGGGACCTGGAATAACTTTTGCGACCGACGCACCCGGCCGGATCAGGATCCTGGTGGTCAATGGCGGAGGCATGCTCGGGATGTCCGATCTGGTCATTTTGAGCGAGATCGAAGAACGATCGGGCAAGCAGATTTATGAGCTCTTTGACTTCTTCGCTGGCTCATCCACCGGGGCGATCGTTTCGACTCTTCTGTTGATGCCGCAGGATGCAACGGGCCGACCCATGACCGCCAAGAAGGCGCTCGAAACCTACGAGACCTTCGCAACCAGGGTCTTTTCGAATTCGACATTGCACCGGTTGAAAACCGGCTTTGGTCTGTTCGGACCCATCTTTGAAAACGCCCAGCGTATCCAGATCGCCCAGCAACTGTTCAAGGAGAAGACGTTTAGCGATTTGCGCCGCCCGGCGATGTTTCCTGCCTATTCTCAACAGGAAGAGGGAATAAGGCTCTTTCGGAACTGGCAGCCGGCTGAGTCAAACCTATTGGTGTCATCCCTTTTGGCGGCGGTTACGGCAGCGCCAGCAGTCTTTCCGTTTATCAATCTGGAGGGGTATTCCGACGAGACATCCTTCTTTGGCGATGCAGGCGTGATGCTGAATGCACCAGGCGAAGTCGCCTATCTGCAGGCGCGGGAACAGCTCCCGAACCTGAGAGAAGTGATCGTCGTCACCATCGACACCCGCAACCCGCTCAACATTCCTGATGAAACCACCACACATGGAGGGCTGATGGAATGGTTCATCCCGCTCGTCAAGATGGCGATCACCGGCGAGGCCTATGTCAGCAATCACATTCTCAAAGCGCAGTCGGCCTTTGATGACTCAGCCGTGGATGTGAACGCGTTTGCGCTGGTTGCAAAGATTGAAGAAGGCGTCAGCGTGTACGCCACCGACGCGCAAACAGTTTCAACGATCATGGCCGCGGGGCGAAATTTTGTTTCCGAAAACGGCGATATAATCGATCAGGCGATAGCGGCGCTCGAGGGGAAGAGCTGAGTCTTGGCGCGCTCGTAGCTGCGCAGGCGAACCATCAACAGCAGGCTCCCAAGGAGCTCATTTGATCGCGGTTATGGCGGCCCATTGAGTTGGCTTACGGTCGTAACCACCTCCCAACCAGGTTTCTGTTTCCAGGGTGCTCCAGGCTGCGGTTTCTTGCCATATCGCCGCTAGCTCGTCCTGGGGCAGGAAGTTGTAGTAGCGTCCGAGAGCGTCTGTCCCTTCATTGGTCCCAAGCTTGAAGCTTGCCCATACGACCCCGTTGGTGCGCAAAGCGCGATGGATCCTCTCGATCACATCCGGGAGGTCAGCCCTGGGAGTGTGTGTCAGCGCCGCGCAAGCGTAGACGCCGTCATACATCTCTACGGCATCAAGTTCGGTAAACAACATGGTTTTGACCGGCTGACCAAGCCGTTGCGAAGCGATCGCGGCGAGTTCCGACGAACCGTCGGTGGCATCCAGGTCAAATCCGGATCCGAGTATGGCGGCAGCCTCAACACCGCCGCCGGTTCCCAACTCCAGAATTTTACCCGCCGCTTTGCAACGCTTCAGGAAGGCAAACAACCTGGGATCGGGCGTATCCTTGTCGGCAGCATACTCCTGGGCAGCAGACCTGTAGAAGTTCATTGTTGTGTTGGTCATCGAACGCTGTCGGTCTCAATTGGTCTTTGATCTTAAGCGCGGCAATTGTGGAGAGTTGGTGGCTGCTCTTGACGTTCAGCACCGTGGAGTTAACCAGCCCGGACATTGTGCGCAACCTTCTGCCGCTTGAATTCGCCTTGACTGAAGACAATTCCGAATCGCCTCACTTGAGCCACCAACAAATCGCAAGACAACAGCCTTACGACGAGATTATCGGGAGTGACATTTGGCCAGGCGATCCTCCAAAAAACACAAGCTCAAAAAGGGCGTTGTCAAAAGTTACACCCTGACGGAGCTGGAAAGCGAAGACTGGGGTGAGCCACCCTTCCCCTCGCATCTCGTCACCGAATGCCATCGGCTGCGCAAAGTGCCGATCGGTGATTTCACGACCGAGAACCTGCGGATCATGATCGGTCAGAATATCGGCCTGGACCACCTCATTCCGATGGCCATACAGGTCCTACGCCGAGACCCTCTTGCCTCTGGCGACTTTTTTGAAGGTGATCTCTTGCGATCCGTCATCCGTTCGGAAGTTGCGGATCAAAAAAACCTGGTTCCGGAACTGGTGCAGCTTTGCAAGGATGCGTTGCTGCGGGCAACGACGCGTCAGCGCCAAGATCTTTCCGAGAACGTCCTATGGGGTGAAGCGCCGAGCAACTTCGGATTGGATGATGAGGGATTGGACAGCCTTATCGAAGACGAAATGGCGAAGTTCGTTTCAGAGTCACCGTATCGCGAATTCCAGGAATACATCGACCGTCATTCGTAGATACCGCCGCCCGGACAAAACCTGCTCTTGAAGCCAAGTGCTTGCCGAAGGCCACTCGCGCAACCTCCCGTCACTTAACCGTGACCGACAGCGCTTTTTGTCTTTCCCGAAGGGGGCTCCCATATGTGTGTCCCTTGCAATGACACGCCAATCTGATGCAACGCCCATAGGTTGCCACCTTCTGGTTGTATGCTTACATTCTCGCACATGGCCTATGATGAAGTTCCGAACTGGCAGTCCGTTCTTAGCAAGATCGGCACGGTGCCGCTGGTTGCATTAACCAGTACCCTTGCTCCAATTACGTTGCCGGCGCATGCTGGGCCTGACGACACCACCAAATTATTTATGAATAGACCAGCCACCCTGCTCGACCTCGGGATGTTGCGGCTCAACCTTCTCTTGGACGAAATTGGAGATGAATCCTACTACCCGTCAGGCCTTCCGAGCCCATACGTCAGTTACCATTGGGACCGCGACAGAATTGTTATTTCGGTGATAAAGTTCTCCCACGATAGCGCCTCGAAAGAAGGTGAGGAGCTATGCGCTGAGTGGATATCCTTTTTGCGTGCAAGGGCCAACGTGTCTTCCAAAACTGGTGAGGCTGCTGGTGGCTCATACTTCGTTGATCAATTTACGCACTCTGGTTTCACCAATGAGTCGATCACACAGGCCACCCCAAAATTAGACAGGAAGTTCCAACTTCGCTGCTCGCTGAACATCCGAAACAAGTCGAAGAACAGCGAGCGATATTTCCGAACCATTACGGTAACTGCTCCACTTCTCGGAACATCGTACTCGGTACAAATAGAATGAGCCGCGCCCGTCCGCTTGCAGTCATGGCCGTAGGTTCCGCGAACTTGTCGAGTATTCGCCGTACCTTTGGGAAAACCATACTTCCTATTTGGTCAACGATGCTCTCAAGCGCTCCCTCACTCGCCAATGAACCTGATTTGGCACCTGCCACATTTCATGCCCACATTGCATCCTTGAAACACAAAGTTGCAGTTCTCGGACTTTTGGTGCTGGTGGTACCAGCTTGGGCTGGCGATAAACATTGGTCATATGAATTTGGTCAGGGTGTTGCATCAGCGTGGGTCAACAATGGCCCAGGAAATGAAATAAGAGTTACCTGTGATGACGGTGCTGGCTGGAATGTCACCAAAGTCTCCTTTCAACTTGTTGGGAAAGCTCCGCCGCCTGATTCGACGGTGACGTTGATTTTCGATACAACGGACCCTGTTAACATTCGCGTCAACAAAGACAGCGAAGTCGACTCGGTATGTCGCTCTTGTGCCGCGAACTTTGAGCTAGTCCGCGACTATTTGAAAAAAGGAAAGTCCGTCTATTTGCAGTACCCAGACCACACGGGAACCCGCTTTACCCTAGCAGGAGCGCGAAGGGCTATTGGTTCATGCACCTCGGACTTTGCCAAAAACACCACTAAGGACAAGGGCGGGTAGCGTCGGGCAGCCCGCCTACCCACTGCACTTATCGGCAGCATAATCGTGGGTCATTGCTTTTGGTCACCAGTTATCGCTCGGTCTCAATTTACCTTTGATCTCAGGCTAGCTCATTTCGGACTCACCATATCGCGAATTCCAAGAATATATCGACTGCAACTCGTAGATGCTCATCGCCTGAGACACAACTTGCATCGGAAGCCAGTACACGCCGAGAGCATCTTGCGCAACAACCCCGTCACTTAACCGTGACCGACAACGCTTCTTGTGCTTCCCCCGGACCCGTGCAAGTCTGGTCAGGTAGAGTTTCAGCAATAGTTTTGGGGGTTTACTACATGCCGGAATTTCAACGCAGACTAGTTGGGCCGCGACTGATTGCAGCGGCCATCGCTGCTTTCGCCGTTGCCACACTTACCGACGCCGACACCGCGTTGGCACAGAATGTCGAATGGGCGACGGACACCAATATGGTGGTGGTGCCTGACAACGGAGTTCGACGCGATGAGACAGGGGCGCTGATTGCCCGGACGGCGCTTGACAACACCCTGGATGGAATCGGCGCCGGGATCACCATGCCGACGACATCGAACAGGGCAAAAATCGACGCGATCGAGGCCAGCGTCAATCAGGCCACCCAAGCCAACGGTATCGTCGGACTGGGTGGCGTCAACAGCCATCTGTTCATGTGGGCCGCGGCCAAGACGCTCGCCACCAGTGGCAATCTCGACCTGACCAAGCCTTACGAGCTGCGGATCTTCGGCAAGATCAAGCAATATCGCTTCACGCCTTCGACCGACGACCCGTTCCAGGGCAATGGGGTGCTGCAGGTCGTCACCGGCGCCCGCTACTGGCCGCTCGATCCGAACACGGGCGCCCGGGACAAGCAGAACAAGCAGGTTTTGCGTTTCCGCTACCGGGTGCGGGTCCGCAACAATGGTTTCAAGGTGATCGAGCGCGACGATCTCGATCCGAACGATCCATTCCCGGGCTCGCAAATCATGTTCGACGACGACATGATCGAAAAGCTCAATGAGCGCGGCTATCGTTACAAGCTGCACGCCAAGGGAACGACCATTCGCATCCAGAAGGTCTGGGTCAAGGAGAATAACGGTCCCTGGGCCCTCATCCCGAAAGAGGAAACGCCGGGCGACCCGAACGACAAGTACCGCTCGCTTTACCAACAGGTCGATGAAAATTGCATCGATATCCTCTTCGTCGACTTTCCGCCGACGACCAAAGCGGGACTGGGCACCACGCCGGCCTATTGCATGGGACGCTGTGCTACACCGCTGATCGTCAATACCGGCATGTGATCATCAAAATCCGCATCTGGAACGAAAATTCCAGGTGCGGGCTTTCCGTGTGCCCAAGGCGCGCATGAGTCAGTGGCCGAGACCAAACTGACGATCCCCTGAAAACAAACGCACAATCTAATTGGTGGATGCTCACCTCAAACCGGACCTTTACGGTTCCCGCGACGGCTGTGCGTGGTAAGCTTCCGGTAGGCATAGGTTGTTAACACGTAGGCGGGGGTACGTGTGATGACGACATTGAATGTCCAACTCAGCAGCAAGCTGCAGACGACACTGGGCCAGCCGGGCGTATGGGCCTACGCGGTTTACTTTACCGGCGGCAATCCGACCTGGCATAAACTGGTCGACAACGGCGCCATCCAGGATTCAGGAACGGTATCGGTGCCCATGCCGTTCCCGTTCGTCGGCGGCAAGGTCTATTTTCTGGTGCAGAGCCAGACGCATACGCAGCCGAACAATCTCGAAACGCTGATCACCACAGAAAGCGACATCAACTGGGGCAACGCCGACAGTTGGGATTTTCGCTATGACAGCTTCGAGGTCACGCTGCAAAACGGCATCGCCGACCAGGGCAACCTGACATCGGTCAACGGTTTCGGCCTGCCAATGGAGCTGAGCGTTTCCTATGACGATGGCACGATCAGCACACGCGGATACGGGATCAAGGCTAACGACCTGTTCACAGACCTGAAGGCCACGAGCCAGGATCAGGTTGTCTATACCTATGGCAGTGGCCCGCTCAGCGGCAACGATCGCGAGGCTATCTCGCCATCGGAAGCGGTGGCGCTCAACCCGGCCAACCCGGCCTTCAAGGCCTCCGACTGGACCGGCTATGTCAATTCGCTGAAAACCGCCAGTCCGGGGGTCGAAGTCGCCGGTTTCTTCAACGGTGCAGCGGACACCAACGGTGTCTGGCACAATTCCGGGTTTTTCTCCTACGCGCTCGAATGGGATTCCAATGCCAGCGTATTCTGGCTGAGCCCGGCCGATAACAGCGAAATCCAGGGCTATATCAGGATCACGCCAACGGCTTTGGCCAACAGCATCTATTCAACGCTCGGCGACGTCGGCATCTACACCAGCAAGAGCGCCAACGAGGCCTACCAGATCTTCAAGCATTCGGATCCGGGCGACGGCAACAGCATGAACTCCGGCGAGAACAATCAATGGGGCGAGGTGCTGACGCAATTTCTGACCGGCTTCACAGCCGGCTATTTCGGCACGAAGGGCACGTCGCTCAATCCGAAAGTCACCGGTTCCATCGACCTCGACAAGAACTGGAATTGGGACCCGACCTACGCCTTCGGCAAAAACCTGGACGGTCCGCCCGCCCCCCACTTCGACCCGTATTCCGCGGCATTCTTCTTCAATTCCAACTCCTACGGCTCAGGCTACTCGGACAATCTGACCGATCCTTTTGTCCAGGGCGGACCGTTGATTTCCGTTTCGCAACCGGACCAGGCGCAGAATGTCGACAGCATCGACATCACCATCTACGACGACGATGAGACGCCGGGCGGATACGAAACACCGGTCATCTACAACTACATCGCCGGCGGCTACGAGCAGCCGAACAGCGCCTCAAGCCCTAACAACATCAAACTGAACTTTGCCAACCAGGGGATGGTGCTGTCGGAATCCACCACGGTCTCGCTCGATATCTACACCGGCGACGACGTGTCGGGCGATCCGACCTGGCAAACGGTTTCCTTCACGCCAACGCACGGTCAGTCGCTGTGGCAGAACTGGAAGATCAACAAAACCGGCTCCACCTACACGGCCGAACTGCAACCGAATACGCCTCAGGGCACCGGCCAGATGCTGATCACGAACCTGCCGAATTCCGGCGATGCCGGGACATACTGGTACCGGTTGAACATCGGCAGCGGTGACGACGCAAAGACCTTCAATCTCTACACCAAAATGGCGGCCGGAGCCGGTGGCACGCTCGAATTCGTCAATCCGAATGTCGCCGGCCAGGCCGGCAGCCTGGCAATTGACGGGCTGGCAACGATTTCACCGGAACAAGCCAACTCCGACACGATCGAGACATTCACCGTCAACTTCATGTACAGCGCCTCCGTCACGGTGGATCCGGACCTGTTGGAGCGTGATCCCAATATCAGTGGTCGCGGCGCGCCCAACGCGCCCGTCGGCGGAACCCTGTCGGGATCGACCTTCACTGCACTTGACGGCCAAACACAGCAGGTGACTAACACGATCACGGCGACAGACGCACAGATTGCCTTCGGCTGGACCGGGCTCAACAGCACGCCCGATGCCGCATCCTGGATTTCCGGCTATACCAACAAGATCGGTGCGCTCAATTATGCGCAGATCTCCATTGCACATAGTGGAGGTCAGACGGTTACGATCCACACGCAAGCCGATCTCGATGGCCAGTGGATGACCGCCGCGACGCAACTGGGCAATGGCACCTACACCGTGACCATGGAGGAGTATCTATCCTCCGCATTGTCGACGGCCATTCCGCCCAAAAGCAGTGCCTTGAATCTGACTGTCGATGTGGCAACGGCGCCCATGGCAGCCGCAGGTGACGGTTTGGAGCTCGTGCTCAGTGGCGTCGATGATCCGGCAGGCAACTGGATCAGCCTGGAAGCAATCCAGTCGTCCATTCCGGCGGGCACGACGCTTCTGCTTTATGCGGTCGATGCGCAAGGCGATCTCGTCAGCCGCGATGGCTCGGGGAGCGGACCGCAGGTGACCCTGGATCAGGCGGTACGGGGCACAATCGGCGCGGTCCACGACGATGCCGGCGCGGCCCTTCACCTGGGCGCGCAATCGGTCTACCTGGAGGCGGGTCACAGCCTGCAATTTGCCGTTCTGAGCGCCAACGGGCAAATCGACCTGGACCCGACCGTCGACATCATCCAGCAGACGGGCGGGCCACTCAAAGTCAGCGTCGATGGCATTCACTTGATTGCCGAAACCGACAACACGCTCACCGACTCCGGCTTGCTCGGCGGGACCCAGAGGGCAACCGGCGAAGCTTTTCTCTACCTCGAACAGGGCGCCACCATGGAGATCGATTTGTTCGGCAGCTGTGGGACCGTCAATACGCTCGGCTTCGTGCGCAAGGACGTCAATACGGCAACCGGCGAATGGAGCGTCGATGGCGTCGCCTATGGAGACACCCAGGAATTCCGCGATGCAGTTCTCGCCAACCTCGACGGCGGATTCGAATATTCCAACGGCGGTGACTTCAGGGATACAGTCGAGTGGACCGTCGAGGGCGAAACTGGTTTCTACGCGCCGGTCCTCGTCACGACCTATGGAGAAGTCCTGGTCGTCGGCGACGCCAATCCCGGCGGCCATGACCAGATCCGCATGTATGGCCATAACACGTTCGGGTTCGAGGACCTCACCAGCGAGCGCGGTTCGGATTTCGACTACAACGACATGGTCATGCGCGTGACGCCCTTGCCGGACACAGACCTGCTCATGTAGATGCCGTCAATCCGCACCCACTGCCTTTGCAAGAACGGCGTCGGCGTCTTCGCCTTGGCCCGTCCAGGCGATGAAAAGATCCGGCCGGACCAGAATGCGATCACAGCCATAGGTTTGCCGCAGATCCTCCGACGGAGCTGATACGACGGACAGCGGAACGCCAATCTTATCGGCTTCAGCTTCAAAGGCGGCCGCGGCTTCGGTCGAACCGGTGAAGTCCAACAGCGCGTAACCGCTGCCCAGAGCCTCCCAGAGATCGCGACCATCCGGAAGCGGCTGGGGCGCCAGATGGTAGCCGGCCCTTGCTTCAATCGCATGCGTGCCGCAGGCATTCGAGACCGCACCCTGCTCTCCGAAGACGATAGGCGATCCGGCATAGTTCGGCAGGAACTGGGTCACATCGGCATTGCCGCTCCCGGCACGGCGGTTCCATTCGACTTCGAAGGCGGAGCGGTCGCGTTCCGGCGAATGGGCGCGGGAGAAGGCGCGGTCGTCGCGGATCATTCGGTCGATGAAGTCAGCCGCGGTAGAGGCGAAGACCGGGTGGCGCTCCGCCCCATAGGAATCGAGCAGGCCGGCGCCTCCCCAGCCCTTGAGGTGTGCCGCCAGCTTCCAGCCGAGATTGCGCGCGTCCTCCAGACCGGTGTTGACCCCATAGCCGCCATAGGGCGGGTGGCTGTGACCGGCATCTCCGGCGATGAACAGTCGACCAGCGCGGTAGGTTTTGGCATGGGCGATGCGCAGGTCCCAGAATCCGATGTGCTCGAACTCGAGCGCGAAGGGCTCTCCGACGACTCGATGCAGGTAGGCATGGAAGTCGAAATTTTCTGTCGTCGTGCCGGCAGGAACGGGAGCGTGGAAGAACCAACCGCCTTGCAGATCGACCCGTCCGAGAAACTGCCAGTAACCGTCATGATCCGGGTCGAGCACATTGTAGATGGTCTTGCCGGGATAGCGCTCCAGCAGGTCATGCAGTTGCGACGACCGGAAGACGAGCAGAGCCATGCGGCGCTCGTGATTGTCAGTCTCAAGCTCGATGCCCGCTTCTCGGCGCAGCGTCGACCGCGCTCCGTCGCAGCCAACGGCATAGGCGGTGCGCTGGGTGTGAACATCATCATCGCCCACGCGGCTGTATTCGACGCTGACGCCGATTTCGTCTTGCCGCACGCCGGTCACCGTGGCGCCGGTTTCGAATTCAATCTGCGGCAATTCCGCGGCCCGGGCGCGCATGACGCGCTCGAGGTCGTATTGCGGCAGTCGTTCATTGTCGGCGAAATAGAAGGGCCGCACGACCGACCGCTTGAACCAGTCGCAGGTGTAGTCGCCCAACAGGGTGCGATAGGCGACGATGCCGGCATTGCCGAATTCCGGTGGAATGGGGCTGGCATCACGTACCGCCTGCGACAGGCCCCAGGCCCGAAAATGCTCGCCGGTGCGCTGGGTCAGGTTCTGCCCCTTGGGGATGCGGTGCAATTCCGTCGTGCGCTCGAGAACCCGGCTGGTGACGCCGCGCTGGGCCAGCTCGATGGCAAGTCCCAGTCCCACCGGACCGCCACCGACGATTGCCACATCCGCCGTTTGGCCGCCGTTTTGAACCGTTGCCATTCCCGTCTCCCATTCGCCTTGACCGGTCTTCAATTTCAATTAGTTTTGTACACCAACTAATTGGCCTGATGCAAAGGCTGGAGGAGATAAATGCGGCAGGAACGCTGCGATGTGCTGGTGGTCGGCGCCGGTCCGGTTGGCCTGGTCGCCGGCATCGATCTGGCGCAACGCGGGGTCGATGTCATGGTGGTCGACCGCCGCGAAACCTTCGATCCGCTGACGGTTCGCTGCAATCACATTGCTGCCCGCACCATGGAAACATTTCGACGTCTCGGTCTCGCCGAAGACGTCCGGGCGGCCGGGTTTCGTGACGATTTTCCGCATGATGTGGCCATCCGGCTGACCGGCACCGGCGAGGAGATGGCGCGCATTCGCATTCCCGGCCGCAAGGGTCGCCGTACCGGTGAACGCGGACCCGATACCGATTGGCCGACGCCGGAGCCGCCGCACCGGATGAACCAGATTTTTCTGGAGCCGGTGATGCAGGCACATGCCGAACGCACCGATGGGCTGCGCCTGAACCTCGGTCACGACGTCACCGACCTTCGCGAGCAGGAGGACAGCGTGACGGCAACCGTCCGCACGGCGGACGACGAAACCCGCGAAATCGTCTGCCAGTATCTGATCGGCTGCGACGGCGGAAGCTCGCTCGTGCGCAAGCGCATCGGAGCTCGGCTGACCGGAGACGAGGTGGTTCAGCGGGTGCAATCCAGCTTCATCCACGCGCCAGGGCTGACCGCCGCCATGCAAGGTGGCGAAGCCTGGAGCATGTTGTGCATCAATCCGCGACGCTCGGGCACGATCTACACGATCGACAACGATGACCGGTTCCTGGTTCATAACTATCTGCGACCAGGCGAAGACGATTTCGATGCGGTCGACCGGGACGCCTGCCTGCGTACCATACTGGGTGTGGGCGAGGACTTCCGCTACACCATGCTGCGGGTGGAAGACTGGATCGGCCGCCGGCTGGTCGCAGACAAGATCCGCGAGGGCCGCGTGTTTCTCGCCGGCGACGCGGCGCATATCTGGGTGCCCATGGGCGGCTACGGCATGAATGCCGGTATTGCCGATGCCGCGTGCCTGAGCTGGCAAGTTGCCGCGCGGCTTGCGGGTTGGGGCGGCCCGGCCATGCTCGACGCCTATAGCGCGGAACGGCTGCTGATCACCGAACAGGTGTCGCATTTCGCCATGCGCACCGCCGAGACCATGATCCGCAATCGTGCCGCGGTGCCGCCGGACCTGGAAGACGACACGCCCGAAGGCGATGCGGCGCGAGCAAAATTCGGCCAAAGCAGCCGCGACCTGAATGTCCCGCAATATTGCTGTGCCGGTCTGAATTTCGGGTACTTCTACGACCGCTCGCCCATCATCGTGCATGACGGTGAATCGGCACCGGCCTATTCCATGGGCGGATACACACCATCCACCGTACCCGGCTGCCGCATGCCGCACGTGTTTCTGCCGGACGGAGCGTCGCTCTACGACCGGCTCGGACCCGACTACACGCTGGTGCGCGTCGGCGGCGGAAGCGGCGGTGAGACGCTAAAACGGGAAGCCGATGCTGCGGGTGTTCCGATGAAGGTGATCGACGTTCCGGCGTCACCGGAGCACGATCGCGCCCTCATTCTGGTCCGCCCCGATCAGCACATCGCCTGGCGAGGCAATGCCGATCCGGACGATCCGCAGACTGTGCTCGCCACGATCAGTGGTCATGTTTGACGCGTGTTCGTTGCCGGGCATCGCGCCGGTGGACGCAGAGCAGTGCCAGAATTTTGGGACAGTTTACTTAATTCCCCACCGATTCAAATGAACTCAGTGGCTTGAATGGAATTAAGTAAACTGTCCTCTATGGACGCCCCCGTGATTGCAAGCGTTTTTGTTGATGTTGGCGGGGTCGGGTTTGCAGTCATCTATCCGGCCTTTGAAGTCGCGGTTGATGACCGCTGGCCCTGATGGAAATCCGAGGATCGACGCCTCTACACCGAAACGGGCTCGAAGCCCGGACAGTTTAACAGGTTTGGCCGATCCCGGTTGACCCTGTCATGCCATCACATCAACTACCCTCGCAATCAATCTGCTTCACTCGTGTAGACTGCTATGCAGCAGCCTGTGCCCGCGGCCGATAGGCCTCCTCGCGGCGCAGCAGCGCCCAGACAATGCGTGCGGTCTTGTTAGCGGTGGCCACCAGAACCACATTGGTCGGCCGTCGGTTCAGCATCGCCTGCTGCCATTGCGATCGATATCCCTTGCGCCTCCGGCTCCAGCGCAGATCGGCCCGGGCACCATGCACCAGCAACCGCCTCAAATAGCGGTCGCCACGCTTCGAAATACGCCCTAACTGCTCCTTGCCGCCGCTTGAGTTCTGCTTCGGCACAAGGCCCAGATAAGCTGCAAACTGGCGAGCCGAGTGAAACTGGGACGCATCACCAACCGTCGCAACAAGCGCAGTAGCCGTGATCACGCCGACACCGGGGATCGTTTCCAGCCGGCGACTGGCCGCATTCGAGCGATGCCAGGCATGAAGCCGCCTCTCAAGTCGAGAGATGCCGACCTGAACCTGGCGCAGCTGTGCGACCTGGATCCCCAGTACCTCTCGCGCCAACTGCGGAAGTCGCTCGTCCTTCTCGTCCTCGATGATGGCAATGAGCTCTTTCACATGGCTCGGGCCCTTGGCCACAACAAGTCCGAACTCGGCGCAGTGGCCGCGCAGTGCATTGATCAGCATGGTGCGCTGACGCACCAGCAATTCCCGACCCCGATGCACCATCAGCACCGCCTGCTGATCCGTGCTCTTGAGCGGTGCAAACCGCATCGTCGGACGCTGAACCGCCTCACAGATCGCTTCCGCGTCAGCGGCATCGTTCTTGTTGGTCTTCACAAACGGCTTCACGAACTGCGGCGCAAGAAGCCGAACCTCATGGCCTTGCGATTGCAGCAATCGGCCCCAATAATGCGCACCGGAACTGGCCTCCAGCGCAACAATGCACGGTGACAACTTGCTGAAGAACTCTTCAACCTGCGACCGACGCAGCTTCCGCTTCAAAACCGCTCTGCCCGAGGCATCAACGCAATGAACCTGGAAAATCGACTTTGCTAAATCCAGCCCAACGGCAATAATGGCTGACATGGACGTCTCCTCTTACTGGATCGACACGACAACCCAGTATGGCTCAATCTGAAGCCGGCGGGGGCGTCCATACCATCACCAAAATTGCAGTCTCCACCATTTGCTGCCTGTTGAACAACTCAGCAGCACCTGCACTTTTCCAGGATCTCATCGACCACCCGTTCTATGGGCATGGTCGCATCGATCACGACACCGGATTTCGGGACACCCTCGCCCGTCGCATGCAGGCGCTCGACAAATTGCCGCTCCGCGGGTCTGCCTCCCCATTCGGTTTCCGGCCGTTCGGCAAGCCGTCTGGTCAATGTTTCCAAATCGACTTCCAGAACAAAGACCGAATCGAACAGGTCGATGAAGCCGGCGAAATTTCGTGAGCCACCGCAGAAGAATGTTTCCGCGTGGCTCCTGTCGGCGATCAGCGCGCGAACACGGTCCACATTCCAGATGTGATGCTCATGGGTAAATCCATCAAGCGGTTGCCCCGTCGTCGGATCGCCCTGGTAGGCCAACTCTCTGTCGCCGTTTATGGCGTGATGACCGCGCCGCTGCAGCTCACGGCACACCGAGGTCTTGCCGGTGCCTGAAAGGCCCTCAATCAGGGTGTTTCTGTTGCCCATTGCCTCCGCTCATGCCGGTGATGGGGTGATGCCTCCGGCGCTTTGCGTTCCTTGACCGCAAACTGGTTTTCGATAGTGTCTCGGTTGCCGACGCCCAACTGTCTTCAATTATTCCAGGCCTTACAGGACGAGCAAAATGATCTTCACGCAAGAGGAATTCGAAGCTTACGAAGACCAGTTCAACAACGCGACCGACAAGAGCGCATTCTTTGATCGATATTACGATCCCGAAGCGGAGTTCATTCATCCCTACAAGGGCACGTTCAAAGGCAAAGATCAGCTTGTCGGCTTCTGGAACTCGGGCAAGAATTCGGGTCATGACGGCATCCATGAAATCCTGCACCTGAAGAATTTCGTCTCCGTCGAAAACAAGCTTGCCGTCGAACTCGACTGCGAATGGCGCTGTTTCCAAGACACCGATTATCTCGGGCCGCGCAAGGCCGGCGACGTTTTCTGGGGCCATTGTGCAGCCTTCTACGACATCAAGGACGGCAAGTTCCTCAAGGTCTTCATCTACCTCAACCTGGCGAACTCCGAATGACGCCGCTGTTTGAAGAGCGGCTCTCCCGCCTTGCCCTCGATATCCTCAACACCCCGATCGACGGCGACACCGCCCACATCCTGAAACGCAACATTCTCGATTCCTATGCCGGCATCTGCGGGTCAATGTATGACACGGACATGCTCGGCAAGTTCGACCGCATGATCGACATCGCGCCGGTCGAGAATAGTGTTCCCGTCTGGGGAACGGGCAAGGGCGGAACCCATGCCGATGCGATCTTCCTGAACACCATCCTCGGGCGACGCAGCGATCTGCTCAACACTTACTTTTCGCCCAATAACATGGGCGTCGCGCACCCGTCGGACAACGTGTCCCTAATCCTGACGCTGGCGGACTGGCTCGGCAAATCCGGCCAGGACGTCCTTGAGCTGACCCACGTGGCCTATATGCTGGCTGGCATCTTCTCCGATTATTATTTCCCGGAATCGGTGGAGTACGATCACGACGCCGCGGCCCTGTTCTACACCACGGTGATCATCGGCTGCGCGCTGGGGCTCGATGCCGATGAACTGACCAATGCCCAGCGCATTGCCGGCGGCATGGGCCTTGACACCAATCAGTCGGCCCGTGACCGCGTGACCGACTGGAAGCATTGCACCTACGCATCCTGTGCCCTGCGCGGCCTGTTTGCCGTGAAGATGGCGAAGGCCGGCATTGAAGGTCCCTACAAGATCTATCAGGGCACGGCAGGCGTGGACCGTTTCTTCCCACACGCGGACGACATGTTCGGATTGAAGCCGGACCTGGCTTCGGTGGTGTTCAAACGCTGGCCGGCGCTGGTGTTCTGCCAGACACCGATCGATGTCGCACTCGATCTGGCACCGAAGATCGGCGATCCGGCATCGATCGCGAAAATAGACGTCAGCACCTATGCCATGTGCAATGACATCGCGGCCGGCGAGACCGCCTGGCAACCGGACAGCCGCGCCGGGCGCACCCATTCCCTTCCCTACTGCGTGGCCGCCGTGCTGGCCAAAGGGTCTGTCGACTATCATGATTTCGACGAACCCTATGCGAACGATCCCACCCTGAACGCGCTGATGCCGAAAGTCAGCGTCTCCGAAGACCCGGCCATCACCGCTGCCTTTCCGGCCAAGTCGGCCTGCACCATCACGGTCACCCGAACCGACGGAACAACGGAGACGGCTTCTCGCGACTGCCCGCGCGGTGATCCGGCCGATCCGATGAGCAATGATGAGATCGAAGACAAGCTGCGGACCTATTTCTTCTTTGCGAATGGCAACGAAGCTGCGGACGTCATCAACCGGGTGGCGCATCTGGAACAGCAGACGGACATCAAGACTCTCGTGGCGCCGCTGAAAGGTCGGCGGATCTGATACGCCGGTCCATCGGCCCGTTCCGGACTGGCTCAGGTCAATGCACCGAACCCCCAACCCGCCAGCATTGATCCGATGACCGCCAGCGCGAGGTAGAGAAGAAACGGCTTGATCCGCAGGACCGGGAAGATTGCCATTGCGCCCCAGATGCTGACCACGCCGCCCGAGACCAGGAACGCCATCGCCGCACCACTTGACATTCCGTGCTCCAGAAGCGCACGGGTCAGAGGCAGCGCCGCGTAGCCGTCGATGTAAGCCGGTCCTCCGACGATCACGGCCAACGGTATCGCAAAGGGGCTGTCCTTTCCGACGTAAGAGGCAACAGCATCCGGCTCCAGCCAGGCGTTCAGCAGGTACTCGGCGGCAAAGGCCGGGGTCAGCACGAGCAGGATCAGGCGCGTCATCGACCAGCAGTCGCGAAGAAAGCGCGACCGCCGCGAAGCGTCGCGCCAGATGCGCGGATCGAAATCCTGTTGCTGCGAGCCGCAGGTTCCGCCGCCCAGTGATCCGACGATCCGGTTCGATCGCAATGGTGAGACTGCCCAGGCCTTGCGGACAAAAAGCGCGGTCACGGCGCCGCCGAAGAGGCCAAGCCCGATGGCGGCCAGTGTCTTGCCGACGGCATATTCCCAGCCCAGAGTCGCCACCGTCGCCGACAGCATGGCCGGTCCGGTGATCGGCGACGCCAGCCAGAACGCCATGACAGGCGGCAGGGGAACACCGGCCGCAAGGAGCCCTGCCATCAGCGGCAGCACGGTTACTCCGCAAACGGGCAGCAAGGCTCCGACAACGGTTGCCGCCACAACGGTCTGCACCATTCGACCGTGGAACACCGCGGCAACACGATCGCCTGCCCCGCTGGCTGTGATCCATGCCGCAAGCAGAATGCCCGGGATGACGAGCGGTGTGACATGGATCATGCCCCACACCACGAAGGTCGCGGTGTCGAGGACGAATCCAGGACGCCAGACGAAGAGCAGGATCAGCGCCAAGACCAGAAGCAAAGTCGCGTGGACTGGTCTAAAGCGGGCCGTGTGTATGATCTGCGAAACCGACATGTCGCCTCCATTGCCCTGTGCTGGGCCCTGTGCTGGGCCCGGTGATGGGCCTTGTGCTGGAAATATGGAGCCTCGACAGCTATTTGAGAAACGAGTAATTTCTCTATCAGCCATCGGAATTTCAGGTAGCATGACTCAGCATCTCAACAGCGACCACCTGCGCACCTTCCTGGCGATCCACGAAGCCGGCAGCGTCACCGGGGGCGCTGCTCTGATCGGGCGCTCGCAATCGGCAACCAGCCTGCAGATCAGGCAACTTGAGGACACGGTGGGAAAGCCGCTCTTTCATCGCCACGGTCGCGGCGTCAGTCTGACCGCTTCGGGCGAGACGCTCTATCCGGTTGCCCGCCGGGTTGTTCGTTCGCTGGACGCCACGCTGGCGGAGCTGCGCGGCGGCGGGTTGAAAGGCAAGCTACGGATCGGCATGCCGGACGATCACAGCCGATCGGACCTGGCGAACATCGTCGCGGATTTCGCGGCGCGCCATCCGGATGTCGAGCTGGAGGTCAACTGCGCGCTCGGCGTTGGCTTTGCAACCGCCCTGCAGTCGGGCGCCCTGGACCTTGCCGTGCACGAAGTTGCGGAGCCCGACGCGAAGCAGCAAATCCTGCGCGAAAGCAGCCTTGTCTGGATGTGTGGCCAGCATCGCGACTTCGCCGAGACTGACGTGCTGCCCATTGCCGTGTTCGAACGCGACTGCTGGTGGCGCGATCTCGCCGTTTCAAGCCTGGAAGAGGTCGGCAGGCCCCATCAGATCATCTTCACCAGCGAAAGCACGATCGGAGTTCGCGCGGCCGCGAAGGCAGGGTTCGCCGCTGCCCTGCTTGACGCGGACGAGGATACCGATGGGCTGCGCCGCATGCCGGAACTGCCACATCGATATCCGACCTATCTCGTTCTTCAGAAGGCTCAGGATGCCAAGGGACCGATCGTGCAAGCGATGTGCGACGCGGTGTTGAGAGCATTTGCCGTATAGTGTGTTTCCCGTGCCGCTTCGATTGTTTCGGGGTGACAAACATCGGGAATCCGGTGCGGCCGCCCTGGCTCTTCGTCCATTTGACAGAGCGAAATTCGCTTCCTATTGTTCCTTGACACGTTTTTTACGCGCGTAAATATCAAAAGTTATCCCGCCAAGGAATAGCATTGGAATTGTCTCACGCAGATTCGCTGTGAAAGGGTCATTGGTTTGACGACATCAAAGATCAGAAACATGGAGGAATTTGCCGAAAGATGCGGCATCTCCAGGCCGACGGTCTCGAAATATTTCCACGACCCAAACAGTGTCAAAGCCTCGACACGCGCCCGCATCGAGGAGGCGCTCGAGCGCTACGATTTCCGACCCAACATCTATGCGGTCAACCAGAATCGCCGACTGACCAAGAATATCGGCATCGTCGTGCCCTATCTCGCGGATCCGTTTTTTGCCGAGATCGCGCGCCGAATTGAACATCATTGCATCGATGCAGGATTTTCGCCGACACTGTTCAGCTCTCACGGCCGCCAGGAGCAGGAAATCGACATTCTGGACAATCTGCGGTCCATGAAGCCGGCCGGCGTCCTCATGGCACCCCTGGGGAGGGCGTCGGACCGGTCTCGAATCGAAAAATTCTGCGCGGAAGTTCCGACGGTGCTCTTTGACAGCAACCTGGAAGGGATAGGCCACGCGTTCATTGGGTCGGACAACCCTCAGTTCACTTCGCACATCGTTCAGTATCTTTGCCGCACCGGCGAACCACCCTGCTACTTTGAAATGAAAACGCCGCCCAATCCCAATACGCGCAAACGGCGTGACGGTTACCTTACAGCCATGGCGGAGCTCGACTTGGAGCCCTGCATCATCAGTGTTGAGGGTGAAGGCTGGAAGCTGGAGGATATCGGGTTCCGGGGAAGCCAGCAGGTGATCGAGGAAAAGCTGCTGAAGACCAATACGGTTCTTTGTACAAACGATCGGCTGGCCATCGGATTTCTATCCGGCTGTTTCAAGAAGGGTTTGCAGGTCGGCATATCGGAGGGATCCGACATTCGCGTGGCCGGTCTCGACGACCACCCTTTTTCCCGCTTCACCTGCCCTCCATTGACAACCGTTGCTCACGATTACGAAGCAATCTCCGAAAGGTCCGCCAGGACACTTCTTGCCCTGATCGAGGGTGGAAACCATTCGGAACAGCGTATCGAAAAGCTGTTCGAGGGCAGTCTGGTGATGCGAACATCCGCATAAAATTTTACGCGCGTAAAGTTTTTATTGACACCGCGTATTAGTGCGACTAATCTCCCTTGCACATCCAAACCAAGGGAGGAATTCGGATGCTTTCCAAGAAACTGCTTGGCCTATCGACCGCACTTGCGGTTCTCACTGCCTCTGGTGCAGTTGCAGACACGCTGACGATCGCCACCGTCAACAACAACGACATGATCGTCATGCAGGGTCTGACCGACGACTTCACCGCCAAGACCGGCCATGACGTCGAGTGGGTAACGCTCGAAGAAAACGTTCTGCGCCAGCGGGTGACCACCGATATCACCACCAAGGGCGGTCAGTTCGACATCATGACGATCGGCATGTACGAGACGCCGATCTGGGGAGCCAATGGCTGGCTCGTCGCGCTCGACGATCTTCCGGACAGCTACGACGTGGACGACATCCTGCCCGCGATGCGCGCCGGCCTCAGCCATGACGGCACGCTGTACGCTGCGCCGTTCTACGGCGAAAGCTCGATGGTCCACTATCGCACCGATCTGATGGAAAAAGCCGGCTTGGAGATGCCGAAGGAGCCGACCTGGGAATTCATCCGGGAAGCAGCGGCCGCCATGACCGACCGCGACGCCGATATCAACGGTATCTGCATGCGCGGCAAAGCCGGCTGGGGCGAAGGTGGCGCGGGCGTTACCGTGCTCGGCAACTCGTTCGGAGCCCGCTGGTTCGACGAGGACTGGAATGCCCAGTTCGATCAGCCGGAATGGAAACAGGCGCTCGAATTCTTCGTCGGCATGATGGAGGAGTCCGGCCCCTCAGGCTATGCGACAAACGGCTTCAACGAAAACCTCTCGCTGTTCCGTCAGGGCAAATGCGGGATGTGGATCGACGCAACCGTTGCTGCAGGCTGGGTGACCGGCGAGCGCGGCGGTTCTGGTAGTGAGGTCGACGGCAAGGTCGGCTGGGCGATGGCTCCGAATGCCGGCCTCGGCAAAACCTCCGGCTGGCTTTGGGCCTGGGCGCTTGCTATTCCGGCCGGCACTCAGAAAACCGATGCTGCCAAGGAGTTCATCAACTGGGCGACGTCCAAGGACTACCAGCAGCTGATCGCAAAAGAAAAAGGCTGGGCAGACGTTCCGCCCGGAACCCGGACCTCGCTCTATGAGAACCCGGAATACCAGAAGGTGCCGTTCGCGCAGATGACGCTCGACAGCATTCTTGCCGCCGATCCGCTGAAACCGACGGTCAAGCCGGTGCCCTATGTCGGCATCCAGTTTGTCGCAATTCCGGAGTTTGCCGGGATCGGAACCGAGGTTAGCCAAGAGTTCTCGGCTGCCTATGCTGGACAGCAATCGATCGACGAAGCGCTCGCCAAGGCCCAGGCCCTGACGAACGACGCAATGGAAGCCGCAGGCTACCGTTAATTCCTCCCCGGCCAAGGAGCGGCGACTGCCGCCCTTGGCCTCCCCCTGATACGCTATGATTTTCTAAATGGCGCACGCGAGTCCGCCAACAGAGGAGGTGCGTTCAAATGGCAACCCGGCATTCCCGCTCAGCCGCACGATTCATGATGGCACCAGCAGTGTTTTTACTCCTGGTCTGGATGTTGGTGCCGCTCTCGATGACGCTCTTCTTCTCATTCAAGAAATATCTGCCACTGCGCGGCGACGATATTTCACAGGGCCTCGACTGGGTCGGATTCTCGAACTACATCCGCTTTGTCGGCTCCAGTTCCTTCTGGCCAAGCGTCTACACGACACTGATCATTGTCGGCGGCGTCCTGGTCATAACCCTGGTTCTCGGCGTCCTGCTTTCCATGTTGCTTGACCAGCCAATCTGGGGCCAGGGTTTCGTACGGATCCTGATTATCTCGCCGTTCTTCGTCATGCCCACGGTTTCGGGCCTGGTGTGGAAAAACATGTTCATGGATCCGGTGAACGGCATTCTCGCCCATCTCTGGAAGTTCTTCGGGGCGACTCCGGTCGAATGGCTAAGCCAGGCCTCACTGCCATCGTTGATCATGATTATCAGCTGGCAATGGCTGCCCTTCGCGACGCTCATTTTGCTGACGGCCATTCAATCGCTCGACAGCGAGCAACTGGAAGCCTCCGAAATGGACGGAGCGCCGCCGCTGAAGCGCTTCTGGTTCATCATTCTGCCGCATCTCAGCCGGGCGATCACCGTGGTGATCCTGATCCAGACGATCTTCCTGCTGTCGGTCTTTGCAGAGATTTTCGTCACCACCGGTGGTGCGTTCGGCACGAAGACGCTGACCTACCTGATTTACCAGCGCGTTCTTGAAAGTCAGAACGTCGGACTTGGATCAGCCGGTGGTGTCTACGCCATCATCCTCGCCAATATCGTTGCGATCTTCCTGATGCGCATCGTCGGCAAAAATCTCGACGCGTAAGGAGGTAATTTCAGATGGCACGTTCTGTTACCCCCCGCCGAAAGTTGATCAACACCACCGCCGCCTGGGTGGTGGGACTGCTGATCTTCTTCCCGATCCTGTGGACGATTCTGACCAGTTTCAAGACAGAGGCACAGGCGATCGCGGATCCGCCACTGTTCCTGTTCTTCGACTGGACCCTCGAAAACTATTCGATCGTGCAGGAGCGCTCCGACTACATGCGGTTCCTGTGGAACTCGATCATCATCGCCGGCGGCTCGACGCTGCTGGGCACGATTATCGCGATCCCCGCAGCATGGTCGATGGCATTTGTTCCATCGAAGCGGACCAAGGACATCCTGCTGTGGATGCTGTCGACCAAGATGCTGCCGGCAGTCGGCGTGCTCTATCCGATCTATCTCCTGTTCATTCGGCTGGGGCTTCTCGATACGCGCTTTGGTCTGGTCATCGTTCTGATGCTGATCAATCTGCCGATCATCATCTGGATGCTCTACACCTATTTCCGGGAGATTCCGGGCGAGATCCTCGAGGCGGCACGCATGGATGGAGCAAGTCTGCGCGACGAAATCCTCTATGTCCTGACACCGATGGCGCTTCCGGGGATTGCCTCCACGGTTCTGTTGAATGTCATCCTGGCCTGGAACGAAGCGTTCTGGACCCTGAACCTGACCGCTGCCAATGCAGCACCGCTAACCGCCTTCATTGCCAGTTACTCCAGTCCTGAAGGCCTGTTTTTCGCAAAACTGAGCGCGGCGTCGACCATGGCGATCGCACCAATCCTGATCCTTGGCTGGTTCAGCCAGAAGCAACTCGTACGCGGCCTGACCTTCGGCGCGGTAAAGTGAGGAAAGATCATGGGACGCATAGTTCTCGACAAAGTCAGCAAGAGTTTCGGAGCAACCGAGGTCATTCCACCGCTTGACCTGGTCATTGAAGATGGCGAATTTGCCGTGTTCGTCGGTCCCTCGGGATGCGGAAAGTCGACCTTGCTTCGGTTGATTGCCGGTCTGGAAGATGTCTCCGGCGGCAAAATCGAAATCGACGGCATGGACGCGACCGTCATCCCACCTGCCAAACGCGGCCTGGCGATGGTGTTCCAGTCCTACGCGCTCTACCCGCATATGTCGGTTCGCAAGAACATTGCGTTCCCGCTGCGGATGGCCAAGCTTGATCAGGCCGAGCAGGATCGCCGTGTGGAGCAGGCAGCCGCGGCACTCAATCTGACGGAATATCTCGACCGGAAGCCGGGGCAGCTGTCCGGCGGTCAGCGGCAGCGCGTTGCCATTGGCCGGGCCATCGTTCGAGAGCCCGCGGCATTCCTCTTTGACGAACCGCTGTCGAACCTTGACGCAGCACTGCGGGTCGGCATGCGGATCGAAATCAGCGAAATGCACACGCGGCTCGAAACAACGATGATCTACGTGACCCACGACCAGGTTGAAGCGATGACGATGGCGGACAAGATCGTCGTTCTGCGGGCCGGACATATCGAGCAGGTAGGATCACCGCTGGACCTCTATCGCAAGCCCCGCAACCTGTTCGTTGCCGGCTTCATCGGCTCTCCCAAAATGAATTTCATTGAAGGCGAGGCGGCAGCCAAACACAATGCGCCTACGATCGGCGTCCGCCCCGAACACATTGCCGTTTCAAACGAAGAAGGCGAGTGGACCGGTACGGTCGGCGTGTCCGAGCACCTGGGATCCGATACTTTCTTTCACATCCATGAAACGGGCCTGGCGGAAACCATCACCGTCAGAGCCGACGGAGAAGTCAGTTTCCGCCACGGCGACCGCATTCATCTCACCCCGCGCGCCGATCAGATTCACAAGTTTGACAGCAACGGACTGCGGATCGAATGAGCCGTCTGGCCGGGAAAACAGCCCTCGTTACCGGCGCGGCGCGCGGCATCGGGTATGCGTTTTCGCAGGCCTATGTCAACGAGGGTGCGTCTGTTGCGGTCGCGGATATCGATATCTCACGTGCGCGCCAGGCGGCCGAGAAAATCGGTGAAAATGCAATAGCCGTAGAGATGGACGTGACCTCTCAGGCAAGCATCGAGACTGCGGTCAAACAGACGATTGGAACGCTGGGCCGGATCGACATTGTGGTCAACAACGCAGCGCTGTTCACGGCCGCACCGATCACGGAAATCGCACGCGACGACTTCGCACGGGTGTTCGAAGTCAACGTTGCGGGCACACTGTTCACGCTGCAGGCGGTTGCGCGCCACATGATCGAACGCGGCGGCGGCGGCAAGATCATCAACATGGCCAGCCAGGCCGGCAGGCGCGGAGAACCACTGGTCGGCGTCTATTGTGCGTCAAAGGCCGCCGTTATTTCCTTGACCCAATCCGCAGGGCTGAACCTGATCAGACACGGCATCAACGTCAACGCCATTTCGCCGGGCGTGGTTGATGGAGAGCATTGGGATGGTGTCGACGCATTCTTTGCAAAGTACGAAAACAAGGCTCCCGGCCAGAAAAAGCGGGAGGTCGGTGCAGCCGTGCCATTCGGGCGCATGGGCGAGGCTGAAGACCTGACCGGTATGGCCGTCTTTCTGGCCAGCAAAGAGGCCGACTACATTGTGGCGCAAACCTATAACGTCGATGGCGGCCAATGGATGAGTTGATCCCACTATCCGATGCCAACCTGGGAAGGCTCTCCGAAAAGGTCCGTGTGCCCGGCTACGATCGTGGAAAACTCACTGCCGGGATCGTTCATATCGGACTGGGCAATTTTCACCGCGCCCATCAGGCCTGGTATCTGCACCGCTTGATGGATCAGGGCCTCAGCCATGATTGGGCCATCGTTGGTGCGGGCGTGCGGCCCCCGGACGCAGCCCAGCGCTCCAGGCTGGTGGGGCAGGATTGCCTGACGTCCCTGATCGAATTGGACCCCGCGGGAAAATCGGCCGAGATCATCGGATCCATGATTGAGTATGTCCCGGTTGAAGACAGCAACGCCGCGTTGATCGCACGGATGGCTGAGCCCGACATCCGTATCGTGTCGCTAACCGTGACCGAAGGTGGCTACTACCTGGACCCGGCCAGTGGCGGATTTGAAGCCTCGCATGCGGATGTCGTGCATGACGCTCAAAATCCGACGGAGCCACGCACCGCCTTCGGCGCCATGATCGCTGCCCTGCGTCTGCGTCGGGAGCGCGGGCATGGTCCCTTGACCGGCCAGAGTTGCGACAACCTGCCGGGCAATGGCGATATCTTGCGGCGCACGATAACGTCGCTTGCCCGCCTGTCGGATCCGTCGCTGGCTGACTGGATTGATCAAAATTGCAGCTTCCCCAATTCAATGGTCGATTGCATCGTACCGGCGACCGGAGACAAGGAAATCGCCCTGGCGCGTTCCTTCGGGATCGATGATGCGTCCCCCGTCACGCATGAGAATTTTCGCCAATGGGTAACGCAGGATGATTTTTGCGCCGGCCGTCCCCAGTGGGAAAAGGTCGGGGTCACGTTTTCGAGCGCAGTGGAAGAGTATGAAGCGCTCAAGCTGCGCATTCTCAATGGCGGTCACCAGATCATTTCCATGCCGGGCGAATTGCTCGGTCTTGGAACGATCGCCGACGTCATGGCCAATTCACTCATTCGGCAATTGTTCAAGAAAGTGATCGCTGACGAAGTCGCTCCCCACATCAAACCTGTGCCGGGTTTGACCCCCAGCCGGTACTTCGATTTGATCGAAAGCCGGTTTTCCAACGGCGAAATCGAGGATACGACGAGACGCGTGGCGTTTGATGGATCAAGCCGCCAACCCGGGTTTCTCATCCCTTCCCTCAGGGACTGCCTGGAGAAAGGCATGCCCGTCGATGGCCTGGCGCTGTCGACCGCGATGTGGTGCAAATACTGCGAAGGGCGACGCGAGGACGGCCGTTCGATTGAGCCCAATGATCCCCACTGGTCCACGCTCAATCCCGTCGCGCTGGCCGCCGAAAGCAACCCGGTCCGGTGGCTTCAACAGCGCCAGTACTACGGCGATCTCAGCGACAACGAACTGTTCGTCGACACCTTCGCCCGTTGGCATCGATTGCTGTCGGATGATGGCGTTGAGAGTGCGATCTCCGCTTATCTTTCCAGTCCCGCTTGATTTTTAACGATCGAAGGGGCTGTTCGAGTACCTATCCGCCAACCTCGCCGTTGCAGATCGTCAATCGCCACCCGTCACTCTCAGCACGGAAACCCGCAGGGTCGCCAGCAACGCGAGAAGGTGGTTTCGATTGGTAGCCCCATACTTTGCCGATGTGGCCGTACGTTGGATGAAATCGGCGAGTTGCGGGACGGTCAGGCCATTCGTTTCGATTTCGGCCTCAAAAGGTTCCAGAATGCGGCAGATGATCTCGATGTTCCGTTTGGCACCGGCCTCGAGCTCATTCTGACTGGAGGCATTGAACCCCGCGACGATATCTTCCGCATTCGGGGATGAATGCATCAGGTCGTAGTGCTCCACCGCAATATGCTTGAAGACAACATCCAAACGGGCGCCCAGACTTTCCGCCCTTGTTAGACCCGATTCAATATCCGCAACGACCTTGTCGGCCAGCAGCCGGATAGTCCCCTGCAGCACGGCATCCTTGTTCGCGAAGGCCTTGTAGAGGGTCTGTCGAGACAGGCCTGCCTCTGCGGCAATATCATTCATGCTTGTCCGCTTGACCCCATAGCGCAGAAACAGGCGGATCGCCGCGTCGATTATGTGCTGGTCGCGATTTTTCATATGCGACATGTTGACAAATAACGGCTGATTGTCAATATTGACATTCATACGCTATTTGTCACTTTTGTATGGAGCCAAACCATGCACCTCCAGAAGACCGCTATCGTAACCGGCGCGAACAACGGGATCGGATTTGAAACGGCAGTCGGAATGGCGAAGGCCGGATTTCATGTGATCATGGCCTGTCGCAGCCACCAGAAGGCGGAGGCAGCCAAGGCCGGTATCATCGAGCGTGTGCCCGGGGCGTCGCTCGATATTATTCTCCTGGACCTGAGTGATCTGGCTTCGGTTCGCGCCTTTGTCGATGTGTTTCGCGCCCGCTATTCGACACTGGACGTGCTGATCAACAACGCCGGCATTCTGCTCTATTCACCGCAGACCAACGATGCAGGCGTGGAAGCGCAGTACTTCACCAATCACCTCGGACACTTCCTTCTGACTGCGCTGCTGATCGACCTGATTCCGGACAATCCCGCATCGCGGATCGTCGCCCTGTCGAGCATTGCCCACAAAAGCGCCGGCATCCATTTCGATGACCTGACCTGCGGAGGCGACAGCCTTGCTGCCTACGGGCAGTCCAAGCTTGCCTGTCTTCTCTTCGGCGACGAGTTGAACCGTCGCCTGCAGGCAGAAGGCAAAGCGATCAAGGCACTTTCGGTGCATCCGGGCGGTTCCGATTCCGGCCTCTTCAATGACCTGGAGGAATCGCAACGCCAAGCAATGAAGAAGCAGGTTGAGCAATTGCTGCATTCCAACGCGGACGCGGCCAAACCCACTCTCCTCGCAGCCTTGTCTCCAGACGTTGACGGCGGGGATTACTACGGCCCGACCGGTCCGGAAGAAATGAGCGGCCCAACCGGCCCCGCAAACCGCAATCCGATCTGTGACGATCAAGTAGTCGCGACTCGGCTGTGGCAGCTCTCCGAAGAGATGACCAACCAGCGTTTTTCGATCTGAAGGGCGGGGCAATGAGCATCATAAACACAACGAATGAAGCCGCACAGGTGACCGGGGCTTCAAGTCGGCAATCGAAACAATGGGGAGATACAATGCCACATCTTTGGGATCGGCTGTCACAGGGCTTCAGTTATCTCATCATCCTTGCATCAACCATCATGCTGGGTTGGGGACTTCTCGGTTTTCTGGAATATTTCACCGGGCTGGCTCCGCTGATGCCGTTGCAGAATTCGACCTTTCCGGTCGGCATGCAAACGCTCCACTGGATATTGATCACCGCATCCGGAGCGACATTCCTGGCGGGCTACTTTTTGCGCTGGAGCTTCACTCCCATAGCGATGCTCGTGATGTTCACCGCGCTTGCAACGATGTGTGCCGTCCAGACTTTCGACATGCTCGAAACGCCCGACCGCTACCGAAACTTCGTTCAGGAATGCATCAACTACATCGTCATCTCAGTCTACCTCTTCCGCTCGCAGCGCATGCGCGACCGGTTCGGGCGGATCACCATCGAAGCAACAAGCCGACCCGCACCCCTGAGTGCTTGAGGTCGAGACGGGACAGACGATCATGGAAACTGGAAGCACCGAAAAAGTGAGCTTCTCGCATCACAGGATTTACACCGACATCGTCATCGACGCAGCACCTGATGTCGTCTGGTCCGTGTTGACCGACACGCCGAGCTACGGCAATTGGGCCGCCTTTCTGGTCGCCATTGAGGGCGAGATTTCCGACGGCACGAAGATCACGGCGGTGTTCCAGACGAACCCAAGGAAGGACAAGCTCACACGCATTGACCACAGGATCAGCGTCAGCCCGGTGCATTCGTTTTTCTGGGCCGAGAAGGGACCGGGCGGCATCCGGGACAACCACCACTTCAAGGTTGAAGCCGCTGAAAACGGAACAACCCGTTTCATTCAGACAGACGAGATCATGGGCGGCCTGGCATGGTTGATAGGCGGCAGGCTGGCGAAGATGTATCTGTTGGGCTATCAGGCCTTCAATCGCGGCCTCAAGGTCGAGGTTGAGCGTCGATTCAAGGCGGGATGAAGCGCGTGACTAAGCTTGCGCGGACTCGACGATGGATCTCAGATCCTCAAAGGGACAGGATGGAGCTTCCGACGCAAGCCCATTGGGACACAAGTATGGGCCACTTTCGTCCCAGCCCACGTCCTGTAACAGCAGACACGAGCATTCGAGTTGGCCGCCTTCCCCCTGACGTCCGAGATAATATGCGAACGGAAACTCGGAGATTGCAGGCGGCCTCCATTCAGCCACCTGAAAGCTCGGAGAGCCACAAGAGACATCGTTGATCGGAAGCTGTTCGTGACATCCAAGATAAACACTAAAGCACACAGCCTGTTCCATGCATTTGGGCACTCTACCTTGAGTTTAAGTTAGAATGTGTCTCAATTTTTGGCAATGAAACGCCAGTCGGAACCACCCAGCGGTCACTCCACGACCACATCCAACAGCGCCTGGCGCCCCGCCCGCGTCTCGTCCAAGGCCCGCCGGACTGCATCGCGTAGATCCGCCGGATCCTCCACTTTCTGCGCATGGGCGCCGTGGGCGGCGGCCATGGCGCAATAGTCCGGCGTTGGGCCGAGGGCCGTCAGCGGCATTTCGTTGGCGCGAACGGCGCGGCCTTCGGGATACATGCCCGTGGTAGCGCGTTTGACGGCGTGCCAGCGGCCGTTGTTCAGCACCACGGTCAGCACCGGCAACCCATGCAGAGCAGCAACCTGGTGGCAGGCGGCAGGATTGGCAAAGATGTAGGAGCCGTCTCCGACCGTGGCGATGACCGTGCGTTCCGGTTGCGCCAGCTTGGCGCCGAGGGCCGCCGGCAGGCCCCAGCCGAGGCCGCCGGACAGCGGGGTCCAGAAAAGCTGTCCCGGGTTGGGCAGCCGCAGCGCCGGGCCGGGCACGCCGAGTTCGGAAAAGATCGCCGCGTCGGCACCTGCCTCTTCAGACAGGATGCGGCCGACATAAGCATGGTTCATCGGACCGCGGGCGCCCGCTTCGATCATGGCGGCGACGGCCTGTTCCTGTGCCGCCTTGCGGGCCGCCTGTTCTGTGCGGCGCGCACTGCTGTCGATCGAGCCAGCTCGTTCGATGAGCAATCCGGACAGGGCCTTCATCGCCCGCGCCGTATCGGCCGCCAGAGCAATGTCCGCCGGGAAAGCGCGAAACGGCGTGCCCTGTTCCAGCGGGTCCGGCCCGATTGCAATGACCTTTGCCTGGGTTGGCGAGGCGCCCGGAATCCAGGGCACCTTGGCGCCCACGGTCAGCACGAGATCAGCGCCGCCAACCAGCTTTGCCGGATCGAAGCCGGCATGCATCGGGTGGTCCGTCGGCAGGCAGCTTGCCGTCGGCCAGAACTCGACCACCGGGATGGCCAGCGCCTCCGCCAGTTCGGCCAGACCCGGCAGATGCCCGCCCGGCGGCGTTCGCTGAACGACGATAAGCGGATTGCGGGCGGCGGCAATCATCTCGACCGCCCTGTCAAGCAACTGCGGATCCGGCAAGCCCCTGCCCGCTTCCGCAGCGACGGCCACGGGGATGCTCTCTTCCACGGGTTCGGCCAGCACTTCGCGTGGCAGGCTGAGGTAGGCCGGACCAACCGGTGCCGCACGGGCAACGGATATAGCTCGGGCCACACTCTGGGCAGCCTGTTCCGGGTAGCGCAGTTCGTATTCCCATTTGACCGCCTCGCGCACCAGCGAAGCCTGGTCGAACATCTCCTGGCCCCAATGGATGGGAGCGACGCGGCTGCCATGGCGCCCGGTTTCCGTGGCCGGAGTACGCCCTGACAGAATAAGGACGGGCACCTGCGATGCGGCGGCATTGAGCGCCGCCATGGCGCAATTGGCCAGCCCGACATTGACATGCACCATGACGGCAAGCATGCGGCCCGACACCAGGTAGTGCCCGTGCGCCATGCCCATCGCGACACTCTCATGGTGGACCACCATCGGCGTTGGCAGCAGATCCGCCGCTTCAGGGTCGGCAAATGCCTCAATCAATGTGGGAAAATCGGTTCCGGCGTTGGCGAGCACCACGTCGACGCCGCTCGATTTCATCGTGCGCAACAGCTGACCTGCAGCTGTGCCCATTGGCGTCGAATTGGCCGTCATGCCTGCCTCTCCCCTCGCCGGCGATCGCGACGGCCGGACCGTCGCCTATTGATCATCCAGTCTACATGGTAGATAGTTCAGGAGCAAAACTAAACTTGTGGGAGGTCGAAATATGGGTACTTTCAAACCGCTCCTCGCCGGCGCGATCCTGGCGCTTACAGCATCGCTTGCCAACGCGGAGCCGATCGGAGTCGCCACATCCAATCCCGGCTCCATCTATCACTCCATCGGCACGGCCATCGCCAAGGTTGCCAACGACAATGGTGCCCAGGCAACGGTGCAGCCCGCCACCAGCCCGAACCAGTATCTGCCGCTGATCGCATCCGGCGAGTTCGACATGGGCCCGGTCAACCTGCAGGAACTGTCTTACGCCTATAAGGGCGAAGCCTGGTTCGACGGACGCCCACATCCCGGCCTGCGGCTTCTGGCCCTGCACTTCCCGCTGCGCGTTGCCATCTTCGTGCGTGCCGACAGCGACATGCAGTCCGTCGCCGACCTCAAGGGCAAGCGAATGACGGCAGGCTACACCGCACAGAAGACCATCGTGCCGCAGAACGCCGCCATCTTTTCAACGGCCGGCCTGACGGCGGACGACTTCGAGTCGGTGCCGGTGCCCAGCGTCGTGGGCGGCGCCAATGCCTTCATGTCCGGCGCATCGGACGCATTCATGTTCGCCCTCGGCGCCGGCAAGGTGCGCGAAGCGGACGCCTCGGTCGGCGGCATCCGCGCCCTGAAGATCGACAAACAGGACGGCACGGAAGAGGGCATGCGCGAACATTGGCCGGTCGGCTACCTGACGGAAGTCCAGCCCGGCCCGGCGGCGGGACCCGGCGTCAGCGAACCGATCTGGGTGCTGACCTATCCCCAGGCAGTTGCTGCCGGTGAAAACATGTCCGACGATGCAGCCTATGCCGTTGCCAAGGCGATGTACGAGAACCAGGCGCAACTGGCCGAACTGCTGCCGCCTTTCCGGCTGTTCGATCCCAAGAAGATGGTCGGCCCGAGTGGCGGCGTGCCTTATCATCCGGGCGCCATCAAGTTCTACAAGGAAGTCGGCATCTGGCAGGACTGATCAAGCCAGCGCCAGAAGGCGATGACTGAGACGGATAACTGCGGACGCGACGCGTCCGCCAGAAGCAATCCCGTCGGCGCTCTGGCCAGCGGGCTCGCCGTGGCCATCGTGCTGATCGCGGCGGCATGGTCGCTGGACGTGCCCCGCATGCTGGGCGTTGCCTTCTATCCGGCCCAGTTCCTGTCGCTGGTACTCGGGCTGTCCATCGCGGTCGCATTTCTGACGCGATCACGGCAAGGCACCGCGCACGAGAAGACGCCGCCCTGGTATGACCTGGTGGCAGCGGTGCTCGGTCTGGGCGCCGGTGTCATGATGGCGATCCGCTATCCGGCGCTTGTCGACCTCGTGCTGTTGCGACCACCGGAAGCGGTGGCGATCGGCATCGTGATCCTGCCGCTGATCCTGGAGGCATTGCGCCGTGTTGCCGGTCCGACGCTGGTCATCGTCGTGCTGTTCTTCGTCGGTTATGCCTTCTGGGGCAACCATGTCCCCGGGCGGCTTGCCGGCCGGGCCCAGGACTGGGAGAAGGTCGCCTCCTATCTCAGCTTCGACGTCAACGGCGTTCTCGGCGTGCCCCTGCAGATCGCCAGCACCGTCGTCATCGCCTTCGTGCTGTTCGGCATGCTTCTCAGCCGCGCCGGCGGCGCGCAATTCTTCACCGATGCCGCAATGCTGTTGATGGGCGGGCTTCGCGGCGGCGCCATGAAGATTGCGGTCATCGGATCGGCGATCTTCGGCACCATCTCCGGCAGCGCCGTCGCCAATGTGATGTCGACGGGCGTCGTGACCATTCCGATGATCAAGCGGACGGGTTATCCGGCGCACCGGGCGGCGGCGATTGAAGCGGTTGCCTCCACCGGCGGCCAGTTGCTGCCGCCGGTCATGGGCGCGGCGGCGTTCCTGATGGCCGAATTCCTCTATACGCCCTATGCAACCGTCGCCCTCGCCGCCCTGGTGCCGGGCGTGCTCTACTACGCGGCCCTGTTCATCCAGGCCGATCTGGAGGCCGTGCGCCACAACATTGCAGCGGTCCCCCGTTCGGAACGGCCGCAGGCTGCACAGGTGCGCACGGGATGGCACTTTCTTCTCGCCTTCGTCGTGCTCATCCTCACGCTGTTCGTGCTCAACTGGCAGCCGGCGAAATCGGCGTTGGCAGCAGCCGCGACCGTCGTGGTGACAGCCGCACTGTTCGGCTACCAGGGCAAGCGCGCCGGTCCACATCAGCTCTGGTTGTGCTTCGCCCGCGCCGGGCATGCGGCCATCGATCTCGTGCTGATCTGCGCGGCGGCCGGCATGGTGATCGGCGTGCTCAACATGACTGGGCTCAGCTTCAACCTGACCTACGCCCTGGTGCAACTCGGCGGCGGCAGCAAGATTGCACTGCTGGTGATGTCTGCCCTGGTCTGCATCGTTCTCGGCATGGGGTTGCCGACGCTCGGCGTCTACGTGCTGCTCGCCACACTGGTCGCGCCGGCGCTGATCGAACTTGGTGTCGATCGCGTCGCCGCGCATCTTTACGTGCTCTATTTCGGCATGATGTCGATGATCACGCCACCCGTGGCGATCGCCGCCTTTGCCGCCGCCGGAGTTGCCGGAGCCCGACCAATGCGCACCGGTTTCGAAGCCATGCGTTTCGGCTGGCCGGCCTATGTTGTGCCATTCCTGTTCGCCCTGTCGCCCAGCCTGATCCTGCGCGGTCCGTTGGGGCTGACGATCGTGTCGGTGGTGACGGCGGTCATCGGCGTCGCGCTGATCTCCGTCGCCATGACCGGCTTCTACCGGCGTACCCTGACGCTGGCTGAAAGGCTCTTGATCGGGCTGGCCGGCCTGCTGGTCCTCCTGCCCTATGATGCCGTCCCTGCCGGGATTTGGCTCAACGTCGCCGGAGGCGTGCTCGCGATCGGGTGCGGCGCTTGGCTGATGCGCATGAAGACGGTTGTTTCCTGAGTATTTCGAGAAGTCTACATATTCGCAGCCACTCGAAATCCGGCATGGCCGGCGGAGCTCCCGGGTTCGGCGCCGGTTCGCGAATGAACATGATAACGATCGCAATAGCTCGCATGGCAGAGGTACGATCCGCCTCGTTGCGTCCGTGGAACCGGGCCGGATATGGTCCGGTCGCGATCAAAGGTTGATTCCACCCATTCCCAGACATTGCCGGTCATGTTGAACATCCCAAAGGCATTGGGTGCGAAGGCATTGACCGATGCCGTCCCGACATATCCGTCTTCCGCCGTGTTGGTGTTCGGAAAATCTCCCTGCCAGACGTTCATTGCATGATGGCCCGATGGGACAAGAGTGTTTCCCCATGGAAACCTGGCCCGCTGAAGGTTACCTCTTGCAGCATACTCCCACTCGGCTTCCGACAGCAGGCGCAAACCTGACCATGCGCAATAGGCCGTCGCATCGAACCAACTGATATGGACAGCAGGGTGGCTTTCACGGTCGCCTATCGTACTGCCAGGCCCCTCGGGAGCCGACCAACACGCCCCATCCACCTTTCGCCACCATGGCAAACCCTGCGGCGCGCCATATCGTTCCGGCTCATCCAGGAACAGGTGAAAAACGAAGGACCATCCCTCTTGCTGCGCGACGGTTTTGTACCCGGTGGCTGAAACAAATCGCGCGAAAGCGGCATTGGTCACGGCATAGGGGGCAGCCAGGAATTCCGACACCTTCACTCTGCGTTGCGGGCTTTCCCCGTCCTGCGGATAGGTCGATTGTGGTGCACCCATGTCGAAGGAACCGCCCGGAATTCGCACCAATTCCGCTCTGAGCTCCGCCCGGACGTCCTCGGTTGCCGGTTGAATGCCCTCGGTCGTCGCAGCATGCATTGGGGGAGCAGCGGTTGGCGATGTGCAACACAACTTTTCGGTCATTCGGTTTTTTCGCGTTTGACCAGCGGCGCCAGCAGAATCAATCCGGTCACCGCCAAAATGGCCAAAGCAATCGGATCGGTGATGAACACCCAGAAATCGCCTCGCGCCCCGATCAAACCCTGGCGCAGTTTGGTTTCAAAGGTGGCACCGAGGGCCATGCCAATCACGACGGGAGCCACAGGGTAGTTGGCCAGGCGCAGAATGAGACCCGCAATTCCCGCCACGGCGCAAACCATGACGTCGATGATATTGCCGCGCACCACAAAGGATCCTGCCAACGAGAACATCAGGATCAATCCCATCAAAATCGGCTCCGGGATTTTGAGTAGCCGCGCAAAAAGCCGCGCCCCAAGTGCGCCAAAACCAAACATGGCCAGGTTGGCAACCAACACGACGAGGAAGATGCCGGTTAGAAGATGCGGATTGTTGTTGACCAGGTCATAGCCCGGCGTAAGGCCTTGAATGGTCAAAACGCCCAAGAGAACCACCGTGCCGCCATCACCGGGAATGCCGAGTGCAAGTGTCGGGATGAGCGCACCTCCGGTGACTGCGTTGTTTGATGCTTCAGACGCGATCAACCCATCCGGCTCGCCCTTTCCGAAATTCGCCCTGCGCGGAGAAGATCGCTTCAGATCGGAGTAAGAAACAAAGGTCGCAGCCGTGGCTCCTGTGCCCGGAAGTATGCCGATAAATGTTCCGATGGAGGAAGCGCGCAAAAACTGGACCAGACGCATTCGCATTTCAGCAAATGGAGGGATGCGGAAGCCGACATTTGTCACGTCGGGCAGTTTGGCGGGAAAGTAGGTCGCAGCCCGTTGGAACACCTCCGAGAGTGCGAACAGGCCGATCAGAACCGGAATGAGGGATAGACCGCCGCGCAAGGCTTCCGTGCCGAAGGTGAAACGGGTCAGACCCGTCAGGTCGTCAGGGCCGATCGTCGTCATCCACAAACCTACGGTCCCTCCAAGCAGCCCCTTGACGGTGCTGCCTGCCGATACCCAAGCGATGCAGGTCAGCGAAAAAATGATAATGGCAAAGATGGCGGCCGGACCAAATGCCAAGGAAACCTTGGCAAGCGAAGGTGCCGCGAAAATCAGGATCACCAGAGAAAACAGCCCGCCGAAAAGTGAAGCCACCGTTGCCCAGCCGATGGCCAGATCGGCCTTACCCGCCTTGGCCATCGGGTACCCATCGAGAACGGTGGCAGCGGATTGTGGCGTTCCCGGCGTGTTTATCAGAATGGCGGATATCGAACCGCCATAGACCGACGTGACATAGACGCTGACAAACAGGGCGATCGACGCTTCGGCACTCATTCCGAACGTGAATGGCAGCACGACGATCAACGCAGCGACTGTCCCCATGCCGGGTAGCGCACCTGCCAACATGCCCCAGGCGCTACCGGCCAGTATCGCGAACAATACACCGAGACTGGTGAACTCCAGAGCTGCCAGGACGAGGTTGTTCACGCTTCCCCCTAGAACTGATGAAACCAGGGCGAGCGCGGCAACAGGAGTTCGAACCCGAAGGTGAACGTTGCCCATACGACCACAGGTGCAGCGATGCCGACGACCACAAGCGGCACAATCCGCCGGTATCCAAAGGCAATGCAAAACAGAACAATTCCGGGAATCATCGCCAGCAGAAAGCCGATTTTGGTCATGGCAAAAGCCGTCGCGGTTGCGACAAGGATCGCTCCAAGAAGTTGTCCGAACCGGATATCTGTCTTGGTGCCGTTTGCACGCCTTATGGCGGACAGGCAGGCAAGCAACGCCAGCACAATCCAGACGACAAGAAACAGGCGCGGCGCAAACGCTGGGCCAACGTCGCCGCCGAATGTGCGTACGTCGAAAGCCTCTCCAAAGGTGGACGACAGCAGCGCAATCCCCGCGACCAGCAGGAAACCCGATACTGCGATGTCACATGTTTTTTCCATCAAACAGGGTCGGCCGCCCCATAGAGCAAAGGGCGGCCAATGCACTCCTCAGTCAGCGAGGCCGGCTTCTTTCATCAGTTCGCCATTCAGATCATAGGCTTCGCGAAAGAAACCTCCGAACTCGTCTGTCCCCATGTACCGGATCAGTCGATTTGCGCCAGCCATGTTATCTTTGAACCGATCCGTCGCCACCGCCTGCTCGCAGGCGCTCGACAGGGTGCTGACGGCGTCCGCCGGGGCGTCATCCTGAGCGAAAAATCCAAACCAGATCGACACCTGCACGTCGTAGCCAAGTTCTTTCATCGTCGGTACATCCGGGTGCGCTTGCGAGCGCTCGTCCGACAGGATTGCCAGTGCCTGGAAATCGAACTTTGTGTCAAAGTCGGAGAACCACACCGACGAGTCGGCACGACCGCCGCCGATTTCGGTTGCCTTTTCAGGCCCGCCTTTTGTCGGCAGGTATTGCGTCGTCACGCCCATCTTCTTGTCCAGCGTCAGCTGCGCGACATGGTCCATCGAGCCGGGGCCCGCTCCAACGAAACGAGCATTCCCGGATTTCGCCAGCTCCAGGTAGTCGTCAAGGCTGTCCAGGCCACTGTCCTTGCCGACGACCAAGTAGTACGGGCCCTGGCTGACCATGCAGATCGGGGTCCAACTGTCAGCATTGTAGCTGGTTTTTCGCATATGCGGCTGGGTGGTCATCGTTCCCACCGGTGCAAAGAAAAGATTGTATCCGTCGGGATCGGCTTCACTGAGCTCTGTCGCGCCGATCGTTCCACCGGCGCCGTCCACATTGCTGACAACCACGTTCTGGCCGAGGATATCTTCCAGTTCCTGAGCAAAGAATCGTGCCGGAACATCCGTGCCACCGCCAGCTATGAACGGCACCACGACATTGATCGTGCGCTCCGGGTAATCGGCCATGGCCGAGCCAGCACTGAGCGTCAAAGCAGTCATGGCAAGCAGTGTGTTGCGTAGGGTCATCTTTTCCTCCCTTGGATAATCCGTATCGAAGTCATGTTCGCGCCGTGCGAACCAGAGGCGGATCGCGCGGCGCAGGTGTTTTCGCGTTTACTTTCGCGACAAGCGCTGTCTTGACGTCCGTGAAGTCGGGGTTGTCCCAGAGGTTGTGCCACTGTCGCGGGTCGGCCCGCATGTCGTACAGTTCACCCTCTGTCCCGTCGTAATAGTTGGTCTTGTCATAGACCGTGCAGAGAAAGCCCGAGCGATCGTAGATACTGCGCATCTTGATCGCGATTCCGTTGCGATCGGCGTCCCATTCGCAGAACACGCAGTCTCTCTCCGGCGCATCAGAAGACGGCAAGGCCTTTCCCTCAATCCAATCCGGCACCGGCAGACCGGCAATTTCGGCAAATGTCGGTGCAAGGTCTATGTGGCCAACCGGATCAGAAACAACCATGCCGACTGCCATCTGGGCCGACGGTGCCGGACGCCAGATCATGGGCAGTCGCATAAGCCCGTCCGTGTGGAACGGACCTTTGAACATCAGCCCATAGTCACCCTGGTTCGTGCCGTGATCCGAGCAGTAGAAAACGTCAGTGTCGGCATCCCAGCCGCGCACCTTGAGATACTCCATGAGACGGCCCATTGCCTCGTCGACCAGCTCGTTCTGGATATGGACCATGGCGTCGATCTCTCGCACGTTGTCGTTCGTCATGGTGTTGGGCACGAAACTGTCCGGGGTTTCATCCGCGACATCCGTTGTGCCGTCGTAGTACTCCATCCAGTGCTTGGGCTTTCCCGCCAGGATCCTGCGTATCTCTTCGTCAGAACCCGGATGCGCCTCGGGCAGCTCCAGTGACCGCCAGTCAATACGGTCTTTCTCCGAGGCCGGCGGATCAAATGGGTGATGCGGATCGGGGTAACTCACCCAGAGGAACCAGTCCTCCTCGTTCTTCAGGGACTCCAGCCAATCGATCGATCTCCGGGTCACCCACTCCGTGTGATAAGCTTCCTTCGGACAGTCGTTGTGATGCACCTGCACTGCATCGCTGTCGCCGCCCTTTTGGTTGTTGGGGCCATTGTCGGGACCAACCGGCGGGTAGAAATTTTCCACCTGCTCGGGATAGTTCTCCTTGAGCCAGCGGTTGTAGTGCATCTCGCAGCGGTAGGAGATGCCACTGTGTGCGGCGAGGGACAGATACTCAAATCCGCGATACGGACCGTTGTCTCCGCGCCCGGCCGCGGAGGCCTCCCAACAGTCATGATCCGTCATTGGTTGCCAGTGAGCCTTGCCCACAAGCGCGGTGCGATAGCCGGCCTCCTGCAAGTAGCGTGCGATGGATGGGTCGCTCTCCGGCAGGGAGTATCCGTTGCGCAAGACCCCATGCGTGGACACATGCTGACCGGTGATGATCGACGACCGGGCGGGCATGCAGGTGACGTTCTGATTATAAGCCCTGTGATAGCGGATACCGTCTCGGGCGAGAGCATCGGCGACCGGCGTTTTCGCCACTTTCCCACCGTAGCAACCCAGGGCATCGAAGCGTTGCTCGTCGGTTGTGATGAAGAGGATTTTCCGCCCCATTGGGTCCCTCATGACAGTTTTGCATCCGGATGCAAAAAAGGCATGGACTGACCCGACGAGTCAATGCTTTATTTTCCCGATGGTCTTTTGAAGCGATTGAAATGAGCGAAAAACGCCCGACTTCCTACGATGTGGCAAAGCTGGCTGGCGTCAGCCAATCCGCTGTTTCCAGAGTGTTTTCCCCGTCCGGCAGCGCGTCGCAGAAAACGCGGGACAAGGTGCTGGCTGCCGCCGAAGAACTAGGCTTCACACCAAACCCGCTTGCCAAATCACTCAGTCTCGGGCGGACGCAGCTCGCCGGGTTGGTGGTGACACAATACGCGCAACAGAATTATCCGCTGGCGCTCAAAAGTGCTGTCGATGTCATTACCGAAACGGGTGACTCGCTGTTGATCCAACTGGTTGACTCCTCCGACATGGGCGATCACGCGGTGTCCAGGCTGTTGGCGCGGCACGTCGACTTTATTCTCTGTGCAGCCAGTCTCAATCGAGATGCGGCGCAATCGTGCACAAACGGCGGTGTGCCCCTGGTCATGATCAACCGTGAACCGCCGTGCTCCGGAGTCGATTGCGTCAGTTCGCCCAACGCGGAGATCATGCAGGACATAACAAAACTGCTGATGTCCAATGGTGCCCGAAAACCCGCTTTCATCGGCGGCGGAGATAACAACTGGATCTCCTGCGAACGCCGCCGCGGCTTCATCTCCGCGTGCAGGACCATCGGGATTGAAGAACCAATCATCCTGGAAGACGACTTCAACTACGATGGCGGTCAGACCGCCGCCAGGCGACTTGACGTCCGCCGGCGTGGCATCGACGCGATTGTCGCGGCAAATGACCCCATGGCCATCGGCGCGATGGACGTTCTGCGTTCAGAGCTTGGACTAAGGGTGCCGCAGGACGTTCAGGTCGTGGGACATGATGACATCGAAGCTGCCCGGTTTCAGCCCTACCGCCTTACGACGGTGCGGCAAGACATGCGGACAATATTTGACAATGCGATCGACCTCGCCTTCGCTCGCAGAAAGAAACCCCAGGGCAAAGCGCGGCGTATCACCATCATGAACACCCTTGTGGAACGGAACTCGACAATCCGTTCTGCCGATCAGTGCAAAGGTCGATAAGCTGAGCAGTCTGTTCTTTATCCCGTAAGACTGTAAGTCAGCCGTTGTCCGATCAGTCTTTCACCAGCATCCTGTCGAGCAGACTGTGCAGCGTCGCCATGTCTTCGGCATCGAGATTGCCCGGAACCGAGGTGCGACGCCGTTCCAGAATTTCATCGACGCTCACCCGGGCCTCCTCGCCCGCCTCGGTCAGATAAAAATGCCGGGAGCGGCGATCCGATGGTGCCCTATCAAAGCGCGCTAGACCGCGTTTCATCAGCGGCGCCATGGCCTGCGACAGGGTGGAGGCCTCGACGCCGAGCAGGTCCGCCAGGGAGCGATGGGAAATGCCGGGATTGTTGCCGATGAGGACGAGGATACCGCTTTCGACCGGCGTTTCGCGCACATCCAATTGCGCGGCCAGTTGCACCCATTGCTGATTGAGCAGGTTATGGAGCCGACGCACCTTGAAGCCCACATTGTGCGCCAAAGGTCCGATATCCCCACGCGATGCCATTCTGATCTGCCCTCGTCACAATCGAAGAAAGAGCGTTACCACATTCGCCACGGCGGTGAAAAGCGACGGCGGCACCCTGATGTCGTCGAGCCGGCATAACCGCTTGACAGCTGCCGAGCCGCTTCTCAAGCTGCCGGCATGCGTATCCTGCTTTTTCTGCTGCTCGTCCTGATACCCTCTTTCGCCGCCGCCAGCGATGGATGCCACGATCTGTGGTTCACCCGCAACCTGATCATGGACCGGGCCGGCTACTGTTTCGGTTCGCCGCTGGGCAAGGCTGTTTTTGACAACAGCGATTGCTCCGGAAAATCCGTTTCGCTCGATGCCGAGTCCAAGCTTCTGGTTGATCGCATCCGATCGCTTGAGAAGCAGTATGCTTGTGCGGTCGACACAAAGAGCGATCGGCTCGCCATCGACGACCTGTTCGTCCGCTTCCGACTCGTTGACCTGCCGGTTGCGGAAGAAGCACCGGGCGGCTGCCTCGGCTGGCTTGGGCCGGAGACAACCCTCTACACTGGCCGCAGTTCGGATCTTCCCCCGATCGGCCGGATCGGCCGTGGCGATTATGTCGGTTTTTTCCATGTCCCTGAAGGCGGCTGGACCTATGTGACGGTCGCCGATCCCGGCTGGGTCGTCAAAGGCGGCGGATGGATGCGCGGGGATTTCGGGACAGTCGACTGCCGTGAATGGGCGGGTTGACCGACGACAAGCACCTTGTGACGAGCACATGGCCAGAGTGGATGGACACTATGTTGCGCGGAAATCCGAAGATGAATGGCGGTTTACGGTTGCAGTGACCTGTGTTCAGGACTGGGCCAAATAACCGCTCAAGAGGTCTCCGGTATCAGTTGACCTTGTGCCGGGCGCGGAAGTTTCTCGGATTTTCGCCAAACCTGGAGCGAAACAGGGTCGAAAAGTTCTGCATGTTCGAGAAGCCGTAGCGGAAGGCTATCTCGCTGATGGAGCTTCGATCAAACCGACTGTCCTTCAGGTCGGCTGCGACGCCGTCCAGGCGCATGCGGCGAATGAAGGCTCCGATGGACTCATCCTGCTTGGAAAAGATCGCACTCAAACGCCGAACCGACATTCCGATCTCGCCGGCCACCCTGTTGCGGTCCAGATCGGGATCCCCGAGATTGTTGCGAATGAACGATTTTGCCCGCAGCATCACGTGTTGCTCCGGGGATGACAGTTCGATCTTATCGGCGCTCTGGGAGGCAAGCCCGGTCGCGATCAGGTCTATCAGCGTGTCCTGCAGGAGGTTTTGCAGAACCTGATTGGGCGAATTGACGTGCTCCGAAAACGCAAGGATGTTGTCCCTGGTCAGCTTTCCGAGACCCGTCTGGCCATCAATCTTCCTGGCCGTCAAAAGTTCGGCATTGGGAAGGCGCTCGATCAGCTTTGCCGCCGGCAACTGTACGACCGTCTGACTGAAATCATCGGACAGGTCCAGCCGATACGGATCCGTGCTGGAGTAGAGCGCCATGTCGCCCGGCTGCAAAACAGCCGTTTTGCCAAACTGTGTAACCCGTGACGTTTTCGCGGTCTGTAGGCTCAACAGGAAGTAGGCATCCGTGCTGGCGCGAATGTCCCTCTTCCTGCGCTCGACATGATGAGCCAGCCCGGCAACCCTGGAAATCGACAAAACGGAGTGGCGCGCGATGTCTATGACGCCGCGAAAACCGGACCGGTTCGGTGCATCGCACCCCAGCTGAACGTAACTTTCGCAGACCGATTCCCGCCAGAATGCAAATCGGTCGACCGCGGAAACGTCTTCGGTATCGTATCGCGTCTGGATGTCCATCAAACTGGCCCCACAAGCAGATAGACTTATCGTTTACGCACGAAAACGCAAGTTTTGTGGCCCAAAACCAAAAGATGGCACAGTCGGGAAATGGCATTTTGCCGCGAATTGAGGTCCGAGGCCTTGATTGTAGCGGAGGTTCAAATGTCTACCCAATTCAAAGTCGCGGCCGTTCAGGCTGCCCCATGTTTTCTTGATCTCGATGCCGGAATCGACAAGGCCATAGGCCTGATCGAAGAAGCGGCATCCAACGGTGCGAAGCTGATTGCGTTCAGCGAAACCTGGTTGCCCGGGTACCCCAATCATATCTGGCTTGGCCCGGTGGCCTGGCAGATGCAATTCGTGGGGCGTTACTTCGACAATTCCATCGAAGCCGGCAGTCCGCAGGAAGCGCGGCTTGCCAAAGCATGCCGGGACAACAACATTCAGGTGTCGATGGGCTGCTCGGAACGCGATGGCGGTTCTCTCTACATTGCGCAGTGGCATTTCGATGAAAACGGCGAGGTGATCAATCGCCGTCGCAAGCTGAAGCCGACCCATGTCGAGCGGACGGTCTACGGAGAAGGCGACGGATCGGATCTCGTTGTCGTGCAGACATCCATTGGCCGTGTCGGGCAACTGGCATGCTGGGAGCATCTGCAACCGCTCAGCAAATACGCAATGTATGCCCAGAACGAGCAAATCCACTGCGCCGCCTGGCCCAATCTGGCCCTGTACGAAGGCACCGCATATGCCCTTGGCCATCAGGTCAACAATGCGGCGTCGATGATCTACGCCGTCGAGGGATCGTGTTTCGTCCTGGCTCCCTGCTCGCTGGTGACAAAGGAAATGCAGGATATGCTTTGCGAGGGCAATCCGGAAAAGGAAGCCCTGTTCCCGGTCGGCGGCGGATACACCGCAATTTTCGGCCCTGACGGATCCGAAATCGCCGAGCGCATTCCGCACGACCAGGAAGGCATCCTCTATGCCGACATCGACCTGCACATGATCGGCTATGCCAAGGCCGCCGCCGATCCCGCCGGCCACTACGCCAAGCGCGACAGCACCCGCCTTCTGATCAATCGAAAGAAACAACGGCCGGTCATCCATTTTGACGAGGCCCCGGGCTGGGAAGAGGTCACCGAAGCTGTGTCTCAGGAGCCCGCGGAAGCAGCCGAGTAACGGCAATGCTGAGGACGCTCCAGTGTCCTCAGCCATTTTCCCAAAATCCAAGCGGAGGTTGCCATGCCCACGCCAGAGCAATTCTATTCCGACTCCCAGCGCGCCTTGCAGAAGGATGGTCAGCACGAAAAGCTGGCCGAGGTGGTAGTCCACGCCATTGTGCGAGACGAACTGGAAGAGATCCACACGAACTACATCAACAGCCGTGACTACTTCTTCCTGTCAACGGTCGATGGTGAAGGCATGCCGACCGTGTCCTACAAGGGTGGCGACGTCGGCTTCGTGAAGGCTCTCTCGCCCAACCGGATTGTCTTTCCGAACTATGACGGAAACGGCATGTGGTTCTCCATGGGCAACATCCAGGAGGCTGCCAAGGTCGGCATGCTGTTCATGGACATGGTGACGCCCTGGCGCATTCGTGTCCAAGGCACGGCCAAGCTGTCCAAGGACCCGGACCTGATGGCGCAATTCCCCGGCTGCAACCTGGTTGTCGACGTGGACGTATCCGTCGTTTTCCAGAATTGTTCCCGATACATCCACAAGCATACCCGTGTGGAGACATCACCTTACGTGCCGGATGCGGAAGGCAAGCAACCTTTCCCGGCGTGGAAGCGGATCGAACCGCTACAACCGTTCCTGCACCCTGACGACCATGGCAAGGCCGAGGGCGAAGGCGGCACCATCACCGAAGAAGAATACCTCGAAAAGGTTGCTCAGGGCACATCCTGAGCGACCTCGGACTCGTCATCAAATTTCATGGGAGGGTAGTGAAATGAGACAGATAATTGGCTATTCGGCTGCAGTTACAACCTTGCTCCTGACCGGCCTGGCGACGCCGGCCCTGTCAGATGGCCACGGCCCGAAATGCGGGCTGGGCAACGGCCAGGCGGCCACCGGAGAGCCCATCAAGGTGGGTGGCATCAACGGCAACGCGCCGCCCGGAGACTTCTCGGGAGGAACCGATGCGGCGGCGGCGTTTTTCGATTGCGTCAACGCCAATGGCGGCATCCATGGCCGCCCGATCGAGTACATCGTCGAGAACGATCAGTGGAACCCGGAATTGGCCGGGCAAGTCGCGACCAAGCTGGTGAAAGACGTAGGCGTGGTGGCCCTGGTGGGGAACGGTTCGGTCGTATCGATGGCGGTCAATGCCGGGCTCTACAAGGATGAAGACGTGATGGTGATGGCATCCGGCTGCGCCATTTCCGAGTGCTATGAAAGCTCCAACATCGTATCGACCAACCAGGGTCCGCTGCCGTCCGGCATCGGTGCACTGACTTTTGCGGTCGAAGAACTCGGCTCAAAGCACGCCGCCTGTATCGGCTTCAACATCCCCAACAATGGCGGCTGGGCCTGCGACTGGATGAACAAGTTCATGGAAAGCAAGGGCCTGAAGGGAACGTCGATTCTGATGGATCCAACAGCGGTGGACCTAAACTCGGTCTATCTCCAGGCCTTGTCGGAAGGGGTGGATACGATCCTCCTCATGTTGCCGGCCGCACCTGCGATCGGCCTCCTGAAGGTCGCCGAAGAGCAAGGTGGCCGTGACCTTTTCACCTGGGTGTCTCCCACGCCGCTTTACGAGCCCGGGGTGGCCAAGGTTCTGGGAGACCACTGGAACGACAATCTCCATATCCAGATCGAGCTTGCTCCGTTCGACAGCGACGGCGCTGACAACAAGAACTGGATCGCCGTCATGGACACGTACGGCAAGGAAGGCGACCGGCGGGACACGTTCTCTCAGTCCGGGTACATCTCGGCGCGGTTCTTTGTGGACGCCCTTCTGGAGCTGGATCCTGCGTCCATCGACCGGGCCTCTGTCACGACAGCGATACGGGACATCAAGAACGCCAAGTCCGACCTCCTGTGCGCGCCCTATTACGTCGGCGATGCAGATCGCCACATGCCGAACCATGCAGGTCGCGTGGTGGCTTACACCGGCGGCGCGTTCAAGGTCGTGCGCGACTGCTTTGATATCGAAAGCGAATATCTGGACCCGATCCGGGCCCAGGAAGCCGCACTGGGCATTACCAACTAGTCCTCCCTGGACTGACCGGTGAAGCCGCTGCTTCACCGGTCTCTTTCAAGGACTGTGAAGCATGGTTTATGGGCTTTTCCTCGTCTCGGGACTTGCCGTGGGCTCGCTCTATGCGCTCGCCGGTGTCGGCCTGGTCATCCTGCGAAATTCCACCGGCGTCCTCAACTTCGCCTATGGGGCGATTGCGGCAGCCAGCGCGATGCTGTCCTGGCAGGTCGCGGAGTGGGGCATGGATGGACCATTGTCCTGGCTATCCGCGGTAGTCGTGGGCATCGGCCTTTCCGTTGCCTACGGTTTGCTGATCGCTCCGTCGCTCGCATGGCGTGAACCTGCCGTGAAGGCCATCGCGACCCTTGGCTACATGCTTCTTCTCCTTGGTCTGATCGGTTTCGTCTGGGAGGACGCGCTGAGAAAGATTTCGCTGCCGACGGACAAGATCGGCATTTCAATCCTCGGAGTACGCGTGACGGTGACGCGGATCGTTGCATTCACCGTTACGCTTCTGGTTGTCATCGGGATGGTCGAATATCTTCGCCGAACCCGGGTAGGGCTCAACATGCGGGCGCTGGCCGACAATCGCGACCACGCCGCGCTTCTGGGCATACCGATCCTCAGGACGGAAACCCTGGCCTGGGGTATATCCGGCGCCCTGGCGGGCTTCACCGGTTTGATTTTCGGCAGCCTCGTACGGCTTGAACCGACGGTCATCACGTTCATGGTGATCCCGGCAATTGCGGCTGCGATTTGCGGTCGGCTGTCTTCTCTTTGGCTGACACTTGCCGGAGGTTTGTTCATCGGCGTCGCCGAATCCATGCTGACCCTCTACAAGCCGCTGGCGCCATTGCGCACCATGGCACCCTTCATTGTCGCCGCACTGGTCATTCTGTGGATGCAGCGTGGTCAGCAACTCACCTTTGCCCGGGAGAGCTGAGATGACGAAGAACACGCTCGTGCCCCTTATCCTGTTTGCCCTGGCCTTTTTGGTGCTGCCGCTGATGCTTTCCGCCCTGTGGGTCAAGGTCGCGACCTCCGCTGCAATCTTCGCGCTCGCGGCAGCCGGCATATCGGTCCTGTTTGCGCAACTGGGGCTTATCAATCTGGCGCAGATCGCTCTGGTCGGCGTCGGCGGTTGGATCGCCTTGCGCTTGAACTACGCAACACCCTTGCCATTTACCGCACTGGTGCTGATCGCCGGCCTGTCCACGGCGCTGATTGGAGCGCTGTTGGCGTTGCCGGCCTTGCGGATGCGCGGGCTGTATCTTGCCCTTGTGACGCTCATGGCCGCCGGCGCGTTCCAAATCGTGTTCAACGCCTTCCAGTTTCCCAATGGAGGTGAGGGATTTTGGGGCGTCGCGCAGAAGTCCGCTGCCGACATTCGGTTGCCGGCATTTGCACAATCCGATGGGGCGTACCTGCGTTACACGATATGCGTTGTGGCGCTTGGCTTTGTTCTGGTCGCCCTGCATCGGGCCACCGCACCCGGCCGGGCATGGGCCATGATCCGGCAATCGGAGGCCAATGCGATGGCCGCCGGCGTTGACGTGACATTCTACAAGATCTGGGCCTTTGCGCTTTCCGGCCTGCTTGCCGGCGCTGCCGGTGCCCTTCTGAGCGGTGCCCTTGGCCAACTTGATGCGCGCACATTCCTGGCGGCCGACGGCATCCTGCTTTTCGCCCTGGTGGTCGTTGGCGGTGCATATTCATGGATCGGCGCTGTCTTTGCGGGCGTTCTCTACAAACTTCTGCCAGCCCTGTTGAACGATCTTGGCGTCAGCGCCGACATCGCCCTGATGCTCTTTGGAGCTGCGCTGCTGCACGCCATCATGACGGCTCCACGCGGTCTGGCCGGCCAGTTGCTGGATGCGATCAGCAATAAAATTCCGGGTCGCGCCTCATGATCACGATTGACAATCTGACGGTCAAATACGGGGGCTTGGTTGCGCTGGATGCGCTTTCACTGAACCTGTCGGAGGATGTTGTCGGTCTGATCGGTCCCAACGGTGCGGGCAAAACCACGCTGACGAACGCCTTTTCGGGTTTTGCTCCGATTGCCGAAGGCAGGATTGTCCTTGACCAACTGGAGCTGCTTGAACTGCCGCCGCACCGGAGGTCCCGCGAGGGGCTGGCACGATCGTTTCAAAGAGTTCAAATCGTTGACGATTTGACAGTTGAGGATCACCTGCTTGCCGTCGCTGACGCGAAGTCCATTGCCCGATCCGACCGTGCTGAAGAAGTGGACGTCGCACTGGAGTTTGTGGGCATCGAAGACTGCCGCCATCAGCTGGGCGCATCGCTCAACCCCTACCAGAAGCGCATGACCGAAGTCGCGAAATGTCTTGTTGGCAAACCGAAACTGATCCTGCTCGATGAGCCGGGGGGCGGTTTGTCGGAAAGCGAGATGCAGCATCTGAGAACGATCATCAACGGGGTGAAATCCCGTTTCGGGTCGCAGATCATCCTGGTCGACCACGATGTGGATCTTGTTCGAGACGTGTGCTCGGCGACGGCCGTGTTGGACTTCGGCAGACTCATTGCGTTCGGGCCAACCCGGGAGGTCCTTCAGGATGAGGCCGTCAAGACCGCCTATCTCGGTCGCTAGAGCAAAGGGCGATAAGTTTGGATCATTTGATGGCTGCAGATCGGCTCCACTCGGCCAGGCGCGTCGCGCAGCGCGATGTGGTGCATCGGGCAAGCGTCGCAACGCAGCCGATGGGTCGATATGCAGCCACCCTTCGGGCCGGGCGCTTTTGGCCCCTGGCGTCGTTGGCTTGCACTTGTGGTGGGGTGGCACCACGGCCTGCAATCCGCCAGAGACCAAAATCGCCGAGGTCAAATGGTGCAAACTTATCGCCCTTTGCTCTAATCGGGGAGCCGTTATGCTGAAGATCAACAACGTCACAATCAAATCGAAAACCAGAACGGTCCTCAACGGGGTTTCGCTTCAGGTGGCGGAGGGACAAATCGTGGCGCTTCTGGGTCCCAACGGCGCCGGCAAGTCGGAGCTGGTCCTGGGGATTGCCGGGGTCCTGCCTCTCACCGCCGGCGGCATCGCGGTAGACGAGACCTTCATCAACGGAGCGGGCGTTGGGGCTATCCGTGCGGCCGGCGTGGCGGCGGTTCCCGAGGGTCACAGGCTGCTGGGCGGCTTGAGCGTTCTTGACAATCTGGCTGCAGCGGGGCCGGCATTGACTGCCTCTGAGCTTGACGACGAAATCGCAAAGGCGCTCGACGTGTTCCCGGAGCTGGTGCCACTCAGGGGCCATGTTGCGTCCACCCTTTCGGGCGGGCAGCAGCAGATGGTGGCAATCGCCCAGGCTCTGGTGTCCCGACCCAGATTTCTCCTTATTGATGAAATGTCGCTTGGTCTTGCCCCTGTCGTCATCGACCGGCTCATTTCGGTCGTGCGCGGTCTGAAGGACAAGGGAATCGGCATCCTGCTGATTGAGCAATTTACCCAGCTCGCCCTGGACGTGGCCGACCGCTGTTACATTCTGTCCCAGGGAGAAATACAGTTTGAGGGCGCTCCGGCGCGGCTGAAGTCGGAGCCTTCTATCCTTGAGCGGGCGTATCTAGGGGCCTGATCGGATCAATACCCGCCAGACAGGGTGACGACTTCGCCGGTCATGAAGCTGCACGCGTCCGAAGACAGAAAAACCGCTGCGCCGACCATTTCCTCCGGCGTCCCCATACGCCCCATCCAGTTCGCCTGAGCGACGTATTCCGCCCAACCCTCGGGGTTGTCCCGGCTGCGGTCCGCATTGCGGACGGTGTCGATCAAGCCGGGTGACAGGGTATTCAGTACGACACCGGACTTTGCATATTCGCGTGCCTGGCTCTGGATCAGATTGTGTTGCGCCGCCTTGGTTGCCGCATAGGCCGTGACCACCGGTTTCGGGCCGGACTGGTTGATGGAACCGATACTGACCACACGGCCCCAGCCACGGGCTGCCATCAGCGGAAGACTGGCCTGAAGCATCTCGATCGTCGATCGCAAGTTGACATCAATCTGGAGAGAAAGGTCGGCCTCGTTGAGTTGCGACAGAGGCGCGTTGATCTGGGCAGACGCGTTGATGACCAGAATATCCAGCTTTCCGAAAAGCCCTTCACAGGTTTCCACCAGTTTCCTGCCCTGCCCGGGTTTTGCGAGATCGCCGAACAGGACCTCACATGTCCCAGCCTCGGTTTCTATAAGTCTGCTGGTCTCCACAGTGGATGTTTCTGTTTGGCCGTGCACGGCAACGCGCGCGCCGGCAGCAGCCAGACCCCGGGCAATTGCCGCGCCGATCCCGCGGCTTGAGCCCGTGACGAGCGCAGTGCGGCCAGTGAGGTCAAAGACTGCCTCGGGGGAAAGGGGCGTCTTCATCCTGTTTTTTCCGGCGCAAAGAGATTTGGTGCCAGCCCCTGAAAACCGGGCTTACAGGCAAAGACCCCGCCCGATAGCGGTGCTTCGGAGAGCGTTGTGGCCGGGAGGCGCGTGCGCGCGCTGGTGATGAAAAGGGTATCGTTGTCGGGGCCGCCAAAACACAGACTGGTGGGGCGCGGCACGGGCAACTCGATTGCAAAATCGAATTCGCCATCGGGTTTGTACCGACGAATCCCCCAGCCGTCCCACAGGGCGCACCAGACCCCGCCTTCCTGATCCACCGTCATGCCATCGGGGCGGCCGTCATCCGCCTCGACCTTGGCGAAGACGCGGCGGTTCGACAGGGACCCGGTTCCAGGGGCGCTGTCATAGGCATAGATATGACCGGGAACCGTATCGATGAAGAAGAAGGTGCTGTTGTCCGGACTCCAGCCCAATCCGTTGGAAACGGTGATGCCACTTTCCTTCTGGGAAGATCCGCCGTCGGAGTCGACCCGGTAAAGCCCACCACTGGGTTTTGCCGCATCCATTCTCATCGAACCCACCCAGATCGCCCCACCGGGACCAACCTTGGCATCATTGAGCCGGTTTTCGGAAAGACCGCTTTCCGGATGACAAAATGGCGTCAGATCGCCCGTGTCGAAATCCAGTTTTTCGATCCCATCCAGTGTCGCCACCATGATCCCGCCATCGGTGGTCGGCAGAACGGCGCTGACAAGCTTCTTCAGTTCGCAAATTTCATTGACACCCGACTCGGGATCGAAGCGGTAGACGGCCGGGCGCAGGATATCGACCCAATAGAGCCGCTGGTCAGACGGGTGCCACACCGGTGCTTCCCCAAGCTGGGCACCCCAGGGAAGAACACAGTCCAGGTCCGCGACCATTCTCGATTGGCTGTTGCGCGGCCGAGGCCGCGAGCTGATGGCAACCGCGCCGGCCGATCCGGTAATCCGCCGGGCTGAGGCAATCAATTCGCGCCCGACCGGGTGAATGTTCGTTTCGTCGAGGCGAGATGCGGGCGCCAGCAGCGCAAGCGCGCCCAGAGGGGTGCCGTCGGGCGCGCCGATCGCGACCGCGACCGCGTTCACTCCGGCCAAATGCTCTTCGTATGAAATGGCGTATCCCCGCACTCGGGTCAGCGCCAGATCCGAATTGAGCGCCGACTTGCTGGTCAGGGTCGAGTCTGTAAAGGAATCGAGCTCCAGCCTGTTGAGCAAGGCACGGCCGATAGACGGCTCCTGGAACGCCAGAAGAACCTTGCCCGCCGCCGTGCAATGAAGCGGCACGCGCTGCCCTGTCGAGACACGGACGCCAAGCCCCGATCCGGAACGCTCGCTCAGATACAAAACGCTGTCCTGATCCAGCTTGCAAAGGGCGACGGTTTCACCAAGTTCGCTTGAAAGACGCTCCAGTTCCGGTGTCGCCACCGAATTCAGGTCAAAGGCGTCCCACACCTTGTGCGACAGTTCCAGAAACCTGGGACCGAGCATATAGGTGCCCTTGGCTTCATCATGCCGGACGAGACCGAATGCGATCAGGGTTCGCAGAATGCGCGCAAATGTCGGCTTCGACATGTCCGACATCTGCTGAAGCTCTGCAAAGCGCAAAGGTTTTTCCGCATCCGCGACCAGGTCAAGCAGACTGAGGCCCTTGGCCAGGGCAGCCGCCCCAGCCGGGACGGTCTTGGCGCGCTCGGTTACCCCATTGTTCGGGCTTGCCTGGCCTGCGCCGCTTCTTCCAGCATCCGACAGATCGTCCATTCCGGTTGAAACCCCAACTCCGTGCGGATCTTCTCGTTCGAGGTCTCATAGTAGACACCTGCACCGGGAAGATCGACCGCGACAACCGGATATCCGGTGATGGCCGACATCCTTTCCAGAGCATCCTGGAAATCGACCGGCTCTGTCGCGCCGAGGTTGTAAACCTTGCCGGCGGCCTGTGGAAGGTCGAGCGCCAGTTTCAGTCCCTGGATCATGTCTCGCGTATCGGTGATGTGCATCTGAAAAGGCCGGCCGTCCTGATTGCAGGCAAGAATGTGTGCCGGACTTCCCGGGTCAGCGGCCGTTAGAATGTCCGCTATGGCATGGTTTCCCATCTTCCTTTGCTGTTCGATACGCTGGCGCAGAAAAAACCGTGGCCCGGAGAAGAAACTGCCTTCGTCGAGAAGTTCCACGGCATCCTGCGTATGGGAAAACCGCAGGATCACAGTTTCGAACGATCCGATGCGGTGATGGAACTTCACGAGTTCCTCTCCCAGCAACTTGGTCAAACCATAGGAACTGTTTGCCTGACAGGGATGATCTTCCGTTATGGGCAGGAAACTTGGCGCGTTTTCCGGATAGACTTCGCCGGAAGAGGCAAAGACAAACCGCTTAACGCCGACGCCGGCGGCCGCATCGAGAAGGACCCGGGTGCCTTCCACGTTGGCCTCGAACATGGCGCCCCGTTCCGACGGCACCCAGGACATGAAGGCTCCAAGATGAAGCACGGCCTGTACGCCCTCGACTGCGTCTTTGACGTCTGCGGCATTCTGCAGGGCGCCCGTTTTCTCGTCGTAACCCGGCGCTGTCTTCCCTGTTGCCCTGATGTCGAAGCCGCGAACCTGGTGACCGGACGCCAACAGGGCATCGACTGCGCGCGAACCGACCCGGCCCGCTGCTCCCGAAACCAGAATTCTCATCGTCAGATCGCCTGCTCTGTCTTGGCGTCGAAGAGGTAAAGATCGTCAGGATCGAATGACAGGGTGAGCTCCTCCCCTTCTTTCAGCGCGCCGGCATAGGGAACCCGTGCGATCAGGCCTTTGCTGTTTTCCTCTTCGCCGTCTTCGCTCCGGGCGATCTGGTGTGCATCGTCATGGAAGTAAACATATTTTTCCGACCCGAGGCTTTCGACGAGGCTTGGCCGAACTTTGAAACTGACGGGACCATTTCCAACGCCGATATTTTCCGGCCGGAGGCCGGCAACCACATCTGATGTTCCGTTCAGCCGAGGTCCTTCCACGGGTACGGTTGATCCGAACATCTCGATCGTCGGCGTGTCGCCATCCCGATTGAGGGGCGTCGAAACGAGGTTCATGCCGGGAGATCCGATGAAGCCGGCCACAAACAGATTGACCGGTTTTCGGAACATCGTGTCGGGGTCGGCGATCTGCTGGATTACGCCTTCGCGCATCAACACCACGCGGTCCGCCATCGTCATGGCCTCGATCTGATCGTGGGTCACATAGACCGTCGTCACGCCGATCCGGTTGTGCAGCGCGCTGATCTCCGCACGCATGTGCACACGCAGCTTGGCATCCAGATTGGAAAGCGGTTCATCCATCAGGAAGGCCTGCGGCTCCCGGACGATGGCGCGTCCGAGCGCGACACGCTGACGCTGCCCGCCCGAAAGTGCCCGCGGCTTGCGGTCGAGCAGATGAGCCACGCCGAGGGTCCTGGCAGAGTCCTCGACCCGGTTGTCGATATCGACCTTGGTCATGCCGCGCATCTTCAATCCAAAGCCGATGTTCTGGCGGACCGTCAGGTGCGGATAAAGCGCGTAATTCTGAAACACCATGGCGATATCGCGGTCGCCCGGAGCAAGGTCGGTGACATCCCGTTCGCCCAGAACGACCCGGCCGCCAGATGCCGGCTCCAACCCGGCCAGGATCTTGAGCATCGTGGACTTGCCGCAACCGGACGGTCCGACGAGTACAACAAATTCTCCATCGTCGATCTCCAGCGAAAAGGGCTTCAGGACCTGCAGGTCGCCATAGTTCTTGTGGACGTTTTCAATGCTGATGCGCGCCATGTTACTTCTCCGCGCCGGCGGTCAGGCCACCAACCAGGTATCGTTCGAGGAACAGGTAGATGAGCAGGATCGGGATCGCGACAAAGACCGCCGCGGCGGATATCTCGTTCCAATCGGTGGTGTATTCGCCGCGCATGGTGGCAATGCCAAGATTGGCGGTCCAGTTGTCCTGACTGTTGATCAGGAACGTGCGGGCATAGGCGTAATCTGCCCAACTCAGCACGAAGGCATAAAGCGCGGTCGCTGCAAGTCCGGGAGCCGACACAGGCAAGATCACCCGGACCAGCGCGCCGAGCGGCGAACAGCCGTCAACCATCGCCGCCTGTTCCAACTCGCGCGGGATCGTGTCGAAATAGCCCTTCAGCATCCACGTGGTGAACGGGATGATCAGTGTCGAGTGCGCCAGGATCAGCGTCCAGAGCGAGCCCATGATGCCGAGCCGACTGAACAGCGCGAAGAGCGGGATCGCCAGCAGCGTCGCCGGCAACATCTTGGCCGTCAGAATAAAGAGCCCCAGCGAATGCCCACCGCGTACGCTGAAACGAGACAGTGCGTAGCCTGCCAGCACCGAGACGAACATGGACAGTATCACGGAGCCCAAAGCTGCAATTGTCGAGTTCAACAGCCAAAGCGGGATTGGCCGTTCCGTCAGAACCTTGCCGAAGATGAACCATTGTGGGTTCTCCGGCCAAAAACTCGGCGGCAGGCCCGATAGCTCGACCGTCGTCGAAAGCGCGGTAACGAACAGCCAGTAGATCGGGAACAGGATGATCGCCAGAGACGCCAGGACGGAGCCATAGAGGATGAAACTTTGAAGCGGTGTCCGCTGCATGCCGAAAGTCCTAGTACATCGCCTTGGACTGGCGTCCGAGCATGGCCAGGCTGGCGACGACACAAATGACCAGCGTCACCACCCCGATGGCAGACGCATACCCGAACTTGAAAAAGCCAAAGGCCTGATCGTAGGTCATGATGGAGAGCGTCTGGGTCGACTTCAGCGGACCGCCGCCCGTGAGCACCTTGATGATCGAGAAGTCGCGGAAGACCCAGAGCATGACCAGCACCAGCATCACGCCAAGCACGGGCATGAGACTGGGGATCGTGATCCAACGAAACCGCTGAAGGGCATTGGCACCGTCGACTTTTGCGGCGGCGTAATAGTCGTCCGGAATCGATTGCAACCCGGCGAGCGTCATGATGGAGACGAAGGGGAAGCCTTTCCAGATGAAAGTCAGTGTCAGCGCCCAGAACGCTGCTCCGGGGGTCGACACCCAGGCAACCATCTGGTCGGTGAGGTTCAGCTTGATCAGAAGCCAGCTCATCAACCCGAATGAGCTGTCGAAGATCCAGGCGAAGATCACGACGGCGATTACCTCTGGAACAGCCCATGGCAGCGCCATCGCGACGCGGGCGATGGAACGACCCCGGAATTTCTGATTGACCAGAAGCGCTGTCGAAACCCCGACGACAAGGCTTCCGGCTGTCACCGCGACCACCAGTTTCACCGTTACCCAGCACGCCATCCAGAACTCGGAGGAACTCAAGAGCCTTTCGTAATTCTTGAAGGTAAACGGCTTTCGCGACTCGCCAATCCTGGGCAGCTTCACGTCCTGAAGCGACAAATCGATCGAAATGAAGAGCGGATAGGCGATGATGATCAGGACCATCAGCACGGCGGGCGTCAACAGAATATAACCCAGCAGATGCTGGCGGCTGGGGCGGGCAAGGTCGAAAAGGCGGAAACCCGAAGGCTTCAGGGCCCTGCTGTCACCCCGGTCAGTCGTCGACATGGTTTCCTCCGATTGCCGCCGGCCCGTGTTGACGGGCCGGCCGGTTGTTCGCGTCGTTCTAGCCGCCCTGGATTTCCTCGGCGCGCTTCTGAATGACCTTGACCACGTCGGCCGGATCGAGGTCCTCGATCAACATACGCTGAACTTCTTCCTGCACCATCTTGCCGAATTCACCGTACTGGATTTCAAGCCCTGTCGGGATCCGGTCGACGCCCGCGGCGGCTGCGGCTTTCTGTGTGTCGACGATGATCTGGAAATGCGGCACATCCGCCTCCACCCCGGAGACATCCGCTGTCGGACTTGGTGGCGTGTTTCCGGCCACGGTGGCATAAGTCCGCTGGAATTCGGGCGACATGGCGATCTTGATGAAATCCCAGACGAGTTGTTTTTGCTCATCTGAAATGTCAGCCGCCATGCCCAGGACATTCGATGACCCGCCGACCGGAGGGCTCATCGCCGGTGTGGCAACTTTCAGAGTATCCGCGGCAGCGCCCTTTTGCATCGTTCCGTAAAGCCACGGACCGTCCAGGCGTAGGGCGATCTTGCCATCGGCAAACAGTTTGCGCACTTCGCCTGCCGACATGTCGCGCGGTGTCAGGCCTTCGTCATAGACGGTTTTCCAACGAGTGAGCCCCTCGATCATCTCAGGGGTGTCGATGGTGATCTTGCCATCTTTATCCGTCCAGTACGCGCCTGCGTCGAGCACGTAGTTCAGCATTTCGGTCAGGTACTGACCCGCACCGCCCTTGGTCTCGTGTCCGGTCCCGAACTGGTCGGTGATCCCGTCACCGTTGAGGTCCTTGGTGGTGGCCCTTGCTGCAGCAAGAAACTCTTCGTAGTTCGTCGGGACTTCAACACCGGCTTCGGCCAGAATGTCGGGATTGTAGGCCATCATGAACCCGAAATAGAGCAGCATGATACAGGCGGTTTCACCGTTCCAGGTACAGGTTCCCTGTCCGGCCCAGCCGCTCATGTCGATCCCTTCCTTTGCCAGCCACGGATCAAGATTTTCCATCCAGCCGTTTTCGGCAAAGTTCTGGTATTCAAACGACGCCAGATGGACGATATGCGGCGGCTGGCCACCGGCAAACAGTGTGGTCATGGTATCAGCATAGCTGGCGCGCTCGACCTTGGTGAATTCGATCTCGACACCCGGATGTTCGGCTTCGAACTTCTCGATGGCCGCCTTCCACCAATCGCCCATGCCTCCATCGTCCACTTGCCAGGAGACAAATTTCAGAGTTTCGGCAGATGCGCCGGTCATCGCGCTGGTTGCCATGAGGCCCGCGGTCAACGCAGCAATCATGGACTTCTTCAACAGGGAATTCATGGTAGGTCTCCTCTCTATTGGTCCTTTTCAAACACGTTGCAGAAGGCTCAGAGCCTCCTCGCTTGGTTCGACGCCGAGCCCCGGACCTCCCGGCGGCGTGTAGCGCCCCTCGGCGCATTCCATGTCGCCGCGCAGGAGGCGGCGGTTTGGTTCAAAAATCGAATGTTGGAATTCGTGGGCGACCACCGTCGGCAGGGCGCTGCTGGCCTGAAGACTGGCGGCAAGAAAAATGCCCGCGCCGATGGTCGCGTGCGGGATGATCTTCAAGCCGTGCTGATCGGCCAGTCTGCCGATACGCATGAAATTGGTGATGCCCTTGTGACCCATCTCGGGCTGCACGATGGCGATCCGGCATCGATCGATCCGCTGCACCAGATCCCAGTGGGTGCGCCATTCCTCGCCGACGGCGATTGGTGTTTCAACCGAGGCGCAGACCGTTTCCAGACCCGCGATGTCCTCGGTTCGGACCGGTGCTTCAGCAAACCACAGCCCATGGGGTTCCATGGCGTGTATCTGGCCAATCGCCTCGTCTGCGGTCTGGTTCCAGTGCATATCTGCCGCTATCCGGACATCGGCACCAAGGGCAGCGCGTAACGCTTCGATCTCCGCGGTCGGTCCGTCATCGGCGACAGGTGTTGCAAACTTGAAGGCGTCGAAGCCGCGGTCCCGCCATTTCAGAGCCAGATCCACACGCTCCGCTAGCGCCTTCGCCGGCAGGCCCGACACGTAAGCAGGGATCGATGGGGTGACCTGATCCCCGATGAGCGTGCCAACGGGTTTGTTCGCGATGCGGCCGGCAATGTCCCAAAGCGCGATGTCGACGGCGGCAAGAGCATCGACATAGAACCCGCCCGTGTAGCCGCGGACCCTCATCAGATCGTAGTTGTCATCATAGATCGCGGCTGGATCGGTCGGATCGCGACCAATGGTGAAATCCGCCAACAGGTCGGAGATGATCGCTCCGACTGCGCCGGGCGCCACGAGGCCATAGGTCTCGCCCCAACCGACAGTGCCACCGGCAGTCTCGATCCGCACAAGGATGGACCTGTCAAAGACCGGATAGACGGTTCGATTGCCCTTGCGGACCAGATAGCCCTTGGCATTCGGCTCCTCACCCTCGCGCGCCGCGCCGAGATAGGGCGTGTCCCTTGGCAGGGTCAGCGTGAATACCTCGACTGACTTGACCGTGTCCGTCATACCGCGCCCCGGATCGGAGCGGCCTTGATGACACCCAATTCGGTCAGGTTTGCATCAATATCCGCGATCGCCTTGGCGTCCAGCTCAGGCGTCGGCGCGCGCACGACGGCGTTGCCCAAAACGCCGCGCCGCATCAACGTGTGCTTGGTCAGCCGCATCCGGTAGACGGCCTGAAGCACCAGCAGCGGAAGTGTGCGAACATAAATATCGCGGGCCGTTGCGTGGTCGCCGCGCCGCCAGGCTGCGTCCAGCGCGACATGCTCATCAGACAACTCAAGCGCCGGCATGGCAGCACAAGCGCCACGGGCATATTCATCGAGAATGTACCGGGCACCGCCACCCCCGATGACACCGCGAAGGTGCTCGGGGCGATCCCGAAGGATCGCGGTAATGGCGGGCCCGGCTGGGAGGGTCTCTTCCTTGACGTAAGCAATCTGCGGAATCGTTCGGGCGACGTGCAGGATCGTCGCCGGCGACAGGTCCGAACCGCGTGGAGCCGGCGCGTTTTGCAGGATGATCCTGATATCAGGCAGCTCGGCGGTCACCGAGCGCAGGAAAGCAGAGACATCTTCGGGGCGCGATCCAACGGATACCGGCGGTTGGATCATCAGCAGGTCTAGGCCGAAGGCCTGAGCGGCCTTCCCATGCGCGATGACGGCCGCCGTGGTCTCCGCACTGGCGCCCGCAACGACGGCAAAGGCTCCATTGGCGGCAGTCACGACCTGGCCCAATAGCAGCTCGCGCTCGTCGGCCGAAAGGTGCTCGACCTCACTGGCAAAGCCGGGAAAGACAACGCCCCCCACTCCGGACCTGCGCGCATAGTCCACCAGGCCAGACATCGCATTGAGATCAATGCCGCCGGCTTCGGTGAACGGGGTCGGCAGGACCGGCAGAATACCTGAGAGTTCGTCGCTCACTGATAGGTCCATATTGTGATACTTATATTCATAATTTGATACTACTCCAGAACTCCCTCCGAGGCAAGCCTGTTTGAACACGTTTGAAAACCGACCGATGGCGGTGGATCGGAAACGCTTTCACCGCTCGACCAATTGCCCATTGAAATCTGAGCGAAGGCCAGCAGCCCGGCGCCGATGGCAGGGGAGCTGGCCTCCAAAAACGAAAAACATTGACTTATTCGTTCGACCGAATTAATTAATGCGTGAGGAGTATTCGATGGCCAGAGTTACCGCAGAGCGTGTCAAGGAATCCAAGCGTCAGCTCCTGGACGCCGCCCAGAAGGTGCTTTTGGAGGATGGCTATGCCGGCCTTTCGACCCGTCGGGTCGCCGAAGCGGCCAACACCCAGATGAGCCAGATCCAGTACCATTTCGGGTCGAAGGAAGGGATGATCCTGGCGCTTTTCGAATATCTGAACGCGCAGTTGATCGACCGCCAGACCCAGACCTTCGACAACCCCGATTTGAAGGTTTCAGAAAAATGGGAATTGTCCTGCGACTATCTCGATGACGATATCGCCTCGGGTTATGTGCGGGTGCTGATGGAACTGACGGCCGCAGGCTGGAGCAAACCCGCCATCGGCGAGGCGGTTCGAGCGGCCTATGCGCAATGGCGCGATCTGATTCTGAAGCTGGTCCGTCAGATCGAGGAAGAGACCGGCACCCTCGGCCCCTTCACCGCGGAAGACATCGGCGCGTTGGTCAGCGCCGGTTTCATCGGGGCCGAAGCCGCAATCATGCTGGACTACGAATCTCCAAAAATCCCCTTCCGCAACGCGCTGCGGCGCTTCGGCAAGGTCATTGAATTCTACGAAAGGAGCGGATGATGCGTGCAATGCTTCCCCATACCGAAGGCACCGTCGACCGTAACGGCGTCAATATCCATTTCGAGATCTACGGCGACGGCGACCACACGATTGTCTTCGTCCCGACCTGGGCGCTGATCCATTCCCGTTGCTGGAAGGCGCAGGTGCCTTACTTCGCCGAACACTTCCGGGTCATCACCTTTGACCCGCGCGGCAATGGCAAGTCCGACAGGCCGGATGAAACCGCTGCCTACGCGATCGAGGAAGTGATCGAAGACGTGCGCGGCGTGATGGACGAAACGGGCACGGACAAGGCCACGCTGGTCGGGTTCTCGTTTTCCAGTGCAATCGCCTTTGCCGCGGCGTCGCGATTGGCGCACAGGGTCGAGGCCGTTGTGTCCTTTGGCGCCTGGACACCCATTGTCGATCCATTGGACTTTCGCAAGAACGTCCAGACGGATTCGGACGACGCGGTCAAATTCTCCTATGGCTACTGGCGCAAGGACTATGCCGGCTTCCACCGCTGGTTCTTTGACCGGCTTCATTGTGAACCGCATTCGACCAAGCAGAAAGAAGATTCCATTTCCTGGGCAGCTGATGGCGATGCCGAGATGCTGATCCACACCCAGGAAACCCGGGCCCAACAGGGCGTTCCGATTTCCGATGAGACCTATGCGACGGTGCGGTGCCCTTGCCTGCTGATCCACGGGCTCGATGACCGGGTCACGCCCTATCAGGGCTCAGAACGCATTGCGGAGCTGACCGGAGGCGAATTGCATCTGATGCCAGGCGTTGGCCACGCACCGCACGCTCGCTTCCCGGCCAAGATCAACACGCTGATGCGGGATTTCCTGGCCAGGCATCTGGGCACCTACAAGCCGGTGCAGCAAAAAGCATCAAAGCCCAAAAAGGCGCTCTACCTGTCCTCGCCAATCGGCCTCGGCCACGCGCGGCGCGACCTCGCGATCACCCGCGAATTGCGCAAGCACCACCCGGACCTGCAGGTCGACTGGCTGGCCCAGGACCCGGTGACCCGTTTTCTCGAGGCCAATTCCGAGACCATTCATCCGGCGAGCCACCTCATGGCCAATGAAAGCGCCCATATCGAAGCGGAATCCGGTGAGCATGATTTGCACGCCTTCCAGGCTATCCGCCGAATGGACGAAATCCTGATCAAGAATTTCATGATCTTCCAGGAGGTGCTGGAGGAGCAGAAATACGACCTGGTGATTGCCGACGAGGCCTGGGATGTGGACCATTTCTGGCACGAGCATCCTGAACTGAAGCGCGCCCAGATCGCCTGGTTCACCGATTTCGTCGGTTGGGTTCCGTTTGCCGAAAACGGCCCGCACGAGGCGTTTCTGACCACCGATTACAACGCCGAGATGATCACTCACGTGGAGAGCCGGCCGGAGGTGCGCGATCGCTCGATTTTCGTGGGCACCGAGGCCGATATCGTCGACATGTCGTTTGGCGAAGGTCTACCGCAAATGCGGGAGTGGATCCCCAGGCATTTCGAGTTTGCCGATTACATCATCGGCCAACATCCGTCCGAATTCGGCAGTCGCGACGATCTGCGGGCCGAGTTCGGCTACGACGCCGGACGGAAGACCTGCATCGTTTCGGTTGGCGGCTCGGGTGTCGGCGGCAATCTGATCCGGCGCATCTTGCAGGCCTACCCGTTGGCCAAAGCGCGGATCCCCGAATTGCGTTTGATCGTTGTCGCAGGCCCGCGGCTTGACCCGGCGCAATTCGACGTACCTGAGGGGGTCGAAATGCGTGCCTTCGTTCCCAATCTCGATCGCCAGCTGGCGGCCTGCGACCTGGCGCTCGTCCAGGGCGGCCTGACCACCTGCATGGAGCTTGCCGCTGCCGGCACACCCTTCCTCTATTTCCCGTTGAAAAACCATTTCGAGCAGAACTTCCACGTCGCCAGCCGGCTCGATCGTTACAACGCCGGACGACGGATGACCTATGGCCAAAGCGGACCGGAGGACATTGCCGAGGCCATGCTGGCAGAACTTGAAACCCCACGTATCCCACATCCTGTCGCTGCTGACGGTGCCGCGCGCGCCGCGGGCATGCTGGCAGGTATGCTCTGATTGCGGAGGGACAGACCATGAAACCGAACACCAGTCTCGCACGTGAAGCGATTTCGGCCACTGCAATGAACGGCATGCCGCGATACGAGTTCGAACTGAGCGAAAAGGGGCAAGGCCCCGCCGTCCTGATGCTTCCCGGATCTTACGCAACGCCGGCGGCGTGGAAAGGCATCGAGCGGGCCCTGTCCGGTTCCTACCGTCTGCTGTCCACCTGCCTGCCGGGCTATGGGACAACGCCGGAGGTCCGGCCAGACGGTGACCCGGATGTCAGCCGCATGATCGAGTTTGTCGGACAGGTTGTCGATGCCGTGGAAGAGCCGTTGCATGTCGTTGGGCATTCCTGGGGAGCACAGCTCGCACTTGCGGCCGTCATGACGGGACGCATTGCACCGATCAGCCTGACTTGTTTCGAAGCAAACCCGCTCTTCGCCCAACGGGCCGATGGGGCTTTTGCGTGGCGGCCAGCAATCGAGCAAATGGTCCAGGCGTTCGAAAATGCGCTCGCCGCGGGCGATCCGGACGCCGCCGCAATCATCATCGATTTTTACAGCCGCGACGGTGCTTTCGGTTCGATGCCCGATGCCGTGCGCAGCTTTTGCCGGGAATCAGCGCCAACCAACCTGCGTGACTGGTATTCGACAGCGACCTTCACACCGCCCTTTGCGGCGTTTTCGACAATCGACCTGCCGGTGACGCTGGTCCGCGGCAGCAAAACGCCCCAACCGATCATCGACCTGACCGATGAGCTTTCCCGGCACATGCAGACCGCGACCGTCGAGGTGGTGGAGGAAGCGGATCACTTCCTCATTTCAACCCACGCGGCTGAATGCGCGAGAATTCTGGAAGCGAGTGTCGAAAACGCGAACCGTCTAAGCGGAACGGCTTAGCATCTGTTCGGCGCGCAGGATCAACGGCTTGTCGATCATCCGGCCGTCCACCTCAAACACGCCGCGCCCGTCCTTTTCCGCCACCAAGGCGCGCTCGACAACCCGGCGCGCCCAGTCAATCTCTTTTTCAGTCGGCGAGAATACGTCGTTGAGCACGCCCACCTGACCCGGATGCACCGCATAGCCACCGACCGTGCCGAGTGCCCGGGCGTGGTCGGCAGCGGATCGGAGGCCTTCCAGGTCGCGGAAATCGGACATGCTGGCCGGGATCGCATAGGACTGGACACCGGCGGCTCGTGCCGACTGGACAACCTGATAGGCCGCCGGGCGCAGAAGGTCCGGGGTGGCAGCAACTCCCATGGAATTCGCGTAGTCCTCGACCCCAAGCGTCAGGCCTGACAGGCGCTTCGAGCAGCCTGCTATCTCGGCAACGTTCGTCATGGCAGCGGCCGATTCCAGCATCGCGAACAGCCGGATTTTTCCGGCTTCCAGATTGCGGGAGGCTTCAAGTTCTCCGATCAGCGCATCCGCGACGCGCAAGGACTCGGCATTTTCGCATTGGGCGAGATGAATGGCCGAGACACCCGGAATGACGCAGGCGTCGAGGTCCCGAATGGCCGCCAGCCACATCGGGTTGATCCGAACCGTCACGTCGATGTGGGGCGACAGTCGCTCGACCGCACCGGCCAACGCTGCCCGTGCTTCGTCCTTGCGGCTTGCAGCGATGCTGTCCTCAAGGTCAAGCACAACCGCATCGGCGCCGCGCTCGGCAGCCTTGGCCAGGAACCGCTCTTCCAGAACGGGGACGAACAGGAGCGAGCGCCAGGTCACAGCACGCCTCCCTCGGCGAGCGCCTTCTGGGCCGAACTGTCATAGCCGAGCTCGGTGAGGATATCCGCATTGTCCTGCCCAAGCTTCGGAGCCGGCGCCCGAACCGCGCCCGGCGTCTCACTCAGGCGAGGAAAGGCCTGGTGCATCGGCAGTCGCTCCAGGTCGTCGTCTTCATAATCCTGCAGGACTTCCCGCTCGCGAATGTAAGGGTGATCGATGAGATCGGCGATGTCGCAGATCGGACCGACCGTCACACCGTTTGCTTCGTAATAGGCGAGATTGTCCTCAAGCGTGCGCGTCGCCATGACGTCGGCAATGATCTGATCCAGCTCGGCCGAATTGTCGATCCGCGCCCTTGACGTGCGGTATTTCGGATCATCGATCAGTTCAGGACGTTCGATCGCCCGGGCGAGTTTCTCCCACATGGACTGCATGGACGCCGACATGGCGATGTGTTTGCCGTCCTTCGTGGGATAGAGATTGCGCGGTGCGGCGACGTCGCTTGAATTGCCCTTTCTTTCCGGCACGGAACCGGTCGCCTCGTAAGCGGCTGCCCAGGGCCCGAGAATGGCAAAAAGCGGCTCGAACAGGGAGAGATCGACCACCTGGCCCCTCGCGGTTCCGTTGTTGCGGGCAATGATGGCGGCGAGAACACCGCCGAAACCGGCAAGCCCGGCCACCATGTCGGCCAGCGCCAGTGGCGGCAGGAGCGGTGGCTTGTCCGTCCAGCCGGTCATGGCGGCGAAACCGGACATGCCCTCGATCAGACTGCCGAAGCCCGGTTTCTGCCGGTAAGGGCCGGTCTGGCCCCAGCCCGACACCCTGACGACGAGCAGGTTCTCATTGATCTCCCAGAGCTTCTCCGGTCCGAGATTCCACTTTTCCATCGTGCCGGGCACGAAGTTCTCGCACAGGATGTCAGACGTCGAGATCAGTTGCTCGAGGATCTTGCGTCCCTCGGCGCTTTGAAAGTTCAGCGACAGGCTTCGCTTGGAGCGGGCATAGACTTTCCACCAGCTCTCCGCTTCGCCGAAATGTCTGAGATCGTCGCCGCGACCCGGTCGCTCGATCTTGATCACCTCGGCGCCAAAATCGGCCAGCATGTGGGTCAGCATATTGCCCGCGGCCAGGCGGGTCATATCCACGACTCTCAGCCCGTGAAGCGGGCCTTTGGCGTCCGGCGAATAGGCTGTCTTCATCGTGAAAACCTCTTGATTATCCATCTGACAGGCGTTTGCGGTCGCGCACCAGGATCCAGGCGACGAACGGAGTTGCGGCCAGAAGAACCAGCGCAAAGGGATGATCCAGAATGGCCGAGGGGCTTCGGCTCAACAGGATGACGGATTGGCGGATCGACAGCTCGATCATCGGCCCGAGAACAAGACCGATGATGAAACAGACGACGGATATCTGCAGCTTCTGCATCAGGAAACCGAGCACCGCGAAACCCAGCATCAGCCAGACCGCAAAGAAGCCGCCCTGACTGATGTAGATGCCTACCACGCACAGCAGCAGCACGATCGGGTAGACGATGTAGGGCGGCACTTTCACGATCAGCGCAAAGATCCGCAGGCCGACGCTGCCGATCGCCAGCACCATGACATTTGCCATGATCATGGCGGCAAACAGTCCGTAAATCAGTTGGGCGTTGCGTTCGAAGATCAACGGCCCGGGCGTAACACCGTGGATCAGGAAAGCCCCGACAAGCAGCGCCGCAGTCAGATTGCCCGGAATTCCCAGCGTCAAAAGCGGGATGAGGTTGGCGCCTGAGACGGCGGAATTGGCGCTTTCCGTCGCTGCGATGCCCTCCGGCGCACCGGTTCCGAGTTTCTCCGGAGCTTTGGAAAAACGCCTGGTCGCCGAGTAACTCAGAAAAGCCGCCAGCGTCGTACCGAGGCCGGGCAGAGCGCCAATAGCCGTGCCGATGCCGGCACCGCGAAGGACGGGCATGCGCAAATCCAGGAATTCCTGAAAGGAGAGCTGATCCTGTCCCTCGCTTTGCGCCGAAACCTCCGCGTCGTCCCGGCGATGGGTCCGCCCCTCCCGCAAACGCATGATGATCTCGGGCACGGCGAGCACGCCGATTGCGACGGCTGCGAGCGGCAGGCCGTCAAAAAGCTGGATCTGACCGAATGTGAAGCGTGGCGATGCCGTCTCCGGATCGATCCCCACCGTTGCCAGAAGCGCGCCAAACGTGGCGGCAAAGATGCCCTTGGCCAGCGAGCGGCCGGACAGGGATGCGATCAGTGTCAGCGAAATGACCAGGATGGCCGCCAGTTCCACCGGCCCTGCCCTCAATGCGAAGATGGCGAGTGTTGGCGCAAGAAGGATCAGAACGAGATCCGAACAGCTGTCGCCCGCGACAGAGGAATAAAGCGCCGTCTGCAACGCCCGGCGCGGCTTGCCCGATCTGGCCAGCGGATGGCCGTCAAGCGTCGTGGCTGCCGAGTGTGGCTCGCCGGGCGTGTTGAGAAGGATCGCGCCGATCGCACCCCCGAAACCGCCACCCTTCATCACGCCGACCAGCATACCGATCGCCGACAGTGGCGCCATGGTGAAGGTCAGCGGGATGGCCACGGCGATGGCCATGGGCGCGTTCAGCCCGGGAATGGCGCCGATCACGATGCCGATGACGACCCCGGCCACCACCGACACGAACGTCGCGAGGGACAAGGCATCCAGAAAGGCGGCAACAATGATATCCATTTCATTCGCCCCTTTGCGCTAAGGCAATGGCAGCTCGAGGCCCCACCAGAACACCGCGTAAATCACTGCAGGTGCGGCCAGCATGTTGAAGACGTAAGCCCAGAGCGGCGCACCGGAGTGGATCAGCGTGAAGGCCAAAAGACCCAGAGGTGCTGCGATCCAGAAACCCGAATAGGGTCGACCCAGGGTCTGGCCCGCGAGCCCCATGACGATCAGCATGGCCCCGACGGAGATGACACAGATCGCAAGGTGTCCAACATCGCCCCAGGTCAAACTACCGGCCAACGGATCGGCGCCGACACTCCTGATGTTCTGGGCGGCGAGGATCACGCCGAGAGCAACCATCAGCCACGCCAGCGAGCGCGGTGCGAGACTTGGCGGAAGGCCGAAGCTGCCCGCATCGTTCACCTGCGCCGGAATGATCCAGACGATCAGGAGCAATCCGAAGAGAGCAATGACGATGCCCAGCACAAGGTCCGTTCGCACGCGCGCCGACGCGACTGCATCGGCGCGCTCCTCGGGAGAGTGTGCCACGGTCAATCAGTCCGCGATGACCGAAAGGAGTTCCTTGTAGGCCGTCGCATCGCTGGCAATGGATGCCTTGGTCTCGTCACCGCTGCGAAAGGTCTCGAAGCCGCGGAACTTGTTGTTGACGAAGTCCTTGAATGCTTCGGACTGGACCGCTTGCTGCAAGGCCTCCTCCAGCTTCGCCTGTGCAGCCGGGTCCATGTCTTTCGGTCCGAAGAATACCGCAGCTTCGCTTGCGGCAACGTCATATCCGAGTTTCGACAGAGTCGGGATTTCGGCGTGTTCGGCGATGCCTTCCGGGTTCAGCGCAGCTACGATCTTCAGCGCGCCATCTTCCATCATTGGCAGCGCGTTCGATCCCGAAAACGCCAGATCGACGTGGCCGCCGAGAACTGCCTGACGGGCGCCCGCTCCGCCGCGGGTCGGCACGATGTTCACGGCAATATCTTCCTTCTTGCCGATGAACTGGATGATGGCCCGGTCAAGGGGAATGATCGAGGCATAGTTGATCCAGCCGCGTTCCTTGGCGGTTTCGAGCATGCCTGCCCAATCGCTGTAAGGCGCGTCCGCCGGCGCGGCGTAAACGATGCGATACCCGTGGGTAGTGGCGATGAAATCGACATCGTCTGCGGTGTAGGCCACGCGACCGGTGAGCGGCGTAAAGGCAAAGGTCGTAGCAACGGCAAAGCCAATATTGTAGCCATCGGCAGGCTGTTGGCGCACATATTCGGTGGCAACCGCACCGCCGGCGCCGCCGCGATTTTCGACGATCACCTTCTGTCCCAGAATGGACTCCAGTTCACCGGCCAAAATGCGCGCTGCCGTGTCGCTGCCGCCTCCGGCTCGGAAACCCACGATCAGATTGATCGGCTTTTCGGGATATTCTGCAAGCGCGGGCGCAGCCATTGCCAAGGCCGCCGCCACGGCGATCAGATGCTTCATAAATCTCATGGTTCTCTCCTCCCACAGGATGCCGGGGCCCCTGTGACCCAAGCGATCCCGGCAAAATAGCCAACGCGGAAGCTATCAGGAAATACTATGTTGTAATAATCATTATTGCGTTTCATTATAAGAGCCATGATCGAAAACAAGCATCTCAGGAGCTTTCTTCGGGTTCTCGACCTTGGGAGTTTTTCCAAGGCCGCGCGTTCGCTCAACATCGCCCAGCCAGCCCTCAGCCAGCATGTGAGGAAACTGGAAGACGCCCTTGGCACGGTCCTGCTGGAACGCAGCGCGCATGGGGTGAGGCCGACCGCCGCGGGCCGAGACTTCAGCGCTTCGGCACGGGAAATCCTGTCGCTTGTCGAAACCGCCGAACGGCGGTTCAAATCGGGCGCCGATCAGCTTTTTGGGGAGGTGCGTCTCGGTCTGCCAGGTTCAGTGTGCCCGGTTCTTGCACCGCCCCTGATAACGGCAGCTGCAAGCCGCTTTCCCAATGTCCGATTGGTCATATCCGAGTTCATGAGCGGTGACCTGGCCGTCATGCTCCGCGAGGGGCGGATGGACGTGGCCATGCTCTTCAACGTATCGGAAAGCGACGACTACACATCCGAACCGCTGGTGACCGAAGCCCTGCACCTGATTGGCGCTCCCGATGCGCCGCTGGTCCGCGACGACCGGGTACCGGCCCGGAAACTTGTCGACGTCCCATTGGTTGGAACACTTCTGCCGCACGGACTTCGTCTGCTCGTCGAGCGCTGGTCGACCTCGTCCGGCATTGCCCTGACCTTTGCCTATGAAGCGGACGCGCCGACTGTGCTCGTTCGTCTTGCCTCCAGCGGCGTGTGCTATTCGCTGGTGTCGAAAGCGGCGATCGACCGGGAAATAACCGCAGGGCAATTGGCAAGTGCCGAAGTGGTCGACCCGCCGATCGAGCGAACCGCCTGCATCTGCTCTTCAAAGCGCATGCCTCCGGATGCCGCCAGAGACGAGATTGTCCGCCTGGTACGGGAAACGGCGCTGTCCCTTGTTTCAGAGAAACAGTGGCCCGGCGGGCGGATGGTTCAGTCGGCATAAAGAACTGATGCCCGATTGGCCTTCAGCTCCCCGACTGCATGTAAGCGGCGAAGGCATCCTTGTAGTCGGGATGCCACCGACTGAGCGCCGGTCGGTTTTCGATTATATCCCCGGCGTTCCAGGCAATGCGCTTCTCGTCAATTTCGCGGGTCACGTCATTGTCCGGGCACAGGATGTAGAAGTCACCGCGGTTCATGCTCTCGACAAAGAAGGCAACGGTCTGATCTGCTGTCCAGGCGGATGCCGGCTTTTCGGATGCATTGATCATGCCGGTGTAAACAAAGCCGGGGATCAACAGATGCGCCGTGATGCGGTGACCTTCGCCGGTTCGCAACTCGTGTGAGAGGGCTTCGGTGAAGGCCTTCAGTGCTGCCTTGGAGACGTTGTAAGCCGGGTTCCCCGGTGGCGTAGTGATGCCCTGCTTGGATCCTGTGTTGATGATCGCGCCCGGCCTGCCCCGAGCGATCATCTTGGGCGCGAAAACCTGTGTCCCATGGACGGCGCCCCACAGGTTCACATCCAGCATCCGCTCCCAAGGCTCCTGCGACCCCAACGTTGAGGATTGACCGCCTACGCCCGCGTTGTTCATCAGGATGTCCGCCCCTCCGAACCGATCTGCTATCCGTTTTTCCAGAGCTTCAAGTTGCGCCCTTTCCGCCACATCGAGTTCGGCCGCCATGACATCGGCAGCACCTGCATTGCTAACGATATCAGCGGCTTGAGAAAGCCTGCCTCCATCCCGGTCGGCGATCACCACCCGCATTCCGAGGCTGGCAAAATGCACCGCGGCAGCCAGGCCAATGCCGGAAGCGCCGCCGGTGACAACAGCGACGGATTCGGAACGGAGTGCAGAGTGAGCCATGAACAGGTCCTTTTTCTTTGCATGAGCTAAAGGCAGACCCATCGCAAGATGGGCCTGCCCGGTACCTCAAGCCGCGTTCTCAGTTGCCGTGTTCAGCTTCAGCATGCCCTCCATGCCGTAGGCCGTGAACAAGGCTTGGGTGACCTGCTCTGCCTGTTCGTTGTAGGGAATGATCGGATCTGCCATTCCGCTTTTATCGACCTCATAGCGAAACGATCGTTTGCCCGGCGCGGTATGGATCACCTCCACCACAGCATCCGCCACGATCTGCGGCACTTGAAGCGGGTTGCCTGCCAGTGATTCTCCCATGCTTTGCAGCATGGCGTCGGGAGCCCCTGCGAGGTCGCCATAGCCGGCGTCGCGGTCCGGCGACGAGGGCGCGATCAGGTTGGCAAAGAAGTTCGTCGGGAAACCGCCGGGCTCGATGACGGCCACGTCGACTCCCGATTGGCTCAGCTCCCACCGATAGTTTTCGCTCATCGCCTCCACGGCCCATTTCGCAGCGTTGTAGGGGCCCAAAAACGGAATGGTCACACGGCCCAAGAGGCTCGTTATATTGAGAATCAGCCCTGACCGTCTCGCGCGCATCTGCGGCAGGACCGCGCGGATCATCCGCTGGACACCAAACACGTTCACGTCGAACACACGCTGGAAGTCTTCGGCGGAAAAATTCTCCTGCAAACCATGTGCGCCTGCACCCGCATTGTTCACCAGAACGTCGATGCCGCCAAGCGCCGCCTCGGCTGCGGCAACGCCCGCTTCGACCGAGGCGTCGACAGTCACGTCAATGTCGACGACTTCCACTCCCATCGCCCGCAACGTTTGCGCCGCCTCTTTGTTGCGTCCTTCCGGAACGCGGACGGTACCGGCAACGCGATGGCCGGCTTTGACCAGATCGCCCGCGATGATGTGGCCAAATCCGCTGCTGGCACCTGTGACGAGAATCTTCATTTCGCTGTCTCCTGGTTGGCGACCCGGTCGTGGGTCGGTCTGATAGGCCAAAGTAGGGCTTGCCCAAAGATCGCAACAGAGGTACCCAATTGAACGGATGGTTGCGGAATTTAGAACAATCGGGCTGCCGGCTCTGATCAGCTTTCATGCCGTGGCGCGCCTCGGTGGCATCAGTGCCGCTGCTGATCACCTGGGGATGGCGAAATCCGGGGTGAGCCGTCACATTTCGCGCCTTGAAGAGCATCTTTCCGTCAAGCTCGTCGAGCGCAGCGGCCGATCGGTGAAACTCACCCCAACAGGCCTGCGGCTTGATCAGCGCGTCAAATCCATCCTGGCGGACATCGATTTGCTGGATGATATCGCCCGCGAGGAAAGCGGGGACGTGTCTGGCCAGGTCAACCTGGCTGCAACTGCGGAATTTGGCACCGTGATCGCCTCGACCCTGCTTCCAGCAGTCCACGAGCGGTTTCCTGACCTGACTTTGGTGATGCGCTCCGCCTACGACTTCGAGGATATGCAGGATCCCAACACGGATCTGGCCTTTCGGATCGGCACTTTCGACGACGATCGACTCGTCGCCAAGGAATTGGGCAGTTTTCGGTGTTGGCTGGTGGCGTCACCAGAGCTCGCTGCCAAGCGTGGCGTGAAGACCCCGCAGGATCTCGAAAAACAGCCTTGCCTCGTGTTCCGCGATGACCGCCCCGATACCACCTGGACGTTTTTCTCGCCCGGCGATGTTTCTCCCATCAAGGTCAAGGGACCCTTGGCCACACGAAGCTTCGCTGTTCTGTTCGACCTGGCAATGACTGGTCAGGGCTTTGCATTCTTGCCCGAATTCATGCTCGGCAATGCCCTCGAAAACGGCACGCTGGTTCGCTGCCTGCCGGACCACGTCTCGCGGCCCTATTCCGTGTATCTGACATTCCGGCCCGGAACACGACGAATCGCCCGGGTCGATGCGGTTGCGTCTCTCACTGAGGAACTGATCCCGCCGATCCTGTCCAACGACGCTGGCTGATGGGAGTGGCGGACGCTCGGAAGTTTCTGAGGTTTCAGAGAGCCTTCGTGTAAATATCCAGAGCCGCCTCGAGCGTCATTTCGCGCGGGTTGTTGATCAGCAGGCGTTCTTGTTTCATGGCGTCTTCGGCCAGCATCGGAAGGTGATTGTGATTGACGCCGAGTTCGGAGAGGCGTGACGGTATGCCCAGTTCGGGACCCAGTTTCAGGAAACCGTCGATCAGCCCGGCGGCGCGCTCCGCCTCAGACTTGCCGACGAGATCCGGGAAGACGATCGGACCGAGTTCGGCATAGGCGCCTGCGGCTTCCGGCAAATTGTGTTCGAGCACATGCGGCAGGACCAACGCATTCGACAGGCCGTGCGGGATATGGAAATGGCCGCCCAACGGATAGGCCAGCGCATGGACCGCCGCGACGGGGGCGTTGGCGAAGGCCATGCCCGCCAGCATCGATCCCAGCAACATCTTCGCCCGCGCATCCCTGTTCTCCGGGCTGAAGCAGGCGGTGCGGATGTTGGAGCCCAGAAGCTCAAGCGCCTGCTTGGCGAGACAGTCCGAAACGACGTTTTTCAGCCGTTTCGAGGTGAATGCTTCGATCGCGTGGACCATGGCGTCGATGCCGGTTGCAGCGGTGACCGCAGCAGGCAGACCCACGGTCAGCTCAGCGTCGAGAATCGCGTAATCAGGCAGAAGCTGAGGGGCGACGACGCCCTTTTTCTCATTCGTGCCGGTCGTGACGATCGAGATCGGCGTCACCTCGGAGCCCGTGCCGGCGGTCGTAGGCGCGAGTACGAGCGGCAGTCTCTCGCCCTTGACGAGATTGACGCCGTACATCTCGGCAATGGGTTGGTCACACTTGAGAAGCAAGGCAATCAGCTTGGCGGTGTCCAGAGACGACCCGCCTCCGACCGAGGCAACGCAATCGACACCTTCGGCACGCGCTTCCTCAACCGCATTCAGGATCATCGCCTCGGGCGGGTCCGGTTGCACATCCGAGAAGGTCCAGACGTCAAGGCCTGCCTTGCGAAACCCGTCGAGCGCGGCATCGGCAAGACCGAGTTCAAGGATCATTGCATCGGTGACGAAGGCGACCTTGCGGCAGCCGCGAGCTGCCAGAAATTCGCCAATTTTGGCAGTCCCGCCGATCTCGGCCAGGACGGACGGGGTCGTCTGAAAGCTGAAAGTATCCATGGTAGGTGCCTACATCACAGATATGATCGCGATCCGCAACGGACAATTCCGGGTCAGGCTGTTTGCGCCAGTTCACGCTCAAACAACTTCTGCGCCATAACGCCGACACGGGCTTCCACGGCTTCCAGTGCATCAAGGATCATGTCTTCGCGGAAGCGCCGCCCGACCATTTGCACCGCCACCGGCATGCCGTCGTGCAACCGGGAGGACACGATGCCGGCCGGCAGCCCCATGTAGTTCATGGCAAACGACCAGATGCCACAACCCAGAACTTCCATGATTCCGTCCTTGCCATCCGCATCCCGGTTCCATGAATAAGTCGGAACCGGCAGGAAGGGCGCCAACACGAGCGGATAGCGTTCCAGCAGCAGATTCCACTGGCGGATGAAATGGGCGCGCCGCGCCATCTGGCGCAACAATTCATCCTCTTCAAAGGGCGGAAACAGCTCGAAGTATTCATCGAACATGCGATTGATTTCGACGCTGCCGTGTTTGCGGATGTCGGGCAGCATCAGGACGCTCATTTCTCCCATCAGGGCGCGATAGCCCGTCTCGCCGATCTCGCTGATATCCGGTGTCTCGATCTCGACCACGTCATAGCCGGCGTCAACCAGACATTCGCGCGCGGTTTCCAGCGCCCGCAGGATCGCGGGATGAGCCTCGAACTGATAGGTATTTGCGGTAAAGCCGACCTTCACCGGACCCTCAATAGCGGGGCCCTCAAAAGGCGTCGGCACCTGCCAGGGATCATGCGGATCATAGGCAATGGCCGATCGCATGGAGAGGCGCACGTCACGCACCTCGCGACAGATCAGCCCCTGCACCGACATCAGTTGCGCGAGCATACCGCGCTCAGCCTTTTGCGAGGGATTGTAGGCAGGTGTGCGTCCGAGCCCCGGCTTGACCGTGACGGCGCCTGTGGCGGCGGAGGGAAAGCGCAACGAGCCACCAATGTCATTGCCGTGAGCGACGGGGCCCATGCCGCTCATGACCGCAGCCGATGCGCCGCCGGACGACCCACCGGAAGATGCCCAGTCGTTCCAGGGATTGAAGGTGCGTCCGTGCAGGTCGTTGGTGGTGGTGGCGCGAAACGAGAATTCAGGTGTGTTCGTGCGACCGATGACAATCGCACCGTCCCTGGTCAAGTTCCTGACGATCGGTGCGTCATCCGGCGCTATGACATCGGCGAAGGCCTTGACGCCGTTGGGTGTCGCCCTGCCCTTCTGGTCAATGTTTTCCTTGATGGTGACCGGCACACCGTGAAGCGGTCCGACCGGACCCGAGGTCTTCAGGACGACATCAAGGTCACGCGCATGGGCAATGGCTTCATCGCCTAGATCATCGACCACGGCATTGAGATGGCCATTGACCGCTCGCATGCGATCAACGGTGGCGGTCATGACCGCCTCAGCGCTTGTTTCTCGGTTTCTGATGCAATCGGCGAGTTCGCTCGCACTCATTTGCCAGATCGGTGTGTCTGCCATTCTCAATATGCCGGTACGGTTAGTGTTTTTCGACCTGAGTGAGTGTGCCGACACTATCGTCGACATCGTTTCTTGTCACATCTGCCATCGGGGCATGTATTCGCACTGTACGGATGGGTTTGTCCGGCTCCAGGATACCGATTACCGTCTCGATGTCAGGGCACCCAGGCTCTCGGCACGCAAGTTCGGCAACTGTCAGCGTCGTTTCATCGGACAGGTCCATCAACTCTCGGACCCAACCCTTGATGTCGGCAGACTTGGCCCGGAGCCCGTTCTTTTTCGGCGCGAGCGGATTGTTGAACAGCGTCATCCCGTCAAGACCTCTTCACGAGCAATACAGGCATCGAAGCCTTTCTCAATATCATGACGCGGTAAATCGCGCCCGATAAAAACGATCCGGGTCGTGCGTGGCTCGTTCGGCTTCCAGGGCCGTTGAGAGTCGCCTTCCAGCATCATGTGAACGCCCTGTGCAACAAAGCGTTCGTCGTCACCCTCGAACGCAATGATTCCCTTCATTCGCAGCAGATCGGGGCCATGATCGCTGACAATCGTCTGAATCCAGGAAAAGAACCGACCCGGGTTGAGCGGCGCATCGCTCAACAGCGAGAAACTCGTGACATGGTCATCGTGGTGGTGGTGATGAAAGTGCTTGAGGAAATCCGGCTCGATTTCCAGCACCCGGTCCAGATCAAAAGCATTGCGGCCGATCACCTGATCCAGCGGCACCTGGCATCGCTCGGTCCGGTGGATCACCGCCGTCGGATTGATCCGGCGGATCCGGGCTTCCACTTCGGTTAAGTCCTGGTGGCTGACGGCATCGACTTTGTTGAGAAGGACGACATCGGCAAAGGCCAGTTGCACTTGTGCCTCATGGGCCCTGTCGATCTCGGTAAGCAGATGTTTGGCGTCCACCACCGTGACGATCGCATCCAGTCTGGACTTCGCCTGCACATCCTCGTCCATGTAGAAGGTCTGCGCGACCGGGGCAGGATCAGCAAGCCCTGTCGTTTCCACGATGATGGCATCGAACCGGTCGCGACGTTTCATCAGGCTTTCGATGATGCGAATGAGATCGCCCCGCACGGTGCAGCATATGCAGCCATTGTTCATCTCGAACACTTCTTCGTCGGCATCGACGACAAGATCGTTGTCGATCCCGACATCGCCGAATTCATTGACGATGACCGCATAGCGCTTGCCGTGATCTTCGGAGAGAATTCTATTGAGAAGCGTTGTCTTGCCGGCACCCAGATAGCCGGTCAGAACCGTGACGGGTGTTTTGTCGGTGGCGTTCACGGGAATCTCCCTGGTGATTTCGTGAGGTTGGTACGTTTCGGTTTGAAAAGCGCGGAAAAGGCGCTGCCATGGCGTTTGAAGAATCCAATCACTGAAAACGGGGCTTGATTGATTGCAGCCGAAAACAGTGCGCGGACCGGCTCCGGGTCTATCTCGCTGGTGATGAACACAAGCCGTGTCCTTCGGTCTTCATCAGGCCAGGCGTCGAGCCGGACCGGGTCCGACAGGACGTGCTGCACCGCATGGACGATCAGCGGGCGGTCGGGGTCTTCTTCGCTTGCGACGATGCCTTTGACACGCAGAAGCCGCTGCCCCGCCGATTGCTGAAGAATGGAAAGAAACCGTTGGAAGCGCTGATCCGGCAGCGGCGTGTCTGCGACGATGCTGAAGGTGCGGATGCCGGGCCCGTGCCGCGATTGCACAGCGCTCGATTGTGAGGCGTGATTGTCTTCTGTTGCCAAGGCGGCTTCCAGAGCAAGCCATCCGACGACATCCTCACCGCGATCAACCGCGGAATATGGGCGAGGAGAAAACAGATCGGGAAGATTGGCCGCCTGGCGGTCAATGATGTCGGCGCTTGCGTTCAGGTAACGCAAGTCTTCTCGCAAAGCATCGACATTCGCTTGATCTTGCGGATGTTCCACCAGATCCGTTTTCGTCAGCACGATCCGGTCGGCGAAAGCGACCTGTTTCAGCGCCTCGAAATGATGCTCGACGGAGGTCGCGCCGGTCATAGTGTCATAAAGGGTGACGAACCCAGCCAATTGAAAAACGTCGAGAGTATCCGCCTCTTCTGTGGCGCCTCTGCTCGTTTTGGTGGCGGACAACGCATTGACCAGAGGCGCCGGGTCGCCCAGGCCGCTCATCTCGACGATGACGCGCGAAAACCGGATCGTCGGGTCGCTCTTCGCGACGCTGAAAAGATCGGACAAAGTGGTCTGAATGTCGGTCGTGCCGGAACAGCAAAGGCAACCGGTCGAGACCTGATTGATGGTTGTTTCACCCTTGCGCACCAACAGGTGATCGACAGGGACATCCCCGAACTCGTTGATGACGACAGCGGTATCATGGAAAGCCGGATCGCTCACGAGGGCATTCAGCAGGGTCGACTTGCCCGCGCCGAGAAAACCGCTGAGGAGAAACACCGGGAACCGGTCTGGTAATGGCAGATGTGCCTGCTTGCCCGGCTCTACCGCCGGCTCGGGGTCTACTTCTGCCATGATGACAATCAAATAACTCGCGAGGAAATAGCGATCAGTTTCCGTCGGTGTGCCTGGTTATCCCGATACGAACACAACCCGGACGGAAACCTACTCTGACGTTATGTTATATCATACCGTGGCGAAATCAAGACAGAGTGCAGCAAAGGATCTCTTGATTTCATAGGTATTGTGAGCTCCTCGATGAAGCAATCGGGTGGAATAAGCAAGTGCTCTGCCCTGGACACCAATTCCGATGCCAAAGCGCGCGAGCTGGTATAGGCTGATCGCATGCGCATTGAAGACTTTAGCGATCTGGTTTTCCGCCTGACCAACTCGGCTATTGAACTGTCCCCTGACGAGCATCAGAAAGCACAGATCGAAATCCTCAAGGACACGATCGCATTCGACGCTGCCTGGTGGGGCTGGTCGAACTTCAGCGGAGGGCGCAACAGGCTGATCAACACCGGCCTTCTCGGATTGCCCGGCAGTTTTGAAAGCGCGGTCCGGTCCGTTTTGCATCTGGACCCGCTGGTGAAGATCGGCCGCAATCTGGCCGTCTATGGCAAGACGATAGACGTGGAAACGGACGAATTGCCGAACGATTACCGGCACTGTCTGCAAGCCTATCGGATCAAGTCCATATTGAACGGGCATTGCCGCCTTCAGGGCGATACCCAGTTCAATTTCTTTCTGTCTCTGTACAAGCAATCCGAGAGAAACAAGTTTTCGCAAAGCGACACCGAGGACTTCCGGCTGATCCTGCGCCATATCGAGCAAAACCTGTCGCTGACCTTGCGGGCAGAGCTGCGCGGAATGGCGCCAGCGGGGGGCGAGGCGGCCATTGTCAGCTCAGGCGGCGCTATCATCAGAGCCACCCGCCGGTTTCAGGAACGATTGGCTGCGGAAGGTTTGAGCCGGAGAAAGATCGCCGGGATCTTATCCGATTTATCCTATGGGCAGCGGCGCTGGACCGGGGCCAACCTGATGCTCGACGCGTCAACGCACAAGCCTGACCTTGTCCTTATACGGATGGCGGCCAACGATGTTCTCACACGCCTGTCGCCTGGAGAGCGTCGGGTGGCCGATCTGCTGGCCGTCGGCCATACCATGCGCGAAATCGCTGAGATCCGTGGCGTTTCTCTCAATACCGTACGTAACCAGGTGGCCGCCATCTACCGGAAAACCGGGGTGAAAAACCGCGCCATGTTGCTCAGCCAAACGGCCTTGGCGTGATTCTGATTTTGTAGTGCATATGCACTATATTGGCCCGTTTCTCCCTTTGTCAGTCTTTGTGCACGTCGCAAGGCATTGGCCAGGGAGGACACCAGATGACGGCACGAAGCAGCCTAACCAGAAGATCGATGTTGACGGGGTCCGCTGCCTCCATCGGCGTCTTGGCGGCGCCGAATATTGTGCGGGCACAGGCCCGCGATATCCGCATCGGTTACATCACCGCGCTCAGTGGTTCACGGGCGGAATTCGGCGAAAGCGATCCATGGATGCTGGACCAGGTGAAGAAGATCACCGCCAATGGACTGTCGGCGGGTGGCAACACCTATTCGGTTGAGTTCGTTGTCAAAGACAATCAATCCAACCCCAACCGCTCGGCTGCCGTCGGCAATGAACTGATCCAACGCGAAGGCGTTGATCTGCTGCTGGTTCAGGACCTGGACGCTTCTGTCGCCACCGGCGAAATGTCCGACATCGCAGGCGTTCCGTCGATATCGACCATGGGGCCGTGGCAGGCCTGGATGTTCGGCCGCGGGTCAAACCCGGAGCAGGGTTTCCCCTATTCGTTCACCTTCTTCTGGGGGGTGGAGATGGCCATGCAGACCTTTACCAAGCTTTGGGATCAGCTGGAAACCAACAGGATCGCGGGCGACTTCTATTTTGACAACCCCGCCGGTCAGGCGTTCGCGGATCCAAAGCTTGGCCTGCCGGCGGTGATGAGTGCCGCCGGATACACCCGCGTCGATGGCGGCATGTATCAGTTCGACACACAGGACTTCTCGGCTCAGGTCTCGAAATTCAAAGACGGCAACGCCCAGATCGTCACCGGCTTTGGCTTTCCTCCCAACTGGGCAACTTTCTGGGCACAGGCCGGACAGCAAGGTTTCTCCCCCGAAGCAGCGACCTATGCCGCCGCCTTCCTGTTCCCCTCAGCCATCGAAGCGTTGGGCGATCGCGGCAACGGCATGTCCACAGAGGTCTGGTGGACCCCGAACATGCCCTGGACATCGTCGCTTACCGGTCAATCGGCGATGGAACTCGCCAATGCATGGGAAGCAGAGTCCGGCAAGCAGTGGGTTCAGACCCTGGGCTATTCTCACGCGCTCTTCGAAACAGGCATCGCGGCACTGACCCAATCCGGGGACCCGAAGAACCCGGACGCCGTGCGCGATGCAGTCGCCGCGTTGAAGCTGGACACGATGGTCGGGCCAGTGAACTGGGCAGATACGCCGATCAAGAACGTTGCCGTGACCGAGGTGGCCGGCGGCCAATGGATCAAGACAGATGGCGGCAAATACGCCTTCGACCTGGTGATCAACGACAACAGCTTTGCACCGTCTGTCACCGTTCAGGATCGGCTGATGCCGCTCTCCAAGCTCGGCTGAGTCTGCATGCTTGAAGTCACGGGCCTTAGCAAATCCTTTGGCACCCAAGTTGTGGTGGACGATGTGTCCACCACGGTTGCCGGAGGTGAGGCACTGGGGATCATCGGACCAAACGGCGCCGGCAAGAGCACTTTCTTCGATCTCCTGACCGGCACCACCCGCGCTGACGCCGGCACGGTCCGGCTGGCGGGTCGGGATATCTCGTCCTTACCTACTGAGGACCGGGTTGTGCAGGGGATTTCCAGGGCCTTCCAGATTCCAAAACCCTTTTCCACGCTGACGGTCCGCCAGCATCTGGTGCTTGCAGCGGCTGTCGGTGCGGAATTGAGGCCGTCAGCGGCGCACGCCGAGGCAGAATCCGTGATGGACAAAACCGGCCTCTCGGGGCTGGCGGATCAAGTGGGTGGCGACCTCAGACTACTCGACCGGAAGCGGCTGGAACTGGCCAAGGCACTGGCGACCCGGCCGCAGGTCATCCTGCTTGATGAAATTTCCGGCGGCCTGACGGAGCCAGAAGTCCATGCGCTGGTCGTGCTCGTCTCAAAACTGAAATCACCCGACCTGGCGATCCTTTGGGTCGAACACATCGCCCACGCACTGCAGGCTACCTGCGACCGCATTCTGATGTTGCACCTGGGGAAAAAGGTGATCGAAGACACCCCGGACAATGTGGTGTCCGATGCCCAAGTGCGAGAGCTTTATCTGGGTGCTGCGCATCATGCTTGATGTTGCTGGCCTCAATGTCTTCTACGGCAATTTTCAGGCGCTTTTTGATGTGAGCCTTACTCAGGAAGCCGGCCAGACGCTGGCGCTGATCGGTGCCAACGGTGCTGGCAAAACATCTCTGCTGCATGCCATCTGCGGCATGGCAAAGGCAACCGGAGGCCTGCATCTTAACGGCTCGGATCTGGCCGCGCTGTCGGCCCCGGCCCGCGCGGCCCAGGGGGTGGCGCTTTCGCCGGAAGGACGGCGAATGTTCCACTCGCTGACCGTGCGCGAAAACCTGGAGATCGGTGCCAATGCCGGCCGCAGCGGTCCCTGGTCGCTTGATCGGGTGACTACACTCTTTCCGATCCTGGGCGACTTCGCCAACCGCCCCGCCAACCTCCTGTCAGGCGGCCAGCAGCAAATGGTGGCCATCGGCCGGGCTCTGATGGCCAATCCGTCGCTGCTGCTGCTGGATGAAGTCTCGCTGGGTCTCGCTCCGGTGGTGGCGGAGGAAGTGATGACGGCCATTGCCTCGATCAGAGGCGAAACGGAAATGATGACGATCATGGTGGAACAGGACGTGTCGCGCGCCATCGGTGCGTCAGACCGTTTCATCTGTCTGCTGGAAGGTCGCCTGGCGCTGGAGGGGAGCAGCGCCGGCGCCGATTTGGATGCCATCGGGCGCGCCTATTTCGGGGACGAGACCACATGATCTGGATTGAGATTCTCATCAACGGTCTTTTGCTCGGCGGTCTTTACGCCCTCTTCGGCCTCGGCCTGTCGCTGATTTTCGGAGTCATGAAAATCGCCAATATCGCCCACGGTGAAATGGCGATCGGAGGCGCGTTCCTGGCAATCGCTGCGAGCAATCTGATCGGCATCCCGCTTTGGCTGACGATTCTGCTGACGCTGGCCCTGACCTGGGCGATCGGGTTTGCCTTCCAAATGACCGTTATCAACCGTGTGCTTGGCGATGATCCCATGCCGCCACTGTTGTTGACGTTCGGTCTTTCCATCGTCATTCAAAACCTTCTGGTGGAGCTCTTCGGAGCCGACAACCGATCGCTTGACATCGGCGCTCTCGGGACCGCCGGCATCGACATTGGCAGCTTGTCACTGGGTCTCTTTCCATTGATCATGTTTGCCACCGCGATAGCGTTGTTTGGTACTCTGCACTGGGCCCTGCATCACAGTCGCTGGGGCCGCAACCTGCGTGCAACCTCTGACGATCCTGAGATCGTGGCCATGATGGGCATCGAAAGACGCCAGGTATTCGCGGTCGTCATGGGTCTTTCCGCCGCTTTGGCCGCACTGGCCGGCATGATGCTGGCGATGCGCGGATCCATCACGCCATTTTCCGGATCGGAACGGCTGCTGATTGCCTTTGAAGTGATCGTGATCGGCGGGCTCGGCTCAATCTGGGGCAGCCTGGTGGGTGGTTTGGTCCTTGGTATCGTGCACGTTATCGGCCTTCGTTTCGATCCCGCCTCCGGTCCGCTCTACGGGCATCTCCTGCTGATCGCCATTCTGTTGGCCAGACCTGAAGGGCTTGCGGGGAGGTCGCATCGCAGATGACCCGCCTGTTGTTCATCCTTGCGGCCCTGTTGCTGGCTTCGGTTCCGTTCGTCGCGGACCGGGGTACGGTTTTCCTGGCAATGGAGGTTCTGATCGTTATCGCCCTGGCGCAGGCCTGGAACCTGCCGGCGGGCTATGGCGGCCTGCTGTCGCTCGGCCATCACGGGTTTGTCGGGCTGGGTGGCTATGCGCTCTATGCTCTCTCGCGCGACCTGGGCGTTCATGTTCTGGTCTCAATCGTTCTGGCGGGATTCGTCACCGGGCTCTTCGCCCTGGCGATCACACCAATCCTGTTTCGCCTGCGCGCAGTCTATTTCGCCGTCGGGATGTGGGTTGTGGCGGAGATCATTCGCATTCTGGTGATGCGCAGCGACTGGCTCGGTGGCCCTTCCGGCATGCCGCTGACCGGTGCGCGCGATCTGCCGCGCGCCTGGATGGGGCCATCCGCCTACTGGATGGCGCTGACTGTGGCGCTCGGTATCACCGTTCTGGTCTGGGCGCTGATGCGCTCAAACTTCGGCCTGCGTCTGCGGGCACTCCGAGACGAAGAGCGGGCGGCGCGTTCCATCGGCGTCAAACCGCATCGTGTGCGCCTGATCGTCTTTGTCCTTTCAGCCATGGCAACCGGCATGGCCGGAGCCGTCAACTTCTTCTCTTCGCTCTTCATCACACCGCTTGCCGCATTCGACATCGGCTGGATCGTTACGATCGTCTTCGTCACGATCATCGGCGGCATGGGGCGCCTGTCCGGCCCCTTCCTCGGCGCCGCACTCTACTTCGTGCTTCGCGAAACACTCGCAGATTTCGGCAACTGGTATCTGATCGCCCTCGGCGCCTCGGGAATGATTGTCATGCTGGTTTTGCCGGGCGGCCTGGCGAGCCTTTTTGACCGTATTCGTCCATCACTCCAACCATCCAGGGACCATCCATGAAAACGGCGTTCTATTTCGACGAACAATGCCTCTGGCACACAACCGGAGAGCACGCGCTGATCCTCCCCGTGGGTGGATATGTGCAGCCTCCGGCTTCAGGCGGACACGCGGAAAGCCCGGAAAGCAAACGGCGGTTCAAAAGCCTTCTCGATGTCTCCGGGATGACCAACCATCTCGATGTCAAAACAGCTGAGCCCGCGAACCGTGAAGACCTGGAGCGCATTCATCCAGTAAACTATCTGGAGCAATTCAAGACCATGTCCGACACAGGCGGTGGCAATGCGGGAATCTACTCGCCCTTCGGCGCAGGCAGCTATGAAATCGCCGCGCTTTCCGCGGGGCTTGCCAAGGCTGCCGTCAGCGATGTCGTGAACTGCACAGCCAGGAACGCCTACGCCCTTTCGCGGCCACCGGGACATCACTGTCTGAAGGAACAATCCATGGGATTTTGCCTTCTGGCGAATATCCCCATCGCCATCGAAGCAGCCCGGGCCAACCATGGCCTCGGAAAAGTCGCGGTGCTCGACTGGGATGTTCACCACGGCAACGGAACCCAGGCGATCTACTACGATCGCGGTGACACGCTGACCATCTCCATTCACCAGGAAAGCTGCTTTCCACCTGGTCAGGGCAGCGCCAACGAGATTGGCGAGGGAGACGGCAAAGGCACCAACCTGAATATTCCCCTGCTCCCCGGTGGCGGGAACCAGTCCTATCTGGATGCAATGGAACTGCTGGCCCTGCCGGCGATCAGGGCCTTCGAACCAGATTTGATCGTGATCGCGTCCGGTCTCGACGCCAATGCCTTTGATCCACTCGGCCGGATGCAGGCCTATTCCGGCACCTTCCGGCAGATGACTCACCAAGTGATGGCCCTGGCAGACGACATCTGCGGCGGTCGCGTTGTTGCGATCCATGAAGGTGGCTACGCCGAGGTGGTCGTCCCCTTTTGTGGATTGGCGATCATGGAAGAGCTTTCCGGGCACCGAACAGATGTCGTCGACCCCTTTGAAGATCTGACGATCGAACAACAGCCAGCAGATGATTTCATCAAATTCCAACGGGAGCGGCTGGAGCGGCAGACCGCCCTGTAGACAACCAAAGCTTCCAAACTCGTCCGTACCGCCTTCCGGCCAAGCTCCAAATCGCCGAAGTGGGCTATGACGAAAAGAATTTTGGGACTGTCACCTTTGCGTATGACAACCGGCGTGCGGGTGGCGTGCGAGCCTGATCTCCATTGAAATAATGGAGGCCCCATGGATGTCTATGACCTTGCTGGAGCGCGTCTTGGCAGCGCAAACTTTAGCCCCCGCTGTTTCGAACCGACCATTGCTGTTAGAAGCAACACCAAGACGTTTTGTGGTTGGCTTACAAGATTGGCACGCCTGACCGAAACCCTTTCGCTGCGTCACGCGATAAGCACAGCCAGCCGAGCGGCGCTGGCCGCTACGGTAAGGACGCGCTAACGTCACCTGATTGGCCGTCGAGCTCCTCGGCGAAGCGGAAAGGGAGCCGTTACATGACCGATGGGCAAACGGCTGAGGCAGAAATCCTCGACGTTATGCGGGCGGAGGCTCAGGCATTCCTGGATGGTGATTTTGAGGCCCTCGCCAGCCATTGGGTGCATGCGGATGAAACCTCGCGCATGGTTGCCTGGGCACAGCTCGGGACAAAGGTATTACGCGGCTGGGAGCAAGTTGCAGCGCAAGCGAAAACCGGTTTGGAGCGCTATCCCCCGGTCGGGCAGCGCGATTTCGACGAATGCCTGAAGTGGGACAATGTCAGCATTGTCGTCGGCACCGATATCGCCTGGGTGCTCTACGACCAGACGGGGATTTCCAAGGATGACAGTTTTCGCGTCGCCGGGCTGCAGCACGAGCTCAAGATATTTCACCGGATCGCTGGCACGTGGAAGATTGCCTGCATGGTGCTGTTGAAACCGGGATTCGAACATGTCGATGTCCCCTTGATCCACACCGACTCCGATGGTCGGGTCATATGGATGAACGCGACGACGCGCGGACGCATCGCCGATCATACAGGTTTGATGATCGCCGCCGGCCGGTTGCGCGCCCGACGACGAAACTTCGATAGCAATCTGCAAAAGGCGGTTTCCCGCGTCGCCCATGCGCTTGAGACACAGGCCAATCCGCGCTCGGAAATCTACCAATCCCGCCCCGTCAGTCTGGGCGAGAACGACTTCGGCATCACCGAATACTGTTGGGTCTTTCCCGAAGACGGCCGAATCCTGATCTCATTCGACGACCATATTCGGACCGATAAACGGCTCGATCTGGCGGAAGCAATATATTCGCTTTCGCCTGCCCAGTGCCGCCTTGCAAGACTTCTCATCGGCGGGAACGATCTTGCGGCCGCGGCAGACAGCCTCGGCGTGAGCATCAACACGGTGCGAACGCAACTTCAACGCATGTTCGTCAAGACGGGCGTGCGCAAACTGCCTTCTCTTGTCCGGGTGCTACTGAGTGTCGAGGCGCCTTCCTGATCCCAGAGGGACGCGGAGCCGATGTTAAAACGCCGCGTAATACCAGGCAGCGTTGCGGTTCATTGCTGATTTACAAATTCCAGAACAGCTCGGCAGAACTCTTCCGGCTTCTGGACGGGCAGCAAATGCCGGGCGCCTTCGATCACATTCAATTTGCTTGATGGAATCAGCGCGTGCGCAGCGCGAGCGGCAATTTTGTAAAAAGAGCGGCTTTGGCTGCCCAAAGCGATTGTCACGGGAAGTTCCAAACCCCGAAGATCCCCGGCTTCCACTGGTGGTGGCGGAGGCCCGGCAAAGAGCAGCGGCAACATCCGAGCATTCTCTGTCATCACCTTCCGAACGTCGGCCGAGAGCTCTCGAAACGCGCCGGTTTGCGCGTTCACGCCATCCATGAATAGTCGTACCGTTCCTTCAAGATCACCCGTCTCGGCCAACATCCGAGCTTGCTCGCTCATGGCAATGCGGTCCTGAACGGCCGCCTGGAGTTTTTCCTTGTCGGCAACAAATGTTGCCAGCGCAGGCTCGTACAGAAACATGCGCTTGACGAGCAGTGGATGCTGCACTGCCATCGTCAGGCAAACTCCAGCACCAAAAGACCATCCGACAAGCGTTACCGGCGCGAGTCTCAGGCTGCGGATAAACGCGGCGAGATCTTCCGCATGGACCTGCATGCTGAAACCCTCTCCATTATCGGGCCATGCATCCGCCCCAAAGTAACGCTGGGTCAGACTGATCATCCTGCAATGGGGAGCAATGAACTCACGGTGCGCATTCCATATCCGAAGATCTGCGTTCGAACCGTGAACGAAGAGGACGGCCTCTCCCTCGCCGTCCTGCACGTAGGAAAGCTCGACAGAATTGACCGAGGCTTTTGCCAGTTTCATTTTGTAGCCGGCCCTTATCGGAACAATTTCGATCGGCTCCCACAACACCGATCTCAACGGAGGGGAGTTTGCGGACTATCTCAGCTATGTTGGGCCAAAAAGGCCAAAGCGTCCCGCTCAAAACGCGGCCACTCCGGGTCGTTGTCCGGGATAGCATGGTTCGAGCTGTCGTATGCGATGAATTTCGCTTTGGGCAGAGACTTTGCGAACAGTCGCCCCTGCTCCACCGGTTGCATCCGGTCACTGGTCGCATGACACACAAGGCACGGCGCTTCGACTTTTGGCAAAATGGACCGAATGTCGATGTGATCGATGACGCCGCGATACCGCCCCATGTTTTCGGGCGAGATCATTTTGCGCATGTCCTCCGCGTACTGCAGCCGGGCTTCCTGGCTTGCGCCCGGCACGATGATCTGTGCCATCAGATCGCGAAGCGAAGGGTGATCGTCATCCCAACCCGCGGTCATCATTTGTTTCATGGCGTTCGCCCGTTCCACATCCTTGGGAGAGGTCCTGTTTGCACGACCCACCGGGAATCCGCCGATCATGACGATAGCGGAGACCCGTTCTGGCCGACGCGCGGCAAAAGCGGCGGCCACCGCAGACCCCTGCGAGATTGCGAGGATCGGCGCACGCTTGAGCCCTGCTGCGTTGAACACGGTTTCCAGGTCATCGACGAACCGCTCAAACGAGCAATTCTCAGCTTCCCAGTCGGAGAGACCGTTGAGCCGAGCATCAAACCGGATCAGCCGATGATGTTGCGCAATGGATGTGCAGATCGGCGCTACGCCGGGACTTCGCCAATCCAGTTCCAAGTGTCCAACCCAGCTTGGCGCCTTGACGACCGGAGACCCCGTCCCAACCGCACTCCAGGCCAGACTGATGCCGTCATCCGTTTGGCAATATCGAATCTCCTGAGACTTGGCGAAATCGGCACGCGATATAGCCGCACTCTCATCGGTGAAATTGATCGACAGCACCTCAATCGGCTGTGCGATGCCTTTGAAGGTATGCAGCCCTTCCCGGTGCAATTGGTTGGCAAAGTCGGATCCGGCAAGATCACAGAGGACCTTCGATACCAGAACGCCACCGGGTTCCGCGGCCGCCTGGAGCCGGGCGGCAATGTTGACCCCGTCGCCGAAGATGTCGTCACCCTCAATAGTAACATCCCCGACATGCAGACCGGCTCGAAGCTGAATGCGTTCTGGGACCACATAAGGATGATCCGGCTCCCTCAAGCGGGTCTGGATCGCGATTGCCGCGTCAAGCGCTTGCCCGGCAGACGGAAATTCAATCAATGCACCGTCGCCCAGAAGTTTGACCACCCGACCATCGCTCTGTTCAACAATGGGTGTCACCAAATCGCGGTACAAGGTGTTGAGTGTCTTGAGCAGCGGTTTGGACCCGCTCTGCATCATCCGGCTAAACCCGACGACGTCGAGAGACAGGATTGCAGCAAGGCGAAGTCGGCTCATGGTCACTTCCAGGAGATTATTTCGAGGAAGATACCAAATTCACAGGACGATAGAAGCCGGAATAGCCCGACAACTGTGTTTGTTTTCGCGAGGATGATCGCTTTCCGTTATTAAAGCCGATTAGACTCATCGTTCGGCTTCCCAGTTAAGGGCTAGTTGGGAGCGCCGTACGACAACCCGCCAATATCTTTGCAATTCGACACATTCGGGCGCACCGCCGCCTTATGCAAGCCTGTAGATTTTCTCTCTGGGCGCGCTATGCTTGGTGATCGTGTTTACGCTCCCAAACAGTGATCATAGCCAGGGTGTGAATCTGGGCACCGCCGCGTTGATGACACCCCAGCCGCTGGAAACCTTTCGCTCTGACTTGCAGGGGATCTGTGGCTCGTTCGATTTGCATCCGACTCATGTGGAGCGCGATCTCGTTCAGGGCCACCTGTCGGTCGAACACCATGGCGGACTGGATATCGCCCGCGTCGGCCTGGACGTCGAGCATGTAACGCGTGACCCGCAAAACATCCGCCGGGATCCGGGCAACCACTTCTTCCTGATCCTGCAACACCGCGGCCGGGCGCATCTGATCCAGGGTGATGTGGCGACATGGATCGAGCCCGGCGACATGTTTGTGGTGGATTCGACCCAGGACAGCCAGTTTATCTATGGCGGCGAGTCCTCTTTGCAGATCTCCGTACACCTGCCTCGGGAAGAAATGTGCCATCGCTTTGGCCAGCGGATTTACGGCGGGCTTGCCATTCAGGGCACAGACCCGATGGCCATCGCCATGAAAGCCGTCCTGGCAAAACTCATGATCATGACCGACGCCATCTCTCAGCCGCATATGGTTGAAGCCTTCTACAGTGTGTTCGGCGCCCTCCTGACAGAGCGAAAGCTGGGCAATGGTGGGCAGGTCAGCCCTGATCGGCAGATCGTACAAAGCGCGCTGAGTTTGATGGCCGAGCACTACCGCGCCCAGGATTTCACGACTCGTTCGTTGGCGGACCTGGCCGGCGTCTCACAACGCCGGCTCCAGCGCGCCTTTCGGATCACTGAAGAAACCCCGCACGAGCGCCTGCAGCGGTTTCGGGTCGAAGCCGTCCACCACGCCTTGCATGCGCAAAACGACAAGCCAGACAACTCTGCTACCGTGACAAGCCTTGCCTTTGATGCGGGCTTTGGCGACCTCTCAACGTTCTATCGCTGCTATCACAAGCGGTTTGGAAAAGCGCCCGGCCAAAACCGGCCCTGACGCTATCCGCATATATTTTTGACGCTTGATGCGAAGACGCAGCCCGCGTTCATCCTCCACTTTGATCGCCCATAAACAATGCGACAGCGGCATCGGGAGGACACATGTCACAGCAATTCAATATGACGATCGGCGGCGCGCCGTATGCAACACCCGCTTCCTTCGAAGTGCACAACCCGGCGAACGGCGATGTTGTGGGCTATGCACCCAATGCGACGCTGGCGGACCTGGATGCCGCCGTCGAAGCGGCACAGGAGGCGTTTGAAACATGGTCGCAAACCCCGGAAGGGCACCGTGCCACGATACTGGGTCAATTGGCCGAGAAATTGGGCGAGCATGCCGATGAACTCGCCGCCTTGATCACACAAGAACAAGGCAAGCCGTTGAACGGAGTCGGCTCGCGGTTCGAAATGGGCGGTGTCGGGGCCTGGACGGGCTACACCGCCTCGCTGGCTCTGCCGATGAAGGTGCTTCAGGACAACAATGAGGGCCGTGTCGAGATGTACCGCAAGCCGGTGGGCGTCGTCGGCTCGATCACACCGTGGAACTGGCCCGTTCTGATCGCTACCTGGCACATGATGCCCGCAATCCGAACCGGCAATACGGTGGTGATCAAGCCCTCGCCTTTTACGCCACTTTCAACGCTCCGCATGGTGGAGATCATGAATGAGGTCCTGCCTTCAGGCGTCGTGAACGTGGTTACCTCGGACGACCAAGGCGACAATATTGGCGCTGCAATGGCCTCTCACACCGGCATCCGCAAGATCGTCTTCACGGGATCCTGTGCGACGGGATCCAAGGTGATGATGTCCGCTGCCGAGACAATGAAGCGTCTTACGCTCGAGATGGGTGGCAATGACGCTGGAATCGTTCTGCCGGATGTCGATCCGGAGGCCATCGCGGAGGGTCTCTTCTGGGGTGGCTTCATCAATATGGGTCAGACTTGCGCCGCGATGAAGCGTCTCTACGTGCACGAAGACGTCTATGAGGGCGTCTGTGAGGCGCTCGTCAACTACACCAGGAACATTCCCATGGGCGATGGCATGGACGAGGGCTCCATCATGGGGCCGGTCGCCAATCAGATGCAGTTCAACAAGCTCAAGGGCCTGGTGGACGACGCCAAAACACGTGGGCGTGTGCTGTTGGGGGGCGACCCTGGTGAAGGCTTGTTCTTTCCGCCGACGATTATCGCAGATCTCGACAATGGCGATCCGCTGGTGGACGAAGAGCAATTCGGACCCGCCCTGCCAGTCATCAAATACAGCGATCTCGACGAGGTGATCGAGCGGGCCAATGACAGCCCGAACGGTCTTGGTGGATCTGTCTGGTCCAAGGATGTGGACAAAGCGAAAGAGGTCGCCTCGCGCATGGAGTGCGGCTCCGTCTGGATCAACAAGCACGGCGCGATTCAGCCAAACGCACCTTTTGGCGGGGTGAAGAAATCCGGCCTCGGCGTCGAGTTCGGCGAGGAAGGCCTGCAGGAATACACCGATATCCAGGTCGTGTTCAGCTAAGCAGCGCGCCATGCAGACGCGCATGGGGCCAGCCAATCAGGGAGGAAGACATGGCAGACAAAATGAACCGCAGGGATTTCCTGCGCAAGACGTCACTTGCATCCGGTGTGCTGATGGTCGCACCAGGCGTTTTTGGCGCATCCGTCAATACCGCGGCGGCCCAAACCGGCAGTTTTGACTATATCATTTGCGGTGCTGGTTCGGCGGGCTGCGTGCTGGCCGCCAGGCTGACGGAGGACCCGGATGTCACTGTCCTGCTGATTGAGGCTGGAGGACCGGAAGAAGGTGTTGAGGCAATCTCAACCCCGCTTTTGCTCTTGCAGCTTTGGAACACAGAATATGACTACGCCTATTTCACCGCGCCGCAAAAGCACTGCAACAACCGCAAGATCCATTGGCCGCGCGGTCGCGTCGTCGGCGGATCCGGCTCGCTCAACGGGATGCTCTACGTGCGCGGCCACGCGAGCGATTATGACAACTGGGCCTATATGGGGAACCCGGGCTGGTCCTATGAAGAGGTCCTGCCCTACTTCAAGAAATCCGAGGATTTCGAAGGCGGCGAGAACGAGTACCACGGCGTCGGCGGACCGCTGCGCGTGACCACGGAGTACGAGAAACACCCGACCACACAACGTATTGTCGAAGCCTGCCTGCAGGCGGGTTACAAGTTCAACGACGACTATAACGGCGCAGACACTGAAGGTGTGAACTACGCCCAGATGAACACCAAGGACGGCAAGCGCCATTCGAGCGCGGTGGCTTTTCTGCGCCCAGCACTCGAGCGCCCAAACCTCAGCCTTCTGACCAATGCGAAAGTGGCCAAGGTCAATCTGGATGGCAAAACGGCGACCGGCATTACCTATGTCCAGGAAGGCGAAGAGCGTACCGTCACCGCAACGGGTGAGGTCATCCTGTCAGGTGGTACAATCGAGAGCCCCAAGATCCTTATGCTGTCCGGCATCGGAGAGGCGGCACAGCTTGAAGAGCATGGCATCCCGGTGGCCCACGATCTGCCAGGGGTTGGCAAGAACCTGCATGACCACTCGCTGGCGCCAGTGATCTACGAGGGCGAGGTGCCACCGCCGACGAATCCGGCGGTGATTCCACTCCACGCGCAGGCCTTCATGCGATCGGACCCACGTCTACCGGCGCCGGATATGCAGCCCCTGTTCTTCCATGTGCCGCTCTACACAGGCGACACGCAAGAGCCGGTGACGCCCTCAGCCTACACGCTGTGCGCAGGCGGGGTCAGCCCCACAAGCCGAGGCGAACTCCGCCTTACCGGACCGGGCGTGGACGATCCACTCATGCTTGACCCGAACCTGCTGGAGACCGAGTACGACGTGCAGACCCTGGTGGCAAATATCAAAATGATGCGCGAGATAGCAAAGCAGCCTGCACTGGCCGAGATCACCACGCGTGAGATTTATCCTGGCCCGGACGTGCAATCGGATGAGGATCTGGCGGACTACGCCCGTAACTCGCTGCAGTCCTATCACCACCAGGTGGGCACCTGCAAAATGGGCCGCGATGAATTCGCCGTCGTCGACCATGAGCTGAAAGTCCACGGGATCGATGGCCTGCGGGTCATCGATGCGTCGATCATGCCAATCGTACCCACCGGCAACACGAACGCGCCCACGTATATGGTCGCGGAAAAAGGTGCTGATATGGTCAAAGCCGCACGCCGATAGGATCGCGGTTGCCTCAACGAATACGGAGGCCGTCGCCGTTCTTCTGGCAGCGGCCTCCTGCGCATGCTCGTTTGTTGCTTCGATCGATGCGTTGATGCATTCCGCCAACGAAACCCTTAACGGGGTGCCACCTCCAATATCGCCTCTTCGACAATCGTCAGAGCCGTCTCCAGGTCCGCCTCGGATATCACTAAAGGCGGTGAGAGCGTCAGAACGCAGCCTTGTGAAATCTTGAAGCTCAGGCCGGCTTCGAGGCAGCCGTAGTAGATCGTTTCGGCCAGGTCGTTGCCGGGCTCTTTTGATTGCCGATCCTTGACGATCTCCACGCCGAACATCAGGCCTCGGCCGCGAATGTCTCCGACGATCGGGCAGCTTGCGAGCCGGTCGCGCAGCCGGTCCATGGCGGCTGATCCGAGGCGTTGCGAGCGTTCGACGAGCCCCTCCTCCTCGATGATCTCCAACGTCGTCAGTGCCGCGCGGGCGGTTACCGGGTTCTTTTCGTGGGTGTAGTGGCCGATGGCGAAGTCGCCGCAGACGTCGAGATCGTTGCGGGCGATACAGGCCGCGATCGGCAGGATACCACCGCCCAGCGCCTTGCCGAGGGTAACGATGTCGGGAACGACGCCGTCATGTTCGAAGGCAAACATGCGTCCGGTCTTGCCCAGGCCGGTGGGGATTTCGTCCAGGATCAGCAGCGCGCCGTGCCGGGCGCAGGCCTCGCGCACCGATTTCCAGTAGCCGGGTGGCGGCACGTAGGGCACGGCCCGCATGGGTTCGGCGATCACCGCAGCCACATCGCCTTCCCGTTGCAGGACATAGTCTACCATGTTGGCGCAGGCCAGGCCGCAGACTTCAGGGCCGGCGTGATTGTAGGGGCAGCGGTAACAGGCGAAGGGCGCGACGTGTTCCGTGCCCGGCAGCAGCGGTCCGGCGATGTGCGAACGGAAGGTCGCCTCGCCGCCAACGCTTGCAGCACCCAGGCCAGCACCGTGGAAGGCGTCCCAGAAGGAAATCGTCTTGAACCGGCCGGTAGCAGCACGGGCGATCTTGAGCGCCACCTCGTTGGCGTCGGAACCGCCGGTGGTGAACAGCACCTTGTTGAGGTCACCGGGCGCAATGGCGCCGAGCTTTTCGGCAAGTGCCACCGCCGGCTCGTTGGTGAACCGCCGAGGTGCGAAGGGCAGATCGTCCAGTTGCTCTTTGATCGCCGCGACCAGACGCGGATGGCCATAGCCCAGGTGATGGACCGAATTGCCATGGAAATCCATGTAGCGACGACCATCGAGATCTTCGATCCAGATCCCTTCCGCCTTGGCGATGGTCGACACACAGGGGCTGGACAGACTCTGGTGCAGGAACGCCTCGGCGTCGCGTTGAAGAAGCGGCGCCGAACGCGCGCCGGCGTTTTCCGCCTGCCACCGTGCGCGCGCTGCGGAGGTGTTCGATTCTCCCTCGGTGTGGGTGATTGGCTTTTTCATGCGGTCGTTCCTCTTGGCGGGGTTGCCTTATTGAAGGCGTGACCACTTCTGCGGTTTCCCTCCAAGGTCCCGGAGTGTCCCCGGCAACGAGTGCGGAAGCTGCAATTTCGGTGACAGTTTACTTGATTCCAGCCTGGCCTATAGCCATCGATAAGCCTCTGAAAGAATTAAGTAAACTGTCACCGAAATTCGAGCACGTCGTTTCTGCTTTCTTCTCCAATGCCGCCGCTGACCCGGATGGCGCCCTTCCGTGTAGGTGATCTTTTGCGTCATCCGCCTGCTATCGCGGCCACGGCAGCGAATAGGTCTTGACGTTGGTGAAGAACTTCATCGCTTCCAGAACCCCTTCCTTGACGGCGTTGCCGCTATCCTTGATACCGCCGAAGGGCGACATTTCGATACGGTAGCCCGGCTGCTCCCAGATATTGCAGGTGCCGACATCGAGACCATCGATAAAGGCAATGGCGCGGCGCAGATCGTTGGTGCAGACACCCGACGAGAGGCCGAACTCGGTGCTGTTGGAGATCGCCATGACGTCTGCGTCATTGTCCGGGACGCGGACGATGGGCACGATCGGACCAAAGGTCTCTTCCATGACGAGTTCGCAATCATGCGGCACCTTGTCGACGACAATGGGCGGCAGAAGCGCGCCTTGGCGACCGGGATGATAGAGGATTTCCGCGCCCTTTGCCGCAGCGTCGTGGACCCGGTTCTCGAACGTCTCGGCGGCCTGGGCGTGGATAACGCAGCCGAGCTGCGTGTCCGGATCCATCGGATCACCGAAGCGAATGGCCTTGGCCTTTTCCAGCACCAGTGGCACGAACCGGTCGGCCACCGATTCCTGCACCAGGATGCGCTTGACCGCCGTGCAGCGCTGTCCGGAATTGCCGGTGGCACCGGCCACGGCAATGGTCGCCGCCTTGTCCAGATCGGCGTCATCGAGATCGTTGAGGATGATCAGCGGATCGTTGCCGCCCAATTCCAGCGCCGCGCGCTTGTAGCCGGCTTTGTCGGCAATCAACTTGCCGACCGGCACACCCCCGGTGAAGGTGATGATGTCGATATTGTCGTTGACGATCATTTCTTCGCCGATATCTCCCGGCCAGCCGGTCACCACCTGGAACATCTCCGGCGGCAGGCCAGCTTCGTAGAGAATGTCAGCCAGTGACAGGGCCGTCAGCGGCGTCAGTTCCGTCGGTTTGCAGACCACGCAATTGTTGGTGGCGACCGCCGGGGCGATCTTGTGAGCCACCATGTTAAGCGGATGGTTGAACGGCGTGATCGCCGAGATCGCCCGCACCGGCTCGCGCTTGGTGTAGATCTTGCGATCCTTGCCCTGGGGCGTCAGATCGCAGGAAAACACCTGGCCGTCGTCGAGAATTGCCATTTGCCCGGCCAGCGTGAAGACATCATAGGAGCGGCCGGTCTCGTACAGCGCGTGCTGCTGGCAGATGCCAAGTTCCAACGTCAGCCAGTGCGCCAGCTGCTCGCGCCGCTCCCGGATCAGTTCGGCGGCGCGAAACAGAATCTGCTGGCGTTCATAGCGGGTCAGTTTCGGCTTGTAGGCGGCGGCGATCTCGAAGGCGCGGGCGGCATGTTCGGCCTGGCCTGCCGGCACCGTGCCGATCACCTCGTCGGTGTAGGGATAGCGCACCTCAACCACGGCGTCGGTAAAGACGGTCTCACCGCCGATGCGCATGCCCTCGCGTCTGATGTCAGTTTTTTCGGTCATATCTGGCTCTTTTCCGGTCAGAGGGCCGCCGCTTTGGTGGCGTAATAGAAGGCATCGAAATTGCGCAGCTCGGGCTTTCCGGGCAGGTCGATGACTCGATTGACGATAAACGGAACCGTCTGTTCCGTCAGGCCGCCATGGCTGCGCAGAGGCTCGTTCAGTGCCGCCAGGTCGTGACGATCCTCGGACGTGCCGACGGTGACGTTCTCGCCGGAGACGATGACGATGTCGCCAATGCGGTCGGCCGGCAGTTCGTAGGTTTCGACTGCCTCTTGCCGGGTCAGCACATGGGTGATGCCGTCGGTGGCAAGCAGACGGGCAACGATGTCGGCGACATCCGCATCGTCCGGCAGATAGGCCGTAGCGAAGGAGCCGAGCGCGCCATGATGCACGACGTAAGGGTCGGTGATCGGCAGGATGACCCGGGCACGCGTTTCGCCCAGCCATTCGTCCATCAGGTCCTGCAGATAGACAACTGAGGGCGACCCGTCGGCCAGATGTTTCGGCTTCATGCCGTGGTCGGCGGTGACAACGATCGCCGCTCCCAGGGCATCGAGTTCGGCCAGGTATTTGTCGAACATGGCATAGAACGACTTTGCCTCGGGCTGTTCGGGCGCATATTTGTGCTGAACGTAGTCGGTCGTCGTCAGATACATGACGTCGGGTTTCCATTCGCGCAGCAGCTTGACTCCGGCGGCGAAAACAAATTCCGACAGGTCGGCGGAATAGACTTCCGGCTGCGGCATGCCCAGCCAGGCGCTGGCGTTGTCGATGCCGTGCTCTTGTGCAGTAGAGGATGCCGACTTTTCAGCCGAAAAGCACCGTGCGCGGTCTTCGTCGAAGCTGAGACCTGCACCCAGCAGTGCCCGCAGCTTGTCCTTCGCGGTGACGATGGCGACTTTCGCGCCAGCATCGTAGAACTGCTTGAACACGGTCGGCGCGCGCAGGAAGCGCACGTCGTTCATCATCACTTCTTCGCCGGTTTCCGGGTCGTAGAGAAAGTTGCCGCAAATGCCGTGAACGACAGGCGGACGTCCGGTTGCAATCGACAGGTTGTTGGGGTTGGTGAAGGAGGGAATTACTGAGTCCGCCAGCCGGTCAGTGCCTTCACGCCGCATCCTTTCGAGCGTCGGCATCAGGCCGTCGGCGATCGCCGCATCCAGATAGGCCGGTTCGCAGCCATCCAGGCAGATGGCGATGGCCGGAACCTTCGGCGCGGCATAGTCGCGTCCGTTTGCCTCGACCGCAGTGGTTATTGTCATGTTTTTGTTGTTCCTTTTTCAGGGTCTGAAGACACTCAGGCTGCCAGTTTGGCCCGTTCCTGCAGAGCCGCTTCCGGCGGCGCCGCACTGGCAACGCCCATTTCCGCCAACGAATGTTTGGCCGCAGCCACGACCTGCCGCATGACATGCTCGTCCATCTGTCCGATGCAGCCCACGCGAAAACTGTCGACCACCGTCAACTTGCCTGGATAGATGATGAAACCCTTGTCCTTCATCAGGTCATAGAACCGGTCGAACCGAAAATTCGGATCGTCCGGGCAGAAGAAGGTGACGATGATCGGCGACAGCCAGCGATCATCCAACAACGTCTCGAAACCAAGTTCGCGCATACCGGCAACCATGACATCACGGTTGCGGGTATAACGGGCGCCGCGGCCGGCAACGCCGCCTTCCGCCTCATGGGCGTCAAGCGCCGCAAGAAAGGCGGCTACCGCGTGGGTCGGCGGCGTGAACCGCCACTGCCCGCTCTTGTTCATATGTGCCCATTGGGCATGCACATCGAGGCTCAGCGATGGACAATTGCCAGCCGCCTCATCCAGCGCGGTCTTGCGCGCGAGAATGAAACCGAAACCGGGCACGCCCTCGATGCATTTGTTAGCTGACGAAACCATGGCTTCATAGGTGATCTGCGACGGCGGCAGAGGAAGAGCACCAAAAGCCGACATTGAATCGACCAGCAGTTTGCGGCCTGCGGCACTGGTCGCTTCGGCTATTTCCTCGATCGGATTGAGGATGCCGGAGCTGGTTTCGCAGTGAATGGCAACCACGTGCGTGATGGCAGGATCGTCGGCCAGAATAGCCGCAACCTCGGCACCACGGGGTGGAAGATAGTCGCCCTTGTCGAGCACCGCATGGGCACGACCCAGATAATCGAGCGTCTGCACCGCCCGCTGGCCGTACGCGCCATTGGCCAGCACCAGCGCCTTGCCGTCCTTTGGAATGAAGGAACTCAGCATCGCCTCTACGGCAAACGTGCCAGATCCCTGCATCGGCACGCAATCGAACGCTTCACCGCCGTCACCCAAAAGCGCTATTAGCCGGCTACGCATATTCGCGGTCATGGCGCGAAAATCGCCGTCCCAGCTGCCCCAATCGCGCAGCATCGCCTGCTTGACCTCATAGGAGGTGGTCAGCGGCCCCGGCGTCAGCAGATAGGGCTCTCCAAGGTGCGGTGGTTCGATGGGTTTTGGGGAACGGTCCACGGTACGTCTCCAAGTTTGTCGGCCCATCTTTTAACCGTGGCGCCGCATATGTAAAATTGTTAATGAGGATAATTCTATAGGGTAGGCTTATAGATAGAAACGACGGGGCGACCATGCGTTACAGTCAACTCAAGGCCTTTCATTGCGTGGCCCTCTACGGCGGCTTTTCTCGCGCGGCGGAGGCCATCTTCCAGACCCAGCCGGCCTTGTCGGAACAGGTGCGCCGGCTCGAGCAGGACTATGACGTGCTGCTGTTTCATAGGGAGCGCAAGCGAGTTCGCTTGACGGAAGCCGGAACGAACCTGTTTGTCCTTACCAAGCGTTACTTCGAGGTGGAGCAGCACATCGAGGAATATCTCTCCGAAACGCGCTCGGCCGTCGACGGCACGCTGCGGATCATCGCCGATTCAGCACACCATATTACGGGGACACTTAGCCGGTTCAGGGCCAGTCATCCCAATGTTTTCGTTTCGGTGCGCACCGGCAACACAGACGAAGTCATGAGTGAGCTGCGAGCCTACAATGCGGAAATCGGCGTCGTTGGCAGCATGGATCCGGGCGGCGAATTCGAAACGCTCGACCTCGGATCGACACCCATCGTCGCCTTTGCCGCCAAGGGATACTTGCCCAAAGAAACGGACACGATGAGCCTGGGCGAGCTCGCCGAACGACCGCTGGTGTTTCGCGAAAAGGGCTCCAAGACCCGACAGAAGCTTGAAGAAGAAGCCGCCCGCCAGAAGGTCGACCTCAGACCGGCGATCGAAGTGGAGGGACGCGAAGCCATGCGCGAGGTCGTCGCCTCCGGCAATGGCATCGGCTTCGTCTCGGAAGCCGAGTTCGGCAACGACAAGCGCCTGGCAAAGATCCGCATCCGCGACGCCGACCTGCAAATGAGCGAGACGCTCGTCTACATGTCAGCCCGCCGCTACGTGCGCATCATTCGAACCTTTATGGGGTTTGTCGGGGAGACCGTATAGGTCGAGTTCTCGCGACGCGGAAAATCGTCCATCTGGTGGGATCGAGCCTTTGCCACGCCACCGGACAAACCCGCCGCATTTGCTTTATCGCTCAGCGTCTCCTGCACGTTCAGCCGATCATGGTTTAAGTTTTCAATAGACTTACGGAGCCCAAGAGCTAAGATTTTCTGGCTCTGGCCTTTTGCTACGAGCAAATGGCATTCGGGCGCTGTCTATTGGGGAGGCAACAAAACTCATCGGGGGAGCGATTTAATGAACTGCAAATCGATATTTACATTGATATTTGGCGTGGCAACCTTGGTTGCTCCGGGAGTTGCGCAGGCCGACATTGTTGTAGGAATAGCCGGTCCCCTTACCGGCGGAATTGCATTGAATGGTGAGCAACAAGACCTTGGGGCGCAAAGGGCCATCGCCGATTTGAACGAGGCGGGCGGGATCCTGGGCGAGGAGATAACCTTTATCTCGGTCGATGATGCCTGCGATGTGGATCAAGCGGTGGCCGCGGCGAAGCGGCTGGTAGCGGCGAAAGTCGATATGGTCATAGGCCACCTGTGCTCGCGAACTTCAATCGCAGCAAGCGAGATCTATGATGAAGCCGGTATGATCATGATATCCGCGGCATCGACCAATCCGACAGTCACGGATCGCGGCCTGCCGATGGTCTTTCGCACGGTAGGACGGGATGACGATCAGGCGGGGGTGGCCGGCGCATTTATCCTCGATCGTTTTGCCGATCGGAAAATTGCGCTTCTGCATGACGGGAATACCTATGGAAAGGGCCTCGTCGAGGGCGTCAAGGCAGAACTTAACGCCGGTGGCATGACCGAGGTGATGTTTGGTCAGATCGCACCTGACCAGGAAAGCTATGTGTCCGTTGTTGAAGACGTGGCGGCCACCGGGGCGGATTTGATCTATGCGGTCAGCAATGCGGTCAGTGACGTGTCTTTGCTGACGCGCCAGCTGAAGGAGGCCATTCCGTCGGCCGTCGTCATCTCCGCCGATGCGATGGCCAGTGACGGGTTTCCGCTACTTGCCGGCGACGCAGCGCAAGGAACCCTGTTCACGTTCGGGCCGGATGCGCGCAAGGCACCCGAAGCAGTCGATGTCGTGGCCAGATTTCGCGATGAGGACGGCTACGAGCCGGACGGTTACACTCTGCTCGCTTATGCGGCCGTCCAGGCCTGGGCGGGTGCCGTTGAAAAGGCGGGATCGACGTCGCCGACCGATGTCGCAAAGGAGTTGAAGTCCGGTACCTTCGATACAGTGATCGGGAATATCGGGTTCAATGACAAAGGCGATGTTACCGGTGTGGACAATTTCGTCATGTATGTCTGGGGTGAAGACGGCTATAGCGAGCTGCGCTAAACGGGCGTTCGGCGGCGGTCATGGCGGCAACTGAACCAACGGTGGGGTCCGGAGCATTTCTCGGGTTTTGGTCGAGTGTGCGCACAAAACTGATGGTGGCCTTCCTTGCCATCAGCGTGTTTGCGGTCGCGGCCGCCGCCCTTGGCATGTGGTCGTTGGCTCGCGTCGATGCCTCGCTGCGCATCGTTACCGATGAGCGCGTTCCTGAAGCGCTCGCTCTCTCCGACGTTTCGGGTCAAACGCAACGGGTGCTGCGCGCCGCGCCTGAGTTGCTGATCGTCAGTGACGAGGATGCCCTCGCGCGCACGTCGGCTGTCGTTCTTGAAGAAGCCGATCAGCTGAGACGGATCATTCAACAAACCGGCGCCGTTGAACCCCAGGGCCTGGTGGAGCCGTTCTACTCCAACCTCCTGGCCCTGGAAGCCCTTGTCAAAACGCGTCTGGAAACGTCGGGCGACCGAGAGGCTGTCAGCGCCCGGTTGAGGAAAGCCACGGATGTCGCGACGCGGCTGATCCTGCCCGCGGAGCGGATTCTGGGTGGCCAGCTGAGTGAGTGGAACACAAGCGATGCGCCGACCGCTGACGCGTTGACCGAGCGGCAGAGAGAATTGGCACAGGACATCATCGGGATTCTTCCGCAAATAGACCTGTTGACGAGGATCGGCGATCTGAAAGCGGAAATTCAGCGCGTCAGCGAAGCGACGACGGTGGAAGAAGTCGACGTGCTGGCCTTTGGCCTGCGTCGCGCCATCGACGAAGTCGACGAGGGGGTTCAGGTAACCCCCGCCCGCGCAAGAAACAGGCTGGTGCGGCAGGTTGCCATCATCACGGAACTGTCCGAAGGAGAAAACGGACTTGCCGCCCTGCGGAAGCGCGAGTTGGAGCTGATCGTGGAAGCGGAAAACCTGCTTAGCACAAATGCGGATCTGTCAGCCGAACTCGTCAACAGCGTGGTTGCGCTCGTGGCGACCGCCAAGGCCGACATCGATACGGCAAAATCGGACGCGACGGCGGTCAAGGAAAGGAACACCCGGATCCTGCAGGCCGTCAGTGTTGCCAGCGTCCTGTTTTCGATTCTGATCGGGTGGCTTTATGTGAGCCGGAACCTGATCCAGCGATTGGTCGCCTTGTCACGCAGCATGCTTTCAATCGCCGGCGGCGACCTGAAAGTCGCGCTTCCGTCGCCTCGGAACAACGACGAAATCAGCCAGATGGCTCGCGCACTGGAAGGGTTCCGCGACACAGCCGTCGAAGTTGAAGAGTCGAACCTGCGGGAAATCTCGGAGGCCCGGCGGCGATTGACCGACGCTATCGAGAGTATCTCCGAAGGCTTCGTTCTCTATGATGCCGACGATCGTCTGGTCCTCAGCAACAAGACATACCTTTCGATGCTTGGGGCTGACCTGAAGGACAAGGTGCAATCCGGGGACAGTTTTGAATCAATCATGCGCAGAACCGTTGAGAACGGACTGGTTGCGGACGCGATTGGCCGCGAAGAGCAATGGCTTCAGGAGCGCTTGAGGAAATTCAAGAATCCACGTGCCGATCAGCTGCAGCACTATACCGATGGCAGATGGATCAAGATCAGTGAGTTCCGGACCGAGAATTCCGGCACGGTTGCCGTCTACAGCGACGTCACCGAACTTCACGATGCAAAAGACCAGGCCGAAGCCGCCAGCGAGGCAAAATCAACCTTCCTGGCAACCATGAGTCATGAAATCCGCACGCCCATGAACGGCGTTATCGGGATGTGCAATCTTCTGCTGGACACACAGCTGAGTGACGAGCAGCGCGATTACTGCGAGACCATCAACTCTTCGGCCGACAGCCTTTTGACGATCATCAACGACATTCTCGACTTTACCCGCGTCGAAGCAGGCAAGCTCGAATTGGAAGAGCGGCCATTCGATCTGCGGGAATGCGTCGAGGGGGCCGTCGATCTGGTTGCCTTTTTTGCGGCGAAAAAGGGCATCGAGCTTGCCTATGTCATCGACCATGGAACGCCCGAGCACCTGGTTGGTGACAGCACCAGGCTTCGTCAAGTTATGTTGAACCTGCTGAACAACGCTGTGAAATTCACCAATGAAGGTGAGGTCATTCTGACCGTCAGCGGAAGGCCCGTGGCTGGAACGGACATTGCCCATGTTCAATTCTCGGTTCGCGATACGGGCATCGGCATTCCTGAAGATCGCATGAACCGGTTGTTTCAGACATTCAGTCAGGTCGATTCCTCTACGACGCGTCGCTACGGCGGAACGGGGCTCGGATTGGTCATCAGTCAACGGCTCATTGCCTTGATGGGATCCGAGATCGAAGTCGAAAGCCGTGAAGGGGTCGGCAGCGAGTTCCGTTTCCCACTCGAATTGAAGATGAGCGAAGAAGCCGTCGGCAAGGAGCCACGAGGCGACATTCAGGATTGCCTCGGACGCAGCGTGTTGCTGGTCGATGACAACGCCACCAACCTGCAGATCCTGACGAAACAGATCGAAGCCTGGGGCATGCTGGCCTCGGCTACGCGCTCGCCTGAAACAGCTCTGGATTGGGTCAAGCAGGGTCGGAAATTCGACCTGGTGATCACGGACATGAACATGCCCGAGATCGATGGCGTCATGCTGGCGAAAGGCATTCAGGAAAACGCCTCGAACGACACGGTACCCATTATTCTGCTGAGTTCGCTTGGCGGGCTGGGTGCAACGGAGGGTGACCGACCCATCTTCTCGGCGACACTTTCAAAACCGGTGAAGCCCTCTTCGCTCCTGAACTCGATCCTGTCGGCGCTTCAGTCCGATAGGGTTCGCGTAGCGCAGACGGTCGATCCCAAGGACGATGCATTTGACCGGGGAATGGCCGAACGGCTGCCGCTGCGCATCCTTGCCGTTGATGATCATCCGACAAATGTGAAGCTCATATTGTTGATACTCGAACGGCTGGGCTACGCCGCGGACATCGCAAACAACGGGCGCGAAGCCTTGGAGGCACTGAACAAGGCCGAGTATGATCTGGTGCTCATGGATATTGAGATGCCCGAAATGGATGGCATTGCGGCAACCCAAGCCATCCGCACCAAATGGGGTACGGACAAACCCAAGATCATCGCGATGACCGCGAACGCGATCACTGGCGACCGTGACCGGTATCTTGCCCAGGGGATGAACGAGTACGTTTCCAAGCCGATCGCCGTGCCGGCCCTTCAGGCGGCCATTGAGAACTGCTTCGACGGGAGTTCGGTCACCGAGATGCCGGCCCCGACAGATGCAGATACGCCCGAGCAAGCAGTTGCAGACACGGGTGATAAGCAAAGTACATTTGACCCGTCAGCGCTTCACACACTTTCGGAGTTGGTCGGAGATGATCGTGAAGCGCTGGGCGCCATCACCGACAGTTTCTTTGAAGAATCTCCTCGGCTGATCGAAGACCTGAAAACCGCGGCCGATGGCGGGGACGCCGTCCTGGCGCGCCGGGCCTCGCACACCTTGAAATCAAGCGCGCGCGATTTCGGGGCGATGCGGCTCGCCGAAATCTGCGAAGAAATCGAAGGGCGCGCCAGCGATGGCGATGTTCAGGGTCTGGGCGGCCGCCTGGCCGAGATCAGGAACGAATTCGCTGACGCATCAACAGCAATCAGAAGCCACGAACTGTTGGCCTAGACCAAAGGACCGAACTGAATGTCGGGAAAAACCGTTCTCGTTGTAGACGACGCAATGACTGACCGGCTGAAGATGTCGCTGGCCCTGAAAAAACTCGGTCACACGGTCATTGAGGCCAAAGGCGGCGAAGAGGCGTTGAAGATGATCGAGGAAAGCGCCGTCGATCTGATCTTTTTGGACATGATCATGCCGGATGTGGATGGCCTTGAAACACTCGAGCGGCTCAAGGCGATGCAAGGTGCGGCCAGTCCACCAGTCGTCGTGGTGTCATCGATCAAGAATGAGGAAGTTGTGCAGCGCGCGTTGTCGCTGGGTGCCGTAGCTCGCCTGGGCAAGCCATTCAGCGCCGACGATCTCACCACAGCTCTCGAGCACGCAAACTAGACTGCTTATAGTCTAGACCGCTATGTCGGCGTCCTGCCGGTCGCCCGACGTCTCGGGCCGGACCATATCGTCGGCTTCGCGGGGCCGCACCAGCACCATGCCGGTCAACATGCAGGCCAGAGCCAGCCAGATCCATCGACTGGCTGTTTCATCCAGCAGGACCAGGCTCCACAACACGCCCATGATCGTCGTGACGTAGCCGTATTGACTGGCAAAGATCGTACCGGTTTTGCGGATTGTTATGGCGAACAACCAGGTTGCAATGCCTGATATCACTCCAATCGCAGCAATCAGTGTGATCCGAGTCTGATCAAGATCGCTTGGCATGATGGTCGCATCCAAGAGGAACGCGCCGGCCCAGGCCCAGACCGCCGAACCCAGCATCGCGAAGAAAACGATCTCGAAGGCGCTGGATTTCGGGTTGGGAAGGGCAGCAAAGATAATTCCTTCGAGCGCGAAACTGAGAGGTGCCAACATCGCCACGAAAATCCAGAAAACAGCAAAACTTGTCGCACCGCCGGATGATGGGATCACCGCAATGCCAACCGCCGTCAGACCCAGCGTGAGGCCCATAAGGCGCCTTACTCGAGGGCGCTCCAATCCAAGCAGGGTCGTTATGAGAAACACGATCAGCGATTGCATGGCCAATGTGATCGACATAACCACGGCCGGAATATGCTCGGAGGCGTAGAACAGGGCGATCTGCGGAAAGGCCCCCGAGAATGGGCCGACGATCAGCGCAAACCTGATCTTCGTCCACGAAAATTGGGGGAGCTGCCCCGAAAACAGCATCCCGATCAGACCGACGGCCATTGTCACAACAGCCACCCAGGCGGTCATTCCCACCGGGTTGTTGGTATCGGCAACCACCAGGATTTTTGCAAGCGCGGGGTATAGCCCCGTCATAACGCCGATGACAATCAGCAAAAAGCCGCCGCGAAGCAGGTCGATCTGGCGGCGAAAGGCAACCTCGCGACGGTAAACGTCGCTGGCCATCTCGCCGAATACGCGGGCAAGCTCACCAAGCGAGTCCTTGCGCTGCAGAACGGGTCCTAGCGACAAACGTTCCGGATTGAAGCCGGATTCGCGAACCACGCGCGCGGCGTCCGTCATGCGCGCCACGTCGCGCAGGTAGGCCAGTTCGAGATCCCGCAGCCGCTTCTTTTCCAGACTGGACTCGACCCGCGCCTTCAGAAGTTTGGGATCGACATCCTTGGGCAGAAAGTCGACCGCGCCGAGATCGATGGCCTTGACCACACCACCCATGTCATCGACCGACGAAATGACCAACACCGGGATCTCTGAGTTCTTCTCGGACTTTTGCATTTCGCGCAGAACTTCGTAGCCGTCCATATCCGGCATGATGATATCGAGGAGAACCAGATGAATCTCCTCCTCATCCAGCATCCGCATTGCGCTCACGCCACCGTCAGCCTCCAGCACGTTGTGCCCCAGGTGGCGAACGGCGGCCGCCAGCTTGAGACGGCTTGTCGGACTGTCATCGACGACTAGGACATTATTGTCTGGAATTGACGTCTTCCCCCGGAACCACGTGTTTTTCCAGTAAACTTAATGCCGCCGGGGAACGAGTGTAAAGATTTCCGTTGCGGTGAGATGGCACAAACATTCAATCCAGCAGTTCGCCGCCAGTCGCAGCCATATCCGCACTGAGCGGAAGGCGCTCTGTTCGGAGGTTACCAGGTTGAACGGCTTGATATGAACACCAGGCCGACTTCAGCGATGCAACGCGGTTTGCAACCAGCGACCGCTTCGCCTTACCGCGTTCGCCACGCCTGCGTTCGCCGAAGGATCCCCTTCGACGCGATCAGGTGCAGGATGCGAGCGGCGGCGTTGGTGTAGAAGATCATCATGCCCATGGCGGCGGCCGGGGCGATGTCGCCTGCGTCGTCCATGTTCAAAACCGCGACCGAGGCGAGTGTCGTCTTGGGCGAGTAGAGGAACACCACCGCCGAAACAGTCGTCATGGCGTTGATGAAGAGATAGATCGAGATGTCGAGGATCGCCGGCAGGCAGACGGGTACAGTGACGCGGGCGAACAGTTTCATCGTCGGCTGCTTGAGCGAGGCGGAGACCGATTCGAATTCCCGGTCCATCTGCTTCAGTGCGGTCACCGCCGTCAGGTGCGAGACCGTGTAGAAGTGGGTCACCGTGCAGATGACCAGGATCGTCATCGTGCCGTAAATGACGTTGAGCGGGTTCGCCGGATCATTGAAGAAGAAGATATAGGACAGGCCCAGCACCATGCCGGGAATGGCCATGGGTAGCATGGCGAACATCTGGAAGATCGAACGCCCCGTCGTGAAGCCGTTGGACTTTTCCACCAGGTAGGCGCCGAAGAACACCACGCTGGTTCCGACAACCGCCGTCAACAGGCCCAGCTTGATCGAATTGAAGTAGGACGACCAGCCGCCGCCGTCCATGCGGTCGAAATCGAAGTTGCGCAGGCTGAAGCTGAGATCGTAGGGCCAGAACTTGATCAGGGCGGCAAACTGACAGACCGCCAGCATGCCAATGATGAAGAAGGCGACAACGCTGCAATAGACCAGGAAGATACGGTCGGTTTTCGGGTCCGGAGTTGGCTGGAAGGGCACGGACCGGGCCGACAGCAGCGCCACCTGCTTGCTCTGCACCAGCCGGTCGACGGCGAAGGCGACGATGGCCGGCACCACCAGCACCACCGACACCACGGCACCCATCTCGAAATTCTGCTGGCCGATGACCTGCTTGTAGATGTCGACCGCCAGAACGTTGAACTGGCCGCCGATGACCTTGGGCAGGCCGAAATCGGTGATCACCAGGTTGAACACCACGAAGGCGGCCGAGATCAGGCCGTAGCGGGCGCCGGGAATGGTCACCGTCCAGAAGGTGCGCCAGGAGCTGGCACGCAGCGACACGGCGGCCTCGTAGAGCCGGGCATCCGATATGGCCAGCGCCGTCGAGATGATGATGAAGGCGTGCGGCAGGGTAAAGAAGACCGAGCCGATGATGATGCCTATCGGCCCGTAGATGCTGGCGCCGAACAGCACCTCCTTGATCATGCCCTGGTTGCCGAACAGATAGACCAGCGCGATGCCGGGAAGAAGCGACGGCACCAGGATCGGCGCCATGGCAACCAGCCGAAAAAACCCCTTGAACCGCATGCAGCTGCGGTTCAGCGCATAGGCAAACCAGAAGGCCAGCGTCACCGTGATCACCGTGCTGACCACGGCAATCCAAAGCGAGTTGCGGATGGAGTTGGAAAGCGCCGGGGTGGAGAAGAACTTGACGAAGTTGCCGACGCCGGTGGTCTGCACGGGACGCAGTTGCACCCGCCGGAAGGTGTTGCTGTCGAGCTCGACCCACTCGGTTCCGGTGTGCAGCTTCGAGCCGACCAGGAACCGCCCGGTGTCCACCGTGCTTCGGATCTTGTAGAGAACCGGGCTGCGGAAACTGAAATCAGGGAAGAACTGGGTGACACCCAGCCGGCCGTCCGACCCGGTCACCAGGTCTTCATCCGACAGCAGGCCCATTTCGCTGTTCAGCGTCGCGAACGAAACTGCATTGCCGCTGAAAGCCCCCGCCTCGTCGCTGACCTGAACCTCGAACTGGCCAAGGTCGAATTGTGACGTCGACAGGCTCTTCGACAGCATGGCGTAGAGTGGCAGCGCCAGGGTGACGATCAGATAGAGCGCGATGACGACCATGCCGCCGCGCATGATGATGTCGTCGCGGCTGAGCTTGCTTCGGACTGTCGGACCGGCCGGCAGGGCGTTGGCGGTATCGCTCATTGCTCTGGCGGCCCGAACGCCCGCAGGCGTCCCTTCGGCAATTCGATCGTCATGGTGTCGCTGGCATTCAGATCCAGGCGGCGCGCCGCATTGACCGAGAAATCGGCAATCAGTTCATTGTCGCCGAAGCGGTCGTTCTTGAGGCGACAACGCCAATAGGAGCCAAGGAACTCCATTTCGTCGATCAGCACCTCGAATGTGTTTTCCGGTGTCTCGATCACATCCGGCGCACCGGGCGAGCGGGCGCCGTTGCCGTGTGGAATGACATCGTCGGGCCGGATGGCCGCGATGATCTCGCTGCCGCTGGCGAAGTCATGGGAGCAGCATTTCATTTCGGCGCTGCCGATGCGGACGGATTCCGCCCCACCCGCCTGGGCCGGTAGCTGGTTCATCTCGCCGATGAAGTCGGCGACGAACAGCGTTGCCGGATTGCGATAGATCTCGGTCGGTGTCCCGACCTGTTCGATGACGCCGTGATTCATGACGACGATCCGGTCGGCCATCGACAGGGCTTCTTCCTGGTCGTGCGTCACCATGACGGTGGTGACGCCGAGCTTTCGTTGCAATTCCTTGATTTCGTGGCGCAGGTGTACACGCACCTTGGCGTCGAGCGCCGACAGCGGCTCGTCAAGCAGCAGCAGACCGGGGTTGGTCGCGATGGCGCGGGCAAGAGCGATGCGCTGTTGCTGGCCGCCGGACAGCTGAGCCGGATATTTCCGGCCCTGGTCGGGCAAGCCCACCAGCTCCAGCAGTTCGGTTACTCGGGCGGTGATATCGGATTTGCTGCGCCCGGCATTTTCAAGCCCGAAGGCGATGTTCTTCTCGATCGTCAGGTTCGGGAACAGCGCATAGGACTGAAAGACGATACCGAAATCCCGTTCCGACGGCGGCAGGTTGGACACATCCTGTCCCGCCTGAACGATCGTGCCCCGGGTCTGCAGATCGAGCCCGGCAATCGCCCGCAGCAAGGTCGTCTTGCCACAGCCCGAAGGCCCGAGGAAACAGACGAATTCACCGTCGAAAATCTCCAGGGAAATGTCCCGGAGCGCCACGAAATCCCCGAATGCCTTCCACAGATTTTCGATGCGCAGATACAGCGGTGCTGTGGCGGTCACCTCGGTCACAGGGATCGTCCTTGTCGTTTCGGCTGTCGGTTTATAGCACAGACCGTATCGGCCGCGGCGGGCAAAAGCTGCGAAGGGCGAACCTGTCGCCCCTCGCTCTTCATCTGCTGCGTTACTTCGCTTCCGACTTGCCGTCGTAGCGCTTCTGCCACTCTTCGAGGATGGCGGCACGGTTGTTGGCGGCGAATTCGAAATCATTCTCGATCATCGCGTCGAGCAGCCCTTCCGGGAAGTGCTTGACCGGCTTGGCAACGCCCGGCATGGCGACAACCGCGTAGCCGGAATTGTACATTTCGTTGGCTTCACGGGTCACGGAGAAATCGACCAGCTTCTGGGCCGCTTCCAGGTTGGCTGTGCCGGCGACGATGGCCGTTGCTTCCATGTCCCAACCGACGCCTTCGGACGGAACGATAATTTCCAGCGGAGCGCCATCAGCCTTCGACTTGGCCCCACGGAAGGCAAACGAGATGCCGATCGGAATTTCACCGGCAGCCGCCAGCTTGCATGGCTTGGAACCCGAATGGGTGTAGCGCGAGATGTTCTTGTGCAGGGCGTCCATGTAGTCCCAGCCGCCTTCCTCGCCGAACATCTGCAACCAGCTCGAGACGTCGAGGAAACCGGTTCCCGACGAATTCGGATTGGGCATGATGACGTGACCGGCATATTTCGGGTCGGTCAGATCTTTCCAGGATTTCGGCGGCTCCAGGCCGGCAGCTTCGGCTTCGACGGTGTTGTAGCAGACCGCAGCAACCCAGGCATCCATGCCGACCCAGCTCGGCACATCGTCATTGTCGACGAATTTCGGGTCGAGCTTGTCCACGCCGGCGGGTGCGTAAGGCTCAAGCATGCCTTCCGATTTCAGCAGCAGCAGCGATGTTGCGGCCAGCCCCCAGATCACATCCGCCTGCGGGTTGTTCTTTTCGGCCAGCAGCTTGGCGGTGACAATGCCGGTGGAGTCGCGAACCCAGTTGATCTTGATGTCGGGATAGGACTTGTTGAATTCCTCGGCATAGCGGGCCAGATCCTCGGCCTCGACGGCCGTGTAAACGGTCAGCTCCGTCTCCGCTGATGCGGACGATACCGCGGCCGTGGCCAACATCCCTGCCGCAAGCGGCATCAGCATGATCTGTTTCAGGCTCATTTTGGTTCTCCTCTTTCGCAGTTGCTGCGTTGTGTTCGTTATTGCGCTTTCAGCGATCCGTATGGCGGATGGCCTAAATTCCACGGGATTCGTTTACAATGCGAATTGATATTTCCTACAACATCATAGGCAACGGTTATACATCATCATAGGAAATGGTTATACTGAGCCGCGGCCTTCAAGGACACAGCGTTCGGCGGTGAAGGATCGTTCATCCGCAAACCCTCGTTGATTTTCGGCAGCTACCCGATCGTCTCATCATCCAAAACACTGTTTCGCTGCAAAACGACTGTGTTGATGATCTCGACGGTTTCCTCGTTCGATAGTCCTCGGCGAACCAAGTTCGGCAGCGGGATTGCCACGGAATCGCCTTCGGCCATCACCGCCTGCCGCAATTCATCCAGGCCGTCGCCTCCATCAACTTCCGGAGAATAGGATTTGCCCTTTCGACTGGCCAACGAGAAAAGCAGCCGTTTGTCCCACCGCAATTTTTGTCGATAGAACGGCGCGCGACGCACAAGAAATAGCACATCGCGAAGCTCACCTTCTTCCCACTCGATCGAATAAATCCAAGCGGGGCCGACGTCGCGCCACTCGATTTCAAGTCCATAGAACCCATAACAAAGGCCCCTTTCGGACAAGACGAGTATGTCTCGGTTGGATACCATCGTCAGCAGCACGATCAGTACCAAAGCGCCAGTTCCAAAGAAAACCACAGAAATCGAAAGGGCCAGCCTGTCGGGCGCGCTGAACCATTCAAACGTATACGCAACCGCAGCCACGAAAGCCAAACATCCGACTATCGTGATCAGCAAAAACCTCCTGTCTGCTTTGAGGACAATTGGGGGCTCTAGGTAGCATACCCATAAACTGGATTCCCAATCATAGTAATTTCTGATTCAGTGGTGTCATCTTAGGAGGCTGAGATGGCACGCTTCGATTTGACGGATTTCGAGTGGTCTGTGATTGAACCCTTGTTGCCGAACAAGCCGCGGGGTGTTCCTCGCGTTGATGATCGTCGGGTTCTGAACGGTATTTTCTGGCGCCTGCGAACGGGAGCTCCGTGGGCGGATATCCCAAGCCGCTACGGTCCCTACACGACCTGCTTGAACCGCTTCAACCGATGGCGCAAGGCAGGTGTGTGGGATCGGCTTTTAGCCGCTGTATCAGAGGCTTATGACGGCGATATCCAGATGATCGACTCTTCGTCGATCCGGGTTCATCAGCATGCTGCGAACGGCAAAAAAAAGAAGTCCGATCCCGTTGCATGGGTCGCTCGCGGGGCGGCCTGACCACAAAGATCCACGCTCTGGTCGATGCGGCAGGCCTGCCCATCCTGCTCAAACTCACCGAAGGCCAGGCCCACGACGGTCGAAGCGCGCAAGATATGTTTGACACCATAAAGGACGGCAACATCCTTCTGGCCGACCGGGCCTATGATTCCGATGCACTTCGCCAGCGCATGACAGACTGTGGCGCATGGGCCAACATTCGCCCAATGCCGCACCGTACCGATCTGCCGGCCTTCAACGACTGGGTTTACAGACAGCGCAATGCCGTCGAACGGTTCTTCAACAAACTCAAACACTTCCGGGCTGTGGCCACGCGCTACGACAAGCGAGATGACAACTACCTCGCTTCCGTCAAACTCGCCTCATTAAGAATATGGCTTCGATTTAATGAGTCGGTGGCCTAGTCCGAACTTTCGGAACCGCTCGATGGGTATGGCTGCGTGTCTGAAATCCGGGTTGCTCTTCATGACCGCGCTTCAGTCCATGCACCAAGGGAATGGCCGTACGACAGCCGTTGGCATGCGGACATCGCTCATGCCCCTTCGACCGAAGGCTGGTTGTGCTTCAGGACGACCGTGTTGATGATCTCGACGGTTTCATCATTCGACAGGCCGAGGCGCAGGTTCTCCGCTATCGGAATGGCCACGGAGTCTCTTTCTCCAATCACCATCTCGCGCAACCTGCTCAGGTCATCATTGTTGCCAGTGCAGCGATGCAATTTTGGATCCGAGCTCATGAGCAAAAATAGCAAGCGCATGTCCCAACGCATTTTCTGAGCGTAAACTGCCTCCCGGCGTAGCAAGAACAGTACTTCACGGAATTCCCGTCCTCTTACGCGGGTCGACTTTATCCAGGCAGGTCCGACATCTCGCCATTCTAGGTTCACGCCAAACAGCCCATGGTAAATCCCCGATTTGGAAAAAATGAGTCCGGCGCGGCGCGAAAACGTTATCAACAAAAAGGCGCTGTACAGCGCTGCGAGGCCAAAGACGACGATAGCGGATATGATGCCGAGCCTATCCGACTCATCGACCATTTCGAGTCCGAACACACCACCGATAACCAGCGCGACGCACCCCACTAGAGTCAGACGCAGACGGCCCGTATCGGCCGATAGCGCGATCGGGGGATCGAGCCCTATCTTGCGGAATCGCTCGATCGGAATAACGGGATATCTGTAATCTGCTCCGACTGGCATGCCTCGTCCCTAGCAGAACCCGATTGTGAGCCACCCAACCCACCGTTGCATTCCGATGGTGATCGTAGGAGGATCGGCGGTGCATTGGAACCCAATTCGAGGAGGTCTTCCATGGAAATGAGTGTCGTTGGCGTGCAACCGCTGATTTCGTTGATTGCCGGGATTCTGATCCTGATCTTCCCGCGCATTCTGAACTACATCGTGGCGTTCTACCTGATCCTGTTCGGCGTCCTAGGCCTCTGGCCGAACCTCGCCGGCTAGAATGAATCCGAGCGGGTCACACTCGGCCCGATAGGACGGTCTCGCTCACCTGTGTGCGAGGCCACCCTGGTCAATTGAGAGTTGCCGGGTTTCACTTTTGTAAGACCCGGGAGGAGTTCTATTTTGCCCTGTGGTCTTTCCGGTCTGCAGCGGTGAGGAGATCAAAATGCATGAGGTGCACACCGATCGGCTCCGATTGAGGCAATGGAGCTCCCAGGACATAGAGCCCTATGCCCGGTTTTTCTCCGATGCGGAAAGGGCCCGGCATTTCGGCGGCATGCGCAACGTCGATGATGCCTGGCGGCACATGGCCATGATGATCGGCCATTGGCAGTTAAACGGCTTTGGGTATTGGGCCGTCGAGGAGCTCGATAGCGCGGCATTTGTCGGATGCGTGGGGCTCTGGAAATCCGTGGAATGGCCGGAACTTGAACTTGGCTATTGGATCGACGACAGGCAAAGACGCAAAGGGTTTGCCGAAGAGGCTTGTCGGGCCAGCATCAGACACGCGCGTGAGACCCTCAAATCACCCTCGCTCGTCAGCTACATCGTCTCCGGCAATCTTCCTTCGCAACAACTGGCTGCCAAACTCGGGGCCAGTTACGAGCAAACAATCGAGTTGGTAGAGCAAGGCCCGCATGTGGTTTATCGCCATTTCTGAGGACCGCACCTAATGCTGTTGGCCGGATTGTCAGAGCAACCGCCTTCCGCACAATCCCGCCACTGATCTGCCCTATCGTTCGAACCGGAACGGATCCTCGGGCAGGAACGTCAGCCGACAGCCGATTTGCTCGAGGAACTTCTTTGGCACGCCGGCGCCGACCGGGCCGCGGGCAGGGATCGTCATGCGGTATTGCTCGCCCAATTTCTCGCGCTTTTTCTCCGCCGCCCGCTGCGTTTCCTCGTAGCCCGGCAGTTCCATCTGCCACTCGACGCCCGCCCGTCGCATCCCTCTGCTCGGCCGAAGGATTGGCAGTCCTCGGGTATCGACAGGCTCGTCATAGCCCGGATCCTTGACTCGGGTGTCCGGACCGAGGGCATAACCGGCTTCGCGATAACTTTCGACACTGTTGTTGTCGCAAATCCAGTCGCCATTCATTTCGATGCCCATCTGGTTCCAGCGTCGGGTGAACCGATTGCTTTCCGCTTCGGCGAGTTGCTCAGACGTGACATCGAAATCGTCTCTCGCGTTCCAGTGCTTGCCGAAGAGCCGCCCTTTGGATTTGGGCAATGTTTTGACGGCGTTGTTGTAATGGCGAAGTTGGCCGATGGCGCCCTTTCGGAAGAGACGCTCGGAGCCCTGGAACAGCCAAGAATTGTTGAAGACGTAGATGCCGCCTTCGTTGCGTTGCTTGCCTCCGCACTTGAAGCCGGACCCACCGGTTCGACTGTCCTTGGTCCGTCGCCCCGGTGGGTTCAGAATCCAGTGGTGGTTGTTGTAGACAAAGAACCAGCCTGCCCGGTCGAATTCGAAGGAATAGGTGGCGTAGCAATCGGCAAAGCTGTTGTTGCGCACCACCCAGTTCCAGGCATGCTCCTCCGGTTCGATACAATTGTCGCGCACACGTTCGAACAGATTATCTTCGATCAGCACGCCGCTGGCAGCAGCACGGCCGCCATTGAACTTGAGCGTGTCGCTCTCTTTGCCCGGCGGCAACGCGTCGACGCTGTTGAAGAAATGGATGCCATTGAAGGCATCGCGAATCCGATTGCCGCGAATGGTGACCGCGCCGGCTATGTTCCAGGCACGAAAGAAATCTCCATCGTATTGGCGTTGGTCATTGGCCAGGTCGACCCCGCGGCTGGCATTTTCGTAGGACCCGTGGATCTCATCCCAGGTAATGCCATCCCACATCTCGTTTTCCTCGGTCTGCTGCCAGGAGCAGGACTCGATCAGGAGGTCGCGGGTGTCGATGCCGTTGGCGCCGATGGCAATGGTGCCGCCGCGGAAATGGCAGTCGACGATTCCGATATTCTGGCACCGGTCGAGATAGATGGCCGTCGGCCAGCAATCCTCGAACTCAAGATCGCGCAGCAGCACGAACTGGCAGTCGCTCAGCATCAGCGCCGCCTGGTTGCTGACCGGGCCGACGACCGGATAGTCGCCTGCCTCCTGACGCCGATAGGCTATCTGGTTGGCCCATCCGGCCGGATCCGTGAGCGGCAGCGAAACGACATGCCCTGGCCTGCGGGTAATGACGATCGGCCGCTCAAAGGTGCCGCGCAATCCGCAAAGATAGATCGGCGCCGGCGGAAAATCATCTATGTAAAGCGTTTCTCCGGGCCTGCATTTCATGACCAAATTTCCACCAGTCATTTCCATATTTCCAACTTAATCATTAAATTTTCCAACACTATTCTTATCATACCCCTTTTAATACTATTTGGAAAATGACTATTTTTAACAAATAGGCTCGACTGCCTCCTGTTGATGCAAATCAACTCGTGGCTACCCGTTGCATGCATCATCGGCGCAATCACCTCAATTTCAGGAGACTTGCCCATGGTTGAAAAATCTCACACGGCCGGTTGGCTGCCGAACATCTACGATCCGCTGCGCAGTTTCGGCCAGAAGGTGGCCGACTGGTTCGCGCCGCGCTCGGAAGCGTCCGCCATGGACGACTGTTACGACATCAGCGTCGAGTTGCCGGGGGTCAAGGCCGCCGATGTCGATATCGCGCTCGACGGCGACAATCTGACGGTGCGCGGCGAGAAACGCTCGAGCCGAGAGGAAGAGGGCCGAACCTATTTCTTTTCCGAGCGCGAATACGGGGCTTTCCAGCGGACCTTCCGCCTGCCGCCCGATGCGGACAGAGACAATATCGTCGCCGACTTTTCGGACGGCCTGCTCAACCTGAAAATTGCCAAGGTGGCTCCATCCAAGCCGGAAGAGAAGAAAATCCGAATACGCACGGCCTGATGGCGGAGCTTATATCCAACCGCAGCGACCGCCGAAACTGACCGGGTGCCGTCAATCCATCGCTTTGCGCATGCGGTCATAGGCGGCCTTCATCTTGAGGCCGAGCTCCTTGGCCGCATCGCCGACCTCGTCACTGCTCTTGTCGAACTGCGCCTTTGACAGGAACTTGTCCCACTCACCGGTCAGGTCTTCCCATTCCGCCTCAGCTTCCTTCGACGCCAGGTGAAGCTGCAGCTTCATCTCGTCGCGTTTCTGCTTCAGCTCGGATAGAATGTTGGAGATATCGGTCATCGTTTTGATCCCGTGTTGTTCGACAGTTTCAATGTAGTGAAGCGCTTTGCCAGTGTCTCGCGTTTTCTGGGGAAAATATGCCACCTGACCGTGCATTGGCGGCGGACCAATGCGAGTCTGGCTCGACCCAAAGGGAGGCTGTGATGAGCGACGATCCGCAATACCAGGTCCACGTCTCAGGGGACGCACACACGATCCGGGCCTTGAAAAACGGCCGAAAGGCACTGCAGCGATCGGGCATCGTCATGATCGTCATTGGCGCGCTTGCCATCATCTTTCCCATGGCCAGCACCTACACGGTGCAGTTCATCATCGGGGCGACCTTTCTTGTCGCCGGCGTACTCATGCTCGCCGGCTCTTTCGCCATCCACGGCACCGGTCCGTTCTTCGGCGCGTTGTTGTGGAGCCTGCTGATGGTCGCCGTCGGCGCCTTCCTTGTTTTCAATCCGGCCGGCGGCGCCGCGGCGCTGACCTTGCTGATTGCAGGGCTGTTCATGGTCCACGGCGCATTCGAGCTCTTCCTGGCCCTGTCGATCCGACCACAGGAAGGATGGGGCTGGATGCTCGCCTCAGCCATCGTCGGAATCGTCGTCGGACTGCTGATAGCCGGAGGCCTGCCCGGAACATCAAGGGTATTGATCGGCCTGCTGGTCGGCATCAATTTCCTCGCCACAGGCGTCGCGTTCGTCTTCCTGGCGCAGCGGCTGCAGAAAGACGTTCACGTCCACGTCGAGCGTTAAGAAGGCTTCTTAAGACTTGCCGTGCCCGGATGTCTGGTCTGCCGGCAGGCAGTTCAAAGCGACCCGTTGCATGCCGGTGTCGGCCTTGGCGTCGCAGTCGAGACCATTTGTTGCACTGGCCGGTGGGTCGATGTTGATCACCACGTGGCCTGGATCGCCGGACGACTCGGTCATGCGCAAAGTGAATTCGCCGAAATCGCAGGACAGTGACGTGTGTCCCTGCAAGGCGCTGAGCGGCACCACGAAAATATGTCCGTGACGGCGGCTGGCGCGACAGAACTTTTCGTTGAAGTTCTCGAAGGTTTCGGCGGAGGTCACCTTCTCCTTGGCGAGACCGGTTGTTGCCGGGGCCAGGGCCATCAGCGCCGCGATCAGGAAAATGCGTCCATGCATGATCTTCTCCCGTTTGGAAAGCAATGAATGAAGGGTAATGCAATACAATGGCATTACCACGACATTGCCAAAGCAGACTTAACCAAATCCTACGGTTGTTTTCTGGTGCGAATCCAGAGCCAGGCGCAACCAATGGACAGTAAGGCTCCGACAACCAGGAACAGGGCAACCACTGAAAGGTGTTTCCACAGTTCGGTTAGCAACGGCACGTCCTGACCGAAATGATAGGCGAGCGTGGTCCAAAAACCGACCCAGAGTGCAGCACCGACGGCGTTGGAGATCAGGAAAACCAGCCAGTGCATGCCCACCGTTCCGGCGGCAATGCCGTTGAGCTGGCGGAAGACGACAAAGAACCGGGCACACGCAACGATCAGCGGTCCGCGCTTGCGAACCAGTTCTTCGACGGCGGCCAACCGGTCCTGGGTGATGCCAAAGCGAGTTCCGTGGCGCACGATCAGCGGTCGCCCGAACATGCGACCGACGAGATAACCGACATTGTCGCCGGCCACGGCAGCGAGGAATGCGGCGAGGGCGACACCATAAATGTTCATCTTGCCGAGGCCGGCGAGGCCGGCCGCTACGATGATAAGCGTTTCGCCCGGAAGCGGCAGGCCCAGGGCCTCCAGGAACACATCAACGAACAAGCCCGGAAGCCCGTAGTGCTTCACCAGCGGTTCGATTTGTGTCAGCAGTGAAAACAAGCAAGCCTCGTTGGTAAGCCGCCAGTGCGACTGCCCGATATGGACCATATAATGCGGACGAAATCCAGCAGCGCCGCACGGATATGGCAGTCCCATGATACGATCACGCCCATGAACGGACTCAGCAAAACAGGCAGGTATGTTCGCAAACTGGTCAGAGGCGCAACGCTGGCAATCGGCGGCGTTCTGGTGCTTTTGCTCCTCTATCTCGTCGCAGCCGTTGCAGGAACAGTCTGGACCGCTGCTCCGGACCCGCGCCAAACAGACGACGACACGACCACTATCTACGTCCTATCCAACGGGTTTCACAGCGACATCGTGCTTCCAGTCGATGCAGCTGCCCAGCTTCCGATCGCAGCGACCGACCTGCCGGGCCGGTTGGCCGGCACACGCTACCTCATCCTCGGCTGGGGATCGCAAACCGCCTATACGAGCCTGCTGGCGCTCACCGATATGACCATCGAGATTGCCGCCAAGGCGCTTCTGTTCGATCGGTCTGTGATGCACGTGCTGCCTTACGGCGGCGAGATGCAGGGACCAGGTGTCTATCGGCTGGAGCTCGGCCCTGATCAGCTTCGCAAACTGGTCGAGTTTATCGACGCGACATTCAGTGTGGATGCCGATGGTCGCGGCGAACTGCTGCCCGGAATCACCCAGGGATACGGCGATGTCTTCTACCGCGCCCGGCCGCGTTTCAGCCTGTTCTACGGTTGCAATGCCTGGACGGGCGAGGCGCTTCGCCATGCCGGTGTGCCTGTGGGCGTGTGGACGCCATTCGCTCAGTCGATCGAATGGAACATGGAACGCCTGTCCGTTCGGTAGAGCTTGTCCTGGAGCCTACTTGAGGAAGGTCCAACGCTTGTAGAAGATGCCGTTGAAATTGATGAAGATCATCTGGATCACCTTCATCATGACATTCTGGAAGCCTGGAAAACGCGACGGGCGCAGCACATCGACGAATACACAGTAGCGCTCATGGTCTTCTTCGTTGATCGACCGGTGCTGGATCGTGTCGTCAAAAATGAACAGCGGATCGTCGTGCCAGTAGTGCTTGATGCCGTCGACCTCGATGAAGACATTGTCGCTCTGGCGCGGCGTCAGGTTGTAGAGGACACGAAGCGTCAGGCGCAGCGGGCCGAAATGCAACGATGTCGATTCCTTCTTGTTGAACACGGAAACGCCGATGGTCTTCACATAGGTCATGTCGCGATTGAAGGCCGGCACCGAATCGTTGGTGTTCTTGTCGTACCACTTGTAGAACAGCATGCCGCGGGCCTTGCCGCCCATCTTCTCGCGGATATCGCCGATTATCTCCTCACGCTGATCGTCAAAGGTCTTGAGCACGCCCTCGATTTCCTGCCGCTCGGCGTCAGGAAAATCCTCCAGCCGGTAGACGAGCTTGTTGCGGTCGGAGATCAGGTCGAGAAAAACGTTCAGTGGAGACAGCAGCCAGGTCGGCAGGCCGTTGCCGGTGAAATACTTGGTCACCAGATCGCCGGTCACAACCTTGTGGCGTGAGATGTCGATGATCCCGCAGATCACAAAAATCAGCGCAATAACCGGTACGAAATAGAACAGGATCGTCAGCGGAATGATGATCCGCAAATAGCGTTTGACCTGCTTGGACATCCAGACAGCCCTTGTCTTGAGAAAACGAGCGACGCAATCGGCTTGCGTACCTTATCGGCGCACTGGCTCTGCACGCCCGTCTTTAAAGAATTCGCCGGCCATAGGCCAGCCCTAAAGATACCCTAGAGATTCGGTCTGCCATCCTCGACGGGGCGCGCCAGGACCATCACCCAGAAATTGCGCCATTTGCCGTCCGACCGGGTGACGTGGGCAAAGCCAACCCGGGTGACATGCCTGTTGAGCAGGTTCTTGCGATGGTCCGACGACCCCTTCCAACCATCCATTGCATGGGAAAAGGAGGTGTAGCCGGATCCGAGATTTTCGGCGCCCGCGAAGCTCTGCATGCCGGCGGCGGAGATGCGCCGGGACAGGCCGCCGGCATTGTGGGCACGCGGGTTGGAACTGTCGCGGCGGGCCATCAGAAGTGCCATGGTGGCGGACGCTTCATTCAGTCGCGGGTCGACGGTCAACCGATGCAGGCCGTTGGCAGAGCGATAGGCGTTGACCGCCGCAAGCGCAGCGCCCGAGTTGACCGGCACCTGGCGTATGTCGCCGGTGGACCGGCTCATGATGTTGCAACCGGTCAGCAGGCTGGCGGCCAGGCCGAGCAGGATCAGGCGGCGAAGGGGCATGGGCTACCTCGATGGTTTCTAGCCGGATTCAAGATGGTGGAGACGCAAGCCAGGCGTCCAGATCGCGGGTCGCCGCCTCGATGTCGGCGATGATGCCCAGGCGGGCGGCAGGCACATCGTCGCTTTTGAGTGCGGCAACAATGTCGCGATGGATTGCCATGGCGTTTTCAAGATGGGAACGCTCGGTCGAAAGCAGACGGAAGTAGGGACCCATGCGCAGCCACAAGCCTTCGATCGCCGAGAGCAAAATGTCGCCCGGCGCGCATCGATAGATCTGGCTGTGGAAAGCCCAGTTGGCCTGCAGATAGGCATCACCATTGCCGTCGGCGATACCGCTGTCCATGGTATCGCACAGCCCTTCCAGAAGGGCGATGTCGGCAGGCCCGATAAACGCCATCGCCCGTTCCGTCGCCAGGCTCTCGAGCGCGCCACGCATCTGGCTGATCTCAGCCAGCGTTTCGGCATCGAGCCGCGGCACCTGCAGAGTCCGGTTGGAGCCGACCACAAGGGCGTTCTCCACCTCCAACCGGCGCAATGCGTCACGCACCGGCATCACGGAAACGCCGACGGCCTCGGCCACGGCCCGGGTGCTGAGCGGCTGTCCGGGTTGAAACAACCCGGACATGATCGAATTGCGCAGTTGCTGGTAGATCTGCTCCTGCAGCGTGTTGCGCTCGACCGTTTCGAGACCGTTGGCCGGGGCCGCCTGCCCTGCCCTACTCGCCATAGGGAATCCAGATGTTCTTGACCTGAACCGCCTGGCGCAGGAAGTGACGGCCTTCGGCAACCTTGGGATCGTACCAGTCGACGGCCTTGCCGTTGTCGACGAAGGTGCGCTTCATGTTGCCGACGGAACGGGCTTCGGCGAGTTCCGACAGCTCGGCCGGACCGAAGGCCCAGAGCGTATCAACGTCATCATGATCGGCCAGTGTCTTGGCCAGATCTGCCGTTTTCCCGGTGACAATGTTGAGCGCGCCAGCCGGCACGTCCGATGTTTCCAGCACCTGGTACAGGTCGGTGACGATCAAGCCGTAGCGATCACTCGGCACGGCAACCACACGGTTGCCCATCGCCATCAGCGGCGCGACCAGACTGATGAAGCTCAAAAGCGGCGCTTCGTCGGGACACAGGACACCGGCAACGCCGATCGGCTCGTTCATGGCCAGCGCCACACCGCGCAGCGGCGGACTGTGCACCGCGCCGTCGAATTTGTCGGCCCAGGCACCGTAGGTGAACAGCCGGTCGATCGACGTGTTGACCTCCTTCTGGGCAGCCGCCGGCCGTGCTCCGGTCATCGCTGAAAGCCGTTCGGCGAATTCACCGGCGCGGGCCGAGAGGTTTTCGGCCCAGTAGTAGAGGATCTGGGCGCGCAAATGGGTCGACGCGCTCGACCAGCCGGCGGCCTTGCGGGCCGCCTGCACGGCGTTGCGGATGTCCTTGCGATTGCCATCGCCGATTTCGCCGATCAGCCTGCCTTTGGGCGACACGACCGGCAGCGAATAGTTGCCGTCGGGCCGTGCCTGTTTGCCGCCGACATAGAGTTTGGCGGTACGGTCGACGGCCATTGGCTCGAAACCGGCCGTCGATTCGATGGCGGGCACCGGCGGCAGGTCCTTGCGCGGTTTGCGCGCTGCCCAGGCCTTTGGCTTGAGATACTCATAGGCGCCTTCCAGACCGCCTTCGCGGCCGAATCCGGATTCGCGGTAGCCCCCGAATCCGACCGCGGCGTCGAAGAGGTTGGTGGCGTTGACCCAGACGACACCTGCCTGGAGTTGCGGAGCGATATCGAGTGCCAGGCTGATGTTTTCACTCCAGACGCTCGCGGCGAGGCCATAGCGGGTGTTGTTGGCGAGCGCCACCGCCTCATCGGGCGTGCGAAACGACATCGCCACCATGACCGGGCCAAAGATCTCCTCGGTGGCAACCGTTGAAGCCGGCTCGACACCGGTCAACAGAGTTGGCGGGAAGAAGCAGCCCTTGCCCGGCAACTCGATATCCGGTGCAAAGCACTCCGCGCCCTCTTCGACACCCCGGGCAACAAGGCCGCGGATGCGCTCCAGCTGGCTCTTTTCGATGATCGCGCCCATGTCGATTGCCTTGTCGAGCGGATGGCCGACCCGCAAGGTTTCCATGCGCTGTTTCAGGCGGGCGATGAAGCGGTCGTGGATGCCTTCGTGGACCAGCAAGCGGGATCCGGCGCAGCAGACCTGGCCCTGGTTGAACCAGATGGCGTCGACCACGCCTTCGATGGCGCCGTCGAGATCGGCGTCGTCGAAGACGATGAAGGGCGACTTGCCACCAAGTTCCAGCGTCAGCGACTTGCCGCTTCCGGCAGTCTCGGCGCGGATGGTGCGGCCGACTTCTGTGGAACCGGTGAAGGCAACCTTGCCGATACCCGGATGGCGTACCAGTTCAGCGCCCGTAGCGCCTTCACCGGTGACGATGTTGAGCACGCCGGCGGGCAGGCCGGCACGGGCCGCCAGCTCGGCGAACAGCAGAGCCGTCAGCGAGGTCGATTCGGCCGGCTTGAGCACCACCGTGTTGCCAAGCGCCAGCGCCGGCGCCAGTTTCCAGGCGAGCATCAACAGCGGAAAGTTCCACGGAATGACCTGACCGACAACGCCGATCGCCTGCTGGTCGGCAAGCTCGGTGTCCTGAAGTGCTGCCCAACCGGCATGGTGGTAGAAGTGCCTGGCGACCAGGGGGATATCCAGGTCGCGGGTTTCGCGGATCGGCTTGCCATTGTCGAGCGCCTCAAGCACGGCAAACAGGCGGCCGTGGCGCTGCACCATGCGGGCCAGCGCGTAGAGATGGCGCGCCCGTGCCTGGCCACCAAGCGCCTCCCAAGGGCCTTGCGCCTTGGCGGCGGCCTTGACGGCAGCATCGACATCGGCGGGCGAGCCCTGTGCAAGGTCGGCCAGCTTCTTGCCGGTCGCCGGTTCGGCGGTGGCAAAATGCTTGCCCTTTTCCGGGTCGGCAAAGCGGCCGTCGATGAAATGGCCGAAGCGGGCACTGTGGGCGGCCAGCCACTCGCGAGCCTGGGTGTCGGCTTCCGGCGCCGGGCCGTAGTCGAGCGAATCGAAATAGGTTGCTACGTTCATGAATTAGGCCTCCCCGTCAGGCCATCGGATGGCGATTGAAGGCCGAATAGCGGCCGGTCACGTGGTGCTCGAGCTGGCGCTCGATATCGGAAAGCAGCGACGAGGCGCCGAAGCGCAAAAGGTCTGGCTCCAGGTAGCGGCGGCCGAGCTCCTCTTTCATCAGCACCTGGTAGGCAAGCACGTCCTTGGCGGTTGAAATACCGCCGGCCGGCTTGAAGCCGACCAGGTTGCCGGTGCGTTCCTGGAAGTGGCGGATCATGCGCAGCATGACCAGGCTGACCGGCAGGGTCGCATTGGCCGTTTCCTTGCCCGTCGAGGTCTTGATGAAATCGGCGCCGGCCATCATGCAGACCATCGAGGCGCGAGCCACGTTGCGCAGCGTGCGCAGGTCGCCAGTCGCCAGGATCGCCTTGACATGGGCCTCGCCGCAGGCAGTGCGGAAGTCACGCATCTCGTCGTAAAGCGCCTGCCAGTTGCCGGTCAGCACGTGCTCGCGGGTGACAACGATGTCGATTTCGGCCGCTCCGTCGGCAACCGACGCTTCGATTTCCCGCAGCTTGGTATCGTGTGGCGAGAGACCCGCGGGGAAGCCGGTCGACACGGCGGCCACCGGAATGAAGGTGCCATCAAGCGCCTCAACTGCCTCGCGGACGAAGCGATGATAGACACAGACCGCACCGGTGGTGATGTGCCGGTCGGCAACCCCCAATGCCTTGAGCAGGTCCTGCCGCACCGGCTGCCGTGCCTTGGCGCAAAGCCGCCTGACACGGGCAGCGGTGTCGTCGCCATTGAGCGTTGTCAGATCGATGCAGGTGATCGCCTTGAGCAGCCAGCCGGCCTGGGCGTCCTTCTTGACCGACCGGCGGCCGCCCAAGGTTGCACAGCGGCGCTCTACGGCCGATCGGTTGACCTGTATTTCGTTGATCCAGTCGAGTTCCAGCGCCATGCCCTCGTTGCGGGCCAGCGTGTTGGAGTGATGTCCGGGGGCGTTCGTCCCGGTGATTGCCAGATTCTGTTCCATGGGCGAGTGATATGTGTGATCACACTTGGAGTCAAGCGATTCCGAAGCCCTGGATCCGGCAATCGCGCATGGCTGCCTTGCAACGCAACATTTCCGCTGGCTATTTTCATTGTGCAGTGCAATAAAGCACCTGCACTTCTGCCCATGACACTCCTTCCAAGCGGATCCATGACCCTGCTCAAACCTGCTGCAGCGGCGCTGACCAATGCGTTGCCCTTTACCCGTCCGGCTGCCGAAGACCGGATCACCATGGACGCCAATCGCGTTCGCATCGAAACGCTGTCGGGATTGACGGTTGCCCTGGCGCTTGTGCCCGAGGCGGTGGCCTTTGCTTTCGTTGCCGGCGTCAATCCGCTGGTCGGCCTTTACGCGGCCTTCATCATCTGCCTGATCACCGCGCTGTTCGGTGGGCGACCCGGCATGATATCAGGCGCCACCGGGGCACTTGCGGTGGTCATGGTGTCGCTCGTGGCAAGCCACGGCGTCGAGTATCTGTTTGCGGCTGTGATCCTGATGGGGATCCTGCAGGTCGGCGCCGGCATCCTCAAGCTCGGGCGCTTCATCCGCTTGGTACCGCATCCGGTGATGCTGGGCTTTGTCAACGGTCTCGCGATCGTCATCTTCCTGGCCCAGTTCGAGCAGTTCAAGGTCGCGTCCCCGGATGGCGGCCATGAATGGATCTCCGGTTTCCCGCTGGCCTATATGATCGCCCTTGTGGGGCTGACCATGCTGGTCATCTATCTCGTGCCGAAATTCACAAAAGCCGTGCCGGCACCGCTGGCTGCCATTCTGGTGGTCGCCAGCGTCGTCATCGCCTTCGACATCCCGGTCCCGCGCGTTGGCGACATGGCGTCGATCAGCGGCGGCCTGCCGGAGTTCGCAATCCCGTCCGTGCCGCTGACTCTGGAAACGCTGCGCATCATCTTTCCCTATGCGCTGATTTTTGCGGCCATCGGTCTGATCGAAAGCCTGCTGACCTTCAACCTCGTCGGAGAAAAAACCGGAACCCGTGGTGGCGCTTCGCAGGAATGCATGGCGCAGGGGGCCGCCAATGTCGTCACCGGCTTCTTCGGTGGCATGGGTGGCTGCGCCATGATCGGCCAGTCGATGATCAACGTGGAGTCGGGCGCCCGCACGCGGCTGTCCGGGGTTACCGCGGCGCTGCTCCTGTTGAGCTTCATCCTGTTCGCCTCGGCACTGATCGAGCAGATCCCGCTTGCCGCCCTGGTCGGCGTGATGTTCATGGTGGTCATCGGCACCTTCGCCTGGAAGAGCTTCACGATCATCGCACGGGTGCCGCGCACCGACGCTACGGTGATCGTGCTGGTCACCATCATCACGGTCCTGACGGACCTGGCGATCGCCGTCGTCGCCGGCGTCATTATCTCTGCGCTCGCCTATGCCTGGAGCAATGCCACGCGCATCCGCGCCAATGTCGAAGATGATGATGGCACCCGTATCTACCGGGTCGAGGGACCGCTGTTCTTCGGGTCAGCCGCCGGGTTCCTGGAGATTTTCGATGCCCGCAACGATCCGGACCACGTCATCGTCGATTTCATGAATTCGCGGGTTGCCGACCAGTCGGCGCTGCAGGCGATCGAGACGCTGGCCGCCCGGTACCGAGCACAGGGTACACGATTGGAGCTGCGGCACCTGTCGAGAGATTGCCATACGCTGCTGACCAAAGCCGGTCAGTTGATGGTCGATTCCGACGACGACCCGGACTACGGCGTCGCCGTGCACTATGGCGTGCGCGTCGGCCGCTTCGGCGGCGCTCACTAGCCACCGGGCAACGCTATTCGCCGCTGAAAACCGGCTTTTCCTTCTTGAAGAAAGCCTGGACGCCAGTCATGCAATCCTTGCTCATGAGCAACGGGTTCTGTTCCTGCCCTTCGGCTGAGATCGCATCCGCGAAGCTGACGGCACCAACCTGGCGCAGCAGGCGCTTGGCTGCCGCCATAGCGAGCGGGGCGCCCTGCGCCAGCTCCGCGGCCCAGGCGCGTGTCTGATCGTCCAGCGCTTCGGCCGGCCAGATCTTGTTGGCAATGCCCATCTGCAGGCATTCCTCTGCGGGGATCTTGCGGCCTTCCAGAACCGCCTGCATGGCCCGGTGATAGCCCATGTTCTGCAACAGCAGCTGCGTGTTTCCGCCGTCCGGGACCAGGGCGATGGCCGCAAAGGCCATATAGATCGTGGCGTCGTCCGCCATCGTCACCAGATCGCAATTCATGGCGAAAGCAGCGCCGATCCCGGCGGCCGATCCATGAACCTGGGCAATCCAGATCTTCGACCCCTCGGCAATACCGGTCAGCGCCGGCTTGTATTCCCGCTCGATGTGTTCGCTGACGGGGTTTTCCAGGCCACCGGTCAAATCAGCACCGGCGCAAAACCCCCTGCCTGCGCCTTTCAGGATCGCTATCCGGACAGCACTGTCACTCTCGACGCGCTTGACGACATCTCGCAGTTCAGCGCGCAAGGCCTCGTTCAAGGCGTTGAATTGCGCCGGCCGGTTCAGCGTAATCGTCGCAACCGCCCCGTCGACCTCGTACAAAAGGACCTCGTCCGTCATGCTCCCCCATCTCCCCTTTTCACGCTGGCCGGCGATGGATCAGACGTGCTGACCGCCATTGATGTGGATTTCACTGCCTGTCACATAGGAAGCGTTCTGGCTGCACAGGAAATAGATGGTTTCGGCCACTTCCGACGTGCTGCCGAGGCGGCGCAGCGGAATGTTTTCGACGATCTTCTCGGTGCCGGGTGACAGGATGGCAGTCTCGATCTCGCCCGGCGCGATCGCGTTGACGCGAATGCCATGCGGGCCGAAGTCGGCAGCCATCTCCCGGGTCAAAGATGCCAATGCCGCTTTCGACGTGGCGTAGGCGGTGCCGGCGAAGGGATGTACCCGCGACCCGGCGATCGATGTGACGTTGACCACCGATCCTTGCGCCGCTTCGAGTTCCTTGAACAGGCCACGAGCCAACATGATCGGCGCGAAGAAATTCACCTGGAAGACGTCACGCCAGACATGCATCGGGGTGCCCAAGGAATCGAGCCGCTCACCTTCCGGCGTTTTTGGAGAAATACCGGCATTGTTGACCAGCGCATCCAGACGCCCACCTTCCTTTTCGAGCCGGTGGCGGATGTCGGCGACGGCCCGGCCAACATCTTCCGGGTCGGAAAGGTCGATCTTGATGTGGTCCTCAGGCCCGGCCGGCCACGGACAGTTTTCGGCAAATTCCTGGCGTGAGCAGGTGATCACCCGCCAGCCGTCCATGGAAAAGCGTTTGACGGTGGCATGGCCGATGCCCCGACTGGCGCCGGTCAACACCAATGTTTTTCGGCCCGATGCGTCGCTCATCATCAGCTCCCGGTTGGCGTGCGCGATTGACCCTTATGTAACGCAGCGCACAGGCGATAGCGAGTGGCGGCGACATTTTTGCGCCAGCCCTTCATTGCTGTTATGGCACGGACAACAACCGGACTCTTCGGATCGCAATGTCTCCCGATCTTCCCATTCTTCCCGTCAGCGAGGCGGTGCCGGAGTTGCTTGCCGCCCTGGAAAGCGGAAATTCGGCCGTGTTGGCAGCACCGCCCGGCGCCGGCAAGACGACACTGGTTCCATTGCATCTGCTCGACGCGGCCTGGCGCGGTGATGGCCGCATCCTGGTGCTGGAGCCGCGGCGGCTGGCAGCCCGCACCAGTGCCCGGCGCATGGCGTCGCTGATCGGCGAGAAAGTCGGCGAGACGATCGGATACCGAACCCGCCTCGATACCCAGGTCTCGGGCTCGACGCGCATCGAGGTGGTGACCGAGGGTATCTTTACCCGCATGCTGCTTGCCGATCCGGAACTGACCGGCGTTGCCGCCGTGCTCTTTGACGAGTTTCATGAACGTACGCTCGATGCCGATTTCGGCCTGGCTCTGGCACTCGACGTGCAATCGGCGCTGCGCGATGACCTGCGCATCCTGGTGATGTCGGCAACGCTGGACGTGGAGCGGGTCTCGACCCTGCTCGACGGCGCGCCCATCATTGAAAGCGCCGGCCGGGCATTTCCGGTCGACATCATCTACCGTGACCGACCGGCGGGAGAGCGCATCGAGGACTGTATGGCCGACGCCGTGCGCTGGGCTTTGCATAAAGAAACCGGTTCGATCCTCGCCTTCCTGCCAGGCCAGGGCGAGATCCGGCGCACGGCCGAGAAACTGCAGGATCGGCTGCCGGCCGATGCCGTTGTCGCACCGCTCTACGGCGATCTGTCCGGTGCAGCCCAGGACGCCGCCATCAGTCCGGCAGCACCCGGCACACGGAAAATCGTTTTGGCCACGGCAATTGCCGAGACGTCGATCACCATCGACGGCGTGCGCATAGTCATCGACAGCGGACTGCAGCGCCTGCCGGTGTTCGAAGCATCGACCGGCATCACGCGGCTTGAAACCGTACGCGCTTCCCGCGCATCCATCGACCAGCGGGCAGGACGCGCCGGGCGCACCCAGCCGGGCACCGCACTGCGCCTGTGGCGCCGTGAACAGACGGCCGCGCTGCCGGCCTTCACGCCACCGCAGATCACCGCTTCCGATTTGAGCACCTTGCTACTCGATAGCACGGCCTGGGGTGTGACGGATCCGGCAAGCCTGCGCTTCATCGATCCGCCACCGGCTACGGCAATTGCAGAAGCTCGTAGCTTGTTGCGGCAGTTGGGCGCCCTGGACGAACGCGATGGGCTTACGAAGATCGGTGAGGCGATGCGCGGTGCGGGGCTGCCGGTGCGAGTAGCCGCCATGGTTCTGGCGGCGGGACAATCCGGCCAGGGTGAAGCGGCAGCCCGGCTGGCGATTCTTATGGGAGAACGGGGTCTGGGCGGCACGTCCATCGATCTCGACCGGCGCTTGCGGGCCTTTTCCGGCGACAAGAGCGGTCGTGCCGCAAAAGCACGGGACCTGGCAGCCAGGACGGCACGGTCCCTAGGTGCCGGTGGTCGATCGTCCACCGATAGCAGTGCCGGTGCTATGATGCTGCACGGGTTTTCCGATCGGGTCGCACGCAGTCGCGGTCCGGCCGGCGATGGTCGACGGCAATTCCGACTGGCGAATGGTCGTGGAGCATTCATCGAAGAGCACGATGCGCTGGCCGCAGAACCGTTTCTGGTCGTTTCCGATCTGACCGGCAAACCGCAATCGCAGCGCATTCTGGCGGCGGCCCGGGTCGATCTCGAGGATATCGAGCGCGAACTGGGCGACAGGATTGCCGATCACGACGAGTCCTTTTTCGACAAAACCTCGCGCCAGGTGAAGGCCCGCCGGCGCAGGAAGTTTGGGAGCCTGGTGCTCGCGGAAACCGCCTTGCCACGGCCGTCCGGGGAGGCCGCCGCCGCGGCGCTGTGCGACGGCGTTCGACAGATCGGGCTGGCTGCCCTGCCCTGGGACATGCGCAGCCGGCAGCTGCGCGATCGGCTCGCCTGGCTGCATCGCACCCTCGGCGAGCCATGGCCCGACGTGATAGACGATGCGCTGCTCGCCTCACTGGAAGATTGGTTTGCGCCGTTCCAGACGGATGTCACGGCCATCGCGAAGGTCGAGCCCACCAGCCTGGTGGAAGGCCTCAAGTCCCTGGTGCCCTACGCGCAGCAATCACAGCTTGACCGGTTGGCGCCGACCCACTTCACCGCGCCGACCGGTTCGCGCCTGCCGATCCGCTATGATGGCGATGAACCGGTGCTGGCGGTGCGTGTGCAGGAACTGTTCGGCCTGACGGAACACCCCAAGCTTGCCGGCTCCGAACCATTGCTGCTGGAACTCCTGTCACCGGCGCAGCGGCCGATCCAGACAACCCGCGACCTGCCGGGTTTCTGGGCCGGATCCTGGGCCGATGTGCGTGCCGATATGCGCGGTCAATATCCCAAGCACCCATGGCCTGAGAACCCGGCAAGCGCAGAGGCGACCCGCCGAGTCAAGCATCCGAAACGGCGGTAGTCGCTTCAGCCGTTTGGCTGTTCGTCGCAGCCGATCATCCATTTGATGCCGAAGCGGTCGGTCAGGGTGCCGAAACCAGCGCTCCAGAAGGTCGGCGCCCAGTCCATCTGAATGGCGCCGCCATCGGCCAGCTTGTCGAAGGCAGCCTTGCCCTCGACAGCCGTCGGCAGGCTCATCATGACCGAAGCACCCGCCATGGCCGGAGTTTCGTCGAACACACTATCGGACGCCATCAGGAAACCGTCACCAATTTTGACCCGGGAATGCATGATCCAATCCTTGCGGTCCTCGGCGACCGGAAAATCCGGAGGCATTTGCGAAGCGGGCATCTGCTCAAGGACCTCGCCACCGAAAATCTCGGCATAAGCGGCAATCGCCTCGGCGCACTGGCCGTTGAAGAACAGGTAAGGTGTGGGGGCCATGATCGATCTCCCTTGCTTGATGAAAACGTTCGCACAGCATGATCGCTAGGGTTTGTCACATCAAGGTGGCAGCGTGAGCCGGAAGTTCTGATTGACGAATCCCGAATTTTCTTCGCATGCTCGCCCATCACCTTTCTGGCACGGGATACGATGAAAGCAGTATTGTACGAGGCCTTTGGAGGGTCACCGCAAATTCAGACCGTGGCTGATCCGACGCCTACCAAAAACGGCGTGGTTGTCAAAGTGGAAGCGACCGGCGTCTGCCGCAGCGACTGGCACGCCTGGATGGGCCATGAGCCCGATATCGCGTTGCCTCATATTCCAGGGCACGAGCTTGCCGGGGTGGTGGCGGCGGTCGGGCGCGACGTCAAACGCTGGAAAGCCGGCGACCGGGTGACGGTTCCATTTGCGTGTGGATGCGGTGATTGCCCGCAATGCCATAGCGGCAATCACCAGGTCTGCGACCACCAGTTTCAGCCCGGCTTTTCCGCCTGGGGCTCCTTTGCCGAATATGTGGCGCTCGATTATGCCGACACCAATCTGGTGGCACTGCCGGATGAAATCGATTTCGCCACCGCCGCAAGTCTCGGCTGCCGCTTCGTCACCTCCTTTCGCGCCATCGTGGACCAGGGCCGTGTGTCGCCGGGCGACTTCGTAGCCGTGCACGGATGCGGCGGCGTGGGTCTGTCGGCCATCATGATCGCCAATGCGATGGGCGCCCATGTGGTGGCGGTCGACATCGACGAGAGCAGTCTGCAACTGGCAAAAACCGTCGGCGCCCGGCACACCATCAACGCCCAGGACAGCAATGATGTCGCTGCTGCGATCCGCGATCTCACGGACGGCGGCGCCCATGTGTCGCTTGACGCGCTGGGGCATCCCCAGACCTGTTTCAACTCGATCGACAGCTTGCGTAAGCGCGGACGCCACGTGCAGGTGGGCCTGATGCTGGCGGACCAGGCGCATCCGCCCGTCCCGATGGACCGGGTCATTTCCCACGAACTGGAAATCGTCGGCAGCCACGGCATGCAGGCGCATCGCTACGACGCCATGATGGCGATGATCCAGTCCGGTCGACTGACGCCGGAGCAACTGGTCGGCCGCGAAATCTCGCTGGCGGAATCCATCGAAGTGCTGACAACGATGGACCAGTTCAAGACCACCGGCGTCACGGTCGTGACGAAATTCTAGAGCCTCGGCTTGGCCCTCCTGAAGCTGGACCGCGCTTATTCGGCTGTTCTGTTCGATATGGATGGAACGCTTCTCGACAGCCGAGCCGTTGTCGAGCGCATCATGACGGATTGGGCCGTCGACAACGGGATCGACCCTGTTGCTTTGCTGGCGGTGTCACATGGTCGAAGGACAGTGGACGTGGTTCGAGAGTTTGCCAAGGACGGCACGGATTGCGTCGCTGAAGCAGCCAGTCTCGAGGCGGCGGAAACCAGCGATGTTCGTGGCATCGTGGCCGTCCCCGGAGCAATTGAACTCGTCAACGAATTGCCGCCGGAGCGTTGGGCCGTCGTGACATCCGCTGGCCGTGATCTCGCTATTCGGCGATTGACGGCGGCCGGCCTGTCGATTCCGGAAGTTCTTGTGACGGCGGAAGACATCGAACACGGCAAACCCGATCCCTCGGGTTTCATCCTGGCGGCCAAACGACTCGGCACGAAGGCTGAACACTGTCTGGTGTTCGAAGACGCACCTGCGGGTATTCAAGCGGGCCTGAATGCCGGAAGCGACGTCATTGCAATCGGCTTCGCCAGCCCGGGTGAAGCTCAACCGGCATGTCCCTTGATTTCGGATTTCCGCGCCATCGAATTCAAACTCAGTTGACGGATGCCGCCGGCGAGCGCAAAGCGCATCAAGGGAATAATTCACCCAGATCAGACCGATCCTGGTCCCCAGGTCGCTGACGACCCTGATCCAGGAAATCCGAGCTGAAGCCCATATCCAATGCAGCGCGCAGATGCTGCCACGGAACCTTTTTTCCAGCCAGCGGTCGCAGGATTATCGCCTCCCCTTCCTTGGAGATTTCGACCTCATCTACATCGAGTCGGAAATCCTTCGGCAATCTCACGGCCTGCGAGTTGCCCGATTTGAAGACTTTTGCTGTTTTAGGCATCCATGCTCCATGTATATTTCTAACATATACACATGGAGCATTCCGAAGGTTCAATACAAGTGATCCGGGGAGGACACCGGTCGCTTCGTCAAGCTTCAGCCCTGCAACTCGGCCAGCAACTCTTCCAGCAGCTCCATGCCGGCACCCCAACCCTTGCCCATACCGTCCATGGCAGCGGCAAAGCATGCGATTTCGGCTTCGGTCGCTTCATGCGGCACCCAGGTCAGGCGCATCAGGGTTTTGCCGCCGACCTCATCGAAGGTCACCGTTGTCAGCAGCACCCGGGGCCAGTCCGGCATCATCGGATTGACCGCAACGTTCCACTCGGCATCGGCACTGGCGTGCAGCCAGACAAGGCGCTCGGGCGGTGTCACCTCGGTATATTCGACGCGCTGGAAGTTGGAATTGCCGTCCCACTTCATTTCTACGAGCCACAACCCGCCGGGTTTCAGGTCGAGCTTGTGAATGACAGTGTCGACCCGAGGGCCGTACCAACGCGGCAGCAGGTCCGGATCGGTCCAGGTTCTCCACACCAGTTCACGCGGTGCATCAAACTCCCGCTCCAGCACATAGGTCGGCAATTCACTCATTACTCGGCTCCCTTTTGTCGGCCTGTTTCAATTCTTCCAGCAGGTCGTCGAGTTGATCGAAGCTCGATGACCAAAACCGTTTGAACTCTTCCAGAAAACGCACGGCCTCCGCCATCGGGCCGGCATTCAACCGCGCCGGGCGGCGCTGGCGGTCGATATCGCGATTGATGAGCCCCGCCTTCTCCAGCACTTTCAGATGCTTGGAGACAGCCGGCTGGCTCATTTCGAACGGCGCGGCGATCTCATTGACCGACGCCTCGCCCTCGGCAAGGCGCGCCAGTATGGCGCGGCGGGTGGGATCGGCGAGAGCCGCAAAAACGGCATCGAGATTGTTTGGTGCATAACCAGATAGTTCCATAACTATATGGTTATATTATTTGCCAACGTGAGTCAACGCAATGGAAACACCCGTCAGGGAATCCGCGCTCAAGTTGTACGATCAGACTGCTGCAGCAATCATGTCCTGACGCGGTGGAGCGCCGAACTTGCGCGAATACTCGCGGCTGAATTGGGTTGGGCTTTCATAGCCGACGGCAAAGGCCGCCGCGGAGACGCTGTGGCCGCATTCGGCCAAAAGCCGGCGCGCTTCGATCAGCCGCAATTCCTTCTGATATTGCAACGGCGTCGTGGCGGTCACCGCCTTGAAGTGCTCATGAAACGATGACGGGCTCATGCCGGCAATGCCGGCCAGGTCTGCCACGGTGATGGGCGCGGCGTAATCGCTGCGAATGCGAGCGATCGCCCGGGCGATGCGGCTGGCGTGGCTGTCATAACGCAGCAATTGCCGCAACATGGCTCCGTGGCGGGCGATCAACAGTCTGAAATGCACCTCGCGCCGGATCAGCGGGGCCATTACCGGAATCTCGTGCGCCCGATCGGCGAGATCGAACAACCGCTCCACGGCGTCGAACAGCCGCTCTTCGGTTTCGGAGATGTCAAAAGCACGGGCGCGCCCGTCCTCAATAGTCGCCGCGCCAATCTCGTCATAGAGACTGCGTATTTCGACCAGGTCCAAAGTCAGGACCAGGCCGACATAGGGCGTCCGGCTGCTCGCTTCCGTGACCCGAGCGACCACGGGCACGTCGTGGCTGACCACAAGCGAATCGCCGGCGCTGCAAATGATACGTTGCCCGCCGAGGAACGTTTCTTTGCGCCCCTGCAGGATCAGGCAGAGCAGCGGATGATAGAGCGTGGCCTCCAGCGGTGTCGGCCGACCGCTTAGAAAAGCGGTGAGGCCAGCAATCCCTGTGGCCCGGATCTGGTACTCAGACCTTTCATTTCCGAACAAGGCGCATACACGATCAGTCAGCGGGCCATTGGACATCCGTATCTCCATTGCGTCGGATTGACTATAGCCCCACCGCGGTGCCGGTCACGCAAAAAGCCGAGTGTTCGGAGGATCAGGCAGGTCTTTTGGAGAAACCGGCAGGCCACGGTCGGGTTTGGGTCTTACATGGGAACCAGCCCTGAACTTTTCGTTTCACACCGCAAAGGAGCCAACCATGAGCAAGACCATTTTGATCACCGGTGCTTCCACAGGCATCGGCAAAGCCACCGCCAAACTTTTCAACGACAGAGGCTGGAACGTCGTTGCGACCATGCGAACGCCTGACAAGGAAGACGAGCTCGCCGAGCTCGACAACATTCTGGTGACCCGTCTCGACGTTACGGACAGCGCTTCCATCCAGACAGCCGTGTCGCAGGCGATCGACTGGCGCGGTGGTGTCGATGTGCTCCTCAACAATGCCGGATACGGAGCCTATGGACCGCTGGAAGCCTTTCCGATGGAGCGGATCCGGCGTCAGTTCGACACCAATGTCATTGGCCTCCTGGAAACGACCAAGGCAATCCTGCCGCATTTTCGCGCCAACCGCTCCGGCACCATCATCAACATCAGCTCGATCGGCGGACAGATGACCTTCCCCTTGGGCGCGCTCTATCACGGCAGCAAGTTTGCGGTCGAAGGCCTGTCGGAAGCCCTGCACTACGAGCTTGAGCCGATCGGCATTCGTGTGAAGATCGTTCAGCCCGGCTTTACCCGGACAGATTTCGGCGGCCGTTCGTTCGATTTCGTCAACGATGAATCAATGGAGGAATACCAACAGACAGTGCAGAAGCTGTTCGCCTATTGGGGCGGTCTTGGAGACGCTGGTTCCGAACCGGTTGTCACCGCCGAGGCAATCTGGGAGGCTGCAACAGACGGCACGAACCGGCTGCGCTACCGCTCAGGCGCCGATGCCGAAGAGCTGCTGAACCAGCGCAAGGCGCTGGATGATGACGCCTTCATCGGCGGCATGAAACAACAGTTGGGTCTTTGAGGCAATCAAACGGGAGTTGGACATGTACAACGAAGCAGTCAAGAGCGGCGGCCTGGCTGTCGTCACCGGAGCAGCCAGCGGAGTTGGCCGCGTTGCAGCCCTTCGGTTCTCGCAGGCCGGATTTGGCGTGGTGCTCGCCGACCTCCCCGGCGAGAAGCTGGATGAGGCAACCGAGGAGATCCGCGCCGCGGGGTCAGGAGAGGCTGAGGTATTCAATGTGCCAACCGATGTCACCGACCAGCAAGCGGTCGCGAGACTGGCCGACGCCGCCTTCGCGGCAGGCGAGGTGGCGGTTCTGATGAACAATGCCGGCATCGGATTGCGGTCCGGCTGCTGGAGCGAACCAGACAATTGGCGGCGGATGATCGAGGTCAATCTGTTCGGGGTCCTCAACGGCGTGCAGGCCTTCCTGCCGCGCATGACCGACGCCGGACGGCCCGCCGCGGTTATCAACACCGGTTCCAAGCAGGGCATCACCACGCCGCCCGGCAACCCGGGCTACAATGTCACAAAGGCCGGCGTGAAGGTGCTGACCGAAGCGCTGGCGCACGAGCTGCGCGAAGCCGGCGCTCCAATCTCCGTACACCTTTTCGTCCCGGGCTTTACCTACACCGGAATGATCGCCGCCCATATTCCGGAAAAGCCGGCATCCGCCTGGACAAGCGAACAGACCGTCGACCACCTTATCGAGCGCATGGCGGTGGGCGACTTCTACATTCTGTGTCCCGACAACGACGTCACACCGGAGCGTGACCGCCGACGGGTGGAGTGGGCGCTGGGCGACATCGTCGAAAACCGGCCGGCCCTGTCTCGCTGGCATAAGGACTACGCCGGCGCTTTCGCCGAGCATGAGGCCAAGCGTTAAGGGTGCGCCAAAGCAGCCGGTTGCGTTTCGGCAAGCCTCCGTCCTAGAAGTCGCAGATGGATTTCTCGACCCAGCTTTCAGAAACGCGGAACGCCAACAGGCTGCGCCTTCGCACCCTGATCCGACTGCGCACGCTGGCGATCATCGGCCAGTGCACTGCGGTGGTTGCCGTCGCCTACGGGCTCGGATTTCCCTTTCCGGTGACCTCGTGCTTTCTGCTCATCGCCTGCCTGGCGCTTCTCAATCTGGGCCTGCGCGTGGTCTATCCACCCACGCACCGGCTCAGCCCAACCACGTCGACCGTGGTGCTGGGGCTCGACATCATGCAGCTCGGCGCTCTGCTCTACATGACGGGTGGGTTGGAAAACCCGTTCTCGGTCCTGATCTGCGTGCCGGTGATCATTGCTTCGGCGTCGCTGCCGGTGCGCAACATCATCGCGCTCGGGATTGTTGCCGTCTCCGTGGTCACACTGCTCGCCTTTTTCCATCTGCCGCTGCCCTGGTTTCCCGGCGAAGTCTTCGACGCGCCTCTGCTGCTGGTCATCGGCATGTGGATCGCCATCGTATCGACATCCGCTTTCGCGGCCTTCTACGCCTACAGGGTTTCAGCCGAGGCCGGAGAGCTGGCCGATGCGTTGGTGGCGACCGAGTTTGCGCTGCAGCGAGAGCAGCATTTGTCGGCCCTGGACGGTCTTGCAGCTGCCGCCGCACATGAATTGGGCACGCCGCTGGCGACGATCACTGTCGTGGCCCGGGAAATGGAAAAAGCACTGGGCGGCGATGACCGATACGGCGAAGACGTGCAATTGCTCAGGAGCCAGGTGGAACGCTGCCGGGATATCATGCGGCGTCTGACGACGCTGTCGGCCACCGGGGACGCGCATATGCAGCAGCTGCCTCTGTCCTCGCTGGTTGAAGAGGTGATTGCACCGCACCGCGAGTTCGGGGTTGAGATCAACGTCGATCACCGCAACGAAACGGGCCAGGAACCCGTTGGTCACCGCAATGCTGGCGTTATCTACGGTCTCGGCAACCTGGTTGAGAACGCTGTCGATTTCGCCAAGTCGACCGTGACCGTCAGCGCAATCAGCGATGCAGACTCGGTCACCATCACCATCCGGGATGACGGCCCCGGGTTCACTCCGGACGTCCTGTCCCGGATTGGCGACCCCTATGTGACACACCGGGCGCGGGGCAATGATCAGAACGCCGGAGGCCTCGGACTTGGGCTGTTCATCGCCAAGACATTGCTGGAACGTTCCGGCGCCGAACTGACCTTCCAGAACCAGGAAAAGGGCGGTGCCGAGGTGACCGTATCCTGGCCGCGCGCCGCCATGGACATCACCGGCACCTGACTCCCGGCACCTGCGGCATTAGCGCGCGCAACGACCCGCAATCGCTTGGATTTTGTGCATTGCCGCATTATGTCGTAAAGTTGACAAGAATGCTTATGGACGAGCGCGTGAAATGACCATGACACCGGGCGCGGACAACAGCCAGGACCTTATCGGCGACGACGCATCGCTTCTCATTGTGGACGACGACGGCCCCTTTCTGAGGCGGCTCGGCAGGGCACTGGAAAGCCGCGGCTTTACGGTCGAGCTGGCTGAATCCGTCGCCGCCGGGCATGCGGCCATCAGAATGGCGCCGCCGAAATACGCGGTCATCGACCTGCGCCTTGCCGACGGCAACGGCCTGGAACTGATTGAGGCCATTCGCGACCGCCGCGAGGACACCCGCATCATCATGCTGACCGGCTACGGCAACATCGCCACGGCGGTCAACGCCGTGAAACTCGGCGCGATTGACTATCTCGCCAAACCCGCCGATGCCGACGACGTATTCGCAGCTCTGACACGCAAGTCGGGTGAAAAGGTCGAACCGCCGGAAAATCCAATGTCAGCCGACCGGGTTCGCTGGGAACATATCCAGCGGGTCTACGAAATGTGCGACCGCAACGTGTCGGAAACCGCCCGGCGGCTCAACATGCATCGCCGCACGTTGCAGCGAATTCTTGCAAAGAGAGCGCCGCGCTAGTTTTTCGGCAGAGGTGTCATTGCATCAGAACGATTGCCAACGCGAGCAACGGCAGCGCAAGCAGGGAAATGCGAAGCAGCCAGACCGCAATGGTCGCAGGCGGAGACTCCACCCGCGGATTGTCATCCGGATGACCTCGGGCATCTGAGTCCGCCACCGGGCTGCCATCCTCGCTGACGCCGGATTTGGCCTCTTCGATCATCTGATCGCGCCGGTGGATTGATCTGACCATTGTTCATCCTTCGCCTTGTTCCGGGCTTGGGTCTTTCCCCTATGTATGTTTTCCCGCTGTTTAGCGCCAGTGGGAAGCCAAACGTTGGGCCTTGCTGAAATCGCGCGCAGCGACGTGAAGATTACCGCACTCACCTGAATCGATGAGTTATCCGGCGTTATCAGATCTGTCAGCGGATAACGGTGACTTCCGGCATGCGCCTTTCCGCCGTCGCGCGTATGAGGTCGGCGATCTGACGAAACAGAGATGCTTGAACCGCCCGTTTGCGCCAGGCGAGACCGATCTGCCGATAGAGGTTCGGCAGGTTCAGATCAAGTAAGGCGACTTCGCCCCCTTCACCGATTTCAGTCCTGACATAGAGCGCCGGCAGGAACGCGAGGCCGACACCCATTCCGGCCATCAGCCGCAGCGTGTCGAGGCTGGTGCCTTCATAGTCTCGCAGCAAGACGGCGCCCAGGTCCTCGCAAAGCTGACTCACCTGGTCGTGCAAATGATGGCCGCGTTCGATTGCCAGCACATTCTGACCGGCGAGGTCCGATCGCAGCACCGGGTGCTTGTCGACAAGCGCATGGTCTCGTGCCGCGGCCAGCCGCAAGGGTTCGCGAAACAGTCGCTCGACCTCCAGGTCGGCACGGCGGATCGGCAACGGCGAGATGACCAGGTCGAGACTGCCAGCCTGGAGGCTCTCCTGCAGCTCTGACGGCTTTCCCTCCTGCACGTAGAGCCGAAGGTTCGGATGACCCGCATGCAGTTCCGGCACGATGTGCGGCAGCAGATAAGGCCCCAGCGTCGGCGGCACGCCCAGACGGATCACACCGTCGAACCCGTGCTGGGAGGCAGCCGCGAGATCGACGATGTCCTGCACCTCGGCAATCACGCGCCGCGCCCGTTCGGCGATTTCGCGCCCCAGTGGGGTCAAAGCAATCCGCGCCGTGCCCCGCTCGACAAGTGGTGCCTTGAGCCGCCGTTCCAGTTGCCGGATCTGGGCACTGAGGGTCGGCTGCGTAACGTGCTCTCGCTCGGCAGCGCGGCGGAAGTGCAGTTCCTCCGAGAGGGCGACCAGGTAACGCAACTGCCTCAACGTTGCCATCGCTTGTTTCCCTTCGTGCCGATTGTCATTCTCTATGGGCTCGTCCCGATTCAAACCTAATACCAATAAATTTCTGTTTCAGCCCCTCGATCCAGAGTGATAGATGAAAACTATCAAAACTGACCGACTTAACAATTTGTCTCTGCAGGCAACGGCATTCTATGTCCGCTCCGATCCAGAATCGCATCGGGGCCTATCTTGGAAAGTCTGCTGTCACCACCTGTTCTGTTTTTTGTTATCGGTGCCCTGGCCGCATTTGCCCGATCGGACCTGTCGATCCCGGAGCCAATGTCCAAGGCGCTGTCGCTCTATTTGATGTGCGCCATCGGGCTGAAGGGCGGTGTTCTGGTCTCCGGCAACGGCTTCACGACGGATTTGGCGCTGGCCGCCATGGCTGGCCTGCTGTTGAGCTGCCTGATACCCATCGGCGCCTTCGCCATATTGCGCGGCTTCGGCCGCCTGGACTCGATCAACGCAGCCGCGGTCGCCGCTCACTACGGATCCGTCAGCGTCGTGACCTTCGTGGCCGCTAACCAGATCTTCACCGATAGCGGCATTCCTCCTGCAGGCTACATGATCGCTGTGTTGGCGTTGATGGAAACGCCGGCCATCATCGTTGGGTTGATCCTGGCGGCGCGCAGCTCCGACATTGCCATCCGGTCCGGGCCGGAGCTGCTAAGGGAAACGCTTCTCAACGGCTCCGTCGTGCTGCTCACCGGCAGTTTCGTTGTCGGACTGATTATCGGCAAGCAGGGCTTCGTTCCGATTGCGCCGGTTTTCGAGACCGGTTTTACCGGGCTTCTTTGCCTGTTTCTGCTCGACATGGGATTGACCGCCGCCCGGCGGATTCGACATGCGCAGAGCCTCACTGCCCGACTGGTGCTGCTGGCGATCGTCTTTCCCGTTGTCAATGGGACGATCGGGTGCGCCCTCGGCGCTCTGATCGGGCTCGACACGGGAACCACGGCGGCGCTTGCCATCCTGGCTGCCAGCGCATCCTATATCGCCGTACCGGCGGCCATGCGACTGGCACTGCCCAAGGCCGATGCCGGCCTCTACCTGTCGCTGTCGCTGGCCGTTACATTCCCCTTCAACATAATCTTCGGCATTCCGCTGTTTGCAATGCTGGCTCGCTGGATGGTGCCATGACAAAAATCCGCAAAAAAATCGAAATCCTCGTCGATGCACCGCTGCTTCGCCGAATTCGCGACCTGGCGGAAGAATGCGGCGTGCCGGGATACACCGTGCTTCCGACGCTCGGCGGCGGTGGCCGGCAGGGACGCTGGCTCGATGATCAGGTTACCGGTGGCGCCGGCACAAAAGTCGTCTTTGCGACGGTTGTCGGTGACCGGGTAGCCGATCGCTTTCTGACGGCGGTGAAACCTCTGATTGAAGAATACGGGCTCATGGTGACGATTTATGCGGTTGAAGTCTTGCGGGACAATGGTGATTGATCGCGCAATACTGGCTATCTGGCACTTTGCTACCCTAGATTTCTATTTTGCGATGTCTTAACTCTAATCATCAAATACAGCGTCAAGTCACTGAATATTTAGTGGTTCCCGGCATCCTGTTGGATGGAATTTTGGGGGAACTGCGTGCCATGTTTGGCGCTTTGACACGCTTGTGGGGCAATCGGCGAGGCAACTTCGCAACGATTGCGGCGGTTTTTGCGATACCACTGCTCGCTTTGTCGGGTGGTGCGATCGACTATGTCATCTTCTCCAACCAGAAAGCGAAGCTGCAGACTGCAGCGGAATCCGCAGCCCTTGCAAGCGTGCTGGAGCTTGGCCTCGCCAGCACCCGGGAAAGCGATATCGAACCCATTGCCGAAACCTACGTGTTTTCGAACTTTCGAAAGGACAGTGCGATCTCTCGCGGTGCGGCTGACGATCTGGAAGTCAAAACCGCCGCATCAAAGAAGGATGCCGAAGTCACGGTCGACCTGGCCTTCTATTGGCAACCGATCTTCGCGCATCTGATCAGCGACAAGGCGATGCCCATTCGCGTGTCGGCAACGGCCAGACTAGCCGGCGCACAGAGCATCTGCGTCATCGCCCTGGACCGAAAGGTCAGGGAAAGCCTGCATATGACTGCCAAGGCAACGATCAGGGCCAACAAATGCGGCGTCTACGCCAATTCGAAAAACAAGAAGGCCATAAAGGTCAACAAAAAGGCCCGACTGCTGTCCGCCGCCACCTACACAACCGGAGGATTCGCCGGTCGTCGGTCCAGCTTCAATCCGATCCCGGTGACAGACAGCCCTCCCATCCAGGATCCTCTCGTCGATCGTCCCGCCCCTCGTATTGGCCCTTGCCGACAGCAGGTGACTGCAAAAAAGGGATACGTGATTCTCGACCCGGGAACTTATTGCGGCGGCATCAAAACCGACGGCAAGGTCGTCGTGATACTCAAGCCAGGCACCTATGTCATGAAAGACGGCCCGCTTGAAATCTCTGGTAACTCGACGCTCTTGGGAAAAAATGTCGGTTTCTATTTTACCGGTGAAGACGCGGTGTTTGATTTCGGCGTTTCCACCCAGGTGGCGCTGATCGCGCCGAAGCACGGGCCGCTCGCCGGCATTCTGTTTTTCGAAGACAGGAAATCCGAGGCCAATCGTGAGTTCGTCATCCGCAGCAAGGATGCGGAGCGTTTCGAGGGCACGGTTTATCTGCCCAAAGGGAAGCTGATCATCGACAAGGCCAGCCGGATCGGACAAAAATCCGCCTGGACTGCCATCATCGCCAAGCGGATCGAGACAGGCAAAGGCCCCCAGGTCGAGATCAATGCCGACTATGCGAGTTCCACAATCCCGGTCCCCGAAGGCATCGCCCCGCAAGGCGGCCGCGCCATCTTGACCAAGTAATCCGTCATGGCGTCGCAGGAAAATCACTTCAAGCGCACCGAGAGCCTGGCATACAGGCTGTCTATGGCAGTCGGCCTGCTCATCTTCGTTTCGCTGATGGCAACGTCGTCCATCCTGTCATACCTGTCGTTTCAACGGGAGATCGACCAAAGCCGGCATTCCCTGGAGGCAACGGCGAAGGTGTTCTCCACCTCGATCGCCGAGGCACTCGCGACCGACAACAGCTACGAGGTCCGCCGCATCCTCACCGGGATCGGCAAGTTCGACCAACTTCGCTTTGCCGCCGTGTTCGACGCCTCGGGGAATCCATTTGCGGAAGTGGGCTACGAAGCCCTGATCGCCCACGACAATGTCGATATGGCCACCGAATCGACCCTCGATCTCCTGACACACAGTACCCTGTGGGTGCGTGCGGATATCCGCAAGGCTGGCGAGACAATCGGTGAGCTGAGGCTGCTGTCGGACGTTTCGGCCATCCGCCAGGGCCTGTTCACCAATCTCGGCATTACATTTGCGGTTGCGCTTTTCGCTGCGCTGATCACGATCATGTTCAGTCTGCGCTCCGTATCAGTCCTCACCCGCCCGATCACGGCATTGTCTTCCCTGATGCAGCGTTTCGGATCGGAGGAGGACTTTACAGCGCGCGCCGACACCGGTGGACGCGGCGAGGTCGGCGTCCTGGCCAGTTCGTTCAACACCATGCTTGAGGATCTGGAGCTTCGGAACCGGCAATTGCTCGATTACCAGAACACTCTGGAGCAGAAGGTCGAGACGCGCACCCGCGAACTGCTCGTCGCCAAGAACGAGGCAGAGCAGGCCAACGCCGCCAAGTCGGAGTTTCTGGCGACCATGAGCCATGAGATCCGCACGCCGATGAACGGCATGCTGGTGATGGCGGAACTGCTGGCAACGGCCGGACTGGCGCCCAGGTATCAGCGCTACGCCGATGTGGTGATGAAATCCGGGCGCGGCTTGCTGGCGATCATCAACGACGTCCTGGATTTTTCCAAAATCGAATCCGGCCACCTGGAGCTGGAGCGGATCCCGGTCGACCTGCGCGCTCTTGGTGAGGATGTTCTCAGCCTGTTCTGGCAGCAGGCGCAGGAAAAGGGGCTCGATCTCGGCTGTTTCATCGGGGCCGGTGTGCCAAGAACGATGATCGGCGACCCGGTGCGCCTCAATCAGATCATCAGCAACCTGGTCAACAACGCGCTAAAATTCACCGCCAGCGGCCAAGTGACGATCCACATCACACGGCCCGAGGGGACGAGCGGCACCATCGAGATTGCTGTACGCGATACCGGCATCGGCATCCACCGCGACAAGCTCGATACCGTTTTCGAGAGCTTTACCCAGGCAGATCAGACGACCACTCGAAAATATGGCGGGACCGGTCTCGGCCTCCCGATCTGCAAAAACCTGGTCGAGCGCATGGACGGTACGATCCGCGTGGAGAGTGACCCCGGCCTCGGAACGACGTTCTCGTTCACCTTGCCTCTGGAGTCCGCGGACGAGCACGAACGGGGTGCAAGCCCGGCGTCCGGCCAACCGGTGCTGCTGGCCCTTCCGGTTTCGGCGACCTTCGAGGTCTTGCGCGACGCCCTTGAGCAGATCGATGCCGAGGTGGTCCTTGCCCGCCCGGGCGCTATTGAGCCGGGGCTCGAGAAGGAATGCGCCCTGGTGATCACAACCGCCGACAGCGCCAAGGCCATGGGACCCGCGCCCAACGGGACCCAACGCCTGGTCGTCACGCAGCTTGGAGACTTTTCCGCGGATGCCCTGATCCGTGACGGCCTGGCGCACGACGTGCTGTCGATGCCGGTCAGCACTTTTGCTGCCATTGAAGCCGTTGAGCGAGTGGTCAGCGGCAGAGCACGCGGGGTTGCGTTGCTTGAAACGGAACGGGCGACGCCGGATATTGCGCAGTCCTTTGCCGGCAAGGCCATCCTTGTGGTCGATGACAGCGCCGTGAACCGTGAAGTGGTGGTGCAGGCGTTGCGGCGCTTCGACATCGACCCGACGGTCGCCGAAAATGGCCTGGAAGCGATCGCCGCAGCCAATGGACGTCGTTTCGACCTGATTTTCATGGATTGCAGCATGCCGGAAATGGACGGCTTCGAAGCAACCAGGATCCTGCGCCGCAACGAGGAAGAGGCCGAGGCACCGCGGACACCAATCATAGCGCTGACGGCCCATACAGCCGATCAGGTTTCCGAGAGTTGGAAAACGGCCGGCATGGACGGCATTGTCGTCAAACCATTCACCATGGAGGCCCTCGGCGGCTGCCTGTCGGAATGGCTTGATGGAGATGCAGAGCAGACTGTTCCGCCCACGAAAGGCGGTGCCAGGACGGAATCGACCTCCACAGCAGCACCCGTTCTCGATCCGGAAGCACAGCAAAATCTCCGAGATATCCTCGGCGACATGTTCGATGAGAGTTTCGCCAGGATATTGCATCTCTATGTCGAAACAGCTCCTGCCGCATTCGAAACGCTCACACAGGCGGCAAATGACGGCAAATGGAAGGATGTGTCGGCTTCCGCACACGCACTCAAATCCATAACTGCGAATGCTACAGCGACAACCTTCTCTGCCGTTTGTGCCCGGATCGAAGCCGCTGCCAATGCCGGTGACGAACAGCGGGTCATGGCATTGATGGAAAAGGCAGCGAACGAATATCAGCGCACGCTCGAGGCGGTGGACGCCCAATTGCGGGAAGTGGAACACGCAAAGACAGATGTCGCAGCCGCCTGACTTGCTACATTTCCTTATGATTTCAACGCATCGAACCGACGGAACTTACGAATTTCGAAACGACTTTCTGATAGCGTCGACCCATACCTATTCGAGGCGGACCTCTTTCACATGTTTTCAGGCCAAACCGTCCTAATCGTTGATGACGATCCTTCGCAGGTGCTTATCCTGAGCGGCTACTTCCAAAGCCAACGCGCGGGAGCGGTGATCGAAGCGAACAGCGCGGTGGACGCGCTCGAGAGGCTCAGACATTCCGATTCGACCGTGGATTTGATCGTTTCCGACCTCATGATGCCCGACATGGACGGCATCGAAATGCTGCGCGAGCTGAAGAAGGCGGACTACCAGGGCAAGCTGGCGCTGATTTCGAGCCTGGATCAGGCGATGATCAACAGCGCCCGTAAGCTTGGCGAAATGCACGGACTGAACATCATCGGCAGCTGCCGAAAGCCGTTGCGCAAGGCGAGTCTGGACGCGCTGTTTCTGACCCCGGACGAGCCGCGGGGCAGTTTCGACGATGTTGAAGAACAGGCGATCAGTGCCGAGCAGATTTCCGCCGCACTCGATCAAGGAGCCATTCGGCCATTCTACCAGCCGAAGGTGGACGTCAAGCAGAAACGCATAACCGGCGCGGAGGCCCTGGTCCGCTGGGTCGATCCGGTGTTGGGCATCATTTCGCCCGCGGATTTCCTGCCGGCGGTCGAGCAGAGTGGGTTGTCGAGCGACCTGACCTTCGCCCTGATGAAAACAGTGTTCCGTGACATCGCGGCGTGGAAGCGCAAGGGCCTGGAAATCAAGACGTCGGTCAACGTAACGGCACGCGAGATCGCCTTCCTGGAGTTTCCGGATATCGTCGGCGGCTTTGTCCGCAGTCAGAACATCAAGCCATCCGATATTGCGATCGAGATCACCGAGACCGCGGTATTGGAGTTCAATGCCAATTCGCTGGAAGTGCTTTCGCGGCTGCGGCTGATGGGGATCGACATCGCCATCGACGATTTCGGCACCGGGTTCGCTAATATCAAGACCCTGAAGGAGTTCCCCTATACGGAGCTCAAGATCGATCAGAGCTTTATCCGCGGCATGACCGACGATCCCTTCTCGCAGGAAACCGTTCGCGCGGCTGTCACCCTCGGCCGGCAGATGAACATGCGACTGCTGGCCGAAGGCATCGAGACCGCCGAGGAATGGGAATTCGTGCGCTCCCGCGGCGTCGATGAAGTCCAGGGCTATTTCATCGCCCGACCGATGCCCGTCGACGACTTTGTCACTTTCTGCCTTGCAAATGATGGGTATGTCAGCCTGCCGCTGGACAATGAAGTCGGTATGTCGGACCGGATGGCTTCCTGACAAACGCCCCTGTTGAGCACGCCACGATCGCCGTATGATCCGCACATAATGTTGGAGCCGGTGGGACGGATCTTATGCGGCGCGTCAGGGCAGCCATCGATTTCATCGAAGCCAATCTGCAGATTGACCTGACACTCGATGGTGTGGCCGGTGCGGTCGGACTGTCACGCTATCATCTGCAACGTCTGTTCCGGGCGATCTATGGCGACAATCTGAAGGCCTACATCCGCAAAAGGCGACTGACCGTAGCGGCTCATGAGCTCGCGAACAGCGACGCACGCATCATTGAAATAGCGCTCGCCAGCGGTTTCGAAAGCCAGGAGGCGTTTTCCCGCAGCTTTCAAGCACTGTTTGGCTGCAATCCGGGCGAGTATCGAAGTGACCCCGACAAACGACTTCGACCCGGACTGTTCAAGCCGGACGCGGCCAGTATCGAACATCGCCATGCCGGCCTGTCACTCGAACCCCGGATTGTCGAGTTGAAACGTGGTTTCAGCGTATTCGGCATCGGTTCGGGGATCGATTTCGAAGACGATGTGCATGTGGCAGGGATCTGGCGACAGTTGTTCGCAGCCCTTGAAGCCGACGCATCCGACCGGCTATCGCCACAACTGCCGCTGTGCGGTGTTGCCCAGGCCAACCATCCCGACATCCGGCGTGAACCCGGCCAGTGTCTCTCCTATGTCGCGGGTGCGGAAGAGGATCTGTCCGGTCGGCTGGGCGTTCCGCTAACCCGGGCGATCGTTCCTGCTGGCCTCTACGCGGTCTTTGAGCATCGCGGCTCGCTGGAGCAAATCCCGGAGACGGTCAACTATGCCTGGGGATCCTGGCTTGGCCGCGGCGGATACCGGAAATCCGACCGCCCCGACCTGGAGCGGCTCACTTTCGGCGCCATTGGCAGCGATTGCCCCGTCATGCACTTCTGGATGTCGATCGCATGACCAAGTTCCCGGAAGGTAGTGGGTATCCCCGGCGATGAATGCGGAGGCTGCAATTTTGGGGACAGTTTACTTAATTTCCCTCTATTCACAATATATTCAGTATCTTAGCAAGAATCAAGTAAACTGTCCTCTATGGACGCCCCCGTGATTGCAAGCGTTTTTGTTGATGTTGGCGGGGTCGGGTTTGCAGTCATCTATCCGGCCTTTGAAGTCGCGGTTGATGACCGCTGGCCCTGATGGAAATCCGAGGATCGACGCCTCTACACCGAAACGGGCTCGAAGCCCGGACAGTTTAACAGGTTTGGCCGATCCCGGTTGACCCTGTCATGCCATCACATCAACTACCCTCGCAATCAATCTGCTTCACTCGTGTAGACTGCTATGCAGCAGCCTGTGCCCGCGGCCGATAGGCCTCCTCGCGGCGCAGCAGCGCCCAGACAATGCGTGCGGTCTTGTTAGCGGTGGCCACCAGAACCACATTGGTCGGCCGTCGGTTCAGCATCGCCTGCTGCCATTGCGATCGATATCCCTTGCGCCTCCGGCTCCAGCGCAGATCGGCCCGGGCACCATGCACCAGCAACCGCCTCAAATAGCGATCGCCACGCTTCGAAATACGCCCTAACTGCTCCTTGCCGCCGCTTGAGTTCTGCTTCGGCACAAGGCCCAGATAAGCCGCAAACTGGCGAGCCGAGTGAAACTGGGACGCATCACCAACCGTCGCAACAAGCGCAGTAGCCGTGATCACGCCGACACCGGGGATCGTTTCCAGCCGGCGACTGGCCGCATTCGAGCGATGCCAGGCATGAAGCCGCCTCTCAAGTCGAGAGATGCCGACCTGAACCTGGCGCAGCTGTGCGACCTGGATCCCCAGTACCTCTCGCGCCAACTGCGGAAGTCGCTCGTCCTTCTCGTCCTCGATGATGGCAATGAGCTCTTTCACATGGCTCGGGCCCTTGGCCACAACAAGTCCGAACTCGGCGCAGTGGCCGCGCAGTGCATTGATCAGCATGGTGCGTTGACGCACCAGCAGTTCCCGGCCCCGATGCACCATCAGCACCGCCTGCTGATCCGTGCTCTTGAGCGGTGCAAACCGCATCGTCGGACGCTGAACCGCCTCACAGATCGCTTCCGCGTCAGCGGCATCGTTCTTGTTGGTCTTCACAAACGGCTTCACGAACTGCGGCGCAAGAAGCCGAACCTCATGGCCTTGCGATTGCAGCAATCGGCCCCAATAATGCGCACCGGAACTGGCCTCCAGCGCAACAATGCACGGTGACAACTTGCTGAAGAACTCTTCAACCTGCGACCGACGCAGCTTCCGCTTCAAAACCGCTCTGCCCGAGGCATCAACGCAATGAACCTGGAAAATCGACTTTGCTAAATCCAGCCCAACGGCAATAATGGCTGACATGGACGTCTCCTCTTACTGGATCGACACGACAACCCAGTATGGCTCAATCTGAAGCCGGCGGGGGCGTCCATACCATCACCAAAATTCTGGCACGTCGTTTCTGCTTCAATAGACGAAGGGGATCAGCTTCTTGGTCCTTGCCGCATAATCGTCGAACTCGACGCCGTATTTTTTGGAGAGATAGGCATCGAGATTGGGGATGTGCTGGAAGATGAAGCCGGCGGTCATGTAAGCCGGAATGGCGAAGGCCCAAAGGCTGCCGGTTGCCAACGCGTAACCTGAGAACATCACTGTGTCGCCGAAATAGTTGATGTGGGCCGCGTAACGGAAGAGCCCACCCGTATGCGCCCGGCCACGGTTTTCAGGGCGACGCTTCCAGAGGAAACGCTGGTACTCGGATGCCGTGTTGAGCCAGGAGCCCAGCAAAAACAACACTGCCGCTACCAGCCCGCCCCACCAGGAAAGCGGCTGCGGATTGGCGAGTGCCAAACCGGCAAATATGGCGTGCGATGACATGAAGATCGCCAGCACGATCAAGGCCTCGACAAATCCGAATTGGCGTTTGAGCAGAACCTGCATGCCGAATAGTGTGCGGATCAGATAGATCACAGCAAAGACGGCGATCAAAGCGCGACGGTAAGGGTCGGCTTGCCTGAACGTTTCAGGCAGCAGATCCTGCCCTCCGGTCAGCAACCAGACGATGACCCCAACCGTCAACGTGTGGATGACCATCACAGTCCATCGCGGCAGAAAACTGGTCTCGATCTGTCCATGCATGTCGCGCCTCCGCATCGGTTTGCATCGGGCGTCAAAGCCCCTTTGCAGACCGTTTAGCGGCAGCCGCTTCAGGTGTTTTGATATTTTGTGCTCTGCCGTCAGAGATCGGCTGGCCGCTCGCTCTCGTGCGGAAATTCGCCGGCGGCGATGTAAGCCTCTTCCTGCGGAGTCGACGGGCGTCCGAGTATAGCGTTGCGGTGCGGATGCCGGCCATGGCGGGCGACGATGTCGCGCACCGTTTCGTTGTGCACCACACCGTGCTGGTAGAACCCGCGCAAGTGTTCGGGAGCGGATGCCGCGACGCTCCTGACGCTAGCCACGACCTCGTGCATGCGCGCCAGATGGTCCGGCCCCTCGCAGTGGCCGATGGCGATATTGTAGAACTGCTTCTCCCAGGGATGGGCCAAGGCCTCGAAATGCCCGTTATCCTTGCCCTCCAGCGCCAGGCGTGTTGCCTTGATGTCCTGGGCATAGGCTGCCGGTGTTCCGCGCCAGACGGACCGCGGAAACTGGTCGAGCGCAATGATCAACGCCAGGCGGCCACGCGGTGTCTCAGACCAGTGGTCGAGCAGGCCACAGGCGGCCGCCTCTGTCAGCGCCGCGAAGCGTTCACGGATTTCGTCATCAACGCCACCGCGCATGCGGTGCTCCCAAAACGTCGCATGGGTTTCTATCGAGTCCTGGTGCCCGTTGTCAGGAAACCAGAACTCGAGCACCTCTGTCGGCTCCATGTCGGCCCAAACCGTGTTCATTGCCCCTCCTCTAAACGGCTTGGGACAGACTGCAAATGTCGGCGCCCGATTTCAAGCCTGTTCGTTTGCGACCTCCTCAACGTGCTCCTCAATCAGCTCCGCTACCGAGCGACCGGGTCCAACCAACTCCAGCACCGTCCGGTCGGGATCGCGCACAAAAATGGTCTTTGTTCCGCGGAATTCGCGCCGACCCGTGATTTCAATGCCGTTCGCAACCATGAAGGCTTCGGTCTCTTCTGCCGACTTCATTTTCAGCGCGATATGGGTGATCCCGGGATATTTGACCGGCTCGTCCATCAGAACGTTTTCACCCGCCTTGCCCGCTGCGGGTCCGAGCAGATTGATGTTGATGCCGCTCGGATGAAGCATGACGAGGGGGTGACCGTTTTCATATCCACCGTCGGCAAGCAGCCGGAAACCAAGAAGTTCATAGAAGGCCACTGAGCGTTGACGGTCGCTGATGCGAATCCCGACATGATCGATGCGATCAATCTCAATCATGGAAATCATCTCCTGCAAACATGTTGGCGCGGTAATTGCTACAGGTAGATATGGGGTGATTCCATTGTTGTTGAAATTGCGCTAAATGAGTTTTACTGTTTCTTGTATGCGCAAATCTATTGACCTGTCAGGGATCGATCTCAACGCCTTGGCGGTTTTTGCCGAAGTGGCCGAAGCCGGGAGTTTTACCCAGGGCGCCCAAGCTCTGGGCGTGCCCAAGGGCAGTGTCAGTCGCAAGATCAGTGCGCTTGAAGCCGCTCTCGGGGTTCGGTTGCTCAATCGCACAACCCGCAAGGTCTCACTGACGGATATCGGCAGGCTCTATTACGAGCAGTGCCGCAAGGGCCTTGATGAGCTCGACGCTGCAGCCAGGCTGATCGATGCCAGCCGTGCGGCTCCCCGTGGTACGTTGCGAATTTCCGCACCGGCGGACTTCGGCGGAGGCCGATTCGGCGCCCTCATTGAGGCTTTTCTGAAAACCTATGAGCAGGTGAACATCGAACTCCTGCTCAGTGATGATTACGTCGATCTGATCGAGCAACGCATCGATTTGGCTTTTCGTTCAGGCACCCTTGAGGATTCAACGCTGATTGCCCGTCGCCTCGGTCCGACCCGGCGCATTCTATGCGCCAGCCCGGACTACCTTGCGCTCAGGGGCACTCCCGAAACGCTGGGCGAACTGCAAAACCATGACTGCATTGTCCACGGCAGGACAGCGGACAATGCCCATTGGCGTTTCAGCGGCCCGGATGGCGCCGTATCCGTCCGTGTCAACGCGCGTGTCGCTGCCAATGGCATGAGTTTTTTGCGTTCGCTGGCCGTTCGCGGCCTGGGGATCGTGCTTTATCCCGAAGCCATTGCCCGGGACGACATCGCCCATGGACGGTTGAGCCGGGTGCTTGAAGAATACGCTTCAGCAGAGTCCGCCATCTACGCCCTCTATCCGAGTGGCCGCCACGTTTCACCCAATGTCCGCGCCTTTCTCGACATGGCCGCCGAAGCATGGTCAACGAACGAACCGACCAGCCCGATCGCTGCCTTATGACCAGACTGTTTCCTCGGTGATCCCCATTTCAGCGAAATCCGACGCTCGCAGATCCTTGTGCGTCTGTCAGGCAGGGTAAAAGTTGGCTAGTTGCGGAGGCGCGACCTCTGTTCCGGCCAGCATGGCATGGGCCTGCCCCGGATGGTGGATCTGATGCTGGATCAAATGCAGGAACAACCGGTCGAAACGCTCGATCTGAAGCTGATCCTCTCGAGACAGCTCGATTAGGCGATCGGCCCGGGCAAAAGGGTTTCTGGTTTGATGCCCAGTTCGCATACGGCAATCCCGCTGGAGGTGCGGTTGTTGTCTATCCCCCCATTGCCTGTCCTTCACCAGGCAAACCGCGGAGGCGCCGGCATTGCCGGCCAAAAGGTATGTAGGGGGATTGCTTGAATCCATGTTCGCGTTGAGCACATTACGGCCCTTCATCAGGACCCACGCAAACGGGTGCTTTGTTTCATCGCGACCTGACGGCGTCTCGCCGTATTCATGGTCATTCGACGGATGGCTGTTACGTTTCCGCCAGGCAACCGAGCTCGTCAAGTCATGAATGTGAACTTTACGCCCGCAATACGACGATTTGGACGATCGCGTGAGCAAACTCCCCTTTCATCTCAGCGAAACTTCCTCCAACAGCTTTAAGCGTCAGACACCGCAAGTCGGAACCCAGGACCAATAGTTCCCCTCAGCTCAAAAAATTCATCCGCACTCTCCCCGGTTCGGCTACAGTCAGCTTATGGAACGCAGACTCGCGGCAATTGTCGCCGCAGACATGGTTGGCTTCAGCAGCCGAATGCAGGCCGATGAGGTCGGAACGCTGCAACGGTTGAAACAGATCCAGACCGAGCTCATCGAGCCGGATATTGCTGCGCATGGTGGCCGCATCTTCAAGACCGTCGGCGACGGTTTTCTTGCGGAATTCGCCAGCGCGCTCGGCGCGCTCAATTGCGCCGTGTCCATCCAACGGGCGATCGGTGTGCGCAACCTAGCAGTCAATCCCGACGACCGGATCCAGTTTCGTATCGGTATCAATATCGGTGAGGTGATCCTGCAGGACGACGACGTATTCGGCGACGGCGTCAATATTGCGGCCCGACTCGAGCCACTTGCCGCGGCCGGCGGCATCGTTGTCTCCGGTGCCTTGCAGACGCAACTCGCCAACAAGACCGATGTAGTCTTCGAACCCCTCGGGCCCCAGAAACTAAAGAATATCACTGAAACCCTGGACATTTTCCGCGTGGCGACGGGCATCCCCTCTTCCGGCGGTGGCGACCAGAAGAAAGTGATGTCGGAATCCGATCGGCGCAAACCGGTGCTGGCAGTCCTTCCCTTCGACAATATGAGCAACGATCCGGAACAGGACCACTTGGCGGACGGCATCGCTGAGGACCTGACCACAAGCCTGTCGCAGATTGGTCATCTGACCGTTGTGTCGCGCAACTCTGCGTTCACCTTCCGCAAACGCAACGCTTCGGCGCAGGAGGTCGGACGTGAACTGAGTGCGAACACGGTGGTCACAGGTAGTCTTCGCAAGTCGGGAAATCGTATTCGCATCACCGCTCAGCTGACCGATGCGGATACCGGCGCCCACCTGTGGGCCGCCCGCTACGACCGCACGCTCGATGACATTTTTGCCGTGCAGGACGAGATCACCCTGACCATCGCAACGGCCCTGCAGGTCGAATTGACAGAAGGCGAGCAGGCCCTTCTGCGTTACACGACAACCAACAACGTAGCTGCTTGGACATCATTCATCCGTGGGCTCAGCCTGTTTCGCAACGTCAGTGCGGACTCCTATCGCCACGCACGCAAATGCTTCGAACAAGCACTGTCCGAAGACCCTGCGTCGGCACAGATCCATGCCATACTCGCCTGCGTGCACGCGATCGAAGCGCGGTTCTACTGGACAAGCAACCGCGTCGAATCGCTGCGACTGGCCAAGGAGCATGCGGATACCGCCCTTTCCATCCAAAGCAGCAACGCGGACGCTTGGGGGGCTCTTGGCTACTGGCACATGAGCGAGCTGAGGCTAGTGGAATCGGTGAACGCGTTTTCTCGTGCGGTTGAGCTGGCTCCGGATCACGCCGACCTACGGGCACTCTACGCCCTGGCGCTTACATTTGCAGAACGCCCGCTAGAAGCCATTCGCGAGGCTCAGACCGCCATGCGCCTGAATCCACTCGACCCGGGTTGGTATTGTGGCGTGCTCGGCCACGCCTATCGCTACGCCGGCCGTTTCGACGAAGCACTGGCCATCCTTTCCGATTACAATGGGCAAAGCCCAGGATTCGGTCTGGTCGACATGATCCTGACCCATGCCGACAGGGGTGAACCCGACAAGGCACGTGGTCTGGTCGACGGTCTGCTTGCCGCACGGCCCGAGTTCACGGTCGAGCAATGGAAACGCACGCAGAACTGTACCGACCCGGAGCGGCTTGAACGCGATTGTCGATCCTTGCAAGACGCCGGTCTGCCATAATTTCACGACCAAATCGTTTCCTCGGTGATCCCCATTTCAGCAAAATCCGGAGCGCGCAGGTCTTCGTCAGGCTTCCAGGCCATGAAAAATTCATCCAATTGTGGAGGCGTGATCTTTGTTCCGGCCAGCATGGCATGCGCCTGCCCCCGATGGTGTATCTGGTGCTGGATGAGGTGCAGGAAAGTCCGGTCGAAGCGCTCGACCTGAAGACGGTCGCTTCGTGGCAGTTCGATCTGGCGGCCTTCCCGAGCAAGCTGCGGATTGCTGGCCACGGCGACCAGACGCCGGTCGATCCGCTGTTGCTCTCCCGCCAATTCGGCCATGGCCGAAAACGGAACGTGATCTTTGAAGGCATCTCGCCCCATGCAGTCGCCCTCGAGAGCGGATACATAATACCAGTCGACAATCAGGATGTGATTAAGGGTCTTGATGATCGACGGGAAAAAGCTCGTCCGCTCCGTAGCCAGATCCGCGTCAGACAACAGCACACACGCCTTGTGAAGCCGGAAGTTCGACCAGGCATTGTTCCATGCCTGGGCTTTGAAGAGTGCATTCATGTCATCTGACCTTTCTTGTCCGGCACTGCTTGTTGACTGAACCAAATTCGGCCGGTTCTTGTCGCTGTCCGCATGATCCTACAGATTGAAGTCTTGAGATTTCCGACTCAACACAAATGGAGTGGCAATGTGATTGCAGCTATCGCCCCGCAATTTTTTTCAACCGACCTCAGGCGCACTCTGGCCAGCTATGATGCGCAACTCGGATTCGAAACACAGTTCGAATATGGCGATCCCACCTACTTTGCCGGTGCTATCCGAGACGGTCTGTCAATTTTCTTCAGACATGTTTTGGAGCCTCCGGTATTACCGGCCGATAAATATGATCAGGAATTGCTGGATGCCTACATTCGCACCGACGACATCACGGCCATTCATGGGGAGATTCGTAAACGGGGCGCCGAATTCCATCGGGACCTGGCGGCGATGCCATGGGGCTTCACCGAATTCGTTGTCAAGGACTGCGACGGCCGGCTGTTGTGTTTCGGCCAGGCAACCGAGCTGGTCAAAGCATAGCTGATCCAAGTGCCCGGCGGTTGCCCGTTGGAAGCGCTGCAACTACACTCCGGGCTTCCGCAATGAAGGCGAACCTGGCGTCATGGAGCGAAAGCTCACCGTGACCTGCTCTCTGAACGCGCCATCGCCAACCATCAGACAAAGGAGAAAACCGAACCATGATCGAAGCCAGCAGTCATGTCTATTCGGACGGCGTCACCGAATTTGAAGGCTGGTTCGCCAGCGACACCGGCAGGACCGAAGCGCTCCCTGGCGTGATGATTGTTCACGCCTTTGGCGGCTTGAGCGATTTCGAAAAGCGTCAGGCCGAGCGACTGGCCGAGATAGGGTACGCGGCATTCGCGGTCGATCTCTATGGTAAGGGCCGGCGCGCCTCCACGCGGGAGGAAGCGGCGGCACTGATGGCCGAACTCAATAATGATCGGCCAACTCTCGCCGCCCGGATGAACCTGTCGCTTCAGGAGTTCCGGGACATGCCGCAAGTCGATGCAGCGCGTACGGCGGCAATCGGCTTCTGCTTCGGCGGCAAGGCGGTCCTCGACCTGGCTCGCTCGGGCACTGAATTTTCAGGCGGTGTGGTGTTTCACGGTGTCTACGACGCCCCAGCACAAACCGCGGACAAGATGAATGCCCCGCTGCTGATCCTGCACGGCTGGGATGACCCGCTGGCAAACCCCGATCAGACCGTGGCGTTGGCTGCGGAACTGACGGAACGTTGTCCCGACTGGCAATTGCTTGCCTTCGGCCACACCGGCCATGCTTTCACCAATCCCAATGCCAGTCAGCCCGGCATGATGTTCAGCGCCGACGCCGAACGGCGGTCCTGGAATGCCATGAGCGGCTTTCTGCAGGAGAAACTGTCCGCTTAGGCATGCCACCAGTTGCGATTTCTTTTCGCTCTTGAGCTGCGAGGAGACATCATGGGCATCGTGAAAATCAATGACGACCTGCATGAGGAGATCCGTCGTGCCAGCACGGTGATGTGCAGGTCCATCAACGCACAAGCCGAGTTCTGGATGAAGATCGGTATGTTGGCCGAAGCCAATCCGACCCTTTCCTTCACCGACATCATACAAATGCAGCTTGAGGCGGTGGATGTCGGTGGCAGCAAGGTTGCGGTCGCCTGATATGGTCAAGACCCCGGACGAACTGAGCCTCATGCGCATATCGGGCAGGATGCTTGCCTCAGTGTTCGAGATGCTGGACCGACAAAACCTCGCCGGCATGTCGACGCAGGAGGTCAATGACCTGGTCGATCGCTTCATCACCATCGATCTCGCCGCACGACCCGCGAGCAAGGGACAGTACGGCTTTCGCCATGTCCTGAACTGCTCGATCAATCACGTGGTCTGCCATGGCATACCCGACCCCGGCGAGAACATCCGTGACGGCGACATCATCAATCTCGATATCACGCTGGAGAAGAACGGCTTCATTGCGGATTCGAGCAAGACCTACGTGATCGGCAATGCATCATCGGCGGCGAAACGGCTGGTGAAGGTTGCACAGGGTGCCATGTGGAAGGGCATCGGTCAGGTCAAGCCCGGCGCGCACCTGGGGGACATAGGCTACGCCATCACGCGGCATGCGAAAAAGAACGGCTACACCGTCGTGCGCGAGTACTGCGGGCACGGCATCGGTCGGGAGATGCATGAGGAGCCACAGGTGCTCAATTTCGGACGCCCCGGAACGGGCCTGAAACTGCGCGAGGGCATGGTCTTCACAGTCGAGCCCATGATCAACCAGGGCACCCGCCGGGTTTCCACGGTAAGCGACGGATGGACGGTGGTGACCAATGACCGCAAGCTCTCCGCCCAGTTCGAACACACTGTCGCGGTGACGAAGACCGGTGTCGAAGTTCTCACCTTGCGCAATGACGAAACGCCGATGCCGGATCAGCGGATTTAGAGCAAGAGCCGATCAGCCGGTCGTCTCTTGCCCGTAGGCAATCTGCTCGGCCACGAGCAACCGGTCAGCTCCGGCTCTGGCGAAGCGCAGAGTCAGAGCCTTGCGGGTCGCGGGCGCCAGCTTGTGTTCCGGAGCGTGGCGCATGATCTCGGCATCGTAGCCGTCGGAGAGGATCATCCCGCAGTCGTCCGGAAAAATATCGAGAGGCACGCCCGGATGGGTGGCAAAGAACAAGCGGTCGCAATGCCGTCGGTAATCCGGCCACTTGGAATCGACACGAAAGTCCTCGATCGACGATTTGATTTCAACGATCCATACTTCGCCCTTTTCCGTCAGGGTCACCAGATCCGCACGCCGGCCGCTGGCGAGGCTCAGTTCCGGCAGCATGGCATGGCGCATTTCGCGCAGCAGACGCTGTACACCGCGACGCACCAAAAGAGCCCGTTCGGACTGGCGCCCGTCAACAAGGCTGGGTTCTGGATGAGGTGAAACAATTGGCATTCAGGAATGCTGACATGAGTCTTTGTCACTGGCAAGCAAGCTGCCGCAGCGTTGCATGAAAGCCATAGTGGCGCGGCGATTGACGCTAATGTGAACACAGACGGGCCAACGGGCCTTGCCAGCGCATTACAAGAAAAAATAAATGTTAATTATCGAGAATCAGCTTGCGAAAGCGATTTCACGTGCTTTGGGGGAAGCAAACATGACCGTACGCCTGGCAATCTTTGGTCTCGCCGCCGCACTGATGCTGGCCGGCTGCACGACCTCCGATCCGGAGTTGAGCAAACAGACTTTCACCAGCGAATACGGTGCGGTGAAAGACGGCGGTTACAATATTCCCGCCGTGCCCATCAGCCGGGTCAACAGCCGCTACCACCGGCAGATCGTGACCTATTTCACCCGGGAGAAACCCGGCACCATCATCGTCAACACGCGCAAGCGCTTCCTCTATCTTGTCCTGCCTCGCAACCGGGCAGTGCGCTACGGCATCGGCGTTGGCCGGGCCGGTTTTGCCTGGGAAGGCGAGGCCTATGTCGCCTGGAAGCGGCCGTGGCCGCGCTGGCATCCGCCGAAAGAAATGATCGCGCGGCAGCCGGAACTCAAGCGCTATGCAGATGGTGGCCAGGCACCCGGCCTGAAAAATCCGCTGGGTGCGCGGGCGCTTTATCTGTTCGACAAGGACGGCAAGGACACGCTTTATCGCCTGCACGGCACGCCTCAGTGGAATACCATTGGCACCGCCGCTTCTTCAGGCTGCATCCGGCTGATGAACCAGGACATCATCGACCTTTACAACCGGGTCAAGCCCGGCAAGGGCACCAAGGTGGTGGTGATCCAGTAAGGCACTGCATCGACACAGGAATTAAAAAAAGCCGCCCGGACGAACATCCAGGCGGCTTTTTCGTGTGTTATCGGTGACGTCGTCAGGCGGCCGCAACAGCCCGCTTGGCCATGACCTTCACCAGATTGGCGCGGTATTCCGACGAGCCGTGCAGGTCGCTGAGCATCTCGGACGCGTCAACGGAGACCCCGTCCAACGCATCAGGCGAAAAGTTACCACCCAGCGCGGCTTCCATGTCAGAGGCACGATAGACGCCGTCCGATCCGGCACCTGTCACGCCGACACGCACTCCGCTGGCACCCTGCGCCACGAAGACGCCGGCCATGGCATAGCGCGAAGCCGGATTGGGAAACTTCTGATAAGCCGCGCGGGACGGTGCGTTGAACGAAACCGCCGTGACAATCTCGTTATCGTTCAAAGCCGTTTCGAACATGCCGACGAAGAAGTCATCCGCCGAAATGTCGCGCTGGTTGGTGTGGATCGTGGCACCGAGCGCCACCATGGCGGCAGGATAATCGGCCGCCGGATCGTTGTTGGCGATCGAGCCGCCGATCGTCCCCATGTGGCGCACATGCGGATCGCCGATATGCGAAGCGAGGTCGGCAAGCGCCGCACAGGCACCACGAACGTCCGCCGATCCTGCTACTTCCGCATGGGTGGTGCCCGCTCCGATGCGCACGGACCCACCAGATACGGTGATGCCCTTCAGCTCATCAATATGGCGAAGATCCACCACGTCGCTGGGCGCCGCCAGGCGCTGCTTCATGGTCGGGATCAGGGTCTGGCCGCCAGCGAGGTACTTGCCCTCGTCGGCCCCGGAGACAAGGCTTGCGGCTTCCGAGACGGAGGAAGCGCGGTGATACTTGGTTTCGTACATGATCGTTTCCTTCTCGCTCTTCCTCAGGCGTTCAGTGCTGCCCATACCTTGGCGGGTGTCGCCGGCATGGACAGGTCGTTGTTGCCGATTGCATCGGTAATGGCGTTGATGACCGCCGGCGGTGAGCCAATGGCACCGGCCTCACCGCACCCCTTCATACCGAGCGGGTTGGACGGGCAAACGGTGACCGTGGTCGACACGTCGAAGGACGGCAGGTCATCGGCGCGCGGCATGGTGTAATCCATGTAGCTCGCCGTCACCAACTGACCGTTGTCATCATAGGCGCAGCCTTCCAGCAGTGCCTGACCGATGCCCTGGGCGAGACCGCCATGGACCTGGCCCTCGACCACCATCGGGTTGATGATGTTGCCGAAATCATCGGCCGCAACGAATTGCACGACGTCGGTCGTTCCGGTTTCCGGATCGACTTCCACCTCGCAAATGTAGCAGCCGGACGGGAAGGTGAAGTTGGACGGATCATAGAAGGATGTTTCCTTCAGACCCGGCTCCATGCCTTCCGGCAGGTTGTGCGCCGTGTAGCAGGCCAGCGCCAGCTGGAACCACGGGATCGCCTTGTCGGTGCCGGCGACCTTGAGCTCGCCGTTCTCGATGACGATGTCCGATTCGTCAGCTTCAAGCTGATGTGCTGCCACCTTCTTGGCCTTGGCCTCGACCTTGTCGAGCGCCTGGACGATCGCCGACATGCCGACCGCACCGGAGCGCGAGCCGTAGGTACCCATGCCCATCTGCACCTTGTCGGTGTCACCGTGGACGACGGAAATCGTATCGAGCGGCACACCAAGCCGGTCGGCAACGACCTGGGCAAAGGTGGTCTCGTGACCCTGGCCATGGCTGTGCGACCCGGTCAGCACTTCGATGGTGCCGACGGCGTTGACCCGCACTTCTGCCGATTCCCACAGACCTACACCGGCCCCGAGCGCACCAACGGCTGCCGACGGCGCAATACCGCAGGCCTCGATGTAGCAGCTCATGCCGATGCCGCGCAGCTTGCCGCGACCCTGGGCTTCCGCCTTGCGGGCCGGGAAGCCGTCATAATCAGCCGCCTGCATAGCGGCACTCAGCGACGCTTCGAAGTCACCGGCATCATAGGTCATGATAACCGGCGTCTCATGCGGGAACTCCTTGATGAAGTTGATGCGCCGCAATTCAGCCGGGCTTATGCCCAACTCGCGCGCCGCCGTCTCCATCGCCCGTTCAAGGATATAGCTGGCTTCCGGCCGGCCGGCGCCGCGATAGGCGTCCACCGGTGCGGTGTTGGTATAGGCAGTTCGCACGTTGCAGAAGATGTTCGGGATATTGTACTGGCCCGACAGCAACGTCGCATAGAGATAGGTCGGTACCGAGGACGAGAACAGCGACATGTAGGCGCCGAGATTGGCCAGGGTATCCACCTTGATACCGGTGATGCGGTGGTTCGCATCGAAGGCGACCTTGATGGTCGACACATGATCGCGACCGTGCGCATCGGTCAAGAAGGCTTCGGTGCGGTCGGCCACCCATTTCACCGGCACGCCGGTGCGCTTTGACGCCCACAGGCAGACGATTTCTTCGGGGTAGATGTAGATCTTGGAGCCGAAGCCACCGCCGACATCGGGCGCAATCACCCGCAGCTTGTTTTCCGGCGCCACATTATAGAAGGCGCTCAGCACCAGCCGTGCCACATGCGGATTCTGCGACGTGGTCCACAGTGTGTAATGACCTTCGCCCGAATCGTAATGGGCAAGTGCAGCACGCGGCTCCATGGCGTTCGGCACCAGGCGGTTGTTGGAGACTTCCATCTCCGTCACGTGGGCGGCGTCGGAAATCGCCTCTTCGACCAACTGCTCTTCACCGATGACCCAATCGAAGATCAGGTTACCGGGGGCTGCCTCGTGGATCTGTGGCGCACCGGGTTCGATAGCATCAACCGCATCGACAACCGCAGGCAGTTCCTCGTACTCCACCACGACTTTCTCGGCCGCCTCGCGAGCCAGTGCGCGGGTTTCGGCAACAACGATGACAACCGCATCGCCGACATAGCGAACCGTGTCCTCGGCGAGCGGGCGCCAGACACCCATGTTCATCGGCGAGCCGTCTTTCGAATGGATCATCCATCCACAGATGATGTTGCCGATGCCATCTTCCGTCAGCTGCTTGCCGTCGAGTACGCCATAGACGCCTTGCATGGCTTCCGCGGCGCTTTTGTCGATGCTGACGATGCGCGCATGAGCGTGCGGGCTGCGAACAAAATGGGCATGGCGCATGCCTGCTTCGTAAACGTCGTCCGTGTAACGGCCCTGCCCCGTGATGAACCGAAAATCCTCTTTGCGCGCGACTCGCGCACCAATTCCTTCAACTCCCATGGAAATCTCCTCCGTATTGGGCGGCGATTTTCGATCCGCGCTCTTCCCCGCTGGTGCGGAGTGGCTGCCGCCGGGCGCACCCGGCCGGATCGAACCCGCCAGCTGGTTGCGCTACTCGGCTGCCTGTTGCGAGCCACTCATTTCCGCGGCGGCGGCAAGAATGGCCTTGACGATGTTGTGGTAGCCGGTGCAGCGGCAGATGTTGCCTTCCAGCTCGGCCCGCACGGTCGCCTCGTCGAGCGATGCGCCGTACCGGTTGATCATGTCGGTTGCCGCCATGATCATGCCCGGGGTGCAGAACCCGCATTGCAGACCGTGGTTCTCGTGAAACGCTTTCTGCACCGGGTGGAGATCGCCACCGCTCGCCATGCCTTCGATGGTCGTGACGCTGGTGCCGTCCGCCTGGGCGGCGAGCATTGTGCAGGACTTTACGGCCTTGCCGTCAACATGGACGACGCAGGCGCCGCATTGCGACGTGTCGCAACCCACATGGGTGCCCGTCAGGGCGAGATTCGTGCGCAAATACTCGACCAACAGCGTGCGGTCTTCGACCTCTCCGCTGACCTGTCGACCATTCACAGTCATTGATACGCTTGCCATCCAATACCTCCCACAAACAGGCTCCAGGCCGGATAGATGCCTGGGCCTTTCTCATGCCTCACCACAGATGTGGCAGGGCGACCTCGTTGCAACCCCGTTTGGACGGTTTTCGTCCGCCGAAGTGGGGCAGTTTAGAGTCGTTCTTGATCCATAGGAGCCAATCCGTGGCGGCTTAGTCAAGCCTTGGCCGGCAATGATGGCCGAAAGTGCGTGACGAATTTCCAGAAACTCCTACTAAAGGCCAATATTGTCTCACCGGCAGCCTATATCGTCTCAGATGCAGCGACCGCCATCGACCTCCATGGCGACACCGGTCACCATGCTGGCTTCGTCCGAGCACAGATAGCAGGCCGCATTGCCCATATCCTCCGGAGTGGAGAAGCGGCCGATCGGAATCGTCGACAGAAACTTCGCCCGTACTTCCGGCGTGTCTTCGCCCATGAAGGTTTTCAGCAACGGTGTTTCGCCGGCCACCGGATTGATTGCATTGACGCGAATGCCGGCAGGCGCCAGCTCCACCGCCATCGTCTTGGTGGCCGTGATCATCCAACCCTTGGAAGCATTGTACCAGTTCAGCCGCGGCCGGGGGCTGACACCGGCGGTGGAAGCAACATTGAGGATGCAGCCCGTTCCCCGCGCCTTCATATCGGGCACCAACTGGCGCGCCGTCAGATAGACCGACTTCACATTGACTGCGAGCACCCGATCGAAATCAGCCTCCGTGACCTCTTCGAGCGGCGTCGGCATGTGCGACACTCCGGCATTGTTGACGAGAATGTCCACATGCCCGAAGGCGGCGAGAGCGGCATCCGCCATGGCCTCGACGCTGTCGCCGCTCGAGACATCGACGGTCTGTGCCAAAGCGGCTTCGCCGAGCTCGTCTGCCTTGGCCGCGGCCGCATCACCATTGATGTCGGCAATCATCACCCGGGCACCTTCGGCCAGGAATTTACGCACGATACCGTCGCCGAATCCGGACGCGCCGCCAGTGACGATCGCCGTTTTGCCTTCAAGCCGCATGTCGTTTTCTCCTTGATTGATCAGTCGTGCAGGACGGCGACGGTTTTCAGCGTGGAAAAGCCGTAGAGCGCCTCAAAGCCCTTCTCGCGGCCATGGCCGGACTTGCCGACGCCGCCGAAGGGCAGTTCGACACCGCCGCCGGCGCCGTAATTGTTGACGAAGACCTGGCCCGAGCGCAGCGCCTTGGCGAGGCGCATCTGGCGACCACCGTCGCGGGTCCAGACCCCGGCCACCAGGCCATAATCCGTGCCGTTGGCTATGGAAACGGCTTCCGCATCGGTGTCGAAAGGAATGACCACCTGCACCGGTCCGAAAATCTCGTCCTGCGACAGCCGATGCTCTGGCGATACGCCGGCAATCAGCGTCGGCTCCACATAGTGGCCGCCAATGGGTGCGTCGTCGACAATGGTGCCGCGTGCGGCGATGGTCAGCCCGTCCTGTTCGGCAACACTGAGGAAGCCGCTGACGATTTCCTTTTGCCGTGACGAGATCAGCGGGCCGACGTCGAGATCGGAAACCGCAGGTCCGACGCGCAGTGCCTTGTAGCGCTCCGCCATGCGGTCGAGCACGTCGACATAGATCGAGCGGTGCACCAGGATGCGTGAGGAGGCCGAACAGGTTTGCCCGGCATTCTGAATGCCGGCATTGACCAGAAACGGCAGCGCCTTGTCGATATCGGCATCGGCGAAGACAACCTGGGGCGACTTGCCACCGAGTTCCAGTGTCACCGGCACCACGTTGCGCGCCGCAGCGCTCTGCACCAGCGTTCCGACACCGACCGAACCGGTGAAGGAGATGTGGTTGACGCCCGGGTGATCGGTCAGCGCGGCGCCTGCTTCTTCGCCCAGCCCGGGAACAACATTCAGTGCGCCCGGAGGCAGGCCAGCTTCATGGGCGATGCGCGCAAAGGCGAGCGCCGTCAAACAGGCTTCCTCTGCCGGCTTGAGCACAGCGGCGTTGCCCATTGCCAGGGCGGCGCCGACGGACCGTCCGATGATCTGCATCGGGTAGTTCCAGGGCACGATGTGGCCGGTGACTCCATGCGGCTCGCGCAGGGTGTAGACGGTATAGCCGTCGAGATAGGGAATGGTCTCGCCATGCACCTTGTCGGCCGCACCGCCATAGAACTCCATGTAGCGGGCGAGCGCGATAGCGTCGTTGCGCGCCTGAGTCAGCGGCTTGCCGACATCGGCGGCTTCAAGCTCGGCCAACATGTCGACCTGGTCGAGCACCCGCTGGCCGATACGGGAGAGAATGCGGCCACGCTCGACCGCGGTCATGCGCCCCCACATGCCTTCCAATGCAGCATGCGCGGCATCGGCGGCCGCGTCGATGTCGCCGGAGCCGCCGCGGGCGATTTCACCCACCGATTCTCCGGTCGACGGGTTCTCCAGGTCGAGCCGGTCACCGCTTTCGGCCGGCACCCATTCGCCGTTGATGAAACAGTTTGCCGGGTCGAAACCCAGTCGGTCTGCAGTATCCATGGTTGCGCCTCTCACTGCGCCGTATTGGACCGCGCTTCGCGGGCCCGCAGCGCCTCGTCCAGAATAGGCGTCGCCGCCAGTAGTTCCCGCGTATAGTCGTGGCGGGGGTTGCGGAAGACCTCCTCGGTACGGCCTTCCTCGACTATCTTACCCGCCTTCATGACCAGAACACGGTCGGTGATAGCCCGTACCACCGAAAGATCGTGCGAGATGAACAGATAGGAGACCGCGAGGCGGTCCGAGAGATCGGCCAGCAGGTCGAGTATCTGCGCCCGAATGGACACGTCAAGCGCGGACACCGCCTCGTCGAGCACGATCAGCGAGGGCTCGATAATCAGCGCCCGTGCTATGGCGATGCGCTGCCGCTGGCCGCCGGAGAACTCGTGGATATATTTATGTGCGTCGGACGGATCGAGGCCGACATTGGTCAGTGCATTGGCCACGCGTTCGGCCCGCTCGCTGCCCTCCGGCGGATTATCCAGCAGGTGGAAAGGCTCGGTGATCAACCGGTCCACCCGATGGCGCGGATTGAAGGAGCTGTAGGGGTCCTGGAAAACCACCTGGACGCGACGCCGCATCTGCCGATCCGGGCCGGCGCCGGCCGTCGAGAACAGATTGCCGTCCAACCGGATTTCGCCGCCCTGGACGGCATCGAGTGCCAGAATGGCGCGCGTGAGTGTCGATTTGCCACAACCGCTTTCGCCGACGAGGCCGACATTCTCGCCATGCATGATCGCCAGTGACACGTGATCGACCGCCCGGAAATGGCCGGGTGCAGTAAACAGCGAGCGGCGCGGCAGGGCGTAGTCGCGCACCACGTTTTCGATCTCGATGACCGGCTTGCTGCCGTCTGCGCCATGGGCCGGATTGCGCGTCGGCACATGGTTGGACGCCTCGAACAGAGCGCGGGTGTAAGGGTGGTTCATCTGTCGGAACAGCGCCACCGTCTCGCCGGCCTCGACGATTTCGCCGTTCTTCATGATTGCGATGTGGTCGGCCATGTCGGCGACGACGGCCAGGTCGTGGGTGATCAGGATCAGTCCCATGCCGTCCTCCTCGACCAACTTCTTCAGCAGCCTGAGGATCTGCGCCTGGGTGGTGACATCGAGCGCCGTGGTCGGTTCGTCGGCGATCAGCAGTTTTGGCCGCAACGCGATGGCCATGGCAATGACGACGCGCTGGCGCTGGCCGCCGGAGAGATCGTGCGGATAGCGGTCGAGCGGAAACTGCTCTTCCGGCAGGCCGACACGATTGAGCGCCTCGCGTGCGATCTGCCGGGCCTCGCGCCGGGTCTTGCCACTGTGCACAAGGATGGTTTCCGACACCTGGTCGCCGATTGTCTGCACCGGGTTAAGGGCGGTCATCGGTTCCTGGAAGACCATGCCGATATCATTGCCGCGCAACGCGCACATCTGCTTCTCGGAGCAATCTTCGAGCCGGTTGCCGTCGAGCCGGATGGATCCGGACCACTCCGTTCCAACCGGCAGCAGTTGCATCACCGCCATGGCCGTCATCGACTTGCCGGAGCCGGATTCGCCGACAATGCCGAGCACCTCGCCACCGCGCATTTCAAGACTCACATCCTGCAGGATCGGCGTGCCCTTGATGGAGAGTGTCAGCTTTTCGATATCAAGCAGCGCCATCAGCGAGCCCGCCTCAGCTTGGGATCGAAAATGTCACGCAGGCCGTCGCCCATCAGGTTGAGGCCGAGCACGGTGAGCACGATGGCGAGCCCCGGGAAGATCGCCAGTTGCGGCGCGATATAGATCATCGTCTGGGCGTCCGACAGCATGCGGCCCCAGCTCGGCAACGGCGGTTGGGTGCCGAGACCCACATAGGCGAGGCCTGCTTCGGCGAGGATGCCGAGCGAGAACTGGATGGTGCCCTGAACGATCAACAGATTGGTGATGTTGGGCAGGATGTGTTCGGCCGAAATAAGCGTTGCGCCTTTGCCTGCAACCCGGGCTGCGAGCACATAGTCGCGCGTCCACAGCGACAGGGCGGAGCCGCGGGCGAGCCTGGCGAAGACAGGAATGTTGAAGATGCCGATGGCAATGATGGCATTGATGGCGCTGGGACCGAAGACCGCGGTGATCATGATCGCCATCAGCAGCGCCGGAAAAGCAAAGATCAGGTCATTGGTGCGCATCACGAATTCATCGATCAGGCTGCCGTGACGGGCCGCCGCCAGAAGGCCGAGAGGCACGCCGGCGACGATGCCGATGCCGACCGCCACGAAGGCAACGGCGATCGAGGTGCGGGCGCCGACCATGATCATTGAAAAGACGTCTCGGCCAAATGCATCGGTTCCAAGCCAATGTGCGGCCGAAGGCGGCTTCAGCTTGTTGGCGATCTGCAGGTTTGTGACGTCATAGGGCGTCCAGACAAACGACAACAGCGCTGCCACGACAAAGATCACCGTCAGCACCAGGCCGATCATGAAGCTTGGTGAACGCAGGGCCGCGCGCAAAACGCTCGTGCGCAGTTCGGGCAAATCCGTCATGCCGACCTCCGGCGCAGCCGCGGATCGACGATCGCATAGGTAATGTCGACGAGAAAGGTCACGAGGATGACGGCGAAGACGAGCAGGAAGATCACGCTCTTGACGACGATCAGGTCCCGCTGGGTGATGCCCTGGAAGACCAACCGGCCCAAACCCGGCAGGAAGAACACGTTCTCGATGATGATGGCGCCTGCCAGCAGAAAGGAAAACTGCAGGCCGATGATGGTCAGCACCGGGATGAGGGCGTTACGCAACGCGTGCCGCCACAGCGCCTGGCGCTGGGTCAGCCCCTTGGCTCGGGCGGTGCGCACAAAATCCTCGCCCAGCGTGTCGAGCAGCGACGAGCGCATGACCCGCGCCAGGATCGAGGCCTGCGGCAGCGCCAGCGCGATCGCCGGCAGGGTCAATGCCTTCATACCGGCGAAGAAACCCGCTTCCCATCCCGGAAAGCCGCCGGCGGAAAACCAGCGCAGCGACACCGCGAAAAACAGCACCAGCAACATGGCGAACCAGAAATTCGGCACCGCGATGCCGAGCTGCGTCACGCCCATGATCGAGACATCGGCCGGCGAATTGCGCCGCGCTGCCGCAATGACGCCGACCGGGAAAGCGATCGCCGTCGACAGGATCAGCGCATAGATCGCCAAAGGCATGGAGATCCAGAAGCGGTCGGCGATCAGTTCGCGCACCGGCACCTTGTAGGTGTAGGAAATGCCGAACTCGCCGTGCAACAGGCCGGTGATCCATTGCCAATAGCGCACCGGCGCGGGTGCATTGAGCCCGAGGCTGTCGCGCAGCGCCGCGACCGTGTCGGGCTGGGCGTTGAGACCCAGCATGAAAGCCGCTGGATCGCCGGGAACCACCTCAATGACAAAGAAAATGACCAGGCTAGCAGCCAGCAGACTGAGCGTCAGCGAAACCAGCCTTTTGATCAGATAGGGCAGCATGAAACCGCATCGGGACGGAGGAAGGCGGTGACGGGAGCCGGCAGTCGGCTCCCGTCAGTGTCGATCAGTCGTCCCAGTGGACTGCGGTCATATCAGACGCCTGGGTCGGGGCGTTTTCCCAGATGCCGCGCAGCTTGGCATTGACCACGCCGGTGTTGGCGAGCTGGAACAGATAGCCGTTGACATAATCGTCGGCGATTTTCTGCTGAGCCGCCTTGAGCAGCTTGTCGCGCTCCGCCGGATCCGTGGCGTTGTTGAGATCCTCGATGATCTTCTGGAATTCCGGGCTGTCATACTGGAAGTAGTAATCCGGCCTTGCATAGATGCCGATATCCAGCGGCTCGGTATGGGAGACAATGGTCAGGCCATAGTCCTTGCCACGGAACACCTGCTCCAGCCACTGCGCCCATTCCAGGTTGCTGATTTCGGTCTGGATGCCGACATCGCGCAATTGCGAGGCAATGATCTCGCCGCCGCGGCGCGCGTAGGAGGGCGGTGGCAGTTTCAGCGTCGTTTCAAAGCCGTCCGGGAAGCCGGCCTCTGCCAGCAGCGCCTTGGCCTTTTCCGGATCGTAATTCGACTGTCCGGTCAGGTCGACATAGGACGGATGATGCGGCGCGAAGTGGGTGCCGATCGGTGTGCCGTAGCCGAACATGGCGCCGTCAATGATGGCCTGCCGGTCGATGGCATGGGCCAGCGCCTCGCGCACCTTCGGATTATCGAAGGGCGGCATCTTGTTGTTGGTCGACAGAATGGTTTCACCTTCGGTCGAGCCGGCGATCACCTTGAAACGCGGATCGGCGCCGAACTGCGTCAGGTTTTCCGGTGCCGGGAACGGCATGAAGGCATCAACGTCGCCGGCCATCACCGCCGCGAAAGCCGCGTTCGGATCCGAGATGTATTTGAACGTCACCTTGTCCAACTTGGCCGGGGTGCCCCAATAGTCGGGGTTCTTTTCAAGTTCGATCCGGTCGCCCTGGACCCAGTCCTTGAACTTGAAAGCGCCGGTGCCGACCGGATTGGTCGCATTGTTGGCGATCGACTCCGAAGCCACGATGGCCGCGTCGCCCCAGGCGAGGTTGAACAGGAAGTTGCCGTTCGGCTTCTTCAGGGTGATCTTGACGGTGTGCGGATCGACCACTTCGACGGATTCGATATCGGCGTAGAGCGCCTTCTGAGCGTTGGTCGAGTCTTCGTCGTCGATACGTTCCAGCGAGAACTTGACGTCGTCGGCGTTGAATTCAGTCCCGTCATGGAACTGAACGCCCTGGCGCAGCTTGAAGGTATAGACCTTGCCGTCGTCGGAAATGGTCCAGGATTCGGCAAGTCCCGGTACGATCGCCCCGTCGGAGGCAAAGCGCGTCAGGCCTTCAAAGATGTTTGAGTAGGTCACCTGGTCGATGGCGCCGGCGGCACCCGACGTCGGATCGAGATTTGGCGGCTCCAACTGCGCACCGATGGTGATGTCGGTCTTGGCGGCGAAAGCGGCCGGGGTCAGCGCCGTACTCGCGGCCAGTATCCCCGCTATGGCCAGCGATTTGATGATTGGCGTCATTTTCATTCCTCCTGTTGGTCTCTTTCGAGCACTTCTTGTGTTTCAATACATAGCTTTACGCGCCGCGGCTTATCAAGCGTCGAGAAGCTCCTCCAGCGCGTGCGCCATGACTTTGGCAGAGTCGATCATGTCGTCGATGCCGACATATTCATCCGGCTGGTGGGCCAGATCAAGAATGCCGGGACCATAGGCGATGCAGTCCTTCAGACGACCGATGCGGTCGATGTGTTTCTGATCATAGGTGCCCGGTGAGACGACATAATCCGGGTCCTTGCCCAGCACTTTTTCAATCGATCGGGACACCGACTGCACCACTGGCGCATCCTTTTCGGTCATGGTCGGGCTGACATGCCACAGTTCGCGGATCTCGTACTCGAAATCGCGTTCAGCGCTGACCCGGGCAACGATATCGGTGACCTCGCGCGGAACCTCCTCCGGGTCTTCCTCGATAATGTAGCGCCGGTCGATCACCATTCGGCAGGAATCCGGCACGCAGGCCGACGGGAAACCGGTGAAGTCGGCCTCCGGCTCGGCCTGGCCGCCATGCACCGAGTTTATGTTCATGGTCGACTGGCGCGCGCCTTCCGGCACCACCGGCATCGCGGTGCGCTTTTCGGCAAGCGCCGGATAGAGGGTCGATTCGAACTCCTGCAGCACCGCGCCCATGTGACGCACCGCACAGTCGCCGAGAAACGGCATGGAGCCGTGGGCAATATGGCCCTTGGTTTCGATTTCTGCCCACCAGACGCCGCGATGGCCAAGGCAAATGCGATCCTTGTTGAGCGGCTCGGGGATGATCACGTGCTGCACGCGCTTGGGGTCAAAGAAGCCCTTTTCGGCCAGATAGGCAACGCCGCCATAGCCGCCGGTTTCTTCGTCTGCCGTTCCGGAGATTTCGATTGCGCCGTTGAAGTCGGGACGGGCATCGATGAACGCCTCGGCGGCGATGATCGAAGCGGCGAGACCGCCTTTCATGTCGCAGGCGCCGCGACCGTATATCTTGCCATCTTTCACCTCGCCACCGAACGGGTCCATCGTCCAGCCATGGCCGGTCTCGACCACGTCGATGTGAGAGTTGAAATGCACGCAAGGTCCCGGACCGCGACCTTCACGGCGGGCAACGACGTTCCAGCGCGGATAGCGTTCGCTATCGCCAGGGGTGCCGTGTGCCCGCACCATCTGGATGTCGAAGTTGCGCGCCCGCAAGCGACCGGCCAGATATTCGCAGATCTCCAGATAGGCCTCGCCCGGAGGGTTGAGGGTCGGGATGCGGATGAGGTCCTGGGTCAGCGCGACCAGTTCATCGCGTCGCGCTTCGATTAGATCAATGAAGGACGCCGCAATTGCGGGAGTCTCATTCATGCCGCTTCACCCTTTCGCAAATCCCTGAAACAACGGTACAAATAGCCAAGCTCGTATCATTTCGCGGAGCCGTGGAGCCCGCAATACCGTAGGACTACGAAATGGCAGGTATCGCAGAGGACGCGATAGTCGACATCCAGGTGCTGAACGAACTCGCCTTCGACAGCGCCCCCGTCGGGATCGTGCTGACCGAAAACCGGGTGATCCGCGCCTGCAACCAGACTTTTGCGGCCATCTTCGGCTATGGCAAGGACGAGCTGATCGGCCAGTCTTTCCGCGTGCTCTATGCCTCCAACGAAGAGTTCGAGCATATGCGTGATATCGGCCTGAAAACCCTGCGCGAGGGCCGGCCCTATAGCGACGAGCGCATCATGCCGCGCAAGGACGGAAGCCTGTTCTGGTGCCGGGTGCGCGCCCACAGTCCGACACCGGACGATCCCCTGCGCCGCACGATCCTGACCTATGCCGACATGTCCGAACAGCGGCCCTACATTCCGCTATCGGTGCGCGAACGCCAGATCATCCTCGAACTCAGCGGCGGCAGGACCAGCAAGGAAATCGCCCGCCACCTCGGCATCTCACCGCGCACCGTCGAGTTCTATCGGGCGCGCCTGCTGAAGAAGTTCAGCGTCAGCAACGTCACCGAGCTTCTGGCCCATCTTGGCGCGCCGCCGGAATGATTTGATTTCGAAATGCCAGTTGCGTTGCGTCTGACGTTCGGGTCGATAGGAGAAAGACTCGTTTCAGAAACGACGTGCCAGAATTTTGGTGATGGTATGGACGCCCCCGCCGGCTTCAGATTGAGCCATACTGGGTTGTCGTGTCGATCCAGTAAGAGGAGACGTCCATGTCAGCCATTATTGCCGTTGGGCTGGATTTAGCAAAGTCGATTTTCCAGGTTCATTGCGTTGATGCCTCGGGCAGAGCGGTTTTGAAGCGGAAGCTGCGTCGGTCGCAGGTTGAAGAGTTCTTCAGCAAGTTGTCACCGTGCATTGTTGCGCTGGAGGCCAGTTCCGGTGCGCATTATTGGGGCCGATTGCTGCAATCGCAAGGCCATGAGGTTCGGCTTCTTGCGCCGCAGTTCGTGAAGCCGTTTGTGAAGACCAACAAGAACGATGCCGCTGACGCGGAAGCGATCTGTGAGGCGGTTCAGCGTCCGACGATGCGGTTTGCACCGCTCAAGAGCACGGATCAGCAGGCGGTGCTGATGGTGCATCGGGGCCGGGAACTGCTGGTGCGTCAACGCACCATGCTGATCAATGCACTGCGCGGCCACTGCGCCGAGTTCGGACTTGTTGTGGCCAAGGGCCCGAGCCATGTGAAAGAGCTCATTGCCATCATCGAGGACGAGAAGGACGAGCGACTTCCGCAGTTGGCGCGAGAGGTACTGGGGATCCAGGTCGCACAGCTGCGCCAGGTTCAGGTCGGCATCTCTCGACTTGAGAGGCGGCTTCATGCCTGGCATCGCTCGAATGCGGCCAGTCGCCGGCTGGAAACGATCCCCGGTGTCGGTGTGATCACGGCTACTGCGCTTGTTGCGACGGTTGGTGATGCGTCCCAGTTTCATTCGGCTCGCCAGTTTGCGGCTTATCTGGGCCTGGTGCCGAAGCAGAACTCAAGCGGCGGCAAGGAGCAGTTAGGGCGTATTTCGAAGCGTGGCGATCGCTATTTGAGGCGGTTGCTGGTGCATGGTGCCCGGGCCGATCTGCGCTGGAGCCGGAGGCGCAAGGGATATCGATCGCAATGGCAGCAGGCGATGCTGAACCGACGGCCGACCAATGTGGTTCTGGTGGCCACCGCTAACAAGACCGCACGCATTGTCTGGGCGCTGCTGCGCCGCGAGGAGGCCTATCGGCCGCGGGCACAGGCTGCTGCATAGCAGTCTACACGAGTGAAGCAGATTGATTGCGAGGGTAGTTGATGTGATGGCATGACAGGGTCAACCGGGATCGGCCAAACCTGTTAAACTGTCCGGGCTTCGAGCCCGTTTCGGTGTAGAGGCGTCGATCCTCGGATTTCCATCAGGGCCAGCGGTCATCAACCGCGACTTCAAAGGCCGGATAGATGACTGCAAACCCGACCCCGCCAACATCAACAAAAACGCTTGCAATCACGGGGGCGTCCATAGAGGACAGTTTACTTAATTCTTACTAAAGCGCTGATTTTATGAAGAATATTGAGGAATTAAGTAAACTGTCCCCAAAATTGCAGCCTCCACATCCGCGGCGATAATCAACCGCTCAGATCGCGTTGATAGATCACCCCCGCCAGCTTCCGTCGCGCCACATGGCGGTGAGGGCAGCGCGGTAGTCGGGGTGGCGCATGGCGTAGCCGCTGGCCTTCAATTTGGCGTTGGAGACTCGCTTGACCTCGCCGTAGAAGGAGCGGGCCATGGGTGACAGGTCAGCTGTGGCAAAATCGATTTCGGGCGGCGGCTCGATACCCATAAGCTGAGCGGCAAACAGGACCACGTCCTGGGGTGGCGCCGGCAGGTCGTCGGTGACGTTCCAGAGGCCGGAGGACTCATGGGCGGCCAGATGCACCAGGGCGCCGGCGATATCGTCGACATGGATGCGGTTGAAGACCTGGCCTGGCTTGACCAGGCGGCGCGCCTTGCCGGCCTGCAGATTGACGAAGGTGTTGCGGCCCGGACCGTAGATCCCGGACAAACGCAGGACGGAGACCGGCAGTTCGTTCGCCTTGCCGGCCTGCAGCCAGCACCGTTCAGCGGCGTCCCGCCAGATGGACCGGCGGGAAACCGGGCGGCAGCGGGTCTCCTCATCGACCCAGCGTCCCTCATGATCGCCGTAGACGCCGACGGTGGATAGATAGGCTGCCCAGCGAAGGTTTGGGAACAGAGCCGCCAGACCTTCGCCGGCAAGCCTCAACAGCGGATCGCCGTCCTCGCCCGGAGCGATGGACTGGACCAAATGAGTTACACCCTTGAACTCCTGCTTCAGGTCGTCTGACAGGGTTTCACCGTCGAATTCAAACGGAATGAGGCCGGTTTCCGACAGGCGCGCAAAACGTTCGGCCGACCGTGTCGTGCCGGCGGCACGCTGGGTGCGGCCCTGCATTTCCCGCGCTATCGCAAGGCCGGAAAAACCGGCTCCGAGGATCATCAGACGCATGATACTAGCGACTCCCCTGTTCAACGGCAGTTTGCCACTCGGCCAGCACGCTGTCATCCGTTTCCAGATGCCTGTCGCGAAGCTCCAGGAGCGCGGTTTGGTCGAGCAGTTGCGAAAGTGCCCAGACCGCCGCACCACGCACCAATGGCGACTGATCGTCCAGCAGGGCGACGCACGGATCGGCGAGTTCTCTCTCGCCCGAGTTGCCGCAGGCGATCAGCACGTTGCGCAGGAAACGATCGCGCCCGATTCGCTTGACCGGTGAGCCGGCAAAGAATTGCCTGAATGTCGCATCGTCGAGCTTCAGCAGATTGGCCAGAGGCGGAGCTTCGAGGTCCTCACGCATGGTCAACTTTGCCTCGTTTGCAACGCCGGCAAACTTGTTCCATGGGCAGACGGCCAGGCAGTCGTCACAGCCGAACACCCGATTGCCGATGGCAACACGAAATTCATGCGGGATGGGCCCCTTGTGCTCGATGGTGAGGTAGGAAATACAGCGACGCGCATCGAGCTGATAAGGTGCCGGAAACGCGTCGGTCGGGCAGACGTCGAGGCAGGCGCGGCAGGAGCCGCAATGATCGGTTTCGGCGGCATCCGGCGGCAGCGGCTCGGTGGTGAAGATCGAACCGAGGAACAGCCACGAACCGAACTCGCGGCTAACCAGATTGCTGTGCTTGCCCTGCCAGCCAAGACCGGCCGCGGCGGCAAGGGGCTTTTCCATCACCGGTGCCGTGTCGACGAAGACCTTGACGTCGCAACCGGCCCGCGCTGCGAACCGACCTGCAACACCCTTCAGGCGACCTTTGATGATGTCGTGATAGTCCCGATTTCCGGCGTAGACGGAAATCGCTGCGCGGTCACCGCGGTCAAGAAGCCGCAAGGGATCCAGGTCGGGACCGTAGTTGAGGCTGACCATCAGGATCGAGCGGACCTCCGACCACAGGACAAGCGGGTCGGCACGCCGCTCTTTGGTCTCTGCCATCCATTGCATCGTGCCGTGGCGGCCATCGGCAAGATAAGCTTCGAGGGCTGCGGGAGCATGGTCGGCGATCGCCGCAGGATCGACGATACGAGCGCTGTCAAAGCCGGCCGCCAGCGCCTCGCCCAGCAAGAAATCTTTGAGGCGTTGCGACCGTTCCGGCTTGCGCGACGCCGCCGTCATGGCTCAGAAATCCAGATCCGCGTAGTGCGAAACCGGCGTCATGTTGCGCACGCGGTCAGCAAGCAAAGGCCGAAAGGCCGGACGCGACTTGATGCGCTGGTACCACAGCTTGGCTTGCGGCGCATCGTTCCAGGTGATTTCGCCCAGGTAGTCCAGCGTCGAAAGCGCACCGGCGGCGGAAAGATCGGCATAGCTCATGGCATCGCCGGCCAGCCAGTTCCGGCTCGCCGCAAGCCAGTCGATATAGCGCATGTGCTGACGAATATTGGCGCGGGCAGCCCGCAATGCGCGGGAATCGGGTTCGCCGCCGCCGACATCCTTCGGCATCAGGATCTTGAAGACACGTTCGCGCACCAGATGGCGGGTGACATCTTGCTCCAGCTTGGCCAGGAACCAGTCCATTAATCGGCGCACCTCGGCACGACCGACAGTCGATTCAGGCATCAGGCGCCGCTGTTTCTGAAAGGCCCCTTGGGTCTCATCAAGAAACTCGGCGATGACCGTGGCGCCGCAGATGGAATGCAGCGAATCGTCGACATAGACCGGCAGCGTGGCGGCCGCATTCATGGCAATGAAGTCGCGGCGGCGCTCCCATGGGCGCTCCTCCACCAGATCCGTCTCCATTTCGTATTCATTGAGCGCCAGTCGAATGAAACGCGAGGCGGCGGACATCGGATGATGATAGAGGCTGGGCATGCGGTGTCTGACTTTCCTTCGCAAGGGGTGCGGATTTGCATGGCGTCGCCGAACGGCGCTCGATTTGTATGGAATTCCTCAAGAAAAGAGCTATAGGGTTTCGCACGGGGCGACACAAGCGCGGCAATCGCGCACTTCATCGCAACAGAACTGGACGGTTTGATGGCTGAACAGACCATTATCGGTGCGTTGCTGCTTGGCGTGCTCGAGGGCTTGACCGAGTTCTTGCCCGTGTCATCGACCGGCCATCTGCTGCTGGCCGGACATTTTCTCGGATTCAGCTCACCCGGCCACACCTTCGAGGTTCTGATTCAGCTGGGCGCCATCCTCGCGATCCTGTCGGTCTATTTCTCCCGGCTTTTGGCCTTGGCGGTCGCGCTGCCGGAAAGCCCAAAGGCAAGGCGCTTTGTCTTTGCGATCCTCCTGGCCTTCCTGCCGGCCGCGGTTGTCGGCGTGATGGCGCATGGCTTCATCAAGACGGTGCTGTTTGAAACGCCGGTTCTGATCTGCATCGTGCTGATCGCGGGCGGTTTCGTGCTGATGGCGGTCGACCGGATGCAGCGCGAGCCACACTACCATGACGTCATGGATTTTCCGCCATCGTTGGCCTTTCGCATCGGCCTGTTCCAATGCCTGGCGATGATACCCGGCACCTCCCGATCCGGCGCGACCATCGTCGGAGCCCTGCTGATGGGCACCGACAAGCGTTCGGCGGCGGAGTTCTCTTTCTATCTGGCCATGCCGACCATGGCCGGTGCCTTTGCCTACGACCTTTATCAGAACTATGCGCGCCTCTCGGCCGACGACGTTTCCTACATTGCCATCGGCTTCGTGGCAGCCTTTGTCTCAGGCGTTTTCGTGGTGCGCAGCCTGCTCGATTTCGTCTCCAATCACGGCTTCACGTTCTTCGCATGGTGGCGCATCATTGTCGGCACGGCCGGCCTGATCGCCCTTTACCTGTTCTAAGGAAACCGACGTGCCTTCAGCACTCAATCTGGGCATCGATACCGGTGGCACCTACACGGACGCCGTGCTGTTCGACCAGGACCGGGGCGTCGTTGCAAAAGCCAAGGCGCTGACCACCCGACACGATTTGACCGAAGGGATCGGCAACGCGGTTTCCGCCGTGCTCCATGAGAGCGAGGCCGACCCCTCCTCCGTGCGGTTGGTCTCACTGTCGACAACGCTTGCCACCAACGCGCTCGTGGAGGGACAAGGCAGCCGCGCCGCACTGGTAATGATCGGGTTTGGCCCGGAGGATTTGAAGCGCGATGGCCTAGCGGACGCACTGGGCGGCGATCCCGTGCTGTTCGTGCCGGGCGGGCACAATGTGCACGGCCATGAAACGCCCCTCGACCTGGACCCTCTCGAGTCGGTCGTGGACCGCTGGGCGGACGACGTCGCCGCCGTGGCGATCGCCGGCTATTTCGCCGTGCGCAATCCCGGGCACGAGCTGGCCGCACGCGACCTGGTGCGGGCCCGCAGCGGCCTGCCGGTGACCTGCAGCCACGAACTTTCATCAAAGCTCGGCGGACCCCGACGGGCCCTGACGACCTTGCTCAATGCCCGCCTGGTGGCGATGATCGATCGGCTAATCGGCGCCACCGAGGGCTATCTGCAGCAATGCGGCATCGAAGCACCGTTGATGGTGGTGCGCGGCGACGGCGCGCTCATCGCGGCCGATCTGGCACGCACCCGGCCGATTGAGACAATCCTATCCGGTCCGGCGGCAAGCCTGGTTGGCGCTCATCATCTGACCGGCGCTTCGAACGCGGTGGTTTCCGATATCGGCGGCACGACAACCGATGTCGCCATCCTTCAGGACGGCCTGCCGCGCATCGACCCCGACGGAGCGGTCGTTGGCGGCTTTCGGACCATGGTGGAAGCCGTAGCCATGCGCACCTTCGGCCTCGGTGGCGATTCCGAAGTCAGGATCGACGAAACCGGGCTGGCGGCAAATCTGACGTTGGGTCCGCGTCGTCTGGTGCCGCTCAGCCTGGCGGCGCATCTCGAACCGGATGCTGTCAACGAGGCGCTGACGCGGCAGTTGCAGACCAGTCAGCCTGGCCGCCTGGACGGCCGCCTAGTCCGACGGACCGGGGTTCCGGACAGCATGGCCAGCGGACTGGTACCGCAGGAAGCAGCCCTGTTCGAACGTGTGCCCGACGGTTTCCTGCCACTCGATCGTGTGCTGAGCGCCACGCCTCAGCGGGCAACGCTCGATCGCCTGGTGTCGCGCGGGCTGGTGCAACTGGCCGGCTTCACGCCATCCGACGCCATGCATGTGTTGGGCCGACAGTCGGGTTGGGACGCGGCGGCCGCAATATCAGGCGGCGAGTTGGTGGCCCGGCGCAAGAGCGGTTCCGGGAACCGGATCGCCGCTGATGCGACCGCACTGGCACTGTTGACCATTGACCGTCTGACGCGGCAATCGAGCGAGGTGGTGCTTTCGGCCTGTCTCGCCGAGGACGGCCAACAGGCCATCGACCCGACGCGATCGGCCGCTGTCGATAGCGCCCTGAAACGCAGTCCGGGCATTGTGCAATTTTCGCTGGCGCTCGATCGGCCGCTGATCGGGCTCGGTGCTTCGGCACCGGCCTACTATCCGGCCGTCGCTTCAATGCTGGGTTCGGAGAGCTTTGTCCCGGAGCATGCCGGAGTTGCCAATGCGATCGGCGCAGTGGTCGGCCAGGTCAGGACAACTGTCGACGTTTTCGTTTCGCAACCGCAGGAGGGGCTGTTTGCCGTGAACGGCGGCGGCATCAGCGAGCGTATTGCCGACGAAGATCAAGCGCTGGACCGGGCCCGAGCTGTCGCGCGGAGCGCCGTCCTCGAACAGGCTGCGTCAGCCGGCGCCACCGATGCGGTGGTCGAGCTGACGGAAGCCGTCGATGCTCCAATCATCGAAAACACACGAACGCTGATCGAAGCCAGGATTTCGGCGACCGCCACAGGGCGGCCGCGGATTGTCAGAGATTGAGGATCCTGACTAGATAACGACCACCGGCGTTCCGATCGGTACTCGCTCGAACAGGTCAATCACGTGGTCGTTGACCATGCGAATGCAGCCGTTGGAGACCGAACGGCCGATCGAATCGGGCTGGGTCGTGCCGTGGATGCGATAGTAGGTGTCGCGGCCGTTCCTGTAGAGGTAGAGCGCGCGCGCGCCCAGCGGGTTGTTGGGTCCGCCTGGAACACCCTTGGCATAGCGTGCATATTTTTTCGGCTGACGGCGGATCATGTTGTCCGTCGGCCGCCAACTCGGCCATTTGGCCTTGCGGGCGATTGTCGCCTTGCCCTTGAAACGCAATCCGGCACGTCCGACACCGACGCCGTAGCGTCGCGCCCGGCGAATCGAAAGCACCAGATACAGGAAATGGTTTTTCGGATCGACCACGATCGTTCCCGGCGGATAGCCGGTAAACCGAACGGTCTGCGGTTCGTAGCGCTTATCGACCTTGAAATTCTTGTAGCGGGCCGTGTGGTGGGCCAAGGCACTCGTTGCCGGCTGTGCGGCGACTGTCGCAAGTCCACCCAACAGGAGATTTCGTCTGGATAACATGAAGGCTGTCCTCTCATCTGACTTTGCATTTTCAAGGGGCATCCCCAATGCCCGGGTCGAGCAAAGTCAGGCTATCGGCGGCTTGAACGGCGCGGCCGGCCGGTCCGTGGGCGACAGGCAGCGTTCAAGCGCTTCGTGACTGTCGGACGCACCGCTGAAGTTGATATCCAGTTGTGGTGGAATGCTGCTCGCGTCGATCCCGCAGGGTGAGTTGACGGCAGATTTTCTCAGGTGTTCCTTCATGCAGCACTTAAAGGCCGGTTCGGCCACTGTGCTGCTTCTGACATCGATGGTCAGTTGGCTATCCAATGCCGGAAGATGCATTTTTTTGGCGGGCGCCGCCGCCGCGGCGTTGTGCGCCACGGCAATGCAAATCAGTATCAGGGCAAGAAACAGCCTTCTCATGCCGCCAAAATACTGCAATGGATTTAAGGATTCCATAGCAAAACGATCACGCGTCGGTGAACTTGGCAGGTTGTTGTGCGGTGAGCACACCCGGTTCAACTTCCGGTAACGGCGCTCGCGCCACTTGCGAAATGGTGGTGATAGGCGCTGACGCCGCCACTGATCACCATTTCCACCGCCACGGCGGTCAGTATCAAGGCCATGAGCCGGGTGACGATGCTGATCACGGTATCTCCCAGGGCGCGCGATATTGTGTCGGCGAAATAAAGACCGAACCACAGCAGCAGACAGATCAGGAAAATAGCCGGAATCATCGTGACAAGCTCTGCCCAATCACCCGTCAGATGGGCAAACAGAATGATCGTCGCGATACTGCCGGGCCCGAGGGTCAGCGGGATGGAAAGCGGAACGACCGCAATACTGCCCTTCGCGTCATCGGCGGCATCCTTGGCCTTGGCGTCGCCCTCCGGCATCGGATTGTCGTTGAGCATCGACAGGCCGATCCCCAAAACGATGATGCCGCCGGCGATCTGAAAGGCTGCAACATCGATGCCGAAAAACGCCAGGATCTCCTCTCCGATGAGCGTGACGACCACCGCCGCGACGAACACGGTCAGAACGATGATGTTGGCGGTTCGGGAGCGCTGCTTTTGCGTATAGCCCTTGGTCATCCCGAGAAAGATCGGAATTCCGTAAAGCGGATTGAGCAGTGCAACCAGGGCGACCGCAAATTTCAAGAACAGGTCGGCGTGAAAAAATCCGAGATACGTTTCCATGGTGATCCCCGAACCCGACAGAAGCGCCGGCGCCCCGACTTATCGCGCGATCAGGCAGTTTTCCAGTCGCATTCGAATAAAATCCCGGGACTAACGGCCGGATAGATCCACCGCCGCTCCGCTGTCCAACAGACTTTCGATTTCGCCGGCTGCCAGACCTGATTCGGCCAGCACCTCGGCAGTATGCGCGCCAAGAACCGGGCCGCCCATCCGATGCTCCGTGGGTGTGCCCGAAAACCGCGCCGGCGGTCGCGTCTGGCGCAATCGACCGGCCTGAGGATGTTCGCTTTCAACGATCAGCGCGTTGGCCGTTACCTGGGCGTTGCGGATCATTTCGGCACGCGTCAGCACAGGGGCGGCGGGCACATCGAATTCATCGAAACGGGCCAGCCACTCTGCGTTGGTGCGGTTTCGAAGGGCTTGCTGGGTCAATTCAAGCCGCTCTGCCTTGTAGACTTCCAGCCCCTCGGACGTCAGGAAGCGCTCGTCGGTCTTCCATTCCGGCCGCTCACAGGCGTCCGCCAATTTCTCCCAATCAGCGCGGCGGAAAGCGGCGACGGAGATGTGCGAATCGGCGGTCTCATAGATCAGGTCGATGAAGCTCTGGGCCGTTTCAGTTTCCAGTTCATCACCGACGAAAGTGTGCCCGCCCATGTCGGACGACCAGAGAAAATGGATCACCGTGTCGAGCATACTGAGGCGAATGTGCTGACCCTTGCCGCCGCGTTCGCGGGCAAACAACGCGGCGGTGATCGCCTGGGCGACGGTGAACCCGGTGAGCTTGTCCGGCAGGATCGTACGTATCAGGGCCGGCCGTCGTTCGTCGGATCCTGACTGAACCGTTGTCAGGCCGGACAGCGATTGAACGAGCGGATCAAAGACGGGCTTGTGGGCGTATGGGCCGGTTTCTCCGAAACCGGTGATGGAGGCGTAGACAATTTCGGGCCGGATCTTGATGACGTCATCATAGCCGATGCCCAATCGCTCGGTCACGCCGGGGCGGAAATTCTGCATGACCACATCGGCACCGCCGATCAGCTGTAAAAGCGCATCGCGGGCGCCGTCCCGTTTCAGATCGAGCACGACCGAGCGCTTGTTGCGGTTGTTGTTCAAAAAGGACGCAGAAAACCCGCCACGCTGGGTGGCGACATGACGGGTGTTGTCGCCACGCGGCGATTCCACCTTGATCACATCGGCTCCCTGATCAGCCAGGATCATGGCCCCCAGCGGACCCGAAATCATGTTTGTGAGGTCAATAACGCGAACCCCGTCGAGCGGTCCTGGCATGGTTTAGTTTCCTGTGTTTGCGGCCGGAGTTAGCAAATAGCGAGCGGATCCGCCGTGTCCAGTGCCTTGTCAGGCTGCGCTGCGGGCGCAATAGCAGGAAGCCTTGATCGGCACATCGGCGCGCGCCGCGGCGAGATCGAGCTGCTGCTTCACGTGCAGGATCTCCACGTCTTCGCCGCGCCGCTGCAGGCACTCGTGCAGACCATGGAGGCTCCAGACATTGCGCGGATGCTGACAGGCGCGAGCGAGCGTGGAGTCGAGACCAAGATCGGCGCGATAGACGGCTTCGGCTTCCGCGTGCCGGCCCTGCTCCAGCAACAAAGCACCCAAGGCATGGCGGGTGGGCTGCATCCAGCCCCAGGGTTCGTCATAGGGCAGATTGTCGTCGAGCTCGACGGATTTGCGCAGGTGATCGAACGCAACGTCAACGTTGCCGCGACGGTACTCCAGTTCACCCAGCATCATCTGTTCGCCAACCGCGAGAATGTCGGGGCAGGTGTTGTTGAACAGCATGCGTGAATCCGGCACCCGTTCACGGGCTGCTAAAAAGGCATCGCGCTCAGCCTTGGCGCCGGCGATATCGTCGATATTCGACAGTGCGACCGTGCGTGCGTAACGCATCAATGCGGTGGTGACGCAGTACAGATCCTGATCGGCGGGAAGCTCCTGGGCCAGAATGTCATGCCAGCGGCCGAAGCGCACCAGCACATGCTGTTTCATCGGCACGAAGGCTTCCAGCCAGTCGGCCAGCGGACGCACGATATCTTCGGTGAGCTCGGCGGCAAGCGCATCGGCCGTGTCCAGCGCCACCTTCCGCTGGCCAAGAAACATCGCGCCGTAAATCTTGAAATGGTAGTTGTGGCAGCGATAGAGCGTGTAGAAATTATCCGCACCCTCCCGTGCCACGAACCGGCCATCGGCGACAATCGCCGCATGATTTCGCTCCACCACGTTCAGGTAGTCGCCGCACAGAACATCGATATGGGTGGGCATGTGAACTAGATGACCGGCATCCGGCACAAGATCGACCAGCCGATCGCCGTGGCGCAGCGCCCGTTCCGGCGTCGGCGACATTTCCATCAGGTGGATATACATGTGCAGCAGGCCCGGGTGGTCCCAGGCGCCATCGATTTCGTGCAGCGCACTTTCCAGCACCCCGAGCGCCTCGATGGTATCCGCGCCCTCGGCCGGTTCACCGGTCGGCAGATCCCAGAGCTGCCAGGGCGTGCGGTTCATCAGAGCCTCGGCAAACAGGGAAGCTACATCGGGATCGCCCTGGAAGACGCCGTAGACCGTGCGCATGGCATCAGCATAGGCGTCGTTGAAAGGCGCAAAATCCTCAATGCCAGGATCTTTGGGATAGCGTACCGACAGCGCCTCGATCAGCGCCCGTTCCAGCGGGTTAGCCGGTCCGTCTCCCTCCACCGCTGCTGCGATCGCCGCATTGGCGCGCGCCAGTGCTTCGGGTTTTTCATCCTCCTCGAAGGCCTCCCAGGGCTTGTTGTAGTTCGGGCCGATGGCATACGCGATGCCCCAATGGGCCATGGCGCAATGGGCGTCATGTTCCAGCGCTCTTTCGAAACAGGCTATCGCCTCCTCGTGATTGAACGCATAGGTCCAGACGATTCCGCGCTGAACCCAGAGCCGTGCCTCCGGCGACGATGACGCAAATTCGCGGCGATAGTCGCCAAGATCGTAGTAGTCCATTAAAAGCCCCCGAGTTTGGCCGATCGAGCTACGACACTATCACTGGAATTCCCGCCGCGCCAAAACACGGCTGATTTCACCGCGACGCTACGGTTTTCTGATTTTTTCCAAATCGGAAAAAATGCTTCTCATTATTGTAAAATTGACAGGGAATTGGTTGGCGTGTGAAGGAAGCGCCACGTGAACGCCAAAGATACCAACCAGGAGTCTGCAATGCCGACGATCACCGTCGATGGTCTGAATTTTGACCAGGACCTTCACACTTTCCTAGTCGAAGAAGCCCTGCCCGGAACCGGCGTGGATGCGGATGCCTTCTTTGCCGGCTTCTCCGCAATCATTCATGACCTGGCTCCGAAGAACCGGGCCCTGCTGGCCGAGCGCGACGCCATGCAGGACAAGATCGACTCCTGGTACGGCGAGAACGGTGCGCCGGTTGATCTCGACAGTTACGAAGAGTTCCTGCGCTCGATTGGCTATCTGCTGCCGGAGGGCGAGGCTTTCAGCATCGCGACCGCCAATGTCGATCCGGAAATTGCCACCGTTGCCGGGCCGCAACTGGTCGTGCCGGTGATGAACGCCCGCTATGCGCTGAACGCAGCCAATGCGCGTTGGGGATCGCTCTATGATGCACTTTACGGCACCGATGCCATCGCCGAGAGCGACGGCGCGGAAAAGGGCACGGCTTACAATCCGGTACGCGGCGACAAGGTGATTGCCTGGGCGCGCGCCTTCCTCAACGAATCCGCGCCAATCGACGGTGCCTGGGAGGATGTCAAAGGCCTTGCGGTGGCAGACGGCGAATTGACGATCACACTGCAAGATGGCAGCCAACGCGGTCTGAAGAACCCGGCACAGTTTGCCGGCTATCGGGGCGATCCGGCGGCGCCCACGGCAGTGCTCCTGAAGAAAAACGGTTTGCATCTGGAAATCGTCATCGATGCCGAGAGCGCGGTTGGCCGTTCGGACGCGGCCCATATCGCTGACATCATTCTTGAATCCGCAGTAACGACGATCGTCGATTGCGAGGACAGCGTCGCGGCGGTCGACGCCGAAGACAAGGTGGTGGTCTACAGCAACTGGCTTGGCCTGATGAAGGGCGACCTGACGGAAGAAGTTTCCAAGGGACGCGGTTCCTTCACCCGCCGTCTGGCCGAAGACCGTCAGTATCTGGACCGCAAGGGCCGCGAAATGGCGTTGCCCGGCCGCGCGCTGATGCTGGTGCGCAATGTCGGTCACCTGATGACCAATCCAGCGATCACCGACCGCAACGGCAACGAGGTGCCGGAAGGGCTGATGGACGCTATGATCACCGGCCTGATTGCGCTGCACGATGTCGGGCCGCAGGGCCGTCGCAGCAACTCGCGCGAGGGATCCGTCTATATCGTCAAACCGAAGATGCATGGCCCCGCCGAGGTGGCATTCGCCGCCGAGATCTTTGCCCGGGTCGAGGACGTCCTCGGCATGCAGCGCAACACGCTCAAGATGGGCATCATGGACGAGGAACGGCGCACCACCATCAACCTGAAGGAGTGCATCCGTGCGGCCCGTGAACGGGTTGTCTTCATCAACACCGGATTCCTCGACCGCACCGGAGACGAGATCCACACCTCCATGGAAGCCGGTGCCATGATCCGCAAGGGCGACATGAAACAGGCGCCGTGGATTGCCGCCTATGAAGACTGGAATGTCGATATCGGGCTGGAATGCGGCCTCTCCGGCCATGCCCAGATCGGCAAGGGCATGTGGGCGATGCCCGACCTGATGGCGGCGATGCTGGAGCAGAAGATCGGACACCCCAAGGCCGGCGCCAACACCGCCTGGGTCCCCTCGCCGACGGCAGCGACGCTGCACGCCACCCACTATCACAAGGTGAACGTGGCTGACGTTCAGGAGCGGCTCAAGAGCCGGCCGCGCGCCAAACTGTCGGACATACTGTCCGTGCCGGTCGCCGAACGGCCGAACTGGACGCAGGAGGACATCCAGCACGAGCTCGACAACAATGCACAAGGCATACTCGGCTACGTGGTGCGCTGGGTCGGCCAAGGGGTCGGCTGTTCCAAGGTGCCCGATATCAACGATGTCGGACTGATGGAGGACCGGGCGACACTGCGCATCTCCTCGCAGCACATGGCCAATTGGTTGCACCAGGGCATCGTCAGCGAGGCGCAGATTACCGAAACCATGCAGCGCATGGCAGCCGTCGTCGACGGACAGAATGAAGGCGATCCGGCCTACCGCCCGATGGCCGGCAATTTCGATGACTCCGTCGAATTCCAGGCCGCCCTGGAACTGGTGCTCGCCGGCCGTGAGCAGCCCAATGGCTACACCGAACCGATCCTGCATCGGCGCCGCCAGGAACTGAAGGCCAAACTCGGCGAGTCGGCTTAACCCACAGTTTCCTCCGCAGCCTTGCGCTTGAGCCGGTTGCGGTCGATCTTGCCGGAGGCCATGATTGGCATCTCATCCAGGATGACGATCTCCTCCGGTGCCTTGTAGCCAACGGCCCGACGCGCCTGCGCGATGATCTCGGCAACCGGTGGGCGTTCTGCTCCTGCTTTGAGTGTCACGTAGGCTCGAACGTTTTCGCCGTGAACAGGATGACGAATGCCAACGGCGCACGCGAGCGCAACAGCGGGATGTTCCACGACCGCTTCTTCGACCTCCTGCGGGCAGATGTTCGACCCGTCGTGGACGATGATCTGTTTCTGACGGCCATGAAACCACAGGCAGCCGTCACGGTCTGCCGACACGATATCGCCGCTGTCCACCCAGCCATCGACAATACTCTGCCGCGTTGCGTCGGGGTTGTTCCAGTAGCCGACGAAGATGCCCGGGAAGCCTATCCAGAGGCGGCCCTCATGGCCGGTCGGCACCTCCGTGCCTAGCTCGTCTCGGATCGAAACACTGTAACCGGCACCGGGTTTGCCAATGGACCCGTTTTTGTGATCCGCCCCGAAGGGATTGAAGGTGGTGGAGCCGGTCTCGGTCATTCCGTAGATTTCGGTGACCTCGAGGCCCGACAGGCTTTTGAAGGACTTTTCCAGTTCGCCGGAGACCTTGTCGCCGCCGGCAATACACAATCTCAAGGAAGCGAAATCATCCGGCGTCGCTTCGGGATCGCGGACGAGGGCGCTGAGTGCAGCGGGAAGGATCTTGAGCGCCGTTGGTCGCGTCTGACGCAGCAGCCGCAGAAGTTCGCCATCGTTGATGTCCCGGACGATATCGATGCGCGCGCCGGCTGCGAGACCGGCAAGAGAAAACGTGTAGCCGCCCAAATGCGTCATCGACGTCGCCGGCATCAACCCGTCCCTGGCGGTCATCCGGTAGCTTTGCACCATACTGGCCAGCAGCCAGCCGAGAGATCCATGGCTGTGGGTTACACCCTTCGGTTTGCCGGTGCTGCCTGATGTGAAGAAGATGACGGCGGGGGTATCAGACGGCTGTTGTTCAAACTCTCCGTCCGGACGCGAGTCACCCAACAGTTCGTTCAACATCGGCTCTTCACCAATGCGACTTTTAGCGTCGTCGTCGAAACTGACAAATCCGAGAGGCAGCTTGCCAGCAGCTTTGCTGTCCATGAGGTCACCGGCTCGCTCGGCATGCGCGAGTAGAAGCGAAGCGTCCGAAACGTCTAGAGCATGATCGATTTCCGGCGCAGTATACCGGTAGTTCAAAGGGGTCGAAACAAGACCGGCCTTGAGGCAAGCCAGATAGTGGATCAGCAGCGACGCCCGGTTCGGCATGAGTGAGGCGACACGGTCGCCTTTGCGAAGTCCGAGCTTCAGGTAGCTTGCGCCCAATCGTGGCGAGGACTGATCAACCTCATGCCAGGATCGTGCCGCCGTCAGCGAAACCAGGGCGTTCGAACCGGGATCGCCGCCGAGACCCGTGTCGAGGAGAGAACCGGTCAGCAAGGGCCTGTCGAGGGGTTCACCGGCAAGAGGCATTTTTACCTTGCTCCGATTCGTCAAAGCGATTTTGCGGACCCGGATTTAACAAATCGTTCGCGATCGCTTCATCCGAACGCTTCCATCTCCTTCAGGATCCAGTCCCTGAAAGCACGGATCTTCGGAGCGTTCCGACGGCTTTTCGGATAGACCAGCCAATAGGCGTGGCCGTCGTCGCAGGTGAGCTCGAAGGGTTGGACCAGCTGTCCCTGAGCCACGGCCTCGCTGTAGAATGCCGGTGTCAAAATGCCGACACCCTGGCCGGCGATGGCCGCATTGCCCTCAAGCACCTGCGAGCCAAAGCGCAGTTTTGGCTTCCGCTTGAGATGCTTCAAGGCGCTCGCCGGTACGCCGGCTGTTTCGAACCATGTCCGCCACCAGGGATCCGACGGTTCGAGTATGGGCAGTTTCAGCAGATCGGCCGGCTCATCGATTCCACCCGCCTGCTCTATCAGATCCGGATGCAGCATCGGCGTGAAAAGACCGCGCAGGAGCAGGTGGGTCTCGACATCCGGCCAGCCGCCGGCGCCGGCGCGGATCGCCACATCGACATCCTCGCGGGCAAAGTCGACCAATGTCTGGCTGAGGTCGACCCGCAAAGCCAGAGACGGATTGTCGATCTGGAAGCGACCGAGACGCTGTGCCAGGAAGTTTGTCGCGAATGTCGCGATCACGCTGAGCACCAGAGTCTCGCTCGTGCGCCCCTGGGCTTCGGCAAAGGCATCGCGCAACAAATCGAGCGCTTCACCGGCCTGGCGCGACAGCCGCACTCCGGTCTCGGTCAATTCAACGCCTCGCGGATGGCGAAGGAAGAGGGCTGAACCGACACGATCTTCCAGCACCTTGATCTGGTAGCTGACGGCGGCCTGAGTCATGCCGAGTTCGTCGGCGGCCCGGGTGAAACTGGCGTGGCGGGCAGCCGCTTCGAACGCCCGGATGGCTGCCAGCGGGGGCAGGTTCGATGTCATGCGATATCAAATCTCCTTATGCCTCATTGGTCATATTCGATTGGATGACTGTACTCGAAAACCCCATTTTCGGGATCAGACCAAATCAGGAATAGTGACCCAAATGACCCAACACCCTACGACAAGCCCCAATTTATGGCGTTTTTTCAAAAATATTGCCGGATTCGTCACGGAAGCGCCAGCTCGCCGCAGGCACGGGAGGCGTGACCGTTGGCTTCGAGCCGACATGCGCCACCTGTCTTCCCATACCAAGCGTGACATTGGTTGGCCTGATATCTAATCTTCATCAATGCTGGCCAACTGCATGCCGTCACTCTTGCGAGCCGGACAAGTATCGGGTCTGGTAGGCTGATCGAGCGCCCGGAGACCTTCCGGTGCGAAGCGTAATCAGGCGGTGCCGTTTCGGCATCGCGCCGACAGGTGCAAGAGCGATGAAATATTGGTGTTTCCAAGACGGGTTCGGGCTCGACAATCTCGTCGCGCTGCAACGCGAAACACCGCAGCCGGGACCGGGCGAGGTCCTGCTCGAAATGGCGGCGGCATCGCTCAATTATCGCGACCTGGTGGTCATGCGCGGCGAACACGGCAAGGCGGTGCAGCCACCGCTGATCCCGCTTTCCGACGGCGTCGGAGTGGTCGTGGCCGTTGGAAAGGGCGTCGCGGACTTCGACATCGGCGACCGGGCATCGCCCCTGTTTCTGCAACACTGGATGGGTGGCGCACCGCCTGCGAATCTGGAGGCCGGCCGGCTTGGCGGACCGCTTGACGGCGTTTTGGCCTCGCACTGCATTTTTCCGGCGGCCGGACTGATCATGCCGCCCGGCGACCTGTCGGACGCGCAGGCAGCCACCCTGCCCTGCGCCGGTGTGACCGCCTGGAGCGCGCTGTCTGAACCGGACCCGTTGCGTCCGGGCGAAACGGTGCTGATCCAGGGATCGGGTGGCGTCGCCCTGATGGCCCTGGCCCTGGCACGGGCCGCGGGAGCCAGGGTCCTGATGACCACCTCTTCGCCGGCAAAGGCCGATCGGTTGACTGCGTTCGGCGCCGATGCCGTGATCGACCGCAATGCCACGCCTTCCTGGGCACGCGCCGTGCGCGAAGCGACCGGCGGCGCCGGCTGCGACCGGGTTCTCGAGCTTGGCGGTGCCGCAACATTCAACGAATCCCTGAAAGCAGTCAGGACCGGCGGCACCGTTATCCTGATCGGCAATGTCACCGGCTCGACGGCCGAGTTCTTCCTGCCGCTTGCGCTGACGCGCCGGCTGCGGCTGTGCGCCGTCTCGGTCGGTTCGAAACAGGATTTCAACAAACTGAACGGCGCGATCGACCTGCACCGCATCGAGCCAGTCGTCGACGGTGTGTTCGATTATGACGACGCGCCGGAAGCCTTCAGGGCTCTCGACCAGGGCGGTCACTTCGGAAATATCTGCATCGCCTGCCGATAGCGCGTTACCGCGGCGTCAGGGTTCCCGGCCGGAGTGCGCCAAACGCTTCGGCAAGCATGTCGAAGACCACACGGATCCGCCGGCTGGTGTGAAGTTCCCGGTGGGTGACCAGCCAGACTGGCACCTCGATCGGTCCGAGGTCGGGCAGAACCGGTTCGAGATCCGGATACTTCGCAGCGACATCGCGGGTAAAGATACAGATCCCGAGACCCTGCCTGACCAGTTCCACCATCACCGTGCCGCTCTCGGTCATCAGTTTGAAATTGTCTACAGTCAGCGGCAGCCCAAGGTCGGTCAGGAACGGCAGCATACGGCCTACATCGGAAAAGCCGATCCATTGCGAACCGGCCAGGTCTTCAGGAGCACGGGGGCGGCCGATCCGGTCGAGGTAATCCGGCGACGCGTAGAGAAGCGCGTTGGTTTGGCCGACCAACCGCGCTATCAGTTCGGGTTGTTCGGGACGGCCGTGACGAATGGCGATGTCGGCTTCGCGCCGCATCAGGTCCTGGACCTCGTTGGCAGCTATGATTTCAAGCGTGATACCCGGCGCCGCCTCGCGTATGCGTCGCAGAATGGGTGGCAGGTGCAGTGTTGCCAACATATTCGTCGCCGTGATGCTGACATGGCCGTCGATGGCCTGCGACTGGCCTGACGCGGTCAGCGAGACACGGCTGGCGGCCTCGCCCATGGCGCGGAAATGGTCGAGCAGTTCAAGCCCGGCCTGGGTCAGCGACAGGGACCGGCCGACCCGCTCAAAAAGCGTGACTCCCAGTCCCTCTTCCAGCGCGGCGACCTGCCGGCTGAGCGTCGGCTGGGTCAAGCCAAGTGCCCGGGCAGCAGCGGACAGCGAACCTTCCTCTGCGGTCGCGAGAAAAGCCCGCCCCTGGTTCCAGTCGAAGCCAATGCCCTGCCAATTCATGCAAATACGTATAAGCCATTTGCAAATTTTCGCAATTTCATTCGAATAATTGCATATGTATTTCAGGATGAAACCAAACACATATTTCAAGCGAACCGCGTCGGATCCTGCCCGACGCGCATCCCGCGACAGCGAAAGGGGCACCCCATGGTAGCCGGAGATGTATTCTGGAACCGAGCGGCAAAACGCTATTCCGAACAGCCGATCAAGAACGTGGACGCCTATGAGCAGACCATGGACCGAACCCGGTCTCATCTGCGTCCGGACGACCAGGTTCTGGAAGTCGGTTGCGGCACCGGTTCAACGGCGCTGCTCCTGGCAAAACATGTCGGTCATATCACCGGCAGCGATTTTTCATCGGCGATGGTCGACATCGCCCGCCAGAAAGGCCGCGACCAGAAAATCGACAATGTCGACTTCGTTCGCTCGCCGGCCGATGGTGTTCAGAAGCCGGACGGGTCCTACGATGCCGTGCTTGCCTTCAACCTTGTGCATCTGATCCGGGACCGCCAGGAGGCGATCCGTCAGGTTCGCAGGCTGCTGAAACCCGGCGGACTGTTCATCTCGAAGACCCCTTGCCTGGCAAGCCGCCGGTGGCTGCTGGGACTGCCCATCATGGCCATGCAGTTGTTCGGTCGGGCACCCTATGTGGCGTTCCTCAACGTCGCGGCGCTGGACAGGCTGATCGAGAGCGAAGGGTTCACCATCATCGAAACCGGCGCCTATCCGGCCTCCGTGCCGAGCCGCTTCATCGTCGCCCGAAAGGACTGACCGGGACACTTGCCTCTTGCGGTTGTGTATTGGTGTATTATATGTGCAATACACCAACGGAGACCACATGACGTCCTGGAACGACGCGCAGCCGATCTTTCTGCAGATCCGCCAGCAGCTCATCGAGATGATCCTCACCGGATCGATTCCCGAGGGCGAGGCGCTGCCGTCGGTGCGACAGATCGCCATGGATCTGTCGGTCAATCCATTGACGGTCACCAAGGCCTATCAGTCGCTGGTGGACATGGACGTGGTCACACGCAAGAGGGGGTTGGGCATGTATGTCGCAGAGGGCGCGCGCAATGCGCTGCTGACGCATGAGCGGGAAAAGTTTCTCGCTGACGACTGGCCGCGTATCAGGGCGCGCATAACGGCCCTGGAACTCGATGCGGCGGACCTTCTGGGCAATGGAGGTGACCGATGACGGAAGCGTCGGTCATCGCCCAGGCCAGCGGGCTCACCAAGAGTTTCGGGCGCAAACAGGTGCTGCGCGGCATCGACTTCACCATTCCTTCGGGCCGCGTCTACGGCCTGGTGGGTGAAAACGGCGCCGGCAAGACCACCACGCTCAATGCACTGCTTGGCCTCACCGGCTGCGGCGGACGCATCGAGGTGCTGGGGCTCGACCCGTTTCGCCACCGCGCCCGTCTGATGCGTGAGGTCGCCTTCATTTCGGATGTCGCCAGCCTGCCGCGCTTCCTGCGGGTCGGTCAGCTTCTCGACCTGGTCAACTCCATCCATCCGGCATTCGATCGGAACAAGGCGGAGACCTTCCTGAAGGATACCAAGCTGAAGCGCAACCAGCGGATCAAGACGCTGTCCAAGGGCATGCTCGCGCAGTTGCATCTTTCGGTGGTCATGGCCATCGATGCGCGGCTCCTGGTGCTGGACGAGCCGACGCTGGGTCTCGACATTCCATTTCGCAAGATGTTCTACCGCCGGCTGATCGATGACTACATGAGCGCCGAGCGTACCATCATCATCACCACCCATCAGGTGGACGAAATCGAGTTCATGCTGACGGACATCCTGTTTATCCGCGACGGCGATATCCTGCTCGACCAGTCGATGGAAGAAATCGCAGAACAATACGCCCAGGTGCTCGTTTCAGGCGACAGCGTTGAAGACGCGCTGGCGATGAAGCCGCTCTATAGCGAGAAACGCTTCGACCTGACGGCGATGGTGTTCAAGGGCATTCCGCGCCAGACCCTGGAGGCCTACGGTCCGGTGACTACGCCGACGCTCTCCGACCTGTTCGTCACGCTGGCCCAGCACGAACCGGAGGGAGAAGGCTGATGCGCGCCATGTCTGCCCTTATCAAACGTGAATATCTGGAACACCGGATCGCGTTCTTCTACATGCCGATTTTCCTGATCGTGGTCGTCGTGGCCGGTGTCGTGCTGCTGCTGACAACGGGACGCGCCGAATTCGACATTCCGGCCGGCGCAGTTCTCGCCAGCCCGCAGATCTACGAGGTCATCATCGCCGGCATTTTCGGCCTGTGGGCGGCCTACCTGCTGATAGGCCTGTTCTTCTATTATGCCGACGCGTTTTCCGCAGACCGCCGCAACAATGCGTTGCTGTTCTGGAAGTCGATGCCGCAAAGCGATCTGAAGATCCTGACTTGCAAGGCGTTGTCCGGCATCACGATCTTTCCGATCATGATTTTCATCTTTGCCATCCTGACAGCCCTGATCGTCTGGGGAATGCTGCTCGTCTTTGCCGCCCAGCATCCGTTCATAGCCGCACCGGAGCCCTACGCCGCCGTCAACAGCCTGGGCCGTATGGGTATCGTCGGCGCCGCCTATTTCGGATTGACGCTGCTGTGGTACGCGCCGCTGCTTGCCTGGGTCGCCGGACTGTCGACACTGTTTCGCCGCTGGAGCATACCGCTTGCGGTCCTGATCCCGGCAATCGTCATCCTGCTGGAATTCCTCAACAGCCTCGGCCGCGACACCGGCCGGCCGATCGCCGGCTATCTGGCCGGACGGTTCGACGGCTTTCCGAACGAGGAGCAGGCACTCGCCCTGCTGACCAATCCCCTGGAAGGGCCGCCGGCCCTCCTCAACCTCATCCTGTCGAGCATCGACTGGTGGGAGATGGGCTACGGGCTGGCCTTCACGGCGGTGATCGTGATCCTGGCGAGTGAGTACCGGCGGCGTCGGATCGAAGCGTAGTCAGGTATCAGATATCAGGTTTCGGGCCCTACGGTGTAGATCACGACAACCGGCAAGGGGTCGACACCCTTGCGCAGCGCATCGGCAGCGGTTTCATCGATCCGGTCCGGTAAAGCGATGGCAACGACGATACGCCCATCCGCTTCCAACCGGGCAGAAGCCTCGGTTCCCAGCAGCGATGGATGGTCGGCGGTCAGTTTGACGATCAGGTCGCTGACCGTGCGTTGCGAAGCGCGGCGGCGCAGTTCCGGTTTAAAGATCTTGCCGACATTGGTGGTCGGCATGGTTTCGATCAATTCCACCCATTTCGGCCGGGCCGGGCGTTCGTCGACCCGTTCTGCCGTCCATTCGAGAAGGTCCGCCGGATCCGGGTTGGTACCGGGCTGGGCCACGGCGAAAGCCACTGGCAGTTCTCCGGCATAGGCGTCCGGAGCGCCGACGGCGGCACAGAGAAGCACGTCCGCGTGGCTGTCCAGCGCATCTTCGATGACCTTGGGGTCGATGTTGTGGCCGCCGCGGATGATCAGATCCTTCGAGCGGCCGGTGAGATGCAGAAGGCCCTTGTCATCGCGCCAGCCGACATCTCCGGTGATGAGCCAACCGTCTTCGGTGAAGGCCTTCGCCGTCGCGGCCGGGTCGAGATAACCGGGAAAAACGTTGGGCGCCTTGAACAGGATCATGCCATGCCCGCCATCCGGCACATCGCGGTCGGTGGCGGCGCCGTCGGCATCGAGCTCCACGACGCGCACCCGGGCATAGGGGATCGGAAAGCCGACACAGCCGGCCGGACCGCGTACACCAGGCGGGCGGATCGAGCTGATGCCGGCCATCTCCGTCATGCCGAGGCTCTCGTGAACATGCAGGCCGAAATCCCGCTCAAATCGCTCGGCGAGCTCCGGCGGCAGGGGTGCTGCCCCGGTGCGGCAATAGTTGATCGACGAAATGTCGGCGCCGTCGACCGGAACATTGGCAAGAGCCGCCAGAACCGTCGGAACCGCCGACAGCGAGGTCGCCCGGTGTTTTTCCGCAAATCGCCAGTAATTCTGCCGCACCTGCGGATTGCGCAGAAGGGTCGTCGTCGGAATGACGACCTCGACACCGGCAGACAGCGACGTGAGGGATGCTGGCAACACGCCGGCGACATGAAACAGAGGATAGCCGTTGATCGACACATCATCGCGGGTCATGCCCTGCAACTGAACGCTGGCCCAGGCCGTAAAGACCTGGTTGCCATGGGTGTGCTGCGCAAGCTTGGGCGCTCCGGTCGTGCCGCCGGTATGGAAGTAGGCGGCTATGTCGTCGCGCCGGATCTGCCGTCCGCTGACCAGCAAATCGGCCGGCTGGTCGGCCACGAGCACCTGGAAATCGCCGTCGCCGTCATGGTCAGGCGGGGTGTCCTCATCATGCGGCGCGACACGCAGCACGAGAAGGCCCGGAATGCGGGCGCGCAATTCCATTGCCTTGTTCCAGTAGTCGGCATCTTCCGGTGCGCCATAGGCAACCAGAATGCGGGCATCTGCGGCACGCAGCAATTCTTCCAGCTTGTCCAGCGACAGCAGTGGATTGAGCGGCTGCACGATGCCGGCGGCCTCGCCGCCCCACAGCACCAGATGATAATCGAGGCAACCGGGCAGCAGCGCCGCCACGGTGTCACCGGGGCCAATACCGAGCGCATGAAACAGGTTGGCTGCCTGGGTAATTCCCTCGAAGAGCTGTCTATAGCTCCATTGAATCGGATCATCGGCGGGATCGCCGGTCCGCAGGAAGGTCAGCGCCGTCTTGTCACCGAAGGCACGGGCCGATTCCGCGAACAGGGCATAGGTGCTTTCAACCGGAACCGCCTGCTCCAGCGGCGTCTCTTCCAGCCGCCGCAGATCATCCACGCTGCGAATCGGACCGATCGGAGCAAAGGCCATGGGAAATGGATGCCTAGTCTAGAACGGCAGCTTCATGCCGGGTGGAATCGGCAGGCCGGCGGTCAATTCCTTGGATTTTTCCTGAACGGCCGCTTCGACCTTGCCCTTGGCATCGTTGTGGGCGGCGACAATCAGGTCTTCGAGTATCTCCGCCTCGTCATCCTTGATCAGCGAGGGGTCGACCGACATCCCGAGCATCATGCCCTTGCCGTTGAGACGAACCGTCACCAGTCCGCCGCCAGATGTGCCCTCACACTCGAGCGCTTCCACCTCCTCCTGCAGGCTGGCCATCTTTTCCTGCATTTCCTTGACCTTGCCCATCATGCCCATCAGGTCGCGCATCTTTGTCTCCATTGGTTGCGGCGCACCCTCGCGCCGGCTCATTTGTCTGGTTAGTAGTCATCCGGCAGGATGTCGCCTTCATCGCTCTGGCTGTCCGCAGGTGCCTCATCAACCTCGTCGGCGCGGATTCTCACGTCGCGCACCCGGGCGCCGGGAAACTGCGCCAGGATTGCGGCGACATCGGGATCCTGACTGGCATCGCTGACCAGTTCGGCCCGTTGCTCCTTGTCGATTTCCTCGAGTGTGCGGCCGCCTTCCTCGCGACTGATTGCAATGATCCAGCGTCGGCCGGTCCACTCCTCCAGCCGGGTGCTGAGCTCGCCGAGCAGGGCGCGCGGCGCGCCTTCGACAAGGCCAACCTCCAACCGTCCGGTCTCGACCTTTACCGGCCGCAGGAACTTGCGGATCATCGCTTTCAGCTTCAGATCGCGGTGCTGGCCGGCCAGAGACGCCAGATCGGTCAGCCCATCGATGGTCACGGTGGGCTGCGGTGCGGCACGCATCTGCGGCGCGCTGTCGCCGTTCTGTTCCGGCTGCAGCATGGCGACCGGGCCACCACCGCCCGTTGGCATGGGCTGCGGTGCCGGCGCTTCAGCCACGGGCACCGCCGGTCCATCCGCGGGAGGTGGAGGGTCTGAGGCCCGTGCGGAACCATTGCCCTCCTGCGCTTGCGGAGGCGCATCCTGCAGACGGCGAACCGCATCGCCCGGACTTGGCAGATTGGCTGCATGGGTCAGTCGGATCAGCACCATCTCGGCGGCACTGACCGGACGGTTCGATTGTTCGGTCTCCGGAATGCCCTTGAGCAGCATCTGCCAGAGGGCGGAGAGAACCGGCACGGACAGCTTCTCGGCAAATCCGCCGCCGCGGGTGCGTTCCGCCTCGCTGAGCGCCGGATCGCGGGCGGCTTCGGGGACGAATTTGAGGCGGGTCACCAGATGGGTGAAGTCTGCGAGGTCGGTCAGCACCACGACCGGGTTGGCGCCGGAATCGTACTGATCGCGAAAGGCGTTGAGTGCCGCAGCCACATCGCCCTTGGCGATCAGCTCGAACAGATCGACGATGCGGGCGCGGTCGGCCAGGCCCAGCATGGCGCGAACGGTTTCCGCTTCCACCGTGCCGCCGCCATGGGCGATCGCCTGGTCGAGCAGCGACAGTCCGTCGCGCGCCGATCCTTCCGCGGCGCGGGCAATCATGGCCAGCGACTCGTCGTCGATCGTGACGCCTTCCTTGGCGGCAATGGAGCGGAAATGCTCGACAAGCGCCCCCGCCTCGATGCGCCGCAGGTCGAAGCGCTGACAGCGCGACAGCACCGTCACCGGCACCTTGCGGATCTCGGTGGTGGCGAAGATGAACTTGACGTGTTCCGGCGGCTCCTCGAGCGTCTTCAGCAGGCCGTTGAAAGCCTGCACCGACAGCATGTGAACCTCGTCGATGATGTAGACCTTGTAGCGCGCCGAAACCGGGCGATAGCGCACCTGCTCGATGATTTCGCGAATGTCGTCGATGCCGGTATGCGAGGCGGCATCCATCTCGATCACGTCGACATGGTTGCCCTGCATGATCGCTTCGCAATGCTCGCCCGGCTCCGCCAGGTCGACGGTCGGCCGGTCCTGCGCCTCGGTGCGATAGTTGAGAGCCCGCGCCAGAATGCGCGCGGTCGTTGTCTTGCCGACACCACGCACGCCGGTCAGCATATAGGCTTGCGCAATGCGGCCTGTTTCGAAGGCGTTGGTAAGCGTGCGCACCATCGGTTCCTGGCCGACGAGGTCGCCGAAATCCATGGGCCGGTATTTGCGGGCGAGAACGCGATAGCCGCCGTCCTGCGCTGATGTGCCGTTGCTCATTGACGCTCCATAAAGCGGACCGCGGAAGGGCCGCGATCCGACCTTTAGGGTTTACAGATCGACGGGTGAAAAATCCAGATCGGCGTTGCGAGCTGTTGACCTGTTGTGCGACCTTGAGCGCGCTAGCAATACAGGATGAGTGCTGTGGACACGGCTGTCATTTTCGACTGTGAATTTCTTGCCCTGCGGGAATCCAACAGGCGCTTCTGGTGCGCTCCGGTCGATCCGGATCCCGTGATTGTTCAGATTGGTGCCGCCAAGCTTTCCCTGACCGGCGATTTCGCCATCTCCGATTCGGCCAGGATTTTCGTCAAACCCGTGGACCGGTACGGCAAGCGATACCGGATCGATCCGTTCCTCACCGAACTCACCGGAATCACCGATGAAATGGTCGCTGACGAAGGTGTCTCCCTGGAGAAGGCACTCAGAGAGCTCGACCGGTTTTCAGACGGCGCGTCGTTCTGGTCCTGGGGAAAGGACGAACTCAACATGATGGCGATCAGCTGCTACATCGCCGGCATTCCCGCGACGATTCCGGCCAATCGGTTCGACAATGCCAGCAAGCTCTTGCTGGCGGCAGGAATGCCGCAGGAGGATCTGGGGAAAGTCCGCAGCAATCGGCTGGCTGACTATTACGGAATCGAGCACCCTCCGCTCAGAGCCCATGACGGGCTCGACGATGCCCTGTCGGTCACCTACGTGCTGCAGCATTTGCTGAGGGAAGGCAAATTGTCGCCAGATCACTTCGCGTCCGGCTGAAACGAATCATCAGGGATCGATCGCCCAGATCTCCGGCTTGGATCCGTGGATGCGGATCTTGTCGATGCGTTCGCCATCCCAGTGATAGGTCAGGTGGCGACCCTGCACCGGGATCGACACCACGTCGGGATAGAAAGCAGCCAGACAGGTACCGCCGGCATGGCGAACGCTCGGATAGACGATGCCGTTGCCACCATCGGCGATGATCTGGCGGGCAAATGCCTGGGGAACGCCATAATCCTGCGGGTGCAAGAGATGATCGTGACCGTCAGCACGAAGATCGATCAAATCAGCATCGACCGAACCGACCAGCTCGCGCATGTCGGCGATCCAGCCCGGCGCCTCGTCGGTTGCCGCGCAAAAGCGACCGCGGTGATAGACCGTTTCAAACAGCGCCGTCTCAAAGGCCTGTGCCGCGTAGTAGGCTCCGAAAGTGCCGTCGTGGAATCGGCCCGGCCGATCCGGGCTCACGTGGGTAAAGCAAGACATCACCCACGACGCGCCATCGCCGCCCACCCGGCGATCGACCGGCACCAGGTCGAGATTGCCGATCGTTTCCGCAATACGCGGATTGGTCTTCTGTTCAGCGCCCAGCAGCAACGGCCAGTCGGCGGGATCGGCGATATCCTCGAACAGATCGATCGGCGGATAGGCCGAACTGATCAGCCGATGGGTCTTCGGCCAGCGAACATGGGAAACCGCCGTCATGGGACCACTATGGAAGCGAAATGGAAGATTTGATGGCGACCGACAGGGAAATCAGCCGCCTCTTTGCGCATCGAGATATCGACGCACCCGCATCAGGTCGGTGAGCTGGCCGCCCAGCATGATGTCGAGCGCCGATCGGCCGCCGAAATCGGCATTCGCCCGGCCAATCCAGCCATAGCCGCGCTGCGGATCGGCAAAAAGCAGGCGCAACGCCTTGTGAATGCCCATCAGGTTGGACAGGCGAGCGGCAAGATCGATACCGACCCGGCCATATTCGCGGGCCTTCCAACGCTGGTAGGTGCGCGTGGCGATATGACCAAGCAGCACGGTGGCCTGCTCGTCGGTCAAACCCCAACGATCGAACAGCCGAATGACGGCACGCTGCATGGCCTGGACCTCGGCCACAGACCAATCGGGGCCCGGTGTTGGTGTTTCACGGGGAACGGGACGGAGTTGGGGCATCAGTTTTCGCCTTTTGTCATATATTGGGTATCTTGATGCCAATTGTCAATGACCGCACCAAAACAAACCGCCGGCGGAGGCCGCAACAACAGTCTGTTTTCGTTTGAAAAAGGTGGGAGGCTGGCACGGTGACCCGTGCCGTGGCTCGTTAGGGCTGCTTCCTTCCGGACCTGACCCGGTTGGCGAGTGGCTCGTCCACCACCAACCTCCCGCGCCCCATATCGTCAATCGCCGGCCGAAAAGCAAGCCAATCCGGCAAAAAACTGCTAGTCTTGTTTCCCGGCGGCGTACGGCCCCGTCCGGGGCGATGAAGTTGAACGGGTTGGACGGCATGGCTGGCTTCAAGCTCAACGAACGAATCGAGGCCGACAGCCTGCTGGCTTCCGGCCTGGGCCTGTGTCAGATGCGATTGATGAATGATCGACGCTGGCCGTGGCTGCTCCTGGTGCCACAACGGGCTGAGATCGAGGAGATCTTCGAATTGACGCCGCTCGACCAGACCCTGCTGACTTTCGAGACATGCGAGACGGCCCGGGCTTTGAAAAGCGCCACATCTTGCGAAAAAATCAATATCGGAACGCTGGGCAACCACATCCGCCAGCTCCATATTCACGTCATTGCACGCAATCCCGGCGACCCCGCCTGGCCTGGTCCGGTCTGGGGGGTTGGCAACGCCGAACCTTATGATACCAATAGCGCCGCCGAACTGATTGCAGCCATCAACGAGGAAATTTAGCTCATTTCAACCTCACTTTTCGATGCAGCCGAATTCGGCGACGAACCCAGCAGTTCCGTCGCCTTTGCCGGAAACACACTTGACCGACGGTCCGAATTTCGTGACGAAAACTGCCTGAAAGAGGCGCTGGCATCGGACCGGATGCGCGGCTTTGCGCTGCGCTCGGGCCGCGCCTTCCTGCGGCAGAACGGGCAAGGCTTTGAAGCGCTGCACAATGCCGAGGAACTGGCGCCGTTCGATCCCGACTACGACAATGCCGTGCTGCTCGGCTTCGCGGAGGGCGATGCGCCGCGACTGGCAGTCCCGGTGCGTCTCGATCCGGACGAATTGCCTGAGAGCGTCAAGGCGATCGACAACCGGTCGATCTACGTCCAGGGGCTGGTGCGCGGCAACGAGCTGGGACAGTTGGCACAGGGTGCCAGCCTGATGTCCTGGGCCATGTCGCACCGCCACTGTGGCCGCTGCGGCACGGTGACGGAGCCGCGAGCCGGCGGCTATCGGCGCGAATGCCCGGCCTGCGGCAACATGCTGTTTCCGCGCACCGATCCGGTGGTGATCATGCTCGCGGTCGATGTAGAAAACGATCGCTGCCTGCTCGGCCGCAGCGCGCATTTTCCGCCCGGCATGTATTCCTGCCTCGCCGGTTTTCTGGAACCGGGCGAGACCATGGAAGAAGCGGTGCGGCGTGAAACCCAGGAAGAATCCGGCATCAGCATCGGTCGCGTGCGCTACTACGCTACCCAGCCTTGGCCGATGCCGCACACGCTGATGATCGGCTGCTACGGCGAGGCCGTCAGTACTGACATCAACATGGACACGCGCGAGCTCGAGGACTGTCGCTGGTTCAGCCGCGACGAGGCCACAAACCTGCTCAAGCAACAGACCGGCGCCGACGACCTCAACTCGCCGCCGCCCGGCGCCATCGCCCACCACCTGATCAGCGGGTGGCTGACCTACGGCTCGTAACTCAGCCGGCGAGGTCGGCATATTCGTCCACGAGAGTGGAGCGAATATAGCGAACCGTTGCCAGGTCCGTCGTACTGCGGCGATAGGCCATGCCGGTGCCGAATCCCCAGACGGGATCGGCCAGAGGGATCTCAACGAGACCGCGGGCCACGGCTTCCGGCTGTAGGGTATCGGCTGCATAAACCAGCAGATCGGAACGCGCCGCTGCCGAAAACATGGTGACAAGCGAACTCAGCCGAAGCGCGATCCGCGGGTCGGGCAGATCGCGACCGGTGAAATAGCGGCTGAGCCATTCGAGCCCCCGGTGGTCATTGGTGAAGCTTGCCCAGGCGTAGTCGGTCAAGTCCGTGGGGCGAACCGCGCCCCTATCCGCCAGCGGGTGGGACTTTCTGGCAAAGACCGTCATGTCGGACCAACCGACGGTACTCACCGCGATATCGGGTGTCTCCTCCACATCGTGCAGGGAGCCCAGCCAGAGGTCGACGTCACCGCTTTTCAGAAGCGGCAGCAGATGATCGGTGACGCCTGTCTGGACCTCGACGTCGATGTTCGGAAAGGTGGCCTGAAAGCGCATCAGCAGGCGTGGGAAAACGCTCAAGCTCCAGGCCGGCCCGACACCGATGCGCAGCAAACCGCCAGAGCCGCTGGTCAGCGCCGCAATCTCGGTTTCAACAAAACGCGCCTCGTTCATGATGTTCTGGGCATGCCGGCGCAGCATGTGGGCGAATTCGGTCGGCTCGACACCATTGGGCGTGCGCTTGAACAGCGGCATGCCGATGTGATCTTCCAGCTTGCTGATGCTCTTCGATACCGCCGGTTGGGTGACGTGAACGGCTTCCGCGGCCGATCGCAGGTTGCGACAATCATAGGCCGCCATGAAGTGGGTGAGCGCTCGCGAATAGAGAACGTCCATGCGCCATCTCATTCCGGTTGGTTATCGAGAGTACAATATTTGAAATTGGATTTTATCGCAATCGGCCGTCAAGCTTGGCCATGAACGATCGCCGGATTGGCAAATGGAGCCCGGCGATCTGGACCCGTTGTTCGTCATGGAGGAGACTATGAACATGAAGCGACTGACCATCACTCTCGCCGCAGGCGCCTTTGCGCTGCTTGGCGCCGTGCAGGCGCATGCTGACTATCCAGAGCGCCAGGTCCAGGTCATCTTTCCGTGGTCGCCGGGAGTCGCCTATGCGGTGTCCCAGGTGGTGGCCGATCGGATGGGCCAGGAACTTGGCCAGGCCATGCCCGTCAACTCGCTCACAGGTGCAAGCGGCGTTAAAGCGGCGCTCGATGTGCTCAATTCACCTGCCAATGGCTACAAGGTATTCGACGGGTATGTGGCGCCGATCCTGTTTGCGCCGCTGCTGGGCAAAACTCCATACAAGTGTGAGGATTTCGAGCCACTCTACGGTGTCGGCTCGAACGGCTTTGCCATCGGCGTGCGCAAGGACGACGACCGCTTTCCGGACCTGCCGGCCCTGATCGAACATGCCAAGGCCAATCCCGGACAATTGCGTTATTCCGGTGCCGCCGACATCAGCATTCCGCACATGGTCGCGGCGCTGATGCTGAAGAACGCCAACGCGCCGGCGCGCTCGATTCCCTACAATGACACCGGCGAGGGCTGGAAGGACTTCCTCAGCGGCGAGCTTGATTTCATGGTGCTCAACTCCGGCAACTACAAAGCCAACAAGGATGATATCCGGGTTTTGGCTGTGATGAGCGACCGGCCGATGTCGGAACACGGCATTCCCGGGCCGCTGCCCAAGGATTTCGGTATCGAGCTTGGCGTTGAAGGCCTGGCCGCCGTTGGCTGGAACTGGTGGGTGGTCAAAAAGGGCACACCCCAGCCGGTCGTGGACAGGCTTCGTGCCGCCATGAAAGCCGCGCTCGACGATCCTGAAACGCAGGCCAAGATCAACGAACTCGGCTTCACGCCGCTGCCGCCCGAGACCTATCACCCGGGCTTCTACGAGGATAACTGCTCCAGCGTGCGCAGCCAGCTCACCGACGGCATGGAAGCCATCAAGTGGGAAAAAGAAGCCACCAAATAGAATGACGCCAGAAACGGCGACTTGCCGCGGCGGAGGAGTTCACCATGAACCGCAAATTCGGCCAGCTCGCCTTTCTTCTTCTTCTTACGCTCATTCCGGCCTACGTCTTTTTCGACATCGCAACGCGTTTCGCCGCGGAGGGCGTGGTCGGAGGCAGTGCCGAAAACAACGCCGCGATGTTTCCCCGTCTGGTCGCCATCCTGCTGCTGGGGCTGATCGTCCTGCAGGCGGCGCGGACCTTTCTGGAGAAGCAGGACGGCACAGCGCAGTGGCTGCGCCCCTCCCGGGCAGCCCTGCGTCCTTATCTGCCAGCCGTCGCCGTGTTCGTGCTGTTTCTGCTCTATATCGCGGCCTTTCGGTGGTTCGGCTTTGTCTATTCGACTCCGGTTTTCCTGGTCCTGGTGCAACTGGCACTGGGCTATCGCAACGCCCTGGTCATCCCGATATTCGCGCTCGGCGTGACCGGGGCGGTGTGGGTCGCTTTCGCCAAGCTGCTCAATCTCGTGCTGCCGGCCGGCGATTTCTTCGGGTAATCCTGCGATGTTGGACGTCTTCCCTCTCGGCCTTGAGCAGATCGCCTTTACGGCGGGCGGCGTCCTGCTCGGCATCATCATCGGCGTGTTGCCGGGGCTGGGTCCGCTGCTTGGCATGGTGCTGCTGACGCCGTTTTCCATGTACATGGAGCCGGTTGCCGGACTGTCATTGCTGCTTGGTGTCTTCGTCGGCGGCACGTTCGGTGGCGCTGTCACCGCCATTCTCCTGCGCATTCCCGGCACGCCAATCGCCGCGGCAACATTGCTCGACGGCCATCCGATGGCGACCCAGGGCAAGGCGCGGGAAGCGCTGGGGCTTGCCGTTTCGGCGTCCGCCATGGGCGGCTTTATCGGCGGCCTCTACCTGATTTTCGGCGCCCCGGTGCTGGCGCGCTTCGCCCTCAATTTCGGACCACCGGAATATTTCGCGCTCGCCTTCGCCGGCATCGTGTGCATCGCCATCGTGTCGCGCGGTTCGACCGTCAAGGGGCTGATCGTCGGCTGTATCGGCCTGCTGATCGCCACCATCGGCATCGATCCCTTTGCCTTTTTCTACCGCTTCAATTTCGACACGCAGTGGCTGATCGGCGGGATCGGCATCGTGCCCCTGGTGCTCGGGCTCTTTGCCGTGAGCGAAATGATGCTGCAGATCCGCGCCGGCGACCTGAACCGCAGTGCCGGTGTGCAATCGGTGCGCATCCCGCCGTCGACGATCATCGATACGCTGAAGAACGGCGCCAATCTGGTGCGCTCGAGCACCATCGGCACCTTCATCGGCGCACTGCCGGGGGCCGGTTCGGTGATCGCCGCGTTCGTCTCCTACGCGGCGGCCAAGAGCGCATCGCGCCAGCCGGAAAGCTTCGGCAAGGGCAATCCGGGCGGGGTGATCGCCACCGAATCGGCCAACAACGCCTGCTGCGGCGGCGCCATGATCCCATCGCTGGCGCTGGCCTTGCCGGGCGATCCGTGTACGGCGCTGCTGCTGGCGGCGATCCTGCTGCTCGGCTTCATCCCCGGGCCGCAATTGTTTGCCAATTCGCCGGAACTGATTTCAGGAATCTTTTCCTCCTACATGGTGGCGAACGTCTTTCTGCTGATCTTCGGCCTGTTCCTGGTTCCGCTCTTCGTGTGGTTCGTCAACATCCGCAAGATCTTCCTGATTCCGATCATTCTGGTGCTGTGTGTGGTTGGCGCCTTCGGTGTCACCAATTCGGCGCAGGACCTGTGGTTCATTCCGATCTTTGCGGTGCTTGGGCTGCTGCTGATCAAGTTCGACTACCCGCTGGCGCCGCTGACCATTGCGCCCGTGCTCGGCCCGATCCTGGAGGAGAATTTCCGCCGGTCGCTGATCATGTCCGCCAACGAGGCCGATATCTTCTTCACCCGTCCGCTGTGCACCACGATCCTGGCGGCGAGCGCCGTCGCACTCGTGTTCTCGCTCCTTCCCCGCAACCCACTCAAACGTTTTGCAAAGGCCGGTACCAACTGATGAAAGCGGTGTTTCTTCTTTTCGATTCGTTGAACCGCAAGGCATTGAGCTGCTTCGGCGGGGCGGTGCCGACACCGAATTTCGACCGGCTGGCGGAGCGGTCCGTGCTGTTCGACAATCATTATACCGGCAGCCTGCCCTGCATGCCGGCCCGCCGCGACCACCACACCGGGCGCTACGGTTTCTTCCACTCATCCTGGGGACCACTGGAACCGTTCGACAATTCCTACAGCCGGCTGTTGCGCGCCCAGCGCGATACCTATTGCCACCTGGTGACCGACCATTTCCACTATTTCGAGGATGGCGGTCTTTGCTATCACACGACCTTCGATACCTGGACCAATATTCGCGGCCAGGAATACGACCCCTGGAAACCGACGATCAATCCCGCGCTGGAAAAGTTTCGCAACCTCTACGACCCGCGGCACTACGACTTCGACGATCCGAAACGCAGCCACCACAAGCTGCAGCACGCGGTGAACCGGGAGTGGATGCAGACGGAACAGGAATTCCCGTTGCCCCAGTGCTTTGCCGCAGGCTTCGAGTTCCTCGATGCCGCACGGGGGCGCGACAACTGGCTTCTGCAGCTGGAGTGCTTCGATCCACATGAGCCGTTCCATGTGCCGGAACGCTTCGCCCGGGATCATGACAGCGGCTATGACGGGCTGGTGCTCGATTGGCCGAGCTATGCGCGTGTCACCGAAACAGCGGAAGAGATTCGTGAAATCCGGGCCAAATATGCAGGCCTCGTTGCCATGTGCGACCACTATCTGGGCCGGCTGCTCGACCATTTCGATGCCGAAAACCTGTGGCAGGACACCGTGCTGATCTCCACCACCGACCATGGCTTCCTCCTGTCGGAACACGACTGGTGGGCAAAGACCAAGATGCCGCAATATCAGGAGATTTCGCATATTCCGCTGATGATCCACCACCCGGAATTCGCTTCCCATGGCGGTGAGCGGCGGCAGGCGCTGACCTCTGCGATCGACATCCTGCCGACCCTGCTCGACATGTTCGACGCGCCGATCCCGCCGGAGGTGCGCGGCCGCAGCCTGGTTCCGCTGTTGACGCAGGACGGCGGGCACCACGAGGTTGCACTCTCCGGCGTGTTCGGCGGACCTCTTCTGATTACCGATGGCCGCTACGCCTACCACCACCGGCCGAAATGGCTCGACAGCACGGGCCTCTACGAATACCGGCTGCTGCCGATGCACATGCGAGGGCCCTTCTCGCTGCAGGAGTTGCGGCACATGGAGCTGGTCGAGCCCTTCGACTACACCAAGGGCGTGTCATTGCTGAAGATTGCGGCCCGGGACGATGCCAAACGGGTCCCCATGCAGGATGGCGAAGGGTTCGAGGATTGCGACACGCGGCTCTACGATCTTGCCACCGATCCCGGCGAGGAGCACCGGTTGAGGGACGCCGATGTCGAGAACCGCCTGCTGGCCGCAGCGGCGCGGGTCTTCGAGGACCACGATGCTCCAACAGAGATGTTCGAACGGTATCAGCTGCCGATCGAACCGGCCTTGGCCTGATCGGAGCGGGTTTCCCTCCCGGATCGTCCTACCGGGGCTTCAAGCAGATCGCCAAGGACACCCGGGCCAGAATTTCGGTGATGGTATGGACGCCCCCGCCGGCTTCAGATTGAGCCATACTGGGTTGTCGTGTCGATCCAGTAAGAGGAGACGTCCATGTCAGCCATTATTGCCGTTGGGCTGGATTTAGCAAAGTCGATTTTCCAGGTTCATTGCGTTGATGCCTCGGGCAGAGCGGTTTTGAAGCGGAAGCTGCGTCGGTCGCAGGTTGAAGAGTTCTTCAGCAAGTTGTCACCGTGCATTGTTGCGCTGGAGGCCAGTTCCGGTGCGCATTATTGGGGCCGATTGCTGCAATCGCAAGGCCATGAGGTTCGGCTTCTTGCGCCGCAGTTCGTGAAGCCGTTTGTGAAGACCAACAAGAACGATGCCGCTGACGCGGAAGCGATCTGTGAGGCGGTTCAGCGTCCGACGATGCGGTTTGCACCGCTCAAGAGCACGGATCAGCAGGCGGTGCTGATGGTGCATCGGGGTCGGGAATTGCTGGTGCGTCAGCGCACCATGCTGATCAATGCACTGCGCGGCCACTGCGCCGAGTTCGGACTTGTTGTGGCCAAGGGCCCGAGCCATGTGAAAGAGCTCATTGCCATCATCGAGGACGAGAAGGACGAGCGACTTCCGCAGTTGGCGCGAGAGGTACTGGGGATCCAGGTCGCACAGCTGCGCCAGGTTCAGGTCGGCATCTCTCGACTTGAGAGGCGGCTTCATGCCTGGCATCGCTCGAATGCGGCCAGTCGCCGGCTGGAAACGATCCCCGGTGTCGGCGTGATCACGGCTACTGCGCTTGTTGCGACGGTTGGTGATGCGTCCCAGTTTCACTCGGCTCGCCAGTTTGCAGCTTATCTGGGCCTTGTGCCGAAGCAGAACTCAAGCGGCGGCAAGGAGCAGTTAGGGCGTATTTCGAAGCGTGGCGACCGCTATTTGAGGCGGTTGCTGGTGCATGGTGCCCGGGCCGATCTGCGCTGGAGCCGGAGGCGCAAGGGATATCGATCGCAATGGCAGCAGGCGATGCTGAACCGACGGCCGACCAATGTGGTTCTGGTGGCCACCGCTAACAAGACCGCACGCATTGTCTGGGCGCTGCTGCGCCGCGAGGAGGCCTATCGGCCGCGGGCACAGGCTGCTGCATAGCAGTCTACACGAGTGAAGCAGATTGATTGCGAGGGTAGTTGATGTGATGGCATGACAGGGTCAACCGGGATCGGCCAAACCTGTTAAACTGTCCGGGCTTCGAGCCCGTTTCGGTGTAGAGGCGTCGATCCTCGGATTTCCATCAGGGCCAGCGGTCATCAACCGCGACTTCAAAGGCCGGATAGATGACTGCAAACCCGACCCCGCCAACATCAACAAAAACGCTTGCAATCACGGGGGCGTCCATAGAGGACAGTTTACTCAATTCCCGAATATTCTTAGTAAAATCAGTGCTTTAATTAGAATTGAGTAAACTGTCCCCGAAATTGCAGCCTCTGTATTCGTTGCCGGACGTTACCGGCGTCCCACGGATGCCCCGACAAAATCGCTCAGCACCGTTGGAAACGCGCGGGAAACGGCTGAGAGCCGGTCCGGACCGATCATGCGGTCGAGCGTGGCACCTGAAATCGCGAAATAGTTGATGGCGCCGACAAGTTGGTACATGGCGGCATAGACCTCATCGTCACTCGCATGCTCCCATTCCGGTATGCCGCGAAACACCTCGGCCAGCGCGTCCAGAAGCGGCCGCAAATACCATTTTCGGCTCTGTTCGGCTCGATCGACATTGTCGAGCAGCTCGCGCACGATGATGCGTGCGTCTGTGCCCTCTTTCATCAGATGGTCATGGATCGTCAGCAGCACCGCGCGAGCCTTGTCGCTGCCCGACCCCGGTTGGGCGATCGCACCTTGCACTACTCCCTCGAAGCGCCCGGCTAGCTGACGCATCACCTCTCCATAGAGCTTTTCCTTGCTGCCGAAATGATGCAGCAGAGCCTGTTTTGTCAGCCCCATCTCGGCCGAGACCGCGGCAATGGAGACGCCGTAATAACCGCGCTCGGCAAACAGCCGATGCGCCGCATCGATGAATTTCTGTCGCGCTTCTATCGCATCGCTCATGGGCACACTGTAGCGCACTCTTGACGACTTACCAATCGGTAAGTTAGGGTACTTACCAATCGGTAAGTCAATCGGAGATACAGTCCATGGACCGCGACACTGAAATCGCCCTGTTGGAGGAATTGGCGGGGCTGAAGGCCAACGGGATGTTCTTTCTCGATCCGGACGTTGCGGCTTCGTCGGTGGAGCGCTACGCGTCACCGGACAGGTTCGAAGCGGAAATGCGCCGGCTGTTCCGCGGCACGCCGCTGATCGCCGCCCATGCCGGCGAACTTGCCGAACCCGGCGACTTCATGACCCGCAGCCTGTCCGGACTGCCATTGCTGCTGACGCGCGACCGCGACGACGCGGTTCACGTCTTTCTCAATGTCTGTCGGCATCGCGGTGCGCGGCTGGTCGCCGACGAAAAGGGCTGCCGCAATTCCTTCTCCTGCCCCTATCATGCCTGGACCTGGAGCAATCGCGGCGAACTGCGCGGCATCCCACACGGTGATTCCGGTTTTCCGGATCTCAACCGAAGCGACTACGGCCTGCGCCGCCTGCCGGCAATGGAGCGTCACGGTCTTATCTGGGTGATCGCCGATCCGCAGGGTGATGCGGATTTCGAGGCCTTCTCGGCGCCACTCGCGGAAGAATTCGCCTGGGTCGATATGGAAAATCTCGCCGTCGCCGAAAGCGACCTGCTGGAGATCCCAGCCAACTGGAAAATCCTCGTGGAGGGCGGCATCGAGGCCTACCACTTCAAGGTCGCCCATCGCGACACCATCGGGCCGCACTTCCAGGACAATCTGTCGACCTATACAACGTTCGGTCCACACATGCGCTCCATTCTGCCGCGCACGACGCTTGAAGCGGCGCAGGAAATGCCGGCCGAAGACCGGTCGATCCGCGACCACGCCAACGTGCTCTACAGCGTCTTCCCGACCAACCAGTTCCTGGTGATGCAGGATCATGTCGCCTGGATCAGCCTCGATCCGCGTTCGGAAGGAACCACAACCGTGCGCATGACAACGCTGGCGCCGGCAAAAGAGGTCACGGAAGCCCGCGCCGACCACTGGCGGCGCAATCACGCCATCACCCGCACCACGCTGGCAGAGGATTTCGACATCGGTGTCGCGGTGCAGGCCGGACTCGCCAGCGGCGCCAACGAGACCCTCACTTTCGGCCGCTACGAGGGCGCGCTCGAAACGTTCAACCGTCAGGTGGAAGCGGCACTGGCTTAGACTCGATGTGCCGGCGGCGTTAGACTGATCCCCGCAACTGAGGGAGGACGTCGTCATGACTGCCGGATCCCGTTTCGCAGCCTTCGGCGCCGGCGTGCTGCTGACCGTGGCCGGTTTCGTCGGCTACGACCTGATCGATACCAGCGCCGCTTCGTCGGTTTCATGCAAACAGAGTTACCCCAACATCCCGGGCCGGGTGCTCCTGGAAAACGACAAGGTGATCGTCCAGCGATTCACCTTCCCGCCGGGCCAGTGGGAGGGCGTGCACGCCCATCCGCCGAACCAGGTCTTCATCCACCTGAAGGGCGGCCACTGGACGTCGCGCTATGGCGATCAAACCAGCTCCGGCCACTGGCCTGACGGTTCCGTTGGTTGGATCGGTGCCGTCGGCCTGAGCGAACAGCATGAATCCGTGAACTCGGGCGACGAACCGATCGAACTGATCTGGGTGACTCTGAAAGAAGGTTGCAAGCCTTAAGCGGGAACAACTTGCCTTTTCGGCGCCCATCTGCTTAAAGGCCGCCTTCCGAGGAGCAACCAGGACAGCCGTTTTGCCGTCGTAATCACCGGTCTCACTTCCCCAGCATGCGCAAGGCCGCGCCAAGCGGCCGATGATCCATTGCGTCTGTCGAGGCGGCGGTTCGAGACCGGTATGGCGAGCCACTTTCTCTGCCTCCTCGAAATTTTCAGACGCTTGAACACCCTCTTCAGGGCTGCCACACCGACCCCGCCATGCGGGCTCACCCACCGTCATCTCGATGGACCTTCCTCACGAAGGACCCCAAGAGATGTCCCGACTTCTTCTCGTTCAATGGCGGGTGACGGCCGGCACCGCGCCGCAACCGCTCCTCTCCTGCAGCCGTTGCGACGGTCCCAGACCGTTCCAGCACAGCGGCAAATTCAGGCTGAATGCCAGCGGCAAGCGGCTCGATGCCTGGCTGATCTATCGCTGCACCCATTGCGGCAACACCTGGAACCGCTCGATTTTCGAGCGCAGGTCCGTGCGCAGCATCGACACAGCCACGCTGGAAGCTTTGCAGTCCAATAATCCGGCTCTGGCGCAAGCCATGGCGTTCGACACGACCGGCCTCCAGCATGTTGCCGAGAACAATTCGCAAGGTTCGGTCCACAAGACCGTGCTGTCAAAGCAACCGGAGCCGTGGTCGCGGCTCGAAATCAGACTGCAAACGGAGACCGTTTCGGCACCGCGCTTAGACCGCCTGCTGGCGGGGGAGCTCGGCCTGTCACGTTCAAGGCTGCAAAAGCTGGAGAAGGCTGGGCGGCTGTGCGTGCCCGGCAGCGCGAGCCGGGCCATGCGTCAAGCTGCCAGGGATGGGATGCGTGTGTTCCTCGATCTATCGGATCTGCCGGACAGCGACGCTATCGCCTGTCATGCCAGCGGGTCTTAACCGCGCTTTGCTTCGATGGCGTCCCACAGGATCGCAGCTATGTCGGCGCCGCCGAACTTCAGCACCTCGCGGATTCCAGTAGGCGAGGTGACGTTGATTTCGGTCATCACGTCGCCGATGACGTCGATGCCGACCAGCAGGAAGCCGCGCTCCCTCAGCGCCGGGCCGATGCGGGCGCATATTTCGCGCTCGCGTTCGGTCAGGTCGACCGGCTCGGCGCGTCCGCCGACATGCAGGTTGGAACGGGCCTCGTTCTCGGTCGGGATGCGGTTGATCGCACCGACGGGCTCGCCGTCGATCAGGATGATGCGCTTGTCACCGGCCCGAACGTCAGGAAGATAGCGTTGAGCGATCAGCGGTTCGCGGAACATCTGGCCGAACATTTCCAGAAGCGAGGTGAGGTTGCGATCCTGTGGCGTCAAGTGAAAGACGCCGGCGCCGCCGTTGCCGTAAAGCGGCTTGATGATGATATCGCCCATCTCGCGGCGGAATTCGGCGATCTCCTGCGGGTCGCTGGTGATCAGGGTTTCCGGCATCAGGTCGGGGAACTCGGTGACGAAGATTTTTTCCGGCGAATTGCGCACCCAGGCCGGATCGTTGACGACGAGGGTCTGAGGGTGGATGCGTTCGAGCAGATGCGTCGAGGTGATGTAGGACATGTCGAAGGGCGGATCCTGGCGCAGCAGCACCACGTCCATGTCTGCTAGGTCGATCCGTTCCGGTTCACCCAGGGTGTAGTGGTCGCCCTCGGTGTCGCGCACCGTCAGAGCTTCGACCTGCGCCCGCACCACACCATCGCGCAACGAAAGCTGCGGTGGCGTGTAGTGAAACAGCGCGTGGCCGCGCCGTTGCGCCTCCAGGCAGATGGCGAAGGTGGTATCGCCGTCGATCTGGATGCTGGAGATGTGGTCCATCTGGACCGCAACCTTGAGCTTGTCTGCCATGGAACCTATTCCGCCCGATCCGTCTTCAGTCGCTGCTGCGCCCCACAGACATAAAGCTGGTGGGCGCAATTGCAACCGTTGACCCCGTATGGCGCCGCCCGTAGGACGGGATCATGAGCGATTCCATTGTCGGCCACCTGATCGATGTGATTGGACCGGTCTTCCTGTGTGCCGGCGCCGGCTACGGGATTGCCCGGTTCAAGCTCGCCTTCGACAGCAAGGTGGTGACTTCGATCGTCACCAACATCACGATGCCCGCGCTGGTCATCTCGCATTTGGCTGCGGGCCATGTGGATTTTTCCGCCTTTGCCGACATCATGCTGGCCGCTGTCATGGCCGTCACGGCCATGGGGCTGATATCGGCCGCCGTGCTGAGGGTCTTCGGCTTGCCATTGCGGGTCTATGTCGGCGCCATGATGCTTGCCAATGTCGGCAATATGGGGCTGTCCATCAATTCGCTGGCCTTCGGCAGCGAGGGCCTCGCCTATGCCATGGCATTCTGGGTGGTCGTGGTTGTCGGCGTCTTCACCATCGGCGAATGGCTGCCGCAGGGCACCTGGAGCCTGAGAAAACTGTTTTCGTCCCCGTCAGTCTATGCGGTGATCATCGGTATCGTGCTGATGGCGACCGGGACGCCCCTGCCGGAGATGGCCGACGATACGCTGACATTGCTGGGCGGCGCCACGATTCCGCTGCTGCTCCTGACACTGGGCTATACCATCGCGCTTTTGAAACCGGCCCATATCATCACCGGCGCCGCGCTGTCCGTGCTGCACATCGTCATTGCCGCGGCGGTCGCCTTCGCTTTGACCCATCTGTTCGGCTTCACGGGCAAGGAACGCGGTGTGTTCATCATGCAATGCCTGATGCCCTGCTCCGTCTTTGCCTATCTGATGGCGGAAAAGCACCTGCCGGAACGGTCGCACGAGGTGGCAAGCCTGATCCTGATTTCCACGCTGATGAGCATTATCGTACTACCGGCAGCCCTTGCCTGGTGGGTGTGAAACGCCTTCCAATCCGAACGAATCACGATAGATAGGTTCCTATGGCCAAAAGTGTTGCCGGACCGGAAATCGAAAAACTGATCCAGCTGCTCGCCCGCATCCCCGGGCTGGGGCCACGATCGGCGCGGCGTGCCGCGCTGCACATGATCAAGAAGAAAGAACAGATCCTCGGACCGCTGGCGGAGGCCATGGCCGAGGCGCACGACAAGGTGTCGATCTGCTCCGTCTGCGGCAATGTCGACACGGTCGATCCCTGCACCATCTGCAGTGATCACCGGCGCGACGGCAGCACGATCATCGTCGTCGAGGATGTCGCGGACCTCTGGGCGCTCGAAAGGGCAGCGGCCATGAACAGCGCCTATCATGTGCTCGGCGGCACACTATCGCCGCTCGACGGCATCGGCCCCGACGACCTCAACATCAAATCGCTGGTCGAGCGCGTCGCGCAGGGCGGCATCAAGGAACTGGTCATCGCCGTCAACGCCACCGTCGAGGGCCAGACAACGGCTCACTACATCACCGACCGCCTCGACGGCCTCGACGTCGCCATCACCCGGCTTGCCCACGGCGTACCGGTGGGCGGCGAGCTGGACTATCTCGACGAGGGCACGCTGGCCGCTGCGCTGAGGTCGCGGACGAAGCTCTGATGGTCATCGGGCCCGATGTCAGCCGCGATGCCCGACCCGAGGAGCGTGAAGAAATTGACGCCCTGCTGAGGGGGGCATTTGGTCGACCGTATGAAGCGCAAATCGTGGCCAGGCTGCGTGAAGACGGCGACCTGCTCACCGAGGCCGTCAAACCATGGCAAGGGGTCATCGCCGGATTCGCGGCGTTGTCATGGATGAAAGAGCCGAGCGGGTGGGCGTGCCTTGCTCCATTGGCCGTGTTACCGCGTATGCAAAGGGGTGCGGCCGCACCCGTGCAATCGCAATGCCACCACTATGCCATCGGAACTCGGCTGGTCAGCCAAATCGCAGACCTGACCCTCCACAGCCCGCATCCCCCAGAAGGCCTTCCCGATACCATTGTGGTTCCGTGCAATGGAGCGTTTTTCCAGCGAGCGGGCTTCAGCTCGGATCGTGCCCGCCACCTTTCATCCGCTCATCCGACGGCAGGGTTTTCGATCGCAAGATATGGCGACGACGTACCCAGGGAAACTCTGATTTTTCCAACAGCCCTGGAAGATTGGCTCGGCTCACTCTGACGCTGTCCGGTTTTTTCATAAAAACCTTTTGTGCGAACCTAAAAAATATGACAAATTTTATCCAGTTATAGAAGATCTCGTATCGAAGGATTAAGCCATGTTCATCGCCATGAACCGGTTCCGCGTCAAAAAGGGCGAGGAAGAAAGTTTTGAAAATGTCTGGCTCAACCGCGATGTGCATCTCAAGGATGAGCCGGGCTTTGTCGAATTTCACATGCTGCGTGGTCCTGAAAACGACGACCACACGCTCTACGTCTCCCACACGATCTGGGAAAGTGAACAGACCTTCATCGACTGGACGAAAAGCGAAGCTTTTCGCAACGCGCACAAGAATGCCGGACAGAACAAGCCGCTCTATATCGGCGGCCCGCAATTCGAGGGCTTCGAAGTCATCCAGACGATCGGCCGCTGAAACACCGACCTTAAAAGCTTGTCTTGGTTAGATTGAAGCAATTCTGTTTGTGGTCGGCGAGGCGATCCACGAGGAAGGAGCGCAGAGCGATGCCGGAGGCATCTCGCGAGTATCCTGACACTGCGGGCGTCCGCCGACCGCACCCGAGGGGCCGGGCGCATTTGCACCTCGGCAGAATGGTTCAATCTAATCAGGACAAGCTCTACAGACGGTCTGTCAGTTTATCGGCGGTCGCGGCAATCAGAGCGGTGTCGGACCCGCCGATCAGCAGATAGTCATAGCCGTCCCGGGACCAGCTGGCCGCGCTCATGCCGTGCAATTCGGCGAGTTCGACCTCGCCACCCCCCTCGCCCTGTTTGCGAATGATGCAAAGCGCCACGGGCGCACCGACCTCCGACAGGAAGGTCAGTTGGGCAAGCGGCTGGCCCTCAAATCCGAGTATCTGCGCGCGCTTGTAGTCGAGACCCTCGATCTGCTTCAGGGTGGACAGGTCAATGGGTTTTCCGATGGCACCGGCCACATGCTCAAGCTGTGAAGCGGCGGCGGCGTCTTCCTGCTCGACCTGCGCAAGCGTGCTGTTGACGTAAAGCGCCTGATAGGCGGCAACGAAATCGTGCCAGGATGTGAGATCGCTGCGCGGCGTGACATAGCCGGCACCCCAGCCAACGGCGAGGCACAGCACGGCGACCGCGGCGATGGCGCGCAGTGACGGCCAACGGCTCGACTGATCCGCTGTCGCTTCCGGGAGCGATAACTCGGGCGCAGGCGGCGCGCTTTTCAGCAGGCGGCCGAACGCGTCGGCAATATCATCGGTTTCCAGCGACAGACTATCGAGGCGCGCTCGCAATGCGGCGTCGCGGTCGAGCGCCTTGCTGATCTCGTCGGCGGGAATGTGATCCGTCTCGCCATCGAGATAGGCGGTAAGCTGTTCGTCGCTGAATGTCGGCTTTTCAGTCATCCGACGCTGCTCTTTTCCTGTTTGAATTTGCCCGCCAGTTTGCCGCGCGCGGCAGCCAGGCGGCTCATCACCGTTCCGATCGGAATGTCCAGCATGTCCGCCGCCTCCTTATAGCTGTATCCTTCCACATAGACGAGGACCACCGTGGTGCGCTGGGCTTCCGGCAGGGCCAGTACCTCCAATAACACTTCACGCGCCAGAATATTCGATTCCGGACCCGGTCGATCGTCCGGAAGTTCGATATCCTCGATCGCCGTCATGCCACCGCCTCGACGCACGGCCTCGGCGCGCCGTTCGTTCAGCCATAGCCGCTGGGCAATGCGAAACAGCCACCGGTCGAGCCGCGTGCCGGGCTGGTAGTGATGAGCCTTTTCCAGCGCCCGCTGGCAGGCCGCCTGGGCCAGGTCGTCGGCCTGCTCAGGATGGCCGGTCAGCACAACGCAATAGCGCCAAAGCCGCGGAAACAGCGGTTTCAGCCCGTCGATCACTTCCTGGTTGGCGTTTTTTTGCTGCCTCACCCGAATAAATCCTCTTCCTGCGGTGTTTCTTACCAGCAGCGAACGGAAGCTGCGTTCAAATGAGGACACATTTATGAGAAGATTCGCACTCCTGGCGGCAGTCGCCGCTTCGCTCACCACCGCAACGGCCTTTGCCGGCGAAACCCCGTCGGCACCTGATGCGGAAGTCTATTTCATCAATCTGAAAGACGGCGACACGGTCGAAGGCCCGGTCAAAGTGCAATTCGGTCTGTCAGGCATGGGCGTGGCGCCGGCCGGCGTCGACATGGAAAACACCGGCCACCATCATCTGTTCGTCAATCGCCCGCCGCTTGGCCAGGGTGAGGATGGGGCCGACGAAGTCGACTACAACATCCCGGCCGACGAAAACCACATCCATTACGGCGGCGGCCAGACCGAGGCTACCGTGGAACTGGCGCCCGGCACCCACACCCTGCAACTGGTGCTCGGCGACAAGGATCACATTCCTCACAATCCGCCTGTGGTCTCCGAGGTCATCACGATCACGGTAAAATGAGGACGATGGGGTCGGACCGCGCAATCGGATTCGGCCCCCGCCCGATCGCTGGGCAATCCATCGATCTGACGAACCACCGGGAACCTTGAGCCTACCGACTAGAGGTCGCGCCCAACTCGAAACCCGATGTCGACGTTGGAGAAATCCCGTGGTCGACTTGCCCGGAAGGACGGGCTCATGGTGGGTGCCCCACCTCTGAAGGAGCCGCCGCGAATGACCGCTTTTTCGCAATCGGGTTCGCCATTGCTTTGGGCTGAAAGAGGAAATTCCGCCCAACAACTGGCGGTCCATTCCCACACATTTCCGCCCATGTCGTACAGCCCGAAGTCATTGGGGCGCAGGGAGCCAACCGGAGCGGTGAAAACGAAACCGTCGTCACACCGCGCGTAGCGACGAGCATCTCCCTTTCCCATTAGCCGCGACTTGTAGGACACATCGTCATGATTGCCATAGGGGCATGGCTCGACGCTTTCGTTACCCCAGGTGAAGTCCATCATTGCACCACCGCGTGCAGCGTATTCCCACTCGATTTCCGACAAGAGCCTGTAGTTTATCGACGTTCTGGACGAGAGCCAGCGCACGTAATCGTTGGCTTGGCTCTGGGTCATATTGGTTATGGGGTGTTGTCCCGTCTTGATCCAATGACCCTGTTGAGGAATATCCGAACATGACCCAGCGTCGACGCACTGATCCCACTCGTCGATCGTAATTTCGTGGCGAGCGATTGCAAAACTCGGAACCTCGATCGGCCGCCTCTCGGATTCGGCAACATATGGCAATTCCAGAACGACTGACCCTGCCGGTACCACCGCCATTTCCGGGCAATCCGAGCAGTCGCGGAACGTTTTGACTTCCGCCGCCCAGCCAGGCCCCAACGAAGCAACCATCAGCGCAGCGGCAAAGACTGTTAGACCGAGCGTTAAATTCACGCTTTTCAACATATGCATCTCAATTTTGTCGCCCACCGAACCAGCAGTCGGCTTCTTACTGCAAGTTAGCCGCCGACAACGTTGTTCAGCAATGAGGGTCACATGACATAGGAGATGCAGACCGCCGAAAAAATCACGTGGTCGTCCAATTGTCACCAGGCTCACGCAGTCCTTGGGACTGTTCACACACTGGAGAACGGGCCTTCAGAGTCGCTGATCGCACTATCATCGCGCAATTTATCGCCACGATAACGGCCAAATCACGCTGAAGTCACGCACCGCCTGCCAAAGTCTGTCCATCCGAAAAGCTTGATAGCGGCCGCATAACGGGAACAACCGACCGGCCGGGTGGAGGATACAATGGCGAGACCCGTCAAGATCACCAATATCGATACACGCAGTCATGCGCAGAAACTCAAACGGGCCCTGGGCAGAACCTATCCGCAATATACGATCACGGTCGAGAGCCAGGAGGACGGTCGGTTGTCGCTGACAGCAACTCCACCAGCCAAACGCCGCAAGCTTGAGGGCTTCGTGCGATCGTCGGACGACACCCGTTGCAACGCCGACATGTGATGCAGCGCGATTGAGTTTCAGCGTTCTCGACGACCATGAGTGGTCAGTATAGGGAACGCGCCCGGGAGGCGGGCGCGTTCCGCTGTCACGGCCGTTTAAGGTTTGACCCAGCCGCCATCCTTGATCTGCATGACGATGCCGCCCATGGAGGGGATGCGGTTTTCATCGAAGCTCAGCTTGCCCTGGCCGAGCACCACCGGCAGATCCTTGGTCGCGGCCATGGCTTCACGCAGGCTTTCGCGATTGACGTCGTCACCGGCTTTGCGGATGGCATTTGCCACCGTCTGCATCATGGTGTAGCCGGTCGCCGCCCAGATGTCCGGAGCGTTGCCGAACTTGGCTTCATAGGCCTTGGAGAAGGCCGCTGAACTGTCCGAGGCGTCAGCCACGAAGCTTGCCGGGAAGAACGTGCCTTCAATGGCGCCGCCACCGGCATCGAGGTACTTCTTCGATCCTGCACCGGAATCGCTGGCGATGATCGTGTCGCCCTCAAGCCCGGCCTGCTTGGCCTGGATGATGATGTTGGCGGCCTGCTCCGGCGGAGTCGTCACGAACAGGCAATCCGGCTCCGACGAGACGATCTTGGTGGACAGCGCGGTGAAGTCGGTGTCGGCCGCGAGGATGCTCTCGTCGCCGATGATGTCGACGCCGGCAGCCTGCATGATATCGCGGAACACGTTGCGCTGGCGGATATAGCCTTCATTGTCGCGGATCGAAACCAGGAAGCAGGTTTTCGGCTTGAGGCTCGCCACATGCTCGGCCACGGGAGCCATGTAGGCGTCCGCCGTTTCGGTCGACTTGAAGATGTAAGGCCCTGCATCGAGCACCGCCGGCGATGTGGCCGTGGTGAACATCGGGATCTTCAGATCATTGGCCACCGGACCGGTTGCCATGGCTTCCGATGTGGCGATCGGGCCAATGACGATGTCAGCATTCTCGGACTTCGCCATGCGGGTGATCAGCGAGATGGCTTCCTGCTTGTCGGAACGGTTGTCCTGGTAGACGATCTCGACATTGTTGTCGCCCCATCCGTTCGCGGCGGTGATTTCCTCGGCCGCCAGTTTCATGCCGTTGACCAGCGGCACGCCGACAAAGGCATAGGTCGCGGTTTCCGACACGACAACGCCGACTTTGACGTCGTCGGCCCAGGCGGCCGATGTCAGCATGATCGCCGATGCGGCGAGCATTGTTTTGAGAGTCTTCATGACAGTCCTCCTTCGGTTCTCCGGTTCGGGGCTAGCTTTGCCCCAGGTAAAGTGCCTCGACCTCCGGGTCCTCCCGCAGATCGGCGCTTGTGCCGCTTTTCACGATCTTTCCCTGTTCGAGCACATAGGCCCGGTCCGACGCGGTCAGCGCCAGATGTGCATTCTGTTCGACCAAGAGGATGGTCAGGCCCTGTTTCTTCAGGTCGGCCAGCGCGGCAAAGACCTGCGATATGATGACCGGCGCGAGCCCGAGGCTGGGCTCGTCGAGCAGCAGCAATTGCGGCCCGCCCATCATGCCGCGCCCGATCACCAGCATCTGCTGCTGACCACCGGACAATGAGCCGGCCATCTGGTCGCGCCGCTCCTCGAGGATCGGAAAGACCTTGAACACGTCATCGAGACGGTAGGTCGGCTGGCGGCCATGCAAAGCTGTTTCGCCGACCTGCAGGTTTTCCAGCACGGTCATTTCGGCGAACACCTGACGCCCCTCGGGAACCTGCAGGATGCCGTCGCGGGTCACATCCCATGGGGCAGCGCCGGTGATGGCACGGCCGTCCAGGGTGACGCTGCCGCCGCTTGGCTTCACCAGCCCGGAAATGGTGTTGAGCAGGCTCGACTTGCCGGCGCCGTTGGGGCCGATCAGCGCCACCGTTTCGCTCTTGCCGACTTCCAGGGACACGCCGCGCAAGGCCTGGATGCCGCTGTAGTGAACCTGGAGATTGTCTACCGCCAGCATCACTCGCCTCCCAGATAGGCGGTGATGACCGCCCGGTCGTTGAGGACGTGGTCGGGTGTGCCTTCGGAAATCAACTGGCCGCCGTCGAGCACATAGACCTTGCTGCACAGTTTGGCGACAAAGCGCACATTGTGCTCGATCAGCAGCACGCCCTTTCCGTCAGCGGCAAAGCCCTTGAAGATCTCAGCCAATGCGTCGCTTTCGACGTCATTCATGCCGGCGATCGGTTCGTCGAGCAGAATGAAATCGGGCTCGGATGCCAGCGCGCGCATCATCTCGACCCGGCGCTGATGGCCGTAGGACAGGCCACCCGCCAGATATTCGGCCTGAGCGACCATGTCGAACCGTTCGAGCAGTTCGAGAGCGCGGCGCCTGAGATCGGCGGTTTCCCTGGCGGCAGCGGGCAGTCCGAGCAATGCAGCCAGCGTGGACGAGGTCTCGTGCCGGTGGAAGCCGATCATCACATTGTCGATGACGCTGGCCTCGCCCAGCAGCCGGATGTTCTGAAACGTGCGGGCGAGCCCGGCGCGGCTGATCTCATGCGCCGGCGCATGGGTGATGTCAGTGTCGCCGACTTCGATCGTGCCGTCGCTGACGGGCAGCATGCCGGTGATCATGTTGACGATCGTGGTCTTGCCGGCGCCGTTCGGGCCGATCAGCCCGGTGATCTCGCCGGCCGGCACCTGCATATTGACGTCCTTGGACGCAACCACGCCGCCGAAATACTTGCTCAGGTTGGTCAGCGTCAGCGTGCTCATGCCAACGCCTCCCGCCGTTTCAACCGCCGCGCCCTGAAACTGTCGATGGCGGTGTCGGCGATGCCTTTTGGCAGGTAGTTGATGACAATGATCAGCATGATGCCGTAGATGATCATGCGGTTCTCGGCGAGTGGCCGCGCCAGCTCCGGCAGGATGATCAAAATGGCGGTGCCGATGAGCGGCCCGACGACCGAATTGCGACCGCCGAGGATGACGTAGGACAGAACCGTGATCAGCAGGTGAAAGCCGAACTGGTTGGGGTCGAGCGCATAGGAATGATAGGCCTCGAGCCCGCCGAAAAGCCCGGCCAGCGCGCCCGAAATCGCAAAGGCAAGCGCCTGGTGCCAGGTGATCGAGATGCCGAGCGAGGCGGCCACTGCCTCGTCCTGGCGAATGGCGTTGAAGGCACGGCCGAGCCGGCCCTTTTCGATGGCCCAGACCAGATAGGTGGCGGCTGCGGCGGCGACGATGAGGACGCCCGTGCCAACCGTCTTTGGAATACCGTTGAGCCCCATGGCGCCGCCGGTGAGGCCTTCGGAGAAGATGTTGAGCGACACCACGATCTGGATAAAGGCGACGGTGGCGATTGCCTGGTAGACACCGCGCAGGCGGGCCAGCGGGATCGACAGGAACAGGGCTGCGCCCATTCCGGTCAGCGTGCCTGCGGCCAGTCCGAGCACCGGATGCATGCCAAGCTTGACCGCAAAAATTCCGGCCGTGTAGGCGCCGATCCCGGCAAAGGCCGCCGTGGCCAGCGAAAATACGCCGGCGCGCAGCACGATATACTGGCTGAAAGCCAGACCGAGATGCAGCAGGTAGAGGTCGAACAGGGGCAGGTAGCCGGCAATGAACTGGCTCATCGACGCCCCCTGATATTGCCGGCTTCCTCCTTGCCCATCAGCCCGTGCGGGCGAAACAGGAGGAGCAGGAACAGAGCCGCAAAGATGATCGTATCCGTCAGGCCGGAGGGCAGATAGGCAATGGTGAGCGTCTGGCCCATGCCGAAAACGACGCTGGCGAGAAGCGCTCCGGGGATGGAGCCGAGGCCACCGAGAATGATGATGACGAAGCCGAACATCAGGTACGGCTCACCCATCACGAAGTTGATCGAGTTGAAGGCAAGGCCGACCAGCACGCCGGCCGCACCGGCCAGTGCGCCAGCGAGAAAATAGGTCTGCGAATAGATCCGGTTGGGATTGATACCCATCAGCATCGCCGCATGCTCGTTGTCCGTTACGGCCCGGACCCGTCGACCAAAGGACGTGCGGTAGATGTAGTAGCCGAGGATGACTACCAGGACGACGGCCGCGCCGGCCATGAAGAGCTGCAGCATCGAGACCCGAAGACCCCAGAACTTGAAGATCACCACCGGGAAGGTTTCGAACGGAAAGCGCAGAATCAGCGTGTCTGACACTCTCTGGGCAATCGTCATGATCACCAGTCCGGCACCGATCGATGAGATGATGCCGCCGAATTCCTCATCCCCGGTCTTGCGCAGCCGGCGAAAGCAGACGATCTCGACAAAGACCGACAGAAGACCCGAGGCGATGATTGCCATGATGAAGCCGAGCCAAAGCGGGCCACCGGCATTCACCGTGTAATAGGCCACCATCGCGCCGGTCATGAAGATCGCACCATGTGCCAGGTTGAGGATACGCTGGATGCCGAAGACCAGCGTGAACCCAAGCGCGAAAAGCGCATAGACGCCGCTGACGACGATCCCGTTCAGCAACTGCTGAGCCAGCATTCAGCAGTCCTCCCGATGGTCCGGTCCGGACACCAAACTGGCCCTGTCGCGATCGATGTCGCCCACTGCGCTCCTCCCAATGGCGGCCGGTGCCCCCGGCTCTAATTCAACCCACACCAAGATAATCGATATTGATATAATCGAAATTGGCGTAAAATGGATACCCTGTCAAATCACTGCCGAAACCGATCCGCCAATGGGCGAGAATTCGGTCGGCAGCAGAATTTTCGACTCCTGATTTTTCAACAGCGGCACGATGTCGGCCAGAAAGTCTCTCCACACCGGCTCCCCCATCAACGCGGCACGACGGGCAGCCCGGTCGTCGAGCGACGCGTAGCCCCACAGGTGGACCGACTGATTGAGCATGCCGATTTCGGTGGTGAAATAGCCGATCAGGTTGCCGAGAGTGCGCTGTTGAAGCTCCCGGGCACCCGAATCCTCATAGACCTTGAAGAACTTCGGCAAACCGCCTGGATGAAAAAGATAGGTGCGCTGTTCGACGATCACCGGACCCTCCTATTTGTAGCTGACACCGAGCGACAGCCCGCCGTCGATGACGATGGACGTGCCTGTGGTCCATTGCGCCCGCAGCAGGTAATCGGCTGCCTCGGCGATTTCTTCCGGCGTTCCAATCCGCTCGAGTGGATGGTCGACCTCCATCGTCTTCAATCGCGCAAGGTTGTGCTCGAAGCTTGCCGCGACGCCAGCGCGGACATTGATTTCCGTCGGCACCGCGCCGGGCAACAGGCAGTTGACGCGAATGCCCTTCGGCCCGAGTTCGGCCGCCAGGACGCGGCTCAGCGCCTCAACCGCGCCCTTCGACGCGGCATAGGGCGAGGCGCCGGGATAGGCGCGGCGCGTGTGCACCGACCCGATGAACAGCACGGCGCCGCCGCTGCGCTCCAGGTGCGGCACCGCCAGGCCGGTGAGCACCATGCCGGCGACGACATTCGTGCTGAGCAGGTCGAGAATGGCATCTGCCTTCAGCGTCGTGATCGGACCGTTCAGCATGTTGCCCGCAGTATTGACGAGCCCCTGAAGTCCGCCGCCATGGGAGACCGCCACATCGATCATCCGGGCCCGGTCCTCTTCATCGCAGATATCGCCTGGTGCGATGGCACAAGCCGGCCCGATCTCGTCGGCCACTTGCTGGAGTTTTTCCGAGCGGCGCCCGCTGATGGTAACCCGCGCACCGTTACCCGCCATGTAGCGGGCAATGCCCGCACCAAGCCCCGATCCGCCGCCGGTGATCAAAACCGAATACTCGGAGATCTCCTGCATCACATGCTTTCCTTCATCTGCCGAGCGCGCTCTGCGCCGCGGCCAACAACAAACGCCGATACCCGGGATTTGCGGTCGACGTGAGGTCATGGCCAAGGGCCAGATAGGCCGACCGACCCGTTCGGGTGAAAATCGGCTGTGGTTCGTCGACCCCGTCGGCGCGACCGGTGGCAAGAATCTCGGTGCCCGCCTCAATCGTCATGTCGCAGTAGAGCTCGTCCCAGACCTCGAATTCTCCGGCTTCATCCGACACCGTGACGGTGCAGGGCGCTGGGTGGTGGGACTGTCCCCAGACCCAGCCGACGCCAAGAATGCGAGGCCACTGCGCCCAGCCGTCGAAACAGATTGCTGCCGTGTGAAGTCCGAGAAGCCCTCCACCGCCGTCCATGTGATTCTCTATGGCCCATCGGTCGTCTTCGGATGGATTGAAAGCGAATTGGTCGCGGAACGGTTCGTATTTCTCCGCCTGGGTCATCGACCAGCTCAACGCGTTGACCGTCAGGAGATCGAAGTCTTCGGTCCGCAGGGCCTCAAGTCCGGAACGAACATCACGGATGACCGACGTCACGCCGAGGCTTTCCAGATGACCGGCGATTGAGGCCGATGTCTCTTTGAAGGGATGGTAGATGCCACCGGACAGGAGGAGATTCTTCATTCCTTTGTCCTGGCCTGTGTCCTGGCCTTGGACCTGGGCAGTTGTGTCAAAAGGCTCGCGGACACGCCACCATCGACCACGAGGTGATGGCCGTTGATGTAGGTCGCCTTGTCGCTGGCCAGAAAAGACACGGCGTTGGCGATGTCCTCGGGCAGGCCCAGCCGTTTGGTCGGAACCGCTCCACCGCGCAGTTCCCGAACCTCAGGATCCCGGTAGAACGGGGTGGAAATGCCGGCATCGATGAACCCCGGCGCGATTGCGTTGACGCGCAGGCCCAGCGGCCCCCATTCCAGCGCCATCAATTCGGTCAGCTTGTGCAGCCCGGCCTTGGACGCCGGATAGCTGCCGGTGCCGGGGCCAGTGGTGATGGCGTTAATGGAGGTGATGTTGATGATCTGGCCCGATCCGCGCTCTGCCATGCCTCGCGCCGCGGCGCGGCCGACAACGTAGGCGCCGACCAGATTGACTTCCAGCACCTGCCTGAAATCGGCGAGCGGCATGTCGAGCAGCGACGCGAAACGACCGATGCCGGCGTTGTTGACCACCAAACCAGGCGTTTCCCCGAATTGTTCGAGTGCAGCCTCGACCGACGGCTCATCCGTGACATCCGCGACCAGTCCGGTTGCTCCGATTTCGCCAGCAACAGCCTCCACAGCATCGGTATCGATATCAAGAATGCCGACGCGGAAGCCGTCCTCGATCAATGTCTGCGCGCAGGCGCGGCCAATCCCGCCACTGCCGCCGGTGACGATCGCGGTCTTCACTGCCATTGCCGCGCCTCGTCGAAGACGATCGGATAGTGACCCCAATTGGGCCGCGCGGTGTGGGTCGCCATCCGTGGCGGATCGTCCGGGTTCTGCCGGGCGCCGCGGGCGAACAGATCGCGCAGGAAAAGCGTAATGGTGCCGTATTGGTGGGTCTTCGGATCGGTGTCGGGCCGTGGAACGAGACCGCCATCGAGATCGCGGCCGAGGCAGGTGTGAACGCCTGTGCCGAATGTGTGGCCGAAGGGCGGATGGGGCGGCGCGACGGAGCGCAACGGATTGAAGACGTCCGCATCGTCACCGAAGATCGTCCGGTCGCGGTTTGACTCGGCCAGGCGGAACTCGACCATATCGTCCGCCTTGACGTCGCCCGCGCCCTCAAGGTGCACTGGACAGGTAGCGCGACGCCAGGCGACCGGGCTCGCCGGATGCAGCCGCAGGCTTTCGTGCACGGCGCGCTGGAAGAAGATCGCATCCTCGCGAAGCCGCTCCCAGCGCTCCGGCTCGGCTTCCGCCCAGGTGAAGATGTCGTGGAAGGCGTGGATCGTCGAATTGGCTGTCGAGTGGGCACCGGCCTGAAGGTAGAACGCGATTTCCCTCGTCAGCACGTCTTCCGTGAATTCATCGGGATCACCATTTTGGAGGATCACGGTCAGGACGTCGCGCGGCAGATCATCCTCCGGGATTTCTCCGGCCTCGAAGCGATCGAGGAGTTGCCGACGATGCGCGACCGACGCATCGAGGAAACGTGGCCCGAACTCGGCAATGGCTGCCCGCACCTCTGCGCGGACCTCGTCCTTCGGCCTTGTGCTGTGAACCATCGTCGCGCCTTCCGAGAAGGTCGACACCAGTTTCAGCAGATCTGCTGTTTCCCCGGCCGATTTCTCCGGTCGGTCGATGCCGGCGAAGTCTGCTGTCAGGTTCATGGTCACGCGATAGCCGAGATCAACGAGCTCGCTGCGGCCGGCGGCGATGTCGGGCGCCATGGACTCCGACAGCGTCTTCGGGAAAACCGTTCGCTCATACCAGTGGAAGAAATCGCGGCGGAAAACCTTGAACTCCAGCAGCCGGCGTTTGCGATGTTTTTCGCCGTGCAGGGTCAACAGCGTCTGGTCCATGATGACCGCGCCCTCGTCGTAAAGGGCCTGCCGAAGGTCGGGATGCCGAAGCCCCGCGGCAATCTGTTTAGCATCGGCGATGACGTGCGGTTGAGACATGATCCCGCCTCCCTGCTCCTCCCGTTTCGGCGTCCGCAATTTTGTATCGAAATCGAAACTATTTACAACAATATTTTTTTGATCGGCGAAAAAGTAGCCTGTTGAAAGCTGATTTTCTTCAGCCTTTTCAGAATGTTACCAATTTCGAGAAGAGCGACGCGGCGCTCGAATGGCCCCACGGCTGGCGCCTTGGAAGCCTATTTCGGCCATTGGGCCCGATAACTTGCGAGGTCAAAATAATCCCGCCAGAGACGAATGCGCCCATCGGTAATCTCGAACACACCCATGACTTCCAGCACGATCGGCACGCCATCGACAGTGAAGCGATCGACCCTCTCGGTCAGCACCGTCGTGCCGTCGGCGGCGATGTTGAGCAGTTCCCATTCGCAGGTCTCGAACGGGCCCGCGCCGCGCAGATAGGCCTCCACCGCCGCTTTGCCGCGGATCGGCTCGAGCGGCATGTTGTGGTAGCAGATCTCGTCGTGAAGATGGTCGGCAATCGCATCGAAATCCAGCCGGTCCCAAGCCCGGCAAAATGCCCGTACTATCTCGATCGCATTGTCTTCGATGGGCGTCTGCATGCCGGTCCTTCCGGTCACGTTCAGACGGAGATGATGCCGTCCTTGGGCAGGCTGGCGAAAACCCGCTGCAGCAGCTTCGTCAGCAACTCGATCTCCTCGTCCGACAGTTCTTCGGAAACAGAAGAGAGGATAGCGTCGCTCAGCCGGTTGCAGATCTCGGCGACGTCGGCGCCCTTCTGGGTCAGCGTGATCACCACCGTGCGGTTGTCCAGATCGGAGCGCGTGCGCAGGACATAACCGTCCTTCTCCAACCGCTTGAGCTGGTGCGACATGGTCGACTGCGGCAGCGCCATGAGATCCACCAGTTCGCCAACCTTCATCGCACCCTTCTCGGCCAATGCCACGATGATGCGCGAACTGTAGAGGTCGAGCTGATAGGGAGCGATGACCGGATTGCAGAGCTGCTGCAGGCGCGCGTTGATGCGGTGCGTCATGAACGAAACGCGATCTTCCAGCGGTCTGCGGACCGCTTTTCCGTCTGCGTCTTTTCTGATCAGACGATGCAAATCGAAAACTCCAGCGTAGCTCCAGCCTATATGCTTTTCTTTAATCCGCCTGTCCAGAGCGAGGCAAGGAACTCGCTCCAGCAAGGTGTTGACAGGATACATCGAATACGATCTTATTCAATACGATAAAAATATCTTTCGGATTCTGGCGATGACTCACCCTGCTCTGGCGGCAAGCGTTTTGGATGTGCATGCGCATGTCGTTCTGGCTGAAACCATGGGTGCCGCCGGTCCGCTCGGGCCGGAAATGGGCGGTCAGGATGGCGACGCTCCCTGGTTCCGGGTTGGCGATTACCGCCTGGACGGAGTGCGCTATCAGGGCAGCCCGTTCATGGATGCCGACCTGCGCCTTGCCCGCATGGACGAAGCCGGAATCGACTTCCAGGCCCTGTCTCCCAACCCTCTGACATTCTTGCATTTTGTCGATGCGCCGAGGGCGATCGCCTTTTGCAGGACCCACAACGATGCGCTTACCGCCCTGTTGCGTCGCTATCCTGATCGGCTGGCCGGCTTCGCAGCCCTGCCGGCTCAGGACACGGCCGCGGCGATCGACGAATTGCAACGGGCCGTAACCGAACTCGGACTTCTCGGCGGCTATATCGGCACCGACATGCCGCACCGACTCGACGATGCGGCGATGGATCCGCTCTACGAAGCTTGTGTGCGTCTCGATGTTCCTTTGTTCATCCATCCCTCGCCGGCCGGAATCGACGGCCCTCCCGGTGACGCCAATCTCAACGACTTCGATCTCGATGTCGTGATCGGCTTCGCGGCACAGGAAACACTGGCCGTCGCGCGGCTGATATACGGTGGCGTGGTCGATCGCCACCCGGATCTCGATCTCTGCCTCAGCCATGGCGGCGGTTCGACCGGCTACCTGGTCGGCCGCATGGCGATGGCGTCGCGAAAGCGACCGTGGTCGCCGCCGCATCTGCGTGCCGATGGCGCCTTCGAGGAACGGCTGTCGCGGATCTGGTTCGACAACCACCTCAACAATGACGCGTCACTGGAACTGTTCACCTCTCTGGTCGGCGACGACCGGCTGGTCTTCGGCACCAATTTCTCCGGCTGGGACGCACCGGACGATCTCGCCTCACACCGTCCGCCGGCCAAGCTGGCGGACAATGCGCGCCGCCTGCTGCGCATCAAAGCATAGGAAACCGCCATGGCTGATCTAGTCATCGAAAACGGCCGCATCATCGACGGCACCGGCAGTCCGGCCTTCGAGGGGTCGGTGCTGATCCGGGACGGCCTCATCAAGGCGGTCGGCGTTGCCGCCGAGAAAGAAGCCAGCAACCAGCCCGATCTGAAGCGCATCGACGCCACGGGACAGACGGTCATGCCCGGCCTGATCGACGCCCACTGCCATCTGGCCTTCGACGACGCCGGCTCCAATGCCGAAATCTTCCATCAGCGGCGCAATGCGCTGTCCGCGCTGGTTGCCGGCTACAACGCCCGCAAACTGGTTCGGGCCGGCGTGACCGGTATTCTCGATCCGGATTCCACCTTCGAGAACATGATCGACCTGCGCGATGCGATCGAGGCCAACATCGTCGAGGGACCACGCATGTCCTGTGGCGCCTATGCTCTGATAACGGGCGTTGGTGGCACTGCCGGAAGGCTGATCCAGGACGAAGGCACGACCGGTTACTACATGGCCGTCAACTCCAGGGACGAGATCGTCCGCGAAGTCCGCCGCCAGGTCAAATACGGCGCCGACTGGATCAAGGTCCATGTCACCGGCATCATCCCGCGTCAGTCCCACAAGGGCGAAATGTGCGTTTGGACGCTGGAGGAATTGCAGCTGATCTGCGACACGGCGCACGAACTGGAAACGCCAGTGATGGGGCATTGCCGCGGTGCCGAGGCGACGCGGCGCGCGGCCGTCGCCGGGTTCGACCTGATATTCCACGCGACCGGTATGGACGACACGGCGCTCAAGGAGATCGTCGACCGCAAGATCCCGGTCGCGCCGGCGCTGACCTTCCAGGCCAACATGGTCGATTTCGGCCACAAGCTGGGCACCGCCGACTATCTGATGAAGCTGTTCGAGCGGGAGCTGACGGATTCCATCGAGACCATGACGCTCGCCCACAAGGAAGGCGTGCCGCTGCTCACCGGTTCTGAAGCCGGATTCTCCATGGTGCCCTATGGCGACTGGCACTATCGCGAGATGGAAGTGTTCATGAAGTATTTCGGCCTGTCCGCCCTGGAAGCCATCCAGTGCGCCACCCAGAAAGGCGCATTTGCGCTGCGGATGGACGGCGAAACGGGCGTTATCGCTCCTGGCTACCAGGCCGATATCATCTGCGTGAAGGGCAAGGTCGAGGACAACATTGCGAGTCTCGGCGACCCGGAAAACATCACCACCGTGATGATCGCCGGCGTCGAAAAGGACCTGTCGCCACCGCCCAAACGAAAACCGATCCCCGGCTGGCGGCTTGCCTCCATGGGATCGCGGCTGTCGCGCGAGGTGGCGTTCGGCCCCGAGCAGGATCCGGAGCCTCTGATTGTGGAAGAACTGCATTGATCACCATTCACGTCACCGGCCGCGATGGCGAGACGGCCAGCCACCAGGTCAGCACCGGCGACCCGCTGATGTTCGCATTGCGCGACGAGCTGGCATTGCCGGTGGAGGGTGCCTGTGGCGGCAGCGCCACCTGCGGCACCTGCCACATCAAGGTGGCGAGCGACTGGATGCAGCGCCTGGAACCGCGGCAGGACTTCGAGGCGGCGATGCTCGACTTGCTCATGCACTATGACGAAGCGGCATCGAGACTGGCCTGCCAGATCACCGTGACGGCGGAACTGGACGGACTGCAACTGACCCTGGCGCCAGAGGAGTAGAGCGGGAGGAACCCATGGCTGAACATTTCGTGACGAAATATGCGGACGCGGAAGCGACGCTGCGCATTCCCGATCTTCACCAGGCGCTCTACGACGCCGACACCCTGTTCCTGCCGACGACCGTGGTGTGCCTGCACGGGAAGGAGCACATCGAAAAGAAGCGGCTGTTCATGGGCGTGTTCAACCGAACCTTCTTTCGCCACTACCAGAATCACGTCTTTCCGGCTGCGCTGAAGGAAACCCTCGATCCGGTGATCGAATCGGGTCGCGGCGACATGGCAAAGTTCGCCTACCGCGTGCTCGTCAACCTCGTCGCCGACAGCGCCGGCGTCGACCGCGCCCACACGGAACAGGACACGGACCGGCTCCTGGCGCTCATCGGCAAGCTCGGCCATGCGCCGACCATGGGCCAGCTTACCAATCCGGATGACCGCGACCGCCTGATGGTGGAGCTGAAGGAAGCGTTGGAGAGCTTCCGCACCGAGTTCTTTGAACCGTCCGCCGCCCGCCGTCGCGCGCTGATCGCGAAGGTCGAGGCCGGCGAAATGGACGAAAAGGACCTGCCCAACGACGCCATCACCGCACAGTTGCGGCAACTGCCATCCGACGACGATCTGCCCTATGACGAGCGGGTCAAGGACGGCGCCTTCTTCATCCTCGCCGGCGCGTTTACCACCGCCAACGTGCTGATGAATACCGTCAACGAGGTGCTCGACTGGGTCGACAAGCATCCGGAAGACCGGCAGAAGATGATCGACGATCCGATCCTCATGCAGAAATTCATCTGGGAAGCGGTGCGCCTGCATCCGGCCAGCCCGATCACCAAGCGGCGGGCGCTGTGCCCGATGCACCTGCCCGATGGCCACGAAGCGGAGAAGGATGAATTCGTCACCGTCGACCTGACCAAGGCCAACCGCAACACCGATCTCTTCGGTGACGATGCGGAGGAATTCAATCCCTACCGGGAACTGACCGGACGGACGCCGCTTCACGGGCTGTCGTTCGGCGGCGGCGCTCATTCCTGCCTCGGCAAGATGCTTGCCGTGGGCGTGCAGATCACCGACCGCAACAAGGACGAGGAAGAAACCGAGTTCGGCACCATTCACATGGTGTTGCGTGCCCTTTTGCAGCACGGGATCGATCGCGACGCCGAACGGCCCATCGAGATCGATGAGAGCACCACACGGCGCCACTTCATCACGCTGCCATTCGTGCTCAATCCGGACCTGGCTTCGGTCTAGAGCTGCTTCCTACGGCCAGTTGAAGGGCGAAATGTCGACGCCCTCGGCTTCCGCGCCGGCGAAAAGCACCTCGAACATGTTTCCGTCGGGGTCGAACATCACCACCTGCCGCAGATCGACTTCCGGGGCGATCATGACATTGTAGGCCACCTCGTTGGTCCTCAGGTGCTGCAGGAAATCCGCAAGGCCCGTCCCGGTGAAGGCGAAATGGTTCACCTTCGGCTCTTCGTTGCGGTGCTCGCGCTCCGCCTGAACAAGGTGGATGAGGGCGTTGCCGCCCTTGTAGAGCCAGGTCCCGTCGACTGAAAAGGGCGGACGATATCCCGTTTCGAAACCCAGAATGTCGCCGTAAAACCGGATCAGACGCGGCATGTCGTGCGTCATGAGATTGACGTGGTTCAATGCGGGATCGATTTTCATTCCCTTGCTCCTGGCCCAAAAACAGAGATCACATGTTCTTCCCACGAACCGGCCGCGGTGACCAGCCTTCGTCCATGCGTTCACCGCATTTTGCCCTTGGAATTGCTGACAGTGCGCGCAGACTTTTCCAAATCATACCCGTCACGGTGCACGATCCGTGTGTTTGTGTGGCTCCCTTGTGGAAGCGCCTTCTTCCAATCGACAGCCGCGAACTCTGCCGTAAGCTCGGACCACGGTAACCGCGAGGCTTTCAAGCGTCGCTTGCGACAACTCCAGGTGCCCGGACGCAATGCGGTCGAGACCGATAGCAATGCGGTCTGCGTCTTTTCTCAACGCCTCGATTTCGCTTCTCGTTCTCGGATCGATCAATGTTGACGGGTTGTCGACGAGACCCGAGATCTGGAGATGCAGGGTCTCAAATTGGGCAACGCCAGCGCGGTATTCAGCAAGCAGCGCTCCGATGTTCTTATCTGCCTCCTGGATCAATCCCAGTTTGACATCAGCAAGCGAGTCGTCGACGAAGGAGCGCGCCGTCGACACCAACCATATTGACATCCCGACCAACAGAATCGCCAATATCAACGTCGCGTTGACGTAAGGACGCATGACGCGCCATGCGTGACACCAATGCCGTCGTTCGGTGCCGGGAGCCGCCGCCGCAGTCATGATGCCATACCTGACTTGCGACAGTTCTCCGGCAAGTCGCTGCCGGAAACCCGGAAGTCGTAACAGGTCAGAAACCGCGGATGGTTGGCGCCGATGGCGTATCCGGCAAGGGCAACGCCGATGGCGATCGCCCAGGTGGCGATGCGCAGCTTCGGCTGACGAAGCTTCTCGATGTCAGGCACTGCTACCATGATGAGCACATAGAGGAGATAGGGGAGCGTGAGTGCCAGAATGGCGATTGTAAGCACCCATTCCGGCCACCCGGCATTGGCAAGATCAAGATTTTCACCGCCATCGATTGCCGTCATCAGCATCCAGACCGATGGCAGTGCCAGGACGAAGCGGCCGCGCCAGGACATGAATGACGGCAGCGCGTCGACTGGCGGCACGAACAGGCTGGCGACCAGGGCCACCGTTGCGGCAACCCATACATAGAAAAGGTGTTCGAAAAACACGGTTCCGAAGACGCCGTACCAGAAAGCAATGCCGAAAATCCCGGAGGATATGGCAATGGACGACAGCATGAAGGCGCGAGCCTCCTGCGACGAAACTCGGTGTGCGGCAACGCCGTTGACTGACATGGCTTGACTCTCCCCTGTTGCCGCTATCTGCGACTGATGCGGAGGAGATAGCCGCATGTTCCCCGTGCACGGGAGTGATTCACCGTTAACCTGCTAAGCGTGTTGGCATCAATTTTGATCGGAGATGCGGAGCCCGGCCTTCTGCCAACCCACGATCATCCGCGCGGCATCGTCGGGCATGAAGTTCCAGACACCCAGTTCCTCATGCGCCCGACTTTCGAAGTCGGGAACGGCAGCCAGTGCAGACCGTGCATATTCGCCCGCTTCCTCATCGTTTCCCAGCTGTCCGTGGATCATGGCACGGATCAGATCGCCCCAGAAAAAGGCGCCGAGGCGCACTGCCTCGGTTTCAGTCAGTGCCAGGGCGTAGTCCTCACGCATGTAATGATAGAGGGCAACGAAAGCGCGGTACCAGCCGGGCGGGTGCGGGCTAAGCTCCAAGGCTCTTTTCATGTGAGCCAGACCTCCGTCCCAGTCTCCTGAAAACCCCATACAGATACCGTAGTCGGCCAGTAGATCTGGATAGTTCGGGTTGAGCGCCAATGCCCGTTCAGACGCCTTGCGATAGGAAGCCAGTTCGTGGCGGTGAAAATGAGTGACAAACAGCGCGTGATGGCCGGCCGCATTCATCGGGTCGATCTCGATCGCCCTGCGCGCTGCTTCAAGAGCCCTGTCGAGCGGCGGTGTGTTGCGATCAAGTGTGAGCCTGCCGCGCACTTCGTCGCCATAGACGATCGCAAGCATGGCCCAGGCGCCTGCGTACCCCGGATCGATAGTAACCGCTCGTTCGAGCAATCCGACCACGCGGGCATGTGATTCGGGTGTCGGGTCGCGCCAATATTCGGAGGCCAGGAGACGGCATTCGTAAGCGTCTAATGCCTGTGTACCGGCCCGTCGCCTGGCGCTGCCGATACGATGAATGACGCCGTGCGGTTCGGCTATTTCCGCGGCGACGTGCGAAGCGATATCTTCCTGGATGTCAAACAGGCTCTGGGCGCTGATTTCACGGTCGTAGGTTTCACCGGCCAGTTGTGTACCGGTCGCTGTTTCGATCAGTTGTACGGCAACACGCAGCTGATCCCGCCAGCGCCGGATACTGCCTTGAACTACAAATCGCACGCCCAGCTCCTCGCCAACTCCACGCGGGTCGACCGGTGCACCTCGGTAGCGAAACGTCGAATGCCGGGATACAACCTGGAGCTCGCGAAAACGTGCAAGGGCGGCAAGAACCTCTTCAGTAAAGCCGTCCGCCAGTGCTTCCTGCTGCGGGTCGCCGCTTAGATTGTCAAATGGCAATACCGCCAGGCTATAGCGCCGTCGCGGATCGGAGCTACCCGATGACGCCGGATCCGCTGCCTCGGCCCGAGGTTCAAGGGCTATCTCGAAGACAGGCGCATAGGACCCTTTAGGGATCGTGATCCGCACCGGATCGTCACGACCATCGCCAGCATAGAAGAGATCAAGCCTGGTACGCAGTTTGCCGGCCTGAACACGAACAATGGTGTCGATCGATGGATCGAAATCATCGGGCCGATCGAATACATCGATACCGATAGCGTAGCCCTTGAGCGATTCCGCATCGCCGGCCAGAGCGCGCTCGACGAGATATCGCAGAAACCTTTTCAGACGGGTGGTTTCGGCAAAGTGGGAACTTGCCAGAACCCGCTCCAGCTGTTTTTCCACAACACCGCGATCAAGCGAAGCTGAAGCGATCGTCTGCACCGCCCTCAATCCTCCATGCAATGCGCCGTCGGTCCTTTGCCACAGCGTATCACGAAGCGTCTCTGCCTTCACGACAACTGACGATTCACGGTGAGTCACTCCCGTCGAAACAGCCACCCGTCCAGACTGCCAACGCATCGCGGATCGACCCGCACCAAACATCAAGGAGATTGCAATGACCAAGACACCGGACTTTCTCGAAACCGCCAAGTCTCACCTGGACGCTTTGGGTTCAGAGCTCATGGAACTGGAAAACAAAATCAGCGAGGTCGGTGAGAAAGCCGATCAGTGGAGCGGAGCGCAGGCCGCCAAGCTCAAACAGGACTGGCAGAACGCACGAGCCGAGATGGCGTCGATTGCAGAGCGTATCGATACGGAGGGTGAAGAGGCCGTCGGTGATGCCCGACAAAGGGCGGAACGTCATTGGGACGCCCTTCAAGCAGCTGTCAGGACCTACCGTGACCACGTGGAAAAGAGCCTGACCGACTGATCCCTCATCCGTTGTTGCTCCTCCATGCGCAACGGGAGAGCGTTTCGGAGCGTGGCGCTCAGCCCGCGGGAGCTCACGCCGACAAGGCTGTCACGGTCTTGTCGGCGTTTGAGACGGCAATCGAATTGTCTCTTGGAATTCTGCATACGACTCCGCTAATCTCTCGCCACCACCATGACCGAATTGGAACTGCCACCGGCTCGATGGTGCGTTAGGATCACTTTATTGGTGAGGGATTTCGGGCATGGAACGCCGGCTTGCGGCAATACTTGCTACGGACATGGTCGGATTCAGCCGCCTGATGGGCGAAGACGAGACGGCGACGCTTGCGGCGTTGCAAAGCCATCTCACCGAGTTGATCGAGCCGAAGGTTGCAGAATTTCGCGGCCGCATCGTCAAGCTTCTGGGCGACGGGGCGCTGGTCGAGTTCGCCAGTGTCGTCGATGCGGTGGGGTGTGGCGTCGCCATACAGGAAGGCATGGCGGAGCGTGCCGCGATGGCGCCGGAAAACCGCCGCATCGAGTTTCGGATCGGCATCAACATCGGCGATGTTCTGGTCGACGGTGACGACATCTTTGGCGATTGCGTGAACCTGGCAGCGCGGTTGGAAGGGCTGGCCGATCCGGGCGGCATCTGCATCTCCGAGACCGTCTACGAGGCAACGCGGAACAAGCTCGACGTCAAGTTCGAGGATCTCGGAGAACGCGACCTCAAGAATATTGCCGAGCCGGTGCGCGTCTTCCGTATACTCATTGGCGAGGCGAGGCGCTCCGCGCCACCGTCCACCAGGCCCAAACCGCCACGCCTCGAGCAGGCGCGCGGGTCCATCGCGGTATTTCCTTTCGACAGCCTGTCCCCGGACGCCGAAGATGCCTATCTGGCCGACGGCATCGCCACCGAGATCATCAATATGCTCTCCCGGGTTCCTGATTTGCGCGTCGCATCGCGGTCGGCCATCTTTGCCACGCGGGGCCATGACGAGGATGCCTGGGATCTCGTGCGCGATCTGCAGTTTCGCTATGTGCTGACCGGGAATGTGCGCCGTGCCGGCGATCGCCTGCGCGTGATTGCCGAACTCACCGAGGCGGCCGATCGCACCCAACTCTGGTCGAACACCTACGACCGCCGTTTTGCCGATCTCTTTTCGGTTCAGGAGGAGATCGCGGAAGCCATCGTCATCGCCTTCGGCGGTGAATATCTGCGGGTCGAATGGCGGCGGGCGAGCCAACGCCCCACCGAGAATCTGGACGCCTGGGGGCTCGTGCAAAAGGCCCGATCCCTCAATCTGCCGGTCAATCGCGAGGCCATGGACGACGCACTCACACTGGCACGCGAGGCGGTAGAGCTCGACCCGACCTATGCCGGCGCCCACGCGTGCGTCGCTTCGGTTCTCCTGCAGCGGGTGTTGAACGGCATCAGCTTGGCGGCGAATGAAGACCGGGCAGAGGCGCTTGCCGCCGTCGAGCGCGCCGCCGAGTTGGCCCCGAACGATCCGACTGTTCTGAGAACGCTGGGAAATGTGCAAAGCAACTGCGGTGAGCATGCTCAAGCCGTTGCGGCGCTTCGAAGGGCGGTTGACATTGCCCCGTTCGACTTCCACAGCTGGGGCAGACTCGGTCGCACTCTCGCCTATGGCGGCAATGAAGAAGAATTGCGCGAAGGCCACGCCATACTCGACCGCATACTCGCATCGGCCCCCAATCATCCGATGGTTCCCTACTGGCTCTACTTCAAGGCCAATGCCTGCGCGAGCGGGGACCGTTTCGAGGATGCCGAGCGGTTCGCCAGGAAGAGCCTCGAGCTGCAGCCGGGTTATGCGGGAGCCTGGGTTGCCCTTGCCAACGCGCTCGGACATCAGGGCAGAACCGAGGAAGCCCGCCAGGCGATGGATCGGGCGCGTCGCGTCAATCCCGACATGACACCGGAGCACCTGGCGGAGCAGATCCGGATCACGGCCAGCCGTCGCGAGGAAAGCGCCGAAAAATCGCTTGCCGGGCTCAGGATGGCAGGCCTGCTTTAGGAACGGTCGTTATTGGCCATTTCGGTCTCCAAGCGGAGCGATGGGCCGCAACCGCCGCCGTCAACAAAATCAAACGCCTGGCATCCGCCACGTTACACGCATTGGAGTGGCTGGGGGCGACGGTTCGTGGCAGGAGCTCTCGTTCGACAAACAGCGAACTGCCGGAACGAGCCTGCTGCGTTGAACGCTTCGGTGCGCACGAACAGCGGGTAAGCGTCCTATCCTCTGACGGCTGCTGCTTCGCCAGCCAAAACAGCTGGCATTTCTTGCTTCAGGTGATCAAGGAACGCTTTGAACGCCGGTAACAAGCCACGGCGCGATTGCATCAAGAGGCTGATCTGCGGGCGTCCGGCTGCCCAATCCGACATGACACGTACAAGCGATCCAGCTTCGACCTCTGATCGGCAAACATAGGCTGGCAGGGCGACAAGTCCCAAGGATAACGCTGCGGCGTTTTTGAGCGTCGACATATCATCACTCGCAAAACGTACTCGGCAGGGAACCGATGCGGTTTGCCCTTCATCGCCCGTTAGCAACCATTGGTGCGTTGGTCCTGGTCGACCAAGGACCAATGCCGGGTGATCAGCCAGCGCGACCGGATCGTCACTTCGATCCAAAGTGCCACGGAACTCGGGCGAACAGAACAGGTGCCATTCCACCTGCGCCAACCGCATCTGGATCAGGCTCGAATCCGGCAGAGTGTCCATATGCCCTCGTATGGCCACATCGATCCCGCCCTTGATCAAGTCTTCCATCTGATTTGACGCCCGTTGAACCACCGTCACGCCAGGATTGTCCTGCAGGAAACGAGGCAATATCTGATCAAGTCCAAATTGCGCCATGCCCACGGAACAGGATACCGTCACGGTCCCCTCTATGGTGTTGGTTTTGCGACGTACGGCGGTTTCGGCGATCTCGAACCGGGCCAAGGCGTCCCTGGCATGGCGATAGTATTCCTCGCCAACCTCCGTCGTCGTGACGATGCGTGAGGTGCGCTGCAAGAGGCGCACATTGAGGTCATCCTCAAGCTGTCGCACACGGCGGCTGAGGCGCGATTTCGGGATATTCAGCGACCGCGCAGCGGCAGAAAATCCGCCCTTTTCAACAACCTGAACGAAATAAAATGCGTCGTTGAGATCCATCATGCCTTTCCTCATTGTCCTATCAATAGAACGATGGGTTCTGAATTTGGCCGATTTTCGTTCGATTGTCTCGCTCATATTATCGCTTCAACAAAAGCGAGAAACTGACATGAACACGCAACACATCGACAAGCTCGCAGGCATCCCCTGCGAAACACATGCCGAAAGCGGCGGTCGCCCGCTGACGATTGGCGACGGCTTTCAGGCCCGGAGTTATCAACACGAGGCGTTCCGGGGACTGATGGACCCGCTGATCATGGTGGATCACTTCACCATGACGAAGCCCACCTTTGGGACACATGCCCACGCCGGCTTGTCCGCGGTGACGGTCATGTTCGAGGACAGCGAAGGCGCGTTTCACAACCGCGATTCCCTCGGCAATGACCTCAATCTGGCGCCCGGTGATCTCTACTGGTTCAAGGCAGCGCGCGGGGCCCTTCACAACGAAGCGACCCGACCCGGAGGCAAAACCCATGCTCTGCAGGTCTTCGTCAACCTCTCCGCAGCGCACCGACACGACGCGCCTGCCGCCTTTCACGTCGCGGCGGCGGACATTCCACGGCTTAGGGGCGACGGGGCCACGGCACGGCTTGTCCTTGGTGAAAGCGATGGTTTTCAGGGAGCGATTGCGCCGGACAACCCGCTGACGCTGCTTGATATCGACATTAAGGCCGGTGGCCAGTTCACGCATACTGGCGACAACGACCACAACGCCTGGATCCTCGCCATCAGGGGCACATCCCGCGTGGCGTGGAATTCCGGATCTACCGATCTGCATCCCGGCAAGGCCATCGCATTTGCCGATGCTACAAACATCTCATTCTACTCCGAAGACGGCGCTCAAGTCGTCCTGTTCCGGGGCCAACCTCTTCGCCAAGCCTTTGTCCAGAGAGGACCATACGCCATGGGCAACACGGAAGAGCTTGACGCAGTCGAGACGGTCTATCGTTCCGGTCGCCTCGGATCCCTTGATTGAAATCAACACCACGAAAATCTATCCGGAAGGGAGAAGACCATGACCCATTCGTACAACCCCGAACCGCTGACACGTGACAATGCCGCTGTTGTGTTTGTCGACAATCAGGTTGGCCTGATGACGGGTATCCGCGACTATTCGGTCGCCGATCTGAAACACAACATCGTCGGGCTGGCCAGGGCCGCCAAGGCGCTCGACCTGCCGATTGTCACTACCACCACCTCGTCCCAAACGCTCTGGGGGCCCGCCATTCCCGAGTTGCAAGAGGCCTTGCCCGATCAGACCTTCATAGACCGGACGACGGTCAATGCATGGGATGACCCACGGGTGGAGGAAGCCATTCGCGCAACCGGACGCAGCAAACTTATCTTTGCTGGCCTCTCCCTCGAGGTCTGCGCCGCCTTCCCGGCAATGCGAGCCGTGCGTGAAGGATTCGAAGCCTATGTTGCCGTCGATGCAAGCGGTACCTTCAACATGACCAAGCGCGAAACCGCCCTTGTTCGTCTGACCCAAGCCGGTGTGGTTGTCGCAGATGGTGCTAGCCTGATGATCGAAATCCTCGGCGACAATGCGAGCAACCAGGCCGGTGACGTCTATGGTGCGCTCGGCATGGATTGGTCGATCCTCGTCAGCCAGGTCCGCGAGAGCGCATAGCCATGCCGCGCGTCGCTTAAAAGCCGCACCATACGAGGCCGACGCTCAAGATGCGTCGGCTCCCCGGGTCGCATGTCCAATTCCGCCTGATCTACACCTCCTCGCTGTTCTGCGTGATGGCGTCGGGTTGGGCGACGACCTTGTTCAAAGGGCATCGCCCGGCATCGGGCACCCCCGCCTACAGGTGCAGTGAACGCGCCTGAAATTCAACACAGGAGAATCAACATGACCAACCAACCTATCCTTGTCATCGGCGCCACTGGAAAAACCGGGTCCCGAGTCGCCACGAAACTCGAAGCGAAAGGGCTGACCGTCCGGCGCGGCGCCCGCCACTCCGATACACCGTTCGACTGGGAGATCCCTGCCACATGGGCCCCGGTCCTGACCGGCGTGTGCAAAGCCTATGTGACCTATTTCCCGGATTTGGCCTTCCCCGGCGCCATCGAAAAGTTGGACGCTTTTGCCAAACTGGCCTTGGAGACGGGGTTGCAGCACATCGTATTGCTCTCCGGCAGAGGCGAGCATTTCGCCAGCATGGGCGAAGAGGTCATCCGCAACTCCGGCCTTGGGTTTACCATCGTACGGTCCGCATGGTTCGCGCAAAACTTCTCCGAAGGCTATCTACGCGACCCGATCCTTGGCGGGATTCTTCCCATGCCCGGCGGCAACATCGAAGAGCCGATCATCGACATCGATGATATCGCCGATTTGGTCGTCGCGGTATTGACCGAAGAGGGACATATCGGTGAACGCTATGAAGTCACAGGCCCGCGCTTGATGACCTTTGCGGAAATGGCAGAGGTGTTGACCACCACTTTGGGTCTCCCAATCCAGCACGTTCCAATCACCTTTGAGGACTTCCACGCACATGTCGCCGCCTCAGGCGACTCCTTCGTGGCCGACGTTTTCACCGCAATCGCTCGGGAAACCCTGGATGGGCGAAACGCCCATACGGCCGATGGAGTCGAGCGGGCCTTGGGCCGCAAGCCGCGGGATTTCGCAGAGTTTGCACAAACCGCAATGATTGCAGGCGCCTGGCCGAAGGCGGCCTGAGCCAACTTCACAATCGGCGGGTGACAGATATTATCCGCCCGCGCTGCCGCCCTCCGATCCGCGCTGGGTCACCAATCGCCTGAAAGCGGACTGATTCACCCACCGAGACGGAGCCGTTTGCTCGCCTAATCCTGCATCTGCCGCCGCTGTTCGGTGCGGAACGGGTGGGCCTTGTAGGCGCCAAGGATGCGCACCTTGGTCGAGAAGAAGTGCAATTCCTCAAGCGCGCGTGCAACGTTTGGATCGTCTGGATGACCCTCAATGTCGGCGTAGAACTGGGTCGCGGTGAATTTGCCTTCCAGCTGATAGCTTTCCAGCTTGGTCATGTTGACGCCGTTGGTGGCGAATCCGCCCATGGCCTTGTAAAGCGCGGCCGGAAGGTTGCGCACATTGAAGACGAACGTGGTGACGATCAGATCGTCGGGTCCGTTCGGAGTCACCGCCACAGGCTCGCGCGAAAGGATGACGAAACGGGTGACATTGGTGTCGCTGTCCTCGACATTTTCTTCCAGGATATCGAGCCCGTAGAGATCGGCGGCCAGCCGCGGCGACAGGGCCGCCATGGACTTGTCGCCCGTATCGGCCACCAGCCGGGCCGCGCCCGCGGTATCGCCGGCGACCATGGCGCGCCAACCGCGGTCGCGCACGATGTTGCGGCACTGGCCGAGGGCGTGGATGTGGCTGTGCACGGTCTTGATGTCCTCGAACCGGGTGCCCGGCAGGGCCATCAGCTGGAAATGGATCGGCATGAAATATTCGCCGATAATGTGCAGGTGCGATTCCGGCAGAAGATAGTGGATGTCGGCGACGCGACCGGCGATCGTATTTTCGATCGGGATCATGCCGAGATCCGCCTCGCCGCCGGTGACCGCGTTGAAGGCGTCCTCGAAGGTGCTGCAGGGCAGCGGCTCCAGGTCGGGAAACATGTCGCGGCAGGCCATGTCGGAATTGGCGCCGATGTCGCCCTGAAAGGCTATCTTGTTGGTTTTGTATGACATGTCGGGTTCCTGTGTCGGCCCAAGAGCAAAGGGCGATAAGTTTGCATCATTTGACCGCGGCGGTTTTGGTCTCTGGCCAGGCGGATTGCAGGCCGTGGTGCCACCCCACCACAAGTGCAAGCCAACGACGCCAGGGGCCAAAAGCGCCCGGCCCCAAGGGTGGCTGCATATCGGCCCATCGGCGGCGTTGCGCCGCTTGCCCGATGCCCCCCATCGCGCCGCGCGACGCGCCTTGCCGAGTGGAGCCGATCTGCAGCCATCAAATGATCCAAACTCATCGCCCTTTGCTCTAGAGCATCTGCCGGGCGCGCTCGAGATCGGCGGAAGTATCGACACCGAGTGGAACGGTGTCGACGAGCGCCACATCAATGCGCATGCCAGCCTCTAGTGCCCGCAACTGCTCTAGCGACTCGCGCTTTTCCAGTGTCGAAGGCGGCAGGCTGACGAATCGAGACAAAGCGTCGCGGCGATAAGCATAAAGACCGATATGGTGATAGCGCGGACCGTCGCCATGCGGTGCGGTGGCGCGGGTGAAATAGAGAGCCCTCAGACGGTCGGCATCGAGGGGCGAGCCGATCACTTTGGTGACATGTGGATCGGTCTCTTCCGCTTCATCGCGAATGACTGCGGCGAGCGTTCCGATGTCGACCTGAGGGTCGTCCAGCAGGGCCACTGCCGCTCGGACGGCTTCCGGCTCGATCGTCGGCAGGTCGCCCTGCAGATTGACGACCGTGTCTATTTCCTTTTTTGGATCAATGCTTTGTAATGCTTCAAAAATGCGGTCGGAGCCGGATGGATGATCGTCGCGGGTCATGATCGCCTGCAGCCCGGCTGCCGTGACGGCCTCGTGCACCTCGGTTGCATCGGTCGCGACAACCACGGCACCGATATCCGCTTCGACCGCTCGTCGCGCCACGTGGACGATCATCGGCGTTCCGCTGATTTCGGCCAATACCTTGCCCGGCAGCCGGGTCGATTGAAGCCGCGCCGGGACGAGGACGAGATTGGCGGAACGATCCATGCGAATTCCAAACGCGCAAACGGTGTACGAGCGACACACAGCTTGCGATAAACAGTGTTGCAACGGCACAGCAAAAGACATAGGTTCCGCGCGAAATCAAGATCGTTGCCGGTTCAGGGGATGAACCGCTACGGACATGGAGCCAGCGAGAATGAATTCCTCCTTCCTCAACGCGGCGGCCGGTGCCTTTCTGGCGGTCGTTTTCGTTGTGATGACCGTTTCCATCGCATCCGACAGCATTTTCCACTCCGGAGCTCCGGAAGCCGAAGGGTATGCGCTGGTTCCGTTGGAGGGCGGCGGAGCCGCGCAGGTCGCCGCAGGCGACGATGGGTTGCCGCCGATCGCGCCGCTGTTGGTCAATGCGAGTGTCGAGGGCGGCGAGCGGGCGTTCCGCAAGTGCGCTGCCTGCCACACCGTTGAAGATGGTGGAGCCAACCGCGTTGGGCCCAATCTCTGGAATATCGTTGATCGGCCGATCGCGGCCGCCGACACCGGGTTCGGCTTTTCCTCGGCCATGACCGATTTCTCCAAGGGCGGCGAAGAGAAATGGGACTATGACCACCTCAACGAGTTCCTGGCAGCGCCGAAGAGATATATCCGCGGCACCGCCATGGGTTTTGCAGGATTGAAAAAGGACGGCGAGCGGGCGGACGTCATCGCCTACCTGCGATCGCTTTCCGACAGCCCGGCACCTTTGCCGGATCCTGAGCCGGACGCTACGGAGACGGAAACGAGTGGTACCGAGGATGCGGGTGACACCGGGGGCTCGGACAGCACCGGCGAGGCCGCGACCGAGTCGGACGGCTGAGCGCGCTACACGAGAATGTGACCAGAGAAACCGGGCCGAAAGCCCGGTTTTTTGCTGTCCGAGACTATTTTCTTCAATTCACGCCCGTTCTTTGTCACAATTGCACCCCATGTCACCGGCGGGTCGATCCGGTTAGGGCAACCGGGCCGAAACCCGTCAGGAGAGGGAACTCAGGAGAGTTATTCTTGACGGTTGAACTGAAACAAAAACAAAAACGAACCGCCACGGCCATCGCCACCACATTGCTAGCCGTTGTTCTTGCTGCCTCCGGCGCCTCGGCGGACGAGAAAACCTGGCACGTCGGCACCTCGCTGATCGGCGACGCGAAATACGGCCCTGGCTTCACCCATTTCGACTACGTCAATCCGGACGCCCCGAAGGGCGGGCGGGTCAACCTGTCGGAAACGGGATCGTTCGACACGCTCAACCCGATCCTCGCAAAAGGCGAACTGGCGACCGCCACGGGCCTCGTATTCGAAACGCTGATGACGCCATCGATGGACGAAATCTCGGCCGAATACGGATTGCTTGCCGAGGCAATCAGCTATCCCGACGATTACAGTTCCGCGACCTTCCGGCTGCGCCCCGAAGCACGCTGGCACGACGGCAAACCGGTAACTGTTGAAGATGTCATCTGGAGCTTCGAAAAGGCCGTAGAACTCGATCCCCAGCGCACGTTCTATTTCCAACACGTGACCGCCGCGGAAAAGACGGGTGACAACGAAGTAACCTTCACCTTCGACGAAAAGAACAACCGGGAACTGCCGAAGATCCTCGGCCAGCTTGTGGTCCTGCCAAAACACTGGTGGGAGGGAACGGACGCGTCCGGGAAACAGCGCTCGATCGAGGCCACGACGCTTGAGCCGCCTCTGGGTTCGGGACCCTACCGGGTTTCAGCCCTTTCACCGGGGTCGACCCTGACGTTCGAGCGGGTCGACGACTATTGGGGCGCCGACCTGCCGGTCAATGTCGGCAGCCACAATTTCGATCAGATCCACTACACCTATTTTGCCGACCGCAACGTCGAGTTCGAAGCCTTCAAGGCTGGTCAGATCGACTTTTGGGTGGAGAACGCCGCAAAGCGCTGGGCCAACGAGTATGAGTTTCCGGCCGTCCGTGAGGGCCGGGTGAACCGAGCGGAATGGGAAAATCCTTACCGTTCATCCGGAGTGTTGGTCGGCTTCATTCCCAACCTGCGGCGCGACAAGTTCAAGGACCCGCGCGTGCGCAGGGCGCTCAATTACGTCTTTGATTTCGAAGACCTCAACAAGACCATCTTCTTCGACCAGTACAAGCGTATCGACAGCTACTTCTATGGCAGCGAACTGGCTTCGAGCGGCCTGCCTGAGGGACAGGTGCTGGAAATTCTCGAAGAGGTTCGCGACGACGTGCCGGCGGACGTGTTCACAACGCCCTTTGCCAATCCGGTGAATGGTGACCCGCAGAAAGTTCGGCAGAACCTGCGCGAAGCGATCAAACTCTTTCGCGAAGCGGGTTATCAGATCCGCGATGGCAAGATGGTCAACGCGGAAACCGGCGAACCATACACGTTCGAGATCCTGCTCAACGGCCCGATCATCGAGCGGGTCGCCCTGCCCTTCACGGAAAGCCTGAAGAAGATCGGTGTCGATGCCTCCGTCCGCAGCATCGATGCGGCACAGTTCGCCAACCGGCAGCGCAGCCGCGACTTCGACATGATCTATACCGGCTGGGCACAGTCACTATCGCCCGGCAATGAGCAGTTCGAATACTGGGGCTCGGCAGCAGCCGACCGCGAAGGCTCGGCCAACTATGCCGGCATCGCCGATCCAGCCATCGACAAGCTGATCGAGAAGATCGTCTTTGCAGCCGATCGAGACGAACTCGTTGCCGCAACGGAAGCGCTCGATCGGGTGCTGCTTGCCAGCCATTTCGTGGTACCGAGCTATACCAGCCGGGTCGCACGAGTTGCCTATTCGGACAAGCTGGCCTTTCCCGATCCTCTGCCGGAATACCGTATCGGTTTTCCAACCATCTGGTGGTCAAAGGACGGCGAATAGTCATGTGCGCTGATCAATCTTTTCATCCGACCCGCCGACGGTTCCTGCAGACGGCCGGTGCGCTTTCGGCCAGTCTTGCACTACCGGCCCGCTTCGCCTTCGCCGACATGGTGCCGGGCGAAAAACTGCATGGCATTTCGGCCTTCGGCGACTTGAAATATCCGATGGATTTCGAGCATTTCGACTACGTCAATCCCGATGCGCCAAAGGGTGGCACATTCTCCTTCCTGCCGCCCAACTGGTACTTCAACCAGAACGTCCAGACCTTCAACACACTCAATACGCTCATCTTGCGCGGCGACGCGCCGCCCCGCATGGAGCGTTGTTTCGATCGGCTGATGGCGCGTGCCATGGATGAGCCGGATGCGCTTTACTGTCATCTCGCCGCCTGGGCCGAAATGTCGGAGGATCGCAATGTCTGGCGGTTCGGCATTCGGCCGGAAGCGCGGTTTCACGACGGTTCGCCAATCACCGCCCATGACGTGGCCTTCAGCTACTCGATCCTCAAGAAAGACGGGCATCCGCAGATCTCGACGCCGCTGCGCGAGCTGAGCGACGCAACCGCGCTGCAGGACGATGTCGTCGAGTTGCGTTTCTCCGGCAATCAGTCGGCACAGACCATCCTCGCGGCGGTCGACACTCCGATCGTGTCAAAGGCCTACTACGAGACCCATGACTTCACGGCCGGCAATCTCGATGTGCCGCTGACATCCGGACCATACCGGCCGGGACGCTTCGAGCCCGGCAGTTACATGGAATACGACCGGGTCGAAGACTACTGGGGACGCGATCTTCCGACGATGGTCGGCATCAATAATTTCGACCGCATCCGCATCGAATTCTTCACCGAGCGGCAAGCCGGATTTGAGGCCTTCAAAAAGGGCGCAATTCATTTCCGCGAAGAGTTCACCTCCAAGACCTGGGCCACCGAGTACAACTTCCCCGCCATCACCGATGGACGCGTGACCAAACGCACCTTCCCGGACGAAAAAACACCGACGCTACAGGCGTGGGCCCTCAACCAGCGTCGCGAACGCTTCAAGGACCGGCGGGTGCGTGAGGCGATCAACCTGTGCTTCGATTTCGAATGGACAAACGCCAAAATTTTCTATGACGCCTACCAGCGCTCTCAATCGCTGTTCGAAGGCTCCGACTATGTCGCCGAGGGGCTGCCGAACGAAGCCGAACTGGCGCTGATGGAACCGCTGCGTGATCGGCTTCCGGAAGACGCTTTTGGCGAACCGGTGATCCAACCGGTGTCGGACGGGTCCGGGCGTGACCGGCGGCTGCTGCGCCGGGCGATCAAGCTGTTGCAGGAAGCCGGCTGGGAACGCAGTGGCTCCCTGATGACGAAAGACGGCGAATCACTTCGCGTCGAGGTGATGATCCGCTCGCCGGTCTTTGAGCGGCTGCTCGGCGGGTTTGTGGAAAACATGAAGCGTATCGGTATTGATGCGTCGATCCGGCTGGTCGATCCGGTGCAGTTCCAGGCGCGACTCGACGATTTCGATTTCGACATGGTCGGATTCGCCATCGGCTGGACCGCAACGGTGACCGAGGAAAGCCTGCAAACGATATTTTCGCCGCAATTTGCGGACGTTAACGGCTCCCGCAACTATTCCGGCGCCCAGGCCGAAGTGCTCGACGAGCTGCTCGCCCATGTGGGTGACGCGTCGACCCGCGACGACCTGATCACCGCCATGCGGGTGCTTGACCGCGTGCTGAGGGCGCGGCTCGACTGGATACCGAACTGGTATTCCGGTACCCACCGTGTTGCCTATTGGGACATGTTCGGTTTTGTTGAACCCAAACCAGACTACGAATGGCCGGTTGAACGGCTGTGGTGGTTCGACGAAGAAAAAGCAAAAGCCATAGGCAAGGCATGACCGTGCCCGCCTGATTTACGGGGAATGCATAAATGGGCGCCTATATCCTGCGCCGCCTGCTCTTGATGATTCCCACCATCATCGGGATCATGGGCATTTCATTCCTGGTCATTCAATTCGCGCCCGGCGGTCCGGTCGAGCAGGTCATCGCCGAGTTGACCGGCCAGGGCAATTCGATGACCGAGCGGATTTCCGGAAGCGGCGGCGACCAGCAGCAGGTGCAGCCGGGAAGCGGCACGGATTTCTCGTCCAAGTATCGCGGCGCACAGGGGCTCGATCCGGAATTCATCGCCAAGCTCGAAAAGCAGTTCGGCTTCGACAAGCCGCCGCTGGAGCGCTTCGGGCAGATGATGTGGAATTTCATCCGCTTCGATTTTGGTGAGAGCTATTTCCGTGACGTGAGTGTCATCGACCTGATTGTCGAAAAGATGCCCGTGTCGATCTCGCTGGGGATCTGGATCCTGCTGATCTCCTACCTGATCTCAGTGCCGCTGGGCATCCGCAAGGCGGTCTCCGACGGCTCGCGCTTCGACATCTGGACGTCCGGTGTCATCATCATCGCCTATGCGGTGCCGGGGTTCCTGTTCGGCATCCTGTTGATCGTGCTGTTTGCCGGCGGTTCGTTTTTCGACTGGTTCCCCTTGCGTGGGCTGGTGTCGGACAATTTCAGTGAACTCTCCTGGTGGGAAAAGATCATCGACTATTTCTGGCACCTGACGCTGCCGCTGATTTCGCTGTCGCTGGCCGCCTTCGCCACCACAACGCTGCTCACCAAGAATTCCTTCATCGACGAGATCCGCAAGCAATATGTGACGACGGCACGGGCCAAGGGGCTGACCGAGAACCAGGTGCTCTATGGCCATGTGTTCCGCAACGCCATGCTGATCATCATCGCCGGTTTTCCGGCCGCCTTCATCACCTCGTTCTTCTCCGGCTCCCTGCTGATCGAAACCATCTTCTCGCTCGATGGTCTCGGTCGCCTCGGCTACGAATCGGTGCTGAAGCGCGACTACCCGGTGGTGTTCGGCACACTGTTCATCTTTTCACTGATGGGGCTGGTGGTCGGGCTGATCTCCGATCTCATCTACACCTGGGTCGATCCGCGCATCGACTTCGAACGGCGGGACGTGTGACATGGAACAGGCTGTCACAAACCCGCCCGTCGATACGGAACGGCCGAAGGGCTTCTTCTCGCCCACCGCCAAACGCCGCTGGCGCAACTTCAAGTCCAACCGGCGCGGCTACTGGTCGCTGTGGATCTTCCTGGTGATTTTCGGTCTCAGCCTGGTTTCCGAACTGATCGCCAACGACAAGCCGATCCTCGCCTCCTACAAGGGTGAATTGCTGGCGCCGGTGCTGATCGATTATCCGGAAGAGAAATTCGGCGGCTTCCTGGCGCGCACGGACTACCGGGATCCCTTCATTCGCGAGGAAATCGAGGCCAATGGCTGGATGCTATGGCCGCCGATCCGGTATTCCTATCGCACGGCCAATTCCTACATCCCCTATTCGGCGCCGACCCCGCCCTTCTGGACAATGAGCAAGGAGGAGCGCTGTTCGGCCTACCCGATGGGCGTCGATGATCCCGACTGCATCCTCGGCAACATGAACTGGCTCGGCACCGACGATCAGGCGCGTGACGTCATGGCACGCATGATCTACGGGTTCCGCATCTCAGTCCTGTTCGGGCTGGTTCTGACGGCCCTGTCGGCCGTCATCGGCGTCTGGATGGGCGCGATCCAGGGCTATTTCGGCGGCTGGACCGACCTGACCTTGCAGCGATTCATCGAAATCTGGTCCTCCATGCCGGTGCTCTACATCCTGCTGATCATCGCGGCCATCCTGCCACCGGGCTTCTGGATCCTGCTCGGCATCATGCTGCTGTTTTCCTGGGTGGCCTTTGTCGGCGTCGTTCGGGCCGAATTCCTGCGCGCCCGTAATTTCGAATATGTCAACGCGGCGCGGGCGCTTGGCGTCGGCAACACGACGATCATCTTCCGCCACCTCTTGCCCAATGCCATGGTGGCGACTCTGACCTTCCTGCCCTTTATCCTGTCGGGCTCCATCACCACGCTGACCTCGCTCGACTTCCTCGGCTTCGGCCTGCCGCCCGGATCCCCGTCGCTCGGCGAACTGATCGCCCAGGGCAAGCGGAACCTGCAGGCGCCATGGCTGGGCCTCACCGCCTTCTTCGTGATTTCCATCATGCTGTCGCTGCTGATCTTCATCGGCGAGGCGACGCGTGACGCCTTCGATCCCCGGAAGACCTTCCAATGAGTGAGCCGCTGCTTTCCATCCGCGACCTGTCGGTTGCCTTCCAGCAGGACGGCCAGAAAACGCTGGCCGTCGACCGCGTGTCCTTCGACATCCAGCCAGGTGAAAGCGTCGCCCTGGTCGGCGAATCCGGGTCCGGCAAATCGGTCACGGCCCTGTCGGTGCTGAAGCTGCTGCCCTATCCGGCCGCCAGCCATCCGGGCGGTCAAATCCTCTACAAGGGACAGGATCTGCTGTCGGCCTCCGAGCGCGATCTGCGGCAGACGCGCGGCAACGACATCACCATGATCTTCCAGGAGCCGATGACGTCGCTCAACCCGCTGCACACGGTGGAACGTCAGATCGGCGAGATCCTGGGACTGCACCAGGGCCTGTTCGACGCGGCCGCCCGCGACCGCATCCTCGAACTGCTGCACCAGGTCGGCATTCAGGAACCGGAAAAACGCCTCAGCGCCTATCCGCATGAATTGTCGGGCGGCCAGCGCCAGCGGGTGATGATCGCCATGGCGCTCGCCAACCGGCCGGACCTGCTGATCGCCGACGAGCCGACGACGGCGCTCGACGTGACGGTGCAGGCACAGATCCTCGAACTGCTCGAAAAGCTCAAATCCGAGCACAAGATGTCGATGCTGTTCATAACCCACGACCTCGGCATCGTGCGAAAGATCTCCGATCGGGTCTGCGTGATGACGAATGGCGAGATCGTCGAGACCGGACCGACGAAGGAAATCTTCGACAACCCGCAGCATCCCTACACGCGGCATCTGCTGGCCGCTGAGCCGAAGGGCGATCCACCGAAAACGGACGACAGCGCGCCGATCGTCATCGAAGGCAACGACGTGCGCGTCTGGTTTCCGATCAAGAAGGGTCTGCTGCGGCGCACCGCCGGCTATATCAAGGCCGTTGACGGCATCGACCTTACCCTGCGTGAGGGACAGACGCTGGGAATCGTCGGCGAATCCGGCTCGGGCAAGACGACGCTCGGCCTGGCGTTGACGCGGCTGATTTCGTCGAAAGGCCGCATCGGCTTCGTTGGCAATGATATCAACACCTATTCCTTTGCCGCCATGAAGCCGTTGCGCAACCAGATGCAGGTGGTGTTCCAGGACCCGTTCGGATCGCTCTCACCGCGCATGTCGATTGCCGACATCGTAGCCGAGGGCCTGCGCGTGCACGAGCCAAACCTCAGTGCCGACGATCGCGACCGCAAGGTGGCGGAGGTGCTTGAAGAGGTGGGACTCGATGCGACGACGCGCTGGCGCTATCCGCACGAGTTTTCAGGCGGCCAGCGGCAGCGCATCGCCATCGCCCGCGCCATGGTGCTCAACCCGCGCTTCGTCATGCTCGATGAGCCGACCTCGGCGCTCGACATGAGCGTGCAGGCGCAGGTGGTCGACCTGTTGCGCAAGCTGCAGCGCGACCACAACCTCGCCTATCTGTTCATCAGCCACGACCTCAAAGTGGTGCGGGCGCTCGCCAACAACGTCATCGTCATGCGTTCCGGGAAAGTCGTGGAACAGGGTCCGTCGGAACAGGTTTTCGACGAGCCGCAGACAGACTACACCAAGGCATTGATGGCCGCCGCCTTCGATCTGGAGACGGCCGCGACCGGTGTGGTCAGCGAGTGATCCTAAACAACGTTCCAGAATTTCGGGGACAGTTTACTTAATTCTTTCAGAGGCTTACCGATCACGCTTGGCAATGATCGAATTAAGTAAACTGTCCCCGAAATTGCAGCCTCTCGGGAAACAAGAACCCAATCCTTAGAAACCCGGGCGCCGGTACCCTGTGGGTTTGCCGTAAAGCGCCGCTATACGGTCAACCGCCTCTTTGAGCGGCTCGCGCACCACGCGCATGGCGTGGCCGCTGGCATGCAACATGACTTCGGCATCCGTCATCACGCCGACATGACCTTTCCAGAACACCAGGTCGCCGCGCTGCAAGCCTGTTCCGTCCGGACCGGGCTCGATCGCCTCGCCGACCGTTTTCGCCTGCATGTCGGAATCCCTTTGCACGATATGACCGCACATCAGCGCGGCCAGGTGCACCAGGCCGGAGCAATCGAGACCGAAGCCGGATTTTCCGGCCCACAAATAAGGTGTTTCAAGGAACCGCTCCGCGACCGCCACGTAGTCTTCGAAGCGATGGGACAGCGGCTGAATGTGCGCGGCGATGACCGCCGTTCCGTCGTCAAGAACGGCATAGTCCGTGCCTCGGGTTTGCGCGTAATCGACAATCCTGAGACGGCTTCCCATCGAGCAGACTAAATGCACCGGGTGGCGAAGATCCGGGCCGGAATAGACGAACGTGCGCGGGACGACGACCACATGGGTTGCCGCATCACGCAACGGGCCGAGCGCCTGCGTCGGTACGTAGCCGACATAGCGATCGATGTCAGCCTGAACCCAACTCCAGCCGTTCGTCTCTTCGAACACCGAAATGGTCTCGCCGAGCAGCAACTGGCTGCCGGCCTCGGATGTTTCGGTCGGGTCGTTCTTCATGTCGACAACGGATGCGACGACCTGAGCCGGTGACCCGGTGACGTATTCGGTGGCGTCAACGGCGCCTTTCAGGGCTACATCGGCACGATCCGGGCGAAAGACATTCAGGCGCTTGTCCAAAGGTGTGTTCACAGGGACAGCTCCGCTGCTTCCTCGACGATGATATCGCCGAGCCGTTCAAGATAAAGCGCACCAGCGACGGTTCGCTGGATGATGACGTTGCGACGATCCTGCTCGTCGCGGTGCCGTTGGACCAGCCCGCGGGCGCCCATGCTGTCGAGAGCTCGCGTGATGACCGGCTTGGTCACGCCCAGCAGGGAGGCAAGCCCGCGCACGGTGTGCGGTGGGGGCACGAGATAGATGTGAAGCAGGATGCTCAACTGCCGTGACGTCAGGTCGGGTGCGTCCGACCGGACCAGCTTCAATGATGTTCCGTGCCACAGGTGGAGTGCCTGCGAGGCGGTCAGCGAAACGCTCATGGTCGCTCAGAAATCCAAGCAATTCAGATATCGTTTCGCAACCGTATCATTTGGCGTGCGCCGGGTCAAAACGCTCGGAAATCAGTTGAAACAGGGCGCGGATACCCTGCGCCTCGCCGCCGACGGGCGACCAGGGTCGCGCCTTCGGGTTCCAGGCATAGATATCCAGATGGATCCAGCTGTCGGCGTTCTCGACAAAGCGGTTGAGAAACAGGGCAGCGATCACCGAGCCGGCCATGCCGCCGGCCGGCGCGTTGTTGATATCAGCAACGGGCGAGGAAAGATTGCGGTCGTAGCCCTTGTGCAACGGCATGCGCCAAAGCGGATCATGGGTCAGGCGACCGGCCGCCATGAGTTCCTCGGCCAGGGTGTCACCGTGGCAGTAGAACGGCGGCAGGTCGGGACCAAGCGCCACCCGGGCCGCGCCGGTGAGGGTTGCCATGTCGACCATCAACGCCGGTTGTTCCTCATCGCCATAGGCCATGGCATCGGCGAGCACCAGGCGCCCCTCGGCATCCGTGTTGCCTATTTCGACTGTGATACCCTTGCGGCTTGTGAGAATATCGCCGGGCCGGAAGGCATTGCCTGAAATGGCGTTCTCGACGGCGGGGATGAGCACCCGCAGGCGCACCGGCAGGTCGGCCTGCATGATCATGGCGGCTAGGCCCAACACATTGGCCGCGCCACCCATGTCCTTCTTCATCAACAGCATGCCGGCGGCGGGCTTGATGTCCAGCCCGCCTGTATCGAAGCAAACGCCCTTGCCGACCAGCGTCACCTTGGGCGCGTCTTCAGCGCCCCAGCGCAGATCTATGAGCCGCGGCGCCGATGCGCTGGCCCGACCGACCGCGTGAATCATCGGAAAATTCTGGTCGAGCAGTGCATCGCCTTCGATTGTTTCGACAACAGCTCCGTGGTTCTCCGCCAACTCCCGGACAGTCGCCTCCAACTGGGCCGGCCCCATGTCGTTCACCGGCGTGTTGACCAGATCGCGCGCGAGATAACAGCCGCTGAGTGTGCGCTCCAGCGCTGTTCGGTCCGCATCATCGGGAACGATCAATCGGGGCTTCGCAGCGTTGGATTTGCGGTAGCGGTCGAACCGATAGCGGCCGAGACCGAAACCCAGTGCCAGTGCGTCGCCATTGGCGCCGGCATTTTCAAGCCGCCAGACTCCTTCGGGAAGTCGTGTCGCCAGGGCACCCGCGATCAGCGGCTGGTCCTCGGCCGACACGCCCAGGCCAAACAACGCGCCGGCGAGTGCACCATCATTGCCCGGCAGAAGCCGGAACTGTCCGGCCGAGGCCTTGAACCCGGTGGCCTCGATCCATGTTTTCATGACCGGATCGCCGGCGATGTGTTCAAGGTCGGGCTTGCTGAACAGGTGGACAGGCAGGGAGACTTCGGTCGGGTCGGCAAAACAGGAGAGTGTCATCGATCACCTTCGTTAAGGAACGTTAACGATCCATTAGGGTTAACAGAATATTGATTAAAGGACGGAGCACGCGAAGCAAGTGTCAAATCGTCCGACCGAACCCGGCCTTGTCCGGCGCGTGTCCGCCATCGGGTATTGGCGTCACACACCGAAGACAATGCATAACGGGGTCTTGCAATGAACAGCACATATATGGCGAAGCGCCTGTCTCGGCTTTCCCTCAACGTCTGCACATTGGCGTTGGTGGCGGGCCTTGCCGCCTGCGCCAACACCTCCAACATCAAGACCGGGTCGGTGCGCTCAAGCGGCAAACCGGTCGCCGAGATGAACGCCAACGAGCTCAATCTCGCCGAACGGCAATTTGCCGCGGCCTATTCGGCCAATCCAAAGGACAAGACCGCCGGAATTCAGTATGCGACGATCCTGCGCATGACCGGCCGTGACAGCCAGGCACTGGCCGTGATGCAGCAGGTCGCCATTCATCATCCGAACGACCGGACGGTGCTGGCCAGCTACGGCAAGGCGCAAGCTGCCGCCGGTCAGCTCGACCACGCCTTGAGCACGATCCGCCGGGCCCAGACGCCCGACCAGCCAGACTGGCGACTGCTGTCGGCCGAAGGCGCTATCCTCGATCAACTCGGTCGCACCAAGGAAGCGCGGCTGAAATACCGCCAGGCGCTTGATATCAAGCCGAACGAACCGACAGTGATGTCCAATCTCGGCATGTCCTACGTCCTGACCGGTGATCTGAGCACCGCAGAGGCTACATTGAAGAAGGCGGCAGCCCTGCCCGGCGCCGATAGCCGCGTGCGGCAGAACCTGGCGCTGGTCGTCGGGCTGCAGGGTCGTTTCGCCGAGGCGGAAAAAATCGCCCGGGCTGAACTCTCCAAGGAACAGGCCGAGGCCAACGTCGCCTACCTGCGGTCCATCCTGTCACAGCAAAACGCCTGGAAAAAGCTCGAAGACAAACGGGGCTGACCCTACCATCCGCGCCGTTTGGGTTACAGCTCAACCGACAATCAAAAACCCCGGCTGCTGATGCAGCCGGGGTTTTCGTTTCAGTTATGAAGCGCGGTTAGCGGGTGTAGTTGTCCATGACCTGGATGATGGCCGGGCCGAGGATGACGCCGAAGATCACCGGCAGGAAGAACAGGATCATCGGGACGGTCAGTTTGGGCGGCAGGGCGGCTGCCTTCTTTTCCGCCTCGGTCATGCGTATGTCACGGCTTTCCTGGGCCAAGACTCGCAGCGCCTGGGCGATCGGCGTGCCGTAGCGCTCCGCCTGGATCAAAGCCTGGACCACCGATTTGACCGCTTCGAGGCCGGTGCGGTCGCCGAGATTTTCCAGCGCCTTGCGACGTTCGTCCAGATAGGAGAGCTCGGCCGTCGTCAGAACAAGTTCCTCCGCCAGGGGTGCTGACTGGGTGGCGATTTCGGTGGCGACGCGCTTGAACGCCGCCTCGATCGAAATACCGGCTTCGACACAGATCAGCATCAGGTCGAGGGCATCGGGCCAGGCCCGCTTGATCGACAATTGCCGCTTGGACGTGCGGTTCGAGATATAAATGTTCGGCGAATAGAAGCCGAGATAGGCAACGCCGATGCAGATGGCGCCCCGGATCATTGTCGACTGTTCGGCGAAGTTGCCGAGCACGAAGACGTAGAAGATGGCCGCACCGAAGAACAGGAATGGCAGGACGAAGCGTGCCGCCAGGTAGATGTTGAGGGCGTTCTGGGTCCGGTAGCCGGCCAGTTTCAGCTTTTTCTGGGTTTCGCTGTCGACCAGCGCCTCGCGCAGGTTCAGACGGTCCACCAGGTTCTGCGCCCGCGCATTGCTTTCCAGGCGCAAACTGGCCGATTTGGTGGAGTCGGCGGTGAGTCGCGCACGCTCGCGCGCCCGGATCTCGTCACGCTCCAGCGCCACCGAGCGCATGCGCGCCTTCAGGTCGCCGCGGTCGAGCATCGGCATAAAGACGGTGAACAGCGTCGCGAAGACCGCGATACCGACCAGCAGCGCCAGCACGAAACTCGGGTCTGTCAGTGTATTGACCATGATATCAAGCCTTCATCGGATGCCGTGCGACCGCGCTAAATGTCGAAATTGATCATGTTCCGCATCACCAAGACGCCGATGGTCATCCAGACCAGCGACGCGCCGACAATCAGGTTGCCGCGCGGGTCGGTGAACAGCAGCATGATGTAGTCAGGCGTGGTGAGATAAACGAGAAACGTGATGATGAACGGCAGCGCACCGATGATGCCGGCTGACGCCTTGGCCTCCATCGACAGCGCCTGGACCTTGGCCTTCATCTTCTTGCGGTCACGCAGGACCCGCGACAGATTGCCCAGCGCTTCCGAGAGGTTGCCGCCGGCCTGGGCCTGGATGGCAATAACGATGGCGAAGAAGTTGGTCTCCGGAACCGGGATATTCTCGTGCAGGATCTCGCAGGCCTCCGGCACGGTCATGCCGAGCTGTTGCGCCTCGACGACCTTGCGAAATTCGCTGCGCAGCGGTTCCTGGGAATCGGACGCTATCAACCGCAAGGCGTCGTTGAGCGGCAGACCCGACTTGATCGACCGGACCATGACGTCGAGAGCGTTCGGAAACTCCGCCAGAAACGCTTTCATGCGACGCTGGCGTTTGAACGAAACAAGCCAGCGAGGGATACCGAATGTTCCGACGACAAAGGCGCCGATAACGATCAGAATGTTGGAGGCGGACACAAAGGCAAGCCCGGCAAAAATGATGCCCGAGACAACACTTGCCAGGTAGAACTGCCCAACGGTGATTTTCCAACCGGTCTGCTGGAGGGCGATCTTCAGCGGCGGCGAGGCCAGATTGCCTTTGCCCTTCTGCTTGGATTCCAGATCTTCCAGCGACTCTTCGACGGATTTGCGTCGCATGGTCGCTTCTTTCATGCGCTCACGCGCCGAGCGAACCGCGTTGACGTCGGTCTCCGCCGCCTTGACCCGCTGCATGCGCAAGTCGGACTTTTTCTGGGTCTCGAAGGTCGAGAACAGCACGCCATAGGCCAGCCCGCCGGCGGCGATTGCGACCAGGGCGACAATCATCACGATCGAGGAATCAAATCCGAACACGGCGATAGCCTTCCTTCCTCATTGCCCGTCGATCGGGCGTCATGCGCGACCGTCAGGCGGCCGACTGTTCCATGCTGTCCAGCGCCTCGGCGAGCCGCATTTCCTCATTGAAGTAGCGAGCCCGGTCCCAGAAATGCGGACGACCGATGCCGGTCGAGCGGTGATGCCCGATGATGCGGCCGTTGGCGTCCTCACCGTCCATGTCGAAGGTCATGAGGTCCTGGGTGATAATGACGTCGCCTTCCATGCCAACCACCTCACTGATGTGGGTGATGCGGCGGGAACCATCGCGCAGGCGCGCCGCCTGGACGATGACATCCACCGAACCGGCAATAATTTCACGCACCGTTCGGGTCGGCAGGGAATAGCCGCCCATGGCAATCATCGATTCCATACGGCTCAGACACTCGCGCGGTGAGTTGGAGTGGATCGTACCCATCGACCCGTCGTGGCCGGTGTTCATGGCCTGCAGAAGGTCGAACACTTCCGGTCCACGCACCTCGCCGACGATGATCCGTTCCGGCCGCATACGCAGACAGTTCTTGACCAGATCGCGCATCGTCACCTCGCCTTCGCCTTCGATGTTGGGCGGGCGGGTCTCGAGGCGAACCACGTGGGGCTGCTGCAGTTGCAGTTCCGCCGAGTCCTCGCAGGTGATGACGCGCTCGTCGGTGTCGATATAGCGTGTCAGACAATTGAGCAGCGTCGTTTTTCCGGAACCGGTACCGCCGGAGATCACCACGTTGCAGCGAACGCGGCCAATGATCTGCAGGATCGTGGCGCCCGCCTGAGTGATCGATCCGAAATTGACCAGCTGGTCGAGCGTCAGCTTGTCCTTCTTGAACTTACGAATGGTCAGTGCGGTGCCGTCGATGGATAGCGGCGGTGCGATGACGTTGACACGAGAGCCGTCCGGGAGACGGGCGTCACAGATGGGACTCGATTCATCGACCCGGCGGCCGACCTGACTGACGATGCGCTGGCAGATCGACAGCAACTGGCTCTCGTCGCGAAAGCGGATATCCGTTTCCTCGACCTTGCCGTCCACTTCGATGAAGCTCTGGCCCGAGCCGTTGATCATGATGTCGGCGATGTCGTCGCGCGCCAAAAGCGGCTCGAGCGGCCCGTAGCCAAGAACGTCGTTACAGATGTCCTCCAGCAGTTCTTCCTGCTCGGAGATGGACATCGCGAAGTTCTTGATCGTGATGATATCATTGACGATATCGCGGATTTCTTCGCGCGCGCTCTCGTTCTCCAGTTTGGAGAGCTGCGACAGGTCGATCGTGTCGATCAGCGCCGAAAAGACCTGCGACTTTGTCGTGTAATAACCGTCATCGCGTTTCGGCCCGCGGCGCTTCTTCTCGGGCCGATCGCCGCCTGGCGCGATCGGCGTGTTGGTGCGCACCGGTGCCTCGGCTTTGGCGGGTTCCGGTTTTTTGGCGACCGGCTTGTCCTCGGCAAGTTCCGGCGCCAGCGGCGGCGCCTTAACGACGGTGTCCGCGGCCTGGCCGAACCCCTTGTTACCCCGTTTACCAAACATGCAGTACCTCGGATCAGTCTAGAGTGGAGTTGCCGCCTACTTGCGCCCCAGCAGCGAACGCAGGTTGGACAGTCCGGACTTCTTCTTGCTCTTCATCTCGGCCCGACCGGTCAGCACATGGGCCAGTTGCGAGAAGGTTTCCGCGGTCGGCGATTTGGCATCCGTTTCGGCAATCATCCTGCCGCTGTTGGATGCAGTTCCGAAGAGCTGCGCATCAAAGGGAATGATGGCCGTCGGCTCCATGTTCAGAGGCTCGCAGAAGTCGTTGATCGAAATCTCCGGCCGTTTCGGCATGCCGACCTGATTGAGCACGAGACGCGGCGGCTTGTCGTTGGGCCGCAATTTGCTGAGCGTATCGATCAGGTTCTTGGTGTTGCGCAGGTTGGCCAGGTCCGGGGTCGCCGTGACAACCACGTCGTCCACTTCCTTGAGCACCGCCTGTGACCAGTTCTCCCAGATGTGGGGCAGGTCCAGCACGGTCATCGGCGCACTACGCTGGACGATTTCCAGCACCGGCTCGAACGTGTTGGAGGTGAAGTCGTACGTCTTGTCCAGCATCGACGGCGCCGCCAGCATCGACAGATGCGAGGCGCATTTGGCCAACAGTCGATCGAGGAACACATCGTCGAGTCGCTCCGGCGAGAACACCGCCTCGGCGATGCCCTGCGGAGGATCCTGGTCGAAATTGATGTTCGCCGTCCCGAAGGCCAGGTCTAGGTCAGCAAGGATGACTTCCGTGGAAAACAGGCTCGAGATGCCCCAGGCGCAGTTATGGGCAATGGTCGATGAGCCGACCCCGCCCTTGGCCCCGATAAAGGCTATGGTACGGCCGAGAGGCTCCGCATCCGGGTCGATGAAGATTGCCGAAATGACGTTGATCATGTCGGCCAGCGACACCGGCGCGATAATGTACTCCGATATGCCCTGGCGGATCAGGTCGCGATAGAGATGCACGTCGTTGTCATGGCCGACGATGACAACCTTGGTGGACGGGTCGCAGACTTCCGCGAGCTCGCCCAGCTGCTCCATCAGCTCGTGCGGCGGCGCCAGATTCTCCAGGATAATCAGATTGGGCGTCGGCGACGAAGCAAACATGTTGGTCGCGGTCTCGATGCCGCCGGAGACGGAGCGGAAATGCACCCGCGCCATGCGACGATCTTCGGCGCAGGCCTCCATCGTGGCCAGAACGTCTTCCGACTCGCAGAAGGCCTGTACCGAAATGCGCGGCAACGGGCGCATCTGTTCGAGTTCATCGGCTTTGCCGCCGGTGTCGATCAGGCTCTCGTCGCCGTTGCTGTGTGCTAACTCACTCATCGTGCTTTCCTGCTTCACGTTGTGCCTGTTGCCGGTGTCGGATCCATCAAACGATTACTGGTTGATGTTGATCGTGATGTCCGCGTCGGTGTTCTTCAGGCCGGCTCCGTTTTCCCGATAGTCGTTGATGACATTGTCGCGACGCTGCGCATCGATCGGCGTGGTGCCGCGCGGTGCGATCAGGTCCGACGGGTTGGCAATTTGCGCCGCCAGATTGTTCTGGGTCGCGCAGCCGAAATTCTCGTAGTGCTTGTTCTCGGTCGTGTTGAGCACGAGGTCCTTCGGCCAGCGGCCGCATTCTTCCACTGACGCCGCAATGGCACCGAAGCTCAGCCGTATCGGCGCAGCGTCGTTCTGTCCCTGTGCCTGGTAGGTCGTCGTGTGGATCCGTGCTGCGGGAACACCTTCATCGACCAGTACGCGGCGGATCTGCTTGGAGACGCGGTTGGCTGCGCGGGCGTTGGCGGAGCCGACCGGCCGCATGATGGTCAGTGACCCCGAGGCATTGGCGCGGTATTGCTGACCAAAGCCCCGAACAATGCTCATCGTCCCGAAGGTCATCCGGTGGTCCGTGCCCGCAACCGGGATATCGACCACCTCCTGCTTTTCGGAGATGACGATCGGATGGTTGGTCCGGTAGTCGTCGGGAACCGACCCCACCTCGATATTGTGCACATTGGCGCATCCGCCCAGCAACGTCCCCGTCAACAGAACCGCTGCGACGGGTTTCAGCCAGGTTTTGCCGGTTTGAAGCCCTGATGCTTTGTTACGCATGGCAACCGTGTCCTTGTAAGTCATGATCTGGCTCCGAACCCTTACTTGTAGATAAAGCCGACGACGCCGTGGTAGCGGCCATTCGGCAGGTCCGTCTGGGCCTTGCCGTAGATGCGGTTGACGCGGCTGAGGAAATAGGCAGCGCCATCGCTCGACGGGTTGAGATTGTCGTCCGGCCGAGCCAGCTTGTTGCGGGCAACGGGCCTGACCAGATAGGGCGTGGCAATGATCACCAGCTCGGTTTCATTGCGGACGAAATCGCGGCTGCGGAACAGAGTGCCGAGTATTGGTATCTTCGACGCGCCGGGCAGACCGCCCATGACCTGCCGGAGATCGTCTCGGATGAGGCCGGCAATGACGATCGATCCGCCGGATGGCAGTTCCACCGCTGTTTCGGCTTCGCGCCGACGGATACCGTTGATGGTCACACCGCCAAGCCCGTTCGCGCCGCTGAGCGTCACGCTGCCCTCGAATGTCGGTTCGGAGACTTCGGTTCTGACCTTCAGGCTGATGCGACCGGCCGACAGAACCACCGGGGTGAATTCGAGGCCGACACCATATTCCTTGGTTTCGTACTCGTAGGTGATGGTGCCTTCGCTGATACTCTGCCCGGATACCGCTTGAAACTCACCGCCGACGGCAAAGGCCGCAGCCTCACCGGAAATGGCCGTCAGTGTCGGTTCGGCAAGCGTTTTCATCACGCCGGCCTGCTCCATCGCGCGGACATAGGCATCGATGTTGTAGCTGCCGAGGTCGAACTGGCCGAGCCCTGCGGTGTTGCTCAGGACCTTGCCCAATCCAACCGGGTTGACCGACTGGAATGCGGTGCCGCCGTTGGCGCCGTTGAAGTAGGTGTTGAAACCGAGCTGCTTGAGGATCTGCCGACTGACTTCGGCCACCGTGACCTTCAGAGTCACCTGGTCCTCGCCCTCGATGTCCAACAGGTTGATGATCTGCGACACCTGCCGCTGTTCGGCGAAGATCGCCGCGTCACCGCCATCGCCGATGGCTGTGATGTTTCGCGTCGTGGCTTCACCGCCCTTGAGGAAGATGCCGGCAAGCTGGCTTGCCCGCGACGCATCCTGCGGCGTGCGCACCGAGCCGGTCAGCACGATGTTGTCGCTGATGATCTCGACATTGATATCGGAGTCCGGAATGAACCGCGCCAACTGCTTCTTCAACCCGGTGATGTCGCGTTCAACCGCAAGGTCGAGGCTGACAATCGGTGCGCCGTTGGCGCCAAAGACGAATATGTTGGTCTGGCCGACCGCCTTGCCGAAGATGTAGATCCGGCGGGACGATCGGGTCACCGCGTCGGCGACACTCGGATCGGCCACCAGGATGTCGTGAGCATCTGCCGGCAGATCGACAACCACGGCCTTGTTCAGGCCAAGCTTGACGTCACGGCTGACCCCTGCGCCCATCTGGCTGATGTTGATGGTCTGCTCATTGGCGCCGGCGACGCTGGTGAGCGGTCCGATTGCGGTCGTTGCCGTCAGGACGGCGGTCGTTGTCGCTATCAGCGCCAGTTGACCGATGCCTGGCGCAATTGCGGATTTTCTAGATCTTTGCACTGAATTGTCCCCGGTCTACTTTGATGCACCGATATTCTGGATTTCGCCCGAACGGATCAGCTGGATGGTCGACCCCCCGTCGCCACTCAGCAGATAATTGGCCCCGCCGGTGTCGGCCTCCTGCACGTCGGCGACGCTGCGAAGCGCAAGCGTCAAACGCGCGGCCATTTGCTGGGCCACTGAAATGATCTGTGCCTGTTCCGGCGTAAGCTCGAGCGTCGCCGTCGATCCGACAGCCGTCTTGTTGCCTTCGTCATCTTCCTGGATGCGCTGGTCGATGGCGAGAACGCGGATGTTCGACAGGATGGTTTCCGTGAGGAACCCGGTTTCCTCGTTCGACCGGACCATGATGACATCGACACGGTCGTTGGGAAGGATGAAGCCACCGGCGCCGGTTGCAACGGATATCTCGGTCGAGACCGCCCGCTTGCCCGACGGCAGGATCGACGACATGATCCTCGTGTCGGAATCAACAACCTTCTCGCCGCGGATCGGTTCTCCTTCGAAAACCGGGAGGCGAACGATAGAGCCGTTCAGTTCCTCGATGGCCTCCGGCCTGACGGACCTGGTTATGAACCCATCCGATACTGCGTCTTCAGGCCATTCCTGCCAGTCGAGATTATCCTCGTTCAGCCGTGTACCGATCGGCATGCTGTTCGACGCCACCAGAACCTGATCGGTGGTAACGTCCTTGACGATGCGAATCGGCTGCTCGGCCTTTTGGTTGGAAATGTTCAACATAAGGTAGCCGGCCGCAACGGCGGCTACCAGCGCAATGGTCAATACTAAAATGCGTGCAGGCTTCATACCGATACCCCAGGACACAGTTTTGCGTGTGCCCGGACAATGCGGCATCAATCGTGTAATTATGGTTAATGCGGTGCTTACAATCGTGCTTAACGGGGAATTAATCGCCCGCGGTCGATGAAGCCAGCACGGTTATCGGCGAACCCTTTGCTCTTTTTCGCAACCGTATTGGAACACTGCTCACACCATTTGCTGGAGGGCATACCGCGCCAGCTCTGTTGCCGGGAAACAGATGAAACCGGCAATGCCGATGGCAACACCATAAGGCACACCCAGCGCCGGATCGGTCAGGTGATTGAACATGCCCACGCGATTGACCACAAGGGCAAAGCGATCCGTCCGGGCGAGAACGATCAGCACGGTCAAGAGGCCGCCGAACAGCGCCACATAGACCAGAAAATTGAATAGATGAATGTTCAGGCCGAACCACAGCGCCACCGCTGTCAGAAGCTTGGCATCCCCGCCACCCATCAGACCGAAACCGAACAGGGCAAAACAGACGGCAAAAACGAGCGCTGCGGCGGCAAAATGCTCACCATAGACACCCCAGGCCATTCCAGTGAACGGCGCGATGACCGCAAACGAGGCGATGAGGATGATTGAAACCCTGTTCGGGATCGTCATCGTGAACATGTCCGAGAACGCCGCATAGGCCAGACAAAGCGGGAAGATGACGATGATCGCGGCCACCAGCATGTGTTCTCTCCGTTATCGCGAAATCCAGGATGGTCCTGGACCTGTTCCGGCGGGCACCATGGGCGATACCGCACCGCTAGAAACAGAAAACTGCCCGACCCGACGGCCGGACAGTTTTGTCTTGTGTCTCGCGCCAAAAGCGGGCGAGAAAGGCAGGGCGTCGCGAAGTCGCTGAACGCCCAGCTTGATTAGCTCTGTGCCTTGTTCAGCTCGGTGCTGATCTTGTTGAAGGTTTCTTCAAGCTCGTTACCGACGAGCGAAGCACTGGCGATCAGGGCAACAGCGATCAGAGCGGCGATCAGGCCATATTCGATGGCGGTCGCGCCGGATTCGTCCTTGAGAAAACGTGCGAAAATCTTGGTCATTGGAATACTCCTTGCTCCACGTGTTTGTTCAGCACAGCCGTCAACTTGTTGTTCGTTGATCGGATGCTCGCAACCTAAACACCAGGCTTTGAGATCTACTTAAGAAATACGGTTACCAAAGCCTTGCGCAAAAAAGCGCCCAACTGTGGTGAACGCGGGCTTAATCGCTGACGCTCTCTTTTGGGAGTTTCCAAGGCCTCAAGCGGACAGGCCCCACGAGCGGGTTTCCGCAAGACATTATATATATATAGGGCGAGGCTGTTGAACTTTCACGGCCGCTAGAAAGACGTGCGCCGGTTTCTGACGCCACAAGGCCGATCCGCATTGCCCTGCCCTCGCTTTCCGCCGACCCGTTAATGGTTCATTCACCATTCCAGGCGAGTTTAGGGCGAACTTACTGGCACGACATGTGGAGCACGCCATGACCCGCCCGTCCGGACTTGCATACCTTTCGAAATCACTTCGCGGACCGGCTCTTGCAGTGGCGCTCTGCGGCGTCGCCATTTCGGGAGCGTTGGCGGAAAATATTCGGGTCGACCTCGACTACGCCCGCGTCATCAAACTGGATCGGGCGGTCAGCCGGGTCATTATCGGCAACGCCGATATTGCCGATGCGGCCGTCAGCGATTCGCAGACCATCGTCCTGACCGGCAAGCGCTTTGGCACGACCAACCTGGTCATCCTCGACAAGGACGGCAATGCCATTGTCGACGAGCGTGTGCTTGTGTCGCTGGAAACCAAGAACACGGTGCGCGAGTACCGCCAGGATGAGCGCCACGTGCTGACCTGCACGCCGGACTGCGAAAACCTGGATCTGCCGGAATAAGTCCTCGTAATTGTTGGTAAATGGCGGCCAAACGGGTGCCGAGTTAATCCAATTCATTTCGGATACGGATTGGTAACGCATATCCACTACACTGACCGCACTGGTACACTATTGGGGAAACCATGCGGATCCTGAAACATCAGCGGCGTCGCCAAGCCGACTCCAAGTCGGCTGAGGGATGGTTGCGCCGGTTTCGCCGCAACAAGGACGGCAGCGCGGCGATCGAATTCGCTGTACTGGCCATTCCGTTTTTCCTTCTGGTTTTCGCCATCATCGAAACCTGCGTGGCCTTTGCCGCAGAGCAGACGCTGAACTACGCCGTGGATCGGATGGGCCGCAAATTGCGAACCGGCCAGATCACGTTCAACAGCACTCCGCCGGCCACTACCGACATGACCGAGGCGCAGTTCAAGACCGAATTCTGCAATCAGCTTTCGATCATGATCGCCTGTGGCGTCGACGTGAATTCCCGGTTGTTCCTGGATCTCAAATCCTACGCTTCGTTCGGCGCCATGCCGAAAAAGGTCCCGCGTCAGACGGGTACCTATGGCGACCTGGACACCAGCGGCTTCGCCTTCAGCCCCGGTGGATCCGCGTCGATCAACATGTTTCGGGCGTTCTACAAATGGCGCGTGACGGCCGATCTCGTCCGCCCCTATGTCACCAATATCCGCAGCGGCGGCACGCTGCCGGAATATTATCTGATCGTCGCCACGACGGCCTACCGGAACGAAGCCTATGAATAGGCGATTTCGGCGTTCACTGGCTCGCGCTTTGCGCTTCGGATCCGGTCGGATTGCCGGGCGCACACCTCGGCGCATCCGCTCGATGCTGCGAGACCGCAAGGGCGTCGGCGCGGTGGAATTCGCCTTCGTCGCGCCGTTGCTGGTGCTCATGTATATCGGCGCTGTCGAGATTTCCGTGGCGCTCTCGGTGGATACGAAGGTGTCGCGCGCCGGCAACATCACGCTTGACCTGATCACTCAGGGCACAACCATCACCAAGTCCGACATGGCCGATCTGGTCGATGTTGCCGAGGCGATCCTGGCGCCCTTCGATGGAAGCAACATCGTCCTGACCTTCACTGGGATCAGGGTTGACGCTTCGACCAACGCCAAGGTGGATTGGTCTTGGAAGAGCGACAATACGACCCCGTATCCGAAGAATACGACTATCACCATCCCAACGGGATTGCGTATTGCCGATTCCTATTATGTGCGCAGCGAAATCACCAACACCCATAGCCTGATCACATCCTACCAGTTTATGGGCAGCGCCATGGCCTCGATCGGCATGAACGAGACCTACTACATGCGCCCGCGCCTCGGCTCGGATCTCGATTGCACCGACTGCTGACGCAGCATCCCGGATGCCGATCATTTTCGGCTTGTGACTCGCCCCGCCAACCCATAGTTTGACCGAACTTTCGTTCGAACAGGGGACCCCATGCCACGCGCGATCATCTTGCTGCTGGATTCCTTCGGTATCGGAGGCGCACCGGATGCACATGTGTTCGGCGACGCCGGTGCCAACACTCTCGGCCATATTGCCGAACAATGCGCCGCGGGCCTTGGCGACCGCGAGGGGCTGCGCAGCGGTCCTTTGGCGCTGCCCAACCTGACCTCGCTCGGTCTGGTGCAGGCGGCGCGGCTGGCAACCCGGCAAACCCCGTCCGGGATGGACGACGCGATGGAGCCACTGGGGCGATATGCATGCGCGACAGAAGTGTCGAAGGGCAAGGATACCCCGTCGGGCCACTGGGAAATCGCCGGCGTACCGGTTCCATTCGAATGGGGCTATTTCCCCGAGGAAGAACCGACATTTCCGCCGGAGCTTCTCGAGCAGATTATCCAGCATGGCGACCTGCCAGGCAGCCTTGCAAACTGCCATGCATCCGGAACGCAGGTGATTGCGCAATTCGGGATGGAGCATATCCAAAGCGGCAAACCGATTTTCTACACCTCTGCAGACAGCGTGTTCCAGATCGCGGTGCATGAAACGCATTTCGGCCTGGAACGGCTCTACAATCTCTGCCACCTGGTGCGAAAACTGATCGATCCGCTGAATATCGGCCGGGTTATCGCCCGACCTTTCGTCGGCGAGACCCCGGAAGAGTTCAAGCGAACCGGCAATCGCCGCGACTATGCGGTGCCGCCACCGGAACCAACCGTGCTCGACCGGGTCTGCAGGGCCGGACGCATGGTGATCGCGGTCGGCAAGGTCAGCGATATCTTTGCCCATCAGGGCATCAGCGAAATGCGCAAGGCCGAAGGCAACGAAGCCCTGTTCAACAGGACGCTGGAGGCGCTTGATCATGCCGGCGACGGTGATCTTGTCTTCACCAATTTTGTCGATTTCGACACCCTTTACGGGCATCGGCGCGATGTCGCGGGCTATGCAGCTGCTCTGGAATATTTCGATACCAGGCTGCCGGAGATCGCCCGCAAGCTCAAACAGGACGACCTGGTGGTGATCACCGCCGATCACGGCTGCGATCCGACCTGGCGCGGCAGCGACCACACCCGCGAACGCGTACCGGTGCTGATGTTCGGTTCGACCGTCGCAGCCGGTTCGGCCGGTGTGCGCGACACGTTCGCGGATATTGGCGAAAGCATCGCACAGCATCTCGGCCTGCCCCCGGGGCCGCATGGAAGGAGTTTTCTTTGACCGCCCACATTCCAAAAGCCGAATTGCACTGTCATATCGAAGGTGCGGCTTCAACCGCGCTGGTGCGTGCCCAGGCGGCAAAGTACGGCACCGATATCGACCATGCGATCGATGGCGATCGCTACAAGTGGCACGATTTCACCAGCTTCCTGGCCGCTTACGATGCGGCGGCCGGTCTGTTTCGCAGCGAAGAAGACTATGCGTTGCTGGCCGAAACCTACTTGAGTTCGATTGCCGAAGAGGGGGCGATCTACAGCGAGATCTTCGTTTCGCCAGACCATGCAAGACTGACCGGCCTGTCTCCCGAAGCCTATCTGAACGGCCTCTGCGAGGGAATCCGCCGTGCCCGTGACGCACACGGTATCGAAGGGCGCATCATCATCACCTGCGTTCGGCATTTCGGTGCGGATCAGGCGCTGGAAGTTGCACGCTATGCGGCCAGCAGGCCGCACGAACTGGTGACCGGATTCGGCATGGGCGGTGAGGAACGCATGGGATCGCATGCCGATTTTGCCCCGGCTTTCGATATCGCCCGCGATGCCGGATTGGGAATCACCACTCATGCCGGGGAACTGGTGGGCGCCGAAAGCGTCACCGATGCACTCGACCATGTGCGGCCATCGCGGATCGGACACGGCGTTCGGTCAATCGAAGATCCGGCGGTTGTCGAGCGGTTGGCGGATGGCGGTGTGGTTTTGGAGGTCTGTCCCGGTTCGAACGTGTCGCTCAAGGTGTTCGAAAACCATCAGGCCCATCCGTTGCTGCGCCTGCGAGACGCCGGGGTCAAGGTCACGTTGAATTCAGACGACCCGCCGCATTTCGACACAACACTGGGCAAGGAATACGCCATGGGGCGGGAGGCCTTCGGCCTGTCTGACACAGAACTCGTGGACATCACGCGCACGGCTCTCAATGCAGCCTTCGTGGACGAGGAGACCCGGCGCGCGCTGCTCGCAAAGCTGTGACAAAACCGCGCCTGAGACGCGATTGCAGCCTTGGGCGGGTTGCCGCCTCGCCGGCCGGAATGCAAAAATGACGGCCGCACCAAACAAAGGATAAACAGCCATGGACGGCGTCACCGTCATCGACCATCCCCTTGTCCAGCACAAGCTGACGATCATGCGGAAGAAGGAGACCTCGACGGCGAGTTTCCGGCGGCTGCTCAGGGAAATCTCGACCCTGCTTTGCTACGAGGTGACGCGGGAACTGGACCTGACGACGGAAACCATCGAAACGCCGCTTGAGGAGATGGATGCGCCGGTGCTGGCCGGCAAGAAGCTGGTTTTCGCCTCAATCCTGCGGGCCGGCAACGGTCTGCTGGAGGGAATGCTCGACTTGGTTCCGTCCGCCCGGGTCGCCCATATCGGCCTCTATCGCGATCACGATACCCTGGAAGCGATCGAATACTACTTCAAGGCGCCGGAAGATATCAGCGACCGGCTGGTGATCGTTGTCGATCCGATGCTGGCGACTGCCAATTCTTCGATCTCGGCAGTGGAAAAACTCAAGGATCGCGGCGCCCACAACATCCGCTTCCTGTGCCTGCTTGCAGCCCCGGAGGGCGTCAAGGCATTTCGCAACGCCCACCCGGACGTGCCGATCTTCACCGCGTCGATTGACAGCCATCTCAATGAGAAGGGCTATATCGTTCCGGGCCTCGGAGATGCCGGCGACCGCATGTACGGAACCAAGTAGCCGTCGCGCTTAACCCTTTCTTTACCAGTCCGCCAAGCGGAACGGGTATCCGGGCGCGTTCTTACGCCCTGTTAGCTTTGTGCTGCTTTGATCGAGCCTTCATCGTGAGGTGAGAAATCTGGCGAAGCGCCAATGGCGCCACCCGGATGTGTCTTGCCTGCCAAACGGGGCTCGATGCCATGTTTCGTGTCTTGATCTTTGCCGCTCTCATTGCCGGCGTGGCTCTGGCCGTGCCGCAACTGGTGGGCGGCTCGACATCCGAACCAAAGCGGCAAGCTCGAGCGGCTGAGGCGCGCCAGACGGCGCCGCAGCCTAATCTGGCAGAGCAGAACCGTACTCCGGCCGCCTATACGGGCCGCGGCCATGTCGTATTGCGCGCCGATGCGCGCGGCCACTACGAAGGCACGTTCCGCATCAATGGGCGCTCCATCCGCGGCCTGATCGACACCGGCGCCAGCGTTATCGCCATCAGTCGGTCGACGGCACGAAAGCTCGGTGTCAGCGTGGCCGAGAGCGACTTCAAGTACCGGGTCTCGACGGCCAACGGGGTCATTCCCGCCGCCCGCGTGGTCCTGCGCCGAGTGGAACTTCAGTCGATCCGTGTCAACAATGTCGAGGCATTGGTCATCGACGACAAGTCGCTGGCAACCGTCACGCTGATCGGGATGAGCTTTCTCAACAAGCTCGACTCCTACCAGGCCCGCAACGGCGAGTTGATCCTTACGCCTTGAAGCTTGTCCCGGATCCCATCAAGTGGCGGCAATGCGGGTGACGATCGGCCCGTTATCCGCGGGCTGCGCGTCGGCAATCTGATAGCACGACAAGACCGCCTGCTCAGCGGCTTCGGCAGCGGCTTCGTCCGCCGCCAGAATGCGGGCAATCACGTCGCCGGCCACCACCGGCTTGCCCTTGCCGGCAAGGTCCGTCAGGCCCACCGAGGGGTCGACATCGTCTTGCGGCCGTGTTCGGCCGCCACCGAGCGCTACAACCGCGAGACCAAGGCCTCTGGTGTCGATGGTGCTGACAAAGCCGCTTTGGCTCACCTTGACCTCCCGCTCGACCGGCGCGAACGGCAGATAGTCCGTGTAGCGTTCAACGAAATCGGCGGGACCGCCAAGGGCTGCCACCATCCGCGAAAACCGCTCGGTGGCCGCGCCACCTTCAAGCGCCGCCAGTGACTTCCCGCGGGCAGCCTCCCGATTTTCAGCCAATCCGGACGACAGCAGCATTTCATCGGCGAGCGAAAGCGTCACTTCCTGAAGCCGGGGATCGCGATGGGCGCCGGTCAGGAACTCCACGGCGTTCTTGACTTCCACCGCATTGCCGGCCGCGCTGGCGAGCGGCTCGTTCATATCGGTGATGATGGCGGTCGTCGGCAAACCCGCGCCGTTGGCGACGGCCACGAGGCTCTCCGCCAGCTCGGTCGCTGCATCAAGTTCGGCCATGAAAGCGCCATTGCCGACCTTGACGTCGAGCACCAGCGCCTCAAGCCCGGCAGCGAGCTTCTTCGACAGGATCGAGGCGGTGATCAGCGGCACGGATTCGACCGTTGCTGTGACATCGCGCACCCCGTAGATGCGCTTGTCGGCGGGTGCCAACGAACCGGTCTGGCCGATGATCGCACAGCCGGCGTCCTTGACCGTTTGCCGAAACTGCTCATTTGACGGGACCACCGTATAGCCGGGGATCGATTCCATCTTGTCCAGCGTTCCGCCGGTGTGGCCGAGGCCGCGCCCGGAAATCATCGGCACCGCGGCACCGCAGGCGGCAACGATCGGCGCCAGCATCAAAGAGACGTTGTCGCCGACCCCGCCGGTGGAGTGCTTGTCGGCAATCGGCAAGTCGACATCGGACCATTCCAGCACATCGCCGGAATCGCGCTTCGCCACGGTCAGCGCGACCGCCTCTCCCCGCGTCATGCCGTTGAAATAGACCGCCATGGCAAAGCTGGCGATCTGGCCCTCCGTCACCGAACCATTGGTCACACCGGCGACAAAGTCGGCAATGTCCTTCTCATCGAGAGCATGGCCGTCGCGTTTTCTTCGAACGAATTCCTGTGGCAGCAGCGCCATCGGGTGCCCTCCCCTTATCCAGCCAGCATCTCGCGCAGGATCGAGGCGAGCCGTTTGCCGCCAAGCGGCGCCATGTCCTTGGTTTCCTGGTGGGACAACTCGCCCCCGCTCATGCCGGCGCCCAGATTGGTGATCACCGAGGCGGCGGCGACATCAAGGCCAAGGAACCGGGCCAGTATCACTTCCGGCACCGTCGACATGCCTACGGCGTCGGCGCCGAAGGTCTTGGCCATACGAATTTCGGCCGGTGTTTCGAAACTCGGACCGGAAAACCACATATAGACTCCCTGGTGCAGGTCCACGCCGGCACGCTTCGCGGCGGCCCGCATCTCGTCGGCCATCGTAGCATCGTAGGCATTGGTCATGCCGACAAAGCGCCGGTCGCTCGGTTCGCCGAACAGCGGATTGGAGCCGGAAAAATTGATGTGGTCGGTGATCTGCATGACCGAGCCTGGCGGCATATCCTCGCGCAGCGATCCCGCGGCATTGGTCAGAATCAGCCGCTTGATGCCGAGACCGTGCAGCGTTTCCAGCGGCGCCCGCATAACCGATGCATCGGCATTTTCGTAGTAGTGCGCCCTGCCCGACAAAAACAGCACCGGGGTATCGCCCCAATGGCCGGCAACCACTTCCGCCGCATGACCCGATACGCCGCTGTGGGGAAAGCCTTCCAGCTCACCATAGGGAATGCGGATCGGATTTTCGACTTCGTCGACGACCGGGCCAAGACCGGATCCCAATATGATCGCCGTCCGCGGCGCCAGTCCGCCGAGCCGGTTCACCAGCACTGATATCGCCTGGTTCATTTCAGCACCTCCGTATCGAACGCGAGAGGGAGCAGTTCCGCCATGGTCAGCGTCTGGGCAACTCCGTTGTTGTCGCACAGATGAATGAGCGTATCGGCGTCGGCAAACTCGGCAATGCGCTGGCGGCAACCGCCGCATGGCGAGCAGGATGCCAGTTTCTCGGCGATGACCGCAATCTCGCGAATGCGGCGGCCGCCGCCCATGACCATGTGACCGATCGCCGTGGTCTCGGCGCACCAGCCTTCCGGATAGGCAATCACTTCGATATTGGCGCCCGTATAGACCTTTCCATCGTCGGCGCGAATGGCAGCGCCGACCGGAAACTTCGAATAGGGCGAGTGGCTCTTGCCCATGGCATCGCGAGCCGCCTCGAACAGATCACGCGACACGTTACCGCTCTTTCACATAGGGCTGGCCGCCGGCCTTCGGCGGAATGGCCTTGCCGACGAAACCGGCAAGCAGGATTACGGTCAGCACATAGGGCAGGGCCTGCATGAACTGGACCGGAACCTGGCCGACCACCGGCAATTCCTGACCCTGCATCAGGATGGCCATGGCATCCAGCAGGCCGAACAGCAGGCAGGCGAACATGACGTTGACCGGCTTCCACTTGGCGAAAATCAATGCCGCCAGGGCAATGAAGCCCTTACCGGCCGTCATGCCTTTGACGAAGCCCGCGGCAACCGCCATCGACAGATAGGCGCCGGCAAAGCCGCACAGGATGCCGCAGCAGATCACCGCCAGGTAGCGCATGCGCGGAACCGAAATGCCGGCCGTGTCGACAGCGCCCGGATTTTCACCCACCGCGCGCAATCTCAGGCCAAAACGGGTCCGGAACAGGACCCACCAGGTGATCGGCACCATGGCGAACGCAAAATATGTCAGCAGGAAGTGGCCCGATATCAGCTGATTGTAGATCGGTCCAAGCACGGGTACCGAAGCCAGCGTTTCCGCAAACGGCAGAGTGACGGCCTCGAACCGGCTGTTTTCCGTGAGTTGCGGCGTGCGGCCGCCCTGCTGGAACCAGCTCTGGCCAAGGATCACGGTTGCACCCAACGCTATGAAGTTGATTGCAACGCCTGAAACGATCTGGTTGCCGCGCTGGGTGATCGAGGCGAAGGCATGCACCAAAGCCAGGGCAACGGAGACAGCGATGGCCGCCAGAAGACCGATCAGCGCTGAATCGTACACGGCCGCAGCCGCCCCGCCGGCAAATGCGGCCGCCAGCATCTTGCCCTCCAGCCCGATGTCGAAAACACCGGACCGTTCGGAAAACAGGCCCGCAAGCGCCGCCAGGATCAGCGGCACGGACAGACGGATGGTGGCCTCGAGAGTGACCAGGATGACCTGAAAATAATCCATGGCGCTACTCCCCCGCCGCCGGCGCTTCGGTCGAAGACCGCGCCCCGCTCAAAGTTGCAAAGAAGGTCTGAATTGCCGGCCGGAACATGTGTTCCAGCGCCCCGGCGAACAGAATGACCAGCCCCTGGATGATGGTGATCATATCTCGGGAGATCTGCGGCATCTCGAAGGAGATTTCGGCGCCGCCCTGATAGAGCACGCCGAAGAGAATGGCGGCCGGAATGATGCCGACCGGATGCGAGCGGCCCATCAGTGCCACGGCGATGCCGACGAAGCCGGCACCGGTGACGAAGTCGAGCTGCAGGCGGTGCTGGTCACCCATGATCGGGTTGAGCGCCATCATGCCCGCCAGCGCACCGGAGATCAGCATGGTGATGACGATGATCTTGGCTTCCGGGATGCCGGCATAGCGTGCCGCGGAGGGGCTCGCGCCCATGGTGCGGATCTCGTAACCGAGCCGGGTGCGCCAGATCAGCCACCAGACGAAGACGGCGGCCACCAGCGCCAGAATGAAGGACAGGTTGAACGGCGCTCCGCCGATATCGAACCCGAATGCCGACAACAGCCAGTCAAGGCGCGGTAGCTGGCCTCCGGCCTCGAAAGTCCGGGTTTGCGGGGCCATGGACCCCAGCGGTTTGACCACCTCCACCAGCATGTAGACCATCAGGCTGGCGGCAATGAAATTAAACATGATGGTGGTGATCACCACATGGCTGCCGCGCTTGGCCTGAAGCCAGCCGGGAATGAAAGCCCAGGCAGCTCCGAATAACGCTGCCGCGGCCACTGCCACTGGAAAGGTCAGGAACCAAGGGAATATGCCGTCCAGCGCCAGGCAGGCAAACGCAACCCCGAGGCCGCCGATATAGGCCTGCCCCTCGCCGCCGATGTTGAACAGGCCGCAGTGGAATGCGACCGCGACCGCAAGGCCGGTGAAAATGAAGTTCGTCGCGTAGTAGAGGGTGAAGCCGATACCCTCACCGTATCCGAAGGCGCCCTGCACCAGCAGGCTTGCGGCGCGCAACGGGCTCTCGCCGACGATGAGAACCACCAGACCGGCCACCAGGAACGCCACGACCAGATTGATCAGTGGGATCAGCCCGTATTCGACCCAGCGCGGCAGTTTTGCATAGGGAACGCTCATTGGGCCGCCTCCTGACCTTCCTCGACGCCGGCCATTAACAGCCCCAGTTCGCCTTCCGTTGCCTCGGGTGTTCTCTCTCCGACGACGCGGCCGGCAAACATCACCAGGATGCGATCAGAAAGGGCGCGGATTTCATCCAGTTCGACCGATACGAGCAGCACGGCCTTGCCGGCATCGCGCATCTCGATGATGCGTTTGTGAATGAATTCGATGGCACCGACATCGACGCCGCGCGTCGGCTGGCCGATGACGAGGACGGTCGGATCCCGCTCCATCTCCCGCGCCAGCACTATTTTCTGCTGATTGCCGCCGGAAAAGTTGGCGGTTCTCAACCGCACATCGGGCGGGCGGATGTCGTATTTCTCGACTGCTTCGGCGGCGCTGTCGCGGATGCTGGCAAGATTGAGCATCGGGCCGTTCAGGTAGCGCTCGTCATAGTGATAGCCGAGGATGGCATTCTCGTTCTCCTCGAAGCTGAGCACCAGTCCCATGTGGTGCCGGTCTTCCGGCACGTGGGCGAGGCCCCGCTTGCGTAGATCGGCCGGATCGGCATCGCCCGTCACATCGATGGCCGAGCCGTCGAGCGACACGGAGCCGCTCTCGGCGCGGCGAATGCCGGTGATGGCTTCAAGCAGCTCCGATTGTCCATTGCCGGCGACTCCGGCAATACCGACGATTTCGCCGGCTCGCACCTCAAGCGAAACATTGTCGACCATGACCACGTCGCGGCTGTCGCGAACGGTCAGACCGCTGACCGACAGCTTGACGTCCTTCGGGTCAGGCGGGCCCTTTTCGACCCGCAGCAACACCCGGCGCCCGACCATGAGTTCGGCCAGTTCTTCAACCGATGTCTCCTTGGTGACGCGCGTCGCGACCATCTCACCTCGCCGCATGACGGAGACTTCGTCGGTGATCGCCATGATCTCGCGCAGCTTGTGAGTGATGAAGACGATGGTCTTTCCCTGGTCGCGCAACTGCTCGAGGATCCTGAACAGGTGGTCGGCTTCGGCCGGGGTCAGCACACCGGTCGGTTCGTCGAGAATCAGGATCTCGGCACCCCGGTAGAGCGCTTTCAGGATCTCGACGCGTTGTTGCAGGCCGACCGGCAGTTCCTCGATAATGGCGTCCGGATCGACCTCGAGCGCGTATTCGTCTTCCAGGCGCTTGAGCTCGACGCGGGCGTTGGCGATGCCCTGGTTGAGGATGGCGCTTTCCTCGGCGCCCAGCATGACGTTTTCCAGCACGGTAAAGTTGTCGACCAGCATGAAGTGCTGGTGCACCATGCCGATCCCGGCGGCGATGGCCGCGTTCGGGTCGCGAATAACGGTTTGCGTCCCGTTGACCCGGATGTCACCCGAGTCAGCCTGGTAGAAACCGTAGAGGATCGACATCAGGGTCGACTTGCCGGCCCCGTTTTCGCCGATGATGCCGTGGATCGTCCCCTTGTGCACCTGCAGATTGATGTTCTTGTTGGCATGAACGGCACCGAAGCTTTTGTCGATACCCCTCAATTCGATCGCAAACTCGCTCATGCGCTACCCGTTTTTTTATCAATTGGTTTAACCGATAACCTTATGCATGTGGCTTCGGCTAGACCAGCCCAAAACGCTGCTTTTCATCAATTGCGCGGTTCCTGAGCCTGCCGGGTGTTGATAAAGTGCCGCCGGATTTACACCCGCAACACCTGCCCGATTTCAGAAAGCAACGCCTGATGAGCCATAACGACCAGCCCCGCCGGAGAGCGCGATGAGCCGGGCTGAACCCCTCGGAAAGGACCTCTTTCCGGTGTTTCGGACCCTGCCGACGCGCTGGGCCGATAACGATGTCTACGGCCATATGAACAATGTCGTGCACTACAGCCTGTTCGATACGGCGATCAATGGCTGGCTGATGGAGGCGGGCCTGCTCGACTTCAAAACGGGATCGACCGTGGGACTGGTGGTCGAGACCGGCTGTCAGTATTTCGCCGAAATGGCATTCCCGGATACGGTGATTGCCGGCATCGGCGTCGAGCGCATCGGCACATCATCGGTGACCTATCGCATCGGCCTGTTCCGCAACGAGGAGACAACCGCCAGCGCCCAGGGCCGCTTTACCCATGTCTATGTGGACCGCGAATCCCGGCGTCCGAAACCGCTCGATGACGTCTGGCGAGCGCTTCTGGAGGACGTTGCGCTATGAGTGGAGACAAAGACCCCATGGCCACGCGCATCGATGCCTTGGAAGAGCATGCGGCGCATCAGGCGCGCACGATAGAGGACCTTTCGGACCAGCTCGCCGAGCAATGGTCAAAGGTCGATCAGCTTGCCAAGAAGCAGAAGAAGCTGATTGATCGACTGGTCGAACTGGAAGAACAGGTGCGCGAAGTGCCGCCCGTTACCAAACCCCCGCATTATTGAAACGACGCATCAAGAAGACCTGCCATGTCCGAATTTCCCGGCTTCACTTCCCTTGTTCAGTCGCTGCCCGCCACCGTCCCCTTCGTCGGGCCGGAGGCTCAGGAACGGGCGACTGGAAAAATCTACCGCGCCCGGCTCGGCGCCAATGAAAGCGGCTTCGGTCCGGCTCCCTCAGTGAAGGAGGCGATGCGCGCCGGCGCGGAAGAGGTCTGGAAATATTGCGACCCGGAAAACCATGATCTGCGGGAGGCACTGGCCGCGCATTATGGCCTGTCGCCTGAAAACATCATGATCGGCGAGGGCATCGACGGGCTGCAGTCCCTAGCGGTGAAAATGGTCATCCTGCCCGGCATGCCGGTCGTCACGTCGCTCGGCGCCTATCCGACCTTCAACTTCCACGTCGCCGGCAATGGCGGGCGTCTGCTTACCGTGCCCTATCGCGATGACATGGAAGACCTTGAGGCGCTGCTCGACTCCGTAGTGCGGGAAAAGGCGCCGATGGTGTATCTTGCCAACCCGGACAATCCGATGGGCAGCTGGCATAGCGCCGCTGATCTCGAAGCCTTCGCCCGGGCGCTTCCGGAAACGACCATGCTGGTGCTTGATGAGGCCTATATCGAAACCGCGCCGGCTGATGCCGCGCCACCGGTTTCGGCCATGATCGACCTGCCGAATGTGCTGCGCATGCGCACCTTTTCCAAGGCCTATGGGCTTGCCGGCCTGCGCTGCGCCTACGCCATCGGCAGCCCGGGCAGCATCGGCTCCTTCGACAAGGTGCGCAACCATTTCGGCGTCAATCTGATGGCGCAGATCGCCAGCCTGGCTGCACTTGCCGATCAGGACTATCTCAAAAAGGTCTGCGGCCAGATCGACGCGTCGCGCCAACGCATCGCCGCCATCGGCCGGCAGAACGGACTGGACCCCCTGCCCTCAGCCACCAATTTCGTCGCCCTCGACAGCGGCCGCGACGGCGACTTCGTAGCCGCGCTGCTGCAGGAACTCGGCAACCGCGGCGTCTTCACCCGCATGCCCGGCGTCGCACCGCTCAACCGCTGCATCCGCATCAGCTGTGGACCCGACGACGTGCTCGACATTTTCGAACAGGAGCTGCCAGGGGCGTTGAAGGCGGTCGGTTAGGAAACGTCACCGGTCTTTGGATCGTTTCCTAGTGGGGAGAGTGCCCACAACCAGCGTCAGATTGCGGTCGGGAGCGATCATTGGTCTACCAGGCCAAAGGAGGAATGGCACTTCGCCTCCGTTTCTTCCAGCCATCGATCGCGTTGTGTGGGCGAACTCCTGACAACGGGCCTGAAAACGGAGCGCTCGTAGCTGTTTATGCCGCAGTAGGGTAGAACGCACCGACCCCAAATCAGCTCCAAAGGATCGCCAAGGTCATTTACCTCGCGCTCTGCATCAGTGTCGGATGTGTTGAAAATCAGGGCCGTCCTTATCGATAGAAGACCATCGGGCAATCCATCTGCCGTCTCCAGTCGATATGCGACTCCAGGTACCAGAACCCGGTCCAGCCAGCCCGCCAATACCGCTGGCGGTTTTCCCCACCAATTCGGATGGACAACGAGAAGTCCCTCGGCTCTTGCAATACTGCTGCGGTGTTCCCGCAACACCGGATCCTCCACTCGGAGCAGAGTTTCTTCCAGTGTATCTCCGACAGTGTAGGCTTCTTCTGCGGTCAAACACGGATTGAATTCTTCTGCATAAAGATCATGGTGCTCAATCGTATGACCTGCTGACGTCAGCCAAGATTGCGCGGTTGCAGAGACCGCATGGCAAAAGCTGTTTGAACGTGGGTGGGCGACAATAGAGAAGATGTGCATGGAATACCCCTTGCTGACGGTTGCGCCGCGAACAAGTGGGAGCACTTTCGGTTGCACGTTGGTGATGATGTTTGCGAATTCTACCATCTGCCAGATTGCCAGGCAATTCAATGCCGTGCTGCCGCTGAAACTCGGCGGCGCAACGGTGTATGCCGACCGCTAAGTAAGCTACAAACCGGACGAGGTGCTCGACGCTATCGAACTCTCGGGGATCTTGAACGCTGCTACATAAATGATACCAAACATAGAACCCGAACAATTGACGGCTCAAGCCAGCATCTGTCACTTTGTCATGATATTCTATATTAACAGTTAGATTGGCTTAAGCGAAACTCTACGAAGGTATCCGCAAATGAGCTATATTCAATGGTTTAGCTTGACATTCTCCGTACTGTTTTTTGGCCTCCTATTTCTAATGGTGTGGCTGCGGTGGCGAATGCGAGTTTCAAAGGCACGTTTTGCACTTACTGTGATATCAACTATTGCTTCATGCCTTTTTGCCGCGCTTTCAGTAGTGGCCACCAGCCTTCCCGTACTGCTGATCACAAAAATATCGCAATTATTTAAACTTGAGCCAGTAGATAACACTTTTACGAATATTACATCAAACCTTGTAATTCTGTTTCTCACCGTAATCGCGATTCGTTCAATTTACAAATTTTCTTCAAATGCGATTGCTTCTTGGGAAGCGCCGGCAAGAATATCGGATATCGAACTCTCCGAAAGCAATCTCGAAAACGATCTCCTGGCACTTGCACAGACAGAATTAATCCTTCTCACAAAATGGAAAACCGATCCTATTGCGAGTGACTTTGTATTCAATTGGCAGAAAAATATCACACCTCCACCGGGCCCTGTCGAGGAAAAGGACTTATTGCGGGACTTGTTGCAAGCATGCTTCAGAGAAATATCAATCCCGGAGAACGGCTGGCGTGACGAAGGGAAGTTCTGGGTGGGCGAGAAGTATGGGGTAAGCGGAAACGATTCCTCACCAATCGTAGCCATAGTTTTTTCACGACGACCTGACCTCGAAGATATGAGGAAACGAATGCAGAAAATTGCCGAATTTTCTTCACGCGGTGATAATGTCAAATATTATGCGTTGTACATCTCAAATAGTATGGACTCTGACAGAAAAGCTGAATTCAATATAAGCGGAAATATATACACCGTATTATCTTCAAGATTTTTAATCCATCAAAGCATCGATCTTTACGGATACGCTAGAAAAATTTTGGATTCCTTTCATAATACAAAAGTTGGCGGAACAAACGCCACGCTAGCGAACTCGTTCGTAGAACTAAATGTTACTTCTTTGAATAAAAAAAGAGAATCTAGATATATATCAGAAATACTAGATAGCTGGTCAATAGAAGAATCCAATCGACATCTAGTTATATTGGGTGAATATGGTCAAGGTAAAAGCACCGCTTTATTGCAATTTTGCTGCGAGTGGGCTCAACGTTTTCTGTCGGGCGACGAGATTACTGAGAAAATTCCGCTTTTAATTGAACTTCGCGGAAAAAACCCGGCGGAAAACGATCGCTTAGACTTTATTTCAACTTGGTGCTCGCGCTACCAACTTTTGCCGAATCAAGTCCTAAACCTCATAAAGAGTGGGGATGCGATCCTCGTGTTCGAGGGCTTCGATGAACTAAGAAATGCGGGGCGTGCATTCGACCGCCATCAGCACTTTAACTCGCTTTGGCAGTTTGCCTATCCTGGCTCAAAATTGCTCTTCACCGGGAGGCCCAACTTCTTTCTCGACGATTTGGAAGCGAATAGGACGCTTAGGCAGGATTCGGATCGTGGTGCGAGTGGGGCTGCATATACGGAAGCTTGGCATCTCGACAAACTAAGCAAGGTACAGATTGTGCAAGCATGTCGGGCCTACGGCTCCGAAGTTCGTGATGGCATCGTAAAGGCTGCCACAACGAATTCAGACTTTTTTGAGATCGCATGCAGACCTTCGATGCTACCTGTAATTGCTACTATTTGGAGTGAGATTGACGAACTAAATCAACAAGGCATCCCACTGACTGGGTCGATACTCATCGAAAAGTATATACGTTCAATTTTCGCGAGAAAGGAAGCGGAACTTGAAAGGGATAGGGTTGTTCATGATGCGCCTTCCGGTTCCCGCTATTTGGTGTTGCCGAGACCGATGCGTGAGCTACTAACCATCTGCGTTGCTTGGCGCATGGCGGCAGTAGGTGCGAAGAATACAATTGCCCGGCATGAGATCAGCAATATGGTGAGCGACCTTTATGAAACTTTAATCACATTTGCCAAATCTGACGGTGCTTTAACCCCGTTAGCTGATGCCATACTTGAGTTTGAGGCTCGCTTCTCAGAGTCCACACAGTTGGAGAGGATTGAAATAATCGCGACCGAGATTTGTAGCGCTGGTTTATTGATTCAGGATCCGGCCGGCGGCTCAAGCAATCTCAGTTTCCCGCACAAGCAGTTCTACGAGTACTTAATCTCCAAAGCATTTTTGATTATGCGAAACTCCGACAAATCTTTTAGCACAAAACTCCTAAATATTTCAGCTAATAATAAAAATCCCTATAGAATAATTTCGAATGAGTTTAATTCAATAAAATATCTATCTCAAAGCTACGGAACTAATACAACTTATATTTTTGATAACTTCACTCGCATTGTGCTGAAATACACTCTTGATACAACTTACTACTTCAGATTTGTTGGGAGAATGTTTGCAAATTCAAATTCTGAAGAGCCGCCAAGGGAAAATATCGCTGATGAGAATGTCATCCAAGCGGGGCTTATGACCCGGCTATCGCTATCCAGATTTCCGTACTTCTTAGCAGGATTTATTATTACCACTTTTTTATTCCTCGCCTTATCAACAACAATTTTGTTTTTTAATATCGACAGAAACCCTGCCTCACAAATAGATTCTTTTCTTTTAGCCGCTGCCTTAATAACGATTGGCACTGGTGCGAGTATTATTATTCTTTCTTCTATATTTTCGAATATGATGTTCTATCTGACTGTTTTACAAATATTTGTTTATTCTCATTGGGAGAATGATAATCCGACAAGATTTACCACAGAGGATTCGTTGCGTTTGCTCAGCAAAAGCCTTGCTGGGGGTGTCGTCAAATTTCCAGGCAAGGGTTATGAATCCGATACTGATCTGGAGCAATTTCTTTATCCATCTCGCGAATTTGGTTTGTAGTTAAGCTTCCAAAAGGACTGGATTAAACACAGCCGCCGTCGATGGAACAGAGTCCGGGGCATTAGAAACAGTGAAGATGGCCTACGGAAGTTCCCTCCCGCAGAATTTTGTCATGGGGAAAAGGCGCCGATGGTGTATCTTGCCAACCCGGACAATCCGATGGGCAGCTGGCATAGCGCCGCCGATCTCGAAGCCTTCGCCCGGGCGCTTCCGGAAACGACCATGCTGGTGCTTGATGAGGCCTATATCGAAACCGCGCCGGCTGATGCCGCGCCACCGGTTTCGGCCATGATCGACCTGCCGAATGTGCTGCGCATGCGCACCTTTTCCAAGGCCTACGGGCTTGCCGGCCTGCGGTGCGCCTACGCCATTGGCAGCCCGGGCAGCATCGGCTCCTTCGACAAGGTGCGCAACCATTTCGGCATCAACCTGATGGCGCAGATCGCCAGCCTGGCTGCGCTCGCCGATCAGGACTATCTCCAAAAGGTCTGCGGCCAGATCGACGCGTCGCGCCAACGCATCGCCGCCATCGGCCGGCAGAACGGACTGGACCCCCTGCCCTCGGCCACCAATTTCGTCGCCCTCGACAGCGGCCGCGACGGCGATTTCAGTGCCGCGCTGCTGCAGGAACTCGGCGACCGCGGCGTCTTTACCCGCATGCCCGGCATCGCACCGCTCAACCGCTGCATCCGCATCAGTTGCGGACCGGACGAGGTGCTCGACATTTTCGAACAGGAGCTGCCGGGAGCACTGAAGGCAGTCCGTTAGGCAACCTCGCCAAAGCCAAACATCAGGTGTGTTCTCTATTGGGAGTGGCCAAAGAGTCAGTTGCCCAGCCTGAACTGCGTTTGGAACTCGGTCAGAACGTCGAACAGGCAAACTTCAGGGGAACCAAACTCGATGACTGGACATGAAGAACGGATATCGTTCTCGGCCTGATCGATGGCCTCTTCCATGTCCTTCGCGGCCTCTTCGTCCGGCCAGGCGATCAGGTAGCCCAGGGTAATGTGAAGCCGGTATTCGATGCCTCTGGGTCGATGCGCAAGGCCCGCAGCCGCTTCAATGGCATCGCGCATTTCCTGTATTCGCGCTTCCTCGTCCTGCGTTGCGCCGACAACCCAAAAACCCGCCGCATCATCGTATCGCCAGAACTCGTCTAGTTTCACGTGATAGGGCGCGCGGGTTCCAAGATCGAACCCGCGCAGTCGCTCCATCATGGCAAAATCGGCCGCTCGACCCCGAAGATCACCCTGCCAATCCGCCAACGAAGCCGGGTCAAGCTCCGAGCGGCGATCCAGCAGTCTGAGCCAGGTGACGTGAAAGCTTTCCTTGGGCAACCAGGCAAAGCAATCACCGGCCCTGGAGCGAGCAAGACGCTGCTGCGCTCGCTCCAGTGCGCCCAAAACCCCGGGAAGGGTGACATGGCCAATGACAGCGCTTCCCTCAACCGGGAGAGGTTTTGCTTCGGCATCGAAGGTCTCGTCGAGAAACAACGGGGGCTTTCCGGAAGCGCGCGCCTTTGCAATCTCGTCAACAAACTTCATCGACCGTCCCCTTCCTGAGCGATGAGCAGCATCATTGGACATGAGCTCCCGATTGGCAACCTGAACCCGGTTGTGGCGAACAACGCTCATTCATACTGGCCCAGCTGGAGCAGCGCGTGATGGATTTCGACAGGTTGGGTCGACAGCTTGCAATCGCCTTTTGCATCCTCATAGGGCGACCAGAAACTCGTCCAATTGTGATCATCGGATGGCAATCGGGACAGCCAATGGCTGCCTACGAGCGGATAGGGGCCCTGTCGCGACAACCACGTCTTCACCACCGACCGGATCCTGGCATCGACGTCCTCGTTGCGAGGGCCGCGAAGCTGAGCGATATAGGGTTTTCCGTCATTCGTCCCTGGCGGCAAAACCTCGACGGTCGCCAATGATTTCGTACCCTTGCGGATCGAATAAATCAGACATTCGCCCCGAGCAACCTCGGCATCGTAGCCTCCGACGCAATGGTTCATGCGCCGACCCTCCTGCTCCAGCGCTTCCGGTGTGCGCAGTGGCACAACCTGAAATCCACTGCAACGACTTGTCTCCAGCCAGCGACCTGCTTCCCGACCATCTGGATCGCATTGCCCCGCCAACCCCCGCTGGATCCAATCCTTGGCAAGAGTAACGGCTTTGGCAAAGCGCATTTTCGGTGACCAGGGTCGCGTCATCAACCGGAGGGCGGCCGCGTTTTCGGCCAGTGAGAACCAGGCATAGGCTGCCAGCGGCTGCAACATGGCACAGCCGTCGTAGCCGTCATGCCAGATCCGCTGCTTGGCGATCCACAGTGCGAACCGATCGTCGCACAGGGCATTTGCGCGCTTCACCCATTGAAACCACATGGCGCTGCTCTTCTGATCGGTCGGCACCAGGCCGACGATGCGGCGTGCAAAATCGTCCGTCGTCGGCAAAGCTCCGATCGGCTCCACGAAAGCTTCCGGCGGAATCCGTCGGGACCAAACAGGCAGATCAAGCGCATTGGCCACATCGCGAAGCCCGGCTCCGCCGCGCACCAGCGCGAGTGCATCAGCGCGCCGACGGCAATCTCCGTGCCCACCGGCAAGAGTAAATGCTGCTGCCGGGAATGCAAAAACCAGATCCCTCATCCGGTTTCCGGTATGAGCAAATTTGCGCAGACGACGTCGATAGCTGCGGTGGAAGCGTCGCAACTGCATGTCCAGAGTGGGACGGGTGGCATGGCCTGATGCGACAAGCAAATCGCCAGACACTGTTCTTCTCCTGCAAGCCTCAGCCCAATGGCGCGCGCGATCAACGGCGTCTGCCTGACCGGACGATGAGGCAAAATTTTCAATTCGATGATTTCAGAAGCCACGAACACGATGCGTCCGCGACGCAGGGAATTGCGCCCGGAAAAACTCGACAGGACTCCGCTCGGGTTCCCCGGTCGATGTCAGTCGATTGTGTCGATGGCTTTTAGGAAGAGGCGCGCCTGGAACACGACGAGCCGGCTTCCACGTCCAATAGATGGATGTGTGCGGGTTCGTGCATCATGTTCCTTTCGTAAGGCGGTTTCATTTGAAAAACAGGCGGGTGACATACACAAACAAGTTTCGCCAATCAATGGGTATTTGCCGAATTTCTTCGTTTTGTTTCTTGGTGTTCTTCAATTTCGACTGCCAGCCAAGCTCCGGAAGCAACAATGGGCACCGGATTAAGATACATATGACGACATCCACTCACCGGCCAAGCCTTGCCTTGGTGAGTGGCTGAGTTTTCGGCACAAGATTCCTCCTGCACCAAATAACATCATCTGGAAAATGCTGCTGCCGGGAATGTTGCCGCCAAATTCAACCTTGGCGTGATACAATTTCCATTTGAAAATATATATGTTTACAGCTCTCAGCACCAACTCAGTAAGACAAGTCACCAAAAGGGGGGAGTACTCGATGGCCAAAGGCGGAAAGAAGGGACCCAATCCCGCAAGCGAAAAGCAAGCGGAACACTTGAGCGGCGTCTTTGAAGCTAACGGCAGATTGGAAAACGCGAAGGACGTGGGAATATTTGCCCGCCTCCAACCGAATAAAATCGACTTGCTCGACCTGGTGCCTGATGACCAAGGGAACGTGTCCATCGATGCTCAGCCCGGAGCTGAGCTGTTCATTTATGATCTGAACAATACGAGTTCAGGCACAATAAATTTTCACATCAACAACTTCGATCCGGATGAAGACAAGATTGTGTTCATCAACGCCGACGCCGAAGACGAGCTTCAAAATCCAATCGACAGCATATTGCCCGATGCGGCAACTCCGAATTTCTACATCGAGAATGTTCTCCATTTCAACGATCAAAGCGTCACTATTGAAAGCTCGACGGAGTGGATCGACTTGCCGGGAGCAAACACGATTCGAATTCAGGACATCTATTTCGATGCCGACTCTTCCACCTATCCGACAACTCAATCCACGGACTATATTCACCTGGATGAAATCCCACAGGATCCTCTGACATACCCGGATCAGGACACCTCTCCGAATGAGTCTGAAGGGTCGATCGTCATCTACGAGGATGATCTGTTTCTATCGGCATGAAATGAGGGCCGCCCAGAAATGGTGGACGCCGCAATCACTATCATCACGGAAGGGGCGGCCAAACCAGGCCGCCCCTTCCAATCAGCTATCAGGTTCCAACAGGTGGGCGTGTTTCAGTTCAACAAGGCGGGCTGGCTTGGAAATCAAGACGTCATTGTCGCGCATCGCGATCCGGGTTGTGCCAGACCAGGAGCACGATCACCGATGATGCTGCGAAGAGCGAGATCATTGCGAAGGCGACCGTAAAGGTGCCCGTCGCCTGCAGGGCGAAGCCGGTGATGACCGGTGCGAGAAAGCCGGAGACCGCCAGACCGCTGTTCATGATCCCCATGCAGGTGCCGGCGTTGCGCGGGGCGACATCGGCAATAACGGCATAGAACATCGGATTGGCGCCAAGACCCGCTGCGACCGCGACGCTCATGCAGGTCAGCGCAACCGGCAGGTTGTCGACAAAGGCCAAAGGTAAAACGGCAATCGCGACCAGCCCATGCAGGCCTGCCATCAGATAGCTGCGTGCAATACGCAGACTTCCGGTGCGTACCATCAGCCAGTCCGACAGGCGCCCGCATCCATAAAGCGCGACCGCTGCCACCGCCCAGGGGATGGCAGCCGCCCAACCGATCTGCTTGAGATCGAGATGATAGGTCGTGCGCAGGAACTCCGGCAGCCAGGTCATGACGAAGAACAACAGATATCCGAACACGAAATAGGACCAGTATCCGGCCACCAGGGTCGGGGTGGTCAGAAGAAACCGCCAGTCGGTTGCGGTCTGACCGCTGGCCGCCTGCGTAATATCATCCTGCCCGCCGATATGATCCCGTTCCGCCTGGTTGACGAAACGTGACTGTCGCGGAAAGTCGCTGCAGAAATAAAGCCACGCCGGCAGCCACAGCACACCGGCCGCTGCGAGAACAAAGAACATGGCGCGCCAGCCGATCTCGGCGATCAGGTAGGTGGCCAAAGGCGCACCCACGGCCAGGGCGACGGGAATTGCCACGAGGGCGGAGCCCACCGCCGTCGCGCGCTCCTCCGGCGGCAGCCATCGCTCGACAATGCGGGCATGGGCCGGAAAGGAAGGTCCCTCAGCCAGGCCGAGAACAATGCGGGCGCAGTAGAGAATGGCAAATCCGGTCGCCGCCCCGGTCCAGCCGATTGCCAGAGACCAAACGGCGACCGCAACCGCGAAGGTGATGCGCGCACCGATACGATCCGCCACATAGCCGCCGATGAAGGTGGTCAGCAGATAGCCGATGCCGAAGGCGCCGAGCACCAATCCCAGTTGCGATGCCGAGAGATGAAACTCCTGCCTGATCGCCGATGCGGCAAAGGCGATGGCCGAACGGTCAATGTAGTTGACCGTGTTGATCACGAACAGCAGCAGGACGATGGTCCAGCGGAATCGGGTTGCGGTCGCTGTCGGGCTGCTCAAAACGGAGGTCCTGTCGGATGGTTTCTCCCACGGGGGCATCATAAGCCGCCGTGCTCTCAGGTTCCACCTCGGAGCATGTAGGTTCCGTCAATCCTCGAACGAGGCGATGTCCTTCAGCGTGCGGCTGGTAAAAGCCTCGGCACCCTGGTGCTTTGCAATGTCCAGTGATTTCTCCAGACGCGCGAGCGCGATTTCGGCGTCTCGACCGTCGTGATCGAAGAGCAATCGCGCCGCAACGCGATTGAGTTCGGCATCGACCAGCGCCACCCCTGTTTTGCGGGAAACGTCCAACGCCTCGTCAATTCTCGCCAGACCGCCCTTGAGATCCCCACCCGCAACCCGCAGCTCCGCTGCCGCCGGTACGATCAGCACTTCGGCGCTGGTCTTGATCAGCCGGTCCGCAGCACCGAGGGCCCGGTCCAGAACTTCGGTCGAAGCGACCCGTCCCAACCGACGCCAGTCGGCCCATGCACCCAGAAAGGCCGCGGTGTCGGCATAATCGAGGAAACAATGCTCATCGGACAGGACGGCCAGTTTGCCGCATAGCTCCGACAGCGGAGCCGGCTCGTCGCGAAGGAAGCGGATCTTGGCCATGAACATCAAGGCATGGGCAATGCTGGTCGGATGATGCAGGGCGCTTGCATGGTTGAGCGCTTCTTGCGCCCGCAGCAGGGCGGCTTTGGGATCACCCTTGATGCACAGCGCAATGGCACTGTGGCACTGGGCACAGGCATGAGGATCATGGCCGGCAAATTGGGCCGCGTCGCCGTGATCGGCACTTTGCGCGTATAGATCGCCGCTCCTTGCGGTCAGTATCAGCACATCATCAAGCCGCCCCTGAGCCAGCCGGGTTGCCCAACTGGCATGGTCGGCCTGCAACAGAAGCGTCGGATCACCCGCCTCACGCGCCGTATCGGCCATTCGATACGTCAGCTCCACCGCGCGCGGAAATGCTTCGCGCGTCTCGGAGTTGTGGTGCAATCCCCACTGGGCAATGAACTTGTCGCGGCTGGACCCCAACCAGACCGCCAGCGCTTCGGCGCGAGCGTAGACCTCGAGAGCGCGAGCCGACCCGAGGCCTTCCGCCGCGACAAGCGCCACGCCCAGCGCCAGCGACAACTCGAGCTCCCGCCACTGCCGGTCGATGCTGTCAGGCACCTCCGGTATGAGCGCCAGAGCGGCTTCGAAATAGCGCACAGCGGATCGGTTCGCTGACCGATAGAGAGCCGCCCGACCGGTTTCCTGCCAATAGGGTATGGCGCGCGCCGGCGCTCCCGCCGCGGTCCAGTGTTCCGCAAGCTTCGGAGCGTCGTCCACTCCTGCCGTATGTCCATCCTCCATGGCCTCGGCGATCCGCCGATGCAGCTGCTGCCTGTGCTCACTGTGCAGGCCGGCATAGGCAACTTCGTGAGTCATGGCGTGTTTGAAAAGGATGCGGGTGTCTGCTTCCCGCGAGTCCTGTCGCAGCAGGTCGGCTGCCATCAGACGGTCGAGCGCCAGGCGGAGTTGCTCATCGGGCAGGGCCGACACCGAACCGACGAGACTGCGCCGGGCTTCCGGACCGATTGCCGCGCAAGTCAGCAGAAGTTCCTTCTGATCCGACGGCAACCGGTCGACACGGGCGGCCAGGATTTCCTTGATGGAAGCGGGGACAGGTTGGCTGGTGTCCAGTCGCGTTCGGCCGAGCCGGCAAGCGCCGGTGGATCCTTCAAGCACACCCTTCTCCAGCAGAGATGAAACGATCTCCTCGACGAACAGAGGATTGCCGCGAGCCTGTTCGGCCACACTTGCGCGTACGGATTCCAATTCAGGCGCGGATCCGATCAGGTTGTCCAGCAACTGCCTTTCCGCGTCCGTGGAAAGGGCATCAAGCCTGCGGTGGGTCACCGCCGGAAGTGCCAGAAAACCAGGGGAATGGTCCGGTCGGTAGTTGAGCAAAGCCAAAATACGGACCGAGGACACCATCGGCAGGAGCGCGTTGAGAGCTGCTTCACTGCGCGGATCGATCCAATGCAGATCTTCAATCACCAGTGCGACCGGTCTGCGAGCGGCTTCAAGTGCCAACAGTCGTCGTATCGCGCCTTCGATCCGCTCGAGCCGGCGCGGCGGCGCAAGATCCTGAAATTCCGGATTGTCGACGGGCAGGAACAGCAATGTCGCGAGCGGCGCCTCGAGGTCCGCGGCATTGCCGAGCTCCGTCAGGCGGGCTGACAGTTTGGACTGCCTGGCCTCCGCATCGTCAGCGGGCGTGATGGCAAGATAGTCGGTGAGCATTCGAGCGGCACCGCGAAACGGCGTTGCTTCCCCGCGCGGCGCGGCGGCCTCGAGGATCAACCACTCGTCAGTCGGCAGACTGCTGAGAAACTCGCGAAACAATCGGGATTTTCCGATCCCGGCCTCTCCGGAGACAGCAACGATGCGTCCGCGGCCGGCTCTGACCTCATCTGCGCTCTCCTGCAACAACTGCATTTCCAGCCGGCGGCTGACGTAGCGGCTCTGTCCCACTGAGCTCGCGACACTCACCGGAACGGTGGCCTTGAGCTCGTAGACCGTACGCCCGCCCTCCCCATCTGGCGGATCGACCGCCAGCACCTGCAGGGCACTTGCGCCACGTCGCTGCGTCGCATCGTCCAGACGAATTCGGCCCGAAGGCGTTGCAGCCAGAATCTCTGCCGCCAGAGAGAGCGGCAAACCGGACAGATGCAGCGGACGGCCTTCGACACCCGGACGCTGCACCACCTCGCCACTGCTCAGGGCCAGACGCAGGACAAGACCGATTTCGGCTTCATCGAGCAAGGCAAGCGCCGCATCCGCGGCGCGGCGAACCGGATCTTCGATGGACACCGGGGCGCCGAAGGCAACTACCAGTCGATCGTTGAGGCGGTCGGTAATGGTCCCACCGTAGCGATGAGCCACACCAGCCGTCTTCTCGGCCAGGGCATTGATGACCTGCTCGGCTGCCTCCGGCCCGTCCGCCGCGACGTCCGCCAGGGCTGGGCCGAGGTCCGCCATGAGGATGGTGACCTGCTTGATCTCGGGGCGTGCCGGACCGGTTTTCGGCGTGTCGGTCGACTGTTCCGGAATCAGTGCTCCCGCAGCAACGACCGGTTCCGATCTGACCCGTAATCTGTATCCGGCCCGATGCACGGTCTCGACGACTTTCGGATCGCGGGCGCTCTCGTCGAAGGCCCGCCGCAACTCGGCAATGGCGTGGGTGAGCACTTCCTCCCCAACCGTCACACCGGCCCATACATCATCCAGAAGTTCACCGCGGCTGACGACCTGGCCACTCGCCTTGTCGAGCGCCATCAGCACCCCCAAAGCCTTCGGGGAAAGCCGCGTCTTGGCACTGCCGTCGGTCACTTCCCGTGACATCGGGTCGACCGTCCAGCGGCCGAGCATGAACATGGCTGACATCTCCTTCAGAAATTCAGTCGATTTCCTTCAGGCTTTCGTCGGTCGCTTCGAACTACAGGTTGCGCAAGTCGTCGGGGCCCATCCGGCGCCCCATAGCGACTTGTCCCTATAGCACGACAAACACAAAGGATAACAACCATGAGACTTGGTGACATTGCACCCGATTTTACCGCCGACACCACCCAAGGGCGTATTTCGTTCCACGACTGGTGCGGCGATTCCTGGTGTCTTCTGTTCAGTCACCCAAAGGATTTCACTCCGGTCTGTACGACGGAGCTTGGCGCCATGGCGCGCGCCCTGCCCGAGTTCGAAGAGCGCGGTGTGAAGATCATCGGCCTTGGCATGGATCCGGTTTCCGACCACATCGCCTGGTCGGCCGATATCGAGGAGACTCAAGGTGCAGCCCCGACCTACCCCATTATCGGCGACACGGATCTTGCGGTGGCGAAACTCTACAACATGCTGCCCGCCGATGCGGGTGACAGTTCAGCTGGGCGATCGGCGGCCGACAACCACACGGTCAGAAGCGCCTTCATCATCGCGCCGGACAAGCGAATCCAGATGATGATGATCTACCCGATGACGTCGGGTCGAAGCGTCGAAGAACTGTTGCGGGTTGTCGATTCCATCCAACTGACGGCCAAACACCAGGTGGCCACGCCTGCCGGATGGCAGCCGGGCGACGACGTCATGATCGTGCCGTCGGTGTCCGACGAAGAGGCGCGCGAGCGCTTTCCAGACGGCTGGCGCGGTCCGAAGCCGTACATGCGGATCGTCGAACAACCTCGCTGACCTAACCAATCAACCTCTTGAAAAAATGGAGAAATTACCATGAACTCGACAAGAACCGAAACCAGACAGTTGGCCACTAAAGCACCAACCACGAGCAAGGCTACGCGTGGGCGGCAACCCCGTCGCGCCTCACCACGCACGCTGCTCGCAGTGGCGCTGGGTCTGAGTCTGCCATGCGTCGCGGACGCAGCGCAGGCCGAAACTCAGCGGACCGACGTGATGACGCACCGCTCGCAGGGAGACGTGACGCTGGCCAACCCGAGCGGAGCGCGGCTTGCCCGCTCACCGGAGGGTGTTTTCGTCACTCTGGTAGCAAAGGATCTCAAGCCCGGTCACGCCTATACCATGTGGGTCGTGGCTATCAACGCGCCGGAAAACTGCAGCGACGCTCCGTGTCCGAGCACGGACGTGATGCAGAACACCGATGTGGTCCAGGCCGATCTCGGCTTTGGTGATGGCGCCGTCGCCGGCAAGGACGGTCGAGTCCGTTTTGCTGCCTTCCAGCCGATGGGCGCGATGCCGCATTCGTGGTTCGGCCGCGGCCTGACTGACACCGCAGCGGAGATCCACCTGGTCGTTCGCGATCATGGCCCACTGGTACCGGGTCGGGAAGCTGCGATGCTCGGGACATTCCGCGAAGGCTGTAACGCCGAGAGTGTGGCCGATACCCTGCCGGCAACGGCCAGAGGCGACGGCGTCCCCGGCTCCTACAAGTGCGCCAACGTTCAGGCGGCAATCTTCCAGCCGGTCGAATAGGAATGTTCATGCGCCTCTTTGCCTCCCGGAGGGGCGCATGAACCAATCGGGAGGCGGCGTTGCCGCCTTCCGAGCAGCCTGTGAAGACACCAGACAAGTCTTTCGATGGAAAGGCGGCGCTTTCGTTGCTAGAGTTTGGGTCGGGGGTCGGCGAGCCCAATGACATCTGAACTGTCCGCGAGCGATGATGAGTCAGCAGCGATCCTGCGCGCTCTCTCGCTGTGCATGAAAGCGCTGGGCACGACTGCCTTCAACGGGTGCTTCCTCGATCTGATCGAGACCTCCGTTCAGGCAGACCAGGTCATGGTCTTTTCCTACAGGCCCGACCGGCCCCGTTGTTATCTGTCGTTCAATCGAAGACAGAAACAGACAGCGGAAAACCTCTCGCAAAAATACCTGCGCAGCGGGTATCAGGTCGATCCGCTCAAAGCCGACATCGAGGCCGTCAGGCGAAGCGGTGAAACGCGGCTGGTTCAGCTCGATGAACTGCGGGACCGCATGAGCGACGAATATTGGACCTTGTTCTTCGAGGCCCCCGGAATTGTCGACAAAATGACTGTTCTCGCTGGCCGCGATGACGATCTTCTGGGCATCAACCTCTATCGGTTCGACGAGAGCGGCCGTTTTGCAGCCGACACCGGACACACCGGCAATCCGCTTTGGGAGATCATCGCGCAGACGGCATTGCTGCACTATTCCGAGCGGCAACCGGCCGACCTCAAGAGCCCGCTCAACTCGTTGTCCGACCGCGAGCGGCAAATCTGCGAAGCGATGCTGCGCGGCCTGACGACGGACGCTATTGCCTGGGAGCTTGGCGTTGCGCCGAGCACCGTGACCACCTACCGCAAGCGCGCCTATGAAAAGCTCGGCATCAACTCCAAGCCGGCCCTGTTTGCCCTGTGCGGCGACAATTCGGATCGTGGGTAAATTGTGATTGTCCTCCCTGAAGGGGGACAGACAGCGCAATCGAAAAATGAAACCCTGCGCCACAGAAACACCGTGGAAGGAACCGTCCGATGAGGCCCGCCGGCAGAGGAGAGCTCGACTCCCTCTATTTCAGCTACCCGCATTTTGACGCCCCACAGGGCCCGAAGCGACAGTCTCTCGCCGGGAAAGCACCCGTGGTCATCGTCGGCGCTGGCCCCGTGGGCATGACCACGGCGTTGGCGTTGGCACATGAGGGCGTTCGCTCCGTCATCCTCGATCGGAAATCGACATTCAATGATGGCAGTCGGGCGATCTGTCTTGAACGACACAGCTACGCCATTCTGGAAAGTCTCGGCGCCGTCGCGCCGTTCCTCGACAAGTCACTCCCGTGGACGCGCGGACACTCATTCTATCGCAACCGGCAGATCCTCGAATTCGAGATGCCGGACAGCGCCGACGAGAAATACCGCCCGATGTACAATCTGCAGCAGCAGTATATCGAACGCTATCTGCATGAAGCGGCCGCCGGTAATGACCTCATTTCGTTCCGGTGGCAAAGCGAACTGATCGCCCTGGAAGACGAAGAAGACGGGGTGACGCTAACCATCAAGGATAGCGAGGACATCTACGAATTGACCGCCGATTGGGTGGTTGCCTGTGACGGCGCCCACAGTCCGGTACGCAAGATGCGTGGGCTGCGGCTTAACGGCGAGAATTTCGAGGGTCGCTACGTCATTGCCGACATTCGCATGGATCACGACTACCCGACGATCCGGCGAGCGCTCTTCGATCCGGCCTGTCGGCCAGGCGGCACGGTGCTCATTCACCGTCAGCCGGACAACATCTGGCGCATCGACTATCAGCTGTTCGATGAGGAAAGCACCGAGGATGCCATCCGCGAGGACAACATCCGGGCCGGCGTTGCCGGCGTTCTCGGCGAGATCGGCCATGAAGGCGACTGGGAACTGGAATGGTGGAGCGTCTACACCGCCAATACACTCGCCCTTGACGATTACCGCGATGGCCGCGTGTTCTTTGCCGGCGACAGCGCCCATATCGTGCCGATTTTCGGCGTGCGCGGTCTCAACAACGGCCTTGCCGACGCCGTGAACATCGGCTGGAAGCTTGGATGGGTGCTGAACGGCAAGGCGGGTGTCGGATTGCTCGACAGTTACACGCCGGAACGGCGCGGTGCCACGCTGGATGTCTTCGCCAACGCATCCAAAAGCGCCCGCTTCATGACCCCGCCGACCCGCGGCTGGCAGATCATGCGCGATGCGGCGCTGTCGCTGGCTCTCAGTCACGATTTCGCCGGCCAATTGGCCAACCCGCGCCAGATGAAGCCTTATGTCTATGCGGATGGCCAGGCGATCTGCCCGGATACCGGCGACTTTGTGTCCGGCCCGGAAGTGGGTCGGGTCGCACCCGAGGTGAAACTTGGCGACGGATTTCTTTCGGATCAACTCAGCCACGGCTTCACCGCCCTTTGCTTCGATGAAGCGATTGCCGCGGATCTCGAGGCGGAGGCTGGCGAGGACCCCGGCTTTACCGTGCTGACCCAGCCCGGCGATGGTCGGACCGCCGAGACCTATGGAGCGGATGCCTCCTCCGTTTATCTGGTTCGGCCCGATCGGCATATCGCAGCGCGCTGGCGCAGCGCCTCAGCTTCGGAGGTCCTGGCCGCCTACCGGGCGATCATCTGCAGGAGGGACTGATGTCATGAACCAGGCTGATCTCGAAAGGGTCTACGAAACCGTCGCGACAGGCATCGATGCCGTTGGATCGGACAATGCGGAGGTGTTTCTGGCAAAGCTGGTTCTCCTGCTAGCCCAGGAAATCGGCGATGCCGATCGGGTACTGGCGCTTGTGGCGGAGGCGCAAGGCGACCCGGCCGACGGTTGATCGGCGTCAGCTCGCGGCCGCCCTTTCAGCCTCAAGCACGACAAGCACCTCAACATCAAATCCAACCATCTGGTCGGTCTCGAACCCTTCACGGCCAATATCGTATTCGAGCCGCTTGAGTGCGACGCTGCCGTCCATGAAGGCTCTGCCATCCTCGATTTTCAGGGTGAATGGCAGCGTCAGCGGTCTGGTCTGGCCGACCAGCTGTAGCTGACCACGGGCTTCGTAAGATTCCGGTCCGGTTTTGACAAAATCCGACGATTCGAAACGCGCCGTGGGATGTTGTTCCACATTGAGAAAATCCGCCGACAGCGCCCGTTCGGTGACGGCGCCGATGGTCAGGCTGGCAATGCCGATCTCGACAGAAACCCTTGCCGAGGCAAGATCGTCAGGGTCGAAGTCGATCGTTGCGTTCCAGTCCGCAAACTGGCCAGTAACCGGCGCTCCCGACTGAATGATCTGAATGCCCAGCCGGCTGTTTTGCCGATCCACCTGCCAACCCGCTGATTGCGCGCTTGCATTGCCGGAGCTGGCAGTGACAGCCGGACTGTCCGAACGCCCTGTTAAAGAAACCGCCATGCTTGCCAATGCGACCATCGCGAACGCGGTGATCGCCAAGGTCACCGGAAGTCTGCGGTATTTCGGATCCGACAGGTCATCCGGTACATCGACGGTACGGAACGGAATCATCCGCGCCAGGGTTCCGTCGCGATCAATGACTGCATGTTTCAGCGCTCCGCCGATATGCAGCACGAGACACAATCCGAGCAGGATGACGGTGAAGAAGTGCACCGCACCGAAAATCTCCGCCAGATGCGGATTCTTCGGCACCAGCGGAATGTCTTGCGGCAGCGGCCACCAAATGGGCGCAAATCCTTCCAGTGCGGAGTGATGAAGCCACCCGCTAAACGGCATTGCGATGATGGCGCCGTAGAGCACCCAATGCACCGTTTGAGCCGCCAGGTTTTCCAGCGGCCGGTCGGCATTCAGCGGCTTGGGGTGCGGTTGAACCAAGGCCCAGCCGACCCGAACGATGGCGAGCACGAACACCGCGATTCCCAGCGTCTTGTGCAGCGAATAGAACCACGATTTGTGGGTCACTTCCGCGACAGAACTGGCTGGCAACTCGTCCATATAGATGCCGAGCGGAATGAGCATAAGGATGAGTGCCGCGACGGCCCAATGCAGGGTCTGCGCGACCAGGCCATAGGTCTTTTGACTGTTGACGAACACGTGTGCCGGACCTGCCGTGGAACTTGGATCAGCGCCGCGAGGACCGCGGTCGCGCCGGGCGCCTCGGGATCGAAGCGCCCGTTGTTGTTGTTGTCAGAGTACTCTCACCAAAAGAGCATCGGACTATTTGCGATCCTTCATTTCGGTGACGATCGAAATTGAAATCGGGCCGGTTGGAATGGCCTTGCCCACATCAAATGCGACGTGATCGATTTCACCGGTGGCGGTAAAGGCCACCCAATCGCCTTTGTAATAGTCGAGGAATTTACCGATCGGGTGCTCGCCACGATGGGTCATTGTGGTTTTCAATGTCACCGGATGCGTCACACCGTGAATGGTCAGGTCACCGGTGACATCAGCCGTCGTATCGCCGGTTTGCTTGATGCTCGTGCTCTTGAACGTGATCTCGGGATAGGTTTCAACTTCGAGAAAATCCGCGCTTTTCAGGTGATCGTCGAGCGGGCCGAAGCCGCTGGAAATGCTGGATGCGTCCACCGTGACATCGAGTTTGGATTGCTCGACGTTGTCGGGGTCCAGCACGAGCGTGCCGTTGACGGACGTGAATTCGGCCGATTGCATCGATACCCCGGCATGGCTCCACCCAAGCCGAACCTCGGTGTGGCCCTGATCGGTATAGTAGGTTTCGGTTGCAAACGCCGAAAAGCTGGTCGCGGCGATCAACAACGGCACCGATGCCAGGCTCGAAATTCTGCTGAATCCCATGAACTTTCCTCCTTTGGATATTTCCGCTTCCTCGCGAAATGTTGTCCAGACCCCGATCTTGACGAATGGCAGCAAGGCCGGATTAGATGAAAATGCATCTAATGAAATTCAATCAGAGAGCGCAATGTGAAACCTTGCCCCTCACCGGAATGTGAACGCGTCGATCCGACGGCCGAACAGACTGCCCTCTGGGTGGCTCTGAACAGAGCGCAGCGTGCGATCTATCGAACCATGGACGCCGAACTCAAGGCCAACGGGTTGCCCCCGCTGCGGTGGTACGATGTGCTGTGGGAGCTTGAACGCACGCCGCAAGATGGACTGCGGCCGAAGGAGATTGAAAAAACGCACCTTTTCGAACAATCAAACCTGTCGCGGCTGCTGCAACGTCTGGTCGATGAAGGGCTGGTGGAGGTTCTGGAATATCCCGACGACGGTCGCGGCAAGATCATGAAAATCACACCCAAGGGGCGTCAGATGCGCAAGCGCATGTGGGCGATCTACGGACCGCTCATCCACGAACTGATAAGCCCGATCGACAGCAGCGAAGAGCTTAGCAAGACGTCGGTGACGCTGGGAAAGCTGATCGACCGGTGAAATTGGCGGCACCCCGAAGAAGAACGTGCTTTTCGAAACCGATTGGCTCATGATCCGCTGCAAAGAATGTGAGGATTGGCATAATGGATGCACCGGACCTTCGCCACGTGTGCACACTCTTCGTGGAACTCGACCCGATCCGGGAAATGGGACACGGGCCGGCCGGTCAGCGGCGGATCATTCCCATCGTTGGCGGGAAGGTTGAAGGTGAGCTTTCGGGTTCAATCCTCAATGTCGGCGCCGACTGGCAGACGGTCTACGCTGACGGAACGGCATGGCTCGACACGCGCTATGCATTCGAAACGGACGACGGCGCGGTCATCGAGATTGTCAATCGTGGGTATCGCCACGGTCCGCCGGAGGTGATGGCGAGACTGGCGGGCGGCGAGGTGGTCGATCCGGACGACTATTACATGCGCACCGCTGCAATTCTCGAAACCGGCGACCCGCGCTATGCCTGGGTCAACAGAACCGTCTTTGTCGGAACCGGTGCACGGCGCACCAACGCAGTCGAAATGGCTCTGTTCGCGGTATCCTGAACGAACGGTCGCGGAGAGGAAACGGATGGTCAAGTCTGGTTCGAAGAAAGAGTTGCTGCAAACACTTCTCAAGGGCATCGAGACAGGCGACGCGGCTGCAGCTGCCGTCGTCAATGAAGCCAAGTACATCCAGCACAACCCGCAAACGCATGAGGGAAGCGAGGGGCTTGCCGTGTTGTTCGCGCGGCTGGCAAAAACCAATCCACGCGTCACCTTCGTCCGGGTCTTCGAAGACGGCGACTATGCCTTTGCACACAACGAATATGATTTCTCGACTCTCCGCGTCGCCTTCGAGGTCTTCCGTTTCGAGGATGGCCAGGCCGTTGAACATTGGGACAACATTCAGCCAAGCCGCGGTCCCAATCCGTCAGGCCGAGGGATGCTCGATGGTACGACAGACATCTGCGATGCGGACAAGACGGAGGCCAACCGGGCCCTGGCAAGGCGTTTCGTTGAAGAGGTGCTGATCGACCGGCAGCATGATCGTCTTGAAAGCTTCGTTGCCGACGACCTGATCCAGCACAATCCCGACCTCGCCGACGGTAATACGGCCCTGCGCGCGTCGCTGGAAGAAACCGACGGCGAGGCTCCAGCCATACGCTATGACACCCTCCACAAGGTGCTAGCGGAGGGCAATTTCGTCCTGTGCATGAGCGAGGGTTATCGACTGGGTGTGCACACCAGTTTCTACAACCTGTTTCGCCTGGCCGATTGCCGGATCGTTGAGCATTGGGACACGATCGAGACCATTGCCCCGCGCAGCGAATGGAAGAACGACAACGGCAAATTCTGACGCCGCTTCCCGGTTCACTGCAATTTTGCGGGTGTGCCGGGAGCAATGTGTCGGAATTTCCTATATCCTCTGGCGGATATCGATAAAATCTCCGCTTTGAGAGTGACCGTCCGTTGGCATTTACAATCAGGCAGCTTCAGTACTTCGTGGCCGTCGCGGAAACGGGCACCGTTTCCGGTGCCGCCAAATCGCTCTCGATTTCCCAATCGGCCGTGACCGAAGCCCTTAAGGACCTTGAAGCGGACCTGGGCGTCTCGTTGTTTCAACGCCACTCCCGCGGCCTGCACATCACCCACAAGGGGCACCAGTTTCTCAGGCATGCGACCGGCATGCTGACCAGTGTCGCCAACGCCAGGCGGGCCTTTGAAGAAGAAGCGGTTGAAGAAGTCGGCACCCTACATCTGGGTGTGACCTCTCTCGTCGCCGGCTACGTGATGTCCGATATATTGGCACGGTTCCGCCGGGCCCATCCCAAGGTCGAGGTCACGGCAATCGAAGACAACGGCAGCTACCTGGAGCACCTGCTGATCGGCGGCGAACTGGATGTCGCGGTGATGCTGGCCACGAACCTTCGAAACCGGTTTGCCCTGCAGGCCGAAAATCTGGCGTCGTCACCGTACAAGCTGTGGCTGCCAATGGGACACCCGTTGTCCACGAAAGAGCGGGTCGCGCCGTCCGATCTTTCCTCCGAACCGCTGATCATGCTCAGCATCGACGAGATCGAGGAACCGACCGAAAGGCTGCTGGAATCTCTTGGCGCCCGCCCGAAAATTGCGTTCAAGACCAAGTCTGTCGAAGCGGTGCGTTCGCTGGTGGCCACAGGCGCCGGCATTGCGATTCTACCGGACCTGATCTATCGGCCGTGGTCGCTGGAGGGCGATCGCATCGACCAGCGTGACGTGTCGGCCTCTCTGCCGGTCATTCAGGTCGGAATCGTCTGGCGCATGGGGTCGTCGATCTCAAGAGCGGCGAAGAATTTCATCGCCACGGCACAGTCGACCAGCCCATCTTGAGCTAGTGATATCGGTTTTTCCGATTACACATTTCTGAACTTTGAAATTGTGAACAGACCTTCCGCCTGTATCCTTCCAACCAGGTCCGGCTGGCCTCAAGAACCAGAACAATGGAGCACCGGCACCAGATAACTCACGGAACGGGACCCGTGTCCGTTCCGTTCGGGGAACTGAAGGGAGAAACCGATGAAGAAGACACTCGGCACAATCATCATGGCGGCTATGACGACGTCGCTGCTTGGCCAGACCGCCCTGGCAACCAAGCTTACGGCGATCGGACCCGCCGAAGGGCAGGTCAACATCGTTGCCTGGCCCGGCTACATTGAACGCGGCGAAACCGATGCCAAATTCGATTGGGTCACCGGTTTCGAAGAGGCGACCGGCTGCAAGGTCCAAGTCAAGACGGCCAATACTTCCGACGAAATGGTCGCGCTGATGAACGAAGGCGGCTTCGATCTCGTAACCGCCTCGGGCGACGCGTCGCTGCGGTTGATCGCCGGGAAGCGCGTCCAGGAAATCAACACCGATCTCATTCCCAGCTGGAACAACGTCGATGACCGCCTCAAGGACGCGCCGTGGCACACGGTCGACGGCAAGCATTACGGCACGCCCTATATGTGGGGACCGAATGTTCTCATGTACAACACCGAGGTGTTCAAGGAGCCGCCTACCAGCTGGAATGTCGTCTTTGAGGAAATGACCCTGCCGGACGGCAAGTCGAACAAAGGCCGGGTACAGGCCTATGACGGTCCGATCCACGTGGCCGACGCCGCCAACTACCTGATGAAGCACCAGCCGGAGCTCGGGATCAAATCGCCTTATGAGCTGAACCCGGACCAGTACAAGGCGGCACTCGACCTGCTGCGCGGACAGCGAAAGCTTGTGTCCCGGTATTGGCACGACGCCTTTATTCAAATGGACGATTTCACCAATGAGGGCGTCGTCGCATCGGGCTCCTGGCCGTTTCAGGTGAATATTCTGCAATCGAAGGGCGCCCCGATTGCGTCGACCATTCCGGAAGAAGGGGCGACGGGCTGGTCCGACACGACAATGATGCATGTGGACTCGGAAAACCCGAATTGCGCCTATCTGTGGATGGAACATACACTGTCGTCCAACCTGATGAGCGACCTGTCGGTCTGGTTCGGCGCCAACCCCGGCGTCCCGGCCGCCTGCACCGACGGCCGCGGAATGCAGACCGCCGAGGGCTGCACCAAAAACGGCATGGACGACTTTGAAAAGATCAAATTCTGGACGACACCCATCAGCAAGTGCGCCAGCCAGAACGATGAGTGCGTTCCCTATTACCGGTGGGTCTCGGACTACATCGGTGTCATCGGTGGACGCTGAGAACATCGATCATGAACCAACAGGTTCCCGACGCCCGCTGGTCTTCTCCGGCGGGCGACCAAGCCGGCAGACCCATGGCCACAGCAGTCCTTTTTGAAAACGTCTCGAAACACTTCGGAACGGTAAGGGCGGCCGACCGGGTCGACCTGGAAGTCAGGGAAGGCGAATTCTTCGCCATGCTCGGACCTTCCGGATCGGGAAAGACAACCTGCCTGCGCCTGATTGCCGGATTCGAGCAGCCGACATCCGGACGCATTTCGATCTTTGGCGAGCCCGTTCAGGACGTTCCGCCCTACCGTCGAAACGTCAACACGGTTTTTCAGGACTACGCTCTGTTTCCGCATCTGAGCGTGGCCGACAACGTCTCCTACTCGCTGAAGATCCAGAAGGTCGACAAGGCGACCCGCCGCGCGGAAGCAGAAAAGGCACTGGAGATGGTCCGTCTTGCCGGCTACGGCGATCGACGGCCCAACCAGTTGTCCGGCGGCCAGCGGCAGCGCGTCGCGCTGGCCCGCGCGCTGATCAACAGACCCAAGGTTCTCTTGCTGGACGAACCTCTCGGCGCGCTGGATCTCAAGCTGCGCGAGGAGATGCAGGAAGAGTTGAAGACGCTGCAACGCAGCCTGGGCATCACCTTTGTCTTCGTCACCCACGACCAGAGCGAAGCATTTTCCATGGCGGATCGCGTCGCCGTATTCAATGAAGGCCGCATCGCCCAACTCGGCACTCCCGAGGACATCTACCACCGACCTGTCTCGGAGTTTGTGGCCATGTTCGTCGGTTCGTCGAATGTCCTGCGCAAGGAAGAGCTGGCCCGTTTCGGTGTCGAGGGAGACATCGCCAGCCTGCGGCCTGAGGCCATTCATCTCGATCCGAAGTCGCCGAACAGGGCAATCGTGATCGGCAAGAGCTTTTTAGGCTCTTCGGTCAGACTGGGTCTGGAATTCGAACGGACCCGGCTGACAGCCCTCGTTGCCCACGATCGTGGCGGCGATGTGCATATCGGCGACGAAGTCGGCATATCCTGGGACAGAGACGCGTTGCATCTGATGCGGGACGATCATGCCTAGCGCGCCCGCGATCGTTCCGGAAGCCCGCGGTCTGCCGGCGCGCCTGTCGGACCTGTTCTGGAGGCGCCCCGGCGTTCTGCTCATTGTCATGCTGCTGCCGGCGGTGCTTTGGCTTGGCGTCGTCTATATCGGCTCGCTTGCCGCTCTCCTGGCGCAGAGCTTCTTTTCGATCGACGAGTTTTCGGGGCTGATCAAGTACGAATTCACGCTGAAGACCTACCTGGAACTTCTCGTTCCAGCCAATCTCGACATCATTGTCCGCACGGTATCCATGGCAACGGTCGTGACCTTGGCCGCTGCCATCGTTGCCTTTCCGATCGCCTATTTCGCTGCCCGATATGCCCGCGGACGGTGGAAGGCAGTGTTTTATCTCGGCGTCATGCTGCCGCTCTGGTCGTCCTACCTGGTCAAGGTCTATGCGTGGAAACTGATCCTTGCCAAGGAAGGCATCCTCAACTGGACGCTTGAAAAACTCCACCTGGGCTGGGCCCTCGACGCCATCCTGTCGATCCCCGTTATCGGCGGGAACTCCTTGTCGGTGAGTTATATCGGCACCTTTCTGGTGTTCCTCTACGTTTGGCTGCCGTTCATGGTCCTGCCGATGCAGGCTGCCCTGGAACGGGTGCCGGTCAGCTATCTTGAGGCATCGTCGGACCTCGGCGCCAGACCGGTCGAAACCTTCTGGAATGTGGTCTTTCCCCTGGCGCTGCCGGGGGTCATCGCCGGCTCGATTTTCACCTTCTCGCTGACGCTCGGGGACTACATCATTCCGCAGATCATCGGCTCATCCCGCCTGTTTATCGGTCAGGCCGTCTACTCCCATCAGGGGACTGCGGGCAACATCCCCCTGGCAGCCGCATTCACCGTCGTCCCAATCGTCATCATGGCGTTCTATCTCTGGATGGCGAAGCGAAAGGGGGCCTTCGATGCGCTCTAGCAACGACACGCGCGCGCCGCTGGCTCTCAAGCTGGCGGCTGCCGGCGGCCTGCTGTTCATGCATCTGCCGATCCTCCTCATCTTCGTCTACGCCTTCACGACCGAGGACAAGACCTACAAGTGGCCGCCGCCAGGTCTGACGTTTCAATGGTTGGGCGTAACCTGGAATCGTCCTGATGTCTGGGAGGCCCTTCGGCTTTCGCTACGTGTGGCGACCATTTCGACGGCCATCGCGCTGGTTCTGGGAACCCTTTGCGCGGCCGCCGTTTCACGATCGAAATTCTTCGGGCGCGAAACCATTTCGCTGCTGGTGATCCTGCCGATCGCGCTGCCCGGGATCATCACCGGCATTGCTCTGCGTTCCGCGTTCAACATCGCCGACATTCCGTTTTCCGTCTGGACGATCGTGCTCGGGCACGCAACCTTCTGCGTGGTGGTGGTCTACAACAATGCCGTTGCGCGATTCAGACGGACCTCAGCCTCGCTGGTCGAAGCATCGATGGATCTTGGCGCCAACGGGTTCCAGACCTTCCGCTATGTCGTGCTGCCGAACATCGCAACCGCGCTTCTGGCCGGCGGCATGCTGGCATTCGCGCTTTCGTTCGACGAAGTCATCGTCACGACGCTGACGGCGGGCCAGCAGGCAACGCTGCCGATCTGGATGCTCGAAGAGCTGGTGCGCCCGCGCCAGAGGCCGGTCACCAATGTGGTCGCCATGGTCGTCGTGCTCGTAACATTTCTGCCCATTCTGGCCGCCTTCTACCTCACCCGGGATGGCGATCAGGTCGAGGGCCATGGCAAGTGACAGGAGACCCCTGATGGAAACGAAAATGCTCATCGGATCCGACTTTGAAACCGGAACGGAAACGGAAGAAGCAGTCCTCAACCCGAAAACGGAAGAGATCATCCTCAACCTGCCGGAGGCTTCCAAGGACCAGGTCGACCGCGCCGTCTCGGCAGCGGAACGTGCCTTCAGGTCCTGGTCCAAAACAACGCCAGCAGACCGGGCCGCCTATCTCCTGAAAATCGCCGATACGATCGAAGCACAAGCCGACTCCTTTGCCCTGCTTGAGGCGCTCAATTGCGGTAAACCGATCAATGCCGTGAAGGAGGACGAGATCCCCGGTGTCGTGGACTGCTACCGGTTCTTTGCCGGCGCCGTGCGCTGCATTCCGGCACCGGCGGCCGGTGAATATCTCGAAGGCTTTACGTCAATGGTCCGGCGCGATCCGATCGGGATCGTCGGCTCGATTGCGCCGTGGAATTACCCGCTCATGATGATGGCCTGGAAGCTGGCGCCCGCCCTGGCCGGCGGCAACACCATCGTGTTCAAGCCCTCCGAGCAAACGCCACTAACTGCTCTGAAGCTCGCCAACGTTATGGCCGACATCCTGCCCGAGGGGGTGATCAACGTCGTCGTCGGGCGAGGTCATACGGTCGGCAATGCGATCATCAACCACCCCAAGGTCGACATGATATCGCTGACCGGAGACATCGCCACCGGCAAGAAGGTGCTGGAGGCCGCGGCCAGGAGCGTCAAGCGAACGCATCTCGAACTGGGCGGAAAGGCACCGGTCATCGTTTACGACGACGCCGATCTGTCTGCGGTCGTCGACGGGGTAAGAGCCTTCGGCTACTACAATGCCGGCCAGGACTGCACGGCCGCTTGCCGGATCTACGCAGGGTCCAAGATACACGACAAGCTGGTCGCCGATCTCACGTCGGCCGTTTCCTCGATACGCTACAATCAGGCCGATGATGCCGAAAACGAAATCGGGCCGTTGATCTCACAACGCCAGAGGGATCGCGTTTCGAGCTTCGTCGAGCGGGCTGCCGAAAAGGGCCATATGGAAATCACGACAGGCGGTGCGAAGCCGAACGCTCCCGGCTTTTTCTACCAGCCGACAGTGATCGCAGGAGCCAGACAGGACGATGAAATCGTTCAGCACGAGGTCTTCGGACCGGTCGTGTCTGTGACCCGCTTTGACGACGAGGAACAGGTTGTCGACTGGGCCAATGACAGCGTCTACGGATTGGCATCCTCCGTTTGGACCAGCGACGTGTCCAAAGCGCTCTCGACGGCCAACGCTCTCAAATACGGCTGCACCTGGATCAACACGCACTTCATGTTGGCCAACGAGATGCCGCACGGCGGGATGAAGCAATCCGGCTACGGCAAGGACATGTCGCAGTATTCCCTCGAAGACTACACCGCGGTGCGTCATGTCATGCTGGCCCAGTAGGCAGGCCGGATTGGGCGTCCCGTGGCAGCAGGGCGACGCGCCAACTTCGACACCGTCAATACCTTCCGATGAATGAAGGCTCTTCTCACAACGGTGAGAGGAGCAATGTGGTCAAAGGATCTTCCAATTCTCGAAAAGGAAGACCCCTATGCAAAGAACCGCCGTCAACCCCTGGTCCTGGTCGTTGAACTTTGGCTACAACCAGGCCGAAATTCTCACGGAGACAAACCGACAGCTAATATGCGCCGGCCAGACGGCCGTCGATGCCGAAGGAAACCCGCAGCATGCGGGAGACATGCGCAATCAGATGGCATTGGCGCTCGACAATCTCGGTGCCGTGCTCAGCGACGCTGGCATGGGTCTCGCCGATGTCGTCAAGCTGACCGTCTACTCCACCGACGTGGATGAAACGCTGAAGAATTTCGATATCATCGGATCGCGCTTTGGGCCCGCCGGCGTTTCCCCTCCCATGTCGCTTGTGGGGGTGACCCGGCTGGCTGTTCCGCAATTGATGTTCGAGATCGAGGCCACCGCCGCCGACTGATAGCGAAGACGGGCGTCTGGTGGGCTGAGCCGGCCGGGCGCCTGTTTGCGGTAAAACCTCGAAACACAGCAGGCTGTGATATAGCTTCGAACGCGCACGGTAGTGCGTTTGCTCCCCTATCGAGGTGATTTGATAACCGATGAGACGTGCGGAAAGGCTGTTCAGGATTGTCAACGAGATGCGGACCCGCGGTGTCAGCCGGGCGGGCGATCTCGCCGAACATTTCGAGGTCAGCGTCAGCACGATCTACCGTGACATCGCTCACCTCCAGGCCTCGGGCCTGCCGATCGAGGGCGAAGCCGGGATCGGCTACCTGTTGCGACCGGGATTCGATATGCCGAATGTGACCTTTACCCACGATCAGCTCGATGCACTGGCCGTCGGGCTGGCCTTTGTGGAAAGGACCGGCGATCCGGTTCTGGCCACCGCTGCTCGCGAAACCCGTGCAAAAATACAGGCCGGTTTGCCACAGCCGGAGGAACGCCGGCTTGCCGACGCGCCCTATTTCAGCCTGCAGGGCCGCAACAGCGCAACGCACGACGTCGGCCTGCTGAGGGAAGCGATCCGCCGGCGCCAAATCGTCGTGCTCGCCTATCGGGACGGCGATGGCAAACCGTCCGAACGCCGCGTGCGCCCGTTGGTCATCTGGAACTTGACCGATGGCTGGATGTTTTCCGCCTGGTGCGAACTCAGAGAGGATTTCCGCACGTTCCGCTTCGACAGGATTGCCCACCTTTCCGTTCCCGGCGAGACGTTTGACGACGATGCCGAGAAGGGACTGAACGCATTCCTGGAACGAGAACAATGCGAAGCGCCGGACGAGCTAAAATAGCCTGATATCCAGCGCATATGTCGCATAAAGCTCTCAGCGACCATTCACTGCAAACGAAGGGGCCAAGCCCGTGAAATCTGAGATCGTCACCATCGATGGAAAAGTTCTCCACCTCGGTTTGGCAAAAGGTCAGTTGGCTCCCAATATCTTCCTGGTTGGAGACCCGGCGAGGGCATTCAAGGTCGCAAAGCGGTTCGATCACGTCGACTGCGAGGTCCGCAACCGCGAATATGTGACTTTGACAGGGTCGTACCAGGGCATGCCTGTCTCTGTAATCGGCACCGGTATTGGAGTCGACAACGTCGAAATTGCGCTCGTCGAAGCTTACGCGGTCGCTGCATTCGATTTCGAATCCCAGACTGTTCAAGATACCGACTGTCACCTCAACTTCATTCGAATCGGCACGTCAGCGGGCGTCCAAAACGCTGTCGAGCCGGGCACATTGGCGATTGCAACTTACGCTTTGGGTCTGGACAACGCCGGTCTGTATTATGACCATCCTGCCGCTGATGCGACGGTTACAGAGATCGAACGTCAGGCTTTCGACATTTTGACTGCGGCAACCGCGAGCAATGCCAGGTTTCACCGCTGCATTGTTCCATATGCCTCCAGAGCGACGCCTGAAATCAGTCAATTGATGATTGACAGTGCCGTTGCGCTCAATCTTCCGTACGTCGCGGGAATTACTGCGGCGACACCCGGGTTTTATGGCCCCTCCAGTCGGTTGATCCAAGGCCTGTCCAACACGGTCTCATCAGTCAAAACAAAGTTGGCAGAGTTGCAGGCGGGAGATCAGAAAGTCGTCAATCTGGAGATGGAATCCAGCCTGCTTTTTCACATTGCAGGACATTTGGGTTTTTCTGCCGGGACGGTTTGCCCGATTATCAGCAAACCGACCGAGGCGGCAACGATATTTGACTATGGACCCAGTGTCGAAGGCGCGATTTCAGTTGCGCTGCGCACCATGGGCCTTCTTCATGAAATGGGCAGCGGCCGTGAGCGTTGAGAAGCACTGGATGCTGAAGAGGCTCAGTGCCGTTTTCTGCAGAGATTTCGCTCCGGCACCCAACCCCTTTGTCCAATTCCATTGGAGCACAAAACCCAACCGTGCTGGACCTTTTCGCCTCTCAATGCCTCCCCTGTCTGGCACGTCAGTTCCATCGCGGAGTAGTCCTCAGTCGCCACCTTCGGAACGGTGTTTGAGACGAAACTATCTGGGATCCAGCCTTCTTTTCCTTTCCGGTTTTTCGCCCAGAGCCAAGTGTGGCCATCCCAAACATCTGTTCGCCCATCCAGTTCTATCGGCTCACCTTTTGCGACTTCAATCGGGTCTGGATAGGTTGCTGTCCAGCTCTCACTGACCGAACACTCAAAACTCTCATCGGGGCTGTCGTCCGACGGCATTTGAAACCCTGACACTTCGTGGTCACGAACCGGCGTTTAGCGCCGGACAGACGTGTAGCACTTTGACTCGCTTCGCTCTGCGGCGATACTACGCCCGGGAGAGTGCCATGCCAAAGAACCCGGAACCAGAGGGGTCGGCTGGGGAGGCCGGCAAACCAGCCAACGCAGATGTCGAGACCGCGCGGTTGAAGCGAGAGCTGAAAGAAGCACTCGATCGGCAGGCTGCAACAGCCGACATTCTCCAGGTCATCAGCAATTCACCCACCAGCGTTCAGCCCGTCTTCGATACCATCGTGCAGGCCGGCCTGACGCTGTTTCCCGAAGCTACCGTGAGCATCGCCCTGCAGGCTGGTGACCAGGTCGAAGTGGCGGCAATCGCCGGTCCCAATCCAGAGGGTGTCGAGGCGTGGCGCCGACGCTTTCCGGCGCCGCTGCACCCGAAGACATTGCACGGCTACGTTATTTTGAAAGGCGAGGTTGTTGATGTTCCCGACGTCGCCGATGTCCTTGATCAATTCAGCGCCGGCGCTCAGAATTTTCTCGCATCCGGATACCGGGCGGTGACGATGATGCCGATTGCTCATGGTGACACGACGGTGGGTGTTCTGGCTGTCCTGCGACTGGCCACCGGGCGGTTGGACAGCGAGCAATACGGCGTGCTGCAGACCTTTGCCGCCCAGGCCAATATCGCCATCGAGACAACCCGGCTGGTCAACGAATTGCGCCAGACCAACGATGTTCTGGCGAATGTGTCCAGACAGTTGGCGCGATACATGCCGCCGCAGCTCTACCAATCGATCATTGCGGGCGAACAACGCGCGGCGATCGAGGCCCAGCGCAAGAAACTGACCATATTCTTTTCCGACATCGCCGGCTTCACCGGGATCACCGATCAGTTGGAAGCCGAGGAGCTGACGGCACTCCTGAACGAGTATCTCAGCGAGATGGCGAAGATCGCCCAGGCCTATGGCGCCTATTTCGACAAGTTCATCGGCGATGCCATGATGTTCTATTTCGGCGATCCGGAAAGCCGCGGAACCCGGCAGGACGCCTCGGACTGTGTGCGCATGGCCATTGCCATGCAACGCCGGCTGGCGGAGCTGCAGGCCGGCTGGCGCGAACAGGGGCTTATCGATCGTCCCTTCGAAGCGCGCATCGGCATCAACACCGGTTACTGCACGGTGGGCAATTTCGGGTCCGAGGACCGCATGGACTACACGATCATCGGCAGCGAGGTGAACCTGGCAGCACGACTGGAGGAAAACGCCGATCCGGGCGGCATCCTGCTGGCAGCCGAAACCTATTCCCTGGTCAGGGACTGGGTCGCCGTCGAAGAGAGGGCGGCCATCGAAGTGAAAGGCTTTGCCAAACCCGTCCGAACGTATGCCGTCACCAGCATCGCCGATGATCAGGCCAATCGTGATGACCTGATCCACCGGGAGGATACGGGGTTTTCACTGACCATCGACAAAAGCCGACTGAGCGACGAAGCACGAGCCGACCTCGTCAAGGAGCTCAAATCCGTCTTGTCGAGGCTGGAAGAATGACGCAAGCCGAAACGATGAAATCCTTATGGCCGTTCGCCGATCAGAAATGCGGTCGCCATCGGGCCCTTCCCCTTGATGTCGATCGTGCCACGAGGCTCCAGTTCGAACCCGTTTCCCAACAGCTCTGCCGTGTCGGCGCTCACTTGTATGCGCCCGGCTTCACTGTGGCTTTCCATTCGTGCGGCGATGTTTACCGTATCGCCCCATAGATCGTAGGCGAATTTCTTCTGGCCGATCACTCCGGCCACGACCGGGCCGGAATGGATGCCAATGCGGATCTTCAGTTCCTTGCCCATGTCCTGAGCTTCCCCCTCGGCGGCGTCGATCATGCGCAGGGCCAGGCGGGCGATTGCCTGAGCGTGGTCAGGCCTTGCGGCCGGAAGGCCCGCAACCACCATGTAGGCGTCGCCGATCGTCTTGATCTTTTCCAGACCGATGTCGTCGACCAGAGCATCGAACCGGCTGAAAATCCGGTTGAGCAGGGTCACCAGCGCCTCCGGCGTGGACCGGCCAGCAATTTCCGTGAACCCGACGATGTCGGCAAACAGGATCGTCACCTGCTTATGGCTGTCGGCGATGACCTTGGGATTCTGCTTCAGACGCTCGGCTACCACGGGCGGCATGATGTTGTGCAGGAGCGCTTCCGACTTCTGGTATTCCGCCTCCAGAGCCGCTTCCGCCACGTCGACCATGTGGCGATAGGTGAGCGCCACCATCAGCAACAATCCTGCGGTGGATGTTGCGTTGAAGATAGCGAATATCAGTTCCCATAGGGGCGGCAGTTCGGATATGGGGGATACGCTTAATCCCACGATGATGGCGCCCACGAAAGTGACTGCATTGGCGCCCATGACACCCCACTGGACGCGCCGGCTTACCCATTCGCTCAACGTACAGAAGATGATGCCGACCAGCGCAAACAGAAAGAAACCGGGCCTCAACCCGACCAGGAATGTGGTCAGGACAACACCGAAGATGCTCTGGCCGTTGACCAGCAGATAGCCGAGACCGGGCCGACCTGAAAGCAGGCAGTAAAAGCAGAAGGCGATCAGCAGCACACTCGCAACGCTAAAGGCGGCAAGGACATTTTGACCGATCTGCAGAAAGATCACGGCCGAAACGGCCTGAACGATCAACCAGGCGGTATAACCGATCTTGTCGCCGGAAAACGTGCGAGCCTCGCCCGCAGTCAGGTTGGCGGGCACATGAGCGTACCAGGCGACAAGCCGGTTCAGCGCATTCATTTGTCCCCCAACAGCAAGACTTCGTGCGGGATCAATCTCGCATTGGCTGCAAGCCAAGGCAACGATTGCGAGATTGCAGAAGCTGTCGCCCAGATCTCAGCGGTGACCCATGGCCAGCTACAACGCCTCCACGTTGCCGTCGACGCCAAGAGACTGGCCGGAAACGTTGACGCCTGCGTCGGAAAGCAGGAACGCCACCATCGCTGCAACGTCGTAGGGACTTGTCATGCGTCTCAGCGAGATGTTCTGAAGATATCGATCGGTCATCTCCGCCACCGACACACCGACTTGTGACGCCCGATCCGATATGACCTTGTCGATGCGCGGGCCCTCCACGATCCCTGGAAGGATCGCGTTGACGCGAATGCCATAGGGACCCAACTCCTTGGCCAGGCTTTGGGCAAAACCGATGACGCCAAACTTGGTTGCGGAGTAGGGTGTGCGGAAAGCATAGCCATGGCGTCCGGCTGCAGACGACATGGCCACGATCGATCCGCCGCCCGCCTGTTTCAGCATCGGAACGGCACGGCGGGCGACAAGAAACTGGCCCGTCAGGCCGACATCCAGACAGGCGCGCCAGTCAACCGGATCGATCTCCTCCACGCCGCCGGTCGGCCCGGCGATCCCTGCATTGTTGATCAGCGCATCGAGCCCACCAAATTTCTCGCCAACCGAGGCGAAGAACCGGTCAACATCTTCCTCGACGCAAACGTCAGCCTTCTCGACAATCTCGAACCGGTCGGACACTGCTTCGATCGCACTGTCGGAAACATCGCATACCGCGATGCGAGCTCCCAGCTGCTCCAGGGTTTCCGCGATTGCCAGGCCGATCCCACCAGCACCAGCGGTTACGACTACCCGCTGGCCTTCGAGTCCGACCAACAACTCGCTCGCCGTCGACGGGGCCTTTGCTGTCATTGCCTGCGCCTTTCACCTTCACGTCGATTACGCACCGGGTTCGCCCATCACGCTACACGTTGTCAAATAGCCATAGGCACATCGTAATGGAAACCCGGTCGCAGCCGGGCAAGCAAGCGTTGGCGTCCCAGTCGGATCGAAGGTTCATAGACATTTTCAATCAGGGTCATTTGATTAAACGATTTCAAATCGTGCCGTCGGCTCCCCACATGAAGCATAACATTGTTTTGCGGAGCCGGATCATGACGATAAACGAGATTGAGTTTGCAACGCGGGGCCAGGTGAATGCCCGCCGCAACTACCTGATGGGGCTTTGGGCCGGCCGCATGCTCGGCTATTCCGACCGGGACCTGTCAGACTATGTGCACGATGTGATGAGATCGGATTTCCTGGAACCCGGGCCTCAGGATGTTGTGCGCAAGCTGCGTCGAGACTTGTCGGGCATCGGCATGGAGATGACCGAGGCCGAGATTCTGCGCCAGCTGCAGATGACTGAACGAAGTGTTCGCGCCGAACTGCATGCCACCGACTGAGCCTGCGGTCATCCACCGAGCCTGACCTCACGGCTGACGCGCGTCCAGCTTCCAGATCACGATGGGTTCCTGACGGCCTTTGACCGTTATGGTCTGGTCCTGTGCCATCGCCGATAGCAGTTCGGAGGCACCTCCTGCTTCTTCTCTCACACGGTTGACCAGATCGGCGCTTGCCACAAGCGGGCTGCCGACCTGTCGCGTGAGCCTCTCCAGGCGGCTGGCCACATTGACTGTATCGCCTACGACCGCGTACTCGAGATGATGTTCGTCGCCAATATTACCGGTCACCACTTCGCCGAAATGCAGACCGATACCGATCCGGACGGGCGCCTCGCCGCTGGACTGTCTCTCCTGATTCCATTTTTCGATCCCATCGATCATGGCGTAGGCGCAGCGAAGCGCATTGCTGGCATCATTGGGACCGGTTTCCGGCGTGCCGAAATTCGCCATGAGGGCATCACCGATGTATTTGTCGATGGTTCCTCCATGTTCGAAAACAGTCCCGGCCATGCGTTTGTGAAACTCGCGCAATAGTTCGATGACACCCTGGGCACCGATCCGTTCTGCGGTCTTTGTGAAATCGACCATGTCGATGAACAGGATCGCAATCTTGCGCGTGTCGACTTCTTCCAGGGTGCTGTCCCCCGAGGCAAGCCGATCGACCATGTTCGGGGAGAAGTAACGCGACAGGTTGGTGCGCGCCGCCTCGCTGGCGATCTGACGCCGCAGGAGCCTTCGGGATCGCCAGACGGCGACGGCGACAATGGCGCTCAACAGACCCAGAAACAGGATGCGATTGTACCAATGGGTCAGGGAGACGAACTGCCTCGATGAGGTGATTGCCACCCGTTCTTCATCGCTAAACCGACTGGAATCCAGAAGTTGGGCCAGGGTGTAGGACATCGACTCAGGCAGCGAGATGACCCACAGCATGCCAAGGCTCCACGCCACACAGGCAACGAAACCGATCCACAGCACCAGGTAGGGCGAATAGCTGATCGCCATGCCGACCACGAACAGGCAGAGATAGAGAAAGCTGGGCAGCTGGAGGTTGAACTGCGGTGTCAGTGTCGACGGAAACATCGAGCCCGGAACCATCAGGATGTAGGTCAGCAGCAGGACATCGATCGTAAAGAACACGGCCATGATGTTCAGCCCCGACAGACCGAAGCGCCTGAGCAGGAGCGGCAGGACTCCGAGGACGGCGAACAGCGCCAGAATGCCTGCGTAGACCACCGCATATTCGGCGCGCGTCCCGACAATCGCCCAAATCAACAGAATGCCCAGAACGATGAACCGTGCGAACAGCACCAGCACGAGGCCAGACTGTTCCTCGCTGCTCAGCGCTTCTTCCAATCGCTCCTGAGATCTGGATCGGGGCTTCTGCTTACGCCTCGATCCAAATGAAATGGCCATGAAACCCCCGCCGGATGCCCTGGTCGAACCATAGGAGACGGAGTTGCCGTGTGTCCACTCAGAGACCCTGTTCGCAAAGGAGCGGTCAGGGCCTCCCCCAAACCGCCGGCAGCTTACCCGCGACTACACGTGGCGTGTTGGTTTACAGACAAATCAAGCACTTCAGATTTACCGCGTCTGCACCGTCACCATCAGACGACATTCAAAAAGGCTCGCACTTCGCGGACAAAACCCGGCCAGGCAGCCTCGTGTTCGAGCAATATGTGATTTTCACTGTCCAGAGCGACAAAACGCGCATCGGGGATGCTTTCGGCCAACGCCTGCCCTTCCCGGAAAGGTGCAACGGCGTCGTTGAGCGCGTGCAGCACCAATGTCGGGGCCTGAACAAGCGGCAAAAGTTCGGAGACGTCCATCAGGCTCATCGCAAAACGCAGGCGACTGGCATTTTCCGGAGTCGCACTCACCCGCATCAGTTCGGTGTACCAGTCCAATTGTTCCTTGGTTCCTCCGGGAATCAGTTTGGACGTGTACATTGCCCGAAGACCGGAGCGATCCTTGCCCCAATCCAGCCGGATCAGGGTGTCGACCGCGTCGGACATTTCACGGCTATCACCATCTCTCTTGGCGGCACCGCGGATGAAACCGCCGCAAAGAACCAGTTTGCTGACCCGCTCCGGATGACGCGCCGCGTAGGCAATCGAAATCGCGCATCCCTGCGAGATGCCAAGCAGGGGAAACCGATCCAGTTCAAGCCTGTCCGCGACTGCCTCCAGATCACTCACGAAGGCGTCGAAGGAGATATCGTCGATGTCCCGATCGGAAAGACCATTGCCCCGCTGATCAAATCGAATGAAGGTGTGATCCCGTGAAAACTCGCGAAGGTAATGCCGCCAGACCGGGCTTTGCCATTCGTATTCCAGATGGGTCATCCAGTTGGGAGCTTTGATCAGCGGCGGCCCGTTGCCGACGGTCGCATAGGCAATCCTGATTCCATCAAAGGCCCGACAGAACCGGATTTGTTGGGATGTGACCGGCTGCACCGGCCGGTGATCCTCGTTTTGTGCAGACTGCCGGTGTGCCGAGACTTCCTGGTACGCACGCAGGGTCTCCGCTTCCGGCGTTACACCCAGTTCGCGTTCGAGCAATTCGCGGCACTCTTCAAACTGAGCCAGCGCCAGACCGAAGCGTCCGGTCGCGCCATAGCTCACGATCAGGGCATGATGGGCCCCCTCGTGCAGCGGATCTATTGCAAGAGCTTTGTGCGCCACGTTTATCGCGTCATCATGCCTGCTAACGCCAAGATAGTGCTTGAGCAGCTTCGCCATCGATGACAGGGCAGCGTTGTCGAGGCGTGCCCGCTCGGACGAAACCCAGGAGTCAAATCCGTCTTCACGCAGAGTGAAGCCTTGCAGGAATGCTCCCCGGTAAAGCTCGAAGGCCTTTTCAAGGTTCGCAATAGACCCGCCAGCCGTCGCAACCTCGAAGTCGCAGGCATCACACAGGATCCGCTCCGGCTCAAGGCGCAGGTCATCGCCCACAGCGACGGGACACAGGTCTACCGGCAACGATTCCCGAATGGCGAACAGGGCCTGGCGGAGACTGCCCCGGGCCTGGGCTTCGCCCGTCCTTCCCCAAAGCAGTGCACACACTTCATCCCGGGAGCGGACCTTTCCGGCGGGCATGGCGAGATAGGCAAGCAGTGCTTTGGCCTTGTTCCGGGAAACAACAAGAGGCGTTCCATCGATCCTGGCGTCGAAGGGTCCAAGCAAACTGAGACGCAATTGCGACATTGGGATCGCTCCAGCAGCACACGACGCCCATCCTAGGCGCGCCGGGACCAGCATCGCAATCGCCGTGGAGAAATTGTAACGCACAAATAACGGCGCATCGTGCGACCCGTAACGGCGGTGTAACGGGCAGCGCCTACATTCGGCGTTGTCATGTACACGCTCATCAGAACCGTCGTTACCTGGATTTCCGCACTGATCTTTATAGGCCTAACTGGAGGCGCTGGGGCCAACGAGATCGGCAGAAGTCATTGGTCCATGTCCAACAACGTCCTTACTCTGGAAGGCGAGATATTGCCCCAAAGCCCGCGGCAGTTCCATCGCCTGTTCTCATCAGCCCTGCTGTCGACGCCTTATCCGGAACCGGTACGCATCGAATTGGACAGCCCAGGCGGAGACCTGAAAGCCGCTCTCAGGATCGTTCGGATCATCAATTCGGCACAACTGCAGAAAACAACCGTGGCCGTCACGGTTGGAAGCGGCAAACGATGCTTTTCCACTTGCCTGATCCTGTTGGCCGCCGGTGATCGACGGGAAGCGGCCTCTGACGCACTCCTCCGCTTCCCGGGGTCCGAAAAGTCGTCCCGGACCGTCAGGATCTTGAGCGGCATCGCGAATGTCGATCCCGATCTGGCCAACTATCTACTGAAGACAAGTCGCCCGGCCAAAGCCCGGATGGCCTACCAACTGGATCCTGTCTTTTCGGATTTCGTGCGTCTGATTGTCGACTGACGCCGCTAAAGTGCGAACCTGAGATTCTGACTTATCAGGTCTGCGGGTCTGGTGTTTCCGCCTCGACAAGCCGCGAATCCAGAAGTTGGCCTTCACGCACCAGAATAGGATGCGCCACCGAGATCACCCAGGAGTGGAGCTCCTTGATCAGATAGGCGGTCTCCAGATGCTTGTCGCTGGTGCTCATGCTGTTGATTTTGCCCTCGCTGAGGCGCTTCAAATGGCGTTTGCGGCTCTTGCGTTCGAGCCGTGCCATGTCGGCCTTTTCCTGGAGCAACCGCCGCGCACCATCCACATCGCCGCTGATCAAGACATTGGCCGCCGTTTTGAGATTTCTGCCCACTTTTCGGTGCAGGTGCTCGAGTTCCTCACGTCCTTCGGTGCTGAAAGATTGACCCGCCTCGTGCATCTCTTCGGCCAGTATCAGCAGTCGCTTTACAATGATGTCGCCGGCAGCCTCCAGCGCGATGGCGTAGTCGACCAGTGCCCGCAGCTCCTTGCGTTCCGACCGATTGAGCATGTCGGATGGAAGACCGGCCATATATCTGCGCACGCCATCGAGGGCTGCGTTGACCGCGTCGTCGCGGGCCTGAATGGTGCTGGTCCTTTCGGGATCCGCCTTGGCATAGAGTTCCATGACCGGATCGAACATATCGCCAATAATGTCCGACATGCGCAGCACCTCACGCCGAAGATTGGCGATTGCCTCGGAACCGGTGTCGGGCACTTTTTCAGGCAGAACAGATCGAAAATCCGGTGTATCGGCGTCAGTCGCTCCGACCGGAGCGGCTGGCAGCAATGCGTGCATCGGCCGTTCAAGAATGGACGCGATTGGTATGAATACGAGCAAGACCGCATTGAATGCGATATGCAGCATCACAAGACCCTGCGCCCCGTAAGTCGACAGGATCGGAACCGGTGCGCCAGTGGCGTTGAAACCGAGCAAAGCAATCAATGCCGCTGTACCCCGGATGATCAGATTGGCCGCGGGAATACGCCTCGCTTCCGGTGTGAAATCACGGCTTAACCAGACCGGTATCAGGGCCGAGCCCAGATTTGCTCCCAGCACAAGCGACAGGCCGACGGAAACTGGCAACGCTCCGATCGCCACGACGGTGACACACATCAGGATCGCCGCGACAGACGAATGCATGACGAAGGCGAGTGTGGCTCCAGCAATGAAGGCCGTCAGGAAATCGCGCTCCAGGTAACCGGCTATCGCCGGAAGGAAGCCGCTGTCTCGTATCGGATCGACGGCCGTACGCAATAACTCAAGCGCCAGTAAAATCAGTGCTATGCCCAGCATGATGCGTCCGGCATGGCGCAGCCCGCGTCTTTCCGTCTTGAGAAACAGCGTGCCGCCGACGGCGAGCAGCACAGGTGCCAGCCATTCCAGCTTCAAGGAGAGCACCTGGATGATAACGGCTGAGCCAAGGTCTCCCCCCAGCACCAGGGCCACTGCAGGAACAAATCCGATCACGCCGCCACCGGCAAATCCGGAAACCAGCAGCGTCACCGCCGCTGAACTCTGCAACAGGATGGCAAGCATCATGCCGACGGGCGCAAGATAGAGTGGCGATCGGCCGGAGGTGACAAGCCGCTCCAGCGCGTTGCCGAAGGCCCGCTCAATGCCGGTCCTGACCATGCGGACCGCAAAAAGAAGCAGCATCGTTGCGCCGAAGAGCTGGACAACGAATGTCACTATGATCATGCAGGAAACCTCCAAATCTCCTGAAAAAACAACAGGGACTGGCCAACGGTCCCGAGGTTTCAGGAAGAGGTACTATTTCTAAGCCGGCCAGGGCAAGGAATACGTTTTCACATTGGTAAAGAACTTCATGGCTTCAATCACGCCTTCCTTGACGGCGTTGCCGCTGTCTTTGATGCCGCCAAAGGGTGACATTTCAATGCGATAACCGGGTTGTTCCCAAATGTTGCAGGTGCCGACATCAAGTCCGTTGATATAGGAAATCGCACGGTTCAGATCGTTGGTGCAAACGCCCGAGGAAAGGCCGAATTCGGTGGAGTTCGAAATGCGCATCACCTCGCTGTCATCATCGGGAACGCGCACGATCGGTACGATGGGGCCAAAGGTCTCCTCCATGACAAGTTCGCTGGAATGCGGCACCCGGTCGACAACGATGGGAGGCAGGAGCGCCCCCAGACGGCCCGGATGATAGAGGATTTCCGCCCCTTCTCTCTCGGCCTGACGTACGCGATTTTCAAACAGTTCGGCAGCCTGTTCATGAATCACGCAGCCAAGTTCAGTAACGGGATTCTGCGGATCACCAAACCGGATCGCCCGGGCCTTCTCCAGAACCAGCGGAACGAATTCGTCCGCCACACTCTCCTGCACAAGGATGCGCTTGATCGCAGTGCATCGCTGGCCCGAATTGCCGGTCGCGCCGGCGACAGCGATGGTGGCGGCTTTCTCCAGATCCGCACCTTCGAGATCATTCAAAACGATCAGAGGGTCGTTTCCGCCCAATTCCAAAGCCTGGCGCTTGTAAACGGCCTTTTCGGCGATCATTTTTCCCACCGGAACACCGCCGGTAAAGGTGATGATGTCAATGTTGTCGTTTGTGATCATCTCGTCGCCGATGTCACCCGGCCAACCGGTCACGACCTGGAACATCTCTGGCGGCAGGCCGGCCTCATAGAGGATATCCGCGAGCGTCAGTGCGGTCAGCGGGGTCAGCTCTGTCGGTTTGCACACCATGCAGTTGTTGGTGGCAATGGCCGGAGCGACCTTGTGACTGACCATGTTCAGTGGGTGGTTGAAAGGCGTGATCGCGGATATCGCCCGCACCGGCTCGCGCTTGGTGAATATCTTGCGGTCCTTGCCGTTATGGGTGAGATCGCAGGAAAAGATCTGGCCGTCATCGACCAGCGCATACTGCGACGCAAACTGAAAGACATCCTGTGCGCGCTTGGTCTCGTAGATTGCGTGTTGATGGCAGATACCCAGCTCGAGCGTGAGCCATTTGGAGAGATAGTCGCGCCGCTCGCCAATCAGCTCACCTGTCCGCTGCAGGATCTGGCTGCGCTCGTAACGCGTCAGCTTCGGTGCATGGTCGGCAGCGATGTCGAACGCACGGCGTGCGTGCTCGGCTGTACCGGCGGGCACGGTGCCAACAACCTCATTGGTGTAGGGATAATGCACCGGCACCGTATCGTCGGTGTACACGACGTCACCGCCAATGCGCATCCCCTCGTTGCGGCTTTCGATCACGGACATGTCTTGATCCCTCGTGACTCTCTAGAGTGCTGCCGCGGTCGTTGCGTAGTAAAACGCATCGAAGTTCCGCAGCTCCGGTTTTGATGGCAGGTCCAGCACCCTGTTGACGATGAACGGCACTTCCTGCTCGGTCAGGCCGCCATGGCTTCGCAGCGGTTCCTTGAGCGCGGCAAGGTCGTGGCGGTGTGCGGAGGTGCCGATGCATATTTGCTCACCTGAGACCAACACCAAGTCGCCAATGCGATCGCCCGGCAGTTCGAAACGCTCGATGGCCTCTTCCTTTGTCAGCACATGCGTGATGCCGTCGGTCGCCTTCAGCTTTGCGATGATGTCCGCCTGATCCGCACCCTGCGGCAGATAAACCGTGGCAAAGGAACCGAGCGAGCCGTGGTGCACAACATAGGGGTCGGTGATCGGAAGAATGACCCGGGCGGCGCCTTCGCCGAGCCATTGGTCCATCAGATCTTGCACATAGACAACCGCAGGCGATCCATCGGCCAGGTGTTTTGGCTTCATGCCATGGTCGGCGGTCACGACGATAGCGGCTCCCAGCGCATCAAGCTTGGCCAGGTACCTGTCGAACATCTTGTAGAACGCCTTCGCCTCCGGATCGTCCGGCGCATATTTGTGCTGCACGTAGTCGGTGGTGGTCAGGTACATGATGTCCGGTTTCCACTCCTCGAGGAGTTTGACACCGGCGGCAAAGACAAACTCGCTCAGTTCAGCCGAATAGACTTCAGGCTGGTCCATGCCCAACCAGTCACTCGCCTTTTCCTGGCCGTGTTCCTCGGCGGTCGTGCTATCCGATCTTTCAGCTGAAAAACACTTGGCCCGGTCATCATCAAAGGAGAGACCGGCGCCCAGAAGCGCCCGCAGCTTGTCCTTGGCCGTCACCACGGCAACCTTCGCGCCGGCATCGTAGAACTGCTTGAAAACGGTCGGCGCGCGCAGGAAGCGCACGTCGTTCATCATGACCTCTTCACCGCTCTCGGGGTCGTACAGAAAATTCCCGCAGATGCCGTGAACGATGGGCGGCCGGCCCGTCGCAATGGATAGATTGTTGGGGTTCGTGAAGGACGGGATAACCGAATAGGCAAGACGATCCGTGCCGACTTCACGCATCCGCCTCAAGGTCGGCATCAAGCCGTCGGCGATGGCCTTGTCCAGGTATTCGGGCTCGCATCCGTCCAGGCAGATGGCAACGGCCGGCACCTTGGGTATCGGATAGACTCTCCCATTCGCCGTGACGGGCGCTTGCATGTTCATGAATTTCCCTTTCATCACCGAGCGGCGTTCACAACGGCCACTCTGCATTTCCAAACGAGTTCAGTTACTTGGCGCGATTGACCGCAGACCGGAGCCAGCCGGACAGGAACTCCGCAATCAGAACCATCACGATGATCGACAGGATGATGGCGGCGACGCGCAGGTTTTCGAGCTGCTGTACGTTGCGCTTGAGGTACCAACCCATGCCACCGCCGCCGAAGAACCCGACGACCGTCGCGGCGCGAAAGGCCACATCCCACGTGTAGATGGCGATGCCGATAAACGCGACGCGGACCTGAGGCACCACTGCAAAGATAAAGACCTGGAAGGAATTGGCGCCCGCGGCGCGCATTGCCTCGACCGGGCCCATGTCAATGGCTTCGATCTCATCGGCAAAGAGCTTGCCGGCGAAACCGATGCAGAACATGGTCAGCGCGCTGACGCCGGCCAGCATTCCGAAACCCAGCACCGATACGAACAGGATCGTCCAGATGGTCTCGTGGATGGCCCGGCACGAAATCACGCCGAGCCGGCCGAGCGGGAACATGATGCGCCGCTGGGGTGTGACATTCCAGGCCGAGAACCAGGCCAATGGAATGGCCAGGCAGACGCCGGCAAATCCACCGAGGAAAGACATCTGCAGCGTGTCGACGATGGCCGCAAGATAACCCCGATCCAGCACATACTCGATATCCGGCGGATAGTAGCGATCGGCCACCACGCCAACGAGCCGGCCCAGGCCGCTGATCAGCAGGCCGATGTCGACATTGAGGAAATGCAGCGAATAGCCCAGGAACAGGAGGACAATCAGCAGCGTCCCGTGCTTGTAGAGCGTTTCCGGAAACTTGTAGCGCGACCATTTGGGCGGCTCCGAAGATGCCCGGACGGCGTTGTGTTCGATCATCGCCATCTCCCTAGATCACCGCCTTGCGGAGGAAGTGCGATATCACTTCGCCCAGGACGATCAGCAACAGGATGGCCAGGATCACCATCGTGACGCCGCCGTAGTTGAAACTGTTCATCTGCCGGAAGAACAGCAGTCCGAGGCCGCCGGCGCCAACCAGCCCCATGACCGCGGACCGGCGAATGTTGATGTCCCACTCGAAAATCACGGTGGCCAGAACAACCGGATAGATCTGCGGAAGAATGCCGAAATACATGACCTGGAACTGGTTCCCGCCAACCGCCCGGATCGCTTCGATCGGCTTGGCATCGATGTTCTCGATGGCTTCGGCGGTGATTTTCGAGATGAACCCGATTGACCGCATGGCGATGGCCAGGATGCCCGGAAGGGCACCGAGCCCGACGGCACTGACGAAGATCAGGGCCCATACGATCTCGTGCACGCTGCGGCTGAGTACCATCAGGAAACGGCCAAGCGGATAGAGAATGGTCTTGCTGGGCGTGACGTTCGCCGCGCCGAGCCAGGCGACGGGAAGCGACAGGAAGCAGCCCAGCACGGTCCCGACGCAGGCCATCATGAAGGTCTCGAGCGTCGGAACAATCAGCTCCGGAAGCAATCCGATATCCAGGCTGAGGTAGCGTCCGATCGAGGCAAACACGCCGTTGCGTCCGCCGATGCGCGACCAGTCGGTGTCCTCGATGATCGTGCCGTTCACGCACCAGGCGATGAAGAGCAGGATGCCGCCCCAGATCAGGGCCATTTTCAGGAACCGCTTTTGCCGCAACTCCTGCTGGAGCCCCAGCGCGGCCGGGTTCACGTCCGTTACAGCCATGGTCACAGCACCTCCATGGCGTAGATGTCTTCCAGATCGGCGTCGCGCATGGTTTCCGTTGCGCCGTCGAACTTCTTGTAGCCATCCTGCAACCCGATGATCCGATTGCAGAACTCCTTGGCCAGCTGAACGTCATGGATGTTGCAGAGCGCCGGAACCTTCAGCTCAAGGGCAATGTCGCGGATCAGCGCCATCACTTCGCGGGATATCTTCGGATCGAGCGCCGAGGTTGGCTCATCCAGGAGAAGGAGCTTGGGGCGCTGCATCAGTGCCCGGGCAATACCGACCCGCTGGCGCTGGCCGCCGCTGAGTTCATCGGCGCGTTTGTTGATGTGATCGCTCAATCCGACCCGGTCGAGGAAGTACAGCGCCTTTTTGACGTCATCCTGCGGAAAGGCGCGGAAAAGCGACCTGATATTGCCGGTGTATCCCAACCGTCCGGACAGAACATTATCCATGACGGACATGCGATTGATCAGATTGAATTCCTGGAAGATCATTCCAACGTTGCGGCGCAACTCGCGCAGATGGCGCGCGTTGAGGCTCCGCACATCCTGACCAAGCAGGCGAATGCTGCCGTCAGACGGCTCGACCAGGCGGTTCACACATCGGATCAACGTGGATTTGCCCGCACCACTCGGCCCGATAATCGCCAGGAAGTCGTCTTCCATCACCTCAAAGTCGATGCCTTTGAGGATTTCCGGACCCTTGGCCGAATATCGAACTCTCAGCCCTTCAACCGCCAGAACAACCATGAACTCCCTCCCGCGTTGCCCGGCCCCACTGCCTGTGGGGCGCGGGCGTTGGCTCCTGGTCTATTTGGCGTCTTTCGCGGCCTTGAGGGCGCGAATGATGTCGTAATCACCATCCGACATGGCGACAAAACGGCTGGCGTTGACGTTCTTGAGGTACTCGCGGCCCTCTTCGTTTTCGTTCAACGTCAGGAAGGCACCGGTGATCTTGTTGACAAGGTCGTCACACAGTTTGCCAGAAACGACGAACGGGTCCTGCGGAATAACCGGCGACGACCAGATGACGTTGTAGTCTTCCATTTTCGCCAGTCCACGGTCGATCACGTTGTCGAGCCGGTGAGTCGCCACAAAGGCGACATCGACCTGTCCTTCCAGAACCGCAATCGCCGAAAGATCATGCCCGCCGGTGTAAACGACGCGCGAGAAGTGATCTTCAAGCGGCTGCCCGATGACATCGGTGAACGATACCCGCGGCAGAAGGTTGCCCGAGGTGGAGGCGGGATCGGTCAAACCAACAATCTTGTCGGCAAGGTCCTCGATCTTCTCGATGCCTGAATCGGACCGCGACACCAGAACGGCCTTGTAGCCGGGCCCCTCTTCCTGGAAGTGACCGGGATGTTTTGCGTAGGTGGCGAATACACGCAGCGTCGGATCTTTCTCCTGCGCGATAACGTAGGAATAGGGCCCGTGCATGCCGATGTCGACGAAACCGCCGAGCATGGCCTCGACCACCGACGCATAGGAGGTTGGGAGATAGAACTCGACATTCTTGCCGGTCGCAGCCTTGAGCTGATTGACCATGGGCTCATAAAGCGCGAGTTCCTGGGTGGTTTCCTCTGTCGGGATCATGGAAAAGCGCAGGGCTTCCGGGTTCTTGCATTCTTCGGCGTTCGCAATGCTCGCCGTTGCGAGCGCCAGGACGGGGAGTGCGACCTTCGGCAAGTTGATGAGTTTCATGAGTTCCTCCTTGGGTTTGAATTTGAGTATGGCGGGTGTGCTCCCGCCTTGTTGTTTCATGCGGCGGTCAGGCCCATGACATCCTGCTGTTGGGCAACCGCGATAAACGTTTCCTTTGCACCGACGAAATTCTTGCCGCGTTCACCGGCAAAGGCGTCGTCGATGATCACCCGGCTCTTGTCCGGGGAGATGCCGTAGTCGGCGAAACGCGTGCCGACGCCGAGATCGCTGAGGAAATCAGCGAGCAGGTCTGCGCCCGCCTCCAGGTCGTTTCCGAATATCTCGCGCAACGCAGCGCCGCGGAATCCATCGAGACCGGCAACGGACCGAAGCACCGTTGGCAGAGTGAATGAGCACGCAATGCCGTGCTGCACGCCCCAGCCGAGCGTGATCGGATAGGATATGTTGTGAGCGATCGCCGTCTTGGTGTTCGAGAAGGCCAGGCCGGCAAACAGCGACGCCTCAGCCATGGTGCTGCGCAATTCGAGATTGCCCAAATCACGCAGCAGGTTTGGCAATGTCTTGAGGATCAGTTTCGATGCCGCAACGGCGTGGCGCGCTGACACTGGATTGGCATTGACGTTCCAGATGCTCTCGAGCGAATGTGAGAGCGAATCCAACCCGGTTGCCAGCGTCAGCCCATGCGGTTTGCCCAACATGAGCACCGGATCGAGCAACGCAGTTTCGGGGTAAAGCCGGGGATGGGCGAGCGAATATTTCTTGCCCTGGGCTTCGTTCCATACGGTCGCCCAGCAGGTCACCTCACTGCCGGTGCCTGCCGTTGTCGGAACGGCAACGACCGGCAGGAATGACAACGCATCCGCGCCGTCTTTGGTTTCCAGAAAGCGTGCGACCCTGTCAAAATTTCCCCCTGCCGCGGCGAAAACCTTGGCCGAGTCGATCACCGAACCGCCACCCAGTGCGACGACGACCTCTATCTCCGCACCGCGTTCGGCGAACCGGGCGGACTGGGTGCGAAGCAGCTCGTAGTCCGGATTGGGAGAGACATCATTGATGGTCAGCGTCGGCGCGCCGGCCAGAGCCGTCAGCTTGGCGGCCAGTTCTTCAAACGGGGCATCGGGGTAGGTCACCAGCGCGTAGCACCGACTTCCAATCAATTCGGGAAGCTTGGAAAACTGCTCGCGCCCGAAGACCGTGTTCACCGGATTGCCGTAGGTCCACATGGATTGCCTTTCACACTTTTTGCCGTTTGGCGGCACGCATTCCGGGCAGTCTTGCAAGAGGTAAAATATATAACAAATTGATTGTTTGAATAATATCTATATGCTGAAGCTATGCTTCGATCCGAACTCAGATCGTTTCACGCGGTCGCGAAACATGGTGGGTTTTCGCGCGCGGCCAAGGCTCTGCACATCAGCCAGCCGACCTTGTCGACACAGGTCAAGGCGGTGGAAGAGCGTTACGGGATTGACCTCTTCACCCGCGCCGGCCGCACTGTTCGGCTGACCCAAGCGGGGGCGGATCTCTTTGAAATCACATCACGATTGACACAGGCCGAGCAAGACGCTGAAGACCTGCTTGACGGGTTTCGTGGCCTGAATGCCGGCAAGCTCAACATCGCGGCCGTCGGTCCGTTTCACGCCACCGACATGATCGTCGCCTACAAGCAGAAATATCCGCTGATCGACATCGAGGTCCGTTTCGGCAATTCGGCCTGGTGTTTCGAGCGCATCCTGTCCTTCGATGCGGATGTCGGGATCATTGCCGAGGTCCCTTCCGATGCTCGCGTCAAAACGCTTCCCTACAGTGTGCATGACGTGGTGGTTTTCGTGAATTCAAACCACCCGTTTTTCCGGCGCGACAGCATCACCATCGCCGAACTCGAGGGTCAGAAAGTCATACGACGGGAACCCGGCTCGACGACACGCGTGGCCATTGAAACCGAGCTGTCGGAGCGCGGCATCAGCGTCGACACGGTCCTGGAGCTCGGCAGCCGCGAAGCGATCTGGAAGGCGGTCGAGCAAGGCCTGGGAATCGGCTTCGTCTCGGATTTCGAGTTTGTGCCGCACCCGAACCTGCGTGCGATTTCAATCTCGGACGCAAGCGTTCAGACCAATTACTATCTGGCTTTTCTCGAAGAACGAGGGCGATCCAGATTGATTGGGTCATTTTGCGAAGCGGCGATCGATCGGATTCGAGAGATCTGAGCGAAGGAGTGTTCCAAAGAACGGGATGAGCTGGTCAGCAGGCGAACAACACGCGTCCACTGACCACACCTTGTGCTTGCGAAATTTTGTTGAACTAATTCCGCCCCTTCACCAGGAACCCGGCCTTGCCGGCATAGCCCTTGACGATTGCCTCGCGCTCGTCGTGGCCGAGCACGTCGTCCACGTTCTCGAACAGGTAGGGACAGATCTTCTCGACCTCATCGATCACCCGTTCGGGACCGCCCTTGCGGTTGAGGCGAACGACCTCGGCGGTCTTCGGCAGGCGCTCTTTTTCGTAGACGTAAAGCGCCTCGCGCGGATGCTCGGCGGCGGCGAGCGCGTCGCTCAGGCAGCGGGCGTCGAGGATCGCTTGCGAGGCACCATTGGATCCGACGGGGTACATCGGGTGAGCAGCGTCACCGAGCAGGGTGATGCGGCCGTGCGTCCAACGGGGCAGCGGGTCGCGGTCGGCCATCGGATATTCGTAGATCGCTGGCGTTGCACGCACCAGGCCTTCGATATCCATACCGGGAATGGCGAACCGCAAGGCATGCGGCAGCACCTCTGAGAGATGGCTGACCTTCGACCAGCTCTTTTCGGGCGGCGGTGCGGCATCGCCGTCGGCAACGCGCACGCCGACCACCCAGTTGGTCAGCTGCTTGCCGTTTTCGGGCGGCGCAATCGGATAGAGCACGAACTTGCCGCCCATGCCGCCGCCGATCGCCATGGTCTCGCCGTCCTCCCAGATCGGCCAATCGGTGGCGCCACGCCACATGATGACACCGTTCCAGCTTGGCGGCCCCTCGTCGGGATAGAAGGTCCTGCGCCCGACGCTGTGAATGCCGTCGGCGCAGATGAGCACATCGCCGCGGACGGTGTGGCTGTTACCCCCATCGACAGAGTTGACGAACTGGGCGGTGACACCGCCCTCGTCCTGCATGAAACCGGTGAGCTGGGCGCCGGTTTGCACCGTCTCGGATCCGAGCCGCTCGACCACGGCGTCGTAGAGCACTTTCTGCAGGCGGCCGCGGTGAATGGAGAATTGCGGCGTGTCATGGCCGGCATGAAGTCCGCGCGGCTCGCGCCACACTTCCTGGCCATGCTTGGTCAGATAGCGCAGTTCGCGGGTGCGGATCGCCACTTCATCAAGCCGGTCGAGCAGGCCGAGTTCGGCCAGCTGTTCGATGGCGTGGGGCAGAGTGTTGATGCCAACCCCCACCTCGCGCACCCTGGAGGCCTGTTCGAAGATGCGGGCGCGGATGCCGCGCTTGTGCAGCATCAAAGCTGTCGTCAGACCACCGACGCCGGCGCCGGCAATGAGAACCTGCATGATCCGCTCCTAGTCTTCATCTTCCGGCGGCAGGAAATCGACCTCGTGCTCGGCGGAGGTTGCCACAAGCTTCGCCGGGTCGGGATCGGCGCCCATATTGTGGATCGCCCAGAACAGATCGTAGAGCTTGCGCGACGGCGACACCCAAAACAACGTCTTGATGGTGGTGTCGCTCTTGTTGAAGATACCGTGCGGAATGCCGCGCGGCATGTGCACAAGATCGCCCGGTTCGGCAAAATCCTCCTTGCCATCGAGCAGGAAGTCGAAACGACCCTCGAGGATGTACAGGAATTCGTCCTGAGTCGGATGGATGTGCGGCGGCACGAAGGTGCCGGGCGGCAAGGTGGCGTGCCACGAAAAAGAGGATTCGCACAGCTGTTTCGGCACGTAGATCTGGCCGAGAATGTTCCAGCTGATGCCCTCGAACCCGTCACGGGCCCGCATGATTCCAAGCGGCATCTCGTTCATCGCGCTTACTCCTCCTTTTGGTGATTTTACAAATGCAGATGACTTTCGACGACATCACGCTGGTCGCGCAGGTCGGCATTGCTTCCACTCCACACCACCTCGCCCTTGTTCAGGACCGTGTGGCGGTCGGCAAACTGCATCAGCGCGTCGATATCCTTGTCGATGACCAGAATGGCCTGCCCTTCAGCTTTCAGCGCGGCGAGCTTGTCCCAGATCTCGGCTCGGATCAGTGGCGCCAGACCTTCCGTAGCCTCATCGAGCAGGAGCAGGGTCGGATTGGTCATCAGCGCCCGGCCGATTGCCAGCATCTGCTGCTCGCCGCCGGAAAGCTGTGAGCCGAGATTGGCCTTGCGCTCCTCCAGCCGAGGAAAGAACCCGTAAACCTTGGCAAGATCCCATTGTCCGCGCGGCCGGGCGAAGGCGCGCAGGTTTTCTTCCACCGACAGGGTCGGAAAGACCTGGCGGCCCTCCGGCACCAGCCCGATGCCGGCCTGGCCGACACGAAACGAAGGAGCAGCGGCAATGTCGCGGCCGTCGAAACGGATGGACCCGGCCATCGGCTTGATCATGCCCATGATCGAACGCACGGTGGTGGTCTTGCCCATGCCGTTGCGGCCGAGCAGTGTCGCCGCTTCGCCCTGGTCGATGGCGAGGTCGACCCCGAACAGCACCTGCGAGAGGCCGTAGCCACTTTCCAGAGCGCTGACCTGCAACAGGCTCATGCCGCATCGCTCCCCAGATAGGCGGCGCGGGCTTTTTCGTCGGCCCGCACCTCGTCCGGAGTGCCGGTAGCGACGACCCGACCATAGGCGAGAACGGAAATCCGATCGGCCAGCGCGAACACGGCCTCCATGTCGTGTTCAACCAGCAGCATCGGGATGCTTTGCTTGAGCTCGAGCAGCGTCTCGGTCAGCACCTTGCTTTCGCCCTTGCCCATGCCGGCCATCGGCTCGTCGAGCAGCAGCGCCTTGGGCTCACCGACGATCGCCATCGCCAGCTCCAGCAGCCGGTGTTCGCCGTGGGAGAGGTCGGCGCTGCGCACATCCAGGCGATGCGACAGGCCGAGCGCGGCCAGTGCCTTGCGGGCGCGTTCGTTGAGCTCCTCTTCGCGTGCCGCCACGCCGAAGAACCGGAAGCTGGACCCGTCCTTGGCCTGGGCGGCCAGCGCGACATTTTCGAGAACCGAGAAATTCGGAACGATCGAGGTGATCTGGAATGTGCGGCCGAGCCCGGCCAGCGCGCGCTGCGGCGTCGAGCGGTCCGAGATGTCGGTGCCGTCGAGCATCACACGGCCCGCCTCAAGTGCCAGCGTACCGGATACCAGATTGATGAGGGTCGATTTGCCGGCGCCATTGGGCCCGATGAGGGCATGGCATTCGTCCGGCCGCAGCTCCAGCGACACCCGGTCGGTGACCCGCAGCGAGCCGAAATTCTTGACCAGGTCGACGAGTTCCAGCACCGGGGTCATTTGCCGCCTCCGCCTGGGAGCAGGCTTGCCAACCCGCCGCGGGCAAACAGCACGATGAGCACCAAGAGAGGGCCGAAGATCAGCTTCCATTCATGGGTGATCAGCGAAAGGCCCTCCTCGATCAGCACCACGAACAGGGCACCGAGGAGCGCGCCATTGCGGGTGCCCATGCCGCCGAGCACCACCATGATGATGAGGTTGCCGGAGTTCTGCCAGGCGGCGGTCGCCGGGCTGATATACTCGGCGTGACAGGCGGTGAGAAACCCTGCCAGGCCCGCGAGCAGTCCAGCAATCACATAGGCGACCAGCCGGTAGCGGAAGATGTCGAAACCAACGGTTCCCACGCGCAGCGCGTTCTGCTTGCCGGCGCGCAGTACCCGGCCGAAGCGCGAGACAGACAACCGGCCGACAAACAGCCAGGTCGCGATGAGGATAACGAGGGTCGAATAGAACAGGCCGGACCCGTTGAGGAACGGGGTCGTGCCGAAAAAGGTGGGTGTGTCCCACAGCGTCAACCCGTCGTCGCCGCCATAGGATGACAGCGACGACAGCGAGAAGAACAGCATCTGGCCGAAAGCCAGTGTGATCATGATGAAGTAGACGCCCGAGGTGCGCAGCGATATCGCCCCGGTCACCAGGGCGAACAGCCCGCATATCAGCAGCACCAGGCCGAGCAGCGGCACCACATCGATGATGCCTTCGGTCAGCGCGATGCCGGTGACATAGGAGCCGAGCCCGAGAAACGCCGCATGGCCGAAGCTGACCAGACCGCCATACCCGATCAAAAGATCGAGCGACACGGCGGCGATCGCCAGGATCATCGCCTTCAAAACCAGGTTGAGAACGTAGTTGCCGCCGGCGAACTCGGTGACAAAAGGCACCAGCGCCAGAATCACCATGATCGCCAGGCCGACCAGCAGCGTGCGATCTGTTGTCGGCCGTTCCGGCACGGCTGAATCCTGCGTGGCGGACATCTCGTTCATGCCGCACCCCTTGCCGGAAACAGTCCCTGCGGTCGGAAGAACAGCACGGCGGCCATGAAGATGTAGATCAGCATGGAGGCCAGCGACGGACCGATCTGATTGGCGGCCGAGGGATCGAAAATCAGTTTCATGGCGTCGGTCGCCAGGCTGCGGCCGAGCGTGTCGATCAGCCCGACCAGAATGGCCGCGATGAAGGCGCCGCGGATCGAGCCGATGCCGCCGATGATGATGACGACGAAGGCGACGATAAGCAGATTGTCACCCATGCCGGGCTCCAGCGTGAAAACCGGTGCCGCCAGCGCTCCGGCAAAGCCGGCGAGCATGGCCCCGAAACCGAAGACAATGGTGAAGAGCTGCCAGATGTTGACGCCCAGCGCGCTGACCATTTCGGCATTGGTGGCGCCGGCGCGGATGAGCATGCCGACGCGCGTCCGCGTGACGACCACGTAGAGCCCGAGCGCCACGGCAACACCAACCACGATCAGTGCAAGCCGATAGATCGGGTATCGAAGATTTTCCGTGAGCTGCAGCGAGCCCGACAGGATCTCGGGCGTCGGGATGGTCAGCGTTCCCGGACCCCAGATCACCTTCACCGCCTCGTTGACAAACAGGATGATGCCGAAGGTGGCGAGCACCTGGTCGAGATGGTCGCGGTCATACAGGTGTCGGAAGATCAGCACTTCCAGCGCCAGACCGAGAACGAGGGCCGTCAACAGGCCAAGCAGCAGCGCTGCGAAGAAGTTGCCGGTCAGCCCGAAGAACAGAAAAGTCAGGTAAGCGCCGATCATGTATTGCACGCCATGGGCCAGGTTGATGAAGCCCATGACGCCGAAGACCAGCGTCAGCCCGGCCGCGATCAGAAACAGCAGCACGCCATATTGCAGACCGTTGAGGATCTGAATGAGGAACAGTGTGAGCGTCATCTGACCGCGACCCAGCTAAAGCAATGCTACATCTTGCATTCGGCAGCGAAGCTGTCGGTGTAGTCCTCGAACACCTTGGTGTCGATTTCCGTCCAGAACTTGCCGTCATCGCGCTGTCCGACCTTCAGCAGGTAGAAATCCTGAATCGGGAAGTGGTTGTTGTTGAAGCGGAAATTGCCACGCAGCGATTCGAAATCAGCCGCCTTCAGCGCCTCACGCACCGCGTCCTTGTCGGACAGGTCGCCGCCAACGGCCTTGACGGCACTGTCGATCAGCAGCGCTGCGTCATAACCCTGCATGGCAAAGCCACCGGGGATATAGCCGTATTTGTCCTCGAAGGCCTGAACGAAAGCCTTGCTGCGCGGCAGGTCGAGATTGGGCGCCCAGGTGGTGGCGCCGAACATGCCGAGCGCGGCTTCCTTCTGCGCCGGCAAGGTTGCCTCATCGACGGTGAAAGCCGACAGGAAGGTCATCTTGTCAGCAAGGCCGGCATCGCGGAACTGCTTGACAAAACGCACGCCCATGCCGCCCGGCATGAAGGTGAACAGCGCTTCGGCGCCGGAATCCGACATCTGGGCGATCTCGGCGGAGAAGTCGTTGTGGCCGAGCGGCGTATAGACTTCATTGACGATGTCGCCCTTGTAGTACTTCTTGAAGCCGGCCATGGCGTCACGCCCGGCCTGGTAGTTGGGCGCCATCATGAAGACGCTCTTGATGCCCTTGTCCTGGGCATGCTTGCCGAGCACTTCGAAGTTCTGGTTGTTCTGATAGGACGTCGAGAAGAAATACGGGCTGCAATTTCTGCCCGCCAGGGTCGACGGCCCGGCATTGGGGCTGATCAGGAAGGTCTCCGACTGGGTGACCGGCTTGAAGATGGCGCCGAGCACGTTGGAAAACACCGTGCCGACAACAAAGTCGACCTCATCACGCTCCAGCAAGCCTTTGACGCGGGTCAGCGCCACATCCGGCTTCAACTCGGAATCGACGACGATCAGTTCAGTGTCGGCGCCACCGATCTTGCCACCGAGATTGTCGAGGGCCAGCGTGAAGCCATCCTCGACCTGCTTGCCGATCACAGCGGGCGGACCGGACAGCGTCACCACCAGGCCGATTTTCAGGTCTTCCGCCCTGGCCGTGGTGGCCAGCAGCAGCGCACCCATGGCGCAAGCTAGTTTCTTCATGGTTTGCTCCCTTTGTATTTTGGGTTGGGCCCGTTCGGGCCGGTTTCAGGTGATGCCGGCTGCGGTTCAGCCGGCTTGCCGCAATTCCTCCTTGCCGCTCCAGGCCATGCGTTCCAGAACACCGTCGAGCGGCACGTCGATCAGGAAGTTGGCATAGTTGGAGAGCGTCTTCATCGAAACGCACAGTACCACTTCCATGACATTTTGCCGGGTAAATCCGGCGGCGAGAAATGCTTCCATGTCGTCCTTGGCGTGACCGCGTTGGTTGACCAGCGCCTCGGTAAAGCGGCGCAGCGCTTCCAGCCTTGCATCGTCGATGGGCTGACCGGTGCGCACCGCCTCGATGACCGGCTTGTCCAGCTTGACCATGCGGGCAGCGGAAGAATGGGCCGCGACACAATAGGTACAGCCGTTTTCGACACTCGCGACCAGCAGGATCAGCTGTTGCTCAGGCGGCGAAAAACTGGTTTTCGCCACCAGTGACGACAGTGTGAGATAGGCCTCAAGCGTGACGTCGGATTCGGCCAGCTTGCCGTATAGATTGGGCAGGAAACCCATTTTCTTTTGCACGCCGTCGAGCAGTTCGCCGGCTTTGCCCGGTGCGTTGTCAGGCGTGTAGAGGGTGAATTCCGTCATTGTGGGTCCTTGCAGTTCAGGTTGGAGTGTCTGTCAGCAGTTGCTTGAGCTTGCCGCGCATGATCTTGCGGGTCGGCGTCAACGGCATGGCGTCGACGATCTGCAGCCGTTCCGGCCATTTGTACTTGGCGATCTGGCGCTCATCGAGCAGGGCCGTGACGTCCTCCAGGCTCAGCGCGGCACCGTCGTGCAACTGAACGCACAGGCAGGCGCGCTCGCCGAGCTCCGGATCGGGATAGGGCACGATGGCGCAGGCCTCGACGGCATCGAGCTCGAGAATGTCCGCCTCGACATCGACCGGATTGTATTTGACGCCGCCACGATTGATCACCTCCTTGACCCGGCCGGTCAGGGTCAGGAAGCCGTCGGCATCGAGCACGGCCAGGTCGCCGGTGCGGAACCAGCCGTCATCGGTGAAGGCAGCATCGGTCTCCGCCTGATTGTTGAGATAGCCGGCAAAGACGGAAGGACCGCGCACCTGCAATTCGCCCTCGTCGCCGGCACCGAGGGCCTGGCCGTCGCCGTCGACCGTACGCAGTTCCGTGGCCTCCGACGCACGGCCTGCCGTGTTGAGACGGGTCGGGCGCGGATCATCGGGACGGCCGAACGTGCCGGCCTGCAGCTCGCTCATGCCCCAAAGCTGAATCACCGCACCGCTGCCCATGAGGTCGTCGACCTGTTCGGCCAGAGAAGGCGGCACGGTGGAGCCTGAAAGACAGGTGAAACGGGTGGCGGCCATATGCTCGGGCTTGATCAGACCGGCGGCGCAGAATGGCGCGAAATGGGCCGGCGCAGCGAAGATGCCGTTGGGCTGCAACTCAGTCAGCGCCGGCAGGAACTGCTGCGGGTCGAAGGCCGGCATCAATGCCTGGGCTGCACCGCTCGCCAGGCAGAGATGCATGACGAAAAGGCCGTAAAGATGGGTGTAGGGCGCGACGGACAACATTGTCTCGTCGGGGCGGATGCCGACCTGCCCCGCCGAGCGTTTGGCGTTGCCGAGAAAGCCGCGATAGTTGTGCGGAACACCCTTCGGACTTGCCGTGGTGCCGGAGGTATAGAGCAGCAGAAACGGATCGTCCGGCGTCAACTCGGGCAGTTGCGGCTCGCCCACGAGATCGGAGAACGTCGTCGTGCCTTCGACCGGCGCACCGACCGCGATGACCGTCTCAAGCGCTGGCAGCGAGGTGCTCATGGCCTGCATTTCGGCGGCGGGAGACATGTCCTTGAACGCCGAGAGGCCGACCGCCATGCGGGCGCCGCTGTGTTCCAGCAGGTGGCTCAGCTCCGCCTGTCGATAGGGCATGTGAAGCGTCTGGGCGATGCCGCCGCAGGCGGTCACGGCGAGGAAGGCGACGACAAAGGCATCGGTGTTGGGAAGTTGCAGGGCAACGACGTCTCCCTTGCGCAGACCCAGCGCCTGCAGACCGGCCGCCGCGTTGCTGACACGATCCGCCAGTGCGGTGTAGGTGAGCGGGCCGCCGGCGCCGACAATCGCCGGTGCGTCCGGCGTCGCTTCGGCATGCCGCCGCAACCAGTTCCACAATGTGTCGTCGTGTTGCATCGTCTTCCCCAAGGCGTTCTTGTTGTTTGGTGGCCCATTCAGGCAGTGCAGTAGGTCTCGATCCTCTCCCTGAGCTGTTGCGGAAACGGTTCCGATCGCGGCGGATCGACTTCGAAGTCACTGTGAACCAGCGTTGGTTCCGCCTGCAGCATGTCCTGCCCGTCCGGACGGCGGGCGGTCACCGACAGGGTCATGGAGGAACGGCCGAGTTTCTTGACCGAAAGAAACCAGTCGATGGCATCGCCGAGTTTGCCGGGTCGCAGAAACTCGACGTTCATCTGTACCGTCGGCATGCTCTTGCGGTCGCGCTGGTGCAGGTCATCGAACGTGTAATCGAGAGGGCCGTTGAACCAGTCTTCGACAACGCCGTTGAGATGCTCCATCAGCCGTGGATAGAAGGCAATTCCCGCCGGATCACAATCGGCAAATCGCAGGGGACGTGTGACTGTGAAGACGTTGGCCATCGACCTACTCGGCGGCCGCCTGTTGCGTGGGCTTGGCATGCCGTGTCGGTCGCGCCTTGCGCGCCATTTCCATCGACGCCTCGCGCACCTTGGCCTGTTCGCGATAGGCCTGGTCGCGGCCGCTGAGATATTGCGGCGGCCAGTGGCCGACCATCGCGCCGTAGTTGGCGGCGGCGCGGCGGGTGAAATAGGGATCCCACAGATGCGGCCGGGCGAGCGCGACCAGATCGGCACGGCGCGTGTGCAGGATCGTGTTGACCTGTGCCGCTTCCGTGATGTTGCCGACGGCCATGGTGGCAATCTTCGGAACGTTGCGCACGGCTTCGGCAAACGGCGTCTGGAACATGCGGCCGTAGATCGGCTGCTGGTCGGGCACGGTCTGGCCGGCCGACACGTCGATGAGATCGCAGCCTGCTTCGTGAAATGCGTTGGCGATGGCGAACAGGTCTTCCTCGCTCAAGCCGCCTTCTTTCCAGTCGGTCGCCGACACGCGCACCGACATCGGCTTTTCACGCGGCCAGACGTCACGCATGGCATTGAAGACTTCGAGCGGGAAACGCACCCGGTTCTCGGCCGAGCCGCCATATTCGTCGGTGCGCTGGTTGGTCAGCGGCGACAGGAAGGACGCGAGCAGGTAGCCGTGGGCGCAGTGCAGCTCCAGCATGTCGAAACCGGCGCGGGCGGCGCGTTCCGTGGCTTGGACGAAATCCTCGCGGATGCGGTCCATTTCAGCCCGGTCGAGTTCGCGCGGCACCTGGCTGACACCGTCGAAATAGGGGATCGGCGAGGCCGACAGCAATGGCCAGTTCTTGTCCGGATCGGCGATCGGATAGTCGGCCTCCTCCCAGCCGAGCTGGGTTGAGCCCTTGCGACCGGAATGACCAAGCTGCATGCAGAATTTGGTCTCGGAATTGGCATGAACGAAATCGACGATGCGCTTCCATTGCGCCTCGTGCTCGTCGTTCCACAGGCCCGGACAGCCCAGTGTGATGCGGGCATCCGGAGACGGGCAGGACATCTCGGCATAGATCATGCCCATGCCGCCCAGCGCATGCGACGTGTAGTGGACGAAATGCCAGTCGGTGAGATTGCCGTCCTCGTCGGCCGAATACTGGGCCATCGGAGACATCACCACCCGGTTGGGGATCTCCAGCTCGCGCAGCTTGAAGGGCGTGAACATCGGCGTCGGCCGGGTCTTGCGCACGTCGACGCCGGTTTCCCGATAGTAACGCTCATACCAGGCGGTATCGGCTTTTTCGACGAAGCTGGGGTCGCGGAGAATCAGATTGTCATAGGTGATCGATTTCGCCCGGCACATGACGACCATGGCGAACTGCATCGGGTCCATGTCCCAGGAGCGGCCCATGTGTTCGAACCAGGCCAGCGACACGTCGGCATTGTGCTGAATGATCTGGCAGGGTGTGCGGCGTTCGTCGTCATAGGCCTTGAAGGCAGCCTCGACCGAGTGCTCGCCATGCTCCAGCACGGCATCGGACAGGGCGATACCGCACTCCATCGCCAGCTTGGTGCCGGAGCCGATGGAAAAATGCGCCGAGGCCTTGGCGTCGCCGAGAATGACGATGTTTTCGTGATACCACTTCTCGCAGAAGATGCGCGGAAACTTGCGCCAGTTGGAGCGGTTCAGGAGCAACTCGTGGCCCTGCAGCTCGTCGGCGTAGATCTCCGCCAGCTTGTCGCGCGAGCCTTCCTCGTCGAATTCTTCGAAACCGTGACCCTGCCAGCAGGCCTCGTCCATCTCGAAGACCCAGGTCGAGGCATCGGCCTGGTACTGGTAGGTGTGCGCACAGATGATGCCGTGCTCGGTCATGCGGAAGAAATAGTTGAACTCGTCCATCGGACGGGTCGAGCCCATCCAGCAGAACCGGTTGGCCTTGTGCGTGATCGATGGCTGAAAGTGTTCGGCAAAGTGGTCGCGGATGGCAGAGTTGATGCCGTCGGACGCGAGAATGATGTCGGAATCGGAAAACTGCTGCTGTATCTCCGGCGGATTGATGCGTGCCGAAAAATGCATCGGGATATCGAGTTCGCTACAGCGCTCCTGCAGAATCTTCAGCAGGGTGAAGCGAGACGTGCCGCAGAAACCATTGCCGGCGCAGCGGATTTCCTCGCCCTTGAAGTGGATGGCGACGTCGTCCCAGTAGGCGAAATGATCGCGGATCTTTTCGTAGGTTTCGGGGTCGCGTGACAGGAACTCGTCGAGCGTGTCGTCGGAGAACACGACACCGAAGCCGAACGTATCGTCGGCGCGGTTTTGCTCATAGACCTCGATGTCCCAGTCGGGCCGCGCCTTCTTGGTCAGGATCGCGAAATAGAGACCGCCCGGGCCGCCGCCCACCACCGTGATCTTCATGCCAGCCTCCCAAGGCGTAACGCTATTTAGTTTACATATAAATATTTCATATATAAGATAATTGCAACAGCTTTTTGACAGCCGCAGGAGGATCCCGTTTGACAGCGTCCTGAGAACGCAGCGGGGTGGCATATCGATTGGCAGACCAGGGAGCGAGGTGGTATTTCCCTGCCATGGAACTTGACGAGACGATTGCCGCGGACAGCGGTTCGGTCGAAGACCTCTACAGCAAACGGCAACGGCGCGTGCTGCGACTTTGGCTGCGCCTGGTGCGCACCTCACGCCGCATCGAATCCGAGGTCGGCGCCAAGATGATGCACGCCTACGGCACCCGTTTCGTGCGCTTCGACGTGCTTTCGCAGCTCTACCGGGCGCCCGAACGCCGCCTGTCGATCGGCGATCTTGGCGCCAGCCTGCTCGCTCCGTCCGGCAACATCTCCTCGCTGCTCGACCGCATGGAGGCCGACGGCCTAGTCAAGCGGGTCGCCGACCCGGCCGACCGCCGCCGCTTCATGATCCGGCTCACCGAGAAGGGTCTGTCCGCCTTCAACGACATGGCCCTCGCCAATGCCCACTGGGTCGCCACCGCCTTCGAGGCGATCGACGACGCAACACTCGACCGGCTGCATGACGAGCTTGGGGCGATCGAGGCGATCCACGAGTGAGCGATATGTCGGCCGTAGAACCTGTTCCTTGCCCCTGTTGCGGCATGCCGAGCCTCGGTGAGCGGGCCGTCTATGAGATTTGCCCAGTGTGTTGGTGGGAAGATGACGGCCAAGACGACTCAACGGCGGATGAGGTGTGGGGCGGCCCCAATCATGGATACTCCCTGACGGAAGCGCGGAAAAACTTCCGGGACCACGGACATATGTATCGCAAAGGCGCCGGAATTGACGTCGTGGAAAGGCCGAGCGAGGCCCGGAGGGCGCTGTTGTCCTACGTCCGGGACGTGACCGCCGGAAAAAAGGAACTTGATGCGCAGGTCTTCGATGCGTTGGCGTTTGACCGAAAAGCCGCACGTCCTGCACCGCTGCCTCTGCCATGATCGCGGGCTCGGATGCCGGTGATGAAGACGCGTCGGCGTTCGGCAAGGTCCGGAGCCGGTTTTCCCTTCGACCTCGCCATACGAACCGCCGTAATCCAACCGACGTCAGATTCGGGACACCGGATTACCACCAACACCTCGCGCTATCCGGCCCTTCGCCCAAACCACATACGGCTGATCAAACGGTCGTGGCGCACGAACTGGTGGTAGGCCCACCCCACCACGTGCAGACCCACGAACAGCATTATCAGTATGGCGACGATCCCATGCACCGTACGGGCAGGAATGTCAGCGAAACTGGCCGGTAAAGGCGCGTCGGATCCACCGAATGCGATCGCGAATAGATCCGCGGAATAAGCAATTCCCAGACCACTGGCCACCATCGCAAACACCAGCACATATAGTGCAATATGTGCGGCTTTCGCGCCGAAATTGAGCGTGGGATGTCCGGCATCTGCCTGGGGCGGCTTGCGCGTAAACAGACGGATCGCAAGACGCGCCAACATCAGCAAGCCAATACAAATGCCCCAGATCATATGACCGGTGAGCGCCGTGGCTTTTTGCGGATCTGAGTTCTTCATATCCGCGAGCATCGGCCCACCGACGAACAGCGAAATGAAGATCATGATCGCGACAAGCCAATGAAGCGTTACAAGCAAAGGGTGGTATCTGTTCATCACGCGTCTCCCATTGATGACGGCATGGGCGCAACGGTCTCGCCGTCTTCGACTTTCATCAACGCGGATTAGCAGTTAGCCATTCAGTCAAGAATATAACATAATGGAACGAGCTGTTACGTATACATAACACATGGCCATGACATGAGATCGTTCGATTGGGAGCTGCTGCCATACTTTCTTGCAGTCGCCCGCACAGGCAGCTTGCGCGCCGCGGCAAGCACCATTAATGCGAGCTATGGCACCGTAAACCGAAACATTCAGGCTCTGGAGGCCAGTTACGGTGTCCGACTGTTTCACCGGTCCAAGCGCGGGTTCACGCTCACGGAGTTCGGCGAGGTCTTGTTACCGGTTGTCGAAGATGCCGAACGGACTGTTCTGGCCGCTCGCAAAAAGGTTGAAGGGTTGGACAGGAGCGAGACGGGTACAATCCGATTCTCGCTTTCTCCCACACTGGCCTATGACTTTGTCGCGCCAATCATTGGACGCTTTCACCAGAAATACCCCAAGATCGACATCGAATTGCGCCTGACGACCGAAGTTGAATCCATTACCAACGACGAAACCGACGTCTCCCTGCGAGCCGCGGATGAGGTCGTCGATGATGTCGTTGCACGAAAGCTCTTCAGACTGACTCTGGGCGTTTATGCGAGTAAGACCTACATTCAAAATGCAATCCCGAAAGCCGGTCTTCAGGGCGATGGGCTGAGTTGGATTGGATTTGCTGAGGATCACTGGCGCCCCCCGTCAATGTTCCGAATGGCACAGACCCGGCACAGGGTGAGTGATGGTTACATGCGTGCTTGCCTGTTGAACCAACATTGCGGCATGTCGCACATGCCGACCCTGTTCGAGAGAGCATTTCCGAACCTCCGCAGGGTGCCGGATACGGAATTGTCCAAGGGCCCCTGGCTGTGGATCTTGCTGCATTCGGATCATCAACGGACTGCGCGGGTTCGTAGATTTGTGGACTTTCTGGCAGAGGAACTGCTTGCCTTGAAACAGGCATCGTAGTTGCCAATCGACATTCGACCCTTGCGTCCGCAGTAGCTGACCAAGGGAGGCACATGGCAAGCAGTTGGGTGTACGGCTGAGTTTGAAATAGCACTGGCAAATGTCGCGGTGCTTTGACCACATTCGTTGCCCTAGCGTCCGAGTGCGCAAGCGGACACTTCGGCTCGGGCTAGGACGTCGCAATCGATTATGCCGAGTTCGTTGACCGTTCAACCCGCAAAAATCATCACCCTGCCTCGATCCAAGGCAGGGCTGCCTAATTTTTTGTCTTGATCAAAAAATGTTCATGCGGTTCGATGGGGCGTGACCAAAACAATGAGAATATCCATGATCAGATCCTTATTTGCCGCTGCCGCCGTGGTCGCGGCCCTTTCCACCGGCGCTCTCGCCCAGGAAAAAATCAATTTCGCCCTCGACTGGAAGTTCGAGGGTCCCTCCGCACCCTACTTCGTCGCTATCGACAAGGGCTATTTCGAAGGCGAAGGCCTTTCTGTGGAAGTTGCCGAAGGCAGAGGCTCGCTTGATGCCATTCCGAAAGTCGCGACCGGTGCGTTTCCGATCGGCTTTGCCGACATCAATTCGCTGATGCGTTTCCTCGACCAGAACCCGGGCGCGCCCGTAACAGCGGTGATGATGGTTTATGACAAGCCGCCCTTCGCGGTGGTCGGGCGCAAGTCGCTCGGCATCGAAACGCCGAAAGACCTCGAAGGCAAGGTGCTGGGCGCGCCGCCGCCGGACGGTGCCTGGGCGCAGTTTCCGATCTTCGCCGCCGAGAACGGACTGGACATGGACGCGATCACCGTGGAGCCCGTCGGCTTTCCCACGCGCGAGCCGATGTTGGCCGAAGGAAAGGTCGCGGCTGTGACCGGCTTCTCCTTTTCCTCGACGTTGAACCTGAAGCGGCTTGGCATTCCGTTGGAAGACCAGAGCATTCTGCTGATGAGCGACCATGGCGTCTCGCTCTACGGCAATGCCATTGTTGTGAATACGGACTTCGCAAAGGAAAATCCGGAACTCGTTGCCGGTTTCATCAAGGCCGTGGGCATGGGCTGGAAAGACGCGGTCGCCGACCCGGCCGGCGCCATAGAAAGCCTTATCAAGCGCAATCCGGCAGCTGACGCGGCGCTCGAAACCGAGCGTCTGCAAATGGCCATCGACGCCAATGTCCTGACCGACGCCGTCAAGGCAAACGGGATGGGCCATATCGATGCGGACCGCATGGCAAAGGCCATCGAACAGACCAAATCGGTCTACGAGTTCCAGACGGATCCGGACCCGGCGCTCTATTTCGACGGCTCCTTCCTACCTGACGACAAGATCATGCTGCAATAAGACAACGCCGCCCGCATCAGCGGGCGGCACCTCCTGCACGCATGTCAAATCTGATTGAAATCAAGGGCGTCACCCACGCCTACCAGACGCCCAATGGGCCGTTGCCAGTGCTCGATAACTTGAGCCTGTCCGTGCCTGAAGGTGAGTTTTGCGCAGTGGTGGGGCCGTCGGGCTGCGGCAAGTCGACCCTGACGCGATTGATCGCAGGTCTGATGAAACCGGATACGGGCGAAGTCTGGCTTCACGGCGAGCGGGTTCGAGGTCCGCGCAAGACCGTGGGCATGGCATTCCAGAACCCGGTGCTGCTCGAATGGCGTACCATCATGCAAAACGTGATCCTGCCGCTGGAGATCGTCGCGCCGTCGATGCCGAAGGCGGAGAAGGAAGCGCGGGCCCACGAATTGCTGGCGTTGGTGGGACTGGAGGGCTTCGAAAACAAACGGCCGTCCGAGCTGTCGGGCGGCATGCGGCAGAGGGCGTCGCTTTGCCGCGCGATCGTCCACAAACCGGACGTTCTCATCATGGACGAACCGTTTGGCGCACTCGATGCCTTTACCCGCGAAGACCTGTGGCAGACCATGCATGAATTGCGCCAGCAGGAGCCCTTCACGTCGGTTCTGATCACCCATGACCTGCGGGAAAGCGTCTTTCTCGGAGACCAGGTCCTGGTCCTGTCGGGCCGGCCTGCAACCATGCAGTATGTTCTGGACGTTGCATTCCCCGGACCGCGGGTCATCGACGGCCTGTTCGAACCGGAATGCGTCGACATGCTGCACACCCTACGCGACCAGATTCGGATCGCACAGGGTCGCCAGCCGGGGGACGATAAATGAATGCGCTGCGGAAAATCGGCGTGCCGATCGTCGCCATCATCCTGTTTCTGGTGCTGTGGGAGTTCATCGTCTGGGTCAATGGCTGGCCGAACTACAAGATGGCCTCGCCCTCCGACCTGCCTCCGGCCTATGCGAGATACTGGGAGCTGTTTCTCGTCATGGGGTGGCAGACCCTCTGGCGCACCGTTGCGGGATTGGCGATCGCCGTACTGGTCGGAACCTTTCTTGGCATGCTCATGGGCTTTTCGCGCATCGTTCGCGATGGTCTTTACCCTTTGCTGGTCGGCTTCAACGCCATCCCGAAAGCAACCCTCGTGCCCGTTATCGCGCTGATCTTCATTGGCCAGCACGACCTCAACACGGTGCTGATGGCCTTCATGATCTCCTTCTTTCCGATCGCCGTTTCGGTCGGAATCGGCCTGTCCACGCTGGAACCGGAGTATCGCGACATACTGCGCTCCCTGGGCGCGTCGAGGTTCACGATCTTCACGAAGATCGCCTTGCCGAAAACCCTGCCGGAATTTTTCGGGGCGCTGAAGGTCGCCGTCACGCTGGCCTTTATCGGCACCAATCTGGTCGAGATCGTTTCGCCGCACGGCCGCGGGCTTGGGGCGCTGTTCAAATCGGGCGAAACCAACGGAGACTATCCGCTGATGTTCGCGGTGCTGATCGCGCTCGCCTTTCTGGGCATCGTTTTGTACTACGCCGTCGTCTTTCTGGAGCGTATTTTTGCCGGCTGGGCGGAACGGGTCGAGACTTAGCGAAAACACCGCCGCCCGTGGCGAATGTCCGAAGATTACCGTTCCTCGACCAGCTCCAGGATCAGCTGGTGGATGTTGCCGCCGGACGCCATCTCGGCCTGCTCGAAACTGCTGTTGCGGGCCTTGTAGCGCGCGAAGGCGGCCTTCAGGGGCGCCTGGATGCCGCTGCGAATCTTCTTGCAATTGGGATCGTTCTTCTGGCGAAAGCCCAGCGTCGCGTCGTAGATCTCCTGGGCCATCTCGGCCACGTATTGCCCATGGACTTTTTCATGGTCACGGATGCCGGCGATGAAGACGCGCCAGCGTTCGGCAAGCTTCGGCGGCAGCTTGCCTTTCGGTTTCGGCAGAGTGTAGGTGATCGTCAGAAACGGCCGCACCACGGCCAGCACGCAGTCATTGCCGTCGCGCTTGTAGTCGCGGCCCCATTTCAGGTCGAACTCGGTCAAGGCTATGGCGCTCGACAGGCCACCGCGCAGGCGCGGGCCACGGGCACCGATCGACTGGTAAAGCTCCAGGCCGGTCTTCCCGGAAATCGAATAGGTCTTGACGACTTCCTTGGCACGGACATCGGCATGGGCCGGCAATGCGAATAAAAGAAGGGCTGAAACGCCGAAGATGAGGACGCGTGTCATGCGGGGCGAAGGTCTCCGGCCGTCGTTGAACTTCGATGACGATTACCGGTGGACCGCGGAAAAGTAAAATCACGGCCGGAACCCGCGCGACCATTTGCGGGGACTTCAACAAAAGCCCCCACGATAGCAAGTTCAGTTGACGCCGACGCGCATGCCTTCGAATGAGGTGCCAAAGCTGCGAACGGGCTGACTGTCTTTGGCCAGCGGATTGTCGCCCTTGGCAAAGGCCTTTCCGGAAAACTGACCGCTGACGCTCTGGAACCGGCCTTCAGCTTCACCGGAAAAGGTCAGGTCGAAGACAAGCTGCGATGCGCCGTTGGCTTCGGGTTCGAAGGCTGGATCGTTGAAATCGATGATCGTGGCGCGGGCACTGTCGGGGCCCGTCATCTCCCATGCGCCGAGGCCAGATGTGTATCCGCGAACCTGCTGGCCCTGGCTGACGAGACTGGCCGTTCCGCCCGGTTTCAGCGCCAGGACCCGCTGGCTGTCGTTGGTCTGCACCAGCAGATAGGTCCCGTCGACCGACGTGCTGTCGTTCGTGGCGGCCATGGCGACCGGAGCGGCAGCCAGTGCGGTTGCCAACACAGCGGCGGGGATGAGGGATTTCATCATTTGCAAAACCTCCTAGCGGGTTGGTTCCGTCCCCTGTCAGGGACGCTTGATCCGCAGGTGGAGATCAATTGTGGCGGAGGCTAGACACCTGGAATTTAGACTTTGGTCTAAGCACCCGAAAGCGCTCGGTGATCAGTACCAGGCGTCCGGCATGCTGTTTTTCTTCTGCGCAATGAAATCCTTGAGCGCTTCGTCGACCGCCGGGTCTATGGGCGGCGCCTGATAGTCGCTGAGCAATGCGTTCCAACGTTCGAAGGCGCGCCGTGCCGTGTCCTTCTCGCCGCGCTCCGTCCATTGCTCGAAGCTCTCCGAATCCGATAGGACCGCATCATAGTAGGCGGTCTCGTAGTTGCGCATGGTGTGGGCGGAGCCGAGGAAGTGACCGGCCGGCTCGACATCGGCATAGGCGTCGACGCCGAGGGCATTGTCGTCGGTTTCGACACCGGCCAAAAGCTTGTGATAAGCGCCCAGACGGTCGGCATCGATCACCAGTTTTTCGAAACCGGTGACCAGCCCGCCTTCCATCCAACCGGCGGAATGGAGGACGAAATTGGCGCCACCCATGACCGTCGAGTGCATGCTGTCGGCGCTTTCGGCGGCAGCCTGAGCGTCGGGCAACTTCGATGCGGTGAGCGAGCCGCCGCAGCGCAGCGGCACGCCGAGACGCCGCGCCAACTGGCCGATGATGTAATTGGAGGCCACCGGCTCCGGCATGCCGAAGGTCGGGGCACCGCTCTTGAGGCTCATCGAGGACAGGAAATTGCCCATGACGAAAGGCGCACCACGTCGCACCAGCTGACTGAAGGCGCCGCAGGCCATCGCCTCCGCCAGGGCCTGGGCAATCGATGCGGCGGTGGTGACCGGCCCCATGGCGCCGCCCAGAATGAAGGGGGCGACGACGATGCCCTGGCCGGCGCCGCAATAGACCTGGATCGCCTCGGTCACGACCCGGTCGACCAGCAGCGGCGAGTTGGTGTTGACGTTGCCCATGATCACGCAGTTTTCAGCGACGAATTCTTCGCCGAAGAGAATGCGCGCCATGGCAACCGAATCCTCCGCCCGCACCTTTTCGGTGATCGCCCCGAGGAACGGCTTGTCCGAATTGCGCATGACCGCGTAGACCATGTCGAGATGGCGCTTGTTGACCGGCACGTCGACCGGTTCGCAGACCACCAGGCCCATGTGGTGCAGCGACGGCAGCGAGGCGACAAGGCGCGTCAGTTTGTCGAAATCATCGAAACTGCCATAGCGCCGGCCCTTCTCCAGGCAGCGCACGAACGGCGCGCCGTAGATCGGCGCAAACACCGTGCTGCGCTCGCCTATTTGAACGCTGCGGGCGGGGTTCCGGGCATGCTGGGTAAAGCTCTTCGGTATAGTGGCGCACAGTTCACGCGCCATGCCGCGCGGCAGCCGCACCCGCGTGTCGTCGACATCGGCACCGGCCTCTTTCCAGATGCGCAGAGCTTCAGCATCTTCACGAAACTCGAGACCCACTTCCGAGATCAGCCGCTCGGCCTGTTCCTCAATGCGCACCAGACCTTCTTCGCCGAGATATTCGACGAAGGGAATGTTGCGGGTGATATAGGCCGGCAAGGCCGGCGCTGCGCGCGGTTCCCGCCTGGCGCGACGCGATGCGGATCTCATGGGCACCACCTCCCGACGGATTGCTGTCCATAGTCTGACAGAAATCCATGGCCCTGTAATGATTGAAAATACTCAGGCAATGCATAAGATCATTTTATGCGAAAGCTGCATCAGAGAATCCAGTCACCGGCCGCGCTCTTTGCCTTCGAGGCAGCAGCCCGGCACGGGTCGTTCACCCGGGCGGCTGAGGAGCTGAATGTTTCCCAACCGGCTGTCAGCCTGTCGGTCAAGAAACTTGAGGAGGCGCTTGGAACGCCGCTGTTCGAGCGTGGTCACCGCACAATCGCCCTCACCGGCCCGGGCGAGCGTTTTTATGCGGATGTATCATTCGGATTAATGCACATCCTCAATTCCGCCGAGCAGGTGGCGAGCCGACCGGCGGAGGCGCACGTCTCGTTCTCCTGCTCGACGGCCTTTGCCCACTACTGGATGCTGCCGCGGCTGGCGACCTTTCGGCGCGACAATCCGGACATCGACATCCGGCTGGAGACCACGGACAAGGACATCGACATCGCCGACGGGTCGTTGTCCTTTGCCATCCGGCTCGGCCGCGGCGACTGGCCGGGCTACGAAAGCCTGCGGCTCGGGCCCGAACGGATCTATCCGGTGTGCAGCCCGGCCTATTTTGCCGAGCGGGACCTGCCGGTAGACGACGCGGCACTCATGCAGCACGCGCTCATCCACCTCGACGAGCCCTTCCGGCCTCGCGCCGGCTGGCGCGAATGGTTCGCCGCCCAAGGGCTGGAATTCACCGACAAGGCCGGCGGCCTGCGCTTCAACGACTACGCCCTGGTCATCCAGGCTGCCATCGCCGGCGAAGGCATTGCCTGCGGCTGGCACCACATCGTCGAAATGTTGGTGCGCCAGGGCCTGCTCGTGCGGCTTGGCAACAGCGTCTACGACGTCGGCCGCGGCCACTACGCTCTGTGGCCATCACACGTGCCGCTCGGCAGCAAGGCTGAACGGGTGCTCGACTGGCTTAGGACGCAGGTGAGCGAGGAGTGACCGGCGGCTGTGTGTGAACTGACCGCTACTCGCCAATAGGCCGTTGCAACGAACAATCCCGCCCTTGGCCTAATAGCGTTGGGTCGGGGCCTGTTATGCCCGACCAGATTTCATGGTCGTTAGCTTTTTGTATTTTTGCCGCTATCTTGGATGATACGGTGGCAGCGCTGAAGGGGCTTGAGATGAAAGTACCCAAGGATACCAAAAAGATCGTGAGGCTTCAGAAGGAGCTGCATTCGCATCTTCCTTCGGATCCGGCGCTCCGGGTCAAATCACTTGAGAGCCTGCTGGTCGAAAAGGGCCTCCTTGACAGCGCTACGATCGACCGATGGATCGAGGCATTCAGCGACGAGGTAGGCCCAAAAAACGGCGCGCGTGTCGTTGCCCGCGCCTGGACCGATGAAGCGTACAAGGAGCGGCTCATGGCCGGCGGCACAGAGGCGATCGTCGAACTGGGCTGCCCCAAACTCGAAGCCAACAATTTGGTTGTGGTTGAGAACACGCCCAAGCGACACAACGTTGTCGTCTGTACCTTGTGTTCTTGCTACCCGTGGGCTGTCTTGGGTTTGCCGCCGACCTGGTACAGGTCCTTTGAATATCGCTCAAGGGTGGTGCGCGATCCGCGCGGCGTCCTCAAGGAGTTCGGCCTGGAACTGGACGACGACATTGAGGTCAGGGTGTGGGACAGCAATGCCGACGTTCGCTACATGGTGCTGCCGGAGCGCCCCGCCGGTACCGAGGGACTGGACGAAAAGGAACTTGCTGCCCTCGTCTCACGCGACGCGATGGTGGGCACCGCCAAAGTTACCGCCACAATTCAGGAGAACTGAGCCATGGATGGCGTCCACGATATGGGTGGTTTGGCCGGTTTTGGCCCAATCAATCCAACGCAAGACGAGCCATTCTCAAAGACCGACTGGCGCGCCCGCATGTTTGCCCTGGAGTTGTCCTATACACAGCCTGGCGGATTCAACGTCGACTGGTTGCGTCATGTTCTGGAATGCCTGCCACCCGACGTTTACCTTACAAGCGAGTATTTCGATCGCTGGTACTGGCGAGATGCCGGCGTTCTGGCCAACGCGGGTTGGGTCAGCATCGACGAGTTGAAAAGCGGCGCGGCATCCAGCGTGCCGGAAGACACGGGTGACCCGCTGCCACCCGAGGCGGTCCCGGTGATGCTCGAACAGGGTCTCGACAGCCGCCGTGATGTTGCGGATGAACCGGCCTTCAAGTCAGGCGACCGGGTCCGCGCCAAACTTCAGGCTCCTCCCGGGGCAACGCGCCTGCCGCGCTATGTGCGCGGCCATGTCGGCGTGGTGGAAAGATACCACGGGTGGCACGTCCTGCCCGATGCCAACGCCCTTGGCGACGAAAGACCTGAACCGCTCTACAGTGTCCGCTTTCTTGCCGGAGAGCTGTGGAGCGACGCAGAGGTTCCCGGGGACATTGTCATTGCTTGCCTGTGGGAGAGCTACCTTGAGCGAGAATAACTCGTTGCGGCCCGACGGCGCCAAACTGACCGAACCCTGGCAGGCCGAGGTCCTTGCCCTGGTAATCGCTCTTCAGGAAACCGGGCATTTGTCTCCCGCCGAATGGTCCGCAATGCTGAGCGAGGGGATCGAAAATGCGCGCACCGCGGGCGATCCGGCCGATGGCACCGCCTATTACGGTCATGTGCTTGCGGCATTGGAACGCATTGTTGCAGCAAATGCGCTGATACCCGTCGAAGCACTGGAGCAGCGACGCAACGACTGGGAAGACGCTTACCGGCGGACTCCCCATGGCCAGCCAGTTGTCCTGACAAATGACCCTCCAACCGGCCAGATGCCCTGAAATACACAGGCCCGATCCAGTTCTTCTTTTGCTTATGGCAACGCCACCAACAGACCTGCAAAGACCATGACAGCTGAACCAATGCCTTCTGTCGGCGGAGTGAGCGGGGTCTGCCGGCAAACGACGCGGCTCTCATGCAGCAGGCGCTCGTCCATCTCGACAGCGTCTACGAAACCTGCCGCGGTCACGACGTACTGCGGCCATCACACGCGCCGCTCGGCAGCAAAGCCGATCAGGTGCTCGACTGGCGGCGGACGCAGGTGAGCGAGGTGCAGGATTCCCAGTGCGGCATACCTGTCACTTGCAGGAGGGAAACAGGTATGAACCTGCTATGGGCAAGAAACGTTGAGAATGAGGTTGCTAACGCCATCGCCACGCTCAACGTCGACATGACCCCATGCGCCAGAAAACACTCCGGATCCGCCCGTTATGATGCGGTCCGATCCGGTCGACGGAAAAAGAAGTTCGGTGGCATCTGCCAGATCTGTTTCGGTAATTGCCGGTGTGATTGTGTAGAGAATCGACCCGGTCGGGAATTGCAATACAAGATTGACAACTACGCGGGCGTTCCCTTCCGAATCGCTGTACAGGACCGTGGTGTAGCCGTCTGTCTTCCCGACAAGCTCGCCGTTTTCATCTTGCAGAGTTGCGCGGAACACGCGGCGATCGCCGACACTGGGACCTTCCTCGCCAACGTCTATATACGTCATTTCGTGACTGGCATTCGTGGTTACGACGGTAAAGGGCTCACAGCTTTCATAGGCTCGAGCGCCCGAGATGCCGGTCAGTGTTGCTGCGCAGGCTAAGAAAAGAGAGACCGCTCTAGTCATCATGACCCGATTTCCACTCCATGGAGTTCGCTGAGATTTTGGGTGATCTACCCATTCACGAATAGAAACCAACGCTACTCGCATTAAACGCCCTCATCAAATCACGTTGATCTTTCAGTTCACTACACAATGCCTCTGAACAGCCCTCCACTTCAGTCGGGGAGGATCAACCCGTCGGGTCCATCAAAGGGCCAAACTTGGCTTTGCCGGCTTATAATGTTCTTCTGTCGGCGGTCGACAGGGGGTGTTGTCCATGACGCTTGGTTCATTCGCATATCCGGACTGGCTGTGGCCGGTGGTCTTATGGAGCGCTGCGATCATTTTCGTGGCGATGGTCGTGGGCCATGCGCTGCGTCCGAAATATCGCCGGCTCTATGGCGGCGCAGCGATCCTGAAATCCTTGAGAAACGCGATCCTGCCGTCGATCTGGGTGCAGATCTACATGTGGCTGGCGCTCATCCTTGTGTGGACACCGGTCTGGTGGCTTGCCGTGCTGGTCTCCGGCCTCACAGGCCTGTGGACCCCGACGGGCTGGTTCGTCACAGCCTTTGTACTTTTCTATGCCTTTTGGTTCATCCGGGGCGTGACAGGGCACAGCGTCAACCACGCCTTCGATGCGACGGCTGCACGCGATGCGGCACCGGCTGAAAATCCAAAACGCGTGGCCGTTATCGGCGCCGGAATGGCGGGCCTCGTTGCCGCTAAGGAGCTGCAGGAAGAAGGCCACGACGTTGTGGTGTTTGAACGCACCGCCGGGCCAGGTGGCGTCTGGGCGACCAGCAAGCAGAAGGGCGGTGTTGCCTGGGGCTCGACGATGACCTCCACCGGGGCGCTCAACTCAACGCTCTCTGACACGGTCACACAGGTCTATCACCCCGACCACAAAAAATGGCCACATCACTTCAACCGGGAGCAGTTTCACGGCTTTCTCCAGGACTATGACAGCGAGCACAAAGTGTTTGAAGGGTCCCTGCGCTGCGAGACGGAGGTCCTGTCGATGAGCGCGCTGGAGGGCGATCGCTGGCGCCTGTCGGTCCGCGACAATGCGAGCGGCGACGTTTCGGACGAAGACTTTGATGCCGTCACCATCCGCACCGGCCTCAACAAGGAATCCTACACGCCCGAGATTGCAGGGCAGGATCGTTTTGCCGGATCGCAGATCCATGTTGAAAACTATCGGCCCGACAATGCGAAAGACTACACCGGCAAGCGTGTTCTGGTGATTGGCCTTGGCGAAACTTCCTCGGACTTGATCATGGATCTCGTCGATGCCGGCGCCGAACATGTTTATGTCTCGCAGCGCGGCGGCACATTTGTCATCCCGCGCGATGCGGTCAACCTGCCGCCAGACCATGTCGAAACGCGCCTCGCCCATGACGGGCCGATGTTTCACCGCTTTGCCATGATCCTGATGGGCGCGGCCCCGCCGACCCTCTTTCCGCTGGTGGCGAGCTACCGCATTCGCCCCACCATCTTCTGGCAGTTCTGGCGCATCCTGGTGCTCAACCACCCAAAGAAGTGGGAACTGTGGCGTCTTGGCTCGCTGAACTGGACCAAATCGGACAGCGTATACACTGCCATGCAGACCGGGCGCGCAACGGTCCTGCGCGATATAGACCATTTCGAGGAAAACAGCGTTGTCTTTGCCAATGGTGTCAAGCAAGACATTGAGGCGGTGATCTACGCCAGCGGTTACCGGCCAGGTGCATCGCTGTTGCCGGAGATCACGTCCGCGACCGGCAACTCAACGGCGCCCGTGCCCAAATCCGCCCGCGATCTCTACAAGCTGACCATCCCGCCGCATCACCCGAATGTCGCCATTATCGGCTATGCCCGGGGCCAGATCGGCGCGATCACGGTCAGCTCTGAGATCCAGGCCCGCTGGTGGGCCCTGCTGGTGTCAGGAAAACGCAGCCTGCCGTCACCCGACGAGATGGCGAAGTTCACCGCAACCATGCGCCACAATGGCCGGCGCTTTCACCAGCCCAACCGCACCACCGGAACCTTTGCCTATTCCATTGCCCGCAATGAAATCGGCTGTGAGCCGGACATGTTCAAGCTGTTCTTCTCCGACCTTCGCGTCTGGCACGCCGTTTTCATCGGCCCCATCTGCTCGGCCCATTTCCGGTTGAGGGGCCATGGCGCCCGGCCGGAGAAGGCGCGACAACAATTGCTGATGCCCAACGGCGTTCAGAGCGAAGACTACATCGACACGGTGGATCTTTATGCCAATGCGCTGCCGCTTGCGACATTGCTCGTGCCGGCCTACGGATTTTACAGTCAGGTCCTGCCCGGCTTCTTTTTACAGAACGCCACCCGGTCCTACATCTGATGGCGGGCGCAGCGGGTTGACTGGATCGAGGCAAGCCGTGACTGTCGAAGGGATTGCGGATGCCAGGGGCTTCACTTAGCGGAGATCGGGGATCAACCAGCACCGGCAAGCGCGACGCGGCTTCTTTTTGGATTATTCCTCCAAAGCAGCGATTCGAGTGGATGCGGGAGCCCGTCGGATCAGGCGACGGCTTCGAACCCCATAAGCTGGGGACGCTCCAGCAACGGGCGCCAAAACGCGTTACCGAAAATTTTGCGTCCCTCCTCCGATACAGTCGGGAACACCCATTGGAAAGATGAGAAGCCGGCTGCAGTGAAGGCAGCTTGATAGGTTTCGGGTTTGAGATAGTAGTTGTCAAAGATGACATCCGGACCCTCACCGGAGCCCAATGTAATGGTCAGCGCATCGCCCTCTCGTGGCGCCTCTCGGCCGGTCATCCGGCGGCCGATGCTGGTCCAGCCGTCGAAATCGAAAGCATCGAGAAACATGCTGGTATTGATGCCAACAAAACGGCCTCCGGGTTTGAGAAGGCGGCGCGTTGCGTTGCACAAAGCCCGCAGGTGATCGTGGCTTGTGGCGTAATTCAGAAGGAATACCGCCGTTGCGATGTCGAACTGTCTCGCGGATGTGAATGTGGCGACATCAGCCACGACATACTCGCATCCCAGTGGATCTTCAGCCTCTGCGCCGCGGGCCAGCCGAATCATCTCGGGAGATGCATCGACACCCAGGACATGCTCAGCCCCGTGTCGCTTGAGGTAGCGCGCCCATCTGCCTTCACCCGTAGCGAGGTCTATCGCGCAGAACCCGGTCACATCACCGATTTCACCGGCCATCGTTGCGTCGACGATGTGATGGACCGCCAGCTTCCCTTTGGTCGCGCGGTAGTTCGCAGCGATCTTGCTATAGACATCTGCAGGTGAGGGAACAGGACTTCGCATCGAAGGATCTCATAGCGAATTGACATCAAAGCGCATGAGCCCGTCTGTCGGTTTGTCAAGCGCGGACATATGTCTGTGCCACGCTGATTAAAGAAAATCCAGCAATCGTGTTGACTGAACTTTGGCAACAGGCAGCGACTGGCGGGGATCAGTTCGGGCTCAGAACTGATGCTCGCCGCATCGCAATAAGCTCAAAGGCACAAATCAGGTTATCGAAGGTTCGCTGCAAGGTTGTTGACGCATGCAACCGACATCGTGGTGAAACGAAATTGAGTTTTGGCGGTACTCAATTTACGTTCTGCAGCCACAAGCAGGATGTGGGCGTGAACAACTACGATATCGACCTTCCCATAGATCTGGACGAGCGAAACGTCGCAACTGCAGTTGAAGGCGCGTGCGCTGAGGCAGGCCTCTGCCTCAGCATAAAAACGTCACTCAAGAAGTACCCCGGTTGCACACACTGGCACTTCAAACGACCTAGCCAGCGCGGTGTTCTGGAAGTGACCTGGTGGCCGGGCGATGCCGACATTCGTCCTGCTCGTCTGTGGCTATCAGTCCACGGCAATCGACAGTCCGACTGGATATCTGAATTGATGCCGCGCTTGGGGTCACACATGGAGGACCAACTGAAAGTCTAGCGACGGCTGATCAAACACCGTCGTGTCACTGTTCTTCGGCTAATCAATTTTCTATGGCAGCGCGCTTTCTCATAGCTCCCGACGCGCTCTTTCCACCGCCGCGGTAAGCGCCGCAGACTTGTCGGCCTCGATATGGGCGGCCCAGTCGGAAAGCCCACGGTCGGCCTTGCCGTTACCGGCGCCCCAGATGATCAGTTCAATCAATACTGGAACCAGCTCCAGGCCGCGATCGGTCAGCCGGTAGGCGGGCTTGCCGTCGGCCTGCGTCGTCTTTTCGATCAGGCCGGCGGTTTCCAGCCGCTGCAGGCGTTCGGCCAGCACATTGGTGGCGATGCCTTCGGCCGACTTCAGAAAATCGCCGTAGGTGCGCTTGTCGTTGAAGACCATGTCGCGGACGATCAGCAGCGTCCAGGGATCGCCGAAGATCTCGAGACCGAAATTGATGGGACAGGTGGAGCGACCGCGCTTCATGTCAGGAGACATAAGGCTCGCACTTGCAAAAAGCAAGTCGTTAGCACTATGGTACTTGCAAATTGCAAGTGAGTACGAGGGAAACCGCCATGAAGGTCTATTTCGTCAACGGATCGCCGAACAGCCGCAAGGTCTGGGCGGTCGCCCGCCATCTCGGTATCGAGCTCGACATCCAGTGGCTCGATTTCACCAGAGGCGAGACGCGCGATCCGGCATTTCTCCGCCTCAACCCCAACGGCATGGTGCCGGTGCTGGAGGACGGCGGGTTCGTGCTTTGGGAATCGAACGCCATCAACACCTATCTGGCCGGCAGCGTCGATGGGCAGACCCTGTTTCCCGACGATCCACAGACCCGCGCCGACATCACCCGCTGGCTGTGCTGGGAACTGGCGCATTACAACAAGGCGCTGGGTATCACCGCCTTCCAGGCGATCGCCAAGCCTGCTTTTGGGCTGGGTGACCCGGACCGGCATCTGATCGACACCTTCGTGGAACAGTTCCACCGTTTCGCCGCGGTGCTGGAACGCCATCTGGATGGTCGGCATTTTCTTGTCGGCGACGACTGGACATTGGCAGACTACGCCGTCGGCCATGTCGAAGTGTTCATCGATCGTGTGCCGATCGACCTAGATGCCTACCCCAACATCTCAGCCTTCTACCAAAGGCTGCGCAACAACCCGCACTGGGCTGCGACCGCACCCACCCGCCCGGAGGAAACCGGGCGCATTCCGGCCGCCGCACTGCAAGGAGTGTGAATCCCATGTCGCTCCGACTGGCCGCTGCCGGCACTCTTGCCTACACGCTCGTGACCTTTCCACTCGCCGTGATCTGGCACGCGGTGCTGTTTCGGGACCTCTACGATCGGTTCGGCTATTTCGCGGGCGAGCCGAGCTTCGCCCTCGGCCTCGCTTCGATGGTCATCCAAGGCATCATCCTGTCGCTGCTTTACCCGCGTGTCGCCTTCGCCGGCAGCCGGCTGGCACGCGGCGTCAAATACGCGCTGGCCATGGGCGGTTTCTACTGGACCTGCCATGTGCTTGCCTTCCTTGCTAAGCAGCAGGTCGATGGCGCAGCGCTGTTCCTGATGATGGAGACCGGCTATCTGGCGGTCCAGTTCGGCGTCTTCGGCTTGATGATCGGTGCGATTGCGCAGCGGCTTTCGGCTCCAGAGGTCGAGGCCACCTGACCGTGGCGGAATAAGCCCTCACACCTCGCTGCGGCGGCTGGGACGGGCGACGATGTCGTGGTCGACGAGGTGTTCGAGGAAGGCGGTTTCGGCCGGGGTCATGTGGCGGTCGGCGTCGATGACGGAGAAGACGTCGACCGTTGGTGGGTCGCCGGCGAGCGGGATGCGCCAGAGGTCGGCGCCGTAGTCGTCGGCAAGCGAGACCGGGACCGCGCCGACGGCCTCGCCGTGGCGGATCATGTTGAGCAGGTCGACGATGCCGGTGGTGGCCGCCGTCACCTGGTCGCCAATGCCCATGCGCACGCGGTAGACGGTGACCGGCGACAGTGCGCCGGCGATGTGATCCTCCTCGAACCCCACCACCTCGGCGCGGGCGAGCGCCTCGGCATCCGGCCTGTCGACGCCGAAGAGCGGGCTTTTGGGGCCGCAATAGAAGGCGAATGTCTGCGCGGACATGGCCTTGGGCTGCAGCCGCGGCGACGGTTCGACACGGGTGCAGAAGCCGACCGAGGCGACGCGCTGCAACAGTGCCTGGTTGACCTCGAAACAGGGTGCGGAGCGGATGGCGTAGGTGACGCCTGGGTAGCGGCGACGGAACTCCGATAGCAGCGGATTGAGGAAGGCCGTGTCGAGATGGTTGGAACGGTGCAGCACCAGGTTGCCGGTGATCGCCTTTTCCGCGTGCGCGGCCAGGTCGTTGAGGCGCAGCACGCCGCCATAGATTTCCACCGCCTCGCGATAGACCGCCTCGCCGGCCCTGGTGATGGCAAAGCCCTGGCCCGAACCGCGTTCGATCAGCCGGTGGCCGAGGCGTTCTTCAAGCCGCCGCAAAGCCGCGCTGACCGACGGCTGGGTGACGTTCAAGCGCTGCGAAGCACCGGTGATGGAGCGCTCCTGCACGATCACCATGAACGTGCGCAGCAGGTTCCAGTCGAGCTGGTTGGCAAGCCGGTCGAGGCGTGTGCTCATGCCGCCTCGCGTTCCAGCAGGTGACAGCGCGCCCGGCTCTGGGCGCCGGTCGCCGCGAACACCGGTTCGCTGCGGTCGCAGACCCCGGCAATCGCCTCCGGACAGCGCGGATGGAAGGGACAGCCGGACGGTGGATCGGCGGGACTCGGAATGTCACCAGTCAACCGGATGCGCTGGCGGCCCTGGCCACTCTGCGGCAGCGGCACGGCGCTGAGCAAGGCTCGCGTATAGGGATGCTGAGGTGCTGCGAAAACCTCCTCCGTCGGCCCTTCCTCGACGATGCGGCCGAGATACATGACGGCCACCCGGGTGCAGAGGAAGCGCACCACGGCGAGATCGTGGGAGATGAAGAGCGACGTCATATCAGGGCGGTCCGCCTGCAGTTCTTTCAGGAACTCGAGGATCTGCGCCTGCACGGAAACATCAAGGGCCGAAGTCGGCTCGTCAAGCACCAGCAGCGACGGCCCGAGCGCCAGGGCCCGGGCAATGCAGACCCGCTGTTTCTGGCCGCCCGACAGCTCGTGCGGGAAGCGGTGCAGGAACTGGCCAGGCAATCCCACCCGGTCGAGAAGGGCGGCGACCTGGTCGTTCAGAGGCCGGCCGCGGGTCTTCGTGTGCAGGATCAGCGGCTCGGCCACCGAGCGGAAGATGGTCATGCGCGGATTGAGCGAAGAGTGCGGGTCCTGAAAGATCATCTGGGCGGTACGGCGCACCTGCTGCAGCGTCTTGCCGGAAGCGTGGGTCACGTCGATGCCGTTGACGGTTATGCGCCCCGAGGTCGGATCGAGCAGCCGCAACGCCGCCTTGCCGACGGTCGACTTGCCGGAGCCGGATTCGCCAACCAGCCCGACAGTCTCGCCCGCAGCCAGATGCAACGACACGCCGTCAACGGCACGCACCAGGGTGTCGCGGCCGACCGGGAAATGCACCCGCAGATCATCGATTTCAAGCATCGGCGCGTTCCTTCTGGAAGAGCGTGCAGGCGACACGATGGCTGTCTGCCACTTCGGTGAGCGGCGGCTTGCCCTCGGAGCAGACGGGTGCCGCGTGCGGACAACGGCCCTCGAAACGGCAACCCGTTGGCGGAGTATAGAGGTTCGGCAGCGAACCGGGAATGCCGGCCAAGTGCTCGATCGCCCGGAACGGGTGCGGAATGGCCTTCAGCAACCCCTGCGTATAGGGGTGCTTCGGGTCATCGAAAATGTCGGCCGCCGGCGCGTCCTCGACGATCTGGCCGGCATACATGACCGCGACGCGGCGGCAGACCTGGGCAACCACGCCCAGATCGTGAGAGATCATGATCACGGAAAGGCCCATGGCGTCGACCAGTTCAGCGATCAGATCGAGGATCTGCGCCTGCACGGTCACATCAAGCGCCGTTGTCGGCTCGTCGGCGATCAGCAGTTTCGGCTTTGCGGCCAACGCCTGGGCGATCAGCACGCGCTGGCGCATGCCACCGGAGAGCTCATGCGGGTAGCTTTCGAACTGGCGCTGCGGATTGGGCAGGTGCACCTGATCGAGCATCTCGAGCGCCAGTTCACGGGCGGCTTTCTTGCCTATGCCGCCGCGCTGCTGGGCAACGATGGCGTCGACCAGTTGCGTCCCGACCTTGAACACCGGGTTGAGGTAGGTCATCGGGTCCTGGAAGATCATCGCCACGTCGGTGCCGCGGATCGCCCGCAATTGCCGCTCGTTCAGCGTCAGCAGATCGCGGCCACCGAACAGAACCTCGCCCGAGGTGATACGCGCCGGCGGTTTGGGCACCAGGCCGAAGGCGGCGCGGGTCAGCACCGACTTGCCGCAGCCGGTCTCGCCGACCAGGCCGAGCGCTTCGCCCGGCGCCAGGTTGAGGCTGACCCCGTCGATGGCCTTGTAGATGCCGTCGAAGGTGTCGAACTCCAGCCGCAGGTCGCGGATCGAAAGGATCGGCTCGCTCATGAGCGCTGCCTCGGATCGAGCACGTCGCGCAGTCCATCGCCGAGCAGGTTGAAGCCGAGCACGGTCAGGTAGATCGCCAGCCCCGGAAAGAAGGAATACCACCACCAGTCCGGCAGGTAGTTGCGGCCGATGGAGACCATGGCGCCCCATTCCGGATAGGGCGGCTGGGCACCGAGGCCGAGAAAGCCGAGGCTTGCCGCGCCCAGGATCGCCATGCCCATGTCCATGCTCGCCTTGACGATGATCGGCGACAGGCAGTTGGGCAGAATGTGGACGAAGAGGATGCGGTGCATCGGCGCTCCGAGCGATCGGGCGGCGTCGACATAGGTCTCGTTGCGCAACGACAGGGTTTTTGCTTCGACCAGGCGCACGTAGCCCGGCCACCAGACCAGCGACAGCGCGATCATGGCGTTGATGATGCCCGGCCCCAGGGCACCGACGATGGCGATTGCCAGGATCAGGCCGGGGATCGACAGGAAGATGTCGGTCACCCGCATGATGCCCTCGCGCAACCAGCCGCTGCTCATGCCGGCCAGCATGCCGAGCGGTACGCCGATCAGCATGGCGATGCCGGTGACGATCAGACCGATCTGCAGCGACACGCGGGCGCCGATCAGCACGCGGGAGAAGATGTCGAGCCCGACTTCGTCGGTGCCGAACCAGTGTTCGGCGCTCGGCGGCTGCAGTTTCTTGTCGAGATGGATGGCGCCGTAGGCATCCTCCGGAAAGGGTGCGATCCACGGGCCGATCAGCGCAATCACCAGAAAGACGACGACGATGACCAGGCCGAGCATGGCGGAGGACGACCGGCGGAAGGTCGCCGCCATGCGGCGGTATTCGCGAATGGAGCTCTCGTGGCGCTCGAAAAAGGTTGCGTCGCTCATGGGGCCCTCACACCTGCGCCCGGACCCGCGGGTCTAGCGCGGCGTAGGTCAAATCGATCAGCAGATTGGCGAGCATGAAACAGGCACCCAGGATGAGGGTCACCGCCATGATCGGTTCGAAGTCGGAACTGATGGCCGCCTTGGCGGCGTAGAGCCCGACACCCGGCCAATCGAAAACGCCCTCGACGAGCACGGTGCCGCCGAGCATCCAGCCGAAGCGCAGGCCGATCATCGCCAGCGTCGGCAGCAGCGCGTTCTTGAGCGCATAGGCGGCCACGATGCGAAACGGACCGATGCCCTGCGCCCGCGCATTGGTGATGTAATCCCGGTTGAGCGTTTCCAGCATTTCGGCGCGATTGACGCGGATGATGGAGGCAAGCGCCGGGAAACTCAGTGCCAGGGCCGGCAGAAACAGGTGCCAGACGGCCTCGCGGAAGATCGGGATGTTGCCGGTCAACAGCGCATCGATGGTCAGCATGCCGGTGATGCGGGTCGGCGGATCGCTCATCAGGTCCAACTGGCCACCGAGGGGAAACCAACCGAGCTCCAGCGCCAGATACCATTGCAGCATCAGCCCGAGCCAGAACATCGGCATGGCGACGCCCGACACACCGAGAATGCGGATGATGTGGTCACCCGGCCGATTGTGCAGAACGGCGGCCATGACGCCCAGCGGGATGCCGAGCAGGATGGCCATGCCGATCGAAAACAGCACCAGTTCCAGTGTCGCCGGGAAGAAGATGGCCAGGTCCCTGAGGACTGCACGGCCCGTGTGGATGGAGGTCCCCAGGTCGCCGGTCAGCACGTTGCCGAGGTAGATGACGAACCGCTGTGGCACCGGCTTGTCGAGGCCGCGTTCGACGCGAATCGTCTCGACCATTTCGGCCGTCGCATCGGGGCCGGCGGCCAGTCGCGCCGGATCGCCCGGCGCGACATTGGCAATGACAAACATGATGGCCAGCAGACCGACCAGCATAAAGACCATCATCACCAGTCGACGGGCGATCAGTCTGAGCATCCGGGAACTCCTTGGGTGCCGAGGGCGGCCGGCGCGGGAGAACGCCGGCCGCGATCAGACCTACTTTCCGATATGCAGCGGATAGAGGTCAATTTCCTCGGTCATGCGGATGGGGCTGTCCTGGAAGCCCTCCACCCAGTCGCGGATGGCGAAGCGACGGTTGCGCATCATGCCGAAGATCTCCGGCTGCAGTTCGACGATGCGCTCCTGGATCGCCGCGTAAAGCGGTTCGCGCTTGGCCCAGTCAGTCTCGTTGCGGGCCTCTTCGATCATCGCATGCAGCTTCTCGTCGCCCAGGTAATGCGAGCCGTAGTACTTGCCGAAGGAGGTCGGATGGTACTGGATCGCCACCGCGTCGGGATCGGTTGAAACCGGCGTGGCAAAGATGGCGATGATATCGGGCGCCGTGGCAACATCCGAGGCGCGGCCAACCATGTTGGGCCAGGTCAGGGGTGTCATCTTGACGCTGATATTCAGGTCCTTCAGCGCGTCGATCAGGATGAGGCCCATCTGGCGCTCTTCTTCGAAGCCCTGGACATAGACATACTCGACCTCGAAACCGCCGTCCGGCCAGGCCGACTTGGCCAGATATTCCTTGGCCTTGTCCATGTCGCGGCGGGGAATGCCGGCGACTTCGACCTTGCCCTGGATGGCATCGCTGAACGGGCTGGTCTGCAGCTTGGCTTCGCCATTGAAGATCTTGACCAGTCCGTCATAGTCGAACGCATAGGCGATCGCCCTGCGGACATTGATGTCCGACATGTGCTCGTTCTGGGTGTTGAACTTCAGCCCGAAAGCGGTCAGAGCCGGCAGTGTCGTCGTGTTGATACCATCGCGGGCGCCGACCTTTTCCATTTCTTCCGGTGTCAGCCCGCCGACGATGTCGGCCTCACCCTTGATGAGCGCGGCGCGCTGGGCGGCACTTTCGCGAACCAGCTTGTAGATGATGCCGCCGAACTTGTCGTTGTCGTAGGGAAAGCCCTTCCAGTAGTCGTCATTGACTTCCAGCCAGTAGGCCTTGCCCTGTTCGAACTTCGACAGTTTGAAGGGGCCGGAACCGGCGGCGTTTTCGTTGAGCCAGGTCTGACCGCGATCGTCACCGGCATTGGCTTCGACCACCGCCGGATTGACGACGAACCACCAGGGCAGGAACGACAGGAACGGCGAATAGGGCTTGTTCAGAGTGAACTTGACGGTGTGGTCGTCGACCGCCTCGATGCCATCCGGCGACAGGAAATCCTGCAGCATCCAGGCCGGGCCCTTGTTGAGTTCCAGCGTGCGGGCGAAGGAATAGCGCACCGCTTCCGCGTTCACCGGGGAGCCGTCATGGAACTTGGCATTGTCGACCAGGTGGAAGGTCCAGGTGAGACCGTCGTCGGACACATCCCAGCTCTTGGCCAGCCACGGCTTGATCTGCGGCGGATTGCCTTCGTACTTGACCAGGCCGTCATAAAGACCCTGCACCATCATGCGGATGGCATAGTCATATTTCTGGGCCGGATCGAGGGTCGACACCGGCTGGCGACCGGCGATCACCAGGTACAGCTTGTCATCGAGCTTCTCGACAGCCTGCGCGGCCGTCGCGGTACTGATGGCCAGCACGGCGCCGAGGGCCGCCGATCGCAGCCGATTCCAGGAAATGAACATGGCGTGCTCCTTTTTTGCGCCCAGGTCGGGCTTTTGAATTGCATCAAAATTGCAGGCATCGAACGCGCTGCAAATTCGTTATTGTCAATGGCCTGTATTGGCTGAAACTATCTTGCCTCGTCAGGCCCATAAGCTGCGCCAATGCAACCCATAATACGATGGGAGGCGCCTTCTATTTCTCTTTTTTTTCAGACGGTTAAAGGTAGACTGAACGTCATAAGCCGACGCTATCCGGCACATACGATAATTCTATTTGCCAATTGGCGGCGGGGGCCTGAGATTCTTGCGCACGCAATAGGCACAATCCCGGCGAGCACCGCCCGCGACAGGATGACAGCATGACGACATTGGCGCAAAGAGCCCCTAGCCAGACGACCCGACGACTGACGGCCGACGACATTGAAGCGTTGGCCAAGGGTGCCTGGATTCTCGGCACCGGCGGGGGCGGAGACCCCTACCACAAGCTATTGAACATGCGTCTGCTTTATGACGCAGGCCACTCGGTATCGCTCGTCGATCCGATGGCCCTGGCCGACGATGCAGTGGTCGCGGTGCTGTCCAATATGGGCGCGCCTCTGGTGGGCCAGGAGCGGCTTGCCGACCCGCAATTCGCCGTCAAGCCGCTGCGCATGATGGAAGAATATATCGGCCGCAAGTTCGATGCGGTGATGGCGCTGGAGATCGGCGGCGGCAATGGCGTGCATCCCATGCAGGTGGCGGCGCTGACAGGCTACCCGGTGGTCGACGCCGACACGATGGGCCGCGCCTATCCGGAAGCACAGATGACGTCGGTGGCGGTGGCCAATCTGCGGTGCTACCCGCTGACCATGGCCGATATCCGCGACAACGAGATCATTATCCCGCGCGCCGCCAGCTGGCGCTGGATGGAGCGCATCAGCCGCAAGGTCTGCACCGAAATCGGCTCGATTGCCGCCACGTGCAAGGCGCCGCGCTCCGGCGCGGAGATCAAGCAACACGGCATTCTCTATACCGTGAGCCAGGCGATCCGGCTGGGCGAGACGATCCTGCAGGCCAAACGCGATCACGCCGACCCGGTCGAAGCCGTGCTGCGGGCAGGCCGCGGCAAGAAGATGTTCACCGGCAAGGTCATCGACGTCGAACGGCGCACGGCGGAGGGCTTCCTTCGCGGCAAGGCCGTCGTCGAGGGGCTCGATGACGATCTCGGTGCCGAACTGGTCATCCACTTCCAGAACGAATATTCGGTCGCCTATCGCGACGGCAAACCCGTGGTGATGACGCCTGATCTGATCTGTGTGCTCGACTCGGTCAGCGGCGAGGGCATCGGAACCGACATCCTGCGCTTCGGACAGCGTGTGTCCGTGGTCGCCCTGCCGGCGCCATCCGTCTTTCTGTCCGAACAGGGATTGGCCAATGTGGGGCCCCGCGCCTTCGGCTTCGACCTGGATTTCAAAACCGTGTTTGAGGAGCATTCGGCATGAAACGCATCGGAATCGATGTCGGCGGCACAAACACCGATGCAGTGCTGATCGACGGCAGCAGGGTCCTGGCCGCCGTCAAGACGTTCACCACCGAGGATGTCACCGGCGGAGTGCGCACGGCGCTCAAAAACATCGTTGCTGAGGCCGGCGATGCCGCCAGCGGCGTTGAAGCCGTGATGATCGGTACGACGCACTACACCAATGCCGTGGTTCAACGACGCCATCTGGGACGTGCTGCGGCCATTCGCATTTCCCTGCCGGCCTCGGCCAGTCTTACACCGTTTTGCGACTGGCCGGCGGATCTGGCTGAGCAGGTCAATGGCGGCATCCACCTGGTGCATGGCGGTCACGAGTATGATGGCCGGCCGCTGGTGCCGATGGACGATCGCGAAATCGCCCGCGCCGCACAGGCCATCCGCCGCGACGGGGTCGACTCCATCGCCATATCCGCAACCTTCTCGCCGCTGACGGCGGAATGCGAGAAGCATGCCGAAGAGATCGTTCGCAACGAACATCCGGACGCTCGCATCACGCTGTCCAGCCGGCTCGGCCGCATCGGCCTGCTGGAACGGGAAAACGTCGCGCTGATGAATGCCTCGCTGGTGCATCTTGCCGACGAGATCACCCAATCCTTTGTCGATGCGGTGGCCGAAAGCGGTCTCGATGCCAAGCTGTTCATCACCCAGAATGACGGCACGGTGGTCGTTGCCGAGGAAGCGCGTGACTTTCCGGTCTATTCGTTCGCATCCGGGCCGACCAACTCGATGCGCGGTGCGGCACTTCTCGCCGGCATCGACAACGCCATGGTCTGCGATGTCGGCGGCACCACCGCCGATATCGGCTGCCTGATCCAGGGTTTTCCGCGCGAGGCCAACAACGTGGTCGAAGTGGGCGGCGTGCGCACCCTGTTCCGCATGCCCGACCTGCTGTCGATTGCCATCGGCGGCGGCACCATCGTGCGCCGCTCGCCGCACACGGTCGGGCCGGTCAGTGTCGGCTATCGGCTTGCCGAAGAGGCGCTGGTGTTCGGTGGGTCCACGATCACCTGCACCGATATTGCCGTTGCCGCCGGGCTGCTCGAGCTGGGTGACCGCTCCCGTGTCGCCAACCTCGAACCGGCTTTTGTCGAAGCCTCCCTTGCCATGATCCATGGTCAGATTGCCGACAGCGTCGACCGCATGAAAACGGATGCCGAACCCGTCCCTCTGCTAGCCGTCGGCGGCGGCGCCATGCTGATCCCCGACACGATGCCAGGCATTTCCGAGGTCGTGCATGTCGAACACGAGGCTGTGGCCAACGCCGTGGGCGCCGCGATCGCTCAGATCAGCGGTGAGACCGACCGGATCTACCGCGATGTGACCCGCGAAGAAGCAATCGCCGCTGCGAAGTCTGACGCAATCGACAGCGCGGTGCGGGCCGGTGCTGATCGAGACACGATCCGCGTCATCGAGGTTGAAGACCTGCCGCTCAGCTACCTGCCCGGCCATGCCATCCGCACGCGGGTCCGCGTTGTGGGGGAGGCCGCTAAGGGAAATGCCGCGTGACGTCGCAACCCACCGTCAATCTGCTCGTCATTGGACGTTCGCCGAGACCGGCGCTGGAAGCCGAGTTCCGCCGGGTTCTCGGTGACGGATGCGATCTCTGCACGATTGGGGCCCTGGACCACCTCGACATATCCAGCATCGAAGCAAACCCACCCCGGTCGGATGCCGACACGCTTTTTTCGATTTTGCCGGACGGGCAATCCACGTTGCTGTCCAAGGCGCATGTCACGGACGAGCTGCGGACCCGGTTGAGAGCCCGACAACCTGACGACAACGAAATCGACGTGCTCTGCTGCACCGGTCGGTTCGATGAATTCGCCGGGGATCGCGTCATCAAGGCGTCGGAGGTCCTGCTCAATACGGTGCGGGGTGTGGGGAGCGTGGCGCACTCCGTCGGCGTCTTCATCCCAAAGCCGCAACAGGTCGCCAATGCCGCCGATCGTTGGAAGGCTGGCGGCTTCGCTCCGAACGTGGTCGCTCTCGCACCGGACGCGTCCGACGACGCGATCGACCTGGCAGCAGCCACCATGCTCGAATTTGCACCCGATGTCGTCGTCTACGACTGCATCAGCTACACGCATGCGACCCGTTTGCGGGTCAGCGGCATTTGCCCCGCACCGGCGATCGTCGCCGCCAGCGCAATGGCCCACGTGGTTGCCGAACTGCTTGCCCTTTAGGCGAAAAATCGTTCATAGAAACTGACTTTCATTTGCCAGCCCTTCCGGGGCGGTTGCAGCGCTTTTTTCCAATGGATTATGTTATGAAATTGTTCGCGATTGCCGCACTGATCTTTGCCTTCTCCCTGCCGACCGCTCTGACTTGGGCGGAATCGCCCGGCATTCTGACATTCTCCGGTTCAATTGCTGAAACCAATCGCGGCCCGGCGACTGCCGACGATCGAGGGATGTTTTCCTATCATGAGATCGCCTTTGACACCGGATACCGGATCGATCGCGAAACCCTGGCGGCGATGCCCCAGACCAGTTATGTCCATGACTTTCCTGGTTCCGAAGGGACCTATCGCGGGCCAACATTGGCTGACGTGCTGACCCATGTCGGCGGCAAGGGTAACCGACTGGTGCTGACCGGACTGGACGGCTACGCGGTCGACATCGCACGCTCGGAGATCGACACCCACAACCCAATTCTCGCGATCGAACTGGATGGTTCGCCCCTGGCCATCGGAGACCTTGGACCGGTCAAGCTGGTGTTTCCCAAGGTCGGCGATGCCGATGTCGACAAGACGTTGCGCAGCAAGAGCGTCTACGCGCTGTTCCATATCTCGGTCGAGAGCAACTGAACGGACCGCGCAACCAAGTCAGACCGCTTCAGCCCGTTTCTCTCCGGCAGTGCCCTGGCTGTGGAGATAACTGGTGAAGAGCGACGCCTGTATCGGTCTGGAAATGTAGAAGCCCTGGGCGTAGGCACAACCCGCCTCCGCGAGAAAATCCAGCTGGTCGGCGCTTTCCACGCCTTCGGCGACCGCTTCCATGTCTAGAGCCCGGCACATGGTGAGAATCGAGTTCACCATGCCGCGCTTGCGTTGCGATTCACCCAGTTGCGACAGGAAAGATCTATCGATCTTGACCCGATCGATCTCCAGTTCCGCAATGCTGCCCAAATTGGAATAGCCTGTGCCGAAATCATCGAGCGCCACGCGCATGCCCATTTTGCGGATTTCGGCCAAGACCGAGAGGGCCGCGGACTTGTTCTTGATAAGAACCCGTTCCGTCAACTCCAGTTCGAGCATGGAGGCAGGAAGCCGTGTCTCGGCCAGCAAGCCAGCCAGGTAAGTGCACAGCGAACTGTCGGAAAGATGCCTGCCGGAGATGTTGACGCTGATCGTGAAGTCCGGCGGCAGGTGGGGTAGCCAGACAGCGGCCTGCTCGCAGGCCTTGCGCATCACCAGCCTGTCGATCTCCAATATCAGATCCGAATCTTCGGCAACCGGAATGAACTCCAGCGGCGATGAGACTGTTCCGGTCCTGGGATTGTTCCAGCGCACGAGAGCTTCGGCACCCGTCAGACGACCGCTGGCGACCGCCAGTTGCGGTTGCCAGACCAGAACGAACTCGTCATTGCGGATGGCCTTGCGCAGGGTTTCTTCCAGTTCAATGCGATTGTCGAGATTTGCCTTCAGGTCCTCGGTAAAGACCGACAGGCGTTGACGACCGTCTGCCTTGGCGGCGTAAAGTGCAAGATCGGCATGCTTCAAGAGCGTGCTCACATCATCGCCATGATCCGGGCAAAATGACAGGCCGATGCTGGCAGCCAGCTGCACCGGATGCCCACCGACTTCGCGAAATCCTGATAACTTCCGGCACAGAAGTTCGCCAAAATCGATCAGCTCTGCCTGATTTCGGGCAACCCGCATGATGGCGAATTCATCGCCGCCAAGCCGAACCGAGACTGACGTGTCGGGCCTGTCGTGCGACATCAGCACATCGCCGACGGTCCGCAACAGATCGTCGCCCGCCTGATGACCGAACGTATCGTTGACCTGTTTGAAATGGTCGAGATCGATCAGGTACATGGCGAGCGGCCGACGTGCTGCTTTTGCACCACTGATGAACTGAGGTCCCTGCTCCATCAGCCAGGCGCGGTTTTTCAGATCCGTGACCGTGTCGCGCCAGGTCAGTTGTCGCAGGTTGTTGGTGGCTCGCTGCCTCTCAACCAACAAGATTGCTATGCCGATCAGAAGGCTCGAGAGGATCGCCAGAATGATCAGGATCTGCTTGTTGAGCGTTGCAAGGACCTGCTGAGCCTCAAACAGCCCACGGCTCGACTCCTCGCCAATGCTGAAATAGAGGCGGTTGAGATCGGCATCGGCCTCTTCGAGTTCCACCATGATCTTATCCAGGGCAACGCGATCAAATGGCCCGGGTTGCGACAGAAGACTGTCGACGGTCTCGATAATGGCGAGAACCCGGGCGCGCATCTCACTATAGGATGCAAGCTCATTCGCAATGCGCGTCCGGTCGACCCGGGCAAACCGGACATATGCAAGGTCCGTCGCCTCCGCGAGCAGTTCACGACTACGCTCTCCGGCAGGGTCGGTGCGGGCAAGCAACACCATATCCTTCAGGCGATCGACCGCGCGGACATGGACATGCAATTCCCGAAAGGACAGGAACCCGAAACGTGGCAGCGCCTGTTCGACCGAACGGATGTTGCTGTGAATTGTGGTGATGATGGCAAGCGAGAGCGCAACAGCGACAAGCACCGCTACGGTTTCACGCACCGGAGCCACGGCCTTCAGCCTGCTCAGTCGCGACACGGTCATTATCGTGCTACTCGGCCCGCTCAATGGACTGGATCAGCCAAACCCAACGGTTCCGGTGCACCGGATTGTCCAGCTCCGGGTGTTCGAGAACCGGATAGACCAAACGCGTGGGCCCCTGGGAGCGGCGCGTCAGGAAGGACCCGTTTTCGCGCATCGCCAACAGCAGCGGATATTTGTGCCAGTCCTCACGCGGGATGCGCTGCGAATATTCATCAGCCGCCCGGACGATTATCGCGTCGGCATCGTCAAGATTGAGATAGGCAAGGGCATCACGCAACAGCACGCCTTCGAACAATTGCTCGCCTTCCTCCCAAGGACTGTCTGTCCGCAGACTGTACTGCGGCAGGCCGCAAAGGTCGGCCATATCGACCGCCTGCTCACCGCCGTCGTGCCTGATCGTAAATGCGGGACCGCCAACCGTTGGTGGGTTGTCGAGACGTTCCAGTGCGCTCGCGGCACCAACCGTCACGATCGTCAACATTACAGTCGCCAAAACCATCCGCCCCTGCGCCAGCAGATTTCTCAAAAGTCCAAACAGCATGTGAATTTCCCCAAAGGTCTACGCGACCTGAACTCCCCCAAGTGTCCAACAAAATTGCTGGCAAAAGCCTTTCTGAAATTTTAACGGTACGGCCAGTTTCATGGCTTTTGGCGCTCTCATCCGGCATTTTGCAATCGCCCGTGGCGCGCCGGAGGTTGTGCAACTTTGATCCGGTCGCCCATCAGGCGATAACGGTCTCTTTACCCTGTGCTTCAACCGAATCGAAGGGTTCACCGACTACCTTGTTTGGTCGGGAATAAGGGGGAGCCGTGCCATCCCTGATGTTACGGTTTGGGGGTAGAATGCAAAAGCCAAATATGGAGGAGTCGGCGGTTGCCATGCACGATGCCGACGCCCGCGGCAACGTCGATTGGCAGCTGACCGACATTATCGAAAGTATTCCAGCTGGCTTCCTTTGGTGCGATGCCAGCGACAGGGTCGTTGTCAGCAACGACCTGTTTCGCAAATGGTTCTTCCCGGACAATCAGGACGTCGTCGTCCCCGGAATGCCCTTCATCGACCTGCTGAAGACGTGCGGTGATCCGCGATGGATTGAAAAGCGCATGCAGCTGCGCCTCGATCCCGGCGAACCTTTCCAGCACCGCATGCGCGACGGGCGGGTGTTGCGTACGTTTGAAAAACGCACCAGCGACGGCGGCATCATCAGCATCCATACGGATGCGACCGCGTTGCATACGCAAAAGGTTGCGGCCGAGAACAACGCTGAACGCCTGCAGGTCGTTCTGGAATCGATCGATCAGGGCATCAGCATGATCGATGGTGACCTCAACGCTGTGGCATTCAACGAGTGTTTTCTCGACGTGCTCGAAATCCCGCGGGAACTTGCGAAACCCGGGACGAACTTTGCCGAGTTTATCCGTTACAATGCCGAGCGCGGTGAATACGGGGACGGTGATATCGACTCGTTGGTCCAGGAACGGGTCGACCTGGCCAGGCAGTTCCAGCCGCACCGGTTCGAACGAACGAGGCCTGACGGAACGGTCATCGAAATCTCCGGCAAGCCGATCGAAGGCGGCGGCTTCGTGACCACCTATACCGACGTCACCGAACGTAACAGGGCGCAAGCCGCCCTGTTAAAGCGGGATCAGGAACTCACCGAGCAGAACCGACGCTTCAACGCGGCCCTCGACAATATGTGCCAGGGCCTGTCGATGTACGACAAGGATGGACGGTTGCTCGTCTGTAATCGGCGTTTTCTCGAGATCTATGATCTGCCCGAAGAGATGGGGCTGCCGGGAACGCTCTTCGACGACATCATTCGCCTGCTTCTTGAACGCGACGATTTCGTTTCGGTTGATCCGGACACCTATCTCGAAGACCGGCGAGCTGAAATTGCCGGAAACGCCTCGGTGACCCGCATCCAGGAGTTTGCCGGCAACCGGTACATCTCCATGGTCCATCAACAGATGACGGACGGCGGATGGGTAACGACCCATGAAGACGTGACGGAACTGCAGCGGGTCCAGGCGCTGGTGGAACATATGGCCCACCATGACGAACTGACAGGATTGCCGAACCGGACCCTGTTCAACATGCGCCTGGAAGAAGCGCTCGCGGATCTCGACGACGAAACGCAGTTCGCCGTGATGTGCATCGACCTGGACCGTTTCAAGGATGTCAATGACTCCATTGGGCATCCGATGGGCGACAAGCTGCTGCAGGCGGCCGCCCACCGCCTGTCGCAGTGCGTTCGCGACACGGACACGATCGCCCGGCTGGGCGGCGACGAATTCGCCGTCCTTCAGGTGTCACGCCATCAGCCGGAAGCGGCCGGCAGGCTTGCAGCACGGATCTGTGACATCCTCTCGCTGCCATTCGATCTCGACGGCCATCAGGCGGTGATTGGCGCCAGCATCGGGATAGCTCTTGCACCCGAGAACGGTGTGCAGACGGATGAACTGCTCAAGCATGCGGACATGGCGCTTTACCGTGCCAAGAATGACGGCCGCGGGGTCCATCGCTTTTTCGAAAACAACATGGACACCCAAATCCAGGCTCGGCGTTCGCTCGAACAGGATCTGCGGGCAGCATTCGCACACAAAGAGTTCGAATTGCACTATCAGCCGCTCGTCGACCTGGACAGCGACGCCGTGACCGGTTTCGAAGCGCTGCTGCGCTGGCCGCACCCGGAGCGCGGCCTTGTTTCCCCGGCGGAATTTATCCCGGTTGCCGAGGAAATCGGACTGATCACGCCGCTTGGCGATTGGATCATCGAGCGGGCATGCCTCGATGCCGCCTCATGGCCATCCGCTACCCGCGTTGCGGTCAACCTGTCTCCGGTCCAATTCCGCAGTGGCAACCTCGTCCAAACCGTGTTTCATGCGCTTGCCAAGTCGCGCTTGCGTCCGCAGCGGCTGGAACTGGAGATCACGGAACGGGTTCTGCTGCAGGACAGCGAAAGCACGCTGGCCACACTCCATTCGCTGCGCGACATGGGCGTGCGGATCGCCATGGACGATTTCGGTACCGGCTATTCTTCGCTGAGCTACCTTCGCAGCTTCCCGTTTGACAAGATCAAGATCGACAGGTCCTTTATCAGTGACCTGTCGGCCCAGCAGGAAACCGCCATCATCGTCAACGCAGTCGCCAGTCTCAGCCGCAACCTGGGCATGACCGCGACGGCGGAGGGGGTCGAAACGGAAAGCCAGCGCGATCAGGTTCGCGCAGCGGGCTATACCGAAATGCAGGGCTTTCTGATCAGTCCGGCACGGCCTGTCGCGGAAATCGAGGCGATGTTTCTCAATGGCGGCAGCGAGACGAAAACCGCCTAGGGACCGCTAAGCCATCTGTGTCAGTTCACCAGACCGGTGACCGCATCGACAATGATGTCGGCGATCAGGCGGCAGTCGGCTTCCGAGAAGGTCAGCGGCAAACGCATGTCGAAGAGTGTTGCCAGGATGGCGTCCGTACGCGGCAGATCCTGCGCGGTGACGTATCGCCACGACGAGTGATGCGACGTGAACCCCTTGGGTTCGCTTTCACCGAACCATTTGAGCTCAACACCGCGCTCCAGGCAGGTGTGCAGCAGGTCGCGACATCCCTGACGATCCAGATTGGGAACCCGGAACTGGATCGACGACCCGACCATGTCCTCCTTCTCCGGCCTCTTTGGAAGCACGATTGCTGAGCTGAGCGCCAGTCGATTGGCGACGGCCGCGTAGCGGGCATTCCAGCGCACGATGTTGTCGTCCAACTGACGCAATTGCGGGCGCAGAATTGCGGCGCGCAGCGCATCCATTCGCGCCGACCCATTGGGCATCTCGTATCGCGCCTTGTCGAAATGCCGTTCGGCCGGACCGGCTCCGTGCCTATCATAGAGCATGTAACTGCCCGACAGGATGGTGGCCCGCGCCATGAGGTCCGGATCATTCGATGTGAGGAAGCCCCCTTCCCCGGAATTCATGTGCTTGTAGGTCTGTGTCGAAAAGCAGGCGGCTATTCCGAATTGCCCGGATCGTTTTCCGTTCCAGCGGGCACCCATCGTATGCGCACAGTCTTCGATGACCATAAGGCCGTTGCGCGCTGCAACCTGCATGAGCGCGTCCATGTCGCAAAGATGTCCCCGCATGTGTGACAGCAGCAGAAACCGAGCGCCACTCTCGGCGGCCTTGCGCTCGAGATCGTCGAGATCGAGCCGCAGATTGTCGTCGATCTCGACCAGAACGGCTTGGCCTCCGACCGCTGCAATGGCACCCGGAACCGGGGCAAGCGTAAACGCATTGGTCAGCACCTTGCCCGATTTGCCGACCCCGGCGGCCCGCAGCGCGATCTGGATCGCCTGTCCGCACGACGCCACGGCGAGGCAATGGGCACTGCCCTGCCAATTGGCAAACTCGCGTTCGAGAAGCGCAGTCTCGCCGGCTTCGCCGTCAGCAAGATTGTAGCGATGCAACCGGCCGCTGCGGAGCACGGCGACGGCGGCCTCGATACCCTCTTCGGGTATGCCCTCCTGCTGGGTGAAACTGCCGGTGAACCTGGTCTGGCTCATCATGGACCTCTCAAGCGCGAACCCTATCGCCGGCCGGATCATATGGTGCGGCATCGATGACTTTCGCCGGGATGTGATCGCCCAGTATGTCGATCGATGCAAGGCTGCCCGGCGTTGCCAGATCCGGCCTGATGAAAGCCAACGCGAGATTTCTGGAGACCCGATGTCCCCAATCTCCGGAGGTTACCGTGCCAACCACAGTGCCGTCGAGCATCACTGATGCGCCGGCATGCGCCGCAGTATGGTCACAGCCGACGTCGAGCGTCACCAGCTTTCTGCTTGGGCCCCGGTCAAGGCGGGACTGCAAGGCGGTCTTGCCGATGAAATCCTCCTTGTCGAGTTTGACAAACCTCTCCAGTCCGGTTTCGAACGGATCGAATTCCGTCAGGATATCGGCCTTCCAGTGGAGGTATCCCTTCTCCAGCCGCATCGATTCGATGGCACGTGCACCGAACAGCTTCAGGCCACAATCTTCGCCGGCTTTGCGAAGCGCCAGATAGGCCGCGTAGAGCTGGCTGTTCGGCACGTGGATCTCGTAGGCAAGCTCGCCGGAGAAGCTGACGCCAAGAACAACGGCCGGTGCTATCCCGACAAAGCACTCGCGCACTGAGAGCCAGGGAAACGCCTCCTTTGACCAGTCGCCGCGGCTGACGGCGTCCATGACGTCACGTAACCTCGGCCCCGCCAGGACGAGCGCCGTATGGTCATTTGTCAGCGAGCGGATGATGACGTCCTCTCCTGGCTTCCTGTGATGTCTCAGCCAGTCCATATCGTGAAATTCGGCGGCGGCGGCTGAGCCGTACCAGACACGCCCGTTCGGCAGGTTTGCTATCGTCGCTTCGCCCTTCAGCATCCCATGCCGGTTGAGGAGATATCCAAGCCCGACCCTGCCCGCCCGGCGCGGAACGGACCCGCAGATGAGCCGATCGAGAAAGTGATGAACGTCTGCTCCGGTCAATTCGAAGCGGTTGAAGCCGCTGACCTCCGTCAGGCCGACATGGTCGCGCACATTGTGAACTTCCGCGGCGACAACGTCGAAAGCTTCGTCGAACCGAAAGCTCAGCGTCGGGCTGAAATGTGGATCGGGTTTGAAGTATTCGGCTCGCTCCCAGCCGTTGACCACGGTGAAGGCGGCGCCTTCGGCGGCCAGAACCGGCGTCAGCGGCGTCGTCTTGATCGGCCGCCCGGCCGGACGGTGTTCGTTCGGAAAGTGGAACCGGAACTCGTTGCGATAGTCCTCGATTGCCTTCAGAGCCGTCAGTTCGACATTGGCGTGACCGGTGAACCGACGGGGATCGAGGCACCATGTGTCATAGCACGCCTCGCCGTGAACGATCTGCTGAGCCAGCAGCCAGCCGTGGCCACCGCCCTCGCCCAGCCCGGCGCGCAGACCGATGATGCAAAAGGCGTTGCGTTTGCCGGGTATTGGACCGACCAGCGGCGCACCGTCGATCGTATAGGTTATGGGGCCGTTGACCACCGAGTGGATCCCGACATCCATCAGAACCGGCATGCGGGCGAACGCGCCCTCCAGCACATCCGTGACCCGGTCGAGGTCGTCCGGACAAAGCGCATTGACGAAGTTCGGATCAATGCCGTCCATGCCCCACGTGCGGCAATCCTGTTCGTAGAATCCGACCAGCAGACCGTTCTTTTCCTGCCGGCAATAATAGTCCGAGATCGGGCAGCGCAGCAGGGGCATGCGATGTTCCGATCGTTCGATCGCCTGGATCGGCTCTGTCAGGAAATACTGATGCTCCATCGCCATGACCGGATGGTGCACGCCCATCATCGCCCCGACCTCGTTGACGCGATAGCCGCCGGCGTTGACCACAATGTCGCAGTCGATGTCACCCTTCTCCGTGTGGACAGTCCAGGTCTCGTCGGACCTCTGCGTCAACCCGATCACCGGTGTGTGGCGATAGACCTTGGCTCCGGCCCGGCGCGCCCGTCGAGCCAGGGCCTGGCACAGCTGCGCCGGGTCGATGTCACCGTCCAGCGGGTCCCAGAGCCCGCCCATCAGGTTGTCCGTTGATATCAGCGGATGGCGCCGTGCACATTCGGCCGCGTCGATCACCTCGAAATGCACATCCATTCCACGCGCCATCGACGCGAAATGACGGTAGCCGTCCATCTGGGCCCCGGTGTTGGCGAGCCGGATACCGCCGTCTGCGCGGTGATAGTTGATCGGATAATCCGGATCGTCCGCGAGCTCCTTGTAAAGCCTGATGGAGTGCGATTTCAGGCCGACCATGGTCTGGTTCATGCCGAAATTCGTCACCTGCGCCGCCGAATGCCAGGTCGTGCCGCTGGTCAGTTCGTCGCGCTCGATCAGCACGACGTCGGTCCAGCCCTCCTGCGTCAGATGATAAAGCGTCGAGCAGCCCGCTATGCCGCCGCCGATGACAACAACCCTGGTTTGCGATTGCATGGTCCGCTCCATATGAAACGCCCCATACGCAGCCTCTTCGCTGCCCGCGGTCAATCAAACTCGCGCAGATCCTAATTTTTCGAATACCAGTTTCGAGATCTTGGCAGAAGCCATTCCTTCCTTGGCAACCGATCGTTAGGCATTGCTAATGGCGCGCAAGCTCGGGTTCCGCGGGCTGGATTTTGAGGAGGGCTGGCGGTGCAAGGGGCAAGCAGGCGGTCCGGGCGACGCGAACGCCTCGCCAAGCGGGCAGCAAAACCCGAATTCGATCCCTGTCCGCCCGGGCAGATCGGCGGACGCTACAAGCCACTGTCCGAACGGGATCTCGACGCCATCTATGCCACCGCTCTTTCCCTCTTGAGCAAGCTGGGAATGGGCGAAGTCCCTGCCACCCTGGCAGAAAAGTTGGAGGCTGCCGGAGCCCGGCCAACCGACAAAGGGCGCATGACCTTCCCGCGCGCTCTTGTCGAAGCGGCTATCGACCAAGCCGCCAAAACTTTCGTGCTCCATGGACGCGACGAAAGCCGTTCCATCGAAGTCGGCGGCAATCGCGTCTATTTCGGCACCGGTGGTGCGGCTGTCCAGACACTCGACCTCGACACAGGTCTTTATCGGCCATCGACGCTCTGCGACCTGCACGATTTCACCCGGCTCCAGGACACCCTTTCGAATGTCGCGTGGTTTACCCGTTGCTGCATCGCGACCGATGTGGCGGACAGTTTCGATCTGGACGTCAACACCGCCTATGCCCTGCTGAAGAACACCACCAAGCCGACGGCAACGGCCTTTACGCTGGCTGAGCATGTCGCGCCGATCGTTCAGATGTTCGATATCGCGGCGGGCAGTGAAGGTGGTTTTTCCCGGCGACCCTTCGTCAAGGCTCACATCAGCCCGGTCATATCACCCATGCGATACGGTGAAGACGCGGTGGATGTTGTCTTCGAGTGCATTCGGCACGACATCCCGATTTCCTGCATCACCGCCGCACAGGCCGGCGCCACTGCGCCCGCGACCCTTGCCGGATTCCTGGCCCAATCGCTGGCCGAGACACTTGCCAGTCTGGTGATGGTTCATGCCATTCGGCCCGGTCATCCGATGGTGTTTTCGAATTGGCCGTTCGTGGTCGACCTTCGCACCGGCGCGTTTGCCGGTGCCGGCGGTGAAATCGCGGTGTTGAACGCGGCGTCCGCGCAGCTCTCCAACTGGCTCGGCCTGCCTTCCGGGGTCGCCGCCTCGATGAGCGATGCCAAGGCCATCGACGCCCAGTACGGCGCCGAAAAAGCGATGACATCACTGGCTGCTGCCCTGGCCGGCGGCAATCTGATCTACGAAAGCTCCGGCATGACGGCATCGCTGCTCGGCGCCAGCTTTGAGGCTTTCGTGCTCGACGATGAAATGCACTCCAACACCTACCGGGCGATGCGGGGGATCGAGGTCAACGAAGAGAACCTCGGCTACGACGAAATCTGCAGCGCGGTTCTGGGCGAAGGACATTTTCTCGGCGGGCAGCAGACGCTCGAAGCCATGGAGCGGGACTACTTCTATCCCACCCTGGCCAACCGCGATCCGCCGCGTGTCTGGCAGGAGAGCGGCGCACCGGACGCGTGGACGCTGGCACGCCAAAAGGCGCGGGACATCCTTCGGACCCACCAACCGCAATACCTGGACGCTGCCCGGGACGATGCCATTCGCCGGAGTTTCAGGATTCTGGCTTGAACGTGACGCTTTCGGGCTGCAGGTAAAACGCATCCTCCAGCCAGGGAATGGCCTCGATGGCGGGTTCAATCGCCCGCAGCTTGATCAGGCGGCGCATCGTGCTGGCAATCATCTGGGCAACGCCCTGGGCGTATTCTTCAGTCGTGAATACCGACAGATAGCGTGCGAAACTACTGCCCGGAAACCGGTGCATGACGGTGCGCGAATGGAAGCGCTGCGCCCGCAGGTAACCCAGCGGCGTCGAAATCGCCCAGCCGCTGCCATCCGCCACCATGCCCATGATGGCCTGGTTGCTCTCCAGTTCGAAACGATTGGGCAGCGCTATCCGCAACCGCCTCAGCTGGGCCTCGATCTGGCGACCCATGATCTGGGTCGAACTGTAGCGCAGAAGCGGCAATGCGCTGCGCCCGCCAAGATAGTCTTCGGGCGACAGGTCGTGTGACGCCGGAGTCACGAGCACAAACGGATCGCGAAGAAGCGGGTACTCGACCAGATCCGAGACGTCGTCCATCGGCCGCGAGGCTACACCGACATCGATCTGCCGATTGCGCAGGAGATGCAGGATCTCATGGCTCGGCCGCGTATAGTGGGTGAAATCGCAATTTCGCATGCCGGTCGCCAGGAGGCGAGCGAGCTCCGGTGCGATGTCCGCATCGAAATCGTCAAGCAGACCGAGACGCAGGCTGCGCGCCTCGATCATGTTGCCGGAGACCGCCTCGATCTCCGCCTTACGGATCAGGCTCAGCGCCTCTTCGACATAGCGCAAGAACACGCCTCCCGCCGGCGTCAGAACCATTGGCCGGCGATTGTGGTCCAGCAGGCTGACGTCGAGCCGCTCCTCGAGTTTGCTCAAGTGGTGGGAGACCGTGCTGACCGACAGTCCGGTTTCAGCCGCAACGGCCTGCACCGAGCCGGAACGCGCTGCCAGCTCGAAGATCTCCAGCCACTTCAAACTCAATCGCGATCTCTGCATGAGCCGCTCCCTGGCCACGGGCACAAGACTTCAAGGCCCAGCCGCACCGAATTGATTTCTTCGTATCTATATTCCGATTTTCTGGGAACTGCGATGCAGACGTGAAGAAGCCAGCGCTTTGACGCGTCGCGGAAACTCAAGCGATGTTTCCGACCAAACGGTTCGGTCTACTGTCCGACCGCGGTTTCCTGATAAAGGCGCTGCAGCCAGCGGCCATCCTCGCGAACCCAAAGCTGAGACACGAATATCTCGCGAGGCAGATCCTCACCGCGAAAACGCCCCTTCACGGTGGAACGCTGTGTGACCAGCGCCACGTTGTCATCGATCATCGAAATTGTCCGTTCGCCGAAATCGACGACATCGAACTCGAGATCGCCAAGCGTCGCAATCTGCTCGTCCACCGAATAGGGGCGGCCGTAATTCGGACTGATGGCGACATGATCGGACGTCATCATGGCCTTGATGCTTTCGGCATCGTGGGTTTCGAACGCCTCGATCAAGTCGTTGATGGCAGCAATGATCTGCTGCCGGTCCGTGGCGTCCGAAGCCGTCGCGGGGACCACCCAGATCCACAGGGCGGCCATGACGGCCAAAACGATTCGAGCCATCCCGCTATCCTCCAGGCTGCGATCAGGCGTCGCGATGGATTTCGACCTGATGCGGATAGGGAATGGAAATTCCCTTGTCGTCGAAGGCTTCCTTGATCGTTCTGGTCATGGCGAACTTCAGTTCCCAATAGTCGCCGGCGTTGCACCAGAGGCGCACGCCGATATCGACCGAGGAATCGCCCAGATTGACAACCCGGGCCCAAGGCTCGGGATCCTTGTGCACGCGGTCGTCATTGCCTGCGCAATCGAGAATGATGCCCATCGCCTTTTCGGCATCATCGCCGTAATCGATCCCGAAAGTGAGGTCGAGGCGGCGGGTATCGTGGGCCGAGTAGTTGGTGATGATGGAGCCCCAGACCTTGCCATTGGGGATTATGATCTGGACGTTGTCAGGCGTCACCAGCTCCGTGACGAAGAGGTTGAGTTCCTTGACCGTACCCGCTGTCCCGGCGATGTCGACGTAATTTCCCAGCTTGAAGGGCCGGAAGATGATCAGCATGACACCGGCCGCGATGTCGGCGAGCGTGCCCTGCAGCGCCAGGCCGATTGCCAGGGTGGCAGCACCGAGAACGGCAACGAGACTGGTCGCCTGGAAGCCGAAGACCTGCAGAACGGCAATGACGACGACCGCCAGGATGAGCCATTTGGCGATCGAAGCGAAGAACGTGCCGAGCGTATCGTCAAGTTGCTCACTGGCCAACACACGGCGGCGAATGGTGCGCTGGACGATGCCCGCGACCAACCAACCGATTATCAGAAAGAGCAGAGCTTTTCCGGCACTGATCAGCAACGGAGCGAAGGAGCTCATTTGGGTAGACAGGTCGTCCATAAAACACATCCCTCTTCTGACGATTCACCCTCTGCCAAATTGCTAACAAATTCACCGCGGAGCGGCAATCGGAGCCGGCAGCGGGCAGCAGCCTTGTCCCATGTTCATCTTCGCCATTGTCACGTGGCCGCCCGATCAGATATTCAGACGCAAAGTCTGATTGACGACCTGATAGAACAGCGGAGTAGCAAAGCCATGTCACGCATTGAAGAGAAGTTGAACTCCATGGGCCTCGTCCTGCCGGCGCCGGTTGTGCTTCCCGAGGGCGTGCGCCTGCCTTTCGCCATGGTCAATGTTCGCGGCAACCGCGCTTTCGTTTCGGGCCACGGGCCGCAAAACACCGACGGCACGATCAGCGGACCCTACGGCAAGTTGGGCCGCGACGTCAGCGTCGACGAGGGGTACGAACTGGCCCGCAAAACCGGGCTTTCAATGCTCGGCAGCCTGCAGCGTGAACTTGGTGACCTCGATCGCGTCAGCGGTTGGTGCAAGGTGCTGGGAATGGTCAATTCAATGCCTGAATTCACCGGCCAGCCAATGGTGATCAACGGCTTCTCGGACCTCATTCTGGAGGTATTCGGCCCGGATGTCGGTCGCCATTCCCGCTCCGCCGTCGGCATGGTTTCTCTGCCGATGGGCGACGGCATCGCTGTCGAGGTGGAGGCCGAGGTTCTGATCGACTGACAGGCCTATCGCGGTGCTCGATAGAGCCCTTCCGATTTCAGGATCTCGACGTTCTTGGCTTCCCGTTCCATGGCCCGCTGCACGGCCGGACGTTGATTGCTGAGCTCAAAGTGGCGCCTGATGTTGGGGTAATCGGCGTCGGAAAACCCGACGCCGGTGATGCGCCACCACACCCAATACAGATAGGCGTCGACCACCGACCAGTCGTCGCCGTACCACCAGGGTCCATCTTCAAGCCTTTTGTCGATCATCTGCATGATGGGAACCATGGCTTCCATGCCCTTGGGCCGAACCAGGTCAAATGACAGTTCACCGTCCGCGATGAACTTGATCGGCATTGCTATGCGCGTGACGGTGGGGTGGACCGTGGCCGAGAAGAAGGCCAGATCAGCGGTCTGTTTGATCGCATCAATATGATCGGATGTCGCCGGCAGCAGATTTGCATTCGGAAAGGTTGAGTTCAGCCAGCTCAGGATGGCGACGTTCTCGGTCAGCGGGGCGCCGTCGATCAGCAGTGTCGGAACCTTGCCCTTTGGATTGAGTTTCAGAAACTCCGGCGAGTTTTGCTGATTGGCGACAACACGCACGAGCTCGGTTTCAAAGGGCGCGCCGATTTCTTCCAGGGCGATCGTCGGGACCCGCGCACAGGTTCCAGGGGCAACAAAGAGCTTGAGGTCTGGCATTTTTGCGGTCTCCAAACTGGCTTTCCGATCCATCACACATGCATTGTGTCGCGACAGATAAGCCAAAACACTTGCGATTCAAACCGGACTGCGCCAAAAATATCGATAAATTATAAAAAATCGTGTTATGATCGATAAAGGAGGAGAGCCTATGTTCAAAAAAATCCACGTGGCGACGGCCGCGGTCATGGCCATGACCGCAAGCGCCCAGGCCCAGACAATTCTTACTGCCGAGACGGCAGCGCCCAACACCACACCCGGTATTTCAATCATCTCGTTGTCGGAAGCATCCGCCAAGGCCGGTGTCGCGGACATTCAGGTCACATCCGGACAGACCCTGACCAACTCGGTTCAGAACGTCGCCGAAGGTAAGACGGATATCGCGGCTGCGCCGTTTATTCTTCCCTTCCTGTTGTCCCGGGGTGTCGGGCCCTATGCCGGTCTGGGCAAGGAAGAAGGCGTCAAGCTCGCTGCAAATCTTGCGGTGTTGTACACCTACCGGATTTCGGTGCAGGGGCTTTTTGCCTATGACAGCGCCAATATCAGCGGATGGGATGGGATTGAGGGAAAGACCATCTACAACGGCCCGCCCCGCGGCGCGGCGCTGACCAATGCCCGGCTTCTGATCAAGGTAAACTCCGGTCTGGAGGAAGGCTCCGGTTATGAAGGTGTCCAGGTCAACTGGGGCCAGGCCGTGAAAACCATCCAGGACGGCTCGGCGGACGCCATGGTTTTGCCGATGTCGTTCCCGGACCCGCGTGTGACGGCAGCACTCGCCTCCGGAAACATCACGATCTATTCGGTGTCCAAGGAAGTCTTTGGCGGCGAGGCGTTCCAGAATGTCGGCAAACTGCCCGGCACCGTCCCGTTCGAGATGGCAATCTCCGAAATGGGATATGGGGACGGTGTCACGATTTCATCGGAAGACGACATGTATCGAGGACCGGCCACGGTCGGAGCCGATATCGTGAACGTCAACATGGACTTCGATACGGCCAAGGCGCTCACTGCCGCCTTCATCGCGAATATCGAGTCCATCTACCATGCCAAGGCCCCCTTCATGGCTGGCACATGGCACGGCGAGACCGACATTGCATTGACCGATATGTGCGGCAACAATCCGGTTAAATATCACCCGGGTGCAGTGGCCGCCTGGGAAGAAGCCGGATACACTATTCCCGACTGCGCAAAGTAGTCTCATCGCGTTTCAGCCGGGCATGTTTTTTCCCGGCTGACCGTGCGCTGCGGGGACAATCATGACCGGCGAGCCGGACAGCAATGCAGACCAGCCGAGCTTTTCGCTTCGATTGCTCAACTGGCTTGCATTGGCGATGGTGTTCATCGGGCTTCTCAATTCCACACCCGGCATTCCCGGCTATGACAATCTTGTCGCATCCCTGACCGGTATCGAAGGCGCCAAGCTCCGCAAGTTTTCCTTCGAGTGGTACTATCCGACCTTCTTTGCCCTGATGATGGTGATCGTCGCGCTCAAGCATTCCATGTGGCGCGACTGGAAAAGCAAATCGCCGATGCGGCGCAAATTCGGGCTGTTCCTGGATGTCGCACTGGTCATCACCGCACTGACGATCGCACTCACCTACCTGATCGAGATCGAGGCGATTTGTCTGATCGATCAGGTCACCGGCGACCGGGCGCGGTTGATACAGGAAAGCCTCGCAGCAGCGGCTGAATTCAACGAAAGCCTCGGCCTGCCCGCACCGACAACGGTCGAAGACCCGCAATGCGTCAACACGACCGGCGGCTGGCTGGTGCTGATCGTGGGCCTCGCGATCCTGGTGTTCCTGTCCTACAACATCAAGGTCTGGGGCCTGCCGCTGGTATTCGTCGCGATCGTGATTTCGCTCTACACGATCGGTACCGTTCTGGTCTGGTGGGTGTACGGCGCCGAGGACATCAACAAGTACCTGGTCACCAAGCTCGCGGGTGAGCCGCGCATGCTGGCTGACGGGCGTCCGCGGGTCCATGATGTGCTGGTGAACAACTCGTCCGGGCTTCTCGGGCGGTTCATGGACATCGTCCTGAACACCATATTTCCCTATCTCGTGCTGGGTTCGCTCTTCGGCACTTCGGCAGGCGGCAAATCGCTGATCAAGCTGGCATTCCGCTGGACACGCCACCTTCGCGGCGGACCGGCCCACGCGGCCATCATCTCGTCGGCCATGTTCGGAACCATATCCGGCGGTCCGATCGTGAACGTGCTCTCGACCGGGGTCCTGACCATCCCGATGATGCTCAAACGGGGCTTCTCCAAGGTCTTTTCCGGGGGCGTCGAGGCCGCTGCGTCGTCGGGCGGATCGATCATGCCGCCGGTGATGGGGGTCGCTGCCTTCGTCCTCGCGTCCCTGACGGCCGTGCCCTATTCGAGCGTGATCATCGCCGCCATCATTCCGGCGGTGGCCTATTTCTTCTGCCTCTTTCTCTCTGTCGTCTTCCAGGCCCGAAAACAGAAAATCACGGCGGTCGGTGAAATCACCGACGACATGATCCTGAACCGTCAGGACTATCTCAACCTGATCATGATCTTTGGGCCCATCCTGCTGATCCTCGCGCTGCTGCTGACGCCCAAGGACTCGGTCGGTTGCGGCCTGCTCGGCGGCCTCCTCGGTGCCGAACGACAATTCACCGATGCCGGCTGCAAGGTCGAAAGTCTGAGCTGGATATTGCAGGCCATCCAGAACTCCGCCGGATCCGCCGGTTCGGCCGGGTGGTGGGCGGTGATGCTGCTCATTGTTCTGCTCTTTGTTGACCCCGAGGTGCGCGCCCGACCCAGGAAGATCATCGATGGGATGGCGCAGGCCGGCGGGCTGATTTCGACGCTTTACCTGATGTTCCTGGCCGTATCGATCATCGACTTCTGCCTGTCTTTCACCGGGCTGCCGGTTTTCCTGGCACTTGATGTTCTTGCTTGGCTAAACAGCCTGGACCTCGGCGGAGGCGGCTCGGTGTTCGTGCAGTTCCTGGCACTGCTGATGACGATGTTTCTGGCTGTGCTGCTGGGAATGGGCATGCCCGCGGTCCCGGCCTATATCAATGCCGCACTGCTCATGGGGCCGGTTCTGGCCGGCCTGGGCCTGTCGCTGTTCACGGCCCACATGTTCATCTTCTACTTTGCCGTTGCCAGCGCCATCACGCCGCCCGTCGCGCTGGCCGCCTTCGCCGCTGCGACGATCACCAAGGCGGAACCCATGGCGACCGGTTTTTCCGCGGTCAAATCCGGGATCGTGATCTTCGTGGTGCCCTTCATATTTGCCTTTTATCCGGAATTGCTGCTGATCACCGACGCGATCCTCGATCCGCAGGCGACCGGAGGCAACGCCTATCTGCCCGGCTATGACGGAAGCGGCATGATCGGATCGCTCATGCTTCTTCTCACACGCCTGGTCTTTGCCCTCTACCTCCTGTCATCAGCTCTTTCGGTCTTCGACCGGCATCCGCTTGCAGCTTGGGAGGTTGGCCTGAGACTGTTGCTGGCCGTGCTTTTGTTGAGCTCTGTCGCGGCCCTCTGGATCGGAGCGGCCGTCGCAGCAGTGGCCTTGTTGATCATTCACGCCCGGTCTGGCAAGGCGCTCGCCACCGCCTGATCCGCATCAGGCTGTTTTGCCGCCTGCCGGCAAGCGCCATTTGCCGAAATCGATTAAGGCGCTAACGTAGACTAAGCACAATTGATGATGGGGGCATCGATGGTGTTGACGGAATTGAGCAATCGCTACCTCGACTACCTGGCCGAAAGGCCCGACGGGGTCAGCGACCAGGAACACCGACTTCATGTCATGGCACGGGCCGGGTATCCGTTTGCACTCGCAACCCATGTCATTTTCGTCTTCGTGTTCTGGTGGATCGAAGCGTGGCCTCTGGTCTGGTTCAACGTGGCGAGCGTCGGTCTGTTCGTAGTGGTCGTCTGGACCGTAAACGTGCGCAATCACTTTGCGGCGTGGCCGTTTGTCCTCGCCAACCTCGTTGAGATTCCGGCCCACGGTGTTCTGGCGACCGTGTGGTTCGGGATCGAGCCCGCCTTCAATTTCTACATCGTCAACACCGTGGTCCTGGTGATGATAACGCCGTTTCTCAGCCGCCGGGCGCGGATACTGGTGTCGGCGTTCTACCTTTGCCTGCTGGCTGCAAGTGGGGCCTTCGTGCTGATGTATGGCGCGGTGGCGCCGGAAGGCCGTGTGTTCAACACGCTGTTTTTTGCTGCCAATGCAGCGGTTCTCACCGGTGTCATGGCTATGTGCATGGGGCTTTACGAATGGGCCGCATCAATTGCGGAAAAGGGCTTGCTCGACAGCCGAAAGCGAACCGAGATCGCCAACCGATCGTTGGAAAATGTCTCCGCGCAGTTGGCCAAATACATCTCTCCGCAACTCTATCAGGCAATCCTCAGCGGAGAGCAGGAGGTCAAGGTCGAAAGCAAGCGCAAGAAGCTGACAATCTTCTTTTCCGACATTGTCGGGTTCACGGAAACCACCGATCAGCTTCAATCCGAAGAACTCACCGCGCTGCTCAACGAATACCTGACCGAGATGTCCAAGATCGCCCAGGCCTACGGGGCGAATTTCGACAAGTTCATCGGCGACGCGATCGTGCTCTATTTTGGCGACCCCCAAACGCTCGGGGCCAAGGAGGACGCAACGCAGTGCGTGTCCATGGCCATCGCGATGCAGAGGCGGATGCAGGAGCTGCGGCAGAGATGGCTTGATATGGGTCTGGAGCGCCCGTTCGAGATGCGCATCGGAATCAATACCGGCTATTGCACCGTCGGCAATTTCGGATCCGAGGATCGAATGGACTACACCATCATCGGCGGGGAGGTGAACCTGGCGGCGCGACTGGAGTCCCTGGCCGACGAGGGCGGCATCCTTCTCGCTCATGAGACCTGGTCGCTGGTCAAGGACTGGGTGAAAGCCGAATCCGCCGCCACCGTCTCGGTCAAGGGCATTGCCAAACCGGTAAAATCCTATCGGGTTGTCGGGATATACGAAGACATGGCGACGGACGGCAAAATCATCCATCACGAAAACGAGTTTCTGAAGATCACGATTGATCGCGAAGGATTGGACGAAGAACATCGCAAACAAGCGATTGAAGTGCTTCAGGAGACACTGAACGACCTGGAGGCTGAAAAATAGCGAGTCTCTGATCCAAGTTGGAATGATCGCCCGGCGGGTCCCGCAGAGAGGCTATCTACATCCTGACCTGCTCCGGCCACGAAAAAACGAGCCTTCAACGAATTGCGGTGCACCGAGGACTGCCAAAAGGGCACCGGCCATATAGACCGTCAGGCCGACAAGCGTAGCGGCCGAGTAGTCAACACGACCTTCGGAAAGTTGCATCAGGAACACGATGGCTGGCCCCAATGCGGTAATGGCCGCTATCGATGAGGGGTGCAGCAGCGGAACCGCCTTTTGAACCAGGTAGAGAGGAAATGCGATCACCAGCAGTCCAACCATGACGATCCATGCCAGGTCCGCGGGCGGCAGAGGCAGGCCCTTGTCGTCCAGCCCGTACAGAAATGCCGCGACCGCCAGAACCGTATAAAGAACGAATCTCAGGCCGAACTGCGCCAGGGGGCCGACGCCATGGCGGTTCAACCGCACGGACAACAGAATGACCAGAGCGGTCACACCGCCCGAGAGCGCAGATAACGCCGCCCCCAGCAGCCCGATGCTCCACCCGCCCCGCACAAACCCCGAAAGCCCGAAGGCGGTGATGGCTGCCAGCAAGACCATCGACAATCCGATCAGCCAATGTCCCGAGTTGGCAAACCGGCTTTTCGCGGACCAAGCTTCCGGCAGTCCGATCCGCCCAGCCATGACGGTTCCCAGCGGCACCATGCCGGAGAAAATCGTGAACACCACTGCCGGTTCGATAAGTTGGATCGCAAAAAAATACGTGATCCAGGCAACCGCCGCGAGCACGTTGAGGGCGACCACGATCCTCCAAGCCCGGACGGCAGCCAACAGTTCGTACGGACGCATGATCGCCGTTGCCAGAGTGCAGCCGACAACGGAAATTCCGAACACCAGGCTGCCGACGACGAACGAATCCGCCCGTTGAAAGACGGATCCGAGATAGACGGCCTGAAAGGCCTCGAGGGTGACGAACGTCAGACAGCAGATCAGTCCGGCATGGGTCGGCGACATGGGTGATGTCTCCAGTTGAGATGGATGTTCGGGCGCAGCTGGATTCTCCCAACCGCACCCGTAAGGCCCACAATTCGGCTCCAACAATTCATGGATTGGCGCTGTAAAAAAGCGACTTCTTGTGCTATTTGCATGACCCATGGTTATGCAAATTCGCACTCAGTCGCTGCCGCCCTTGTCCCGCCTGAGGCCCTTTGAGGCCGCGGCACGGCTTGAAAGTTTTTCCCGCGCGGCCGACGAGCTGGGCATGACCCAGACAGCAGTCAGCAAGCAGGTGGCCCGTCTGGAAGAGGAACTTGGCACCCGGCTGTTCGAGCGTCGGAACCGGGCAGTGTTTCCGACCGATGAAGGACGCAGACTCGGGCGGGTCGTCAGCGCAGCCTTGACCGATATTGCGGAGGAAATGGCTTATCTGCGGGGCGACAGGCGCGCCAATGAACTGGTCCTGCATTGCCAGCTATGCGAGGCGTTTTACTGGTTGATGCCCCGGCTGGCGCGGTTTCATGAAACCCACCCCGGCGTCGAGCTACGGGTGGTGACATCCGTGAAGCCGATTACGGAAGCCACGGAGCATTTTGATGTTGCACTGCAGACTTCAGGTCGACCGTCCGGAACGGCGCGACTGGCCTTTACGGTGGACGACGACGTCTTTCCAGTCTGTGCACCATCGCTAGTCGCGCCCAAGGAACGCCCGCTAGCGCCAAACGATCTCATCAAATATCAACTTTTGTCGCACCGGGTCGTTCCGCAGGACTGGATGGAATGGTCGGACTGGTTTGGGGCGGTCGGTGCAAAGACGGGAAAACGGGCCCGTCTTGTGCACTTCGACAGCTATCCTCTGGCCCTTCAGGCCGCTGTTGCCGGCCAGGGTATTGCTCTCGGGTGGAGGCGCACGACGGAAGGCATGATTGGAGAAGGCAAACTCGTCAGACCTTGCCGCGAATTCGTTTCGCGATCCGACGAGCTTTCGGTTTATCGCGGCCCGGCACGCGCCGCGCACAGGGATGCCGACTTGCTGGTCACGTGGCTTTCCAGTGAACTTTTGGAAGCAAACACCTGACATCCGCCTTTGGTCGGTGGATTACTTCCGGATGCCGGCGCTTGCCCGCAGGGTGGCTGCTATCAAGGCATCCCGATCTTGGCTGAGCTCTCTGACCGATCGTCCGGAAGCTTCCTCCATGACCCCCGAAGCGAGATCGGCTGCCAATTGGTCCGAGAGCCTCGTCTCACCCATGTCGTCCCACCAGCGGTGGAAGCTGTCGGTGTAGCGATTGCAGAATTCCTCAAGGCCGCCCTCACCCGCCCCCAGGTGAAACAACATGTGCGGTCCCATCGCGGCCCAGCGCAGTCCGGGACCGGCCCATACGGCCTTGTCGACATCTTCGACCGATGCCACGCCGGTTTCGACCAGGTGGATCGCCTCTCTCCAAAGGGCGGCCTGGAGGCGGTTCGCGACGTGGCCGGGCACTTCCCGCCGGACGCGAATGGTGACCTTTCCAATCGCTCTGTAGAAGTCTTCAGCGATGGGCAGCACATCGTCATCAGTCCTGTCATTGGCAAGCAATTCGACCAACGGGATCAGGTGCGGCGGATTGAAAGGATGTCCGAGGATGAACCGTGACGGATCGGTCCAGCCCTTTTGCATTTCGGCGACCATCAGTCCCGAGGCCGAGGAACAGACAATGGCTTCGGCCGCCAGGTGCGGCTCGATCTCGCGGAACAGGGCATGTTTGATCTCGAGGCGCTCGGGCACGTTTTCCTGGACGAACCCGGCGCCAGTCACGGCTTCGGCAGCAGTATCGTGGAACGTGATGCTTCCCTTGCGCCCGTCGATTGCGAGACCCAGATCAAGCAAGGTCGGCCAGGCGCGATCCACATAGTCCCCGACATCGCTTTCGACGGTGTCGGAAACGTCGTAGACCCGGACATCCAGACCGGCGGCGGCAAACAGGGCCGTCCAGCTAGCGCCAATGACGCCGGCGCCCAGAACGGCTGTCGTGGTGATTTCAGTCATCAGAATAGTCCCGGATTGAGAGGGGATGCAGCGGTCAGGCCACCGTCCATCGTGTAGCATTGCCCCGTTGCGAATGCGGAAGCATCGGAAGCAAGCCAAACCGCCAGGCTGGCGATGTCCTGTGGCTTGCCGAAACGTCGAACGGCATGGCGCGAAAGCGCATCGGAACGGGCTTGTTGCGGATCCGCAGCCAGATCGAAGCCTGCCTCCAGCATGCCCGTCTCGATCCATCCCGGGCAAATGGCATTGCAGCGGATTTTGGGGCCATGGTCGATGGCGATGGAGCGCGTCAGCCCATGCACGAACGCTTTCGAGGCGTTGTAGAGCGCCATGGACGGATCGGCCACATTGCCGGAGATCGAGCCAATATTGATGATCGACCCGCCCTCCCGCATGGCCGGAATCAGCGCTCGACAGACGTTGAACACGCCGCGCGCATTGGCACCCATCAGGAGGTCCCAATCGGCATCGGTGGTGTCGACGACCGTCTTCTCGATCTGAACCCCGGCATTGTTCACGACGATGTCGAGAGCACCAGCCTCGTTAGCCAAATTTGCCACCTGGTCGGCCTCCGAGACGTCGCAGCGACACCATGTCCAGCTCTCTGGAATGCCGTCCGGACGACCGCCGCGGCCGCAAACAGTGACAGCCGCTCCCTCCCGCGCGAACGCCGTAGCGATTGCGTGGCCGATGCCCTGCCGGGCGCCCGTCACCAGGGCCGTCTTGCCTTCGAGCTGCATCCTGTCTTCCCGCTTGCGTTCTGGCGCCCGCTACAATTTCATCTGCTGCACCTGGGCGGAGAGCCCGCCGTCGATGACCCAGAGCTGGCCGGACGCGTAGCGGGCTTCGTCGCTGGCCAGCCAGTTGACCAGATTGGCAATGTCCTCCGGCGTTCCATAGGTGCGCGTCGGGTGAACGTCCCGCACGGCCTGTTGCAAATCCTCGATCGATTTGCCGCCGCCGCCCGAGCCCTCGCCCGCAAAGAAACTCCGCAGCATCGGCGTGTCCACGTAACCGGGGCAGATCGCATTGACGCGAATGCCCTCCGGCCCGTGGTCGCAGGCCATCGCCCTGGTCAGGGCATGCACCGCACCCTTGGTGGCGCAATAGGCGGCGAGACCGGGATCGGCAATGGTGCCGTCGTAGGATCCGAAGTTGATGACGCTCGCGCCGGTCGATTTGCGCAGCAGGGGCAGCGCGTATTTCGATGTCAGGAACATGCCGGTGACATTGATCGCGAAGATCCGGTTCCATTGCTCCAGCGTGGTGTTTTCGATCGTTTCCTCGATCTCGATCCCGGCCGCATTGACCAAAATGTCGAGCTGATTCCAGTCCTTCTCCAGGCTTTCGAAGGTGGCGATGATCTGATCTTCGTCGGTGACATCGAATTGGTGAAACGTCCCGGCTCCACCCCTGTCCGCCAGATCGGCGGCCACCACTTTGGCGCCTTCCCTCTCGAAGCGCTCGCATATGGCCGATCCAATGCCGCCCGTGCCGCCGGTGACGAAGGCGGTTTTTCCTTCCAGCATCATGCGCTCATGCTCTTTTCATAGGCGTCCAGGACCAGTCCGTGGAAATGGTGCACCGCGTGCTCGGATTTTCCGGAGCCGTCCGGATCGTGGACAATGCGTCCCTGGGTAAACGCCGGTGTGCTCATGCCGCGCTGGACGCTCTCGACCAGACCAATGTCCTCGACCTGAAGGACGGTGTCGAGATAGCGAATGGCTTCCAGCTCCATGTCGTTCGGCTCAGGGGTTTCCAGAAAGAAATCGTAGGTCTCCAGAGTTCTGTCCGGCCCGGCGGGAATGATGTTGAGCACGATCATGGACGACCGGCCCGGATAGCGCATCAGACAGGTGGTCGGCCACAGCCACCAGACAGCATGGGTTCTGACAGTGGCGTTGGAAACGTCATAGGCACTGTTGGCGCCCTTGCCCGCCTCGGCCATGTGGCTGGAATAGATGCCGTGGGTGGTCACCTTGTAGGTGTCCATGTCCACCAGATCGCAAAAGTCCTTGTGGGCGGTCGGGCAGTGGTAACACTCGAGAAAATTGTCGACGACATTCTTCCAGTTCGACTTGATGTCGTAGGACAGGCGATGGCCGAAAGTCAGTTTGTCGATGTCAGGTGCCCAGTAGCGGATTTCGGTTTCGAGATCACCCGACTGCTCGCCAAGCGACGGCGCGGCCGCATCGAGATTGACGAACACAAATCCGCAAAATTCCTCCACCTTAACCTGGTCGAGACAGATGTCGTGCGTGTCGAAGTCGACCAGGTTTTCGGTATGCGGCGCCCGCACCAATTGTCCGTCCAGCCGGTAGACCCACGCATGGTAGGGACACATGATCCGGGTCGTGCTTCCCTCGCCGGACAGCAGGGCATGGGCGCGGTGTTTGCAGACGTTGTAAAAGGCCCGCAAGACCCCATCGCGGTCGCGGGTCAGAACAATCGGCCGTCCGGCGATCTCGGTGGTGACATAGGATCCCGGCTGTCTCAGCTTTTCGACGTGGCACACCCATTGCCAGGACCGGGCGATCACGGCCTGCCGGTCGAGTTCGAACCATTTCGGATCGGTATAGGTTTCCGCGGTCAGCGAAAGCGATCGCCGGGGATCGCTGTCATAGCCGCCGGAAAGACGTGCGAACTCGTCCTTTGATAACATTTCACTCATGACGGATCGTCCTTCGTGCTGATCGGAGGAAAACGGTAGCGGCCGGCCGCGACCGTCCAGTCCATTGCGTTGCGCACATATTGCTGGCTGGCATCCGAGGGTGGATTGTAGTCCCAGTGCTCACCGGCTCCCGCCTCCATTGCCGCATGCAGTGCGCGGCGCGATCGCTGGGTCGCCATGACATCGGCGCGAAGCTTGTCGCTGTCCCAACGATCCTCGACCTCAGCGGCAAAGGCCGCGGCGACATTGTGATAGGCCGGATCGGCGGCGACATTGGTCGTTTCCAGCGGGTCTCTCGCCAGGTCATAAAGCTGCGGCGGGTCGATGGCGCAATGGATGTATTTCATCGCACCCCGGCGGATCATGACCACCGGCCAGGGTGTCATCTCGGCACAGTATTCGCCGATGGCTTCGTCGATCGGATCCTCCTCACCACGCGCCAAAGACATCAGGCTTCGCCCGTCGATCGGCTCTCCGAACAATTCGCTGCCGCCGCCGGCGATCTCGACGAAAGTCGGCAGCAGGTCGACCAGCGAGCAGGCATTTTCGGCGACGCCCGCAACGACGCCCGGTCCCGCCATGACCAGCGGCACGCGCGCCGAGTGTTCGAAGAAGTTCATCTTGTACCAAAGACCACGCTCGCCCAGCATGTCCCCGTGATCGGCGGTAACGACGATTACCGTGTTGTCCAGCTCGCCGGTCTCTTCCAGGGTTTTGACCAATTCGCCAATCTTGCTGTCGAAATAGCTGACATTGGCGAGATAGGCCCGCCGCGCCCGTCTCACCTCCTCTTCGCTCAAGGGCACGTAGCTTGCCTCGATCCCATCCATCAGGCGGCGCGAGAACGGGTCCTGCTGCTCCAATGGCGGAACGAATTCCGGCATGTCGATCTCGTCATCGGCATAGAGATCCCACCATTCCGGACGGGCAACGTAGGGATCGTGCGGGTGGATGAAGCTTGCGACCAGGGCGAACGGTCGCGTGCGCCCCTGCGCCTTGTCGCGGGCATAGTCGAACAGCCAACGCCTGGCGGCAAACCCGACTTCGTCGTCATAGTCGATCTGGTACGTGGCGTTGGCCAGACCGCTTTCCTTCACGGTCTGCATGTTGTGATACCACTTGTCGATCCGCTCATCGTGCGCTTCCCAATCGGGCGTCCAGGCGAAATCGGCGGGATAGATATCCGTGGTCACACGATCCTCGAAGCCATGCTTCTGATCCGGTCCGACAAAGTGCATCTTGCCTGACAGGCAGGTCCGGTAACCGAGCATCTTCAGGTAGTGGGCAAATGTCGGAACGCTGGCGCGGAATTCGGACGCATTGTCATAGGCCGCGATGCGACTGATCAACTGACCCGACATGAATGCAAACCGCGATGGCGCGCAAAGCGGCGAGTTGCAATAGGCCGCATCAAAGCGCCTCCCGCGCATGGCCAGCGCATCGAGATGCGGCGTCTTTGCAACGGCGTGACCATAGGCGCCCGTAAACTGTGGCGCCAGTTGATCCGCCATGATGACCAGAATGTTGGGACGTTCCTGCATCAGGCACTTCCTCCTGTTCTCCAATTTACCGCCAAGCAACTCAGGAAAGTTGACTTTTTTCGCCAGAGAATTTGTACTTTTCGCCAGATGGACATTCCCTCGAAGCAACCCACTTTCAAAATCGGCCTGCTGCTGCTGGAGGGATTCAATTCCCTGGCAATGCATGCCTTCATCGATCCGTTCCGGTGCACCAACTATTTGTGCGGCGCGAGGCTCTACGAATGGGTCTTTCTGGGTGTCGATTCCTCAACCGTGGTGGCGAGCAATGGCGTTACCATCGGCGACCTCGTACCGATAGCGGACGTGCCTGCCGATCTCGACCTGCTGGTCGTCAACGCCAGTTGGAGCGTCGAACGCTTCAATCAGCCAAGGCTGCGCAGTTGGCTTCGGACACAGGCGAAGGAGGGCGTCACCCTCTGCGGCCTCGACACGGGCGCTTTCGTTCTCGGGTTTGCCGGTCTTTTGAAACACAGGAAGGCCGCTGTTCACTACGAACATATCGCTGCTTTCCGGGAGACCTTCCCCGACACCCGGATGGACGAGGACCTGTTCGTGATTGACGGCGATCGATTGGCCTGTTGTGGCGGCGTTGCGGCTGGCGATCTGGCCCTGGAAATTCTGCGCCTGCAACAGGGAATCGACATCGCCAACGCTGTTGGTCGCTATATTTTTCACGAGCGTTTGCGCGCCGGCCGGGAGGGCCAGCTTCCCGCCCGAAACGAACCTATCGGGTCGTCGGTCCCGGCCAAGTTGCGCGAAGCCATTGTTCTGATGGAGCGCAATCTCGAACATCTGCTTGCGATCGGCGAGGTGGCGAGGCGGGTCGATCTCTCGCAACGCCAGATGGAGCGGCTGTTCAAGACGCATACCGGCGTTTCACCGGTGCGATATTATCTCGACGTGCGCCTCGACCGGGCCCGCGGGCTTGTCACGCAAACAGAGCTGCCGATCACCACCATCGCCGTCGCCTGCGGCTTCACCAGCGGCGCCCGGTTCACCCGCGCTTACAAGGAACGTTTCGGACTGGCGCCCAGCCGCGACCGGATCGAAGGCCGGGTACCCTTCCAGTTCCGGTCGTTTCCGAGCCATGCGGGGCTTTAGAGCCCAGGCGTGAGGCGTCAGTTTCGGCCTGAACTTTGGGAATGGGGGGCAAGCTTCATCATTAATCCCGAGTGGCTCTCGGGCAGCCCGATTGCAGGCGCCAAGATCAGTGGCCCCATGTCCAGCGCCGTTGCTTTGTCCATGGATCGCCGAGCCATCTCACCTTCTCCCAGGTTTTGGTGGTTGAGTGCCTTGACGATGTAAAACGCCCATTGGCCTGGGTGAAGGTCGATGGCGTGCTCGATCTTTTCCAGTGACAGCCGGTCTTTTCCGGCGCAGTACAATACGAGTGACGCAACATACAGTATGAGCGGCAGAAGCGGATCGCTGTGCTCAATGCGATCGCCTGTCCCAAGGCAATCATGGCTTCGTCGAAATCTCCATTACCGGCGTGATACAGGCCCAGCACCATCAGTCCCCACGGATAGTTGCGGTTGATCGTCAGACAGCGATCGATGTCCTTTTTCGCCCCCTCCGGATCGACAGATCCCCAGAGGCTGAACAGGGCGCGGACGAAGCGAATGTAGTCACTTCGCGGAGTGTATTCGACGGCCCGGTCTATGTTGCGCCCCAACAACTCGAGTTCTGCCGGTTCCGATTTCTGGTGTTTTGCGGCCCTGAGGAACAAAACGACTTCTACATGCATCGCAAGAGACATCGCATCCTCAGGACTGAGCACAATCGCCCGCTCCAACAGAATCCGAGCCCGCTCGTGGCTGGAAACGGTTCCATCATGAACCAGTTGAGCAGCCCTCGTCCGCAATTCCGAAACACTGAGTTCGTCGTCCGACAACGCCGCAAGCCGGCTTCCGTCGAACGCGTTTATCTGAATGCGGAGATCGGCATTGGCACGCTCGAACAGATCGTCACTGAATCGGAACGGGTCCTGTGCATCTGCCTCATATTGCCTGGACCAGGCCACAACACCAGAATCGCCCATCAACAGACTGAGATTAAGCCATCCCGTGCTCTGCCCCATTCGCAACCGACCTTGCAATCGGTATAGGCAATCGACAGTTTCACCGCCCTGGCCATCGACGACCCGCACTCCCGTTCGCCGGCTCAACGAGCCGAGCAACTGGTGCCTCAGATCGGAAACGATCGATCTGGTTTCGGAGGATTCCGGCGCGTATTCGAACTCCTCCACCGATATGCTGGGTAATTCGCCCATCACGCCCTTCGCCCTTTGGCGCGGCCTCCACAAATAAGCGTCCACGGGAAAGGGGATACCCTTCAGCCGAAAGGATCCAGCGTCGTCGAACAGCCCGGTAAACTCCCCGGGCAATTGCCTCAGGAGGTCGGCGGACACCAGAAATCCGCCCGGTGGTGCTTCGGTCTGCAGCCGCTGGGTCAGGTTGACTCCGGCGCCATAGAAATCGCTTTCATCCTCGACAATCTCACCGATATGCGCCGCTGTTCGTAGCTTGATTTCCGGGTGGCCCGCCAGGCTCTCCTGAAACCCGATCGTGCATTTGACGAGTTCGTGGACCGTCGGAAAGGCGATGATCCAGCCGTCCCCCATGCGCTTCATTATCTCACCGCCGGCCCCGGTTACCGCCGGTTCCAGATAGACGTCTCGCAATTCGCGGATGAGCCCCAGAGTCTTGGCCTCGTTCTCCGCCATCATGCGGGTGTAATCCACCATGTCGGCAGCGAGGATGGCGCTCAGCCGGCGTTGCATGCGCACAGTCTCCTTCGGATCGGGACACCCAGAAGAACGATGCGCCGCCCCACCTGTCAAGGTGTCGATCTGGACGTCCTGCCGATGGGATCGCCCGATAGAGGGATCCCCCTAAGCTGCGAGTTTCTCCAGAAGTCGGCAATAGGCCTTCTGGCCGCGGCGGAAATTGACCAGGCGGAAGAACTCGTTGGGGGCGTGCAGATTTTCATCGCCGACGCTGAAGCCGAACATGATCGTGTGGGCGCCGAGTTCGTTGAGGAACACAGAGGTGACCGGGATCGATCCGCCGACCCGGGTGATGTAGGGCTCGGCGCCGTAGATCTCGGTCAGAACTTCGCCGGCGACGCGGCTGGCATTGTGGTTGCGTGGCATCTGGTAAGGATCGGCGCTGCCCTGGAGCCGTTCGACGCTGACCCGCACGCCGCGTGGCAGGTGGCGTTCGACGTGCTCTGAAATCAGCTCGAAAATCCGGTCTGGCTTCTGGTTGGCGACCAGCCGGCAGGTGACCTTGGCGCTGGCCATCGCCGGCAGCACGGTCTTGGAGCCACCGCCCTGGTAGCCGCCGGTCAGGCCGTTGATGTCCAAGGTCGGCCGCGCCCACAGCCGCTCACGGGTCGTGTAGCCTGGCTCGCCAAAGACCTCCGGAATGCCCAACTCGCTGACATAGGCGGCTTCGTCCCAAGGCACCCGGGCGATATCGGCGCGATCCTCCTCGGTCAGATCGAGCACGTCGTCGTAGAACCCGTCGACCGTGATGCGCCCTTCGGTGTCCTTGAGCGACGCCAGCACATGGCTGAGTGCCTGCAGCGGATTGGCGATACCGCCGCCATGCAGGCCGGAATGCTGATCGCCGTCGGCGCCGGTGACGGTGATCTCAAGACCCACAAGGCCTTTCAGCCCGGTGACCAGGTTGGATTCGTCGGCGGTCCATTGCAGCCCGTCGGCCGAGAAGATCATGTCGCAGGCCAGGAGGTCGCGGTGCTGCGCCACGAATTGCGGCAATTGCGGCGAACCGATTTCTTCCTGACCTTCGAAAATGAACTTGACGTTGACCGGAACGCCCGACCCACCACGCAACATCGCCTCGAAGGAGAGAATCGGAATGAGCATGCCGCCCTTGTCGTCCGACGCACCGCGGCCGAAGACGCAGCCATTGCGGATTTCCGGTTCGAATGCCGGGCTGTCCCACAATTCGAAGGGTTCTCCGGGCTGGACATCGAAATGACCGTAGATCAGCACCGTCGGCTTGTCGGCTCCGGCGTGCAGCCAGTCGCCATAGACTACCGGGTGGCCGCCGGTTGGCAACACTTCGATATGTTCCGCACCGGCCGCGTCGAGCCGTGTCGCGACCCATTGCGCAGCGCGCTCCACATCGGCCGCGTAGGACGCATCCGCCGACACTGAGGGGATGCGGACAAAATCAAGCAGTTCGCTTTCGAACTGCTCCTGATGGGCATCCAGATAGGCTTGCCAGGTCATGGTTTCTCCTGAATTCAGCTTGAAGGCGCAGGAGCCGGTTACGATCCGGTTCCGGCCAGCGTGCGTTCGTTGGCGATCGCCAGCTTCTGGCGCAGATTGTTCTTGAAGCCGGCCTGCAGGGCAAGCTTGAGGTCCGGCTTGCTCTTCAGGTGCCGCATCAGAGCATCGCGCTCGAACACCAGCGCGCGAAGCTCGGTGGTCGCGGTGGTCGTCGCCGTTGCGGGGCGTCCCGACAGGATGCCCAGCTCGCCGATGAAGTCACCGGTGCCGCACGTTGCCACCAGACTGCCATTGACCATTACGTCGACGTGGCCTTCGGCAATATAGGTCAGCCGCATGACCGGTTCGTCCTGATGGGTCAGGATCGTGCCGGCGGGAATGGTCTTCCAACTGCCGACATCGATGAACTGCCGCGCCAGGCTGGGTGGCACCAGCACCAGGGCGTTCTGGCAGAACAGGAATTCGTCGTCGGTGAAGCGGGCCTTGCGGCTGCGCCACAACAGAAGGCAGAACTGGCTCAGATTGGCCAGCACGAACAGGGCTTCCCAGAACGTGCCAACCGGATCGCGCAGCACGAAGCCGCTATAGACGATGCCCGCGGCACCCGATACCAACGCGATGATGCGAAGCCAGACGATCGAGTTCATCAGCATCGACAGGACCAGAAGCCCATAGGACAGGTGACCGGCAATCGCCTCCGGCGCCAATGCGGTTTGCAACAGTTCGTACAAGGGGACCCTTCTCCGTGATCGCGGGCGCAAGCCTACCCGGCTACCTGTGGGGGCGCAATCCGACCAAATTCGGGCGATGGACGCACCATGTTGACCGGCGATCAACTCAGGTTTGTGCCCGTCTTTACGCAAGTCTGTGCAAAGTGGGCAAATAAGCCACCGTCACGAGTTCAGTATTATAATATATGTAGCCAACTTATTAAATTGGAGAGACCGCTTTTTGCTTGAGATTTGTTGAAATGAAGGGGAATCCTTTGTCTTGCCTCACCGGCAGATTTGTCCGATACTGAAACAAACCGTGAAGCAAGGGGCGAAAACCATGTTGAAACGGGCTTTTCTGGTCGGCCTTTCCGGCCTGGTACTTTCATTTTTCTCACTTGAACCGATCGCTGACATGAATCTCCCGTCGATCGCACAGGTCCCGGTGGCGCAAGCGCAGGCGGTCTGTTTCGGCATCCGGGGTATTGGCGGTTGCGTGGGGCAGCCTCGCCGAACTTATCGGACGAAGCGGCGCACCTACAACAACAGGCGTACGACCACCCGATCGAAGCGTTCGTCGATTGTTCGCGACGATGCCAATATTCAGCGTGCGCTCAATGCGTTCGGATTCAATGCCGGCAGTCCCGATGGGCTTTTCGGTCGCAAGACAAAAGCTGCCATCAGGAGTTATCAAGGATCGATCGGCGCAAAGCAGACGGGCACGCTGACAACCCAACAGCGGGCCACGTTGCTCACCCAGTATGCCAGGCTCATCTCCGGACCACCGAACGACAATTCAAACACCACGGCCGATAACAAACGTGCCCCGGGGATCGTCGCGCCGTCGCAAACCGCCTCCTTCCTGAAGAGCCTGCGTGACCAGGCTCCGCCTGACACCAGGAGCGACAGCGGACCGATCACCATTGCAGCGCTATGCGACAATGACACCAGCCGTGAAAACACCGGCGGTACCGAGATCAATCTTGCCGGCAGCGATGCAAACAGCCTGTTTGTCGAACAATTCTGCACAGCGCGTTCGTACGTACTGAGGGGGCTGCAGGAGAGTCTGCAATCAACATCGGATTCGGAGGCTGCGGGAATTTGGGGGCAATGCAGCGATCACGCCGTTGCCAGAGAATCCGACTTGGCGGTTTTGGCTGGCAACAGCGCAACCGGCTTCATTCAGGAACTCAGTCCTTCGATATTGCCTAACACCAATGATCGGGAGGCGCTTCTGGACAGTTCGGAACTCTGCCTCGGCCTATCGTATGCGTTCGACAACGCGCAGGCGGCGCTTCTTTACGCTTCCTACATGGTGGTTCTTGGTGACGAGGCCTATGGCGAGTTGATCGGCGAGCAGTTCGGCCTCGGACTCGGCACCAAACAGGACAAATCCCGTGCGGCTGAGTGGCTGAACTGGACAGCTGACGAATTGGATCAGGGTGCGGTCCCGTTCGTGCAGGTGGACGATTACGACCCTTCGCCGCTCTTACGGGCTATGGCCAGCTATTCCGATTCGCTCGGCAACGATCCGACATCCCTGGTGGCCGATGGCTCAAACAGTCAGCCTTCAACCGGTTTGCTGCTGCCGGGCCTTCAAAGAGACAGCAAAGACGGTGAGCGGGCACGGGATTCCTTCGTAATGCGAAAGTCCATGGCGCCACTTGAAATCGTACTCGACATGACACCGGACGAGATGCGCCAGCACTGCGCCGATCCAGATAGCCAGGGCAATTCCATCCTGGCGCTGAAGATCTGTCGTGCCGTCGTCTATGCGGCAGGCGACAGCGACTTGATGAACGTTTACGACCAGCGCCTACAAGCTTCCGCAGACTGGCCGAGATCGCGGGCGCAGTTGAACCTCAGAGACTCCGGTACAGACTTTGCCGCGAACCGATAGATACAGGTTTTGGGGGTCCCGGATGTTCGGTACCTCTGATTACTACCGCTGCAGCAGTTGTTGCATACCGCCGAAACGAGTCCAGCCGGGCACCTCTGTTGTGAGATTGACCTCCCGCCACTTGGGATGAAAACTCTCGTCCGATTGCAAAACCGGCAGGCCGTCGAGCAGATTGGAGCAAAACTCCGTCATTGCCTGATACCGGGCCGAACCGTCACGCCAGTTGAACACGGCCAGAACCGCGCCAACCGCGATGGTTGATACGGTGCTGCCTGAATCAACAACGGCCGGATAATCGTCCGAAGAAAAGCGCGAATCGAAATAGGCGCCCTGGATGCTCTTGGGCAGTTGAATCGGCAGCAGTGCCAGGCCGTCCTCAGGTTTGATGCTCTGGATGATCGACCCTGGTTTACCAACCACGAAGACGGCCGCCTTCAGGTTCCCGGCCTTGACCTGGTTGATCGCTTCCTGGTTGGAGACATTGAGTGGCTCGACGGTGACACCCAACGCCCTGAACAGGGTCAGCGCGGTCATTTCCGTCCCGCTGCCGGAACCGCCAACACTGACCAGTTCGCCCTCCAGCTCCTTGATGTTCGAAACGCCCTTCTGGACGACGATATGGATCTCTTCGTTGTAAAGCTTGCCGATGTAGCGGATCGAGTTCTCCAGATTGGGGATCGTCTGATTGTCGCGATAGAAATCCAGCACATCGCTCTGCACGATGGCGATATCGATGCCATTGACGTAGAGAAGATCCTTGATGTTTTGCTGAGACCCCTTGCCGAGGATGGGCAGGACGCGAATCTTGTCGCTGTTGAGCACGATCGACATCTGGTGGGCGAATCGGGCGTAAGTTCCGGTGACGCTACCGGAAATCACCCCGATGATTTCCTGATTGTCCTGCTGCGCCGCCGCACGATTGGGTGTTCCAATCCACACGCCTGCGGCTATAATGATCACAAGGCTTGAAAACAAAACCCGGGCGACGGCATGTCGTGGCGAGAATATCGTCAGGCTCAGCATGATGGGAACCCCTGTAAGAGACCGTATCGGTTATGTTTTTGACAGCATTCGGGTTTGCCGATTGCTGATGGTTACTATAGCAGCATTGTTGCTGACGCTCCAATCTTACGACATCGGCAATACAACTGAGAGGCGAAACGTAAAACTTGTCGTTTCAGAAGCTTCGCAACTGCATCAACAGGCCGAAAGCCTGCCGGCGGGGCAGCGCGGCGAGGTGCATTTCCGCATCACGCTGATTTTGGACGAGATTCTGGCCGACCATCCGCGCAGCCTGGAAGCAGCCATGCTGAAAACAGGCAGGCTCAATCGCAAGAACGTGGACGTGGCATCGATCCGGCAAAGCGCCGCGAGCTGGGAGAAAGCCAATCCGGCGCTTGCCCGGTCGCTTCGCGAAAATGGCGGCCAACCGGTGAAGCAAAAAGACACACCGCCGGTCGAAGACGACAGGAAAAAGGATGCCCGGGTCGCCACCCGCACCGACGACAAACCCGTCAGGCGCAACACCGACAACGGAACCCGAACGGTCAAGCTACCGCCTCGCGTGCGCAACACGCTGAACCTGCCGCGTGTGACAAACGACGTGCCGAAAGTGGTGACGCCGCCGATCAAACGCGGCGGACCGGCTCGCAAATCGACTCCACAACAGGTGTTGCGCTCGATGCGCCGCGCCACGGTTCTCCTGATGTTTGTGGTCGATGAAAACGGCAAGCTCACGCCGTATCACCTGGGCACCGGTTTCTTTGTCGGCCCGGATGTCATCGTCACCAATTCGCATGTCGCCGGCGCCCCGGGCAATGCGCCGGGTTTCTGGCTCGCCATCAACGAACTTATTGGCGTGCGCGAGGCCAAATTGATCTCACGCGCCGACAAAGAGACCCCCTTGAAGATCGACGCTGCCGCAATGCGTGTCGTCGGCTACCGCAGCGAGCATTTTCTGCGCTTCAATGAGCATTATGAGGTCGACGAGTGGATCGCCATCAGCGGCTATCCGGGCAAAGCCACGACCTTCGACATCCGTTACGACAAGCTGAAGCACGCCATTAGCAATCGGCTGAAACCGGACGATCAGTCGATTCCGACGGCGGTCACCGGTGAGGGTCGCATCAACAACCATTTCGTGGACAGCGCTTCGCGGGCTACCAACCTGCAATACACGATGACGACTGCCGGCGGTAACAGTGGGTCACCGGTCGCCAACGCCTGCGCGGAGGTGGTCGGCCTGCACTATTCCGGCACCAAGACCTACGTGAAAAAGGACTCGTCTTCCGACCAGTATGTGGTCAACCCGTCGAAGTACAATCAGTCCATCGCTTCACGCGAAGTGGTGTTCTTCCTGCGTCGCATCGGCCTGCCAGTCGAAACGGTCAACAGCCCGTGCGAGGTGGGCGGGTAGGCATTTCGCGTCGGCAATCAAAGACTGACCTTGTTCAGCCGCGACAAGGCTAATCGCAACGACTGCTGCTCATCAATCCCGCGACCACGGCGTTCCGGATGAATTTGCGGTTGGGCCTTCGACGTAAGAGGCGATCAGGCGGTCGACGGCGCTGCGGGCGATGCGATTGTGGTCCGGCGAAAAGCCGAGAGTCGCCACATAGCTCCAGTGGGCGTGCATCATGGAGACAATCAGGAACGACAGTTCCTGTTGCGCCAGGTGGTCCATTGACGGATGCGCTACTGACAATTCATGAATGATCACCTGGCCCAGAAGCTTGTACTTGTCGCACAAACGGTCCTTGAGCGGCTGTGAGCCCACCGCGTAGGCAAACAGGGCGTCATAGGTCTCGAGATTGTCGGGCATGGGGTGGTCGACCGCCAGACCGAACAGAAAATCCAAAAAGAACTCAAGGCGTTCGACTTCGGCGACCTTGACGATCCCGCCGACCATGGCGTCCTGGTAGACCTTTTGAAGGTGGCCACACAAATCCACCATCAACGTATCGAGGTCCGAGTAATAGTAACGGGTCAACTGGCGAGACAGCCCCGCTTCCTTTGCGACAGTTTCAAAAGAAAGCGCCTGGAGACCCTGTTCCCGCAGCACCGCCGTTGCTGCCTCCAGGATCTGAGTTTTCTTGTTTTGGCTCAGGTTATCTTCGTTCGGATCGGAACTCATTGATCGTCTCAGGCCTTCTTCACGGAAATCATCACCCGGAGAATTTTCGTTACGACAATCTCAGATGAATTTACCTTTTTCAATTTGAAAAGACCCAATCCCGAAAATCCTTCAGATTCTCGTGCCACAGCCCTGTATTTCCGAAACTTCCTTGTCCGAACAGATCAATCATTTTTTCAAAATGAAAACGACCTCGCTGATTGATTTATACTGTTGATTTTAATAGTATTTCTTCATCTGACGCCACACATCGTTCAGACCAGTGACACAGCATCAGGCGCTTGATACCCGATCGGTTCTCCGACCGGTCGGCTCCTTTCGGCTGCCAGTAAGTCACTGCCCGGCGATGGTTTGATCAGCACCTGGCCACCGCGTCGGCAGGGACAACGGCACCGGAGTTAGGAACTCATTACCGATGATCGCTGTCTATCCCGCCACCGCGGTCGCTGACGGAGGTATCGATATTGACTGACCAGACACTGGCCGGCGGCGCCGGCGACAACGGGATCGACGGTGGCCCCGGCACGGACACGGTCGAATATGCGGGCAATTCCGCGGATTACACAGTCACCCGCAACCAGGACGGTACGCTGACGGTCACCGACAACAACACCGGCGACGGGCTCGATGAGGGGACAGACACGCTGATGTCCGTCGAGCGGATCCGCTTTCTCGGCGACGGCGTGACGGTCTGGTATCCGGCGGTGCGGCTCGGTGATGAAATCCGGGTGAACGAACACACCGAAGGCCTGCAGGGTGAACCGCAAATCATCCAACTCGTCGACGGCCGTTTGCTGTACGTGTTCACCACCTGGAACAGCACCGACGGCGACTTCAGCGACAACAGCATCGCTGCCCGCCTTGCAACCGTCAATGCCGACGGCAGCTTCACGTTCACCGATGAGCATCGCGTCAACGAACACACGTTCAGCGATCAGTTCGTGCCGGAAGTCATGCAACTCGCCGACGGCCGCCTCCTGTTCCTCTTTCAAACAGACGATGCGTCGGACGGCGATGCCAGCCTGAGCGGAATTTCCGCCAGAGTCGGAACCGCCAACGCCGATGGAACGTTCACCTTCAGCGACGAGGTCCGTGTCAATGAAACGACCCTGTTCGCGCAGATCGATCCGGAGATGGTTCAACTGGCCGACGGCAGAGTGCTGTTTGTCTACCAGAGCTGGGCCGGCAATCCCGGCTTCTGGGTCATCAACGCGCGTGTCGGGACAGTCAATGGCGATGGGACGATCACCTTTACCGACGAATTCCTGGTCAGCGAGGAGTTTACCGACAACACCTTTCAACCGGATGCCGTCCGGCTTGGCGACGGACGGGTCATGTTCGTCTACAACACGAATGACGACGACAATGGCGACGACGGGTCGAGCGTCGTTGTCCGGGTCGGCACTGTCAATCCGGACGGATCGGCGACGCTGGGTAGCGAAATCCGCATCAACCAGCACACGGAAAACACCCAAAGCGACGTGAAGGTTATCCAACTCACCGACGATCGCGTGCTTTTTACCTTCGTTACTTTCAACGATGCCGAGGGCGATGACGACGAAGAGAGTGTGGCGGCGCGAGTGGGTACCGTCCAGGGCGACGGATCGATCGTCTTCGGCGACGAGTTTCGGGTCAACGAGCATATTGCCGGTGATCAGGATACCGTCGACGTCATCCAATTGAGCGACGGGCGGGTGTTGTTTGTCTACCGCACCGAGGACTTCACCGACGGTGACACGAGCAGGTTCAGCGTCGCGGCACGCATTGGTACGGTCGAGGCCGACGGTTCCATGACCTTCTCCGAAGAATTCAGGATCAACGAGCACGTTCAGGCTGGCCAGAATCTGCCGACGGTCACCCAACTCGACGATGGCAGAATCGCCGTCACATTCACCACGGATGACCCGGCTGACGGCGATTTCGACAGTGACGGCATCGCCACCCGAATCATCGATTTGGGAGGTGGCGGCTCGGACCAGGGCGAAACGCTGGTGGGACTGGAGCCGGGCGTCGCTCTGATGGGCTATGGCGGGGCCGATACGCTGATCGGAAGCAATGGAGACGATCTGCTCGACGGCGGCCTCGGACGGGATTTGCTGTTCGGTGGCCCTGGCGCCGACCGCTTCATCATCAGCGATACCAACGACCTCGATACCATCGCTGATTTCAACGCCAGTGACGACCTCATCGATGTCAGTAGCCTTTTCACCGGCATGACCCTGACCCAGGCGAACGTCTCAGACTACTTGCGCCTCGACATGGTCGACGGACTTTGCGTGCTGCAATTCGACCCGGACGGCCCGATCGGGAATGGCGCCGGCGCGCCCTTTCAGAACGCTGCGCTGATTGAAGGACTGCAGCTTGGCGATACCGTGCAGATCATCGATGACTCCGACACGTCACCGGTGATTGTCAACATAACTTATGACGGCCCGTTGGCGCCCTCGGCGCGCGATGACGAGATTATCGTTGTCGACAACGCGCCAACCACGATCGACTTGTTTGCCAATGATGATTTCGGCGCTGATGGCGTCGACCTGCTGTCGGGCGTGACGTTTTCGAACCCCGGCGAAGGTACCATCAGCTTCGACCCGGACACCGGGCTGTTCACCTACACACCGCCCGGTGGCTTCACCGGCCTGGACACGTTCACATACACAATTGAAGACAATACAGGTGACCAGTCGGCAGCAACCGTCCACCTCGACGTCCGAGATCCGGCCGATATACCGTCACCGATCCTTCGGCTGGATCATGAGGGTCGGGTCAACGAGCATATCGCCCAAAGGCAATGGAATTCCGACGTTACAACGCTGCCCGACGGCCGCGTGGTTTTTGCATTCGAAACCTATGCCGGAGCCAATGGCGACGCGGATGAGAACAGCATCGCCGGCCGTACCGGCACCGTCAACGCCGATGGAACAATTACCTTCGGCGATGAATTTCAGGTCAACCAACATCCGCAAGACTGGCAGTTCGATCCCAAAGTCACTGTGTTGTCCGATGGGCGCCTGCTCTTTACCTTCCAGACCAGCGATCCGACAGACGGCGACACCAGCGGCAGCTTCGGGAACCCCGTCAGCGTAGCGGGGCGCGTCGGTACCGTGAATGGCGACGGCTCGGTAACCTTCGGCGACGAGTTCCGAATCAACGAACACACTTTCAGAGCCCAGATCGACGTGCAGGTCGCGCAACTCGCTGACGGACGCCTGCTTTTTACCTTTTCCACCGATGACGCGACGGACAGCACTCCCACCAATGCCAACTGGATAGTGCCTTTCGAGCATGTCGCTGCCCGAGTCGGCAGCGTAAATCCCGATGGCTCGGTGACGTTTACCGATGAGCATCGCGTCAACGAACACACCGCCGGTTGGCAGGACGCGCCCCAGGTGACGGAGCTCGCCGACGGCCGGCTGCTCTTCACCTTCACCAGCTACGACAGTACCAACGGTGACGGCGATGCCAACAGCATCGGGGGTCGGGTCGCGACGGTCAATCCGAACGGCACGTTCAGCTTCAGTAACGAGTTCCGGGTCAACGAGCACATCTCGCGGTTCCAGAGCGAGCCGCAGGTCATACAACTGAAGGACGGGCGCGTCCTGTTTCTGTTCCGCACCGACGACCCGACCGATGGTGACGACAGTAATCACGGCCTGGCTGCCCGTATCGGAACCGTCCAGGCGGACGGATCGGTCGACTTCGGTGACGAGTTCCGGGTCAATGAGCACACCTTGCAAGAGCAGGAATATGCTCGCGTCCTTCAACTCGATGATGGTCGCGTCCTGTTTGTGTTCAGTACGGAGGACCCGACCGACGGCGACACTTTCAACGATGGCATAGCGGCGCGCATCGGGACAGTGCGTCAGGACGGGTCTATCGACTTCGGCGACGAGTTTCGCATCAATCTCGTCACGGAGAACTGGCAGTCCCAGCCGCAGGTGGTGCAACTGGACGACGGCCGTCTCGTTTTCACTTTCAGCACCGAAGCCGCTGTCGATGGCGACGACGAGGCGGTCGTCTACCGTGTAGTCGACCTCGACGGCCAGGGGACGGAGCGATCGGAGACGCTGGTTGCCACTGATGCCGGCGGCAAGCTGGCGGGCCTCGGCGGCGATGACATCCTGATCGGAAGTTCCGGCGACGACTGCTTCCTGTGGAATGTCGGCGATGGCCGCGACACCGTCGATGGCGGTGCCGAAACCCATGCGGACGTCATGGAGATCCATGGCGATGCCACGGCAGAGACCTTCGACATCTACTCCAATGCAGAAGCCGTGGCCCAGATCGGCTATGTCGGCGATGCCGAGATCGTTGTCGCCCGCAACGGAACAATCATTGCCGAACTGACCGAGATCGAAGACATCGTCATCGATGGTCAGGGCGGTGGCGATACCTTCAACACCCACGGCTCCTTTGACAGCACCAATCTGGCCACGTCAACCATCACCCATATCGGCTCGGAAGCTGACGACACGGTCGACCTGTCCGGCCTCTCCTCCGAGCATCGCGTCGTGTTCCATGCCGGCGGCGGTGATGATGCCATCACCGGCGACCGCGACCAGGATCTGATCGATATGACCGGCCTGACGATTGTGAGCGTCGAACCGATCGCAGGCGACCGGTTCCGCGTAACCTTCGATAACGGTTCGACGCTCACCTATGACGGCAAGGCCGGCTTCGCCGAGAACGCCGGAACCGATGACGAAACGTCAGTCACGATCGAACCGACCGCGCAGGACGATGTGGCCGCGACGGATGAGGACACCGTGGTTCAGGTGACCGCCGGACTGGGGCTTCTGGCCAATGATTCCGATTTCGATGGCGGCACGCTGTCCATCGTCGCCGTCGACGGCAATGCCTTCGTCTTCGGCACACCCATCACCCTTGCATCAGGCGCCCGGGTGACGGTCAATGCCGACGGATCCTACGCCTACGATCCCAATGGCGCCTTCGAGGGATTGAATGAAGGCGAGGCCGATAGCGACAGCTTCACCTACACGATCGATGATGGCCAGGGTGGCCAGGCAAGCGCCACCGTGATGATCGACATCGACGGTCGCGACGACGGTCCGATCCTTGGCACACCGGACGAGGACACCCTCGACGGCACGGGTGGCAGCGACGACATCCGGGCACTGGCCAGCGACGACACGATCAACGGCTCCGGCGGGTCCGACCTGATCGATGGCGGACCGGGCCACGATGCCGTCGCCTATGACGGCGAACGCGCCGACTATACGCAGACCCTCAATGGCAACGGCACGATCACCGTCGAAAAACCGGGCGGCGGCACGGACACGCTCACCAACATGGAGCGCATCGACTTTACCGACGGCGACTATGTCTACGACCTGACCAGCCCCAATACCGGCTTCGGCTACCGGATCTACCAGGCCTCCTTCGGCCGCACGCCTGACGAGGGCGGCGTGCGCTTCTGGATCGGCAATCTCGACAATTTCGACCAGCAGGGCTGGACCGACTACGAGAAGGAGCAGTTCCTGGCCAGCCAGTTCATCCAGTCGGACGAGTTCCGCGACCTCTACGGCGCCAACCCGAGCAATTTCGAATACATCGACGCGATGTACCAGAACGTTCTGTTCCGGCTGCCGGATCAGGCCGGCTACGACTTCTGGGTAGGCGGCATGGAAAACGACGGCCTGACCCGCGAAGACATCCTGATCGCCTTCACCAAGAGCGACGAGAACGTCAACAACAACAGCCAGAACCTCGATGATGGCGTCTGGGTCGTGTGAAGGCGGCTGAGAGCAATGGGGACAACATTGGCAAGAATGCGATGGCCCAGCTGTCGCCTCAAAGCTGACGGGAGGTGTTCGAATTGACTGACCAGATCTTGGCCGGCGGAGCCGGCGACAACACGCATGACGGAGGCCCGGGAATGGACACCGTCGAATATGCGGGCAATTCCGCGGAATACACAGTCACCCGCAATCCGGACGGCACGCTGACGGTCACCGACAACAACACCGGCGACGGGCTCGACGAGGGGACGGACACGCTTGTGTCCGTCGAACGGATCCGCTTCCTCGGCGATGGCGCCACGGTCTGGTATCCGGCCGTGCGAATGGGAGATGAAGTTCGGGTCAACGAACACATCGAAGGGCCCCAATTCGCCCCGCGGACCATTCAGCTCGCCGACGGACGAGTGTTGTTTGTTTTCCATACCTGGAACGGTACAGACGGCGACGCAATCGAAACAAGCGTTGCGACTCGCATTGCCACCGTCAATTCGGATGGAAGCCTGGAGTTCAAGGACGAGCACCGCGTCAACGAACATACGGATGGATGGCAGGAGGCGCCTGAGGTCATGCAGCTGACCGATGGACGCATCCTTTTTTTGTTCCATACCGAGGATTCGACAGACGGTGACGAAAACCTGGGCGGCATCGCCGCCAGGGTCGGAAGCGCCAATCCTGACGGTACATTCGCCTTTGCAGACGAGCTGCGGGTCAATCAGACGACACTCAGCAACCAGACTGATGCGGACATGGTGGAACTGTCCGATGGGCGCGTGCTGTTTGTCTACGACAGTTGGGCCGACGGAAACTTTTCAGTTCATGCTCGCGTGGGAACGGTCAATGTCGATGGGACCATTGCTTTCACCGATGAGTTCGTCGTCGACGTCGACCGTACCTCGGATTCCCAGCCCCTCCAGCTCGCTGACGGTCGGGTGATGTTCGTCTACGACGACGCTGACGCCGACGGGGATGACAGCTTTGGGGGTGTGGTCGCGCGAGTCGGCACCATCAACCCGGATGGTTCGGCTACACTAGACAGCGAAGTCCTCATCAACGAGCACACCGAAAACGGACAGGGGGACCCGCGGGTCATCCAGCTCGCCGACGGAAGGGTGTTGTTCACCTTTGACACACGGAATGCGACGAATGGAGACGACAGTTATTTAAGCGTGGCTGCCCGGGTCGGGACGGTCGAAGCCGACGGCTCGATCACCTTCGGCGACGAACTCCGGGTCAATGAGCGCATGGACGGCAGTCAAGAATCTGGACAAGCCATTCAATTGACAGACGGTCGAGTTCTGTTCGTCTACCAAACCCAGGACCCCACCGATGGCGATGCCAGCCTGAGAAGCGTTGCGGCGCGTCTCGGGACGGTTGAAGCCGACGGCTCGATCAGCTTTTCCGAAGAGTTCCGGATCAATCAGCATATTATGGGTCGGCAGGCTTCTCCGCAGGTCACCCAGCTTGCGGACGGCCGGGTTGCCTTCACCTTCTATACGGACGATCCGACTGTTGGCGATTTTGATACCGCCGGCATCGCTACCCGTATCCTCGATTTCGGCGGTAGTGGCACGGATGATGGCGAAACGTTGGTCGGGCTTGAGCCCGGCGTGGTGCTGATGGGATACGGCGGCGCCGATTTGCTGATCGGCAGCAAAGGTGACGATCTCCTTGATGGTGGCCCGGGACGGGACCTCTTACTCGGCGGTCTCGGCAGTGACACATTCATCCTCGGCGACACCACCAATATCGACACGATCGGCGATTTCAACGCCAATGACGATTTCATCGATGTGTCGGCTCTGTTCGACGGTGTGACCCTGACCCAGGGCACGATAGCGGATTTTCTGCGCCTCGACCTGATCGACGGGCTTTGCGTGCTGCAGTTCGACGTGGACGGGCCGGTTGGCAACGGTGCCGGCGCGCCCTTTCGGCATGCGGCGATAATTGAGGGCCTGCAACTGGGCAATACGGTGCGGATCATCGACGACGCCGATACAACGCCGGTGGTGATCAACATATCCTATGATGGGCCACTGTCGCCGGCGGCTCGCGACGATGAGGTCATCGTCGTCGACAACGCGCCCACGCAAATCGATCTCTTCGCAAACGACGATTTCGGCTTCGACGGCGTCGATCCGGCAAGCGGAGTATCCTTCACCGACCCCGTGGAGGGCACGCTCAGTTTTAATCCCGACACCGGCCTGTTTACCTATACGCCGGCCGATGGCTTCAACGGCCCCGACACCTTCTCCTATAAGCTTCGAGATGCCAATGGCGACGAATCGACGGCAAACGTCGATGTCGATGTACGGGATCTCGCCGATATACCATCGCCGGTCGCCCGGCTGGACGACGAGGATCGCGTCAACGAGCACATTGTCGGAGGACAATCGGACGCACAGGCCACGCAAATCGGCGACGGACGCGTGGTGTTTGCCTTCACAACCGAGGCGGGCGTCCTAGGCGACGCCGACGGGAGCAGCGTCGGCGGAAGAGTGGGCACGGTCAATGCCGATGGGAGCCTCACTTTCGATAATGAGTTCCGGGTCAACGAGCACACGGCGGATCTTCAACGAGACCCACAAATCACGACCTTGGCCGACGGGCGGGTGATGTTTACGTTTCAAACAAGCGATCCGACCAACGGCGACACCTCTGGTTCGTTCTTCAGTAGACCCGACAGCATTGCCGGTCGCATCGGAACGGTCAATGGCGACGGATCCCTCACCTTCGGAAGCGAATTTCGAGTCAACGAACATGCGGCAGACGAGCAGTTCGACCCACAGGCGATTCAGCTCGCCGACGGGCGCGTTTTGTTCACCTTCGCAACCGCGGATCCAACGGACAGCCCCACGACCGACAACTGGATCGGTCTGGAGCACATTGCTGCACGTGTCGGTACCGTGAATGGGGACGGCTCCATCACCTTTAACAGCGAGCATCGTGTCAATGAGCATTTTGCCGGCGATCAGACTTCGCCAGAGGCAACGTTACTTGCCGATGGACGCGTTTTATTCACTTTCCGGACCTCAGACGGTTCCGACGGTGATGGCGATGGTCGCAGCGTCGCTGGCCGGGTCGCAACGGTCAATGGCGACGGTTCGTTCAGCTTTGGCGATGAATTCCGGATCAACCAGCACACTTCGCGTCACCAGTCTGAACCAAGGGCGATTGAACTTGCGGACGGACGCCTACTGTTCCTCTTCCATACCGATGACCAGAGTGACGGCGACGATAGCGGAGCCGGCCTGTCGGCGCGTGTCGGCTCGGTACAGCCAGACGGATCGATCGAATTCGACGATGAGTTCCGAGTCAACCAGCTCACCGCGGGCCCGCAGGACTTCGGGCAGGTACTGCAGCTTGACGATGGCCGAGTATTTTTCCTGTTCAAGACGCTAGACCCTACCCACGGCGAAGTCGGCACCGCAAGCATTGCGGCGCGCATCGGAACGGTGCGCCAGGACGGGTCGATCGACTTCGGCGACGAGTTTCGCATCAACCTGCACACAGAGGGCTCGCAGAGCGACCCACATATGGTGCAACTGGCAGACGGCCGCATTGTGATTTCGTTCAGTACCAGCGCCGACGCCGATGGCGATGATCGCGCCGTTGCCTACCGTATTGTCGATCTCGGCGGACAGGGAACGGCGCGCGACGAGACGCTGGTTGCTACTGATGCCGGCGGCAAGCTGGCCGGCCTCGGCGGCGACGACATCCTGATCGGCAGTTCCGGTGACGACTGCTTCCTTTGGAATGTCGGCGATGGCCGCGACACCGTCGACGGCGGTGCAGAGACCCATACGGACGTCATGGAGATCCATGGTGATGCCACGGCGGAAACATTCGACATCTACTCCAATGCCGAAGCCGTCGCCCAGATCGGCTATGTCGGCGAGGCCGAGATCGTTGTTACCCGCAACGGAACCATCATTGCCGAACTGACCGAGATCGAGGATATCGTCATCGACGGAAACGGCGGTGGCGATACCTTCAACACCCATGGCTCCTTCGACGGCACCAATCTGGCCACGTCAACCATCACCCATATCGGCTCGGAAGCTGACGACACGGTCGACCTGTCCGGCCTCTCCTCCGAGCATCGCGTCGTGTTCCATGCCGGCGGCGGCGATGATGCGATCACCGGTGACCGCGACCAGGACCTGATCGACATCACCGGCCTGACGATTGTGAGCGTCGAACCGATCGCAGGCGACCGGTTCCGCGTAACCTTCGACAACGGTTCGACGCTCACCTATGACGGCAATGCCGGCTTTGCCGAGAACGCCGGAACTGATGACGAGACGTCAGTCACGATCGAACCGACCGCGCAGGACGATGTGGCCGCGACGGATGAGGACACCGTGGTTCAGGTGACCGCCGGACTGGGGCTTCTGGCCAATGATTCCGATTTCGATGGCGGCACGCTGTCCATCGTCGCCGTCGACGGCAATGCCTTCGTCTTCGGCACACCCATCACCCTTGCATCAGGCGCCCGGGTGACGGTCAATGCCGACGGATCCTACGCCTACGATCCCAATGGCGCCTTCGAGGGATTGAATGAAGGCGAGGCCGATAGCGACAGCTTCACCTACACGATCGATGATGGCCAGGGTGGCCAGGCAAGCGCCACGGTGACCATCGACATCGACGGTCGCGACGACGGCCCGATCCTGGGCACACCGGACGAGGACACCCTCGACGGCACGGGCAGCAGCGACGACATCCGGGCCCTGGCCAGCGACGACACGATCAACGGCTCCGGCGGGTCCGACCTGATCGATGGCGGACCGGGCCACGATGCCGTCGTCTATGACGGCGAACGCGCCGACTATACCCAGACCCTCAATGGCAACGGCACGATCACCGTCGAAAAACCGGGCGGCGGCACGGATACACTCACCAACATGGAACGCATCGACTTTACCGACGGCGACTATGTCTACGACCTAACCAGCCCCAATACCGGCTTCGGCTACCGGATCTACCAGGCCTCCTTCGGCCGCACGCCCGACGAGGGCGGCGTGCGCTTCTGGATCGGCAATCTCGACAATTTCGACCAGCAGGGCTGGAGCGATTACGAGAAGGAGCAGTTCCTGGCCAGCCAGTTCATCCAGTCGGACGAGTTCCGCGACCTCTACGGCGCCAATCCGAGCAACTTCGAATACATCGACGCGATGTACCAGAACGTTCTGTTCCGGCTGCCGGATCAGGCCGGCTACGACTTCTGGGTGGGCGGCATGGAAAACGACGGCCTGACCCGCGAGGACATCCTCATCGCCTTCACCAAGAGCGACGAGAACGTCAACAACAACAGCCAGAACCTCGATGATGGCGTCTGGGTCGTGTGAAGGCGGCTGAGAGCAATGGGGACAACATTGGCAAGAATGCGATGGCCCAGCTGTCGCCTCAAAGCTGACGGGAGGTGTTCGAATTGACTGACCAGATCTTGGCCGGCGGAGCCGGCGACAACACGCATGACGGAGGCCCGGGAATGGACACCGTCGAATATGCGGGCAATTCCGCGGATTACACAGTCACCCGCAATCCGGACGGCACGCTGACGGTCACCGACAACAACACCGGCGACGGACTGGATGAAGGGACCGACACCCTCATTGCGGTTGAACGAATCCGCTTTCTCGGTGATGGCGTGACGATCTGGTATCCGGCCGTCCGAATGGGCGATGAAGTTCGGGTCAACGAACACACCGAGGGCATCCAGGCCTTCTCGCAAACCATCCAACTCGCCGACGGACGGGTGTTGTACGTATTCACCACGTGGAACAGCACCGACGGCGACGCGAGCGAGAGCAGCGTTGCAGCCCGCATCGCTACCGTCAATGCGGACGGTAGCCTGGAGTTCAAGGACGAGCACCGCGTCAACGAACATACCAACAACGATCAAGCGGTCCCCCGGATCCTGCAGCTGACCGATGGCCGTATCCTGTTTTTGTTCTTTACGGAAGATTCAACAAACGGTGGCGGAAATCCGGATGGCATTGCCGCCAGGGTCGGAACCGCCAATCCTGATGGAACATTCGCCTTTGCTGACGAGTTGCAGGTCAATCAGACGACACTCGACATCCAGACCGATCAGGACATGGTGGAACTGGCCGATGGGCGCGTGCTGTTCGTCTACGGTAACTCGACCGCCGACACCCATTTCACCTACGGTCGCGTGGGAACGGTCAATGTCGATGGGACCATTGCTTTCGCCAATGAGTTCGTCGTCGGCGAGCAACTGTCCGATAGCTTCGTTCCCCAACCCTTCCAGCTTGCCGACGGTCGGGTGGTGTTCATCTACCCTGACGGCAACGGCGATGACGGCTTCGGAGGCGTCGTGGTGCGCGTCGGCACCATCAACCCGGACGGATCGGCGACTCTGGGCAGCGAAATCCTCGTCAATGAGCATACCGAGAGCGGCCGGTCCAGACCCGATATCCTCCAACTCGCTGACGGCCGGGTGCTGTTTACCTTTGGCACTCTGGATGCAGCGAACGGTGACGACAGCTTCACAAGCGTTGCTGCCCGGGTCGGAACGGTCGAGGTGAACGGCTCGATCACCCTCGGCGACGAACTCCTGGTCAACGAACACCTGGAAGGCTATCAGGATTTGGTGGAGGTCATTCAACTGACCGACGGCCGCGTTCTGTTCGTTTACCAAACCGACGACACAACCGACGGCGATGGCAGCTGGACAGGCGTGGCGGCCCGTCTCGGGACGGTCGAGGCCAACGGCTCGATCAGCTTTTCCGAGGAGTTCCGGATCAGCGAGCATGTGATGGGTCCGCAGGCTTTGCCGCAGGCAATCGAGCTTGCAGACGGCCGGGTTGTCTTCACTTTCATGACCGCCGATCCGGCTGATGGCGATTTTGATTCCGGCAGCATCGCCACCCGTATCCTGGATTTCGGCGGCGGCGGCACAGATCAAGGCGAAACGCTGGTTGGGATCGATCCGGGCCTTGCACTGATGGGCTATGGCGGCGACGATGTGCTGATCGGTACGAATGGCAATGATATTCTCGACGGCGGCCTTGGCGCCGATACCCTGTTCGGAGGCCTGGGTGCCGACCGATTCGTTCTCCGCGATGCCAATGCCATCGACACGTTCGGCGACTTCAACGCGGTTGACGATTTCATCGATGTCAGTGGCCTCTTTGGCAGCGTAACCCTGACTCAGGCCAATGTTAATGACTATTTGCGGCTCGACATGGTCGACGGACTTTGCGTATTGCAGTTCGACGCGGACGGGCCGGCGGGCAACGGCGCCAGCGCCCCCTTCCAGAATGCCGCGTTCATCGAGGGCTTGCAGCTCGGCGATAATGTGCGGATCATCGATGATTCCGAAACGGTACCGGTCTTGCTCGACCTGAGCTATGATGGCCCGCTGTCGCCGACCGCGCACGATGACGAGATCATTGTCGCCGATAATGCGCCGACGCAAATCGATCTTCTCGCCAACGACGAATTCGGCGCCGACGGAGTCGATCCGGCAACCGGGGTGAGCTTTACCGATCCGGCCGACGGCACAGTCAGTTTCGATCCTGTCACCGGCCTGTTCACCTACAACCCCTCAGGCGGCTTCAACGGCACCGACACCTTCACCTACACGATCGAAGATGGAAACGCCGATCAGTCGGCGGCCACCGTCTATCTCGACGTCCGCCACCCGTCTGACATCCCCTCTCCGGTGGTTCGGCTGGACGACGAGGATCGAGTCAACCAGCACATCCCTGGCACGCAATGGAGCACGCAAGTCGCGCCCCTCCCCGACGGTCGTGTGGTATTTGCCTTCGGGACCTTCGCGGGTGCCCTCAGCGATACCGATGAAAGCAGCATTGGCGGCCGGGTCGGCACGGTCAACGCCGATGGCAGCGTCACCTTCGGCGATGAGTTCCAGGTAAATGAGCATCCGAAAGACTGGCAGTCCGAGCCGCAGGTCATGGCGCTGGCCGACGGACGGGTGCTGTTCACCTTCCAGACTAACGATCCAACCGAAAATGACACTACCGGTCGTTTCGGCAGGCCCGAAAGTGTTTCCGGGCGCATCGGAACTGTGAATGGCGACGGATCGGTCACTTTCGGAGGGGAGTTCCGAGTCAACCAACACACGATAAGTGGACAGTTCGACCCACAGGTGACACAGCTCGCTGACGGTCGCGTTCTGTTCACCTTTACAAGCAACGATCCGACGGACAGCCCCACCGCCGATACGTGGGCCGATCTGGATCACATCGCGGCCAGGGTCGGCACCGTGCATGAGGACGGATCCGTCACCTTTACCGATGAGCATCGCGTCAATGAACATTTTGCAAACAGTCAAGGTTCCCCCCAGGCGATGCAACTCGCCGACGGCCGCCTGCTCTTCACCTTTTCCACCCATGACAGTACCAACGGTGATGGTGATGGCAACAGCGTCGCGGGGCGGGTCGCAACAGTCAATCCGGACGGAACGTTCAGTTTCGGCAACGAATTCCGCGTCAATGAGCACATCTCGCGGTTCCAGAATAATCCCGAGGTCACTCAACTGGCTGACGGGCGCGTCCTGTTCCTCTTTCGCACCGAGGATACGACCGACGGAGATGCCAGCGATTACGGCCTGGCAGCGCGCATCGGAATGGTTCAGGCGGACGGATCGGTCGAGTTCGGCGATGAATTCCGGGTCAATGAGCATACGCTCGGGGAGCAAGCGGCCGGTCGAGTCCTTCAGCTTGATGATGGCCGCGTCCTGTTTGTGTTCAGCACGGAGGATCCGACCGACGGAGACGAATTCGACGATGGCATCGCAGCGCGCATCGGCACAGTGCGCAAGGACGGATCCATCGACTTCGGAGACGAGTTTCGGATCAATCTCGGTACCGAGAACTGGCAGTCGGTTCCGCAGGTGGCGCAGTTGGAAGATGGCCGTCTCGTGTTTACCTTCAGCACCGAAGCCACCGTCGATGGCGATGACCGCGCCGTTGCCTACCGTGTGGTCGATCTCGACGGTCAGGGGACGGAGCGATCTGAGACGCTGGTTGCCATAAAGGGCGGCGGCAAGCTGGCCGGCCTCGGCGGTGATGACACTCTCATCGGAAGTTCCGGTGACGATTGCTTCCTGTGGAATGTCGGCGATGGCCGCGACACCGTCGATGGCGGTGCCGAAACCCATGCGGACGTCATGGAGATCCATGGCGATGCCACTGCAGAGACCTTCGACATCTACTCCAATGCCGAAGCCGTCGCCCAGATCGGCTACGCCGGCGATGCCGAAATCGTTGTTACCCGCAACGGAACCATCATTGCCGAACTGACCGAGATCGAGGATATCGTCATCGACGGAAACGGCGGTGGCGATACCTTCAACACCCATGGCTCCTTCGACGGCACCAATCTGGCCACGTCAACCATCACCCATATCGGCTCGGAAGCTGACGACACGGTCGACCTGTCCGGCCTCTCCTCCGAGCATCGCGTCGTGTTCCATGCCGGCGGCGGCGATGATGCCATCACCGGTGATCGCGACCAGGACCTGATCGATATTACAGGCCTGACGATTGTGAGCGTCGAACCGATCGCAGGCGACCGGTTCCGCGTGACCTTCGATAACGGCTCGACGCTCACCTATGACGGCAATGCCGGGTTTGCCGAGAACGCCGGAACCGATGACGAAACGTCAGTCACGATCGAGCCGACCGCTCAGGACGATACAGCCGCGACGGATGAGGACACCGTGGTTCAGGTGACCGCCGGACTGGGGCTGCTGGCCAATGATTCCGATTTTGATGGCGGCACGCTGTCCATCGTCGCCGTCAACGGCAATGCCTTCGTCTTCGGTACACCCATCACCCTTGCATCAGGTGCCCGGGTGACGGTCAATGCCGACGGATCCTACGCTTACGATCCCAATGGCGCCTTCGAGGGATTGAATGAAGGCGAGGCCGATAGCGACAGCTTCACCTACACGATCGATGATGGCCAGGGCGGCCAGGCGAGCGCCACCGTGATGATCGACATCGACGGTCGCGACGACGGCCCGATCCTGGGCACACCGGACGAGGACACCCTCGACGGCACCGGTGGCAGTGACGACATCCGGGCATTGGCCAGCGACGACACGATCAACGGCTCCGGCGGGTCCGACCTGATCGATGGCGGACCAGACCACGATGCCGTCGTCTATGACGGCGAACGCGCCGACTATACGCAGACCCTCAATGGCAACGGCACGATCACCGTCGAAAAACCGGGCGGCGGCGCGGACACACTCACCAACATGGAACGCATCGACTTTACCGACGGCGACTATGTCTACGACCTGATCAGCCCCAACACCGGCTTCGGCTACCGGATCTACCAGGCCTCCTTCGGACGCACGCCCGACGAGGGCGGCGTGCGCTTCTGGATCGGCAATCTCGACAATTTCGACCAGCAGGGCTGGACCGATTACGAGAAGGAGCAGTTCCTGGCGAGCCAGTTCATCCAGTCGGACGAGTTCCGGGACCTCTACGGCGCCAATCCGAGCAACTTCGAATACATCGACGCGATGTACCAGAACGTGCTGTTCCGGCTGCCGGATCAGGCCGGCTACGACTTCTGGGTGGGCGGCATGGAAAACGACGGCCTGACCCGCGAAGACATCCTGATCGCTTTCACCAAGAGCGACGAGAACGTCAACAACAACAGCCAGAACCTCGATGATGGCGTCTGGGTCGTGTGATCACGAGGTGGCCGCGCTGCCGGCCGCAACGGCCGGGGCCAGGAACAATCACCGTCACCGTTACCGGCGCATGCTCCTGTGCTGTCTTGACCGACAGCGCGGTGCCGCCGAAGCGAGATGCCATCGGCGGGGGACGGCCCTTGGGAAATGCCGTCCTGCAACGCCAGCCGAGTTAGGTCCGGGAAGGCAACTGGCGGTGCGAGGCTCGATAGGACCACCGCATCGCCCGCGTCGGCGGTTGGGACATAGTCAGGCTCCCATGCCGGCCAGCCGCATGGTTACCTGAACCACCTTCGCAGGACGATGCGATGATTCTGAAGGCGGGACCGGTGACATAAGCCAGACACCTCACCGCCTGATCTGATCCGTTTTCACCCCTTTCCCCATGGCGCCCGAATCGGGTTTCGCCAAGTTCATGTGTCCATTCTTCGCGTTTTGATCGATCTGTTCATACTGTTAAAATCACCAGTTGTGATCTGAAAGACTTCCAGCAAAGGGATCAGGAGAAAGGGACCGCCGGCCCGGGCCGGCGGTCAAGTCGGGAGTCGTATGCTGAAACGGAAGCAATAACAGGTGGTTCGCACCCGAGGAGAAGCACCCTGGACACCTCCATGGCGCTCCTATGTCACGAGAATGACGAACCCGGTTGGGAACGATACTGCCAAAACTATCAGTCACATTGAAAAAAATTGCCGGGCAACGGGGTTCCGCAACGATTGTCCGACTGGGGCGGTGCGCATTGACAAAACGGCTCGATAAGCGTGCGCCGAATCGTAACATGTTAGCGATGTTGTCAATTGCCTATGAATGACATGTCTGATACGAACGGTCTTCCGCCAGCTCACGTGTCACAGGGAGGATACACGGTGCAATTTGGCATCTCGACTGCATTGTTGACGCCTTTCGGCGCCGATGGCTCGATCGATTTGGATCGGCTCATTCAGCACGCTGTCGATGTCATCCGGCGCGGCGTTGCGGGTGTCACGCTGTTCGGGACGACGGGCGAAGGTGCATCGATTGGCATGGGAGAGCGGGCTGCGGTTCTTTCCCGCTTCTGTGACGCCGTGTCGCCGGACCGGGTCGTTCTCGGTGTCGCCGCCTCGTCGGTCCAGGACGCAACCGAGCAGATGCGGCAGGGCCTGGCCGTCGGCATTCGCACCTTCCTGATCCCACCGCCCTTCTATTTCTCTCCGGTCGGCGATGATGGCCTGTTTGACTGGCACGCCAGCCTGTTCGAGAACGCACCGCCTGAAGCGCAGGTCATCCTCTACAACATACCGCAGGTAACCGGGGTTGGGCTTTCTCCAGGCCTGACGGCACGGCTCAGCGCACATTTTCCCGACCGTGTTGTGGCAATCAAGGACAGTTCCGGCAACTGGGACACGGCTCAAGCTTTGTTGGCGGAGGGCCCTCCGGTCCTGATCGGCGACGAACGCCTGATCCACAAGGCCGTCCCGCTGGGTTGTGCGGGCTCGATTACCGGAATCGCCAACCTTCACCCCGAACGCATGTGCCAGCTTTTTGCGGGCGGCGCGGAAGACAAAGCCCTCTCTCGCCTGGTGGATCGCATCGTCTCGGGGCCGGTGAACCCGGCCTTGAAGGTTCTGCTGGCGCAGGCCAGAAAGGATCCGGTCTGGGAAAATCTCCGGCCACCCCTGTCGCCGCTCGATCCGTCGGCGCGAAAGGACATGTTGGACGCCGCAGCGCCGGAGCCGATCGATGGTTAGCCAAGCACACCGTTTGCGCGACCACGCCTATTCGAGCTTCACCGAGAAGCTGCTGTCGCGAGACATCCAGCCAGGCCAGATCGTGTCGCAACGCGAACTGGTCGAACTGACGGGAATGCCACTGGGTGCCATTCGTGAGATGATCCCGAGACTGGAAGCCGACGGGCTGATCCGCACCGTTCCCAAAAGGGGCCTGCAGATCCTGACCATTGATCTCGATCTGATCCGAAATGCCTTTCAACTCAGGCGCATGATCGAAGCGGAAGCGTTCGCCAATTTCTGCAAAACGGCTTCCGATGAGGATATCGCTCGGATCGCGGCCGAACACCGGACGACGCGCGAGCAGGCCCGCCACGGTGTTTCATCGGATTTGCTCGGCCGCGCGCAACGCCTGGATTGGGCTTTCCACGATCATGTCGTCGATGCGATGGGAAACCGTATCGTTTCGGACATCCATCGAGTCAATGCGATCAAGATGCGCGTCATTCGCAACTCCGACACACGCATGCTGCCGGAGTTGGTGGAATCCGTCCTTGATGAGCACATCGCGATCATCGAGGCTCTCGAAAGACGCAACCAGGCAGAAACAGTTGACGCAATTCACGCCCACATCAACAGTGCAAAAAGGAGGGCCCTGGGCGTCTGAGGAATTCGGGGCCACCCGGTCATCAGGCGGGCTCAACCGCCACCAAGAAGGAGGAAAAGCTCATGGTAGGTAAGATAACACGTCGCGCACTCGCAGCCCTTGCGGTGGTGGCTTTGGCCACGCCGGCGCTGGCAATGGACAAGGTCAAGCTGCGGATGTCGACCCCGGCGTCAGAAACGGACCAACGCTCGGTAGCACTCGCCGAAATCTTTGCGCCCGCCGTTGCGGATTTCGCCACCTACGAACCGCATTACAACGCGACCCTGATCAAGCAGAATTCCGAACTGGAGGCGATCGCTTCCGGCGACCTGGAAATGTCGATCGCTTCGGCTCAGGAGCTGGCGCAGTATTTCCCGGAATTCTCGATCTTCGCCACCGGATACGTCCACCAGGACGCCGACCACCAAGTCGCGGTCTTTAACGACCCGCTGATGGAACCCTTCAAGAAGAAGGTCGAGGACGAACTGGGCGTCAAGCTCCTGTCGGTGATGTATCTTGGCCGTCGTCACGTCAATCTCAGGCAGAAGAAAGACGACCTGACCGTCATGAAGCCGGCGGACCTGGCGGGCGTCAATCTCCGCATGCCGGGCACCGACGCCTGGCAGTTCCTCGGCAAGGCATTGGGCGCCAACCCCACGCCGATGGCCTTTACGGAAGTGTATACGGCTCTGGCCTCGGGTTCGGTTGACGGGCAGGACAATCCGCTGCCGACCGTGGTGGACGCCAAGTTCTATGAAGTCACCAATCAGATCATCCTGACCTCGCACCTGGTCGATCTCAACTACGTCGCCTTTTCCAAGGCCGTGTGGGACAGCCTGACGCCCGAGCAGCAGGCCAAGGTGCAGGCCGCAGCCGATGCCGCAGCCGAAAGCGGTCGTCAAAATCAGCTGAAGAAGGAAGCCGATCTGGTGGCCTTCCTGAAGGAGAACGGCCTGGAAATCTACGAACCGGATTTGAAGGCGTTCCGCGACCATGTACAGTCGCAGTATGTTGGCTCCGAGTTCGCCGCCTCCTGGCCGGACGGTGTGCTGGAGAAAATCAACGGGCTCGGCAACTGATCGACGCCATGTGGAAGGGGCGGTGACCGCCCCTTCCGGTCATCAGCGGTCCGTATGATGCGAACCGTGTGGGAGGGGAACATCTTGATATGAGGCAATTGTCCACTCTTCGCAGAGCGGCCGAAGCCTTCGCCGCCGCCCTCATGGCGGTGATGTTCCTGACCTTTATCCTGCAGATCACCATACGCTACTCGGCGCGTCTCGAATGGATCGGCGACACATTTCCCTTCCTCGAACCGTCGCTTTACGGCTGGACCCTCGAATTCTGCCTGGTGTTGTGGCTCTGGCTGGTGTTCTGGGGCAACGCCTTCGTGGTGCGCGAACGCGACCATGTGGCCTTCGACATCCTTTATCAACGGGTCGGGCCCGGCGTGCGAAAATGGTTCATCGTCGTCTTCGGACTGGCGATTGCCATCGGCCTGCTGCTGTCGATTGAGCCGACCTGGGCGAAGTTCCACATTCTGCGGTTGAAGAAGACCGCAACTCTCTCAGGTTTGGTCGGCGACTGGATCCGCATGCGCCACATCTACGTGATCTACATCGTCTTTCTGGCCGCGGTTTCGCTGCGGTACTTCTGGCTCGTCTACCGGACGATGCGATTCGGACCGCCGGAAACGGACGAGCATGAAGCCACACGGTTCGACGAATGAGCCTCGAATTCTTCCTCTGCCTGGCGACCCTGTTCGGCCTTGCCGCGATCGGCGCGCCGATCGCCTACGCCATTCTCATCGGGTCGTTGGTCTATCTGGCGGTGGCCGGCCAGGATATCGGTCTTGCCGGCAAGGTGCTGATGGACGGGCTCTATTCGAGTTTCGTGCTGCTGGCAGTGCCGCTGTTTATCGCGGCTGCGAATATCATGAATGCCGGGACGATCAGCGACCGGCTGCTGCAATTCTGCGTCGCCCTTGTCGGCCGTTTCCGCGGCGGCATGGGGCATGTCAACGTCGTTGCCTCGCTGATCTTCTCCGGCATGTCGGGATCAGCCGTCGCCGATGCGGCCGGAATCGGCAAGATCATCATCGAAATGATGACCAAGAGCGGCCATTACACGCGAGGCTATGCCGCCGCCATTACCGCCGCCTCGGCAACGATCGGCCCGATCATCCCGCCGTCGATTCCGATGGTGCTCTATGCACTCGTTTCGAACGCCTCCATCGGATACCTGTTTCTGGGCGGCATCATTCCTGGACTGCTGATGGGCGCGGTTCTGATGGGTCTCAACACCTTTCTGTCGCACCGGCGCAACTTTGCGCTTGAAAAGGCGGTTCCGCTGAAGGATTTGCCCGGCCTGACATTCAATGCCTTCCCGGCACTGCTGATGCCCGCCATTCTGCTCTATGGCATCTACGGCGGCGTCACGACGCCGACTGAAGCCGCCGCCGTCGCGGCATTCTATGCGCTGATTCTCGCATCGGTGTTTTACCGGGCGCTGTCTGCCCGGGCGCTCTACGACATTCTGGTTCAGAGCGCCCGTTCTTCGGCCGCGGTCGGCATCGTCATCGGTGGTGCTTTGATCCTCAACTATGTGGTGGCGTCGGAAAACATCCCGAACCTTCTGGCGCAGAGCATGGTCGGATTGGACATGCATCCGCTGGCCTTTCTGCTGGCCGTCAACATACTGTTGCTGTTGCTTGGTTGCGTGCTCGACGCGACGACGATCATCCTCGTCATCATCCCGCTCTTTCTGCCCACCTGCCGTGAACTGGGGATCGATCTGGTTCATTTCGGCGTGGTCGCGGTGGTCAACTGCATGATCGGCCTGATCACGCCGCCCTACGGCATTCTGCTCTTCGTCATCAACGCCGTCACCGGCATCCCGCTTGCCGAAATCATCCGCGAGATCTGGCTCTTCCTGGCCGTGCTGCTTCTGGCGCTGGCGGTTCTGATCCTGTGGCCGGGGCTGGTTCTGTGGCTACCGCGCATGTTTGGTTATCTGGGATAGCCTGTCCCTTTTTGTGGCAGGTCTCATTAATCGAAACTGGACAGAACCAGAAGCACTGGAAACAGGAGCATTCCCATTGCTGCACCAAACGAACCAAACCAATGCCAATTGTCCAGCGGGCGGTTCCGGTAAGCGCACCAGATGACAGCAACTCCCATCACATAGACGTTCGCCAGTCCGATCGCGAGCGTCATCGCCGGAAGCGTTTCGCTGAGGCGCTGTGGCAGAAAATGCCCAAACTCTTCCGTGAGTTCAGCAACAAGGCTGCAAAGCAAGTTTACTGGAAGATAGACAACCCAGAACGTTAGGAAAAACGTCTGCTGTCCGGTCAGAAGCAACCCGATCGCTCGAAACAACCGGCCAACCCTATCCATAAACACTCCGGTAACCACAAACTTGAATATGCGTGCTCTGCTGACCGATCGGCGTACCTGAAGTACGGCCGGGTGCTGCTGACGATTGACAGTTCAGGCCACAATCATCTCAACTGTATGATGCATCGCCGCTGCTGTACAATCAACGGCGTGTACGACAGTCGAACCCGGAGAGCGATATGAGCAATACCGTTTACAAGCATATCAACATCGTCGGTGCCTCGTCGGAGGGTGTCGAAGATGCCATCCGAGGCGCCATCTTAAAGGCATCGGAAACCATCAACAACATCGGCTGGTTCGAGGTGTCCGAGATCCGCGGGCACGTTGCCGAAGGCAAGGTGACCAACTTCCAGGTGGGCATCAAGGTCGGCTTCCGGCTGGAATAGCGGCATCGCGATCTTGGCCTCGGCCAGCGATCAGTAGGGGTCTTTCGCCGTCCGGTCGGCGGACAATGACTGCTGCCTGGAATGGACCAGCAGTTCGATGGCGTCCGCCAGGTGGTCCTCCTGGATGTTGTAGTCGCCTCTTTCGACGCGGATGCGGTGAGCCTCGATCATCACGTCGGCGTGGCTGCAGCCCCAAGGGGGTTCGAACCGGTAGGATGCCAATTCGATCAGCAGGCCCAGTGGATCGGTAAAGTAGATCGAATCCATGAATCCGCGATCCTTCGGCCCTGTATGGCTGATCCCGCGGTCGTCGAGGCGTTTGACCGCCTGTTTGAAAGTCGCCTGGCTGACTGAAAGCGCAATGTGGTGGACACAGCCCGGTTCGGTCGGCGTTCGGCGGGGATCCGGTTTGCGGTCTTCATTGGTAAAAATGGTGATCAGGCGGCCGTCACCCGGATCGAAGTAAAGATGACCTTCCTTCGGGTTGTCCAGATTGGGCTGGTCAAAGACGAAAGGCATCCCCAGCACCCCTTCCCAGAAATCGATGGAGGTCTGCCGGTCGGCTCCTGTCAGGGTGATGTGGTGAACGCCCTGCGACTGCAGTTTTCGCATTGCCGTCATTCCTTCTTCCATTTCGGAACAGAACTATGCGCGCGTCCGTTCGCGGAGGAAAGGGCTGCCGGAAGACATGTTTGGCAGAAGCTCGCCAGCTCAGAGCTTTTCAGCAATCCGTAGACGACGGGTATCAGACCGGTTCAACTGGGTTCGTTCAGCTCAAGCCGCCGTTCGATGCGCTCAAGGCGTGCGCGCAGCTTGTCCATGCTGTGGCGATCACCAACTTGTTCCGCGACAAACTCCCCCATGTCACGACTGACGCGCGCCATGATGGTTTCCACGGTGCCAAGCCGACGTAACATCTCGTCGTCGCGTTCCCGTGCCGCTGCTTGTTCAGCGCGGATCGCCTTAAGCTGCTCCAGCAGCAGATCGTTCGTAACGTTATCCGTCATGGCTGTAGCCTATCTGTTGTCGGGTCACTCGCCAAGGGTTCGATAAAATGTCCCAGGTTGGGACAGTCTCGCGGCTCCTGGGCTGAGAGTGCAGAAGTCGCACATGATCTTCGGTAATCAGGTCGAACTGCTCGTTCGGATCATAGAACAGATGGTCAGCACGAAATTATCAACCATCCAGGAAGACGACCGGTCTATGAAACCGATGTTTCTGGATGACAGATCGACGTCTTCCTTCAGGTGATACGCCAGCATTTTCCTCGATCGGTACTCATCCGTCCAAAGCGAAGCAGCCGTGCAGGTCTCGAAGACGTCGGGTCGCCGGTTAATGTGTTCAAGTTCGTCAAACATCGAGAGGTGCCATCCTGAATGCGATCGTTACAGGGTCGGCTACTTTCCGAGGAATTCGCTGGGGCTTTCACCGAGCACCTGTCGGAACATGTAGCTGAACGCGCTGGATGACCGGTAGCCCAATTCCAGGGCAACCGTCGTGATTTTCTGGCCCGCTGCCAGCATGGAGACGGCGTGTAGAATTCTGGCATGCCGCAACCATTTCGATGGCGGCATGCCGGTTTCCGATATGAATATTCTCTCGACCGTCTTGCGGCTGGCCGGCACCTCGGCGAGCCACGCCTCGACCGATTGAACCTTGCCGGGATCGTCGAGTGTCGACCGGGCAAGGTCGCGGACCCGGCGGTCTTGCGGCACGGCCAAGGACAGCGGAACATCTCGGGCACTCAGCCACTCATGACGCAAGAGGGCGTGCACGGCGTCGTTGTGGCGGTGCTCACGCGCATCCGTTTCCTCCGGCATCGTTGCGATGAACAGCGATCTCAGCAGGGGTGTCATGGCGACCACCCTGCACGCAGCGCCCAGTCGATCGGCCTCTTGCCGGTCGACGTCGACATAGATCATCACGTCGTTTGGGCCGTAACGCATCCAGTGATCCATATCAGGCGGTATCCAGACGGCCATGGCCGGGCTCAGAAGAAGAACGCGATCCGGCGTACCGACTGTCATCGAGCCTGATTCCGCCGAAATGAGCTGGCCGTAATCGTGCGCGTGCCAGTCGAAACTCTCGCCGGCTTCCGGCTTGATGGTCTCCCCGAGATATCTTGGTCGATTGCTCAACTCTGGATTGACCGCATCTGGATGGGGCTGAACAGCCATGAACTGACGAATCCTCGATATATTCTGACTTTTCTTCGACAGACAGACATACAGGCTTCCTCTAGCTTTCGGAAGCAAGCCGGTGTTTTGCCGGCATATCGGTATCGAAATTCGTTTCCGCCATGAGACAGCGCACCTTCCTGACCTGGTTCGCACTGGGTCACCTATGCATTGACTGGCCGATCGCGGCCCTGTGGCTGATCGTGCCCGCGGCCGGTCTTGGCATGAACCTTTCGCCAACCGAGGTCGGCTTGCTGTTCACACTGACCATCATTGGCGGTGCACTTGCCTATATTCCGGCCGGGTTTCTTGCAGATCACGTCTCGAACCGAGGCCGTTTGCTCGTCGCAACATTCTGGTGGGTTGCCATCGGCTATGGGCTGGCGTCGTTGGCTCCGGGGTTCTGGAGCCTCGCGATCCTTCTCGCTCTTGCCGGGATGGGCAATGCGGCATGGCACCCGATGGCCACGGGCGTCCTCACAAGGGACAACAAAGGTGGACGTGCCCACGCCCTGGGAATTCACGCCATTGGTGGATCGTTCGCCGAAGTCCTGTCTCCTCTCAGCGTCGGCTTCCTGCTGGCCTTTGTCGATTGGCGTGGTGCGCTGATTGCCTCGGTGCTGCCAACAGTCTTGCTGGGTGTTTGTTTCCTGTGGGTCGCCCGCGCCGTTCCGCGTGTCGAACGAAGGGCGGTGAACCGGCAAGACCTGCTCGATTTGTTGCACGCCTGGCGTCACAGGAGTGGACTTCGCATCATCGGCATGATCAGCCTCTACAACATGGCCTTGATTGCGATGTTCAGCATGATCCCGCTCTATCTGGCCAGCGTCCACGGCCTTGAACCGACGACGATCGGCATCATCTTTGCCACCCTCATGATCTCGGGCGCGCTTGCCCAACCCTGGGTCGGCAAGCTCTCTGACAGTGTCGGACGCCGACCCGTTCTGTTGACCGGAATGCTGACAGGCGGCGCGACGATCGCAGTACTCATGTTCAACCCGGCGCTCTGGGTGATGATCGCGCTCATGGCGATCGGGTTTGCCGCGATGGACTCGATCCGTCCGGTCATGCTTGCCACCGCGGTCGATCACACCGATACCAGGGAAAGCACGACCCTCGGTCTGGCCTTCGTTCTGATGGATGGCATCGGCGCGATCGGAGCCGTGCTCGCCGGCACGGCGGCCGCGATTTCCTGGCAGCACATGTTCGGTCTCGCCGCGACATTCTCGTTTGGAGCTGCGGCTTTGAGCGCCGTGACCGTTGCCACCGTATCAGCGAGTGTTCTTCGCGACGGACAACCTTAGTGGCTGTGAGAAGGCGTCGAGAACGGAATGTCATTTTTGAGGTTGATATGGCGGAGAGAGAGGGATTCGAACCCTCGAGACGGTATCACCGCCTACACACTTTCCAGGCGTGCGCCTTCAACCACTCGGCCACCTCTCCGGATATCGTGCCGGTCGCTGGAAAGCAGGCCGGAACGGCGCGCACTATAGTCAAGACGGATGCCGGATCAACCAGAATCTGACGCTTTGACGACAAAGGTTGCGTTGCGTCGAAATCTGCCGCGCTCCCTGCGCCTTGCCGATATCGAGCATGTGATTTCCACGACGGGCATTTATGCGCTATGAACCGTGCTTGCTGCCTTCAGGGCATGGGGATCGGCCACTGCGGTCGGATACCGAAAAGGCCAGCGCAACACAATTGACGTCACGGATGGGAGTGGACGACCACCATGAGATTCCTGTTGCGCGCGATCAGCATGATCGCTCTGGTTTTTGCGGTCATTGCCGGCGTCATTGACGCGATCAAGTCGGTTGCCGCCTCCCAGGTGGTCATGGAGCCCTTGGGCAACGCCTGGTACGCCATCAGCCCGGACACGCTGAACCTTGCCCAGGCGGTGATTCAGCGCAACGTGCATCCCTATCTGTGGGATCCGATCATCCAGTGGATCCTGCTGCAGCCGACCTGGGCGGTGTTCCTGGTGCTGTCGTTGTTCTTTTATCTGATCGCCTGGCGGCGGCCGCGACCGGCCGGTCGCTTCGCCGCGCGCTAGACGGCCGCCCGTGCCCGCGCTATCTGTCGCCTTGGGTTGCAATATGGAGTGAGACGATGTTCGGCCTTGACCTTATGAGCAAGAAAACAACAATGCCAACCGCCGAGAACGCCCTGCCGGGCCGCAGCGAACCGCTGCCAACGGCCAGCCATCACTTCGTCAACGGCAATCCGCTCAAGGGGCCCTATCCCGACGGTTTCGAAAGGGCGCTTTTTGGCATGGGGTGTTTCTGGGGCGTTGAGAGGATGTTCTGGCTGCGCCGGGGTGTCTGGGTGACCGCTGTCGGATTTGCAGGAGGCATGACCCCAAATCCAACATACGAGGAAACCGTCACCGGACTGACCGGCCATACGGAAGTTGCACTGGTGGTCTACGACCCGGCTGTCATCACCTATGGCAGCTTGCTCAAGATCTTCTGGGAAGGTCACGACCCGACGCAAGGCATGCGTCAGGGCAACGATGTCGGCACGACCTACCGGTCTGCCATTTATGCCTACGGGGACGACCAGTTGCACCAGGCAAAGCAGAGCCGCACCGACTACCAGGCCGCGCTCGACAGTGCCGGGTTTGACCACCAGATCACCACGGAAATCGTCTCCGCGCCGGAGTTCTATTTCGCCGAGGACTATCACCAGCAGTATCTTGCCAAGAATCCGAACGGCTATTGCGGCGTACGCGGAACCGGCGTTTCCTGCACAATGGGCTGACAAACCGGGGCTGGCACGCCCGCAGGCGGGGCAATGCCGCCTCAAAATTGATCATACGATCAAAAATTTGACCTTGTGAGCAAAGGCGGTTAGCTTCGATTTTTAAGCATGCTCCACAAAGCACTCATTTTGTGCGTGATCTTTGCAAAAAGCCGTGCAAGGATAAGCGCAAGTCTAGCCGGGCTCCGGTGAGAAAGGCTTTATTTGCGCCGCGCCAAAAGCGGTAGAGGGACAACAAACCAAACGAACAAAAGGGTTGGGAAACATGAAGAGAACACTCCTCAGCATTCTTGCAATGGCCGCGATGTCGGCAACCGCACTGGCTGCCGACATCAAGCCGGCAATCATCTACGACCTGGGCGGCAAGTTCGACAAGTCGTTCAACGAATCCGCCTATAACGGCGCTGAGAAGTTCAAGACCGATACCGGCATTGCCTATCGCGACTTCGAAATCCAGAACGATGCCCAGCGCGAACAGGCGCTGCGCAAGTTTGCCCGTGACGGCAACAATCCGATCGTCATGGCCGGTTTCTCCTGGGCAGCAGCGCTCGAGAAAGTGGCAGCCGAATATCCGGACACCAATTTCGCCATCATCGACATGGTCGTTGACCTGCCGAACGTGCGCTCGGTTGTCTACAAGGAACAGGAAGGCTCTTACCTGGTCGGCGTTATGGCCGCCAAGGCTTCCAAGTCAGGCACCGTCAGCTTCGTCGGCGGCATGGACATTCCGCTGATCCGCAAATTCTCCTGCGGCTATGTCGGCGGCGTCAAGGCAACCAATCCCGATGCCAATGTCCTGCAGGCCATGACCGGCACGACCCCGGACGCCTGGAACGACCCGGTCAAGGGCGGTGAGATCGCCAAGTCCCAGATCGCTCAGGGCTCCGACGTGGTTTATGCGGCTGCCGGCGGCACCGGTATCGGCGTGCTTCAGGCCGCTGCCGATGAAGGCAAGCTGAGCATCGGCGTCGACTCCAACCAGAACGGCCTGCAGCCGGGTTCGGTTCTTACCTCGATGCTGAAGCGCGTGGACGTCGCCGTCTACAATGCATTCAACGATGCCAATGACGGCAAGTTCTCCTACGGCTTCAACGTGCTGGGTCTCGCCGAGAACGGCGTCGACTATGCGATGGACGACAACAACGCCAAGCTGGTCAGCCAGGAAATGCGCGACGCTGTCGAGCAGGCAAAGTCGGATATCATCACCGGCAAGATCAACGTGCACGACTACATGTCGGACGAGAATTGCCCGTACTGATCGCTGTATCGGATTGAAGTTAGAAGCCGCCGGGTTCCGCCCGGCGGTTTTTTTGTATCCGCAATTCAGAACGCGTCCGGAAAATGCCGTGGCCAACGCCAGGGCAGGACCACGACAATGTCTCCACGAAGTGACAGGCGGTCGTGATCGCGCTGGCGAGAAAGCCAAATGTCGCCGGCTGCCATAATGCGACGGGCTGCACCGGGAGTCACAGCATCGATCGCTGCCGCCTCGCTTGCCCGCGCCTTGACTTCGACGAGCGCGACAAGGTCGCCGCGCCGGGCGATCAGGTCGATTTCGCCAGCCTTGGTTCGAAAGCGGCGCGCGACGATGCGGTAGCCCTTCAGCATCAACGCAGCCGCAGCCAGGTACTCCGCGAAATGGCCGCGGCGATAGGCCCGCCGACGCGACGCCCGATCGGCCTCGCCGCTCATCCGGTTTCGTTCTTCATCGCCAGCAACCGCTGGTAAAGCTGCTTTCGGGGCAGGCCGGTCCGCTTCGCCGCCTCGGTGGCCGCCTTTGCCGGCGAGTGATCCGCAAGCAGGCGGCGCAGCAGATCATCGGCATCTTCCTCGGATACCTGTTGCGGCTCGGGTGGTGCGATCACCAGCACGATCTCGCCCTTGACGTCGGGATGCGCATCATAGTGCTCGGTCAGCTCGCGCAGCGATCCGCGCCGCACCTCTTCGTACATCTTGGTCAGTTCCCGGCAGACGGCGGCACCGCGATCACCGCCCAGTACATCGACGCAGGCCAGCAGGGTCTTTGCCAGCCGATGGGGCGATTCGAACAGCAGCAACGTCGCCGGCACACTGGCAATCTCTCCAAGTCGCGCGCGCCGGGCCTTGTCTCTCGATGGCAGGAACCCGCCAAAGAAAAAGCTGTCGCTGGGCAGGCCGGAAGCAACAAGCGCGGCGAGCGGCGCGGAAGCTCCCGGAATGGGAACGACCCGCAAACCCTTTTCCACCGCCTGTTCAACCAGCCGGAAACCGGGATCGGAAACGAGCGGTGTGCCCGCATCGCTGACCAGTGCAACGCTTTTGCCCGCCTCCAGAGCTTCCAGCAGTCTGGGACCGACCCGATCCGCATTGTGTTCGTGATAGGCCGTGGGTCTGTTCGTGATTCCATAGCGCGACAAAAGCACGCGGCTTACCCGCGTATCCTCACAGGCGACGATATCCGCTGCCGCCAGTATATCCAGCCCGCGCAAGGACATGTCGCCGAGGTTGCCGATCGGCGTCGCCACCACGTAGAGCGCCGGTTCCAGTGGGCCAGCCTCAATCCGATTGGAGCCGATATGATAGCTGTTGCGCATTGTTTTCCGTGTTTCCCCGGCCGGGTGTCAGCTTAGTGCAATCGCACCGGGACCGCATCCTCGAAAACCGGAAGCCAACGCCCCGGTTTTGCCCTTTACCCGATGTCTTTAACGCAATACTACAGATGACAACACGGATTGTTCTAAGCTGTAACGCATTGGGAAAATCCGGGCGACAGGCAGGATACTGAACGGACAATGGCATCTTCATCTGGCGGGCGCGCTCGCCGCGGATCGGCAATCGGCCTCTTTTCAGCCCTGCTGCTGCTTGGCGCCTGTCAGTCGGCTGATTACGGCCTGCCCAGCGGCAACAGCAGTGCGCCTCAGACGACGGCCAGCCTGCCGGTCAAGACCGGGCCGGCCGCCGGAGAAGTCATCGGCTCGGGAGAGACAAGAGTCGCTCTGCTCCTGCCGCGCTCGGCACCGGGCAATGGTGCGACAATCGCCACCGAATATCGCAACGCTGCGGAATTGGCGATCGAAGCCAGCGGCGCCCAGTCCATGGAATTGGTCATCAAGGACACCGGCGGCACCGCTGCAGGAGCGATCGCCCGTTCAGAGGAAGCGGTTCGCGAAGGGGCAGCCGTCATTCTCGGTCCGGTGTTCTCCGGCAGCGTAACGTCGGCCGCCTCCGTGGCACGACCGGCCAACCGCTCCATTGTTGCCTTTTCGTCCGACCCCGCGGCAGCTTCGAACGGCGTCTTCCTGATGTCCTTCCTGCCCGACCAGGTGGTCGATCGGACCATCTCCTACGCAACCGGTGTCGGGCTCACCTCCTTTGTGGCGATCTTGCCGCAGGGCGCTTACGGAACCCTGGTAGAGCGGCAACTCAAGGCCACGCTGGCGAGCCATGGCGGCGTTCTGCTCGGCGTCTCGCGCTACCAATATTCCAATGAATCGGTTGTCACCGCCGTGCAGGAAGTCCTGCCGGCGATCCGCGAGGCCGATGCCATCTTCATTCCCGACGGCGGCACGGCACCGACCGCAATTGCACGTGTGATCCAGAGTGAGGGCGTGAAGCTACGCGACAAGCGGCTGATCGGCACCGGCCAGTGGCGCTCCGCCAAGCTTGATTCAGCCTACCTGCAGGGTGCGATCTTCGCCGACATGGACCAGGCGAATTTCGAGGAGTTCAAGCTGCGCTACCGGGAGCGCTTCGGTGCGGAACCGACCGTCAATGCCGGTCTGGGTTACGATGCCGTAACCATGACGGTGGAGCTTCTGGCGTCGCGCAACCCGGCGGCGTTTTCCGCCAAGAACCTGGAGAACCGCGGCTTCCAGGGCGTGACGGGAGCATACCGTTTCATGCCGGATGGAAAGTCGCAGCGGGCGCTTGCGGTCTATCAGATCCAGGAAGGCCGGGCGATTGTTGTCGATGCGGCTCCGCAGCAGCTCGGGCGTGGATTTGCGCAATACTGACCGTCAGAGCAAAGGGCGAAAAGTTTGCTCTAAACCAGATGACCGGCCTCCCAGCCGAGCATGGCGCGCTTGCGGGTAACACCCCAATGATAGCCGGTGAGCGCACCGGTGCTGCCAACGGCCCGATGGCATGGCACGACAAAGGATATCGGATTGCGGCCGACCGCCGCGCCCACGGCTCGTGAGGCGCTGGGCTTGCCCAGTCGCCGGGCAATCGAGCCATAGGTCATGGCAGCGCCCAGAGGGATGTCCAGCAAAGCCTCCCAGACTCGGATCTGGAAATCGGTGCCGATCAGAACCACGCGCAGCGGATCTTGCGGGTTCCAGCGACCCGGATCGAAAGCGTCAACCGCGTATCTGCCCGTGATGCCCGGATCTTCCACATAGGAAGCGCGCGGCCAGCGACCGCACATGTCGGCGAGGGCCGCGGCCTCTTCACCGGGGTCGCAAAAGGCCATGCCGGCCAGCCCCCGGTCGGTCGCCATGACAAGCGTGATTCCGAAGGGACAGGCGTGGAAACCATAGTGGATCGTCAGCCCCTCACCCTTGGCCTTGAATATGCCGGGCGTGACCGCCTCGTGGGTCACGAACAGGTCGTGCAGCCGGCCGGGACCGGACAGGCCGACCTCGTGGCTGGCCTCAAGCAGCGGCAGGCCCTCCTGCTGCAACAGCTTTCTGGCGCGATCGAGGGTCACGGCCTGCAAGAAGCCCTTTGGGCTCAAGCCGGACCAGCGCGTGAAGGTCTTCTGCAATTGAGTTGCCGAAACGCCCAGCGCATGGGCGAGTTCGTCCAGCGACGGTTGACGACGATAGTGGCGCGTGATGATTTCAAGCGCTCGGCGCACCAGTTCGTAATCCGGATCGGTCTCGGCGCCGGCCGGTTTCAGGGAGGCCTTGACGTTCATGATGTCTGATTCCGCCGTTTGATGATTCTGCCGTCATCAAAGCATGCCGCAGGAACGGCAACCACCCGTTTCTTGCGCTATCGCCTGACTCTCGCGAGAGCGCCCGAAAAGGCGCGGGCGAAGCTTTCGCGGTCATCCGGATTGAGGAACCCGCCGATGTCGGTGGAGCGGCCCTCGCCCGACACAATCATCCGGGTGATGCCGATTTCGTCGTGACGCGACACCTGGAAACGGGCCCAAAACGGATTGAAGCAGACCTTTTGGCTGCGGCCGGAGGGCGCGATCTTGGAAATCGCCAGTTCGGTTCGCGACACTTTGACGAGTTCGCGTGCCCGGCCCGCACGGTAGTTGAGCGCGAAAGCGCCGACAATCAGCACCAGGTCGAGCCCCATGAACGCAGCGACCGGCCAGGCGCCTGAAATCGCGAACACTACGCTGTGGGCGACGGTCACAGCGGTGACGATGATCATCAGGATGACAAAGCCGTTGCGACCAAGCGACCGATGCGGCGTGAGAAGCGCCTCGAAAACCGGTGCCTCGTCCCGCGGGACGCTGATGCTGGCATTGGCGTGAGTCATGTCTCAAGAATAGGTCGGGACCCGGTCAAAGAAAAGACGCCAACGTGGGAATCTCAGGACGCGTGGCGCATGAAATTGCCGTAGAGCGTCTCGGCACTCTGCAGAAATTCGCCCATATTGTCTGCCGCACCCTTTTCCAGGGTCTCGACGCCGTCCTCGCCCATGGCCCGGATCAGGGCATCACGGTAAGCAGGGATAGCTGCCCAGTTTGAGACCGTGTCCGGTTCAACTTCCACATGGTACTGCATCGACCAGGCGTTCGATCCGACCCGCATGGCCTGAACCGGACAGGCTGGCGATCGCGCCAGCACGATCGCCCCCTCGGGTGGCTGGGCGACTCTGACGGAATGCCACTGCAGGCACTTTTGCATTGCCGATAGTCCGGCGAACAACGGATCGGCGCGGCCAGCTTCGGTCATCTCGACATCCATGATGCCGATTTCACCCGGCACTTGCGGCCCACAGGTGCCGCCCAGCGCATCTGCCAGAAGCTGATGCCCGAGGCAGAGGCCCAGGAACGGCTTCTTCAGCTCCCGCACCCAATGCCTGATGGCGGCTTTTTCAGGGATCATCCAGGGGTGCTCATCAACGTCCCAGACATCCATCGGCCCGCCCATGACCCACAACGCGTCGTAGCTTGCCAGGTCCGGAATAGGCTCACCTTCATCAAGCTCGACGGCGTGCCATTCGATGCCGTCGCGCCTCAGAAACCGTCGGAGCGAGCCGGGATGTTCGCAATCGACATGCTGAAAGACCAACAGCTTCATGGACTTCCTCCGACGCCGTGTCACACCGGTTTCAACAGAAAGCGGCGATTATCTGCTGCCAGACAATACTAATCGGCCGCGTCTCCCTCTATAGAAGGAATATGACCAAGTCCAATTCGAAGTCCACACCGACAACCCGGTCAAACAAGACCAAAGGTCCGGCCCGGAGGCGCAAGAGGCTGCCAAAGAGTGCCTATTCTCAGGACGAGCTGCAGGAGATTTTCCGGCGGTTTTCGGTACAGCGGGCGGAACCGAAAGGCGAGCTCGAACACGTCAACGCCTACACGCTGCTGGTCGCGGTCGTGCTTTCGGCGCAGGCGACCGATGCAGGCGTGAACAAGGCCACCCGGGCGCTGTTTGCGGCGGCAGATACGCCGGAGAAGATGCTGGCGCTGGGCGAAGACAAGGTCCGCGAACATATCCGCACCATCGGGCTATTTCGCAACAAGGCGAAAAACGTCATTTTGCTGTCCCGGGCACTGCTCGAAAATCATGGCGGAGAGGTTCCAGCGGACCGGGACGCTCTGGTCGCGCTCCCAGGGGTCGGCCGGAAGACCGCGAATGTGGTTCTCAACATGGCCTTTGGTCAGCCGACGATGGCCGTCGATACCCATATTTTCCGCATCGCCAACCGGATGAAGATGGCGCCGGGCAAGACCGTCGACGATGTCGAAGAAAATCTCCTGCGCACCGTGCCGGAGGAATACCTGCTGCACGCCCATCACTGGCTAATCCTGCATGGACGCTACGTCTGCAAGGCGCGCAAACCCGACTGCCCTGCCTGTGTGCTTGCCGATATCTGCAAGTCACGGGAAAAAACCTGCGACGTGCCAGCGGCACTGGTGGCGCTGTCCTGACTTCTAATTCAAGACACTAGCCGAACCGGTTGCACGGTCTGCCACCCACTCCGGCGTCGACGGCAAACAAACCGCCCTCCTGCGGATTGGCGGACAGGTGCTCTTCGGTCATGGTGAACCGTGCCGACGTCACATAGAGCGTGTCGAGCGCTTCGCCGCCGAAGGCGCAGCTGGTCGGCCAGGAACAGGGCAGGTCGACGACCCTATCGATGCGGCCGTCAGGGCTGAACCGCAGCAGGCATGACCCGCCGACGACGCGGCAGTTCCAGATGAAGCCTTCGGCATCCATGCAGGATCCGTCCGGCAGGCCCCGTTCAAATTCCGACACCACGGTCGTGCGGTCGGAAAGCCGGCCTGCCGGCATATCCAATGCGTAGCTGTAGATGGCGTTTGCACCAGTGTCAGCAGTGACCAATCGGCCCTCCGGGGTCCACACGAAGGTGTTCGTGGTACCGAACCGGTCCTCACTCAGCTCCTCCAGCCGACCATCGGGCTGACAGCGGTAAAGCCGACCGGTCACCGCGTCGGTATCGATCGGCGAACCATCGGAAGCGAAATTGTTGCGCATCGTGCCGATCCAGAATGCGCCGTCCGGACCGACCACGCCCTCATTCAGACGGTTGTCCGGCAACTCCGGCTCGACTTGAGCCAACGACTGAAAATCCTCATCGAAATCCCACAGGCAAAGGGATTTCGTCAGTCCGACAATTGCTCCGCCATCGCGGCGCAAACCCAAGGATGTAACAAAATCCGGGGCATGCCAGAGGGTATGCTCACCGGTCTTCGGGTCCAGAGCTTCGATGGTCTTGGCCAGAATATCGACCCACAGCAGGCGGCCGCGCGCGTCGTCCCAAACGATGCTTTCGCCGCAGATGTTTTCCGCGGGGCGGACCAGTTTGACCGTCATCGTCAGCTTCCTTTTCCGATGGTCGAGTTGACATGGATCTGAATTTATCCTAGCAATCATTTTTAGTAAACCTGTCATACAGGTTTTATGTATATTGTAGATAAGATTGAACATGTCGTCACAAACGCACAACGAAACGCCCGGTGCCAGCCTCGTCAGCGAAACCATTGGCGAGATCACCCGACACATCCGCAGCAACGAACTCGGCCCTGGCGACAAGCTGCCAAGCGAGTCCGCGTTGGTCCGCGAGCTCAGCGTGTCGCGCACCGTCGTGCGGGAGGCGTTCCGGTCCCTGGCCGCCATGCGGCTGATCAACCTGTCAGCGGGCAAGCGCGCCACGGTGGCGCATCTCGACCACGGCGCCATGTCCTTGATGATCGAACACGGGGTTCTGACCGAGCAGATCAGCGTGCAACAGATCTATGACGTGCGCCGAACCATCGAAATGCGCACCGTGACGCTGGCAACGCTGCGCCGCAGCGACAAGGAGGCCCAGACCATCCTGGGTCATGCCCGGCAAATGGCCGAGCATTTCGACGATGCGGAAAAGGTGATGGAACATGACCTGGCGTTCCATCTGGACATCGCAAAGGCGTCCCGCAACCCGATTTTCGCGATGATCGTTGGCGCGTTCCAGGGCGTGTCGCGCCAAAGCTGGCCGGTGGGCTGGCGCAACCGCACCAGCAAGGGGCAGCGCGAGCAGATGATCCAGGTTCATCTCGATATCGCCGACGCCATCGCCGCGGGCGATCCCGTCAAGGCCAGCGAGCGCATGGGCGATCATTTCGACGACAGCGTCAAGGTTCTGCTCGACGCCGGAGTGAGCTGAGACACTGTCATGAAGATCACCGGCCTGGAAACCATCCGCATTGCGGAACGTCCCAACCTGTTGTGGGTCCACGTTCACACCGACGAGGGCCTGACCGGGTTGGGAGAGACCTTTTTCGGCGCCGCGGCGGTGGAGGCCTATCTTCACGAAACGGTGGCACCGATGGTCATCGGTCGTGATCCGCTGGAAATCGACCGTCTGTCTGCCGACCTTGTCGGTTATCTCGGCTACCGCTCGACGGGCGTCGAAATGCGCGGCAATTCGGCCTTTGACATCGCCCTGTGGGACCTGTTCGGCAAGGCTTGCGACCAGCCGATCGCCCAGATGCTGGGCGGCTTTACCCGCCAGGACATCCGAACTTACAACACCTGCGCCGGTACCGACTACATCAAGTCGACGGGTGGCCAGTCCACCGCCAATTACGGGCTCGACACCGCGGGCGCCTATGACGACCTCAACGCCTTCATGACGTCGGCGGATGAACTGGCGCTTTCGCTGCTTGAGGACGACATCGACGCCATGAAGATCTGGCCGTTCGACCCGGCGGCCGACAAGAACCGGGGTCAGTCCATATCAACTGCTGATCTGAAGGCAGCGCTGGAGCCTTTCGAGAAGATCCGCAAAGCGGTCGGCGATCGCATGCAGATCATGGTCGAGTTTCACCTGATGTGGCAGCTGCTGCCGGCGATCGAAATCGCCCGGGCGCTCGAACCCTACGGCACCTTCTGGCACGAAGATCCGATCAAGATGGACAGCCTGTCGAGCCTCAAGCGTTATGCGGAGGCCTCGACAGCACCGGTTGCAGCCTCCGAAACACTCGGCTCGCGCTGGGCATTTCGTGACCTGATCGAAACCGGTGCGGCCGGAATCTTCAATCTCGACATCAGCTGGTGTGGCGGACTGTCGGAGGCGCGCAAGATCGCCGCCATGGCCGAAGCCTGGCATCTGCCGATTGCGCCGCACGACTGCACGGGACCGGTGGTGCTGTGCGCATCGACGCACCTTTCCCTGAACGCACCCAACGCACTGATCCAGGAGAGCGTGCGGGCTTTCCACCGCACCTGGTATCGCGACCTGGTCACGGCGCTGCCGCCCATTGAGAAGGGCCGAATAACCGTGCCGCCCGGCCCCGGCCTCGGCCTCGAACTCAATCCGGATCTGGACCGCGTTTTCACCACGACGCGGCGGACCTCCGATTCCGCAGATATCTGAAACGCAACACATCAAGGGAGAGATCAGATGAAGAAACTCATGCAGACCGCCGCGCTTTCGGCATTGCTCCTGGGCGCCACCGCGACCGCCCATGCCGAAGGGCTGAACATCGTATTCACCCACCACTCGTCCGCTTCCAACACGTTCTGGCAGGCGGTCAAGAAGGGCTTCGACGACGCCTGCGGTAAAATCGACGCCAACTGCCAGATGGTCTTCACCCAGACGGAAGGCTCGATCGAGCAGCAGGTAGCCAACATGCAAGCCGCTCTTGCCGGCAAGCCGGACGCACTGCTGACCTCGATCGTCGACGACCGGGCACTCGACGCGGTCATCGAAAAGGCCGTTGCCGACGGTGTTATCGTGATCGGCGTCAATGTCGACGACAGCGAAGGGGCGGCCGGCAATGCCCGCTCGGCCTTCGTCGGCCAGGGCTTTCGTCCGGCCGGCTATTCGTTGGGCCAGGCCATGTCGGCGCATTTCCCGGCCGATGGCCCGATCAAGGTGCTGGTCGGCATCTCGGCGCCCGGCCAGAACTGGTCGGAAGCACGCGGCGGTGGGGTGATGGATTTCCTCGAAGACTACAAGAAAGCCAATCCGGGCCGTGAGATCAGCTGGGAGCGCATCGACAGCGGCACCGACCTGGCAGTGACGGCCGATCGTGTCGGCGCCTATCTGAACGCCAATCCCGACACCACCGCCTATTTCGACACCGGCTTCTGGCATGCTGCCGTGGCCCGGGTGCTGAAGGATCGCGGCGTCGAGCCGGGCAAGGTGCTGCTCGGCGGCTTCGACCTGGTGCCCGAGGTGGTGCAGCAGATGCAGGCCGGCTATGTCCAGGTGCAAGTTGACCAGCAGCCCTACATGCAAGGCTTCATGCCGGTGATGGAGGTCTATCTCGCCGACAAGATCGGTCTGGCGCCAGCCGATATCGACACCGGTCAGGGCATTGTCACGCCGGCCGAGGCCGACAGCATCATGTCCCTGTCCGCCCAGGGCCTGCGGTAGCGGGCGGCGCACGATGACAGACCAGACCGAGGACGGCGGTGCCGCAGCGCCCGCCGCCCTCGCACCAAAGGGCAATACGGTGAAACGTCTCCTCAAGATCTCGATGGAGAAGCCTGAACTGGCAGCGCTCGTGCTGCTGGTCGTGCTGATCGTCGTTTTTCAGATACGCTCCGACGGCGTGTTTCTCAGCCCCGACAATCTGCGCGGCATTCTTGGCATCCTGCCGGAGATCGGACTGATGGTCGTCGGCGTGACCGTGCTGATGATCTGCGGCGAATTCGACCTGTCGGTTGGATCGGTTTTCGCGCTGATGCCGATGGTCATGGCGGTGCTGCTGGCAGACGGCATGCCATTTGCCGTCGCCTTCACCGCCGGACTTGCGGCCTGTGCGGCCATCGGATTCATCAACGGCTATCTGACCATCCGTTTTGCCATTCCAAGCTTCATCACGACGCTCGGCATGCTGTTCATCGCGCGCTCACTCACCATCGTCATTTCCGGCGGCTTCCCGCCCCTGCTGCCGACCGATCTGCCGAACTGGCTGTTCACGGTCTTCGTCGGCCCGGGCAACCTGTTCCGCATGTCGTTCCTGTGGTTCGTCGGCATTGCGATCCTCGCATCGCTGATGATGAGCCGCACCAATTTCGGCAACTGGGTACGGGCGACCGGCGGCTTCCTGCCGGCCGCTCAGGCCATGGGCATCCCGACGGCACGGGTCAAGATCGCCTGTTTCATGCTGTGCTCGATGCTGGCGGGTTTTGCCGGCATGATCCAGGTTCTGCGCCTGGGTTCGCCGCTGCCGTCGATCGGCGAGGGCTGGGAGTTGCAGGCCGTCGCCGCCGCGGTCATCGGCGGTACGGCGCTCACCGGCGGCGTCGGTGCGGTGGTTGGCGGCGTCATCGGCGCGATCCTGATCCGGGTCATCGACAATGGACTGGTGCTCAGCAAGGTTGACGCCAACTGGTTCAAGTTCGCCATCGGCTCGCTGACGATCTTTGCCGTCATCGTCAATGCCTGGCTGCGCAAGCGTGCCAAGGCCATCAAGGTGGAGACGTGACGATGGCCGGACCGATCATCGCGGTGCGCGATCTGCACAAATGGTATTCGGGCGTCCACGCTCTGAAGGGCGTGTCGCTGGACTTTGCTCCGAACGAAACGGTCGGACTGGTCGGCGACAACGGCGCCGGCAAGTCGACCCTGATCAACATCCTGTCGGGCGCCCAGACGGCAAGCGACGGCGAGATTTCCATGGACGGCCGGCCGGTCAACATCCGCACGCCGCGCGACGCCATGGATCTGGGGATCGAGACGATCTACCAGTACAACTCCATGGTTCCGACCATGAGCATCGCACGCAACCTGTTCATCGGCCGCGAACCGATGAAGTATTCGCTGTTCGGGCTCGGCGTGATGGATCGCCACCGGATGGCTGACGACAGCGTCAAGGCGATCGCCGACGTCGACCTGCACCTGCGCTCGCCCGACGCTCTGGTCGGGGAACTCTCGGGCGGGCAGCGACAGGGCGTCGCCATCGCCCGGGCGATGCACTTCAAATCGCGTGTACTGATCCTTGACGAGCCGACCAACCACCTGGCCGTCAAGGAGACCAACAAGGTGATCGGCTTCGTGCGCGGCCTGAAAGACCTCGGCATCACCGGCATCTTCATCAGTCACAACATCCACCATGTGTTCGAATGCTGCGACCGGATCGTGGCCATGGCGCGTGGCGAGGTGGTTTTGGACGAACGGGCCGACGAGACCTCGATGGATGCAGTTCTTGACGTACTTTGACGGAGGATGACATGGGCAATCTGGCCGGCAAAACCGTGCTTTTGACAGGCGGGCTTGGCACTCTCGGCCGGGCGCAGGCAATCAAACTCTCCGGCGAAGGTGCCCGGGTCATTGTGCTCGACCGTCCGGAAAGCGAGGACGCTACCGCCCGCACGGACACGCTCGGCAACGGTGTCGAATTCTTCGGCTGCGATCTCAACCGCCTGGCCGAGGCCGAAGCGGCAGTTGCCGGAAAGGCTGAAGCCATGGGTGGCGTCGACATCCTCATCAACAATGCGGCGCTGATCATCAACAAGCCGCACGAGGATTTCTCTCTGGAAGAATACGAGGATCAGATCCGCGTCAATTCTTCCGCCGCCTTCGCGCTGACCCGAGCGTGCTCGCCTGTTATGAAGCAGCGCCGATACGGCAAGATCGTCAATTTCACCTCGGTGACGCTGACCGGCCAGTGGGACGGCTACGTGCCTTACGTCACTTCCAAGGGTGCCATGCTTGGGCTGACCAAGTCGCTGGCGCGCGAACTCGGCCCGCACGGCATCAACGTCAACGCGGTTGCGCCGGGTGCCGTCGTATCGGAGGCCGAGGAACGGGTCTTCGGCGATCGGCTGCAGGAATACAATGACTGGGTGCTCGATCGTCAATGTCTGAAGTCGCGCATCCAACCGGAAAACGTTGCGGACCTGGTTCATTTCCTTGTTTCGCCGGCATCCGACATGATCACCGGCCAGAACTTCGCCATTGATGGCGGCTGGTGATGACCGAAACGGTCGAGCTCGTCCGTGAATCGGCTCGCCTCGTCCTGGCGCCGTCACTCGGCGGCGGTATTGCCCATCTCGACGTTAGCGGCCGACCGGTGCTGCGGCCCTGGTCTGGCGAACCTGACAATCCGTTCTCGCTGGCTTCGAACATTCTGGTGCCGTTTTCCAACCGCATTTCCGGCGGCGACTTTGCCTGGGACGGGGAGCGACACGCCATCGAGGCCAACCTGCCGGGCGAGATCCTGCCTATCCACGGCGACGGGTTTCAACGGCAATGGACCGTTGCCGCGCGCAACGACGATGCCGTCTGCCTTGAGCTGTCGGACGGCGCCATCGGCCCGTTTCGCTACGCTGCCCGGCAGACATTTCAACTGTCTGCCAGCGGCCTGTCGGTCGAGCTCAACGTCACCAACAGAGGCACCACTGCCCTGCCCTTCGGCTGCGGCTTCCATCCATGGTTTCCGCGCACCTCCGCCACCCGTCTGCAATTCTCCGCAAGCGGTCTCTGGCAGGAAGACTCCAACCATCTCCCGAGCGGCCACATTCGGTTGGACGATGCTCCAGACTGGTCATTTGCCGCACCGCGGCCTTTGCCGGAGCATTGGATCAACAACGGCTATTCCGGTTGGAACGGCACTGCAAGGATTGAGCAGGGGCCGGAGTTCACGTCGGTCGATGTCTCGGCGTCCGACAATCTGTCGACCGTAATCGTCTATTCGCCCGAACAGTCGGCGGATTTTTTCTGCTTCGAGCCGGTTTCTCACCCGGTCGATGCCTTCAATCTGCCAGGCCGGCCCGGGCTGACGATCCTGAATGAAGGTGAATGCCTGCGCGCCTGGATGCGCTTTGACTGGTAAGAAGTCTTTTCCACCTACATGCTGGTCAGTGACAGCAAATCAGCCGACTATAAAGCATCAGTCTGTCCAGGTCGGAACCCGCCATTATGAACGATGAATGCCTGTTTCGGGCAACAACGCCCGTGTTTCTTCACTACGTCGGCAGGATCGACGCGATTGTGTCGGGGCTGGACGAACCCCTGTTGGCGGAACAGTTGGTGCCAACCACGTTTTGCGCCGGCGAGCATTTGTCCATCGCCCAGGGATTTGTCCTGCGCACCGTCTTTCCGCTGATCGGCCAGGACATCCCGGTTCTGTCGACGGAGGACACGGACGCGGTCGGTTTGCGTCGACGTGGCGATGAGGTGGGCACCTTGCTGAGCGGACTGACCGTAAAAGACTTCGATGGAGCTGCCGGTCGCCGAATCAGGCACACGGCGGGCATGGCAGACCTCGAACAGGACGCAGCGGAATTCGCGACGCTTTACGGACTGCCCAACTTCTTCTTTCACCTCACCATGGGCTATGCGACCTTGCGGCAGGGCGGCGTCGAGATCGGCAAGGCCGACTTCGACGCACACCATTCCTATCCGCGCAATTTTCGATTCAACTAATGTGGTGGATTTGAAGTTCCTATAATTATTGCGGCGACCTCCGGCAGGAACTTCAAATCCATAAACCACACTAGAATCATAATCTTGCTTGTGTCCTGATTGAATCTGAAGTTCGTTCGGAGCTTGCTGTGTGATGTGACGAACTTCAGATTCAGGACACTAGCTTTACCCGTGCGCTTCTCGTGCAGGCTTCATCAGCGGTATGGTGAAGAGCGCCAGAAAGCCGACATTGAAAAGCACGTTCATCGGAGCGGCGGCAAGAACAGAGCCGATGCTGTCGATGGCGAACCAGGTGAACACGCCGGTCAGGATCATCGACCGGGCCAGCGCCGGTTCGCGCGGATAAAGCTGTCCGGCGATCATCCAGATCATTGCGCCCCAGCCGGCGAGCACGCCACTCGAAATGGCCCACAGCAAACGGCCGTCCGCCGACACGGCAGCAGGCGTGCCGTCGACCGGCCAGAAGGCCAGATCCGCCATGACGCGGGCAAAGCCCGACGTTGCCGGGTAGGCGCCGAGGACGCCGACTAGCCCGAATGCGATAACAATGGCCGAAGCGGCCTTGAGCCAGGTAACCGTGGTCTGCTGATGCATCGATTGCCTCCATGATTGGTGCGATGGATGCGGACATAACCGGCGACGGTGAATAGTCTCAATTACCTTGCAGGTAAGTGTTTCCTATCGTCCGCCGGACTATAACGGATCACAGGAACGGATCGGGAGAGATCGGCCATGGAGAGTGCATTCGGAGCAGTCCTGAAGGAGTGGCGCGGCCGCCGCCGCATGAGCCAGTTGGATCTCGGCCTGGCGGCCAATGTCTCGGCGCGGCACATTTCGTTTCTGGAAACCGGGCGATCGAAGCCCAGTCGGTCCATGGTGCGACTCCTGTGCGATTCGCTGGAAATGCCGCATACGGCGCGCAATGCAGTGCTGACCGCGGCCGGCTTCGCCCCCGCCTATCGCAGGCGCAATCTCGAGGATGACGACATGGCGCAGGTGCGCGCCGCCGTCGAATGGACATTGGAGCGTCATGACCCGTTTCCCGCGTTTGCGCTGGACAAGCACTGGACCATCGTTCGCGCCAACCGATCGGCGGGTTTCCTTCTGATGGGTGCCGGGCTGGCGCAGGGAGACAGTCTGCTCGATGCGCTGACGGACGGAACCCAACTCTCACAGGTTCTCGACAATTGGGCAGAAGTCGCCGAACACATGATCGTTCGACTGCGCACGGAAAGCGCCCATCTGGGCGGCGATCCGGTGCTGGACGCGGCGGTGGCGAAACTGGCCGCAACCCTGGTCACAAAACCCCGGAGCGAAGGCCCCTTGCCTGCGGTTGTGCCGGCGCGTTATCGGTCCGGAAACACGGTGCTGTCGCTGTTTTCAACCATTGCCCAATTCGGATCGGCGGAGGACATCGCGCTGGCCGAGTTGAAAATCGAGCTGATGTTTCCGGCCGACGAGCAGACACGGGCCATGCTGACTGCCTTGGGAAGCACTGACGACGCTCAATCAAAGCCGAATTGACCTGCAGATTTCTTGCGGCTCCGGATTTTCCAAATCCGTCCCTTGCCCTATGGTCGGCCCGCTGCGTTTTTCATGGGAAGGACACCGCGATGAGCCGGGAACAGGTCAACGAGATTTGCGCCACCTATCCGGGGGCCGAAAAATCCGATCCGTGGGGCGGCGGCCATGATGCCTGGAAGGTCGGCGGCAAGATGTTCGCCTGCATCGGCGCCGTGACACCCGGTGTGTCGGTCAAGACGGACAGTATCGAAACGGCGCAGATGCTGATCGATGCCGAGGTGGGCGTCAAAGCACCTTATTTCCATCGCTCGTGGATCAACCTGCCATGGGGCACCGATGAGGAGGAACTGCGCTACCGCCTGGCCAACTCCTATCGCCTTGTGCGTGCCAGCCTGACCAAAAAGGCGCAGGCCGCACTCGACCCTTTCGAATAGGTCAGAGCGCAATGCGACGGGTAATGATCATCGGCCAGCCGGGTTCCGGCAAGTCGACCATGGCGCGGATCATGGGCGGGATCACTCATCTACCGGTGGTGCATATCGACCATATTCACTGGAAAGAGGGATGGGTGGAACGCTCGGGACCGGAAAAAGACGCGCTGTGCGCAAAGACCCATGCACGGGAGATGTGGATCTTTGAAGGTGGCCGCTCAAACACCTGGCCGGAACGGCTGGACCGGGCCGACACGTTGATCTGGCTTGACTTTTCCCTTGCCCGGCGCCTGCCGCGCGTGCTCTGGCGCACCCTGCGCTATTGGGGTCGTAACCGACCGGATCTGCCCGAGGGATGCCCGGAAGGATTCAGAATGGAGTTCCTTCGCTGGATCTGGAGCACCCGCAACAGCGCCCGCCAGAAGATGCAGACGCTCTACGATTCGGCCCCGCCGGAGAAATCCAGATATCGTCTCCGGACACCCGGCGAGGTCGATCGATTCCTGAGCGGTCTGCGTAGGGCAGCCTCAAGCGGCAATCTCGGTATCTCGCATCGATAGTTTCGTCACCCGGTATTCGGCCGCATGGCGATGACGCCTTCGGTCCGGGCGCGCACGTCGGGCGGAGCAAGGCAGCTGCTGACTGCCTCGAAACCGGGAGAACCGGGATAGGGTGCGACGACAACCGGCGGGCTGTGATTGGCCGGGCAGAAGAGGATTGTCTCGTCGGGACCAACAGCCGCCAGATCCAGGATCGATGAAGAGCGGGTCAGTAGGAACACCGGCCCAGCCTGCCGCTTGCGACGCCGAAGATAGCGCATCAGGGCTTCCTGGGTCGCCTCGTCGAGCCCCTGTTCGACGAGATCGATGACCAGCGCTGATGCCACTGCCGTCTCCAGAATGGCGATCAGGTTTTGCGCCGTCTCGCTGCCGCCGTCTTCGACAAGCCAGGCCATCGCGGCGTCGGTCCGCCCGTCACGATCGGGAGTGCTGCGCTCCAGGTCGACGAATTGCGCATCCGGAAGTGTCTCCGCGATCTTTCGCGCGAGCCGTGTCTTGCCGCTGCCGAGTGGGCCAGTGATGAAGGTGATCGGCCTGATATCATCGAGATCAAACCGTTCGCCGCCCCATGGCCAGGGCAGGTCGAACGCGACGCGTCTCGCAGACGCCGAATTCACCACTCGCTGCAGTTCGCCGGCCGAGGGTGTTTCACCACGCTCGATGTCTCCGCGCATGGCGCGGACGCGATCGATGGTGGCCGTCAGGCGTTCAGCCTGTCCTTCCAGATCCGCCTGGTGTTCGGCCAGGGCCGCAGCAAGGCCTTCCGATTCGCCGCCCAGAACCCGCTCGACCTGCGCGAGACTGAGACCAAGCCTCCGAAGGGCAACGATTTTGCCAGCCGTTGCCATGTCCTCGGGGCCATAGGTGCGCCATCCGGCTGACGTTCGCAGCGGATCGATCAGGCCGCGCTGCTCATAAAGTCGCAGCGCCTTCATGGAAACGCCCAGCCGACGTGCGGCTTCGGACGGGCTGAGATAGTGTGCGGACTCGGTCACGAATCACCCCATTGCTGTTGAACCGCCATTCTTATCAGGGCAGCCCCTGGGGCCGGGTCAAGCTGTTATTCGGGCTGATCATCGCACCCTCTTCTGATAAGAGCCGCACAGTCCCCTTCAACCGGTCCAGCACCGTCATGTACTCGACACGCATCGTATCGCTTCGTTTCAGCCATCATGCGCAACTTGTTCGCGATTTCTATCGGCGAGCGGCCGACTATGTGAATATGGAAACCGGCGCGGACCCTGGTGAGGGAACCGTTCGCGATTTCTTTTTCGACGTCGCACCCGGCGGTAACCTCTCCCGGGCATTCAAATTGGGACTGATGGATCACGGCGGCGCACTCATTGCGCTCATGGATTTGGGCTTCGACTTTCCAGAAAAACAGGATGCCTATCTGGGTCTCATGCTGATCGATCCGGCCTATCGCGGATCAGGCCTGGGCTCGATGCTTCTCGATCACATCAAGGCTCTTGCGCGTGAACGCAACGCCCCGAGGCTACTGCTGGCCGTGCTCGATGAGAACCGGCAGGCAAGAGCGTTCTGGGAGCGGAACGGATTTCGCATTGTCATGAGTTCTCCACCAGTGGAGAGCGGCCGGAAAACGCACATTCGTCATCGCATGGAGCTTGGGCTTTGATACTGACCTCGTATCGTGTCAAGGCCTCCCTCCCCATACTCGTGCTTTAGTACAATATGAACCTTGATTGAGCCGATGGCACCTATTTTTACCTATCTTCCAGGGCATGCCAGACGCGGACTATGATCACCCGAGAATCAACGTGGCGGTATCGGATGACGTAACCTCTGGCTCCAAACCGAACTGGAAGTTCGCGATCACCCGTTTCCACATCCCATGGCCTTCCTTTCTCGGGAAAGTCCGAAAGCGAACCGGCGGCGTCAATTATCGTATCGACTGCTCGAACTGCGGCGTCGGGACTGTGTGGTTCGATAAATGCATGGAGGCGTTTGAGGTCTTCCAACGCACCGGGAAGCCATTCGACGGATGTCATTCCGAGGCTTCACGTGGAAGGCCGGCAGCCCAGGCTTTGACGTCGTTGTGATCGATCGTTTCCCCGGTGAGCTCATACTTCTCCCACCGGTGTTTGATCAGTTGACGCTCGGCTTCCAGAGCTTCCTCGACGTCGAGATACCTCTCGACCGCCGCTTTCATCAGGTAGTGCGGGGACCGGTCCCGGGCTTTTCCAAGGGCTTCCAGACGGTGTCGCGTTTCCTCGCTCAGCCTCACGCCAATAGTTGGATTTGCCATCGCTGCCTCACACCTCGCATCTTTGTTGCGCAAAGTATAACTTTGTGTCCGGTTCGAAACAAGCCGGCTTGGATCAAGCCGCCTTTCGCATCGGCAGCGCAAACTCCGCGTCCTCGTGAGACAGCAGCTTGTGCAGGTGCACCATCAGCCCGGCGGCGAAGAGCGGGGTCAGCAGGTTGACGATGGGGATCGACAGGAAGGCGGCGATCAGCAGGCCGGCGAGGAATATGCGGGCGCTGTATTTGGACCGCATGCGGCGAACATCCTCCTCGTCGCGGTAGCGCATGGCGGCGAATTCGAAGAACTCGCGCCCGAAGAGGTAGCCGTTGACCAGCAGAAAGGCGGCAATGTTGATGCCGGGGATGAACAGCAGCAGCAAGGCGATGATGTTGCCGATGACGACGATGCCAAAGAATTTCGCGGTGTAGACGATCGCCCGGCCGAGCGGCACCGCCGTGCCCACCGGATCGCCGGGATAGTCGCGCTCCTCGATGATTTCGGCGACACCGTCGAGGAAGAAACCGGCAACGATGGCCGTGACAGGCGCGATCAGCAAAGCCATGCCCAGCGCCAACCCGAGACTGGCAACGATGCCGATGATAAAACCGAACCAGCCGGCCCATTCGGGAATACCCGGCACCAGCGCTTCCAGCCAGGGCAGGGCCAGCCAGGCAAACAGCTCGCGAATGAGCACCCAGCCACCGGCGAGCAGCAGGATGGTGATCCCGAGGATCTTCCAGAAGGCGCTGCGGGATTCGGGCGCGAACAGATTGCGGCCGGCCAGCCGCGCGGCTTCAATGATCATGGGCGTTTACCGATGGAACCATGGCGTTCAGATAAGCATGTCTGGTGCGGATTCAACGCAGGCGCCGCGGAATCGGTCCTGTCGCTGACCGTTTCACCTTTTCAAAGCGGCCAAAGCCCGCTAGGACCGGTGACCGGGATCAATCAAAACCGCCCGGAGCGCCCATGAAAGAACTGGATGTCCTGTGCATCGGCAATGCCATTGTCGATATCATTGCCCGCTGCGAGGACGATTTCCTCGTCGACAACGGCATCATCAAGGGGGCGATGAACCTTATCGACGCCGAGCGCGCCGAACTGCTCTACAGCAGCATGGGACCGGCGATCGAGGCCTCAGGCGGCAGCGCCGGCAACACGGCGGCCGGCATTGCCAGTTTCGGCAGCCGATCGGCGTTTTTCGGCAAAGTTGCGCGCGACCAGTTGGGCCGGATCTATGAGCACGATATCCGGGCGCAGGGCGTTGTGTTCGACACAGAACCGCTCGACGGCCCGCCACCGACGGCGCGCTCGATGATTTTCGTCACACCGGATGGCGAGCGGTCGATGAACACCTATCTGGGCGCCTGTGTGGAACTCGGACCGGAGGATGTCGACGCCGATATCGTCGCGGCGTCAAAGGTCACCTATTTCGAGGGCTATCTGTGGGATCCTCCGCGCGCCAAGCAGGCGATCCGCGATTGCGCGGCCATCGCCCACCAGCACGGGCGACAGATGTCCATGACACTCTCCGATCCGTTCTGTGTCGACCGGTATCGCGATGAATTTCTCGAACTGATGCGCAGCGGCACGGTCGATATCGTGTTTTCAAACGAGCACGAAGCCATGTCGCTCTACCAGACAGCGTCACTGGAAGCTGCCGTGACAGCCATGGAAGCCGATTGCGAACTGGCCATCGTGACCCGCAGCGAAAACGGATCGATCGTCGCACGCAAGGGCGAGCGCGTCGAAGTCAAGGCGATCGAAATCCAGGAGCTGGTCGACACCACAGGCGCCGGCGATCTCTATGCAGCCGGCTTCCTGCACGGCTATACGAGCGGTCGCTCCCTGGAGGATTGCGCGAAACTCGGCAGCCTGGCCGCCGGGCTGGTCATCCAGCAGATCGGCCCACGGCCACACAGTTCCCTGCGCCAGGCGGCAATCGATGCCGGGCTGGCCGATGGAGTGACGGTTTAACGACGTGCCGGAATTTTGGGGACAGTTTACTTAATTCCTCTCAATTCCTATTTGAATCAAAAAGTTACCGAGAATTAAGTAAACTGTCCCCGAAATTGCAGCGTTTGCACTTATTGCTTGGCGTCTTCCGCAGGGGCCTCGGCCGGCTGTTCCGCCGCTTGCTTGGGGCCGCCCTTGGCGACGCCGACCATGGCCGGGCGTAGAACCCGCTCACCGATGACATAGCCGTCCTGAACGACCTCCACCACCGTGTTGTTCGGCACTTCAGGGTTGGGCACCTCGAACATCGCCTGATGGAAGTTGGGGTCGAATTTCTGACCGACCGGCGACAGTTTGGTGACGCCGTGGCGTTCCAGCGCAGACAGCATGCCGCGCTCGGTCATTTCGACACCTTCGGCCAGCGCCTTGAGGCCGGCATCGCCGGCTTCCATGGCTTCCGCTGGTATGGCGTCCAGCGCCCGGCGCAGGTTGTCGGACACCGCCAGCATGTCGCGGGCGAAATTGGACACCGAATAGGCGCGCGCATCCTTGACGTCGCGCGCGGTGCGGCGGCGAAGATTATCCATCTCGGCGGCGAGGCGAAGGTACTTGTCCTTCAGTTCGTCACGCTCGGCAGCCAGCATTTCCAGAGGATCGAGCGCAAATCCGCTCTTTTCCTGGTCCTGCGCCGCCTCCTGCGGGGCTTCCATCTCGGGCTGCTGCGCCGTGTCGCCCGGCTGCGCCATCGCCTCTTCCTCAATACCGTTGTTCTTCGGCTCGTCGGACATAGTGCGACAATTCCTTCACGTTTGACTGTTTGCCCCGCATATCGAGGTTTCAGACACAAAAATCAAGGGATGGAGGGCCCAATTAACGGATCATGCGGGAGACGATCTGGGCCGTATAGTCGACCATCGGGACGATGCGTGCGTAATTGAGCCGGGTCGGGCCGATGACGCCGACGGCGCCGATGATGCGATCGTCATTGTCGCGGTAAGGTGCGACCACCAGCGAGGAGCCGGAGAGCGAAAACAGCTTGTTCTCGGATCCGATGAAGATACGCACCCCGGAGCCGGCTTCGGCAAGCTCAAGCAGCTCGATCAAACCGTCCTTCTTTTCCAGATCGTCGAAAAGCATGCGCAGACGGTCGATTTCTTCAAGATCCGACAAGGTATCGAGCAGATTGGCGCGGCCGCGCACGATCAGCCGGGTTGGCTGGCCCTCGACGGCCCCAGACCAGACAGCCAGACCGCTTTCGACCATGGCCTGTGACAGGGTGTCGAGCTCACCACGGACCTCCTGCCGGAGCTTGTTCAGTTCACCGCGCAGCTCCATCAACGTGTGGCCGGCAAGATGGGCATTGAGGAAATTGGCGGCCTCTGTCAGCTGCGAGGCCGTGACACCGGCCGGCAGGTCGATGATGCGGTTTTCAACCTGCTCATTATCGCCGACCAGAACCACCAGAGCCCGGGTCGGCTCCAAGCGGATGAACTCGATGTGACGCACCACGGTGTCGTTTTTCTGGGTAATCACAACGCCGGCGCCGCGCGACAGGCCGGAGAGCATCTGGCTCGCTTCGGTCAGGATCGTCTCGACAGAACGGGTGTGTTCAGGGCCGCTGACCTGGCGTTCGATCATATCGCGCTCGTCGGTCGACAGATCGCCGGATTCCATGAACGCGTCGACGAAGAAGCGCAGGCCCTGTTGGGTCGGCAGCCGACCGGCGCTGATATGGGGCGCATAGATCAGCCCGAGCTCTTCCAGGTCGCTCATGACATTGCGCACGGAGGCCGGCGACAGCGTCATCGGCAGCATGCGCGACAGGCTGCGCGACCCGACCGGTTCGCCGGAATCGAGATAGGATTCGACGAGGCTGCGAAAGATCTCGCGGGTGCGGTCGTCCAGCGGAACCGACGCCGAATCGTTCAATCGCGATGTATCACTCATACACGGACTCGCATCAGACGGTCTTAGAGCAAAGGGCGATAAGTTTGGATCATTTGCTCTAACTCAACATAGTGACCCTGCAGACCGGTGAAAAGGGGATTCACACGCCGGTTTTCCTTTGCATGCGCGCGGCTGCGGCGGTAGAAGGCCGCACGTCAAACAGGAGACCTTTGATGCGACCTTCAGGCCGAAAGACCGACCAGATGCGCGACGTCACGTTCGAGCGAGGCTTTTCCAAACACGCCGAGGGCTCTTGCCTCGTCAAGTTCGGCGACACGCATGTGCTGTGCACGGCCAGCCTGGAAGAGCGCGTGCCGCCCTGGCTGCGCAATGCCGGTCGCGGCTGGGTCACCGCCGAATATGGCATGCTGCCGCGTGCCACGGGTGACCGGATGCGTCGTGAGGCCTCCGCCGGCAAGCAGAGCGGCCGCACCCAGGAAATCCAGCGCCTCATCGGCCGGTCGCTGCGAGCGATCGTCGATCTCGAAGCGCTCGGCGAGCGCCAGATCTCGATCGACTGCGACGTCATCCAGGCTGATGGCGGCACGCGGACGGCTTCGATCACCGGCGCCTGGGTGGCGCTGCACGACTGCCTTCAGTGGATGGAGGCTCGGCAGATGGTAAAACGGGAACGGGTGCTGAAGGATCACGTGGCGGCAATCTCCTGCGGGATCTTCGCTGGCCAGCCGGTGCTCGATCTCGACTATATGGAAGATTCCGCGGCCGAGACCGACGCCAATTTCGTCTTCACCGGGACCGGCGGCATCGTCGAAATCCAGGGCACCGCCGAGGGCGAGCCGTTTTCCGAAGAGCAATTCGCGACCCTGCTCGGGCTCGCCAAGGCCGGCATTGCCGATCTGGTGACGATGCAGAAAACGGCCATCGGGTGATGGTCGCCCCGCGCCGCATCCTGGAAACCGCGCTTTACGTGGATGATCTGGATGCCGCGGAGACCTTCTATGGCGGCCTGCTGGGGCTTGAAAAAATCGGCCGCGTTGGCAACCGGCACGTGTTTTATCATTGCGGCGATGGCGTGCTGCTGATCTTCAATGCCGACGAAACGGTCAAACCGGCCAGCAATCCGAAGCTGCCGGTGCCGGTGCATGGCAGTCGCGGCGACGGCCACGCCTGTTTCGGCGCATCGGCCGAGGAACTCGACACGATCCGGCGGGCACTCGAGGACGCCGGCATCGCCATCGAGGCGGACTTTCGCTGGCCGGGCAGCGAGGTCCGGTCGATCTACGTACGCGATCCGGCCGGCAACAGCATCGAATTCGCCGAACCGCGTCTCTGGGGCAAGGACGACCTGTGAGAAAACTCGAAGAACCCAAGCTGGTCATCGCCAGCCACAATCAAGGCAAGATCCGAGAACTTCGGGATCTGCTCGACCCGCTCGGATACGATCTGGTCACGGCCGGCGATCTCGATCTGCCGGAGCCCGAGGAAACGGGAACCACCTTCGAGGCCAATGCCGAATTGAAGGCTCTGGCCTCGGCGAAGGCAGCGGGCATTCCGGCGCTGGCCGATGATTCCGGCCTGGCTGTCGACGGGCTCGATGGCGCGCCGGGCATTTATTCGGCCCGATGGGCGGGCCCGCAAAAGGATTTCGGCATGGCGATGGAGCTGGTCGAAAAGGCGCTTCAGGAACAGAGCCCGGACAATCGCAAGGCACGTTTTGTCTCGGTGATCTGCCTGGCCTGGCCGGACGGCCATACGGAGTTCTTCCGCGGCGAAGTCGAAGGCACCATCGTGCACCCGGCGCGCGGCACCCAGGGGTTCGGCTACGACCCGATCTTTCAGCCGGACGGCCATGAGCGCACCTTCGGCGAGATGAGCGCGGAGGAAAAACACGGCTGGACGCCGGGGGACGCGGCGGCCCTCTCCCACCGTGCCCGCGCTTTCAAGCTGTTCGCCGAACAGTGCCTTACCGAAAGGAAGGCCGGGTGAGCACTGAACCGGGTTTCGGGATCTACGTGCACTGGCCGTTCTGCGCGGCCAAATGCCCCTACTGCGATTTCAACAGCCATGTGCGGCACAGCCCCATCGACCAGCCACGCCACGTCGGCGCCTTTCGCCGCGAAATCGCCCACATGCGCGGCCTGACCGGTCCGCGCACCGTCACCAGCGTGTTCTTCGGCGGCGGCACACCGTCCCTGATGGAACCGGCAACCGTTGAGCACATTCTCGATGCGATCGCGGATGCCTGGACCATCGAGCCGGGTGCGGAAATCACGCTCGAAGCCAATCCGAGCAGCGTCGAAGCAGATCGCTTTCGCGGTTACCGCACCGCCGGGGTGAACCGGGTGTCGCTGGGTGTGCAGGCGCTCAATGATGCGGACCTCAAATTTCTCGGCAGGCTGCACAATGTCGACGAGGCGCTGGCCGCGATCGAGCTGGCCCGCGCGACCTTCCCGCGCCTCTCCTTCGATCTGATCTACGCCCGCCCGGACCAAACCAATGAGGCCTGGCGCAGCGAGCTTGACCGGGCCATCGACCTGGCCGCCGACCACCTGTCGCTCTACCAGTTGACCATCGAACAGGGCACGCCGTTTTTCGACCTGCACGAGCGCGGCAAGCTTGTCGTGCCCGATGGCGACAGGTCCGCCGATCTCTACGACGTGACGCAGGCGGTGACGGCGGCGCGTGGCCTGCCGGCCTATGAGGTCTCCAACCACGCCCGTCCCGGTGCGGAAAGCCGTCACAACCTGACCTACTGGCGCTATGGCGATTATGTCGGCCTCGGTGCCGGCGCCCATGGCCGGCTGACAAAGGGCAACGACAAGATCGGCACGGCCAACCTGCGCCGACCGGAAGACTGGCTCCACCAGGTCGAAACCTCCGGCCACGGCATGGAGACCGACGAGGAACTCGACGCGGACGAACAGGCGGATGAGTTGATGCTGATGGGGTTGCGGCTGCGCGAAGGCATGGACCTTATCCGATGGCGCGCCCTGTCCGGCCGCCCGTTGTCGGCCGAGCGCGAAGAAGCCCTGATCGAACACGGCCTGGTCGAACGTCTCGGCAACAATCGGCTGCGCTGTACGCCCGCAGGCATGTTGGTGCTGGACGCGGTTGTCGCCGATCTGGCGGCTTGAGGAGGACTTTCGATGCGCGCGCTTTTGCTTTCTTTTTTACTGCTTCTCCTCGCTCCAGCGGTTCAGGCCGCGGATAACCCCATCGAAACGCAGATCCGTCAGGCGGTCGAAGAAGGCCGGATCAAAGGACTGCATGGCGTGCTGGTGACCTTGGGCGGCGAGACCTTTGCGGAAGTCTATTTCGACGGCGATGACGAACGGTGGGGCCGGTCGATCGGCGCGGTCGAGCACGGGCCCGACACGCTGCACGATCTCCGTTCCGTGTCGAAATCCATTGTCGGCCTGCTCTATGGCATTGCTCTGTCGGAAGGCCTTGTACCGGCACCGGAAGATGCTCTGCTGGAGGCGTTTCCCGAGTATTCGGATCTGCCGGCCGATCCGCGCCGCGACGCCATCACCATTGCCGACGTCTTGACCATGCGCATGGGAACCGAGTGGAACGAGAGCCTGCCCTACACGGACCCGCGCAACAGCGAAATCGCCATGGAACTGGCGCCGGACCGATATCGCTTCATTCTCGACAGGCCGATGGTCGACGACCCTGGAACGGTATGGACATACAATGGCGGTGCGACGGCCATTCTGGCGCGGCTGATTGCGAAAGGCTCCGGCAAACCCATTGACGTCTACGCCACGCAAAAACTCTTTTTGCCACTGGGGATCACCGAATTCGAATGGGTGCGGGGCGGCGACGGCGAGCCTTCTGCTGCCTCGGGCCTGCGCCTGAAACTGCGTGACTTGGCAAAGATCGGCCGGGTGATTGCCAAGGGTGGCAGCGACGACGGTAAACAGATCGTTCCGCCTGACTGGCTGGAGGCCGCGTTTGAGCCACGGGTGACGCTTCAGGGTCTGCGCTACGGCTACCACTGGTATCTCCCAGCGGAAGGCGGACCGTCGTCATGGATGTCGGGCTTCGGCAATGGCGGTCAACGCTTGACGGTTCAGCCGAAATACGACCTCGTATTCGCCTTCTTCGCCGGCAACTACAATCAGCCCGATGCCTGGAAGGTTCCCGTCACATTGCTCGAGGAGATCCTGTTACCGGCGCTGAAGGCGAAAATTGGGCCCCACCCAAATGACGATTGAGAGCGGACGCTACTCCCTGCGGTCTGGATGTCGCTTCAAGATCGCAATGAGGCGATCGATTATCTCGTACGCGGCGGAATAGAACTCCGAACTGATCATTTGGAATTCCGATTTCGAGCGGCTGGTTAGGCGTAGTCGTTTGCGGTCGTCGTCCCATCGCCAAAACAGGTAGTGGGCAGCATCCAATCTTGTCTTGCCGACGATCTGACGCGCCAGGAGGTGCCGTCGCCACACTGGAATGGCCCTCCAAATGTGCTCGGTCAGTTCCCTATCCTTTAACCGCTGAAGGGTCGTGAAACTCTCCCCTTCCTTCGTCCAAAGATGCTCGGCAACCATGATGGGTGCGATTTTGTCTGTCCAAATGAAGCCCGCCGGTTCCCGCGTCGCAAATCCCAAAGCGACAAACGCCCGCATCGCCGCCTGCATCTCGCTGGTCACTTCAAAAGGCTCTCTTTCCTCCGAAATCCAGTTGTCGTAACCGGCGGTGACCCACAGGAAATTGCCGATTATTTCCTCCAAGTCGTAGAAGGTCGCCGGAACAAACGTCGTCAGATGCTCTCTGACGCGATCCAGCGGCATAGCAAATCGATATTGCCAATCTCCCACTCTGGAAACGATATTCATTTCGCTCAAAATCAGGCATGCCGTTCGGTACACGGACACATCCGGTTCGTATCCGTTCAACACGCTTTGGTACTCGGGATCCGATTTTCCCAGCTTCCGCCACATTGCGACGGCAAGCTGATAGACAATCTCCACGAGAAGTTCCTGTTCACCGGACGTCATTTCGATTTGTGGTTTCTTCGGTAGAGTATTCTTGCTGGTCATTGGATCACTGACTGAAATGCCCCTGCGTTACCTTGCATTCAGCAGCATTGCGTACAACTTTTCGGTTAAACTGACGTTTCGCGTTTCAGCACAAGGTCGATATCAGGCGATCGATTGGCTCCCGGCGCCCGAACCAGAAAAAGTCTGACTCACCCATGCAGATTGTCGAATCCACGCCTTATGGCGTCCGCAGCGCGGTGCGTTTGTTGGAGGCCGACGACGAGGCACCCGCTTTCATCCTGTTTCCCATAGCCCATGTCGCCGATGCGACGTTCTATGAAGACGTCGCGGAGCGCCTGCTGGACTGCGACGTCATCCTTTACGAGGGCGTTGGTGGTGCGACCGCTTATCTGCTGACGGCATCCTACCGCTTTTTCGCCAACAGCGACCGCCTCAGGCTGGTGCTTGAAAAGACCATGGATCTTGAGGCCGTGCGTGATCGTCTCATCCATGCCGATGTCTCCGAAGAGGCATTCCGACGCAAATGGTCGGGGCTTCCCTTCTGGCTGCGGATCTTCATTCCCATCGCAGCCCCACTTTTGGGTTGCTACCTCCGCTTTTTCGGCACCCGAGACCTCATCGCAGGCCGCATGGGGGTCAATCTGCGCAAATCCGAGCGCGAAATCCTTCAGGACGACGATATGGACAAGTTCGAAGGCGTTCTTATCAAATGGCGCGACAGACACCTGCTCAAAGTGCTGGACCAGCAACGATGCAAGCCGGAGAATGCTGGCCGAACAATCGGAGTGGTTTTTGGTGCCAGACACATGCGGGCGGTGTATCTTCACCTGATGAGGAAACACGGCTACCGGATCACCCGGGCCGAGTGGATGACGGTGATCGCGCTACCGTAGTCGCGGTTGCCGGAACCGGCCGATAACAGCAGCGGGATGACGACAATGACAACAAGCATTTATCTGGCTGGCCCGGAAGTCTTCCTTCCGAATGCTCGGGAGATCCTGGATCTCAAATCGCGCATTGCGCGGGACATCGGCTTCAAGCCCATCGCACCGGGAGACGCCGACATTCAGGCCTGCGAAACGAAGTTCCTGAAGGGTGTCGCGATCAGCGCCTATGACGAGAAGCTGATGCGCAGCGCCGATGCGATCGTTGCGAATCTGACGCCGTTTCGGGGCGTGAGCGCGGACACCGGCACCTGTTTCGAACTCGGCTTCATGTGCGCGCTCGGGCGCCATGTCTGCGCCTATACGAACGACAAGAGGCACCATTTCGAACGCGTCTCCGAGTTCCATGACGGCGAGCTCACGCTCGACGCGGAGGGAGAGGCCCGTGGGCCGGACGGCCTGCTGGTCGAAGACTTCGACATGATCGACAATCTGATGATGCATGGCGGCGTCGAAAACCGCAGCGGCCTGATGGAGGTCCATCAGGCGGCGGAAGACGAAATGTTCACCGATATGACCGGGTACCGACGGGTGCTCGAGCGGTTGGCGGCCAGTCTTTCCTGACCCTACAGTTCAAGCACTGCCTCGACGTTCTTTCGGTGAACCGCCTCGTAGGCATCGAAATAGACCAGCACACCGTTGGCGACGTCAGCTGAAATGAACTCAGCCAACCCTTCAGAGGCCAGTTCGGGTTCGGAACGACACCGCAATAGTTTCGACACGTACCGTCGGGTCGCGTCGATCAGCGTCGGTGCATAACCGCCGCTTGCAATCCGGTCGGGATGGCCGTGGCAGGGCAGGATCGCGGCGATGTCCCAGTTTGCCATCCGGTCGAGTTCGGCGAGATGTACGTTCAGCCGTTTCGGCTCGGCGACATAGGTGACCGGGTCCTCCAGCGTATCGCCGGCAAGAAGGGTTCTCGTCTGGGGCAGCCAGACAACGAGACCGTCGAAGCTGTGAATATCCAGCGGACGCAGGTCGACATCGATATCGCCGACGCGCAGCGCCCTTTCGCCGTCGAACACCGTCGTTGGCATGACCAGTGGATCGATGGCGGGCGATCTGGCAGCAAAGTTCTCCCGGTATTCCAGCAAAGCATCCGCGGTCTTGCGACCGGCGAGGATTTCGCAGTCGGCAAAAACCTCCGTTCCGGCGACGTGGTCGCAATGGTGATGGCTGAGAACGACCCGGATCGAGCGGGCGCCGCGACGTTCGATTTCTGCACGGATGGCGGTCGCGTGAGCAATCGATATGCCGGTGTCGTAGACCAGGGCCTCACCCTGGCTCAGAACCGCGTAGGTGGCCACGCCCAGAGAATAGGCTCCGTCGTCTAGCCAGTTGGGTGTGTCGGCATGAAGACGTGCGCCCTCGATCCGACCATCATAGAAGGCAATCAGCCCCGGGGCGGGCTCCAGCAGCCGCATGGTGGCCGTCGATACGGTCATGGCGTGTCTTTCTCTGCGTCATTGAACAGCCAGGCCGGCAGATGGGCGATGGATGGCAGAACGACCGTTGCATACGGCGCGAGGTCGTCCGCCGTTGCCGGCCCAGTCAACACGGCGACCCGGCAGCCGGCGCCACCAGCCACGGCACAGTCCATATCGTGCCTGCTGTCGCCAACAAAAACCAGCTCGGCCGGATCGATGTCGATTTGCCGGCAGAAGCCTTCGATCATGCCCGGCTCCGGCTTGCGGCCGAACCCGCTGTCGGATCCACAGACAAAGTCGAACAGCGACAGCGCGCCGGCCTGCTCCAGTTGGGCGACGGCGCCGGCCTCATAGTCGTTCGTGGCGACGCCAAGCAGCAACCCGCGGGCGCGCAGCGAGCCGAGCACCGCATGCAAATCGCAGGTGGGCACATGTGGCAAATCCGTCAGGATGCGACGGGTCAAGGCCTCGACGTCCGCCAGCGAAACGCCAGGCACAAGGTCTGCCCAGGCGGCGTCGACCTCCGCAGCGCTGGCATTGACGATCAGCGATCCGCTGACAAACCGGCGCTCAGCGCGCAGATAACCGCAGGTTTCGGCAAGCCGATCCTTGAGCGCTTCATCGTTGCCGGCCAGCGCATCCAGCATGCGGTCGCAGAAATGCGCCCAGGTTTCGGTAAACGAAAAGAGGGTGCCGTCCTTGTCGAAAAGAACGGCCTTGCAGGATTGCTTCGAGGCGTTGCCGGCCACAGTGCCTTTCAAATCCTTCTCGTTGGCACCGTGGTGCCTTGCAGGTATCAGCGCTTCGGAATGTCCACTTCGAGAAACGGCAGCTCCCGCCCCGGAATGGCGTCCGACGGTTCCGTGCCCACCGGACGGGCGCCCATTTTCTCGTAGAAGCCGGCCGCATTGGGATCCGACAGAATACCGAGCGTCTCGATATTTTTCTGCGCGGCAAGATCGACCATGGCGGCAAACAGGTCGGCGCCAATGCCCTTGCCCATCGTCGCCGGGTCGACGAAAAACACGGCGACCTCGTGGCCATCGCCATCGGGAGCGATCGCCGCAACCCCAACACGTGCGCCATCGAGCTCTGCCACCAGAACCATGCCGGCCTCGATCCAGCCGTCACGCACCGTCAAGGCGTCGCGGCTCAGCTCCATGAAGTGGCTGTCGTAGCCCCAATGGGCCTTGGAGCGCTGGCTGAGATCGGTCAGCGCTGCCGCTTCATCAAGCCGGGCCGGGCGAATGACGGTAGACATGGTTTTGGTTCAATGGGCCTTGGACATGTCTCCAAGAACTTCCTTGGAGGCAACGGTGGAGTCGGCTTTCAGCTTGTAGACCATGGGCACGCCGGTGGCGAGATTGAGGCCGGTGACTTCGTCACGGCTCAACCGGTCGAGTATCATGACCAGCGAGCGCAGCGAGTTGCCATGGGCCGCGACCAGCACGTTCTGACCGGCCAGCACGCGCGGCAGGATCTCGGTCATATAGTAGGGCCAGACGCGGGCGCCCGTATCCTTGAGGCTTTCACCACCGGGCGGTGGAACGTCGTAGGAACGTCGCCAGATATGCACCTGTTCCTCGCCCCATTTGGCACGGGCATCGTCCTTGTTGAGACCGGCAAGATCGCCGTAGTCACGCTCGTTGAGCGCCTGGTCGTGAATGGTTTCGAGATCGCTCTGGCCGTTGATGTCGAGAATGATCTGGCAGGTTCGTTCGGCCCGCACCAGCACGGAGGTGAAAGCGATGTCGAACTTGATTCCATAGTCGCGGATCGCCTCGGCGCCGGTCTTCGCCTCGACCAGGCCCTGTTCCGTCAGGTCCGGGTTTTTCCAACCGGTAAACAGGTTTTTCAGGTTCCATTCGCTCTGGCCGTGGCGCACGAGCACGAGAGTTCCCGACATCAGTCGCTCCTTAGGTATCGTTGAGCCCGAGCACGTCGAGCATGGAATAGAGGCCCGGTGCACGGCCATGCGCCCAAAGCGCCGCCTTGACCGCACCGCGGGCAAAAATCGAGCGATCAAGCGCCCGGTGAGTCAACTCGATCGACTCGCCCTCGCCGGCCAGAATGACCGAGTGTTCGCCGACCACCGAACCGCCCCTTAGCGTGGCGAAGCCAATGCTGCCGGCGCGGCGTGGCCCGGTCTGGCCATCGCGCACCCGCACGCTCTCGTCGGCCAGTTGTATCTGGCGGCCAAGGGCTGCAGCTTCGCCCAGCAGATAGGCGGTGCCGGAGGGCGCGTCGACCTTGTGCTTGTGGTGCATTTCCAGCACCTCGATATCCCAGTCGGCGGCTTCGAGGGCCCGCGCCGCCTGCTCCACCAGAACGGCCAGCAGATTGACGCCGAGGCTCATGTTGCCGGATTTGACGATGGTTGCGCCGCTCGCGGCTTCGGCGATCTTTGCATCGTCCTCAGACGTCAGGCCGGTGGTGCCGATCACATGGACCACGCCAGCCTTTGCCGTCTGTTCGGACAACCGAACGGAAACGGCCGGCGCGGTGAAATCAAGCACCCCGTCAGCCGAGGCCATGGCCGCTTCGGCATCGTCGGTGATGGCGATGCCATTCGCCCCGAGGCCGGCCAGTTCACCCGAATCGCGACCCAGTTCCGGAGCACCCGGCCGCTCGATCCCCGCGACAAGCCGGGCACCCGGGATCGCATCGATCGCACGAATGAGGGCGCAGCCCATGCGGCCGGCGGCGCCGATCACGACCAGTCCCATTTCCGCCATCAGGCATCTCCCTTGTCGAGCGGTGTCGTCTCTGCATCAAGCGCCGCGTTGCCGTCGAGGCCGAGCGCCTGCATTTTCAGGAAGCGGGCATAGAGCCCTTCTTCGCGGTTCGCCAGTTCGCGCGGCGGGCCTTCTTCGGCCACCCGCCCCTGCATCATGACGACAATCTTTTCCGCCCGCGCAATGGTCGACAGGCGGTGGGCGATAACCAACACGGTCCGGCCCTGCATCGCCTCGTCCAATGCTTTCTGAACCAGGACTTCCGATTCCGTATCGAGCGCCGACGTCGCCTCGTCGAGCAGCAGAATCGGCGCGTTGCGGATCAGCGCCCGGGCTATTGAGACACGCTGTCGCTGTCCGCCCGACAATGTCGACCCGGCATCGCCGACCGGCGTGTCATAACCCTGCGGCTGCTCGAGAATGAACTCGTGGGCGTAGGCAAGCTTCGCCGCGGCCTCGACTTCCTCGTCGGTCGCCTCCGGGCGGCCGTAGCGGATATTGTCGCGGATCGTGCCTTCGAACAGATAAGGCTGCTGCGAGACATAGGCGATGGCGTGGCGCAGCGACTGCTTCGTCACATGGGCAATGTCCTGGCCGTCAATCAGAATGGTGCCCTCGTGCGGATCGTAGAAGCGCGGCAGCAAGCTGATGATGGTTGTCTTGCCGGCTCCCGACGGGCCAACCAGGGCGGTGGTTTCGCCGGCCTGGGCGACAAAGTTGACATCGTGGAGCACAGGGCCGGCCTCGCCGTAGCCGAAGCTGACATTGCAGAATTCGATCTGGCCGCCGGTGACCTTCAGGTCGATGGCGTCCGGACGATCGGGCTGCTGTGGCTCGACATCGAGGATCTCGTAGATCATGCGGGCATTGACCACGGCCCGCTCCAGATTGACCTGCAGGCGGGCCAGTCGCCGGGCCGGATCGTAGGCCAGCAGCATGGCTGTGATGAACGAAATCAGCGCGCCCGGAAGGACATCGTAATAGATGGTCTGGATGGCAGCATAGGCCAGGATGCCGGAGATGATCAGGCCGGCCAGAGTATCGGTCAGCGGCGCGGTGCGCTCGGTCAGCCGGACGATGCGGTTCGACTGGTGCTCGGCGTCGGTCACCAATTTGTCGACGCGCCCACGCAGCTGGTCCTCCATGGTGAAGGCCTTGACGATGGAGATCCCCTGCAGCGTCTCCTGCATCACCCCGTATACGCGACTGTTGACGTCGACGACCTCGCGGGTGACGACGCGCAAACGCTTTGAGATATAGCGTATTGCAATCACCAGCGGCGGCCCGATGAGGAAAGCGGCCAGAGTCAGCAGCGCATTGCTGTAGATCATCACGCCGACCAGGGCGACCAGGGTGAGCGTGTCGCGCGCCAGCGAGGTGATCGTCAGGTTGAGAACATCGCGAATACCAGTGGTGTTCTGGCCGATCTGCGCCGCCAGATGGGCCGAGCGCTTTTCGCCGAGGAACCCGACACTCAGGTTCATCAGATGACTGTAGAGACGGCGCTGGTAGCGTGCCACCACATTGTTGCTGATCTTGCCCAGCGCGACGGCTTGGCCGTAGGTGGCGATGCCGCGCAGGAAAAAGGCCAAAAAGGCTGTCCCGGACACGTACCAGATCACCTCGGCACGCTGCTTGGCCAACGCCTCGTCGACCACGTCGCGCATGATCCAGGCCATGTAGGCCGTGGTCAGTGCGATGACGGCGAGACAGACGATCGCGACAATGTAGGTGCCCACATAGTCGCGGCCGTTTTCCGACAGAATCCGTCGGAGAACGCCCCAGATAGCGCCTGGATCGACGCGCTGATCGTCGCTGTGTACCACTCGCAAGCCTTGGTGTGCTGCTACCCGTCCTGCGGCTCTATATACTCTTCGCTGGGGTTTGCCTATGCCCTCCAGCGACGCCCCTCGGTAGAGACCCCGAAACGCACCGGCGTGCGCGCGTAGGACGCGAGCCCGTAGAGGGCTGCAAGAGGATGGGTGACGACGCAGGTGGCGATGGATCGGACCAGGTCGCTGTGCGGTGCCTTGTCCTCGAAAGCACTGCGGAACTCGGGCTTCTCCAGCACCGGAATGATCTTCTGAACGATGCCGCCGGCAAGGAACACGCCGCCGCGGGCCATGAAGACCAGCGCCAGATCTCCCGCCACGCGGCCGAGATAGGTGGCAAACAGAGAGAGCGTCTCGGCCGCCACGGCATCGGAACCATCGAGGCCGGCTGCGGTGATCTGCTGCGGTTCCGAATAAGCCGGGTCGACCTTGTCTGCCAGGCACACGGCCCGGTACAAATTGACAAGCCCTCGGCCGCAAAGAACCTGCTCGGCCGATACCCGACCCCCGACCCGCTCCAGATGCGGGAACACGGCGAAATCACGCTCGCTGCGCGGACCGAGATCGACATGGCCGCCTTCACCCGGCACGGGGATCCAGTTGTGCCTGGAATAGACAAGACCGGACACGCCAAGGCCGGTGCCCGGCCCGAGAACCACACGCGAGGCACCGTTTTCCATCTCACCGCTGCCAATATTGTGGCGATGCTCGGCATCCAGTGACGCGGCAGCCAGCGCCTGAGCCTCGAAATCGTTGAGGACGATGACGTCGCTCAGGGAAAAATTGCGCATCATGTATTTCGGCCGCACCACCCAGGGGCAGTTGGTCAACTGGATTTCGTCTCCGTCGACCGGGCCGGCGATGGCGAAGATCGCCGATCGCGGCTGCACCGATGTCTTGTCGAGCACGCAGTTCTGTATTGCCTCGTCTATGGTCTCGAAATCGGCCGTAGCCAGGATCGGAAATTCTTTCGGCTCGGCGAAGGCATCGACCAGGATGGCAAAACGGGCATTGGTGCCGCCGATGTCACCGATCAGGATGGGAAAATTGATGATCGATTCCTGGTCAGTAACTCTACGCATGCTGGTCGGTCTCCGAGGCTCGGCGGCGGACGATGATGCCATACCATTGGGCTGCGGCGGAAACGCTCAGCCGTATGTCCAGTGCCGAATTCAATCGATTTGATTGCTTCCTATAGTCAGTCCTGAAGGCAATGAAAAGCGGGGCAGCCGCATAAATTGCGCTGCCGGCCCAATTACCGGACGAATGTTGCAGAGATATTTCAGCCGGTCAGGGCCGACCGGGCCGCGGCTCCGGGATCGGGATGAAGGGCCCGGAGTCGGGTTCCGGCTTGGGCCGCGGGATCGGCACCAGGGCCGGCATGGAAAACGGTGCCGCCGCCGCCTTGACCGGAGCAAAGGCGGTGCGCAGGTTGCTGGCGCCGGCCACCTTGAAGGTGACCGCTTCCTCGGAAGCCGGAGCCGGTGCATTGAGCACCACGGCGCAGGCAGCGGGCAAGTCAGACAACATGGTGTGCCGTGGCTTCTTCGGCTTTTTCGGTTTCTTGGCCGCCTGTTTCTTCGGCTTGCTCGGCTTTTTCGGCTTCAGCGCCACGTCAAACCACCAGTCCAATGCCTTGCCGCAGCCCGAATCCTTCGGCACCGGGTTTTGCGCCTTGCAGGCCGGCGACCCGTCGGGGCAATGGATGCGGATGTGCATGTGATAGTGATGACCGTAGTAGGGCCGCACCTTGTTGAGGTTCGTGCGGTCGCCTTTCCAGGTGTCGCACAGCTTTTTCTTGATGCCCGGATGCACCAGAATACGCTGAACGTTCGGGTAGCTTGCCGCACGCATGATCAGCTTGCCGTGGGCCGGCGTCCAAACCCTCGGATCGACCGCGACCGACTTGGCCTTGAGCACCGAAATCGCGCTGGTGGTTTCCCGTTCCGAGGCGTTGTAACGGCGGTTCGGCATGGGCGTCAGCCAGATGTCGGCATCGAGGCCGATCTGGTGCGATGCGTGGCCGGTCAGCATCGGACCGCCGCGCGGTTGCGACAGATCGCCGACAAGCAGGCCGGGCCAGCCATCCTTGGCGGCGGCATCGCGCGACAGCTTCTCGATCGTGGCAATCAGTTCCGGATGACCCCAGCGGCGGTTGCGTGACAGGCGCATGGCCTGCCAGGTCGCGCCGTCGGTGGGAATGGCAATGCCGCCAGAGAAGCAGCCCTTGGAATAGAAACCGTGCACTTTGGCAGGCAATTGCGCCGGCAGCCGCTTGCCGCCGAAAAGCTGTTTCGCCGGTACCGAATCCGACGCCGAGGCATGCCCCCCGATCAGCATGCCTGCCAGCAATGCCAGGGCGGCCCCCGCCAGCTTAACCGTCGATCCCGCCATGGTCCGGCTCCGTCGCGACCAAATCATCGCGATCACCATAGACCAAAAGCTGGCGAGTGGCACATCACTTAAGCGACCAATTGTTACCGAGCTGAGGAGACAAACGGTAAAGCGCAACGGGACCGGCGCCCTCGACCGGCTGCAGGTAGGACGGAGCCTCGCCGGCCATCAGCGCAGCGGACAGGCTGTCGGGATAGATCCTTGCCAGACCGATCGCTTCGGGATCGGTTGGACAGAAGGCGACCAGCGTGACCCCGGCGCCACGTAGAAACGCTTCCGCTTCTGCAGTATCGGCCATGGCAATATGCAGCTGTGTCAGCATGCCACCCTGATTGCGGTGATAGGGGGCGGCTAGCGCCCGATGCGGCGTGAAGCGGAGGATATCGGAGCCCATATTGGTCACTGCCGAAACGACGCCCGGGGGTTGGGCGGCAAGTGAGGCCAGGCCTGAGGCGGTGGCGCAAGCTTCCTTCGGATCCGCCGCATTGTTGACGACGACCGCGGCCGACCCGGCGCCCTTCAGGGCAACCAACCCGATCATCGACCAGACAATCTGCGCGGAAAAAATCGCCAGCACGGCAAATTGAAGAGTGAGACCAAGGCCGGGTTTCGCGGCGGCATTCAGTGCCGCCCGCTTTTCGCCAACCAGCGCGGCCAGCGGCAGGATCGCCAGAAGATTGGCAAACACGGCGCCGCGCACCTGCACCAGTGAGATGGCGAAGGAGAGCCCAATGACGGCTGCCAGCATCCAGTATTGCACCCGGCGGTCCGATCGCAGCCCCTGCCAGATGCAGACGGCCAGTGCGATCACCGGAACGGCGAAATGGCCGGCAACCGCCTCGGGCTTGGTCTGTGCCAGGCTGAGGATCGACTTCGCTTCAGTGACATGGTCAAGCCACATGGTCTTCAGCAACGGATCGAGGTCGGCCAAGGGGCTCTGCAGGCACTGCGGAGCGATCAGAACGGTTGCGACGCCAACGGCAACACCGCCGACCGCAAGCGCTCCGAAGCGCAGCGGCAGGGACCGTTTGCTGGCGAGCGCCGCTGACAGGAACAGCACACCGCCGCCAACGGTGCCGAGAACATAGAAGCCGGCCGAGAAACCATCGCACACGACGACACTGTAAGAGCCCGGCGGCACCAGCAGATAAAAGCAGGCCGTCAACGTGGCCGCAAAGGCAAGGCCGAAGGCGCACGCCGCGTTACGAGCGCGCTCACCAACAACGGCCCAGGCTATGGCGACGGCGGCACAGCAAATGCCGACCACGGGCACCGTTTCGGCACCCACCGCAACCGCAAGGCCTGCGGCAACGCCGGCCAGGCCATACCAGAAACGACCGAACTCGCGATCCGTCAGGCCGGCGGCAATCAGCGCGATCAGCACCATCTGCACATTGTGGTGGTCGATGGCACCCGGCTGAAAGCGCGCCTGGGTCAGGGCGAACAGCGCGGTCAAGGCCAGCGCCACCAGCATGCCGTCGCGGCCGCCAAGATGTCTGGCGGCAATCGCCACCCCGGTGAACAACGGCAGCAGCAACAAGAGCGGCCAGACGAAAAGCGCCGCAGCCTCGGCCTGCAGCGGATCCAGGAACTGGGAGAAGAAGCCGATCAGATTGGCGATGGGGACGTCGATAAGGCGCGACCAGTGCATCAGCGTGCCGTCTTCGAGACCGAGCCGGTACTGGGTCAGGTCGAACCAGCCCTGCCCGCCCATCAGGTCGCGGATCTGCACAAGGCGCATGACATCGTCATTGTCGCGGCCGACATAGTCGACCGCCTTGAACCAATGTTTTCCGGCCAATCCGATCGCTGTGGCGATCGTGGTGATCAGCACCGGCCACAGCACGCCATTGCGGCTGCGCGCGCCTGCCACGCCCTGGTTCACGGTTCCGGTGACACTCAAAACTCAACTCCCGGTCCGGGGCTCCGGACGACTGACCCTGAACTGTTCGCAATTATTCGCTGACAGGCAACCTAGCCTTAACCTTCCCAAGAAATAGTAAAGGCGCCCTGATCGGGATTTTGTTCCAGCGTAACCGGCGAGGCCCGCCATGTCAGACAAGCCTTTCGAAGACCTCGAAATTGCAGTGCTGTTGCCCTGCTACAATGAGGAAGCGACCATCGCCGACGTGGTGCTCGGATTCCGCCGCGAACTGCCCCAGGCGCGGATATTCGTCTACGACAACAATTCATCGGACCGCACCGCGATCCTGGCGGCGCGCGCCGGCGCCACGGTGATCCGCGAGCCGCGCCAGGGCAAGGGCCATGTGGTGCGCCGCATGTTCGCAGATATCGAATCCGACATCTACATCATGGCGGATGGCGACGGCACCTATGCGCCGGAGGACGCTCCAGACCTGGTGCGCACGCTGATCACCGAACGCAGCGACATGGTGGTCGGAACGCGCCGCGGCGTGACCGACGACGCCGGCCGGGCCGGCCATGCCTTCGGCAATCGGCTTTTCAATCGCATCTACAAGACGTTGTTCGGCAACGACTTTACCGACATCTTCTCCGGCTACCGGGTGTTCAACCGGCGCTTCGTCAAGAGTTTCCCGGCCCTGTCAGGTGGATTTGAAATCGAGACGGAAATGTCCGTGCATGCCTCGATGCTGCGCATGCCGGTCAGCGAACTGACGCTCGACTACGGTCGCAGGCCGGAAGGCTCGAGCAGCAAGCTGTCGACCTATCGCGACGGCATCAAGATCCTCTGGACCTTGATGTTGCTGATGAAGGAAACGCGTCCGTTCTTCTTCTTTTCAGCGATCAGCGCGGCCTTTCTCATGGCCAGCCTCGGCTTCATGGCACCGGTGCTCAGCGAATACTTCGAAACCGGCCTCGTCGACCGCATGCCGACCTGGATCCTGTCGGTGTCGCTGCTGATGATCTCCATGCTCTTCTTTGTCGCAGGTGTAATTCTCGATTCTGTCGCGCGCAGCCGTGCGGAATACAAAAGGATGCTGTATATGGGACTGCCGGCCACGCGCGGTGAACGTCCTCGCGCAGCCGGCTCCCAAGGGCGCCGCTCAGGCGGAAAGGCAAGGAAGCCAATCGCTGCATGAAAAAAAGACTGCTGAGTTTCGTCATCGTCGGCGGGATTGGATTTCTCACCGATGTGGGCGTTTTGCTCGCTTTGCTACGCTGGACGGCTGTTGATCCGTTCACGGCGCGGCTGGTGGCGATTGCGGCTGCCCTGCACGTCACCTGGCTGTTGAACCGCACGTTCACCTTCGGAAAAAGCAATCGCCACGCTGCCGTCGAGGGCATGCGCTATGGTGGCGTCGGCATCGCCACATCGATCCTCAACTACCTGGTCTATTCGGGCCTGCTGGTGTTCTTCACCTCCCTGCCACCCGTCGTTGCCCTAACGGTCTCCTCCGCCACCGCAACGATCTTCTCCTATACGGGCTACGCGAAGCTTGTGTTCGGGCGGTAGGTGCTCCCACGCCACCGGACCTGTCTCTTTAGTGCGAATGACCCGGACGATCAGCCGCTTTGGACGGTTGTGACTTCGTCCAGAATGTCATCAAATACCGTCAACAGCATGTCGACACCTTCCTCGTCGATGGTCAGCGGAGGGCGGATCTTGAGGATGTTGTCCTTAGGGCCCTCGCTGCCGATGAGGATGCGGCGGTCGCGCATGCGGTTCTTGACGTAGGCGCAGATTTCGGTCGCTTCGGAACCGTCCGGGCGGATCAGTTCGACACCGAGGAACAGGCCCATGCCGCGTACGTCGCCGATGCAGGTGTGGCCGCGCTGCAGCGATTTCAGTCCGTCCATGAGCACCGCTCCCATGCGGCGGGCATTGTCCTGCAGACCCTCGTCGTCGACGATGTCGAGCACTTCCTTGCCGACGCGGCACGACAATGTCGAACCGCCGAAGGTGGAGAAGAACTCCGGCCCCTTGGCGAAACTGTCGGCGATAGCACGGGTTGTGACCAGCACGCCGAGCGGGTGGCCATTGCCGATGGGTTTGCCGAGCACGACGATGTCAGGCAGCGCCTGCTGATGTTCGAAGCCGAAATAGAAATCGCCCAACCGGCCAAGGCCGGTCTGTACCTCATCGGCAATACACACGCCGCCGGCGGCGCGGATCTTATCGTAGACGGCGGCGAGATAGCCTTCCGGAGGGATGATCTGGCCGCCGACTGACGGAAAGGTCTCGGCAATGAAGCCGGCAAGGCCGTGGCCCTTTGCCCGCAGCGAGGCGACGGCCGGATCGACAAGATCCGCGAACTTTTGCGCCCGGTCCGGATCGTCGCGGCGAAACGAGCCGCGATAATCGTCCGCGACCTCAACCAATTCGACCCAGTCCGATTGCCCCACACCGCCGGGCGCGTTGAACTTGTAGGCCGAAATGTCGATCACCCCGGTGGTGTTGCCATGATAACCGTGATCCGGCGTCACCATGCCCTTCGCGGCGGTATGGGCACGGGCAAGCCGCAGCGCCAACTCGTTGGCCTCGGTGCCGGAATTGACAAAGAAGCAGACCTCGAACGGGTCGGGCAGTTTCGACAGAATCTTCTTCGCGAAGGCCGTTTGTGCCGGGTGCAGGTAACGGGTGTTGGAGTTCATCCGTTTGAGCTGATCCGCGGCGACCGCCTGGATGCGCGGATGGGCGTGGCCGACATGCGGGACGTTGTTATAGGCGTCCAGATAGGCCCGGCCCCATTCGTCGAACAGATGGTGCTTCCAGCCGCGCACCAACATGACCGGATCGTCGTAGGTCAGGCTGAGATTGCCCCCAAAATGGCGCCGCCGGTCGGCCAGCACCTGGGCTTTATCGGTCGGCTCGAAGCGCACCTTGTCGTCAGGCAGGTTGAGCAGCGCGGCCGGATTGGGGCAGATCGCGCCCCACAAAACCATGTCGTCCGGATCGCCGACACCCGGCCAATCTTTCTCCAAGCCGTCAACCGTCAGCGCCAGCTGGAAATGCACATGCGGGGCCCAGCCGCCGTTTTGATCCAGGTCGCCCAGCGTGCAGAAGACCGCGCCTCGCTCAACGCGATCGCCTGGCTTGAGTTGCTCGAGGAATGCCGGGTTCAAATGACCATAGAGCGTGAAAAACGGATCGCCTTCCGGTGTTTCATGGCGCAAGACGATGACGCCGCCGTAATCAAGGTTGCCGGCGCGGTATTCGGCCACGATGACGGTGCCATCAAGCGGCGCATGCAGCGGTGTTCCGGCCGGCGCGAAACCGTCGACGGCCAGGTGCACGGTTCGCCGATCGCTGGCCTTCCACGGTCCTCTGCGGAAGGCCGTGTCCGTGTAGATGAGGCGCGGCTCGTGATAATATCCGAGCCAGATACGGCCGTTGTCTTCGAACTCCTCGCCGAGCCGAGCAGCCTCTTCCGCCGGCATCTCGAAAGGATTGCGCGGGCTGGTGCTGTTTTCCACCGACAGCGAACCGAGCGGTGCTTCCGAAAGATCCGTGCCCATCAGCGGCGCAAAGCTGCCTCGGGAGCTGTCCAGCCACGCCATGACGCGTTCGGCGCCCTCAACGGCAGGCAAGCCGCAGGCAGCCCGCAGCCGGGCGGTGATCAACCCACCATGGAGGCCGTCGGTTTCCAGAAAGCGCCAGGCCGGGGCCTGCGAAATCGTCACATAGGGATCGTCCGGATTGTCCACGGCCATGAGCGTTGAATTGACGACACTGACTGCAAGACGGGCACGCAACAGCGGCCAGACCAGGTCGACCTCCTGCGGCATCAGCGGGTTGGCGGCGTGATATCCGGAGACCAGTGCAGCCAGTGCGGCTTCCGGTTTCGGATGGTCCAGGACAACATAGGCGGCCGCGATGGCCAGATCGCAGACCCGCGGTGCGACGCACATGTCGCCGAGGTCGATCAGTCCTGAAATGCGCGGTGCTCCGGTTAGGCAGCCGTCGACCAGCACGTTATAATCATTGGCGTCGTTGTGGATGGCCTGTTGCGGCAGTTCGGACAGGGCGGGCTTGAGTCCGTCGAAATCCGCCGCGATTGCATCCACGATGGCCTTGCGGGTTGGATCACCAATGCATCCGGTTTGCGAAGCGATCCAGTCCGCTTGCACCAGGTTCCATTTGAAGTCGCGGCGCGCACCCGGATGATCGAAATCGGCCAGGGCCGCGGCGCAAGCGCCGAGAACGCCGCCGAGATCATGCAACAGTTTGTCGGTCTTCGGCGCGGCTTTGGCGAAACACAGCCCGGGCAGACATTCCAGAACCCAGACCAACCTTGCATGGCCATCGTCATCCGTAACTTCAAGCACCGCGGCGCCGCCGACCGTGCGAACAACATTCGGAACCGGCAGACCCGGCTCATGTGCCGCCATGTGCTCCAGAGCCGCGACCTGCAGGTCCACCAGCTCACGCTCGCACTCCGGCCGCATGGCCTTGACGATCACCCGAGTGCCATCGTCACGGTCAGCCAGAAAGTTCAGGTCGTATTCGCCGTCCAGCCGGGTCAGAGCGGCGGCGATACCCCAATGGTCCGATAACGCCTGTTGAATGGTCTGCATACCTGTTCCCAGCCAGTCTAGATCAAAGGGCGATAAGTTTGCACCATTTGATCTAACCCGCCGTCACCCGGCCGGAGATTCGGCGAATATCGTCGGAACGACCGATGGTGGCAATACCGATGAGCAGCAGCACTCCGTATGCAATCGCCAGGTAGAACGGATTGCGCAGACCGAAGGCGAGCAATTCTCCACCGATCAGCGAGTTCAGTCCCGCGGCCAGCGTCCACACGGCGACCGAGACGCCCATCACCCAGCCTTGCAGGGTGTCGTCCACGCTCGCAGAAAACAGAGCGAACATGGCCGGCGCGCCAATGCCGTGGGCAAACCCAAGCGGCACGAACGCCAGATAGGCGATCGTTGCTGTCGGCGCCGCAATCAGCAGGGCGATCGAGGCGATCATGACGATGGCCGAGACCACGAGCATCGTGCTGCGGGCCATTCGCTCCTGGAACGGGCCGACCAGGAACGTGCTCGTAACACCGAAGCTGGCGCCGAAGACAAGCACGCCGATGCTGGTGCCCACGGTGTCCATGGAAAAACGACCCGAAAGATAGTTGGTCAGGAAGATATAGGCGGTGATCAGCATGCCCATGTACAAAAACCACAGAACCGTGACCCGGCCGACCGTCGGGTGTTTGGCGATGTCGAGAATGAGACGGACGATGTCGAGCGGGTTGAGGCGCAGCGGCAGGCGGTTCGGATTCACATCGTGAAAGAACAACAGGATCATCGCTGCGGCGAACAAGTTGAAAGCGCCGCCGATATAGAATGGCAGCGCGAGTGACGCATCGCTGCCGAGCAGCTGGTGATCGGAAAATACGCCTCCGATGACGGGTCCTGCCACCAGCCCAATACCGGCGCCGGCGACGATGAAACCCATATTGCGACCCTTGTCCGCATCGTCGGTGCTGACGTCTGCCATCGCGGCCTGGGCGATTGACTGCGTCCCCGCGGTGAAGCCGGTAATCGCCCGGCTGGCGATCAGCAGCGCGAAGCTGTCGATGCTCATGGCGATGACAGTGAGCACATAGCCGGCGAACGAGCCGGTCAGGCACAGAATCAAACCCTTCTTGCGGCCGATACTGTCGGAAATCCGGCTGACATAGACAGCGCCGAGAAACCAGGTGATGAAGAAGACGCCGATGACCAGGCCGTAATTGAAACGCCGCGCCGCTTCAGCCGTCCCAGCCGGCAGAAAGCCCAGGTCCGCCTGCATCATCAAGGCGTTGAAGATGGGAAAAGCCAGGCCCTGGCCCATGACATCAACGAGCACGACCAGCATCAAGCTGAGTTTTGCAAGGTTCATCGCGGACTCCAGATTTCATGCGCCGTCTCCGGCACAAGCTGCAACGCTGACGGGTAGCGGTATGTAGCACAATTTGCCGGGCGGATAGCTTCGATCCGGACCACTGTCTTGCGCTTAGCGGTTTTGCCGGTCAACAATGATCCGGCAAAATGAAGACTGGGGGAGAATTCATGCCGCAATTCCCGTCGCTGCCGGAGACGGCGCATCTGACCGACCTGCTGGTGCGGTTTCCCAAGAACGTCCGGCCGCTGATGGCCTATGTGAATGCCGTGATGCGTTCGGAGGGTGCGCTGACCGTCGGCGAACGCGAGCTGATCGCGGCCTACGTCTCCGGCCTCAATGCCTGCACCTTCTGCTACGGCTCGCACACCATTTACGCCCGCGCGTTCGGCGTTCCGGAGGGGCAGCTGGAACAGCTGATCGAAAACGTCGAAGCCGCGGACGTCGATCCGAAGCTGAAGCCGCTGCTGGCCTATGTTGCCAAACTCAACACCCTGCCGAGCAAACTGGTCTCCGCCGACGCCAAGGCAGTGTTCGAAGCCGGCTGGTCTGAAGAGGCCCTGTTCGAGGCCAACGAAGTGGCCGGGCTCTTCAACCTGATGAACCGGATGGTCGAGGGCGGCGGCGTCAATTTCGACTATGCCGACGATCCTGGGCAGCACACAATCCAGCCAGGAAACTCGGAGGCACTGGCAAACTCCTATCTCAACTATGCGGATCGGCTGGAGAAACTGGCCGGGGAGAAGCACGCGGACTGACTCCGAAATATTTCAGGCTGCCCGAACCCTTTTGCCAGCGCCGCTCGTCTTAGCCTCATAATGTCGGTATGATCAAAGCCGGGGGACGGGTTCGGTGAACAACACCACAAAAAGGAAACTGTTGACGGTCGTCATCGGCACGCTCAGTTTCCTCGCAGTCGGTGTCGTTGCCGGTATCGCCATCGGCGTGCCGGTGTCCAACGCCGTTTTTCTGGCGACCTGGCTCGGTCTTGGCGTCAGCCTGTTCGAGGTGCTGTATATTCAGGCACCGCTCGGTATTGCCTTCCGCAAGCTCAGTCCGCTGAAACACTCGATGCTCTATGCAGGGTTGATCCTGCTGCTCTACTGCACTGGCGTTGCCTTCCTGGTGCTGTTCGTATCGTCGCCGCAGATGGCGCAGGCGATTATCGCGCGCATTCCCATCACCCTGCCGGTGGTGTTTCTGATCTCCGTCACCATCTTGCTCATCCTGCGGATCGTCAGCTTCATCGGCGCCAAGAATCTGCTGCATCTGCTGACCGGCCGCTACCAGCGCCCGATGCAGGAAAATCGGGTATTCCTGTTCCTTGACCTGAAGAATTCGACGACAATCACCGAAACGCTCGGCACCGTGCGCGCCCGCGAGTTCATCAGCGATTTCATATTCGATATCTCCAAGGCGATCACCGACAACCGCGGCGACGTCTACAAGTTCATGGGCGACGGCATCGTGGCCGTCTGGCGGCACACGGATTCTGCCAGTGTCGCCGATGCTGTCTCGGCCGTTGTCGATGCCCGCAAGACGCTGGCCGGTCGCGTCAGGCATTATCGCGATGCCTACGGCTTCGCGCCGGAATTCCGAGCTGGACTGCATGCAGGCGAGGTCATCGCCAGTGAACAGGGTGACCTGCGCCGCTCGATCGAATTCAACGGCGACCACATCAACATAGCCGCGCGGCTTGAACAAAAAGCCAAGGATCACGATCTGCCGCTCGTGTTTTCTGAAGAGGTCGCGCAGGAACTGGCCGGCACCGGCTTCGAACCCGTCGCTTTCGGGGAAGAGACGGTCAAAGGCTATTCGCAACCGATCCGGCTCTTCCGGCTGCAGGAAACTTGAGGTTTCCCGGCTCTACTCCTGTTCGATCCGGTCGGCGATGAAGCCGCCTGTCTGGCGTTGCCACAGACGGGCATAGAGACCGCCGCGCTCCAGCAGATCGGACGGCGACCCTTCTTCGACGATCGTTCCCTCGTCGAGCACCACGATGCGGTCCATGCTGGCGATAGTCGACAGGCGGTGAGCTATGGCGATCACCGTCTTGTTCTGCATGAGAAGCGCCAGCTTCTCCTGCACTGCGGTTTCGGCTTCCGAGTCAAGCGCCGAGGTAGCCTCGTCGAGGACGAGGATCGGGGCGTCCTTGAGCAGCACCCGAGCAATGGCGACACGCTGGCGCTGGCCGCCGGACAGCTTGACGCCGCGGTCGCCGACGAAGGCGTCATAGCCGCTGCGACCTTCGCTGTCTTTGAGATCGGCGATGAAGCGGTCGGCCTCCGCCATTGCGGCGGCGCGTTCGACCTCGGCGGGCGTGGCGTCCGGCCGGCCGTACCGGATGTTGTCGCCGACCGAGCGATGCAGCAGCGATATGTCCTGGGTCACCATGGCAATGCTCTCGCGCAGGCTTTCCTGGGTAACGTCGCGTATGTCCTGGCCGTCGATGCGGATCGCTCCGCTCTTCAACTCGAAAAACCGCAGCAACAGGCTGACGAGCGTCGACTTGCCGGCGCCGGAGACACCAACCAGGCCGACCTTTTCGCCGGCCTGCACGGTGAGCGACAGGTCGCGGATTACCGTCTGGGACTCCCTGTAGCCGAAGCGGACGTTTTCAAATTCGACCTTGCCTGCGTTGACCTGCAGCGGCCGTGCGCCGTCGCGGTCAGTGATGGTCGGCGGCGTGGTCACCACCGGCATGGCATCGCGGATGGTGCCGGCGGCCTGAAACAGCTGCTGGCCGATCTGCAGGAAGGCCCGGGCGTTGCCGGACAGCCGCTGGACCACGGCCGTCGATGCAACGAACTCGCCGATGCTGACGAAGCCGGCGACAAGACCCCATAGTCCGATCGCCACCGTGGCAAGCACCATAAGCACGTTGAGCAACACGACGCCGATGTCGGCGGTCAGATAGGAGCGCCCTTCCTGCTGCTGAGTGCCAATGGCGTCGTTCATGAGGGTTCGCAACGACCCGGCCTCGGTGTCCTCGGCGGCGAAAAGCTTGACCATCTGGATGTTGCTGTAGAGATCGGTCATGGCGCCGATGACGCGGCTGCGGGCACCGGCCGAGCGGCTGGCGCGAGTCGAGAATTCCGGCACTGCCCAGCGAGCGACAGCAACATTGGCAACAATCCAGGCAAAGACCGGCAGAGCCAACGGCCACGCCAGCGCGGCAAGCAGGACCACCGAACCGACAAACTGCACGAGGAAATGCGGGACGGTCTGAAACGCCACAACGACCTGTTGGCGTACGGCACCGGCGACCTGCGAGATGCGCGTCGCGACCTGGCCGGCAAACAGGTCTTGAAAGAACGCCAGGTCGTGGCGTTCGACCGATTTGTGGCCCTGCCACATCATCGACACCGGCATGCAGACCGAGACGACCTGTGATCGCAGGGTGTTGGCGAGGAAAATGAACAACGGAAGCAGCACACCCATCAGTACGCCGAGGACCGCCAATAGCGGCCAGTCATCATGCAGAAAGACGGCTGCCCCCTTGTCGGCAACACCGTCGACGATGGCCGCGATGCCCCAAATCACCGCCAGATTGATGCACTCGGTGGCAATGCTGAATAGAACGATCGCCACCACCACGCCGCGAAACATCCTGATGAAATGCAGCACCAGCGCAAGCGGACTCTGCGTTGGCAGCGGCTCAAAAGGAATGTCCAACGGCCGCACCAGCGTCTCGAAGCGTCGATAGGCGAAATCAGAAAATGACATGACGGTTTGGGCCGGCGGATCGGATGGAAGGTGCTACGGGAATCGCAGAGATTAGAACACGGATCGAGTGTGGCGAAAACCAGTTGCAATTTTACGCTTTGCCTCCCCGCGAATCCTGTAGTCTGCGAGGCAAATCGAAGTCGGAGCCCGACCCATTGAGTACGCCCAAAGAGGCAACTGCCCGCATCATCGTCCTGAACGGAACCTCGAGTGCCGGAAAGACCGGCATCGCCGTGGAACTGCGCAAACTGCTGCCGCACACATTCTGCTACTATGCGTCCGATCAGCTTGCCGCTGCAGGTTTCCGTCCGCTGCGAAGTTCGACCGAAGAACGCTGTCGATTTTTCGACGGATTCCACCGGTCATTGGCGTCGTTTGCAGCAGCCGGCAACGATCTCCTTGTCGAACACATTGTTGAGGAACAGGCCTGGGCAGACGACCTCGGCACTCTGCTCGCACCTTTCGACACGTTCTGGGTCGGCGTCCATTGCGACCTGGCAACGCTGCGGGAGCGGGAGAAGCGGCGCGGGGATCGAACCGTCGGTGAGGCGGAATTCCACCTGAAGACCCACGAATTTTGCCGCTACGATTTTGAAGTGCACAACGACCAGACACCGCAGGATGCTGCAAAGGCGATCGGCTCTGCCTGGTCAAAACGGCAAAACGATATATCCAGCCGCCGCGGCGAACCCAATGACTGACGTCTCGTTTCACAGCCCCGATAATCCGCTCAATGCCAGCTTGCTGGAATTTGCCCGACTGCACATGGGCTCTCGGGTTGTGGTCGAGGATTTTTCGCGCGACTTCGGGCGGCCATCGGTCGTCTGGAGGCTGACCGGAACGGACGGGACGCGGGTCTGGCTGAAACGCCATGAAAGTTCGCGTCATTTGCGTCGCGAACTGCTGGGACTGCAGCGAATAGTCCCGGCACTGGGCGTGCAGGACTGGTGGTCCTCGCCGACCCTCGTTGCCAGCGACGACGCGACGGGGTGCATCCTGATGACGGAGGTCATTGGCGAGCCTATGACCGAAGCCTCGGTTTCGGCCGAGGAGGAAAGAACGGTGTTCGCATTGGCGGGGCAATTTGCGCGAAAGCTGCATGGTCTTTCCGGGATCCATGCCGATGAGGGTTCGATCTCATTTCGCGATCGCCTCGAGCACTATCTGGCCGCTGGCCTCGAGACTGTGGATGACGAAACAGCCGATTGGACGCGTGATCTCATCGACCGGGCCTGTGCGCGTGGACCGGTCCATCCGGTGCGCTGCCACCGGGATTTTTCGCCGCGCAACTGGCTGATGCAGCGGACTGTGTCCGGCATCCGTTTCGGTATCATCGACTGGGAACGCGGCGGCGCGGACGTCTGGCTGCAGGATGTGCAACGCATGGCCTATGACCACTGGCACCGAAATCCAACCCTTCGCGACGCCTTTTTCGAAGGATATGGCCGAACGCCGACCGACATCGAACGCCTGCAATTGGACGCTATCTGTCTTGTCGGCGCCATCGCCAGCATAGCCTGGGCAGAAAGCCACAACGATCCGACCTTTGCTGAGGTCAGCCGCGACATCATTACCCGGATCAGAGCGCGGCATCAGGATTTGCCATAGGCTCTGCTCGGGTGGCTTCCATTTGGACTTCGCAGGGGCTAAATCGCCGCATGACCGAATTTCCGAAATGGCGTGGGATGAGCGATGTCGAACGCGCCGAAGCCTATTCTCCGAGCAAAGCTCTGGAGGATGGCGATCTGAGTCCGTTCATCCAGGCCTATATCGACAAAAGCGCATCCGCCTATGAGACCAGCGGTCCGGTGAGGACCGTAACTTACGGGCCGCTGGCGTCGAACACGATCGATATCGTGATTCCGAACGGCGATGCTCCGGCACCGCTTCTGGTTTTTATCCATGGCGGTTACTGGCAGGAATTGTCCAAGACCGAATCCTTTCTGCCGGCACCGGATTGTCTGGCTCGAGGAACGGGCTTCGCGGCGGTCGACTATACACTCGCACCCGAGGCCACGATCGACGCGATCGTTCACGAGTGCATCACCGCGGTCTCAAAGCTGTTCGATGAGGCTGCGTCTCTGGGTATCGACCCGAGCCGCATCGTGCTCGCCGGCAGTTCGGCAGGTGCCCATCTGGTGGCGATGACCTGCCTTGCCCTGCCCGCAGACAAGCGGCCGCGTGGTGTGGTTCTAATGTCGGGCGTCTACGAGTTGGAGCCGCTGATTGGCACCTATATCAACGACGCCGTCGGCATGGACGTCGCCGCAGCCCGGCGCAACAGTCCGGCGCTGGCGGAGCTTGCCAGGTTTCCTCCAGCGCTTGTCACCTGGGGCGCCATCGAGACGGACGAGTTCAAGCACCAGAGCCGCCACTTCGCCAGCCTGCTCCCGACCGCCGAGACATTCGAGGTGCCGGGGCGCAACCATTTCGACATCCTGTTCGACCTCGCTGACGACAGTTTGCTCGGTCGCAAAACAGCCGCTCTCCTGCAAGATTGAGGACCCCTGATGCCAAGCTACAAGCCCGTCTTTCCGAAGTTGATCGACGCCAGCCAGGTCGATACCAGCCTCGACCCGCGCCCGATCGGTACGACCACGGACGAAAGCCGTGTCGAGACGGCGAAATCGACCGGCGGCACACCGCTGGTTGAGTATGAAGGCAACGCCAATCCCTATATCGATTATCAGAGCATCGACATGCTGTTGTCGCTGCAGCATCCACGCTCGCAGGGCTATGACGAAATGTGCTTCTTCGTCATGGGACAGACCAAGGAACTGCTGTTTCGCGGCCTGCATTTCGAACTGTTCAATGCCCGCGAAATGATCCGCAACAACCAGCCACACGACGCGCTTGTCGTTTTGAACCGGGCCGCCTGTTATGTCGACTACATCCAGAAGTCCTGGGACGTGCTGACGACCATCACGACGGAAGGCTTCAACGAATTCCGCGACTATCTGTCGACCGCGTCCGGGCAGCTGTCCTTCATGTACCGCCACGTGGAATTCATCCTCGGCAACAAAAGCAAACGCCTGGCCACAGCCCACAAGAACGTCAAGCATATCTGGCCGGCCATGGAAGACGCGCTGAATTCACCCAGCCTTTATGACGAGGTGATCCGGGCGCTGCACCGCAACGGCTATCTGATCGATGCCACGGCGCTCGAGCGTGACTGGTCGGAGCCCTATGCCTCCAACGCCTCGGTGCGCCAGGCGTGGCTGGCGGTCTATCGCAAGCCACACTCGGACAATATCGACTACCAGCTCGCCGAAGCGCTGATCGCGCTCGACGAAAAATTCTCCTTCTACCGCTGGCGCCACTTCACCTCGGTACACAAGATCATCGGCTACAAACCTGGCACTGGCGGCTCCGCCGGCGTGGGCTGGCTGCGGCAAGTGACGGAGCACTGGTTCTTTCCGGAGCTTTGGGAGATACGAAACGAGATGTGAGCGCTTTGCTTTCGGCCCCCCGTCCTACTCGAGCACATATTGCCACGGCGCCGGGACGAACCCGTAGCCCTCGTTGCGTTTCTCGACGTAGCCAACGCCGGGGAACGGGATGTGCATGCCGGCAATCAGCAGCCGGTCCGTTGCGGCCATGTCGAGGCTTCGTTTGCGGGCGGACGCAGCGGCATCCTGGTCAACATCAAAGGCGATGCTCCAGTCTGGATTGGCGAATTGCAGCGGTGCGGAATGGACTACGTCGCCGAGGATCAGCAGGCTCTCATTGCCGGAACTGATCAACAGGCCGCTGTGGCCGGGCGTATGACCGGACATATCGGTGGAGCTGATGCCGCCACCCAGGTCCTGGCCGTATTTGAACAGCTCTGCCTTGCCCTCGTAAGCGTTTGAACTGGCCACCGCGACATCGAAGAAAAACGCCGCGTCGTCGCCGGCCTGGGCCTTGATTACCGGGTCGCGCCAAAACGACCAATCCGCCTCATGGGCATGCAGAGTGGCATTGGGAAACACCGCGTTGCCGTCGGCATCCATGACACCGCCGATGTGGTCGGGATGCATGTGGGTCAGGATAATCTTGTCGATCTGGTCGGGCGTGTAGCCGGCGGCAGCGATATTGTTCAGGAGCTTGCCGACAGTGGGACCGAAATAGTCGCGCGCGCCGGCGTCCACCAGGATCAGCGCATCGCCCGTGTTGACGATATAGGTGTTGACGGCGCCGCGAATGGTTTCGCCGACCGGCAGGAATTTGGAACGCTGGATTTCCGCAACGGCCTCGGGAGTCGCCTTGGGCATCAGCTTGGTGTCGAGCGCGAAGTGCCCATCGAGGATAGCGGACACTTCAATGTCGCCGATCTTGTAGCGATGGACCCCGGCGACCTGACCGCCGGAAAGAGGCGCCTTTGCCAGCGCCGGAGAAGCGGCCAGGCACCCGAGGCCGACCAGCATGTCGCGCCTCCTGAAATGCATGCTCGATGTAAACATTGCGTCCTCCTTCTGAAATCAATCGGGTTTCAAATATCTCGATCAGAGTAACAGAAGGTATCCGGTAAACCATTCACCGGAGCAGGTATTTCAGACCACCGACTCAACGAATGCGTGCTCTCTTTAGCCGGCGATCCAACCGGTATTGGTGTTCTTCTGATCGTAGTCGGGTGACCGATAAGGGGAAATACCGTACGCTCTTCCCGGAGGCACTTTCACCGTTGTTGGCGCGTCAGACCGATTCCCCAACGCTTGACCAAAAACCACGGGAGGATGAGATGTCGCAGGAATTCGACTTCATTGTTGTTGGTGCGGGATCAGCAGGAGCGGTCGTCGCAGCGCGGCTTTCGGAAGATCCTGACGTCAGCGTGGCGCTGGTCGAGGCGGGCGGACATCCGCCGGCGCACGAGCTCATGCCGGCGGCGGTTGGCACGCTGCAGAACGATCCTGAAACCGACTGGATGTTCACCGGCGACCCGGGCGAAGCCGGACGCGGCCTCAAGGACAGGCGCATGATGGTACCGCGTGGCAAGATGCTCGGTGGTTCGTCGGGCATCAACTACATGGCCTATGTGCGCGGGCATCCGGGCGATTTCGACGCCTGGGCCACGGCCGGTGCGACCGGGTGGAGCTACGACGATGTGTTGCCCTATTTTCGCAAGAGCGAGGACCTGGCGCCGTCGAACGAAATTTCGATCGACCCAGACGCACATGGCACCGGAGGACCTTTGGGCGTCTCGGTGCGGGCTCCGGTGCTCGAAGGCGCCAAGGGTTTCGTCTCCGCCTGCGAGGCGGCGGGCATCCCGCGCGGTGACTATAACGGCCGCGACCGCGGCGGAGCCGCGGGCGTCAGCTCACTGTTCCAGACATCGACCCGGCAAGGGCGCCGCTCCAGCACCTATCACGCCTTTCTGGAGGGCGAGGCAGAGGCCAGGCCGAACCTGACGATCCTGACCGGTTGCCACGTGCATCGGGTGATGCTCGACACATCGGCTCCGGCGCCACGGGCAACAGGCATCGAATACCGTGCCAAAAATGGCGAAACGACCTCCCTGAAAGCCCGGAAGGAAGTAATCCTGTCGGCCGGGGCGGTCGGATCGCCGCAATTGCTCATGCTGTCGGGGATCGGGCCGCGACGGGAACTTGAAGCGGCCGACGTGGCCTGCCTGCACGAACTTCCCGGCGTTGGCAAAAACCTGAAGGACCATCTTCAATGCGGGCTGCTGTTCGAAGCGCCCGGAGTCGGGGTCAGCCAGATGGCGGTTGGCATCGCGGCCGGTCCCGACGCACTGCGCGAGCCGGCCGGACCGCTCCCCGCCGATCCTGCGAAGGATGCCGATCTGCCGCCCGAACTCGCCGCGCTCAAGGCCGAGTCGGAGCGGTTGCTGGGCGAATGGCTCGAAACGGGAGAGAGCGTGGTATCGTCTTCGATCTACGACGCCGTGGCCTTCACGTCGACGGGACTCGGTGATGCTCACAGCCACGATGCGCAGATTGCCTATTTCGGCAGCAATCACGGGCCCGATGACGACGTCCTTTTTCGCCTCGACATGGAGGCCATGTTCGACGATCCGGAGACGGAACTGGCCGTCGACAAGGTGCGGATCATCGTGCTCGCCAACCCGGTTCTGCCGCGCAGCACCGGTGAGATCGTGCTTGCAGGTCCTGATCCTGAAGCCGCACCTGATATCCGGTTCAACTACTTCTCGGACCCGTACGACCTGAAGGTCATGGTGGCTGTGATGCGCCGCGCCCTGGCCATCGTCGAAGCCTGGCCGGGTGACCCGAAACCGGGACCCTTGCACGTTCCGCCCTTCCTGGCGCAAAAGCACGGTTACGTTCCCGGCGAACAGCCATCCGATGCGCTGCTGGAAAACTGGGCGCTGCATTTTTCGACGACCGTCTACCATTTGTGCTCGACGTGCCGGATCGGTGACGTCGTCGACCCGAAGTTGCGGGTCAACGGTATCGATGGGCTGAGGGTGGCTGATGCCAGTGTTTTCCCGGACATCATCAGCGGCAACACCAATGCCGCCGCGATCATGATCGGGGAGAAGGCCGCCGAATTGGTGGCCCGCGACCATGGTGTATCGCTAACGCAGTTCGTCGGCTAGCCAGACCAGTGTCCGCCAAGAGGGGTCTACGCGGCCAGCGCCCTTACGACGTGAATGCGCGCGGGGACCTTGATGTATCCGTCGACGTCGTGTTCGCGACTGGCCTCGATGATCGCCCGCTCGATCTGCTCAAGCTGCTCCTCGGTCGTCTCGACCCCTCTCAGCGTCATCCCCGCGGTAACCAGCATGTGCAGTGCGGCCACTTGTTCCGCCGGACCGGGTGGCGTCAGATGGATATCGAGCGTCTTGATCTCGGGAGTCCAGCCGGACTGATTGAGGATGTCTTCCAGGATCGACGGGTCGCCGAAACGCATGGGTCCGGGACCGGCCGGATCCGGTCTGGGGACGTTGGCAACCCTCTCGTCGATGATTTTCCGCGGCACGGAGAACCATGGGTTATCTGACGGCAAACCCCATATCGTCGCGGCGAGACGACCACCGGGTCGAACCGCCCGTCTCAGGTTGGTAAAGGCCGCAAGATTGTCTTCAAAAAACATGATGCCGAAATTCGCAATCACGGCATCGAAGGCTGCTTCCTCGAAGGGATGAGCGCCGGCATCGCCATTGATCAACTCGACATTGGCAGGAATTCGCTCGGCCGCCCGCGCCAGCAAAGGCGGCGCAATATCGATGCCGGTGATCCGTCCTGTTTCCCCAACGGCCTGCGCCGCCGCGAGGAGGCTTGGGCCCGTGCCACAGCCAACATCGAGAACGATTTCTCCGCTCGTCAGGTTTGCAGCCGGCAACAGGGCCTCCAGAACCGGCTGCAGTGCCTTTTCCAGATCCGGCGAGGCTTCCAGCCAGGGGCGTGCCATTTCATCCCAGTCCATGCAAATGTCCCATCTTTTTTCCGGGCGTCCCGCGGAGCGTTAAAATCATAGCTTTTCGAATTTCTCGTTCAGCATGTCTTCTGAAATCGCCCACAGGCGTTCGGCTGCAGCCGGGTCCGTGATGTGGGGCCATGCGACCGTCATGTCGCTTTTCTTCTCCGGACTGACATCGGCGATCTTGCAATCGGCCAGATAGCTGCCGCCGCGGCCGGCAATTTCGGGTGCCGTCGCGGCATAGCATTGCGTGGCGGCACCGGCCGGGATGGATTTTCGCCGCAGCCCGCCGAACACCATCATCGGAATGAACGCCAAATAGTCGCGCAACTGCATGTGCTTTCCGAGGCCGGTATCGATGACGCCGGGATGCACGGCAAACACTTCGATATTGCGGTCGGCCAAGCGCTTGTTCAGTTCCAGTGCATGAAGGGCATTGGCCGACTTCGACTGTCCGTAGGCCTTCCAGCGGTGATAACCGGCCTTTTTCATGTCGATATCGTCGAACATGACGCCCGACATCTGATGGGCGCCGGAGGACAGCACAACGACCCGCCCGCCGTCGGCGAGCGACGGCGCGATCAGGCCGGTCATCAAAAAGTGGCCGAGATGATTGGTGCCGAACTGATGTTCGAATCCGTCTTCTGTCGTCTGCTCTGGGCAGGCCATGACCCCGGCATTGTTGATCAGCAGATCGATCTTGCGATCGCCCGCATTGATGCGCTCCGCAAAGGCTCGGATCGATTGGGTCGAGCCGAGTTCGAGCTCTTCCACCGAAATGGTCTTGCCGGTTGACCCCTTGACCTGATCGACAACTGGCTGGCCCTTGGCCGCGGTCCGCGCCGTGATGATCACGTCCGCGCCCCTGGCCGCCATCGCCCGAGCCGTTTCGGCACCGAGCCCCGACGATCCGCCGGTGATCAGAACCGTTTTGCCGGACAGGTCGATCCCGTCCAGAACCTCATCCGTGGTCGTTTTCGCCCCGAAAGCGTTGCGGTTGGCCATCTAAATCCCCTCCAGTAAAATGTTTTGGGTCAGACTATACCAATTCTCAGGCGCAATCTCGAAATGAACCTAAAATCTCCTAAAACTGACCGGCGGCGAGTGGAACACTGAGAAAGAGCCTATGTCTTGCGCCCACATCAAAGCGCTTCGGACCGCGCTTGAAAACAACCACTGGGTCATTGAAGAAGAGCGTCTCGTTGACGAATATCGAACGACTGCATACTGGGAGATAGCTCGCCCAGACGGAACGAACCGGCTTACTTTGAGTTTTAACGGTGGTTATGACCTCGACGGTATTCACAAGATGACCTTCGAAGAAAGTTATGCCTGTGAAGTGGTCGGACATCCCGACGCCGGCCTCTATTTCGCGCAAATTCACCGCTCTTGGCGCAGCGAACTAAACCAGTTCATTCGTGACCTGAACCGGCTCGGCTAGAACACGATCCAGCAAGACCGGTTGAATCGGGATCAAATCGTACCGATCTAATTCTTCATGGACCAAGTTGCCCGACATTTGCTGCGGATCGTCGTTTCCTATCTTGTCGCCGCGTTTTCGGCCGGGATGGCGTTTGCGGTGTGGGCGAGCAATTTTCTGTTCGAAGCGGACAGGCCCTTTCCGGCAGTCATCCTCGATGATTTGGCCATAGGCGCCTTTCTTGGCGGCATTGCTATCTTTATCGGTGCTTTGCCCTCGGCTTTGGTAATCTATTTTGCCGAACGCAGAGGGTGGCGTGGCCTGACAACTCACCTGGCGGTGAGCGCAATGATCGGCCTCGCGTGCGTGCTCGTTTTGGCGCCCAATCTGGTGAACGAAGCGCTTCTGCTGTTGCCCGTGGCTGCTTGCGGAGCTTTCGGCGGGTTCGTCTACTGGGGTCTGGCAGGCAGGAAAGCCGGCCCCCTCGTAGAGCCTTCAAGCTGGGACACAACGCTCGACGTTTTGAAGCACGGGCGTTCTGGTCACCCCTGACCGTAATCCCGCACCTGCTCGGGCTGATGCAGCAACGTGCCTTCGTATTTCGGCAAGTCATCATCCAATTTCAGCCAGGGCAGCTTGCTCTGGTAGTTGACGTGGAAGGTCGGTTCGAAATCGGACGGATCTTCCAGCGAGGCTGCGTAGAGGTGCATGCCGCCGGGATAGTGGTCCGCCTCAAAGCCCATGGGCGAACCGCAGGTGGCACAGAAGTGCCGGTGGACGCCCTTGGAACTTTCGAGTGTTTTCGGTGCGGCACCGGTCCAGCGGAAATTTTCTAGCGGCACGCCGAGCCAGGCGACCACGGGTGCCGCGCAGTTGCGGCGGCAGTCGTCGCAATGGCAGTAGCAGGCCCAGGTGACGTCGCCCTCAAACTCCCATCGTGTCTCGCCGCACAGGCAACGGCCTCGCATGGTCATGGGGATCCCTCGCGCTCTCAAGTGTCGATGGGGAGTTTTGCACGTCGCGTCCGAGAAATTTGTCGGGCGCCCGCCCTCGCCGGCTCTGGCTGCGACATCCGCTGCCGTCGTTTACTCCGGTCTCCAGCGCACCACATCGCGGCCGAGCTTGTCGAGCAGCGCGGTCAGCGTTTCCACCTCCTGCGGCGTCAGCGTTTCCAGCATCTTTGCTTCCGCTTCGGCGAAACGGGTCAGCAGGCGGTCATGCACGGCCTGGCCGGCTTCGGTGATATTGAGGACCCGCCGACGGGTGTCGATGGCATCGCGCTCGCGGGTGATATAGCCCTTCTCCTCGAGCGATCCGACCGCTCGGCTCACCGTGTTGGACGGCTGCTCGGTAATCTCACAGATATCGCGGGCATTGAGATCCCTGTGAAAGCTCAGGCACATCAGCACCGTCAGCTCCGGACGAATAATGCCCGTTTCGCGCTCCATCCAGCGCAAAAGCGGCTCGCGCCAGAAGTTTGTGAGGAAGGCCAGGCGATAGCCGACCGGTATCGCGGTGGCGTCGAGAATGTCGATCAGTTTCATGCCGCGACCATAAAACGAAAAAAAAGATTGCTCCAGATGGAAATATATAGTTCCATATGGAGCAATCTCGGGAGGAGAATGCAATGCAGGCGCTGTCCCGCTGGAGCCTCGGCGCACTGGCCGTGGCACTGGTGATCCTGATGCTGGCGATCGTCGCGCAGGTGATCGGCAGTGCGCTCGATATCAATCCGGTTATGACTCTCGAGACGGCGCTACCGCTGATCGGCAAGGCGGTCACGCTCAATTCGCTGCTCGATTTCCAGTGGCACCTGCTGGTGATCATCGGCCTGCTGCCAGCCGGGCTGGTCTGGCTCGACAACCGCCATGTGCGCGTCGACTTTCTCTATGCCGGCCGCGAGAAACGCTGGCAAAGCCGCGTCGACCTTGCCGGCAACCTGCTCTTCGCCGTGCCCTTCTTTGCGCTGATGATCCCGGCTGCCTGGGATTTCGCTTTGCGCGCCTGGCGCTCCGACGAGGGGTCACGCAATGCCGGGCTCAACGACCTCTGGCTGATCAAGTTCGTGCTGCCGTTCGGCATCGCCCTGCTGGCGGTGGCGGTGCTGGTGGAAACGCTTCGCCTGCTGCGGACGGCGCGATGAGCGAGGCGCTGCTTCCAATTGCCATGGCGGCATTGACGCTCGGCGGCATTCTCGCCGGCTACCGGGTCGCCATGGTGCTGGCCGGTGCCGCGGCGCTGTTCATTCTGGTGTCCGACCTGCCGACCGCTTTCTTCAATCTGCTGGCCAGCCGCATCTATGCCAACGTGCTGTCTAACTGGCTGCTGGTGGCGATCCCCATGTTCATCTTCATGGGGTTGATCCTGGAAATCTCCGGCGTGGCCGAACGCTCGCTGCGCGCCGCGCAACGGGCGCTGGGGGGAAGTGCCGCCGGCATGGGCCTGTCGGTGCTGGTCATCGGCGTGCTGCTGGCCGCGTCCTCCGGCATTGTCGGCGCCTCGGTCGTGCTGCTGGCACTGCTCGCCCTGCCGCGGTTGCGCGAGACCGGCTACGACAACACCACGTCCGCTGGCCTGGTTGCCGCATCCGGCACACTGGCAATCCTCATCCCGCCCTCGGTGATGCTGATCGTGCTGGGCGATCAGTTGCAGACGCCGGTGCCCGGCATGTTCGCCGGCGCCATCGGTCCCGGCCTGCTGCTCGTCGCTGCCTATGCCGGGCTGGTCATGTGGCGGGCCCGCGGCCTGCCGCCGGTGTCGCGCACCGAGACGGTTGCACCGTGGCGGCTGCTGCTCGATCTCGGACCGCTGCTGGCACTGGTCGTCTCGGTGCTCGGCTCGATCATCGCCGGGCTGGCAACGCCGACCGAGGCGAGCGGTCTCGGCGCCTTCGGCGCGCTGCTGCTGACCGTGATTTACGGCCGCTTCAGCCTCGACATGCTGATGCAGGCGGCGCGGCGCACGGTGGTCACCACCTCGATGGTGCTTTTCGTGATGATCGGTGCCACCTGCTTTTCCGCCGTCTTCAAGGGCATCGGTGGCGACGATCTGGTGGAGGCCGGCATCCGGCTTTTTGGCGACGGGCCGTTTACCGTGCTCATCGTCGTCATGGGCGCGATCTTCCTGCTCGGCTTCGTGCTCGACTGGCTGGAGATCACCCTCATCCTGATGCCGATCTTCGCACCGATCGTCGCCGGCCTCGATTTCGGCAACGGCCTGTCGGGCGACGCGCTGCTGGTGTGGTTCGGCATCCTTGTGGCGGTCAACCTGCAGACCTCGTTCCTGACGCCGCCCTTCGGATTTTCACTGTTCTACCTGCGCGGCGCCGCCGGCGACGCGCTGGCTACGCCCGAGATCTATCGCGGCGTCGTGCCCTTCGTCGCACTGCAGCTCGTCGTGCTGCTGCTGCTCATCCTGTTCCCGGTGCTGATCACCGGACTGATCTGACAACAAGGAGGAAACCCCATGCGTAAACTGATGATAGCCGCGGCCATTGCCGCGCTGACGGCGACCGGCGCCGCCGCCAAGGACTTCAACATGCAGAGCGCCTTTGGTGGCCTGCCGGTGCTCGACCCGACGGCCAAGCGCTTCGTCGACAATGTCGCGACGCTGACCGGCGGGGAGGTCAATTTCAATTATCTATTAGCCGGCGAATTGTCTCCGCCCTTCGAGATCTTCGACAATGTCAGCGCCGGGGCGATCGACGCAGCCTGGTCCTATGCGGCCTATGCCAGCGGCAAGGAGCCGGCGGCGGCACTCTTCGGCTCCGTCCCCTTCGGCGGTGATCCGCTGTCCTATGTTAGCTGGCTGCACCATGGCGGCGGCCTGGAACTGTGGCAGGAGATCTACGAGCCCTACAACATCGTGCCGATGGCCTGCGGCGTGATCCTGTCGGAAGCCGGCGGCTGGTTCACCAAGGCGGTTGAATCGCCGGAGGATCTGAAGGGTCTCAACATCCGCGTCGGCGGCCTCGGCGGCGCCATCCTGGGCAAGCTCGGCGCCAACGCCATGTCGCTGCCGGCCGGCGAGATCTCGACCTCGCTCGAAACCGGCCGGCTCGACGCCACCGAGCTCAGCTTTCCGCTGGTCGACAAGCTGCTCGGCTTCGACAAGGTGGCCAAGCACTACTATTTCCCCGGCTGGCACCAGCCGGCGGGATTCATCGAGTTCTACATGAACAAGGACAAGTGGGACGCGCTGACCGACAGCCAGCGCCGCGCCATCGAGATCGCCTGTGCCGACGCCAATCTCTACGCCATGGGCATTGCCGCCGGCGCCCAGAGCGCCATTCTCGACGAGTTCCGCGCCAACGGCGTTGACGTCAAGCGGTTCCCGGACAGCGTCATGCAGGCGCTGCGGACGGCGGCTGACGAGGTCTATGCGGAAAAGTCCTCCGAGGATGCGATGTTCAAGCGCGTCATCGACAGTTACCGCGCCTATGCCGACGCCTATAACGAGTATCAGGCACTGTCCGACCTGAACTGATCCTCCCGCACCTGCCCGGCCCTGGATGACGGGGCCGGGCCTTTTGCCAAACCAATTTGCCAGGGGCGCCACCCATGCGAACCAGCCAGGACCGGATTCTGACCAGCCACGTCGGCAGCCTGCCGCGTCCGCCCGACATGCTGGCGATGCTGGAGGCCAAGGAAACCGGCGAAGCGGTGGACCAGCGGGCGCTCGACGAGCGGATTTCCCGAGCAATCTCCGACGTGGTGGCGGCGCAGCTCGGCGCGGGCATCGACATCGTCAATGATGGCGAAAACTCAAAAACATCCTACACGCTCTATGTCCGCGACCGGCTGAACGGCGTCGGGCCGAAGCCGCCAGAGAAATCGCTGCCGAAGACTGCCCAGCACCGCGACCTGATGGATCATCCGGGCATGATCGAGCGCACCGCCCGCATCAACCAGGGCATGAGCTGGTTCGACCGCGCCAAGCCTCCGGCGGCCATCGGCCCCGTTTCGTACGGCAACCGGGCCGCACTCGCCACCGACCTGGCCAACCTAACCGCCGCCTGCGCCCAGCACGGCGTGCCCGAAGCCTTCGTCAACGCAGCCTCCCCCGGTGTGCTGACGAAATTCGTGCCCGACATGCATTACGGCAACCAGGATGCCTATATCGCCGACCTCGCAGAGGCCATGGCGGTGGAATACGAGGCGATTACCGAGGCCGGTTTCATCCTGCAGATCGACGCCCCGGATTTCGGCTCCGCGCGTCACAACCAGTATCAGGATCTGGACGAGGCCGGCTTTCTGAAGATAGCCGCGCGCAATGTCGAGGCGCTCAACCACGCCACCCGCAACATCGCGCCAGAGCGCATGCGCATGCATGTCTGCTGGGGCAATTACGAGGGCCCGCACACCCATGACATCCCGTTTGCCAGCCTGCACCCGGTGGTGATGCGGGCGCGACCGGCCGGGTTGCTGATCGAGGGGGCGAACCCGGCCCATGCGCATGAGTGGGAGGACATGAAACGGCTCGGCCTGCCGGACGACAAGGTGCTCCTTCCCGGCGTGATCGACACAACAACGAATTTCGTCGAAAACCCGCGCCTGGTGGAGCAGCGTATCGTCCAGTGGGCCGGCGTGGTCGGCCGCGAGCGCGTCATCGCCTCCACCGATTGCGGCTTTGCCACCTTTGCCGGTCCCAACAACCCGGTGATCGAAAGCATCGTCTGGGCCAAGCTCACGGCGCTCGCCGACGGGGCGGCGCTGGCTTCGGAGCGCCTGTGGTGAGCTACGCGTTGAGGGATTTCGGCAGCTACACGGTCGCCGGCCGCGTTCACACGGTCGAAACGGGCGAACCGCGCGAGGTGCACTTCACCCGCTCCGCCGTGCACATGGTCGATCCGCGCGGCGAATTCGCGGTGGAACACGCCTATGTGCAGTATTTCCTGCCCGAACGGCGCAACGGCGCGCCGCCGGTGGTGCTTGTGCATGGCGGCGGCATGTGCGGCAGCACCTGGGAGACGACCCCCGACGGACGACCCGGCTGGATCAACCTGCTGGTGCAGCGCGGTTACGACGTGCATGTGCTCGACAATGTCGAGCGCGGCCGCAGCGGTTTTGCACCCGGCCTGTGGCCCGGTGACCCGCTCCCGCGCTCCCGCCAGGAGGCCTGGCTTCTCTTCCGCATCGGCGCGGCGGATGATTTCAACGCCCGCCGGCCGCATCCCGGATCGCTGTTCCCGATCGATGATTTCGACCGCTTCGCCCGCATGCTGGTGCCGCGCTGGCTGTCGACGACACCGCTTCAGGTCGAGGCACTGGTGGCCGTGCTGCGCAAGATCGGACCGGCTGTCGTGATCTGCCACAGCCAGGGTGGCGAGATCACCCACGACGCCATGAGCCGGGTGCCGGAGCTGTTCGCCGGCCTGATCGCCGTCGAACCCTCGACACGGCTGGAGGACGCCCGGGCCGCGGCCGGCATACCGACGGTGCTTGCCGCCGGCGATTTCCTCGACGCCGATATGTGGCAGGAACGGCAACGCAACTGGCGCGCCTGGGTCACGACGGTTGCCGAACGGGGCGGCCAGGCGACGCTGCTCGAAGCCGGCAACGGCCTCGCAGCCGGCCACAGCCACCTGCCGATGCTCGACCAGGGCAGCGAGGCCTGTCTGGATGCGTGCCTGGAGGCGTTGGGGGCGGTGCGTTCACCGGCGGAGGCAGGTCGTCGGTCCGGTTGAGGACGCAGGACACCTGGCAACGCTGAACGAGGCTGGCAAACCCTCGTTGCTGCCCTTGAGTAGCCGCATTTGCAACCTTAAGAGGTTCGCCAAAAGGGTTCAGACACCTCTGGTTTGAACCGATAGTCTCATTTGCGTTCGAATTTTCAATGAAGTTCATTGCCAGATTGAATCAGCGCCTCGGCGAAAAGATCCGTAACAATGTCGTCCGCGACATTGAAATTGGACGGTTCTCCGGCCCCAACAAGGTCGGTACTGCCGCACGGTTCATTGCGATTCTCATCGTCAGCACTCCGTATGTGCTGGGCGCCATCGGTCTTGCGGTTGCCGCGTTTGGCTTTCCCGACATTCCCCTTCTCGTTATCGGCGTGTTGTTGATTGCCTCCGCGATCTTTCTTCGACCGCGCACCATCCGAAACCATGCCCCGACTTTGAGGGAAACCGATGCGCCGGCATTGCTCGGGCTTCTCAACCGGATCGCAGAAGAACTGGACGTACCCGGAATTGACGGGGTGCATGTCACCGGTGACTTCAATGCCTATATCGTCGAATTCAATTCGCGAGAGAGGGTCGTCGGCATTGGAGCCCCGCTCTGGCTGGCGCTCGATCACCGCGAACGTCTCGCCCTGTTGGCCCATGAAGTTGCTCATCTGGCGAACAACGATCCGGCCCGAGGCAGGCTGACAGGCGTCGCAATGATGACCTTGTCGCGGTGGTTCGATCTCTTTTCGCCGTCTCTTGTTCACAACGAATACAACGCCGAGGTCATCGATGAGCGCGGCTTCCTTGCCCAGCTTTGGGGCGGCCTGTTCGGCGGCGTGGTCAATGCCATTGCCCTGGCTTACGAAAAACTGATCTTTGTCGAGAGCCAGCGTGCCGAATATCTCGCGGACATTCTGGCCGCTTCCGTGGCCGGCGCGCCGGCGGTTCAGTCTGTGCTCAGGAAAACCATTCTGGAACCTCTCGCGGAAGACTTCGTATCCCGCTGCTACTATGACGGTTCAAAAGAGCTACGCGTGTTCGAGGGGATGGCCAATGCGGTTGCCACCCCCGATGCCGATGCCGCCGACCGGCTTTTTGCTGAGGCCGCCGAAACGCTGCACTCGGTCGACAGAACCCATCCGCCGACGCGCTACCGAATTGACGTCATCGGCGCAGTGGACCAGGGCTGCGGCACGCTGCGCGCTGACTTGCTCGATTGGAAAAGCATCGATGATGAGCTTTCGGCGCCGATCTCGGAAGAAGAGAAACACACCCTGAGTCTGATGATGGTTCAGTAGAGCCGGAATTCACCACACTTCCCGTTTCAACGGAGAAACATCCATGGCCCTCCCTCCTGAACCGCTCGACGAATTCCTGCATTGGTTCCGGGAAACCACCGAAGCCGTTTGGCAGAACCACCGGCCGATTACGTTGAAAGAACAGAAGCGCTATGGCGTCGGGGGCAGCGATTGGAAGACCGGCACCAAGTGGAGGCCCGGGCTGACGGATGCTCAAATCGCGGATCTCGAACGGGCCGAAGGTCGACCGTTTCCGGAGGATTATCGGTTGTTTCTTTCGATCCTGGGCGCGCCCGACCGAAAGCAGATCGGGTTTGGATTCAGGGGTCACGAGCTGATCGAACGAGAGCACGCGTCCTTACCTGACTGGCTCGATCCGCAGGACATAGCTTCGCGCCGGGCCGATTTTCTGGAGAGCATCCTTTTCGATGTGAAGCACGACATGTGGCTTAGCTTCTGGGGTGAGGAGCCGAACAGTCTCTCCGAAAAGATCAATCGGGTGACAAAACTGGTCGAAGAGGCGCCGCCTCTTCTTCCCGTCTTTGAACACCGGGCCATCCCGTCGGTTCGGTCAGACCGGCCATTGCCGGTGCTTTCCATCCACCAAACCGATGCAATTGTTATCGCATCCTCAATCCGGGAAGCGCTTCTGGTCGATATGGGTGATTTGATCGGATTTCCGTTCTACGAGTCATTCGATACACCGGCCGAAATGCCCGAGGACTATGGATTTTGGCGAGACTTGGTGAAGGAAGACGAATACGAGCCTCCGCTTTGAATAAAGCCCGCTAAGCGTTCTTTGACGCAGCCTTCTCAACGCTCCCATATATCAGCCGGTGACAGTTTGTTACCGGCTTCTCCCGCTTTGAATGCTACGCTTTTCGAAACCCCGATCGGGGTGGGGCAAATGGCCGACGGGGCCTGATTGAGGAGTCTGATATGGCTTTGCCCCTGCGTGCCCTTGCCGTGATTGTTCCGTTTTTGAGCGTGCCCGCGTTGGCGCAGGAGTGTCTGGTCTCGGCCGACCGGACAAGCTGCGAAGGGACGGATTGCCTGCCGAATTTGGAGGATAGCAGCACCAGCGGGCTGTTTGCCTCTGCCTCCGTCGATCTCGACAACCGGCGGGCGCGGGTGCATGCGGACCAGGCCGCCAACAACCGGGCGACCGCCGTGATCGGCTATCATTTCCGCTCCGCCTACACGATGGACGTCGATTTCCTGATGAATGCCGCCATTCTGGGCGTCATCCAGGGCGGCGTCGCAGGCACGTTCGGCCAGGTTTCGGTGCATGCGGGCCTGCGCAATCTGAGCGACGGCACGGTCGACGAGGAGGAGGTGTTCTTCGAGCGCGAGAACGATTCACAGGTCACGGTGATCCCGCAGAACCCGCTGGATGGCCCGGTCCGCGAATTCTCCGCGGCCCTCGAACAGGGCGACGAATACGAGCTCTATTTCCGCATCCAGGCGCGTTCGCGCGGCGCCTTCGGCAATTCCGATTTCCGCACCGGCGCGCGCGGCCTGACCTTCACCAACCTGCAGATCACCTTCCCGCTGGACGATTCCGACGGCGACGGGCTTTACGACACCTGGGAGACCGACGGCATTCCCGGCTGCGAGGTCGACGAGATCCTGCTCGACCTGGCGAGCCTCGGCGCCGATCCGGACAAGAAGGACATCTTCATCGAGTATGACTGGCTGCCCGGCCGCGACCCGGTGCCGAGCACCATCCAGGCGGTCAAGGATGCCTTTGCGGCGGCCCCCGGCGATGCCGGCGGTATCGACAATCCGGATGGCTCCGATGGCATCAACATCTGGATCGACACGGGCAACGTGGCCACCGGCGACGATTTCGGCGGCGGCAACCAGATCCCGCTCGGCGACGTGCCCAACGGCGTCAGTGTCGGCAAGCTCTTCGGCGATGCCGATGCCGATGGCGTGGCCGATTTCTACGAGGTCAAGGCGGAGCATTTCGATGCCAACCGGCAATGGGCCTTCCACTATGTGATCAGCGGGCCAAGCGGCACCGTGGAACAGGGCGCGGGCGCCGGCTCCTGCAGCGACGGCCTCGACAATGACGGCGACGGGCTGACCGACGGCGACGACACCGGCGACTGTTTCCGCAATTCCCAGGCGGAGCTGGGCGGCAATGATTTCTTCCTCAGTGTGCCCGGCGCTGGCCTGTTCATGCATGAGCTCGGCCACAATCTGAACCTGCGCCATGGCGGCTTCGAAGACCGCAACTGCAAGCCCAACTACATCAGCGTGATGAACTACTCGTTCCAGAACGGCATCCCGCAGGACACCAATCCCGGACAGGATACACTGGGCGACGGCATGCTGGATTTCCGCATCGTCGACTATTCGCCGCCACGCCTTCCGGGCGGCGGCCGCGCCGCGGTGCCGACCGTGGAGCTGGACGAGATTGCCGAAGACGGGCTGAACGGCGATGGCCTCGACGAGACAGTCATTCTCGACCCGACCGACACGGAAAACATGACCGCCTTCGTCGATGGCGCCAGCAATGTGCGCACCATGGTGCTCGACGGCCGGCAGGACTGGAGCGGCGACGATATCCCGCCGGCAATCCCAGACGACACTGGCGTCACCGCCAATGTCAATTCCGGGCCGGCCTCGGCCTGCGCCAGCAACCCGCTCAATGTCACGCCGCACCAGCCGCATGACGACTGGGCCGTGGTGCAGCTCAACTTCCTGCAATATGGCGATGCGCTCGATGGACCGGTCGACCCGACGACCGAGCCGGAGCCTTCGGAAGAGGACCTGGCGGACTTGCTGGAGCGGCTCTACACCACCGATCTCGCGATCACCAAGACCATCGACCCCAGTCCGCAGATCGCCGGGCAGGAGGTGGAAATCGCCATTGCGGTGGAGAATGTCGGGCCGAACCACACGCTGCAGGCGCTGGTCACCGACGCCTTCCCGGAAGAGCTCACCCCGGTGAGCCTTCCGGATGCCTGTTCGGCCGATGCCATGAACGTGGTGACCTGCGATCTCGGCCGGGTGCGCAGCGGCGACACGGCGGACATCACCTTGCGCGCCCGCATCAACCGGGCGATCGCCTGCGAGGACGGCCGCGACTTCGTCTCCGTTTCCAACACCGCGGAGGTGGCGAACGGCGCCGGCTTCGACACCAATCCGCGCAATGACAGTGACACGGCGCGGCTGGAGGTGATCTGCCTGCGGTTCGAATATGCGGCGAAATTCGTTTGCGGCGACGGGCGCGAGAACCAGTCGATCCCGGCTGTGCCCGGCCTCTACGAGACCATCGTCAACGTGCACAATTTCCAGAACCGCGAATTGCCCTTCTTCAAGAAGCTGGCGCTGGCCTTTCCGCCGCGCGAACAGCAGGCCGGCACGATCCTGCCCATCGGCATAGACCGGCTGGGCGTGGATGAAGCGCTGAAGGCCGATTGCGACGATCTGCGCGAGCGGCTGCGCGGCGACCTGCCGGATGACGGGTTTTTCGAAGGCTACCTGGTCGTGCAATCGCCGCGCCGGCTCGATGTCGACGCCGTCTTCACGGCCGGCCTGCAGGACGGCGTGCGCAGCGTGCATGTCGAAGAAGTCACCGAGCGCGACATGCGCACCGCGCTGTCGATCGAAAAGCGCGCCGATGTGATCGAAGTACCGCTGCCGGAATTCGGCGCGGCGCAATTCCGCGCCTTCCTGGTGCTCTACACGGTCGACGTGGTCAATGGCGGCATCGCGGCCGAAAACGTCGAGATCAATGACCGCGTTTCGCTCGGCCTGCTCGGGCCGGTTGCCGGGGCGTTCCTGGTGCCCGAGGTGCCGTTCGAGATCCCGCCGGGCGCCAGTCGCGACCCGGTTCAGTTTACGCCGTTCCCGCCCGCCGCCGAGTTCACGGTGACGCTGCCGGAACTGGCAGCCGATGCCGGCGCGCAGATCCGCTTCTGGGCGGTGGTGCTGACCTACAGGTTCGACAGCGGCGGCGACACCTCCACCTTCCTGATCAACCGCGCCGAGGTGACGGCCGGAGGATCCGACAGCAATGCGGCCGACAACACGGTCGAGATCTACACTATCCTGGTTCCCTGAGGAGTGCTGAGATGCAACCCCTTCGCCCTGCCCTGGCCCTCGCGCTGGCCGCCCTGCCGACACTCGCCATGGCGCAACAGGTCACACAGCCGGACACCGGCACCGCCTGCCTGCGCCTGATGGCGCCGCTGGAGCGGCAGTTGAAAGAGTCCAGGCCGCGGCTCGACCAGGCCGGTAATCCGAAGAACCGCGAGGCGGTGCAATCGCGCCTGCTGTTCGAGCTGCTGAAGGGCGAGGACAAGACGCTGGCGCGCATGCTGACGTGCCTGGCGGCGCAGCGGCGGTGAACCGGCTCAGGGGCTCAGCATGCTGGTGATCCCGGCAAGCTTGTCGGGATTGCGCATGAGATAGATCCAGGCGATCCGGCCATCCTCGCCCGGGGTGACCGATATGACGGAGTCGAGCTGACCCGATTGCAGGATCAGCGCGGCCGGTCTGCCGTTCAGCACCGCATCGCGGATGGTCCAGCCCTGTTCTTTCCCTCTCTTTGCGGCCAGCGCACCAAAGACCTGCATGATCTCCGGGCCGCCCACCAGCGGGCGCCGCGCGGCGGTTTTTTTGGCCCCGCCATCGGTGATGGCCACCGTCTCCGGTGTCAGCAGGTCGAGGGCCGTGGCGAAATCCTCGGCCATCACCGCCATGAAAAATCGTCGGCTCAGGGCGGCGACGTCTTCAGGCGCGGCGTCGAACCGCGGCCCGGTCTCCTGGATCTTCTTCTGCGAGCGGCTGACGAGCTGGCGGCAGGCGCCTTCCGTCGTCCCGAGCGTTGCCGCGATTTCCGCATAGCTGGCGTCGAAGGCTTCGCGCAGGATGAAGGCCGCCCGTTCCCGCTCGTTCAGACGCTCCATGGCCCACAGCAGCGCCAGCTCGCATTCCTGGGCCAGCTCGAAGCCGGTCTCAAGCTCGTCGGTCTGCATGAGTGGTTCCGGCAGCCACGGGCCGACATAGACCTCGCGGCTGCGCCGGGCCTTGCGCAGAGTGCTGATGGCGATGTTGGTGGCGACGCGGCGAAGCCAGGCCGACGGATTCCGGATCTGGCTCTTGTCGGCCGCCGCCCACTTTAGCCAGGTCTCCTGCACCGCGTCTTCCGCTCCGGATCGCTCGCCCAGCATGCGATAGCAAAGCGCAGTCAGGGTGACCCGTTCGGCTTCAAAAATCTCCGTATGGACCGTCATTGCGTTCGTTCAACTTTCAGATCCCCGACACTCAAAACGCTGCAGGCATGGCCGAAGCCCAGGCCCCGTTTCAATACCGGGTACATGCGGCCGCTGGAAGCGGCAAAGGACGCCGCCGTCACCGCCGCCGGGCCATGGCGGATTTCGATCTCGGTGCGCAGGGTGTCCAGCTCCGGATTATCGGCGATCGCCGCCTGGGCAAAGCGGAAACCGAGACCGACATCGCCGGCGTCGGCCGCCCTGCCCTGAATGCACAGCGCAAGCCTGTCGGCCGGAACGCCCGCCTCGATGGCCATGTCGACGACAAGTTGGGCGCAGGGCCCGCAATCGCCTTCCAGCGTCGAGCCCAGCAGGGCGCCGGCCCACAGATTGAGCGCGGGGCCGCGATACTGGCTGATCAGCGGGAAGGCGGTGAGCCGCAGGCCGGCCGACACCGATGTGTCGGCAATGTGGGCCATGTAGCCGGTATCGCAGCCGTAGCGACGCCCGAAGCGCTGGTAGCCCGTTTTGAGCAAGGACCTGATCATGGACTCGATCACGACGGGACCTCCTCGTCGCGCAGGCTCAGCGCCGCGAACAGGGCCGCAAAGGCCGGAAGCTGAATGCCGCACAGGTTGACCAGCGCAACCGTATCGAGCGGCGTGCCGCGGTGGATCCAGATCCAGATGTGGAACAGCGCATGCAGCACCAGCCAGGCGGAGCCGCAAACGGCCAGCGACCGGTCGGTGCGAAGTCCCGCGACGATCAGCGCGCCGCCGCTGACCAGATAGGCCAGCGCGACATCCCTGGCGAAATGCATATTGAACGGGCCGGTGTCCTTCACACCCGGCACCGCCTGGTACCAGAACTGTGTCGCAAACCAGATGATGGCCGCCGTTGCCAGCGACAGCAGCCCGACGGCGACAAGAGCAATTTTCGACATGTCAATCTCCCAAGAGTGAGGTCTCGGGAGGTATGACGCCTGACGGCGGAGATTTGTGACAGGCCCGGTTTACGGCCGTCAGGCGCGTCGAATGGGCCGTCGCTGCCTGGCCGCCTAGCCGACCTCGACCATGACCTTGCCATGGCTTTTGCGCGGGGCGCGCAGATACTCCCAGGCCTTGGCGTAATCCTCCATCGGGAAGACCCGGTCGACATGGGGGCGGATCTGGCCTGATTCGAGGGCCTGATAGACGAACGCGAGGCCCTTTTCCTTCCACTCGGCGTTCTCGATATAGTTGAACAGCGAATAGGGCTTGAAGGTCGCGTTGGCCTGGTAGAGCTCCATCATCGGCAGCTCCGGCAGCTTTTCGTCGAGCGTGCCGTAGGTGAACAATTGCGCATCCTTTGCCAGCGCCTTGCTGTATTGGGCGATCATGCCGGCGCCGATGGAATCGAAAACGGCGTGCACGCCGACGCCGTCGGTGAACTCGAGGATGGCTTCCGCCAGGCCCTCGCCCGTGCCGAAATAGACATGGCTGGCGCCGGCCTGCATGAGATGGTCGCGGTTATACTCGAACCGCGAGGTGCCGATCATGTTCGCGCCGCGCATCTTGCCGATCTGCAGGGCCGAACTGCCCGCGGTGCTGGTGGCGGCGGTGACCAGGATGTTGACGCCCGGGGCCGCGTCGGCCAACTCGGCGATCGGATAATAGGCGGTCATGAACTGCATCCAGATCGACCCGGCCTCGACCGCGCTCATGCCGTCGGGCGCCTTCGTCAGATAGCGGGCGTCGATCAGCACCGTATCGCCGCTGGCGCCCTTCATGTCGTAGAAATAGGGAAGCGTGCAGTAGCGCCCGCCCATCTCGATACCCGTAACGCCTTCGCCGATCTGGTCGACAATGCCCACGGCCTCACAGCCGATGCGTGCCGGCAATTCGCTGAAATTGAAGGAATAGCGACCCTGCATCAGGTCCATGTCGCCCCAGTTCAGAGCAAACGCCTCGACCTTCAGCCGAACCTCGCCCGGCCCCGCATCCTTCGGAGTGTATTCCCGCAACTGGAGCCCCGAAATGCCTGAATACTCGGTGATGACCCACTCGCGATTGGACATGGCGTTCGGCTCCCGTTTTGTCGGTTTCGGGCGCCAGTCTACGTGTTATACAAACTTTATGCAATTATATTATACAAACTTTATGCAATTATGAGCAGGCCCGACTGAAGCACGCAATACGATCGGAGGCCGCTCGCGCGTGCCTGGAACCGCTAGGCGGCGCCATCGCGGATGCCGTTCGAACTGAAAAATTGCGAAGACATGACGCTGACTTCGAGCGGCGCGGGGGCTGCAGAGCGGAGCCCTACCAGGCTCGCGATCAAGCAAATTGGATTTTCGACCGACTACGGTTTATCAAACTTGTCCAACATCTTTCTGAGAGGGGTCCAACCTCCGTTTTTGTAGGACGCCATGAACGGAACGAGTATGTTCCGCATGTCTTCGTAGGAGCGATCTTCCACCAGATGTGCTTCAATGGTTTTCTTGTGAGCCCTGTTCTTTGTATAGGCTTCGGCAATAAGCTCCCATGTATTCAGATAGTGATAGAGCGCAATTCTCAACTCGCTGACAGTCTCGGCCGGAATGACGTTGTCATCGCCAATCAGGTATCCATATGATTGCATTTTGTGATCATCACCATCCAGCTCGATACTCTGATTTCTTTTCAGGGCCTTGTATATGTGCTTTTGACCCCTGTGTTGCCGTAACAGGCTGATCACGGGCCCCGTATGTATCGTGAGGCTTTGCTCCCATTGCCTCAACGCATCTAGCGCAATGTCGATCTTTCGATTTCGCATCGCCCTGTAATATTCCACAACCGCAAAAATGACGCCGATAGTTGTCACTATCGCTATGTAGAAATTTGGATCATCAGGCATTTCGATCTCAACCAACCACTATTATTGAAAATGTCGCATTGTTGCCTGGCGTCTCCTTCGGAACATTGAACGAAACTGCAACGTATGACGAATGTGAGTTCCTATTGCTGTCGGCGGATCAGCTTAGGGGCACAGGGTATTTGAACCGAACCCGCAATTCTCGAAAATAAGCGGATTGGTCCGCACGGCCTGCTGCTTTCTGATCTCTGCCATGTCTTTGGCTCTTTGTTCTTCCGCAAGTCGGGCCGCCGTCGCTGCCTCTTCGGACTTACGTTTCGCCTCGGCAATCCTTTCGATCGAGTCTTGGATCTCGGATATATCTCGTTGCAGATTTTTCTCGAAAACGTGGCGAAATCCCCTACTCCTGACGTTATCCAATATGCGAAGGTTCTCAAGCTTGTCTTCGAAGGAAACATCCTCATTCAGGAAAGTCGAGTGCCGAAGCTGATCAAGCTCCATAAAGTATTGATTCTCCGCTGTATTCGCTTGTTTCTGAGAGAAATACATGCCTCCGGCGCCAATCACGACTCCAATCAATCCAGACAAACCTAAAGTCCAAAACGAGCCTCTCGAGTTATTATTACTCATGAATCTGCTCAAACTTCCTTTTAAAACTTGAAAATTCGCTCATTTTGTTTGTTTCATTCAGTTCTGTCAAGCAAAGCAACCGTCAACAAGACAGACATCAGTATGCGGCGCTTGATGCTGCGCCCGTACGGACGGGCCCGCCAGCATAGGCGTCAACCCGGGACCAGCGTCATGTCCACTCGGTCGGCCTGGATCGCAATCGAAGCTCATTTGACCTGGGAAGTTGCCCTCTACAAAGCAGTTGCTAAGCAGCGGCTTGATAGGTGCTTCGCGACGGCGAGCGGCGTGCCATCAGGATGTGCCGATCCCGCACCAGAAGGCCGTTGACGATGTCGGTCATGCCGCGCTCACTCAATCCGCATGTGTGAATGCGTCCAGATCCTCGATCGTTTCCAAACGAGTGACGATTTTGCCGCTCGCCTCCTGTTCATTGTACAATTTGCGGATGGTCGGCATCCAGTCGCGATCCACCTGCCAGATGATTTCGAAGAGGCGTCCCGTCGGCGGCATTTCGGTGCCACCGGCGGGTGGGTGTTGGATCGTCCCAGTCGCCCACGCGGTTTGCCGCTCGGCAGCTCGCCAGAAGTGAACCCAAAGCGGCAGGTCTATCAGGATGATCTCCGTCGCCCGATCCACCCGTGCCCGGATGGATGGCAGGTCTCCACCACCGTCGATGATCCAGTCCTCCGCCTGGATGGCCTCGGTATGACGTTGTTCGTAGACAGCGGCCGGCGTCATCGACCAATCCGATTGCCAGTAGAGGCCATCGATTTCGATGTGCCTTACTCCTCTCGTTTTTGAGAGGTGCCGGGCAAGCGTGGATTTGCCCCCAGCGGTATTCCCCAGGAGTGCGATTCGAGGCATCTGACAGCTCAAGTTTGCGAAGATGACGACCCTGGCATATCGGAAGCAATTTCGGCAAGCCAGCCGGCTCTGCACTTACCACTCTTGCATGGCCGGGCCGCTCTGTTGGAGATCGTCAACGGCACGCGATGCCGGCATGGAGCCGATGCCGTTTCCTGCGCATATGGCCTCATCCAAAACCTCTTGGTTGGAGCCGGAAATGGCCTCACCTCGATCGCTCGGACGGTTCCGGAAACGCGATCGGCGAGCGACATCATTTCGAGTCAATCAATATCCGCGTCAGGTCCTCGGGACGGTCGATCATCACATCATGTCCGCAGTCCAGTGACAGCATCCGCCACCCTTTCTTCCGGGCTGTTTCAATGGATGTCTTGCCGATGCCCGGGTGCCAGCCTGTGGCGTGGACGTAGACGGTGCGACCGACCTGCTTCCACCTGTCCTCCAGGCGAATGGACTGTTCAAAGGCCTTGAGCGGATGGTCGACGCAGCGGCGGTCGACCCAGTCCCGGTCCTCGGCCTTGACGGCGAAGGCTTCTGCCGGTGCCGGCGGCACCCGAAAGCCCGTGGCGCTCGGTCGGGCGCTTTCCTTGAGGCCGGCCGCGGATTCCGTCGGCAGGAGATCGAGAACCGTCAGGCCATCGGTCGGCACCAGGGCGTCGAGATAGACCAGCGAACGCACCTGATCGGGCACCCTGTCGGCGACGCCGGTGATCACCATGCCGCCATAGCTGTGGCCGCACAGGACGAAGTCCTTCAGTTCCTCACACTCGACAACGCCGAGCACATCGCGGATATGGGTATCGAGGTCGGTGTCGGGACCAAAAGATGCGCCCGTTCTCCAAGGCCGGTCAGCGTCGGCGTAAAGACGTCATGACCGGATCGGCGCAGGCGTGATGCGACCCGCGTCCAGCACCAGCCCCCTTGCCACGCACCGTGAACAAGAACGAATGTTGCCATGACCACCCCCGGATCGATTGCCTTTGCATGGGAAGGATTGTGCCATCTTGCCGGACAGTCGAACAGCCCGCCGCGGGCGCCGTTGACGGCAGATATCGGACATCAGGTGCGTTTGCTTCCTTGAACAGATTTGCAACCAGTCTGTAGGATGAGCCATCGCTGGAGACGCTGGGACCATGCAAACCACCGCACCGAAGGACAGCCATCCGACCGCGCAGGTGCAGACGCCGCTGCATCGGATCGAGAAGCGGTTGCCGTTGCGGGTGTTGAGTGAGGCGGACTGGGCGCATTGGACGACGAAGGGGTATGTCGTCATTCCGGGTGCGGTGCCGCAGGCCAATGTCGAGCGGCTGGTCGCACTGTTGTGGGAATTCGACGAGAAGGATCCGGACGATCCGGGGACCTGGCGGGCGCCGCAGCGGCGGGCGCATGCGATGACCGAGCTCAACGACACCGGGATGCTGGAGATCTACAATCACCAGTATCTGTGGGACAACCGCATGGAGCCGCGGCTCTACGACATCTTTGTCGACATCTGGGACCGCGAGGACCTGTGGGTCACCATCGACCGGGCGAACCTCAATCCGCCGCGCAAGAGCACGTCGGACGGTTTCATCCACTGGGATGTCGACACATCACTGGATCCCCTGCCCGTCGGCGTCCAGGGCGTGCTCAGCCTGACGCCGCAGGGCGCGGAGACCGGCGGCTTCCAGTGCGTGCCCCACCTGTTCGAACATTTCGACGCCTGGGTGAAAACCCAGCCGGCCGACCGCGACCCGATGCATCCCGACATCACCGGCCTGGAGATCGTCAACGTCGCCATGCAGCCGGGCGACCTGCTGCTCTTCAACTCCCTGCTCGCCCACGGCGTCCGCCCCAACCGCTCGGACGGCCGCGTCCGCATGGCCCAGTACATCTCCATGCACCCGGCCGAACCGGACAACCGGGCGGAACGGGACGAGCGGATCCGGCAGTGGCGCGAGCAGGATTTTCCGAAACGCGCCGCGTTTCCCGGCGATCCGCGGGAGTGGGAGCGGAGGAATGCGGCGGTGGCGGAGTTGACGGAGTTAGGGGAGAGGTTGCTTGGGTTGAGGGGGTGGTGAGAGCGTCTGGTAGCTTTCACTCGCGATCTCAGTCGAATTCTCCTGTTTCACCCTGCAGCAGGAAGCCGTCTTCATCTCTCAATGTTCCTCAGAGTTGCCATCCTGCATACTTTATTATCGCGGCGCCGAATGAAATTCTCAATTTGTTACTGAGGTACCGGCGGTCCAAGTTTACCGCGAACGCTTCCTCAATATTCACCTAGGCGTTTTGGCTTCAAACCGGGATTCCTACAACGCATACCGCTAATGTTTTCCACAATATTCCTCTAACTTAATTTTGTGATATTCATATATCGTTGAAAATTGATGTCCTTCTAGGTTTTCCGATATGAAATCTTTCTCAATTTATTTGCTAAAGGCTGGCTTTGATCAAAGCAACTGTTTCAAAGACGGCGCTGATCTTGATGCGCCGCTAACAACGGACGCACTCCCGGACGGAGCGCACCTATACGTATTCGACAATCCACCAAAACCGCCCTGGTGGCGGAGATATTTCGATATCGAAATTGAATTAAACCAGGTTCTGAAAGGCGCCATACTCATACTCCCGGTCGAAGATCGTCATTTTTGTTTAACCTTTGGTCATGTTGCTCACAATATTTTGGATACTTCCTACGAATACGACTTCGGCATGCAGGTCACCTTAAATTGCCTTGATCCTTCCAAAATTAAAAATACAGATACGCTCATACCAGCAACATCTATGCGTCAACGTACCCAAGTTAGCTCAGATACAGACTTGGCGAACTTTGATTTTGATCGGAACAGTACAATTGTGAAGAGCCTAACCGGCAAGGTGCGAGAAGAGTACAAAGATATCATCAAATCAGCAACCGGTGCATCGCACTTAAGAGTTGGAACAGATTCTGTTTCTGAAGAGTTACCTGATCTTTGTGCCCAAATGTTGGAATTATACACATCTGACGCTTATAAAGATCATTTCTCTGACATAAGAAACATCGTTCCCATACGAGACCCCATGGTCATCGAAACCCTAAATCAACGTTTGATTGATGCCATAAGAGGTGATCAACACGTCGGCCTGACGATCCCAGAAATAGTCGACTATCAGGATGCGGTGCTAGTACGCTTCAAAGGTGCTGGGGGCTCACGTGATGTTTGCGATGACATTCAGTTTATCGAATACACTAACTACCTGGGCGCGCGTGGCGTCGACAAACAAGCAATTGATGTTGGTTTGCTGAAAAAGCACGGAATGTATCTATGTGACGAGGATGGCGTGCAGAAAGGAAAGGTCTTCTCTCTATTCAAATCCCTGGTATTTGATACTGAAATTGTAGGAGATGCGGCTACCTACCATTTATCAGAAGGTGGTTGGTATCGGGTAGACGGGGATTTTGTTAACAGACTGACAGAGTATCTTGATCCGCTCTTCCGTGATCAACAGCTGCCCGACTATACTGGCGGCGGGGAGGGTGCCTACAATGATGTAGCCTCCGATTATGATTTACGCATTTGTTTGGACAGAACAAACATCAGTCCTCAGAGCCAGAGGGCAGTTGAACCGTGCGATATCGCACAGCTAGAGAATGGCGAAATTTCTTTAATACACGTAAAGATTTCTACACAGTCCTCTTTGCTTAGCCACCTTTTTAATCAAGGGATCAACTCTTTCGATCTTCTGCGATCTAACGCAGAAGCACGCGCCCGCCTAAGGCAATTAATTTCGGATGGCTGCGAACCCGAAGCGGCAAATGACTGGGGCGCAGCACTAGACGCAGAGAGACTTTCAGTCAGATACGCTATTGTGACCCACAAGAATGCTGAAACCAAATCAAAAAGTCTGCCGCTGTTCTCGAGAATAAGTCTGTATAGGGTTATGCAAGGCCTGCAAACAAGGGGCATTAGCCACTCTATTGAACTGGTTCGCGACAATTCGTGATGAAACGGAGAGGGAGTCGAAATGACAAAGCAACTAGCGGATTTGCGAGACATTTTGAGGAGTACGATGAATCAGCTTGTTGACGAAGGCCCAGTGTCTAACAAGCAAGTTATAGACGAAGTAAAGCGAAAGCATGGAAATTTCGTCCGCGCGGCTAGTCAAGACTTGAGCGATATAGCGATGCTTAGATTGTTGAACAGCATCGCTGCGCGTCGGACAAAAATCTCAGCCCTTGCAGGCGATCGTGATCTTTTTGGAGGGATCGGTGGCGTCCCGGATCTGTTCTCTATTCAATCGGGGGATGGAAATATTCGACGGGTAAAGTTCGGATCGGTGAAGCTAAGTCAATTAATAAGTGCGTATGCCGTCCCACCGAAGAGGAGTGACAACGAGAGACAAACGGAGTTTTCCGAGCGATTGAAGCAACTAGCGGAGGAGGTGGGCACTGAAGAGATTACATTTCAAGAAGCCGTAGAACGCCTCAGCGGCGAATAGGCACATGGTCGCAATCACCACCACACCGCCCCATTTCACCAGCACATCTCTTCTCCGGTGGAACCGATCACGTCCTGCTGTACGTGCGTTCCACAGTCACAGCTTGCTTTGTCCGATGCAGAATCTGATCGTGCTACCAAGTGCGCTAATCCCGTGTCTTTACGCGAGTTCCAATCTTGAGATGTAGGAGAAAGGGTGCTCGCTTGTCATTCCCCATCAAGCCTTCTTTTCTATTTCCCCCAAGTCTGCTTCGCCCGCACCGAGCAGCGAAACACAAGGTATGATCCCCATTAGCTATCATTTTTTGGCGCTATACGGTTACGCTGTATTCGGAGTGAGAAACCCTGCAAAAGGAACACTCGCGTTGTGATTTCGATCCGAAATGATCCACGCGGACGTTCTTGGACTATTTCCCGCCCATCCGGCCCGAACCGCAGCACTCAAGCGCTGGCCACTCTCGTATCAATCGATGAAGACGGACATCCCTCCGTTCTTGGAACCGCATTTGTCATCTATGGCCATCAAGACAAAGCTATCTGCGTTGGTGCTTCACACAGTTTTGAGGGAATAAAACAAAGGTTTCTTCAGCGTTCCGGAAGAGTTGATGCAAACGTCCCTGTTGATTTCCGCCCGACGGGACCTGTCTTGTTTGAGACCAACGAAGTCCATGCAATGGTTGTAGTGGCCGACGAACCCATCGCTTGTAAAATCATTGGTTACAATGCAATTGAAAACTACGACGTTTGCGTATTTGGCCTGAAGGCGCCGGATGGCTTCAAGCCGTTTGACCTCAAATTCGCTCTCGATCTAGCAGTGCCGCAAGTTGGCGACGAGATTGCCGCACTAGTGAACCAAATTGAACTAGAACCACAGAGATCGGGTGTCAGCAAGCTTTCCCAAGACTTCCATCTTCGTCACGGTGTAGTCACGAAGGTTTCTTGGGATCACGGCGACACCAGCTATCTGGGGGGGCAGCGGTTTGTCATCAAAACGACAATCCCGGTGGAAGGCGGCATGAGTGGTTCACCATTGCTCCAGAAGACCGAACAGGACGACGTCATGAAGGCTTGCGGAGTTCTATCGTCGAACTGGCCTAATCGAGAGGCATCGGAGAGCTTCCATGTCGCCGGCGATTCTACCGCTTCAATGCTTTGGCCGGCAGCAGGGCTTTTTCTGCCGGTCACTTTGGAAGGATCTGTGAATCCAAAATGGGCCCTTATCGGTGAGCTACTTTCGGCGGGATATTTTGACAATAGGAGCAGCGAAGTGGACGTCTTGGCAGAAGGGAACTCTGAAAAAATTGAGATATGGTATTGTGATCGGCGTCCAGGACTAGAGCGGACGGTGAACCTAACGACTACTGGTCATCTTTTTCTAGATTAGCCCCAAGCCTCCACTGCCACTTCCGGCCATTCCCGTTTCGCTCGCACCGCCTTCTCCCCATAACTCCCCGCATTCTCCAGCGCCCGGTTCGGCACAATCCGAAACGCAAAAATTGCCTCCAGCCCAAACGGCGCCCAAAGATCCAGTCCGCCATCCGCCTCAAGCCGCAACCCCACCGCATGCGTCTTCGCCGAATACCGCGTCAGCGCCTCATCCCCCGCCTTGAGCGGCGGAAAATCGATCCCGAACTTCTCCGGAAACCACAGATGCACCCGCGCCTGGTTGCGGATCTCCACCGGCACCTTTGACTCCCCAAACACCTCGCGCCCTCGCGCGATCACCGCATCCTCGGCTTCCCACGACAAATCACTGTCGTCGAAATACTGCAGGTCGATATCCTTGATGCCGTAGCCCGACGGCCTCTCGGTCAGCGCGTTCCACACGCTGTTGTAAATCGCCCCCGCAACGATTCGCCATTGCGGCAGGGCCATCTCCCGCGCGGCTTCCAGGGCGTTCATCAGCAGCGGTTCGGAGCGGACGATGTCGAAGAGGATGTCGCGCTGGCGCTCGAAGGGGAGGCCGGCGTAGCGGAGGTGGTTCATGGAAGGCTCCGAATCGGGGCGGAGCCTGATGATGCCTTGTTGGGTGTGCCGGGTTCAACCGGGCCTTGCGGCTCCCAGAGCAATATGAGGCTAGTTTTGATCATTTGATGGCTGCAGATCGGCTCCACTCGGCCAGGCGCGTCGCGCAGCGCGATGTGGTGCATCGGGCAAGCGTCGCAACGCAGCCGATGGGCCGATATGCAGCCACCCTTTGGGCCGGGCGCTTTTGGCCCCTGGCGTCGTTGGCTTGCACTTGTGGTGGGGTGGCACCACGGCCTGCAACCCGCCTAGCCAGAGACCAAAATCGCCACGGTCAAATGACCAAAATTAGCCTCATATTGCTCTTACAACTCTTCCCAGCCGTCGCTTTCGCCGGCGCGGTAGATGGCGTCGATGACGCGCTGGTTGAGTTTGGAGTTTTCCAGCGAGAACAGGGTGTTTTCGGCGCCGGCGGCGACGTCGGCGAACCGTTCGAGCATCACCTTGTACTGACGCTCGCCGGGGAAGCGGAACGTTTCGGCGTGGTCGTGGTCGTGGTCGTGCAGGGTGATGGAGGCGTGGTCGTAATCGCCGGCGTTGAAGGGGCCGGCCACCTCGATATAGCCGGCCTCGCCGTGAAACAGCATGGACTGGCGCAGCGCCATCTGGGTGGAGCAGTAGAAGGTCAGGTTGAAATCGCCGAAATCGGCCAGAACGTTGGCGTAGATGTCGGTGCCGAAGGTCGGGTCGCGCTCGACCTGGGCATGGACGCGGCGCGGCTCCTTGCCGGTGGCCAGGCGGGTGGTCACAGTCGGGTAGACGCCGATATCGGGCAGGCCACCGCCGCCTAAATCCACCTGGTTGCGCATGTTGGTGGGGTCGACGTTGAAATAGGAAAACGCCCCGGTCACCTGGCGCAGCCGGCCGATGGCGCCGTCGGCGATCAGCTCGCGCACCTTCAGCCATTGCGGGTGGTAGGCCACCATATAGGCCTCGGAGACGAGCACGTCGTTGCGGTCGCGCGCGGCAATCACGTCGTCGATCTGCGCGGCTTCCAGCGCGATCGGCTTTTCGCACAGCACATGCTTACCGGCATCGGCGGCCTTGATCGACCACTCGATGTGCTGGCTGGTGGGCAGCGGAATGTAGACGCCGTCCACCTCGTCGGAGGCGAGCAGCTCCTCATAAGAGCCGAAGGCGTGCGGCGCGCCGAACCGGTCGGCAACATCGCGGGCTCTCGCCCAGTCGCGGCTGGCTATGGCCGACAGCACGCCGTTTTCGGCATCGGCCATGGCGGGCAGCAATTGCATCCGGGCGATCTTTGCCGACGACAACACGCCCCACCGAAACTTGCTCATGCGCTTTCTCCCGCCGCCCGCGCGCGGATCTCGGACAGGGTCCAGTCCGCCAGCAGCTCTCCGTTTTCCCAGACCGGCTTCAGCAAGTTCTGCCGGTCGCCGATATCCTTCAGCGGCATCGCCACCGGCGTGCCATTTTCCATCACCACCGCCTGGCGGTAGCGCTTCGACGCCTTGCCCGGATCGGTCTTCGGATCCTTGTGCACGCCCGACCAGGTGCCGTCGGCATCGAGCCGCGCATTGGCCTTCATGGCAAAGCGCAGCGTGTCGCGGTTGACCTTCTGCAACAGGCCGGCGCCCATGCCGAAGGCGATGTTTTCGGCCGACCAGCCGCGCTCCATCAACCGGTCGAGAATGATGCGGATCGTTTCCGGCGTCACGCCATCGCCCTGGATGACGCGCACCGACGGATCGAGCACCTTGAAGCCCTTGGCGTTGACCGAATGGCCGAAAATGCCGCCCAGCATGTCGACCGTGTCGACCGGCACGACGGTCGGGTCGCCCGAATCCGGCCGCACCACCAGCGTGCCGCCCATGGACTTGACCTTGTCGCGCAGGTCCTTGCCCCAGATCTCGGAGACGGCACGGTAGAGGTCGTAACTGTCGGAGACGACGGCGACCAGCTTGTCCTCGCCGCCGAAGGCCTCGATCATGTTGTCATAGGCTTCCGTCTCGCGCTCCTCGCCCCAGCTCGTCATGGTCGAGTGCTCGGCAGCCGGAATGGAAAAGCCGGCCATGGGCTCGTGATAATAGCGGCGCGCATAGACGATGCCGGCCACCGTGTCGGTGCCCATGAAATTGACCAGGTGGGCGACGCCGCCCAGGCCCGCCTGCTCATGCGCCGTTGCGCCGCGGGCGCCGAAATCGTGCAGCCGGAAAGGCAGCACGTCGGTGTAATCGTCGCAGGAGCGTTCAAGCGCGGCAGTGATGATGCGGCGCACGTGATAGGACACGGTGGCGACCGTCGACGGGTACCAGACGGCGCGCAGGAGTGCGGTCTCGATGAAGGTCGGCAGCCAGAAGAAATCCGGATCGGTGTTGCGCACCTGGACCAGCGGCGTGCCGACCGGCACCACCATGCCCTCCGGCAGTGCCTCGATCAGCAGCGGAAAGCGACCGTCATGGCGCGACACCAGGGTTTCCCAGCCGGGCCGGTTGAACGGCAGGCCGTGGGCGGTGACCAGTTCGTCGGCCTCGTCGACATCGGCCATGGTGATCTGCCGGGTCAGATATTCCTTCAGGAACATCTGCAGGCCGAAAAACAGCACATGGTCGTGGCGGCCGCCGGGACGGCTTTCGATATAGGCCGAGATCGCGTCCGTATCCGGCGGATATTGCGCGAAATGCGAATATTTGTAGCTGTCCGTATTCAGGATCATGTTCATGAGGAAGAACTCCGCCCGTTCCGTCCGGCTACTCTATCTACACTATCTACTCTAACCGCGAAGCACGCCACCGGTTTTCTGGCCGACATTGTCAACGACCCGTTTCGCCAGCTCTTCGAGATCGGCGTCGGTGAGCGTCTTTTCCGTCGGCTGGATCTCCACCTCGACGGCGACCGACTTCTTGCCTTCGCCCAGCGACGCGCCCTCGAAGATGTCGAAGACGTTGACGCCCACGATCAGCTTCTTGTCGGCGCCCTGCACGGCGGCCGTGATGGCCGCGGCCGGCTTGTCGCTGTCGACGACGAAGGCGAAATCGCGGTGCACCGCTTGCAGGCGCGAAATGGCCAGCGGGGTCTTGGTGCGCGTCGCCTTGCGCTTCGGCTCCGGAATGACGCCGAGATCGATCTCGAAGCCGCAGACCGGGCCGTCGACGCCGAGACGGTCGAGCGCGCGCGGGTGGAACTCGCCGAAAGTGCCCAACACCACCTTGGGGCCGAGCTTGATGACGCCGGACCGGCCCGGGTGATACCAGTCGGGCGCCGAGGCCTCGATCTGCACGCGGCCGACCGGCGCGCCGGCGGCTTCCAGCGCGGCCAGCGCATCGGCCTTGGCGTCGAACACGCCGACGGGATCGGACGAGCCGTTCCAGTGGCGGCCCGAACCGGTCAGATGGGCGGTGCCGCGGCGGATACCGGCGGCCTTGCGGTGCTGGCCCTCGCGGGTGTCGCCGAGATAGATGTCGGAGACTTCGAACAGCGCCAGGTCGGCAATGCCCTTGTCGGCATTGCGCTGGGCAGCGGCCAGCAGGCCCGGCAGCAGCGACGGGCGCATGTCGGAAAGCTCCGCGGCGATCGGATTGGCGAGCTTGAGCGCCGCCGCGCCGCCGCCGAAGACGTCGGCCTGGGTGGCATCGACGAAGGACCAGTTGACCGCCTCCAGCATGCCGCGGCCGGCGAGCGCCCGCTTGGTGTTGCGGGTGCGCACCTGAAGCGTCGTCAGGATGCGGCCGGTCGTCACCGCGTCATGCGGCATGGGCTGCAGGCCGACGCGATTGATGCCGTAGATGCGCATCACCTCTTCGACCAGGTCGGCCTTGCCGTCGATGTCGGGGCGCCAGGTGGGCACGCTGACGTCGACCGTATCGCCGGAGCCTTGCGCCTCGAAGCCGAGACGCGACAGGATGCCCAACGCCTCGTCGCGCGGCACGTCGATGCCGGTCAGCCGGCGGATTTCGGCGAGCGGGAAGGAGACGACCTTGTTCACCGGCTCGTCGTAGCCGACGATATGGGGCTGCGTCGGCTCGCCGCCGCAGAGTTCCATCACCAGCTCGGTCGCCAGTTCCATGCCTTCGGCCATATAGGCCGGGTCGACGCCGCGCTCGAAACGGTAGCGGGCATCGGTGATGATGCCGAGATCACGGCCGGTGCGGGCGACATTGGCCGGGTCCCACAGGGCCGATTCGATCAGCACGTCGGTGGTTGCCTCGTCGCAGCCGGAATGCTCGCCGCCCATGATGCCGGCGAGCGACTCGACGCCGTTGTCATCGGCAATCACGCAGATGGCGTCATTGACCTCGTAGGTGTTGCCGTCAAGCGCCAGCAGGCTTTCGCCCTCGCGGCCGCGGCGCACCACCAGGTCGCCGGCCACCTTGGCGGCGTCGAAGACGTGCAGCGGACGGCCGCGGTCGAAGGTGACGTAGTTGGTGATGTCGACCAGTGCGTTGATGGGGCGCAGGCCGATGGCGATCAGCCGCTGCTGCATCCAGGCCGGGCTCGGGCCGTTCTTGACGCCGCGCACCATGCGCAGCGCGAAACCGGGGCAGAGCGACGGCGTGTCGCCGAAATCGAGAGACAGGCCGACCGGGCAGGCGCCCGTGCCGCCGACCGGCGCGGTGCTCTTGTCCTTCAGCTTGCCGAGGCCATAGGCCGCCAGATCGCGGGCAATGCCGCGCACGCCGGTGCAGTCCGGCCGGTTCGGCGTCAGGCCGATCTCGATCACCGGGTCGTCGAGGCCGGCATATTCGGCGTAGCTCGCGCCGATGGTCAGGCCCTCGCCGTCAATGTCGATGATGCCGTCATGCTCGTCGGAGATCTGCAGTTCGCGCTCCGAACACATCATGCCGTGGCTCTCGACACCGCGGATCTTGCCGACCGACAGCGTCAGGTCGATGCCCGGAACATAGGTGCCCGGCGCCGCGAAGGCGCCGACCAGCCCCTCGCGAGCATTGGGCGCGCCGCAGACGACCTGCACCGGGTCGCCGCTGCCGGTGTCGACCATCAGCACCCGCAGCCGGTCGGCGTCGGGATGCTGCTCGGCGCTGATGACGCGGGCAATGACGAAAGGCTTGAAGGCGGCCTTGTCGTCGAGCTCTTCGACCTCCAGGCCGATCATGGTGAGGGCGTCGACGATTTCGTCGAGCGTCGCCTCGGTCTCGAGATGGTCCTTCAACCAGGAAAGCGTGAATTTCATCGGATTGTCCGTTGTCTCGATAAAGTCTTCGAATCTAGCTGCTCAGGCCCGCGAAAAGCGACGGGATGTCGAGCGGGCGGAAACCGTAATGGCGCAGCCAGCGGCTGTCGGCATCGAAGAAGGCGCGCAGATCCGGCATGCCGTATTTCAGCATGGCGATGCGGTCGATGCCCATGCCCCAGGCAAAGCCCTGGTACTCGTCCGGATCGAGGCCGACATTGCGCAGCACGTTCGGATTGACCATGCCGCAGCCGAGAATCTCCATCCAGTCGTCGCCCTGGCCGAAACGCACCTCGGAGCCCGAGCGGTCGCACTGGATGTCGACCTCGAGGCTCGGCTCGGTGAACGGGAAGTAGGACGGCCGGAAGCGCATATTCAGCGACGGCACCTCGAAGAAGGCCTCGCAGAACTCGTGCAGCACCCATTTCAGGTTGGCGACATTGGCCGTGCGGTCGATCACCAGGCCCTCGAGCTGATGGAACATCGGCGTGTGGGTCGGGTCGCTGTCGCAGCGGTAGGTCTTGCCCGGAATAACGATGCGGATCGGCGGCTTCTGGCTCATCATCGTGTGGATCTGAACCGGCGACGTATGGGTGCGCAGCAGCTTGCGCTCACCCGCTTCGTCTGCGTTGAAGAAGAAGGTGTCGTGCATCTCGCGGGCCGGATGATCCTCGGCGAAGTTGAGCGCCGTGAAGTTGAAATAGTCCGTCTCGATGTCCGGACCTTCGGCAATGGCGAAGCCCATGTCGGCAAAGATGGCGGTGATTTCGTCGATCACCTGCGAAATCGGGTGGATGCGGCCGGATTCCAGCGGCGCCGGGCGCACGGGCAGGCTGATATCCACCGTCTCGTTGGCCAGCCGCTCGTCGATGGCTTTTTCGTGCAGCGCCTGCTTGCGGTCGGCAATGGCGTCGGCGACCTTGGTCTTCAGGCCGTTGATGGCCGGGCCCATCACCTGGCGTTCCTCCGGCGTCATGCCGCCGAGGGTCTTCAGCTTTTCCGAAATCGAGCCCTTCTTGCCGAGAGCGGCAACGCGCACCGCCTCGATCGCCTGCTCGTCGCCGGCACCGGCGATGTCGGCCAGTATCTTGTCTTCGAGCTGCTCCAGATCACTCATCTGATCGTTCCTCTGATCCAAGCTGGGAAAAAGGAAAACCCGCGCCGGCCCTGCCAGCGCGGGTTTCCCAAATTCAAAATGTCATGCCTTGGGAAAACGCTGGCTTAGCGGACAGCGCTTTCAAAAGCATTCGGGGTAGTGTCTTTGAGATAGGCGAGCGCCTGCTTGGCGCTGGCAACCAGGGCGCCGAAGGCTTCCGGCTGGTTGATCGCCATATCGGACAGCACCTTGCGGTCGACCTCGATGCCGGCCTTGTTGAGACCGTCGATGAAACGACCATAGGTGAGGCCGTGTTCGCGCACGGCGGCGTTGATGCGCTGGATCCACAGGGCGCGGAAATTGCGCTTGCGGGTCTTGCGGTCGCGATAGGCGTATTGCTTGGCGCGATCGACAGCGGCCTTGGCCGTGCGGATGGTGTTCTTGCGGCGGCCGTAATAGCCCTTTGCCTGCGACAGAACTTTCTTGTGTTTTGCGTGGGACGTAACGCCCCGTTTTACGCGTGCCATGATCTGGGTTCCTTCAATTCGTGTGCGTCAGCTAGTTGATCGATCAGACCACTACTGGCTGTTGGGCATAAATTTCCTGACGATGCGGGCGTCGGGCTCTGCGAGCACCATGGTGCCGCGCGCATCTCGGATGAATTTGTTGGACCGTTTGATCATGCCGTGGCGCTTGCCGGCCTGGGCAGATTTGACCTTGCCGGACGCGGTGATCTTGAACCGCTTCTTGCAAGACGATTTCGTCTTCATCTTGGGCATTTTGCTTTCTCCATCGGTCGGCAGTCATGGCCGCCGTCTTTGTTGTTCGGTCCGCTTGAACCCGCAACGGCTGCAGCGGCCCTTTGGGCCGGACGCTGTCAATTGCGGGTATGGGACCTGGTTTTGGCATTCAGAACCGCCACGGCATGCCCTGCCGGACGGTTCGGACGCGGCCTTATAACGGCTGTTGCCCGTCAGCGCAAGGCGCTTTGCGGGCAATCGGCCGGATGCCTTCGTTCAGCTTGAATTATGGTGCCAACCTATATCCGGCGTGGGCGTTCCGCTACAGGTATGCGAAGCACGGCGGTGACAGAATTTCGGTCGCCGCATTGTCGATGCCACCATGGCACAGAAACGACGTGCCAGAATTTCGGGGACAGTTTACTTAATTCTGATTAAGGCACTGATTTTTTTGAAAATAAATGGGAATTAAGTAAACTGTCCTCTATGGACGCCCCCGTGATTGCAAGCGTTTTTGTTGATGTTGGCGGGGTCGGGTTTGCAGTCATCTATCCGGCCTTTGAAGTCGCGGTTGATGACCGCTGGCCCTGATGGAAATCCGAGGATCGACGCCTCTACACCGAAACGGGCTCGAAGCCCGGACAGTTTAACAGGTTTGGCCGATCCCGGTTGACCCTGTCATGCCATCACATCAACTACCCTCGCAATCAATCTGCTTCACTCGTGTAGACTGCTATGCAGCAGCCTGTGCCCGCGGCCGATAGGCCTCCTCGCGGCGCAGCAGCGCCCAGACAATGCGTGCGGTCTTGTTAGCGGTGGCCACCAGAACCACATTGGTCGGCCGTCGGTTCAGCATCGCCTGCTGCCATTGCGATCGATATCCCTTGCGCCTCCGGCTCCAGCGCAGATCGGCCCGGGCACCATGCACCAGCAACCGCCTCAAATAGCGATCGCCACGCTTCGAAATACGCCCTAACTGCTCCTTGCCGCCGCTTGAGTTCTGCTTCGGCACAAGGCCCAGATAAGCTGCAAACTGGCGAGCCGAGTGAAACTGGGACGCATCACCAACCGTCGCAACAAGCGCAGTAGCCGTGATCACGCCGACACCGGGGATCGTTTCCAGCCGGCGACTGGCCGCATTCGAGCGATGCCAGGCATGAAGCCGCCTCTCAAGTCGAGAGATGCCGACCTGAACCTGGCGCAGCTGTGCGACCTGGATCCCCAGTACCTCTCGCGCCAACTGCGGAAGTCGCTCGTCTTTCTCGTCCTCGATGATGGCAATGAGCTCTTTCACATGGCTCGGGCCCTTGGCCACAACAAGTCCGAACTCGGCGCAGTGGCCGCGCAGTGCATTGATCAGCATGGTGCGCTGACGCACCAGCAATTCCCGACCCCGATGCACCATCAGCACCGCCTGCTGATCCGTGCTCTTGAGCGGTGCAAACCGCATCGTCGGACGCTGAACCGCCTCACAGATCGCTTCCGCGTCAGCGGCATCGTTCTTGTTGGTCTTCACAAACGGCTTCACGAACTGCGGCGCAAGAAGCCGAACCTCATGGCCTTGCGATTGCAGCAATCGGCCCCAATAATGCGCACCGGAACTGGCCTCCAGCGCAACAATGCACGGTGACAACTTGCTGAAGAACTCTTCAACCTGCGACCGACGCAGCTTCCGCTTCAAAACCGCTCTGCCCGAGGCATCAACGCAATGAACCTGGAAAATCGACTTTGCTAAATCCAGCCCAACGGCAATAATGGCTGACATGGACGTCTCCTCTTACTGGATCGACACGACAACCCAGTATGGCTCAATCTGAAGCCGGCGGGGGCGTCCATACCATCACCGAAATTGCGACCTCCGCATTCGTGGCCGAGGACACCCACAACCTTGCGGGAATTTTTCCCGCCGCGCCACGTTCGGCGGTGACGCAGTGGGATCAGTAAAGGAAGAGGGACGATTTGATCCCGATAGTGCGGTCTCGCTACGGGCGCATCGGCCGCTAAAGTACACCTATAGGCACCCCCCGATGCTTGGGCGCGGGGGGTAGTTTATACTATTCTTTGGTATGACCCGCATGGGTCCCGTGGGAATGGTTATTTCGGCGCCAGGACCATCATCATCTGGCGGCCTTCGAGCTTCGGCTCGGCCTCCACCTTGGCGATTTCGACGGTGTCTTCCTTGACCTTCTGCAACAGCTGCATGCCGAGCTGCTGGTGGGCCATTTCGCGGCCCCGGAAGCGCAAGGTGACCTTGACCTTGTCGCCGCTGTCGAAGAAGCGGTTCATCGCCTTCATCTTCACCTCGTAATCGTGGGTGTCGATGTTGGGACGCATCTTGATTTCCTTGACCTCGACGGTCTTCTGCTTCTTGCGGGCCTCGGCGGCCTTTTTCTGCGTCTGGTATTTGAGCTTGCCGAGATCGAGAACCTTGCAAACCGGCGGTTTTGCGTTGGGAGAAATCTCAACAAGATCGAGACCCGCGTCCTGGGCGACTGCCAGTGCTTCGTCGATTGCTACTTCTCCGCGGTTTTCTCCCTCATCATCGATGAGTTGTACCCGGTCGGCTCGGATATCGGCGTTGGCGCGCGGTCCCGTCTGCGTGGGCGGCGGCGCTCTGAATGGTCTGCGAATGGCCGTATTCTCCTTGGCTGTTGCGTTTCGCGTGCGGAAGCCGGCAATGTGACCATCGCCGACGTCAAGTCAATAGCATGGCTGCCGAAAAAAATCACCAGCTTAGCGGTGTTCGGGGGCCTTGGGGGCCTGTCGCCGCGCGGTCAAATCGGCCACACTTCGAATCGAAAACATGAAAGCACATCAGGAACGACCTTCTATGAGCAGCGAAGAGCCCACCTATATCGATGTCGGAACCGGGGAGGATACACGCCGGATTGCCGTGCGCCATCGCGCCGCAACCGGCGGTCACACGCGGCCCGGCCTGGTGTGGCTGGGCGGCTATCGATCCGACATGGCCGGCACCAAGGCGATCGAACTCGACCGCCATGCAGGCGAGCTCGGCATCGCCTGCACGCGCCTCGACTATTCGGGCCACGGGGAAAGCGGCGGCGAGTTCCGCAAGGGCACGATTTCGCGCTGGCTGGAGGAAAGCCTCGCGGTGTTCGATCGCTTCGCGCAAGGCCCGCAATTGCTGGTCGGCTCATCCATGGGCGGCTGGATCGCGCTGCGCATGGTGCAGGAATTGCGCAAACGGGACGCCTCAAGCCGCATCGCCGGCCTGCTGCTGCTGGCGCCGGCGCCGGATTTCACCAACGAACTGCACGAACCGTTGCTGACCGAGGCGCAGAAACGCGACCTCGACCAGCAGGGCTATTTCGAGGAGCCGACGCCCTACGGCCCCGACCCCAACGTCTTCACCAAGGCTCTGTTCGACGACGGCCGCGAAAACCGGGTGCTCGAAGGCATCATCGAAACCGGCTGCCCGGTGCGCATCCTGCAGGGCATGGAAGACCCGGACGTGCCGCACACCCACGCCCTGAAACTGGTGGAACACCTGCCCTCAGACGACGTGGTGCTGACCCTCATCCGCGACGGCGATCACCGCCTGTCCCGGCCGCAGGACATTGCACTGATGTTAAGTGCGGTCGATCAGATGGTGTGATGGATGACGGGATTGCGCAACAGGGCTGATCTAAGTCTCGATCCCTGCCTGCTTGCGCGCTTCCAATCGTATGGCGTCCATTGAGCTATTGCAGATGCCACCGGCGCGGGCTTCGTCTACCAACTCCTGCATGTGGCCGATCTTCCCCAAGCGGACCTGGTCCCTGCGAATGAGATCGCACACATAATCGCTTGCGTCATTGTAAAATCCCGCGCGGATTTGCTGATCCACCCAGGCTTTCAACTCGGCGGAGAGGGAAACTTTCAAGCTATCCTGCGCCATTGTTGACTCCAAACCAATCCAGTTGGTCCATCATAAACCAGATCCGCGCCACATGATGCGCCGAAGTCACTCCTCTCAATTTTGGTAACCAGCGACCAGAGCCGGCCAGCATGGTGCCCATTAGCCACTCCACTCAATTTTGGTAACCATAAACAGAACTTTGCGAACGCCGCGATTGACTCAAGGTCCGTTGCACCTCTTAACTGTTTGTTAAGGATAACAATGGGTGAACGGGGGCTGGCCTTCGATGAGGCGCGTAGTGTTCAGTGGCATGCTTGCCGCCATGGCTGTGGCTGCATCGCCCACTCCGATTGTCATGGCTGCACCGCAGACAGCCACGGCGATGCGTGTCGGTGACGTCACGTCGCAACCGATCGGACATTATGAATTCTGCAAGCAGAACCGCCAGGAATGCCGGGGAACCGGCAAGGTGAAGGCCGCGCCGCGGGTGACCGAATACGGCTGGTCGGTGGTCCGCGACGTCAATGAATCGGTCAATTTCTCCGTGTTGCCGATGACCGATTTCGAGATCCACGGCCGCGAGGAAGTGTGGTCCTATCCCGACGTTGTCGGCGACTGCGAAGACTATGTGCTGCTGAAACGCGCCATGCTGATGGAGCACGGCTTCTCGGCGTCCGACCTGCTGATCACCGTGGTGCGCAAGCCCAATGGCGAGGGGCATGCCGTGCTGACGCTGCGCACAGCCGACGGCGATTTCGTGCTCGACAACCTCAACGACACCGTCAAGATGTGGACCGACACGCCCTACACCTACCTGAAACGCCAGGCGTCGTTCCATGCCGGTCGCTGGGTGGACATCGAGGACAGCCAGGAACTGGTCGTCGGGTCGATCCCAAAGCAGTAAGGCAAGTTTGCGTCGAGAGATCTTCCGAGGTTGAGAGCTGCTCAAGGCTGGAACGCGCTCGCGTCGCAGCACCGCAGTGCCAGAATTTCGGTGATGGTATGGACGCCCCCGCCGGCTTCAGA